>CAWKDO010000001.1:0-939351 GCA_963848425.1 uncultured delta proteobacterium
CGCAAATCGCCGGTTCCGGTTCTGACGATACGCAAACCTTTTTAAGCGAAAGACCGGAAACGAGAACAAGGACGGGCGGCTCACGGGCCGCCTTTTCCATTGGTACGGTAGGGATTTCTCCCTTGTCAACAAGACGCCGAAAAAGCTATTCTGCTATTCTTGTCGATGGCGAAAGCCGAAGAAAAGCGGGCGGGAAATCCATGGCGGAAAAAATTCTGATCATCGATGACGAGAAAATCATTCTCGAACTCGTCTCGATGATTCTGCACAACAGGGGATTCGAGGTTCTCACTGCCGAAAATGGTGTGGTGGGGCTGAGTCTGGTGCGGCAAGAGAAACCGGATCTGGTCCTCCTCGATTATATGATGCCGGCTATGGACGGCATGACCGCCCTGAAACAGATCCGCAAATATTTTCCACAGACCTATGTCATCATGTTTACCGGCAAGGGAAATGAAGCGATTGCCGTCGAGCTGATGAAGGCGGGCGCCGCCGATTATGTTCTGAAACCGTTTAACAATCAGGACCTGGTCGAGCGCATCCAGCACGTGCTGCGTCTGCGGCGCAGCGAACTGCTCAATCAGGAGTTGCAAGAAGAACGCGAGCGTCTGCTGCACCAGATTGAGGAATGGAACCGTGAACTGGAGAGCCGGGTTGCCGAGAAAACCCGCGAGCTGGAGTTGGCCCATGCGGAAATTGTGCAAGGGGAGAAGCTGGTTACCCTCGGGCATCTGTCCGCCGGCATGGCGCATGAGATTCGCAACCCTCTCAATTCCATCGGCCTGTTCACCCAGATCCTCAAATCCGGCCTCGCTGGAGATTTGGAAAAAGAAAATTATACTGAAAAAATACTCAAGGAAATTGAAAGGATAGACGATATCCTGATTAAGGTTCTGGCCACCAGTAAACGCCCTCGCTATGACCTGCAGATGATATGCGTCACCGATGTAATCGGCCAAGTCCTGGGAAAACTTACTCCCCAGCTGCAGGCCCAGGCTATTAAGGTTGAAATCGATTTTCGCACCAATCCACCCCCTTTTCTGGCGGACGCCAGTGAAATCGATCAGATTTTTTCCAACCTGTTTGCCAATTCCCTGCACGCCATGCCGCAGGGTGGGCGGCTCGGCATCCTGGTCAGGCACGACACGCGGGAAATCACTATTGAGGTTTCCGACTCCGGCAACGGAATTGCGGCGGAAAATCTGCCGAAGATCTTTGAGCCGTTCTTTACCACCAAGGTTAAGGGGACCGGTTTCGGCCTGTCGGTCGTGCTGCGGATCGTCAAGACCTATCACGGTCGGATTTCGGTCGAAAGCACACCGGGGGAGGGGGCAACTTTTCGGATCCGGCTTCCTCTCCCGGGCTGAGAAGAAACGCGATTCTCTAGATGAGTTTGCGACTACGGGAAATTGCCCTGACCCTGGAAGAAGACGAGATCCTCCTGCCGGTGAAGATTAGCCGGGAGATGGGGATCGATCCAGGCAGTATCGAAAATTTACAGGTTGTTCGCCGGGGGATCGATGCCCGCCGCAAGCCGCGGGTGCTGCGCGTCTACACGGTGGAATTTTCCGTTGCCGAGGAGGCGGCGCTGCTGCGCAGGCATGGCGGTCATCCTCACCTTGAGCAAGTCGTTGCTGCGCCGTTTCCCGCCATTACCCCCTGCGCGGCGACGGCGAAGGTCCTGGTTACCGGCATGGGGCCGGCCGGGCTTTTTGCTGCCTGGCGTCTGGCCCGCAGCGGCTTGCACGTTACCCTGATCGAACAGGGGCGGCCGGTGGAGGAACGGGTCGGGGATGTGCGCCGCTTCTGGGCGGGGGAGGGGCTCGATCCGGTGAGCAACGTGCAGTTCGGCGAAGGGGGAGCGGGGACTTTTTCCGATGGCAAGCTGACGACCCGGATCAATCACCCGTTAACCCGGTTCGTTCTGCAGACCCTCGTCGATTTCGGGGCGCCGGAAGAGATCCTCAGCCAGGCTAAACCACATGTCGGCAGTGACCGACTGCGGCTGGTGCTGATCAATTTTCGCCGGGCGTTGCTCAAGGCGGGAGTCGAGATTCATTTTCACACTCGGCTGAGCGGCCTTGAAAACTGTAATGGGTGGATTGCTGCAGGGATCGTCAACGATGCCGCGACCATCCCCTGCGATTACCTGATACTTGCTCCCGGGCACAGCGCCCGCCCCACTTACCGCATGCTGCAAAAGGCCGGGGTGGCAATGGAGCTCAAAGCGTTCGCCATCGGTCTGCGGGTCGAGCATCCGGCCGAACTGATCAACCGCATCCAGTATGGTCTTCCCGGTCATCCCTTGCTGCCGCCAGCCGAGTACGCACTGGCCTGGAACGATCCGGAAAGCGGGCGCGGCGTTTATTCCTTCTGTATGTGCCCCGGCGGTGAGGTGATCAATGCTGCTTCCGAACCGGGCGCTCTGGTCGTTAATGGCATGAGCCGGCCGCCGCCGTGACGGCGCTTTTTCCAACAGCGCCCTTGTTGTCGCTGTGCGTCCAGACGATCTGCCCGGCACCGATCCGCTGGCCGGTATCCGCTTCCAGCGTACCTGGGAGGAGAAGGCCTTCACCGCCGGCGGCAGCGATTGGCACGCGCCCGCCCAGAGCCTGCAGGCTTTTCTCGGCGGCCGCGGCGGGCCGCTGCGGACTACCTGTCGGCCGGGGGTGCGTGAGGCCGATCTGGCGACTGTTCTTCCTTCCTTTGTCAGTCAGGGATTGCGCCGGGCGCTTCCCCATTTCGAACGGCGGATGCGTGGCTTCACCAGCGCCGAAGCAATCCTCATTGGCGTTGAAACCCGCACTTCGGCGCCGCTGCGTATTGTGCGCGGCGAAAACGGACAATCGATTTCCCATCCCGGGCTTTATCCGGCGGGAGAGGGAGCAGGTTATGCCGGCGGCATCATGAGTGCCGCCCTCGATGGATTGCGGGCGGCAGAAAGTGTCGCGACGGCAGTCAAGGACAGGAGCAGTAAGTGAAAAAAATTTTCGTGGAGGAGATCCGCGAGCGCGACTGGGTGGACAGCCATTTTCTCGTACGTGACAAGATCATGGCGATGGCCAAGAATGGCAAGCCATATATGACGCTGAAGCTGGTCGATCGCAGTGGTGAAGTGGAAGGGCGGGTCTGGGATCGGGTCGATGAATTTGCCGGCCGTTTCGAGCGCGACGATTTTCTCCGCGTGCAGGGCAAAGCCAGTGTTTATCTCGGGAAAATGCAGCTGATCGTTCAGGATCTGGAGATGGTGCCGGAAGCAGACATCGATCCTGGCCGATTTCATGCCGGTCTGTCGCCGCGGTATCGATGACCTGATCGGCGAATTGCGGGACAAGATCGCTTCCCTGCAGAACAGCCATCTGCAACGGTTGATGGACAACTTCTTCACCGATGCCGATTTCCTGCAGCGCTACAGTACGGCGCCGGCGGCGAAATCGATGCATCATGTTTATCTCGGCGGATTGCTTGAACATTCTCTGGCCGTGGCCAACCTGGCCGAAGATGTCTGCCGCCGCTATCCCGATCTCAACCGCGATCTGCTGCTCTGCGGCGCCCTGCTGCACGATATCGGCAAGGTCAGCCGAACTTTGCTTACGTGCGCACCTTCGATTATACCGACGAGGGAAAACTGATCGGGCATATCGTCATCGGGGTGGAGATGATCGAGGAGCGGGTTCGGCAGATGTCCGATTTCCCCCGCAGATCTGGCGATCATGCTCAAGCATCTGCTTCTCTCCCATCACGGCCAGTACGAATACGGCTCACCGAAGCGACCGAAAACGCTGGAGGCGGTCATCCTCAATTACCTCGATGATCTCGACTCGAAGATCAACGGGGTGCGCACCCATATCGAAAAAGAGCCGGACAGCGCTCAGCGCCTGGACCAGCTATCACCGGCTCTATGATCGCTATTTCTACAAAGGGGAAACGTGCGCGCCCGCGGAAAAGGCACCCGCCGCAGGAACGGAACCGGCGACTGTTCCGGTACCAATTGCCCTTTCTTCACCCGTGCCGCCGCCGGCCAAGCCGGCGCGGGAACCAAAGCGCGACGAAGCAAAGAAACACGGCTTCGGCTTTACCCTTGGCGACCAGTTGCGAGGGAAAAGTCTCGACCTGTTCACCGGCGAAGAGGGGGAGTAGACAGTGCTGCTGAAAACGTTGCCGACCGGCCCCCTGCAGGTCAACTGTTATCTCCTCGGCTGCGAGGAGACGCATCAGGCGGTGGCGATCGATCCGGGGGATGAAGGGGAGCGCATTCTTGCCGCCCTCGCTGCCACCAATCTCCAACTGAAGATGATCGTCAACACGCACGGGCATTTCGACCATATCGGCGCGAACAAGCTGCTGATGGAAAAAACCGATGCCGAACTGATGATCCATCGGGAGGATCTGCCGCTCCTGGCCCGCGCCCGCGAGCATGCCGCCTTCTTCGGCCTCACCACCGCCCTTTCGCCGCAACCGACCCGTCTGCTGATTGGCGGCGAAATCTTGCAGGTCGGTGAAATTTCCTTACAGGTGCTCCACACCCCCGGCCATTCTCCTGGCGGCATCTGTCTGCTCGCCGAGGGGCATCTTTTCTCCGGTGATGCCCTTTTTGCGGGCTCCATCGGCCGCACCGATCTGCCCGGCGGCGACCACGAACAACTGGTGCGGGGAATCCGGGAAAAACTACTGATTCTTCCCGACGCAACGCTGGTCCACCCCGGGCATGGACCGGATACGACCATCGGACGGGAGAAACGGACGAATCCGTATCTTTAATAGGCGTTTATGCAAGGAGGGAGAACATGAACGAAGAAGACTTGAAGCAAATCGATGCGTTGCTGGGGCGGCATCTCGGAGTGATGACTGAGTCCTTTCAACATAAGCTAGACCTGGTAGTGGAGGGACAGCAACTTCTCTCAGATAAGGTTGGTCGGCTCGACGAGCGGGTTGAACGGGTGGATGTCCGTCTGGGTCGGGTCGAACTCCGCCTGACTGCAGTGGAATCGCGCATGGAAAGGATCGAAAACAAGGTTGATGGGGTAGCGGAGGATTTGGCTGCTCACCGTGCCGACACCGAGGCGCATCCGGCAAAATGGCGGGTCCGAGAGACGTAAAAATTTTTTACTATCGGAAGATCGCATGCCCAGAAGCTGCGCGGAACGCAGCAGCAGCCGACCGTTTCCGGCGGGCGCGAGCAGGTGCTGGCGGTGTGAATAAAAGGCAGCCTCTCACCCCGGCCCTCTCCGACAAAGGGGAGAGGGAGAAAACACACAAGAAGGGCAGAAAAACGATGCTGAAAGGCAAAACGATCGTTCTCGGCGTATGCGGCGGGATTGCCGCATACAAGGCGGCGGAGTTGGTGCGGCTGTACATCAAGGCGCGGGCCGAGGTCCATGCCATCATGACGGCGAGCGCCCGCGAGTTCATTGCACCGCTGACCTTTCAGACACTCTCCGGCAACCCGGTGCACACGGAGATGTTTAATCTGATTCAGGAGAGCGAGATCGGTCATATCTCTCTCGCCGACCGCGCCGATCTCTTCGTGGTGGCGCCGGCGACCGCCAATATCATCGGCAAGGTGGCCGGTGGGATTGCCGACGATCTGCTGACCACGACGGTTATGGCGACGAAGGCGCCGGTCCTCTTCGTGCCGGCGATGAACGTCAATATGTATGAAAATCCTGTTTACCGGCGCAATGAGGATTTGCTGAAGGGGCTCGGATATCATTTTCTCGAACCGGTCACCGGTTTTCTCGCCTGTGGCTGGGAAGGGAAGGGGAAGCTCCCCGACCCGGCGGCGATCCTTGAGGAGACCGAGCGGCTGTTGTCGCCGCAGGATCTGGCCGGAGAGACAATCCTCGTTACCGCCGGACCGACCCGCGAGGATCTCGACCCGGTCCGTTTTCTCAGCAACCGTTCTTCCGGAAAAATGGGCTACGCCATTGCTGGTGCCGCCAGCCGACGCGGAGCAAGGGTCATCCTGATCTCCGGACCGACCTGCCTCTGTCCGCCGGCCGGTGTGGAAACGGTGCCGGTGACCACGGCGCAGCAGATGCACGCGGCGGTTCTGGCACAGCTCGCTCCCGGCGACCATCGTTATCAAGGCCGCGGCGGTAGCCGATTATCGCCCCGTTGAGGTGGCCACGCAGAAGATCAAGAAGGGGGACACGGCGGAACTGCTGCTGAAGCTGGAGAAAAATCCGGATATTCTGGCGGAATTGGGAAGGATGAAGGAGGGACGTATTCTGGTCGGCTTTGCTGCCGAAACGACCGATCTGCTGGCGCATGCGGGACGCAAGCTGCGGGAGAAGAACCTCGATCTGCTCGTTGCCAACGATGTCACAAAGTCAGGGGCTGGCTTCGATGTGGAGACGAATATCGTGCATCTTCTGTATCGGGACGGGTCAGTGGTGGATTTGCCGCAGATGACGAAACGCGAGGTTGCCGACCGGCTCCTCGACCGCATTCTCGACCTGCGCCGGCGGGTGTAAAGGCGCCCTGCCAAGAGCCACGAACTTCAGGAGAGAAGTTCCAGAACTCGATCCGGTTCGGTGATGCCGGCGCGGAACTTCGGCCGCAACAGGCGGAAGATCTCTTCCGCCTCCGCTTCCGACAGCTTGCCGTCTAGCCAGAGCAGGTTCAGATTGCGGCGGATCAGCTTGGCTGCGTGTAGCGCTCTCTCCCCAGTCGGATCGGCCTTCCAGAACGGACTATCCTCCATCCCGGTCAGCAGACTGAAAGAGGCTTCTTCGGCCAGTTCGAGATAGCCTTCCCGGTCACTGGCTTCAAGAGTGTATTTGGAGACGCGGGAGAGGGAACGCATCATCTTTTGATATTGCTGCAGGCGCGAGAGAAGAAGGATGGAGTTGAACAGCCGCTTGTTGGTGCCGAAGGAAAAGAGGGTATTCGAGAGGACGCCGCGCATCAAATTATCATTTTCCTGAAAGTTCTTGCGGGCGATGGAGCGTGCCACGATCCAGATCCGCGGGTCGACTCCGGCCTCGAACCGCATCTCCCAGTAGGTATGTTTCAGCAACAAGGTGTTGAAGGTGCGCACCATCTTGTAGGGTACATAATAGGAATGCGCCACCGTGTCAGCCGCCAGATGCGCCAGATAACCGTAGGCGCAGGCTCTCTCGGCATCCGTTTTGGCCGCTTCGAGGATTTTTCGCCCCATGCGCCAGGAATGGCAGTGGTTTAGGTAATGGGTGAATTTTTTGCCGAGGGTGATATCGGCACTGATGCAGCCGTAGAGAAAATCGTGCGGATAGGCCTCCAGCAGTGCCCGCAAAGCGAGCGGCAAGCTTGGGAGGTTGTTCAGAATGGAGGAGCCGAGTTGCAGGTGAACTCCCACCCCCCAAGCCAGCGCATCGGCGGGAAGGCTCACCAGCAGAACGGTAAAAAAAATTATGAGAAAAGACATCAAGCCTCGGAACCGATCTTTAATAAGGAAGAAGAATAGTCCACCCGCAACGGGAAGTAAAGAGCCATGCCCGATTCATTGAAACGCGAGCTGCGGGAAGCCGCGGCCGAGGCCCGCGCCGTGCTGGAGGACCTGCAGCGGCTGGGATTCACCGAAATTCCCGTCGCCCAACTGCCGCGCCAACTTCCCCCTTGCCAGGCCGGGACCGTCGGCGCGGATCGCGGCGGTGAGGCGCTCTGTCGCCAGGAAACGATCGAGGAGATTCGCGCCGAGATGGAGGATTGCCGCCGCTGTGTTCTCTGCCAGGGGCGGCAGAATATCGTTTTCGGCGTCGGCAATCCGCATGCCCGGCTCGTGCTCGTCGGGGAGGCGCCGGGGCGGGAGGAAGACGAGCGGGGTGAGCCGTTCGTCGGCGAAGCCGGGCGGCTTCTCGACCGCATCCTCTTCGCCATGGGGTTGCGGCGCGAAGAAGTTTATATCTGCAATGTGGAGAAATGCCGGCCGCCGGATAATCGCGATCCCCTGCCGGAGGAGATTGCCGCCTGCGAACCGTTTCTCAAACGGCAACTGGCAGCGATCCGGCCGCAACTGATCGTTACCTTGGGGCGATTTGCCGCCCAGACGCTGCTGCGCGATCAGACCGCCATCACCCGACTGCGCGGGCAGTGGCGCGAATACCAGGGGATTCCCCTCCTGCCGACGTTTCATCCGGCCTACCTGCTGCGCAATCCGACGAGCAAGCGGGAGGTCTGGGAAGATATGAAGCAGGTGATACAGCGCCTGCGCGAAATGGATAAGTAGGCACTACCCACCACCTCCCGGGTCTGGCAGTCGGTTTCGGCGTCTGGCTGGGGGCGGCGGTGGTTCACCAATGGTTAAATGATGGCCGGTACCACCTGCCTTATCCTCCTCGCTACGCCCGCTACTTACCGAGTGCGCGACTCCCTGTTAAAACCCGAGCCGCTATAGTGCCAGCGCCCGAAACGGCGACAACCTTTTCGGTCGGGTGGGGCGGTTAAGGGTTTGACAATGAAGCTTCGCTCAAGGTAAAAGGATGAACATCGGCGTCGCGGGGGCGTCTTGCGGGGGAATGACGATAGTAAGCGCGTAGGAAGTTCGAATGCCGCAGCAGTCAGCATCGAGAATGCCGGTTGCTGCGGCGTAATGTTTTGAAACAGCTTAACAAGATTTCATAACTGTTTCGGAATTCACCGGGAAGCGAGAATACGGTGGCGGTAACATCCCGTCAAAGGTTCCTTATAATATACGGAAACCGTCCAAATAATGAGTTGTCGCAAGAAAAACCAATTTTATGAGGTGAAAGATGAGAATTGCCCTTCGTACAAGTGGAGGACGCGGAGAATATGAGCTTGCAGGCCGGCAGTGCGAGACAAAAAATAGCGATCTTTATGATAAGAAAATATTTTTTGAATTATTTCCAGGTGTTACAATAAACGGATACACGGTTGCCAAGAAGTTACAAGGTAAACCGAGAATCAGAGTTTTCGATAAAATAAATGGAGTCCATTCGTATAGAATAATTGCCGCTATGTTACTGCTTCCGAAGCCGATACGAGAACTTCATAAGACTCCTGATTCCGATATAATTTTGCTGAGTGGAAAGTATTCAATACTAGGGATTGACGTTGATGTTGTAGCTGTCACTGAGACGGAGGCGATTTTAAGACCTAAAATAATATATGCTGGCAATACGTCTGAAGTAGTTTACAAAATCTATTTTCCTGAGCGTATGGCACTAATATCTGAGCTATGGTCGAAATCGGATCTAGCACCATCTCCACTGAAAAACCTTATTGAGAGTCATGCAGAGGCCGTTACATCAGGTAATTTATCACATCATGTAGTAGAAGAGGTAGCGCATGCTATTGAAGAATACTTTGGCAGTGGCGGCGACGTATTAAAAAAAGCACTGATTGCTGTTACGGGCACGGGGACTGTCAGTGAAGTTGCTGCGGTTGTTAATCCGATAACAGACGATGAATGGAAAACAATGGAAGATGATGACACATCTTCCTTCGAGTCGGTTGTCGAACAGGTTCGTAAATGGCGGCAAGTTGCTGATCGCGGTGTAAGCGGCCGGAGTTTTAGTGAAGAGGTAAAGGCTGCTTACAATTATCGTTGCCTTTTTTCTGGGAGTAGAATGCCGCCCCTTCTTCAAAGAAAAAGTGCGGGAGTAGATTCCGCCCACATACTTCCATGGGCGCAGCACCAGATAAATTCCGTCACTAATGGTATTTGCCTGAATAAGCTATGTCATTGGGCATTTGATTCAGGAGTTGTAAAGCTGGATGTTCAGGATAAAAAATATTTCTTAATTGTCCCTGATACTATAAAAGAAGCAGCGTCAATCGCCTCATTTGATTTGGAATATTTTCTGGAACTGGAAGGTCAAATTGATGAAAACTCGTTGCCGGCTGATAAATCTAAATGGCCAAAACCTGAATTTATAAAGAAGCTGAACGCAGCAATGTTTCCTTCATAGGCGAATTAATTTCACCAATACTTTCAAGATAAATCCTTACACGGCTTGCTATCCATTCAGCGACTGGCGGTGTGACGGCGTTACCCAAAGCATGGTATCTAAGAGAGTCAACAACGTCTATATCTTGGTTTGAATTAATAGGGACTGTCCAATCAAATGGAAAGCACATGACCCCTTCACACTCTCGCGGTGTTAGTCGTCTCACGGCTCCTTTTTTTGGGTAATTCACATATGTTCTGCTCCAGTCCGTTCCGGTATGTCTTGCAGAGCAGGCATAAAGACAATATGCAATTGACTGTACTACTGGCCCTTCTCCGCTAGGATCTCCAATGACTTTCTTAAAGGGGGAAACAGCGGACGACCCATTTTGTTGGCTCGCCTGAGCATGCCCTTCGCGGCGTTCGGGCTCAAAAAGTATCGATCCGGGGCCTCTTGGGTCTCTATAACACCCGACAATGTAGACTCTTTGGCGTGATTGGGGGACTCCGAAGTTTTTGCTGTTAAGAGTACGCCATCCGACAGAATACCCGAGCTGGGCCAACGTCCTGAGGACGATGGCAAAATCTCGTCCTCCATGGGAACTGAGGAGGCCTGGCACGTTTTCGATAACAACAACTCGGGGGCGACCTTCTCCAAGCAGTCTAGCATATTCATAAAATAATCCAGACTGCTGTCCTCTGAGCCCTTCTCTTTTACCCATTCGCGCAAGAGAGACGTCTTGGCATGGGAAACCGCCGACCCAAACAGAAGAAGCTGGGATTTGCTCATTTTTAACCTCTTTAATGTCAGTAAATTTTGGGACTTCAGGCCAATGTTTTTTTAAGATTTCGTTGCAAAAAGGATTGATCTCGCACTGCGAAAGCGCCTTAAAGCCTGCACGTTCAAAACCGAGCTCAAATCCGCCAATGCCAGAGAAAAAGGAGACAAAGCTGATATTATTTTCTTCTTGATCAACTGAATATTGTAAATTGGGCTCAGACACAAAACCAATCTCAGCGAATCCTTTTATTTTTTTGATATCACCGTCAGTGAAAACGCGCCATCCATTTCGATCCCGGGCGCTTTCGCTTACTTTCCCTGTTAAGCACCAGCGCTTTAATGTTATTGGCGCAACACCAACAATCGAAGCGGCATCTTTTAAGGTATATTTTTTTTCCAAACAAAACCTCCAGTCCGCCGGAAACCCGTATCAACCCGTATCATTTGTGCTTGTATATAACTTAAAATTCCTTGTCACGTCAAGGGCAAAAGGGTTTGCCCGTTTGGGGTCAGCGTGGATGTATTTAACAAAAATAAACGCTCGGAAATAATGCGTAAAATCACCTCCAAAGACACCACACCTGAAATAAAAATAAGGAGCGCTCTGCATCGACTTGGATACAGATTTAAATTGCATGTCAAGTCTCTGCCGGGAACGCCAGACATCGTTCTGCCAAAATACAAAGCAGTAATTCAAATCCGTGGATGCTTTTGGCATGGGCACGACTGCCAACGCGGCAGAATACCTTCTTCAAATGTTCAATATTGGGAACATAAGCTAAAGCGAAATAAAGAAAGAGATGACCTAAACGATTCAGAATTATTAAAATTGGGTTGGCGTATTATCATAATCTGGGGTTGCTGCTGCAAAAAAGCTGCTACACTCAACGAAGAAATTGAGCGGGTTAACTCGCTTCTCGGCAACAAACGCAGCTGATAAATAGTGTTAACGAGATAAATTCGCGAGCACAAAGCGAAGTCGCCAACTCATCGGGAGGACCGGTTACCCCGGACACCCTCAGCCCCGTTGGACAAAAATAATCAAGTAGGGGAATGATCATTATGGAGTGCGATATCCCGAGCGAGAAATAACGGGTAGCTCTTTCTGCTGATGGAATCATCAGGGACCTGACAGTTAATGATCAAGAACTTCTAGTTTCCCTCGATCGGATTGACAGCGACGGTCATTATGAACCCGGAAATTTGCAGGTGGTGTGCCGCTTCGTGAATCGGTGGAAGAGTGATGGCAATGACGCCGAGTTCCGACGATTGATGAGCCTTGTTCGCAACTCTGAAACTCTGAAACAATAGCAATTGTCCAACCAGGAAGAAGCAGCGGCCTAAAGCCGCCGCTGTTCCCCCAAACCGTTTTTTCTCCAACCCACACGCGAATATAAGCATTTCCAGCAGTCAGTTTACTTAAAATTAAATCTCTCCCCACACTTTTCCTTTCGACTTCATTGTCAAACCCTTAATCCGTCATCGAAGGGGTCAGACGGGGCCTTTGGTCCGTTGCAGGGCGTTGCCGAGGAGGCAGGCCGCGGCGATCTTTGCCAGTTCCTTGAACTGGGTGATGTCGATTCTATATCGAAAACTCCTCCCCAACGTGGATACGGCAAGTCTGTAACTGCCCAGCTTGCGATGCAGGTAGCTGGCGATCATCAGCTTGTGAAACACGATTCGCTTGAGCTTGGCCGTGGTAGCCTCATCCAACCGGAATATCGACAAGTAGGAAGCAAATATGCTTATGTGGTCGAGAATCATCGCCAGTCCCTTTTCCAGCGTCTCGCTCGTCAAGCTGTTCTCATGCCGGTAATAGATACCGGTTACCAGATTCTTGAACGCGAATCTTGCCTTTGCAAAAAGATGTAGCCGGATGCAGAAGTCCCTGTCTTCTGAACGGCTGATGCCTTCGTTGAAAAGGATGCCGATCAGCGTTCTTTTCCTGATGACCACCGACTGCAGATGAATGAAGGATTCGTCGATCAGGCTGTTGAACATGTCATCCAGGATCAAGTAATACCGGTCGCCGATCTCTTTGACATTCAACTGCTTGGCAAAACTGTGCCGCGAAAACCAGTCGCCGATCAACTGCCCGGTTTCATACTCGATCAGGTTGAAATTGAAGAATACCGCGTCGATTTCGCTATTGTTGTCCAGAAATTCGAGGCCGGTGGCCAGATGATCGGGCAACCAGAGATCATCGGCGTCCAGGAAGGCGACATATTCGCCCGCTGCTTTGAGCAGGCCGGTGTTCCTGGCTCCCGACGGGCCTTTGCCGCGATGGTTCGGCACGCATACGATTTGCCGGTGGCGACGGGAAAAGTCATTGACGATCGCCCGGGTGTTGTCGGAAGAAGCATCGTCGATCACGATGATCTCGATTTTCCCGGCGTAGGTCTGCGCCAGAATACTCTCGAGCGCTTTATCGATGAACATCCCGGCGTTGAACGCCGGAATGATGACGGAAACCTTGGGCGACATCCGTTACGCCTCCTGCAGCGATTGCGGCCGCATGGACTGGCGGCAAACTGGCGGCAGAACGATCGGTTACCACGACTATGCCCGCAACTGGCGCAAAGTCAAACGCCCCGCAGCACCGGCATTAATCTTGACGGACGGTTTTTTTTCAAAAAGGCGCAGGGATGCTCGGGGGAAAGTCGGGCCGTTGCGGGGGGTTGCATTGACGGGCAGGGTCGGTTCCCCACCGATTGCTTTCGCCAAGTTGTGTTAAAAATATGCGTTCATTATTGGCAGATACCGCACTGGGCTGCTTTTAATGCCATTAATAAGACCGATTTGTACTCCCCTTAAATTTTCGGACATATTCAGCAAGCCGATCTGCAGGCCCGTAAAATGGCTTGCGGCATTGAACAAGCCGAGCTGAATTCCTGTGGATTTGCCCTTGTCGTCGGCATTCATTATCCCTGCCACCTGGATTCCCTCCATCCCGGAGGAAAAATTAGCCAAGCCCGCAACCTGAATTCCTGCCATATCGGTCAAAACAACGTTGATCAACCCGCCCAATTGCATGCCCCCGATGCCGGAGGGAAGGCCCCCGTCGGAAAAAAAGGAAACATTGCCGAGCAGATTCGCCTGGATGCCGTTCATGCGGAGGGTGCCGCTGGCAAGCCCGACCTCGAGCCCGGTCACTTCATCGCTCCCGCCGAACGGCAGACTCAGACTCAGCCCGCAAATATCTTGCTCACCGGGGCCGATCCATAACGGATAACAGGCGAAGGCCTGTTCCGAGAAGACTGTTGCAAGTGAAAGAACCACCAGACAAATCTTGATGCGATTTCGCATGCCAACCTCCCTTGAAATGAACATCCCAGGACATTTGTTTCATAGTTCGAGAATACTCCCCACCCCGGCGAAAAAGACGCGGCTGCCCAGTCGCGCATGCAGGCGAGCCGCCGCCTCCGGTCCGGTGCAGTGCGAAAGACCGATCCTCTCCACGCCGGCCGCGTGCAGCGCCTGCACTGCCTCTTCGAACTGCGCCGCGCCGGCGAAACCGAGATGGGTGCCGCCGAGAACGGCGTAAATTCGCTCGCGGCCACTCTTCTTCTGCACCTGCCGCAGGATATTCGCCAGCCCCGCATGCGCGCAGCCGAGAAGGACGACCAGGCCGCGCTTCGTTTCCAGAACCAGCGAAAGATCGTCCGCCAGCCTGTCGGGCTGCTCGCATCCTCCACAAACCGTAACAAGTCCGCTGTCGCCGCTTTGAAAATCAGGGTGGCGCGGAATCTCGCCGCTGGCAAAAAGCCCCGTTCCGACCTCTGTCCAATCCGTTAACAGATGAAATTCCGCGCCGAGCGATTCCAAGTATTCCCGAAGGTAGGGAAGGCCGATGAAGCGCCTCTGCCCGCTCGCCGTCCGGTAGCGTTCGGTAAAAATATCCGGGTGCGCGAAGACCTTTACGGGGCCGGTGCGGTGCAGCACCTCCGGGAGACCACCGGTATGGTCGTAATGGCCATGGCTGAGAATGACGCCACGCAAGCCGCTCAGATCCTTGCCGAGCACCCGGCAATTCTGACTGATCGCCAGCCCCTGCCCGGTATCGAAGAGATAAGGGCCGTTCGGAGTTTCGACCAGGCAGGAGAAACCGTGTTCCCCGAGCAGCCCCATTTGGTGGGTCACGCTATTGTCGCAAAGGATGGTCAGACGTGTTGTCACATAATCTCCTGTAAATTTCTGCGAAGCTTACTGCATCTTTCGGCGAGGGTAAAGTCTTCCTCCTGTCGGAGATCCTGACATTTCACTCCTTTAAATTAATGACCAACCACATGTACTTAATTAATAATGGTTTTAAGAGATGGAACAGGTTTTGCGATGGAGAGATTTGCGTCTTTATCCATAACTGAAGAGGAGAAATGCAAATGAAAAATTGGATCATGCTTGTGGTTTTCCTGCTGGTCTTTTCCACACTGACGCCCCGGGTCGAGGCGCTCGATTACTTCACCACCTCCAACGCGTTCGGCACCTGGAGCGGCACCGTTCCCCCCGGTTACGGTTATGTCGATATCACAAAAGGAACCGACAACTATATCTACTTCGAGGTGGGCGCGAACCCCGATTATTTCAGCGGCGATGGGCCCGGTCTGACCTGGAGCAAGTTCTACTTCAATTTTGCTGATGGCGCCCTCGACACCAGCAAGATTGTCGTCGATGAAGCCGGGGACTGGAGTGTTGTCGAAGGGCGCAATGTCGCGGAATTCGGCCGCTTCGATTTCGGTGTCGAAGGCAGTGCCATCAGCAGCAATGCGACCGACCCGCTGCGTTTCCGCATTGAGGATGCATCGCTCGATCCGGCCAACTTCGCATTCACCAACGAGGCCGGCTGGCTCTTTGCCGGACATCTGCAGCGTTTCGAGGATATCGACGGCGCCAGCGGCAATTTCCTCGCTTCAGGCACTCCCTCGACTCCGGTCCCCGAGCCGGGCACCCTGCTGCTGATCGGCGCCGGCCTGAGCAGTCTGGCCCTGCGGCGCCGCAAACAAAATAATTGATATAATCGAAACGGATACGAACGGGCAGAAGCAACCGGCAGAGGAGTATCGGATGCGGAAAATCGCAGAAATCGTTCCGGGAATCTTTCACTGGACCACCTTTCACGAGGGGATCGGCCAGGAGGTGCATTCGGCCTATGTCGCCGGCGAAACACCGGTGCTGATCGATCCGCGCGAGCCGGCTGAAGGGATGGACTGGTTTGCCCGGCAGGGGCCGCCCCGCTACGCCTACCTGACCAATCGCCATCATTTTCGGCACAGCGATCGTTTCCGCCGCCGGTTCGCTACCATCGTCTGTTGCCATAGGGAAGGGCTGCACGAGTTTCCCGACGATCCGGAAGTACAGGCATTCGAACACGGGGACGAGTTGCCGGGGGGCATTTTGGCGCTTCCGGTGGCAGCGATCTGCCCGGAGGAAACCGCCTTGTTTATCCCCGTCGCCGGCGGCGTTATCGCCTTCGGCGATGCCATTATCCGCGAGGATGGCGAGCTCGGCTTCGTCCCCGACGACTATCTCGGGGAAGATCCGGAAGGGGTCAAGCGAGGGCTTCGTCAGGCATTTCGGCAATTACTGGAGCGACCGTTCAGGCACCTGCTCTTCGCGCATGGTTTGCCGTGGGTAGATGATGGCCGGAAAGCTCTGCAACATTTTCTCGATGATGTGTAGAAGCAGATCGCTCAGACAGTAAAAAGGCCCGCTTTCCGGCGGGCCTTTGCTATTGCAGGGTCGTACTCTGCATTTCCGACGATTCGTGTCTTCCGGGTACCGTCATCCCGTCCGTAACGATATTCACGCTCCCGTGATCCTTTTGGGTTAGCTGATCGAGCCAGCCCCGAATCTGCTCAATCTGCGGCATCAACTGTTCAGTCTGGCTGCGCAGACTCCCTTCCATCTTTTTCAAAGTCGCCTCACGCCGGCAGATTTCCTCGGTATACTGGCGAGTTTCCCGTTGCCGGTTGCTTATCTGAATCATCTGCTCGCGTAGCCGATTCTCCCGTTCGCTCAAGCGGCTGTGGCGCTGCCACCAGATCAGGTGCGTACCGAGGACGCCGGCCAGAATCCACCCGGCCGCCCAGACCCAGTCGATCCAGGACCAAAGCCAGTTCGTCCAGTGTTCAAGATCCGTCATCCATGTCATGGGGAGCTCCGGTTGAGAATTAACTTGAATTTAAATAGCACCTATTGGACGGCAGTCAACCGGGGCCTTCAATGATATATGATTAACCTATTGAAAAATAAAGAGAAATTAAATTTTTTAGGGATTGACAGGAGGTGCCTGGTTTCGCATAAGATAGCACCCAAGGAAGGACAGCCTCTCCCCCAAATCTGTTAAGGCAAATCCAACGAAAGTTGGAGGCGCAAAGTCACCGGTCTAAAGGGTTTCCACCCCATGATAGCGGGATTGCCAGATTCTCCTCTTCGCCTCAATCTGCAATCCCTTCCCCGAAGCTCTTAAAAAAGAGGTCGCAGAATGGAATGTTTTCGCCCTGTGAAACAAGGAATTAACCGCATTATTCGGCAGACGACAAGTGCCTTCCTGCTTTTTCTGTCTTTTCCCGGCACCTGCCGTACTGGCCATGCAGCCTGCCGCTCGGCCGGCAGTTATCGCTCCGGCAAATGCTCCGGCATTTCCCCGTGAATTGGGCGAAGTGGTCTTTCATGCACCAGGCGAAGCAGGGAAACATCTATATATCATCGGTCATAGTCATCGCAGCGCACTTTCCGGCGTTAACGGCGACCACACGGTTCGGGCCCAGGCCGAAGTCTTTCGCATTGGCGAATTGCTGATCCGGCAGGAAAATATCCGTCTGCTTCTGCCCGAGGGTTTTTTCAAGAAAAATCCTTCGGTAGCAATTCAGAAAGCCGCTTACAGCGACCTGGCCGGGTTAACGCTGGACAACCAGACGCTTGAAGCGAAGCTCTCCGACACCAATGTTTTTGTCAACGCCGATATCCTGCTGAAATCGAGCTTCCCGATCCAGTTGCAGCAAGTTGAAGATTCCGAAATATACCGCTCGGTAGGGCAGGTTTTGCGGCTGGCCAGCCAGGCGAACAGCGCCAATGCGCCGCTGGTCGATATGGAACTGAGCTATCTGCAGGAGATTCGTAGCGCCGCCATGCTGCAGAATGTTCCCGCCGCCATTGAGAGAGAATTTGAGCTCGGGAATATTGACAAACGTGAGGCGATTTTTACCATTGGTATGGCTCACATCGACGAGATCGTGCGTTTCCTGCAGGCTGGCCGGGTCGAAGTCAAGGCGCCGTCCCTGCCGACGAATTACCAGGATCTCGATGCGGTGTTGGAACTGGTCAAACAGGGATATGGGGTGACGGTGATCCTCCCTCGCACCCTGATGGATGACCAGGAGGTCATGCGCATGGCCAACCTCAGCAGTATCTGACACGCTTCTTTCCTCAATTATCATAAACAAAAGCCGTCCCGCTCGGGACGGCTTTTGTGCGTCTGGGGATCTGTTTGCCACCCTTACGCCCTCGGTTACAATAGATGGAAGCTCCGGGAGGAAGGTGGTAGCGCATGGGTGAAGGGCGTCGAGAAATCGACCAGCAGGTCAGCGATCGCCGCACGGTGGAAAAAGTGGCCGGCGATCTTGGCCTCTGGGGGAATGGTAAACATTTCTTTTGCCCCGGTTGTCAACCGACCGGCAACGGAACGCCGGAGCTGGTCATCAAAGGAGGGCAGTTTCAGTGCTTCAACTGCGGGGCGCAGGGAGATGTTGTCGGGCTGGTCAAGTTGGCCCGCCGCTGCGACCTGCAGGAAGCCATCGACTGGCTGGAAGAAGAGAAGGGCCGTTCATCCTGAGCGGTTCAAGGCGACCGATCACCTTCCATCCGCAAGCGTTTGATCTTTTCGACCAGGGTGGTGCGATTGAGCCCGAGCAGGGAGGCGGCGCGCGACTTTACCCCGCCGGAAAGATCCAGCGCCTGACGAATCATCCCCCGCTCGATCGCTTCGATGGTTTTTCCCATTTCGATACCCTCGGCGGTAATTTGCGGACACGGCACCACTTCGCCCAAATCCCCTTCGCCACCAATCGTTTTCGGCAGGTCTTGCCGATCGATGACCTCCCCTTCCCCCAGCGCGATTGACCGCTCGATCACATTCTCCATTTCCCGCACATTGCCTGGCCACCCGTAAGCTTCGAGAGCCCGCACCGCCGCCGGTGTCAGGGACATCAGCGGCCGCTTCATCTCCCGGCACATCTTGCTGCAGGAAATGGCGCGCCAGCAAGGCGATATCCTCGCGCCGCTCGCTCAGGGGCGGGAGGTGGATCGGGATGACGTTCAGGCGATAGTAGAGATCTTCACGGAACTGCCCTCGCGTACCTGTTCTTCGAGATCGGCATTGGTGGCCGAGATGACCCGCACGTTCAGCTTGATCTGGCGGGTGCCGCCGACCCGTTCGATTTCCTGCTCCTGCAGGACGCGCAGCAGCTTGATCTGCAGGTGCATGCGGCATGGTGCCGATCTCGTCGAGGAAGATCGTGCCGCCGTTGGCCAGTTCGAATTTCCCCGGCTTGTCCGCGATCGCGCCGGTGAAGGCGCCGCGTACATGGCCGAACAGTTCGCTTTCCAGCAGGTCGGCCGGGATGGCTCCGCAGTTGATGGCGATGAACGGCTTTTCCCTGCGCGGGCCGTTGAAATGGATCGCCTGCGCCACCAGTTCCTTGCCGGTGCCCGAGTCGCCGAGGATGAGGACGGTGGAATCGGTGCGGCAGGATCTTTTCCATGCGGGTGAAGACCTGCTGCATTGCCGGGCTGTTGCCGATGATGTTGGCGAACTCGGTATTTGCCCCGCAACTGCTGGCGCAGATAGATGTTTTCCGCGACCAGCCGGCTTTTCTCCACCGCCTTGGCGACGACTAACCTTGAGCTTCTCGAAATTGACCGGTTTGGTGACGTAGTCGAAGGCCCCTTCCTTCATCGCCTCGACGGCGGTTTCCGCCGATGCCTGGCCGGTGATCAGGATGACATTGGCTGTCAGGGGGATCTTCCTTGACTGCATTTGAGGATGTCGATGCCGCTGGCCCCGGGGAGAAACAGGTCGGTGATGATGACTTCAAAGGAGTCTCCTGCAGGATTTCCAACGCCTCCTCGCCGGAGGCGGCGGTCCGCACCTGATAGCCGGCGCCGGCCAATAAGGTGCGCAAGGCTTCGCGGCTGCTCGCTTCATCTTCGATGATAAGGATCTGGGAAAGTGTTTTCATCGGGCTCATGGCGGGCTTATTGTGACCTAAATTGACATAAATCTAACATAGTCCGGTAAATATTAGCAATAACTAACATTTCCATGGGCGTTCATTGCCGGTGTTGGGCAGAACTTCTAAGTTTTGACATACTTGGCCGGTTGCGTTAAGCTGCATTCCATGAAACTTCGCTTGCTTTTCTATCTTACAATCCCTCTCCTAATCTGGTGCCCGGGCGCCGTCGTCGGCCAGAAAACAGCCGCGCCGATCATCCATGCCGTGCGGGTCGATTCCACGGTTAATCCGGTTATTGCCGACTATGTCACCCGCGAACTGGCGCAGGCGAATGCTGACAGCGCCCGCGCCTTTCTCCTGCAGATCGACACACCGGGCGGCCTCGATACCGCTATGCGCGACATCATCCGGCAGATTCTCGGTTCGGAAATCCCGGTCATCGTCCATGTCTATCCGTCCGGTGGGCGGGCAGCTTCCGCTGGCGCGCTGATCCTGCTTTCAGCCGATTTTGCCGCGATGGCATCGGGGACGAATGCCGGCGCGGCGCACCCGGTGGCGATCGGCGGCGGCATGGGAGGGGAGGAAAAAAAGGGCGATTCGGTGATGGGCGAGAAGGTGGTGCATGACGCCGCCGCCTATGCCCGCAGCATCGCCCGCCAGCGCGGCCGCAACGAAAAGTGGGCCGAGCGCATCGTACGCGAGAGCATCTCGACCCCGGCGTTTGAGGCGCTGCAACTGAAAGCCATCGATATTGTGGCGGACGATCTCGAAAGTTTGTTGCAGCAGCTCGACGGCCGCACCTACATGCGCCGGGGAGAAGCGCGTACCTTGCAAACGAAGGGGGTCGAGGTGCGTTTCGTTGAGATGTCGCTGCGGCAGAAAATTCTCAATGTAGTCGGCAATCCGACAGTCGCCTACATGCTGCTGATGCTCGGTATTCTGGGGATCTTCTTCGAAATTTCCCAGCCGGGGGTGGTACTGCCGGGGGCGATCGGGGCGATTGCTCTTCTGCTCGCTTTCTTCGGCCTGCAGATGCTGCCGGTCAATTTCGCCGGGGTTCTCCTCATCCTTCTTGCAATTGTTTTGTTTATTCTGGAAGTGAAGATCGTATCCTACGGAATGCTGTCGGTAGCTGGCATCATTTCCATGACCATGGGATCTCTCATGCTGATCGATACCGATGTACCTTACCTGCAGATTTCCCGCGCCGTCATTGCCGCCACCGTGGCGGTCAGCAGCGCTTTTTTCCTCACCGTCCTCTTCTTCGTTGCGCGAACGCAACGGCGACAGTTCTTCTCCGGCCAGGAGGGCATGGTGGGCGAACGGGGAACGGCGGTCACGGCCGTGAACGGCGAGGGTCGGGTCTTCGTTCATGGCGAATACTGGAACGCTTTTGCCGGCGAGCCGATCGCTGCCGGGGAGAAAATAGAGGTGGTGCGCCTGGCCGACAACCTGCGCCTGGAAGTGCGCCGGGTCGTGTAGGAAATCGCCGGAACCATAACTTTATCCGCGATCGTTACAGCTCTTTCAAGTAAAAAGGAGACTAATAAATGATGCTCCCTGCCAGTCTGTTTGCCTGGGTAATTGCTTTTGCACTGGTGGCGATGATCGTCGGCAGCGCCGTGCGCATCCTTTTCGAGTATGAGCGCGGGGTCGTCTTTCGTCTCGGCCGCTACGTCGGCGTCAAGGGACCGGGACTGCGCTTCATCATCCCCCTCGTTGATCGACTGGTCAAGATCAGCCTGCGCACGGTGGCGATGGATGTGCCGCCGCAGGATGTCATCACCAAGGACAATGTTTCGATAAAGGTAAGTGCGGTTTTGTATTTCCGCGTGATGTCATCCGGAGAAAGCCTTGATCGAGGTGGAGAACTACCTCTACGCTACCAGTCAGCTGGCGCAGACCTCGTTGCGCAGCGTTCTCGGGCAGTCGGAGCTGGATGAACTTCTCGCCCATCGCGACCAGATCAATCAAGTGCTGCAGCAGATTCTGGATCGGCAGACCGACCCCTGGGGAGTGAAAATCTCCAATGTCGAAATCAAGCATGTCGATCTCCCCACCGAGATGCAGCGGGCGATGGCGCGGCAGGCCGAGGCGGAACGCGAGCGGCGCTCGAAGGTCATCCACGCCGAAGGGGAGTTTCAGGCGGCCCAGAAGCTTGCCGAGGCGGCGCACATCATCTCCTCCGAGGAAGGAGCATTGCAGTTGCGCTTCCTGCAGACGCTGACCGAGGTTGCGGCGGAGAAGAACTCCACCATCATTTTCCCCGTCCCCATCGATCTCATCCGTCCGTTCTTGAAAAAAGAAAAATAAAACACCTGCAAGGCCGGGATGCCTGAGTTTACTTCCTCTGCTCCCGGCCCCTTTCTTCTCCCGCATGTTTTTTAAAACCATATTTGGGTATTGACAGGGCCTCTGCCTTCTGGTTAGATACACCTTCCTGGTAGCCTAAGTATTTAATTTTACGAAATATTTTCATTTTCGCTAAATATTTTCAGGCAGAGAAAAATGCTGCTGAAGGAGGAGAGCATGGCGGTGAAGAAGTTCAGAAAGGTCATGGCGGCCAACCGTGGGGAGATCGCCATCCGGATCTTCCGGGCCTGCACCGAACTGGGAATCAAAACGCTGGCGATCTACTCGGAAGAGGACAAGATCTCGCTGCACCGCTACAAGGCCGACGAAGCCTACCTGATCGGCAAGGGCAAGGGGCCGATCGATGCCTATCTGGGCATCGATGAAATCATCGATCTGGCGCGCAAGAAGGAGGTCGATGCCATCCACCCCGGCTACGGCTTCCTTTCCGAAAACGCCGATTTCGCCGAGGCCTGCGAGCGGGCCGGTATCGTCTTCATCGGCCCGACGCCGGAGATCCAGCGCCAGCTCGGCGACAAGGTATCGGCCCGGCACGTCGCCATCGACGCCGGGGTGCCGGTTGTTCCCGGCACGGCCAACGCCGGTGACGACCGAGGAGGAGGCGCTGATCTTCGCCAAGGAGTGCGGCTATCCGATCATCGTCAAGGCGGCGGCCGGCGGCGGCGGCCGCGGCATGCGCGTTGCCCGCAACCAGAAGGAACTGCTCGAAGGGCTAAAGTAGGCGGCCTCCGAGGCGCAGGCGGCCTTCGGCAATGCCTCCGTCTTTCTCGAAAAATACATCGAAAATCCCAAGCACATCGAGGTGCAGATTCTCGGCGACACCCACGGCAATATCGTTCACTTCTACGAGCGCGACTGCTCGATTCAGCGCCGTCATCAGAAGGTCATCGAGATCGCCCCGTCCCTCGCCCTCTCACCGAGAGAAGCGCCAGGAGGTCTGCGGCTAGGCGATGAAGATCGCCCACGCCGTCGAATTACGTCAATGCCGGCACCGTCGAGTTTCTCCTGGACCAGGAAGGGAAGTTCTACTTCATCGAGACCAACCCGCGCATCCAGGTCGAGCACACCGTCACCGAACATGGTCACCGGCCGCAATCTGGTGCAGGCGCAGATTCGCGTCGCCGAGGGGTACAAGCTCTCCGACCCGGAGATCGGCATCACGAGTCAGGAGGATATCGAACTGCGCGGTTTTGCCATCCAGTGCCGCGTGACCACCGAGGACCCGGCGAACAACTTTGCCCCCGATTTCGGCACCATCAAGGCCTATCGCACGCGCCGCCGGCTTCGGCGTGCGCCTCGACGCCGGCCAGCGGCTATGCCGGCGCCCAGATCACCCCGCATTACGATTCGCTGCTGGTCAAGATCTCCACCTGGGGGCTGACCTTTCGACGATGCGGCGCGCACCATGCACCGGGCGCTGCAGGAGTTCCGCATCCGCGGGGTCAAGACCAACATCGGCTTCCTCGAAAAGGTCATCACCCATCCGGCCTTCCTTGCCGGCAAGTGCGATACCTCCTTCCTCGACGCCCACCCCGAGCTGTTCGAGCTCCCGGTGAAGAAGGACCGCGCCAACAAGACTGCTCAGCTTCATCGGCCACACCATCGGTCAACGGCTATCCCGGCATCAAGCCGGAGAAGGCGCTGAAGTTTCCGCGATCTGCGCGAGGCGGAGGTGCCGGAGATCCCCTACGGCACGCCGCAACCGCGCGGCACCCGCGACATCCTGCGCGAGAAGGGGCCGCGAAGGGTTGGCCGCCTGGGCGCGAAACGAGCAAGCAAGCTGCTGATCACCGATACCACCATGCGCGATGCCCACCAGTCGCTGATGGCCACCCGCTTTCGCACCTACGACCTCGACCGGATCGCCGAGGCGACGAGCGTATCTCGGCGGCGGCCTCTTCTCCCTGGAGATGTGGGGCGGCGCGACCTTCGACGTCTCCATGCGTTTCTTGCGCGAAGATCCGTGGGAGCGTCTCGACCGGCTGCGCGCGAAGATCCCCAATATTCTGCTTCCAGATGCTGCTGCGCGGCTCCAATGCCGTCGGCTATACCAACTATCCGGACAACGTGGTGCAGGAGTTCGTGAACAAGGCGGCCGAGAGCGGCATCGACGTCTTCCGCGTCTTCGACTCCCTCAACTGGACCAAGGGGATGCAGGTCGCCATGGAGGCGGTGCGCAAGAACGGCGCGGTCTGCGAGGCGGCGATGTGCTACACCGGCGACATCCTCGATCCGAAGCGCGACAAATATCCGCTCAAGTATTATGTCGATACTGGCCAAGGAGCTGGAGCGGATGGGCGCGCACATCCTGGCGATCAAGGATATGGCCGGGCTGCTCAAGCCCTTCGCCGCCGAGAAGCTGATCAAGACCCTCAAACAGGAGATCGGCATCCCGATCCACCTGCACACCCACGACACCTCCAGCAACGGCGGGGCGATGCTGCTGATGGCCGCCCAGGCCGGGGTCGATATCGTCGATATGGCGCTCTCCTCGGTTTCCGGCCTGACCGCGCAGCCGAATATGAATGCCCTGCTGGCGGCCCTGAAAGGGACGATCTGGGATCCGAAACTCGATCAGGACGGCCTGCAGAAGCTCGCCAACTACTGGGAGACGGTGCGCACCTACTACGCGCCCTTCGAGTCGGAACTGCGCAGCGGCACCGCGCAGGTCTACCATCACGAGATCCCCGGCGGCCAGTACTCCAACTACAAGCCGCAGGTCGAAGGGCTTGGCCTCGGCCACCGCTGGGAGGAGTGCAAGGAGATGTACCGCAAGGTCAACGACATGTTCGGCGATGTGATCAAGGTGACGCCGTCATCGAAGATCGTCGGCGACATGGCGATGTTCATGGTGCAGAACAACCTGCAGCCGGAGGATGTCTTTACCAAGCGGGGGAGGAACTGACCTTCCCGCAAGGGGTGGTCGACTTCTTCAAGGGGATGATCGGCCAGCCGTACGGCGGCTTCCCCAAGCGGCTGCAGAAGATCATCCTCAAAGGGGAGAAGCCGCTCACCTGCCGTCCCGGCGAACTGCTCGAGCCGGTCGATTTTGCCGCCAAGAAGGCGGAGATGGAGAAGAAGCTCGGGCATACGGTCAGCGACCGCGAAGTCCTCTCGGCGATGCTCTATCCGGGGGTTTTCGAGGAGTTCGACCGCCACCGCCAGGAGTACAGCGACACCTCGTTCCTGCCGACGCCGGTCTTCTTCTACGGGCTGGAAGTCGGCGACGAGATGAGCATCGATATCGAGCCGGGCAAAACGCTGATCATCCAGCTCAATGCCGTCGGCAGGCTGCAGAAAGACGGCACCCGCAACATCTATTTCGAGCTCAACGGCGAACCGCGCCAGGTGCACGGTGCAAGGATCTTTCGGTCAAGACCGACGAAGCCGGCCAGCGCAAGGCCGATCCGGCCAATCTCAAGCATGTCGGCGCGCCGATGCCGGGGAAGATCTTCAAGCATCAATGGTCAAGGTCGGCGAGCAAGGTCAAGGCCGGCGATACGCTGCTGGCCACCGAGGCGATGAAGATGGAGACGAACATCAAGGCCAAGGAGGACGGCATCGTCGCCGAGGTACTGTTCAAGGAAGGGGCGCAGGTGCAGCAGGGGGATCTGCTGGTGGTGCTGGGATAATTTCCCTCAGGCAAAGACGAAAGGGGTGGCCGCTGGCTGCCCCTTTTTTATTTAAAAATAGTGATAGAAGCTAATTGAATTACTCTGGAAGTGCTTCCAACATTGGCTGGTCCAGCGTCAGCCACCCCAAATGATAAAGAACGCCGAAGGCCAATGCCAGCAGATCGGCAACACCCCCCATCGTAAGATTCAACCGTCGATACTCACTGTTTAGATTCAAGAGGTATGGGACCGGATCATCCCCGCCCGACAGGGCCGCTTCGAGCGCCGCCCCGTCGCGGCGTAGCCGTCGGAGCCCTGGCGGTCCGCAGCGATGCAAGGCGGTGGTATCCTCGACCACCTGCATCAGGCGGGCGAGGAGGAGATAGCTGGCGGCATGAGTGTCGTCCCAGCGGCGGATCCCTTCTTCCCAGGCGGGGAGGGCGACAGCGAAAAGGGCGGGAAGACCGGCTTGCGCCTCGCCGACGATGCCGCCGAGGCGGTATGCCGCGCGAACATTGCCGCCATGCGTTGCCGCCGGCGGAAAGCGGGCGAAGAAGGTTTCGGCGATCGCGGCCACTGTTCGCGACAGCGAGGCCGGGGTGGTATCGACGGCATGCACGTAGCTGGTGAGGAGGATGCCGGTGAGGAAAATCGAGCCGCGATGCGTATTGCTTCCGAGCGAAATCAGTGAACGCGTTTCGGCCCGGCGGCCGGCGGCAACCAGTTCTTCCAGCGGTGCGCCGCGATCGAGAAGAAGCGCGAGGTCGTGCAGATAAAGCGCCATCTGATCGATAGAGGCAAGCATTTTCGCCAGCGAGAGGTCGGGGTGCGAGCCGCAGTCGAGCAGATCGACCAGACCCGGCTTGGGGGTGAGGAAGAGCTCCAGCCGCAGGCCGCGTACGAGGGAGGCGGCAAAGGCTTCAGTCGCGGAACGGGGCAAGCAGTTCATCGACGCGCTCCAGCACGGCTTCTATCGGGTGGCGCGCCTGGCGGATGCACTCCCGGGCCGGTGCGGGGCAGAGCAGGCAGGCGCGTTGCGGCAGGACGAGGACGGCGCGGTCGAGGGGAGTGCCACGGCGGTCGTAGACATCCAGGTCGAGAAGGCGGGCGAACGCTGCTCTTTCCTCCAGGCGCACCCCCCAAGCCTTGGCCGCGGCCGGCGGCAGTTCGGTGGTCAGCAGGGTATACGGGCCGAGAAGATCGATCCCAACCGCCAGCTGGCGAACTTCTGGAAGTTCCTGCCGCACCTGTTCGTACCCCCAGTGAAAAAGGGCAAGCGCGCCGGGGCGAAGCTTCGCCGCCCCCGGCAGATTCAGCGAGAAGAAGAGGAGCGCGGCGGCGCATTCGGGGAGCGCCTGCATCAGCAGTGCATGCCGCCGGTCGCGGGCGGCAAGCAGTTTACTCCTTAACCCGGCGGACGACGTCAATGATCGAACCGTCCCGATATTCGATAAGGGCGACGATCTCATCCTCGAACTCCAGTGGCCGCGGCCGGCCGGTGATGGCCGTGATCTCCTGCTGCAATTGCCGGATGTCTTTCACCGGGAGGCGGCGCCGCTCCAATTCCTTCTTCAGCTCGGTATGTTTTTCGTTGACGGCGATCCCTCTTTCGGTGACGACCACGTCGATCGTTTCCCCCGGAGTGGTAACCGTCGTCAGCCGCTCGCGGACGATCGGCAGGCGCCCCCGGATGGACGGGGCGACGATAATCGCCAACTTCGCGCCGGCCGCCGTGTCGCAGTGCCCCCCCGTATTGTGCAGCAGGTAGCCGGTCGATTCGGTGTTGACGTTGACGTTGAAATCGATATCGATCTCCGTTGCCCCGAGAATCACGCAGTCGAGGCGGTTGACCACCGCTCCGGCGTTGAAGGGGTTGGCGTACATGTCGGCGCTGATCTCGATGTGCTGGCGGTTGCGGCCTATCGATTCCACCGCCTTCAGATCGAAACACTGCACGTCGAAGAGGGCTTCGAACAGCCCCTCTTCGAGCATGTTGACGAAATAGCCGGTGATACCGCCGCAGCCGAAACTCCCCCGGATCTGTCGCTGCCGCATCAACTGCCGCACCAGGTCGGCGACCGCCAGCGACGTGCCGCCGCTGCCGGTCTGGAAGGAAAAACCATCCTTGAGCAGCCCCGAGGCATCGATCACCTCGGCGGCATAATGGGCGATCTGCAGCCCCACCGGATCGGTGGTGACGCGGGTGGTCGTGGAAACGATCTTCCGGGGATCGCCGATAGTGGGCACCGGCACCACGAAATCGACCAGGGTCTGCGGGATGACCGGGAAGGCGGGAAAGGGGACGAGGTGATCGGTCACTGCCACGACCGTCCGGGCATGCAGGGCGTTAACATGGGCGTAACCGAGACTGCCGCAAGCCGAAGGGCCGAAGAGGCCGTTCAGGTTACCGTATTCGTCGCAGCAGGGCGCTGCAATGAAGGCGACATCCACCGGAACCTCACCGGTGACGAGAGCCCTGGCCCGCCCGCCGTGGCTACGCACCACAGTCGGACAGTGCAGTTCCCCTTTCGAAATCAGCTCGCCGATCGGACCGTTCACCCCGCATTCCAGGGCGCTGATCACCCCGGCGCGAATGTAGGGGATGATTTCAGCATGTACCGGATGGACGGAACTGGAACCGATCCGGATGTCGCGCAGGCCGAGATCGGCAATCTCCGCGACGATGCGGCCGAGAATGGCATCCCCGTTACGCAGGTGATGGTGGGTGGCGATCGTCATGCCGTCGCGCAGGCCGGCGGCTTCGATGGCCGTGCGCAAGTCGGGGAGGAGCTTGCGCTCACCCGGATTCAGCCGGCGCAAAGGACGGCTCGCCCGCATTCCTGCCGGTTGCAGCGAAAAAGGGTCGCGATAGGGGATGAGCGGCCGGCCGAGGAAGGTCTCGGGGATCTCCCGGCCCAGGCTATTTTTGGCCATGGATCGCCTCCTCGTCGAATTCGATGTCGGTCAAACCATGCGCCTGGGCGGTGCGCAGCACCCGCACCGCCCGCTTGACTACGGGGGCGTCGATCATCCGGCCGCGCAGCGAAATGACCCCCGTTCCCATCTCCCGGGCGCGCCGGATCGCTTCGACGACTTCCAGGGCGTAGGCGATCTCCTCCGGCTTCGGGGCGAAAACGGCATGCACGATCTCGATCTGCCGCGGGTTGACCAGGCTCTTGCCGGTGAAGCCGAGGGTCTTGATCAGCTCCGTCTCCCGGCGCAGCCCTTCCATGTCGCCGACGTTGGCAAAGATCGTATCGATCGCCTGGATGCCCGCTGCCCGTGCCGCCCAGATCACCCGGGTGCGGGCGTGAAAGAGTTCCTCCCCGGTTTTCGTCCGTTCGATCTCCAGGCTGGCGGTGTAGTCCTCGGCACCGAAGGCGAGGGCAAAGACGCGCGGCGAGGTGCGGGCGATGCGGAAGGAATTGATGATCCCCTGGGCACTTTCGATGGAGGGGAGGATGCCGAAGCCGCCGATTTCCACCCCCAACTCCTCCTCGAATTCGGTGAGCAGGGTATCGAGGCGTTCGACGATTTCCGGGGAATCGGCTTTCGGCAGGCGAATGCCGTCGGGCTGGGCGGGAAGCACTTCCCGCAGGTCGTCCGCCCCCCAGCGGCTGTCCAGGGGATTGATCCGCACCAGGATTTCCTTGTCGCGGTCCCGGTAATTCTCCAGAAACCGACGCACCAGGATGCGGGCGGCGTCCTTCTCGCTGTAGGGGACGGCATCCTCAAGATCAATGATGATGCCGTCCGAGCGGAAAATCGGGATGTTCTGCAGCATGGACGGCATGTTGCCGGGGACGTAGAGGAGGGAGCGGCGCAGGCGGAAAGGGGGCATAAGATTATTCCTGATGGATGTAGATGGTGGCGACCCCGCCGGTTTTTGATGGCTGGCGTTCGATTCCTTCGACCATCACCTCGGTCAGCAGGATCTCGCAGGAGGCGAAGACCTCGGCGTTGAAGAGATGGCCGCCGACAACCTCGCCGGACGATTTACCGAGCAGTATATGCAGGTGGCAGTCCGGCTCGCCGCCGGGGTCGGGGAAGATGTTCCCCTCCAGCCCAAGCAGCTCCAGCGGACCCTCAACCTCATGCACGTGCACCCGCGGTGGGGTGATCGGCAGGCGGGCGCCGGACTTGATCCCGCGGAAACGCACGTTCTTCATCGAGCCGACGGCCGAGACGATAACGGCATTGTGCATGCTCGTCTCGCGGGCGAAGCCGATCAGCCGCGGGACGAGGTGGCCGCCGGCCTCGATCTTGATGACGAAGCGTCGTCCCTGCTCCCATTCCTTGTACCAGAGCCCTTCCATCTATTCCTCCGTGGCGCGGCGCAGGGCCGCCTCGACCCGCGCCTCGATGGCGAAGTCGAGAGCACCGCGGTCGTTGATGCGCACGGCGCCGGCGGTAACGCCCTGGCGATCGAGTACCGCCTGCACCTTCTGCCGGATCAGGTGCTCGAATTGTTTTTTCACTGTCGATTCAATGGTAATAACGAGTTCCGCCGCAGGTTCGAGAAAGACCATCAGATCGCTCGATTGCAGCGTTCCCGCCTGCACTTTCTTCCGGATCTCCATCAGTGTCTCCTCCTGTCGTAGGTGCGCAGCTTCTCCCGTATCCTGGCGCCCTCGGGGGAGAGGAGGAAGGCCAGGGTGGTCGGCGGCAGCAGCCGCCGCGCGGTCTCGAAGGCTTCGCGTCGTAATGCTTCCCGCACCCGGTAGGCGCTGACCGGTTTGCCATCGACTTGACGACGCTCGATTTCCAGCGTCTCGATGCCGTGCGCCGGCAGGATGCGCCGCATCGCCTCGCCGTACAGGCGGGTGGTGCGGCAATAAGGCTCGCTGCCGATATAGCGCCGCCGAATGTGAAAGAAGGGGGCAATGCGGGTCGCGAACAGAAGAAGATCCAGTTCCATCTGGATCCTTGCCGCCTCATCGCTTGTGCGCAAAAAATAGGCGGGGAAGGTGATGGCGCTGATGGCATACTGATCGCTGTCCAGGGGGATGACATTGGGCAGGTCCGCCACGCCCTCGCGGACCAGCCGCAGGCGCACCTCGAAGGGAAAGGCCGAACGGTCCTCGCGTACCACGAAGATATAAAGGGTATCGACGCCTCGGGCCGCCTCCTCGATAAGAAAACGGTGCCCCAGGGTGAACGGATTGCAGTTGACGACGACGGCGCCGTTCGCCCCCGGACGGACCAGCTGCCGGTGCGCCTGCAGATAGCGCTCCAGGCCGCCACCGTATTCCAGCAGCGCCACCTGCGGGTGGACGGCAAGAAGATGGAAGCCGAGGGCCGCGAAGGAGGGGGCGCTGACCGGGGCGGTGAAGACGAAGAATGTTTCGCATCCGGCCGCGTAGCCCAGGCGGATCAGTTCGGTTATCACTTCCCCGAGGAGCGGCCCCCCCCGGTGTTCCGCGCCGATGGCCAGCATTTTCAGAATGCAGCCGTGCCGCGCCCCGGTGGCGACCAGTTTGTCACCCGCATAGACCCCAACCAGATCGTCGTAGTTCTCCTCAAAACGCAGCCCGGCATCCGCGATCAGGGATCTGGCCTCGGCAACATGCAGTGGCGTAATCTGTTCGACTGCCATGGAGAAAATGTACCACGTCCCTTGCGTTTACCAACCAAACGCAAGTTTCAGGCTCAACGGGGGTAGTTCGCAGGTGTTGAAACGAGGGGAGGATCCGCAGGTTCGCGGACGGCTGGATAATTGTGAAGTGTTGTGACTAATTCTTGCGCAGCAGAACCGAACTGAATTCCTCCAGCATGTAATTGCGCACGACGGTGCAGCCGAGCCGTTCGTAGGTCTGCCGTACCTCGAAGTTGTATTCCCAGAGCATCCCCGAGAGCAGGAGCAGGCCGCCGGGGCGGGCGCGGGGGGTGAGGGCAGGGGCGAGATCGAGCAGGAGATCGCCATAAATATTGGCGAGGACCAGATCGAACTCCCCGGGCGGGGCGTCCTCCAACACGCCGACGTGATGCTGCGCCCGGTCGGCGACGTTGTTCAGACCGCAGTTCTTCCGCGCCGTCTCGACCGCCTGCGGGTTGATGTCGATGCACAGGGCGGCGGCGGCGCCGAGCTTCAGGGCGGCGATGGCGAGAATCCCCGTACCGCTCCCCAGATCGAACACCCGCGCGCCCGGCACTTCCGGTAATTTCTCCAATATCGTCAGGCAATTCGCCGTTGTTTCATGCTCCCCGGAACCAAAAGCGCCGCGCGCCATGATCAGATCGATGCGGCCGTCGCCAGAAGCCGGCGCTTCGGGGGGAGAATGCGGAAGCGGTTACCGATTTCGAAAGGTGAGTACATGGGAATATTTCTCCTTGGCTGCACGAACGGAAACGCTCGGCGTTATATCGAAACTGTGCAATAAAAAGAGGATAACGGTGTAGGTGAACGCCGATCAGCAGGGTGGACATCCTGACGATCGAGCCGGGCAGTTCAGCGTCCTTTTCCTCTGGTGCGGCCACGATGTAGGTGGCAGTTGCCGCAGGGCGTGCCGGCAAAGGACCCCGAGTCCCGTCCTCTGGCCGCGCACGTCAAGCGTTGAGGATGCCGCCGGAGAGCTTCATGGTTGGTCTGGAAGAGAAAGGCAGCATTAATCAACTCCAGGTGGCGGAGCAAATAGCCGAGAGCGATGACTATGAAGACTGGCAGGACGATGTTCAGGATTTCGACGAACATTAGCATGGCCCTCCCGAGATCAAGGTGCAGAGGATAGCCCGGCGACAAGGGGGTGTCCAGAAATTGTTCTTGTAGCACTCTGAGGCTGGGAAACAATCTGCCGAGTTTGCCGCTATCAAGCTAAAACCATTTAAGAATTATTCAGAGATATTCGACTTGCTTTAATAAAACCCTCTTCCTTATAATCTGAACTGCAGGGGAACCCTACGGAGCCTCCCGCCACCCAAGAAAAAGGGGAATCAGATGCATCTAATTACTTGCTTATTCGTTCTTGTAGTAGCCCTGCCTACCCTCTCTTCATTGGATATCGCCAGTGCAGCCGATCTGTTAAAATCATCAGCTACTGGCCAGGCAAGTCAAGAGTTCGGAATGGGATGTTCACTAAGATGTGCGGTAAGTTGGGATATTAGTGCATCGTCGATGCGTGGCATTGCTAACACTAATGATGGAAATTTGAAAACTGCCTGGATACCAGCAAACAAAAGCATCGGGGAATCAATTGGTTTTGCTTTCGAGAAAAACAATTTTAACGGCATGGAAAACACGACATTCTGGGGGATAGATATTATTAATTACGTGAAAGAGTCGGGGTGGCAGGAGAACGCCCGTATCAAGAAAATCAGGATAGAGCACAATGACAAGCGGCTTTATGAAATGCATCTGCATGACATGGAAGTGCAAACAGTCAGATTCGACCCATTCACCATACGACCAGGGTCGGTTGTAAAAATGGTAATTCTTGAAACCTATCCCGGTACACAAAATCAGGATGTGGCCATAGCTGAACTCATCCCCCATGGTGCGCACTGATGCGGCAAATTAACTGAAAGAGTAAAGACTTATGAACCAAGGCGTGGTGTCCATGCCGCAACTGCGCGGCGCGCAAACGCCCGAAACCGTTAGCTTGGTATTCTCTGCAACATTATAGGTCTTGGCAGTACTGCTTTTCCCAATCGTTTCCTTGATCCGCTGGAAAGTTTCCGGTTCATTCCCTCGATTGCTCCGCACCCTCAGCAACTTCTTTAGCTGCTTTCGCCGCTGCCTTTTTTCCTAAACACTTTTGTCTTCCTATTTCTGATCCCTAAAAGCGTGACGTTGGCAGCATCCGGTTCGATCGCACCGATTCCCTTCAGCTAAATATACCAGCACAATGGATGCTGCCAGTGAGTATTCCGACCCATTGGCATCGGGTTTTTGATTTTGTCGAAAAAAATTTGTCTTGTCTTATTAGACTATTTTATTTATGATCTGGCTATAGAGGAACTCTGTGGAGTCTTCCGGCCACCAAAATGAACATGAAGTTGTTACGTCTGGCAAGCTAAAGGCTCTCTTTGACTCTCCGCAGGTCGGTGGAAAGGGAATCCGATGCATCTAATTATCCTTTTATCCATCCTTATGTTTGCTCTGCCTACCTTTTCCTTATCTAATATCGCCAGTGCAGACGATCTGATCAAATCATCACCTGTCGGCCCAAATGAAGAATTCCGGGTGGGATGTTCGCTAAGGTGTGCGGTAGGGTGTGTTATGAAGGCATCGTCAACGCGTACACCGCAAGGAAAAGTCAAGTATGGCATTGATAACATCAATGATGGAAATTTGAGTACGGCATGGGTACCAGCAAAGAACGGCGCCGGCGATTCGGTTAGTTTTGTTTTCCGAAAAAAACAGTTTGCAGATATGGAAAGCACGACTTTTTGGGGGATTGACATCATTAATGGGTACATGAAAAAGTCGGGATGGCAGGAGAATGCCCGTATCAAGAAAATCAGGTTAGAGCACAACGACAAGCGTCTTTATGAGATGAGCCTGCATGATATGGAAGTGCAGTCAGTTAGATTTGATCCGTTCACCATTCGACCAGGGTCGGTCGTAGAATTGGTAATTCTGGAAACATATCCCGGTACACAAAACCAGGATTTGGTCATAACTGAAATGATTCCTCATGGTGCGCACTGAACCGATGAAGAAAGTTCAAAGTGAAAGGGCCGCTTAGCGGCCCTTTTTTATTTTACAACTTCTTCGACAAACCTCTTTATATAGCTTTCAACAAGTTTTTCCGTCATCTCCGTTATCTCCCAACGTTCGGAAAAGATGGCGGTGTTATCTTTGCCATATGCGACTATGGCGATAGTCGTGCTATAAGGAGGGGATGCGGAAAAAGATAACGAGGGACCGATCACGATGGGGACACCGGCTCTTCTATCAATACTTTTATGAAGCTGTAATTTAGCCCCCTTGGAATAGCTTTTCCCGATGTCAAGAGACGTCGATGTGTCTATATCTGCTTCTGCTTTAAAATCATTTTGTTCAAATCTTTTTTTTGCTTTGCATACAACTGGGAAAACGATTTCTGATATACATTGATCCACTTGCTCGCGAATTTCCTGATCTCGTTTCCCGGCCTCTTCTTTTTCCTCCTCTTTTTCGGCCTTTTGTTTTGCTTTCCCTGTACTCAGTCTGATCCTCTGTTTTTCAATCGCCTCGTCTATGAAATCCACCTATCTATCTCCTGTTCTGGAATTCTGAACAAAGCCGAAGTTGAGGGATGAGGTCAAAGTACCCTTAACACTTCCGCAAAGTCGGCTGATGGGGTTATTAAGCCAGCTATTTAGTTTGATATTGGCGGGAACAGATGAGAATCGAACTCACCAGGGGCGGGATACGCCCCCCACCGGTTTTGAAGACCGGGCGCGTCACCAGACTACGGACTGTTCCCGTGTGCGAAGTGGAAAAAAATAGCATGAACGGTTACCGCTCGCAAGAATAAGCGACTTTATTCGGGCAATTTTACAAGCGTCCTGCCACGGACGCCACCCTGAAGAATCGCGGCAATTTTTGCCTCCAATCCTTCCAGCGTCACCTCGGTCACCGTCTCTTCCAGTCGCTCCGGCTTCCATTCGCCAGCCAGCTTCTGCCACACGGCGAGGCGCGGTTCCATCGGGCATTGCACGGAATCGATGCCGATGAGACTGACGGCGCGCAGAATGAAAGGGTAGACATTCATATTTAAGTCCACCGAGCCGACGAGACCGCAGGCGGCAACGGAGCCGCCGTAGCGGGTCGATTTAAGCGTGGCGGCCAGCATTTCGCCGCCGACGACATCCACCGCCCCGGCCCAGCGCTCCTTCAGCATTGGCCGCTCCGCCCCTTTCACGACGGCCTCGCGACCGATCACCTCTGATGCCCCCAAATCGCGCAGGTACGTCTCGTCGGTTGCCTTTCCGGTGGCGGCGACGGCGCGGTAACCGGCCCGGGAAAGGATCGCGACGGCGATGCTGCCGACGCCGCCGGTCGCGCCGGTGACCAGGATGTCGCCATCGCCAGGTTTTACCCCGGCGAGTTGCAGCTTCAGCACCGAGAGGCCGGCAGTCAAGCCGGCGGTCCCCAATGCCATCGCTTCCCGCAGTGTCAGCCCCTTGGGAAGGGGAATGGCCCAAGCGGCCGGTATGCGGATGTACTGCCCCCAGCCGCCATCGGTCTCCATCCCCAGGTCGTAGCCGGTGACGAGAACCTTGTCGCCGGGGCGGAATTTGCCGCTGGCATCTTCAACGACTTCGCCCGCCGCATCGATCCCCGGTGTATGCGGGAAGTCCCGGGTGACGCCAGGGTGCCCGGTGGCGGAGAGGGCATCCTTGTAGTTGAGAGAGGAATAGCGGACGCGTACCAGCAGATCGCCTGGCGCCAGTTCATTGCTGTTGCGGTTGACGATCCGCCGGGAGAATTCTTTTTCCCCTGCACGTTCAACCCGCAGTGCCTTGAATTCAGTCGCCATGCGTTCCTCCTTGCTGTGTGTTGTCAATTACAGGCGGATGGTGCGGCCGGCGGTGCGCAGCGTTTCGGCGATATCGAGCATGTTGGTGACACGGCCGACCGCCAGCTGCTCCTTCAGGTGAAAATAGTCCAGGCAGAGACCACAAGAGGCAATATCGGCCCCCATGCAGGCAAGTTTTTCCAGCGCATCAAGGACGTTCCGACCCCTTGCTGGTCAATTTTACCCCGGCATTGACGAAAAGCAGGGTATCGGGGGCCGGCTCGAGTTCGGTGAGGGTGAAAATGAAGTTTTTCAGCAATATATGGCCGAGTTCGTCGCTGCCGCTCCCCATGACATCGGCGGCAATGAAGACAACCGTTTTCCCCGGTGCCGGAGCTGAAGCCGCCGCGGTCCGGCTTTCGCCGCCGGGGGTCAACTCCAGGGCGAAGCCACCATCGGCCGGTTTGCTCTGAATCGCATAGCCCTGATTTTTCGCCATCCGGGTGACGTTTTCCCGGGCGGTGTCGTCGCCGACCAGCACGCAGACGGGGACTCCCGGTTCGGCAAGGATCAGTTTGCGGGCTTCGACGACGGGGTAGGGGCATTGGTGCGTCCGGCAATCGAGAATTTTCATTTTCTGCTTTCCTGGGTTTATTGTTTTTCCAACGCTGCCAGGCGTTCCTTGGCCTGGCCGGCGTAGGGGGAGTCGGGGTGCTTTTCGACAATCTGCCGATAGAGTTGCACGGCATGCGGTTTGTTGAACTGCTGCTCTTCAAACTGCGCTGTCTGGTACAGCTCCTTCGCCTTGTCGCCGCAGGCGGTCAGCAGAAGAAAAAGGCAGCCGGCAAGAAATAATTTTCGCATCCTATACTCCTTTTTTGGCGCTGACTCTTTTCTCGTTCTTTATCGGCACCAGCCGGGCGACCGTTTCCACGTGCGGCGTCTGCGGGAACATGTCAACGGGCTGCATTTCTTCGGTGCGATAGCCGAAACCGGCGAGCAGATCGAGATCGCGGGCCAGCGTCTCCGGATCGCAGGAAACATAGATCAGGGTACGCGGGGCGAGCTCGGCCACCGCCTGCAAAACGGAAGCCTCGCAGCCGCCGCGCGGCGGATTGAGGACCGCCACGGCACCGGCGGGGATCTCTCCGGCCAGTTCCTCCAGTTTTTCGGCGGCGTCACCGCTGCGGAAATCGCAATTTGACAAGCCATTCAGGCGGGCGTTTTCGCGGGCGTTGCGCACCGCTTCCTCGACCACCTCGACGCCGATCACCCGGCCGGCATCCTGGGCCAGATGCAGGGCGATGCCGCCAATGCCGCAGTAGATATCGAGGGCGAATTCCGTCCGTGACAGTGCCGCCCAACTGCGCACCAGTTCGTAAATGCGTGCCGCCTGCTCATTGTTGACCTGGAAAAAAGCGGTCGGGGCGATGCGCAGCCGCACCTCACCCACCTGATCGATCAGATCGGCGGCGCCGAGGATACGCAGCGTCTCGCGGCCGAAGATGATGTTCCCCTCGGAGGCATTGACGTTCTGATGCACGCCGATGACCTCGGTTACTTTTTTCTGTAGCCATTTGGCCAGATGGGTGATCTCGCGGAAATTACGTTCGGCGGTGACAAAGGTGACGAGCGCCTTGTCGAAAGTGGGACTGACCCTGATCGCCAGGTAGCGCAGCAATCCCCGCTTCTTCACCGGATCATAGACGAAGATTTCCTGCCGCGTGACCTCATCCTTCACCGTCCGGACAATGCGGTTGATCAGCGGATGATGAATCGGGCAATCGCCGATATCGACCACATCATGCGTCCCCCGGCGGTACATGCCGATGCGGACCTGCCCGCGTACGCGGCCGAAGGTGAGCTTGGCGCTGGTGCGATAGCCGAGAGGATGGGTCGCCGCCCACACCGGATGGCGCTGCACATGGTTCAGGGAACGATAGCGGCTCAGCGCGCGGCCGATGCGATCCCCCTTGAATTCGAGCTGGGCGGCATAGTCGAGAGAAGCGAGCAGGCACCCCTGGCAGAGGTTCACCTGCTTGCAGGGTGAGGTGATGCGGCGCGGATGCGGCACGATGACTCGCACCAGCTTGCCGATAACCCGGCGCTGGCCGGCACGCTCGACGGCGATGCCCACCTTCTCCCCCGGCAGGGCGCCGGCGACCAGTACCTCTTTGCCTTCATGCCGGCCAATACCGAGACCCTCCTCGTTGAGAGAATCGATCGAAAGTTCGATAAGCGGCGGCAGATTTTTTTTTGCCGGACGGGGTCGGGCGGGTGCTTTGGCCATGGATGTGTCCTGGTGCGAGGAAAAAGACAAATTACCCGTTCACGGGGGTACTGTCAATCTTGACTTACCTTTCGCGCGCTCCTAAACTCCAGCAATCTCTATCAGGAGCTCGCATGCCCCGCCTCACCCGCCAGATCCACGTCGGCACCGTCGCCATCGGCGGCGGCGCGCCGGTCTCGGTGCAGTCGATGACCAACACCGACACCCGCGACGTCGCCGCCACCCTCGCCCAGATCCGCCGCTGGCCGAGGCCGGCTGCGAGATCGTGCGCTGCGCCGTCCCCGACCAGGAGGCCGCCGAGGCCCTGGCCGCCATCCGCCGCGAGTGCCCGCTGCCGCTGATCGCCGACATCCACTTCGACTACCAGCTCGCCCTTGCCTGCCCTGGACGGCGGCGTCGACGGGCTGCGCCTCAACCCCGGCAACATCGGCGACGCGCTGGAAGGTCGAGGAGGTGGTGCGCGCCTGCCGCGAGCGGCAGGTGCCGATCCGCATCGGCGTCAACGGCGGCTCGCTGGAGAAGGAGCTGCTGGAAAAATACGGCCATCCGACCGCCGAGGCGATGGTCGAGAGCGCCCTCGGCCACATCCGCATCCTCGAGGAGCTGGACTACCGCGAGATCAAGGTCAGCCTCAAGGCCTCCGACATCCGCCGCACCGTCGAGGCCTACCGGCTGCTCGCCGCACAGGTCGACTACCCGCTGCACATCGGCATCACCGAGGCCGGCACCACCTGGGCCGGCACGATCAAGAGCGCCGTCGGCCTCGGCGTCCTCCTGCTACGACGGCATCGGCGACACCCTGCGCGTCTCGCTCACCGGCGATCCGGTGGAGGAGGTCAAGGTCGGCTGGGAGATCCTCAAGAGCCTCGAGCTGCGCGAGCGCGGCCCGGTCTTCGTCTCCTGCCCGACCTGCGGCCGCTGCCAGATCGACCTGATCCCGGTGGCCGAGGAGGTCGAGCGGCGCCTGCACGATCTGCCGACGAAGATCACCGTGGCGGTGATGGGCTGCGCGGTCAACGGCCCCGGCGAGGCGCGCGAGGCCGACATCGGCATCGCCGGCGGCAAAGGGCAGGGGATCCTCTTCCGCAAGGGCGAGATGGTGCGCAAGGTGCCCGAGCGCGAGCTGGCCGATGCGCTGGTGGAGGAGGCGCAGCGGCTGGCGGCAGAGTTGAACGAAAAAGAGAGCTAACTCGCCGCACCACCCCCTCCCGAGCATTCAGATTTCGGACACACACTTTTCAATGGCAGCGAACAGCTTCGGGAACTGGACTGGTTTCAACAGATAGTCACTGAAACCGATTTCGCTGAACCTCTCAAAATAGCCTTTGTCACTGTAAGCGGTCATCACGATAAACCTGGTATCGGCCTTTATGGATTTGATCTCGGCGGCCATCTCGATGCCATCCATCACCGGCATGTTGATGTCGGTGATAACAATATCCGGCATATGCTCTTTGAAGAGGTCCACGCCGACTTCTGCCGTTCTCGGCAAGGTAGATGGTTATATCGGGAAGTTTCCTGCGAATGACCATGCCGAGCATCTCGCAGGTCACACTGTCATCTTCTACAATCAATATGGAAGGAGCGGTTCTCGAATTCGGCAAGGATTCCATCTCAGACCTCTATCCTGAATTCGGCGCCACCGCCGATGTTACGCACGGTGAGACGCCCCCCCATATTTTTCTCGATGATGGTTTTCGACATGAACAGACCGACGCCGGTCCCCTTCCCCAAGTCCTTGGTGGTGAAATAGGGGTCGAAAATTTTGCCCAGAATCTCCGCTTTAATGCCGCCGGCATTATCGGTTATGGTCACCACGGCCCTGCCGTTTTCCTCCCATGAGCGCACCGTTATCCGCGCATTGTCCGTTCCCTGCTCCAGAAAGGCATCCCGGGCATTCATCAGGATATTGAGGAGCACCTGGGCATATTCATTGGGATAGCCGTTGATCTGCGGATCGTCGCTGGTGCTGACCTCAATGGCGATGCGCTGGTCCTTGAAACTCTCCTCGATCAGGGAGATCGTTTTCTCGATGACCTGATCCACCCTGAACAGGCTCTTTTCCTTGTCCGGGGCGGCGAAGTTGCTGAAATCATCGATGGTCTGCGACAGATGTAAAAGGATTTCCATCGCCTTGCCGATATTGGCGTCAAGGAGTTCCTTGCTGAACTCGCCGCATTCATAGGACAGCCCCAGATCCTGAATCATGAGTCCCAGGATGTTCAAGGGCTGGCGCCACTGATGGGCGATGTTGCCGAGCATTTCTCCCATGGCCGCCATGCGGCTCTGCTGAATCAGCATCCGGTCCTTTTCCCGGAGTTCTTCCATCGCCCGGATGCGTTCGGCGGTTTCCACCTCCAGCTCGTGATAGGTCTCCTGCAGTTCCTCATTCTGCATCTCCAGTTCTGCGCGGCTTTCTTCCAGTTCCTCCGTCCGCTCCGCGACCCGTATTTCCAGCTCTTCGTTAGCTTTTGCAGCGCTTCTTCCGCCTGTTTGCGCTCGGTGATGTTATCAAACACAGCTACAAAGTATTCTCTTCCCGTACTGTAAACTGAGATCGAAAACCATATCTCCAAAGGTTTGATTTCGATTTCGAATTTCTCCGGCTGGCCGGTCAATGCGACTCGGCCATAAATTTCAAACAACTCTGGATTTGACTCTTTGATCTCGGGGATGATTTCGGTGACTTTTTTGCCAACCACGTTTTCCAATCCCGTCAACCTTGCGAATGAAGTGTTGACATCGAGATAGACAAAATCTTCAGGACGACCATGGTCATCAAAAAGCATCTTGCAATACGCGAACCCATCCAACATGTGTTCAAACAGCGAGTGGTAACGCTTTTCAGACTCCCGCAATACCTCCTCCATCTGCCTGCGCTCAGCAATCTCCTTTTCAAGATCCATGTAAGACCCGCGCAATTTTGCAGTCATCGCATCGAACGCCCGTGACAGTTCCGCAAACTCATCATCGCCTTTGATATCGATCCGGTGATCGAGATTCCCTCCTCCAATGACCGAGCGCCATGGCGAAGCCTCTCGATACGATCGGCAATGGTCCGGCCCATTGTCCATGAATTGAGTATTACTGCTGCGGTCACGATTGCGATAACACAAACGATAGCCCCGCCTGCCAGCCTGAGGGCGGAGAACAGGTGCCTGTCGGCGGCCTCGTGCAAACTTGCGTGCGTTCAAGACTTTGTCATACAACCTCATTTCCAACTGGCTGACCAGCCTGCTTTCAGTCTCCTGAGAGAGGGCTGAGTCTGCGTCCGATCTCCTCTTTTCCCGGTTTGCCACGATGCTTGAAAAGATTTTTCCGGTCGAGTCCTGATCCCTGATCATTTCCTCGATAATCCTTTTGTCTTCGGCATCCCTGAACTTCCCCGATGCGGATTTCAGAAGTCCGCCCATCTGTTCATGCTTGGCAAACCATTGCTTTTTTGCCCTGTCACTGTAGGTCCGCAGGTAGTCGCTTCTGAGCGTACTTCTTTCAAATGCGGTGGTTATTATCTCGCCGGCTATATCCGATTCTTCCAAGGCGTGGTTGACGCGATGCAATGCCAGGAACAGCACGAGGACTATGACAAAAGCCGTCATTACTGAACCAACTGAGTTTATCTGCAGCCTTTTTTTGACTTGCATAACGCCTACCTTAGTACTCTAACGGCTTTCGGCTTAATCGGCTCCAAGCCTTCAATGGAAAAATGTAGGAACGAGCCTTTTTCATTTTACTTTTCAGCATAACCTTTCATAAAGGATGGCATCGCCAATCTGTGACAACTCCTGGGCATCCTTTCTCTCCGATACGCAAACCGCGAAGGCACACTTATAAGGCAAAAAACCACAAATGTAAAATTTTTTAATGCTGCAAGGTGAAGTAAAAAGTCGCCCCCTTCCCCAGCTCCCCCTCGGCCCAAATTTTCCCGCCGTGGCGCTTTATGATCCGCTCCACTGTGGCAAGACCGATGCCGTGCCCTGTATATTCATCCAGGCCCAAACCGGGCAGCCGCTGGAAAGGAATAAAAAGTTTATCCGCATATGCCATGTCGAAACCGGCGCCGTTGTCCCGGACGAAATAGGCAGATTTCCCGTCGATCTCCGCCACTCCGACCTCGATGACCGCCTCCTCCAGTGAGCCGGTGAATTTCCAGGCGTTGCCTAAAAGGTTGTCCATGACCACCCGCAGCAGGCTTGCATCGCCGTTGACCGATACCCCTTCGGCAATGCGGAATACGGCCCGTCGTCCCGGCTCCGCCATTTTCAGCTCCGCAGCCGCCTCCTGTGCCAATGTGCTGAGGTCAACCGTCTCCCGGCGCGGTTCTACACGGTCCAGGCGGGAGAAATTGAGCAGAGCTTCAATGAGCCGGGTCATCCGCCGCGTGCTTTCGTAGACATTCTTGAGGTACTCATTGCAGTTTTCATCGAGCTTGTCGCTGCATACCTCCTGCATCAACTGGCAGTAGCCGCTGATAGCGTTCAATGGGTTGCGCAGGTCGTGGGCTACCGTGTAGCTGAAAGCCTCCAATCCCTGGTTGGCGGCCTCCAGTTCGCCGGCCCGCGCTGAAAGGACGCTGTTCAGAATTTCGAGCTTCTCCTCCAGCAGTTTTTGCTCGGTGACATCCTGGACGGTCCCGATCATCCGGACCACATTGCCGGCGTCATCGGTTACCGCCTCCCGCAGGGAATGGACGATGAGGATGATTCCGTCCGGGCGGATGATGCGATACAGGAGGGTATAGGGCGTTTGCCGGTCAAGTGCGTCCTGGACCGCCTTGTTTACTTTGCTGCGATCATCGGGATGAACCAGCTCCAGGAAACTCTCGTACGTGGAGAAAGAACGCCCGAATATCCGGAACATCTCATCGGATCCGGTAATTCTTCGGGCAATCGGATCGTATTCGAAACTGCCGATATGGGCAAGCCTTTGCGCCTCTGCCAGCTGGTACTCGCTTTTGCGCAGCTTATTCTCGGCCTCCTTGCGATGGGAGATGTCGCTGATGAAGGCGAGAACGAGGAGTCCATTGATCGTTTCCAGGAAGCTCAGGCTGATTTCCACCGGAAATTCGCTTCCGTCCCGGCGGCGCCCGGCAAGGTCGAGGCCGAGCCCCATCGGTCTTGCCTTTGGTTCCTCGAAATAATGCGCCGTATGCTGTTCATGCACCGTGCGGAAGCGTTCGGGAATGAGAAGTGCGTGCGGCTTCCCGACGATCTCCTCCCTTGGATAACCGAACATCTGCTCGGCGCGGCTATTCACAAGCAGAATGGTCCCGAACTGGTCGATGATGACGATACCTTCGCCAATCGACTCCAGGAGGGTGCGTACCGTGACATCTCCCTGAAAAAGTCCGGAGGCGAAAGCTATCTGCCGCTGGATTATCAATTCCTGCTCCCGGCGTTCTTTTTCCTGTCGCGGGGTCGGGTTTTGCCATGGGGTTATTCTCCTTCGATTGCTGCTGTGCACAACAAATTAGCGGTAATCACCATAGTTTATCGTACCGGAGAAAACAAAGTGGGGTCAAACAGGGTGACCCTTGAGCTATGCCGGATTACCGGCGGTCTGGGGGGCGCAACGGCCGGGGAATTCTTATTGAATCAAATTAAAACCAATCATAATAAAAAAACTTTCATTTACATACGAAAAATGTAAATGTACAAATAATTAACAAAATACAATAAAGGATTTAACGATGGGCATGTGGCAGGAATTCAAGGTATTCGTCGCGCGCGGCAACGTGGTCGACATGGCTGTGGGTATCATCATCGGTGCGGCTTTTGGCGCTATCAGCAAGTCGCTGGTCGACGATGTCCTCATGCCGCCGATCGGCATGCTCCTCGGCGGCGTGGACTTCGCCAATTTTTTTACCGTTCTTCAGGCGGGAACCGTACCGCCCCCCTATGCCACCGTTGCCGAAGCGAAAGCCGCCGGCGCCGTCATCCTCTCTTATGGCCTGTTTATCCAGGCCATTCTCAATTTCTTCATCGTGGCTTTTGCCGTCTTTCTCCTGGTCAAGTCGGTCAACCGGCTGCAAGCCGGGCGCGAGGCGGCGCAAGCGGTGGAGCAGCCGCCTGCCACCCGCGAATGTCCGTATTGCACCCTGAGCATTCCTATCCGGGCGCGGCGCTGCCCGCAATGCACTACCGAACTGGGCTGAGTCGTTGCGGAAAATGGCACATTCTTTTTCAACCCTTTTAAATGGAGGAATCAGTGATTAAACGTGTTCTGTCGCTCTTGTGGGTCAGTCTGCTTTTTGTGCCGCCGGCGTTCGCGGGGCAGACGCCAGGGAAAGTCACCCTGTCGCCGATGCTGGGCGGAATCGTTTTTGAAGGGGATCAGCAGGCCGACAACGATTTCGCGTACGGATTGGGGATCGGTTACAACCTGAGCAGGAATTTGGCTGTCGAGGCGGCTCTTTTCGGGGCCAATTCGGAAGACGATAACGGCAACGATGCCGACCTGTTCAACTATCGTCTCGATGCTCTCTACAATCTGCTGCCGGATGCGCGCATTGTCCCGTATGTGGCGGCCGGAATCGGTGGCTACAGGCTTGATGGGGACGACGAATTCATGGCCAATTATGGTCTTGGCGTCCTTTATCAACTTACGGACGATATTGCACTGCGGGGGGATGTCCGGCATCTTTTGGTGACCGATGAAAGCAATCTGGATCACAATCTGCTCTACACCGCCGGCCTGAAGTTCGCCTTTGGCGGCATCCGGAAGGTCGCCGCCGCGCCCGCACCGGTGCCCCAGGCCGTGGCACCTATCACTCCGCCGGCCCAGACGCAAGCGGTGGTCGCGCCGCCGAAGGACAGCGACGGCGATGGCGTGGTCGATGCCAATGACAAGTGCCCCGGCACGCCGAAAGGCATCAATGTCGATGCCAGCGGCTGCCCGCTCGACAGCGATGGCGACGGTGTGGCGGACAACGACGATAGATGCCCCAACACCCCGATTGGTGTTGCCGTCGACAACCAGGGGTGCGAGCTGAAATTGACCCTGCACATCAATTTCGATACGAATCAGGCTGTGATCAAGCCGGAGTTCAGGGCGGACCTTGAGAAGGCGGCGGCTTTCATCGAAGAAAACAAGGCTATTCCTTACGTCCTGGTGGCCGGCCATTCCGACGCCCAGGGAGCGGAAGACTACAATCAGAAATTGTCCGAACGACGCGCCGAAGCGGTGCGCCAGTACCTGATCGAAAAGCATGGGGTCGATGCGGTGAAGATCCGGGCGAAAGGATACGGCGAGAGCCGGCCGATAGCCGACAATAGCACCAAGGAAGGACGTTATCAGAATCGCCGGGTCGAGATCATCTGCTGCACGATCCTGCCTCAATAATCTGATAGTTGATTCGGTAATTAGAAAGGCCCGGCCGGGAAGATCGGCCGGGCCTTCTTGCGTCAGCGGGCTTTTTTCAGCAGGGCCACGTACTGGTGGTTTTCGTAGGGGATCTCGTTGAAGAGGGTGCGGAGGAATTCATGCAACGGGCTCTCCGTTGCGCCGTAAAGATGACTCTTCAACTCGAAATAGGGAGAGGTGAGATCGGCTTCGGGCGACTTGGAGGCGGTTTCTCCCCGGGCAGCCGGCGGTTTCTCAGCCTTTCTTCCGGTTGCGGTTCCGGCCATCAGGGTCTTGGCCATGGTTACGGTGGTGGCGAAGAGAATATCCTCGGACGTTTCTTTTTCCGGCATATGCTGCAGAAGAAAAAAGGCGTTCTCGAACACCTCCGGCACAACCGTCGGCAATAGGCCAATCAGACCGGCAAATTCCCCGGGATGCCGCGAACTCCAGCTGGCAGCGTTGCCGGAGGCCCGCAGCCGGGTGGCCAGGGGGGTGGAATACTGAAAGAAATCCGGTACTCGACCGTCAAGGGTCGATTGAAAGGCCAACTGCAAAACCCCCGGCAGGTCAAGGGGGAAAAGCTCCGCCGCTTGCAGCTGATAAGCGAAAGCCAGGTTATTTGCTCGGTTGTCGGTGCTGTAGAGGGCATGCCGGCGATAGAGATCGGCCAGTTCGCGGGCGGCATAGGCGGTGAGAAAATAGGCGTTGTCCGGCACGATCTGCGGATTGCTCCGGGCATGCCGAGCGAACAGATCGCAATACTGCTCCAGCGGCCGGGCTGCCGGAAAAATGTCGGCATCGTTCTGCGGCCGGTTGTTGCGGTAGTAATCGGAAAGGACAAAAGCCAGCTTGGCCGTCGCATCCCAAAGCTGATGCATGGATTGCAGATAGACCTTGCGGTCCTCGAAACCTTCGGTCCGGCCGTCGCTCTGCTCAACGGCTGGGGCGGCCAGCCGGTCATAGGAAGCGATCGCCTGTTCTAACTGTTCGCTCGCCAACAGCGGCAGATTGGCAAAAAAGGCCTTGGCCGCCGGAGCATTTTCATTACTGCCGAAGCGGCTGATGACATAATTGAGAAACCCCATCTGCTCGGCGAGAAGCGCCGCCTTCCCCTTGCCGGTATCGGCCCAGCTCGCCGCCAGCAGGTAGTATTTGCGGGTCAGATGGTATTTGGCCGCCAATTCAGCCGCATCTTTTTCGTCTTCGAAATCGTAGCGTTTATCCGTCGCTTCCAGGAGCGCCACGGCAAAATTGAGATTGCGATTATCGGAACCGGCTCCCTGCATGCGGGCAACCACTTGGCCGACGATCTCCTTGTAGCCGTTCTCCACCGTCAGCTTCGGCTGGATATCGAGGATCAGGGCGCTCAGGGGGTAGAGGTCGGCGATTTCCCGTTCGACAATCGCTTTGCGGATTACCAGATGCGCCAGATTCTCGTAGAGGTAGGGGAGATTCCGGACGAAGCCAACCTGGGCGGTGCCGTTCGGAAAAAGGAGAGTTTCGAGCTCAAAACGCAGAATGACCTTCTGCCAGAGGTGAAAAGCGGCGGCGATAAAAGCATTGCGATCTTTGGTCAGGCATGCCCGCTGACAGCGATAAATGTCATTCCAGAAGGCGACTTCCGGCTGTTCGGTTTTCTCCGCCAGAACCGACAGCGCTTCTTGGGCATTCTGCAGATGAATCTCCTTGCCGTTGGCGAGAAAGAGGGAGAATTCGGCAAGGGAGAGATGGTAATACTTCCGCCAGGGAAGGCCGGTGAGAAAATCGGAGGCGCGGATGCGTACGGCGGGGGTGCGGCCGCCGGTGATTTCGGTCAGGAGTCCGGACCGATATTCCTCCAGACTCTGGCCGTACTCGGTCCCCTTGCCTTCGAGCAGTTTCTGCACGTCCGGTTGCGGATACCAGCTGAACTTGCCGGTGATTTCGAGAAGAGCGTCCCACTGTTCGGTCGGTGATCCGGCGGCCTGCGCCGGGAGAGCGAATCCGCAGCAGAGAATGACCAGCAAGAGCAGGCGGCAGCGCATTTTCATCGATTATCTCCTTGCCTCAAAGCAGTCGATTGTCTGCCGCAGGGCGGCGCAACGGTCGGAAAATTCTTTCTGTTCGTAATTGTAAAGATCGATATGAACGGAATAAGCCGATTCGGGATAAAGGACATTGAAGACAACACCGCTGGAACGGCACAGGTCAGGTCGGCTGAGCAGGGTGGCCAGCCGAGTCTTGAGCTGCAACTCCGCCCGGGGATCGCGACAAGTGCGCAGTCGGTTCAGGCTGACCAGCAGCGAGCGGTCGAGTTCGGCCGGCGCGAGCTGGTCGAGAAAGGCAAAAGGAGCGCTGCCGACGGTCGGCAGATCTGGCCGAAGCGGTTCCAGCGCCGTCTTTGCCGGCGCAGTGGCGAGCTTAGGACGTGGGGGGGGCACTGGCGGCTGCAGATCGCTGGCGGGGGCGCGAACGGTAGCTGCCGCGCGCCGGGTTTCCTTTCCTATTGTCGGCGTTTCTGCAGCCCGGATCGTTTTCCCACGGATCTTATCCGGCTGCAGTTCGATTTCAGAGCCCATGGCCATGGACACTTTTTCCTGCGGCCGGGGCGATACCGCCGCGGCTTGCCCGGCGACCGCTGCCGGATTATCGGCTGCGCGCCGAGGGCGACCTCCGGCTGAGCCGACGACAATGCTCGTTTTGGGGTCGGCGGCAGAAGTTCGGCAGCGGCGCGCGGACGCCGGGAAGAGGGGGGCGGTAGCGGCAGATCGAGGACGGGGATTTCGGCTGTCACCGCTATTTCCACCGGAGGCGGGGGCGCGGTAACCGGTGGCGCCTCCGCCAGGTGCCTTGGGCGCGTCTGGGGTGGTGCGCTGACGATCGCTTTTCGGTGCGCTGTCGCCATTTCATTCTTCCGAATTTCACGCGGCCGTTCGGCTGGCGCAGGGGCGGCAACCGGTGCCGGCAAAGGCATTTCGGGGACTTCCTCGTGCAGCCGGACGACAACCTCCACCGGGGGGGCCGGCCGCGCCGGTGTCGCCGGCCGATACAACAGGAGGGGGGCGATCAGGAGGAGGCAGGTCGCGGCGCAGCAGAGGGAAAATCGACGCCAGGAAACGAGATCCGATACTGGCGGTATGGGCCAATTTCCTGACGGGAAATCTCCAGCCCGCTGGCTCCCGCGATGAATCGGGATTGCCAGAATTCCCCAGCCGTAGTGCCCCTCGGGAACAATCACGGGCGCTCTCCCGCCGGCTTTGGCTTGACAATGATCTGGTTCTCCGGCAACGACCAGACGCGGGCCAAGGCGCCGGCGGCGAAGAGAAAATCGTGGCTCAGCGACGCCTTGTCCGGCAGCAGCACCGGTTGTATGCCGCGCGTCCGCAGATCTTCCAGCGCGGCCAGGAGACTGTTCTCGTTGCAGACCAGCGGATCCTGTTCCCCGGAACGCACCAGGCGAAAGGGGGCGGGACTTTCGGCGGAAACCGGGAGGATGCGCAATTCCCACGGTTCCGGCGGCTCGTCAAGGGGGTGCAGGGCAGCGCTTTCCGGCACTGCCGGCAGACTCATTTTGGCCAACCGCAGGGAGTAATCCCCGGCGTTGTCGGGGATCATGCTCAGGGTGATCAGCAAAAGAAAGGAAAGATCGGTAAAGGAAAAAAGCCAGGTGTTCTTTTCCCGTCGTTTCATTTCAGGCGGCCCTTTTCTCCGGCACCAGGCTCACCCGGTCGTCAACGGCGGCCAGCCCCTCATCGATGCGTCGGCGGGCAAGTGAAGAGAAAACCTTAAGCACCAGTTCGAGAATCGTGTAACAGACCAGACCGATGAGGGTGGTGTAGAGAGCGGTGGCAATGCCGGTGACGGTCATCTGACTTTTCAGCGTCCCGTTTGTGGCGAGAAAATTCACCACCATGCCGATGATCGTGCCGATAAAACCAAGGGGGGGCATCATATTGGCCGCCGTGGCAATCGGATCAAGAAAATTTTCTTCGAAATAGCGCTCGCTGTACTGGAAGGCCGCGTCCCGAATGAAGCCGTCCGGCGGCATCATCTTGTGTCCCTGCAGGTCGCAGCGTTTTTCGAGCACGTAATGCTTTTTCGTCTTGCTGAAGGAAGAGGCGGCAACCAGTGCCAGCGGCGCCGGATAAGCGCAATTTTCCAGCAGCGCAGCACTTCCCAGCTGGGGGAAGTCGAAATGGGAGAGGGCGCGAAAAGCCTGCCAGCATTTTCCCAAGGCGTAAAAAAAGAGGATGCCGATGACGATGTAGACCGAGATCTGCAGCAGGCCGGAGAAGCTGTTGATGAAGACTGTCAGAAGGCCGTTAATGGCTATGGGAAGGTTGTTGAACATGGAGTCCTCCATCGCGCCAGTCAGATTAAGGGGAGGGCAGCTATCGGAAGCCGCTGCAACAAAGGGATACGCGCCGTTTCGCGGGCAATGCGTTCTTTCATGTTTTGCAGGCCGGCTTCGAGGCTGGCAAAGCCGATATCGTTGCGGTCGAGGGAGGCGGTCAGAATTTCCGCTTGATTGCCGTAACGGGTTTCCATTGCCTCCAGCAGTTGGCGGGCCTGCCGATATTCCGTGAGCTCAACGTAGACCATACCGGCAAGCAATTGCAGTTTGGCGATTTCCAGACGCGTCTCCAGGTTTTGGCCGGCCTCGGAATCGATGACGATCGGTTCGACCTGCACTTCCATGTAATTTTTGACTTCGCCGGCGAACTCGTGCAGCACCTGCGGTTTGCGGCGGCTGCGCAAATCGATGGCGGTATTCTGAAAGTTTTTCAGGGTGGCCTTCGAGTGGAGAATAAATTCATGCTTCTTGCCGATGGGGAGGTGAGAGCTGGCATCAGATCGTTCCCCAAGCGGAGCGGCACAACCGGCTGCCAGTGTGGCGCAGAAGACAACGATGACAATCCGCAAGCAACGGCCCATGACAGTGCTCCTTGGGATCAGCGACTACGCGAGGGGACAGCTATGCACCTATAATTAAACAAAATGAATATAGATTTCTTTTCGATAAAAGCAAGAAGGGGAGAAAACGATTGTGCAGAGTGTCAGAAGAAATGGGGAGAATGATGTTGTTCGTCATTCCCGCGAAGGCGGGAATCCAGCTGGATGGATGCCCGACAAAAGCATTCGGGCATGACCTGCTGTTCCAAGGGATCAAAGAGTGGAAAGGTTACTTGTCGGCGCCGCGGTTGGCTGGCACTGCCCGTTTGAATGCCCAGGCCTCGATCTTTTTGATCTGTTCGGCCATGGTCACGGACAAAGGAACGGTGCGGCTGATGGCTTCCATGAGGTCCTGCTGAATCAATTGGCGCCCCTGGGCCAACGATTCGAAGATGGCGCTGGCAATCGCCTGCTCGATTTCCGCGCCGGAGAATCCCTTGGCCGAGTGGGCGAGCATTTCGGGGGCGAACGATTCGGGAACGAAACCGTTCTTCTTCAGGTGAATAAGGAAAATCTCCTCCCGTTCAGCGAGCCCGGGGAGGGCAATGTAGAAGATTTCATCGAAGCGTCCCTTGCGCAGCACCTCGGCAGGAAGCATTTCGATGGCATTGGCGGTGGCGGCAACAAAGACGGGATTGCGCCGCTCCTGCATCCAGGTGAGAAAATAGCCGAGGACCCGCGAGGCCGATCCACCCTCGGACTTGAATCCCTGATTGGAAATCCCCGCTTCCATCTCGTCGATCCACAAGACGCAGGGGGCGAGCGCTTCGGCGGTCTTGCACGCCTTGCGCAGCGAACTCTCCGGCGAACCGAACGTTCCCTCGTAAACGGTCGCCATATCCAGACGCAAAAGGGGGAGGCGCCAGCGGGCGGCGATCGCCTTGACGAAGAGGCTCTTGCCGCAGCCGCTGATCCCCATCATCAGCACCCCGCGGGGGAGATTCTGCCCTTCGGCGAAACCGGCAGCGCCGAACGCTTTCTCGCGTTTTTCCATCCAGTTTTTGAGCGTTTCCATCCCGCCGACCTGGTCGGGACGGACGTCGTTCTCGACAAATTCCATAATCCCGCTCTTGCGCAGGATCTGCTTTTTGTTCTGGTGCAGGATGGTCACCACCTCCTCCAGTCCCGCCCCTTTGCCCACCCGCGCCAGTCGCAAAGCGCGGTCGATATCGAGCAGGTCGAGTCCCTGGGCAGCGGTGGTCAGGCGGCCCAGCCCCCCTTCGCTGTTCAGCAGCTCGCGCAGAAAGGTGTCCTTCTCCTTTTTATCTTCGATCCAGTCGTGGATTTCCTCCCGATCCGGAAGACCATGGTCGAGAACGAGAAAATCCTCGCGCAAGGGAGGCGGGATTTCCACCTCCGCGCTGACGAAAACCAGCGTCTTGCCGGCCGGCCGTCGCACGGCGGCAAAATCCTTCAGGGTGCGCTGGATAAAGGGATTGTCTTCCCAGAACCAATGGATGTCTTTGAAGATGAAGATGCCGCGCCCCTCCTGCTCCACCGCCCAGCGCAAGGCGGTCAGAGGATCCTCCGTTCCCTGCTGCCCGGGAAAACCGCCGACACAGCTCCAGACGAGAGGAACCGGCATCCCCTTGATGCCGTACAATGCGGCGCGGGTGATCAGAAACTCGGTGCGGCTTTCGTTGTCGGTGGTGATATAAATCAGCGGGGCGCCAGCAACAATCTGCCGACTGAAATTGCCTTGATTGAGTTCTTCCTGCATGGCGATCTCCGGAAGCGGAATTTCCCCGCTGATTTAAACTGCACCTGGGGCATTAAACACATTTTGCAAGCCAAAGTCCATCCTTTGCTTTGGCCCTTCTCTGCCGATGAGATTTCTTGCAATCGAGCGCAAAATAGGCTAATTTTCATTCGCATTTCGTAGCGCTCAGGCGCTTTTTTCTTTTCTTTCCGCCGTCGAGGTATGTCATGCGCTATACGCAGTATCTGTTGCCCACACTGAAGGAGACCCCTGCCGATGCCGAGGTAATCAGCCATCAGCTGATGCTGCGCGCCGGGATGATCCGGAAAGTGGCTGCCGGTATCTACAACTATCTCCCCTTCGGTCTGCGGTCGATTCGGAAAGTGGAGAATATCGTCCGCGAAGAAATGAACCGTGCCGGAGCGATGGAATTGCTGATGCCGATGGTGGTCCCGGCCGAACTGTGGCAGGAGTCGGGGCGTTGGGAGAAATACGGCAAGGAACTGCTGCGTTTTCGCGATCGCAAGGAAACGGAATTCTGTCTCGGTCCGACGCACGAGGAGGTGATTACCGATATCGTGCGCGGGACGGTACGCTCTTACCGGCAACTTCCCCTCAATCTCTACCAGATTCAGGGGAAATTCCGCGACGAAATCCGCCCCCGCTTCGGTCTGATGCGCGGCCGCGAGTTCATCATGAAGGATGCTTATTCGTTCGATCTCGACGAGGCTGGGGCGGATGTCGCCTACGAAAAGATGTATCAGGCCTACCGGCGCATCTTCGAACGTTGCGGCCTCAAATTCCGCGCCGTGGAGGCCGATACCGGCAACATCGGCGGCACCTCATCACATGAATTCATGGTTCTGGCCGAATCGGGAGAGGATGCCATCGTCTCCTGCGATCGCTGCCAGTACGCCGCCAACGTGGAGAAGGCAGAAATCCGCATGGCCGTTCAGCCGGCGCCGGTGCCGGGCAAACCGCTGGAAAAGATCGCCACCCCGGCACGCAAGAGCATCGAGGATGTGGCGCTGTTCCTCGGCACCACTCCCGACCGCCTGGTCAAGACGCTGATCGTCCAAACCGACAGTGGCGAAACGGTGGCGGTGCTGCTGCGCGGCGACCGTGAATTGAACGACATCAAACTCTGTCGCCTGCTTGGCGCCGCCACGGCCGAACTGGCGCCGGAGGAAGTTGTGCTGCGGGTGACGGGTGCTCCGACCGGCTTTGCCGGCCCGGTCGGGCTGAAGCTGCGCCTGCTGGCCGATCACGAGGTGCAGGCGATGGCCGATTTTGTCGTCGGCGCCAACGAAAAGGACATGCATTTTACCGGCGTCAATGTCGGCCGCGATTTCACTGTCGAAACCTTTGCCGATCTGCGCCAGGCGGTCGCCGGCGATCCGTGCCCGCGCTGCGAAGGGCGGCTGGAAATCTGGCGGGGCATCGAGGTCGGGCATGTCTTCAAGCTCGGGACGAAATATTCCGCCGCCCTCGGGGCCACCGTTCTCGATGCCCAAGGGGAGGAGCGGGTGCTTTTCATGGGATGCTACGGCATCGGCGTCGGCCGCACCGTCGCCGCTGCCATTGAGCAGAATTACGATGAAAACGGCATCATCTGGCCGATGCCAATCGCGCCGTTCCATGTTTTGGTCACCATGGTCAACCCCCGCGATGAGGCGGTATGGAAGGCGGCCGAAACCCTCTATCATGAATTGCAGGCTCTTACGGTCGAGGTTCTGCTCGATGACCGCGATGAGCGGCCGGGGAGTAAGTTCAAGGATGCCGACCTCATCGGCATCCCGCTGCGGGTAACGGTCGGTTCCCGCGGGCTGCAGGAAGGAAAACTGGAACTGCAGGAGCGTGCCGGCGGCGAGCGTACCCTGTTGCCGATCGGTGAGATCGCCGCAGAGCTGGCAGAGCGGGTGCGTCGCGCTCTTTCCTGATGTGCCACACCGCTCAAGGCGATAGGGATCTGACATGGGTGCAACGATTCTCGACAATCAGGGGCGGTTGCTCCTCCCTCCGCCAATAGCGCGAGAACTCGCTTCTCGTCCCCTCGAAGTGGCATCCCATTCGGAGCGGCACCTGCTGCTGGTGGTGCCGGAGGAGACAGGATCGGTGATCCTGGCCGGCCGTCTCGGGGAAATTCCGGTGGTCGATCTCCTCTCTTTCTGCAATATGTTCCGCAAGACCGGCGTGCTTCGCTTCGAGTTGACCGGCGGCAGCAAAAGCCTCTTTTTCCAGCGGGGGGAAATCGTCAACGCCAACAGTACTTTCACCGAGGAGGATATCGGCGAAATCCTCTTCGGCATGGGCAGGATTCCCCGGGAAGTGCTGCAAAAAAATCGTTCTTCCGCCGGTACGAATCTGAGCCAGCTGATTGAAAAGGGAGTCCTGGAGGCGAAGGATCTCTGGTTGGCCAGCCGGCAGCAGGCGGAAATGATCGTCTATCATCTTTTCTCCTTTCATGAGGGATGTTTCTCTTTTCTCCACCGAGAACTGGCAGCAGATGAAATCCTGAGCCTGTCCATGAGTACCCAGAACCTGATCATGGAGGGATTGCGGCGGGTCGATGAGCGGGCATTATTTATGCGCCGCCTGCGTTCTCTCGACGCTTTTCCGGCGGTCACCGGAAAGAAGGCTGCCGGCCTCGATCAAGCACAACAGGAAGTGCTGAAGATTGTCGCGGAAGGGCGCTTTCCCGTGCGCGAGGCCGTGCGGCGCAGCGGTCTTGGTGAGTTCGAGGGTTTGCGGCAGCTCTACTATCTGGTGGAAAAAGGGTTTATCGCCATCGAGGAGGCCCAGACTGCCGCTGTCGAAGGGATAACGGGAGAGATCATTACTATTTTCAATGCCGCCCTAGCCACCCTTTATCGGCAGATCAGCCGGAAAAGTCCCAACTTCCGGCAGGAAATTCAGATTTTTTTGCGCGATCTGCCGCAACCTTACTCTTATATTTTCCGTGATGTGCCGTTGCAGGAAGACGGCACTATGGACGGCGGGCGGATTCTCGCCAATCTCGCCGGGTTGGTAGAAGGGGAAAAGCGAAAGCTTCTGGGCGAGGGATTGAGCGAACTGATCTATATGGAATGCCACGCCGTGCGCCGGGAATTGGGGGCGATGGAAGCGACCGAAATGATCCAGCGCGTGCAAGAAGTTTCACGGCGGGTCAAAGAGCTTATCGGGAGAAAAGAATGATACAGGATGCTAGAAGCCGGCTGATTTTTGCCCTCAACGTCGATTCGCCCATCGAGGCACAAGGCTGGGTCGAACGGTTGCACGAGCGGGTCGGGATATTCAAGGTTGGCAAGCAACTTTTCACCCGCGGCGGTCCGGAAGTGGTGCAGATGGTCCGGAAGGCGGGGGGCGAAGTCTTTCTCGATCTCAAGTATCACGATATTCCGAATACGGTAGCGATGGCCGCGGTGGAAGCGTGCCGGCTGGGGGTACGCATCGTCAATGTGCATGCCCTGGGGGGGCGCGAGATGATGGATGCCACCGTCAAGGCGGTCGATCGCCAGGCACCGCGCGGCAGTGCCGACCGGCCGCTGTTGCTGGCGGTTACGATCCTGACTTCTTCAACCAGTGAAACACTGCGCGAAATCGGCATCGAGCGGCCGGTGAGTGAGATGGTTGCCCGACTTGCGAAACTCGCCCAGGAAGCGGGGATGGACGGTGTGGTGGCTTCGCCGAAAGAAATTACCCTGATCCGCGAGGTCTGCGGCACCGAATTTCTCATCGTCACTCCGGGGGTGCGTCCGGCCGACGCCGATCTCAACGATCAAAAGCGCGTTGCCACCCCGGGGGAGGCGATTGCCGCCGGTGCCGATTATCTGGTCATTGGCCGACCGATTGCTGCCGCTGCTGATCCGCTGGCTGCTGCCGGAAAAATTCTTGAGGAAATGAACGCCGCCTTGGGCAGACGAAAAAACCCGTGAGCGAATTCATCTACGGTATCAATCCCGTCTTCGAGGGGCTGAGCGGCACCTTCCGCCGGCCCCTCGAACTTTTTCTCCTTCGAGGGGCCACTTCTCCCCGCCTTGCCGAACTGCTGGAACTGGCGGCAAAAAACGGGGTGCCGGTGCGCCCACGCGAGCGTGCCGATCTCGATCGTTTGGCCGGTCATCGGCATCATCAGGGAGTGCTGTTGCGGGTCACTCCCTTCGCCTATCTCGATCTCGATGAGCTTCTCGGTCGCTGGCGTACTTCCGGGCAGGCCGCATTGCTGCTGGTGCTCGATGGCATAACCGATCCGCATAATTTCGGCGCCATCCTGCGCAGTGCCGAAGCCGCCGGCTGTCACGGGGTGATTGTTTCCCAAGATCGCGCCTGCCCGGTTACTCCCACCGTCGAAAAGGCGGCCGCCGGCGCCTTGGCCCATCTGCCGCTGGCGCAGGTCACTAACATTGCCAGGACGCTTGAAGAATTGAAGAAGGAGGGGATCTGGGTTTACGGTCTGGCGGGGGAGGAGGGCGCCGTTTCCCTCTATCGGACCGATCTCGGCGGCCCGGTGGCGCTGGTCGCCGGCAGCGAGGGGGAGGGCTTGCGTCCGAATGTCCGCCGTCACTGCGACGGACTTCTTGCCATCCCGCTGCACGGCGGCGTGCCCTCGCTCAATGTTTCGGTGGCAACGGCAGTGGCTCTTTTCGAGGTGGTGCGGCAGCGGCAAGGATGACTTTTTTTTCCGCTACTCTTCCATTTCTTAAAAAATGCCCTGGAAAGCGATAAGCCTGTTGACATCCCCAGGCAAATCCGTTATAGATCCTGCTTCGCGCCGACAGGCTAGGCGAGGTATTTTTTTTCTTGCAATTCCTTTTTTGCTGGTGTATAAATCGCGCTTTGCGCTGGCGTAGCTCAATTGGCAGAGCAGCTGACTTGTAATCAGCAGGTTGCGGGTTCGAGTCCCATCGCCAGCTCCATTGAGTAACAGGCTATCGGCTCAAGATCTGATCATCCCTGGAGGGATTCCCGAGTGGCCAAAGGGAACAGACTGTAAATCTGTCGTCGGACGACTTCGGAGGTTCGAATCCTCCTCCCTCCACCATAACATACTGCAGAAGACTCGGCGAGCAGTGTCGCTTCCAGGAGACGATAGGTCGCATGAACTGGGAGTGCTGGTGATCGATGGTTTTCACAAAACTTCATACTGGTGGATTTGGCGGGAGTAGCTCAGTTGGCTAGAGCGTCAGCCTTCCAAGCTGAGGGTCGCGGGTTCGAGTCCCGTTTCCCGCTCCAATTTTCCAGTCATGCCCACATAGCTCAGGAGGTAGAGCACTTCCTTGGTAAGGAAGAGGTCTCCGGTTCGAGTCCGGATGTGGGCTCCATTTTCTGAATCATTCACTTAGCAGGACATAATCACACAAACAGCTGAACGATAAGACTCGCAGGAGGGACTTACCTATGGCAAAGGCAAAATTTGAGAGAACAAAGCCGCATGTAAACATAGGAACGATCGGTCACGTTGACCATGGCAAGACGACCCTGACCGCAGCGATCACCAAAGTTATTGGCCGGCAAGGGTCAGGCCGAGTTCAAGGCGTTCGACCAGATCGACAACGCTCCTGAAGAGCGTGAGCGCGGCATCACCATCGCGACCGCCCACGTCGAATACGAGACCGACAACCGTCATTATGCCCACGTTGACTGCCCCGGCCATGCCGACTACGTCAAGAACATGATCACCGGTGCTGCCCAGATGGACGGCGCGATCCTGGTTGTCTCCGCAGCCGACGGCCCGATGCCCCAGACCCGCGAGCACATCCTGCTTGCCCGTCAGGTCGGCGTACCCTATATCGTCGTGTTCCTGAACAAGGCCGACATGGTCGATGACGAAGAACTGATCGAACTGGTAGAGCTTGAAATTCGCGAACTGCTTTCCACCTACGACTTCCCCGGCGACGACATTCCCATCATCAAAGGTTCCGCCCTCAAGGCTCTTGAAGGTGATACGGGCGAGCTGGGTGAGCAGGCGATCTTCAAGCTGATGGACGCCGTTGACAGCTACATTCCCGAAGCCGGAGCGTGCCATCGACAAGCCGTTCCTGATGCCGGTCGAAGACGTATTCTCCATCTCCGGTCGTGGCACCGTCGCCACCGGTCGTGTCGAGCGCGGCATCGTCAAGGTTGGCGAAGAGGTCGAGATCGTCGGCATGAAAGCCGACCGCCAAGACCACCGTAACCGGCGTAGAGATGTTCCGCAAGCTGCTGGATGAAGGTCGTGCCGGCGACAACATCGGCGCACTGCTGCGCGGTGTCAAGCGTGAAGACATCGAGCGCGGCCAGGTACTTGGCCAAGCCCGGTCGCATCACCCCGCACACCAAATTCAAGGCCGAAGCCTACATCCTGACCAAAGAAGAGGGTGGTCGTCACACGCCGTTCTTCAACGGCTACCGTCCGCAGTTCTACTTCCGCACAACCGACGTAACCGGGATTGTCGAGCTTCCTGCCGGGACCGAAATGGTAATGCCTGGCGACAACGTAGCGGTGACGATCAACCTGATCACCCCGATCGCCATGGATGAAGGACTTCGTTTCGCCATCCGCGAAGGTGGCCGTACTGTCGGCGCCGGCGTTGTTAGCTGCAATCATCGAATAATATCGACTCAGGCGGCGCTTCGACGTCTGCCCCTGCATTTAGTACAAAGGAAGAATGCAATGAGAGATATCATCACCCTTGCCTGCACTGAGTGCAAGCAGAGAAATTACACAACCACCAAGAATAAAAAGAATACACCCGGAAAAGCTGGAGTTCAGCAAATACTGCCGCTTCTGCCGCAAGCATACTCCCCATAAGGAAACCAAGTAAGCATCGGCGATGCTGACACGCGATGTTTTGCGTTGCAGGCCAGTAGCTCTAACGGCTAGAGCACCGGTCTCCAAAACCGGGTGTTGGGGGTTCGAATCCCTCCTGGCCTGCCAATTTAATGATCGACCACTCGCTGAAGGATGTACTCATAGTGCTTGCCAAAACGACAGAATTTTTTCGAAGAAGTCAAAGATTGAACTGGGCAAGGTTACCTGGCCGACCCGCAAGGAAACCATTGCCACCACATGGGTTGTTGTTGTCATCGTTTTGCTGATTTCCTTTTATCTTGGGCTTGTGATCGTCATTCTCGCCAAGCTGATGCGACTCATACTGGCTGATAAAGGAATATCTATGTCAAAGAAATGGTATGGCGTTCATACTTATTCGGGTTTTGAAAACAAGGTAGGCTTTCACCTTCTGGAACGAATAAAGAACTTGAAGCTCGAAGAATATTTCGGCGAAATCCTGATTCCTTCTGAAACTGTTGTGGAGCTTGAAAAAGGGCGAGAAACGCACCTCGTCCCGCAAGTTTTTCCCCGGCTATATACTGGTACAATATGGAACTGAATGACGAAACCTGGCATATTGTCAAGGAAACTTCCAAGGTTACCGGTTTTGTCGGTGGACAATAACCCCGTTCCGATCCCTGATGAAGAGGTTCTGCAAGATCACCACGCCGAATGGAAGAAGGGGCTGAGAAGCCCGAAGCCGAAAGTTCTGTTTGAAGTTGGTGAGACCGTCCGGGTAATTGACGGTCCATTCCTCAACTTTTCAGGGGTTGTTGAAGATGTCAAGCCGGACAAGGGAAAGCTGCGCGTCATGGTAAGTATTTTCGGCCGGGCGACCCGGTTGAACTCGAATTTATGCAGGTCGAAAAAAAGTAACGCTCAGGCTCGTTAATGCCATAGCTGTTAGAACATTTGTCTTGATAATCAGCAAAAGGAGTCAGTAATGGCAAAAAAGATTACAGGATATATCAAGCTGCAGATTCCCGCCGGCAAAGCAAACCCATCGCCTCCTATCGGTCCGGCACTCGGTCAGCACGGCGTCAATATCATGGAATTCTGCAAGGCATTCAATGCCAAGACCAGGCTGATGAGGGTACGATCACTCCGGTTGTCATCACCGTTTATGCCGACCGCTCCTTCACCTTCATCACCAAGACCCCGCCTGTTCCGTGTTGTTGATCAAGACGGCGATAGATCGAAAAGCGGTTCCGGTGTCCCGAACAAGAACAAGGTTGGCAAGTTGACCAAGGATCAGGTCGGGAAATTGCCAGAAGAAGATGCCCGATCTCAATGCTTCGAGTCTCGAAGCGGCCATGAGGACAATCGAAGGAACTGCCCGCAGCATGGGTGTTGATAGTCGTTAATAAGAATACCAGACGGGTAATACCGGAGCATGGCCAATGACATGGCAAAAAAATTATAAAGCAGCCCATGCCAAGATTGACAGGACCAAGGTCTATCCTCTTGAAGGAAGCCTTGATCTGGTCAAGGACGCTGCTTTCGCCAAGTTCGACGAGACGGTTGATGTTGCGGTGCGTCTTGGTGTTGATCCGCGCCATGCCGACCAGATGGTACGTGGCGCTGTTGTTCTCCCAACGGTCTCGGCAAGACGTTCGCGTTCTGGTTTTTGCCAAAGGTGAAAAGGAAAAGGAGGCCCGCGACGCCGGCGCCGATTACGTCGGGGCAGAAGATCTGGTCGCCAAGATCCAGGAAGGCTGGTTTGATTTCGATACTGCCATTGCCACTCCGGACATGATGGGTGTTGTTGGTAAGATCGGAAAATTCTCGGTCCCCGTGGTCTGATGCCGAACCCGAAGGTCGGAACGGTTACCTTTGATGTCGGCGGGCTGTCAAGGAATCCAAGTCGGGCAAGGTGGAGTTACCGGGTCGAAAAGGCCGGTATCGTCCATGCCCCGGTCGGCAAGGTTTCCTTTCCGATGGAGAAGCTCAAGGAGAATATCTTGCTCTGGTCGATGCCCTTATGAAGGCAAAACCGTCGGCCGCCAAAGGTACCTATATGAAGAAGATGACCCTTTCCAGACCATGGGTCCCGGTGTCAATTATCGATGTCCGCCATGCAGGCGCTGGTCGAAATAATTACTCGCAGAGTAGCTTTACGCTCCAGGTCAAAGACAGCAGGCTGCCGTACGGGCATTTAATGGTTGTTCCACCTGCCGAGGCTGAAAATGGATACCGACGGTTCGACCGTTCTCTCCGTTCACCTCTGACTGGGGCCGGGGCTTTTACAAGCCCCATATCAAAAGAAAGGAGGAAGACGTTGAACAGAGAAAACAAACAACAACTCGTTGCCGAATTGGCGGGAAAACTTGGCACAGCGAAGGCGGCTTTTCTGGCCGATTATCGCGGGCTGAATGTTGAGCAGTTGAACAAGCTCCGGGGTGAGTTGCGTAGCGCTGGTGCTGAGTACAGGGTAGTCAAGAATACCCTGCTGCGCCTGGCCGCCAAAGGCACCGCGGTGGAATGTCTGTCCGGTTACCTTGCGGGTCCGACGGCCATTGCCATTTCATCTAAAGATCCGGTTGCTCCGGCCAAAGTTCTGGCCGATTTTGCGAAAGCCAATGCAAATTCGAGCTCAAAGGCGGCGTGCTTGGCGGCAAGGCTCTGACGGCCAGAGACATCCAGGCTCTGGCAGAACTGCCGAGCCGGGAAGTCTGCTGGGTCGCATGCTCGGTTCATTCAGTGCTCCGGCAACCAATTTCGTCGGCGTTCTTGCTGCAGTGCCGCGTTCGCTGGTGCAGGTGCTGGCCGCATACAGGAAAAAAAGGCGGCCTGATCTGACCTAGAATCTTATTTGCTTTCATACCGACTATCTAAATATCAACGAGGAGAGTTAAAATGGCTATTACCAAAGAGCAGGTAGTTGAATTCATCGAGAAGATGACCGTTCTTGAACTGTCCGAACTGGTCAAGGAACTGGAAGAGAAATTCGGTGTTTCTGCCGCTGCACCGTGGCGATGGCCGCTGCTCCCGCTGGGGCCGCTGCTGCTCCGGTCGAAGAGAAGGACGAGTTTGATGTTATCCTCACCGGCGCCGGCGATAAGAAGATCAACGTCATCAAAGTTGTTCGTGCCGCTACCGGTCTGGGCCTGAAAGAAGCCAAGGATCTGGTTGACGGCGCTCCGCAGGTGGTCAAACCCGGCGTTTCCAAAGCGGAAGCCGAGGCGCTCAAGAAGCAACTTGTGGAAGCCGGCGCCAAAGTGGAGCTCAAATAGTCCTAAACAATATAGCAACACCGGTAGCCAAGGTCGCCCTGTGCGACCTTGGCTATTCTACTTTCGTAAATACAAGGAGAAAACATGGCTTATTCGATCGCGAATAACCACCTTCTGCGGAAACACTTCGCCAAAATCAAGAAGATCATCGACATCCCTAACCTGATCGATATCCAGAAGAATCGTACAAACGATTTCTGCAGGCGGAGCTTCCTCCTTCGGCGCGGCAGAACATCGGTCTGGAAGCCGTTTTCCGTTCCGTTTTTCCGATCCGCGATTTCAGCGAAACCTGCTCCTTGGAGTATGTTTCCTATGCTCTGGGGACACCCAAATATGATGTAGACGAGTGCCATCAGCGCGGCATGACCTTTGCCGCCCCGATGAAGGTCCGGGTGCGCCTGGTATCATGGGATATCGACAAGGAGTCCGGTGTACAGTCGATCCGCGATATCAAGGAACAGGAGGTCTATTTCGGCGAAATCCCGCTGATGACCGAAAATGGTACATTTATCATCAACGGTACCGAGCGGGTCATTGTCAGTCAGTTGCACCGTTCTCCCGGTGTTTTCTTCGATCACGACAAGGGCAAGACCCATTCCAGCGGCAAGATTCTCTACAGCGCCCGGGTGATTCCTTATCGCGGATCGTGGCTTGATTTCGATTTCGACCACAAGGATATGCTTTATGTGCGCATCGACCGGCGGCGTAAATTGCCGGCCACGGTGCTGCTGAAGGCTCTTGGCTATTCGGCCGAAGAACTGCTCAATTACTATTACGATGTCGAGGAGATCGTTCGCGAGGGGGATACTTACAAAAAAAAGGCGGATCTCGTCCTTGCTGACCGGGCAGCGGGCGCATTACGATGTTATAGCCCAGGATGGCGAGGTCATTGTTCAAGGCCAACCGCAAGTTCACCAAAGCGGCAATCAAGAAGCTGGCGGAAAAAGGCGTCGAAGTACATCAAGGTTCCGGAGGAGGAGGTCATCGGCAAGATAGCCTCCACCGACATCGTCGATACCTCGACCGGTGAAGTGATCGTCGAGTGCAACGAGGAGATCACTGCCAGCAAATTGCAGGAGATGCATGCCCGCGGGATTGATGAATTCAAGGTTCTCTTCATTGACAACCTGTATGTCGGCCCCTATCTGCGTGAAACGCTGCTTCTCGATCGCATTGCTACTCCCGAAGATGCAATGATCGAGATCTATCGGCGCCTCCGTCCCGGTGATCCGCCGACGATCAAGAGCGCCACGCATCCTCTTCGAAAGTCTCTTTTTCAATCCCGAACGTTACGATCTTTCCGCCGTCGGCCGGCTCAAGCTCAACTACAAGCTTGGCCTGGAAACGCCGCTGGAGCACACTACCCTGACCAAGGACGATATCCTGGAGGTCGTGCGTTACCTGATCGATCTGCGCAACGGCAAGGGGACAATCGATGATATCGACCATCTCGGCAATCGGCGGGTGCGCGCAGTCGGCGAACTTCTGGAGAACCAGTACCGCATCGGTCTGGTGCGTATGGAGCGGGCGATCAAGGAGCGCATGAGCCTGCAGGAAGTCGAAAGCCTGATGCCGCACGACCTGATCAACTCCAAGCCGGTTTCGGCGGTGGTCAAGGAATTCTTCGGTTCCTCGCAGCTCTCCCAGTTCATGGACCAGACCAATCCGCTTTCCGAGATCACCCACAAGCGTCGTCTTTCGGCCCTCGGACCTGGTGGTCTGACCCGGGAACGGGCCGGCTTCGAGGTGCGTGACGTGCATCCGACCCACTACGGCCGGGTCTGCCCGATCGAGACCCCGGAGGGGCCGAACATCGGTCTGATCGCTTCTCTCTCCACCTATGCCCGGATCAACGAGCATGGTTTTGTCGAAACTCCCTACCGGATTGTCCACGACGGCAAGGTTACGACCGATATTCGCTTCTTCTCTGCACTGGAGGAGGAAGGGCATGCCATTGCCCAGGCGAATGCTCCCCTCAATACCAACGGCACTTTCGTCAACGACCTGGTTAACGCCCGCAAGAACGGCGAGTTCATGCTGATGAACCGGGAAGAGATCGAGCTGATGGACGTTTCGCCGAAGCAGCTGGTTTCGGTGGCTGCGGCCCTGATCCCCTTCCTCGAAAACGACGACGCCAACCGTGCCCTGATGGGCTCCAACATGCAGCGTCAGGCTGTCCCGCTGTTGCGTGCCGATGCTCCGCTGGTCGGCACCGGCATGGAGCGCATCGTCGCCCATGATTCCGGGGTCTCGGTCGTTGCCCGGCACAACGGTGTGGTCGAAACGGTCGATGCCTCCCGCATCGTCATCAAGATCGATGAGGACGAAGTCGATGAGACCGGCACCGGCGTCGATATCTACAACTTGATCAAGTTTGCCCGTTCCAACCAGAATACCTGCATCAACCAGAAGCCGATCGTCAAGGTCGGCGACCAGGTCAAACGCGGCGAGATCATTGCCGACGGTCCTTCCACCGAATATGGGTGAACTGGCCCTGGGGCAGAACGTACTCGTCGCCTTCATGCCATGGGGAGGGTACAACTTCGAGGACTCCATCCTCATCTCCGAGAAGCTGGTCAAGGAGGATCGCTACACCTCCATTCATATCGAGGAGTTCGAGTGCGTCGCCCGGGATACCAAGCTGGGCAAGGAAGAGATCACCGCCGATATTCCCAACCTCGGCGAGGACAGCCTCAAGGATCTCGACGAGAGCGGCATCATCCGCATTGGCGCCGAGGTCAAGCCGGGCGATATCCTGGTCGGCAAGATCACGCCGAAAGGGTGAGACCCAGCTCTCTCCGGAAGAGAAACTTTTGCGGGCTATTTTCGGCGAAAAGGCCGGCGATGTCCGCGATACCTCTCTGCGCGTGCCGCCGGGAGTGGAAGGGGTGGTCATCGGCGCCGAGATCTTCTCCCGCAAGGGAGCTGACAAGGACAGCCGTACCGAAGTTATCGAGAAGGCCGAAGAGGACAAGCTGCGCAAGGATGAAACAGACGAGATCCGCATCATTCGTGATCGTGCGCGCAGCAAGCTGGCCGCTCTGCTTGATCGGCCAAACCTCGGCGGTCGAGCTGGAAACCAGCCGGACGGCAAAACGCTGCTCGGCAAAGGGAAGAAGATCACCGAAGAGGCACTTGGCAAAGCGTTCCCCTTCAGCAGTGGAGCGAGATTTCCCTGACCAAAGGCGGAGGATGCCGAGGAGAAGGTGGCCACATATCTTCGCCCGTCTGGCTGAGCGCGAAGAACTGATCCGTAGCGTCTTTGACGATAAGATCGAAAAGCTCAAGCGTGGCGACGATCTGCCTCCGGCGTCATCAAGATGGTCAAGGTCTATATCGCCATCAAGCGCAAGCTTCAGGTCGGTGACAAGATGGCCGGCCGTCACGGCAACAAGGGTGTTGTCTCGCGGATTCTGCCGGAAGAGGATATGCCGTACATGGAAGACGGCACGTCCGGTGGAGATCGTTCTTAACCCGCTCGGTGTTCCTTCCCGTATGAACGTCGGCCAGATTCTCGAAACCCATCTGGGCTGGGCCGCCAAGGGTATCGGCTGGCAGATCGAGGAGCTATGCTCGAGAAGAACTTCCGGCACGGCGAACGTTGCGGAAAAGATCAAGATCGTCTACGGCACACAGGAGATGGACGCGTTTCATCGACGGTCTTGACGGAAGAGGAAGTCCTGACTCTGGCGCAAGCGCCTCTCCAACGTGGTGTTCCGATGGCCTCGCCGGTTTTTGAAGGGGTCAACGAAGAACAGATGAAGGCGGAGATGGCCAAGGCCGGTTTGCCACTACCGGGCAGGTGACCTTGTACAATGGCAAGACCGGCGATGCCTTCAAGGAGAAGGTTACCGTCGGCGATAATGTACGTGCTCAAACTGCATCACCTGGTTGATGACAAGATCCATGCCCGTTCCATCGGTCCTTACAGTCTCGTTACCCAGCAGCCGCTGGGCGGCAAGGCGCAGTTCGGTGGTCAGAGGCTTGGGGAGATGGAGGTCTGGGCGATGGAGGCATATGGTGCCGCCTATGCCCTGCAGGAATTCCTGACCGTCAAGTCCGATGATGTTGCCGGCCGTACCCGGATGTACGAGGCAATCGTCAAAGGCAAGCATACCCTGGAGCCGGGCCTGCCGGAATCGTTCAACGTTCTGATCAAGGAATTGCAGTCGCTCTGTCTCGATGTTGAGCTGCTGGAAGAAGAAGAGGAATAAGCGACCGATACGTCGCTAACTGCCTGGCTGTATCGAGCCAGGACAGCGGCACTGTATAAACAACCATCATCCTACAAGGAGGATGACCTTGGAAGATATTTCAGTTTTTTTGAAAGCCAAAGATCCACTCAATTTTAACGCCATCCGCATATCCGTCTCTTCGCCGGAGAAGATCCGCGAGCGCTCCTTCGGCGAAGTAAAAAAGCCGGAGACGATCAATTACCGTACTTTCAAGCCGGAGCGTGATGGCCTTTTCTGCGCCAAGATCTTCGGTCCGACCAAAGATTACGAGTGCAATTGCGGCAAATACAAGCGCATGAAGCACCGCGGGATCGTCTGCGAAAAATGCGGCGTCGAGGTCATCCCGTCCAAGGTCCGCCGTGAGCGACTGGGGCATATCGACCTGGCCACTCCGGTTGCTCATATCTGGTTCCTCAAGTCGCTGCCGTCCCGAATCGGCAACCTGCTGGACATGACCCTGAAGGAACTGGAGAAGATCCTCTATTTCGAGGCGTATGTCGTCATCGATCAAGGAGACACGCCGCTCATTGACGGGGCAGCTGCTCACCGAAGAGAAATATCGGAAGATGATGGAGGAATATGCCGGTCAGTTTTAAGCCGGCATGGGCGCCGAGGCGATCCGGAGCTGCCTTCAGGCACTCGATCTTGATGAGCTTGCCGAGTCAACTGCGTACCGAAATGATGGAAGCCACCAGCGAGGCCAAGCGCAAGAAGATCGCCAAACGTCTCAAGGTGGTCGAGGCTTTCCGTAAGAGCGGCAACAGGCCCGAATGGATGATCCTGGAATGTATCCCGGTTCTGCCGCCCGAACTGCGTCCACTGGTTCCGCTGGATGGCGGCCGTTTTGCCACCTCGGACCTGAACGATCTGTATCGCCGGGTGATCAACCGTAACAATCGCTTGAAGCGTCTGCTGGAACTGCAGGCGCCCGAGGTCATCATCCGCAATGAGAAGCGGATGCTGCAGGAGGCGGTCGATGCCCTGTTCGACAACGGCCGCCGCGGTCGGGCGATTACCGGTCCGAACAAGCGTCCGCTGAAATCCCTTTCCGACATGCTCAAAGGGAAGGCCGGCCGTTTCCGCCAGAACCTGCTCGGCAAGCGTGTCGACTATTCCGGCCGTTCGGTTATCGTTGTCGGTCCGGAGCTCAAGCTGCATCAGTGCGGTCTTCCGAAAAAGATGGCCCTGGAGCTGTTCAAGCCGTTTATCTACAACAAGCTGGAAGAGCGCGGCTACTGTCACGACGATCAAGAGCGCCAAGAAGATGGTGGAGAAGGAGAAGCCGGAGGTCTGGGATGTTCTGGAAGAGGTGATCAAGGAGCATCCGGTCATGCTCAACCGTGCCCCGACCCTGCATCGTCTCGGTATCCAGGCCTTTGAGCCGGTTCTGATCGAAGGCAAGGCGATCCAGCTGCATCCGCTGGTCTGTACCGCCTTCAACGCCGACTTCGACGGTGACCAGATGGCGGTCCATCTGCCCCTCTCCATCGAGAGCCAGGTCGAGGCGCGCGTCCTGATGATGTCCACCAACAACATCCTCTCACCGGCCAACGGCAAGCCGATCATCGTTCCGTCGCAGGATATGGTTCTGGGTATTTATTACATGACCCGCGAGCGGGTCTTTCGTCAAAGGGCGAAGGCAAAATCTTCTCCTCTCCCGAAGAGGTCCGGATTGCTTATGATGCCGGTGAAGTCGATCTGCAGGCCAAGATCAGGGTCCGCATGGAAAACCTGCCACGGATGAAGCGCTCAGATTGATCGAAACGACGACCGGCCGCGTTCTGCTGCAGCGAGATTCTTCCTGACGCCATTCCCTTTCGAGTACGTCAACAGGGTCATGACCAAGAAGGAGCTCTCCGACTGATCGATATCTGCTTCCGTCTGGCAGGCAACAAGGAGACGGTTATTCTTGCCGACAAACTGAAGGAGATCGGCTATCCGCTATCTCCACCATTGCCGGCATCTCCATCTGTCTTGATGACATGGTCATCCCGGAGGAAAGAGGCGATCATCGACAAGGCCATCGAAGAGGTCAAGGAGATCCAGAACCAGTACACCGAAGGTCTGATCACCGACGGCGAGCGCTACAACAAGGTCATCGATATCTGGGCCAAATCTACCGAAGATATCGCCAAGAGATGCTCGAGAACCTTTCCGTCGAGACTTGTCACCTCCGGAGACGGCAGAGACGTCAAGGTACCATCCTTCAACGCCATTCATATGATGGCCGATTCCGGTGCCCGGGGTCAGCGCCCAGCAGATCCGTCAGCTGGCCGGTATGCGTGGTCTGATGGCCAAGCCGTCCGGCGAGATCATCGAAACCCCGATCACCGCCAATTTCCGCGAAGGTCTGACGGTTCTCCAGTACTTCATCTCGACGCACGGTGCCCGTAAGGGTCTGGCCGATACCGCGCTCAAGACAGCGAACTCCGGTTACCTGACCCGCCGTCTGGTCGATGTCGCCCAGGATGCCATCATCACCGAGAAGCGATTGCGGCACCCTCGACGGATTCATGGTCTCTTCCCTGACTGAGGGCGGCGAGATCATCGAGCAGATCGGCGACCGTATCCTCGGCCGCGTCGCCCTGGACGATATCCTCGATCCGGTTACCGGTGAAGTGCTGGTCGAGGCGAATCAGGAGATCGACGAAGACTCTGGTCAAGAAGATCGAAGATGCCGGCCTCGAAAAACTCAAAATCCGTTCGGTGCTGACCTGTCAGAGCCGGCGCGGCATCTGCGCCAAGTGTTACGGCCGTGACCTGGCCCGCGGGCATATGGTCAATCTGGGTGAGGCGGTCGGTGTCATTGCCGCCCAGTCCATCGGCGAGCCGGGCACCCAGCTGACAATGCGAACCTTCCATATCGGTGGTACCGCATCCCGGCGTGCCGAGCAGACCTCGCTTGAAGCGCGTAACGACGGGACGCTCAAGTATTATCAATATCAATACCGTTGTCAACGCCGAGGGGCATCATATCGTCATGAACCGTAACGGTGAAGTCGCCGTTGTTGATGAAACCGGTCGTGAGCGTGAGCGTTATGGCGTCGTTTACGGCGCCAAGATCTGCGTATCGCTCCGGGCGGCGAGGTCAAGAGCGGCGATGCTCCTTGCCGAGTGGGACCCCTACACCATGCCGATTCTCACCGAGGTCTGCCGGTCAGGTGAAGTTTGGCGACATCGTCGAAGGGGTGACCATGGAGGAGCAGCTCGATGAGGTCACCGGTCTGTCCCGCAAGGTCATCATCGAATCGAAGGATGTCCGACCGACGTCCGCGAATCACCCTCAAGGATGCAGAAGGGCAAGACGGTCAAGCTTGCCGAACGGCGCTCCGGCCCGTTACTTGCTGCCGGTCGGGGCGAATATCGTCGTTCCATGATGATGCAGATGATCAACGCCGGCGACATTATGGCAAAGATCCCGCGGGAAACAACGAAGACCAAGGATATTACCGGTGGTCTGCCGCGTGTTGCCGAGCTGTTCGAGGCGCGCAAGCCGAAGGAGTTTGCCGTTATCTCCGAGATTGACGGCGTGGTTTCCTACGGCAAGGATGCCAAAGGGAAGCGGAAGGTTATCGTCACCCCGGAAATGGGCGAGCCGAAGGAATATCTGATTCCCAAAGGGAAGCACATCAGTGTCCACGAAGGTGATCATGTGCGCGCCGGTGAAGCACTGATGGATGGCTCAGTCAATCCGCACGATATCCTGCGCGTCCTCGGTGAGAAGGAGCTGGCCAAATATCTGGTCGACGAGGTGCAGGAGGTTTATCGCCTGCAGGGCGTCAAGATCAACGACAAGCACATCGAGACCATTGTCCGCCAGATGCTGCGCCGCGTGCGGATCAAGGAAGTCGGCGACACTCGCTTCCTGATTGACGATCAGGTGGAGCGCTGCGAATTCGAAGCAGGAGAATGAGAGGGTTCTCGCCAAGGGCGGTCAGCCGGCGGTCGCTGAGCCGTTGATGCTCGGCATCACCAAGGCATCGCTGTCGACAGAATCGTTTATTTCGGCCGCGTCTTTCCAGGAGACGACAAAGGTCCTGACACAGGCGGCGATCGAAGGTAAGGTCGACTGCCTGCGCGGGCTCAAGGAGAACGTCATCATGGGCCGGCTGATCCCGGCCGGGACCGGTGTCTCCAAATATCGCGGAGCTCAAGCTGCTGATCGAGGAGCCGGAAGAACTACCGGAGCCGCTCCCTGAAGAGAGATTTTGACGAAATCGTACGAGCTGAAGAGGAAGTGTCGAAGGTCGAGGAGAGGTTATCGACTGACCTCTTCCGAATAAAAAATGCAGTGCGACGAAAAAACTTGACAAGTGCTGGTCATGATTGATAGATTCTGCGGGTTTTCCCCGCCAGAAAGATTTTGTTCTTTTAACATGATGAATAAGCGAATTCGGGAGTAAGTGATGCCGACAATTAATCAGTTGATCCGCAAGGGCCGTGAAAGTAAAGAGAAAAAATCTACGGCGCCGGCGCTGAAGTGTAATCCCCAGAAGCGCGGAGTTTGTACTCGGGTTTACACGACTACCCCCAAAAAGCCGAACTCGGCGTTGCGCAAGGTTGCTCGTGTGCGTCTGACCAACGGTATCGTGGTGACTTCCTATATTCCGGGTGTCGGGCATAATCTGCAGGAGCACTCTGTTGTGCTTATTCGTGGCGGCCGCGTCAAAGACCTTCCTGGCGTCCGCTATCATATCGTTCGCGGAACGCTGGATCTTGCCGGTGTCAAGGGCCGGATGAAGAGCCGTTCCAAGTATGGCGCCAAACGGCCGAAGTAATCAGACTAGAGTCTGAGAGGACGATATGCCGAGAAGAAGAGAAGTTGCCAAGCGGGTTATTCTGCCTGATCCGAAGTACAACGACCGGCTGGTTGCCAAGTTCATGAACATAATCATGTTCGACGGCAAGAAAAGCACTGCCGAAGGCATTGTTACGGTGCTCTGGAGCTGGTCGCGCAGCGAGACCAGCGAAGATCCGGTCGAGGTGTTCAAAAAGGCGCTGGACAATATCCGTCCGCTGGTTGAAGTCAAGTCGCGCCGCGTCGGCGGTTCCACTTATCAGGTGCCGGTTGAGGTGCGCGCCGAGCGTCGCAATGCTCTGGCGATGCGCTGGATGATGAATTATGCCCGTGCCCGTGGTGAAAAGACCATGGCCGAGCGTCTTGCCGGTGAGATTCTGGATGCTGTCAATAACCGTGGCGCTGCGGTCAAGAAGAAGGAAGATACGCACCGCATGGCTGAGGCGAACAAGGCTTTTGCTCATTACCGCTGGTAGTCGTACTGAAGCTTGATCCTGTGGAAGGAATTTAGTTGTGGCACGTTTAGTATCACTTGAAAAAACACGCAATATCGGCATCATGGCGCATATCGATGCCGGAAAGACGACCACTACTGAGCGTATTCTCTATTATACCGGCGTTTCGCATAAGATCGGCGAAGTCCATGATGGCGCTGCCACCATGGACTGGATGGAGCAGGAGCAGGAGCGCGGCATTACCATTACCTCTGCTGCGACCACCTGTTTCTGGAATGATCATCGCATCAATATTATCGATACTCCGGGTCATGTCGACTTCACCATTGAAGTCGAGCGTTCTCTGCGCGTGCTTGATGGTGCTGTTGCGGTATTCTGTTCGGTCGGTGGCGTTGAGCCGCAGTCGGAGACGGTCTGGCGTCAGGCGGACAAGTATCGGTGTTCCCCGAATCGCTTTCATCAACAAGATGGACCGCGTCGGCGCCGATTTCGATCGTGGCGTCGCAGATGATGCGCGACCGTCTTCATGCCAATCCCCTCCCCATCCAGCTCCCCATCGGCAAAGAAGAACATTTCAAGGGTGTCATCGATCTCGTCGAAATGAAGGCCATCACCTGGAATGATGAATCTCTGGGGGCCAAATTCGACGTCAATGAAATTCCTGCCGATCTGTCTTGACGAGGCCCAGGAGGCCCGCGACAAGATGATCGAGGAGATTTCCAGTCCACGATGAAGCCTTGATGGAGAAATACCTCGCTGGCGAAGAGCTCAGCGTAGCTGAGATCAAGGCCGGCATCCGCAAGGCGACTATCGACCCTGCAGATCAATCCGGTCCTTTGTGGCTCGGCCTTTAAAAATAAAGGTGTGCAGCATCTTGCTTGATGCCGTTGTCGATTATATGCCGGCGCCGACGGATGTTCCCGCCGATCAAGGGGATCGATCCGGTCACCGAGGCCGAAATCGACGCGCACTGCCGATGATAAGGGGCCTTTTGCCGCCCTTGCCTTCAAGATCATGACCGATCCGTTTGTCGGCCAGCTTGACTTTCTTCCGCGTCTATTCCGGCGTTGCTCGAGTCCGGCACCAGTGTTCTCAATGCCACCAAGGACAAGCGGGAGCGCTTCGGCCGTCTTCTGAAGATGCACGCCAATAAGCGTGAAGAGATCAAGGAGGTCTACGCCGGCGATATTGCCGCGGCGGTCGGCCTGAAATACACCACCACCGGCGATACCCTCTGTGATGAGAAGAATCGTCTGTCTCCTTGAATCGATGGAATTTCCCGAGCCGGTTATCACTATTGCCATTGAGCCGAAAACCAAGGCTGACCAGGAGAAGATGGGCATCGCCCTTGGCAAGCTGTGCGCAGCGAGGATCCGTCGTTGCGTGTCCGTACCGATGAAGAGACCGGCCAGACTATTCTTTCCGGCATGGGTGAACTGCATCTGGAGATCATCATCGACCGCATGATCCGTGAGTTCAAGGTCGCGGCCAATGTTGGTGCACCGCAGGTTGCCTATCGTGAGACAATTACCAAAAAGGTCGAAGTTGCAGGGCAAGTTCGTGCGCCAGTCCGGTGGTCGTGGCCAGTATGGCGATTGCTGGCTGCGGATTGAGCCGCTGGAGCCGGGCAGAGGTTTTGTATTCGTCGATGAGATCAAGGGTGGTGTTATTCCCAAGGAATACATCCCTGCCGTTGGCAAGGGTGCTGAAGAGGCTGCTACAAACGGCGTCATGGCCGGTTTCCCGATGGTTGATGTCAAGGTTGCCTGTTTTGACGGTTCTTATCATGATGTCGACTCCTCGGAGATGGCGTTCAAAATCGCCGGCTCGATGGGTTTCAAGGAAGGCGCTGCCAAGGCTGGTCCGGTTCTGCTTGAGCCGATCATGAAGGTTGAAGTTGTTGTTCCCGAAGAATATATGGGAGATGTCATCGGCGATCTCAATAGTCGTCGTGGACGGATCATGGGGATGGAGACCCGAGCTGGTGCTCAGGTGATCAATGCTCATGTGCCGCTCGCCAATATGTTCGGCTATGCCACCGATCTGCGCAGCGCAACCCAGGGCCGCGCCACATACACCATGAATTTTGATCACTATGAGCAGGTGCCGAAAGCGGTTTCTGAAGAGATTATTGCCAAAGTCAAAGGTTAATCGTCAAGAAGGAGGTATATCCACCATGGCAAAAGCAAAATTTGAAAGAACAAAACCGCACGTCAACATCGGGACGATCGGTCACGTTGACCACGGCAAGACGACCCTGACGGCAGCGATCACCAAAGTCATGGCCTCCGAAGGGTCTGGCCGAGTTCAAGGCGTTCGACCAGATCGACAAGGCTCCCGAAGAGCGCGAGCGCGGTATTACCATCGCGACCGCCCACGTCGAGTACGAGACCGAGAAGCGTCATTACGCCCACGTCGACTGCCCCGGCCATGCCGACTACGTCAAGAACATGATCACCGGTGCGGCGCAGATGGACGGCGCGATCCTGGTGGTTTCGGCCGCCGACGGCCCGATGCCCCAGACCCGCGAGCACATCCTGCTTGCCCGCCAGGTCGGCGTTCCCGCCATGGTCGTCTTCCTGAACAAGGCCGACATGGTCGACGACGCCGAGCTGCTGGAGCTGGTCGAGCTCGAAATCCGCGAGCTGCTCTCCATCTACGACTTCCCCGGCGACGACACCCCGATCATCCCCGGCAGCGCCCTCAAGGCTCTGGAATGTGGTTGCGGCAAGGACGACTGCCCGGCCTGCAAGCCGATCCTCGACCCTGATGGACGCCGTCGACAGCTACATCCCGATGCCGGAGCGCGCCATCGACCGTCCGTTCCTGATGCCGGTCGAAGACGTCTTCTCCATCTCCGGTCGCGGCACCGTCGCCACCGGTCGTATCGAGCGCGGCATCGTCAAGGTTCAGGAAGAGGTCGAGATCGTCGGCATGAAGGCGACCGCCAAGACCGTCGTCACCGGCGTCGAGATGTTCCGCAAGCTTCTCGATCAGGGTCAGGCCGGCGACAACGTCGGCGTGCTGCTGCGCGGCGTCAAGCGCGAAGACATCGAGCGCGGCCAGGTACTGGCCAAGCCCGGCTCGCATCACCCCGCACACCAAGTTCAAGGCCGAAGCCTACATCCTGACCAAGGAAGAGGGCGGGCGTCATACCCCGTTCTTCAACGGCTACCGCCCGCAGTTCTACTTCCGCACCACCGACGTGACCGGGATTGTCGAGCTGCCCGAAGGGGTGGAGATGGTCATGCCTGGTGACAACATCGCCATGACGGTCAACCTGATCACCCCGATCGCCATGGACAAGGAACTGCGCTTCGCCATCCGCGAAGGTGGCCGTACTGTCGGCGCCGGCGTCGTCAGCCGATAATTATCGAGTAATTGAGGACAAGAGTCCATGTCAAGCCAGAAGATACGCATTCGGCTAAAAGCATATGATCACAAGCTTGCTCGACCTGTCGGTCAGCGAGATCGTCGATACGGCCAAGCGGACCGGCGCCCGGGTGGCAGGACCGATTCCGCTGCCGACCGTGATCAATAAATATTGCGTTCTTCGTGGACCGCATGTCGACAAGAAGAGCCGCGAGCAGTTTGAGATGCGGACGCACAAGCGGTTGCTCGATATTCTTGAGCCGACCCAGCAGACGGTAGATGCGCTGATGAAGCTCGACCTGTCTGCCGGGGTGGATGTCGAAATCAAGCTTTAAGACCAATGCGACAATTCACGTAAGGGTAGTAGCAATGATAAAGGGAATTTTGGGTAAAAAACTGGGGATGACCCAGGTCTTCGCCGCCGACGGTCGCCGGATTCCGGTGACTGTCGTTGAAGCGGGACCTTGTGTGGTGCTGCAGAAGAAGACGGTGGCAGACCGATGGTTATAACGCCATTCAGGTCGGTTTTGGCGCGAAGAAGAGCCAGCGCGTCAACAAGCCGGAAATGGGGCATTTCCGCAAGGCTGGTCAAGGTGCTTTTCAGTATCTGCGTGAACTTGCGCGTCGACAATGTTGATGAGTTACAACGTCGGCGATCAATTACCTGTGCAGTGTCTTTGCTGCCGGCGACATCATCGATGTGACCGGGACCAGCAAGGGCAAGGGATTCCAGGGCGTGATCAAGCGCTGGGGATTCTCTGGCGGCCGCGCCAGTCACGGTTCCATGTTCCATCGGCACCCGGTTCGATTGGCTGCCAGTGCTTGGCCGTCCCGGGTTTTCAAGGGCAAGAAGATGGCCGGACAGATGGGAAACGTCCGCGTCACGACCCAAAATCTGCAGATCGTCGAAGTTCGTGCCGAGAAGAATTTGATTCTGGTCAAAGGTGCCATTCCCGGGCCGAAGAATGGCTTGGTGCTGATCAGCAAGGGGATCAAGGTCAAGAAGAAATAGACACCCTGATCGATGTGGAGCTTGGAGATAGAATCATGGCTAAAATAGCAGTTTATGACATAAACGGAAGCAGGTCGGTGAGCGGGAACTGGCGACGATGTTTTCAATGCCGATGTCAAGGAATACCTGATTCATGACATGGTCCGCTATCAGTTGGCGGCCCGTCGTCAGGGGACTGCTGATACCAAAGGATCGTTCTGAGGTGTCCGGCGGCGGCCGAAAGCCGTACAAGCAAAAAGGGACCGGCAATGCCCGTCAAGGCTGCATCCGCGCGCCGCATTATGTTGGTGGTGGTACGGTCTTTGGCCCGACAGCCGCGCGATTACAGCTTTCAAGCTGAATCGCAAGGTCAAAAAGGCCGCTTTGCGTTGTGCTCTTTCCGCTCGTTCAAGGATGAGAAGATGACAGTGCTGAATGCTCTTGATCTGGAGAAGATCAGCACCAAGGGTTTCGCTGAGGTGCTGAGTCGTTTCGACATCGACAAGACGCTGGTCGTCATCGACGGCGAAAACCACAATCTGGAGCTGTCGGCCCGCAATCTTCCGCAACGTCAAGGTGCTGCGCGCCGAAGGCGTCAACGTCTACGACATCATGAAATACCGCACACTTCTTCTGACTGAAGGAGCGGTGTCGGCAGATCGAAGGAGCGTTAGCATGATGAAACCTCTGCATCAGATTATTCAAGCGCCCGCTGATCACCGAAAAAGCCAGTGACTTGCAGGAAAGACGGCGCAAGTTGTCGTCTTTGAGGTGAGCTCGCGACGCCAACAAGATCGAGATCAAGCAGGCGGTGGAAAAGGCTTTCAAGGTCAAGGTCGACGATGTCAATACCGTTCTGATTGCCGGCAAGGTGAAGCGTGTTGGGCGAAACATTGGCAAGCGTTCCAACTGTGAAAAAGGCTTATGTGACCCTCGCCGAGGGAAGCAAGATCGATTTCTTCGGAGTCTAGCGATACCGGTATAACGCGATGACGGAGTAACGATAATGGCGATAAAAAAATTCAAGCCGACCTCGCCCGGTCGCCGGCATATGACCTGCTCGACCTTTGAGGAGATAACCGACATCAACCCCGGAAAAGTCTCTGGCTGGTCACGCTCAAGACGTAGCCGGGCCGCAACAACTGCGGCCGTATCACCAGCCGTCACATCGGTGGCGGTCACAAGCAGAAGTACCGGATGATCGATTTCCGCCGTGACAAGAAAGAGATCCCGGCCAAGGTTGCGTCGATCGAGTACGATCCGAACCGTCGCGCGCGCATTGCTCTGCTTAATTATGCCGATGGCGAAAAGCGTTATATCCTTGCGCCGCATCGGTCATCAATGTCGGCGATACTGATCATTGCCAGTGAACAGGCCGATATCAAGCCGGGTAATGCCCTGCCGATCCGCGCGATTCCGCTGGGTACCTGGGTTCACAACGTCGAACTGAAGGTCGGCAAGGGCGGACAGCTTGGCCCGCAGCGCCGGCACCTATGCCATGATGCCGCCAAGGAAGGGAAGTACGCCCAGTTGCGGCTTCCCTCCGGTGAAGTGCGCCTGGTTCTTCAGGATTGCTGCGCCACAATCGGTCAGGTCGGCAATATCGATCATGAAAATGTCAAGATCGGCAAGGCCGGCCGTAACCGCTGGCTGGGCAAACGTCCGCAGTCGCGCGGTGTTGCCATGAACCCGGTTGACCATCCGCATGGCGGTGGCGAAGGGAAGAGTTCCGGTGGCCGTCATCCGGTTACTCCTTGGGGTGTCCCGACCAAAGGTTATAAAACCCGCGCCAACAAGACGTACCGATCGCTTCATCGTGCGGCGTCGGACAAAATAACAGATTATTTTCGTGATAGAGGAGACGGCAGTGGCAAGATCGATTAAAAAAGGGCCCGTACGTTGAGCGAAGCCTGCTCGCAAGGTTGATGGCCGAAGGCGCGAGTCCAGAAGAAGGTCATCAAGACTTGGTCGCGTCGTTCGACCATCATTCCGGAGTTTATCGGCCATGACCTTTGCCGTTCACAACGGCAAGAAGTTTATTCCGGTTTTTGTGACGGAAAACATGGTCGGCCACAAGCTTGGTGAATTTGCTCCGACCCGGACCTATTTACGGGCATGGCTCAGACAAGAAGAGCAAGCTCAAAAAGAAATAGCAGATCCGCTAGAGGAGTTGACGTCCATGGAAGCCAGAGCCAAATTGAGTTTTGCCCGTCTTTCTCCGCAGAAAGACCCGTCTGGTTGTGGATATGGTGCGCGGCAAGGGGGTACAGGAGGCCCTGAATATCCTCAAGTTTTCCCCGCAGAAGGCTGCGGCGATCGTCTGCCAAGCTGGTGAGTTCGGCTGTGGCCAATGCCGAGCAGAAGGGTGTCTCCGATGTCGACCGTCTGTTCGTCAAGACGATCATCGTCGATCGGGGTCCGGTGTTGAAGCGCTTTCTGCCGCGGGCGCAGGGACGGGCAACCAAGATCCGCAAACCGACCAGCCACATCCTCGTGGTTCTGGCTGAGAAGAAATAAGCAAATCTGAGGGGGTGATGGTTTGGGCCAGAAAGTCAATCCAATAGGGTTCCGTCTCGGGGTCATCAAGACCTGGGATTCCAAATGGTACGCGAAGGCAGATTACGCCAAGCTGCTGCATGAGGACCTGAAGCTGCGTGACTACCTGAAAAAGCGGCTTGTATCACGCCGGCATTTCCAAGATCGAGATTGAGCGGGCTGCCAACAAGGCCAAGATCAATATCTTTGCCGCCCGCCCTGGGATCATCATCGGCAAGAAGGGTTCCGAAGTCGAGGCCCTGAAGAAGGAACTGGCCAAGCTCACCGACAAGGAAGATTTTCCTCAATATCCAGGAAGTTCGCAAGCCGGAGATCGATGCGCAGCTGGTTGCCGAAAACGTCGCTCTGCAGCTGGAGCGCCGCGTCGCCTTCCGCCGGGCGATGAAGAAGAGCTGTCAGTCGGCCCTCAAGTTCGGCGCCAAGGGGATCAAGATCAACTGCTCCGGCCGTCTGGGCGGCGCAGAGATGTGCCGGACCGAGTGGTATCGCGAAGGGCGGGTTCCGCTTGCACACCCTGCGCGCCGATATCGATTACGGTTTCGCCGAAGCGAAGACGACCTACGGAATCATCGGCGTCAAGGTTCTGATCTTCAAGGGCGAGATCCTCGCCCGCGAACAATAAGTAGATCGACAGGAGTTTATGCGCCATGTTGATGCCGAAAAAAGTTAAGCATAGAAAGCAGTTCAAGGGGCGCATGACGGGCGCCGCTGCCGGCGGCACCGATCTGAATTTCGGTGATTTCGGTCTTGCAGGCGATTGAGTGCGGCTGGCTCTCAGCGCGGCAGATCGAGGCTGCCCGTCGTGCCATGACCCGTTATGTCAAGCGCGGTGGCAAGATCTGGATCCGCATTTTCCCGGACAAGCCGTTACCCGCAAACCTGCTGAGACCCGTATGGGTAGCGGAAAAGGGTCTCCGGATAGCGTGGGTCTGCGGTGATCCGCCCCGGCATGATGCTGTACGAAATGCAGGGGGTCGACGAAGTGGTCGCCCGCGAGGCATTGCGTCTGGCAGCCCACAAACTGCCGATGAAGACCAAGTTTGTGATTCGGGAGGAGATCGGTCATGAAGGCTAAGGAACTGCGTGATCTGAGTGTCGATGAGTTGCAGAAGAAAGTCGACGGAGCTGAATCAGGAGCTGTTCAACCTGAGGTTTCAGCTCCATACCGGTCATCTGGAAAACTAGCGCACGCATTCCTCACGGTGCGCAGGGATATCGCCCGGGTAAAGACCGTCCTCCGGGAAAAGCAGGGATAATAAGGATTCGCGAGGACAAGGTATGAGCGACAGAGCGCGGCAACAGGAAAACCCGGGTCGGGATCGTGGTCAGCGACAAGATGGACAAGACGGTGGTCGTCCAGGTTGACCAGTTGGTCAAGCACCCGGTTTACAAGAAATACATCAAGCGGCGCGTAACTGTAAGGCCCATGATGAAGGCAATGAGTGCGCGAGTCGGCGACAAGGTGCTGATCGTCGAGACCCGCCCGCTGTCGCGTGACAAGCGCTGGCGAGTCCGCGAAATCCTTGAAAAGAACGTCATGCGTTTAGGAGATACTGGCCATGATTCAGATGCAGACGATACTTGATGTGGCAGACAACTCCGGTGCCCGGAGACTCTGCTGCATCAAGGTGCTCGGCGGTTCGAAGCGAAAATATGCGGGGATCGGCGACATCATCATCTGCTCGGTCAAGGAGGCCCTCCCCAATTCGAAGGTGAAAAAAGGGGATGTGGTGCGGGCGGTTATCGTGCGTACCGCGAAGGAAGTGGCGCGTCCCGATGGGTCGTACATCCGCTTTGACAACAATTCGGCAGTTGTTGTCAATGCCGCTGGTGAGCCGGTCGGCACCCGTATCTTCGGACCGGTTGCCCGCGAGCTGCGTGCGAAGAAATTCATGAAAATTGTTCGCTGGCCCCTGAAGTCCTTTAAAACCGATATCGGGAGAATGAGACCATGGCGGCAAAAAGTCTGCATGTCAAAAAAAATGACATGGTGATGGTCATCGCCGGCAAAGAGAAGGGGAAGACGGGCAAGGTCCTGCAGGTCCTTCCCGAAAAAGGCCGGTGTACTGGTCGAGAACCTGAATATGATCAAGCGCCATACGCGCCCGACCCGTGGCGAGTGCCGAGGGCGGGATCATCGAGAAGGAGGCGCCGCTTGATGCCTCCAATGTCATGACTGCTGTGCGGGTTGCAACAAGCCGACCCGCACCGGGATCCGGGTGCTTGAAGATGGCAGCAAGGCTCGCTTCTGCAAGAAGTGCAACGAGATCCTCGACAAGTAACGGAGGATTTCCATGGCCAGGCTGAAAGAACTATATCCGAGTCGAACTTGCTCCCACAGCTGATGAAGGAGCTGCAGCTGAAGAACGTGATGGAAGTCCCGCGGGTCGAGAAGGTCGTCATCAACATGGGACTGGGCGAGGCGATCCAGAACATCAAGATGCTTGAATCGGCGGTCGAAGAGCTGGGCCGCATCACTGGCCAGAAGGCGGTGATCACCAAGGCCAAGAAATCCATCGCGACCTTCAAGCTGCGCGAGGGGATGCCGATCGGCTGCATGGTGACACTGCGTCGCGAGCGGGCCTTATGAATTTCTTGATCGCCTGATCAATGTCGGCCTTCCCCGCGTGCGTGACTTCAAAGGGGTTTCGCCCAAGGCTTTCGACGGCCGCGGCAACTACACTCTGGGGATCAGGGAGCAGTTGATCTTTCCGGAGATCGATATCGAAAAGATCGACAAGGTCAAGGGCATGAATGTCACCATCGTCACCAGCGCCCGGACCGACGAAGAAGGGCGGGCCCTGCTGGCCGCTCTCGGCATGCCGTTTCGAAAACAGTCTGCAGCAGGCTAGCGGAGGAAAAACGTGGCAAAGAAATCGATGATGCATCAAGGCCGCAGCGGCGCGAAGAAGTTCGAGGTCCGGGACTACAACCGCTGTCCGCTGTGCGGTCGGCCGCGGGCCTATTATCGCAAATTCGACATGTGCAGGATCTGTCTGCGCAAGCTGGCGTCCGACGGGAAGATTCCCGGCGTGATCAAGTCCAGCTGGTAACAGAACTATAAGGAGCTGTATCCATGGCGATGACCGATCCAATCGCGGACATGCTGACCCGAATCCGCAATGCGGGGATGGCCAAGCACCAGAAGGTCGATATTCCCTCGTCCAATCTGAAGGTGGCGGTCGCCGACGGTGCTGAAGGACCTCGGCTATGTTAAGAACTTCAAGATCATTAGCGATGACAAGCAGGGGATCCTGCGAGTCTACCTCAAGTTTGATGAGCAATAACCAGCCCGTCATTCACGAGATCAGTCGGGTATCGACGCCCGGCCGCCGAGTCTATGTCGGCAAGGATGAGATTCCCAGGGTCAAGAACGGGCTCGGTTGCGCCATTCTCTCGACCTCCAAGGGGGTATTGGCATGATGCGGCAGCCCGTGAGGCGCAGGTCGGCGGCGAAGTGCTCTGCACCATCTGGTAACGAATCAGACGGTTAAGGAGATTAAACAATGTCGCGTATCGGCAAAAAACCGATTACTATCCCCGCCGGGGTCAAGGTTGCGCTCACCGGCAAGACCGTTAAGGTGGAGGGTCCCAAGGGCAAGCTTAAGCGTGAGATTTCATGACCGGGTATCGAAGTTGTCATCGAGGCTGATCAGAATTCTCGTCAGCCGCGGCAATACCAGCAAGCAATACGGATGCTCTGCAGGGGCTGACCCGGACCCTGGTTGCCAACATGGTCGAAGGGGTAACCAAGGGATTCGCAAGGGTCCTTGAGATCAACGGCGTCGGTTACCGCGCCGAAGTCAAGGGGAACGATGCTCAATCTGTCCCTCGGTTATTCGCATCCGGTCGAGTATCCGCTGCCTGCCGGGGTGCGTGCCGAGGTCGAAAAGCAGACCAAGATCACTCTCAAGGGGATCGACAAGGAACTGGTTGGGGCGACGGCCGCCAAGATCCGTTCCTTCCGTGGCCCTGAGCCGTACAAGGGCAAAGGGATCAAGTATGCAGAAGAGCGCATCCTCCGCAAAGCCGGCAAAACCGGCTAAGAAATAAGTAATTCGGCAAGGAGAAAGACAGTGAACGTCGCAAGTGAACAGACGGCAGGCCCGGCAAAAACGGCAGGTGCGTGTGCGTCGCAAGGTGCAAGGGACATCCGAGCGTCCTCGGTTGTGTGTTTTCCGCAGCGCCAAGCATATTTATGCCCAGATCATCGAGGATGCCACCGGTCGACGCTGGTTGCGGTGTCCACCGTGATCAAAGAAGTCGGCCGACGGCTGAAGTGTACAGGGCAATGTGGAAGCCGCCAAGCTGGTCGGTAACGCCATTGCCGAACAAGCTCTGGAGAAAAATATCACCCAGGTGGTTTTCGACCGCAATGGTTTTCTCTACCATGGCCGGGTCAAGGCCTTGGCTGACGCGGCCCGCGAAGCCGGATCTGTCTTTTTGAGCCAAAGGAGGGAGCTTTGCAGCGCATCGATCCCAATGAAATGAATCTGACCGATCGGGTCATCCATATCAGCCGTTGCGCCAAGGTCGTCAAGGGTGGCCGGCGCTTCAGCTTCTCCGCTCTGGTCGTCGTTGGTGACGGGCCGGCAATGTCGGCTACGGCCTGGGCAAGGCCAGCGAGGTGCCGGAGGCGATCCGCAAGGGTGTCGAGCAGGCGAAGAAGAGCCTGATCAAGGTGCCGCGTCAGGGAACCGACCATCCCTTACGATGTCCTTGGCAAGTTCGGCGCCGGCAAGGTGCTGCTGAAGCCCGCATCCGCAGGTACCGGCGTTATTGCCGGCGGCGCGGCCCGCGCTGTCCTTGAGGTCGCCGGCATCGGCGACATTCTGTCCAAATGTCTCGGCTCGAACAATCCGCATAACGTGGTCAAGGCGACCATGCAGTGCCCTGTTGCAGTTGCAGGAGTCCCGAGGAGATCATGGCCGTCGCGGCCTTGCCGACGGCGAATGACGAGAACGCCTGAAACGGAGAGAACAATGGCTGACAATCAAGGTAACGCTCAAGCGGAGCGGGATCGGCCGCAACAAATATTTCACCAAGGTTCTCCAAGGGCTTGGGCTTGCGCCGACTCAATCAGACGGTGATGCTGCAGGATACCCCGGAGATCCGCGGCATGATCAGCAAGGTCTCCCACATGGTTGCTGTCGAGGAATAAGCATGAAGGACTAGATGATCATGGATCTGAGTAATCTTAAGCCGGCAATCGGCTCGACAAAGAACAGAAAACGCATCGGCCGTGGACATGGTTCCGGCACCGGCAAGACTGCCGGCAAGGGGCACAAGGGGCAGAAGGCCCGTTCCGGCGGCAGCATCAAGGCCGGCTTTGAGGGCGGGCAGATGCCCTTGCAGCGCCGCCTGCCGAAGCGTGGCTTCACGTCCCTGAACAAGCAAGGTGTACGCGCTGGTCAATCTGCGCGATCTCGAGCTTTTCGAAGCCGGCAGCGTGGTCGATATCGAGGCCTTCGGCAAGGCTGGCCTGATCGGACAGACTCAAGGATGGCGTCAAGATCCTTGGCGATGGTGAATTGACCAAGGCACTGACCGTCAAGGCCCACAAATTCAGCAAGTCGGCCCAGGAAAAGATTGAGGCGGCCGGCGGCACGGTTGAGGTTATTTAACCTTGTTCGCCAGCATCCAGAACATATTCAGCATTCCCGAACTGCGCCGCCGCATTCTCTTTACCCTGGGGATGCTGGCGGTTTATCGGGTCGGGTGTCATGTGCCGCTCCCCGGGGTTGACCGCGCAGGTCCTGGCGCAGTTTTTTCAGGGCACCGAAGGGACGCTGCTGGGGCTGGTCAGTGCGTTTACCGGTGGCGCGCTGGAGCGGATGACGGTCTTCGCCCTTGGCATCATGCCGTACATCAGCGCTTCGATCATCCTGCAGTTGCTGACGGTGGTCTTGGAGCCGGTGGAGCGACTGGCCAAGGAGGGTGAGCAGGGGCGCAAGACCATCACCCGCTGGACCCGCTACGGCACGGTCGTTCTGTCGATCATCCAGGGAACTGGGATTGCCGTCGGCCTGCAGAGCATGCGCGGTCCGGCCGGTGAACCGGTCGTTCCATGTCCAGGGGATCGGTTTCATCGTCCTGACCGTCATCACTCTGACTGCCGGCACGGCTTTCATCATGTGGCTTGGTGAGCAGATCACCGAGCGCGGGATTGGCAACGGCATTTCCCTGATCATTTTTGCCGGGATCGTCGCCAGCATCCCGGCGGCAATGGTCAACAGCATCCGCCTGATCAAGACAGGGGCCATGTCGCCGGTGATCATGCTGCTGATCTTGGCGTCATGGTGGCGGTCATCTGGGCGGTCGTCTTTATGGAGCGTGGTCAGCGCCGGGTGCCGATCCATTATGCCAAGCGCGTGGTCGGGATGCGCAGCATGGGCGGGCAGACGCAGCCATCTGCCGCTGAAGATCAATATGAGCGGGGTTATCCCGCCGATTTTTGCCAGTTCGATTATCATGTTTCCGGCAACCATTGCAAATCTTGTCGATGTCCCTTGGGTGCAGACCTTGCCGGCATGATGACCCCGGCTCATTGGCTCTACAATCTATTTTTATGTTGCATTTATCGTCTTTTTCTGCTACTTCTACACGGCTGTGACTTTTAATCCTGTCGATGTGGCGGAAAATATCAAGAAGCAGGGTGGTTATATCCCCGGCATCCGTCCGGGCAAGGCGACGGCAGAATATCTTGACACCGTGCTGGGTCGCCTGACTTTTGCCGGCGCTATTTACATCTCGGCGGTCTGCGTGTTGCCGACAATTCTGATCGGGCAAGTTCAACGTGCCTTTCTACTTTGGTGGCACATCGTTGCTGATTGTTGTTGGGGTTGGTCATGGATACGGCCGCGCAGATCGAGGCCCACCTGATCTCGCGTTCCTACGAAGGTTTTATGAAGGGTGTGACGATCAAGGGACGGCGCGGTTAGGCGGAAGCGTACGATGAAACTGATACTGCTCGGACCGCCGGGTGCCGGCAAGGGGACTCAGGCAAAGATGCTGACCGAGCATTTCGGTATTCCGCAGATCTCTACCGGCGACATTTTGCGGGCGGCAGTTACAGACAGGAACGCCTATGGGTGTTCAGGCCAAAGCCTTCATGGATGCCGGGGCCTTGGTGCCTGATGAGGTGGTTATCGGGATAGTGCGTGAGCGGCTGCAGCAACCGGATTGCGGCGCGGGTTTCATCCTCGATGGTTTTCCGCGGACGGTTGCCCAGGCCGATGCCTTGCAGAAGAATCTTGCCGATCTGGGCAAAGTACTGGATGCGGTCGTCTCTCTGAGGTCGATGCGGATGCCCTGGTTGAGCGACTGACCGGCCGTCGTACCTGTCGAGCTGCGGAAGGGATATCACATCAAATTTGATCCACCACGAGTAGTTGGAAAATGTGATGCATGCGGCGGCGAGTTGTATCAGCGCGAAGATGACCGGGAAGAGACAATCCGCAAGCGTCTGCAGGTATATAATCAGCAGACTGCTCCCTTGCTGATTATTACCGCGAGCCAGGATCTGTTGGTGACCGATCGATGGCATGCAGGATATCTCGGTTGTTCGGGAGCAGATCTTGACCGGCCTGCAGGGCGGGCTGATGTGATCGTTCTCAAGTCCCGCAACGAGATCGAGCGGATGCGAGCGGCGGGCAGGATCGTTGCCGAAATCCTTGAGATCCTTCGGCAGATGGTCGATCCCGGGATGTACGACCGGCGAGCTGGATCAGCTTGCCGAAGAGGAATGCCGCGAAGCGAAAGGCCCGACCGGCATTCAAAGGATACGGTGGATTTCCCTTTACGATCTGCTCTTCGCCTAATGAAAAGGTCGTACATGGATTTGCCGATGATAACCCGTTGCTCGAGGGGGACATCCTGAGCATCGATTTCGGGGTGGTTTATCGATGGGTATTATGGTGATGCGGCAATAACTGTGCCGGTCGGGCAGCATTGATCCCGAGGTCGAAAGGCTGCTGTGTGTAACACAACGCGCTCATTGACCTGGCGATAGATGCTGCCTACCGGGCGGTCGGCTTTCCGATATCTCCCATGCGGTTCAAAGCTGTGTAGAAGCGCGAAGGGTTCAGTGTGGTTCGGGAGTTTGTCGGCCACGGCATCGGTCGGCAACTGCATGAGGCCCGCAGATTCCGAATTTTGGTCACCCTGGCCAAGGGCCGCGACTGAAGCCGGGGATGACATTGGCCATAGAGCCGATGATCAATGCCGGGGGGCTCGAGGTGAGAATTCTCGAAGACGGTTGGACCGCGGTCACAGTCGATGGCAGGCCATCGGCCCATTTTGAACACACGGTCGCCATCACAGAACAAGGACCGGAAATACTGACCCGGATATAGCGCCAAGCCGATAGGTGGCAAATGGCTCCGGTTTTACGTTGTTTAAGCAAACAGAGGCAAAGGAATCGAACATGAAAGTGCGAGCTTCAGTCAAGACGATCTGCGACAAGTGCAAGATCATCAGCGCAAGGGGATCGTCCGGATCATCTGCGAAAACCCCAAGCACAAGCAGAGACAGGGATAACAGAGGAGGATCAGACATTGGCACGTATCGCTGGTATCGATTTGCCGAGAAACAAGCGGATCGAGGTGGCCCTGACCTATATTTACGGAATCGGCCGCTCTACATCCCAAAATATCCTTACCAAGGCCGGGGTTGACTTTAATGCCCGCACGGATGCGCTCACCGAGGCAGAGGTTGCGAAAATCCGCGAGATCATCGACCGCGATTTCAAGGTCGAAGGTGATCTGCGTCGTGAGGTCACGATGAGCATCAAGCGGCTCATGGATCTCGGTTGCTATCGTGGACTGCGTCATCGTCGAGGTCTGCCCGCGTCGGGGACAGCGGACCAAAACCAACGCTCGCACCCGCAAGGGCCCGCGCAAAACCGTAGCCGGCAAGAAGAAATAATCGGAGGAACAATGGCTAAGGCTGGCGAAAAAAGTCAGCAGAAAAAAAGTCGAACGAAAGAATATTGCCAATGGGGTTGCCCATATCCAGGCGACGCTTCAATAATACCATCGTCACTATCACCGATGTGGCGGGCAATGTGATTTCCTGGTCGACCTGCGGCGCCAAGGGTTTCAAGGGGTCGCCGCAAGAGCACGCCTTTTGCTGCCCAGATGGCCGCGGAGGATGCTGCTAAAAAAGCTCAGGAGCATGGCCTGCGTAGCGTCGAAGTGTTGGTGAAGGGTCCGGGTTCTGGGCGTGAGTCGGCGCTGCGGGCTCTGCAGGCGGCTGGTTTGACCGTTACCCTGATCAAGGACGTTACGCCGATTCCGCATAACGGCTGCCGTCCACCCAAGCGCAGAAGAGTCTAAACAATACTAAGGAGGATGAACCTTGGCTAGATATACTGGTCCTGTCTGCCGGCATGTGCCGACGGGAAAATATGAAATTGTTCCTTAAGGGGGACAGGTGTTATACCGACAAGTGTGCCGTCGAGCGCCGTAATTATGCTCCCGGGCAGCATGGTCAGGGGCGTGTTAAAGTGTCCGATTACGGTACTCAGTTGCGTGAAAAGCAACGCGTAAAGCGTTACTTATGGCCTGCTTGAGGCCCAGTTCCGCTCTTATTTTGAAATGGCTGACCGGATGAAGGGTGTAACCGGCGAAACATCTGCTGGTTCTTCTCGAGCGGCGGCTCGATAGCATGGTTTACCGATTAGGTTTGGCTACCTCACGAACTGAAGCTCGTATACTGGTTCGGCAGGGACATTTCCTGGTCAATGGGCGTAAGGTGAATGTTCCTTCATACCTTGTTCGGCCTGGTGACAAAGTTGAGCTGCGAGAGAAGAGTCGCAGGTCACTCGGATCAATGAATCCCTCGACGGCGTGATGCGCCGCGGGCTTCCCTCCTGGGTTGAACTGGACCGTGACGCCTACAAGGGGACCGTCAAGACTCTGCCGGTGCGCGAAGAGATGACCACTCCTGATCTTCCAGGAGCATCTCATTGTCGAGCTTTACTCGAAGTAACCGCTGGTCAGGCGTTTTCCCGCAACCTCATCACGGAGGACTACGAATGCATAAAAACTGGAGCGACCTGATAAAGCCGAAGCGTCTCCAGATTGATACGGATACCTCTACCGAAACCTATGGCAAGTTCTACTGCGGAACCTTTCGAAAGGGGATTCGGTACCACCTTGGGCAACTCCCTGCGCCGGGTGCTTCTTTCCTCCTTGCAGGGTGCCGCGATCATTTCGATCCGTGTAAAAGGGGTGCTGCACGAATTCTCCATTATCCCCGGGGTGACTGAGGATGTGACCGATATCATCCTCAACCTCAAAGGTGTGCTTCTCAAACTGCACGGACAGGACAGCCGTAATATCCGCATCGTCAAAAAAGGTGCCGGGGTGATTAATGCAGGCGACATTATTCACTGATTCGCATGTGGAAATTCTCAATCCGGAACACCATATCGCAACTTGCTCCAAGGAAGCGGATGTCGAAATGGATATGGTGGTTGCGCTCGGCAAGGGGTATGTCCCAGCCGACCGCAATCGCGATGAAAAAGCGCCCGTCGGCACCATCCCGATCGATGCGATTTTTTCACCGATCAGGAAGGTCAATTTCGCCGTCAACAAATGCCCGCGTCGGTCAGATCACCGATTATGACAAACTGATGATTGAAGTCATGACTGATGGTGGTGTAAAGCCGGAAGATGCTATTGGCTTATGCGGCCAAAATTCTTAAAGAGCAATTGCAGATCTTCATCAATTTCGACGAGGAATGTTCAAGAGACCGAGAAGGAATTCGCCGAAGAAAGCCGTAAGATCAATGAGAATCTTTACCGGTCGTGTAGATGAGCTCGAACTATCGGTGCGCAGTGCGAACTGTCTGAAAAACGCTGATATACGCCTGATCGGAGAACTGGTGCAACGGTCCGAGGCGGAGATGCTCAAGACACAGAATTTCGGCCGCAAGTCGCTCAATGAAATCAAGGATATCCTGGCCGAAATGGGGCTTTCCCTCGGGCTCAAAATCGACAATTTCCCCGATCCCGAGTACCTGAAGATGATTCAAAAGGGGCGGGAGGAAGCCTGATTTCCGGCGACGGTGGATTAGACAAGAAAGGACAACGAAACGCATGCGTCACAATAAATCGGGCAAGCGGCTCGGCCGCAACTCCCGCTCATCGCAATGCCATGATGCGCAATATGGTGACCTCGCTGATCGAGCATGAGAAGATTACCACCACTGATGCTCGCGCCAAGGAACTTCGTAAGATCGCCGATCGGCTGATCACTCTTGGCAAACGGGGGATCTGCATGCTCGGCGCCGGGTTCTGACAATGATTCGCGATCGCAAGGTAGTGGCAAAACTTTTCGATCAGGTAGGGCCTCGCTACAAGGATCGTCCCGGCGGTTATACACGCATTTTCAAGCTTGGCAGTCGTTTTGGCGACAATGCGGCACTCTCCCAAATCGAATTGGTAGAGGAAGAATTTACCGCCAAACCGAAGAAAGCTGCGCCTGCTGAGCCGGTGAAGGCGTCCACGGCGCCAAAGAAAGCCGAGCCGGTGAAGGCCACTTCAGCCGAAACTGCGCCAGTAGAAGAGAACTCGGCGGAATAAATCTAAAATCAACCACATAAAGAAGAGGTAGGGAAGCGATCCCTGCCTCTTCTTTTTTGTTGATATTTTCTCACTGTACTCCCCACCCACCACCTCCTTTTCTCCTGTATCCATGCCTTTCTCCGGCTCCATCCTTTCTTGACGCTCCGATGCATCCATGTTAGCCTGACCCATTTAAAATCTATAGCGTTGAACTACGTTCACGACCCCATTCAGGGCATGATCGTTCGGAGCTTTTTCCTCTTATGTATCTTCCTTCACAGTCCGAATTCAGCCGCTTGGCTGCGGATGGCAACCTGATTCCTGTCTACCGCGAAATCCTCGCCGACCTTGAGACCCCGGTTTCGGCCTTCCGCAAGATCGACGATGGGCAAGCCTCCTTTCTCCTCGAAAGTATCGAGGGGGGGGAGAAATGGGCGCGCTATTCTTTTCTCGGCAGCGGCGGCAAACTCTTTCGCTGTCGCGGCACTCGCATCGAAGATAGTTTGCAAGCGGCAGAGTGTTGCGCAGCTCACGCGGCCGCTGATCCACTCGCTGCACTTCGCGACTTCATGGCCCCTTACAGGCCGGTACAGCTTCCAGAGCTGCCGCGCTTTTTCGGCGGCGCGGTCGGTTATCTCGGCTACGACATGGTGCGCTTCATCGAGCGCCTTCCCGATGCCAACCCGCGCGAGATCGGCGCTACGGACTGCCTGTTTCCTCATCACCGAAGCAGTTGCTGATCTTCGACAACATGCGGCAGAAGATCAAGGTCGTCTGCAACGTTCACCTGCAACCGGGTGAAGACTCCTGCAGTTGCCTATGCAGCGCGGTCAGGAAGGGATCGACGCACTGATCGCCAGACTGCGCGCTCCGCAGCCGCCGCGCATGGTCCGGCCTAGTCCCGGTGCCGCGGGAGCTGACACGCCAACTTCGCCCCCGGCGCCTTCCAGGCGGCGGTGGAGCGCTGCAAGGAGTACATCCGCGCCGGCGACATCATCCAGGTCGTCCTCTCCCAGCGCTTCTCCGGCGAGCTCGACGCCGATCCCTTCGATATCTACCGCGCCCTGCGCACCATCAACCCCTCGCCCTACATGTTCTTTCTGCGCTTCGGCGACACCCTGGTCATCGGTGCCTCGCCGGAGGTGATGGTGCGCAAGGAGGGACGATCGCGTCGAGCTGCGCCCCATCGCCGGCACCCGGCCGCGCGGCGCCACCCCGGAAGAGGATGCGCGACTGGAGGAGGAACTGCTGGCCGACCCCAAGGAGCGGGCCGAGCACATCATGCTGGTCGACCTCGGCCGCAACGACCTCGGCCGGGTCTGCCAGTCCCGGAACGGTCGAGGTCACCGAACTGATGGTGGTCGAGCGCTATTCCCACGTCATGCACATCGTCTCCAACGTGCGCGGCGAGCTTCGTGACGGACAGGATGCCTTCGACGTCTTCCGCGCCACCTTCCCGGCCGGGACCCTCTCCGGCGCGCCGAAGATCCGGGCGATGGAGATCATCGACGAACTGGAGCCGTGCCGGCGCGAGATCTACGGCGGCGCCGTCGGCTACTTCTCCTTCTCCGGCAACATGGACATGGCCATCGCCATCCGCACCCTGGTCGTTCAGGACGGCCAGGTCCATCTTCAGGCCGGGGCCGGCATCGTTGCCGATTCCGATCCGGCAGCCGAGTACCAGGAAACGGTCAACAAGGCGATGGGGGTGCGCAAGGCGATTGAGATGGCGCGTGGAGGGCTCGACTGATGCTGCTGATGATCGACAACTACGACTCCTTCACCTACAACCTCGTCCAGTACCTTCAGGAACTTGGTGAGGAGGTGGTGGTGCATCGCAACGACCAGATCACCGTCGACCGAGATCGCGGCGCTGCAAGCCGCGGCGCATCGTCATCTCCCCCGGCCCCTGCTCGCCGGACGAGGCCGGGATTTCGGTGGCAGCTGATCCAGCGCCTTTGCCGGCAAGATCCCGATCCTCGGCGTCTGCCTCGGCCACCAGTCCATCGGCCATGCCTTCGGCGGCAAGGTCGTCCGCGCCGCCGCAGCTGATGCACGGCAAGACCAGCCTGATCCATCATGACGGCAGCGGCTGTTTCCCGGTCTCCCCAATCCCTTCGAGGCCACCCGCTACCATTCCCTGATCGTCGAGCGCGACACCCTGCCCGCCTGCCTGCGGATCACCGCCTGGGTCGAGGACGGCAGATCATGGGGTTGCGACACCGCGAGCTGCCGCTCTGGGGGGTGCAGTTTCACCCCGAATCGATCCTGACCGTGGAAGGGAAGAAGCTGCTGCAGAACTTTCTGGAACTGACGTGATTTCGCATAGTAAGGACGATCCTAGTTGATTGCCTGACGGATACAAGCTCGCCCCTACGGAGGATTTCCATGATCAAAAAAGCCATAGCCAAAGTTGTCGAACGGGAGGATCTCACCGAAGGGGAGATGATCGAGGTCATGGACCAGATCATGTCCGGCGGGGCCACTCCGGCGCAGATCGGCGCCTTCATCACCGCCCTGCGCATGAAGGGGGAGACGGTCGACGAGATCACCGGCGCGGCCAAGGTCATGCGCGAGCGCGCCACGCCGATCCGGGTCGGCCGCAACGTCCTCGATATCGACCGCGACGACATCAACCTCGATCAGGAAACGATCCTCGATGTGGTCGGCACCGGCGGCGACGGCACCAACACCTTCAACATCTCCACCACCGTCGCCTTTGTCGTCTCCGCCTGCGGGGTCAAGGTCGCCAAGCACGGCAACCGCTCGGTCTCCTCCGCCTGCGGCAGCGCCGACGTCCTCGAAGCCCTCGGCGTCAACCTCGACGTGACCCCGGAGACGGTGGAGCGCTGCATCAACGAAATCGGCATCGGCTTCCTCTTCGCCCCGGCCCTGCACGGGGCGATGAAGCATGCCATCGGCCCGCGCAAGGAGATCGGCATCCGCACCATCTTCAACATTCTCGGCCCGCTTGACCAACCCGGCCGGGGCCGACTGCCAGGTGATGGGGGTCTACCGCGAGGATCTGGTCGAGAAGCTGGCCCAGGTGCTGCACAATCTCGGCTGCCGGCGCGGTTTCGTGGTCCACGGCATCGACGGCATGGACGAGATCACCCTGACCGGTCCGACCACGCGTGGCCAGAGTGACCGCCGACGGCGTCAGCGTCGGCCGCATCACCCCGGAGGAGTTCGGCTTCCAGCGCTGCACCATGGCCGAGCTGCGCGGCGGCAACGCCGAGGGGAATGCCGTCATCGTGCGCGCGGTCCTCTCCGGCGAGAAGGGGCCGAAGCGGGACGTGGTCCTGCTCAATGCCGCCTTTGCCCTGATGGCCGCCGGCAAGGCTGCCACGCCCGCCGGAAGGGATCAAGCTCGCCGCCGAGGCGATCGATTCCGGCCGCGCGCTGGCGCAGGTGGAGAAACTGGCGGCGTTGACCAATGCCTGAGTTTGACTTGTAGGGGCGCATTGCATGCGCCCAGGGCGGACGCAGTCCGCCCCTACGGAAACCATATATCATGACCGATACCCCCGACATCCTGAAAAAAATCGTCGCCCACAAGCGCGAAGAGGTCGCCGCCGCCCAGGCCAAATTCCCCCTGGCGCGACTGCAGCGAGCGCCTCGCCCTGGTCGAGGATCAGCCGCGCGGCTTCATCCGCGCCCTGCGCACCATGCATCGAATCGGGCTGGACGGCGATCATCGCCGAGGTCAAGAAGGGTTCGCCCAGCAAGGGGATCATCCGCGCCGATTTCGATCCGCTGGACATTGCCGAGACCTATCAGGAGCACGGCGCCACCTGCCTCTCGGTGCTGACCGACGAGAAGTTTTTCCTCGGCCATCTGCGACTATCTCGGCCTGATCCGCGAGCAGGTCGCGTCTGCCGCTGCTGCGCAAGGATTTCATCTGCGATCCCTACCAGATCTTCGAGGCGCGCGCCTACGGGGCCGATGCGATGCTGCTGATCGCCGCCATGCTCGATCTGGCAGCAGCTGCGCGACTTTGCCGCCTTGGCCGGCGAGCTGCATCTGGATGTCCTGCTCGAAGTCCACGACGAGGCGGAGCTGGAGACTGGCGCTGCAGACCGATTGCGAGCTGATCGGCATCAACAACCGCTCCCTGCATACCTTTGTCACCGATCTGGCGACGACCGAGCGGCTGCGGCCGCTGATCCCGGCCGACCGGTTCGTCGTCGCCGAGAGCGGCATCAACAGCCGCGCCGATATCGAGCGTCTGCTGGCCGCCGGCGCCGGTGCCTTTCTGATCGGCGAGTCGCTGATGCGCGAAGCGGACATCGGCGCCAAGCTGGAAGAATTATTGGGCTAAATGAACGTAGGGGCGCAAGGCTGAGTTGCCCAGGGCGCAGCATGCAGCGCCCCTGCATCGAATGTCATTCAAGGAGATCACTCATGCAGACCAAGATCCTGCTGCCGGAAGACCGCATCCCGAAACAGTGGTACAACATCATTCCCGACATGCCCGGGCCGCTGGCGCCGGTCATCCATCCCGGGGACCCTGCAGCCGGTGACCCCGGACGATCTGCTGCCGCTCTTCCCCATGGCGCTGATCGAGCAGGAGGTGTCGCAGCAGCGCTGGATCGATATCCCCGAAGAGGTGCGGGAGATCTACAAACTCTGGCGGCCGGCGCCGCTCTTCCGCGCCCACCGCCTGGAGAAGGCCCTCGGCACCCCGGCGAAGATCTACTACAAGTACGAAGGGGGCTCGCCGGCCGGCTCGCACAAGCCGAACACCGCCATCCCCCAGGCCTACTACAACAAGATCGCCGGGACCAAGCGCATCGCCACCGAGACCGGCGCCGGCCAGTGGGGCTCGTCCATCGCCCTTGCCTGCCAGATGTTCGGCCTCGAGTGCACCGTCTACATGGTCAAGGTCTCCTTCAACCAGAAGCCGTACCGCAAGAGCATGATGCAGCTCTGGGGCGCCGAACGTCATCCCTTCGCCGTCGAACCAGACCAACGCCGGCCGCGCCATCCTCGCCGCGCATCCCGACAGCAACGGCTCCCTCGGCATCGCCATCAGCGAGGCGGTCGAGGATGCCGCCACCCGCGACGATACCCGCTATGCCCTGGGCAGCGTGCTCAACCACGTCTGCCTGCACCAGACGATCATCGGCATGGAGGCCAAGGAGCAGATGGACCTGGCCGGCGATTATCCCGATGTGGTCATCGGCTGCCACGGCGGCGGCTCCAACTTCGCCGGCATCGCCTTCCCCTTCGTCGCCGACAAGGCCGACCGGCAAGAAGGTGCGCATCCTGGCCATGGAGCCGACCAGCTGCCCGACCCTGACCAAGGGGGTCTATGCCTTCGATTACGGCGACACCGCCAAGATGGCGCCGATCGCCAAGATGTACACCCTCGGCCACGACTTCATGCCGCCGGGCATCCATGCCGGCGGCCTGCGCTACCACGGCGCCTCGCCGCTGGTCTCGCAGCTGGTCCAGCCGGCGTGGTCGAGGCCAGGGCCGTGCCGCAGACCGCCTGTTTCGAGGCGGCGGTCCTCTTTTCCCGCAGCGAAGGGATCATCCCGGCGCCGGAATCGTCGCCACGCCATCCGCGGCGCCATCGACGAGGCGCTGCAGGCCAAGGAGGAGGGGAAGGAGAAGACCATCCTCTTCAGCCTCTCCGGCCACGGCCACGTCGATATGGCCGCCTACGACGCCTACTTCGCCGGCAAGCTCGAGGACTACGAGTATCCGGCAGAGGCGATCAAGGAATCGCTGGCGCAATCTGCCGAAGGTGGCGATTTAATGCGTACATTGCAGAAGCGATCCGGTATGCTCGTTAAGGGCGACCACCCGTCGCGCTTCGGATAAATCATGGTCAAGGTCAAGATTTGCGGCATCACCAACGTTGACGATGCTCTGCACGCCGTCGACCTGCGGGGCTGACGCCCTCGGTTTTGTCTTTTACGCCAAAAGCCCGCGCTGCGTGACGCCGGAGCAGGCGCAGGCGATCATCGCCGCGCTGCCGCCCTTTGTGACCACGGTCGGTCTCTTCGTCAACGAGGCGCCGCAGCGCATCCGTGAAATCGCCGATTATTGCGGGCTCGATGTGATCCAGCTGCACGGCGATGAAGACCGGAAGTCTGCGATTTCACCCCGCGCCGGACGATCAAGGCGCTGCGGGTCAAGGATGCGGCAAGCCTCGCCGGACATGCGGCGTTCCAGGTTTCGGCTCTCCTCCTCGACGCCTGGGTTGCCGGAGCCTACGGCGGCACCGGCGAGGCCTTCAACTGGGAGCTGGCCGCCGGCAGTGCCCGCCAGCGTCCGGTGATTCTCGCCGGCGGGCTGACCCCGGAAAATGTCGCCGACGGCGGTGCAGGCGGTCCGACCCTACGCCGTCGATGTCTCCAGCGGCGTCGAAGCGACCCCGGGGCGCAAGGATCCGGAGAAGGTTGCAGCCTTTATCCGAATGCTGCCAAATATCGTAGGGGCGCAAGGCTGCGCCCGACAGTGAGGAATCGCCCATGTACACCTATCCCGATGCCAAAGGCCATTTCGGCCAGTTCGGCGGCCGCTATGTGGCCGAAACGCTGATGCCGGCGCTGCTCGAACTGGAAGCAGCCTACCGCGAGGCGCAGGCCGATCCCGGTCTTTCACCGCGAGTTCGACTACTATCTGCGGCACTACGTCGGCCGGCCCAGCCCCCTCTACTTCGCCCGGCGGCTGACCGAACAGCTCGGCGGGGCGAAGATCTATCTCAAGCGCGAGGATCTCAACCATACCGGCGCGCACAAGATCAACAACACCGTCGGCCAGGCGCTGCTGGCCAGGCGGATGGGCAAGAAGAAGGTGATCGCCGAGACCGGCGCCGGCCAGCACGGCGTGGCCACGGCCACGGTCGCGGCGCTGTTCGGCATGGAGTGCGACGTCTTCATGGGGACCGAGGATATCCGTCGCCAGTCCCTCAACGTCTTCCGCATGAAGCTGCTCGGCGCCAAGGTCATGGCGGTGACCAGCGGCACCGCCACCCTCAAGGACGCCATGAACGAGGCCCTGCGCTACTGGGTGACCCATGTGCGCGACACCTTCTACGTCATCGGCACCGTCGCCGGGCCGCACCCGTACCCGATGATGGTGCGCGATTTCCAGGCGGTGATCGGCCGCGAGACGCGAGCCCAGATCCTCGAACTCGAAGGACGGCTGCCCGATCTGGCCGTTGCCTGCATCGGCGGCGGCAGCAACGCCATGGGGCTGTTCTATCCGTTCCTCGACGATGCCGTCGGTGCGCACTGATCGGCGTCGAGGCGGCCGGGCTCGGCGTCGCCACCGGCAAGCACGCGGCCAGTATCGGCGCCGGCAGCGGTCGGGGTGCTGCACGGCAACAAGACCTATCCTGCTGCAGGATGACGACGGCCAGATCGCCCATGCCCATTCGATCTCCGCCGGTCTCGATTACCCCGGCGTCGGTCCCGAGCATGCCTGGCTGCACGAAATCGGCCGCGCGGAATATGTTTCGATCACCGACGACGAGGCGCTGGCAGGCATTTCAGGCTGCTGACCCGACTGGAAGGGATCATCCCGGCGCTGGAAAGCGCCCACGCCATTGCCCAGGTGATGAAGATCGCGCCCGCCCTTCCGAAGGAGCAGGTCATCGTCGTCTGCCTCTCCGGCCGCGGCGACAAGGATATTCACACCGTGGCCGATGCCATGGGTGTAGAATTGTAAAAGCGAATGGTATTCGCTCTGGCGATCCAAGAGATCGTCGAAACATAATTTCGAAAGGATCTGATGAAATTCACCGAACTGAACATCCCCGCAGAGGTCATGCGGGGAATCGAAGCGGTCGGCTTTACCGAGCTGACGCCGGTGCAGGAGGAGTCGATTCCCCTCGCCTTGGCCGGCAAGGATGTTGCCGCCCAGGCCCAGACCGGCACCGGCAAGACCGCCGCCTTCCTCATCGCCCTGTTCACCCGGCTGCTCAGAAACCCCAAATCGACCGGCGAAGATCCGCGCGCCCTGATCCTGGCGCCGACCCGGGAACTGGTGGTGCAGATCGTCGAGGACGCCAAGGGACTTGGCGAAGCGCCTGTCCCTTCAAGGTGCAGGCGATCTTCGGCGGCGTCGATTACGAAAAACAGCGCCAGGCCCTGCGGGACGGCGTCGACATCATCGTCGCCACGCCGGGGCGGCTGATCGACTATGCCAAGCAGAGGGTCTTCTCCTTCGACAGGATCGAGATCGGTGGTCATCGACGAGGCCGACCGCATGTTCGACATGGGTTTTATCAAGGATCTGCGCTATATCCTGCGCCAGCTTCCCCCCTTTGAACAGCGCCAGACCATGCTCTTTTCCGCCACCCTGTCGCCGCGGGTCATGGAACTCGCCTACGAATTCATGAATCTTGCGGAGCGGGTGCGCATCGAGCCGGAGCAGGTCACCGCCGAGCGGGTCGAGCAGATTCTCTATCATGTCTCGCGGCGCGAGAAATTTCCGCTCCTGCTCGGACTGCTGCGGCAGGAGAAGACCGAATCGCGGGTGCTGCGTCTTCGTCAATACCAAGCGGGAAGCCGAACACCTGGCCGACCGGCTGAACGCCAACGACTTCAAGGCCGCGGTGATTTCCGGCGACATCCCCCAGAACAAGCGAATGCGCATCCTCGACGATTTCAAGGAGGGGCGGCTGAGTTTTCTGGTCGCGACGGACGTGGCCTCCCGCGGCCTGCACATCGATGGCGTCACCCATGTCATCAATTACGACCTGCCGCAGGATGCCGAGGATTACGTCCACCGCATCGGCCGTACCGCCCGAGCCGGCGCGGCAGGGAAGGCGATCAGCTTCGCCGACGAGGATACTGGTCTTTCAATCTTCCCGATATCGAGGAATACATCGGCCGCAAGATCCCCAGCGCCTTTCCGGAGGAGGAAGATTTTTTCTGGGATTACAAACGCAGCGCGCCACGCAAAAAGGCGCCGGTGCCGGAGAAAATTGCTGCCGGAGAAAAAAGGGGGAAACGACGACCGCCCCGGCGGAAGAAACCGGATACGGTCGCCCCGGATCTTGCGGGAAAGAAGTGATAGCAGGTGGTTGTGGCGGATAATGATCTAACCACATGCCGCTGCTGTCCGCGGTTGGTGGAGTACCTGCGGACGCTTCCGCCCCGCCGCGGTCTGACACGGGACGATTACTGGAATCGACCGGTACCAGGTTTTGGCGACCCGCGGGCGCGCATCTGCCTTGTCGGTCTGGCCCCCGGCGCGCACGGCGCCAACCGCACCGGTCGCCCCTTTACCGGCGATGGTGCCGGCGATTTCATGTACCCGCTGCTGCATCGAGCTGGCCTGTCAAGCCAAGAGGCGGTAACGCATGCCGGCGACGGGTTGCGGCTGCTCGACCTTTATATCACCAATGCGGTCAAATGCCTCCCCCCCGACAATCGGCCGCTGCCACCGGAATTTGCTGCCTGTCGCCCCAGTCTGGCAGCGGACCTGGCCAGCCTGCCTGATCTGCGCGTGATCATCGCTCTTGGGCAGGGGGCTTTTACCAGTGTCCTTCGTCTTTTTCAGCAACAAGGGAAAATTTGCCGTCTGGCCGATTTTCCCTTTGCCCATCAAGCAACTTACCCCATTCCCGCCGGCCCGATCCTCGTCGCCAGTTATCACACCAGCCGCTACAATACCCAGACAGGCCGCCTGACCGAAGCGATGTTTGTCGCTCTTCTCCACCAAGTGCAGAGCTTGGCGGCGGGAGAAAACGGTTGAAAACACCGGACGCTTCATTTAGACTGTGCGCTTTGAACCGGGATAAAGGTAAGACCATGGGACGAATTGAAACGGTTTTCGGCCGGGTTCGGGCGCAGAACAGGGCGGCTTTAATCCCCTTTCTCACCGCTGGCGATCCCGATCTGCAGACGACCGAAACGCTTCTGCTTGCCTTGGTGGCGGCGGGCGCCGATATCATTGAACTAGGTTTTCCTTTCTCCGACCCGATGGCCGATGGCCCGACCATCCAGGCCGCTTCGGAGCGGGCATTAACCGCCGGCACAACACTCGCCGGGGTATTGGCGATGATTGCCCGGGTGCGCCGGCAGACCGACGTGCCATTGGTGTTGATGGGCTACTACAATCCGGTTTTCCATTACGGCCCGGAGCGCTTTGCCGCGGACGCGGCGGCCGCCGGAGTAGATGGATTGCTGCTGGTCGATCTGCCACCTGAAGAAGCAATGGAAATCCAGCGCTTCCTGCAGAAGGCCGGCATTCGCTTGATCACCCTGCTGGCCCCGACCACACCGCCGGCACGCCGCCGGATTTTGGCCGCAGCGGGGGAAGGCTATCTGTATTACGTTTCGATGACCGGCGTGACCGGCGTGCAGCAGGTCGATGCAGCCGCCATCCGCGAGGATGTGCTTACCCTGCGGCGGGAAGCTTCGGTGCCGGTGGCGGTTGGTTTCGGTATTGCCTCCGCCGAAGATGCCGCAGCGGTTGCCGCCTTTGCCGATGCCGTGGTCGTCGGTAGCGCTCTGGTCAAGATTGTGGCGGCTTATGGCCGCTCCCCCGAATTGCTTCCCCGGATATCGCGGTTCGTTCGCTCCCTCGGCAGTGCCATGGAGCGGGCGTAAGCCGGAAGAGGGGAACAGGCAAAGATGAAAATTCGTATACTCGGAAGCTTCGGCTCACGCCTGGGGAAAAGCCAGACGTGCAGTCTGCTGATCAATGACCGCCTGCTCCTAGATGCCGGCGCCGTTGCTTCGGTGCTGTCCTTGCCGGAGCAGATAGCCATTGACGATGTGCTGCTGACACACGCTCATCTCGATCATATCGCCGATCTTCCCTTCTTAGTGGACAACGTTTTCGTCTGGCGCACAACCCCCCTGCGGGTGTGGGCTCCGAGGCCGGTTTTGCAGGCAATAAAAGATCACTTGTTCAACGATGTCGTCTGGCCCGATTTCACCTGCCTCCCTTCGCCGGCAGCGCCGATTTTGCAACTGTTGCCGTTGGCAGTGGGCGGAGAGGATCATATAGGCGGCGTGACCGTGCATTGGGCGCCAACCCGGCATCCGGTGCCGAGCGTTGGGTATTGTATTACCGAGGGAGAAAGCGCCGTGCTTTTCTCCGGGGATACAGGATCTACCGAGGAGATCTGGGCTCTCGGCCGCAATTTTCCGCAGCTGAAAGCTGTCTTTATTGAAACAACCTTTCCCGATCGACTGGCTTCTTTAGGAGAGGTGAGCGGGCATTTGACGCCGACTACCCTCAGAGGCGAACTTGAGAAGCTGGGACGGCCGGACATTCCGGTAAAAGTTTTTCATGCTAAGGCTCAGTTCCTGGAAGAAATTCGGGAAGAATTACGCGATTTGGCACACCTGCAAATTTTGCAAGGTGGAGAAGAATTTCTGTTCTGAGTGAATTGAACTCCTGCGACAACAAAAAGGAAAAGGGAATGGCTTGGTTTAAAAAATCAAAGGCGCCAATGACGCCAGTGGAATTCAAGAAGGTGCAGATACCCGAGGGGCTCTGGACCAAGTGCAAAAATTGTAATGAAATCATCTACACGCGTGAAATCGAACGCAATCTCAATGTCTGCCCAAAATGCGATTATCATTTCCGCATTACCGCCCGCGAGCGCATCGAACTGATTCTTGATACCGAATCATTCATTGAAATGGATGCCGGGATGCAATCGGTCGACTTTCTCGATTTCAAAGATACGAAGAAGTATCGCGACCGCATCAAGGCAGCGGTAAAGAAGGGGGGGGGCGGCGATGCCGTGATCTGCGGCGAAGGAACGATTACCGGCCTGCCGGTGGTGGTCAGTGTCTTCGATTTCAGTTACATGGGCGGAAGCATGGGTTCGGTGGTCGGTGAAAAGATCACCCGGGCCATCGAAAAAGGGGTGGAAAAACGAGCTCCGGTCATCGTTTTCTCCTCCTCCGGCGGTGCCCGCATGCAGGAGAGTATTCTGTCGCTGATGCAGATGGCCAAAACCTGCGCCGCTTTGGCGCGGCTGAAGAGCCTGGGCATTCCCTTCATCTCCGTCCTGACCGATCCGACTACCGGTGGCGTTACCGCCAGTTTCGCCATGCTCGGGGATATCAATATGGCCGAACCGCGGGCGCTGATTGGTTTTGCCGGCCCGCGCGTCATCGAGCAGACCATCCGGCAGAAGTTGCCGGAAGGTTTTCAGCGCTCCGAATACCTGCTCGAACACGGCATGGTCGATATGATTGTCCGCCGGGCGGAAATGAAAGAGCGTCTTTCCCAGATTTTGCGCATTTTCACCAAGAACTGACAAGTGGATTACCAGGAGAGTCTGGATTACCTGTACGGGCTCCAGTATTTCGGCATCAAGCTCGGACTGGAAAACATCCGCATTCTCCTTGAAAATCTCGGCCGCCCCGATCGGGGGATGCGTATCGTGCACGTGGGCGGCAGCAACGGCAAGGGTTCCGTTTCCGCCTGTCTGGCGGAAATTCTCAAGCGGAGCGGCCATCGCACCGGCCTGTACACGTCTCCGCATCTGCATTCCTTCACCGAGCGCATCCGCATCGATGGCGTTGCCATCACCGATGCGCAGGTCGCCGACCTGACCAATGAGGTCCGCCGTGCCGCCGGCGCGATTGCCGTCACCTTTTTTGAATTTACCACCGCCATGGCCCTGCTTCATTTTCACCGGCAGCAGGTCGATTTCACGGTTCTTGAGGTCGGCATGGGTGGACGGCTCGACGCCACCAATGTCATCGATCCGCTGGTGACGGTGATTACTCCGATCTGCCGTGATCATATGGAACACCTCGGCGCCGATCTCTCAGCCATCGCCGGCGAAAAGGGGGGAATCATCAAGGCAGGAGTCCCGGTCGTGCTGGGTCGGCAGATGCCGGAAGCACGCCAGGTCCTCGCCGCCATTGCCGGTGAGCGCCAGTCGCCTCTCTTTGCCTGCGGCGACGAATTTTCCCCTATTCCCTATGCCAACGACGAATTTTCCTTTCACGGTTTCGGCCTGAGGCTCGATCGGCTGCGGTCGGGGTTGCCCGGCCGGCATCAGTACGATAACCTTTCCCTCGCCCTTGCCGCGGCCGTCCTGCTGCGCCGGCAGGGAGTCGATCTGCCGGATAAAGCATTGCGGCAAGGGGTGGAACAGGTCTTTTGGCCGGGCCGGCTCGAATGGTGGGGGAAGGAGCGGCGGATTCTTCTGGACGGCGCCCACAACGAAGGTGGGGCGCAGGTTCTTGCCGATTATTTATCCTCTTTGCCGAGCAGAGGGGTGCGCTGGGTGGTTGGAATGAAAAGAGACAAACAGATCGCCGACATTTTCGCCCCCCTGCTGCCGCACTGCACACACCTCTACTGCACGGCGCCACCGATCGGTGATTGCATGCCGCCAGCAGAACTGGCGCGGGTGGCGGGCGAAGGCAACCGCCCGGCAGCAATCTTTTCCGATCCGGGAAAGGCGTTATCTGCCGCTCTTTTGGATTGCCGGCAGGGCGAAATCGTGCTCGTCGCTGGATCTCTTTTTCTGGTCGCCGCCGCGCGTGAATTTCTTCTGCGGGAGAAGGTTCCGGCATGAGGCGCGGTCGTCTTCTCCTTTTTATTCTGCCGATCCTGCTCGGATTGCCAGCGCTGGCGCTGGGAGAACCGCAAGCGCTGCGCGGAGCTGAACCGGTCGATTTGACGGCCGATGAACTCAGCTATGATCGCCTGAACGAGACCATGCACGCCCAGGGAGGCGTACAGCTGAAAAAAGGGGATCTCACCCTGCTCGCCGACCAGGTTCGCTGGCATCCCGACAAGGGCGATGCGGAGGCCATGGGCAATGTGCGTCTCGACGGTCCGGAGGGGGTCATCGAGGGGGAGAAGATGGATCTCAACATGGAAAGCGGCGTCGGGAGCATGGACCATGCCCGCATTCTGCTGCGGGAAGGGAATTATCATATTGCCGGGGAGACCATCGAGCGTCTGGGCGAGGAACATTACCGGATTGCCGACGGTACCTTCACTACCTGCGATGGCGTGCCGCCGTCCTGGAAATTTTCCGCTCGGCGCATGGACGTCACTGTCGGCGGCTATGCCCGGGCGCGCCACGTTTTTTTCTACCTGCACGATCTGCCGGTTCTTTATATCCCCTTTATCGCCTATCCGGTAAAAACCGAGCGGGAGTCGGGCTTTCTCATGCCGCGTGTTGGCTCATCGGACAAGCGCGGTGTGCAACTTTCCCTCGCCTGGTACCAAGTGATCGATCGGCATCTGGATGCGACCTTTTATCTCGACTATCTCTCCAAACTCGGTGTCGGCAAAGGTTTCGAGTATCGCTATATCTTCGGCGAGGACGCGGAAGGGACAACAAAGATTTATCATGTCAGCGGCATCGGCGAGGAGGAGGATCGCTATGCCTTCGATTGGCAGCATGCCGGCGCTCTGCCGGGGGATGTCCGATTAACCGCAGATGTCGAATATGTCAACAGTCGTGACTATTTCGAGGATTTCGGCGAGGTGGCCGGGGAATACAACCAGGACCAAGTGCAATCGGTGATTACCGCTACCCGCAACTGGCGTCTGACCAGCTTGAGCGCTCTGCTGAAATACACCAAGGACTTGGAGAACGATAACGATCTGACATTGCAGAGACTGCCGGAGGTGGTTTTTACCGCCCTGCCGAACCGGCTCGGCGAGACGCCTTTTTATCTGGCTCTCGATTCCGCCTATACCCACTTCTGGCGGCGGGAAGGGATGACAGGCGATCGCTTCACACTGCGTCCCGAGCTGTCGGCGGTCTTTCAGCCGGGTGAATATCTCGAAATCCGTCCCGCGGCCGGCTATCGGGAGCGTTTCTACTGGACCTCGGAGGAGGGCCCCGGTTACGAAGAGGCGGGCATCGCCGATTTTTCCACCCGCATCTCTTCTCGCTTTAGCCGTGTGTATCTGCTGGACGGCGAGAATGCACGAAAACTGCGCCATAGTATTGAACCCGAGCTGACCTATCGCTATGTTCCGCAGGAGGATCAAACGAATCTGCCGCAATTCGATTCCCTCGATACGATCGATGCGGAGAACAGCATCGCTTACGGCCTGGTCAACCGGCTGGTCGCCCGACAGGAAGGGGCCGGGGGCGAACCGTATTATCATGAGTACGCTTACCTGCGGCTGTCACAGAGCTACGATTTTCGCGAGGCCGATAGCGATGTGCTGATCGGCGAAGAGGACCGCCCCTTTTCACCCTTGCGGGCGGAACTGATCGTTCGGAATCGTTTCAGCTACCTGGATCTGGATCTGTTCTATGACATCAATTCCGGGGTGGATTCCTCGGAGCGACTGAGCAGCATCAGCGCTCGTGCCGGGGTGCATGACGATGCCGGCAACAGTCTTAATCTCGATTTTCAATACCAGAACGATGCCCTCGACACGGCGCTGAGCTATTTCGGCGGGACCGTCACGCTTGCCTGGCTGAAGCCGGTGTACCTTAACTATCAGCACCGGCAAGATCTCGATGGCGGCGAAATTCTCGAGCAGGTGCTCAATTTGGAGTACCGAGCGCAATGCTGGAGCATTTTTCTCACCTTGCGCGACCGGCTGGAGGATACGGAATACCTGATCTCCTTTGCGCTGACCGGCCTAGGCAAAATCACTGAACTCGGCGGCAGCCTCGGTGGCGCGGGCGAGTAGCTGCGGACTTTACCTCCTTCCTTATTCACCTCCCCTTCAATCTTCCGTTCGACCTGCGGTCCCCTCCCTTTCACCCATTTCCAGTCGTCGGAAAAGCCCCTTGCGCCAATGCCTGACTTGCCAACCGGCGCCCTCGCTGTGAAAACGCAGGGTGCCATGCTGATCGGTGCGATACAGGGGGATGTGCTTTTCTTCCAGAATCGCGACCACTTCCGCATGCGGAAAGCGAAAACTGTTGCCGGCCCCGGCGGAGACAAATGCCGCCTCCGGGCGGAAACGCTCTATCAATGCCGCGGGGTTCGACTTGCGGCTGCCATGGTGCGGGAGTTTGAGCAGGTTGGCGGCAGCGGTCGGGGTCGCCTGCAGCAGTGCCGCCACCCCCTTCGCTTCCCGATCGCCGGTGAGCAGAACCGCATCCTCGCCGCAGGCAGCTCGGATCACCAGCGAGGCATCATTACCGCCATCGGCGCCCTGCGGGGGGCAAAAACAGCCAATCCTCCGTCGATCTGCGTCCATCCTGGCGCAAAGACGCGGACAGGAATTTCCCGCTCGCCGAGAATCGCCATCAGTTCGGGATTGACCTTCCCATCCGCCGTCCAGAAGCTGCCCACCGGCAGGCGTTTAAGAACATGCAGCAGCCCGAGCCGATGATCCGGGTGGTCATGCGTCAGGATGACCGCCTCCAGACGGCGCACCCCCAGCCGGCCGAGGGCGGGGGCGAGAAGCCGTTCGCCAATATCGTAACTCGACGCGCTCAGGCCGCCGCCGTCGATGAGGTAATAACGATCGGGTGGCAATGAAAGGAGGATGGACTCCCCCTGGCCGACACTCAGGGCGGTGATCGTCAACCCCTGTTGGAGCGGGGCCGGGAGAACGAGGAGCAGACATCCGACCATCATCAGCCAGTTACCGCCGCGGCGGTTACGGGAGGAACCCGCAATCAATAGCAGTCCGGCGGCCAGGATAAAAACGGCAGCTGTCATAATTGGGGTGAGATAGAGTTGCCAGCCGGCTAACGGTTCCCAGTCGGTAATCGCCTTTGCCAGAATCAGCGTTGCCTCAATGACCCGTGCACACCCCTGCAGGAAGAAGGCGCTTCCCTCTGGCCACCAGGGAATAGCCAGCATGCCGAGAAGGCCGAGGGGGACAGCGAGAAAGCCGATCGCCGGCACCGCCGCCATGTTGGCAATCAGGCCGGCCGGGGCAAGATTGTGAAAATGCAGGAGCACCAGAGGGGTAGTGGCAGCAGAAGCAGCGAGGGTGGTCAGCGCCAGGGTGGCTGGCCAACGCCAGCGCCGAGGAAGGTTTGTCAGCCGTGTCTGCCAGTGTGGCACAATGAGGAGAATGCCGAGAACTCCGGCGAAGCTGAGCTGAAAGGAAGGCTCGAAAAGAGCCAGGGGGGAGAAGAGAAGAATCAGCAGCGCAACGGCGGCGAGAATCTGCAACGCCGCAGTGCGCCGACAAAGCACCAGCAGAAAGACGCCTGCAAGCGCCATCAGAAAGGCTCGGCGCGTCGGCAGGGCATCGCCGGTCAGCTGGAGATAAAACCAGAGCGCCGGCAGCAGAAGGAAGGGGAGTGCCCGGCGCGGCGGCGACCAGAGGAGCAGGGCCTCCGAACGGCAGTAAAGGAGACGGGCCAGAAGATAGAGAAAAAGGGCGATCAGCCCCAGATGCAGGCCGGAGATCGAAAAGAGGTGCGACAGGCCGCTGCGTGCCAGAAGATCGCGCTGCTCCGGAGTGATCCCTCCCTGGTCGCCGGTAATCAGCGACCGCACCAGAGGGGCTAGCTCGGGCTCGACGGCGGCATCGATAGCGTGGCCAGCGGCGTTCTGTAGCGCCGCAAAGCGGAAGGATTGTTGCGCGGCGGGGAATACCGCCAGATCGCGAGCGTCGGCGAGAAATGCGGTGACGAATATTTTCTGCGCTGCCAGGTGGCGCGGATAATCAAACTCGCCGGGCGTAGCGAAGGTGCGGGGTCGGCGCAACCGGGAGCGGAAGCGGATTTCATCGCCGGCCATGGCCGCAATTTCACCCTGTTCGATGCGCAGGAGAATCCGGCCATGAATTTGCGCCGACTTGCCACCCAGGAAAATCCGGTTGCTTTCCACAAGGATTTCAGTCCGTCCTTCCGGGCGCCGGGAAACCGTAAGAATCTCCCCCTGCACAATTAGCGGATCATCGGCAACAAAGGCAAGAATTTCCGCCGGCCCGGCCGGCGGCTCTGTCTGCTGGAAATAGGAGACGATACCGAGCGAAAAGAAGAAAATGGCCAGGCAGATCGCCCCGGCGCGAGTGGCTCGCAAGAGAAACCAGAGGCAGGCGCTGGCGACAGCGGTGCCGGTGAAGAGCAAGGAAGGATTAAGGAAGGAAGCGCAACCCAGACCACCGGCATAGGCCAGCAGAATCAGGGGGAGGCGCATGGCCTAGCGAGAACCGCCGATGGCGGCCAGCAGGGCGAGAAAATCCTCGACCAGCACCGGCGCCGGTGGATCGGTGTTGCCAGTCAGACCAGCCAAGCGCAAGAAATCGTCCGTGCCGCCGCAGGGCGCAAGATGAAAGGAATCCAGGCCGCCGCGCGATGGCAAGCGGAAATCGACCACATTTTCTCCCGCCGGTAGAATGAAGCTGCCCAGTGCGGTTGTTTCCAGATAAGGAGGAGAGACAACGGGCAGCGACAGGCTGTCATTGATCGTAACGGTGATTGGCGTTTCAGCGGCGGCACGCATCTGCAAGGAGTGGACGCTTGCCTGCGGGCGGCTGAAGGAGAGACGGAGCACGGCCGGAATTGCTCCGGCACGCACCCAGGCGCCGCCACTCGGTTCGCCCAGATGGCGTGCCTGGATAATGCCGGCGCCGGATGGAAACTCAGTGATTGTTTCCGCTTCAATGGCGATCGGCTCGCCGTCGGGGGGCAGCAGGTGATTGAAATTGAATATTTGCGCCGCCGTTTCGGCCATCACCGCCAGAGTGAGGGGTTCGGTCGGTTGCCAACCGGCTACCGGCTGAACTGGCGGCAGGTCGGGGGCGGCGAATTCGAGATAATCGAAAGCGCTGTTGGGGGGGAGACGGAGTTCGACTTCCTGCGCCCCGGCGGGCAAGGTGAAGGTGCCAAGGGAATGCCGGCCGAAGTTGGCCTCGCCATCGACCTCGACAACCTGTCCGTTGATCTGTATCTGGTGGCCGGCGAGACGCAGGGCGGCGGTGACGGTGAAGTCGCCCGCCAAAGGAAGATTGAAATGCAGATGGGCAACAGTTGGGGCGGCAGTGCCGCTTAGCCATCCCTGGCCGCTGAAGGCGCCGAAGGATTGAAACTGCTGCACGGAGACTTGATCGTCTGGATGAAAATTCGCTTCGGTTTCTATGCGAAAGCGCCGTTTCCCTTCCAGAATGTGCTGGTAGTCGATATCCTGCGGTTCATCCGGAAGTCCGTACGACCAGCCGAGTACCTCCACCAGTTGCACCATCCAGTCCTTTTGAGAGAGACCGGATTCGATGGCAGCGGCTGGCTGAACGCAAAGAAACAGTAATAACATCAGGAAAGAAAGCAGGCGTATCTTCACATTCCACCTCCGTTCGAATGTCGCAGAGACTAGCACGGGCATCCCTTTTTGCCAAGTTCCGTTGCAGTCATGGCGGACTGCAACATTTTAATGACTTGCCCGGCAAAGAATGACATAATTTGCCCGCTGCGTTCTGTGCAATTAATTATGTTCTGGAATCGCAATGCTATCCGATCGCTGCCTTGAAGAATTATATGCCGGGTCACGGGAAGGGATCCTGCTTCTCGATGCCGAAGGAACCGTTGCCTGGGGAAACCCCGTCATCGGTGAGTTTTTCGGTATACCCACCGCCGATTTGCTCGGCAGAAATTTCCATTCCGTCCTTCTTAAAGAAAAGAGAATCTTCGCGCAGCAAGACGAGGTCCTCCGTCTTCTTCAGCAGGTTCGAGAAAAGCCCGCTCCCGCCCAAATCCCCTGCACCATAGTTGCCGATAGTTCGCGCCACGAACGCTCCCTGCATCTGGTTCTTCATCCCGCCGGTATCGATAAGCTTGTTGGGCATTTGCTTCTGCGCCTGACCGGCAACGTTCCGTTGTCGCCGGTAATGTCGGCGCCAGCCGAAAATCACCAAGACATTCGATCTTTGGAACGGCAATTTCTCACACTGTTCGAAGGTATGTCCGACGGAATCATGCACCTGGCCGGGGACCATACGATCTTGCTGGCGAACCGGGCTGCCGTTGCCGATGCCGGGCAGGAGTGCATAGGGAAATTATGTTTCACTGTTTTTCGTGGCCGCGAGGCCCCTTGCGAAAATTGTCCGGTCGAAAAAAGTCGCCAAAGTGGCCGGGAAGAGGTCGTGCAGATTGTTACCCTGAATGAACGAGTTCTGGAGGCGCGTGCTTTCCCGATCCCGGGGGAAGACGGGAAAAGCGACAGTTTCCTTGTCCATATGCGAGACCAGACGGAAAACCTGCGTCTGAAGGAAATTGCCTTTCAAACGATGCCCCTGGCTTCCCTTGGGGAGTTGGCGGCGGGGGTGGCGCACGAGATCAACAATCCGGCTACCGGTATCATCAATTGCGCGCAGCTTCTTTTCGATCGGCTGGATGGGCGGGATCGGGAACTTGCCCAACGCATCATGCGTGAGGGAGAGCGCATTTCCGCCATTGTCCGCAATCTGCTTTCCCTCGCCCGCGTTGGCCATGAGAAGAATCCGGGAGTGAAGATCGAAGAAGAGCTGGCCGATCTGCTTTCCCTCACCCGGGCGCAGATGCGCAAGGAGCGCATCATCCTCATTCAGCGCCTGGCCCCCGACTTGCCGCCAGCAACCGCCAACTCGCAGCAGATTCGCCAAGTTTTTCTCAATCTGATCAATAATGCCCGTTATGCCCTGAATCAGAAGTATCCAGGATTTAGTGAAGACAAGGTACTGGAAATCCGCGGCGAGAAATGTTTGGGAGGTGTCCGCTTCATCTTTCACGATTACGGTACCGGTATTCCGAAACCGATTCTGGGCAAGATCTTCCGTCCGTTCTTCACCACCAAGCCGGTCAACAGGGGAACCGGGCTTGGCTTGAGCATCAGTCGTTCCATTATCAGCGATCACGGCGGCACTCTCGCCATCGACAGCGTCGAGGGGGAGTATACCCGTGCCATTATTGATCTGCCGATCGCATAACTGGGGTTAGCCTTGGAAAAACCGCATATCCTGATTGTCGATGACGAGGAGAGCATTCGCTTCACCTTTGAAGCCTTTTTGAGCGCCGAAGGATATGTGGTCAGCTCTGCCGCCGATTACGAGGAGGCACTCGCCTTTCTGGAGCATGCCGAATTCGATCTGATCTTCGCCGATATCCTGCTGGGAAGCGCTACTGGCATCGACTTTCTCCGGGAAACAAAGCGCCGCGGCCTGCTTTCCCCGGTTATTCTGATCACCGGTTCACCCGATGTCGAGAGCGCCGCCGAAGCTGTTCGTCTGGGAGCTTATGATTATATTCCGAAGCCGATTACCCGCAGCATTCTGTTGCGGGTGAGCCGGATGGCCTTGACCTTTCGTGCCCTTGAACAGGAAAAAGAGAGTTATCGGTTGCATCTCGAAGCGATCTTCAACAGCGTCAAGGACGGAATCGTAACCGTCGATCGCGTCCTGCGCATTCGCGAATTCAATCCGGCCGCCAGTCGCCTGGCCGGATTTGGCCGCCAGCATGCCGGCAAGCCAGTGGATGCGCTGAATTCCGGCTGGCAGCAAAGCTGGTATAAAGCACTGCAGGAATGTCTGAAAAACCGGCATCCGGTCGAAGTCGGCCGCCTGCGCAACCAGACCGGCAGTGGCGCCGGGCAGGTATTTTCACTTTCGATCTCCCCCCTCATCGACCCTCGCGGCCGGCATGCCGGGGCGGTAACGGTGATCCGGGACGAGACGCGCATCGACAGCCTGGAGCGCGACCTGAATGCACGGCGGCAATTTCAGTGCATGACCAGCCAGAGCCGCCGGATGCAGGAGATTTATCACCTCATCGAGGTCTTGGCCGATCTCGATACGACGGTTCTGATAACCGGTGAGAGCGGCACCGGCAAAGAACTCGTCGCCGAGGCGCTGCATCATGTTGGCGAGCGGCGCAAAGAGCCGCTGGTCAAAGTCAACTGCAACGCCCTTATGGACAGTCTGCTGGAAAGCGAACTTTTCGGGCATGTCCGGGGCGCGTTCACCGGCGCCATCAAGGACAAGATCGGTCGTTTCCAGAAGGCGGACGGCGGTACCCTGTTCCTCGATGAAATCGGCGACATTTCGCCGGTGCTGCAAGCCAAGCTGCTGCGCGTCCTGCAGGAAAAAGAGTTCGAGCGGGTAGGGGATTCAACCCCGATCAAGGTCAATCTGCGAATCATTGCCGCCACCAACCAGAATCTTGTCGCCAAGGTGAAGAAGGGGGAATTCCGGCAGGATCTCTATTATCGCCTGAATGTGGTGAATATTCATCTCCCGCCCTTGCGTGAAAGGTTGGGAGATATTCCTCTCCTCACCAGTTATTTCATCGATCGGTTTGGTGGCCGGTCGGGAAAACGCATTGAAGGGGTTGCTCCTGAAGTCCTCGCTCATTTTCATGCTTATTCCTGGCCGGGGAACATCCGGGAATTGGAACATGTCATCGAGCATGCCTGTATCCTGTCCCCCGGCCCACTCGTAAACCTCGACCACATCTCTGCCGAAATCCGCCAGTGCATTACCGTCAACCGGGCGGAAAGCGGCGAAGGGCCGTTGACGGAGGCATTTCGCCAGGCGCTGGTCACTTCCGGCGGCAACAAGGCAAAGGCGGCACGCCTTCTTGGTATCAGCCGCAAAACACTCTATCGCCGCCTTGATCGGCTGGAAGCGGAAGGAACAGAAGAGTAAAGTCAGCCTTCTTCTGTGTCGGGGTAACACTTGTGTCCCGACTCACTAATGGGTCGGATACATAAAATCAGGAAGGGCATTCTAATCTCTTTTTTTTATAGCCTGCATGGCTTGGAAAAGTCACAGGTGCAAAGGAGCATCCTGGCTGGCTGGTGCGGTGAAATTGCGCTGTCCTGATTTTTATTTTTTCAAGATTAACAAGTTGGTATGAAAGTGGAATTGCTGACCGTTTTACCACACCATTGGACGCACTTATGAGAGCAATCTTGTTTCCGCAGCCGGAAAAACTCAAACACATACCGGTCCAGGATAACTCGCCGGTTTACGCTGGCAAAGGCCGGATCGATTATAGCCGCTTGCGTGGTCTTCTCGAATCGGCTTCGACACGAACGGAAGAAAAGTTTCTCGTTCTCGGCGGCCGTCTGACCGATTTTCATCGGCGCTCCAAGGACGTTGCCCGGCAGGCGGAAAACGTGTCCGCGATGCTCCTCGGGGAAGAAGCGACGCAGGCGGTCAGTGGGCTGGAATTGCTGGTGCAGGGGCTCGGCCGGCACCGTGGCGAAATTCGAAGGATGTCAGAACTCGACCGCCGCGGGCTGAAAGAAATCGACCTTCTGCTGGAGAAGCTGTACGAGCCCTTATCTGGTTTTCGCAAGATCATCAAAACGCTGCAGAGCCTGGGGATCGCAACGCGCATCGAGAGTTCCGAGTCAGACCGACATGATTCCGGTTTTTTGGTTTTTGCCGTCGATCTCAAGGAGCTTTCTTCCCTGATAGACTCCCATTCCGCCCAGGTTCTTGCCCAACTTGGGGGATTACGAGATCGGTGCCGCAATGCCCGGGAAAAACTCACCGATGTGCAAGCGGGGCAGAATGAAAAATCTGAAGTGCTGCTGCGTCGGGCGGCGGCAGCCTTGGCGGAGATGGGCATCCGGACCCGACAGGCATCCGGACAGACGACAGCGATCTTCACCCGGGCCGCCGGTTTCGCCGGCAGTATTGGCGAGGTAGTCGCTTCCATCCAGTTCCAGGACATCGTCCGGCAAAAAATCATGCACGTTCAGCAGGCGCTTGCCGATATGGAATCCGCTCGATTGGGAGGAGGGGAGACGACCGAGATTCTTTCCCTGCAGACAGCGCAACTGCAGCTTGCCCGTTCCGAAATGGAAGGCGCGGTCATCAAGGTGATAGAAAACCTGCGCTCGCTGGCGGCACAAATTTCCGCAACGGCCGAGCAGACCCGAAACGTAGGCGGCATGGCTGGTTCGACCGATGCTTCCGTTTTTCGCGAATTCGAGGAGGTGATCGGCGGCATTTCCCTTCTTCTGCAAGAGGGGGAGATGATTCGTCAAGAATCGATAGCCGCCGTCGGCACGGTTGCCGAGGCCATCAATGACATGGCCGGCATGTTGGAGGAAATCGAGTTCCTTGGCGAAAAAATGAAAGTCGTAGCGCTCAATGCCGGAATCCGCGCCGCCCATGTCGGCCGGCAGGGAGCGGCGCTGGGGGTGATTGCCGAATCGATTCAGCAGATGTCGCGTGAGGCCCTGGTTCTGACCAAGGGGCTGGCCAGCGGATTTCGGGAAATCATAACGTGTGCCCGCAACCTGGGAGACGGAGAGAAAACAACTCGGGAAGCCCCGGAGATTCTCCTGCAGAAAGCCACAGCCCTTTTGTGGCAATTGCAAAATGCCAATGCCAGAGAAATCGACCAGTTGCAAGAAATGGATGCGATGGCGGCGACGCTTGCCGACGATCTGCTCCAAGTGGCGATCGCTACCGATGTGCACCAATCTTTTTCGCATGATATTGCGCAAGTCGTCGAACAATTAAATCTTGCCACCCCCTTGGCGGTAACCGGCACGGAAAGGAATTCACGTCTTTTCCGGGAACTGTTGGACCGCTACACCATGAACAGTGAGCGCGAGGTTCACCAGGGGCAGCAAAAGAATCTGGAGAGAAAAGTCATCCCCCTTTCTCCCCGGCGTAACAAGGCGGTCCAGCACGATCTGGGCGACAACGTCGAACTTTTCTAATTGAAGCTTCGGCAGGAGGGAAAAGATGAAAAAAAACCCAAAAAAGCAAGTCGAGAGTGGCACGTTCCACTGGCAAGGGGTTTTGACCGTGCAGCGGGTGATTGCACTCAAGGAAGAACTCTTTATTGCCCTTGATGGGCTCGACAAAATTCTGATCAATCTTTCCGGCGCAACCGAAATCGACCCGGCCTGCATGCAGCTTTTGTGCTCGGCGCATCGCTCCGCTGTCACGCTGAACAAGGAACTGACGCTGATCGGCGCCGGACACTTGGCCGAGACGATCCGTGAATCCGGTTTTTTGCGCCATGTCGGTTGCGCTCTCGACTGTAACCACAGCTGTTTGTGGGTTAACCCACATAAATCGCCGGCAGCACCGGCCTGCAAGGAAGGATGAAAAAAATGGCCAAGAGAATCATGACGGTGGATGATTCCCCCGCCATCCGGCAGATGCTCCTCTTTACCCTGCAGGAAGCGGGTTATGAGATCGTTGAGGCGGTGGACGGGCAGGATGCCCTGGACAAGCTGGCTCGCGAGACGGTCCACCTGCTTATTACCGACCTTAACATGCCCCGCCTTGACGGAATCGGGCTGATCAAGGAAGTGCGTAAGGATCCAGGCAAGCGCTTCTTGCCGATTATTATGCTCACCACCGAATCGCAGGAAACGAAGAAGAACGAAGGGCGGGCCGCCGGCGTCTCCGGCTGGATCGTCAAGCCGTTCAAGCCGGAGCAGCTACTGGCTGTCGTGCGCATGGTGCTCGTATGAGCCGGCACCTGAGCGACACCTTCCGCGAAGAGGCGCTCGAAATTCTCAGTGAACTTGAAGACTCGCTCCTTGAACTTGAAGAGCGCCCCAAGGATGGTGATTGCATCGACCGGGTTTTTCGCTCCTTGCACACCCTCAAAGGCTCGGGTGCCATGGCTGGTTTCGAGGCGGTCGCCGCCTTCGCCCACGAGCTGGAAACGATCTTCGATCTGGTTCGCGCTGGCCGCGTTGGTGTCAGCCGCACCCTGATCAATCTCACCCTTTCCAGCCGCGACAAGTTCCGCGACATGATCGAGACCGCCAAGGAAGATGCCGGTGATGCCGGCGCAGTCCAGGAGATCATTGCCGCTTTGCGCAAACTGACGCCGCTGCCGGCGAAAAAAGGGACTTCCGGCAGCGATAAAATTGTCCGCGCCGCGGCGGCGGTTGCCGAGACGTACCGGCTGCGTTTTCGCCCATTCCCCGGTATTTTCCGGCGCGGCATCAATCCATTGAGCTTCTTGCGCGAACTTGGGCGGTTGGGTGAGTGCCGTTCGGTCGCCCAAATAGAAAACATTCCCTCGCTGGACGAGATCGATCCCGAGGAGTGCTTTCTTTATTGGGACGTCATCCTTACCACTGAACATGGGGTTGATGCCATCCGCGATATCTTCATCTTCGTCGAGGACGATGCTGAAATCAGCATCGAACTGATCGATTCGGCAACGCTCGCCGAAGCCGAGGCCGATTACAAGAAGCTTGGCGAGATCCTTGTCGAGCGTGGCGATCTTTCTCTCGAAGCTTTGCAGCGGGTAATGCGCGAGCGCCGGCGCATCGGCGAAACGCTGGTCGCCGAAGGGCTGGTTACCGGCACCAAGATCGATTCGGCATTGATCGAGCAACAACAGGTGCGCGAAGCGCGGCGCCTTCGCCAAGTCATCGAAACCACCAGCGGCATCCGGGTACGTTCCGAAAAACTCGACATCCTCGTCGATCTGGTCGGCGAACTGGTTACTGTTCAGGCCCGTCTCAGCCAGCATTCAGCCAGCCAGAACAATTCCGGACTGCAGGCGATCAGCGAAGAGGTCGAGCGGCTCACTTGGTCGCTACGCGATCAGGTTCTCGGCATTCGCATGCTTCCCATCGGCACCACCTTCAGCCGTTTCCGCCGGCTGGTGCGCGATTTGTCTGAGGAGCTCGGCAAAAAAGTGGAGCTGATAACCGAAGGGGGCGAAACCGAACTGGATAAAACGGTTATCGAGCGCATGGGGGATCCCCTCGTACATCTGATCCGTAATGGCATCGATCACGGTATCGAGTCGCCGCAGGTGCGCCAAAGCGCCGGCAAGAATGCCCGGGGACGCCTCTGGCTTGCCGCCACGCACGTCGGCGCCAATGTCCAGATCGAAATCCGCGATGATGGCGCCGGGCTTGATCGCGAGGCGATTCAACGCCGGGCCATCGCCCAAGGTCTTATCGCCGCCGACGGGGAAGTCAGCGACCGCGAGTTGTTTAATCTCATCTTCCTGCCCGGTTTTTCCACCGCCGGACAGGTCACCAGCGTCTCCGGGCGCGGCGTCGGCATGGACGTCGTCAAACGGGCCGTCGATGCATTGCGCGGCAGCATCGAAGTCAGCAGCCGTCCCGGAGAAGGGACGACTTTCCAGATTCGCCTGCCACTTACCCTGGCCATCATCGACGGGCTGCTGGTGCGCTGTGGCGTTTCCCATTACATCGTCCCCCTTTCCGCCGTCGAGGAGTGCGTGCAGCTGCGGCGGCAGGAAGTCACCGACAACAATAGGCGATTGGTGCGGGTGCGCGGCGAGATCGTTCCTTACGTGCGGCTGCGGGAGATCTTTACTATTGCCGGCGAGCCGCCGGAAATCGAACAGGTCGCCATCGTCAAAGTAAATGGACAGCGTTTAGGGCTGGCCGTCGATGTTGTCGTCGGCGGTCATCAGACGGTAATCAAAAATCTGGGACGCATCTTCCGCGATGCCCCCGGTCTTGCCGGCGCCACACTGCTCGGGGATGGAACGGTGGCACTGATCCTCGATCTGGTCTCGGTTGCGGCGCAAGCGGAGATTCTTGAAAGAAGGCTGCTGGCTAATTGACTTGCAAGCTTAATACCTGCTCGAAGAGCTTCCCCGGCTGATGCGGCAGCCGGGGAAGATGCACCCGGCCGCCTTTTTGACTGGACCCTTCTCTCCCGCAAACTTTCGTCTGGATCACATGGCATTAAGAAAACAAATCAAGGTGCTGATCGTCGATGATTCGGCGGTCGTGCGCCAGGTTCTTACCGATATTCTCGGCAGCGATCCGGAAATCGAGGTGCTCGGCACGGCCCCCGACCCGCTGATTGCCGCCGACAAGATCCGCAGCAGCGTCCCGACGTCATTACCCTGGATGTCGAGATGCCGCGCATGGACGGACTCACCTTCCTGCGGCAGTTGATGGCTGAGGAACCGATACCGGTGGTGATGTGCTCAAGCCTTACCGAAGCGGGCGCCGAGACGACGTTCAAGGCATTGCAGTACGGGGCTGTGGAGATCATCCACAAGCCTCGGCTGGGCGCGCGCCAGTTTTTGGAAGAGGCGCGCGATCCTCATCTGCGATACGGTGAAAGCGGCGGCGCATGCCCGGGTGCGGGCGCGAACGGACAAGCTGAACGACCCGCAGCCGAAACTCACTGCCGATGCCGTGCTGCCGCGGGTGAAGGCAGAGATGTCGATCCGTACGACCGAAAAGGTAGTTGTGGTGGGAGCCTCGACCGGCGGCACGGAGGCGCTGCGCATCTTTCTCGAAGCATTGCCGCACGATGCCCCCGGCATTGTCATCGTCCAGCACATGCCGGAAAATTTCACCCGCGCTTTCGCCCGGCGCCTCGATTCACTCTGCCGGGTCGGTGTCAAGGAGGCGGAAAATGGCGATACGGTTATTCCCGGGCGGGCGCTGATCGCTCCCGGCAATCGGCATCTGCTTCTCAAACGCAGCGGGGCCCGTTATTACGTGGAGGTCAAGGACGGGCCGCTGGTCTGCCGGCATCGCCCCTCGGTCGATGTCCTTTTCCGCTCGGCGGCCCGCTACGCAGGGAAAAATGCCATTGGTGTCATCATGACCGGGATGGGGGATGATGGCGCCCGGGGGATGCGCGAACTCAAGGATGCCGGCGCCTATACGATTGCCCAGAATGAAGCGACCTGCATCGTCTTTGGCATGCCAAAGGAAGCGATCCGCCTCGAAGCGGTGGATCAGATATTGCCGCTGGAGCAGATAGCGCCGGCGGCATTGAAAGCGTATCGGAATTGATTCGGAGGACTGGCAATGGACTCGCGGCATGAGCTGGTGGAGCATCTGCAAGAGCAGATCGAGATCAATCGCAAGGCGTTATACGATCTGCAGGAAGTGACCCGCAAGCTGGAATCGATGAACCAGAAACTGCAGGAGTCGGAGGAGCTCAAGAGTCATTTCCTGTCGAACATCCGCAATGAGATCAATAATCCCCTGACCGCCATCATGGGGCTTTCGAACCGTCTTTTTAACGGCGCCACCCCCGCCAATCTGCCGGTTATTGCCCGGATGATCTATGAAGAGGCGTTCAACCTCGACTTTCAGCTGCAGAATATCTTTGCCGCCGCCGAATTGGAAGCGGGTGAGATAACCCCGGACTGGGCGCAGGTCGATATCGCCAGCCTGATCAAGGGGATTTTCGATCTGCTTGAACCTGCCATCGCCCATAAGCGGCTGATCGTGGCGCCGCATTTCCCGTGTCCCTCCCTTTTGTCACCGATGCGCGCAAACTGCACCTGATCATTATCAATCTGCTGGCCAATGCGGTCGAATATAGCCCGGAAGGGGGGACGATTGAAGTGCGGGTGGATCTGGCGCGGGAACATCTGCATATCCAGGTGCGGGACTGCGGTCCCGGCATCCCCTCTGCCCAACAACAGACCATTTTCGATCGTTTCCGCCAGCTGCAGAGCGGTCCGACCAAGGGGCACCGGGGGCACGGTCTTGGCCTGAGCATCGTCAGCGCCTTGGCCGAGTTTCTCGGTGGCAGCATCGAACTGGAGAGTGCGCCGGAAAAAGGTTCCCTCTTCCGGTTGCTTATCCCGAGACCGCAGGATCAAACAGACGTGATCGCCCCGGAAGGGAATATGTTCTTTTTTGGCGAAGGAGAGCGCTTCTAGCGTTTTCACTGCGGCATCATATGGAAAACGATTCGCTGCCAACCCATTATCTCTACCCGGGCACCCTCTTTGCCCACCGCGAGCCGCATCTGGTGACTACGGTTCTCGGCTCGTGCGTGGCCGTCTGCCTGTGGGATCCGGTCGCCCGGGTCGGCGGTATCAACCATTACCTGTTGCCGCTATGGAATGGCGAAGGGCTGCCGACCCCCAAGTACGGCAATATCGCCATCAGCAAACTGGTCGAGAGAGTCGTCGCTTGCGGCGGCAGCCAGTTCCGGATGATTGCCAAGGTATTTGGCGGCGCTTCCATGTGGCATTCCTCCCCAGGTCTTTATCAAGTCGGCGAACGCAATATCGATCTTGCCCAGACACAACTGTCCGAACTGAAGATCCCGGTTGCCGGCGCCGACCTCGGGGGCAATGCCGGCCGCAAGGTCATTTTCAATACCGGCACCGGCGAGGCGTTGATGCGCCGTCAGCAACCTGGTCAGCGACACATCGATCCCAGCTGATTCGCACCACCGGCCGGTGCTCGCTTTCCGACATCGGCGTGCGGAAAATGGCAGAATGCTGCACCCGGTCGGGGGGATCTTCCCGATAATTACCTTGGACGGTCAAAATCTTTTTTCCGCACGCTATTTTCGACGCACGGGTCGGTTCTTTCCCTTTCTCCGTTGCGGGGGGGAGGAGTTGGCTGAAAGCGGCGCCGGCGAAGGCAAGAAGCATGAAAAACTCAAACATGGCATCCTCCAGATCGATATGGAGTTACCATGCCTGACCACTGTGACAGAATATGTCACAGGATTTTTGGGCTTGCCTGAAACCACCTATTTTTTCCCGTCCGTATAATTGACAGCCCCTGTTGGATCGTATACAGTATGCAACATTTCGTGCCTGAAAGTGGGGTGAAAACCCTCGTTACTTCCCCGCAAGTACAGGAAAAAAGATAATTTTTCACAGTCTTGCCTTTAGCGGACATCTAGTCGTGGCCGCAACAATTCGAGGAGGAGAGAGATGATCGAAGCCTATCTGCATGCACGAGAAAGAGCGCAACGCCCAGGGTATCCCGGCGCTGCCGCTGAACCCCGAGCAGACCGCCGAACTGTGCAAACTGCTGGCAGAAGCCGCCCGAAGGGCAAGGAGCAGTTCCTGCTCGACCTGCTCAAGGACCGCGTCTCCCCGGGCGTCGATCCGGCCGCCGAGGTCAAGGCCGCGTTCCTGGCCGAGATCGTCACCGGCAAGAACAAATCGCCGCTGGTCGACGCCAAGGACGCCGTCCAGATCCTCGGCACCATGATCGGCGGCTACAACGTCGCCCCGCTGGTCGCCGCCCTGAAGGACAAGGAACTGGCCGACGAGGCCGCCAAGGCCCTCTCCGGCATCACCCTGGTCTATGACGGCTTCGACGAGGTCGCGGCGCTGGCCAAGGCCAAGAACGCCGCCGCCAAGCAAGGTTCTCAAGTCCTGGGCCGACGCCGAGTGGTTCACCAACCGCAACGGGGTGCCCGAGACGATCAAGGTCAAGGTCTTCAAGGTCGAAGGCGAGATCAACACCGACGACTTCTCCCCGGCCGGCGACGCCTGGAGCCGCCCCGACATCCCGCTGCACGCCCTGGCCATGGGCAAGACCCGCTTCAAGGACGGCCTGGACACCATCGCCAAGTTCCGCAAGGACGGCTTCCAGGTCGCCTTCGTCGGCGACGTGGTCGGCACCGGCTCTTCCCGCAAGTCGGCCTGCAACTCGCGTCCTCTGGGCACATCGGCCAGGAGATCCCCTGCGTTCCCAACAAGAAGACCGCCGGCGTGATCATCGGCGGCGTCATCGCCCCGATCTTCTTCAACACCGCCCAGGATTCCGGCGCCCTGCCGCTCAAGGCCGACGTGACCGGCATGAAGACCGGCGACGTGATCGTCATCAACACCAAGAAGGGTGAGATCACCGACGAGAAGGGGAAGGTCCTCTCCAACCTTCACCATCGCCCCCAACACCCTGGCCGACGAGTTCCGCGCCGGCGGCCGCATCCCGCTGATCATCGGCCGCGCCGTCACCGACAAGGCCCGCAAGGCCCTCGGCCTCGGGCCGACCGACGTCTTCACCCTGCCGGACAACCCGAAGCCCAAAGCCAAGCAGGGCTTACTCCCTGGCCCAGAAGATGGTCGGCGAGGCCTGCGGCGTCACCGGCATCCTCCCCGGCACCGCCTGCGAGCCGAAGATGACCACCGTCGGTTCCCAGGACACCACCGGCCCGATGACCGCCGACGAGCTGAAGGAACTGGCCTGCCTCAAGTTCCAGGCGCCGATGTTCATGCAGTCCTTCTGCCACACCGCCGCCTATCCGAAACCGGCCGACGTGAAGATGCACAAGAACCTGCCCGAAATTCATCGCCGAGCGCGGCGGCGTTGCCCTGCGCCCGGCGACGGCGTCATCCACTCCTGGCTGAACCGCCTGCTGCTGCCCGACACCGTCGGCACCGGCGGCGACTCCCACACCCGCTTCCCGATCGGCATCTCCTTCCCGGCCGGTTCCGGCCTGGTCGCCTTCGCCGGCGCCATGGGCTTCATGCCGCTGGATATGCCGGAGTCGGTTCTGGTGCGCTTCAAGGGCAAGTTCAACCCCGGCATCACCCTGCGCGACGCGGTCAACGCCATCCCCTACTGGGCCATCAAGCAGGGCCTGCTGACCGTGCCGAAGAAGAACAAGGTCAACATCTTCAACGGCCGCATCCTCGAGATGGAAGGGCTCCCCGAGCTGACCGTCGAGCAGGCCTTCGAACTGACCGACGCCGCCGCCGAGCGCACCGCCGCCGCCGGCTGCATCCAGCTCTCCGAGAAGATCGGTCGCCACCTACCTGCGCTCCAACGTGGCCCTGATGAAGAAGATGATCGCCGACGGCTACCAGGACGCCAACACCCTGCAAGAACCGCATCAAGGCGGTCGAGAAGTGGCTGAAGAAGCCGACCCTGCTCAAGGCCGACAAGGACGCCGAGTACGCCGCGGTGATCGAGATCGACCTGGCCGAAATCACCGAGCCGATCCTGGCCTGCCCGAACGATCCCGGACGATGTCAAGCTCCTCTCCGAAGTTGCCGGCACCGCCGATCCAGGACGTCTTCCTCGGCTCCTGCATGACCAACATCGGCCACTTCCGCGCCGCCGCCGAGATCTGGCGCGGCCAGAAGTTCAACCCGGCCGTCCGCACCTGGATCTGCCCGCCGACCCGCATGGATCAGGCAGCAGCTCAAGGACGAGGCGTACTTCTCGGTCTACAGCGCCTTGGGCGCCCGCATCGAGATCGCCGGCTGCTCGCTCTGCATGGGCAACCAGGCCCGCGTGCCGGACGGGGTCAACATGTTCTCCACCTCGACCCGTAACTTCGACGACCGCATCGGCGACGGCGCCAAGGTCTTCCTCGGTTCGGCCGAACTCGGCGCGGTAACCGCCAACCTGGGCAAGACTGCCGACGCCGGCCGAGTACCTGGCGGTCTACAAGGAGAAGGTCGAGCCGAAGAAGGATAAGATCTACAAGTATCTGCAGTTCGACGAGATGGCGGAGTACAAGTAAGTCATTGTGATAGAAAGGCTTGAGGCTGAGAGGCTGAAGGCGTAAGATAAACCCCCGTTCGGGCATTGCCCGGGCGGGGGTTTGCTTTTGGCAGGAGCCTACTAACGGAGGAGGGATCAATAATGGAAAAGGATCATCTGGAGATTCTACTGGAGGACATACGTGGTAAATTCGATCTGGTCCTCGAAGGTCACGAGGTGCTGAGAAAAGAAATTCGCGGAGTGCGGGACGACTCAAACGTCAGGCATGAGCATACGGCGTTCCTGATTACGGCGTTGAACAACAAGATCGATAACGTCGAAACCAGGCTCAGTGCGAGGATCGATGGTGTTGAAACCAAGCTTACCGCGAGGATCGATGGCGTTGAGACCAGTTTAACCGCGCGAATAAATGGTGTCGAATCTACCCTTGGCGCGAAAATCGATGCTGTCGCCGGCGATCTTGCCGCCCACCGGAAGGACACCGAGGCGCATGGGGCGGTGTGGCGTGTGAAAGAGGGTAAGGAGTAGGGGGAGAGAGAAATGGCCGATACGCCGCAGTCGAAAAGAGCCAGGACCATCGCTTTTCAAAAGGAAATGCAGGCGTTGTTTCATCCGAAAAGCAAAAAGCAGCTTCTCGATGAGGCTCAGGAGCTTATTTACGACGCGTGGGAAGCTCCTTCGAAGAAGCGGGCAGTGCAACTGGCACGAAGGGCGCTGGAGCTTTCGACCGATTGCATCGATGCCTATCTCATCCTTGCCGACCTGAATACGAAGACGGACGAGGAGGCGATTGCCCTCTACCGCAAGGCGGTGGAGACGGGACGGCGCACTTTGGGGAAGAAGACGTTCAAGGAGGATGCCGGCGAATTCTGGGGCCTCCTTGAAACACGGCCCTTCATGCGGGCGTTTGACGGCCTCGCTTCCATTCTCCGCTATACCGATGGAGAGGAAGAGGCGATCGCGATCTGGCGCGAGATGCTCTGCCTCAATCCGAACGACAACCAGGGGGTGCGCTATCGACTCCTTGCCCTCCTGATTGAGATGAACTGCAACGATGACGCGGAAGCGTTGATGAAGAAGTGCGGGGAGGACTTCCTCGCCGACTGGGCATACGCGCGGGCACTGCTGGCCTTCCGCAGGGAGGGGGATACGGCGAGGACCCGGAAATTTTTGGCTGCGGCGCTGGCGAAAAACGCCCACGTGCCGCAGTATCTGCTGGCGAAAAAGAAGCTGCCGAAATTTCGTGAAGATTTCATCACTCCCGGCGAGGAGTCCGAGGCGGTATCCGTTGCCGAGGCATACGTTCTGAGCTGGCATCTGACCCTCGGAGCGGCCGAATGGTTGGCGCGGGAGTCGGGGGTGCCTCTCGGAAGAGCTTATGGGCCGCGGCTGAGGCCGCTTTTCCCGGCGTCGGAGAAAAAGAAGCTTGCCGACCTCCTTGCCCTCGCGGTGGTGCCGGATGAGACGCTGAACCTGGAGGAACTGCATGGGTTTCTGTTCGGACTGGCCATCACCCCCGCTCTTGTGAAACCGAGCGAATGGCTCCCATTGGTTTTTGGCGAACAGATGCTGGCGTTCGACAACGAAAAGAAAAGGAATCGTCTGCTCGAATTCCTTTTCGATGTGCATGGCCGCTTCATCGACGAGCGGGAGGCGGGTACGCTCGGGTTCCCCTTCAACTTCGAAAAGCTGGCCGATGCGGAGGTGCTGCGTGTGCGGGATTGGTCGTATGGCCTGTTTCTGGCGCTTGGGTTGCGGCCGGATGTCTGGGGCCTGCGCGACGGCCAATTCGAAAAGATGCTGGAACGCCAGGAGGGGTCCGCCTGGGCCGCCGCCGTAGTGTCAACGGTAGCTCTTCCGGAAGCTCTCGACGAGGCTGGGGATAAAGACGAAGTTTCTGCAACGGAGGAGGAAAAGGAGCGGCTGTACAGCACGATGTTCGAGCAACTGCCGGAAGCGGTGACGACGCTGATCGCACATGCTGGGAAGCGGCAACATCTGCGCCTTGTTCCGCCGGCACCGCTGCGGTCGGAGAAGATAGGGCGGAACGATCCCTGCCCGTGCGGAAGCGGAAAGAAGCACAAGAAATGCTGCGGTAGTTGAAAATGAACGACATCCTTGGCCCGCACCCCGCAAAGCACGGCACCGCCATTTCTGCCGTTGAGGTTACCAACGTCTCGCCGCACGGCCTCTGGCTGCTTCTTGATGAACGTGAGGTTTTTCTTTCATACGACAAATTTCCATGGTTCCGGGAGGCATCGATCGGGAAGATCGTTCATGTCGAGCTGCCTTCCCCCCATCATCTGTATTGGCCGGAACTGGATGTCGATCTTGAGGTCGAGAGCGTTTTGGTTCCGGAGAGGTATCCGGAGACGCAGGCAACCTCATCCGCATCATGGGGGCCCATCGTTCCGCGTCAAGTACCCAGAGGCACGGGGTATTGCTGATGAAATTTGTCGATCTTAACCGCAGCTTCGTTCCAATCGGAAAGGACGAGGAAGCTGACCTCAACATCGGCCGCACCTCGGGCCACCGCATCGGCGGCTGGCTCGACTGGCCGGACCTCCTGGAGCACCGCCGGGTCGTTCTGCTTGCCGAGGCATCGAGCGGCAAAACGGAGGAGTTCCTCCATCAAGCCCAGACACTCACGTCCCAGGGCATTGCGGCTTTCTTCATCACCATCGAGGATCTCGCAGACGACGGCTTTGAACGGGCGCTGGCACCTTCCGACGTGGCGGCATTCGAGCGTTGGCGCGATGGCGTTGGGGAAGAGGGTTGGTTTTTTCTCGACTCAGTTGACGAAGCCCGACTCCATCACAAGAGCCTGCAGAGAGCGCTTCGCCGTTTCGCTGGCGAAATCGGCACCGCAGTGGAGCGGGCGCGTGTTCATCTCTCCTGTCGGGTGAGCGACTGGAAGGGCCGGGAAGACCGCAGGGCCATTGAGGAGCTTCTGCCGGCGTGGGAACAACCGCCCCCACCCGCCCCCGAGGACCCGGATGCGGCGCTGCTCGATCCCATATTCAAGAGCAGGGGAACTTCACCCCGCACCACTCTGGAAGATGAGCCGGAGCGGAAAAAAGGTGAACTGCTCGTCGTTCAGCTCGTCCCTCTCTCCACCGAACAACGCCGCGCACTCGCCAAAGCTGCAGGGATCGACCGGCCATCGGAATTCGCCGAGGCAATCGAGCGGATGGGGCTCGACGCCCTGGCCGAGAGACCCGGCGATCTCCTCGATCTGGTTGGATACTGGAAAACCAACGGCCGCTTTGGGTCTCTGGCGGAAATGACGGAGCATGGCATCGCCCGTAAGCTCGCGGAGCGGGACAGCCATCGTGCCGACAACCGGGATCTTGCCACGGACAAAGGTCGCGAGGGTGCCGAGCGCTTGGCTGCCGCCCTGACTTTGGCGAAGTCTTTCACCTTGCGCGCCCCAGAGAACGACCCCGACCCGGCGCTCGCCGCCGGCGCCCTCGACCCTGCCAGCGTGCTCGACAACTGGAGCGACGCCGAACGCAACGCCCTTTTGCGTCGCGGTGTATTCGCCCCCGCCACCTATGGCCGGATTCGCTTCCATCACCGCGGCACTCTTGAATATCTGACGGCGCGCTGGCTGGCTCGCCTGCTGCGAAGTGGTGCCTCGGCGGCGGTGTGGGATTTTGTTTTCGCAGAGCGCTACGGCGTCAAGACCCTCGTATCCTCGCTCCACGCGGCCGCCGCCTGGCTTGCGTTGGACCATCCGGAGATCCGTGACGAGATCATTCGGCGCGAGCCACTGGTTCTGCTGCGCCACGGCGATCCGCGATCGCTCCCGCTGGCGACAAAGGAAAAGCTGCTACTCACCTATGCCACCCGCCACAGGGACGGCGAAATCTCCGACGACAGCCTAGATCATCGGGCTCTGTGGATGTTTGCGACCCCGGCGCTGGCAAACGCCATCCGTGAAGCCTGGGCCATCAACGAGCGGGACGACTTCCGGACCGATCTGCTGCGCCTGATCCGAGAGGGCGCCATCCTAGCGTGCCTCGATCTGGTACGCGGCGCCGTTCTGGATGAAAAAAGAAGAGATTACCATCGTAGCGTCGCCTTGGAGGCGCTTGAGGCCTGCGGAGACGCCGCGGGAATGGCGGCTGCGGCCCAATGGCTGAAGGGCGGTGCGGCCCACGCAAGTACCCGCCTCGGACCGGACTTTGCCAAAATCCTCTTCCCTCGCCATCTCACCGTCAATGAACTGCTGTTGGTCATCGAGCGCTCGCCGCCGCCACGAGAGTACACCACCGGAGGATTCGGATACGCGCTGGATGAACTCTGGCATGCCTGCCTCGATGACGCGCGGGATCGATTCATCGCTGGGCTCGCCGATATTTGCCTCACCCCTCCGTTTTTAACTGAGTACCAGCGTATCTCGGCCCGCCATCGAGGACTCGGGGGGCATTTGGCGGCGATTGCCCGGGACGCCGTGCAGGCGCTGGGGGACTGGGAGGCGCCGGAATGCTTGGTCAGGTTCCTCATGGTGGTAGAGCGCTCTGGAAGGCAAGAATCGAACGGTCAGGAAGAGCGTTCGCTTCAGGACATGGTCGCGGGGAACCCCCGTCTGCAGCGCCGCCTATTTTGGGGGAGACGTCGAAGAGGAGCGACAAAACCATCGGCGTGGAGAGGATTTCCCTGTCCGGTTCTGGCAGGTGAACTTCTCGAACAAGCGGCTCTGGCATATCGGCCCCAACGATCTGGAATGGCTTTTCGAAGATCTCTCCGTCCGCACACTCGAAGCGGACCGGCAGATCGCCTTGAGTGCGATTGTCGCCATTCTGAGAGGCACCGACGCACTTGTGGGCGAAATTCCGCGGCTGAAGAATCTGGTCGCCGGCACTTCGAAGCTGGCAGAGGATCTTGCTGGCTACCTCGCCCCTCCAACGGAGGATGAAGATACGCGCCGGTACCGTCGGCAGGACGAACAGTACAAGCGCAGGCAGGAAAAGCAACAGCAGCGTGATAAGACGCTCTGGCTCGACCTTCGTGAAGAGCTTCAGGCAAACCCAACGATCCTCAAGGACCGCTCGTGTTTGGCCGATTGGTCCACAGGCGCCTACAGGCTCCACAACCTCAGCATGTGGCTTGATGCGAAAACAGGCAAGCAAATGGGGGAGGCGGTTCTCCAGTGGCGCCTACTCGAAGAGAGTTTCGGACGAGCTGTTGCCGAGGCCTTTCGGGACGGGATGAAGATCCAATGGCGCCTCACACCACCTGAACGGCCGGTGCACGAGAAAGAAGGCCGTGTGACGGTCAAATATACGACTCTTCTGTCCTTTGCCGGACTGGGGATCGAGGCGGCAGAGGACCCGGCCTGGGCTTCGCGCCTGAGCCCCGCCGAAGCCGAGCGTGCTGCCCAGCATGCCTGCTTCTCTGAGCAGGGCTATCCGGCCTGGATCGAGAACTTGGTCAACAGCCATCCGACATTGACCCTACCGATCTTGCGCCAGACGCTGAGGGACGAGTGGGCCAGGCCCAACAGTGGCCGTTCTGGGTTCCTCGAAGGCTATGGCTATCTGGCAACGCCAATCCCGCCCTCCGTCCAGGCGATCCTCTTCGAAGCGATCACCGGCAAGGAGCCGAAGAGTGCCGAGATGCTTGGCCGCAGTCTGAGGATTCTGCAGCGGCTCCAACTCAGTGATGACCAGCGTCGCCGGATAGCCACGCTGGCTCATCGTCGTCTCCGCGCGTCGGCGCGAGCTAACGATGTCGAGGCCTTACTGCCTTATCTTTCGATGCTGTTTCTTGTCGATGCCGAGCGCGCCGCTCACGAACTCGCGGGCTGGCTGGATAGCCTGCCGCCGGTGTCGCGTGCTTCGCATGCGGAACAGACCCTCGGAGTCCTATTCAGAGAGCCGTCATCGGTGGCTGCGAGCGCACTGGAGGGAGTCTCGGTGGCGTCTCTGGAATCTCTGGTGCGTCTCGCCTATCGTTACGTCCACCCCCAGGACGACCGGGTGCGTGAGGGGACTTGGACGCCGGACGCCCGAGATCGGGCCGAGGATGCCCGCAACACCCTCCTTAGCGCGCTGCTCAAAAGACCAGGCGCCGACGCCTACCAGGCGATGCGGTCCCTCGCCACCGACCCGGCGTGCCGGATCTCGTCGATCCGCTTCAAGGAACTCGCCCACGGGAAGGCCGAGCACGATGCCGAACCGCCCGCTTGGAGCCCCGCCGAGGTACTTACCTTCGAGCGCGACCACATTGCTCCGGCGAAGACCGGGGAGGAACTGCTGCTGGTTGTGATGGGTGTGCTCTCGGACATCCAGTCCAGTTTCAGCAATGCGGACGCCACCTCCCGACCATTGATCGAACGCGCGAAGGACGAAGAAGAGGTCCAACAGTGGCTTGCCGAACAGATGAACCTCCGTGCCCGAAGACGCTTCCACGCTCACCGAGAGGCCCAGGTCGCGCGCGGCGACAAACCAGACATCATCGTCGCTTCGACAACTGCCAGAGTTGAAGTGGCAATAGAGGTGAAACACGGTGGGATGAAGTGGTCGGTGCGGGATCTCGAAAAGGCGCTCCGACAGCAACTCACCGAGGATTACCTGAAACCTGCCGAGCGGCGCCATGGCGTACTGGTCGTCTCCTACCATTGGCAGGGGCGTACCTGGCGCGATCCTAACTCCGGAGGGACCATCGGCTTTCCTGCTTTGATTGACCGCCTGCAGAGACTCGCAGCGACGTTGATCAACAACAAGCTCGGGGCGGTCACCGTTCAGGTTTTCGGGATCGACACTACGCAGCGGTAGCGGGCTGCCGAACTGAAACGGCAGTTCAATGCCATTGAATTCTGAAGGAGTTCACGGAGAAAAAAATGAGACAGGTGAGTTCGAGGGGATAGTTTACGCAATTCCAAATGATTCCTGCCTTGAGTTTTTCAGGAAGCATCCCGATCTCAAGCCCCGCTTCGCCCGGATTCTGTCAGAACTGCAGAACGACCCTTTTCAGCCCGCCCTCGGACTGCATCCGCTGGAGGGAAAGCTCGCCGTTGTCATGCCGTGCGGCTCACATACAGCTATCGCATCACCCTGACCCTGATGATCGGCGAAAGGGAGATCATCCTACTCGATATCGGCAGCCATGATGAGGTCTACCGGTGATTCTGGATTGCATGACAAGATGAAGTCTTGTTTCTGTGCCCCTCACCCGCCTTCGGCCACCCTCTCCCGCTGGAGAGGGTTATTACCCCTCGGCCTTGAGGGAGAGGGGCAGGGGTGAGGGGATATGGGTGTCAGTTCTCCGTCACCACTGGTATCTTGAACACCACCTTCTTCACCGCAGCCGGAATTTCGCCAAGCCGGATCATCGGCATGTGGCCATCGTCGGGAAAGAAGATGGCGAAGGCGCCTGGTTCGAGAGTGAAGCGGGCAACCTCCCCTTCGAGTTTGAGAAAGTCCTTTTCCGCATCGTAAGGGAGCTCGCGCCCGGCATCGCGGCGGCAGTAGCCGACCCCTTCGCGGCCGCGCGTCAATAGCTGGATGTCGATGTATTTGCGATGACACTCGATAAAGCACTCAGAGAGGGGGCGGCTGTCGTACTCGCTGACCATGGCGAAGGCGCCGGCGTCGTCGATCTCGTATCGTCCCGGGGGAAGCGCGTCGGGGTCATGCGCCTGCAGAAAGGCGAGGGCGGCGGCGAACTGGGGGTGCAGCGGTAGGTAGAGGGGGAAATTGCTCAGCGCGTCGAGAACCATGAGTGGAAGACTCCTTGCGGATAAAATTTGTGCGGGCATTCAAGCCCGTTTGTCCGCAAGTGTCAAGATCGTTTCGTGCACAGCGAGATGGAGGAGGAGATGGTCGTCTACCGCGATCGCTCGCTCTGGGTGCGGCCGCTGGCGATGTTCAGCGAAACCGTCGTGGTCGATGGCCGCCCGGTGCCGCGCTTCGAGTGGGTCGGGCTTTAGGAAGTAAGGTCCACCAGCACCCTGAATCCGCCATAGACCATGCGTTTGAATCCGTCCAGATAATTCATCTCGAACCTCCGAAGTTTTAATTTTAGTGTAAACTATACCTCCGAATCTTCCGGCAGCGAGTTGTCGCTGTTAATTGCAATTCAAAAGATCCTGTGCTAGCTTTCTTGCACTCTTTTTTTTAATCCGCTTTGATGTGGTTTGCATGTTATTCAGAATCTTCCCCCGCTGTTTACTGCTCGGCTGGCTGGTCCTTTTTCTGGGGGGCTGTGGACTCTCTTCTTTGGGCGAGAATCTGACCGCCTCCATCCTGAACCAGAAAGACCCGGAACTGGTCCGTACCGGGATTCCGTCCTATCTGTTGATGGTCGATGGTTTGATTGCCAACTATCCGGAAAATGAGAATCTGTTACGGGCCGGGGCCAATCTCTACGCCTTTTACGCGGCGTCTTTTACCGAAGAGCCCCAGCGCTCGCGACTCCTTTCGGAGCAGGCCTTCGCCTATGCCGACCGCGCCCTCTGTGAGGAAGAGGGAGACGCTTGTCAACTGCGCTCCTTGCCGGTGGAAAGAATCGCGGTCGTGCTGGCGAAGATGGATGCCGACGAACTTCCCTTCATGATGTCTTATGGCATTGGCTGGCTGGTCTGGATACGCAATCATACGGACGACTGGGGGGCTCTGGCCGATCTGCCAAAGGTCGAAATGTTGTTGAACCGGATGCTGGAGCTCGATGAATCGTATGAGCACGGCACGATTCATCTCTATCTCGGCATCCTCAAATCGCTGCGCCCGGCGGCGCTCGGCGGCGATCCGACCGCTGGGCGGCAGCACTTCGAGCGGGCCATCGAACTTTCCGGCGGCCGGGATCTCGCCTTCAAGGTCGAGTTTGCCGCCAGTTACGCCCGGACCGTTTACGATCGCGAACTGCACGACTCTCTGTTGCAGGAAGTCCTGGCGGCCGAACCCGACGTGCCGGGGCTGACACTTTTGAACGTGCTCGCTCGCCAGCGGGCCAGAACACTTCTTGAGTCGGCCGATGAGTATTTCTGAGCGGCAGACCGAGCATGGAGGTTGCGGGATGGTGAAAAAATCTCTGGGACTGCTGCTGTTGCTGCTTGGAGCGATCGTCACTCCGGCGTGGTCTCTCGAACTGAAAATCGCCACGGTGGCTCCGGAAGGCTCGTCGTGGATGCAGGAAATGCGCAAAGGAGCGGCCGAGGTCAAGGAGCGCAGTCAGGGGCGCGTGACCATCAAGTTCTACGGCGGCGGGGTAATGGGGAACGAAAAGAGCGTGCTGCGCAAGATCCGGGTCGGCCAACTGCATGGCGGTGCCTTCACCGGCGGCGGTCTGGCAGAGGTCTATCCCGATATCCAGCTCTACAGCATCCTACTCAACTTTCAGAATCTGGACGAGATCGATCAGGTCCGCAGCAGCATGGATCCCCTTCTGCGCAAGGGGCTGGAAGAAGCCGGCTTCATCGGTTTCGGTCTTGCCGAAGGTGGGTTCGCCCAGATGATGGGGAACGTGCCGGTGCGTAGTCTCGAAGAAATCAAGGGGAAAAAATTCTGGGTTCCCGAAGGGGATCAGATCGCCTATGCCGTTGCTGTCGCCCTCGGTCTCTCCCCTGTAACCCTGCCGATTACCGATGTCATGACCGGCCTGCAGACCGGGCTGCTTGATGTCGTGGCCAGTTCTCCTGTTGGTACCATCGCCTTTCAGTGGCACACTAAATTGCGCTATCTGACCACGACGCCGGTGGCATATGTTTTTGCCACCATGGTGATCGACAAGAAAATCTTTCAGCGGATTGCTCCGCAGGATCAGCCGATTGTGCAGGAGGTTATGGAGCGAATTTATCGCAACATCGACACGCAGAATCGCAAGGATAATCAATCGGCGCTCGGCGCCTTGATCAAACAGGGGATGACGGTCGTCACGCCGACTCCGGCGGAAGAAAAGCGTTGGCGCGATATCGCCAGCGGCGTCAACGACCGGTTGAGCCGTGAAGGGCGTTTTACGCCCGGGCTCTATCAACGCATGCAGGAAGAACTGACCCGTTACCGGCAGCGCAGCGGAGCGGCCAAATGATTTTCCTGCAACGATTCGACTGGGCCTGCAAGTGGATCGAGGATGCCCTGCTGGTTTTGCTGCTGGCGGGGATGATCGTGCTGGCGACGGGGCAGATTCTGCTGCGCAACCTCTTCGAGTCGGGATTCATCTGGGGGGATGAACTGTTGCGGATCATGCTCCTCTGGTTGACCCTGGTCGGCGCCATGGCGGCCAGTCGCGACGACAAGCACATCAACGTCGATATCTTTTCCCGCTTTCTGCCGCAGCATGTCGCCCCCTGGGTGCGTTCGCTGCTCGATCTCTTCACGGTGGCCGTCTGCTGGACCATTGCCTGGTATTCCCTGCGGTTTGTGCGCACGGAGGCCGAATTCGGTTCGCAACTTCTCGGGCAACTCCCCTCCTGGTGGTTTCAAGCCGTCATCCCCTTCGGTTTCGCCCTGATCGGCCTGCGTTACCTGATCTTTCTGTTCAGTCGGTGCAAAAGTCTGCCGCTGACGAGGTCGGCGCCGTGAGTCTGGCGGGAATTCCGCTGGTCGTTCTGGCCTTGCTTGGGGCGCCCCTCTTCACGGTGATTGCGGCAGGGGCGATGCTCGGTTTCCATCACTCCGGCGTCGATCTGTCGGTGCTGGCCATCGAGATCTATCGCCTTGCCGAAATGCCCGTCCTGGTGGCGATCCCCCTCTTCACCTTCGCCGGCTATCTGCTCGGGGAGAGTCAAGCGCCGCGGCGCCTGGTGCGGCTCTCCGAGGCGCTGATCGGCTGGCTTCCCGGCGGGCTGGCGGCCGTCGCTCTGGCGGCCTGTGCCTTTTTCACGGCGTTCACCGGCGCTTCGGGGGTGACCATCATCGCCTTGGGGGCGTTGCTCTATCCGGCGCTGCAGGAGGCCGGCTATGACGAGCAGTTCAATCTCGGTCTGGTCACGACCTCGGGGAGCCTCGGTCTGCTCTTTGCGCCGTCTCTCCCCCTGATCCTCTATGGCATCGTCGTTCAGCAGACCAATCTCGGCCTGTCGGTCTCCATCGACCAGCTTTTTCTCGCCGGCATCTTTCCGGGTCTTTTGATGCTCGTGCTGCTGGCGGGGTGGAGTTTCTGGGTCAACCGGAGCAAGCGGCGCACGTTCAGGAATTTCACCTGGATGGAGGTCGGCGGGGCGCTGCTCGATTCGATCTGGGAGCTGCCGCTGCCGTTCGTCGTCCTCGGAGGGATCTACAGCGGCTATTTTGCCGTTTCCGAAGCGGCGGCGGTCACCGCCATGTATGTCATCGTCGCCGAGGTACTGATCCGCCGCGAGATCCCCCTGCGGCGCCTGCCGGTGGTCATGCGGCAGTCGATGGTAATGGTCGGGGGGATTCTCATCATCGTCGCGGTATCGCTCGCTTCGACCAACTACATGATCGATGCCGGAATTCCGATGCGTCTCTTCGATCTGGTCAAGGCGCATGTGTCGAGCCCGCTGACCTTTCTTCTACTGCTCAACCTCTTTCTGCTGGTTCTTGGCGCACTGCTCGACATCTTTTCCGCCCTGGTCCTGGTCGTGCCGCTGATCCTCCCGGTCGCCATCGGTTTTGGCATCGACCCGATTCACCTCGGCATCATCTTTCTCGCCAATATGCAGATCGGCTATCTGACGCCGCCGGTGGGGCTTAATCTGTTCATTGCCAGCTATCGCTTCCAGAAGCCGATTGCCGAGATCTGTCGCGCGACCCTCCCTTTTCTGCTGGTGCTCGGTCTCTCCGTCCTGATCATCACCTACTGGCCCCAATTGTCCCTCTTTCTTGTTCGCTGATCCTGACGCCATCTGCTGGACAAGGTCTCCGTCAGCGATGTTGAAGCGCCAGAGAGGTATCAATGGCACAACCCTGGAAAATCATCGAGAGTGTCGCCACTGACGAGGGGAATCTTGAACTGCGCCAGCGCGGCGAACGGGATTTCCTGATAGTGATCGGCAATCAGGTGCTGATGAACAGTCTGGCTCACCGCTCGGAGGTGGTGCTGGGGCAGCTTGGCTGCGGCCAACTGCAAGGGCATGCCAGCCCCCGAGTCCTGGTCGGGGGGCTGGGAATGGGGTTCACGCTCCGGGCGGTGCTCGATACCTTGTCGGCCACGGCCGAGGTTGTCGTGGCCGAACTGAACCCGGTCGTGAACGCGTGGTGCCATGGTCCGTTGGCGGCGCTCACGGAAAATGCGGTGAGCGACCCGCGGGTGACCGTGGAGATCGGCGACGTAACCCGGCGGATTCGGCAGAGCGCCGTCCAGGGCGGGGAGGCGCGCTTTGATGCCATCGTTCTCGATCTGTACCGGGGGCCGCACGCCAAAACCCACCAGCGTGACGATCCGCTCTACGGCAGCCGGGCGATCGAAAATGCCCGCGCCGCCCTCAAATCAGGCGGCGTGCTGGCGGTGTGGGGGGAAAATTATGATGCAGGGTTTGCCAAGCGCCTGCAGAACGTCGGCTTCACGGTCACTACCCCGCGGCCCGGCCACGGCGGCCTCCGTCACGTGGTCTTCCTGGCGCGATTGTGAAATAGGATCACTCCATCCCCACCTCATTCCTTCCGCCGGTAAAAACCGCCGCATCCCGGCCACGGTTCGAACCAGGCCGCCGTCTCGGGGATCTGTTCCTTCCTGCCCACCATGAGAACCCCGCCCGGCCGTAGTGCCTCCCACAGGCGGTGTGTGGCGGCAAGGAGCCGCTCGCCCCGGTAGTAGGTGAACGCCAGGTAGCGGCAGAGAACCAGATCCATGCCGGCCGGCAGCGGATCGTTCATCACATTCCGGCACTCAAGGCGCACCAGCCTCTTCACTTCATCGGCAACACTCCAGAGCCCCCGTTCCCGCGCGAAAAAGCGCGCCCGTGTTTCGGGCGGAACCTCGTGCAGGGAACTTTCACCGTAGCGCGCGGCGCCGGCGCGCTCGAGGCTCGCCGTGTCGATATCGCTGGCAATGACCTCGATGGCGCGCTCCGGCTGGAAAGGGGCGATCCGCTCCAGCCAGACCATCGCCAGCGTGTACGGCTCCTCCCCGGCGCAGCAGCCGGCGCTCCAGGCCCGGAGCGGTTCAGCAGCCATTTTCCCGGTCAAAAGCTCGGGGAGGATCGTGTCCGCAAGGGTCCGCCACTGCTCGCGCTCGCGGAAGAAACGGCTCACTGTGACCCGCATCAGGTCGGCAAGCCCCGAGCGCTCCGTCGGGTCGGCGCGGAGGCGGTCGAGGTAGGCGGCGAAACTGTCGAGGCCAAGCTCACGGATGCGTCGTTCGACCCGGTGGCGGGCCGAACGGCGCCGGTACTTGCGCCATACAAGTCCCTCGATCGGCGCGGCTTCCTGGAGAAACCGGTCAAAGGTCACTGCCTCGCCCGCTCTTCCCGGTGATAGAGCCGGCGCAGGTAGAAGAAGAGGATCGTCGCCAGGAAGAGAAGCCCAACAACAATGCCGCCCATTCGGGCCCGGAAGTCGAGCTGCTCGCGTATTTCGGATAGCGATTTCTCTGCCTCCGAAAGCCGGCCCAGAAAATCGTTTGTCTCCCGGCGGATCCGCTCCACGTTCACCGAGTGGAAAAGGCGATGGAATTCGTTGCGAATGGAAAAAACCCTTCTTTCCAGCGCATCGGTATCGATGCCGATGCGGTGCAGGCGCTCGAGGGCGTTTTCCAGTCCGGAGATGGTCTCATCCGTCCGTGTCAGGGCGTTCTTTATCTCGTCGGCTCGCCCGTACTCGTGGCAGGCCGTGCAGGTCTCCCGGTTGATCAGGTCGAGAGTGGTTCTCCGGATTTCGTGGCTGCCGTGGCAGGTGACGCACTGGGGCCGCCGCTTCCGAGAGCCGCCCCGTGGACGCTCTCCAGGTAATCCTCCTTGACCCCCGCGTGGCACCGGCCGCAGAACTCCGGGATCTTCGCTGGCTTCGGAACGCCCCGGAATCCCTGGTCGCCACTCATAGATTCCATGGTCGGGATTGTCGGATCGCCGCCATGGCAATTCTGGCAGTCAATGCCGTTTTGCTCGTGGATGCTCCCCCGCCAGGCCTCTACCGGGGTGCCCAGGTCCCCCTCCAGACCGGCATGGCAGTCGATGCATGTCGATTGCCGATCTTCCTCCCGGGCGCCGGAAGGGGCGGCGAAAAGGAGCAGGCATAGCAGGGCGGCCGCACCTTTCCAAAAGTTCATGAGAGTCCCCCCCAGACGGTCAGGACGAGGAAGCCCAGAACGCCAATAATAAAAACAGCTACGAGAAAAGGCCTCCGGGCGGGGCGCCTTTCCCATCTCCGATCGATGAACGGAAGGAAAAAAAGAATGAGGACGATGAAAATCTGCAGGAAAATCCCGAGGACCTCGCTCGGCAGGATTCTGAGCATCTGGTAGGAGGCGAGAAAATACCACTCGGGTTTGATCCCCCGGGGGGTGGAGAAAGGATTCGCGGGCGCGAAGGCCTCTGGAGGGAGGAAGAGCCAGGGGGCGTAAAAGACGACCGCCATCATGATGGTCAGGAAAAGGAAGATTACCCCCAGTTCCTTGGACATGTAATTGGGGAAAAAGGGGATCCCGTCCGGGTAGCGTTGCTGGTGAAAATGGGCGGGGGGAGGGTGAGAGCGGTAGCCCGGGCCGAAGGGGGGAGGGGAGATCCCCACCCGCCGTACCAGAAAAAGGTGGGCGAAGACCAGCAGGCCGAAGATAAAGGGAAACCCCATGATGTGCAGAGCGAAAAAGCGTCCGAGAGTTTCCTGCCCCACCTGCTCTCCCCCCCGCAGGACCCGGACCAGAACATCCCCGATCCAGGGAAAGGCGGCGGCGGTATCGGTTGCCACCGTCGTCGCCCAGAAGGAGAGCTGACTCCAGGGGAGAAGATATCCTGTCAGGCTCATCCCCAGGGTGAGGAGGAGGAGCAGGAACCCGATCGCCCAGGTCAGTTCCCGGGGGTTCTTATAGCTCCCCATGAACAAGGCCGAGAGCATGTGCAGAAAAAGCGCGATTATGGTGATGTTCGCCCCCACGGCGTGTACGTACCGCACGAGCCAGCCATAAGGGACATCGTTCATGATCCGCTTCACGCTGTCGAAGGCCTGATCAATATTGGGGATGTAATAGACGAGCAGCAGGATGCCGGAGACGAACTGAATGGCGAAAAGCGCGATCAAAACCGCGCCCATGGAATACCAGACGTTGATGTTGCGAGGGAGGAGATAACGAGTCAGGTTCTTCTCCATGAGGTCTCGCACCCCCAGCCGGATATCCAGGTAATCGCCGATCATCCGCATGATGTGCATCGATTCCTCCGATTATCCGATACGCACCTCCCCGTCAACGACCTCGACGGGATAGGAAGGAAGGGGACGGGGGGCGGCCCGTTCATGACCTTCCCCGACGTTGAGAAAACCCCTGCATGGCAAGGGCAGAAAAGCACTCCCCGCTCGGGGCGCCACTCGACGATGCAGCCCAGATGTGTGCAGACGGCGGAGAGGGCGGTAAAATTCCCCGGTGAGGGCTGCAGGAGGACGGCGGCGTGCCCTTCGAACTGGAAAAAGTGGGCGCCGCCCACGGGCACCTGCGAACGGGGAATGCTTACCGTCCCTTTGGCGCCCTTCTCCTCTTTCGGGTTGAGATAGCGCCAGAGAGGCCAGAAGGTCCCGGCAGCGAGGGTGCCGATGACCCCTGTCAAGAGGCCGGTGATCACCGCGCGCCGCTGGCGGAAATTTCCGTCGACCATTCTTTCACTTCCTTCTCTCGGGGACGATGAGTATTTCTTTCTATCACCGAATGCCCGCGGGGCAATCACGTGGCAGGAGGAGCGCCGGCCAAGGGGCGCAGCTATTCCAGGCGGAAGAGATGGAGTGTTGAATTGCGGCTGTGGCGTGAGGAATAGGAAAGGAGGGGTGCAGCAGAAGCATCCACCCACCGGACCGCGGCCCTGGTGAGCTGCTGATGCGGTAGGCGGATCGTGAACGGCTTTACGATGGTTGAGAAGAGGGGAGGCGAGCACTTCGCGATGCCGACCCGCCCCCCGGGGTTGCATAAGCTCTTCCGGGATAATTTCCAAAATAGCGGGACATGGCCATGCGGGCGTATTCGGTGGCGCGAATGCCAATGTATTTCTCGTGTGCGACCACAACGGCAATGACGATTTGGCCCTGCCCTTGGCGCTCGCTGGCGAAACCGACAAACCAGTCATAGCGCAGATCGTGCGTCGCGTTATCGATGGAACCGGTCTTGCCGCCGATATCCAGCCGCGACAAGACTTTGTCGCGGCGATAATTTCGGAATGCCTTGCGGCCGGTGCCGGAGGTGATGGTGGTTTCCATCAGCTGACTCAAAACAGTCGCAGCCCTGGCCGACATCGCTTGCTGTTCCGGGCCCGGCTGCCAGCTGTACAAAATTTTGCCTCTCGCATCAACAATACGATCAACGATGGATGGCGCCACCATGCGCCCCGCATTGAGCACCGCCGAGGCCATTACCGCGCCGTGCAACGGTGAAATCGTTGTATCCAGATTGAAGCCGCTGGCCGCTTCAGCGCAATTATAGGGTTGATCACCGACCTGAAAATGGCTGGGGGGCAGGGGCAATTCAAAATCGAGCGATTCGTTAAAGCCGAAGGCGTCGGCCGACTTTTCGAGTAGCGGTTTTCGCAATTGCAGTTCGCCGATCCTGCCAAAAACGGGATTGACCGATTGGGCAAAGGCGTCCTTGAAGGAAACCGTGGTCGTAAAACGATTGATCGTGTTCGCCAATTGCCGCTTGTACAGGGTGTGTTTGCTGCCGCTGAAATGCATTGGTGAAGTGGCCGTATAACCGCACTGATCCACCGCTGATGCCGCCGTCACGATCTTGAAAATGCTGGCGGCAGGAAAGTCACTGTCCAGGCAGGGATTGCCCGATGGGTCGGTCCTGTCGTAGCCCGGCATCGCCAGAACCCGACCGGTCGCAGCATCCATTACGACGATCCCGACATAGCGCGAATTCACCCGATCGATCTTTTCGAAGAGGTACTTTTGCAGATCCACATCCAGGGTGGTCTCGACCTGAAGAACCTGACCATTGACCGGCAGCTGGATACTCTTTTGTGCCAGATTGTAGAAAGGCTTCTCGCTCAGGAGTTGCCCGACATCTTTTTTGCTGATCGGTTCGCCAACAGGCGAAGCTGATTTTGCCATGGCCTGGGGCAGACCGCCCTCGTTCCAGAACACTGCGTGCAGTCCGATGATCGCGGCCAGCGCCAGCAATACACCCGCGGCCGCCCGAAGAGGAATACGCCGGCAGAAGCGACGAACGATTCCCTCTCGTTGCAAGTCGGTTTGATAGCCCCGCCAACTCGCCCGTTGGCGGCGTTTCAGTAGAGGTTTTGTTAGTTTTGACATTTCAGATTATCCATTTGAGTGTTGTTCAAAAGTTGCATGGAGCAGTCATCCTCCGGAGTGATCAAAAATAGCCGATTTCTCTCCGGAAGCTAAGAGATACGGCATCTTCATAGCCCCTGTCAAACAATTAAATGCTTTTTAGTCACCAATGAGGAAATTTCATCTGATAGGAAGGGCAAATGATCACGCTTGACAGAATCCTCCCAGATCTGTTAACGTGCGCTATTATTTAAGTCGTTCCCGGAAAAGAAGCGAAAATTATCGTAGGCCCCGGAAATGTATCCGGGGCTTTTTTATTACGGAACGCCAGAAAGAAGAGAAAAAATGGATTTTACTGATTTTACTGCATTCAACCTCCACCCCGATGTTGCTGCCGGGATCAAGGAGGCAGGGTACACCGCGCCGACCCCGATCCAGGCTCAGGCGATTCCGTCGGTCATGCAGGGGCGCGACGTCATGGGACTGGCGCAGACGGGCACCGGCAAGACCGCTGCCTTCGTGCTGCCCATTCTGCACCGCCTCATGCAGGGAGAACGCCGCCATGTGCGTGCCCTGGTCGTGGCCCCCACCCGGGAGCTGGCGGAGCAGATTCACGAGGCTATCGTCGCCTTGGGGCGCACGGCCGTATCCGCAGCGTCACCATTTACGGCGGGGTGAGCAACAACCCGCAGAGCGGCAAGCTGAAAAAAGGCGATCGACATCGTCGTGGCCTGCCCGGGGCGGCTGCTCGACCATATCGGCCAGGGAACAATCGACCTGTCCCACCTGGAGGTCCTGGTCCTCGACGAGGCCGACCAGATGTTCGATATGGGTTTCCTCCCGGACATCCGGAAGCATCCTGAAGCATCTCCCCCGAAACCGCCAGACACTGCTCTTCTCGGCCACCATGCCCGATGAGATCCGCGCGCTGGCCAACGAGGTCCTGACCAATCCGGTTACGGTGCAGGTCGGGACCGTCGCCCCGCCGGTCACCGTCAGCCATGCACTCTATCCCGTGGAGTCAGCACCTCAAGACCGCGCTGCTGCTGGAGCTGTTGAACCATACCGATACCGAGTCGGTGCTGGTCTTCACCCGCACCAAGCATCGCGCCAAGCGGCTGGGTGAGCAGCTCGTCAAGGCCGGCTACAAGGCCGCCTCGCTGCAGGGGAACCTTTCCCAGAACGCGCGCCAGGCGGCCCTGGACGGCTTCCGCGACGGCACCTTCCAGATTCTGGTGGCTACCGATATCGCCGCCCGCGGCATCGACGTGTCCCAGATTTCCCACGTCATCAATTACGATATTCCAGACACTCCCGAGGCCTACATCCACCGTATCGGCCGCACCGGCCGCGCTGCCCGCAGCGGCGACGCCTTTACCCTGGTTTCCAGCGAGGATACGGTCATGGTGCGCACCATCGAGCGCGTTCTCGGCGCCCCTTTGGAGCGCCGGACCCTGGATGGCTTCAATTACAGCGCCCCCGCCCCGCCGCGGACGGAGCAACCTGGACGTTCTGCCCGCCCGGCGTCAAACCGCAACCGCCCGGCGAAGGGAGCCGCCTCTCCGGCGGCACGCACCGAAGCGTCGCAGCGTAGACGTTCGGCCGACATCCGGTAGAACGGCTGGCAATCCGGCTCGCACTTCTGGCGGCAGGTAACCGCCGGAAAGACGAAATCCCGGCCCTATTGATTTCCATCGGATAAAAAAGAAAGCCCTCGGCCGGAACTGGCCGGGGGCTTTTGCGCAATTTGCGCGTGGTACGGGTCAGGAATCTCCCGTTTTTGTTTGCCGAAGACGGCAAGAGTATGCAAAATAAGCTGGCATGCAATCATCCCGGCTCTTGCCGGCAAGGAGGCTTATGAATAAATCGATTTCAGGGAAGTTTCTGGCCATGCTTCTGCTGGCCATGGGGGGATTTTTCTCCGGACCGGTAATAGCTCGCGGAGAGGTGGAATGGAGCGGTAAGCTGTGGACCGGCTACCGGCAGGATCAGTTCGATTTCAACATCTCTGGCCGCCCTGACGGCCCCAATATTCTTTCCGAGCTGACCTGGGAGGATCTGCAGATTGCGCAGCTCGGCATCGATGCCGGTTTTCGGGTCAAGCCGCGCCGTTCCCCTATCGGCCTGCTGGTCCAGCTTGAAGGCGGCTACGGCTTCATCTTTGACGGCTCGAACGAGGATTCCGATTATCGGGGCGACAATCGCACGGATCCTTTTTCCATTTCGAACAACGGTGCGGATGGCGATGTCTGGGATCTTTCCCTCGGCGCCGGGCCGCAGTTCACCCTTTTTCCGACCGGCTGCGGATTTCTCCCCTCCTTGGCTATGCCTGGCATGCACAGAATCTGGAGATGATCGACGGTTATCAGACCCTTAATGAAGATCCTGATGATAGAACTGAGGGTTATGTCGGCCCGTTTCCGGATCTCGACAGCTCTTACGATGCCCTATGGCATGGTGTTTGGGCCGGTTTGGAAAGCGAGTGGCGGCCGGCGCGCACCCTGGCTCTCAACTGCGGCATCGAATACCATGTGGTCGATTATCATGCGAAAGCGGATTGGAACCTGCGTGATGATTTAGCCCACCCGAAAAGTTTTGAACATTGGGCTTCCGGGGAAGGTTTCCAAGGGCGTGCCGGGCTGGCGTGGGAACTTCCAAAACGCTGGAGCATGCACCTCGATTACACTTATCGACGTTGGCACGCTGATGAAGGCGGCCTCGACCGGACTTATTCTGCCAATGGCACGTTTAGCGATACCGGTCTTAACGAGGTCAACTGGGAATCCCAGTCCCTCCTGCTTGGATTCAAGAAGGTCTGGTAAAGGCAGAAAAGGCCCCCCTCGGAAGTTTTCCGACGGGGGCCTTTTTGGCTCCAAAGATTTCATTTCTTCCCGCCATGCTTTTCAGTCAATGACCGTCACCTTCGTTATTACAACCGGGTCCTTCGGCACATCCTTGTGCACGCCGCTATTTGTCGTTGCCACCTGCTCGATGGTGTAGACGATGTTCATGCCATCGACCACCTTGCCGAATACGGCGTAGCCGAATTTATCCGGATTCAGCCCGGCATGATCGAGGAATTTATTATCCTCGGTGTTGATGAAGAACTGAGCGGTAGCGCTGTCGATTTCGCTCGTTCGCGCCATGGCGACAGTGCCGGTCTTATTCTTTAGCCCGTTGTTCGCCTCATTTTTTATCGGCGCCTGCACCGGCTTTTCCTCCATTGCCGCGGTCATGCCACCCCCCTGGATCATGAACCCCTTGATGACCCGGTGGAAGATGGTGCCGTCATAGTGTCCGGCGCGCGCGTAGGCAAGAAAGTTCTCCACCGAAGCCGGAGCTTTGGCGGCATCGAGTTCGAGGACGATCTCCCCGAAGGATGTTTCGATCTGAATCAGGGGGTTGGCGCTCATGAATCTCCCTTTCGCGAACAAGAGTGAATGGTCTCGCGGGATTATAGAAAAGGGGGGAAGGTGAAGCAAGAAGAAAGCCGCTGGATCGTGCGACAGCCGGTTTTTGCCATTTGTCGATCTCCCGCTATTCTGGAAAAAAGAGCAGAAAAGGGGGATATTTTGGCCCATCTGACGGTTCGCGGGGAATACCGGAAACTGGTCGAGCGGCTCAACCGTTTTCCGCAGGGAGCACCTCCCGGTTCACTTTTGTATGCTATCCTCGCCATGCTCTTCAGTGCAAAAGAAGCGGAACAGGTGGCCAGCCTTCCTCTGCGGCCCTTTACTGCCGAAAGGCGGCCAAAGCCTGGGGAGTGGAGCTGGCCGCCGCTGAAGCAACACTGCAGCAGTTGGCCGATAAGGGATTGCTGGCGGATATTTCTCGAAATGGATGCATGCATTATGTTCTACCGCCACCGATGGCCGGTTTTTTCGAATTTGCTCTGATGCGGGTAAGGGACGATGTCGATCAGAAACTCCTCTCGGAACTGTACGAGCAATACGTCACCGTCGAAGACGATTTCGTCAAATCCCTCATCATGACCGGCAAGACGCAGGCCGGGCGCATTCTGATTCAGGAGGACGCCCTCTCTACCGAGCAGTCGCTGCATGTCCTCGATTATGAAAAGGCGACTGCGATCATCGATTCGGCTACCGATATAGCGGTGGGCCTCTGCTATTGCCGGCACAAACGCGCACATCAGGGGCGGAGTTGCGCCGCGCCGCTGGAAAACTGCATGACCCTGAATGCGGCGGCCTCCCTCATCCGGCACGGGATCGCCCGCCGGATCGATGCCGGGGAATGCCGGGAATTACTGCACCAAGCGTACGAACGGAACCTGGCCCAATTCGGAGAAAATGTTCGGCAGGGGGTAACGTTCATTTGCAATTGCTGCTCCTGCTGCTGTGAAGCAATGCTTGCCGCGCAGCGTTTTGGTATTCTGAAGCCGGTGCATACCACAGCCTTCATTGCTGCAGTCGGAGCGACCTGCACCGGCTGCGGCAATTGTGTCGCCGCATGTCCGGTCAAAGTGATTTCTTTACAGACGGAAAAAGAAAACGGCTATGGCAGAAAATGCGCGATCATTGACCTGGATCTCTGCCTCGGCTGTGGCGTATGCGCCCGCAATTGTCCACGTAGCTCCATCAGCATGCAACATCGCCAAGAGAAGGTCATCACCCCGATAAACAGCACGCACCGGGTTGTGCTGATGGCCATCGAAAGAGGGAAACTGCAGAACCTCATCTTCGACCAACAGGTGCTCTGGAGCCACCGCGCCCTGGCGGCCGTGTTCGGGGTCATCCTCCGCCTGCCACCAGCAAAACGCCTTCTTGCCGGAAAACAGATCGGTTCGCGCTATCTGGAGGCTCTTTGTGAAAAATACGGGTACTGATTTTACCTCCCGGAAGGCCGATAATTTGCAGGCGAACCATTATTCTTTATGATATTCTTGCGTTTGTTTTCCCCTGCCCGAGTCGAAAATGCCGGAAACGCACTCATCCTTTCACCAAGAACTTGCAACCCTTGGTTTTGCCGCTGACGAATTGCGTCTGGACGAGCCCCTTGCGCGTCACTGCAGCTGGCGGATCGGCGGGCCGGCGGACATCCTGGTCGAGCCAAGCAGTCTCGATCAGGTCGCAACAGTCATTCGCCAGGCCCGGCTGCGAGCCATCCCCCTGCTGGTGATCGGGCAGGGGACGAATCTGCTCTTCGACGATGACGGCCTGCGCGGCGTCGTCATGAAAATCGGTTCCCGCCTCTCCCGCCTGAAGATCGACGGCCAACGCATTTACACTGAAGCCGGCGTCTGGGTGCCGCATCTGGCCAGAACAGCGGCGCGCGCTGGACTATCCGGCCTTGAACACACCATTGGCATTCCGGGTACCTTGGGTGGGCTGGTGGCGATGAACGGCGGCAGCCAGCGGCGGGGGATCGGTGATAACGTCGTCCAGGTAACGATTGTTGACAAGGAAGGGGAAAGCGCCGTGCTAACTCAGGAGGAGTGCCGCTTCGGTTATCGCAGCAGTCGCCTGCAAGAGATCGGGGCTGTTGTCGTCGCCGTCGAACTGGCATGCACCCCCGGTGCACCGGAGCGGATGCGCCAAGAGATGCTTGCCGATTTGCGCGAACGGCGGCGCAAATTCCCCCGCAAGGGAGAGCCGAATTGCGGTTCGGTTTTTCTCAGTACGGAGCAGATGCACGCTACCGTCGGCCCCCCCGGCCGGATCATCGAGGCGGCGTGTCTGAAAGGGTTTCGCCTGGGTGGAGCCGAGATTTCGCCACGCCATGCCAATTTCATCGTCAATCGCGGCACCGCCACCTGCGGGGATGTTCTCGCCCTGATCGCCCATGTCCGGCGGACTGTGCGGGAGAAGATCGGTTTCGATCTGCGTTGCGAAGTGCGGCATGTAAGTGTGATGGGGGAAATCCGTCCGGCGGACGAGGCAAGTGAACGCTTGTTTGCGAAATAAAATCGAGAAGCAAAAATCATCGGCATCGCAATCGCCTTTACTGCTTCTTTGCCTCTAATCAAATTAATATCGAATTCAGAAACCTGGAGGCCCTGTGATTGTCCCGGTCATTCTTTCCGGTGGGTCCGGAACGCGGCTTTGGCCGCTCTCCCGCGAGCTTTACCCGAAACAGCTGCTGCCGCTGGTTACCGAATACACCATGCTCCAGGATACCCTGATGCGTCTGCGCGGCACGGATTCCTTGGGTAATCCGCTGATCGTCTGCAACGAGGCGCACCGTTTCCTGGTGGCTGAACAATTGCGTCAGATCGATATCACCCCCGAGGCGATTATTCTTGAGCCGGTCGGGCGCAATACCGCGCCGGCGGTGGCGATCGCCGCCTTGCAGGCGCTGGCGAAAGACGACGATGCGGTGCTCCTTGTCCTTCCCGCCGATCACGCTGTGGCCGATTCCATCGCTCTGCGTTCCGCAGTCCAGATGGGCGGGCAATGGGCAGATGCGGGGCAGCTGATTACGTTTGGCATCGTTCCTACGGCGCCGAAGACCGGTTACGGCTATATCCGGGGGGGAAAGTCGTTGGGGGGTAGCCGGCAAGCACTTACTCCCTATGTCGTCGAGCGATTTGTCGAGAAGCCTGATCTGGAAACGGCCCGGCGCTATCTCGCTTCCGGCGAGTACTTCTGGAACAGCGGCATGTTTATGTTTCGCGCTGCGGTCTATCTGCGGGAATTGAGAAATTCTGCGCCGCAGATGCTTGCTGCTTGTACGTGTGCGCATGCGGGGGCGACCAGGATCTCGATTTCACCCGCCTGGATGCCAAAGCCTTTGTCGCCTGCCCGGCCGATTCGATCGATTATGCGGTGATGGAAAAGACCGCCGCTGCGGCGGTGATACCGCTGGAGGCCGGCTGGAACGATGTCGGTTCTGGTCGGCGTTGTGGGAGGCCGGCGCGAAGGATTCCGATGGCAATGTAAGTATTGGCGATGTGGCCTTTGAAGGGGTGAAGAACTCCTATGTCTACGCCGGCAGCCGCACTGGTGGCGGCAGTCGGGCGTCGACGGACCAGGTGATCGTCGAGACCGGCGACGCGGTGTTGGTCGCCGCGCAAGGACCGGGTCCAGGACGTCAAGGAGATCGTTGCCCGGCTCAAGGCTCAGAATCGCAACGAAGCGCCTTGCACCGAAAGGTATATCCGTCCCTGGGGCACATATGAATGCATCGACGCCGGCGAGCGCTTTCAGGTCAAGCGCATCACCGTCAACCCGGGCGCGCCCTCTCGCCTGCAGATGCACCACCACCGTGCCGAACACTGGATCGTCGTGCGCGGCACCGCCGCATCACCCGTGGCGACGAAGTCTTCGTACTTAGTGAGAACCAATCGACCTACATTCCGCTCGGCGTCGCACACCGGCTGGAAAATCCCGGCAAAATCCCGCTTGAACTGATCGAGGTGCAGTCCGGCAGCTATCTGGGCGAAGACGATATCCAGCGTTTCGAGGATTGCTATGGGAGGAGCTGAGCAGGTGAGTCAGCTCGATTTTTCAACATTTGTGGCATTCGCGGCCGCTTCCATGGTGAACTGAACGGGGAAAAAATGATTCACGATATCTGAAAAATATGTGACGACAAGGTAGCGAAATGGCCCCGGTAAGGTAAAATTCTGCCGTTTTGCACTTTTCGTTTTTCCATCCTCACGGAGGTTTTATTCTATGAATCTGACGGTCATAGGTACGGGATATGTTGGCTTGGTTACCGGGAGCTGCTTTGCCGAAATGGGGAACACGGTCACCTGCGTCGATACAGATGAAAGCAAGATTGCCGGCTTGCGGCAGGGGAAAGTTCCTATTTATGAGCCGGGGCTGGAAGCGATGGTTACCAGCAACTTTCGTGATGGGCGGCTGCGCTTTACCTCTTCCCTGAAGGAGGGGATGGCTGGCAGCACCGTTCATTTTATCGCCGTGGGAACCCCTCCGGGGCATGATGGTTCGGCCGATCTGCAGTATGTACTGGCGGTAGCCCGCGAAATAGGCCGGCATATGCAGGAGTATGCCGTCATTGTGGACAAATCGACGGTACCGGTGGGAACGGCGGAAAAAGTGCGGGAGGCGGTCTCCGGCGAGCTGCAAAAACGTGGGGTCGAAATCCCTTTTGACGTGGTAAGCAATCCCGAGTTTCTCAAGGAAGGCGCCGCTCTGGAGGATTTCATGCGCCCGGACCGGATCATCATCGGTTCGGATAGCCATCGTGCACAGGATATTCTGCGCCAGCTCTACAGCGATTTCTCCCGCAGTCACGACCGGATTCTGTTCATGGGAATCCGCGATGCCGAAATGACCAAGTACGCGGCAAATGCCATGCTTGCCACCAAGATTTCCTTTATGAATGAAATCGCCGGTATCTGCGACCGCCTGGGGGTGGATGTGGAAAAAGTGCGGCGGGGGATCGGCTCCGACTCGCGCATCGGCTTCTCCTTCATTTATCCTGGCTGTGGCTACGGTGGTTCCTGCTTTCCCAGGATGTCAAGGCACTTATACGTACTGCCGAGGAATCCGAACTCGAGCCGCTCGTTCTGCATGCCGTTCACCGGCGCAATGAACGGCAGAAACATGTTCTTTTCCAGAAGATCACCGATCGTTTTGGCGAAGACCTCTCCGGCATGACCTTCGGCGTCTGGGGGCTGGCATTCAAACCGGGAACCGACGATATTCGCGAAGCGCCGGCGATTGTGCTGCTGCATGCATTGATTGGCGCTGGCGCTCGCGTTCTGGCCTATGATCCCGAAGCCGCCGGTCCGGCACGCCAGGAGTTGCCACGCGCTTGGTTCGACAACCGGTTTCTGCATCTGGCGCGGCATCAGTACGAGGCGCTGGAAGGGGTGGATGCCTTGGTGCTGGTCACCGAATGGAAGCCTTTCCGGCACCCCGATTTCAAGGCGATGAAGAAAATGATGAAGCGTCCCGTTATTTTTGACGGTCGCAATCAGTATGATCCCGTAGCGCTAAAGGAGGAAGGTTTTGAGTATTGCGGCATCGGACGCAAATAGTAATGACATGACAGACCTAGTGAATTTCCGCGGCAAAAAAAGACCACGTGTTTTTGTCACCGGTGGTGCCGGTTATATCGGCAGCCATGTGGTTAAGGCGTTGACGGAAGCGGGCTGCGAGGTGCTGGTTTATGACAATCTGAGCACCGGTAATCGCTGGGCCGTGCCTGCCGGCAAACTGATTGTCGGGGATTTGGGAGACCGCCCCGCCCTCGCCCGGGCGCTGCGCGATTTTGCTCCGGAGGCGGTGATGCATTTTGCCGCTTCGATCGAAGTGGAAGAGAGCGTGCGACTGCCTCTCAAGTATTTTCGGAATAATACTGGGAACGCCCTTGCTCTCCTTGAAGAGGTTCGGGAGCAGGGGATCGGGATTTTTGTTTTCTCCTCGACGGCGGCGGTGTACGGTATTCCGGCAACAATCCCGGTCGCGGAAACCGCTCCGCTCGTGCCGATCAATCCTTACGGTGCATCAAAGATGATGTCGGAGCGCCTGCTGGCCGATCTGGCTGCTGCCGAACCGGGTTTTCGTTATATTGCGCTGCGGTATTTCAATGTCGCCGGAGCCGACCCGCAGGGGCGTATCGGCCAGGCCTACCGTAATCCCACCCACCTGATCACCCGCGCCCTGAAAACCGCCAAGGGAGATTTCGCCAGATTACACGTTTTCGGCACCGATTATCCAACGACCGACGGCACCTGCATCCGCGATTACATCCATGTGGATGATCTGGCGGCGGCGCATCTGGCGGCCTTGGCGCATCTGCGTCAGGGGGGCGGCAGCGACGTGTTCAATTGCGGCTATGGCCACGGCTACTCGGTACGAGAGGTGATCGAGGTCGCCCGGCGCGTTACCGGCATCGTTTTCCCGGTAGAAAACGCTTCCCGTCGGGAAGGCGATCCGCCGGCACTGGTTGCCGATAGCCGCAAGATCAGGGAGAATACCGGCTGGTTGCCTAAATTTGACAACCTGGAATACATTGTCAGCACTGCCTGGGAATGGGAATTGCGTTTGGCGCAAGATATGCTGACCATGACCGGTGCCGACGATTGAGTGAATCCTGTCGCCTTTTTGGCGCGTGTAATTTTCAGAGGAAGAAAAAGATGCTTTACCTTCGACTGCTTGCGGCCGGAATTATGCTGGGCGGAGTTCTGCTCTCCGCGGCGGAGGCGATGGTTCGCCCGAATGTTCTCACCTTGACACCAGGGGGCGGAGCCTTTCTCTTTGAAGATGGAGAAAACCTTGAGAATGCGCCTGTTTACAGTCTGGGGGTCGGATATCAATTTTCCAGTAACTGGAGCAGCGAACTGAATGGCGCTTATCTCGAAACCAAGCAGGAGACCGGCGAAGAAGAGAGTGTGAAAGGGTATGTCGGGCGCATGGAGGTCCTCTACCATTTTCGTCCCGAATGCAATTTGGTTCCCCATCTGGCCGCCGGTTTAGGTTTTTTTGCCTTGGATAAAAGCGGTTCGCTCAGCGCCGAAGGTTTTGCCGGCTACGGAGTTGGTCTGCAATATTTCTTTACTCCCTCCTGTTCATTGAATCTCGATGGCCGTCATCAATTACGTGATTCGAACGATTTCATCGCTTCGGCGGGATTGACTTTCGCCCTTGGTGAAGAAAAGAGAGATCCTCAGGTAATCGATACCGATGGGGACGGTGTCATCGACGCTTTCGACCGTTGTTTCGATACCCGCCTGGGGGTTCCGGTCGATGGCTATGGTTGTCCGGCGGATATCGACCGGGACGGTGTTTTCGATTATCTGGATAATTGCGCCGCTACCCCGGTCGCCGTAGCAGTCGATGCGGCAGGTTGCCCGCCCGACAGTGACCACGATGGCGTCGCCGATCATCTCGATCATTGTCCCGGAACGGCACTCGACATTACGGTGGATGACAGCGGCTGTCCGCTCCCTCTGCGCAAGGAAAATACTGAGATAATCGATTCGCCACCGGCGAACGTGGCCGCAGGAAGTATTTCCTCCCTGGTTCTACATCTGGAGTTCGCTCCAAAAGAGGCCGGATTGCGTCCCGAATTTGCAGATGGGCTGCAGCAGGCGATCCGATTTGTGCAAGCCCATCCAGGGGAGACTTTTGTCGTCGAAGGGCATACGGACAGTATCGGACCCGCCGATAAGAACCTGAGCCTTTCCCAGGCACGCGCCGAAGCGGTTCGCCGATACCTCATTGAGAATGGACCGGTGGCGCCGGAGCGGATTCAAGCCTTTGGTTTCGGGGAATCCCGGCCAGTTGCTGAAGAGGGAACGCAGAGTGGGCGGTTGCAGAATCGCCGGTTGGTTGTCAGGCTGGCAGAATCAAGAAAAAAATAGTCGAGTTCACTGCTGGTGGTATGACCAAGGGAGGAATAATGGCGCAGAAAAGAATGAAGCTGGGCGAAATGCTCCTGAATGCGGGGTTGATCAACGAAACGCAACTGGAGGAGGCTTTGGCCTATCAGCGACGTTGCGCCACCGGCCGCTTGGGAGCCAACCTGGTCGAGCTCAATTTTCTATCCGAAGAAGTTCTGCTGAATTTCCTTTCCGAACATCTCAAACTTCCGCGTATTGATCTCTCCCGGCGGCGCATTCCGGAAGATATGCTGGCCTATATTCCAACCGAAAAAGCTTGGGAGTTCAGGGCGATTCCGGTCGATCTCAAGGAGATGCACGGCACCATCTATCTGCTGGTGGCCATGGCCGATCCGACCAATCTCGATGTCATCGATGCCCTCCAGTTCATGACCGGTTGTCGCGTGCGGACGGCACTGGCTTTCGATTCCGCCATTGAGCAGGCGCTGGAGCGCTATTACGGTCCTCGCACCGATCTGAGCACGGCCGCTGAAAATGCTGCCGGGCCTGCGGAAATGCCATCGCCATCCATTTCGATTGCCCGACCTTCCATTGAGACGACGGAAGAAAGAATCCAGGAGCTTTTGAAAATTTTGCTCGAAAAGGGTATTCTTTCCTTGCGGGAATTTGACCGGCTGAAATAATAGTCATCCTTCGCCGAAGCAGGCCGGATTTATGCGACCCTCCTTTTTTTTCGAAATTCTCTGGCAACGGCTGCGCCACAACCGGATGGCGATGGTCGGTGGCGGCATCGTCCTGATCATGTTTCTTCTTGCCCTGCTTGCCCCGCTGCTCGGCAGGGATCCGGGCGCCATCGACATCGCCCACCGGCTGCAACCCCCCGGCTGGCGATATCTCCTGGGGACTGACGATCTCGGCCGCGATGTGCTTACACGCATCCTTTACGGCGCCCGTATCGTCTTTTGGTCGGGTTCGTCGCCGTCGGCATCGCCACAGTGATCGGCATCGTGCTCGGTGCGATGGCCGGCTATTACGGCCGATGGGTCGATGCCACCCTCATGCGCTTCGTCGATATCATGCTCTGCTTTCCCGACCTTCTTCCTGATCCTGGCGGTCATTGCTTTTCTCGAACCGTCGATCTGGAATATCATGATCATCATCGGCCTGACCGGCTGGATGGGGGTGGCCCGGCTGGTGCGCGCCGAATTCCTCTCCCTGCGCGAGCGCGATTTCGTCCTGGCCGCCCGGGCGCTCGGCGCTTCCGACGCGCCGGATCATCTTCCGGCATCTGTTGCCCAATGCCCTCTCGCCGGTGCTGGTTTCGGCTACCCTCGGCGTGGCCGGCGCCATCCTGACGGAGAGCGCCCTGTCTTTCCTCGGCATCGGCGTGCAGCCGCCGACGCCTTCTTGGGGGAACATGCTGATCACCGGCAAGCAGACCCTCGGCACTGCCTGGTGGATGTCCGCTTTTCCCGGTGTTGCCATCCTGATGACCGTCCTCGGCTACAACCTGCTGGGGGAGGGGATCCGCGATGCGCTGGATCCCCGCATCCGGGAATGACATGCTTCCTCCCTCGCAGGCGATTCTCGACCGTTGCCAGGCTTTTATCCGAAACGATTTCAATCTCATCTATGAACTTCATCATCCAGGGTCGTTTTTCCGGCGCCTTTATCCCACACGGGAAGCTTACCTCGACTATGCCCGCGAGGTACTCAGCCGCGATTTCTCGATCCGTGAATGCCGCATTCTGAAGGAAGAAATCGGCGACGAAGAAGCCAGGGTTATCTATTATCTGGATATTCTCTATCGGGGGGCACGGCTCGAGACGTTAGAAAACTGCCGCTTGTGCCGAGTTGAAAATAAATGGCTTTTCCTCACCACTCAGAAGATCGAACGGCACGATTTTCCCGCCGCCCCGGAGACGATCGACTGGGATGATTTCGAGCGAATTGAAGAGAAAATCATTTACTGAATAAGACCGTTTACCGCATCCCTCCTTTCTGTTCCGCGGTTAAAACATGCCTGAACTCCCTGAAGTCGAAACGATCCGCCGCGGCCTGGCGCCGCTGATTACCGGCCGTTGCATTGCCCGGGTGCTGTTGCGCGTCCCCGCCTTGCGCTGGCCGATCCCTGCCGAACTCCCCTCGCTTCTTGCCGGAGCAACGATATTAGCGGTTGAACGGCGTGCCAAATATCTGCTGCTGCGCTTTGCGCATGGGTGCACGATCATGCATCTGGGGATGAGCGGTCACTTGCGTCTGGTTGCCGCCGGGAGCGAGCCCATGAAACACGACCATCTCGATCTGGAATTTACCGACGGCAGCTGCCTGCGCTTTCATGACCCGCGGCGTTTCGGCGCCGTTCTCTGGACTTCGACCGATCCTTTCCGGCATCCGCTGCTGGCCGGAATCGGGCCGGAGCCGTTCGCCAACGAAGTGGACGGCGATTATCTCTACCGGCTCTCCCGGCGGCGGCGGGGAGCAGTGAAACTGTTCATCATGGATCAGGGGATAATGGCCGGAGTCGGGAACATCTATGCCAGCGAAGCCCTCTATCGTGCCGGTATTCATCCAGCGCTGGCGGCCGGGCGTATCGGAGCTGTACGTTATGAGAAGCTGACTACGGCGATACGAAGCGTTCTGGGGGAAGCGATTACCGCTGGCGGTACCACGATCCGCAATTTTGCCCAAGCGGATGGCAAGCCGGGTTATTTCGCCCTGCAATTGCAGGTATACGGACGGGAAGGAGAGGTCTGTCCCGCCTGTGCACGCCCCATCAAGGCGATGCGGCTCGGGGGACGTTCAACTTTCTTTTGCACGAAGTGTCAGAAATAGCTGAAATTAAACATTACTTTTCTGGATGCTGCAGAACGGAAAGGCCTTCCAATGTTTTGGCGCGTTCCTGCGAATTTTTGCTCAACGGAACCGGTTCGATATCAAGCCCGACCACCTGAATAAATTTTTCTGCCTCTTTAATAATTGTGGTAAATGCTTTCGGAGAATCCGGAAGAGTGATCGGGACATAAACTAACACCCGGTTGCTGGAAGAGAGGCGGAAAGCGATGAAAACCCCCTTCTTGCCCGCAATCTCGGTGATGATCAGGCTGGCCGAGCAATACTGGTCGGGATATCCTTCAAGAGACAGGCGGACCCGGTTCATCGTCTGATGGACTTCATGGATCTCCTCAGGCGAGTCATAGGGAATTCCGGTAAGGTCCCAGTTAACATGAAACAATGCGCCGGGGCGAGCACGCCGTACCATATGGGGAGGTGGATCGGCATCGGCCGGTTTCAATCTGCTGACTGGAACGGCGGCGGGCGTGCTTCCGGTCGCTTCCAGTTCCGCCAGCCGTTTTTCGGCGGCCGTTTTTCCCGCTGCCAGGTTTTCGATTTCCTGGCGCAAGAACTCGCCTTTTTCAGCCGCCTGCCGTAAATCGGTCTGCATCTGCCTGATCCGCTCGTCCGTCTCACCCGATACGGGTGCGGTTATCGCCGGGTCGGCAGGCATTTCCGTCAAGCGTTTGTCCATCGTTTCAAGAGCAATGGCCAGTCGCCTGCGCTCCGCTTCGCCGGCGGCAATCTGCTCTCTTGCCATTCGGAGTTCCTCCTCCGCGGTCGTCAGTTCTCTTGCGACCTCTTCAGTCTGCGGCCTTGACACTTCAGTCCGGGTTGTCTCCCCGGTTTGCAGTAAACTTTGCTGCAAACTGGAGATAAGTCGATCCGCCGTTTCTTTCTCTTGCAGCAGTTGTTCGCGTTCTGTTTTATCGAGCGCAAGCTGTTCGTGTAACCGCCGGGCGGTTTCATGCAATGCCGCAAACCTTTTTTCGGCATCTTTTCTCGCCAAATCGCTGACCTTGCGCTCTTCCGCTTCCCGTTCCCGTGCACTCTCGGCCTGCGCGAGTTGCTGCCGGCATTCGGCAAGAAGAACACCGGCAAGTTTCTTTTCCTGAACGAGTTGGTTGCGCTCGGCCTTTTCCGCTGCGAGTTCTTCTTCTAGCTGAAGAATGCGTTTTTCTCTTTCCCCTGTCTGTTCCTGCATTTCGGCAAGCAGGGTTTGCAGGCCTTCTGGGTTGGAGGATTCGACGACGACGATTTCTTCGCCATTGGTCTGCCGCAAAGGTCCGTCGATAATCTCGCGCAGAATCGAAATTTTTTGAGCTGTTTTTTCTTCGCCGGCGAGGTTGTCGGCAGCGGCTTTCTTCGCTTTGGCAAGGTTTTCTTGGGACTCCTTACGCTGAGCCCATTCGGCTATGGAAAGCTCCGGGCCATCCGTTCTCTGGTCCTGCACCGGCTCATTGATCAGCCGTTTCCATTCGGCCAGGTTCTTCTTCTTCTCCCGCAAGTTCTTTTGTGCAGTTTCCGGGGAGAGTATGACCGGTATCTCCCTGAGGATCACATCGCGCATAGCCGAGCTGAATTTGAGATTGACCGGCTGCAGCCGAAAACCCAACAAAGCGAGAAATTCTTCGCATTTTTGGCGCCCTGCATCGGCCGCCGCTGTTTCGCTTTCGGTGAAGATCAGCGATCGCTGGATTTCCTTCACATACAAGGCAGCATGCACCAATTGCCGGTTTTCCTGTTTGGTGATGCAGATATATCCCTGGACGGAGAAAGTCGCCTTCCTCCCTGACAACGGAAGCGATTCAGGAGAGCGCAATATTTCGATAATATCGCTGGAGTTGACTTCAATATAGGGTGTTTCGAGGAGCGTCACCATTTCTCATTTAACTCCCGAGCAGCATAAGAGAGTCTTTGCCAGCAAAACCTGTACCGATCATTCGTTTGCGAGATCCTCTTGACCATTGATAGACAGGGCATTTGCTTTCAATTCCAGGTTTTCTGCTGGACTTTCATTCCATCGTATATTACACCGAGATAAACAGGCTTCCCAGTTTTATATGATCGATCTTTCTGCAAATATGGGAAGCGGATAGAAACCGGATGTTACTACTGCAAAATCCTATTTTTCTGTTGCTGCTGATTATTATCCTTGGCGAACTGTTGGGCAAGGTGCGAGTGCGCAATCTTGCCCTCGGACCCTCGGCGATTATCTTTATCGCCATCGCTTTCGGTCATTTAGGTTTTCTGCTTCCCACAACCGTGCAGACGATCGGCTTGGCCATGTTTATTTACGCTGTAGGATTGCAAGCCGGTCCGGGTTTTCTCAGTTCCTTCCGTAATCATGGTCTGTTGATGGCTTTGGCCGTGCTGGCCATGACGATGACGGGTGTCGCCGTGACCTTCGCCTGTTGCCGGATTTTTGGTTTCGATGCCGGAACAGGCGCTGGTCTTCTTTCCGGGGCAATGACCAGCACCCCCGCCTTGGCGGTGGCGGTGGAAACGGTCGGACATGGTAAGGCGCCGGCTGCGTACGGGGTCACCTACGTTTTCGGTGTTATCGGGGTGGCCATCAGCATCCATCTGCTGCCGCGTTTGTTGCGCATCGATCTGCATTCAGAGGAGCGGCGTCTGGGGGCGGAGTTGGCGGAGGTCAATCCGCCGATCACTTTCCACCATATCGAGGTCAGCAATCCGAACCTTTTCGGCAAGAGGATTATCGATATCTTTCTCAAAAGCATTGCCCCCGTGACGATCACCCGCTTGCTGCGGCAGGGCGCCACCGAACCGGAACTGGTTGGTGCGGATACGGTGCTGCAGGAGGGTGATCGGTTGCGGGTGGTCGGCCGGCCGGCCGACCTGGAGAAAGTCGAGCTTTATATCGGCAGAGGAGTGGCGGGGGAGATCGCCTTCGATCGGCTGCTGGCGAAAAAGAGCATCGTAATCTCCAAAAGGCAATATGCCGGTACGACTCTCGGGTATTTCAATTTTCGGGAAAACTTCAACGTGCAGGTAGCGCGCATCACCCGCAATGGCATCGATCTGCCGGCCGACGCCAACACCCGCCTGCATCTGGGGGATGTGCTGCATGCGGTGGGGGACGAGCGCTCCCTGCGCAACATCACCCGCATTCTCGGCAACGATCTCAAATCGACCTACGATATCAACCTGCTGCCAATCCTGGTCGGCCTGCTCCTTGGTTTTCTCCTCGGGCAACTGCCGCTGACGCTTCCCTTCATCGGAACCCTGAAACTCGGAACAACCGGCGGCGCGCTAATCGTCGGTCTTCTGCTCGGGGCTCTCTATCAGACCGGACCGCTGATCTGGGATGTGCCGGCGTCCGGGAATCGCCTGATCCGTGATCTGGGACTGGCGCTCTTCATGGCGGCGGTGGGGACGTCGGCGGGCGCCGACTTTACTGCCACCCTGCGACAGAACGGTTTGCCGCTTCTTTTCTCCGGAATGCTGGTGACGCTGATCCCCATTGCTGTCGGCGTGATATTGGGATTGCGGGTGTTGAAAATCCGCTTCCTGCGTCTGCTGGGAGTTCTCGCCGGAGGGATGACCAGCGCTTCGGGTTTAACCGCTGCTGGCGCGCTTTCCGCCACTTCATATGCTCCCGCCGCCTATGCTACCGTTTATCCGGTGGCCCTGATCGGCAAGATCATCGCCATCAAGATTTTGCTGCTTATTCTCTGACTGGTAACGGTCAAAAGAAATGCTTTGGCCGTATCTCCCGCATCACTTCGGCAGCGTCACGGGTGAGATGTTTGCCGATGTAATTCACCTCGTGATCGACATCCAGATTTTCCCCACGCAAGGTATGAATAATAAGCGTATCGGTTGTATTCCATACACTCTTCAGAGTCAGTTCGCCAACAGCGATCATTTTTCCCGCTTCCGCCGTCTTGTCGGTGGCGCCGCTTCGCCAGATTTTCTCCGTTTCGGCCGGAGTGCCATATTTTTCACGCAAGGCCCCTTCGACTTTGGCAAAATCTTCCAGAAATGTTTCACTCCGAACATGTTTCTGCGGGAAAAGAAATTTGGTTTGCATCAGCTTGTCATTTTTTAAAAGGTAAATAATAAAGGTTTCGAGCCCGGCAAATCGATCATTGACGAAAAGAGCTTTGAAACCATCGCGCGGCTTCGATTCGACCCCCAGGATTGAAGGACCGGCACCGCACCATTCGCTTCCCTGCACTTCGCTGACGGCGCTGGCGACAAGCAGTAGAAAAAGCAGCGCAAGCGCAGAATGCTTTTTTTTCATATTGGGCCCTCCTGAAGCGGACCCTTCCCCTGTAACACACTTCATGGGCAAGTCAATGCAAGTTAGAGAAGCTGGCGAGAATGATTTCTGGTTCCTGGTTTTCGGATCAATGCTATAGTTCGATCCATTAAAGGGAGAGTTCATATGCGATGGGTCGTTTTTCTTTCTATTGGAGCTTTACTGTCGGCTTGTCATCCGCGGACAGCCTTATACGCCCCGCGTCGGGAAGGCACCGAGATACACCGACAGGCTAAAACCAACGCTGACTGCTTAGAATGTCACGATATAAGCACACTGCGGCGGCATCGATCGGATGACAATTGTTTCCGCTGTCACAAAATTTGCGAGGCCTACTGATGAGAAAGTCATTGCGAGAGATGCTGCCACTTTTTTCTTTGCTAATTCTGGCCGGCTGCGGACCGATTTACGGGCAGGCGATGCGGCCATCCGAAGGCATCAAAGAGTTTCGGATCACGGAAGGAACTCTGGCTGATTTGCGGCCGGGAAGCGCTCTTCTGGTTTACGGACCGATGGCAAAAACGGAGAAGGCGTATTACATCTGCAAGGGGGAGGACGATTCGGAATTTGCGGCCGCTTTGGCAAGTGCGGGTTTATTTCAGACCGAGCTGCATCTGGAGCGCCCCTTTGCCAACGTGCGTCCCACCGCCGAGCGGCTGCGGGGAATGAGCGCCGCTGAAGTGAGAAATGCCTTGCAGCTGAAGGTAGCTCCGGACCAGATCCTTTTCGGCACCATTATGGAACGTGAGGTGACCGTCGCGCCGGCGCGTGGGGTGATCATGACGGTTGGTTATCGTCTGGAATTCTTCGATCTGGCTACACACAAATCAACGGTTGTCGAGGTGAAGGCGAAAGAACCGGCCGACCAGACGATTCACGCCATTGTCGAGGAGCTTCGACGGCAGCTCAAGGGCTGATTCCAGGCCTAATTAAAAATAGTCCTGCAGCCCGGAAGGAACCTGCTCCATTGCTTCCAGGTTGTTGAATCTCTCTGTGAGCGGCGCACCGGCCGGTGCGCCGGAGAGAAACCGGGCAAAAGCGATGATTTCTTCCCCAACCAGCACCTCTTCCGCCACTTTCCAGCGTTCGACCACGAATTTCTCTCCCCCGGCCAGTTTCACCTCGCGAAAAGGATTACGGTAGGAGAGGGCGGCGCGTTGCCCGGCCTCGGAGTAGGAAACAATCAAGCGGCACCCGGCGAAATCCAGAAACAATTGAGTTTCAGCGGAGAAGGCAAGGCGCGCCCCCCCTCCTTCCAGAGACCACTGTTCAGGCGCAGCGCCTGCCGTCCGCAATCGTTCGGCCTGCTGGCCGACCGCCTCCGCGCTTCCCTCCAACAGAAGGGTTCGCAGCAGACCGCTCTCGGTCAGATCCTCCCAACTCTTGCGCAGAAATTCGCCATTGCGCCGACGGTTAGCCACCTTCTGCCAGCGGTTTTTGAAGACAAAAGAACAGTAATTGATCGGCAGAGTGCAGCCCGCTTCTGCGGCTTCGGCCATTAACTCCAGGGCGAGCAGTTCCGATTCAAGAACTGTGACCTTCTCGCCATGCAGGTAGGTGTAGGGGCGTTCGCAAAAACTTGGAAGGCTGTAAGGGGTCAGGCGCAACTGGTGCAGATTGAGATGTTTGACTCCCAGTTCGGCCATTTCCCGGATCTTCTGCCGCAGCCGTCCGGCTTCTTCCGGAACGGCAGGGATTTCCACTGTGACCGTGGGAATGCGACCGACCGCCAGAGCCAGTTGGCGCAGGTCGTAGCCGACGGCACCGATATCGAATCGGATTTCGTCCAGTCCGGCTTCCCGCAGGCGCTCGACCATCCCGGCGTCGAGCAGAGTCCCGTTGGTATAGAGCCACAGGTGCACTTTCCGGCCGAGTTTTTGTCGCATGGCCGTCAGAAAACCGAGAGCGCGTCCGGGGGTGAGAAGCGGCTCGCCGCCGCTCAGGCCGGCGCCGCCGAAGGCGAAGCGCTCCAGGTAGTCGGCATAAACGGCCGGGGTGCGGAAGGTTATGGTATTGGTCGTCGGCAGACCGATCTCCTCCTGCGAGGTTGGGCAGTAGAAACAGCGACAGTTGCAGCGGCCATTGATAAAAAGACATGACCATCGACCCTCGCCGCACAGGTGGCAGCCGGGGGAAAGGAGACCGGTGAAAATCTTGCTCCCCTTAAAGGTTACTGAGGCATGCGATTGCAGTCGCTTCAGCAACTTATCGCGTCCGATAGTCGCCTTTTTAGCTTCAGCGGAAGTTATAAAGCGCAGGCGAGAATAGTTTTCACCATATTCAATGCGATTGAGTTCGACAAGACGGGTTTGTTCCTGATTCATGCGATCGGCCGGGGCGGAGGGTGGCGGGCCCGAACCGGTCCGCCCGGACTAGTTTTCGAGCCCGACCGGATAGGCGAAGTGATTGTAGCATTTTCGCAACGGCTGAGGGGAAGTACTTCTATTCGGGCGGTTGCAACCCGGTAACCTTATGCCAGCCGATGGCGGTGCTGCGGGTGACGACAAGGCGGACAACGCCGACCATGGAGCCGGTCAGGGCCGTCCAGAGCAGGGCGTCTCCCCACGAAACGCTGCACGATTCCGGATTCAGCGGCGGGTCGCTCTTTCTGAACTGCCGCCAGCTTCGTGTCAGAATGGCGCGTGTTGCAATCCCCGCCAATATGGCTGCGCTGCCGGCGGTGATCTTCCAGGAGAGTCGATGCACATCCAGATCGAATTTTCCCATTGATTTTCCTCCTGTGATTGCAGCAAAAACCCCTTGCCAAAGATATCCCCCTTCGAAACAGATGCAAGGAGTCGTTCTTGCCGTTTTCCCGTCCGCTGAGGTAGAGTTCGAAAATTTCGTTTTTTAAGGAGGAAAAAAAGGATGTGGTCTCAGCGGTGGCCGTTGCTTCTCGTGCCTGTGCTTAGTTGCCTGCTGTGGCATTCTTCCGCTGTTGCCGATAAGGGGAGCGGAATCGAATTGTTCCGTCAGGGTCATTTTCGCCAGGCGGTCGAATCGTTGCGCCAGGCGCGGGAGATCTCTCCTCTGGATCCCGATCTGCAACGAGTGCTGGCTGCCAGTTGTCTTGGCTATGGAACACAATTGCTGCGAGAAGACAAACTTGCCGAAGCAGCGGCAATATTGCGGCAGGGACGCGACTTGGAACCGGACAATGGGCAATTCTCCCTTTATCTTGGCCATATTCTGCTCCGGCAGGGAGCTATGGGGGAAGCGGAAAACTGTCTCCTTGAATCGTTGCGCCAATTGGGCCCGCTGCCTGAAATCTACCATCTTCTGGCCAAAGTCTGTTATGGGCAGGGCCGACTGCATGAAGCGCAGAGTTATCTGGAACAGGTCATTGAGCTGCAGCCGCGGGAAGAAGGGAGCAGGAACTTCCTCGAAAAGATTCAGCGCGAGCTGGCCATCGAAGAGAAGATGGGAAGCCGGCATGGCGGCAATTTTCTGATTTCCTATGTTGCCGGTGGCGAACAGCTGGGCGCGGACACCCTGGAAGTGCTACGGGATGCCTATGCCGAACTTGGAACCTTGTTCAATGCCTTCCCCGAGCCGGCAGTTACGGTCATCCTTTACGGCAATCGGGATTTCACCACAGTGACCGGGGCACCCGACTGGGCCGGCGGCGCCTACGACGGCAAGATCCGGGTGCCGGTTGGCGGCTTGCAGAAAATGAACGCGCAATTGCGGCGCGTTCTTTACCACGAGTACGCCCACGTGCTCGTCTTTTCCCTGACCCGCGGCACCGCACCACGCTGGCTGGATGAAGGATTGGCACAGATTGCAGAGGGGGAGTGGCCGGCGGAGCATCTGACTGCTCTGACGCAGGCCGCAAAGGGTGCGGCCGTGATCCCGCTCACGCGGCTGGAGCGTTCTTTTTCCGGACTCTCCGGGGCAGAAGCTGCTGCCGCCTACCTGCAAACCCAAGCCTTTGCGCACTATCTCCTCGACCGCTACGGTTGGCCGCGAATGCTCGACCTGCTGCAGGCGCTTGGTGAAGGGGAGAAATTTTCCGCGGCAGCAGCGCGCTGTTTGCTCTATGCCGGAGAAGATTTCTCCGACATCCGGCAGAATTGGCAATTAAAGGAAGGTTTTGCCGAAGGATCCTGATTCAATGGAGCTATGTCTGCGCCCGAGGCAGCGACCAGTTATATTGAATGGCGAGCAGGCGCAGGACGATAACAGTCAGGGCGGCAGCGAGAAAAGCCCAGTTCTCCGGGAAGCCGGACCGGTGCAGCAGGTAAAGAAGAGTAGCTCCGGCCAGGCAGGCGGAAGCGTAGATTTCGCGCCGGAGGATCAGGGGGACTTCGTTGGCGAGAACGTCTCGAATAATGCCGCCGGCGGTAGCGGTCATCACGCCGAGAATGACCGATCCACCAAAGCCCATATTAAAAGCGATGGCTTTCCCCGTGCCAATGACAACAAAAGTCCCCAGCCCGACGGCATCGAAATAGAAAAGGGGGTTGTGCAGAAAACCGATCTTGCGGTGAAAGAAGAAGACCGTCAGGGAGACGATAGTGGCCAGATAAAGATACATCTCATCCTGAAAGACGAAGGGTGTGTCTCCCAGCAGCAGATCGCGAAGCGTGCCGCCGCCAGTGGCGGTGACCAAACCCATGACGAGCACACCGAAGAGGTCCATCTTGCGGCGGATGCCGGCCCAGGCACCCGATGCGGCAAAAGCGGCGGTCCCAAGCAGATCGAGCAGATACAGAAAATTCACGCGTCAACTTCCTTTTCCCAAAATTTATTGACTAGGTAATGGCCGGTCAGTCCGATTCAAACATCGGCGCAGGAGTGCGAAGAAAGCTCCTACCAGGCACCAGGCACCAAGGGCACCGAAGGCAATTCCCCAGGCAGGAACCCGCTCGTTTCCACCGGCCAGATCGAGTACGGCGCCGAAGGCGAGGGGTGCGAGAAAACCGGCGCCGAAGCCGAGGAAGGAATGCATGGCCATGGTGGCACCGCGTCGGGCCGGGTCGGCGGCAGCAATCAACCCGGCGGTAAGCGCTGCCGAATCGGCCATGACCAGCAGAAAATAAACGATCATCAGGGTGAAAACCAGAAGAATGGGGAGCGGTGCGCTGAAGCCGACAACCCAGGCGAGCACCCCGGAGGCAGCCATGGTCGCCAGAACGACGGCGGGGCGGCCGCGGCGCACCGCCATTTCATTCCCCAGGATGCTCGCTACCGGTCCGAGAAGGTTGACCCAGGCGGCCAGGGCGGCCGCATTCACCAGCGAATTGCTTCGGGTGGCGGTGAGCCCCAGACTGAAGGCGAAAAAAGCGGGCATCCAGGAGCGCAGGCCGAACAATTCCCAGCAGTGGGCGGCATAGCCGAGGATATACCGCATCGCCTGTCGATTACGCAGTACCGGCCGGAAATCGAACAGCGCCGATGGGCGGAAATCCGAAGGATGCGGCGGCGCTGGCGGAAAGCTGAAGAAGACGAGCGGTCCAGCAATGAGCGGTCCGGCTGCGGCGGCGGCAAACGCCCAATGCCAGCCGGCCCCCTCCAGCCCCCCGGCAAGAAGCAAGGAGCCGGTCGTGCCGAATCCGAAGCTGGCGGTATAAAAGGCGATGCAACGGCTCTGACGGGGTCCATGAAAATGATCGGTTAGGAGGCGTAGCCCCGGCATGTAGGTACCAGCCAGTCCGGCGCCGACCAATGCCTGGAAGATGAGGGCCGAGAATATGCCTTGGGCGAAAAGGGCGAAGCCGAGACTGCCGGCGCCGGCGAGGAGCGTTGCCAACAGATAAATACGGCGGGTGTCGGTGTGGTCGGTAAAGCTGACCAATATCGGCACCGCGGCCATGTAGCCGGCGAAATATATCCCGCTGAGCAGCCCAGCCGCCGTGTTCGTGAGCCCCCATTCCGTTTGCAGCAGGGGCAAGAGCGCCGGATAGGTGGCAAAGCCGGTCATGCTCAGGATTTCGGCGGCGCACAGCAGCAGTACGGCACGGACGGGCGAGAGGGGGGTGGTCATCAGAAGAGGATCTTCTTATTCGAACTGGGAACGGAATTCGGCAATTTGTTTTCTCAGCTCGGCAACTTCCTCGCGCAAACCGCTGATTTCTTCTTCCACTCTGGCGATACGCTCCTCTTCGGCCATAACCTGCCGTCGCGCCGCTTCAGCAGGCGCACGATGCTCCTCTGCCTCCAGCACCGGTTCGCCGGCCAGCAGGTGTGTGTAACGGTTTTCCTTCCGCCCCGGTTGGCGGGGAAGCTGGACCGCCAGCGGCGGTTGGTGCTCGCTCAGTTCGCGCAGGGAATCTTCAATGTCGGCAAGTTCGGCAAAAGGCTGCATGCGGCTGGCGCGGCTGCGCAGTTCTCCCATGGTTTGTGCGCCGCGCAAAAGCAGTTCGGCCAATACCGCCAGCTCCGGCAGATCGAGATGCAGCTTGGTAGCGAGGGCATGGGCGTACTTGGGAACCCGACTCCCTTCCCCGGATTGCATGGCAAGACCTTTGAAGCGTAACGAATCGAGTGCGCGGACGACATCCTTTTCAGCCACTTCCATGACCGGCTCCCGGTTCGACTTCTGGTTGCAGGCATTGGTCAAGGCATTAAGAGAAAGCGGATAATATTCCGGTGTCGCCAGTTCTTTTTCCACCAAGCAGCCCAGGACACGTACTTCGATATCGTTCAGGTTCAATTCCAAACCAGTTCTCCTTTCATGGATTCGTAGCACCCCTCTACGCTGTCAATCCCGATACCGCTTCAGCAAATCGCCATAGGCATCGATGCGCCTGTCGCGCAGAAAGGGCCAGATGCGGCGCACCGCTTCGGTGCGGGTGCGATCGATCTCCGTCACCAGCACCTCATCGTCCTGATGGGCAGCCAGCGTCAGGATTTCCCCCTGCGGACCGGCGACGAAGCTGTGCCCCCAGAAGTGAGTGCCCGGACCGCCGCACGGATCCGCCTCGTGGCCGACCCGGTTGACGGCGACGACAGGCAGGCCATTGGCGACGGCGTGCGCCCGCTGGATGGTCAGCCAAGCCTGTAATTGCCGCTCTTTTTCTTCGTCGCTGTCGCGCGGATCCCAGCCGATAGCGGTCGGATAGATGAGAATTTCCGCTCCCGCCATCGCCATCAGACGCGCCCCTTCCGGATACCACTGATCCCAGCAGACAAGCACTCCAAGGCGGCCGACGGAGGTGTCGATAGGAGTGAAGCCGAGATCGCCGGGGGTGAAATAGAATTTCTCATAGAAACCGGGATCGTCAGGGATGTGCATTTTGCGATATTTGCCGGCAATCGTGCCGTCCTTCTCCAGGACGACGGCGGTGTTATGGTAGAGGCCCGGAGCCCGCCGCTCGAAGAGGGAAAGAACGAGGACGATACCCAGTTCGCGGGCGATAGGGGCGAAGGTTTCCGTTGACGGTCCAGGAATCGTCTCCGCCTGATCGAAGCAGGCCAAGTCCTCGCACTGGCAGAAATACTGTCCGGCATGCAGTTCCTGCAGGACGACAAGTTGCGCGCCCTGGCCGGCGGCGCGGCGAATCCCTTCGCAGCTGCGCACCAGATTCTCTTCGCGTCCGGCGCCGCAGCGCTGTTGTACCAGGCCCACCGTCAGGTTTTTCATGGCAGGACTCCTTTCGGCAACTGCATGGTCACGCAATGCAGGGATCCGTGCTGCAGGATCAGCGGCAGACAGTCGATAGCGATTATGGCGCGACCGGGGAAAGCTTCAGCGATCGCCGCCAGCGCCGCCGCATCGCGTGCATCGGCATAGGTGGGGACGAGAACCGCACCGTTGATCACCAGGAAGTTGGCGTAGGTGGCTGGCAGGCGCTGCCCCTCATCGTCGAATTTCGCGTCCGGCCAGGGGAGGGGAATCAACCGGTACGGTTTCCCGTCGCGGGTGCGAAGCCGCTGCAGTTCGACCTCCATGCAGGCGAACGTTCCGTAATGCTCATCTTTTTTGTCGTCGCAGCGCACGTACAGGATTGTATCGTCGGGAGCGAGCCGCGCCAATGTATCGATATGGGAGTCGGTATCATCGCCTGCCAGATATCCGTTCTCGAGCCAGTGAAAGCGCGTGGCGCCCAGGTGGATGGAAAGCTCCCGCTCAAGTTCCTGCCGATCGAGATGCGGGTTGCGGTTGCGGCTGAGCAGGCATTCGGCGGTGGTGAGAATGGTACCTTGGCCGTCGCTCTCGATGCTTCCCCCCTCGAGTATCAGCCCCGGCTTCTCCATGCGCAGTTCACGAAAGGCGCCGCTATCCGCCAGGCTGCCGGTGACCTGATTGTCATAATAGGCAGGAAATTTCAGCCCCCAGCCGTTGAAGCCGAAATCGAGCAGCACCGGCGCATCATTTTCATAGACCGTTATCGGGCCGAAATCGCGTGTCCAGGTATCATTGGTGGGGATTTCGAATACGGCAATCCGTGTCATATCGGCACCCGCCGAACGCAGCTGTTCGAGAACCCGCCGGCGCTCCGGAGCGATGATCAGAACGCGCTGAAATCGACTGACTTGTTTGGCTATTTCCGTATAAACCGGTTCCACTTGTGCAAGTACAGGAAACCAGTCGCTTTGTTCATGCGGCCAGGCGAGCAGAATGCCATCCTGCTCTTCCCATTCGGCCAGCAGCCTTTTCGACATCCCTTTTCCTTCCGCAGTGTTCTCGCTCGACACTCGGTCCTGGACCTTAACCCTTTTCCCAATGAATACAAGATACTGGGCAGCTGTCCATCGCCTGTTCGATCTTTCCCTCGGGCGCGCCGACCGGATTATAAACGACCGACTTGTGGTCGTGACCGTGTCCACCCTCCTTCTCTTCCATGCGGAAGACCTCCGGGCAAACAAGGGTACAGGTTTCGCACCCGATGCAGGTATCCTGATCGACGACGGGAATGCGCAGCATAAAGGAATCCTTCCATATTAATTTTTTTCGCATTATCCTAACAGGCACCGCATACCTTTGTCATCCGGTTTCAAGCTAAATAGCAAGTTGCAGGAGTCCCTGGTGGCGAGACAATTCGGGCTGCGTACGGAAATAATTGTCAACCTCTTCATTCTGATGGGGGCTGCTCTCCTTTTTTCCGGATTTCTGCTCCTTAATCTTCTCGAACGTGAACTTGTCAAAAACAATATAGAGAATGACCGTCAACAATTGATCCTTGCCGCCCGACTAGCGGAAAGCATGGCCGGCAAGCAGCAAGAAGCGATTCGCAGCGCGCTCGCCGGCACTCCCGCCCACTGGTTTCTAGTCAATGAAGATCTGCACGTGATTGCTTCCGATTCGCCTGTGACCACCTTGCCAGTGCAGCGGGAGGATATGGCTTGGCTCCGCTTTGAAGAAGAGCCGATCACGTTACTCGATTATTCCAGTTTTTATTTTTTTGGCCGGAGCGATGCAGCGGAAATCGTTACCATAACCGTACCGTTACGAGTCGGTGGCCGATTCACCGGCGCGCTGCAAGGGCGCTTCTCCTTGGCTCCTGTCAAGGAGGCGCTGGCAGGGGCGACGCAATTCTATCTTTTCTTCCTTCTCCTTTACGGCGGCGTGCTGCTCCTGTTCGGTTTCTGGCTCCTCGGCAAGACCGTTGTACGGCCGGTACGACAGCTCACCGCCGCTACAACACGGATTGCCGGCGGCGATCTGCAGCCTGTTGCTGTCCCGGAAGGGCCGCGGGAAATTGCCGATCTTGCCCACTCTTTTAATCATATGACCACCGCCTTGCAGGAAAGCCGGGCCAGGGCCGAGCATTCCATTGCTTCGCTGCGGCAGGCGAATGAGGAACTTCGTCAAACCCGCGACGATCTGGTGCGTTCGGAGCGACTCGCTTCGGTTGGTCATCTGGCCGCGGGCATGGCGCATGAGATAGGCAATCCTCTCGGGGCGATCATCGGTTACCTCGAATTGCTGCGCGGTGACCTTCCCGCCGGGCGGGAGCAGGAGATCGCTATTCGGGCTGCTGCGGAAGCGGAGCGGATTCATCTGCTGGTCAGGGAACTGCTCGATTACGCCCGGCCGGACACGTCCGATACCGAACCGGTCGATCCGGCGGCGGTTCTGGCCGAAGCGGTGGAACTGCTGACCCATCAGGGGGCTCTGGCCGGGATCGATCTGGCAAACGGCCTGCCGGCCACCCTGCCGAAGGTCCTCATTTCCCGCCACAAACTGCTGCAGGTCTGCATCAATTTGCTGGTCAATGCCCGCGACGCCATCCGTTCTCCAGCCGAAGAAAAAGCGTGCTCTGGCATCATCTGTCTCTCCGGCGGCGCCCATGCGGCCGAGGTCTGGCTGGCAATCGGCGATAATGGCAGCGGCATCGATCCTGCCGTCCTCCCCCATATTTTCGATCCCTTCTTTACAACCAAAGCGCCCGGCCATGGCCGTGGCCTCGGTTTGGCCGTCTGCCACCGCATTGTCGTCGAATCCGGCGGCCGTATCGAAGTCCGGTCGAACCGGGAAGACGGAAGCACCTTTATGGTGCGGATGAAACGCCTGGATGCGGATCCTGCATGAGAGAAGAAAGTAAAATTCTCATCATCGACGATGAAGAGGGCATGCGGCATATGCTCACCCTTGTTCTCGAAAGGGGCGACTATCGGGTTCTCCAGACAGCCGATGGCAAGAGCGCCCTCGATCTGCTGGCAAGCGAGACAGTCGATCTGATCCTCTGCGATCTGCGCATGCCGGAAATGGACGGCGTGCAATTTCTGCATGAGGCAGTGCGCCACGCTATTCCCGCCACCATCATCATGATGAGCGCCTACGGGACGATCGACACTGCCATCGACTGTATGAAAAAAGGCGCCTACGATTACATCTCCAAACCATTCAAGCCGGATGAGGTCATCCTGACATTGCGCAAGGCCGAAGAGCGCCTCGGTCTGCGGCGCGAGAACGCCCGCCTGCGCGAGAAGCTCCACCGTCAGGAGTCTCCCGAGCCGATTTTCGCCAGTGCCGAAATGGGGAGGGTCATGGCTATGGTGCGCCAGATCGCCGATGCCTCGTCGCCAGCTCTCATCTCCGGCGAGACCGGTACGGGCAAGGAACTGATCGCTCGTGCCCTGCATTTTCAGGGAGACAGGCGACTTCAGCCGTTTGTCGCCGTGAACTGTGGTGCCATCGCCGCCAGCCTCATAGAAAGCGAACTTTTCGGTCACGCCAAAGGCGCTTTCACCGGTGCCGACCGCGAGCGGTCCGGTCTTTTCGCTGCCGCCGACGGCGGCACCCTCTTTCTCGATGAAATCGGCGAACTTCCTCTCGAGCTGCAGCCGAAACTGCTGCGGGTGCTGCAAGAGGGGGAGTTTCGGCGGGTCGGCGATACCCGGTCGCAGCAGGTGAGTGTGCGGGTAGTGGCGGCCACCGCCCGCAATCTGCGCGATGAGGTTGCCGGCGGCCGCTTCCGTGAAGATCTTTTCTACCGTTTGGCGGTGGTGGAAATTGCCCTGCCGCCGCTGCGCGAGCGGCGCGACGACATTCCCTTGCTGGCCAACCATTTTCTTGAAAAGATAGCCAATCGGCAGGGGGGGCGAATTCCGATACTCACAACGGCGGCGGTCAGGCGTCTGCAGGAATACACTTGGCCGGGCAATGTGCGCGAGCTGCAGAATTTCATGGAAAAAGTCATGATCTTCTGTCGCGGCGACAAGATCGATCTCGACGATCTTCCCTGGGAGATCCGCCGGCAGGAGCGCGATGTCTCGGATCTTTCGTTGAAAGCGGCGACCGAACGTTTGGAGCGCGAATATATCCATAAAGCCCTCGCCGCTACCGGGGGCAATCGCACCCAGACGGCAAAGGTTCTTGAAATCAGCCTGCGCGGGTTGCTCTACAAGATGAAGGAATATGGTTCGGAATAACTGACAATAATTTCCTTTAGTATGCAAATTTTGCATTATTTGCGGAGGCGCGCTTGCGCTAGTCTTCTATCTTTTTAATTTATAAGGATTTTTTTATTGCCTTTATAAGGCACGGAGATTGCTGGACTGCTGGTGTGTTTCATATGAGGAGGCATTAGTGAACAACAGGGGTGTGACTTTAATTGAACTTCTTACCGTCATTGCTCTTATGGGCATTGTTTCGGCCATTACCTTTTTATCCACCGGCGGAATGCGAGAAAAATTCCGTCTAAGCGGCGCGGCGCGACAAATTTACGGCGACATGCAGCAGGCGCGGTTGCGGGCGATCAAGGAGGGCAAAGAAGTCAATGTGAATTTTGCCAATGATCACCAGTATTCAGTCGTTCTCGGTGGCCAAATCATAAAATCTACAGACATTGAAGCAGACTACAGAGGGGTAACCGCCTGCGATTTTGAGAATTTTACCTTTAATGCAAATGGGAGTGCCGGTTCCAATTCCGTCATTCTGAGGATTGGAACGCAAGCACCCAAAGAGATTCGTGTCAGCTCTACCGGCACTGGAAATCTAATTATCCTTCCCAGCAAGGCCAAGCCTGATCCGATCATTTGTCCACCATTGTAAGGAGGGAAATCATGCAGATCTGTCATGACAATCGAGGTTTTTCTCTTCTTGAAGTGCTTATCGCCATGGTTATCCTGTCGGTGGGCCTTCTCGGGGTCGCGGGGATGCAGACAATGGCCATTTCCGGCAATTATTTCGCCCAGAGCGGCACCGAGGCGATCCAGCTCGGGGAAGAGATGATTGACCGTATTCGCACCAATGCCAAAACCAACCCGCAACGCTACGATGGCATAGTTACCTCTTCCGGTTGCGTCGGACTGTTGGCTCCAGCAGCGGCCGATTGCCAGCAGTGGGCCACGGCATTGGAAAACTCGACCCTCCTCAACCCGCGGGGGCGGGTCACCGTTACGACCGATTCGCCGATGACCAATACTTCGACAATTTCGGTCATTTTGACTTGGGGAAACGGCAGTGGGCGCAGCATGACCTTCACCACCATTCTCGAAACCTGGGGGACTTGATGATGAAGATTCTTTCTTCCAAAGGGTTTACCCTGATTGAATTGATGCTTGCCATGGTCATTTCCTCGGTTGTTGCCATGGCTGCCTATTCAATTTTTGCTACCAGCAACTGGTCGGCCGATGTGCAAGGGCAAGTCTCCGCGGCGCAACAGAATGCCCGTGCCGGTATGGAGCAGCTTGCCAGGGATATCCGCGGCGCCGGTTTCGGTTTGCCGGAAGACTCGGCCACTACTCTCAAGATTTCCTTTACCGACATACCTGTTGGCATGCCCAACCCCCTGACAGCTCCAATCACTATCACAAACAGCTCGACCGGTCCCGATACCATAACAATTCTCGGCATCGGCACGGATGCAGGTAAATTGGCCAATGGTACCAACTGCAATAACCTGGGGGACACGCAGCTATGTCTGACAAGCGTTGGCATTGATGAATTTAAAAACAAAAGCGATGGGACCTGGATTGTAAATCGCCGCTATATTTCGATCGATGGCAACTCCTTTTATGAGCTGGCGGATACCCAGGCTTCATTGGCCGACAACAAGTTGACTCTGAAGACGGTCAATTCAACGGGTCCGATGTTTCTTAAAAGAAAATATAGTACAAACTCCAGAGTTTATATTATTCAGGCGATCCACTATTCCATTGGCACAACGGGTCTTGACAACTGCTCGACCAATAACCCATGTCTGACCACAGCCGATTACACCAAGATCAGAGGTAGCGGTCGTCAGCAATTAGCGGAAAACATCGAAGATATCCAGTTTGCCTATGCATTGAACGGCAGCACCACCATGAGTACCCCCGCTGCAACATCCTTCGCTTCCGTTGACATTTCCGCTGTGCGCGTCAATGTCGTAGCGCTTACAGACGGCAAAGATTCGAAGGCGCAAAGCGCCTTTGGACGGCCGGCAGTTGAAGACCATGCGGCAGGGGCCGGGGATGGCCGTCGCCGCCGCGTGCTGAGTTCAGTCGTCAAGATTCGCAACCCGCTTTACGCGCTTTGAGAGGTAGGCTATGCCAGCAATCAACAACGAAAGAGGCGTTGTTCTCATCACGGTCCTTTTACTCATGGCGATCGTTGCTCTTCTCGGCACATTGGCCCTCAACGGCGCCAATGTCGATATCCAGATCTCCGGTTTTATGCGCCGGGTCGCTGCCGCTTTCGGCGGTGCCGAGGGGGGCACCGATCTGGCCGTACCGGTAATTGAAGAAACTATCAGCGCCGGCGTCGTGGTGCCGGCGCCGGGAGAGATCGCCGGCCTGACCATCGATACGGCTGGCGACCTTGCTGCCGAAATCACTGGCGGCCTTGATTTCGACAACGATGAAGCTGCAGATGCCCCGGATCTTGTCATGACGGTGAACAACGTCGAGCTTGATGTCGATATCGACCGCATGTATTCCTACGCCCTCCCGGGCGGCGCGACGGAATTCGCCGCTGGTTATGAAGGGGTCGGCAATGCCGCCGCCGGGGGTGGGACTGGTGTTCTTTACAAGGTAACCGGCGAAGGAACGCGCTGATATTTCAATCTGAAAGCAGGAGTCTGCCATGTTTAAATTCAGGAAGGTTGTTCTTGCCGGCGCGATCTGCAGCCTGATCTGCGGATCGGCTCTTTCCGCCCGAGGGGAGGATATTTCCCAGTTTACCTCCTTTCCCCCTTCTCCCCCGGGTGGTTTCCCCCAACATCCTATTTTTGCTCGATTTTTCCGAAAATACCGTGCGTCCCGCCTACGGGTTTTGCAGTACGGGCGATTGCACAACCAATTTCGTCAATTTCGACGATTTTTCATCCACCGACACCTATTACGGTTACTTTGATAGCGTAGGCGCCGAGCCTCCTCCTGATCCTCCTCAGCCAAAAAATTATACTTATACGGCCGGTAAATTCGAAAAGAACAGTGCTGGGGCATGGAAAAGCAATTGGCTGAACTGGCTGACCATGACCCAATTCGATGTGCTCAAGCAGGTAGCTATCGGCGGCGATATCAGCCCCGCTCCCGAACAGGCGAATCCCGGCAACATGCCGCTGCGCAGCCGGTTGAATGTAGGCAAGACCATTTACAAGACGGTGAAACGCTCGACTTGTGAGGCAAATGCACCGAGCAATACCGCTACCCTTAATGAGCTCTGCGATAACTCCGTGACCGAAGTACTCCCGGTGGGGGTTCAGAAGGAAATTCCCCAGGTCATCCCTTATAAATGGATTAATTTACCGGCGACCGGGGTTAACTATTTATGGAGAAATACAGTAGTTACTGATGAAAACTCCAAAAACATTGTATTGCCGTTTTCAATACCTTATTACGGGAATACTTTTACTAATGCCAATATTTCGGATAATGGTTTTGTTCAACTTGTAAATGACACAACTGTTACTTCTTCTTATTTCAGTAACTATGGTATGCCATATAATGATTTGTACAATAACGTTCTTGCCATCTGGTGGGACGATTTGGCGATGCGGACGAAAAATGCCGACGAAGACACAACAAGAGAAAGCCTTGTCGCTTGGCACGTGAATGGTGTGGCGCCGCATCGGGCTTTGGTGGTCACCTGGCAAAATATTTACCCTTATTATGTAACAAATACTTTTGACTATGCAGTTACCTTTCAGATGCTTCTTTTCGAAGATGGCAATATCATTTTTCAGTACAAGGACGTTGATGGCGGCCTGGGTAGTTTTTTAGACAATAATACCAATAAAGCCATATCGGCCACGATCGGCATCGAGAATGGCGACGGTACCAAGAGTAAGTTTTTCTCCCAAAATGGAAGTAAACTTGTCAGTAACAACCTGGCTTTGTTCATGACGCCGGAGCATAACGTCATTACCATTACCCCCAAAGGAGCCAACACCGCGACAGAAATCAAGCTGGCCCCGCCGCTGGACAACGCCACGAATACCTTCGCAGTTGAAATTGAAGCGAAACAATGCACCGCTTCTATTCCTTGCAACAACGGAAGCTTTTTTTATCGTGACGATGACACAAGAAAACAAGCCAATTATGATCATATCCTGCGTGGATTAGTGCAGGATTTGCGCGACAGTGAAAAACAGGGGGATCTCGGTTTTCGTCTGGCCATCATGCAACCCAACAAGGTGGATAATGATGGGAATACGGATGGCGGGATGGTGATCAAGCATTTCAACGACAAGGATACGACCGGCTGGCCGAGTCTGATGAACACCGTCCGCAGCCAGCCCCCCACCGGTGCGGCGCCGCTGGCGGAAGCACTGCATATGGCGCAAGGCTACTTCCGCGAGAACGAGGCGTATAAATTGAACAAAACTACCAACGCGACCTCCTGGGCCTATCATGATCCGACGAGCGTCGCCTGTAGTAGTACCGGCACCAATTATGATCCCTATTGTTTTAAGGATGTCGGCCGGCGGATCGAGTGCGCGAAGAGTTACGTTATGCTGATCAGTTCAGGCAACTATAGTCATGATTTCGGCACCAATATCGACGGAACGACCAATACGGAAAAGACCGGTGTAACCCCGCTCGCAGATGCCAAGCTCGACACCCCCCTCAATTTCAGCAAGCTTGAGCAAGTCGCCTATAAAGGAAAGACCACCGATCTGCGCAGTGATATCAATGGCAATCAGTTTCTTCAGTTATATGCGATCGATACCTACGGGGGGAACAGCGGTGCCGGTACGAAGGTGATGAAGCGGGCGGCGGTATACGGCGGGTTCGATGATAAAGATAAGGATGGCGTTTTTGATGACGATGGCACCGAGGACAATTTCATTACTCCGCGGACTTATAAACGACCCGAGGCGGGAATAAGTCTGAAGGCCCAGATCATCTCAGCAGTGAATGACATCATGAAAAACTCCGCATCGGGAACGTCCGTTTCCGTTCTTTCGACCTCGGCGGGTGGCGAAGGCGCCCTTTACCAGGCTTATTTCTATCCGGCCAAGGTCCAGGAGAACGATACCACCGAAACCCGCTGGCCCGGTTACCTGCGAGCCTTTTTTCTCGATCGTCAGCAGCGGTTGCGCGACGATTCGGGCGGAACCCCCTCTCCCCCGGACGCGGCGCTCGTTCCGTTAGAGGACAAACAGGTCGTAATGGAGTTGAATACTGACTCCGAGGTCGTGCTTAAAAGATACACCGATAGTGGTGCGCTTGTGATTGAGGATCCGGTGAAGATGGATGATGTCATCTCAATCTGGGAGGGGGGGACGAAACTGGCAAAAAAGACCAATCGAAGTGATCGAAAAATTTATTTCTGGCTCGATACGGATGGTGATGGAATCGTGGACAACGGCGATTTCGGTTCGCAATCCGGCGAGGCACGGCAAATGGCCTCCGGCCAGGCTGGCGCCCTCAGTCCTTATCTGCGTGCGCAGAGCTCGGTTATTCAAACAGTGCTCACCGATGTCGATGCGGATGGCAATGTCATTTCAGAGGTCCTCAGCTCCGTGCCGCGATCTGCCGAGGAGGAGGCCGCGCAAGTCATCAACTATACCCTTGGCAATCACGTCGATGGCTACCGCGGCCGTTGCGTCAACTTTCCAGGGGCGGAAACGGAAACAGGCTGTAGCTCGGGAAAGCGGATATGGCCTTTGGGCGACATCATTTTCTCGACCCCGACCCTTGTCTCCGTTCCCGGGGAACGGTATGGCGAAATTTACGGCGATGCGAGTTATCGAGCTTTCACGAACACATATAATGGCCGGCGTAGCATTGTTTATGCCGGCGCCAACGACGGCCAGCTTCATGCTTTCAATGCCGGCGTTTACAAGGCCGGCAACAAACCGCCGGTATCGGGTACCGATATTAAAGTAGAGGCCGGCTGGTTTGAGGCCAATGCAGCGGCGGCCATCAATGGGTGGGGAACGGCAGAAATCGGCGATGAATTGTGGTCTTTTGTGCCTTATGACAATTTGCCGCACCTGGCCTGGCTGGCCTGCAACGGGACCAACAACGATCCAGTCGTTTGTGGTTCGGATCAGTATACCCATGTCTATTACGTGGACCATCGACCGAAGGTAACCGATGCCCGGATTTTCGCCGATGGCATCACACCGGGGATCTCCGGGCAAAGCGGCGCATCACATCCGAACGGCTGGGGAACCATTCTGATCATGCCCATGCGCCTCGGCGGCGGAGCGATCGATGTTACGGCCGATTTTGGTACGGGTGTTCAGACCCGAGGGTTCAAGTCGGCTTACTATGCTTTCGATATTACCGATCCGGAAAAGAAGCCGAAATTGTTGTGGCGCTTTGGGAATAAGGATGGACAACCGGATTTGGGAATGGGCTTTACCACCAGCTATCCGAGCATTGTCCGCATTAACAACGGTCCACTCGACGCCGATGGCAATCACACGCCGGGGCCCGGCGACTGGTTCATGATTGTCGGATCGGGCCCGAAAAATGCCGCTGGCGATCGCCCGCTCAAGCGGGATTACAATCAATTAGGCGCCACTGCAGAGCTGGGACAACCTGGGAAAATCTACGTCGTCAATCTCAAAACAGGTGAGTTGGTCAGAACCTTTACTCCATCGGTCGATCTAAGTCAACCAGACACTGCCACGGCCATCATGGGGGATCCAACGGTTATCGATGCCGATTTGGATTTTGGCAGCGATGTCATTTACATCGGCAGCGCCATCAGTACCACGGGCGGCAGGGTTTATCGTATTAATACCAACAGGAGTTCCGATCCGACTGCCTGGCAGCTGTCGGTACTTTTCGATCCCAATCCGAACCAATTCAGCGCTGATCCGGATATACAGGATACTGTTGACAGCTTGACTACTCCCCGCGATATGGGGCCGCTCCTTGTCGGGCCATCCGCTTCCAAGGACATTTTCGGCAATTTATGGGTATTTTTCGGCACCGGGCGCCTAAAGAGCACAGGCGATCTTACCAATGCGGATCAGCAGCGATTCTATGGCATCAAAGACCGCTGCTGGAAGAATCGAGATGACGCCCTCTGCTCCGGGGAAGTCACTGACACCAATCCCTTTCCGGTCACCTCTGGCGACCATTATGCCTATACTTGGAAGGGTCTGCTCAATGCCAATGCCGTAAAGATATTGAATATGAATGCTGTGCAGACGGATACCGCCAACCAGGTTGATGCCGGAGGCACCGGTATTTGCGACGATGGGAACCCCGACGACGGAGTTGAAACCACCTGTTCGTATCAGGATATGCTCAACAATGCGCGGCTGAAGGCTGGTTGGTATGTGAATCTTGACACGCTGGGCACAGCCAGCGAGAGGATGCTGGCACGTAGTTCTGTCCTCGGCGGTCTGGTTCTTTTCACCGCTTACCGACCCGTCAGCGACATTTGCTCGATTTTTGGCAATAGCAATCTTTACGGCATTTATTATGAAAGCGGTACCTCCTATATAAGACCAATTGTGGCAGGCCCTGCCGGGGTTTTCACCTTAGGAACCACGGAGTATGTAAGCAAAAAAGTGGACATTGGGGTCGGGATGCCAACTTCCGTCGGTATCGCCATTGGCGAGACAGTCTCCGGCTTTGTCCAGAAATCGACCGGCGAAATCATCCGTATCGAAACGCAGCCCGGGTTGGGGGTGCGCAGTGGCGTCAGCAGTTGGCGGGAGAAAACCGACGGTGGCGGAACGGTGGGCGTTGAAACTATTTACAAGCATATTGTGAAATGATGCGGCTACCTTTTAAAATCAAAAAGAACCGGTTTTCTGCCGGCCTGGTTGGGGTTTCTCTACTTTTATTGCTGATCGTGTGGTGGCGTTCCGGCAACGAATCCACACCGAACGACTCGCTGCCGCAGGTTTTGGCACCGAAGTCACAGGAATCCGTCCAGGCTGAAGTAGCAGCGATTTCCACTGTGGCAAAAAACTCCGCTGAAGCCCTCCCGCAAGTGAAATCCTTACGGGTTACTCCTCTGCCAGCTTTCCCCGGCAGTCTATTGAAAGCGGAGGCAGAAAATACGGACACTCAGGGAAATCGGTTTGATTTCGAGTACGAATGGCGTCGGAACGATGAGGTGCTTGCTGGTGAAACCGGGCAGGAACTAGATACGACCGGTTTTCGTAAGGGCGATTTGATCGTTGTCACCGTCACCCCTTCTTTAGGCAAGGTGCGGGGAGAACCTCGCTCTTCCTTGCAGCAGCTCATGCACAATCGTCCGCCAACCATTGTTTCCACCCCTTCAGGAGGGATCACGGCGGGCAAGTTTTCTTATCAGCTACATGCTGAAGATCCCGATAGTGATCACTTGACCTATTCCCTCAACAATGCATCTGACGGTATGGCTATAGATGCAGAAACAGGTCTGCTCGAATGGCTTGTTCCTGATGCAGCCAACGGAAAGAAGCTGATACAAATAGTTGTTACAGATGGTGATGCCAGCGCTTTTCAGTCTTTTGAATTAACTGTCACCTCTAAACCTACCGATGGTGAACTGGATGGGAGGAAAAAATGAATTTCCGGATATTTTTAACATTTTTTCTCGTCATAACTGCACTGCCCGCTTTTGCCGGATGGAAGGAAGACTATCGTGCTGCATTAAATAATCAAAACGATGCAAGAGCTTTAAAGATAGTAAATGACGCTGTTGATCGCGGTGATGCGGAAGCAGAATTTACACTTGGACTTCTCTATCATTCCGGACAGGGAGTAATTCAAAATAATGAGCAGGCATATGCGTGGATGCTCGTCGGTATCGAGAATGGCTTCAAACAAGGGAATGGTTCCGTCGAGTTCCTTGGGAGGAAAATGTCACCGTTAAAGGTAGAGAATGCCAAGAAAATTGCCGCTGAAATTAAAATTAGAGGCAGAAAGTAGTGGTACTCCTTTCCCTAATCTGTTCAGCTACAAGATAACTGACAATCTTTGACGCTCTTATCCGTTAAAGGCAGCTTACGAGAAGTGCCAAGAGTTAGGATGTTCTTCATTGAGGCTTTTTCTGATTCGGCATCAATTTTGCTCTTTACATGAATGCCGTCTGGGATTCCGCCCAGGCAGCATTTTAATCCAGCAGCGTTCATGGAGCTGACAAGGAGGCGATCATGGAATCGAATGGCAACAAGGTAAATGGATTGCGACAAGGGCTGGTGATGACTTTCTCCGCCATCATGCTTGTTATCGGTGTCACTCTCCCGGCTTGGGCTGCTACCGTGGCCGTTTTCGGGCCTCAAGAGTATGTCAGGCAAGAAGGAAAACCAACAACCGCCAGTTCTTCCTTTAGTGTGCCGTCGCAGATGACAAATTGCAGGTTGCTGATCAGCTATGGTGCCAATGGCCCTCTTGCTGCCAACAACGTTTCGGTGCTCGTAAATGGCGTGGAAATGGCTAGTGCGAAGAGTCTGCGCGGGGCCAATCCGGAAGAAGTAACGGCCAAACTGCAGAGTGAGAACACTCTTCTTGTTACACTGAAGGGAAAACCGGGAGACTCTGTAATCGTTCAGGTTCTTGGCGATATGCCTGATCGCCCGCAGTATCCGGATGCCCGCCAGCAGTACCCAGATGCCCGCCAGCAGTATCCGGATGCCCGCCAGCAATATCCAACGAACTGATAGTGCGACTGAAGCAGCATGGGATTTATGGAACAGGAGCCAGCGCTTATGGCTCCTGTTCCTCTTTCTGGCATATGCCGCAAGGATAGATAAAGACCATTTTTAGGCGCATTCTGGTAACACTCGGATACTCGCTCACCTCCCGCTTTTCCCCTTGCCCCCTTCTGTCAATTCTCGTATATTTAATAGCCTGTTTAATTTTGATAAAAGGAGCTGTCTTGCATGGCCAAAATCGTTCCATTTCGCGGGGTTCGCTACAATCTGGCGCAGGTTAAAACTGCCGCTGCGGTCATGGCCCCGCCCTACGATGTCATCTCTCCCGAACTGCAAGAAAATCTGTACCAACGCAGCCCCCACAATGTGGTCCGTATCGATTTGGCGAAAACTACCTTGATGGATACCGATGCGGACAACCGCTATACTCGTGCCGCCGTCGAGTTTCAGGCGTGGCAGCAGGAAGGCATGCTGGTCCGCGACGATGAACCATCAATTTACCTTTACGATCAGAAATATCCGACCGAAAGTGGCGAGGTGGTGGTGCGCAAGGGGTTTATCGCCCTGACCCGGCTGGAGGATTTCTCGACCGGCATGGTGAAGCCGCACGAAAAGACACTGGCCGGTCCGAAAGCCGACCGACTGCTGCTGACCAAAGCCTGCGGTGCTCAGCTAAGTCCGATCTTTTCCCTCTATTCCGATCCCTGCTGCGTGCTTGAATCGCTGACCCGCAAGGAGAAGGAGCGGGTGCCCGATATTGAGGTAGCCGATGACGATGGGGTAATTCATCGTCTCTGGCGCGTCATCGAGCCTGCAATCATCAAAAAGTCGCAGGAACTTCTCGACAAAAAGCCGCTGTTCATCGCCGATGGGCATCATCGGTACGAGACGGCAATGAACTATCGCGATTTTATGCGCGAGAAGAACCCCGCCTTCAACGGCAAGGAACTGTTCAACTACGTGCTGATGTATTTCGCCAATATGGAAGATCAGGGTTTGATGATCTTCCCCACGCATCGATTGGTCTACGATCTTCCCGATTTTCGGCTTGAGCCGATTCTCGCTACATTGCAGAAACATTTCGAGATTGAAGCACAATCGTTCGCTCCCGCCGACGCGGCGGCGCGCATGGACATCCGCGAGCAATTACGGCAGAGGGGAGAGAAGCGGCACACGTTGGCGCTCTATGCCGGCGGTGAAACCGTCTATTTTCTCGGCCTGCGCGATGATAAAGAGATGGACCGTTTTTTCGAGGCGATGGCGCCCAAAGCGTTGCGTACCCTGGATGTTTCGATCCTGCACCGGTTGATCCTTGAGGATATCCTGGGAATAACCGTCGAAGCGCAGGAGCAGCAGACCAACCTCAAATACGTGAAGAATTTCGAGGAGCCCTTCAGTCTGGTTCGCGAGGGCAAGTGCCAACTTTCTTTTCTGATGAACCCGACGCGGATAAGTGAAGTGCGCGATGTGGCCAATGCCGGGGAAAAAATGCCGCAGAAGTTGACCTACTTCTATCCGAAGTTGCTGACCGGTCTGGTTATTAATAAGATTGTTGAAGGGGAAAGAGCAGAGGAGTAGGGGATTGGAAATCCTGGGTATTGATATCGGTTTCGGCTTCACCAAGGCTTATAATGGCCGCGAATCGCTGGTCTTCAAGTCGGTTCTCGGTGAGGGGACGGATATCCAGTATCAGAGAGAGCCTGATCGAGGTGGACGGAAAAACGTTCTTCGTTGGCGATCTTGCGGAACGACAGAGCAATGTGCGCTTCTTCACTCTCGACCAGGGACAGTTCATCAGCAGTTACGCCAAGACACTGGCTCTGAACGCCGCCGCCCGCCTGGTGGGGAATCATATTCCGGTCAATCTGGTGACAGGTCTGCCGATCGGCTACTATCGGCAGCAAAAGGATGAAATAATCCGACTTTTGCAAGGGGAACATCGCGTTATATTGACCGATGCCGCCGGCAAGCGGCAGGAGAAGATTGTCAATATTAACAAGGTGCGGGTGATTCCGCAGCCGTTCGGTTCGATGTTCAATCATGATGCTGAACGATCTGGGAGAGGTCGGGGACAAGCGTCTGGTGAAGGAGAAGATTGGCATCATCGATGTCGGTTTCCGTACCTGCGATTACACAGTTTCCGACAAGATGCGCTATTCGGAGCGGGGAAGTCGGACGACCGATTCCGGAATCGCCCGCGCCTTCACCGTCATTGCCACCAAACTGCGGGAGCGAAGCGGCATCAATGTCGAGTTGTATCGATTATTTGAGGCGGTAGAGCGCGGCTCCATCAAGATACGTGGCAAGGAATATGATCTCAAGGGAATGACAGAGCAGGTTTTCGGCCAATTGGCCGCTGCCATCGGCAATGAGGTGGATCGCCTGTGGGCCGACGACTGGGACATGGATACCATGGTGATTACCGGCGGCGGCGGGGCGGTACTGGCCAGGTATCTGCAGCCGTTGCTGAAAGGCAATGTGCTGCCGATCGACCCGGTGAAAGATGCGCGGCTGTACAATGTGCAGGGGTACTGGAAATTTGGCAAGCATGTCTGGGCACGCGGTGTCATGCCCTCGCCGGCCGCAAGCTGAAAACGGATCATTTAACTTAGATTTGCCATAAATGGCCGAAGGGGTCCAACCGGCATGCCCGTAAACCCTGCTGATATTCTCGAGATGCTTAAAAATGCTCCCCGGCCCCTGGCCGTCCGGGAAATTCTGGACGGGCTCAATATCTCTTCCCGAAAAATCCGCACACAAACCACTCATCAAATTCAAACACTGGCTGGCGAGGGTACGCTGATTCGTCTCAAAGGGGATCGCTATTCGCTACCGACGCAGGTCAATCTGGTTATCGGTACCCTTTCGGTGCACCGCGACGGTTTCGGCTTTGTTGCCCAGCCCCCGCCGGCGGCAAAGGATCTGTTCATTCCCGCGCGCTACCTGCGCGAGGCGATGCATGGCGACCGGGTGGTTGCCAGGGTAGAGCGTGGTTGGCGCGGTGCCGGCCCCGAAGGACGGGTGATCCGGGTGCTCGATCGGGCGCACCAGACTCTGGTCGGGCGTTATGAAGCGGGGCGCCGCTTCGGCTATGTTGTGGCCGCCGACCCCCGTCTTACGCACGACTTGTTCATAGCCGAAGGGGCACAGAACGGCGCCAAACATGGCCAGATGGTCGTTGCTCGCATCGACGTTTACCCGGGTAAGTCGCGCAATCCGGAGGGGACGATCATTGAAGTCCTCGGTGCACCCGACGATCCGGAAGTCGAGATCCTGACCATTGCCCATAAACATGGGCTTCCCTATCGTTTTCCCGAGGAAGTTCTGGCACAGGCGCAAAAAGTACCGCAAACGGTGGATGCAAAGGATCTGCTCGGACGCGAGGACCTACGGCTTCTGCCGTTTGTCACCATCGATGGGGAGAGCGCCAAAGATTTTGACGATGCGGTGACGATCCGAAAGGAGACGGGAGGGCGTACCCGTTTATGGGTGGCTATTGCCGATGTCGGTCACTATGTCGCCGAGGAAAGCGCCATCGATGTCGAGGCACTGACGCGGGGAACGAGCGTCTATTTTCCCGGCCGGGCAATCCCGATGTTGCCGGAAAATCTGAGCAACGGCATCTGTTCGCTCAATCCGGAGGTTGACCGATTGACGATGGTCGCCGAGATCCTCTTCGACAACGAAGGGAAACGCCTTGAGAGCCGTTTCTATCCGGCCGCTATTCGCAGCCAGGCACGACTCACCTATACGGAAGTACGTAATACCCTCAATGGCGAACCGTCTCCTATAATTCGTCCGCCGGAACTGCCGTCGCAACTGGCATCGATGGCGGATTTGGCACAGCGGCTTACCGCTATGCGCCGGCGGCGGGGGAGTCTCGATTTCGATCTTCCCGAAGCGGAAATCATTCTTGACCTGCGTGGCAAGCCGGAGAACATCGTCCGTTCCGAACGCAATCAGGCGCATCGCCTGATCGAAGAGTTCATGCTGGCGGCAAACGAGGCTGTAGCCACCTTTCTGAATGAGAAACAGGCACCCCTCCTTTTTCGGGTGCATGAGTCGCCCGATCTCGAAAAATTGCAGGCGTTTCAGGAATTCGTCAGCCATTTCAATCACGGATTGATTATCGACGAGCGGAGAATCGATCCTCGTCGACTGCAGCAGCTGCTGGCGGAGGTCGAAAGGAAGCCGGAAGAGCGGGTCATCAATCAGGTGCTGTTGCGCAGTATGAAACAGGCCCGCTACTCCTCCGAAAATATCGGCCATTTCGGACTGGCGGCACCTCTGTACTGCCATTTTACCTCTCCCATTCGCCGTTATCCCGATCTGCTGGTGCATCGGGTACTGCGCCAAGTGCTACAAAGTGGCGGACTTCCGGACCACCGTCGGACCCAATGGGCAAAAATTCTGCCCGAGCGTGGCGAACAGACTTCACTACGGGAGCGACGGGCGATGGAGGCGGAGCGGGAGGTAGTCGCCCTGAAGAAATGCCAGTTCATGGCCGATAAGATTGGGGAGGCGTTTGTCGGTTTTGTCTCCGGTGTGCAGCCTTTCGGATTCTTTGTTGAGTTGACCGATTTCTTTGTCGAGGGTTTGGTGCATATTTCCAGTCTCGGTGATGACTTCTATCAATATGAAGAGGACTTGCACCGGTTGATTGGGCAGAATAGCCGCCGGCAGTTCCAGGTAGGCGCCGAAGTTCGGGTTGCAGTGGCGAAGGTTGATCTTGAAAGGCGGGAGATTGATTTTGCCCTGGCGGATGAAGCCGGTAATTTCGTGAGGCAGCGTCGGCCAATGAAGAGGGGCAAGGGCAGGGGATGAGGATTATACGCTCCTTGCAGGAAATTATCGCCCCTTTTCCCGGTGCCGTGGTAACGATTGGCAATTTTGATGGAGTCCATCTCGGTCATCGCGAAATCTTTCGCCAGGTGGTTGACCGAGCCAGAAAGACTGGTGGAACCTCCGTCGTTTTTACTTTTTCTCCGCATCCACGCAAACTCCTCTCTCCCGGGCAGGCGCCACGGCAGATCAGTACAGATGCCGAGAAGGAACGATTGATTGCGGCTTGCTGCATGGATGTGCTGATTTGTGTTCCCTTCACTCGTGATTTAGCGGAGATGTCGGCCGAAGCATTTGTACGGGAAATTCTAGTAGACCGGATCGGTGTCCGCCGGCTGGTGATCGGATATGATTATGCCTTTGGTCGCAATCGCCAGGGGGATGCCAATTTTCTCCTCCGGCAGGGTGAGGGACTTGGCTATGCAGTCGAAGTTGTGGGGCCGGTTTACCGCGAGGGTGAGATCTGCAGTTCGAGTCGCATTCGCGAAATGATTCAAAAGGGAGAAGTGAGCTCGGCCGAAAAGCTTCTTGGGCGGCATTTCCATATCCAGGGAGAGGTCGTCCACGGTGCCGGGCGTGGTAGACGACTTGGCTTTCCAACCGCCAATCTGCAAACAGAACAGGAGCTGCTGCCGGGAGGCGGCGTTTACGCCGTCAAAGTCCGCTACGAAGATGCGATTCTTGACGGAGTGGTGAACATCGGTTGTAATCCGACTTTTGCCGGCGAGAAAACTTCCGTTGAGGTGCATTTGTTCGATTTTGATCAAAGTATTTACGGTGAAATCCTTCAACTTTACTTCGTGGCCCGCCTACGGAGTGAGAGGGCGTTCTCTGATCAGGCCGAACTGGTGCGAGCGATTGCCGATGACGTGAAGAGAGCCCGCCTGATACTTGCTGGAGCGATATTGCACGAAGAGCGTAATTATATCGATTGTGGCAACCCGGGCGGAGGCTGTTTATCCGATAGCCTATGATGACGGGTTTGATGGTATCTGGAAGGCACAGGGCTTGCAATTTTCAGCTGCCAGTTAACTTCCTCACCTCCTTCAGGATATGATCCTGATTAGCTGCGCGAAATGTAATGCATTGGCTTGACACTCCGGAGTGTATTCTCTACGATGCCCGGTAATTGCAATTTGAGGAGATGATCCCTTGTCCATGGTAGGCAATCGATTAGGGGAACTGCTGGTTCGCAATAAGCTGATCAGCGAAGCCCAGTTGACCAAGGCGCTTGAGGAACAGAAAGTTCAGGGCGGGCGCTTGGGCGCCAGCTTGATCAAGCTGGGCTTCATCAAGGAAGATGAACTCGCCGCCTTTCTCTCCCGCCAGTACGGCGTTCCTTCCATCAATCTGACCGAATTCGAAATCGATCCCGCTGTCATCAAGCTGGTCCCTCCTGAAGTTGCCCAGAAATATCAGATCGTTCCGGTCAACCGGGCCGGCTCCACGCTGATCGTCGCCATGAGCGATCCTTCCAATATCTTCGCCATCGACGATATCAAGTTCATGACCGGCTACAATGTCGAGGTGGTGGTCGCGCCGGAAGCTTCGATCAAGGCCGCCATCGACAAGTATTACGACCAGAGCGCCTCTTTGGCCGATGTCATGGATGCACTTGACGATATCGATCTCGAGGTCATCGATGGAGATGACGATGTCGATACCAAGCGCTCTGGCGAAGGCCACCGAGGATGCGCCGGTCGTCAAGCTGGTCAACCTGATCCTGACCGATGCCATCAAGAAGAAGGCAGCGATATCCATATCGAGCCGTACGAAAAGATCCTTCCGGGTCCGCTACCGAATCGACGGCGTCCTTTATGAGGTGATGAAGCCGCCGATGAAGCTGAAAAACGCCATCACCTCGCGTATCAAGATCATGGCGGAGATGGATATTGCCGAACGCCGCCTGCCCCAGGACGGCCGCATCAAGATCAAGCTCGGCGGCGGCAAGGACATGGACTTTCGGGTCATCTGTCTGCCGACCCTGTTTGGCGAAAAGATCGTGCTGCGGCTGCTCGACAAGTCGAACCTGCAGCTGGATATGACCAAGCTCGGTTATGAGCCGCAGGCGCTGGAGTGGTTCAAGAAGGAGATCCACAAGCCGTTCGGCATGGTGCTGGTCACCGGCCCGACCGGATCGGGAAAGACGGTTTCCCTCTACTCGGCCCTTGGCCGAACTGAACAAGGTCACGGAAAACATCTCCACCGCCGAAGATCCGGTCGAATTCAACTTTGCCGGCATCAACCAGGTGCAGATGCACGAAGAGATCGGCCTCAACTTTGCCGCCGCCCTGCGCTCCTTTCTGCGCCAGGATCCGGACATCATCATGATCGGCGAGATCCGCGACTTCGAAACCGCCGAAATTGGCGTCAAGGCGGCGCTGACCGGCCATCTGGTGCTTTCCACCCTGCATACCAATGATGCCCCGGCCACCATCAACCGTCTGCTCAACATGGGGATCGAGCCGTTTCTGGTCGCCTCGGCAGTCAACCTGATCACCGCCCAGCGCCTGGCCGGCGAGTTTGCGGCGAATGCAAGGAAGTCGGAGGAGATCCCGGTGCAGGCACTGATCGATGCCGGTGTGTCGCCGGAAGAAGCTGACGAATATGTCTGTTACAAGGGGAAGGGATGTCCCGAACTGCAACAACACCGGTTACAAGGGGCGGGTCGGTTTCTACCAGGTCATGCCGATGCTCGAAGGGATTCGGGAGCTGATCCTCACCGGCGCCAATACCGCCGAAGATCAAGCGGGAATCGATGCGTCTCGGGGTCAAGACCATGCGCCAGTCGGCGCTGACCAAACTGCCAGGAAGGGGTGACCAGCTTCGAAGAGGTCCTGCGTTGCTACTGTTGCCGATGATTAATTTGCTTGCAATGCAAAAATGGGAGAAATTATATTCATGTCTACGCCGCAAGAGGGATTGTACCGAAGGCATGCCCGAATATGCATCAACTGCTGAAGACATGGTCGAACACGGTTCATCCGACCTGCACATCACCACCGGCACACCGCCGCAGATCCGGATCGACGGCCAGATGACGCCGCTGAAGCTGCCCACTTCTGCAGCCGATCGAAACCAAACAGCTCTGCTACAGCGTCCTGACCGATGCCCAGAAACACAAGTTCGAAGAAGAGAACGAACTCGATCTTTCCTTCGGCGTCAAAGGGCTTGCCCGTTTCCGTGGCAATGTCTTCATGCAGCGGGGCGCCGTGGCCGGAGTTTTCCGCCTCATTCCCTACAAAATACTTACGTTTGAAGACTCGGACTTGCCGCCGGTTGTCAGGGAATCTCCCGCAAGCCGCGCGGCCTGGTTCTGGTCACCGGCCGACCGGCAGCGGCAAGTCGACGACACTTGGCCTCGATCATCGATCAATCAATACCGAGCGCCACGAGCATATCGTCACCATTGAAGATCCGATCGAGTTCATCCATCCGCACAAAGGATGCCTGGTCAACCAGCGCGAGGTCGGCGCCGACACAAGTTCTTCAAGCGGCCTCAAATCGATCCTGCGCCAGGATCCCGATGTCGTCCTGGTCGGCGAGTTGCGCGATCTGGAAACCATCGAGGCGGCGTTGACCATCGCCGAAACCGGTCATCTCTGTTTTGCCACCCTGCACACCAATTCCTGCGCGCAGACCATCAACCGTATCGTCGATGTCTTCCCCCCCAATCAGCAGCAGCAGGTGCGAACCCAGCTCTCCTTCGTTCTCGAAGGGGTGCTGTCGCAGACGCTGATTCCGAAGGTCGGCAGGCAAGGGGCGGGCGCTGGCGCTGGAAGTCATGGTGCCGAACCCGGCCATCCGCGACCTGATCCGTGAGGACAAGGTCCATCAGATCTATTCGCAGATGCAGATGGGGCAGGACAAATTCGGCATGCAGACGATGAACCAGGCCTTGTTCATGCTTTACTATAAAAAACAGATTTCAATGGAAATGGCCCTTGTCGCGATCTTCGGATCCGGATGAACTCAAGCAGATGATCGCCAATCCGGCATCTGCACGTAGAGCCGGTCCTCCAGGGCGCTGAGTAAGCGGCTTATAGATGAAGAAAAAGGTTCAGAAAAGGGGACATTATGCCAAAGTTTAACTGGGAAGGGAAGAATCGTGCTGGCCAGGTGCAGAAAGGGGAAATGGAAGCTACCGATGCAGCTGACGGTAACCTCCACTTTGCGCCGCCAAGGGGTACATACCATCCAAAATCAAGGACAATGGGCAAAGGTCTCAACTTTGAGCTGCAAGCTGTTCCAGCCGGGAATCACTACCAAGGATCTGGTTGTTTTCACCCGGCAGTTTGCCACCATGATCGATGCCGGCCTGCCGCTTGGTGCAATGCTTCGATATCCTTGCCAGCCAGCAGGAAAACCCAACTTTCAAGAAGATTCTATTCAAGGTCAAGGAGAGTGTCGAATGGGTTCGACCTTTGCCGATGCCCTGAAGAAGCATCCCAAGGCCTTTGATGAACTCTATGTCAACCTGGTGGCGGCCGGCGAGGTCGGCGGTATTCTCGATACCATCCTCAATCGTCTGGCTGCCTACATTGAAAAGGCGATGAAGCTGAAAAAACAGGTCAAGAGTGCAATGATTATCCGATCACCATTGTCGGCATCGCAGTTGTCGTCATCGCCGTCATCCTGATCTTCGTCATCCCGGCCTTTGAGAAGATGTTTAAGATTTCGGCGGTGAATTGCCGGTGCCGACCCAGATTGTCATCAACATGAGTAATCTTCTTCAACACTATATTCTTGTTATCATTGGTGGTTATTGTCGCAGTTTTCATTGGTTTTAAAAAATATTATGCCACCCCAAAGCGGCCGGGCAAGATCGATGCCATAGCACTGAAGTGCCGATCGTCGGCCCGCTGATCCGCAAGGTGGCGGTCGCCAAGTTTACCCGAACGCTGGGCACCATGATCTCCAGCGGCGTGCCGATCCTGGACGGTCTGAAATCGTTGCCAAAACCGCCGGCAAAAGACCGTCGAGAATGCCATTTACAGGTGTCAGGCAAAGCATCAGCGAAGGGAAGACCATGGCCGAGCCGCTGGAGAAGTCCGGGGTCTTCCCGCCGATGGTCTGCCAGATGATCGCCGTCGGCGAGCAGTCCGGGCGCCATGGATACCATGCTCAACAAGATCGCCGATTTTTACGACGACGAGGTCGATGATGCGGTCGGCAACCTGACGGCGATGATGGAGCCGCTGCTGATGGTGTTCCTCGGCACGACAGTCGGCGGACTGGTCATTGCCATGTACCTGCCGATCTTCAAACTGGCCGGGGCAGTCGGCGGATAATGCCGGCGAGTTCCATAAAAACTCCGCCTGATCGTATATCCATTCGGCGCGCCCACTTCTGGTTCCTCTTTTGCCGTGCGTTGGTCATTGCCCTTTTTCTCGGGGGGACTGTTCTCTTCCATTTGCGTAATGGCTATGAATGGTCTAATCACGCACAAAACCCCCTTTATATCCTTGTCGTTATTTCCTTCGTTCAAACACTTGTTTCAGCGGGTCTCCTATCTAGGATAGAACGTTTAAACGTTTTTGCACAGGTACAGGTTGTCTGGGATCTTCTTTTTATCACTATCCTCATATATTTTACCGGAGGTTTTTTTAGCGTCTTTTCCTTTCTATTTATCCTCGTTATCATTAGCTCAAGCATCTTTCTCACTTCCAAGGAAGTTACTTTTGTCGCTTCCGCAGCGGCTATTCTATATGGAAGTCTTCTTGATCTTCAATTCTATAAGTTCATACCAACCATCGGTGGCATCGCGCAGGATGGTATAGAGGGTGGAAGATTTTTTTATTCTGTTTTCATCAATGTCACCGCATTTTTCCTTACCGCTTTTCTGAGTGGGACGATCGCCGAGCGACTGCGTAAAAGCGAGAGGGCACTGCAAAGAAGAGAAATTGATTATGAGGAACTTGATAAGCTTAATCGAACAATACTTGCAAATATTAATAGTGGACTGATTACTATTGATTCGTCAGGGAAAATCCTATCCTTTAATACCGCCGCTGGTAAGATAACCGGTCATTCACTCGAAGAGATTTATGGCCGCGATATCCGCGAAGTGTATCCTTGTTTTAAGGTTTTTTCCGCAGGCAAACTGGCTGTTGTTAATCGTGGAGAAGGTTCATTCCTTCATCGTAGCGGTCAGGAGAAGATCCTTGGTTATGCCACATCGAAGATAGAAGATTCCCAGGAGGAAGGGCTCGGTCTGCTGGTAACTTTTCAGGATTTGACTCGATTCAAAGAGTTGGAAGAACAATTAAAGCGCGCTGACCGATTAGCGGCGATCGGTGGAATGGCTTCAGGTATGGCGCACGAAATTCGCAATCCGCTCGCTTCGATCAGTGGTTCGATTCAGTTGCTCATGGAGAGCGCTCAGGTTAGCCAGGAAGATCGAAAACTGATGGGGATTGTGGTCAAGGAGGCAAACCGATTAAGTAATCTGCTTACCGATTTTCTCGTGTTTGCCCGGCCGAAGTCGCCGAACCTGTCATCCGTGGATATTTCTTTGCTTCTAAATGAACTTCTAGGCATGTTGGTTTCAGATCCCCGATTTTCAGCCATCGAAATCCGGCGGGAATACCCGCAGGGTATTGTCTTTAATATCGACCTGGGGCAATTCCGCCAGGCACTCTGGAATCTTGTCATAAATGCTGCCGAAGCAATGCCGGATGGCGGCATTTTATACGTCGGCATTGCTGAACGAGCAATTTACATCGAAGATACCGGTCCAGGTGTGCCTGAGGAGATTCGCACGCGAATCTTTGATCCCTTTTTTACCACCAAAGATTTCGGCTCCGGACTCGGTTTGGCAACAGTATATGCGATTATCGAGGCGCACGGTGGCCGCATTACGGTCGGCACTGGCAGGAGCGGTGGTGCCCGCTTCGCCATTCGTTTGCCGGAAAGTTAATCCACGAGAGACGAAGAAATTGCATCGCAGCCATCTTGGCGAGTATAATCCGTTTGCCGATTGAAAGAAATCGGGCCAGGAGCTCTGGTACCAACAACTGATTTGCTATCACCGTTAAAGGCACCTTCTTATGGTTACTGATCAGAACGCATCGCGCATCCTTGTTGTCGATGATGAAGAAAGTCTGCGGGAGATTCTTACCATCATGCTGCATCGCGAGGGCTACCGGGTCGATGCGGCCGCCGATGGTTTGCAGGCGCTGACGCGTCTGAAGGAGTATGGCTATGATCTCGTCATCAGCGATATCAAAATGCCCAGGCTCAATGGTTTTGAACTTCTGCGTCATATCAAGGAGCGTACTCCCGAAACGGCAGTGATTATGATCACAGCTTTTTCCTCTGCTGAAGAAGCGGTCGAAGCGATGAAGCAGGGAGCGTATGATTACATCACCAAGCCATTCAAAAATGAAGAAATTCGCCTGATTGTGCGCAATGCTCTGGAGCGCAAGATCTTGCGTCAGGAAAGTAGTGGATTGAAAAAGCAGGAGAGCTGCCGGACTGCTTTAGGACACTTGATAGGCAAAAGCAAGGGAATGCAAGAGGTTTATGACCTCATTCTAAAAGTGGCCGCGAGCCGGGTCAACGTGCTGATTACCGGCGAGAGCGGCACCGGCAAAGAACTGGTAGCCAAGGCCATTCATTTTAACAGCGACCGGCGGGAAAAACCGTTTCTTCCAATCAATTGTGGTGCTATTCCCGAAAACCTTCTGGAGAGCGAGCTCTTTGGTCATGAGAAGGGTTCTTTCACCGGGGCGGTGCAACAGAAGATGGGACTTTTCGAGGTGGCGAACGGCGGGACACTTTTTCTTGACGAAATTGGCGAGTTGCCGCCGATGATGCAGGTGAAGCTTTTGCGTGTTCTGCAAGAACGCGAATTCCGCCGGGTCGGCGGCACGAAAGATATACAAATCGATGTACGTCTGATCGCTGCCACCAACAAAGATCTGGAAATAGAGGTGGCGGCCGGCCGCTTTCGCGAGGATCTTTTTTACCGCCTCAATGTCATTCGTATCCCTCTTCCTCCCTTGCGCGAACGGCGTGAGGATATTCCTATTCTCGTCGAACACTTCCTGCGACGACTTTCCGGCCGGGAGGAGAGTCAGGTACCCGAGCCGATAATGCGACGGTTTCTCGACTATCATTGGCCAGGCAATATCCGTGAGCTGGAGAACAGTCTCGAGCGCTGTATCATCCTTGGCCATGGCGGAGAAATTTCGGAGGATTGCCTGCCGACGGCACTCCGGCGTCCCGCCACATCTCAGGTCACCGTCATGGATGACCTGCCGGAAAACGGATTCGACCTGGATGCTTATCTGGGAGCCGTCGAGAAGGACATCCTCCTCAAAGCGCTGGATAAATGCGGCGGTGTACGCAAGAAGGCCGCCGAGTATCTGGGGATCTCTTTCCGCTCTATTCGTTATCGTCTGGCCAAATTCGGAATGGCCACCGATGAAGAGGAGTGACATAAATTGTCAGAAGTCGGTGACGCTCTCTGTTTAATTGGGCTCCCTACCTTGGACCTTCTTGGCGTGGTCGCTTTAAAAAAGATGATTTTCCAATGTCTTTCAAGATTATAGAAGATTTGTTCCTGATTGGCATGTTGGTTGCTCTAATTGGGGACAGATACCAGTTGGCCGATTCCCGGCCTGATTCATTCACTTGTAGAAGGAGATGATGTATGTTGAGCAAACTGAGATTAAAAAAAGGCGAAAAAGGTTTTACCCTTATCGAGCTGCTGATCGTCGTCGCGATTATCGGTATCCTGGCGGCGATCGCCATCCCGCAGTTCTCCGCCTACCGCATCCGTGGCTACAACTCGGCCGCGCATTCCGACGGCAAAAACATTGTTACCGGTCAGGAAGCCGCATTTGTTGATCAGCAATGTTATATTTCTGCAATAGCTGCTAATACTTACTTTGGTACGACCGCTCCTTACCCCGCAGGCCCGAAAGCCACTCTGGCTGGTGTCCTGGCATCCAACGGTGCGATCCCTGCGGAAATTGTTGGTGCAAAGCTCTCCAAGAATGTGCAAATGAAGACTGTCGCCTTGTTGGATGCGACCGGCTCCTATTATTCTCTCGGCACTACACATATTCAGGGGGACAGGATTTTCGGGTTTGAGTCCTCTGTCGGCGCCTGGAAGTGGGTGGGAAAGACTGCTGGCGCTCCCTGGGATGGGGCAAACGTGACTGACGCTAAATCACTGCCTGCTTTTACCGGCGTTCTCTAGTCTATACGCAATTTAGCAAAGAAGGGCCAAGGCATGCCTTGGCCCTTCTTTTTATCAAAGGACTGATGCCTACCGGTCAGGGTGGATATGCTAGTGAACCCCGCCATGACCCCATTTGATGCCATCAACCCATAATGACACCTTCGATGTCTTTATTTACACTTCGTAACATTTTTCTCTGGATGGTCCTGATCCTTCTCCTGTCGCTTTCTCTTGCGCGTAACAGCGTCTGGCAGAGCTCCCTTGCCCTTTGGGGCGATGTAATTCATAAATCACCCGGGAAGGCTCGCGGCTTAACTAATTATGGTGCAGAGTTGGTGCGTAAAGGGCGCCATGAGGAGTCTCTCCCCTATTTAAGGCAGGCTGTTGAAATTTTCCCCAGATGGGATTTGGCTCACTACAACCTAGGGGCAGCCTTGCGCGAAATTGGGCGCCTCGAAGACTCCTTGGCCGAATTGTTGATCGCTGTCGAGATCAACCCCCGCGATTACAAGAGCTACAATGCTATCGCGCTTATACATGTTGCCGGTAGACGCTGGCATGAGGCGCAGATCGCACTTGAAAAAGCACAATCCATTAATCCTTTCTTTCCCGAGGCTCTCAACAATTTAGCTTCTCTTCTCAATGAGCAAGGAGAATCGGAGAAAGGTCTCATTTTTCTGGAAAGAGCACTTTCCATTAATCCTCGCTATGCAGAGGGTCATTACAATATGGGAAACATCTTGAGCAAAATCGGCAGATTGCCTGCTGCGATAGAGCACTACCGCTATGCTATCGAGTATAAGCCAGGCTATGTCGATGCCTATGTCAATCTTGGAATGGCTCTGAAGGCGTCTGGCAATATTGAATCGGCAATTCGGATGCTCAAAGAGGCATTAATCCTGGAGCCGGGTCGGCTTGATGCTTTGAACAACCTCGGCACTGTCTATGCGGAGAAAGGGGATCTTCGCCGGGCTGCAACTATTTTCAGGGCTGCCGCCACCATTGATCCGGAAGATGAAGAGGTAGCCCGCAATCTGCAAATGGCCCTATCCATCCTTTCAAGTCAGACTGCTCCTGCTTCGCCATTATTGCCGCAGCCATGAAATTCCATAGACTTTCCCTTCTGTTGATTGTCGCTTTTGGACTTCTGAGCTATTCCAACAGTTTTCAAGGTGCCTTCCAGTTTGACGATTCCCTTTATATCGTTGAAAATCGCAGCATCCAAGATATGACTAATATTCCGCAACTCTTTGCAGATGCACGAGGGTTGGTCATGTCGACTTTCGCCCTAAATTACGCTGTCGGCGGATTGAATGTTTTCGGCTATCACCTGGTCAACACCGGTCTCCATATTTTCAATGCCATCCTTCTCTATTTCATCCTGATTCAAATCCTGGCCCGAACGCGATCTGCGAATGAGCCCTGGGGGGAGCGTATCGCCGCTTTTTCTGCACTGCTCTTTGTCGTCCATCCGCTACATACCCAGGCGGTCAGTTACATCATGCAGCGGTTTGAGATCATGGCCAGCACCTTTTACCTGCTGGGGCTCCTTTGCTTTATTCTGGCTGGCCGAACGATTGTGCGCTGGAAATCTATCCTGCTGTTTGGCAGCGTTTTCCTCTTCTATCTGCTTGGATTGAAATCGAAGGAGATCGTTGTAACTCTGCCGGCGGCGCTGCTCCTTTACGATTTCTTATTCGTCTCCCGTAAAAGTGTTCGCTTGATGCTTCATCAGTGGCAGGTGCATGTCCCGCTTGGCGTGGTTTGCGTGTGGTTTGCCACCAAAACAATCATTATAGAGAGCAGTCAATCAACGGTTGAGACTTTGGCGCAAGTAGGTCAAACTCCAGCAGCGGGTTTCGCGGTGCAAAGTATTAATTCATTGGAATACTTCCTGACCCAGACCAACGTCCTTACTCACTATCTCTCCCTTATTATTGCCCCACTTAACCAGAATCTCGATTACGATTTCCCCATCGCCCACAGCCTTATCGCCACGCCGGTTGCGAACGATGGGACCATTCTTAATTTCATCCTACTGCCGCCTATCCTCGCAATCCTTTTTCTTGGGGGATTAGTTGCCTGGGCCATCTGGCTGGCCAGGAAAGACTCCCATGCTGCACAGGTTGTCTCTTTCTGCCTGCTGATGTATTTTATCGTCCTTGCGCCGACCTCAAGCTTTGTCCCCATTGCCGATGTTATTTATGAGCACCGAGCCTATCTCGCTTCGGTTTTTATCATTGTGCCGCTGGTGATTGCGTTTGACTGGTTGGGGGGAAGGGTATTTGAGCGAAAGAAGAAGATCGAAAACAAGGCTGTGATCCCTCACGCCTCCTTGTGATGAATTTGGGGAGACCTCTGACTGCCAGGATGAAACACATTCGAACGCATGGGTTCGCTTTCTCCGCAGCACCATTTTTTGCCTGAGGTTTGAATGCAAGAGACCGTTATCCGTTTTGAAAATGTTTCCAAACAGTTTCGGGAAGACTTTTGGGCCCGCAAAGTCAAGGCTTTGAACGATCTTTCCCTGGAAATCTGCCAGGGGGAGGTCTTCGGCTTTCTTGGTCCCAACGGTGCCGGCAAGTCGACGACCATCAAGCTGCTGATAAATCTGATTACCCCGGATCGGGGGCGGATCTCTATCTTAGGGCGTGATGTGCGCGACAAGGAGACTCGTCTGCTGGTCGGTTTTTTGCCAGAGAACCCTTACTTCTACGATCATCTAACCGCCGAGGAACTGTTGTGGTTCGGCGGTCGGGTGGCGGGGCTCGATAGCGGAGAGATTCGTATCCGCACGCAGCGTCTTCTCGACCGCGTGGCTCTGCGCGAAGCGGCCCGGCGGCCGTTGCGTACCTATTCCAAGGGAATGGTGCAGCGCGCTGGCCTCGCTCTGGCCCTTATTCACGATCCGCAGGTGGTCATTCTCGATGAACCGATGAGCGGCCTCGACCCCATCGGCCGCCGGATGGTGGTCGATCTGATTTTTGAACTGAAGGCGGAGGGGAAGACTGTCTTTTTCTCCTCGCATATCCTCAACGATGTCGAGCGCCTCTGTGACCGCGTCGGTATTATCGTTGGTGGTGGCTTGCGGCGGGTCGATACCATTAAGAATTTGTGCAGGGAAGGGGACCTGGAAGAGGTTTTCCTGCAACAAGTGGCCGCTGTTGGTCAGGGAGGCTGCCAATGAACGCCCTGTGGCCCATTGCCCTGATCACCTTCAAGGAAGGGATCCGCAACCGCGCTTTGTACGGCATCACCCTCCTCGCCCTGCTGCTTTTGGTCGGTAATCTTCTCATCTCCAATATGGTGATGCAGGAAGTTGGCAAGGTCGCGGTCGATATGGCCCTTTCTGCCGTCTCCTTGGCCGGCCTGCTCATCGTCCTCTTTGTCGGTATCAACCTGCTGGCCAAGGATCTCGATCGGCGCACCATCTACATGGTCCTATCCCGCCCCATTTCCCGCGCCCAGTATCTTGCTGGCAAGTACATGGGGATAGCCCTGCTCCTGGCCGCCTGCGTGGCGCTGCTGGGGTTCTTTGCCGTCTGCTCTATCGCCACGGTGAAGATGGCCAGCCCCGGCTATTTCGAGCGATTTTCCTGGGGGATGATCCTGCTGGCAATGGCATTTGCCCTCCTTTCCCTTTTGGTTCTCATGGCGGTTTCCTTCTTCTTCTCCACCCTTTCTTCTTCATCCTTCACCACCCTGGTGCTAACCATCATCACCTACATCATCGGCCACAGCCTGCAGGAGGTGAAAGCCCTTGTCGAGATGCCGGGGCAGGTCGGCATCCAAGTTTCACCCTTAACCGTCAAGGTCGTGCAAGGCGCGTCCTATCTCTTTCCCAATTTCGCCCTTTTCGATCTTAAGGCCCAGGCCGCTCATGCTTTGGCGTTACCGGTGTCTTATATTGGTTGGGTTTCGCTCTATGGTTTTCTGTACATCGGTGTTGCCATTTTTATCGCTTCGCTGATCTTTGGCCGGAGGCAGTTCCCGTGATCCATCGCTGGCTGGTGCTGTTGGTTCTTTTCTTGCCCCTCCTCGGGGGGCATATCGTGGCCACCGGTCGAGCCGCGCAGGAACGCAAGGCCCTGCCGGTCGATATGCAGACCCCAATCGCATTGCCTGGACCCTTGTTGCGTATCTCGGCGCTGGAATACAAGGGCCTGGTTGCGGATTTTCTCTTTCTGAAAGCACATGTCTTTCTCGGCGGCACCCATGAGCGCACGACCACGCCTCGGGTGACCGATGAGGAATGGCAGTGGCTGCTCAGTGTTCTGAAGACGTCGATCGCCCTCGATCCCCAGTTTTTAGACCCCTATTATTTGGCAATTACGAACCTGGTATGGGATGGCGGAATGATCAAGGAAGCGAACGAACTGCTGGATGAGGGACGCAAAGCGCGCCCGTGGGACTGGCTCCTCCCATTTTATATGGGCTTTAATCATTTTTATTTCCTCAAGGATGACCTGACTGCCGCCGAACTGCTCATGGAGGCTTCCCGCAAACCTAATGCTCCCCAGGTGATCACCAGCCTGGCATCACGGTTAGCCTATCGGGGGGCACATACGGTCAACGCCATCGCTTTTCTGGAAGGAATTCTCTCCCAGGAAAAAGATGAAAAGCGACGTGAGGAGTATCGGTTGCGATTGGATGCCCTCAAGGGAATTGCGGTGATCGAGCAGGCAGTCGAGTATTTCAAGGGGCAATTTCATCGGGCACCCGTTTCGGTTGTTGATCTGCGAGAGGTAGGCATACTCAGGGCCGTTCCGCAAGACCCTTACGGAGGAGAATTTTATCTTGATCATGAGGGAAGGGTCCGTACCACCAGCGATTTGCGTAAAATGAGAAAGAAGCAACTTCAGAAAGGAGGAGTGTAACTCCACTTTATTTTCTTGCATCAAATCCCCGCCCGGTTTAGTGTTCACACTATGAACAATCACGAGCCAGCCACCCCCCCCGCCGAAATGAATTCCCTGCTAATGCTCGATGAATTGGCCTTCGGTGAGCCGATATCTCAGCGCGAGATGGCCAGCCGTCTTGGCATTGCTTTGGGGCTAGTCAATTCTTATCTGAAGACCTTGGTCAATAAAGGGTATGTACAGGTCAAGGCCTGCCCCCGCAACCGCTACTCCTACCTCCTCACCCCCAGCGGCATTGCCGAAAAGAGCCGCTATGCCTACCAGCAGGTTGTCCAATATCACCAGATCTTTCGCGTTACCCGTCAGGATAGTTTGAAATTCTTCCAACACCTACATGATCAGGGGGTGCACGAGGTTGCCTTCTGCGGGGTTGATGAGTTCACCGAAATAGCTTATCTCTCCCTGCGTGAGGCCCGGCTTCATCTACTGGGTGTCATGGATGACCACCGCATTGGGCGCTTTCTAGATGTCCCGATTCATGCCCTTGAGGAGGGTGTGCGGGCTGGGTGGCGGCCGGTTGTGGTTACGTCTCTGCGTGAGGGGGAACGAATTAGGAAGGAGTTGCTGGAGCTGGGGGTGGCGGAAACCGCGATATTCATGCCGGTGCAGATGATTTTATGAAGATGAATCAACCCCAGGAACTAATCATAGAAGCCGGTCGCAGTGAGCGTCATTATTGGATGGACATGTGGCGTTACCGTGAACTCTTCTACTTTCTCGCCTGGCGCGACATCCTGGTGCGCTATAAGCAGACGGTAATTGGCATTGTTTGGGCGGTGTTGCGCCCCTTTTTGACCATGGTGGTCTTCACCATCGTCTTTGGCAGACTGGCTGGGCTCCCCTCCGAGGGGGGCGCCCCGTATCCAGTTATGGTTTTCGCCGCCATGCTCCCCTGGATGTTTTTCGCCAACGCCCTTTCGGATTCGAGCGCCAGCCTGGTTGGCAATGCAAACCTCATCTCCAAGGTCTATTTCCCGCGGATGATCATTCCGGCCAGTTCGGTCATTACCAGCTTCGTCGATTTCCTCATTTCGGCCGTGCTGCTGGGGGTGCTGATGGCCTGGTATGGCTTTGCCCCCGACTGGCGCATCCTCACCTTACCCTTCTTTATTGCTGTCGCCTTCGCGGCATCGATGGGTTTTGGCTTGTGGTTTACTGCCCTCAATGTCAAATATCGCGACTTCCGCTTCATTGTTCCATTTATTGTTCAGTTTGGACTTTATATTTCACCGGTCGGGTTCTCCAGCAGCATTGTCCCTGAGAAATGGCGTTTGCTCTACTTCCTGAATCCCATGGTCGGTGTCATTGATGGCTTCCGCTGGGCGACCCTTGGAGGAGAATCGAAACTGTATTGGCCTGGCTTCGCTTTGTCGCTAACCATTGTCGCAATCGTGCTGGGGTGGGGAGTATATTATTTCAGAACGACTGAGAGAAAGTTTGCAGACATCATCTGAGAAGCCTAGCCACAGATAACGTGGGAAAAGCGGATTAGATAATAATGTAGGCTGCTTTCTTGGTTTTTATTAAATCCGATTTGATCCGCATCTGCGGCAATGCTCAACCGGGTACTTTGGGTTTTTAGGGGGTTTTGCGACAATATGTCAGGCACTGTAATTACAGTCGAAAGTCTTTCGAAAAGCTACCTCATAGGCCACCAGCGACAAGGGGGTTACCAAACCTTTCGCGAATCACTGGCAAATGGTGCAAAGGACCTTGCTCGCCGAATTTTGCACCCCTTCAACAGTTCAATTCATCAATTAAACATTCCAACGGAAGAATTCTACGCCCTCCGCGACGTTTCCTTCGAAATCAACCAAGGCGACCGCGTCGGCATCATCGGCCGCAACGGCGCCGGAAAATCAACCTTGCTTAAGATTCTCTCGCGCATTACCGAGCCGACGTCCGGGCGAGTGGCCATTAAAGGGCGGGTCGCTAGCCTGCTTGAGGTGGGGACAGGCTTCCATCCTGAACTGACTGGTCGAGAAAACATATTTTTGAATGGCGCAATTTTGGGAATGCGGCGTGAGGAGATCAAACGCAAGTTCGATGAGATCGTAGCCTTTGCTGAGATTGAAAAATTTCTTGATACACCGGTTAAACGCTATTCCTCAGGGATGTATGTGCGGCTGGCGTTCGCTGTGGCTGCGTATCTGGAGCCGGAGATTCTCATTGTCGATGAGGTGCTGGCAGTTGGGGATGCGCTGTTTCAGAAGAAGTGTTTGGGGAAAATGGAGGAGGTCGGGAGAGAGGGGAAAACCGTCCTATTTGTCAGTCACAATATCGCAGCTCTGTCCACCCTCTGTACAACTGCGATCATGATCAAAAACGGAAGGTTGGCTGAAATTGGCGATGTCAACGATGTCGTAGGAAGATATATCGATGACGGTACCGGACAACATGTAATGCGAGAATGGACCGATATTAATTCAGCTCCGGGTAACGCGTATATCAAGTTGATGAAGGCTGCTGTCTCATCACCTACGTCCGAGAGTGATATTTTTTATACCGACTCCGAGCTTGAATTTAATTTTGTAGTCTACAATCTTCTGCCAGGCACCAACAACCTCGATATTACGTATCATCTGGGTGACGAACGTGGGAATCTCGTATTCGTAAGTTCCTCCGCCCAAACGTGCATCCGGAATTTCAATATCGGTTATGTTGATGCTAAGTGCAAGGTCCCCGCAAATCTATTGAATGTCGGGAGATACACCATCGCTAGGCTGCTTGTGGTGAAAGACAGAGGCAGCGTGGTGTCGGAGCACAAGGATGTTTTGGTTTTCGAAATCCATCATCGTGGCAATAGGAACTTAGGCTGGATCTGTGAAAAAGAGGGTATCGTGCGGCCTATTCTTCAGTGGGATTATCTATGAAAAATATTCACGTTACGCAGCCATACATGCCGCCACTATCGGAGTTCCAGCCATACCTTGAGAACATCTGGTTGACCAGGCATCTGACCAACGGCGGCATTTACCATCAAGAACTGGAACGGGAACTGGCACGGTACCTGGGGGTTCAGTATATTTCATTGTTCGCTAACGGCACTCTCGCACTTGTGACTGCGCTACAGGCTCTACGCATCACAGGAGAGGTAATTACAACTCCCTATTCTTTTGTTGCTACCGCCCATTCTTTGCTGTGGAACGGTATCAAGCCCGTGTTTGTCGATATCTGTCCAGATACCTTCAATCTCGACCCTGACAAGATCGAGTCAGCTATTACGCCACAGACAACTGCAATACTTCCTGTTCATGTTTATGGTCATCCATGCGATGTTGAAAAAATTCAGGCAATTTCAGATCTTTATGGTTTGAAAGTGGCGTACGATGCCGCTCATGCGTTTGGTATTAATCTTCGGGATGCGAGCGTTCTGGTCCACGGAGATGTTTCAATACTTAGCTTTCATGCTACGAAAGTTTTTACAACTTTTGAAGGTGGAGCAATAGTATGTCAGGACCCTAAAACCAAAGAACGTATTGATTATTTAAAGAACTTTGGGTTCGCCAACGAGACGACCGTTGTCGCACCTGGCATCAATGGCAAGATGAATGAAGTACAGGCTGCATTTGGCCTTTTACAGCTAAAGCATATCGATGGAGTCATTGCCCGGCGACAGGAAATAGATGCTGAATATCGGCAGTATCTGTCTTCCGAATCAGGGATAACATGTCCAAAACGGCCAGTTGATGCGAACGAGAACTACTCATACTTCCCTATTCTGGTAGAGAATTATTACAAGTTGTCGCGCGATGAACTTTATGAAAAGCTGCGGGATTCAGGCATATACGGGAGACGATACTTCTACCCACTGATCAGCGAGTTTCCGATGTACAGGGGATTGTCATCAGCGGCTCAGGATAATCTGCCGGTGGCCCACTCAATATCACGCAAGATAATCTGCTTACCTATCCATCCTAACATGGACCAAGATTCAGTGCATAGAATTGTTGATATTATCAAGGGGTAATGCAAGTGATCGCGGCTGTTAAAGATTTTTTTTATCTAAGAAATTCTTGGACGAGACTACTGTACGTCATGGGCAGGATTTAAGTGAGGCCGACCGGAGTCATCATATTCTCTGGTTACAACCAGCGAGCGGTTGTTGCCATGTGTCGCACTTTATCCACCTGTGGGATTGATTTTTTTATTATTGCCTGTAGCATGTCCGATACGATTCTGCTAACAAAGTACGCATCCAATGTTGCTGTCGTGCGTCGCACACAGGCACTGGAGGTCGATGAAATTTGTTCCTGCATCGAATCCGTCAGGGGCGAAACGAGCCGGACGTTTCTCATCGCTCCAACGTCGGAGGCCATGAATGTTTTCTTGTTAAGTAATCGCCGCCGCCTTGAATCGTCCGGCGGAATGCTGCCACTAGTTTCAGAAAGGTTGTACCGCACTGTTTCAAACAAAGCGAGTTTCTCAAACGAGTGTCGAAAGCGCAACCTAGCTGTACCTGCCGAGTTGGAGGTTTCGGAAAGCATTATATTACCCGTTGTTGCGAAACCCAAGCAGAACATGTCTCCTGACGGCAGAACGATATACCCAAAGTTGATAGATACGGAAAAGGAGTGGGCAAACCATCTGTGCGACCCCGATCGGAACCTATATTTTGTCCAAAAGTACGTTCATGGCACCAGCTATTACCTGCAATTTTATTTTTACTCTACCGGTCGTGTAAACCGATGTTCGATGAGAAATCTGGTGCAGCAACCCGGCGGGAAGTCTATAGTCGCTGCAGAGCCTGCCAGCATACACAATGAACCCATCGGTGACAGCTATGCGGACCTTTTCGGAGCGATGAACTTCACCGGGCTAGTGATGGTCGAGGTTATCCATGCTGACAATCAGTACTTTATGATTGAAGCGAACCCGCGCATGTGGGGCCCTGCTCAGTTGATGTTGGATGCAGGGACCAACCTATATGTTAGCTTGATCAATGATTATTTCGGGACGGATCACTCGCTCGAGATTTGCGGGCGGAGGGCACACCCGCTTTATTTCTGGTGGGCAGGTTTTTGGTGGCCACAGCTCGAGGGTAAACCGTTGAAATGGCATTGTGCGCCGTCCGCGTTCTGGAGCAGATACCCTGACTTTTTTAAGCAGGAAGTATATTGCCAAGAAGATACGAGGGGTGTTTTTACGCAGGAAGCGGAAGAATTGCCGATCCCACGCCCCCTTGTTGAGGAGCCAAAATGAACGATGATCATGAAGGTTTCAGCAGCGTGAGGTCGAAGCTGCAAGAGCTTTACGCAGAAAAGTCCAAGCATTCCGCCTATCAGAACGTCCCTCAATTCGTGAGGGAAAGCTTGATTATACAGAAGTAATCAATGAGCAATGGCGGGGTGACAGCACCCGGTGGAATTACATGCAGAAGTACATCGATTTTACTTCAGATCTGTTGCTTGATGTTGGATCAAATACAGGATTTTTTACTCTCAGTCTGGCACATCAATATCCAGAGTCGATTTTCACTGCACTTGAGGGTAACGAGAAGCATGCGGCGTACATTCGGCTGATTGCTGAAGTCTTCAAATTTAAGAACGTTAAAGTCATTCATAAATACCTGGACTTTTCAGCGCTGAAATCGCTTGGAAACTACCGCACGATCCTTCTTTTCAACGTTCTCCATCATGCAGGGGTCGATTTTGACCAGAACATGGTGCGGTCTAAGGACTACCTGCACGACTACATTTTCAGGTACCTGCAGCTTGCTTATAAAGCGTGCGACAGGATGTTGGTCCAAATGGGTTACAACTGGGGTGGGAATAAAGCATTCCCTGTTGTGGACGTGAATGATGACATTGGTAAGATCATGTATACCGGGAAAGCATTACGGTCCGCAGGTTGGCATATCAAGAGCATCGCTATTCCGCGTAAAACTACCGGCCTCTTGCCGGTAGAGCATGTCAACCTTCCTGTTGACCTTGTTGCTGCTGTTGACCGCTGCGATGATTCCGTTTCCGAAAGCTTACTCCCATTGCTAGACCCCGAAGCCGGAACTTTCAGCGAATTTTACCGACGCCCGATCTTCCTTTGTGAAAGATATTGAACATAGCTATCCACGATGTTAACAACTGAATTTGTAAAAGCGCAATTAAAAAAAATGCATGATCCAGTTGTCAGTATATGCTGCTTAACATTTAACCATGAAAGCTACATAGCGGAAGCTCTTGATAGCTTCTTGATGCAGGTAGCTGAGTTCGATTTCGAAATTCTGGTCCATGATGATGCTTCTACCGATGGTACACCAGGAATACTGCGTGATTACGAGGCGAGATATCCTGGCGTCATTCGCTGCATTTATCAAAACGACAACCAGTATTCCAAAGGCGCTCGGGTTTTCCATCAGTTTTTGTGGCCCCATGCAAAAGGTAAGTATATTGCTCTTTGCGAGGGTGACGATTACTGGCTTTCTCCGCACAAGCTGCAAAAACAGGTTAAATTTTTAGACTGTAATCCTACGTTTGCGATAACCTGTCATGCAGTGTCTGTTGTTAACGGTTGTAATATTGATTTTGTCGGGGAAATTGCGGCTTGGAGTGAAGACAAGATTTTTAATCTCGAAAACATTGTCTATGAAAACTTCATTGCAACATGCTCATGCGTCTTTCGGAACAACATTACCAATGACTTTCCGGAGTGGTATTATCGATTGAAAATGGGCGATTGGTCGTTGCACATCCTCAACGCCCAGCATGGACATATCCAATACTTCCACGAATTTATGGCAGTATACCGCGTGCATTCGGGTGGTATCTGGTCGGGGGCAAGCATTGCTGCCAGGTCGGAAGAAGTCGTCAATCTTTACAAGGCTGTGAACAGATTCTTTAACTACACATACAACGACGGAATTTCGCGCCGCCTGAAGGGTATTTACGAGCACGCTTTTATCGATGCAGTCAATAACGGAGATGCTCGTCAGGCAACAAAAGTACTCGCCTTCAGGGTTTTCCCATTGTTTTTAACCGGAAAGATCAATCTTTATGCTTTATTGTGGATGGTGTCGAAAGCTATGAGAATGCATTTAAGCCCTTTCGCTGGTTGCCTGTAGCGGCTTTTTTGGACATAAAATTACAATGACGAGCTTTGCATATGAAACTTAGCGAGGTGTTGACCAAACTTTACAAGATTTACACTAATCTCAAGTTTGCTTTCATAGAAATCGACAGAATCATCTTTGGCAACAAGGTCATTATCAATAATAATGCCTTGGCAGATGGACATCCCCTGATCAGTGTCGTCATACCCTGCTTCAACTACGGAAAGTACATCCGCGATGCCCTTGAATCTGTTTCATCTCAAACCTTCGGAAACTACGAGATTATCATCGTTGACGGCGGCTCCACCGATCAGGAGACGGTTGCCGAACTGAAGTCGATATCGATGCCGAAGACGTCCGTTTATTTCCGCGAAGGGCGGCACATGGTCGGCGACAACCGTAACTTCGCGATCGAGAAGGCGATGGGGAAGTACATCTGCTGCTTGGACGCTGACGACAAGTTAAGCCCCACCTACCTGGAAAAGGCTCTTTTCTTCGCCGAAACCTATAACTACGACATCGTGTACCCCTGGGTGCAGTGCACCGAGAACATGTCCCACGTGTGGGCGCCGAACGAGACCAGTTTCTACTGGTGTGCAAAAGGAGCGACCATACCGACAGTCGCACTTTTTAAGCGGGAGGCTTGGGCGCGCGTTGGGGGGTATAGGGACTGGGGTTTCGGCAAAGAACACGTCCCGGAGGATTGGGATTTCTGGACGCGGATGCTTGGGCATAGTTTTCGGGCGAAAGTGTTACCTGAGCCTCTTATGCTGTACCGGGTCCATGGTGAAGGGCTCACCGCACAGAACCGGATGAATTTGCGCAACCAAAGAAAAAAGATCGCCAGTTCAAATCGAGATCTTTTTTCCAGAAGCTACAAAATATTACGCAAAAACCAGCGACGTGCCAATTATCTGGTCAACAATCGTTTTGTTAACCTCATGTGCGATAATCGCGAGAAAACGAACGTCCTGCTTGCGCTCCCTTTCATGATAACTGGCGGGGCTGATGAGGTTTTGCTGCGGATTCTCGACCATCTTTCCCAAAAAAACTTTGCTTTCAGTTGTATCACGACCCTGCCAACGGACGCGAATATTGCAGGGGATAACTCACCTCGTTACGAAAAGATTACCCGCGAAATTTATCATCTACATAGGTTCATTCTAAATAAACAAGAGAAAAAAGATTTTATCTTTTATTTGATCGAGACCCGGCCGATCAATATTATTTTTATTGTCGGGTGCAGTTTTATCTACCAGATGATCCCGGAAATAAAGAAGCTCTACCCCCATGTCAAAATCATAGATCAGTTGTTTAACCCTTTTGGTCATATACTCAATAATCGGAGATTTTCAAAACAGATTGCCTTAAACATCGTTGCCAATGAAGGTATTGAAAAGATCCTCGTCAACAGGTTTTCGGAAAAAAAAAGAAAAAGTTAAAGTTATCATCCACGGTGTTGATGTTAAAAAAGAATTCAGTCCGGAACGTTTTCAAAAAACTTATCCGCTCAACCCTTCCTGGAAACGGCGGCCAGACGATTTTGTCGTTGGGTTTTTCGGGCGGTTTTCGAAAGAGAAATGCCCGATAAAGTTTGTCGATATCGCCGCTAGGCTGAAGGAACTTGATGGGGTCACCTGGGTGATGACGGGGGGGGGCGGTGAGTTTGCGCGTGTCAGGGCGCGGATAGAGACTCACGGGCTGGAAATGTCGATTCTTACACCGGGAATCGTCGCCGATGTCAAGCCGTTTCTGGCTGGAACGCATGTGGTGATTATCCCTTCAATGATTGAAGGGATTCCCATTGTGTTGATGGAGGCCATGTCGTTGGGTATTCCGGTTGTGGCTTCCCGGGTCGGCGGAATACCGGATGTGATTAGGGATGGGCATAATGGTTTTCTTTGCGCCGTGGGCGATCTCGATGATTTTGCTGCAAAGATAAAATTATTGCATGACGACCGGAGTCTGTGGGAAACCATAGGAAAAAACGCTAGAGAGTATGCCCTGAATCATCTGGATGCCAGCAAGATGCTAGAGGAGTATCGTCTGGCATTAAGGACATAACAAAGCCATCTCGAGGAATTGATCATGAAGCTTGAGGGAAAGAGAGTGCTGGTGACCGGTGCCGACGGCTTCATTGGCAGCCACCTAGTAGAAGCACTGTTGGATGAAGGTTGCCAGGTCAGGGCCTTTATCTATTACAATTCCTTTAACTCATGGGGATGGCTTGATAAATTGCCTTCCGCCAGCATAAAAGAGTTAGAAATATTCTCCGGCGATATCCGCGATCCGAATGGCGTTGAAACCGCCGTCAAAGGATGTGACGTGATCTTTCATCTGGCGGCGTTAATCGGCATTCCCTTCTCTTATCATTCGCCGGATTCCTACGTCGACACCAACATTTGCGGAACATTAAATGTCCTTCAGGCCGCACGTAAACTGCCTGTGGAAAAGGTTCTTTGCACCTCGACCTCAGAAGTTTACGGGACCGCCCGTTATGTGCCGATCGACGAAGCGCACCCCTTTCAGGGGCAATCTCCTTACAGTGCCACAAAGATTGGCGCGGATCGCCTGGTGGAATCGTTCTGGCGTTCTTTCGAATTGCCGGCGGTGATCGTGCGTCCGTTCAACACCTATGGGCCCAGGCAGTCGGCACGGGCCGTGATCCCGACGATTATTTCTCAGCTGCTGAAGGGGGCGCAGGAAATAAAAATGGGCAACCAGAGTCCCACTCGGGACTTTGTCTTTGTGAAAGACACGGTGCGGGCGTTTGTCGAGATTGCCAAGTCGGATCGGACAATCGGAGAAGAGATCAATATTGCGACCGGCGTGGAAATCTCGATGGGAGAGTTGGCACGAGAATTGGTGAAACAGCTTAACCCAGTCGCCCGGATCGTCTGTGCGGATGAGCGGCTCCGTCCGGACAAGTCAGAGGTTGAACGACTGCTTGGATGCAACAAAAAGCTTCTTAGCCTGACGAACTGGAAAATGCAATTTGATCTGGAAAATGGCTTGAGAGAGACGGTCGAGTGGTTCCGCAGACCCGGCAATCTTTCCGAGTATAAAAGTGACATTTATAACATTTAAGAGGTTTTTTATATGAGGGCAGTTATTCTTGCGGGTGGCAAAGGTACCCGATTGAAACCGTATACGACCTTCATCCCGAAGCCGCTCGTGCCGATTGGCGGCGAGGTGCCGATTCTCGAAATCGTGTTACGGCAGCTTGCCCGCGCAGGTTTCAATCATGTGACGCTGGCGGTCAACCATCTATCCAATCTGATCATGGCCTATTTTGGAGATGGCTCCCGGTGGGGGATAAAAATTGATTATTCTCTGGAAGACAGGCCATTGAGCACGATTGGCCCCCTCACCCTGATTCCGGATTTGCCCGAAAACTTCTTGGTAATGAACGGAGACATCCTTTGTGACCTGGACTATCGTGCCTTTTTCGATTTTCATGTGAAAAGCGGCGGGGACGTTACAGTGTCTTCCTACAAGCGTGACACGAAAATCGATTTTGGTGTGCTGCACTATGACTCATCTAACTGTATCCGCGAATTTATTGAAAAGCCGGTCCATCACTATGATGTGAGCATGGGGATCTACGGAATCCGGCGGACCTTGATCGAATGGCTGGCCAAGGGTGAACCCTATGGATTTGATGACCTGATGCTGGATGGCATCGTCAAGGGGTATCGACTGCTCGCCCAGCCTTTTAAAGGGTTCTGGCTGGACATCGGGCGACCTGACGATTACGACTATGCCAATGAAAATTATGACGATATCAAAATGTTGCTGGGGTTGAAATGATCAACGTTTTGATAACCGGGGCAAAGGGTGTCTCAGGTCGAAATCTTGCGGAGTTGCTGAGCGCCGAAAAGGGAATGCGGATTTATCTCACCGATCTATACACCGAAGCCGGAGCGGATCGTTTTGTTTGTGATTTAACCGATTGCGAGGCGGTGGATAGAATAGTGGAGCAAATCCGGCCGGCCAGGATTTACAACCTTGCGGGGAACTACAGTGATGATTATGAAACAAATTATCGAGTCAATGCCCTTGCAACAAAAAATTTACTGGATGCGTGCCTGAGACAAAAATTGGGCGTTAGAGTCCTGTTGATCGGCAGCGCCGCCGAATATGGCCTAGTCCGCCCTGAAGAGAATCCCGTGCGAGAGGACCATCCCCTTAGCCCAGTCAGCCACTATGGATTGAGCAAGGTATACCAGACGGCACTTATGAAATTTTACAGTAACGTCTTTGATATGGATATAGTCATGGCAAGAACATTCAACCTTATGGGGGAGGGGTTTCCGACTCGCCTTTTCGTTGGAAATCTTCTTAAACAGATCGTTGACTACAAAAATGGTGCTGTTAAAAAGATTCAAGTTGGAAATCTCGAAAACAAACGAGACTACCTCCATGTTACTAATGCTTGTAAATATTATATCTCCATAATGAATTTTGGGCTGCAGGGAGAGATTTATAATGTCGGTAGCGGTGTATCGGTAAAAACACGAGATATTCTGAATAAAATACTTCTTGAAAATGGGATTGATGAATCAGAGATTGTCTTTTTTGACAGCGGAAAGAAACTAAAGATAGACATACCAGATATTTATGCGGACATATCAAAGGTATCAAAGCTTGGCGTGCTAGGAGAATATTGAATGAAAAAGCTGCTATCTTTAATAAAAAGGTCTGAAAATTATTATCGGCCTAACCTAGATTATCCATTTGTTTCAAAGCCTAGATATTCTGTAAAGGCACCAAATAAGCACTTGTACGATATAATATCCAAACAAAAGATTACTTATCTTGAAACAATAAAAGAGATGCATCGCTATGAAAATAATTTCAAATTGATAAATACACAACCTATTAAGAATTGTACTGAACCAAACTGGGATAACGATTGGATTCCTGTCGTTGATGGAATGGTTCTTTATCACTTTTTGGTAAAAAACAATCCAAGAAGATATATTGAAGTAGGCTCTGGGAATTCGACGAAGTTTGCCAGAAAAGCCATTAAAGATCATGCCCTGCAAACGAAAATAATTTCTATTGACCCATATCCAAGAGCCGACATTGATGCAATTTGTGACCAAGTGATCCGAGAAAAACTTGAGAATGTTAATCTCTCAGTTTTTGCAAGCTTGGGCAACAAGGATGTTTTGTTTATTGATAATTCACATAGGATGTTCATGAACTCCGATGCGACGGTAACTTTTCTTGACATATTGCCGATGTTAGCAAACGGTGTATTGGTCCAATTTCATGACATCTGTCTTCCTTATGATTATCCTGAAGAATGGATAAATCGCTATTACTCGGAGCAGTATGGCCTAGCATGTTATTTGCTTGGCCAAGGAAAATTTTTGGAAATAGTTTTCCCCTGCAAATTTGTTGTCTGTGACGACGAACTTGCTCCAATGTTAGATGACTTGTGCAACATGAGTGGCTTAGCGACAGTGCAGCGGAATGGATGCTCTTTCTGGTTAAGGAAATGCTCCATCTAGGAGCGTTTGTGCGCGTAGCAAGCGTGAATAAGTGCATAGGTTTTCAATGCCAAAAATTTCCGTCATAATGCCGGCCTACAATGCAGAGCGTACTTTGGCCGAGGCAATCGAGAGCATTTTGTCGCAGGAGTTTGGTGATCTTGAAATAATTATCATTGATGACGGATCTTCGGACGGCACCGGAAAGATCATAGAGCGATATGCGAAATCCGATTCACGAGTAAAAAAATTGACCAACAACTTTAATCAGGGGATTGCTCCTAGCCGCAACCGTGGATTAGTGTCTGCCCAGGGCACATACATAGCTTGTTTGGATAGTGATGATATAGCAGAGCCCCAACGCCTCGGGGAGCAGTTGCGGATTATGGAGGAAAATCCAGAATATGTTCTGCTAGGGAGTGACTTAACCATAATTGATGAGAGATCTGGCGCTATCGGTCGTCGTATTTACCCCTATACGGATGCCGATTTGCGCAGATCCATGACCCGGCTCAACCCTTTTGCCCAACCTGCCAGCATGTTTTCCGCCGAAGTTGCGCGGCAAATTGGTGGCTACCGGGAAGATCTCCTGGTCTGTGAGGATTATGACCTTTTTCTCCGGCTTGCCGAAAAGGGGAAGATAGCCAATATCAACAATGCATTGACGCGCTATCGGATTTCTTCAAGGCAAACAAAATCGGAGCACTTGCGCCAAACCATTTTATGTACTCTGCAAGTGCAGAGGTCGGCACTTGCGCGGGGATGGCAAGATCCGCTACTTAATAAAATTCATCGAATGCTTCTTTCTTGTCTGCTGATACTGCCAAATTGTATTGTTCTTTTTGCTTTCAAAAAGTTGACTTATCAATCCCAAGACGTAAATGGTTCGGGGTGCAATTAATGGTAAATTGCAAAAAGCGGATAATTGTGATCATACCTGCCTACAACGAAGGTAGCAATATCGCCGAGGTTATCCAACGATTGCACACTTGTGTCCCTGATGTTGACATCCTGGTAATCAACGATGGCTCGATCGATCGTACAGCTCGCATTGTCAAGGAATCCGGCGCGATGGTTGTTTCCCATCCCTTTAACATGGGTTACGGAGTCACCATTCAGACCGGCTACAAATACGCCGTTGAGCACGGCTATGATTTCCTGGTGCAGATCGATGGGGACGGCCAGCACGATCCTGCCTGCATTCCCGGCTTGCTGGAGCCGCTGTTAGCGGGTGAAGCCGACTTCGTTCTCGGTTCGCGCTTTCTCGATGGCAAAAGCTATGAACCCTCTCTGATTCGGCGTCTTGGCATGGGCTTTTTCCGTACACTGGTTTGCTTTGTCACCGGTCTGCCAATTACGGATTGCACCTCCGGCTTTCAGGCCTTCAATCGAGATGTCATTCGCTTTTTCACCCGGGACATCTTTCCCGTCGATTATCCCGATGCCGATGTGTTGATCACTCTGCACAGAGCTGATTTTCGTATCAGGGAACTGCCGGTGCGCATGTATGCAGCAGAAGGCAAGTCGATGCACAGCGGTATAAAACCTCTTTATTACATATTTAAAATGGTTTTATCAATTTTTGTGACCTTAATGAGAAGCAAAAATTTGTACGCGGGAGGCCGATGATGCCCTTATCACAACAGATCTTTACCTTGATAATCTCAGCTATGGTGTTCATTCTCACCTTCGAGATGGTACGCAAGCGGCGTCTGCGTGAGGAGTATTCAGTGCTGTGGCTAGGAACTAGTCTAATCATGTTCGTTTTGATTTTGAAGTACGAATGGCTAGTGATTTTGACCCATGTGATTGGGGCCGGGCTGCCGACCACTACACTGTTTATTGGCGCTATCATCTTCCTAGTGTTGCTCGGGGTGCAGTTTTCCATCAAGTTGTCCAAGATTTCGGATCAGATGAAAAACTTGGCGCAGGAAAATGCGTTACTTCGGTCCGAGGTCGAGATGCTGTTGCATTCGAATTCCCTTTCAGCCGGATGGAAATTAAAAAAACCATGATTATTGTTTTTGTCTTCTTTTTGGGTGCTGTCATTGGTTCCTTCCTCAACGTCTGTATCTATCGAATCCCAGCCGGGGAATCGATTCTTTATCCAGGATCGCGCTGTCCCGCTTGTCGAGTTGAGATTCGCTGGTTCCAGAATATACCTATCATCAGCTATCTCTTTCTTCGCGGAAGTTGTGCGTCCTGCAGTGCCCAAATTTCCCCTCGGTACCCGATGGTGGAAGCGCTTACTGGTACACTCTTTATCCTTGTTTTTCTCCGCTTTGAGTTCAACTGGGCCACACCGGTTTACTGGCTATTCACGGCCGCTTTGGTCACGATCACCTTTATTGATCTTGACCACCAAATTATCCCCGATGCCATTAGTCTGCCGGGTATTCCGGTCGGTTTTGCCTGCACTTTTCTTCTGCCTTGGATTTCTTGGGTTGATTCTCTTGCGGGTATCCTGCTTGGTGGTGGCAGTCTTTATTTGGTTGCAACCGGTTATGAGTTGATTACTAAAAGAGAAGGTATGGGCGGCGGTGATATTAAATTCCTAGCCATGATTGGGGCTTTCCTTGGCTGGAAAGCGATACTGCCTGTGATCTTTCTTAGTTCGATTATTGGTTCTTTTGTGGGCGGTTTTCTCATGCTTGCCAAAAAAACCGATAGTCGACTTGCTATTCCATTTGGACCATTTTTGTCGCTTGGGACAGTTATTTACCTGTTATTTGGTAGTGACTTAGCGCGATGGTATTTTTCTCTTCTTTAACCTAGTGCAATTGTTCTGACATGAGAAGAAAATAGTTGACTTTAAAAAAGAATTCAATAATTATATGAAATATATAGATAATTGGAGTGAATAATCGTATTTATGGGTATAAATCGAGTTAAAGAAATCAGGCTATCTTTGCTTATGAGCAAAGCCGAGTTGGCACGCAAAGCGGGTGTCTCACCCTTGACAGTTGATAGAATTGAAAGCGGAGAGAGTTGCCGTATGCCAACCATGCGCAAAATCATCCTTGCACTTGGTCTAACATTAGCCGATCGCGAGAAAGTTTTTCCCCAGTAGATTGGTACGGCCATTGCTTGATTTTAGAACAGATATTTTGCAATCTTAATTTAGGATGCGATCCAAATGTTATTCATGAAGAAAAAAGAAATTATTGGCATTGATATAGGTTCAAGTTCGGTAAAGCTTGTTCAGTTGCGAGAGACCAAGGGTAGGTACCAACTGGTCAATCTTGGAATTCGGCCCCTACCTTCAGAAGCCATTGTTGATAATGCAATCATGGACTCAAGCTCCATTGTTGAAATAATTCGTGAATTAATAAAGGATCTCAAAATAAAAACTAAGAATGTTGCCACTTCTATTTCCGGCCATTCAGTAATTATTAGAAAGATTTCCCTTCCCATGATGACAGAAGAAGAATTGGAATCGTCAATTCAATGGGAAGCGGAACAATATATACCTTTCGACATTTCAGAAGTTAATCTTGATTTTCAAATACTTGGGTCGGATTCCAAAGATTCTACGCAAATGAACGTGCTTTTGGTTGCGGCAAAGAAAGAATTTGTAAATGATTATGTTGCTGTTTTTCGGGAATGTGGATTAAACCCGGTAATTATGGACATTGACTGTTTTGCCATTGAAAATGCTTTCGAAGCCAGCTTCGGAACTGATATATCAGGTATTGTTGGTTTGTTAAACATGGGTGCCAGTGCCATGAATGTAAATATATTGAAAGAAGGATTTTCGGTCTTCACAAGAGACATTCAAGTTGGCGGTAATATGTTTAACGAGGAAATTCAGAAAAGATTAGGCCTTAGTAGTGAGGATGCCGAAAAAGCCAAACTGGGAGAGAAATCCAATATTTCAGAATCGGTTCGCGAGGTCATTGCCGATGCAGTGGAGAATCTCTCACAAGAGGTCCAGCGCTCACTTGATTTTTTTTCTGCGACCTCTGCCGATGAAAAAGTAAATAAATTATACATAACTGGCGGAGTAGCTAAAACCCCTCAGGTTAAAACTGTTCTGGAAGAGCGATTAGGCATCCCTGTTGAGGTTTTCAATCCGTTCAATACAATTACCGCTTCTGCCGGTTTCGACATTGAATACTTGCAAAAGGTTGGGCCACTACTCTCTGTCGCAGCGGGCTTAGCCATGAGAAGGATGGGCGACAAATGATTCGAATTAATCTACTGCCGCTCAAGGCGACGCAAAAGAAAGAAAAGTTACGAGGGCAGCTAATTATTCTCGCAATATCAATAGGTTTAACTTTTGTTGGATGTTTCTTTGTTTACGGTACACTTTTGAAGAGGATTAGTGCCGAAAAAGCATCAATTCTTGAAAAAGAAGCTGAAAGCGCCCGACTACAGAAAGATATTGGCGAAGTTGCTCATTTCGAAAAACTTCAAAAAGAACTTCGCGGCAAACTCGATGTCCTCGATAAAATTAAAGCAGCCCGTAGTGGACCAGTTCATCTCATGGATGAAATAAGTGTAGCCTTGCCTGATAAGGTCTGGATCACTTCTTATAAAGAAAATGCTGGTTTGATTGACGTAAGTGGAATTGGATTTACAGAAGAAATTGTCGCAGAATTCTTGAATAAGCTTGAAAAATCTCCTTACTACAAAAATGTGGTTCTTCAGATTATTGAGCAGAAAATCGAAGGAAAAGATCAAAGAAGGTTACATAGGTTTGATTTAAAGTGTTCTTCTGAAGCACCCCCTGAGAAAATATAGGCTTTTCTATGAACCCTCATGTTGAAAAATTTCTTAAGATACCATTTTATCAGAAACTTCTGCTTTTATTTTTTCTAACTGTTGTTATTATAGTTGGTTTTGTCTTCTTATTCTTCATTCCGAAAAAAGATGAATTAACTCAGCTACAACAAAAAAATCAACAAGCCGAAGTTAAACTACTTGAGGATAGACGTATTGCAAGTAATTTACCTAAGTTCAAGGCCGAGTATGAAAGAATGATGGAACAGCTCAATCAGGCGTTGACTGAATTACCCAACCAGAGCGAAATTCCCGCTTTATTGTCCAGTATTTCTGCTCTGGCAAAAGATAATGGATTGGAAGTTCTCCGCTTTAAACCAGGAACTGAATCGCCCAAAGGCTTTTATGCAGAGGTTCCTGTCGATTTGGTTTTGATGGGATCTTTCCATGAGGCCGCACTTTTTTTTCAAAGTGTTTCAGAGCTTTCCCGGATTGTCAATATTACGAACGTTCAGCTAGGGAGTCCTAAAACAGCTGATGGGGCTACCAATCTCAGCATCAACTGTCTAGCTGTTACTTTCCGATTTATTGAAGAAACGAAGGGAAAATGATGAAAATACAAATCTCAATGATCATTTCTGCTTCTGTGCTAATACTGGTTTCCGCGTGTGGCGAAAAGCAAACAGAAACTGCACAACCTGCAGCTGCGCAAATAGTTAAGCCACAAAAAGTTAGACCCAGTAGCCGAGGTCAACCAAGATGTGGTTAAGCCAAAATACGTGTATGAAGTAACCGGGCGTCGAGATCCTTTTGAGCCTTTGCTTGTGGTTAACCAGCAATCTGTGCCGATTGCCAGGACTGAGCCTCAAACGCCTCTTGAGTCGTATGATCTTGTCCAACTTCGACTTGTAGCAATTATTATTGGTAAAGGACCCTCTTCGGCTATGGTTATGGCGCCAGATGGAAAGGGCTACATTCTGAAGAAAGGGATACGAGTGGGGAAAAATGCCGGCTTAGTTGTCGGTATTCGCTCTGATGCTGTTCTGGTCGAAGAGCAATTTATCGATTTCTCTGGCGAAATAAAGAGAAGCACTCAAGAGATTCAGCTCCCTAAGCGGGAAGGAGCATAAAAGATGCGGTCAGTATTCAAGTTGCGCTTCGGCGGAATTTTTTTAGAAATTTTTATTCTATTTATGTTGTTGTTGCCGTCTTTATGCATGGCTCAAGATGAAGTACCAACCAATAAAATAAAATCGATTACAACTGTCGGTTCACCTGGGTCTCCATTAATCCAAATAAATACCGAATTGCCAATTGGATATCGCTATACCATTTATGATTCATATGATCCAATCCGTATTGTAATTGACCTTCCTGGGCTGGATGTTTCAGCCGTCTCCAGTTTGATCAAAGTTGGGAATAGTCCATTACAGGAAATCAGGATCGGATCATTCAGTCTGGCTTCAGGACAGCTCGGACGCGTAGAATTGATACTAACAACCGAAGCGAAATATGTTGTTTCTTCAGAAGCAAATCTTTTTTCAATATCCTTTGGCGAAAAGGATTCCAAGATATCTGCTGCTGTCGAATCCAAAAAAGAAGTTGATACGAAGCCTGTTGATCTGGTGACAAACAAGACTGAGCCTTTAGCAATGCCACCAAGTGATAATACTTCTGCGAAAAACATCAAAGCCATTCGTATCGACAAAGGTAAGCTTTTCATTGATATGGATGGGAATTTTGAGAAGTTTCAGTATTTTCATCTTCGTTCTCCCCTCCGTTTGGTTGTTGATGTTTATGATGTCAAGCCTAAATTTAACGAGCGTATCTACAATATCTCTGATGGCTTCCGTCAGGTAAGGGTAGGCGAATCTGCTGAAAAGACCCGGTTTGTTTTGGATGTGACCGGTAATAATTTTCCAAACCATAAGGTTGGGAAAGAAGGGGATGCTTTAATAATTTCTTGGGACAGCCTAAAGACAGTTGCATCCATTTCTGGGAATACGTCGATTGAAGCAAAGGCGGGATCAGGTGAAAAAAAACCATACGCTGCATCTACGACTTCCAAGAAGGGAGGGAGGCTAGTTTCTGTTGATGGGGTCGATTTTAAAGTAGAGAACGGAAAATCAATTCTGACTATCTCTTTATCAGGAACAACTGAAATTACCCCCCCCGTATGTGAAAATGATCTTGTTCGATTTGGAATTAAAAATGCTACTATTAGTCGAGCTCTACGGCGTAGTATTGACGCTACTTCTTTTCCAAGTGTCGTCAAACGGATTATCCCTTATATTGTTGAGGGTGGTAATGAAGTTCGTTTTATCAGTGAACTTAAGGGAGAGGTTCCCTATTTCTTAAATCAAGAAGATGGAAAATTGATATTTGTCGTCGAAAACAAAGGTTTTGAGCAACCTACACCCCCGGCCGAAAAGATTCCTGTAATAATACCAAAATTAAACCTTGAGACTGAGCCAATTATTCAATCTGTAGCTGCTAAATCTACAGTTGGTCTCTTGTCTTCTTCAGAAGTAGAGCAGAAAAACACTCAAGCTTTCAATACAGTATCTAATAATGGTGCTCGTTCCATCGAAAAAAATGAATTTACTGGCGAGAAGATTTCCCTTGTTTTTGATGATGCGAATATCCGTAATATTTTGCAATTAATTGGCGAGGTCAGTAACCTTAATATTATTGCTGGTGAGGATGTTAAGGGGACCATTACCCTCCGCCTGATCGATGTTCCTTGGGACCAAGCTTTAAACTTGGTTCTTGATAGCAAAAACCTCGGGATGTTGAAAGACGGAAATGTTGTTCGAATATTACCAAAAGAACAAATCCGGTCCTTGCGTCAATCGGAAATGACTGCCGTAAAAGAAGAACGGCAACTAGAGCAAGTTGCTACAGAAATAATACCCGTGAATTATACCGCTTTAGGAAACATTACAACTCCGGCCAAAGAACTTCTGACCGATAGGGGAAAAATTACAGAAGACACTCGCAATAAACAGATTATTGTTACCGATATTCCTTCTTCTATAGATGGTATTAAAAAACTTGCCGCAATTCTTGATACCCCTGAACGTCAAGTAATGATTGAGGCAAGGATTGTTGAGGCCAGTTCAACTTTTGGGCGTGATCTTGGTGTTAAGTGGGGTATCTCTTTCGATAATAACCCACAGGGCCCTGGCGATATTGATAATGCCAGTCTTGGATTAGGCGGTAGTTTCCTTATTTCACCACCTGCTGCCGGTTCAGTAATGAGTAATGCTGGTTTAGGAGGCGATATTACTTTTGGTCGGCTAGGTATTGATAGCACGGTATTGGATCTCCGTATTTCAGCATTGGAAAGTGGTGGTTACGGAAAAGTCATCTCAACTCCAAGAGTTTCGACGCTTAATGGAGGTACGGCAACAATCAGTCAAGGTACAAAGATACCTTATCAATCAGCAGGTGACGACGGTAAGGCCAAAACTGAATTTGTTGATGCAAATCTTTCTTTGACCGTCCAAGCTGTTATAAACCCTGATGATAGTATAATTCTTGATATAAATGCCACCAACAGCTCTATTGGCTCAACAGTAAGCACTGGTGCTGGATCAGCACCGGCAATCGATACTAAAGAAGCAAAGACCAAGGTCATAGTTCGAAACGGAGAAACAACTGTTATTGGAGGGATTTTTGTTGAAAGTGAAAATAACAGCCATGCTGGTGTGCCTTTTTTGATGCATATTCCAATCATAGGACATTTGTTTAGATCCGATAGTACAACTAATAATCGCTCGGAAATGCTGGTATTTATTACTCCCCGGATTGTTCATTAAAATTTACTTTTAATTTTATTGAAGTTGATAACAGGAGGACAGGTTTATGCTTGTCCTCCTGTTTATTGTATGCCCAGCCTATATCATTATTGTAAATTTGAAATGATCTGTAGAGCGTTAAGATTATTCTGACGAAAAAAAAGGATTTTTGATGGAAAGATTGACGGTTGGTCTGGCTGAAAGAAGCTATCCGATATGGATTGGCAGCGACATTCTGCCGCGCTTGGGTGAAGCGTTGAAGGATGTCTGCTTTCCCAAGAGAGTGGCTGTTGCAACCAACCCGACTGTAAATGGGTTGTATGGGAGTTTGGTTCAGGAGGTTCTCGTAAGAGCTGGATTTGAAACGGTCTTTGTCATTTTGCCTGATGGTGAAAAATTCAAGAATTTGCAATCCGTCGAGATTATTTATGATGAACTTATCCAGGGGAAATTTGATCGTACATGCGGTTTGGTTGCTCTTGGCGGTGGTGTGATCGGAGATATCACCGGTTTTGCGGCAGCAACATTTCTTCGGGGAATCCCCTTTGTGCAGGTGCCGACCACGTTACTATCTCAAGTGGATAGTTCCGTTGGCGGCAAAACGGGGGTCAATCATCAGCTTGGGAAAAATCTTATCGGCGCTTTTCACCAACCTCGTCATGTGCATATTGATGTTGAGACCTTACGGACTCTGCCCGGCCGTGAATTCGCTGCTGGGATTGCCGAGGTCGTTAAATATGGCATAATTCGCGATCGTGATTTTTTTAATTGGATGGTTGAAGAAAGAAAAGCAATTGCGAGCATGGAGCCGGACCGGTTGATCCGAGCGGTAAAGAGGTCTTGCCAAATCAAGGCGGATGTTGTAGAAAAGGATGAGCGAGAAAGCTCCGTCAGGGCCATTTTAAACTTTGGTCATACCTTTGGCCATGCGGTAGAAAATCTCGCTGGATACGGTCAAATCAAACACGGAGAGGCCGTCGCAATAGGAATGGTAGTGGCGGCTTCGGCGGCGAGTGAAATGAAATTTTGTAGTCGGGAAGATGTTTTCGCACTTCGCGATCTCCTGACCCAATTTGGCCTGCCAACGGTTCCACCCCCTTTTCCCCTATCTGATTATCTGCAAGCCATGGGGCGGGACAAAAAAATCAAAGAAGGAACCTTGCGAATGGTTCTTAACCGCGGGATCGGCGACTGCGTGATGCAGGATATTAATGATCCTGAGAAGCTTTTCCGTTCAGTTCTTGAAACTCTACAAGCCGGCTGATCAATGCCTAATTCTTCACCCGATGCTTCTTTGCTCGGCAAGATTGCGAGTTATACTGAGATTCTCGCCAAGGATGCGCACTCCACCGCATTCGTCCCGCTGAGTGATGCTTACCGGCAACTGGGATTGTACGATGATGCCCTTGAAGTCGCGGAGAAGGGCGTTAAGGCTCTGCCGCGGTTTTCTCCGGGATATGTCATTCTTGGCCGGATTCATTTTGATCGCGGTGATATGCCGGCGGCGGCGGCGGTTTTTGAACGTGCTCATGCTATTGACAGTGACAGTCTTCCCGCTATCAAGGGTCTGGTGCGGGTGCTAATCCGTCAAGGTCACCATGGACGTGCTCAGGAGTTGCTGGAAAGAGCTATCAAATTATATCCGCAGGATTCTTCCCTTGCCAAAATAAAGGTGCCTCTTTCCTCTCCACCGTCGGGGAAATTGGTTCCTGCGATTCCTCCGGCCGAACCGACCAAAGTAAAAGAACCAATAGCTACTTCCACCATTGCCGAGATATATCTTAAACAAGGATTCCCTCACCGCGCATTGAAAGTCTATGAAGACTTGCAGGCGAATCATCCGGACAATGAAGAATTGCGTCAAAAGGTTACCGAAATTGCCAAGCTAGCTCAGGATTTTGAAAAAGAAGAAATTTCTGCCGGTGTTGATAATTCTGCCTTGTTGGCCTCTCTACCAAATGTAACTTCCTCAGTTGCGGCCGTCTCTGTCCAGAAGCCTGTTGCTATTCCTGCAATTGCTCCGGCAGAAAGTGCCGCCAACCGTCAGGTGGAAGCGTTAAGCCGATGGTTAACAGCCATTCGTGTCAGGAGGCAACATGTTCTTCAGTAACGTCCTTCAGGGAGTAGTTGAATCCGCTGACGGTGGTATAGGCGCTGTTCTTATGGGATATGATGGGATTGCCATCGACCAGTTTTTTCGTCCTACCATGGATATTGACTTGTCGTTAATGGCAGTTGAATATGCCAATATTCTCAAGGAAATCCGACAAGCAGCCGAAATTCTGAATACTGGCCGAATGGAGGAAGTGACTATAAAAACTGACCGATATCAGATGCTGATCCGTACATTAAATGAAGATTTTTTTATCGCCCTTGCGTTGGAAAGGGATGCTAATTTCGGCAAGGGTCGTTATCTGCTTATGCGTGATGCGCCGGCCCTGCGCGAAGCCCTCGGATGAACCGGTATGAAGATTCTTATTCTGCATGGGCCCAATCTGAATTTGCTCGGCACTCGGGAACCGGAGGTTTACGGCTACGCTACCCTCGATTCGATCAATCGTGAAGTGGCCATCCTTGCCGAAGAACTGCAGCTCAGCCCAAGTTTCTTTCAGTCGAACCATGAAGGTTCGTTGATAGATCGAATTCATCTGGCTCGCGAGGAAGGAATAGCCGGCATCCTTATAAATCCTGGCGCCTATACCCATACCAGTATTGCCCTGCGCGATGCCATCTCCGCCGTCGGCATTCCTACGATCGAGGTCCACCTCTCGAACATTCATGCCAGAGAAGTTTTCCGCCACGACTCCTATCTTGCTCCAGTTTGCGTCGGTCAGATCTGCGGCTTTGGCGCAACCAGTTATCTGCTGGCTCTGCGTGGTCTGGCAGAGAAGCTGAAGCGATAAATCACCCTATGATCAAAACACGAGCCCATCTGGGCAGAAATCTTCTATTAGCTTGCGACCTTGATGCATTTGTAGTTCTTAATCCACCGAACGTTCGTTATTTAACTGGTTTTACCGGAAGTGATGGAGCCTTGCTGTTGACGGGAGAAAGCGATTGTTTTCTTACCGATTCACGCTATATCACACAGGCCGCGAACCAGGTACATGCTGATGAGATACGCGAATACAAGGTCAAAGTGGACGGGATTGCCGCTTGGCTGCGGGAGCGGGGAGTCTGCCGTATCGGGTTTGAAGCCGAAACCCTCGCCTATGGCATCGTCCAGCGTCTTCGCGAGAAAGGTCCGGAGACAATCGAATGGGTGCCAGTGGATAAAGCGGTTTTATCCATGCGTGGGATCAAGGATGATGATGAGATTGCAGCTTTGGAGAGGGCAGCAATCATCAACGCTGCTGCCTTTACTGATATCCTGCCACTGATCCGCCCAGGGGTACTAGAGGAGGAACTCGCTCTTGCACTGGAGTTTGCTTTGCGCCGGCACGGTGGCGAAAACAAGGCGTTCGATCTGATTGTCGCCTCTGGACCCCGTGGCGCCATGCCGCATGGAATTGCCTCTGACCGCGCCCTTGCCGCCGGAGAGCTTATAACCTTCGATTTTGGAACCCGTGTCCGCGGCTACCATTCCGATGAAACGGTCACTGTAGCGGTGGGGGAAATTTCTCCTCGTTTGCAGGAAATATTTGAGGTGGTGCTTGCCGCTCATGATTGCGCCATGGCTGCGGTGCGTCCGGGGGTTCCCCTACGGGAGATCGATGCCAAAGCCCGTGAATTGATATCGGGGCGCGGCTTTGGCGATTATTTTGGCCATGGGCTTGGGCATGGTGTCGGTTTGGAAGTGCATGAGTTTCCCACATTATCGAGTCGCTCCGAAGACGTGGCAAAGGAAAGGATGGTTTTTACCATCGAACCTGGGATCTATATCCCCGATCTTGGAGGTGTCCGCATCGAGGATACCGTTGTGGTTACTGCTGATGGCTGCCGTCCCCTAACCCGGATCAATAAGGGACTGCAGATTATTCCGACTAACTGACGTTCACCCTTCCCGTGGGGAAGGCGGTGGCCCGTTCGCACGTTTGCGACGGTGCACCGACATTCAACTGCATCAAGGAGGATCATCGTTTCATGGATATCAAAGATCTGAAAATCCTGATCAAAATGGTGACAGAAACCGACATTACCGAATTCGAAATGGCCAATACCGACGAGAAAATTGTCATAAAACGTGGAAAAGGGCAGGAAATCATCCATATGGCCGCCCCAATGGCACCCCAGGTCGTCGCCGCACCAGCCGCCGCCGGAACTCCTGCCGCCCCCTTAGCACCCGCCGCGGGGCCGGCAAAAAACGACAAGTACGAAACAGTCACTTCGCCCATCGTCGGCACCTTATATCGGGCACCGTCCCCAGAATCCGATCCGTATGTGCAGGTTGGATCGATCGTCGAAAAAGGTCAGATCCTCTGCATTGTCGAAGCGATGAAGTTGATGAATGAGATCGAAGCCGAATTCAAGTGCAAAATTGTGGAGATTCTTAAAGAGAATGCCCAGCCGGTTGAATTCGGCGATCCACTATTTCTGGTTGAACGGTTGTAAAAGGATTCAGGATACAGATGCCGGGTCGGATTTCCCTTCCTCGGCGAGGGCTGAAGACTGAACCCTTTTCGGAGAAATTGCATGTTTCATAAAATACTGATTGCTAATCGCGGGGAGATCGCCCTGCGGATCATCCGTGCCTGCAAAGAACTGGGTATCAAGACAGTGGCGGTGCATTCGGATGTCGATAGTGAGGCTCTGCATGTCAAACTGGCGGATGAAAGCATCTGCATCGGTCCAGCCCCCAGCATAAAAAGCTATCTTAATATGAAGGCAATCATCAGCGCCGCTGAGGTGAGCGACGCCGATGCCATTCACCCCGGCTACGGATTCCTTTCGGAAAATGCTGAATTTGCCGAAATCTGCGGCAAATGCGGCCTGACTTTCATCGGTCCGACACCCGAAAACATGCGCCTGATGGGGGACAAAATCCGCGCTAGGCAGACGGTCACTGAGGTTGGTGTGCCGATCCTTCCTGGTACCAAGGAAGCAGTGCAGTCAGCGGAGGAGGCGACAAAGATTGCCAGCAAGATTGGCTATCCGGTGATCATCAAGGCGACCGCTGGAGGCGGTGGACGCGGCATGAAAGTGGTCCACTCGCCGGCCTCCCTGCCGAATGCCTTTGCCGCCGCCCGTTCCGAAGCGCAGGCCGGGTTCGGCAATCCTGAAGTCTATATTGAAAAATATTGCGAGCGGCCTCGGCATGTCGAGATCCAGATAATGGCCGACCAGCACGGGAATGTTATCCACCTCGGCGAACGTGACTGTTCAATTCAGCGCCGGCATCAAAAGCTGATTGAAGAAGCCCCTTGCCCAGTCCTTACGCCCGAATTGCGGAAAAAGATGGGTGATTGCGCCGTCGCTGCTGCAAAGGCCGTTGGGTATACCAGTGTCGGTACCATGGAGTTTCTTCTCGACCAGGGAGGGAATTTCTACTTCATGGAAATGAATACTCGCGTTCAGGTTGAACATCCGGTTACCGAGATGGTTACCGGCATCGACATCGTAAAAGAACAGATTCGTTCCGCCGCCGGTCTGCCGTTACGCTTCAAGCAGTCCGATGTTCACATCAACGGACATGCTATCGAATGCCGGATCAATGCCGAACACCCGTTTAAATTTACCCCTTCTCCGGGACGTATTGATGGCTATCACCCTCCGGGCGGACTTGGTGTTCGGGTAGACAGCGCAGTGTACGATCAGTATACGGTTCTGCCGCATTACGATTCTTTGATTGCCAAGCTGATCGTCCACGCCGAAACGCGCGAAGAGGCCATCAAGCGGATGGCCCGCGCCCTTGATGAGTACATTATCGAGGGGATCAAGACGACCATCGCCTTTCATCAGAAGATCATGGCCAATAAGGACTTTCAGGAAGGGAACGTCGATACCAGTTTCCTCGAACGCACCGTTCTGTAGCGACAGAGGAGCGGTCCGTGCCTGAAGAATGGCGGTTGCTTCGCACCAGACCGTTATCAGGTGCACTGAACATGGCACTGGATGATGTTCTGCTGGGAGCTGTTGCTACCGGCCGCTCCATGCCGGTGTTGCGCCTCTATCGTTGGTCGCCGCCAACGGTGTCAATCGGATATGCCCAGTCGCTTGCCGAGGTCAACCAAGAGGCTTGCCAGGATTTTGGTTATGAGATTGTGCGCCGGCCGACTGGCGGTCGCGCGGTGCTGCACGAGCACGAATGTACTTATGCGGTCATTGCTTGTACCGGTACCCTTTTTGCCGGCACGATCCTCGACTGCTACCGGGTGATTGCCGGCGCGCTCCGGAAAACTGTTGCCTCGCTGGGGATGGCTGTTGAATTGTCCATGGATCGCCGGCGAGGAACTCAGCCGGCGATCTGTTTTACCGCCCCTGCCCATGGAGAATTGCTTTACCGTGGCTGCAAGATGGTGGGCAGTTCGCAGAAACGTCATGGGCGCGCTTTTCTGCAGCATGGTTCGATTCCCATAGATCTCGATTTGCAACGACTTTGGCGAGTGATTGGCGGTGAATCCGCTTTTTCAGGGGGTGATGAGCTATCGCGCACGATTGGTTGGCTCAACCGTTTTCTCCCTTCGCCGGTTTCTATAGAAATGGTGGAAGACGCGCTTATTGCCGTATTCGCCAATGAATTGCAATTGCACTTTCGACCGGAAGAGCCGACGGCCGACGAATGGAAAGCTGCCCGACGCCTGGCAGAAGAGAAATACGCCAACGATTACTGGACACAATGTGGCGGGCGAAATAACCGCAATTATACTCACTCTTCACCGAGCCTCTTAGATGATCCCCTATCCGCAGATTGATCCTGTAATCGTACGTATCGGGCCGCTTGCTATCCGATGGTACGGAGTCATGTACCTTCTCGGTTTTGCCGCCAGTTACTTCATCATCCGCCATCTGAGTCGGCGGCGCAATCTGCCGCTGACTGGAGATCGGCTTTCCGATCTCCTCTTTTATGGCGTTCTCGGGGTTATCCTCGGGGGTCGCCTGGGATATGTTCTTTTTTATAATTTTTCTTTTTACCTGCACCACCCCCTGCAAGCGCTCGCCGTCTGGGAGGGAGGAATGAGCTTTCACGGTGGTCTGCTGGGGGTTGTCATTGCCACCCTGATCTTTTGTCAACGTTATCAGCTGCCTCCGCTTCTCACCGGCGACATTATCGTTCCCGCTGCCAGTATTGGCCTTGGCCTCGGTCGAATCGGCAACTTTATTAATGGTGAACTTTACGGTCGGGTTACCGACCTTCCCTGGGCCGTTCTTTTCCCCGCTGGCGGTCCATTGCCGCGGCACCCGAGCCAGATATACGAAGCTGTTCTCGAGGGGCCGATCCTTTTTTCTGTCCTTTGGCTTTTGCACTGGCGTAAGGTGGCGGCTGGAACACCCTTCTTCACCTTCTTTCTTCTCTATGGAATCTTTCGTTTCAGTGTCGAATTCTTCCGGCAGCCTGACGCCCACCTCGGCTTTCTCTGGGGAGGCGCTACAATGGGGCAATTCCTCAGCCTGCCGATGATTCTGTTCGGCGTGGGAGGGCTCCTCTGGCAAAAGGGGAAGGGATGACCGGCATTCGCGGCATCATCTTCGATTGCGACGGGGTTCTGTTCGGCAGCCTACAGGCAAATCTCGCCTATTACAACGCGATACTCGCCGCAATGGGGGAATTGCCGGTCCACCCGGGGGAAAAGGAAAAAGCGCATCTCTGCCATACTGCCGCCAGCCCCCAGGTATTTGCAGGTCTTGTCGGCGAAGCACGGGTGGCCGAAGCATTGGAATTGGCTATTGCACTTGATTATCGGCCTTTCATCCACCGCATGGAGCCGGAGCCAGATATGGCGATTTCCCTGGCGCAACTCGCCACCCGCTTGCCGCTTGCCATTGCTACCAACCGGGGGGGTAGCATGAGTGAAATTCTTGAGCATTTCGGGTTGGAGAACCATTTCCAGGCGGTGGTGACCAGTCGCGATGTTTTTCGCCCCAAGCCGTGGCCGGACATGCTCCTTCTGGCTGCCGAACGGCTGGGCCGGGAAGCGGGGGAACTTCTTTTCATTGGTGATTCGGAACTCGATCTGATGGCGGCCAGGGCGGCGGGTATCCGATTTGCCGCCTACAAGACCGATCTGGAAGGGGACCTGCGGGTGAGTGGTTACAAGGAACTACTGGAAATTCTCATGCCGTTGATCTGATCCGCATCACGAATCGCCGAGAGATTTGATCATCTCCAGAACATTACCGTCATTGGTCCGGCGATAGGTGACGTGATCCATCAGGGCGCGGATGATGAAGACGCCTCGTCCGTGTTCCTCCAGATTTTGAAAATTGGGGGGGGAAAGGGAAGCGACATCGAAGCCCTGCCCCTGATCGAAAACCTTGATACTCAGGTTCTTGTCCAAAATGGCAATGGTGATGTGGACCTCCTTATCGGGGTCTCCCTCGTTAGCATGATGAATGGCATTTGCCATTGCTTCTGTCAGCACAAGATTAATATGGTAGGCCAGTTCTTCGCGATCTCCATGATATCGCTTCAAGGTCCGGGCGATGTCCTCACCAATGCGGCCGATCAAACTCAAATAACGAGTCTGGTTGGGGACTTTGATGCTCACTTCGATCTTTTCTTGCATAAATTCCTCGAAAAACCGCCGTAATCTTCCGTCCTAAAAACTGGACATAGCCTCCTGTGAACTGGGAAAAATCTCAAAAACCCGGTGCAAGCGGGTCAATTCGAACATCGATTTCACTTGCGGCTGGAGGCCGCAAAGCTTCAAATTGCCATTGCGTGCGCTGGCATTTTTGAAGCCGGAAACCAAGGCACCTAACCCGGATGAATCGATAAAGCGCACTTCCTGCAGATCAACCACCAAATTGTTTTTCCCATCCTCGAAAATGTTAAGCATCTCGGCTTTTAGATCGCCGCTGTTATGAGCATCGAGACGCTCCTCCCTGACCTCAAGCAGCACCACCGAATCATTTTCCTGGATTTTTATAATCATTGGACAATCCTTTCATCCGCGAGAAATATATTAGTAAAGATAACACATCCGTGCGGTTATTGACCACAGCTTTGATCCCTCTGTAACAATTTCTTCCTTACTCCACCTTCATTACCACCAGAGATACATCGTCATGAAAATTCTGCAGGCCGGTAAAAAGGCGGGCCTGAAGTAACATTTGCTCGATGATTTCTTCCGCCGGTAATTGGCAATGTTCTCTCAACAGAGTGCACAGGCGCTCTTCGCCAAAGAACTGACCGTTGGAATCCTCCGCCTCGGTGATGCCATCTGTATACAACAGTAACAGGTCGCCCGGGGCAAGAAGGGTCTGGCGCTCTTCAAATATGATATCCCGGCGAACTCCGAGAATCAGCCCTTCGGCATCGAGTCGCTCGCAGACAGCAGTCTGCGCACGCCAGATCAGGGGATGGTTGTGCCCGGCATTAGCAAAACTCAGGCGACGGGAGACGATTTCATATTTGAGATAAAACATGGTGACGAACAGTTCGGCGCGGGTCAGATCCTCATAGAAAAACGCGGTTGAGGGCCTCCAGGCCTGAGTGTGCGCTGGACAATTCATTTGCCCGTGCGGGCCGGATGAAGGTGCGTGTTTCGGCCATAAGCAGGGCGGCGCCGACATTGTGGCCGGAGACATCGGCAATGATCAGGTCGAGGTACGCCACCATCGTGCGGAATGAAATCGTAATAATCGCCGCCGACATCCTGGGCCGGAACGCATATTGCCTGCCAGCTTGATGCCGTGAATCTCCGGAGTGCTGGTCGGCAGAAGACCCAGCTGGATCGTTTTGGCAATTTCCAGTTCGCGTTCCTGCTCGTGCGCGCTCGATCAATCGCTCGGTCTGCTGGGCATTGCGCCAGGCAACACCGACCTGTCCGGCCAGACTGCTGAAAAGCTCAACGAATTCATCGGTAAAAATCCCTTTGGACGAGCGGGAGAAGGCCGAGAGCACGCCGATCGGTTGCCCTTCGACGGTAATCGGCGCATGGGCAAAGGAGACGAATCCCTTCGCGGCGGGTGATCTCGGCGGTTTTCTGCCTGCTGATGGTGTCGGTATCGTTGACGACGATCATGTGATTGGTGAGAAAAGACGTCGCCGATGAAGGTGTCCATCGTCAATTCGCGATCCGCCTCGAAGGCGTGTGATAGCGGACATGCCGCTTTTGGCTGCGCACGACCAAGCTTCTGGCGTTCGGGATCAAGGATGCGGATGACACAGAGTCGAAGCGGAATTGGTCGGTGAAGATCTTGAGGATATCGTCGAGTACAGTCTGCAGATTCGGCGCCGCTCGAAGCCACCCGCGCCGCTTCGTAGAGCACACTGAACTGTTCGCGGCTGGCGGCTCGGCTGATATTGACCGAACCGAACACGTCGAACACGTCTTCCATTCGGCTGCCGCGAGCGGCCAGGTAGTTCTCGATGATGATGCGCGCCGGGGCCGTGCCGACCGAACCGGCCAGGGTCATTTCGGTAAAGCGTTTCAACTGGGGGAGTTCATATTCGGAAAGGCTCCCGTTCTCGTCGATTTCACGATTGCCGAGGTATTCGCTGATGGCGGCGTGCGCCTGCTTCTCACCGATGAACTTGGCCATCAGTTCGACAAACTCGATGATTGTCGGAGCTTTGCTGATGCGGCTGGAGTTGCGGGGCCTTCCGCGCGCGGTCTTGAAGACATCGACAAATTTGTCGATCTGTTCTTCTTCGGCCGGCGTCGGTGATGTCAACAGCGAAATGGTAAGGAAGCGCCGACATTGAAGAACAGTGTCCAGAACAGGGCATGGGTCCACATGTCGAAGCCGACCAGACCGAAAAGGTCGAGTGGGGCGCAAGATGGCCAAGCCGAACAGGCCGTCCTCCAGGAGTGGCATGTCCAAGCCAGCCGGAATCGGACAAAGGAAGGGATCAGCAGGGTATAAAACCAGACGATGAAACCGAGGATCAGGCCGACCGTGGCGCCGCTGCCGAGTTGGCGCGTCGCCAGTAGAGGCCGCCGATGATAGCGGGGGCGAATTGGGTGGCGGCGATGAAGGAGATCAGGCCGATGTTGACCAGTGCTACGATTCACCGATGATCCGGTAATAGAGATAACCACAGGAAGATGACGGCAATGATCGCTGCCCGTTTGATATTGATCAGCAGTCCGGAAAGATCGCGTGGCTCCGGAGGCGAGGCTGAGGATGATCGGCATCACCAGGTGATTGAGAATCATGGTTGGCGAGGGTGACGGATTCATACCATGACCATCCCCGCCGAGGCGGAAAAGCCGCCGATGAAGACGAGCAGGGCCAAGCCATGGATGGCCAGTATGCAATGGGAGATGCAGGACGAAATAGTCGGCGTAGGCGGTTCCGCCATTGTTGAAAGGAGGCCGCCAGAGCAATGGGAATGACAAACAGGTTGATCAGGAACATGTAGGCGGGAAAGCGCCACATGGCGTCGCCGATGTGTCTTCTCGGCCGAATTCTCGACGACCATGATGTGAAACTGGCGGGGGAGGAACATCACCGCCATCATCGATATGAAGGTCAGCGTAAACCACATGGCATAAGGAGTCTGCGGCGTTCCCAGGCGCAGCAGATATTGACGGTCAGGAAATTCGGTAAGAAAGCGTTCGAAGATATCGGTGAAGCCGTCGAAGAGGCCGTAGGTAACATAGATACCGACGCCTACGAAGGCGACGATCTTCACCAGCGACTCCAGCGCGATAGCCGCCACCAGACCCTTCGTGCCGCTCCGAGGCATCGAGATGCCGGGCGCCGAAGAGGATGCCGAACAGACCAAGAAAAAGGGCGACGATAAAGGCCGTGTCAAGATCGGGCGGCAAGAATCGGAGATGAGCTCGGTGGCCCCATGATCCCGCCTTTCGCCGGCGCTGACGTGAGGAGATCGAAGGTGTGGGCGACTGCTTTGAGTTGCAGGGCGGTATAGGGCATGATGCCGAGTACGGCGAAAATGGTGACAACGGCGCCGAGAAAGGCCGATTTGCCATAACGGCTGGAGATGAAGTCGGCAATGCTGACGATATTCTGTTCCTTGCTGATCCGCACCATTTTGCGCAAGCAGGAACCACCAGCTGAAAGCGATCAGCGTCGGACCAAGATAGATGGGCAGGAAATCAAGTCCGGTGGTGGCTGCCCGGCCGACGCTGCCGTAAAAGGTCCAGGAGGTGAAATAAACGGCGATCGAAAGGGAGTAGATGTGTGAATTGGAGATGATGCTGCGTCCGGCTGCTCGCCTCTTATCGGCATAATAGGCAACAGCAAAGAGCAGGATAAAATAAAAAATGGAGGCGAGAGCAACGATCTCGACCGGGATCATCCGGAGGTATCCTTCTCCTGGCTGGATGATTCGCCGGCGGAATCCTCATGCATGCTGCGGGAGAAATAATAAACGATAGCGATGGATATCGGCCAGCCGAGCATGAAGTAGAGAAAGAGCAGGGGAAAGCCGAGAACCAGCACGTTCTTGTTGAAAATATGCAGGAAAGGGTAGTTGAGCATAGTCACCCCCAACAGGAACAGCAGAATCCAAACTTCTTTCAATTGACTGGTCCGCGGACTCATCGGCGCATTCCGATTCTGGAAATGATTTCGCAAAGAAGCGACTGTACATTATAGGCAATGGAGTGGTGGGTGTCGATCACAAATGCGTTTTCCTGTTGGCTGAAAGGCTCGAAGGCCGCCAGCTGCAGGTCAAAAAGCTCGCGCCGACCGTCTGACAGGTCTTTCCCGGCTGCCTGGCGTGCATCGAGGCGGATGAGCGCCGTCTGTCGATCGCACTCAGTAAGAACAAATATAACCGGGATTGCGGCCTGCATTCCCGCCTGCCGGAATTGATCCCGCTCTTCCCGGCGCAGGAAGGAGGCATCAACCACCACCGGGTCGTCGCCGGCGGAGAGAAGCTCCCGGCTGCGTATCAACAACAGATCGTAAGTGCGCCGGGTAAATTCGGCAGCATAAATTCCTTGACCGAACGGGGCGTTGCTGCCGCTCGCGGCCCGGTCACCGGCCAGTTCTTTCCGCAGACTATCCGAGCGCAACAGGTGAGCGCCCAACGCGTCCGCGAGCGCGGTGCCAAGTGTGCTTTTGCCGCTGCCCATCAAGCCTCCAATTAGAACAATCACCTTTGGACAGAGATAGGCGAGCGCCAGATTGAAGTAATGCATTGCCAAAGCAGCAGCCTCATTGCGGGTGGTCGTTTCGGCCTCATGGTCCGCGGCCAGGAACGATTCAACCTTCCCGCGTACGAAGGCGCGATAGATTTTATAAAAAGGAAGGAGCCGATCGAGATCCGGATCTTCCCAAGCTCTGCCATAGGCCTCCCGCAAACGGCGGGCAAGATCGCGGCGCCGGCGAAACTCCAGATCCATCAGCAGAAAAGCGAAATCGGCCGCGGTGTCGGCAACCCGGAAGCGCCGGTTGAATTCGATACAGTCGTAAATCCGGATCGGCTCGGTGAGACAGACGTGCTCGGCATGCAGATCGCCGTGTCCTTCGCGCACAAAACCGGAGCGTTCGCGCGCTGTCAGCAGATCGGCATGTGCATCGAGAAAGCGGTGCACATAATCGGTTAATAAAGCCAGCGCCCGGGCAGAGAGGGTGTGCCCGAGAAAAGGGGATGCCTGGCGGAAATTCTCTTGCCAGTTGAGATATACGGTTTCCAGGTCGGATTTGCCGCCATTTTCCCGACAGACGGGCGATTCCTCATGTAAGGCTGCCAACCGCCGCCCCAGACGCTCCATCTCCGCCGGCAAGGAGGGGTCCGTCTCGGCCAGCCGTCGATCGAGCATCTGCTGTGCCGAGAGCCGGCGCATCTGAACGGCATATTCGACGACAATGCCGCGGCCGCCCAGGCGAATCCCCGCCGCTGTCGAGCGGATGGGCACAACCCCGAGGTAGGTGTCGGGGGCGAAGCGTTGATTGAGACGCACTTCTTCCTGGCAGAAATGCTGGCGTTGCTCGAGGGTGGTGAAATCAAGGAAACCAAAATCGACCGGTTTCTTGATCTTGTAGACGTGATGTGGAGTAAGATAAAGGCGGGAAATATGAGTTTCCCTGAATTCTATCGGTCCTACTGGCTCCGGATAAGTGGCCGGATCGAGCATGGCTTGGTGTATCGAATGGGTGTCCATGAACCCCCGCACGTTATTCGAAAGCCGATTTTGCTGGAAGTGGTATGAAGGATCGATTTTAGCATGCGCCAGCACCCTGTAAAGCCGTTCCACCGTCGCATGAATTGACGCCCTTTTTCTGGTATGATAAATACTTTAAAACTTTCGAATTTTCGTCGCAAAAAGCAATTTCCCTTTTATGGCCATAAAATGCGTATTTTTCTATTGTTAATCCTGGCCCCGCTATGTCTTTCCGCCTGCGCGCTTCCGAAACTTCCCCGTTCCGGTTCCACTGGGTCCGAATACCGCTCCCTGGTCGCCCTTACGGAAGCCGAGACGTTTTACCACTTCAGCCGTGGCCAGTTGCTGGCGGCCGATGGCGACTACAAGGGGGCGGTGGACGCCCTTTCCCGCGCCATAGAATCAGATCCCGGTTCACCATACCTTCACCTGGCGCTGGCCCGAATTTACCTGGAGGCAGATCAGGAGGAAGAAGGCATTGCCGCCGTTGAAGCGGCACTCCGACTCGATCCTGCCTCCAGCGATGCGGAACTGCTCCTCGGCAATATCTATTACCAGCGCGAAGAAGATGAGAAGGCGGTCACGCACTTTAAACGGGCGCTGGAACTCAAACCTGAAGAAGAAATTGCCCACCTGCACCTCGGCATTGCCTATGCCCGCAGCGGCGACTACGAGAAAGGCCGCCGAAACGCTGAGAACCGCATTGAATAAAGATCCCGACGCCATCGGAGTGGCGATGACCCTGGCCAGGCTTTATCGGGAAATGGAGCTTGAAAGTCTGGCCAAGGACATATATCGGCAGGTGATTGCACGACATTCCGAACTTGCGGCGCCTTATGCCGAGCTGGGGCTTATTTTCGAGAAAAATGAAGAGGTCGAGCAAGCGATTGATTTGTACCGGCAAGCTTTGGCGATCGAGGCGGATGCGGGTGTCCGCCATCGGGTGGCGCGTTTGCTCATCCTCCGCAATCGTCTCGATGAGGCACTCGCCGAATTAAAGCTCATCCTGCACGATAGCCCGAACGATTTCGATGCCCGGCGCAAAATTGGCCTGATCTATCTCGAACAGCAGAAGTGGGCGGCAGCGGAAGAGGTTTTTGCCACCATACTCGATCAGCATCCCGAACTGGAGGCGATCCGCTTCTATATGGGGATGAGTCTTGAGCGGCAGGAAAAATGGGCGGAAGCATTGGCCGCCTTCCAGGCGGTTTCTCCCGAGACCGAATCGTACGCGGACGCCCAGCTTCATCTGTCTTATCTGCTGCACCGTCTGGGACGTTTGGAGGAGGCAATCGATTTGCTTGAGGAGCGCATCGAAAAGGCCGGGCGGCCGGAACATTTTTCCTATCTGGCGTCTTTGCACGAGGACGAAAAAAACTTCGATTCCGCCCTTGCCGCCCTCGAAAGGGGGTTGGCCGTTTATCCTGGGGATGTCGGCTTGCTCTACCAACGTGGTCTGCTTTACGAGCGTTGGGGAGAGCGTTCGGCCGCCATCGCCGCGATGCATCAGGTACTGAAAGCCAATCCGGATCATGCCGAGGCCCTCAACTATATCGCTTATAGTCATGCCGAATCTGGAGAAAACCTGCAAGAAGCATTGCAAATGGCGCAACGGGCACTGACACTCAAGCCCGAAGGACATATTCATGACACCCTCGGCTGGGTTTATTTCAAACTCGGCCGTTGGCAGGAAGCGCGGCAGCAGATGGAAACAGCGGTAAAACTGCTGCCCGCCGACCCGCTGGTATATGAGCATCTCGGAGATATCTACCGCGTTCTGAAGCAGAAGGAAAAGACGACCGCCGCTTATCGCAAGGCGCTCGAACTCGATCCGAAGGCGGAAAGCGTGCGCAAAAAACTGGAGGGTTTGCGATAGCCATGCGGCGCTCTGTTGTTTTTATTCTTTTCCTCCTTCTGGCCGCCTGCGCCCCCCTCGGCCGCCTGCGCCATCAGCGGTGCCGGTGACCAGCGATCTGTTGCTGGAGCGCTTGCAGACGCTGGCGGCCGCCTTCGAATCGTTGCGGGGGATCGCCAAGGTGCGTATCGAGGCCGGCGGCGAATCACTTTCCGGCAACCAGGTTCTGCTGATCCAAAAGCCCGACTTGCTGCGCGCTGAAACACTGAGCCCTTTTGGCAACCCACTTTTGCTGGTCGCTGTCGATGGCAAGACGCTTAACGTCATGATTCCCGGCGAAGGGCGGTTTCTGACTGGCGAAGCTTCCTACCGCAATATCCAGCGTTTCACCCGCCTCCCCCTCGAGTTGACCGATCTCGTGCAGCTTCTTCTCTGTCAGGTGCCGATTATTTCCCACCGGAATGGTCAGGTTTCTGCCGCCGAGGATGGCGCTTTTCGTCTGGTTCTGACCGATGCTGAAGCGGGGCGGCAGGAACTGCTTTTCGACCGGGAACTGCGTCTGGTGCGGAGCGAGTATTATCAAGGGGAGGTCCTGCTGCTGTTAGTCGAGTATGGCCGATTTGCTCCGGGAGAGCCGCCATTTCCTTACAGCATGCGCCTGGAGATGACGAGCAATAAGGAAGTGGCGACGCTTAACTTCTCCGATGTTGAACTTAATCCGTCCATCCCTGCTGAACGCTTCAGCCTGTCGCCGCCGGCAGGATATGCGGTTGAACCGCTACCGTGATGGGTCGCAAGTTGTGAATGAGCGAAGGCACAACCGAAATCCTGGCCTTTCAAAAAGATGATTATTGGGAGAACCGATGCGCCAGATTCTTGCTTTTTTGCTTTTGTTTTTTCTTTTCACCGGCTGTGAACGGCGCCAGGATGTCGTGATCCGTGCCGAGGGGGAGGCCGCCAAGCCGGCGTATGGCGATACGATCATCTGGGGTTCGATCGGGGATGCCACAACCCTTTTGCCGGTTCTCGCTTCCGACAGTGCCTCCTCCGACATCAACGGACTGATCTATAATGGGTTGGTGCGGTATGACAAAAACCTGCAGACTGAACCGGGAACTGGCCGAATCGTGGGAGATTTCGCCGGATAATCTGACGATCACCTTCCATCTGCGCCAGGGGATCAAGTGGCACGATGGCGCCCCCTTTACGGCCGAAGATGTGCTCTTCACCTACCAGTACGTATATCGACCCCAAGGTGCCGACCGCCTATGCCGAGGATTACAAGCAGGTAGACAAGGCCGAGGTTCTTGATCCCCTATACCTTCCGGGTCACCTACCGTCTAGCCCCTGGCCACGGCCCTGATCAGCTGGGGGGTGGCGATACATCCCCAAACATTTGCTGGAGGGGCAGGACATCACCAAAAGCCCTTTAGGGCGCCGCCCCATCGGCACCGGTCCCTATCGATTTGCCGAGTGGAGCCCGGGGGAAAAGATCGTTCTCGAAGCGAATGCCGATTATTTCGAAGGAATGCCCTATATTCGATCGGGTCGTCTATCGCATTATCCCCGATGACTCCACCATGTTTCTCGAACTCCAAGTCGGGAGGGCTCGATCACATGGGGTTGACACCCTTGCAGTATGCCAGACAGACCGATAGCCATCGCCTTCAAGCGGCGTTTCGAGAAATACCGCTATCCAGCCTTCGCTTATACCTATCTCGGCTACAATCTGCGCCAGCCGCTGTTCCAGGACAAGCGGGTGCGCCAGGCCATTGCCTACGCCATTGACAAGCAGGAGCTGATCGATGGAGTCCTGCTCGGCCTCGGTCAGACGCGACCGGTCCCTACAAGCCGGGAACCTGGGCGCATAATCCCGATGTGCCGAAATATCCGTTCGATCCGGCAAGAGCGCGGGAGCTCTTGGCCGAAGCAGGATGGAAAGACAATGATGGCGATGGCTTTCTTGACCGCAATGGTCAGCCTTTCGCTTTTACCATTCTGACCAATCAGGGTAACGATCAGCGGGTCAAGACGGGGGAAATTATCCAGCGCCGCTTGCGTGAAATCGGCATCGATGTCAAGTTGCGGGTGGTCGAATGGGCTTCCTTCCTCAAGGAATTCATCAATCCCGGCAACTTCGACGCGACTATTCTCGGCTTGGACGATTCCGCCCGATCCCGATTCGTATGAAGTCTGGCATTCGAGCAAAACAGGGAAGGGAGAACTGAACTTTATCGGCTTCAAGAATGCCGAAGTCGATGAGCTACTCGAGAAGGGGCGGCACACCCTCGATCAAGACGAACGGAAGAAGATTTACTTTCGTTTCCAGGAGATTCTGGCCGAAGAGCAGCCATATACATTCCTTTATGTTCCCGATGCCCTGCCGGTGGTCGCCTCACGCTTCCGCGGCATCGAACCGGCCCCCGCCGGCATCATGCACAATTTCATCAAATGGTATGTGCCGGCAAGCGAGCAGAAGTTTGCAAAATGATCAAAGTCTCCGGAGGTCCGGGTAGCCAGTTTTGCGATAAGATTCTTCAGACCGGACGCCCGACACCTGATTCGGAATTGGACCTATGCTTCGTTATTTAGCCAAACGCCTCCTGATGATGATCCCGCTCGTTATCGGGATCACCCTGATTTCCTTTGTCTGTTATTCATCTCGCGCCCGGTGAGCCGACCGACATCCAGACGGAACTCAACCCGCGGGCAGGCGCCGAGTTGAAAGAGCGGTTGCGCCAGCAATACGACCTCGACAAACCGCTGCTGGTGCAGTATGGCACTTGGCTGGGGCGATTGTCGCGCCTCGATTTCGGCACATCGTTTTCCCAGGATCGGCGTCCGGTTGCCGAGAAAATTGCTGAACGCCTCCCGGTGACCATCAGCATCAATGTGCTTTCGATTGCCGTCATTCTCGCCATATCGATCCCCATCGGCATCCTTTCGGCTACCCGGCGCAATTCGCTGTTCGATCGGCTTACGACCGTTTTTGTCTTTATCGGTTTCGCTACCCCCTCCTTCTGGCTGGCGCTTCTTCTCATGGATTATTTCGGCGTTCGCCTCGGGCTCTTTCCGATTGCCGGTCTGCATTCTCTCGGTTACGAGTATTTCAGCTGGCCGCGCCAGCTCTGGGACGTGGCCCACCACCTGATCCTCCCGGTTTTTGTCTCCGCCTTCGGCGGACTCGCCGGATTTTCCCGCTACATGCGCTCCAACATGCTCGAAGTTATTCGCCAGGATTACATTCTCACGGCCCGTGCCAAAGGTCTGCCGGAGAGTGCTGTCATCTACCGGCACGCCCTGCGCAATGCACTCTTGCCGGTTATCACTATCCTGGGGCTTTCCGTGCCGGGCCTGATCGGCGGCAGTGTAATTTTCGAGACGATCTTTGCCATTCCCGGCATGGGGAAACTTTTTTACGATGGCGTAATGATGCGCGATTATCCGCTGATCATGGGGGTGCTCGTCATTGGCGCCGTTCTCACCCTGGTCGGCAATCTTCTTGCCGATATCGGCTATGCTCTCGCCGATCCGCGTATTCGCAATGCCTGAAACCGCTTTTCTGCACGGCGATTTGTAATCCATTTCTAACATATTAATTCTTGACGGTTTTTGCCGATCTGTTAGAGAATCGCCCTGCTTCAGGACGAGCAGTTCCATAGCGCAGATCCTGTAAGGGCAAATTTCTTCAAAGAGGAATGCGAAATGAATTACATGATGATCTTCATGTCCATCTTTTTGTTTGGTGTCGGCGCCGGACTGGTTCTGGCGCATATTATCGCCAATCGCGCGGATGGGGACGAAAACAAGCGATTGAAAAATTGGAAAAATCAATTCTAAAGGATGGCGAGGAATCGTTGCGAAGGGAACTGATCATCGCCATTGATGGCCCGTCGGGTGCAGGGAAGAGCACCTTGAGCAAACTACTGGCCTGCCGTCTCGGTTACGTGAATATCGATACTGGCGCGATGTATCGGGCGGTCGCTCTGGCCGCCAGTCGGGACGGTATCGACCCGGCTGATGCGGCGGCACTGGAGCGCCTTTGCCGGGAAATCCAGATCGTGTTTATGCGTATGCCGGAAAGAGAACAGGTGCTGCTGGATGGTAAAGATGTATCCGCCGCCATTCGCACGCCTGAAATCAGCCTTCTTACCTCACGCATTTCCGCCTGTCCGGCAGTGCGGCAGAGTATGGTCGAGCGACAGCGAAAGATGGGGGAAGATGGGGGGGTTGTTCTTGAAGGGCGGGATATCGGCACGGTGGTTTTTCCCTATGCCGATGTCAAATTCTTTCTTGTCGCCGGCGCCGGAGAGCGAGGGCGTCAACGTTATGAGGAATTACGGGAGAAGGGGCTCGAAGTCGATTTGGCACAGACAATTGCCGAAGTAGAATCACGCGATGCCGCCGACAGTGCGAGAGAACACGCTCCCTTGGTCCAGGCTCCCGATGCCATTGCCATCGATTCCACACGGCTTTCGATTGAGGAGGTCCTTAAGGAAATGTTGCGGATAATTGCTGAGAAAAGAAAGCATCCCCGACAATGATGTTAGACTCTTTCGGCGAGTGTTGGATGTTTGCGGCTTGATATGGCTGCCGATACGCCCACACGGCTGCCAAAGAGCGCTAAATAGGCGCAAATAAGGGTTTGTTTTTTTGGCGGTCGTGTGCTATGGTCCCATCCTCATGGCTGCACAGCGCCATGCCGTCGTTCAGGCGACGGAAAATCGTTAGGGGGTCACATCTGAATGGTTGAAGACAAGGGTTTCACTCAACACGATCCCGAACTGGAAGACGAGTTCGGCGAGCAGGAACAGAGCTTCAGTGAGCTCTTCGAGAGCAGCCTCCAGCGAGTTGAATGTCGGTGATGTCGTCGGGGAACGATCGTCCAGGTCAATCCTGATTCGGTCATCGTCGATGTCGGCTACAAATCGGAAGGGGTCATCCCTCTGAGCGAATTTGTGGACGAAAGTGGCCAGACCGAACGTCAAAGTTGGCGACAAGATCGATGTCCTGTTTGAGCGCCCCGAAAACGAAAACGGTCTGATCGCGCTTTCCAAAGAGAAGGCCGATCGTCAGCGGATCTGGAATGCTCTTGAAGAAGGTGCCGTGGTCGATGGCCGGATCGTCTGCCGCATCAAGGGCGGCCTTACCGTCGATATCGGCGTCAATGCCTTCCTCCCCGGTTCGCAGGTCGATCATTCGGCCGGTGCGCAATCTCGACAAGATGCTTGGCGAGACCTTCAAGTTCAAGATCATCAAGCTCAACAAGCGACGCGGCAATATCGTCCTTTCCCGCCGGGTTCTGCTTGAGGAAGAGCGCGACATCCATGCGCGCCGAAACCCTCAAGACTCTGATCGAAGGTCAGGTGGTCGAAGGAGTGGTCAAGAACCTCACCGATTACGGCGCATTCATCGACCTCGGCGGCATCGACGGTCTGCTGCATATCACCGACATGTCCTGGGGGCGGGTCAACCATCCCGTCGGATGTCCTCGCGTTGGCGAGAAGATCAAGGTCAAGGTTCTCAAGTTCGACCGTGAGACGCGAGCGCGTTTCCCTCGGTCTGAAGCAGATCATCCCCGATCCCTGGATCGATGTCGAAGAGAAATATCCGGTCGGCGTGCGGGTTCAATGGCAAGGTGGTCAGCCTGACCGATTACGGCGCCTTCGTCGAACTCGAGGAGGGGGTCGAGGGTTTGATCCATGTCTCCGAAATGAGCTGGACCAAGCGCGTCAAGCATCCGAACAAGATCCTCAATATTGGCGACGAAGTCGAGTCGGTGGTCCTTGCCCTCGATATCCCCAACCGCCGTATCTCCCTTGGGCTAAGCAGGTCGAAGCCGAATCCCTGGGAGCTGATCGGCGAGAAATTCCCGATCGGTACGATCATCGAAGGGCAGGTCAAGAACATCACCGATTTCGGCATCTTTGTCGGCGTCGACGAAGGGATCGACGGCTTGGTGCATATCTCCGATCTTTCCTGGATCAAGCGCATCAAGCATCCTTCCGAACTCTACAAGAAGGGCGATATGGTCAAGGCGGTGGTGCTCAATATCGACCGCGAAAACGAGCGCTTCTCCCTTGGGATCAAGCAGTTCACCCCGGATCCCTGGCAGTCGATCCCGACCACGTTACGCCCCGGGCACGATCATCCGCGGCCAGGTGACTTCGGTGACCGATTTCGGGATCTTCCTTGAAGTCGAGGAAGGGATCGAAGGGCTGATCCATGTTTCCGAAATCAGCAAGGAAAAGATCGATTCGCCGCAAGATTTCGCCAAGCTCGGCGACGAACTTGAAGCGGTCGTGCTGAATGTCGATACCGTCGATCGCAAGATCGCCCTGTCGATGAAGCATCTTGCCGAGCGCAAGGAAAAAGCCGAAGTCGATGCGTTCCTCGGCGCCCAGAAGAAAGCGACCTCCAACCTTGGCGCCCTGTTGCAGGGCGCCATGGGACGACAACGGCCGATAACGAAGCTAAGCTGACTGATTTGATCAGCTGCCGCGCCCCGCGCTCTGCGAGCGGGAGCGCGGCAGTTTCGCAAATCGCTATGAAAAAACGACCCGTTGCTGATGGCCCTGTCTTGATCGTTCGGTGCCATCTTTGTTTTTTTTCTGGCGCTGATCCTGGCCGCTCGCACCATTCTCGACCGGCCGACGCGCTTGTCGTTCGGCGACAAGGTCGGCGTGGTCGAAGTCACGGGGTCATCGATCGTTCAGAGAGATCATCGAGCAACTGCAGCGATTTCGTGATGACGATGCGGTCAAAGCGATCGTGTTGCGTATCGATTCGCCCGGTGGCGGGGTCGGCCCCTCCCAGGAAATTCATGAAGAGGTCAAGAAAACGGTTGCAGATCAAGCCGGTAGTGGTATCCATGGGCTCGGTGGCCGCCTCGGGAGGTTACTACATTGCCGCTCCCGGCCCGACGGATTTTCGCCAATCCCGGGACGATCACCGGCAGCATCGGCGTCATCATGGAGTTCGCCAACTTTCAGGAGTTGCTGCGAGAAGATCGGCCTGCAAACGAGGTGGTCAAAAGCGGCGAGCACAAGGATATCGGTTCGCCGATCCGGCCGATGACCGAAGCGGACCGGCAAATCCTGCAGGCGATGATCGACGATGTGCACGAGCCAGTTTATCGATGCGGTCGGCCGAAGGGCGCAAACTTGAGTCTGAGAAGGTGCGAAGTCTTGCCGACGGCCGGATCTTTACCGGTCGGCAGGCACTGGCCGCCGGTCTGGTCGATGAACTTGGCAATTTGCAGGATGCCATCGCCGTTGCCGGCCGAACTGGGTGGCATCGATGGCGAGCCGGATGTAGTCTATCCGCCCGGGAAGCAACTCGCAACTGATTGATTATCTGGTCGCAGGAGAGCGTCAAGCAGCTTGCGTCAGGGCTCTGCAGGCAGCAGGGTGGTGGCTTGCAGTTACCTCTGGCCCGGATTTAATTAAGGAGGAGAGCCATGACCAAGAGTGAACTGATCGAGCGATTGTCCTTCGCCAACGGCACACTGAACAAGCGCGAAGCCGAACTGATTGTCAACACGATTTTCGACAGCATCGGCGATGCGCTGGTCGAGGGTGGCCGGGTGGAAATCCGCGGTTTCGGTTCTTTTACCATCCGCGAGCGCGATGCTCGCGAGGCCACGAAATCCGAAAAGCGGCGACGTGGTGCAGGATCCCGGCGAAAAAGACCCCTTTTTTCAAGACCGGCAAGGAATTGCGCGAACGGGTCAATGTCTGCGACTAAGGTTCTGCCCCTTCAAACTAAAGAAGGCCCCATTGCAGTGGGGCCTTTTCCTTGTGCTAAGTCGATCCGCTCCGGAGTGCCGGCCCGGCCATACCCCAGGCCAGATTTAATCTAGTGTTCGCTTTTGGCAGGTCACTTCAGGCGTCCCACTGCTTGGTGGGCTGGCTCACCATGACCCTAATCAAGGCGCCGGATCCGAATGTTGGGCACCAAGATACAACCCGCGGCAGACACTCCAGAGAAGATAGAGAAAATTTGAATGAAATGTTAGCACTCCTCTCCAGCCTGTCAAGGCGAAGTACCTCTCATGTCTGAAGGTCGGCACTTCCGTTTCGTGCCGATGTCTGAAGATGCCGGAATACGGCTCGATCAGTTTATTCCCGCCCGCACCGCCGAGCTTCTCCGGCTCCCATCTCCGGCGAGTCATTGAACTCGGTGGTGCACATGCGGGCGGCCGCCGGGTACGTCGCGCTTCGTACCCGGTAAAAGCCGGTGAAGAAGTGGAAGTTTTTCTCGACGCCGGTGCACTTATCCTTGGCGCCTGGCCCCAGAGGATATTCTTTACCGTGATCGCTTTCTTCTCGCCATCAATAAGCCGGCCGGGATAGAAACCCAGCCGACCCCGGCGCGTTATAAGGGTACCCTGTACGAGGCCCTCCTCCTTTTTCTGCACGATCCTTTTCGACCCTTACAACAGCCGAACCTCGGGATGGTGCAGCGCCTCGATCGTGATACATCCGGAGTTATTCTTTTTTCCACCCATCTTCAGGCTCATGCGCCTCTGACCAAAGCGATGAGCGAAGGCGCTGCGCGCAAAAGTTATCTGGCTCTGGTTGCCGGCCTGCCACCGGCCGAGGGAGAAATCCATTCCCTCCTCGCCCGTCGTCGATCCGACAACCGGATGAAGTCGGTTTTGCACGGTGGCAAGGAAGCGCACACCCGGTACCGGCGACTGGAGAATTTCGGTTGTGCCGCTTTGCTGGAAGTAGAGATTACTACCGGCCGTTCGCACCAGATTCGAGTCCATCTTTCCGAAGCCGGCTACCCGCTTATCGGTGATTGCCGTTACGGTGGTCCGGCAGCATGGCTGGGGCGCCCGGTTAGCCGGCAAATGTTGCACGCCTGGCGCTTGCAGTTGCCGCATCCGATCGGCGGCGCGGAGCTGCAAATTGAGGCTCCTCCCCCTCCAGATTTCGCTTCTCTGCTGACCCAGTTGCGAACAGAGATTTTGCCTAATGGCGCCATTGCGCCTGGCCATCCAATGTGCTACAAGTAGACACTTTTAATGGTGGCCCTGGCGGCCCTTTGGATACGGGAGTTCCCATGCGATATACCCTTGTCGGTCTATTCATCTTCCTGGCGGTTTCTCTTGCCGACGCGCAAACTCTCGATCTGCGCCAAGCGCAAATCCTGGCAATCGAACGAAATCTCAATCTGCAGGCACAGACCTACGCCACTCGCGCCGCCGAAGCCCTGGTTCGCCGCGGTTTCGGCGTTTACGATCCCGTTTTCGAAGCCGATATTGCCCTTGGTAAAGAGCAGCTGGGCGTCACCAGTGCCGACCTCGTAATTCCCCGCGAAACCGATTACAGGCGTTTTGACTTTTCGCTGAGTCAGGTTTTTTTCACCGGCGGACAATTGGTTCTTGATTTTAATAATAGCCGAGATGACATTTCTCCGGCGCCGCAGGTCAATCCCCTCTATAACAGTGAGGCCCGTCTGAGTCTCATTCAGCCGTTGCTGCGCGGATTTGGCCGGACAATTACCGATCAGGAAATCCTTTTTGCCGTCCGCGACCGCAATATCGCCATTCAGGATCTTCGCCAGAGCGCCTTCGATCTGCTGAATGAAGTGCGAAATGCCTATTTTCAGGCTTTACGTTATCGCGATGAAGCCGAGTTCCGCCGCACTTCCGTCGCCTTGGCTGAACGGGTGCTGGAGGAGAATCGGGCGCGAGTCGCTGCCGGAGTGCTGGCGCCCGTGGAGATTCTAGAAGCTCAGGTCGGCGTGCAACTGCGGGAAAGGGAGCTTCTCGATGCGATTCGCGCTTACGAGGATGCTCTCGACCGCCTGACCTTGCGACTTAATTTTCAGGAGCCGGTTGAGGTCGCGCCTGAAGCTTTGGCTGTCCCGGCAATCGAAGCTGATCTGGAAGCAGGTGTTCAGGCAGCTTTCACACGGCGTCCCGACCTGCTGCGCAGTGTGCAGGAAATCGAACGGCTGGAACTGGCGCGGGAAATCGCCGATAACAGCGTTCTCCCCCAATTAAATCTGGTCGGCAGTTATGGCCATTTCGGGCAGCGCGAGGATTATGGCGATGTCCTCGATGGTTTAGCTGATATCGATAATCGCAGCTGGGAAGTCGGCGTCCGTTTTTCTTATCCGATCGGCAATACGGCCGCTCGTCACGAATTGCAGCGCACCAAACTGTTCCTAAGTGGGCAAAAGGCTTTGCTGGGCCAGTTGCGCGATCAGGTCCGGACCGATATCCGGGCCGCCATCCGCGACCTGGATGTTAATCGAAAGAAGATTGAAGTTACCGAATTGGGTACTCGTCTGGCCCGCGAGCGCCTGGATACCCTCCTCAAGCGCAAGGAGGTTGGGCTGGCTACAACTCGCGATGTTCTGCAAGGGGAGGAGGATCTGGCCGAGGCGCGCACTCTGCAAATTGCCGCATTAGCCGATTACAACCAAGCCTTCACCGATTATCTGCTGGCAACCGGCGAGTTGCTTGAGCATGAGGGATTCCGTCTCATGGACGATATTTCTCCCCTAAGCGAACGACCCCTCCTGCAGCCGCAATGAGTCTTACCGTCGGTCACATCACCTACGCCAACTGTGTCCCCTTCTTCCGGCATCTGCAGGATAGTGGTTTTTGCGGCCGGATCGTCCAAGGCGTGCCGGCGCAGTTGAATGCCCTTCTCGCGGCCGGGCAGATTGATCTCAGCCCCTCTTCGTCTTTTGAATATGCCCGCAACTGGCGCGATTATCTGCTCCTGCCGGATCTCTCGATAAGTGCCAGCGGACCAGTGAAAAGCGTTCTTCTCTTTTCCCCCCAACCGCCACAGGAACTCAGCGGGACGCAAATCGCCCTGACGGGCGAATCCGCCTCTTCAGTTCACCTGCTACATATTCTGTTGCGTGAATTTTTCGATGTGAAAGAGGTGCGTGCTGCTGTCCCCGTTGAAGCAATCGAAGATTCAATTGCTGCCGGCCAGCCATCGTTGTTGATTGGTGACCGCGCCCTGCGTACCGCCCTATCTTCTCCCGCCGGCATGACTATTTACGATCTGGGGGAGCTCTGGCAAAGGCACACCGGCCTCCCTTTCGTTTTCGCCCTATGGATCGTCCGCCGGCAGGCGACCTTCGAGAAACCGGCCGAAATCCGCACTTTCATGCGACAGCTGATAGAATCGCGCCGCCGCGCCCTTGCAGATTTCGGATTTCTGGCTGCCGAAGCACCTGAACGCGAATGGCTGGGGAAAAAAGCTCTGGCCGATTACTGGCGGGCAATGTCCTACAATCTGACCGCCGCACATTTGCAGGGCCTGCAGCTCTTTTTCGATCTCTGCTATAAGTATGACTTTTTGCGAGAACCAGCGGCGATCAGGTTTTTTTCCTGATCGGAACGACTTTCACTCTTGCTGATTCCGGTTAAGCCGGTAGTCGGCCAGAATACGTGCATGGTCGAAACAGAGAGGGGAGGGGAGGGCATCCAGGGAAAAAAGCTCGGCATGGGCGGCGTCGTCCCCCCCTTGCAGGTGGCCGATGCCATCGGCGGTGAAGACGACGGAGATATTGTGCTGGCGGGGATCGCGAGCCGGGTCAGAGTAGGCACCGAACTGCCGCAGATTGCGCAGGTCCAGTCCGGTTTCTTCTTTCGCCTCCCGCATTGCCGCCTTTTCCAGACTTTCGCCATAATCGACAAACCCACCCGGCAGAGCCCAGCCGATCGGTTCGTTGCGGCGATCGATCAGGACAATCCGGTTATCCAGGCGAATAATGATGTCGACAGTGGGAATCGGATTGCGAAAAATTTTCACCGCTGTTCCGCAGTTTGGGCAAAGTAAACGATTTGCGGGCATCTCAGCCTCCTTAATCATTGACATCTTTCACCCAATCGCAATAATACACCGAGTTCAAGCCCGGGTGGCGGAACTGGTAGACGCAAGGGACTTAAAATCCCTCGGGGGGTAACCCCTGTACGAGTTCGATTCTCGTCCCGGGCACCAAAAAGAAATCCGGCAAGTTCCGCCGAGATCCAAACAGCACAGAAGACCCGCCGAAGTGGCGGGTTTTTTGTTGTCTAACGTCCGGCGGTGTCCAGAGAGTACCGTTGACAGCCGGGGTAACACTGGGGTAAGTTCCGGGGTAACAGTCGGTTGCCCCCGTGAGGAGTTACCCCATGCCCCTGTCTGATACCGCAATTCGAGGCGCCAAGTCAAAGGAAAAGCCGTACAAAATGACGGACGGCAACGGTCTTTATCTGCTGGTTACTTTGGCCGGGGGTAAGTGGTGGCGGTTCAAATACCGCTTTCAGGGGAAAGAAAAGTTGCTTTCGTTCGGGACATACCCCGAGGTAGGTTTAGGCGATGCTCGCGACAAGCGGGAGGCGGCAAGGAAACAGGTCGCGGCTGGTATTGACCCCAGCGAATCACGCAAGGCCGAAAAACTGGAGAATGCGGAACTGTCGGCGAATACGTTCGAGGTGATCGCCCGTGACTGGCTTTCCCGTTTTGCTTCGAACCGGGCGGCTACAACGCAGGTGCTGATTACCGGCCGACTGGAGCGTGACGTTTTTCCCTGGATCGGGAACCGACCGATTGCCGGACTGAAGGCAAAAGACATTCTGGATATCCTGCGGCGAATTGAGGCACGCGGAGCCCTGGAGACTGCGCACCGAGTTCGGAACATCTGCGGGCAAATTTTTCGTTATGCGGTTGCAATCGGGAAGGCGGAACGTGATCCGACCACCGACCTGAGGGGTTCGCTTCCGTCGGTTAATACGAAGCACCATGCGGCGGTGACGGATCCTACGAAGATTGCCGGGCTCCTGCGGGCAATCGATGGCTATGACGGCTCTTTTGTGGTCAAGTCTGCCCTGCGGCTGGCACCTCTGATTTTCGTCCGACCTGGCGAACTCAGGCAAGCCGAATGGCCGGAGTTCGATCTTGATGCTGGAGAATGGAACATTCCCGGCGCTCGTATGAAAATGAAAGAAGCGCATCTGGTACCGCTCTCACGACAGGCGGTCGAGATCCTGCGGGAGTTGCACGTCCTGACCGGAAACGGCAGGTATTTATTCCATTCAGGTAGATCGTTTACCAAGCCGATGAGCAATAACGCTGTGAATGCGGCGCTGCGGCGCATGGGGTACGGCATCGATGAAATGACCGGGCACGGATTCCGGGCCATGGCGCGGACGATCCTTGACGAAGTGTTGCAGGTTCGGCCGGACTTCATCGAGCATCAACTCGCCCATGCGGTGAAGGATCCGAACGGCCGGGCCTACAACCGGACGGCGCATCTTGCCGAGCGCCGGAAGATGATGCAGCTATGGGCCGATTACTTGGACGGCCTGAAGGCGGGGGCGAAAGTCATTCCGCTATTTGCACGGTAACCCCCCCCTCATACCACCCCACAGACCCTCCCGCCGAAATGCTGGAGGGTTTTTTTCTTCCCCCCCCCCAAATTATTTTCATTCGCAGCGTGCTACATCATGCCATGTCATACCATATCGTGCGCTATCGTGCCGTTAACCATTTGAAATCATTGAAGTTTTCTCTTGTTTTCCGTTTCTGGACGGGATAGGCTTGCCTCGTCATGAACTGGACATTGCCCCTCTAAACGGGGGAAACCATGAGGAGACACACCATGAACAAATCCCTGCCCGACACTGGCCTTTTGCGGCTGCCCCAAATCATTGGCAACAAGAGAGCTATTCCACCCATTCCGGCACTCATCCCGGTTTCAAAATCCACATGGTGGGATGGCGTTCGGACTGGCCGTTTTCCTCAGCCGGTAAAACTTGGCACGCGGTGCACAGCCTGGCGCGTCTCCGATATCCGGGCGCTGATCGATCCGCCGGAAGAGAAGAAAGCGGTCTGAATTTTCACGTCCGCCGAATCAAATCATTTGACCGGAGAATCAATCAGATGTTCGCAATTCGAAGAATCGCGCCCGGCCGCCGGGTCCGTTGCCCGCTCTGCGGTACCCATCACGAGAAAACCCGCCCGTTCTGGCCAATGCTGTCTGGATCGACGGCGCCGCCGTGCCGGGTTTGTTTGATGCGTGACTGTCTGGATTTGTTGCGGGAAGCGGAAATGAGATCGAGGCGAGATCGGTAAAACAGCGAAAACCCCCGGATGGCGCCAGGGGCTTTCAAAATGCTGAGGAGGAAAACCATGTTGCCAATTTCAACACCGGAACAGGCCAAAAAGTCAAGACCACCCCACGCCGGACTGATCGTAACCGACGACCGAGATTATGCGGCTTTGGCAAAGTCGCTGCCTGGCGAGGTCAACGTCTTGCTCGTAGATCTTCGTCCGCTGTCTCCCCACGAGTACCAGGGCGATTGTTTAGTGCAGGCGATTGACCGACGCGGAGATCCGACCTCCGTGGTTTTTGCCCTTGCTCATCCTGGCAACATTCAAATCTGCGCCGATGCAACGACTCGACACGCCCTCCCGGCCGCTCTCCTGAAAGACGCTGGGAAACTACTGCACAGAGCTGCCCTTGAGCGGCGCCCACTCCGGGATTTGGCCGGTCGCTTTCAGGTGTTCAATAGGGACTTCGACCTATCAGCTCTCGAGGTGACGGCGTGAGACCGGACCTACCACCGGAGCCGCTGGAACATGGGATGGAACGCATCCAAGTAATCGAGCTCTCGGATTTTCTGGCGCTCGAATTGCCACCTCGCGACAACATTCTCGCCCCATGGCTGCCGAGTCAAGGTTTAGCAATGATCTATGCCGGCCGGGGGATCGGCAAAACTTTCCTGGCACTGGCGGTTGCATTTGCTATCGCCTGCGGGGGGAAGTTTCTTCGCTGGTCTGCCCCGCGGCCTAGAGGGGTGCTTTACCTTGACGGTGAAATGCCGGCGGCTGTTCTACAGGCGCGCGCCGCTTCAATGGTAGCAGCCAACGAGCTTGAACCATTGGCGCCATTCCGGTTCATAACACCCGACCTGCAACCGTCCGGGATGATCGATCTGAGCAAGCCGGACGATCAAGAAGCCCTCACCCCATATCTTCGCGGCATCGACCTCATAATCGTTGACAACATTTCGACACTCTGCCGGACCGGCACAGAGAACGAAGCCGAGGGCTGGATATCTGTTCAAGAGTGGGCGCTACGGCTTAGATCCGAAGGAAAGTCAGTCCTGTTTATCCATCATGCCGGCAAAGGTGGGAACCAGAGGGGGACCAGTAAGCGCGAGGATGTTTTAGATACGGTGATAGCCCTGCGCCGGCCGGCGAAATATGACCCGGAGGATGGAGCGGTTTTCGAGGTCCATTTCGAAAAATCCCGCGGATTCTACGGGGAGGATGCTGTCCCGTTCGAAGCACGATTAATGACCGACGAACACGGCCGCCAGACATGGGCGACACGCAGCCTTGACGATTCGACTTTCGACAAGGTTGTCGATCTTGCCCGTGATGAAAACCTGAATGCGACCGAGATTGCGAAAGAGCTGGGGGTGCATAAATCCACCGTCTCGCGCCACCTCAAAAAGGCAAAAGCCCTTGGCCTTATTACGGCCGGGAGGGGCGAATGATAGCGCCAGTGTTGCACGTTGCACACCTAAGCCTTGTGCAACCCGCAACACCTACGGGGGTTGATGCAACAGGGTATGCAACCGCAGTGCAACCGCAGGCAGGAAAAGGGCTTAAGAACTTAGCTGCGGAGGTTTTGCAGAGAAACAGCATCCGCAACAACGATGCAAAATCGACCGAGAAACAGTGCAACTTCGCCCCTTCGAAAATCACCGGAAAGTTGCACGCAGAAACAGGCGCAACAGATGTGCTTCACCCCCTGCAACTCGCCGCAACCGCTGCCGTCGAACTCTGCCTATCGCACCAGAACCAGCAACCCGGCGGACATTGCCCGATAAAGAATTCCCGCGGTCCGGAGCAACTGGCAGGCTGCACATTATGGCAACTGAAATGCCGCGGCGACGATCCGGCGCGGCACATGAACCATTAACCGGCATATCACAGGAGGTACCAATGGAAAACAACCCGAGCAACCCCGAACAACCTGAAGGCGCGGTTTTCACCGAAGCGCAGGTAAGGCAGCGGATAGACGATGCAATTTCCGCCGTCCGCCAAGAGCTTCAGGTGCAGGCCACCGCCGCCGCCGGGAGCCAAGTAACGGCCGCGGCACAGCAGGCGGCACAGCAGGCCACGGCAGCCGAGCGCGGGCGGATCCTTGCCGTCTATGCTGCCTGTGAGGCGAACAAGGCCGTATCGATGTTCGCCGGTATGGTTGCCGACGGCAGCACGGAGCAGCAGGCAAACGGCCGTATCTTCGACGCACTGGCAATGCGCCATGAGTCGAACGATATCAGCAGCCGGCACGGCGGGGGATCGGCACGGCAAGGGGTCAACGCCCGCGAAATTTACGATTCACGGAGATAACAGCCATGGCGAAGATTCAAGACAGAGCGGCCGCAATAGAGGCCGCGATACGGGACGCAACAGGTCGACTGGAAATGGTCAGGCAGTCGGTCCCGGCAAATTGGGGCGAAAACATAGCCGCCCTTATCCAGACGACCGCCGGCCGTGCTCAGGAGAAATTGACCCTTGGCCATCTCACCCAGCCCGGAAACGCCCCGACGAACAGCGTGGGCCTTCATAAGCTGACCGGGTTTGAAGCCCTGTGCCTCATGGACCCGGAAAAGGTTTCCGCATACCTCACCGCCGCCGGGCAGAAATACATCGCCGGCGCGAATGCCTCCATCCTGCCGAACAAGGATCGGATCGATCTTGAAGCCGAGATCGAGTCGGAAACCCTGAAGCTCCATCGGCAGCGGGAAGCCCTGATCGATGAGGCGGAACTGGCCGACATCATCATCGATCGGAAAACGGATCCTGACCCGCGGGCTTTTTTCGGTCTGCCCGATCGCCCGGGTATCGCCTGGGACTTCTTTAGCGAGAAGCTCGAAGCATTGGAAACCGAGGCAGCCGCCGCCAGCAGCATCTTGCAGACGCGCCGGCAGATCCTTGTGGATGCACGCGACGAAATGAAACGGGCTCAGCGGGAGGGTGAGGGATATTCCAGCCCGCACAATCCAATGCCGGGAAACCTGAAGCGGGAGATCGATTCGGTCAAAGCGAAGGTGGACCGGGCGCAGGCTGGATATCTGACGGCCCTTGAGGATGCGAACAAGAAGCGCCTCCTGCCCGGCCTGATGCGTAACTGGCTGGAAGCGAACCGGCAACCGAAACCGCCCACATTCCTAATTGGCAATTAAAGGAGAGACGCTGTGAGCAGACCCAAATGGTATGAGATCAAGGCCAAGGCAGGGACCGGAAGAAGCGAAATCTACATGTATGGCGTCATCGTAGATTTCAAATGGGGAGATGATGAAGTCGCCGCGAAAGAGTTCATCGACAACCTGAAGCCACTCGGCGACATCGACCTGCACATCAACAGTAACGGCGGCAGCGTGCCGGCCGGGAACGCGATTTACAACGCGCTCCGGCGCCACCCCGGCACCGTGGATGTTTATATCGACGGCATGGCCCTTTCTGTCGCCTCAGTCATTGCAATGGCAGGCCACCGGGTGATCATGCCTGCGAATGCGGTGATGATGATCCACAACCCAGCCGGCGGCGCCTGGGGTACCGCCGAGGATATGCGCAAGGCGGCCGAGATGCTCGACCGGTTCAAGGTCGGACTTGTGACGGCCTATCAGGAGAAAACCGGCCTGAAGGCGGAAGAGATTGAACGCATGATGGCCGAAGAAACATGGATGACGGCAGAGGAAGCGGTAAAGCTCGGTTTTGCCGATGAAATCGAGCAGCCCATTCAAATGGCCGCCGAATTCGACCTCAGCCATTATCGCAAAGTACCGCAGGCCCTTTTCAATCAACAGGAGGCGAAAAAAACGAATACGACATTGATGCAACCAACACCGATGCAACCGACACCTGAAGCATTCGCCAGAATGTCAAAAGAAACATTCCAGGCCCGCAAGTAACCGACAACATCAAAGGAGAAAAAAGATGATTGCAAACGTTTTCGAGTCCAGTGTTTTCGAAATGATGAGCCTGACCGGCGCCATCAACAAGGTACCTTTCCTTCCCGGCCGGATCGGTCGCTTGAAGCTTTTCGAAGAAATTCCCGTTGCAACCACGGAAGTAATGATCGAAGAAAAGGATGGCGTTCTCTACCTGGTGGAGAACCGCCCCCGCGGCGCCGCCGCACAGCAGAATTACGACACCAAGCGCAAGGCCCGCGATTTCAAATTGGCCCACCTCCCTGTCGGCGACATGGTATTGGCGGATGAGATACAGAACGTCCGCGCCTTCGGCAGCAGCAACGCCCTGGAATCGGTCGAAGGCGTGGTTAATCGCCGACTGACAACCATGAGTCGCAGTCTCGATGCCACACTGGAACATCTGCGCATGGGGGCTATCAAGGGGCAGATCCTCGATGCTGACGGGCAAACGGTGATTTATGACCTTTTCACCGAATTCGGTGTCAGTCAGGAAGCCGAGATCGATTTTGATCTGGACAACGCCAATCCGGCCAGCGGAGTGGTTCGGCGGAAATGCTCCGAGGTCATCCGCAAAATTTACAACGAACTCGGCTCCGCTCTGGCGACCGACATTCACTGCTTCTGCGGCGATGCGTTCTGGGATGACCTGATCGCCCATTCCGAGGTCCGCGCTACCTACTTGGCGCAGCAGGAGGCCGCACAGCTCCGGGAGGGTGCCGTTTATGATTTTCTGCGGTACGGCGGCATTACCTTCGAGAACTACCGCGGCAAGGTCGGTGCCATCGACTTCATCCACACCGACAAGGCGCACTTCTTCCCGGTCGGTGTTCCCGGTCTGTTCGTCAATTACTTCGGTCCGGCCGATTACGTCGAGACGGTCAACACCCTTGGCTTGCCGAAATACGTCAAGTCTTCAGTTGATCCGAAGTTCCAGAAGTTTGTCGACATGGAGGCGCAGTCGAACCCTCTGCCGCTGTGCACCCGTCCGAAAACGCTGATTCTGGCCAAGCGGACCTAATTTACAACCGCCCCCGGTCTTTTGCCGGCCGGGGGCTTTCTCCAAGAGGGCAGCATCATGGCCGATACAAAACAGACGATCGATATTATCTTCAACGGCATCGACCGCACCGCCTCCGCCGTCTCCTCAGTCGTCAGCGGGGTCGAAAACTCCGCGAACAAACTCAAGTCCCTTGCTGATCCGGTTGCCAATGTCACCACCGGCATTCTGAAATTCGAAGCGGCCATGCTCGCCAGCGGTGCAGCACTGACCCTGTTTGCCGTCAAGACTGCAGGCGACTTCGATGCGGCCTTTCGGGAAATCACCACGATCATCGATGCGCCGGCGGATAAGCTTGCCGAGTTCAAGCAAGACATTCTTGACTATGCCAGCACCAGCACTCAATCGCTCGAACAGATCACCGGCGCCGTTTACGATGCAATCAGCTCAGATGTCGCCTACACCGACAGCCTGGCCATGGTCAAACAGGCCGAGCAGCTCGCGGTTGCCAGTAAAGCCGAACTCGGTGAATCGCTGAAGGTGCTTGTCTCCAGCCTGAACGCTTACGGAGCAGGTGCGGATCAGGCGCAGAAATTCAGCGACATTCTCTTTAAAACGGTGGAGAAGGGACAGACCACCCTTCCCGAACTGGCTGCCAGCTTGGCACAAGTCACCGGCCTAGCTGCAAACGCTGGCATCCCGTTCGAAACCCTGACCGCCTCCATCGCCGCCCTGACCGCCACCGGCGCGCCAACATCGCAGGCGATCACCTCAATCAAGGCCGCCATATCGAACATCGTCAAGCCATCCAAAGAAGCCAGCGACACCGCCGCAGAGTTGGGCATCCAATTCAACGCCAGCGCCCTGCAATCAAAGGGGCTGGAAGGCGTTCTTCTGGATGTCGCCAAGGCCACCGGCGGCAACGTTGAAACGATGGCCAAACTGTTCGGCAGCACCGAGGCGCTGAATGCCGTGCTGTCCCTGACGGGTACCGGAGCGGAAAAATTTAAAAGCGCACTTGAGGAGATCCGAAACAGTGCCGGCGCAACGAAGACCGCCTTTGATGAAATGGTGGAAGCTCTGGAATTCGGGAATCAACGAATTCAGAACGCGCTGAAGGTCATGCTCGAGGGGATCGGCAGACCCCTTCTTGATGAGTTCGGCGGCATCCAGAACGCCATCGCCGCGATCTTCAAGGCCATCGGTGCCAGCGTCAATGAGGGCGAACTGGGTGAATTCGTGCAGCAGTTGGAGGGCTTGGCCGGTGATGCACAGCGCACACTTGAAGCGATAGCGAAGAACCTGCCGGAAGCCCTGGCCAGCGCCGATTTTTCCGAATTCATCAAAGGGATAGAGGTTGTCAAAGAAGCCATCATGCAGGTATTCGACGGAGCCGACCTGACCACCGCCGAAGGCCTGAAACACGCTATTGAGGTTGTCGGCAGTGGCTTTTTGACGCTTTCTCAGTTTGTCGGATCGACCATCAAGGCAATCGGCCCATTTGTCGAACTGCTGGCGGACGTGGCCAAGTTTATGGCCGAACTGGATCCGGAGTTTGTAAAGCTTGCCGGCGCGATCGGCGGAATAGCCATCATCGCCGCGCCGGTGCTGACCGCCATTATTTCCCTGTCCGGTGCTCTCGGTACCATTGCCACCGCGACCATCGGGGCCGGCGCCGCCTTCGCCGCGGTAGCCGCCAGCCCTCTCGCTGTAGCCCTGGCGTTGACCGCCCTTGCTGCCGCCGCCTATGCAGCCGGGACCGAGATAAACAACCTGACGGCCTACGGGCGGGAAATGACGCAACTGAACGGCGAGATTGCCGAATCGGAAAAGACCCGGGCTGATCTGCATGGCGAGGTTGCAAAGCGTCTCGCCGAACTCTCGAAACAGACCGGGCTGAACATCAAAGATATGGATGAATTCAACCGCCTGGAAAAAGAAGGCATCATCATTTTCGATGAAGCATCCGGCAAATGGGTGAAGGTGGGCGAATCTATCGGGCAGTCCACCGGGAAGCTTATGGAGCACAATGTACAGATGCTGGAAAGTGCAAAGAACGCACGCCTGGCAGGAGAAAAACAGACGGAACTGGCAGATGCGGTGAAGTCCACCGCCGATAATTTCGACCTGACAATATCGGCAGCCGATAACGCCGGCAAAGCATTTAAACGCACGGCCAGCGGGTCAATTGATTTGAACGCCCGGATGGCTGAATTGACCGGCAAGGACGCCGCTCTGCCCAAAGCCGAAAGCGCGATGAATTCGGCTGCGGAGAAGGCAGAAAAGCTCAAAGATAAAATGCTCGAGCTGGCATCGAACGAAAAGATAAAAGCCATGGAGCTGACCGTTGATTTAAAGATTGCAGAGGCGGAAGCAGGCGCGAAGGCTTTCGCCTCACTCATGGAGACAATATCCAAGTCAGTTGAAAACACCGGTCAAACGCTCCTTGGCATGACCGGTCAGCTCGATACTATTTTCAGGGGGCCGAGTTCGTCTGCTCAGAAAATCATTCAGGGCCAAATCGATGCCGAGAGCAGGAGGCGCGATTCATTGATCAAGGCCCAAGTCGATTTGCTGAAATTACAAGCCGACTCGCTGAAGATCCGAAACGACAGAATGCGCCGTGGCGATGCCCTGATAAAGATCGATACCAACGGCCTGGAGCCGGCGCTCGAAATGGTGATATGGAACCTTTTGGACAAAGTACGAATCCGGGCGACCGAAGAGGCCAGCGAATTCTTGATTGCGCTAAACCCTGGCGCCGAGTAACCGAGAGGAGAAATACGGTGGAAGAAGATGTGAAAGCAGCACTCGCACGCAACCAGCAGGCATTTCGTGAAGCGGCCGACCGTCTGATTGAAAGGCGTTGCGGTCACCACCCCCCACTTGTTGAAGTCACGAAACAAATGGCAGCGGCCTTGTTCGACAGGTATGACGTGGAAAGGCTTGCCAATGAGGAAACGCCTGAGGCTGTCGGGGGGGCAATGTTTGAGATGATCAACAATCTACGTTTAGAACTCCTGCTCTACAAGATGCGATCCGTAGAACTGGAGGCAACCGTCCAATGCCTTAAGGGTGAAGAGTCGGGGGTGGGATAAACACTTAAAGGGCGGGCGCACCTGGGGCTTTTTAATATTCACCCCGACGCGCTGAGCGTTATTCCATGAGTGGCTCGGCATCTGCCAAATAACCGTGGAAAGCCTAGGGCTGTCCCCTCCTTCCTTTATCGGCGGCGCGATAGGCACTGAGCCCCGGGTGACACCGGGGCCTTTATTCAAGGAGGATCGGGTATGCGACTCTGGACGTGTGAATGGGGCGGAATGGCTGCAGACATTGAGGCCGAAACTCGCGGGAAGGCAAGATACAAAGCCTATCGGGTTTTGCGCGAAACCTATGGGCTGCGAAATCTAACTGAGATCAGGGTAACCGTTTCTCTTGGAATTCACCCTTTGTGTATTGCCTAACACTGATCGGAGGAATTGAATATGCGAGGACGGATACGCACCTGCGCTGGATGCAAACGACAGACGCGGCAGGCAAAGACTGTCGCTTATCGTGGTCACTTGTGCCCACGTTGCATTGAACGACTGGCAGAGAATCCGGAGCAGACACCACCACCGTCGGGGTCTCGGGTCCTTCCAGAGGTATAAAACCTAATGAGGGGCGCTGCTCGATCAACGCCTAGCGACAGGGGTAAAATCTGGGTTAACACCCGGTTTCCACCCGCCCGGTTTCCACTTTAAGTTTCCACACATAAGCTAACGTTTATCTTAGGAATTCTGCTGGTTACCACACCCTTAACACATGGTTAACTTCTCGGTTACCACCTCATTGAAAATACGCCCGCAGAAAGATGAATGAACCAAAAATAATTTCCCCCACCTGCGCCCGTAACCTGACAATGCTTCGTCGGAATTCACGGTCAAACAGATTGACCGGACGGTCAAATTCTTATTCGCTTGTAATGAATTTTTTCCGGTGTTAATCCTTTCGCCATCGACAATTTAATCACCGGGAGGTAAATGCGATGGCAGCAAAGGAATTATCTGAAGGGGCTCGAACTTGGGGGCGATTCACGACTGAGGAGCTGATTCTGCGGATGGACGGCAAGCTTTCCCTTCTCGAATCGTCTCTTGCGTCTGCCGACATGACATGGAACAACGGAGAGGCGCAGGGGGCATGCTATACGGTTTGGGAAGTCCGGGAATGCCTTGAACTGGTTTCTGCTCGTATTGAGGGAGGCGCCAATGTCTGAACCTCGGGAGATCGTGGAAAGCTGTCACCATCGCTTGGCCGTAGTGATCGGGGCAATACGTGCCGGCCTCACAGACGATTCGACGGTCGGGGCAATGGAGATCCTGCAAGCGGTTCAACGGGACCTGGCCACCGCAGGAATGGAGATGGATCAATGACCACTGAAGTAACGAAACTCGCCAAGCGGATCAAAGACCGACTCCTGCGGAAACTCTCTCCCGGCCCTGGCGTCGAGAAGGTGCAAGGGATTTCCGAATGCGTCGTCACCTGGAAGCGTGGGGCGCTGCAGTTCGCCTATTCCACCCCGAAAACTCCCGGCACCGAACGCGGGTACAGCCTGAAGGTCTGGCAGGCCGGCCGCATGGTTTTTCATTGCCGGTGGGATTCTTTCGAGGTAGTGAAATTTGACCGCGGCGAGTGGGAAAAGCTGTTGCCCTGATCGCGTCTACACCCCTTGACTCCCGCCGGCTGATCGTTGCATTATCGAAACGTCCGGGAAACTGGACAGAACCCCCATGGTTTGCCACCCCCTCCGGTGAACCATGGGGGTTTTTTTGTAATCCTTTTTCATGTGTCGTGATAATATCCGGCAGAACATTGAAAGGGGGGCAGATGAAACCTATTCTTGTGATCATTGCACTCATTATCGCTACGGCGTCATACGCTGAGATTTACAGGTGGGTTGATAAAGAGGGGAAAGTTCAATTCGGTACAAAAAAACCAACCGACCCATCTGTAAAAGATCTAATGCCTCAGGGTCATCCCAACCTCGTACAAAAGCAACAACCATCCCCCCAGCCAACCCCAGATAAACCGTTTACTGCTGTTGAAAATCAATCTTCACCCCACTCTCAAAAATCGAACGCCAAAAAAACCCAATCGCCCGCAGATGGCGCGATCCGCATCACGAGTGACGGAAATGTCGGATGCATCGAAAAAGAAGATTACAAGCGGCTCGTGAGCTATGCCGCAGAGAACGACCTTGAAGCTTTCAAAAAAGCACTTGCCGCGCTCGTTCTGTCTGGTCGCTGCATAATGTTCAAAACTGGAGACGAAGTGTTTCTAAGGGATACAGCTTTCTTCGCCGGCATGGCTCAGGTCCGGCGCCGTGGGGATATTTCCGAGTACTGGACAAACATCGGAGTTGCCGCTGGCAAAAATTAGTCCCGGCGACCAGTGGGCTCTTTTTTTATCCGATGCGCCGTCACCCGAGGCACCGGCAGCATCCGCCTAAGTCCGAGAGCATCCAAGTTTTATAGGGGTAACTTTGGGGGTAATATCGGAAGATAATATATGAATTATCGTTGCAAAACAGGAGCCTGCAACTATCGTTGCATTCCCGTCCCGCAATAATTTTCAAACAAGGGTCAGCCGATTGGTTGGCCCTTGTTTGTTCTCAGCGTTATGTATGCGCTCGGCAAAGCTCCGTCGCCAATCTTTCCAGCTCACCATATATTTCCGGACACTTCTTCTGGGCATCGCCGCGATGATAGAGATCGATCGCCCTAACCGGGTGCACGTCGGCAAAACCAGTCCAGTAGAAAAGCTTGCTGTAGCGGGGGAGAATGTCGTCGAAGTTGCTGGGGTCGCGGTGTCCCTGGGTGAGAATGAAGACCAGCGGTTTGCGTTTCGGCAGACGGCTTGGTTGCTCCAGTGCGATATAGCGCGGTCGCAGGTAAGAATAGGTGCGGTCAATAAAGGTTTTCAGTTGCGCGCTGACATCACCGTAGTAAACTGGTGAGGCAAACACGATCAGATCGGCATGAAAAACCGCTTCAAGAACGTCGCCCAAGTCGTCCTGAAGCACACAACCCTCAAGGTCGGTTTTGCAGGCCTCACATGCCTGGCAGCCGCGAGTCGAGAGATCATTAAGGGAAAACGAGAGCGTTTTGGCCCCGAGTTCCTGAGCGCGCCGGAGAAAATGACTGGCGAGCGCCGCACTGTTCCCGTCCCGGCGCGGGCTTCCCAAAAGGCAAACGACTTTCAATTGAATTCTCCCTTTCTATTTGCTCGCAATTAAACCGGCAGTTCTTACCTCTGAAACAGACATATGAGAATTTATTTCCAGACGGAAAGAATCCTCATTATCATAGCAATCCTGGAAATTAAATTAATCTGAAAAGTGATTGGTGTTTTTTTATACGATTTTTTCTTGTCCCCGGGGCATAGTCCGGCTAGCATGAGGAGTCGAATCATATGGATGAAACATTAAAATGAATAAAATATTGCTGTTTGTAATTCTACTATTCCCGTTTTTCTGGGCAGTGTCGGCGGAGGCGAAACCGGCAAAGGCACAGCACAAGGCGCCGACGCACCTTGTAGCCAAAGGGGAGAGCGTTTACGGAATTGCCCGGAAAGCCGGCATGTCCGTCGATGAATTGAAGCGGATCAATGGTTTAAAAGGTAATTTGATACACCCGGGAATGATACTGAAACTCAAGAAAGATACAACAACCTCGACGGTCGCGAATAAGAAGAAAAAGAAAAAATCGGATACCGTTTCTCCCCCTCCAAACGAGGATTATTTCGTGGAGGCGACTCCGTTCGGCGAAGGTTTATTGCCCTTCCCCGACGGGGATTTGGAAGAGGTTGCCCTTTCTTTCCTTGCCACTCCTTACCGCTTCGGCGCTGAGGATCGCAACTCTACAGATTGCTCCGGTTTTACTCAGCAGGTTTTCCGGCAATTAGGGCTTAAACTTCCCCGTACCGCACGTGAACAGTTTCGCTTGGGCGAAAAGGTTCCGGTCGGAGGTTTGCAAAGAGGGGATCTTCTCTTCTTTCGTACCTATGCCCAATTCCCCTCCCATGTCGGTATCTATCTTCAAGATGGAAAAATGATCCATGCTTCCCGAAATAAGCGGAAGGTGGTTATTTCCAATGTAGATTTGCCCTACTTTCGCAATCGTTATATTGGTGCTCGCCGGATAGCCTGTTTCGATCCAGTAGCCACATTGATCGGCGGGGTGATGGAGAAGGTCGAAGAAAATAATGAAGAAGGGGTATTGGAAGATGACAGCATAAAGGCGGATACGACGGCATCTCCCCCTGACATGCCATTGACAACGACGAATGCGCCCGGCTGATGATTAAAGGTTGAATCGAGCGCTACTTCGTCACTCCTTTTCTCTCTAGTTCCTGCCCAGTCCCTTCCTGCTCCGTCACCCCGAAAAATGATAAAATAGAAACCGTAAACACCTTCATTCATTTTTTTGCAAGGAGATCACTGTGGAACAGAAAGCAGGTACCAGCGCCACTTTTTCCATTTTATGCGCCGTGGCCAGTTTTATCATGACCTTTGCCGGACACCCTCTCTGGGGTCTTTTTGCGGCGCTGGCGGCCATTCCGCTCGGTGTCATCGGTCTGGTTGTCGCCACCTCGCCGCGCGTAGGCGGTGGGATCATGAGCATGGGCGCCATTTTTCTTGCCGTTTTGGCGATCGGCGCGGCCATTCTCGGGATGATCGGTGTCATTGTCTTTTGACAACAGGCCGACAATGAACAAACCACTGCATCTGAACGAATTCCCCCTGTCGGCCAGCGAGCGGCAGAAGGCCGAAGCGGCACTGATCGATTTGATTCCGGAGGAGCAATGGACGACTTACGCCCCGGTGCTGGCCAGCGCCAGGGCTAAGGGGTTGCGCTTTGCCGTGGGTGGGGGTATTGCCTTTTCACTTTATGCGGGGATGCGGCGAAATACAAAGGATCTGGATGTTTTCATTCATCCGCCGGATCAGGAAATCTTTCTCCCGCTGATGAAACAGGCTGGATTCAGTGAATATACCGCTGTCCCCTACGACCCCACCTGGAGCTATCGCGGCGTCTGCCTCGGTAATATTCTCGATGTTCTTTGGCGCATGCTGAATAACCGGGGGACGATCGATGAGGGATGGGTGAGCCGGGGATGGCCGCTACAGGTGCGGGGAGTTGACCTGCGTCTGATTCCGCCGGAAGAGTTGATCTGGAGCAAACTTTACATTCTGCATCGTGAACGTTGCGACTGGCCCGATCTGCTGGCCCTGCTCGGAGTTTTGGGCGCTCGTCTGGATTGGGAGTATCTGTTGGCAAGGGTAGGGGAAGATGCGCAGCTTCTCGGCGGGGTAATGAGCATTTTTCGCTGGCTGTGCCCAGGTAAAGCCGCAGCGCTGCCACCCTGGATATGGGCGCGGCTCGGACTCAGTTCTGCTGAGGGAAATGGCCGCCCGGCGGTCGATTGGAGCCGGATAGCCTTGATCAAGGAAGGGCACTGGTTTCCGCACTAACTTTCAGGGGGAGCAGGGAGGCACGATGCAGATCGGCGCGATGAATCATCCGCAGCGACCGGTGGAAGAAGAGATTCGCTGGATAGCCGAAATGGGTCTTGATTTCATCGATCTAACCCTCGAGCCGCCGGCAGCGGCACCGGAACGGATCGATGTGCCAGTTGTGCGCGAATTGCTGAAGAAGCATCAGATGGGGATAGTCGGCCACACGGCCTATTATCTCCCTCTAGCGCATCCCTTCGAAGAGGTTCGCAAAGGGGCGGTTTCTGCCTTCGTGCACTCGGCTGAGGTTTTTGCTGCTCTCGGGGCAAAACTGATGAATATTCATCCCGATCCGAAGGCGCCGATGCATGATCGCGCCTTTCTCATCGAACGCAATGTGCAGAGCATGCGCGAAATCATCACCCATTGCAGCTCCCTGGGGATCACGTTGATGGTCGAGAATCTGCCCGGGAGTTTCAATTCGGCCGAACAGCTGGGAGAATTGCTCACCCCGCTGCCGGAACTTGGCCTCCATCTCGACCTTGGCCACACCAATCTGGATGTGGCGGCAAACAGCACCCTTTCGATTCTCAAGCGCTGGGGGGGGCGACTCAAACACGTTCACCTGCACGATAATCTGGGCGGCACCGCCGACCTGCACCTTCCCCTTGGCGCCGGCACCGTCGATCTGGCGGCCTCGCTGCGCGCCCTCAAGGATTCCAGATATGATTCCACCATTACCCTGGAGGTTTTTGCCCCCGATGGCGGACTGCTGCGCTACAGTGTCGAAAAGCTGAAAAGCTGCTGGAATAGCTTCTGAAATTTTGCATCACCCCCGCCCAGCTAACGACCATATTCAGTGGGTATAAAATTTGCTGATGAATTACCTAAAGCTTAATTAATTGAGGCTGGAATTTAATCCGATTCACGGCTTTTTTGATTTCGGGCAAATTTCCCGGTTTTTTCACCGTCGCCGCAATGGCCAAAACACCATGCTGATTGGTAATCAGGACCCCATTTGCAAGGATAAGAGTGAATCGATGAGGCCACGGGCTCTGATCGGCATTCTTTTTCTGATGTTTGCAATGGCTGGCGCTGGGCAGGTCTATGCTGCCGTAGCCATGCACAATTTCAGCTGCAAACGCTGCCATAATCCGAATGTAACAATGAACGCTCTCGGTGGCGAAGCAGGAACCGTTACTAATCTTTGCGTGGGTTGTCACGAATCCTCTGCCACTGGCGTTCCGATGCTTGATGAGCCGCGGAAATCGTCTCCACCACCTCCCCGCGGGGGATTTGTTATCGCTGACGCCAGCAACGCAATGATTTCCTCCGGTTCGCAGGGCAGTTCCCACCGTTGGGCAGGCTACGACATAAAGGCGGCGGCTGGTGCAAAGGCGCCGTCGAGATCATTCTATTATTCTCGCTACAACGTCTCCACTGGAAAGGTCACCTGCAGCCGCTGTCATGAGCCGCATGCCGATTTAAGCAATGTCAAACAGTTGCGCACTTCATTACTCCCGGACTACTGCCTCGAATGCCACAATGATTGGAATCTTAACAACAATCATGCTTACCTGACCCATCCGATCGGTATCGGACTTCCCCCCGACCCAACCCCCGGTTACAAGACCATTGAAGTGGGTAGCAGTGTACAGTTAGTCGCCGGCAAAGTGTACTGCTCGTCTTGCCACGGCACTCACTTTGCCGATTCCAATTCTGATACGGTGGATGTTGTTGCTCATGTGACCAACGGTGATGGCGATGGCCACTTGCTGCGCAGCGACGGCCCGTTCGCCAGAGTTTTAAATGATGCCAATGCGACCGCGCAGAAGCGCTCCAACCTCTGCCAGACTTGCCATACCCACAAACTCCACGGCACCGGCACCCCGATCGGCTGTCTAGATTGCCACGGCGGCCATTCGTATAATGGCGGCACGCCTAACTACTTCATTCTGCGCGACCAAACGACCAAGCCACCATCAAATGTGGTGATTGATAATCTGCGCTATCTAGATCTGACCACCACTCGCGGTGGAACCAAATCGGTTGCCGACGTTTGGGCCGGAGAAGTGGTTGGCGACACCGCCGGCTATTGCGAGCGCTGCCACGGTGACGTTGCCACCATGGCCGGCAGCATCCGCGAGCACAGCGAAGGGGAAAATTGCGAACCCTGTCATCCACACGGGGGCGCCAGTAATAGCTTTGAAGCCGTCGGTGGTTGCGATACCTGTCATGGTGCCCCGCCGACCCAGAATGTGGCCGGGGGCGATGCTGGTTATGCCACCGGTTACACACCTTTGAAGAATGAATCGACAACCCCACATGCGGCGCACGCTGGCGGCGGCGGCAATTACACTTTCAGTTGTGCCACCTGCCATCTTAATCACAATCATGTTAACAATATCTTTCAGGAGGTATTCCTTGGCAGCGACCATGCCCTTGCCACCGGCAACGGCAATATGGCACCTACTTACAATTCGGCCGGCTTGGGAACCTGCAGCAACGTCTACTGCCACAGCAATGGCGGAGCCCGTACTGGCGATGCCTCGCGAAATTACGTCGCTGCTACGATTCCAGGCTGGGATCTTGGCTCCACCTCTGGAGCCATTACCACCTGCACTGCCTGCCACGGCAATAATACCCCTAACATGAACGGCAAGAACTCCGCCCGCCATCAGCAGCATGTGGCCAAATACTTCTGCGGCACCTGCCATTTAAATACGGCAACGGACGCCAACACCCTGAAGATGGGCGCTATCGGCGGCACGCATGTTAATAATAATCCCGACGTTGTTTTCGATACCAACGTGGTCATCGCCGTCGGCGCCACCCCTTACAATATCGTCACCGGTGTCTGCGCCGTTTACTGCCATTCGGACGGTCGCGGTACTTTCAAAGCCGCTGACTGGGATGCAAACTCGGGGGGCGGCTGTACCATCTGCCATGCCGGCAAATCTGGTGATTCTACAGTTATCGCTACCGGCGCCCACTCCAAGCACCTCAATCCGGCCGGGCTGAATCTAGCCTGCACGGTCTGCCATACCAACAACGGCAGCGGTACGGACCATGTCAACGGTACGGTCAACTATGTGGCTAATCACCAGACATCCGTCTGCAATCCATGTCACGGTGCCAGCGCCGGAGTTTCCACCGGAAATGACCGCCAGCCGATATGGACCAGCACGACTTCCGTCGAATGCTCCACCTGCCATGCTGGTGTTCTGGCCATCATCAACGGCCAAACCGCCAACGCTCCGACCAGCGGATTGCATTCCGGGGCGCGCATATCGGCCAATCCGCACGACGACAGTTTCAACAACGGCAATGCCGGGGAGGGAACCTGCGAAACCTGTCATACAGATATTCCGTCCACTGCTCATGCGAACGGCATATTCAGCAACAGCAGCCCAATCATCACCCTGGCTGCAAATGTCGGTTTCTTGGATGATGTTTTGACGCCGACCTGCGGTCCGACGGGGGCAATGGCCAGCTGTCACGACGATGGCGGCGCCTGGGAGCGCAGGTGGAGCACATCCGCCAGCAGCAGCAACGGCACCGAGTGCGCCAATTGTCATGGCGATTTCAGTGGCATCGGGTTCGTTGTCGGAATGGGACTGCGCCACCAGACAGCAACGACCGGTGACGCCAATGGTGCTATCGCCGCCAGCCACGATGGCACAGACAAGTGCTACACCTGTCATGCCTATAAGGCGGGCAGTACCACCTATTATGATTTTGCGGTCAAACACCGCAACGGCAGCATCGAACTCAACAACAATATGGGCTTCAAGGATAACGGGGTCACTGTTGGCTGTACCGGTTGCCATACCAGCGGCGGCGGCACCGCAGACGCTGGCCATGAGTTCGCTGAAACCAGCGTACGCTGGGGCCGTTCAATGATCAGTGGCCCGGTAGCTGACTGCAACAGCTGTCACACCAGTTATGGCATGACGCACACAGGAACAAATGAAAATGCGACCGTCCACACACTCCACATTGACGCCGCCGCTTATGTGAACGGCTGTACCGATTGCCACAGCAATGCCGGGAGTGGTATCGAGCATAACAATGCCACCGTAAACTTTGCCAACAAGCTTACTGCCGCCAATAACTACGCCAAGACCAGCTATTACGGCGGCACCTGTGGCGGCACCAACGGCTGTCATGATTCCGAAGCCGGCGAATGGTCGGACGGAAATCGCCTTGGCGGCGATGCATGCGACGATTGTCATGCCTCGACCGGTCTTCTCGGCCAGGGCGGCTATCCGCCGGTGAGTGCCAAGCACACGGCACATATCAACAACAAAATCAAAGTTCCGGGAGATTGCTCCGATTGCCACGGAACCAATGCCGCGGCCGGAACTCATGCCGGGCACAAAGACGGGGCAAAGACGGTTTTGGCGGCCGGCAGTCAAATTGGCGCCTATTCGGCAGCTGACGGCACCTGCACCAACACTTGCCATGCGGTGGTCAATGGCCGTGACTGGACCAGCGGCACTAACCTGGCCTGCGCTGATTGCCATGCCGCCGGCGCCGGCAAGTCATTGAATCAGGGAGGGTGGCCACCAGTCAACAATGCCCATCCGGCGCATATCGGGAATGCACTCAGTGCCGCCTATGGCGACACTGCCAACCATTCGGCCACCGATCGTTACGAGTTTGGTTGCGGCGTATGCCACGGCACTGCAATCGCAGCCCATATGGATGGATCGAATACTGTCGTTGGTATCGGCTGGAACAGTGGCGGCAAGACCTGCAACGCCGCCTATTGTCACAGTGGCCTGAATGCCAGTAATGTGCGGACGTATGCCGTCACACCGGCATGGAATGCCATTTTTGCTGGCGACCCTTGCGCTGCCTGCCATGGCAACAGTCCGATCTCGGGTGCCCATATAAAACATCAGGTTGGCTTCCACTACAATGCAATCTATTCCGGAGCCAAAGACTTTCTGCCGATTACCAATAGTGAGACAATACCTGCTGGGCTCGTTACCGGTGTCAATGGCAGGAACCAGTTGCGTGGCCACGGTGGCTTGCTCGATAGCGACGGCACTCCAACTTCCACCACCATCACCTGTTACGTCTGCCATTGCGATACGGTGACTGGCAAGGCAAATGACCGCAATGGCTTGTGTGGCACCTGTCATAATGGCAGCAATGCTCCGGTCAAAGGGAATGCCGTAATTGCCGATAAGCGCAAGCATGTCAATGGCTCGGTCGAGGTTCAGTTTGTTAATGAAAAAATTCGCTCCAAGGCTCAGGTTCGGAATAATCTTACGGATGTTCCCGAACTCAGCAACAATTGGGTACGCATGAATCTCTACAAGAGGAATGACGGATCGTCCTATGACGAACAGCCCGATACCTTGCGGGCTCTGGCGGGAGTGCAAGGTGGCTGGAACGGGACCGATAAGTCTTGCCAGATCTCTTGTCACCTCTGGGAAAGCGATCGGGGCGACAAGCATCCGGCAATTTGGAATGGCGGTACGTTCATCTGTACCGACTGCCACACCCGCCTGCCGAAGTAGAAGGGATCCGAACCGGAAATTGCCTTGCAATAATCAAGCAATCGCTCGGTCGTCCTTCTTAACAACCAGGGGCCTGTTTTAGCCCAATTCTGCAGAAATTCCTATCTCCAACCTGCTATCTATTTAGGGCACAGAAAGTGCAAACTTTCTGACCTTAAATGATTAACATGCCTCCAATCCCGCACTAAAACTCGATAATTCATGTTGGGCACAGAATTATAGATTCCGCGTTTATTGTGAAATCTGGCGTAATCACTTGTGTGCCCAAAAAGTTCCAGCCAAATGGCCAAATGGCTGTGTGAAACAAAGAATTTTCACCATTTAAAATTTGATTTTTCTGTGAATAGGAGTGAATCGATGAGGCCGAGAGCTCTGATAGGCGTTCTTGTTCTGATGTTTGCAATGGCTAGCGCTGGGCAGGTTTATGCTGCCGTAGCCATGCACAATTTCAGCTGCAAACGCTGCCATAATCCGAATGTAACAATGAACGCTCTCGGTGGCGAAGCAGGAACCGTTACTAATCTTTGCGTGGGTTGTCACGAATCCTCTGCCACTGGCGTTCCGATGCTTGATGAGCCGCGGAAATCGTCTCCACCATCCCCCCGCGGGGGATTTGTTATCGCTGACGCCAGCAACGCAATGATTTCCTTCGGTTCGCAGGGCAGTTCCCACCGTTGGGCAGGCTACGACATAAAGGCGGCGGCTGGCGCAAAGGCGCCGTCGAGATCATTCTATTATTCTCGCTACAACGTTTCCACTGGAAAGGTCACCTGTAGCCGCTGTCATGAGCCGCATGCCGATTTAAGCAATGTCAAACAGTTGCGCACTTCGCTACTTCCGGACTCCTGCCTCGAATGCCACAACGATTGGAATCTCAACGGCAATGATGCTTTTAAGACCCATCCGATCGGCATCGATTACACCGGTTTCCCCGGCACCCCCGGTTACAAAGCTATCGATGTAGGCAGCCCTGTACAGTTAATCGCTGGCAAGGTGTACTGCTCGTCTTGCCACGGCACTCACTTTGCCGATTCCGATTCTTCTACGCCGGATGTTGTTGCTCCTGTTGCCAACGGTGACGGCGATGGCCACTTGCTGCGCAGCGACGGGCCGACCGTTACCGTTTTGAATGACGCTAACGCGACCGCGCAGAAGCGTTCCAACCTCTGCCAGGCTTGCCACACGTATAACTTGCATGGGAGGCCCACTGGGCGCGAAGACCCCATTCCTAATCCGGGCAGCCAGCTCGGTTGTCTCGATTGCCATGGCGGCCATTCGTACGACCAGTATCTTCCGAATTATTTTATATTGCGCAAAACGACTACCGCGCCTCTGGCCATGAATACCTATGATGCTTTTACGACTGTCGCAGATGATATCGGCACGATCAGTTTCCCGACTAGTTTACCCAATTACACTCAGGGCCCCTATGTGGCTGTCACCAGGGAGAGTTGGTCGAACAAGGCGCCCGGGATCGGCGGCTACTGCGAAGCCTGCCATGGCGACGTGCAGGCTTCCCCGATTTTGGATCAAGAACCAAAGCATGGGGACGCGAGTGTCGGCTGTACTTCCTGTCACAAGCATGGCGGAACTTACAGTTGGGAACCTGCAGCATCGGCCTCTGCTTGCCAAAGCTGCCATGGTTACCCGCCATCCCAGGATGTTGCCGGAGGTACTCCCAACGCTGGTTATGCCGCCGGTTACACGCCCTTAAAGAACGAAGCGACAACCCCACACGCGGTGCATGCTGGCGGCAACGGCAAATACAGCTTCGTCTGCGACACCTGCCATCTGAATAATAACCATAAGGGTGGCACCTTTCAGGATGTTTTCCTGGGCACCGACCACGATCTTGCTACCGGCAACGTCGATGTGAATCCTGCCTACGACGGCAACATGACACCTGCCTACGATCCGCTCAGCTTGGGAACCTGCAGCAACGTTTATTGCCACAGCAACGGTGGCAAGCGGACCGGCGACTTTGCGCGTTCCTACACGCCTGGCCCCAACGTTAATTTAAAATGGGCCACTGGCTCCACCACATACGCCATCACCGGTTGCACCGCCTGCCATGGCAAAGACGCCGCGACGATGGTGTCCTCCAACTCCGCGCGCCACCAGAATCATGTGGCTAAATACGGTTGCGGCGTGTGTCATTTCAACACGGCCGACTCTGTTTGGGCCCCGACTCCGACGCTGAAACCCAGTTCCATCCTCGCCGGTGGTGCGCACGTCAATAACAGACATGATGTCGCTTTCGATACCACGGGTTTTATTAATGTTGGCGCCACGCCCTATAATTCCGACACCGGCGTCTGCTCCGTCTATTGCCACTCCAACATGACGACGAAGGTTTCCCCGGACTGGGATCTCCCGGCCACCGGCGCTTGCGGCACCTGTCATCAATACAGCCTTGCCAATGTTGCGACCGGAACCGGTCCTGCCCTGGGAGGCGCGCACGCCAAGCATCTCTATGCGGCCGCCGGTGGCGTGCAGCTCGCCTGCACCGTCTGTCACACCAACGCCGGTACCGGTGCTGACCATGTTGACGGCGCGATCAGCTATGTGTCTAATCTCCAAACGGCTGTCTGCAATCCGTGCCACGGCGCCCAAAATGGTAATTCGACCGCAGGTCACCCTGACCGTCAGCCGATCTGGACCAGCACCAGCTCGGTCGATTGCACCACCTGTCATGCCGGCATTCTGGCTTATGTCGCTGTCGGCCAAACGGTTGCGCCGACCAGCGGTATTCATGCCGCGGCTAGGATTTCCGCCAACCAGCACGACGACAGCTTCAACGACGGCAGTGCCGGGACGGCCACTTGCGTAACCTGTCACTCCAACAGCCCATCCAGCGCTCACGCGAACGGTGCCGTTAATAACAGTTGGCCGGCGATCACCATTTTAGCCACCGTCGGGTTCAATGACGCTGCGGCAACTTGCGGTCCGACGAGCGGCTTGAGCAGCTGTCATGACGATGGCGGGGTCTGGAAGCGCAAGTGGAGTACGACCGCCCAGAATAATGACGGCGCCGAGTGCGCCAATTGCCATGGCGACTTCACCGGCTTTGTCACCGGTATGAGTCTGCGGCACCAGACTGTCAGCAACGGCGATGCCGGCGGCCAGATCGAATCCAACCATGACGACATCAGCGGCACGTTGAAGTGTTACATCTGCCACACCTACGGGGATGCCGTTTACACCGCCGGCATGCACCGGGACGGCAACATCCAGATCAACAGCAACGTCAATTTCAACGACAATGGGTTAACCGTCTACTGTTCCGGCTGCCATCCGAACAATGACAACACCAACGACGGCGGCCACCAGTTCCAGGACACCAACAACGCCGACGGTGTTGACGGCGGTCTCAACCGCTGGGGCCGCAGCCCGATTGCCGGACCGCAGGCCGATTGCGACAGTTGCCATGTCAGCGCCGGACGCGATCACAGCGGCGCGACCACCGAGAGCCTCGCTATCCATGATCTGCATACCGATTCCGTGTTCGCAATCGGTGCTTGTACCCAATGCCATCCGCACGACGGTATCAGTGTCCCGCCGGGCACCGGGGTCCATAACGTCGGCGGTACCGTCAACTTCGCCAACAAGATTCCGAACACTTACAATTACTCAGTCGCCAACTTCGGCGGCAACTGCGCCACCAATACCTGCCACGATACCGACGATGCCGTAGAAGAGTGGCATATCGGCAACCTTGATGTCGACGCCTGCGCTGACTGCCACAACTCCGGCAAGACCGGCGCCTTCACCGGGTTGAGCGCTTATCCGCCGACCAGCGCCAAGCATACCAAGCACGTCAACAACAACTGGGGCGTGCCGAACGACTGCGCCGATTGCCATGGTACTGGCGCCAACACCGGCGCACATTCCGGCCACAAGCAGAACAACGGCATCCAGACCGCCGCGGCTCTTGCCTACGCCAGCGGCACCCAGACCTGCACCAACACCTGTCACCTCGCCAATACGACCGGCGACTGGACCGCCGGCGGCACGCTGGCCTGCGCCGACTGCCATCTGGCCGGCACCTACCTCGGCAGCGGTGCCAATATGCCGGCATCCGGTCTGCATAATTATGCCATCGCTCAGAATCACGGCGCTGCCATGGGCTGCACCGAATGTCATAGCGCAACCCCGACCACCGTTCACGTGAACGGATCAATGCAGAGTTGGTCTGCGCCGACCTACAGCTTTGGTGCAAAAGTCACTAGCTACACGGCGGCCGCCGGTTGCGCCGCCACCTGCCATGCCGACAATGCCGCCACCGCCGGCGATGCCGGCAAGTGGTCGCGTCGCTGGATCGGGGCTGCCAATGCCAAGCCGTCCGCCTCGGATAATCCCGGCGCCGCGGTCTGCGACAACTGCCACGGCGATGGCATCACGGCCGGCACCAGCACAGTCGACAACGTCTGGCGCACGGGTCTGATCCCGGCCCATCAGGATAGCCCGGATGCCGATACCAATGTTGAAATGCTCGCCACCGGTGAGCATGGCAACTGCAAATCGTGCCACGGATACGGCGACGCCAGCTACGATAGGACCTGGGGTGTCATCCATGGGGATGGCAAGATCAGGATGAATGGTCCGGCGCCCGGGACCGGAGCCGGTTACGATCAGGCGAACTACGGTTGTCTGGCGGCCTGCCATACCGGTTCCTTGACCAATTCCGGCGATGCCAACTACAACCATACCCTGGCCGATTCCGGTTGGACGGTCGACTTTGCCAACTACGGTTCTGGCGACTGCAACACCTGCCATGCCAGCGCCGGACGCAATCACAGCGGTCTGACCACCGAGAGTGTCGCAACCCATGACCTGCATACCGGTTCTCAGTTGCCCATCGGAGCCTGTACGCAGTGCCATCCGCACGACGGCATCAGCGTTCCGCCGGGCACCGGTGTCCATAATGTGGGCGGAACCGTCAACTTTGCCAACAAGATTCCGAATACCTATGATTACGCAGGAACCGACTTCGGCGGCAATTGTGCCACCAATACCTGCCACGACACCGATGACGCGGTTGAAGAGTGGAAGAACGTCAGCTTGGGCGCCGACGTCTGCGCCGATTGCCACAACTCCGGCAAGACCGGAGCCTTCAGCGGCCTGAGCGCTTATCCGCCGAGCAGCAACAAGCATGGGCTGCACCTGGGCAATACGGCGGTCATCGCGAACTGCACCGAGTGTCACGGCCACAATGGCACTCTCAGCAGCGTGGCGCCGTATACCAACCATATTACCGGCGGCAGCATTGCCGTTGGCGATCAGTTGACCAGTTACACCAATCCGAGCTGTGCCAACTCCTGCCACAACCTCGCCGGCAACGGCGGCGGTGCGGCTAGCTGGCTGACAGCCAACGCCAACCCGCTTGGCTGTGCCGATTGCCACAACAAGGCCGGCAACACGATTACCGCTCCGATCTATGCAACCCTGAGCACCACAGTCGGTCCGACCGGCGACAAACACTCGGCTCACACCACGGCCGACGCCGACTACGTGGCCAACTGTGCCACCTGTCATAACCACAACGGTACCCTCGGCAGTTTTGCCACTACCGGCCATGTCAACGCCGTGCAGAAGACCCTGGTCGGAACGATCACGGTCAACGGCGATAAGAGCTGCACCAATAGCTGTCACTTGGCGGCAACCGCCAATGAGTGGATTTCCGGCACCCTGGTCTGTACCGATTGCCATACCCAGGCGACCAAGTCCCTGGGTGCCGGCGGCGACGGTAGCATGAGTGGCACGGTGGCGCCGAACACCGGCAAGCACACGATCCACATGGGTAACAACACCTATGTACCGAGCGATTGTACCAGCTGCCACAGCCACAGCGGTTCGCTCGGTGCCGCTGGCCATGTCAACGGCCCGACCAAGACTGACATTCAGGTGGCGAACAGCATCACCGTCAGCCCGATCCCGGCCAACGATACTTGTACCAACAGCTGCCACGTCACTGCCGACGGCCGCGACTGGACGGTCGGTACGCTTCTCTGCGCCGACTGCCATAATGCCGACGGCAACGCGGCCGATCTCGGAACCTTTACCCTCGATCAGGGCAACTCGCCGCCGAGCAGCTATAACCACAATGAACACATTATCAGTAACGCTCTGGGTGGCTCGGGCAACGCGGCGCAGAACGACTGCTACGCCTGCCATAACACCACGGTGAACAGCGCCGGGGTGCTGCTGATCGCCAACCATGCCAACGGCACACCGCTGGTTGCCTTCAACAGCACCTTCGGTTATGAGGGTGTCGCGGCCACCAAGCCGGTGGCGGGTGTCAACCAGAGCTGCGCCTCGGTTCGCTGCCACAATGGCGCCACCACGCCGCTGTGGAACGCCGCCAGCATCGTCTGCGGCGACTGCCACGGTACTGCGGCCACCGATGATCCGAAGCCGGTCAGCGCCAACACCGCCGGCAGCCACACCCTCCATGTCAACGGCACGATCGGCGACTACACCGACTGCGCCAAGTGTCACAATGGCGCCGGCTCCTACATGGCGACCGGCGGCGTCAGTACACACCAGAACTTGCTGGTCGAACGGTTCGGCTTTGTCTCGGCGACCTCGGATGCCACCGGGAATAACACCTACACCGACACCACCGAGGGCGGTGTTAACTACCAGGCGGCCGATGCCAGCCATGTCGATAACGGCACCTGCTCGAATATCGACTGCCACTACACCGCCACCCCGACCTGGGGTGCGGCGGCCCAGTCCGTACCGCAGCGTTGCGACAACTGCCACAACGACGGCACGCCGGACGATACCATCAGCAGCGCCGCGCCGGCCACCGGCGAGCACGCTGCCCACGTCGCGGCCAATGGCAACTACGTCAATGATTGCGCCGGCTGTCACGGGGCCAATGCCAACAACGGAACCCATGCCGGCCACGCCAACCTGACCCTCACCCTTGACGCCACGGCCGTCTCGACGTGGGATAACACCAACAACACCTGTACCAATAGCTGTCATCTCGCCAGCAACGGCGACTGGGACAACGATGCGCCGATCGTCGGTGGCACCTTGGTCTGCATCGATTGCCATACCCAGGCGACGAAGTCCCTGGGTGCCGGCGGCAGTGCCACCATGAGCGCCACAGTGGCCACCACCGGCAAACACACGGTGCACGTGGCGAACAACGCCTATGTACTGAACGATTGTATCAGTTGCCATAGCCACAGCGGCGCACTTGCCACTGCCGGCCATGTCAACGGTCCGACCAAGACCGACATCGAAGTGACGGGCAGCATCACCGTCAGCCCGATCCCGGCCGACGATACCTGTACCAACAATTGCCACATTGTGGCCGTCGGCCGCGACTGGACGGTCGGCACGCTCCTGTGCGCCGACTGCCACAACGCAAGCGGCAAGACCATGAATCAGGGCGCCTACCCGCCGGTGAGCGCCAAGCATACGATGCATTTAAATAACAACACATTGGTTCCCGGCGACTGCAACGACTGCCACGGCACCGGCGCTACCACCGGGACGCATACCGGTCATAAGAACGGCACCAAACAGACCACCGTCAGCTACGTCACCGGCACCCAGACCTGTACCAACAACTGCCATATCGCCAACACTACCGGCGATTGGACCGTCGGCGGCAGTTTGCTCTGCGCCGACTGCCACAACGCGAGCGGCAAGACCATGAATCAGGGCGCCTACCCGCCGGTGAGCGCCAAGCATACGAAGCACATCAATAACACCGCTTATGTGACCAGCAGTTGCGGCAACTGCCATGGTGCCAATGCCGCCACGGGTGGCCATACCGGTCACAAGAATGGCAGCATCGTCAATACGGTCAGCTACGCCGCTGGAACCCAGACCTGCACCAACAGTTGCCACGTTTCCAACACCACTGGCGACTGGATGGCGGGCGGCACCTTGGTCTGCCTCGACTGCCACGCCAGCACTTACATCGGCGGCAACAACGTCGCCAAGGGTTTCAATGCTACCCCGGCCACTGGTCTCCATGCCGGCACGTTGATCACTTCGGCCAATACCCACGACGACAGCTTCAGTGACGGCAATGCCGGCACCGCAACATGCATCACCTGCCATACCAGCGTACCGACGACGCAGTTGGCCGACCATATCAACGGCACCTTCACCAACAACTGGAATGCGGTGGCGCCGTCGATCAACTTCAACACGAACGTCGGCTTCATTGAAGCTACCACCCCGACCTGCAAACCGACCGGCGTCGGTTATGTCACCTGCCACGACGACAGCGGGGTCTGGAATCGCAAGTGGAACACCTCGGCGCAGAACAACGACGATACCCGCTGCGCCAACTGCCACGGCGACTTCGACTCCGGCTTCGTCACCGGCGTCGGCGCCCGCCACCAGACGACGACCAGCGTTCCCGTTGACGCCGACGGTCAGATCGCCTCGGGTCACGACGGCAGCGTCAACGGCAAGTGTTCCATCTGTCACAACTACATCAAGGGCGACACTACCTATTACAATATCGCGCCGGGCAACCAGCACCGCGACGGCAGCATCCAGATCAACAGCAACGTCGGCTTTACTGATTTTGGTGCTGTAGTCGGCTGTTCAAAGTGTCATGCCGATAACGACGGGACTGCCGACGAAGGTCACCAGTTCGCCGACACCACGGCCCGCTGGTCACGTGCCCCGGTGGCCGGTATCCCGGTTACCTGCGGTAGCTGCCACGGTTACCCGCCTGATCCGGCCGACGGCAAGACGATTATCTCGGTCGAGGGTAAGGGCGCCCATACCAACCACGTCAATAATATCGTAGCAGCAAAAGGTGTGGCCTTGAATGCCGCTACCGATACCTTTACCGGTGCTGCCTCGCAAGCGGTCTGTGGCTCCTGCCACAACGTTCTCGACCGGGACCAACCACTCCACGGCTGGCGGGTCACGTAACATGCTGATTCCGGCCGCGCAGTACCAGTTCGGCCCCGCACCGCTCTACAACGGCACTATCGACCAGCCATCCTCGGTTGATCCGAAGAACTGCTCGAACACGAGCTGCCATTTCAAAACCACCCCCGTGTGGCAGTAGGAGGTGGATGATGAATAACAACGGAATTTCTACGATGAGCCACAAGCATCTGATGAACGGCGAGCATAAGACTGTGGGGAGAATGGCTAATATGAATAGTCTGCTGCGATGTACAGGGCTGCTCCTGCTAGCCTTCACTCTCATCCTCGGAGCGATGTCTGATGCTCACGCGGTGACGGTAGGGCCGAACCCTCCGTCCACGGCGAGTGGCACCAACTGGACTACGCCGACCAACGTCTATACCAGTAATAACGCGTATGCCACATTTACCGGCACTTCGCAGAACTACCTGCAGATCACCGGGTTTGGCTTCGCCCTGCCGACGAATGCGGTGATCAGCGGCATCACCGTCACGACCGAGGGGATGTCGTCTGGATCTAACCCCACCAACCGCCGCTACAAGGTGGCTCTGACCAAAAACGGTACGATAGTCGCTGGCACGGAAAAAACCGCCCAGCAATTCCTTGCAACCGATGGGCTGGTGGTCAGCGGGACCAATGTCGATTTGTGGGGAACTACCTGGGCATATGCCGATATCAATGCCAGTACTTTCGGGGTACTGCTTGCCGATAACGATATTGCGAGCAGTGGTACATTCTCCGTCGATCAGGTTTTGATCACGGTGGACTACACGGTTGCCAACAGTACTCCGACCCTCTCGATCTCCCAGCCGGACGGCGTCAGCGATTCGGTGACGGTGGGGACGGCTTACGACATTACCTATGCCCTGGCTGACAGCGACGATGTCGTCACGGCCGCTTTCTATTACGATACCGACAACACTGGGCTCAACGGCACCTCGATCCTCGGCGCCTGCGCGACGGCCGCCGAGAGCCCCACTGTGACCTGCTCCTGGAATACCACCGGCATGACCGCCGGCAGCTACTATGTTTATGGTCTTGTAGACGATGGCGTGAATCCCCAGGTCAGTGCCTACTCCACCGGGACGCTGACCATCACCGCCGGACTACCCAATTCCATCACTTCCTGCGCCGGCTGCCACGGCAACCCGCCAGTTAACAGTGCAACCCGCGATGCCGCGGCCGGAACATTCGTCGGCGATCATTCCAAGCACAATTACGCATGCGATACCTGTCATGCCACCCTTCCTGTCGCCTATGGCCACCGCACCGGCAAAATCGAGATGAAAGGTGCGATCGGTATCAGTGGCGACAACGGCGCTTATACCGGCGGCACTGTGATTACCCAGACCAATTCTCCATCCCTGGGCAGCTGTGACCTCGTCAACTGCCATGGCAACAACAATACCGGTGTGTGGGGCTCCGATTATGCCAGCTGCGCGACCTCGACCTGTCACGGTTTCCCGCCGGCGACCAACGCCCATACCGCGCACTATACCGCCAAAGGCTGGGCGACTGGTGACTATGCCTTCTGCGTGGCGTGTCACCCGAACGACTTTGCGTCACATGCCGACCGCACCGATGGCACTGTGTCTCTTGCCAACCTGACCAAGAGCGGGTCTGGGACGACTATCACCTGCTCCAGCATTTCGACCACCGGCTGCCACAACGGCGCCGCAACCACGCCGCAATGGGGAAGCACCACAATTACCTGCACCAACTGCCATACGGTTGACGGCACCAACAGCGCCACAATTGCCAATCCGGTCAGCGGTCTGCACGGCAACACCGTGGCCACCGTCCAGGATCACGACAGCACTTTGGCCGGCGGCTGCGAGGCCTGCCACGTCAGGGCCTCGATCACCGGCCACTGGAACGGCACTGCCAGCGCCACGGTAGACTATACCAAAGCCCAGGTCGGGATTACCGCGACCTGGTATACCGACGATGGCGGTACCGCTGCCAAGCGCGGCTCCTGCTATAGTCCGAACCCGGCCACCGGTCTGGACGGTTGTCATGGCGACGGTGGCGAATGGCGCCGGCAGTGGTCGTCCGACGCCGACGTCAATATCGTTACCTCACCCAATCCCGGTCAGGCGGTCTGCAACGTCTGTCACGGCCAGTCCGGTGCCTGGAACGAGGGAACGGTTCATTATCGCTCCGGTAGTGGCGCGGCGGAGGACAAAGGATTCTCCGCACACACCGATCCGAGCCCCGATGAGTGCGAGGATTGCCATGCCTACGATTCGGCCGCAGTCCATAACAGCAACAACAAGATCGATTTTTCCGGCAATGGGACCTCTTTCACCCTGACCATGGGCAACCATGCCACCAACCCGGGCTGGTACTGCGCCAGCTGTCACAATAACCGGGCATCTGAAGACGCTGCCTTGACCAGCTCCCACACCTTCCTCGATTCGAAGGCGTTCCCCGGCAGCGGCAACATCAATTATGTTACCGGCACCTCGACGCCGCAAGGTTCCTGCTTCAGTTGCCATGGCGACGGGGCGGCGGAGTACTGGCCGCAGAATGCGACCAACCTGCGCACGACCAACACGAACCCGTCGTTCAACGATGACGGCCGCCACACGAGGCACGTCGAGGTTATCGCGTCACGGCTGTACGGCGAGACGCTGGCGCAGCTGATCACGACGACGGGGAGCACCTCGGACGTCAAGCAGAAGGCGATCTGCGCCTACTGCCATGTGGTCAGCGATTACGACCACACGAGCCTGGCGAACGCGACGCAGTCCGAGGTGTTCGTCTCGAATGCCGTTCGCGGCGCGAAGAGCATCTGGAACGTGGACGACACGAATGCGACGTTCAACGCAACGACCTACAACTGCACCACGACCGACTGCCACAACAACAACGATACGACCGCGACCTACAACTGGTACACGGGTTCCGCGATGGCATGCGCGATGTGCCACACCGTCAACCCGACCACCGATACCACACACGTGGCGCACACGGGTGCGGCGGCCAACTACGGGATCACCGTCACCTGCGATACCTGCCACTACGCGACGACCTGGGCCACCACGGCGCCGACGACCGGGCACATCAACGGGACGTGGACGACGGAGTTCAACTTCGGCACCGGCTCGTGGGCTGGGGTGACCTACGACGGAAACTCGGTCACCAAGGCCAAGGGCACGTGTGCGACCAACCCGTGCCACCGGGCCGACCTGGCGGGCACGGCCCCATCGGCGTACACGTGGGGGACGGCGCTGACCAACAACTGCGCCACCTGCCATGCGGGTACGGCGATCGGGACGCGGAAACATGCGAACCACCTCGGCTCGAACTCGATGGGGGCGACGAACCTGACGTACAACACGACGGACGAGTGCATCGCCTGCCATAGCACGACGACCTCGGGGACCGGCCGAGCGAGCGGGAGCCAGCATATCGACAACACGCAGGACGTAAGCTTTAACTCGACCTTCGACTATGAGGGTACGGGGACAATAGCCGGCTCGACCGGAACCGGCGATGCACGCACCTGCTCGGATGTCCGCTGCCACAACGGCGTGACGACCCCGGCCTGGGCGGCAGCCTCGACCATCGCCTGCGGCAACTGCCATAACAACGCCGGCTCCGGTCCGCTGCCGACGAACGCGGCGAACGCCAGCGGTTCGCACCTGAAACACGCCAACAGCGACACTGACTATACCGACTGCGACAACTGCCACGGCAATGCCACCTACAGCATCACCAACGCTCGCGGCGCCTCCCCCTACACGGCCACCGGCGGCGGCGGTGCAGCCGGTTCCGGTCTGCACCAGAACCTGGTGGTGAACCTGTACATGAACAGCGGAACGGGTACCTACACCGACACCACCGAGGGCGGTGTCAACTACCAGACCGCCGACGCCTCGCATGTCGACAACGGCACCTGCGGCACCACCTTGTGCCACGGTGCCGGAGTACCGGCCTGGGGCAGCACCCTGGCCAACGGCTGCTTCGACTGCCACGGCGATGCCTCACCCAACCAGCTCATCGCCATCGAGACCGGCACCACCAAGCCGGCGATCGATGCCAATCCGAACAAGGTGAATAACAGCCAGTACACGACCTACGGGCACGGCCGGAGCGGCACCTATGCCGGGGCCACGAATGCCGGTGCCAGCTTCCTCTACACCAACGCGCTAGAAACAAACAACTGCTATGCCTGCCATGACAGCACCATCGCCCATGCGCCGGCAGCGCCGACTAATAACCCGTTCCGCCTGAAGTACGGCGGCACTCCCACCAATCCGGATACGGTATGCACGACCGCTTGTCATACCAGTCCCGGTATCCAGACCCATTCGAAGGCGATCACCGGCAGCTCGAAGACCTGGCCGTGGAGCAATTACGACTACAAGTGCGTCGACTGCCATGACCCGCACGGCGACACCAACTACTACATGATCCGCAGCAACATCAGCGCCCCGCAGACGACGGCGGACACGCTCTTCGGCAGCGACAGCTACGGCACGCCGGCAGATGGGGGCAACTCGCCGGTGGTCACCTTCACCAGCCTGACCGGTATGGCGGCCGGCAGTTACGGTATTACCGCCGCCACCGCCGACGGGATTTGCGAAGTTTGCCACACGCAGACGACCTATTGGCGCAAGGACATCGTGGCCGAGGGCCACTATTCGACAACCCGCTGCACCAGCTGTCATAAGCACGACAGCGGCTTGAAAGCCAGCTGCTACGGTTGTCATGGCGACGGGGTGGCGGAGTACTGGCCGCAGAATGCGACCAACCTGCGCACGACCAACACGAACCCGTCGTTCAACGATGACGGCCGCCACACGAGGCACGTCGAGGTTATCGCGTCACGGCTGTACGGCGAGACGCTGGCGCAGCTGATCACGACGACGGGGAGCACCTCGAACGTCAAGCAGAAGGCGATCTGCGCCTACTGCCATGTGGTCAGCGATTACGACCACACGAGCCTGGCGAACGCGACGCAGTCCGAGGTGTTCGTCTCGAATGCCGTTCGCGGCGCGAAGAGCATCTGGAACGTGGACGACACGAATGCGACGTTCAACGCAACGACCTACAACTGCACCACGACCGACTGCCACAACAACAACGATACGACCGCGACCTACAACTGGTACACGGGTTCCGCGATGGCATGCGCGATGTGCCACACCGTCAACCCGACCACCGATACCACACACGTGGCGCACACGGGTGCGGCGGCCAACTACGGGATCACCGTCACCTGCGATACCTGCCACTACGCGACGACCTGGGCCACCACGGCGCCGACGACCGGGCACATCAACGGGACGTGGACGACGGAGTTCAACTTCGGCACCGGCTCGTGGGCTGGGGTGACCTACGACGGAAACTCGGTCACCAAGGCCAAGGGCACGTGTGCGACCAACCCGTGCCACCGGGCCGACCTGGCGGGCACGGCCCCATCGGCGTACACGTGGGGGACGGCGCTGACCAACAACTGCGCCACCTGCCATGCGGGTACGGCGATCGGGACGCGGAAACATGCGAACCACCTCGGCTCGAACTCGATGGGGGCGACGAACCTGACGTACAACACGACGGACGAGTGCATCGCCTGCCATAGCACGACGACCTCGGGGACCGGCCGAGCGAGCGGGAGCCAGCATATCGACAACACGCAGGACGTAAGCTTTAACTCGACCTTCGACTATGAGGGTACGGGGACAATAGCCGGCTCGACCGGAACCGGCGATGCACGCACCTGCTCGGATGTCCGCTGCCACAACGGCGTGACGACCCCGGCCTGGGCGGCAGCCTCGACCATCGCCTGCGGCAACTGCCATAACAACGCCGGCTCCGGTCCGCTGCCGACGAACGCGGCGAACGCCAGCGGTTCGCACCTGAAACACGCCAACAGCGACACTGACTATACCGACTGCGACAACTGCCACGGCAATGCCACCTACAGCATCACCAACGCTCGCGGCGCCTCCCCCTACACGGCCACCGGCGGCGGCGGTGCAGCCGGTTCCGGTCTGCACCAGAACCTGGTGGTGAACCTGTACATGAACAGCGGAACGGGTACCTACACCGACACCACCGAGGGCGGTGTCAACTACCAGACCGCCGACGCCTCGCATGTCAACAACGGCACCTGCGGCACCACCTTGTGCCACGGTGCCGGAGTACCGGCCTGGGGCAGCACCCTGGCCAACGGCTGCTTCGACTGCCACGGCGATGCCTCACCCAACCAGCTCATCGCCATCGAGACCGGCACCACCAAGCCGGCGATCGATGCCAATCCGAACAAGGTGAATAACAGCCAGTACACGACCTACGGGCACGGCCGGAGCGGCACCTATGCCGGGGCCACGAATGCCGGTGCCAGCTTCCTCTACACCAACGCGCTAGAAACAAACAACTGCTATGCCTGCCATGACAGCACCATCGCCCATGCGCCGGCAGCGCCGACTAATAACCCGTTCCGCCTGAAGTACGGCGGCACTCCCACCAATCCGGATACGGTATGCACGACCGCTTGTCATACCAGTCCCGGTATCCAGACCCATTCGAAGGCGATCACCGGCAGCTCGAAGACCTGGCCGTGGAGCAATTACGCCTACAAGTGCGTCAACTGCCATGACCCGCACGGCGACACCAACTACTACATGATCCGCAGCAACATCAGCGCCCCGCAGACGACGGCGGACACGCTCTTCGGCAGCGACAGCTACGGCACGCCGGCAGATGGGGGCAACTCGCCGGTGGTCACCTTCACCAGCCTGACCGGTATGGCGGCCGGCAGTTACGGTATTACCGCCGCCACCGCCGACGGGATTTGCGAAGTTTGCCACACGCAGACGACCTATTGGCGCAAGGACATCGTGGCCGAGGGCCACTATTCGACAACCCGCTGCACCAGCTGTCATAAGCACGACAGCGGCTTGAAAGCCAGCTGCTACGGTTGTCATGGCGACGGGGTGGCGGAGTACTGGCCGCAGAATGCGACCAACCTGCGCACGACCAACACGAACCCGTCGTTCAACGATGACGGCCGCCACACGAGGCACGTCGAGGTTATCGCGTCACGGCTGTACGGCGAGACGCTGGCGCAGCTGATCACGACGACGGGGAGCACCTCGGACGTCAAGCAGAAGGCGATCTGCGCCTACTGCCATGTGGTCAGCGATTACGACCACACGAGCCTGGCGAACGCGACGCAGTCCGAGGTGTTCGTCTCGAATGCCGTTCGCGGCGCGAAGAGCATCTGGAACGTGGACGACACGAATGCGACGTTCAACGCAACGACCTACAACTGCACCACGACCGACTGCCACAACAACAACGATACGACCGCGACCTACAACTGGTACACGGGTTCCGCGATGGCATGCGCGATGTGCCACACCGTCAACCCGACCACCGATACCACACACGTGGCGCACACGGGTGCGGCGGCCAACTACGGGATCACCGTCACCTGCGATACCTGCCACTACGCGACGACCTGGGCCACCACGGCGCCGACGACCGGGCACATCAACGGGACGTGGACGACGGAGTTCAACTTCGGCACCGGCTCGTGGGCTGGGGTGACCTACGACGGAAACTCGGTCACCAAGGCCAAGGGCACGTGTGCGACCAACCCGTGCCACCGGGCCGACCTGGCGGGCACGGCCCCATCGGCGTACACGTGGGGGACGGCGCTGACCAACAACTGCGCCACCTGCCATGCGGGTACGGCGATCGGGACGCGGAAACATGCGAACCACCTCGGCTCGAACTCGATGGGGGCGACGAACCTGACGTACAACACGACGGACGAGTGCATCGCCTGCCATAGCACGACGACCTCGGGGACCGGCCGAGCGAGCGGGAGCCAGCATATCGACAACACGCAGGACGTAAGCTTTAACTCGACCTTCGACTATGAGGGTACGGGGACAATAGCCGGCTCGACCGGAACCGGCGATGCACGCACCTGCTCGGATGTCCGCTGCCACAACGGCGTGACGACCCCGGCCTGGGCGGCAGCCTCGACCATCGCCTGCGGCAACTGCCATAACAACGCCGGCTCCGGTCCGCTGCCGACGAACGCGGCGAACGCCAGCGGTTCGCACCTGAAACACGCCAACAGCGACACTGACTATACCGACTGCGACAACTGCCACGGCAATGCCACCTACAGCATCACCAACGCTCGCGGCGCCTCCCCCTACACGGCCACCGGCGGCGGCGGTGCAGCCGGTTCCGGTCTGCACCAGAACCTGGTGGTGAACCTGTACATGAACAGCGGAACGGGTACCTACACCGACACCACCGAGGGCGGTGTCAACTACCAGACCGCCGACGCCTCGCATGTCGACAACGGCACCTGCGGCACCACCTTGTGCCACGGTGCCGGAGTACCGGCCTGGGGCAGCACCCTGGCCAACGGCTGCTTCGACTGCCACGGCGATGCCTCACCCAACCAGCTCATCGCCATCGAGACCGGCACCACCAAGCCGGCGATCGATGCCAATCCGAACAAGGTGAATAACAGCCAGTACACGACCTACGGGCACGGCCGGAGCGGCACCTATGCCGGGGCCACGAATGCCGGTGCCAGCTTCCTCTACACCAACGCGCTAGAAACAAACAACTGCTATGCCTGCCATGACAGCACCATCGCCCATGCGCCGGCAGCGCCGACTAATAACCCGTTCCGCCTGAAGTACGGCGGCACTCCCACCAATCCGGATACGGTATGCACGACCGCTTGTCATACCAGTCCCGGTATCCAGACCCATTCGAAGGCGATCACCGGCAGCTCGAAGACCTGGCCGTGGAGCAATTACGCCTACAAGTGCGTCAACTGCCATGACCCGCACGGCGACACCAACTACTACATGATCCGCAGCAACATCAGCGCCCCGCAGACGACGGCGGACACGCTCTTCGGCAGCGACAGCTACGGCACGCCGGCAGATGGGGGCAACTCGCCGGTGGTCACCTTCACCAGCCTGACCGGTATGGCGGCCGGCAGTTACGGTATTACCGCCGCCACCGCCGACGGGATTTGCGAAGTTTGCCACACGCAGACGACCTATTGGCGCAAGGACATCGTGGCCGAGGGCCACTATTCGACAACCCGCTGCACCAGCTGTCATAAGCACGACAGCGGCTTGAAAGCCAGCTGCTACGGTTGTCATGGCGACGGGGTGGCGGAGTACTGGCCGCAGAATGCGACCAACCTGCGCACGACCAACACGAACCCGTCGTTCAACGATGACGGCCGCCACACGAGGCACGTCGAGGTTATCGCGTCACGGCTGTACGGCGAGACGCTGGCGCAGCTGATCACGACGACGGGGAGCACCTCGGACGTCAAGCAGAAGGCGATCTGCGCCTACTGCCATGTGGTCAGCGATTACGACCACACGAGCCTGGCGAACGCGACGCAGTCCGAGGTGTTCGTCTCGAATGCCGTTCGCGGCGCGAAGAGCATCTGGAACGTGGACGACACGAATGCGACGTTCAACGCAACGACCTACAACTGCACCACGACCGACTGCCATAACAACAAAGACACGACAGCGACCTACAACTGGTATACGGGGTCTGCATCAGCCTGCATGATGTGCCACGCCCTAGGTGGTACCAACAACCCGACCAGCGGCTTGCATAACGCTGGTTTGACAGCGGCCAACTCGGTCACCGGGCAGAACCATGACGATAGCTTCGGCACCGGCGGCACCTGCACCAGCTGCCACACCATGACCGGCAAGATCAACGGCACTACTGGCACCCACATCAACTCGTTCCTTACCGGCAACGGCTTCACGGCAAATCCCGACTTCACCGCCATGGGACTTTCGGTAGCCATGTATACGGCTACCGCCGACAACACCGGCACCTGCGCCAGCACCGGCACCAACTGCCACGGGAACGCGACTGCGTCCCTTAACTACCGTGACGACTGGCGCCATAAGTGGGACAGCACGGTTGGATACTACACAAACAGCGGCACCGCCTGCGGCGGGTGTCACGGCGACTGGACCAATAATGGCACCACCTGGAATACCGGGGTCCTCCATCGCACCACTGCCAATGCGCAGAGCAACCACGGCGACGGCGGCACAGCTTATCAGTGCAAGGAATGCCATACCCTTGGGGATAGCCCCGTCGTTTACACCTTTACCTTCGGATCCACCGACTGGGCTGAGAATGCCGGGGAGACGACCAGCAAGCACGGCAACGGCCTGCTTGAGATCAACAACGCTTCCGGCACGGTTTACAATACAACGACATGGTCGTGCAGTGTCGCTTGTCACACCCAGTCGGATGGCGTGCATACCTTCTTTGATACTTCGTGGACGACGGCCTGGCTGGTCGGTTCCGCCGCACCGAGCGGCGCCGGCCATGCCGCCGGGGCCGATTGCAAGGGGTGTCATGCGGCGGCGCGGGGAACCAAACGCGCAATTCAGCCCGAATTCAACAGCACCTATAAGCACGGGCCGGATGCCAATACCTGGACGAATATGACCAACGCCGACTGCGAAGCCTGCCATGATGAGACCAGCGGACCTAACGGTGTTGTCAACTTGAAGGTCGTTGGTGGGACGACAATCAATACTACTTGGTCGGCCAGCTACAGCCAGGCGACCCTCGCTTCCATGAACAGCCATTGCCTGAGCTGTCACGATGGCGCCGGTACCAGTATCATGGGTACGGCTCCGACCACCCGCGACAACATCAATACCGTCTGGGCGTCAACGACCACCACAAGTCATACCTATGCAACCGGCAACGTCACTCCACAGAAGACGAAGGCGCGCTCGGCGCATGGGTCGCCGGCGACCAACACTCTTAAAGATGAGACCGGCCGAACCGGGTACACGACTGCCGTCGCCTGCCTCGAGTGCCATCCGGCGCACGGTTCGAGTGTCAAGTCCCCGGACAGCAGCAAGGGGAATCTGGCCGTCGTCGGCAACATGGTGAAAACCGGCTACACCGAGCCGGGCACCTGCTGGACCTGCCACGATGCGGCGGGGGTCAAAGACTATATGGGTGACTCCACGACCGCTGGCACCCACTGGTCCGGCACCAAGAAGTCGCCGGCCTTCCTCTACAAGCAGCGCGGTTACCTCTCCACCCATGAGGTCAACGGAGCGGGGCAAGGATTCGTCTGTTCCGTCTGCCACAACCCGCACGGCAGCACCGCCGGCCCGCAGTACTACACCCCGATGCTGCGCGGCACCTGGATGACCTCGCCGTATCCGGAAGACCGCACCGGGAAGCGCAATGGCTCCGCAGTCGATACAAAATATAAAGGCTTGATCAACGGGCCGCGTATCGAGTCCACCCTGACCTACAACAAACCGGCCGACTGGGGTCACGGCTACGGTGCTGCCGGCGGCACCGGGAACGATGGTTACTACATCGATGACAACACGTTCGGAACAACTGCCACCTATAGCACGGCTCCGGCTTTGCCGACGCAGATTACTCAGACGGTTGATAATTTCGGTGGCTTGTGCGCCAGTTGCCACACCAGCGCCACATGGGCTGGCGGTACAACGACGGCGATGAAGACCTATCTGGATACGACGACCTTCGCCACCGGCTGGGGCGCCTCGGTTCATAATGCGGTCAAGGGGTGGTCGGACGGCACCACCAACTGCCTGAACTCCACCAACCAGCCGAGAATGCACGTTTTGACTTCAACCAATGCCGAGACCAGTTCGTGCTATCAAGAACAATACGTACTTCTCGCCGCGGGAGGGTTACACCTGGGCGGCGAACCAGAACGTCACCGCCATTCAGGCCGGCTACCACGCGTTCCCGTGCTCAAAATGCCACACCCCGCACGCGAACTCACTGCCGAAGCTGATGGTTACCAACTGCCTGGATGTCGGTGCTACAGCCGGATCGCGCAAGGCGCACGGCACCGAGCCGGCCTATACACTGCCGACTTACCAGAACTTCGCCGGCAGCGGCGTCACCTTATCGAAGGATGCCGCGATGCACTGTCATAACAATAATAAACTCAATACCGCGGCCGGCGGTGGTTGGAACAAGGTTACCGGCTGGTAAAAGACAAACTGGCATAATGGAAATGCGGGTCGGGGTAAACCCCGGCCCGCACGGTAGCAGGCAAACCCCGCTTCGATGGAATGCGGGGTTTTTCTTACATGGTCTTGAACTGCATCCCTGCTTGCTTGCCATACAGCGAAAGATTAAAATGTCCGCTGGTTGCTTGAAACGTTTCGGAGCATTTTCTGGATTACGGAGTACCGATGGCATCACTGGTCAGACTCGCGATTTTTCTCTTCGTCTTTATTCTCATTTTTTCGGGATGCGATAAATCGACGCCCCAGCCATCCGCTAACGTTTCGCAGCGGACTCAAATCGTCTCCAGCCCTCCGCGCCTGCATGAAAATATCCACCTCGTTGAGGATCATTCCCAAAGTTTGGCTATTTGGGCGCGGGCTGATATTCGCAATGCCACCATCCTGCACGTCGATGCACATCATGATCTTTTACCCGTTCCTTCCCCGAAGAATCTCGAGAAGGTTCAGATGCTTCTGCAGGAAGGCCGGTTCGATGATCTGGAAGCGGCCGGCGGATATTTTGCCCCCCGCGACAAAGCTCTGTATGGGATCACCAATTATCTGAACCTTGCCTACAAGGTGGGGATCGCCAAAAGAATTTACTGGGCGTATCCCTATCAGGGAACCCCGACGCCCGAGAAGCTGGAAGCCTTTCGGGAATACCTTGTGCAAAGCGTTGTTCCGAAGCAGAGAGCGGAAATGCGAGCGCTTGCCATTTCGCCGCCATTCCTCACCGGAACCCTGGGCGGCGTTCCTTTGACTATCGGCTCTTTAAGCGATTTTCAGCCTGATGACTCATCGGTTCTCCTCGATATCGATCTTTCTTTTTTTCCCGGACTCTATCGAAATCCAGTCTCCACACCTTACCTGAACATTCTTGGCGGATTCACGCGATTTCTCAAGGAGAGGGGGATTGAACCTAAGCAGACGGTTATTTCCTATTCCAACAACGGAGAGAATCTCCCGATTGAATATCGTTACATCGGAACCTGGCTGAAGAACCTGCTGACCGAGCCGAGTCTCTTGGACCAAGAGCCGTCGGTTCTTTGGAGGGTAAAAACAGAAGCCACACACCGGGAATTTTTCAAACAATTCGACTCAGCTGCCGAATTGTACCAAGGCTTGATTCGTGAATACCCGAATGAACCGGACGCATATTTTTCGCTGGCAATGAACTTGATCGCGCAAGGCCAAGAAGAGCAAGGTTTGGCCAATATCGAGAAGGCTAGAAAAATCGATCCGCTTTATATCCACGGATATATCACCGTGGCCGAATTCTACAATCAGCAGAAAGAGCCGGAACTGGCAATTAAGGTTCTCGAGAAGGCAGAGCGGCTTGCGCCGGGCGAGATTTTTTTGCTGGATGCATTAGGTAATATGCACCATAATTTGGAAAATTACCGCGAAGCCGCAGCCTACTATCGGAAAATTCTGGCGACCGACCGCTCCACACCGACCACCCATGTTTATCTCGCGGACAGCCTTTTCTTTCTCGGGCAATACTCTGAAGCACTGAACTATTATCAACAGGCCATTATTTCCGCCCAAGATGCGCCCGACACCTACCTTGATCCCGGTGTTTGGCTGCAGCTTGCTCAAACGAGAATCAAACTCGGGCGGAAAGATGAGGCGATGGCGACTCTTATTCAATTTTTTCAGGAGCAGCCTGATGCTCCTGAAGAAATTCGTGCTGAGGCAAATAAACTGCTTGCAAATTTGCGATCACAACGATGATGCGAGGATTGACCGAAATGGCTGGATGATGGACAGAGAATACTCTCCCTTTTCCCATGCTGATGGGGGAAAACCTGGTTTAGCTCTCAATAATGCCGATGCATATTACAGCCTTTATCGGACCTTTCGGCAGTCGCATCAACAGGATAAAGGTTTGATTGAGCTCAAAAAAGCTGTGGTGATCGATCCGCTTTATGCAAATGAGTATATTCAATTGATAAATATAGCTTTGGAAAAAAAGCAAGAAGAATTAGTGATTGCAATGATAAACGATGCGATCCGAATCTTGCCCGAAAATCCTCTTGTCAGACTACGAAAGGCGCAGTTGCTGATTGACCTGCGAAGAGGCCCGGAAGCCATCGGACTTTTGCATGATCTTAAGTCGTTGCCGTGGTCGGAGATCTATTATCCTCAAATCAGGAATGATATTGATCAGCTGCTAGAAATTGCCCACAAAGGTTCGTAACGGCTATTGGCCGCTTAAACGGAGATGCGCCCACCATAACGGTTGGGGGCATCTCTTGTTTTTGGGCGACGAGCTGGGGTTAACGGATGCACCCGTTCCAGATTGGCCTGGCCACTTGCGCCGGCGTTGTCGTCGGATGCAGGATAACGCTTATGCGCTGGCGCTGTTCGCTATACGGATATCGTCAGCAAGCTGCCGGAGCGGAGCTGCTTCTCCGGCCAGGTCTTCGGTTGCAAACGGGTTTAAAAACTGCCGCCCCCAGAAGAGGTTGCGATCGACAGCGGATAGCTTTGCGTCCTGGCAGGTCTTGACCCAAACATCGCCAATGATGGTCAGTTGCCGCTGGGCGATCTCGATGGCATCTGTTGGCGAAAGAAGAAAGTGATGCGCTGCCGCCAGACTCGTTGAGAGTCGGCTAAACCGGTTCTCGCCAGAGATGAGCATCGCTTGAGTCGCTTCATTACCGCTTCGCGGTTGCGGACAAATATCAAAAGCTGGCGTGAGCGAAAGGGTATGGCCGTCCCAGAAGGCGGCATGATTGCGGGCGTGGTCATCCGTGTTGCCGACCAGGATATTGAAGACGAGCCGTGAAAAAAGCTCCTTCAGGGTTAATTGCGGCGCTGCGAACCGGTGCCGAATGATTTCCGCCAAATCGTCGTAGCCAGCATAGCGCGCCAGCATTTCGTCCAGTCCTAGCAGGGTAAGGCATGAAAGCATCCCCCGTTGACACCAGCCATCGGCAGCGCGAACGCGATCGAAGCGTTCGATAAGCAGAACATCTTTGCCTCCAGCCGTCACCAGCCGTGTCTTTGCCACGTTTAGGCCACAATGCCCTGCCAGCCGCATAGCTATGAATTCCGCTTTCACCACGCTATAGGTATCCGTCGTCGACGAGAACTTGGCAATATACTTTTTGTCTGCTTCCTCGATAAGCGCCTTAGGCCGTGCGCCACCGATCGAGCTACCATGGTACAGTGCAGCATCCAGGTCGGGAGGAAGGGGAATGCCCTGCTCTACCCGCTCCGCCGCCTGCAACAGCTCTTCCAGAGAGGCATTCACTGGCATTTTGGGCACATACTCGGTTGCCGAGAGCTGAAAATCGAGTGCTCCGATGCGGTCAGATCCTGATGCCAGCAAATAGGTCAGTTCATCAAGCGACGCGGTATCGGCGGCGGCCCCGCCTTTCCCTATAAGTCTATTCAGAATGACGCGGCGCCCCCAGGCGTCAGGTGCGCCATCGCGTATACAGCCGGGGATGTTCAGGCCTCTGGGCAGCGGGAGGAGGCCTTGTTTGAGCGGCAATTCGTGGTCGTAGAGGGAGATCGCGTGAGTTCGCTCCAGATAGCTTTTGCCATAGTTAAAGCGAAGCGCGGCTCCGTCCGCTGTCAGCTTTCCGGCCACAACCGGTTCGGTCTGGCCGGGCAGCCAAATCCAGACAAATGCCTCTTTGTTGCGGCTCGGCTTAGAATTCATCGTCTACGACCTTCTGCGTTGGATAAACGTGTTTAGGCAGCAAAGCTATCCGCTCGTCGGCCTCCTTGCCAGAACGTCTAAGGGTGTCGATATCGGAATCGAAAAGCTTGATCCCCACCAGAGTGGCCACTTCAAACGTCAGTCCAAGGCTGCAAGCCAAGTCCCCAGCCTCTATCCTTTGCAGGGTCGCTCGGCTGATCGCCGCGCGCTGTGCCAGTTCGGATTCTGACCAATGGCGCTGCTTGCGCGCCAACCGGATCTGTTTTCCGAACAGCCTTGCTGCCTCTAGGGTGTATTTTGAATAGGGGCGAGTTTTCTGCATAGAAGCCTCCTTGCGGCGCCGTGATACAGAAATATTACTCGCCCAGCGAATATCTTGCAACAAAAATGACCTACACAAAAGGCAAATTCTAAGGAAATGACTTATAAACGAGTCTGTGGTCCAAAACCCAATCAAACGGCACTCAGGGAGGTGCGGAAGTATTTGTGGGGGGTATCTGGGATGAAAATACGGGCTTGCCTTGGGATGTCTGCTTGCCTGCCAGTTACTGCCACCTTTATGGGTGGGCTGGCGATGGCAGCCTAATCTCTGATCCCCAAGCTGGTTGTGTCCCGGCCGAGAGTCCTTACGGCCGGTCAAGCCGCTTGTCGAGGTCGAAGCTTTGCTGCTGAGACAGGAAGCGGCTGCTTCGGAGGGAAGCGTGCATCTGGAATAACTGCAACCAAAAAAGTTTTATATCCCTATTGATTTCATAAAGAACATTATGTTAAGGTGCATACAAATTTGGTGTTTTAATCCCCCCCTGAGATTTACAACCACTGCATAACCAAGTCGTGGCAGATCCATATTAAATAGAAAACTTCTCATGCGTTGAAAAGATGGCAAAGCATAAAAAAATACTTCCGTTCGGTGTTATTGTCTTTTTGTGGATACTGCTGATCGCCTTGGGCGATTTTACTTATCTTATCCACAATGAAGGGATCTTTCTTCTTTCCGGGAAGTCAGGAACCTGCTTCGAGGTGACTGATGACCTTCTGCTGGGCCAGGAAGACCGGGAGATCGTTGGCCTGAGCTTTGATGAGGTACGGGATTTTTTCGCCCGCAGAGCTAAACTTGAAAATAAAAAGACCTTTCTTGAGCTGGAATGGGATGAGAGTCGCGGTTACGGGTTTGTGCGTAACAATCTTGGCGATGGAAAGCTGCTGCTGACCAACTTCAGTCGGTATATCGGCAGCGATGGTCTGGAAACCAAGGGCATTTTTGTCGGCGGTGCGCTGCCTCCTTCATCCGTTACCGGGGTAAAGGATAAGGATCGCAATGACAGTGGCATGACCTTTTTTGATTCGGAACGGTGGCTGCATATCTGGTGCAACACCAATGAAGGTATCCTTTCGCCGATTTCAAACGAAGGTTATGCGCCCTCCCAATGGGGGTTTCTCGGCAGCAGGGTGCTGATCAACAGCGACGAAAAGATTCTCCTTTCCAGTACCCATCGCGTTTCCCTCGATTCCAATCCGTTGCGGATCGATCGTTATGCCTATTTCATGGCAGGTGAAACCTATTTCATTCTCGGAATACGAATAATTAATATCGGCCAGATGGATGGCCATTATCACTATCTCTATGCTGACGAGCCGTGGTTAGGCAATTTTGGCAGTTCGGACGGCGATGCCGGCTGGGTGGCCGATCGTAAAATTCTTTATGAGGAAGCGATCAATCCCCAGCTGTACTCTTTTGCCGGCATGGTCGATCAGGGGAATGAGGTGATCGGCGAACATGGCGGCTTTACCCGGGCGGCGAACTTCATCGAATGGCTTGGACCGGAGATCCCGGACGGAGTTTTCTTCGCCAATAAATATAACGGTTTTCAGCACCCGCTGTCACAGCTCGTTCCTCTTTCTGGCAATGCCCGTTCTCTCGGCATGTATTGGGGGCCTCGAGTGCTCAAGCCGGGGGAGAGCCAAACCTTTTTTCTCGCCATCGGTATGGCCTCGACTATACAGCCTGCCGTGACAATGGATCGCTTCGGCATGGCCGCAGGCGATCCACATTCCCGATTTCCGAAAAAGCCGGCAGTCATGGCCCGCGCCGAAGTTGAGGCGCTGCTGCGCGAATATGAGCAAAAGGACACAATGGCAGTTGCAGGAAAATCTCGCTAGAAGCTTAACCCCTTTTCTCCAGCACAATCCCAACCGCCGTATGCCGATAGCCGTGAAAACGGCGCATGGCCGGAATCGCCCGCGCCCAGTCGATGGTGAGATCGAGCTCCCCCGCTACCCGAAAGCCGTCGGCTGACAGCAGCAGACGGCCTAACGATTCTTCATCGAATACGTTCCAATCCACCCGGAAACTTTCTCCCGCCCCTTCGTACCACATCTCCTCACCCGCCTGACGGCAAAAATCGGTCGTCAGAAGCAGCTTGCCGCCCGGACGCAGGACGCGACCCAATTCGGCCATGGCGGCTAACATCTTTTCCCGTGGCAGATGTTCGATGACCGAGATGCAGAAGACGGCCGCGAAGCGATTCTCAGCAAAAGGAAGTGCCGTCAGGTCGCCGCAAGTGTAGTTGACCTGAACGCCGTGCAAGCGATCGAGACGGGCGGGCAGATCGATATCGCAGGCGCTCACCCGGTAGCCGCAGCCGGCGAGGAAAACCGGGAAAATGGAAGCGCCGCAGCCGGCATCGAGGATCTCGCAGCCGGGTGCGAGAGCTGCCTGCTCCAGCGCCCAGGGATATTCCCAGCGCTTGCTCGGATGCAGGTAGGAGACGGCATCTCGCGCCGTCAATTCCTCCATGGCCGCAACCGTCGCGGCATAATCCGGCCGTTTCAGCTCCGCCAGATCAAGTACCCGGTTTGGCGCCCGTTTGTTCTTCATCGTTATTTCCTCCTGCCCCAGATCCGTTCTGCCGGAATATCTTTTTCGCCAATGCGGCGCGGGTGGGCCATGAGTTGTTCCAGGCTTTCCGGCCCGATCTGTGAAGAATAGCAGCGTATCGCCCATTGCCGCGCCGGGAGGATGGCAGGGGAGGGGAGGAATAACGGTGTCAGTTCCCCTCCCAACTCCTCCGTGAGCGCTTTGACTGCGGTCAGAAGCTCCTCCGGAGATATTTCCCCGGCGTAAGGAAGATCCTCATAGAAGAGAAGCTCCCGATTTTCCCGCAGGTGCATGGCGGCGGCGCGGACCTGAAGGTGATCGATGTGCCCGCCGAGAGCGAGAGGTGCGACCACGCGCTCAAAGGAAAACGGGCTGTGCGCAAGCTCGGCAGCGAGGAAACCGGCTTCTTCATCCAGTGGAATCTTGATGTTGCGGGTATCCGCCGGTTCGATGCCGAGGCGCAGAGGGGCATCGAGCCTGCCGAGCCAGAGCGGTGGCGCGGCGGTGGGAACGCGGCAGAAAAAACGGCGGTCCTCTTGACAGCGTCTCTTGCCGATCATTGCGATTTCCATCGGCGGATGGCGTCGGGAATAGTTGCTGACGGTGTAAACAGTGATTGGCTGCACCGGGCCAAAATAGCCATCGTACAGCGCCCCGCCGAGGGAGAAGGCGAGATCGTCGCAGTGTGCACCGAGCAGAAGGGTTCCAGGCAAGTCAGGCCTCCCGTAATTTTTGCCAGACGGCGATTTCCGTGCCGTAGCGAACCTCTAACAGGCCTTCCATTTCTTCCATTTTAGGCGCCGTGGTTTCCCGGCTGACGCATCGGAAGCCGTTCGCCTGCAGGGCCGGATCGAGGCTTTCCCGATGATAGCGTGGCGCATGACTGATGACCACGTATTCGGCCGGGGTTTCGAACATCCGGTAGGGAAAACGCGGGCAATAGTAAATGAGGCTGGAGATGAACAGCAGATCGCATGCCTCCTTGCCGGCCGCTTCACAGTCTGCCTGTCGCACCACGGCCCGGTCGCCAACCCTTTTTTGCAGGGAGGAGAAAAAATGATCATCCGGTTCGCAAGCGGTAATTAGGCGATCAGGAAAACGGGTACAGAGCATTTCGGTAAAAGCTCCCTCACAGGCGCCGACTTCGATCATGCGGTGCCACGGAAGGGAGGCCAGCACCCGCATCTCGGCGGTGTATCGCTCCTGTTCGTAGGGTGAGCTTTCCAGCCCCCAAGGGTGCCGGTAATCGAAGGAGTTCACCCGCCAGTCAAGATAGCCGCGGAAATAGCGATAAAGACTTTCCCCCTTGACCCGCTGAAAAAGATCGACACTGCGCATCCTCACCGCCGGAATCAGACCGGCGGTGAGCAGATCGGGATAATGGCGGTTGAGTACCTCCAGGCGGCGGGCGAAGAGTGCGGGGCGGCAGCGGATGCTCTCCGTCACTTCGCCGCCGGCGGCGGTCGTCCAGACCTCCTGCCGGCGGTTGCCAACCGCGGCTGCCACCCGGCGGGCGAGGGGGCGCGAGTCTTGGACGGCATGGGTGTAGACGCGTTGAAAACGGTTCATGTCGGGGAGATGTTGGGCAATGAGCTCGGGATCGATGGCATCCCCTTCCAGATGAGCAAAGGGCAGAAGCCATGATTCCCGAACTCCGAGGGCCTCGGCGGCCTGGCGCAGCGCCGCCTCGCCAGCGCGCCGGTCCGGCAGCAGCGGGTGGGCAAAAATCGCCGCCAGCGCAAACTTTTCGTGCGGTCGAGCCAGAATCAGGCCGCCGAAATCGGCTACCTCATCCCCGGCGACCGGCAGACGATCAGGTTGGCCATGAGCGATTTTCTCTCCCGGTCGCTGGCGAGGTCGCGCCAAGCTGCAAACGGACGGCCTGCCAGACATCTTCGATTTCTATCCTGTTAATACAATTCCTGCCCGCTTCGAGACAGCGATTCTCGGCGACACATGGCGGTGGACCGAAATTTACGGTACGGCGCCAGCGACAGGAATCTCTGCCGCCCAGGGAAACCACTGGTACCTGGTCCGGCAGATAGATAGCGGGGCTGGTCGGTCCGAAGAGCGCTACCAGCGGCGTACCCGCGGCCGCCGCCATATGCATAAGACCGGTATCATGGCCGATGAAAAGGCGGCAGCTGGCGAGCAGGGCAGCGATTTGCCGCAGGTGCAACGGACCGACTGGAGCGATGCGGCCGTCCGAGTAGTTGTCCCGTTCCGGATCGTGGACCGATTGCGGTTGGGGGCCGGTAAAGAGCAGGAGATCGAAGCCGGCAGCGGTCAGTTGCCGGGCCAGATCGGCGAACCCCTCGGCAGACCAGCGTTTAAGGGGTGAGGAGGCAACCGGGGAGAGCCCGACCGGGGTTCCGATGACCCCTTGGGATTGCAGAAAGCTGGCGGCAAAGTTCATCTCCTGCACGGTCAGGTTCAGGCGCGGAGCGGCATTTTGCGGGATGTCGATCCCCCAGCCGAGACGGACGGCCTCCTTGACTGCCGCAACTCCGCACGCCCCGTGCGCGAGTGCCGCATCCTGGTTCTCGCTGCCGGTGTCGAGAATCGGCGGTGAAAAATGCCAGATCGCCTGACCGACCCCCCGGACCGCATGCGTGGGATCGAGCACCACGTCGAATTGTTCTTCTGCCAGCCAGCAACGAATCGCTTCCCTGCTGGGCGGAGTGCCGGGATCCCCCCACTCACGCAATCCCCAGGTCTGCACGGAAACAAGGCGATCAATGCGAGAGTCACCCGCCAGCAATTCAAGTGCCGGTTCGGCGCCAAGGGCGGTGATCTGCGCTGCCGGCGCCATCCGTCGCAACGTTTCGATGGCCGGGAGTTCCATCACCAGATCGCCTATGCCGTAACGCAAGCAGAGGAGAATCTTGCGGGCTGTTTGCAGAGTTATTTCCATGCGGGCAAAGGGGATGTGGCCGGGCGCCGGCGATCAATCGTGCGCCGCCACAAATAGCTGGGGATGGCAGCCACGCCCCCGGCGATTTCGATCAGAATCAGTCCGAGGGGATAATCAGGATGGCGTCGCAGACTTTGCCAGAGACGCTCACGCAATTGGTAGGGGAACCAGGCGGCGATTTCAGCTAGCGCGCGGCGCCGGTAATCTGGCTGCTCGCAGGCGACCTTGAGCAGATAGGCGATATATCCCCATCCCCAAAGATAAAGCCGGCGCCGCAGTGCCGGATAGGTGGAGACATGGCGATGCCGTACCGCAGCCGCCGGTTCATAGGCGAGTTCAAAGCCGGCATGCAGCACACGAAAGAAGATATCGAGATCCTCGGCAGTCGGCAAAACCTGGTCGAAAGGACCGATCTGCTGCAAAACCGAACGGCGAAAGGCCATGTTCCCTCCGGAACCGAACATCCAGGCTTGCAGCGGCCAGGAGCGCCACCGTTGACGGCCGGAATCGCGGGTGTGGACCCGACGGACGAAGCCGCGATTGAACCCCCCCCGTTGTTCCAGCCACTCTTGGGCGGGGGTATCGAGAGCGGCCGGGAGGACCGGACCGGTGCAACAACCCAGTTGCGGATGCTGACGAAAATTGCCGGCGACCGCGCGCAGCCATCCCGGAATCGGCAGACCAGTCATCATCGATAAAAGCAATGATATCGCCGCTTGCCTCCGCCACCCCCCGATTACGGGCAAAGCGCACGCCGCGCTGTTCCTCGGCGCAGTAGCGGACGGCGGGGAATTGCCGGCTAACAAGTCCGTTGGCTGAGCCTTGCGGATCGTTGTCGACGACCAGAATCTCAAAGCGTGGATAGTCCTGGGCGACAAGTGCTTTGAGGCAGTCGATCAATTCGGTCGGACGACGGCAGGTGCAGACGACGACCGAGACAAAATCGCATGCGCTGTCGCTCGGCATCGGTAGCGCATCGAGGCTACCGGTCTCTCCCGTTTCGCCCAGGGATTTCCCCACGGCGGCGGAAAGCTGCAAGCGGCCGATTCGCCTCGATTCGGTGCGAATTTCTTGCGTGCCGACCGGCACGCCCCGACTCCAGAGGATAAGCAGGAGCCGATCGCTGCCTTGCATATCGACGACGGCCGGCAACGGTTCGGCCAGATCGAGGTCGAGAATACGGGTACTCACCGGCGCCGGGCGATCCCGGTGGCCGCATCGAATTCCGCCCGGTTCCATGAGGCAACACAAGAAGGATGCTCGGGATCGGGCTCGCAGAGATAGATCTCGTGCCCTGGCCGCCCGGTTACCCGCAGGCCGCTCGAACGCAGCATGGCTTCAACTCCGGCATGATTGGCGGCCCACCAGTTGGTCGGATCCTCGGCCAGTTCGTTTTCGATGAAGGCCATCTTCGGCCAGCCGGGTTCGCCCAAGGCCGATCGTTCATTGATGTCGATTTCGGCGGCTTCGGCGACCTCCTCGCCCGGCATCGTCAGGGTTTGGAAAACGAGCAGCCCGCGAACCAGGCGCGAGACGATGTCGAGACCGAGCAGCGGATAGCGCAAGTGATAAAAGACGCCGAGGAAAAAAACGAGATCGAAACGCTCCCGAATCCCTGCCAGATCATAAACCTGCATCATGCTGAACTCGATTTGATTTTCCAGACCGTACTGACCGGCGGCCCAGCGGGCCTGCGCCAGGTAATGGGGATTGACGTCGATGGCGGTAACGCGGGCGCCGCGCCGTGCCAGTTCAAAACTGTAGAAACCGGCATTGCAACCGATATCGAGCACTTCCCAGCTGCTGAGATCCTCCGGCAGATGCGGGGCGATCTGTTGCCATTTACAGGCGGGAAAATCGCCCAGCACATGATCGGGGGCGGTCTGACTGCCATCGGGCAGGTGCAGATTATGAAACCACGGGCGAAAGTCGGTGATCGTCTGCTGGATACTTTTGCCGGCAGGAGAGTTTTCGGAGAAAGTGCGCATGTTGGTCCTCAGGTGCGAAACGGCAACGAATTGCCGGTATGGTTGACACAAAGAATGCGCGGGCCACTGTCACGAATATCCAGAATGCTGACCGAGGCCAGACTGATTTCGTACCGCAGCATCAGATCGAGGGGGAAGCCGGCATAATGGGCGATGGCGGTTTTGATCGGATCGCCATGGCTGAAGAGCGCCATGATTCCTTCCGGGGATTGCCGGCGCAACTCCTCGATCTCCCCTACCATGCGCGCCTGCGCTTCGGCCATCAGTTCACCGCCGGGGATACGGGTGCCGCTGCGGAAGGTGTTGAACTGCCGCCAGCGAGGGAACTTCTCCAGTTCCGCAAAGGAGAGTCCGGTCCATTCGCCGAAAGCGATCTCGTTTAGGGCGTCGCGCGTCTGGATCTCCACCCTTAATCGGTGGGCAAGGGGCTCTGCCGTTTCCTGACAGCGCTCCAACGGGCTGCTGAAAATGGCATCGATGGGGACGGCGGCCAATCGCAGCGCCAGCGTCTCGGCTTCTTCTTTCCCGCGTTGATCAAGCGGGATGCCGGCACTGCGGCCAACGATTCTGCGGCCGACAGAATCGTTGTGACCGTGCCGGATCAGCAGGAAGACGGCCACGCCCCCTCCCGCAACAGCTGACCGGAGAATTCGTCTTCTTTACCGTTCTTCCCGGCAAGAATATAGCGTCGCACCACCTCGCCGGCGAACCAGGCAAATTCACTAAGATCGAGGGGAGGACTGGTGTGGCAGGGGCGGCGGCCGCGCGATGGCGGCGTGAAACAGAGGGTGAGAGTGACCTCGAACTCGGCCAGCGCCGCCATTTGGCGATCGAACCAGGTCAGAGCATTCGGCCGGTGCCAGTCGGCCCAACTGATGCCTGTGCGCAATTTCTTCACCCCCAGTTGGCGCAGCCAGGCGACGGCCGAATCGAGGCGATGATCCTCGAAGTGGAACCATTGGCAGATCCCCATGGCCGGGTTGAAATGGTGCAGCGCCGGCTTGGGCGTGCCATCGGCGCGTATCAGCCCCATGTAGAAGTGGCGATAATAGGCGCTCCCTTCACTTTCCTTATGGCGGGTGGTTGCTTCCCAGGCGGGCGGGAGGTCGAATAGGCTGTACCAGAAGATCCTTTCGGTGCGGCCGAGCAGGAGGTCGCTAGTGCGTTGCAATCCGAAAACCTGCACTTCGTCAGCGCCGAAGGAAGAGACGCCGACCTCGGTAACCCATACCGGAAGGTGTGTCACTGCTTCAATTTCGGCGATCTTCGCCGGCCATTCGTCGATGCGCCAATGATTCCAATCAAGGGGAAAGCCGTGCACCGCCACCGCATCAAGCCGGTCGAGGAGCCCATAGCTGGCAAGAAGGCGAATAAATCGGTCATCGATCGGAGAGATGCCGCCGAGAACAAGACGGACATCCGGGCAGAGGTCCCGCACCGTGGAGATCGCCATTTCGGTCATCCGACTGAATTCCCGCCACTCTGTATCCATCTGGAAATCCCAGTGAGAGAGATTGTTCGGCTCATTCCAGAATTTGATCGCTTCAATCATGAGAATCTCTCATAGGTGGCAAGTTGTCATGGACTTTAGCAGGGGGAGGGCGGGAGTCAAGCCGGTGGGTTGCCATCGACTGTTGCCAGGCGGTGTGCCGTGTCGGTAGTCAGCCCGGCTGGCAGCCAAACAGTGAATTCCGATCCGTGACCGGGAGTGCTGTTGACCTCTATCGTCCCCCCGTGTGCCTCGACGATGTGTTTGCACTGATAGAGACCGATACCGAAGCCTTTGCTTTTGGTCGTCTCAAAAGGTTGAAAAAGGCAACGGCGCATGAATTCCTCGCTCATGCCGCTGCCTTTATCACGCACCCGGAAGTAGACCCTTTCATTCCCCCCCACTTCCACCTGAACCGGATGGCCATTGCCGGCCTCCCGCGCGTTGAGGAGGAGGTTGAGAGCAACTTTCCGCATTTCCTCCGGATCGAAGTGTGCCGGCACCGGCCCGCCAGTCACCTCAATGCCCCGGTCTCCGGCCAGTCTGGCTCCTTCGCGCACCACCGTGGCAAGATCGCCGGGTTGCAGATCGAGGGTGGGTTTCTCCTCCAGATCCTGCAGCCTGCCAATCAAGTGACGCATCCGCACGACATTGTCACTCAGGGTCAGCAGCATGTCGGCGCGGAAGTCTTCGTCGTCAAGGCAATCGCGAGCGTTTTCAACGACCAGAGCAAGGCTGGAAACAAGATTTTTCAGATCGTGCAGGACAAAGGCGGAGACCTTGCCGATAGCCGCCATCTCGCGGGATCCAGCCAATTGATCCGCCAGGCGCAGGCTGAGAATAGTTGCAGCGGCCTGCGCAGCCAACAGTTTCATCAGGTCAAAATCTTCGTAGGTATAGTCTTCCCGGCGATTCACCAGCCGGCCGAGGAGAATGAATCCTTCCAGACTGCGATCGAAATGCAGCGGAACGATGAAGGAGATGCCGCCGGTTTCGAGAAACAAATGGTTTTCCTGCCAAATCTGCGGATTTTCATCACGGCTGGAGAATATCCATTTGCCCCCCGCCAGGTAACGCACCAAAGTATTGCCAAGGGCGAAAGTCTCCGTTGGCAAAGCGGTGCCGTGCGCCGCTACAGCGCGAAAAACGTCCCCATCCGGATCACGTAGATAAAGGATGGTATCCTGCACCGCGAAGGTTTCACCGATGACGATCAGGATCGTCTGATGCAACTCCTGCTGGTTTCGGGCAGTGCCGATGCGTCGGGTGAAACAAAGCCATTGATCGCGATAATCGTATTTGTCCTGATAGAAATTCTTGTGCAAGGAGACCTTGATCTTGCGCCGCATCCCTTCGGAGAGAAAAACGGCGATAATACCGACCCCTCCGCTCAGTCCGGCCACGGTTAGAAGCGTCCGCTGGAGCTCGGGATGGAGAAAACGCAGACCCTCACCCAGTAGCCCGAGGCCAAAAAGGTAGCCACCGACGGCAAGCGCCACCAGTGAACGGAAAGCAAATTCGCGAGACACCTGGATGCGCGCCGCTTCACCACGGTGGAAACGGGAAAAAGCCATCAAGGCAATGGCTGCCGTAAGGGAGAGGGAGTGGGCCGGAAGAAGGTTCATTTCGAGGGAGCGGTTCAGCAGCCCTTGACTGAAATATACGAGGTACATGGTCAGCAGGGTGCCGGCGCCGATGATTTCGAATTTCACCTGCCAGCGGGCGTGCCGGGGGAGAGAGACGAGTGTGCGTTCCAGCTGCATCAGCGCATATGTCAGGTAGACAACGAGCGTAAGCGAGAAGAAAAACCCCAGCCTGGTCAGAATGAGCACTCCGTTTCCCATGGAATCGGGTTGTAGGAAAAATTCTTCCAGAGGACTCAGCAAAGTTGCCAAGGGAAGGAGGGGCGCAGCGATAAGGAGAAAGAGAGGGAAGGGTGCAAGCCCCCGCAGTCCTCGGTCGCGGGAAAAAGTCAGAGCAAAAGTAAGCCAGCTCAGGGGAAGAAAGGCTTCCGCCAGCAGCGCCCATCGCCGCCAGAAAAGCCATTCGGCAGGCTGCAGAAAAGTGAGCAAGGAAAAAAGTTCGAGGGACAGCGCGATCCCCAACCCGCCAACCATGGCGTAGAGAGAGAGATCCTTGTCTCTGATATGGAAGAGCAGGTAGAGAATATAGATCGCAGTAAAAAGAATAGCCGTCCAATAAATACAGATTTGGAGCATATCATTTCTCTTTTAGTTTTTAATTAAATTTAAGTTATTTTATATCGCAGAAAAGAGTGAATGCAATTGTTGCCAGGGAAGGGAAAAGGTGGAAAAGCAATTGCCGGGGGGGATTCCCCTGTGCTAATCTCCCCATTTTCGAACTGCTTATTGGCTCTCTTCTGTTAGCTCTCACCGATGTTAAAAAAAGAACGCCTCGACAAGCTGTTAGTTGAACGCGGCCTGGTGCAATCACGGGAACGGGCGCGGGCGCTCATCCTTGCCGGCAAGGTGGTGGTTGGGGAGCATGTCGTGGATAAGGCCGGAACACAGGTCGAAGCCGATTGCCCGTTGCGTTTGAAGGGAAACGACATCCCATTCGTTTCCCGCGGGGGGGTTAAGCTGGCGCATGCCCTGGACGTTTTCGGCCTGCCGGTGACGGGGCGGATCGCCCTCGATGTCGGTGCCTCTACTGGCGGATTTACCGATTGCCTGTTGCAGCGCGGAGCGGCGCAAGTTTTCGCGGTCGATGTCGGTTATGGCCAGCTGGCCTGGAAGTTGCGGGAGGATGCGCGGGTGGTGAATCTGGAGCGCACCAATATCCGCGAGCTTGCTCCCGAGCGCCTTCCGGCGCCACCCGATTTGGCGGTTATCGATGCTTCTTTCATCTCTCTGGACAAGGTTCTTCCCGCCACGCTTCCTCTGCTCGCCGCCGCCGCGGATGTGATTGCCCTGATCAAGCCGCAGTTCGAAGTCGGCCGCGGGGAAGTCGGCAAGGGCGGAGTGGTGCGGGATGCGGAAAAACATGCAGAAGTTGTGGCAAAGATCCGGGCGTTGGCGGCCGAACTCGGTTGTGCTGTGCAGGGAGTGAACGAAAGCCCGATTCTTGGTCCGAAGGGGAATCGGGAATTTCTGATCTGGTTGAAAAAAAGTGAATCGAGTTCTTGATCCTGCTTTGCAGGTGGAAAGTAGTTTCAATATTTCTGCGCGGGAGAAATGCGGATGCGAGCAAAAGTCGAAGAACACCTGTCCGGGCACATGAGTGCCCTGACCCTGGTCAGCAGCGAAATGATCACTCCGATCGTCGAATGCGCGGCTCTTCTGGTGACGGCGCTGAAACAGGGAAAGAAGGTGCTCATCATGGGCAATGGCGGTTCGGCCGCCGATTCCCAGCATTTCGCCGCCGAACTGGTCGGGCGCTTTCTGCGCAATCGGCAAGCGTTGCCGGCCATTGCCCTGAGTACCGATACCTCCATTCTGACCGCGGTAGGCAACGATTACGGCTATGACGAAGTTTTCAAGCGGCAGGTCGAAGCTCTGGCTTCCCCCGGCGATGTCGTTATCGGCATTTCCACCAGCGGCCATTCAAATAACGTTTTTCATGCTATGACCGCTGCCAACAAGATCGGCTGCAAGACGGTGGGACTTCTCGGCCGCGATGGCGGCAATATCGGCGGCATTGTCGATCTGCAGTTGACTGTGCCAGTGCAGGCAACTCCATTCATCCAGGAGGCGCATGTGACAATCATCCACATTCTCTGCCTGCTGATCGAAAATGCCCTTTTCCCGGCGGGTAAACCGGAAAAAAACGCATGAAAAAATATCGTCCCATCGATCTGTCGGCCGTCAAAACGTACCCGATAGCCGGCCGCGACAACAAGGTCAATGTCCGCGATCATTTTGCCAGCCCGCTACGCGCCGGGATGTCCGGCGTGGAATTTATCGATGCCTTGCCGCGCCTGCTCGGCGCCGACAATCTGCGCGGCGTGGCCGATGCCATCGTCCGCGCCCGCCACAAAGGGCGGCCGGTAGTGCTGGCGATCGGCGGCCATGTAATCAAATGCGGCCTGCAACCGGTTCTGAAGGGGTTGATCGAGGCCGATGTGATCACCGCCGTGGCGATGAACGGCTCGGCGGCCATCCACGATTTCGAAGTTTCCCTGGTCGGTGCGACTTCGGAGGATGTCGGGGCGGTTCTTCATTCGGGGGATTTCGGTTTCGCCGAGGAGACCGGCGGCGGCATCAATCGCGCTCTGAAGGAGGCCGTGCGCACGGAAATCGGTTACGGCGAGGCGCTCGGCCGGCAGATTTTGAAGGACCGGCATCCATTCCGTGACTACAGCCTGCTGGCGGCCTGCGTCGAAAAAGAAATTCCGGTCACTGTCCATGTGGCGGTCGGCACCGATATCATCCACCAGCACCCGGAAGCGCGACGGGGCGGTGATCGGCGAGATGACGCTTTCGCGATTTCCGCCTGCTCACCTCGGTGGTCGCCGACCTGGGGGACGGCGGGGTGTGGCTCAATGTCGGCTCGGCGGTTCTGTTGCCGGAAGTCTTTCTCAAGGCACTGTCCATCGCCCAGAACCTGGGCCACCACGTCGACGATTTCACCACCGCCAATTTCGACATGATCCAGCATTATCGGCCGTTGCAGAACGTGGTGAAACGACCGACCTCGGGGAGCGGTCGCGGTTACTACGATTACCGGTCACCATGAGATCAACATCCCCTTGCTCGCCATGGCCGTTCTCGACCGGTTGAGCGGCAACGAGGAGGCGCATGGAAAGGCTTGATCTGGAAAGCTTTATTGCTCGTCTGCCGGAAGTGAAGGCGTTGGTGATCGGCGATCTGATGCTCGATGAATATCTCTGGGGAAAGACCGAGCGGATCTCCGCCGGAGGCGCCCGTGCAGGTGGTCGAGGTGACCCGCGAAGATCTGCGTCTTGGGGGGGCGGGGAATGTGATCAATAATCTGGTCGCCCTCGGCTGCCAGGTCCGCGTCGCCAGCGTTCTCGGGGCGGATGACGACAGCCAGCGGCTGCGGCGGATGCTGGAGGAAAAGGGGGTTGACACGGCCGGATTGTTCTTTGATCGGGAGCGGGACGACCAGCCGCAAGACGCGCATCCTGGCCAGCAATCAGCAGATGCTGCGCTATGATCGGGAGAGCCGGGAAGCGATCGGCACAGAAATGGAAAACCAGTTGGCCGCTCTGGTTGCGGCATCGGCGCCGGAACTCCAGGTTATTCTGGTTTCCGATTATCTGAAGGGGGTACTCACCGACGGGTTGCTGCGCAGGATCATTGCTATCGGCCGCGACCATGGCATCCCGGTGGTCATCGACCCCAAGGGGAGCGATTACCGCAAGTACCATGGCGCGACCCTGCTCACCCCCAATCGCAAGGAGGCGCAGACGGCTTCCGGTATTGCCATTTCCGATGAGGAGTCGCTGCGCCAGGCCGGACGCAAACTGTGCGAGGAACTCGATCTGGAGGCACTCGTTCTGACTCGCAGCGAAGAGGGCATGTCCCTCTTTTTTCGTGACGGCCGGGATGATCACCTGCCGACCGTCGCCCGCGAGGTTTACGATGTGACCGGTGCCGGCGATACGGTCCTTTCCTTCTTCGGTCTCGGTCTTGCCTGTCAGTTGACCCTAGCCGAGGCGGCGCAGTTGGCCAATCTGGCGGCCGGGGTGGTGGTGGGAAAAGTCGGGACTTCGACCCTTTCGCCGGAAGAATTGCTGGAAGCCGCGGCCCACCTGCACCATGACGGTGATCTGAAGATTCGCGGCCGCAAGTCATTGGCCGTGGCGCTGGAGAAGGAACGGCAGCGCGGGAAAAAGATCGTCTTCACCAATGGCTGTTTCGATCTGCTGCACGTCGGCCATGTCCGTTATTTGCAGAAGGCCCGGCAATTGGGCGATCTGCTCGTTCTCGGCCTCAATTCCGACGCTTCCGTGCGCCGCCTGAAGGGCCCGAAACGACCGCTGATCGATGAAGAGGAACGGGCGCATATCCTGGCCGCCCTGCATTGCATCGACCACATCGTCCTTTTCGATGAGGACACCCCGCAGGAACTTATCCGCACCCTGCGCCCCGACATCCTGGTCAAAGGCGGGGATTATACCCCGGAAGGGGTGGTGGGAAAGGATCTGGTCGAGAGCTGGGGGGGCGGGTCGAGTTGATCCAGTTTGTCGACGGCAAATCAACCACGAACATCATCGAGAAAATCCTTCAGGCTTATGGTGACTGAAACAGCAAAGAATCTTCGACCGGCAATTTTCCTCGACCGCGACGGCACCATCAATGTTGAAAAAGAGTATTTGCACCGGGTGGAGGATTTTGCCTTCATTCCCGGCGCGCCGGAAGCGATACGCCGGTTGAAAGAGGCGGGATTCTTGATTGTCGTCGTCACCAATCAATCGGGCGTGGCGCGCGGCTACTTTCCGGTATCCGCGGTGGAGAAGTTACATCGGCACCTGCAGGATGAACTTGCGCAATATGGCACTGCCGTAGATGCTTTTTACCTCTGTCCGCATCATCCACGAGAGGGGGTCGGAGAGTATCGTATCGACTGCGCTTGCCGTAAAGGGCATCCGGGGATGCTGCTGCAGGCAGCGGCCGACCTTGCCATCGATCTGAAAAATTCCTGGATGGTCGGCGACAAGGCGGCAGATATCGAAGCCGGAGAGCGCGCCGGCTGCACGCCGCTGCTGGTCCTGACCGGTTACGGCGGCAAGGAAAGCGAAAAAATCTCACCGCATGTTCCCCGCTTTGCCGATCTGTCAACAGCGACGGAATTCATTCTCGCACAGGCAGAAAGGATTCCTGGATTCCCGTAAATTTTCCGTCAGGGAAGATTGATCGCCTAATGAAGTATGATATTTTCTACTTCAAAGTTTTCTAACAGGCGATGTGCGGGAGGAACAAATGGTTTCTGTCGAAGCGATAAAGGCGCGAAAGGCAAAAATTGCTGTCATCGGGCTCGGCTACGTCGGTTTGCCACTGGCGGCGGCTTTCAGCCGGCAAGCCGAAGTCATCGGGTATGATATCAGCGAGAAGAAGATTCGCGAGCTGGAGCGCGGTCATGATGCCACTGGCGAGTTGTCCGCCGCCGATCTGCGGGAAACCCGTATTGTTTATACCCGCAATGCCACCCGGCTGAAAGAAGCCGCTTTTTTCGTGGTAACCGTCCCGACGCCGATCGATGAGCATCACACTCCCGATCTGCGCCCGGTCGTCTCCGCCCGTACGCACCATCGGCCGGAACCTCTCCAAAGGGGCCATCGTCGTTTATGAATCGACCGTTTACCCGGGCGTAACCGAAGAGATCTGTGTCCCCTTGCTGGAAGAGGAATCGGGGCTGAGGTGCGGGCGTCGATTTCACGGTCGGCTATTCCCCCGAGCGGATCAATCCCGGCGACAAGGTCCACACCGTTGACAAGATCATCAAGGTGGTTTCCGGGCAGGATGCCGAAACTCTGGAGACGGTCGCAGGCGTCTACGAGACTGGTCGTGACAGCCGGCGTTCACCGCGCCCCTTCGATCAAGGTGGCCGAGGCAGCCAAGGTGATCGAGAATACCCAGCGCGACCTCAATATCGCCCTGATGAACGAACTGGCCATCATCTTCGGCCGGCTGGGCATCGATACCGCGCGACGTGCTCGAAGCCGCCGGCACCAAGTGGAATTTCCTCAAGTTCCTTCCCGGACTGGTTGGCGGCCACTGCATCGGCGTCGATCCCTATTACCTGACGTACAAGGCCGAAGAGATCGGCTATCATCCGCAGGTGATCCTCGCCGGCCGGCGGATCAACGACGGCATGGGCAAGTACATCGCCGAAAACACCGTAAAGAGATGATCCGGGCGGGTAAGGCGGTCAAGGGCGTCGCGCGTGCTGGTGCTGGGCCTCACCTTCAAGGAAAATGTCCCCGATATCCGCAACAGCAAGGTGGTCGATATCGTGCGCGAACTGAGTGAGTATGGGATAGAAGTGCTGGTGCACGATCCCCTCGCCGATTGTGAAGAGGCACAGCACGAATACGGTCTCGAGTTGATTGACCCGGAAAATGCCGGCACCCTGGATGCCATCATCCTGGCCGTATCGCACGAACAATTCAAAAAATATTCCCCGGCCTGGCTGAACCGGATATGCTGCAACGGAAATGGCAAGGGGGTCATCATCGATGTCAAATCTTTCTTGAACCGTGACGAAGTCGAAGCAGAAGGACTTTTTTACTGGAATCTTTAAATCTGAGGGAAGGGATTTATGCAAAAAATTCTTGTTACCGGGGGCTGCGGATTTATCGGCTCCAATTTCGCACGTCTCGTTTTGCGACAAATTCCCGCCTGCCGTCTGGTGAATCTGGATAAACTGACTTATGCCGGCAATCCACTCAACCTGGCGGAATTTGAAAAGGATCCCCGTTACCGTTTTGTCTGCGGCGACATCTGCGATGCCGAACTAGTGGCGCGCCTCTTCACCGAGGAAGGGATCGATACGGTGGTCCATTTTGCCGCCGAATCGCATGTCGATCGCAGCATCAGCGGTCCGGCCGAATTCATCCGTACCAATATCCAGGGGACCTTCACGCTCCTTGAAGCGGCACGGAAAGCCTGGATGCCCCGCGCACCGGATGTCCGCGTACCGGTTTCTGCATGTCTCCACCGACGAAGTCTACGGTTCCTTAGGCGAAACCGGCTTCTTCACGGAAACCACCGCCTACGACCCCCGTTCTCCGTACTCGGCCAGCAAGGCTGCTTCGGATCATCTGGTCAGCGCCTATTATCACACCTATGACCTGCCGACGATGATGACCAACTGCTCCAACAATTACGGCCCATTCCATTTCCCGGAAAAACTGATTCCGCTCATCATCGGCAATGCCCTCGAAGGAAGGCCCTGCCGGTCTACGGCGACGGCAAAAATGTCCGCGACTGGTTGTATGTGGAAGACCATTGCCGGGCGATCCTGACTGTTCTGGAAAATGGGCGGGCAGGGGAAACCTACAATGTCGGCGGTAATAACGAGATGCAGAACATCGAGGTCGTGCGAACCATTTGCGATCTTCTCGACGAAAAAGTCGGCCTGCTTTCGAATGGCCGGCCGCGTACCGAATTGATCCGCTTTGTCGCCGATCGGCCGGGACACGATCGGCGCTATGCCATCGATGCAACCAAGATCCGTCAAGAACTCGGCTGGCAGCCATCGCTCACCTTCCCTGAAGGGATTCGCAAGACCATCGACTGGTATCTGCAAAACCCCGAGTGGATCGCCTCGGTGCGCAGCGGCGCCTATCGTGAATATTATGAGCAGATGTACGGCGACCGGCTCTCCGTATCGGCTTGATTAGTGAAAACGCCTGGCGCCTTTCGGCGCCAGGCGTGCTCGTCTCTGTCCCCCCTGGACTTTGAGGCGAACACGCAATCTCCCCGCCTGATCCCTATAGTTCTTCCCCAGCTATTTTTGTCTCGATCCACTTCTGGTTAATGATCTCTCTCCCTGCCTTGTTCACCCTCGGAAAATATCCGCTAAAAAAGAATTTGAAAATTAAAATAAAATGTTTATAATTAACTGTTCGGGTTGGAATTCATTTTTCTGCTAGCAGAGTTTTGCATGCACAGTCGATCGAAATTTTCTCTCGTCAGCTTCTGGCAGCACCGTCACCTGATCCTGCAAATGACTCGGCGAGAGATCGTCGGCCGCTATCGCGGTTCAACCCTCGGATTGCTTTGGTCGTTCCTGAACCCGCTGTTTATGCTGACAATATATACGTTTGTTTTCAGCGTGGTCTTCCAGGCTAAATGGGGAGCAACTAGCAACAGCCGGACTGAATTTGCAATGATCCTCTTCGCCGGCCTGATCGTCTTCAACCTCTTTGCCGAGGTCATTAATCGCGCTCCGACCCTGATCCTGAGCAATGTCAACTACGTCAAAAAAGTAATCTTTCCTTTGGAGATTCTGCCGGCAGTCGCGGCGGGCTCGGCGCTCTTCCATACCCTTGCCAATGTGATCGTCCTTTTGGCTTTTCACCTTTTGGTCAACCACGTTTTTCCTTTCACGGTGTTTCTTCTGCCTTTAGTCATCTTGCCTTTACTCCCACTGCTTCTTGGCTGTTCGTGGCTACTTGCTTCAGTAGGTGTGTTTCTCCGGGATTTAAGTCAAACGATTGGCATCTTCACCACGGCATTGATGTTTTTAAGTCCAATTTTCTTCCCAGCTTCAGCACTTCCTGAGCAACTTCGCCCCTATCTTTTTCTCAATCCGCTTACTTTTATTATTGAACAAACGCGATTGGTTTTGATTTGGGGGAAGCAGCCGGATTGGCAGGGTCTGACCCTTTTCCTACTGGCTAGTTTGGCCGTTGGCTGGGCGGGATTGTTCTGGTTCCAAAAGACGCGTAAGGGTTTTGCCGATGTCCTCTGATGTGGCGATCCGAGTTTCAAAACTCAGCAAATGCTATCAGATTTATGATATCCCGCGGGATCGTCTCAAACAATTCGTACTTCCCAAAATTCAGAGAATGTTTGGCCGTGAGCCGCAAAGTTACTATCGGGAGTTTTGGGCTCTGGAGGATGTTTCTTTCGAGGTTAAAAAAGGGGAGACGGTCGGCATCATCGGCCGCAATGGATCGGGAAAGTCAACCTTGCTGCAAATGATCTGCGGCACGTTGTCGCCGACCGGCGGGGAGGTGGAGACATTTGGGCGTGTTGCGGCTCTGCTTGAACTTGGTTCTGGTTTCAATCCTGAATTCACCGGCCGTGAAAATGTTTATATGAATGGCGCAGTGCTGGGACTCACAAAGGAGGAGATTGACACACGTTTTTCCGACATTTCTGACTTTGCCGATATCGGAGATTTCGTCGAACAACCGGTTAAAACTTATTCCAGTGGAATGATGGTACGACTTGCATTTGCAGTTATCGCCCATGTTGATGCAGACATTTTGGTCGTCGATGAGGCACTCGCAGTGGGTGACGCATTCTTTACTCAAAAATGTGTGCGATTTCTACGAAAATTTATGAAGAGTGGGACTGTTCTGTTTGTAAGCCATGATACAAGTAGTATTAAAAGCTTATGCAACTATGCCATATGGATCGAAAAAGGAAAGATACTGCATGAAGGCCATCCTAAAAATATATGCGAGTTATACCTTGAGGCATATTACGAGCAACAACAAGGAAAAAGCAGCACGACAAAGCTTCGTAAGACTCAGAAACAATGTGAATCTCCACCATTAAAAGATCAAAGATTGAATATTGTAAATTCAAGCAGTTTGCGAAACGATTTAAAGGTATTTTCCTTTAATTCTATGTCTGACTTCTTCGGCAAATGTGGAGCTCAAATTACGAATGTGCAACTGTTGGATGAAAACGAAGACCCTTTACTCTGGGCCGTCGGCGGGGAAAAGGTCATTCTAAGGATAATCGCTCTGACCCATGTGGATTTAGACTCTCCAATTGTTGGGTTTTGTATAAAAGACCGAATGGGACAAGCATTATTTGGAGATAACACATTTCTCTCTTACATGAATGATCCCGTAACTTCGCCAACAGGCAGTAATCTACAGGCAGACTTTAAATTTTATATGCCACTTCTCCCGGTAGGAGACTATAGCATTACTGTCGCAATTGCAAATGGTAATGCCGAAGTTCATGAGCAGCATCACTGGCTACATGATGCAGTAATATTCAAGTCCGAGTCCAGCAGTGTCGCGACTGGATTGATTGGAATTCCGATGTTAGACGTGAAATTCATAAGAAAAGAGAATTAGCAAAGTGCATCTTAGTTCGTTCGATAAAATGAACGATTTTCGTAAAAGATATTTCACTGGCCGTGAAACCGAGAGCTTATGCATTTATGATCTGGGAAGTCAAGATGTGAACGGAAGTTATCGTTCGATTTTTTCTGAAACACAATGGAAATATCATGGAATAGACATGGTGCCTGGGAATAACGTAGACATTGTGCTTCGCACTCCTTATTCCTGGTGTGAAATTCTAAGCGATTCTGCTGATGTAGTTATCTCTGGCCAGGCATTTGAACACATTCAATATTTTTGGATAACTATTTTAGAAGTTACTCGCATATTGAAGCCAGGAGGAATTGTTTGTATTCTGGTACCTTCGAGCGGACCAGAGCATCGGTACCCACAGGATTGTTGGCGATATTACCCTGATGGTCTGGTATCAATTGCGGATTTCGCGAAATTAGAAGTTCTGGAGACAAGTACCCAATGGGAAAACCTTGAATATAGTGATGGCAGCAATGCCTGGCATGATTCAGTACTTATTTGTCACAAACCGAACATTGGCATATATAGAAATATGAAGAGAAATCTTAAGAGATGGCTCTGTCATCGCATGTTACACATGTGGATAAAAGAATAACTATGAATAGCAAAGAAGATAATTTATTCCTGTCAGGCCTGGTCGCTGTTGCCTCTTTTCAGCCAAGATCATTGACGTTTTCAAGTGCATGGGCAGGGCATATCCAATTTGCTGTTTGGATGATTAAGGAGATTAAACCAAAGGTATTTGTAGAGTTAGGCACATATTCTGGAAATTCTTATTTTTCCTTTTGTCAGGCAATTGTGGAAGAAAAATTATTAACTAAGTGCTATGCAGTTGATACTTGGCAAGGTGATGAGCATAGTGGTTTTTACAACGATAACGTTTTCACCTATGTAAACACATATAATGATGAAAATTACAGTGAATTCTCAAGACTACTACGAATGCATTTTGATCATGCAGTAAATTACTTTTCTGAAAAATCTATTGATCTTCTGCATATAGATGGTTTGCATACATACGAAGCGGCTAAGCACGATTTTGAAACTTGGTTACCTAAGTTGACTCCTGGAGGTGTAGTAATTTTTCACGATATCAATGTTCGTGAGCGTGGATTCGGGGTTTGGAAATTGTGGGAAGAAATGAAAGAGCGATACCCATTTCATATGGAATTCTTGCATTCACACGGCTTAGGGGTGTTGATGCTAGATGAGCAAGAAGGAAGGCAATTCCCCTGGCTTTTTCCAAGTGCTCGCGAACAGAAAATTCTCAGATCCTATTTCGCTGCTATTGGTTCAAGCCAAATTGATCGTTACCGGTTAGTAGAAATGCAAAAGGTCGATTCAGAGCGATGTAGCCAAATTATCGCCTTGAATACCGCTGTGGCTGATCGCGATGGGCAGATTGGAAAAATAAAATTTGCTAGAGACGAGCATATTTTTTCCTTAGAAAAATCGCTGAAAGAGAACAGCGAGCAGGTTAGTAGCTTAGAGAAAATGTTAGATGAACGTGATAAGCAAATTAATCATCTACAGCAGTCCCTAAGTGAACGAGAGGGGATTTTATCTAATCTGTCCGACGATTATTCTGAGTTAAATACAAATTTAAAGAAAGTTCTTTCATCAAAATCTTGGAAGATTACAAGACCACTTCGTTATAGCAAAAATCTCTTGAGTAAGTTTTTAAAAAATCCAGCTTTTCGATGTCAGGCGGATTCGGAACAAATTAAAAATAAAGTGATTCGTGCCCGTAATGCTGTGCGTTATCTTGCCCGTGGTGATTTCCGTGGATTTAAGGATCGACTTCGTACCTATAAGAAAGAGTTATCCTTTAATAACTCACAATCAAATATAGAAAATGTTGAACAACGTAACTGGTGTGTAATGAGCACAGCGCATACCCTATTCATCGCACATTTATTTACTGAACGCTTACGCTTACATGGATGGAGTGTAGAGGTTGTTACCGTATCTCCGAACAAATTTGATCATGACTTTTACTTGGTAATTTGTCCGCAATTTTTCCAAAGATTACCACCTGGTGAAAAATGTGTAATTTATCAAATGGAACAAGGGGTAAGTTCCCGGTGGTTCACAGAGCATTACATAAAGATATTAGAGTGTTCATTATGCATGCTCGAATATTCAATGTTTAATGTAGGATTTTTAAGCAAAAAAGGAATTTCCTATCCGCACGTTCACTACCTCCCTGTTGGTGCTTCCAAAAGCTATATGGGATCGATCCCAAGTGACGCAAAAACTTGCGATGTCTTATTTTATGGGGACAGCAAAAGTTCTGCTCGCCGGTTGACAATGCTTAATGCTTTAAGTGAGCACTTCAATGTGAATGTTGTCAACGAGGTGTTTGGCCTAGACATGTTGCTAGCCATTCGGCGGGCGCGAGTTGTCGTCAATCTCCATTATTATGAAAATGCACTTCTCGAAATGCCGCGTATTCAGGAGTGTTTATCGCTGGGTGTACCTGTGGTATCAGAGTCGTCCCAAGATCAGGATGAGTATCCTGAACTGAGGGGCGCGGTACTGTTTTTTGAGCAGGGGTCCATTCCCGCAATGATCAATGCAATTAGAAGCGCTTTAGAAGATCCGATACCGTCTGAGGCTATCGAAGCCTCGGTCTCCGAAAGTGTTAGACGCTTTGAATTTATGTTTGACCGCTTTCTGATTGCGATGGGATTTCTGCCGGCTTCACATGTTAGAAATATGGATTTGCCGCTGCCTGATGATATTGACAACGTAGTACTTTCTCTGCCTGAAACAATTAATAGAAGACATATCTTCGACGAAGTGCGTCCGAATGGTTGCACAATATTTGATGGAATTCGGCGCCGCCCGGGGTGGATAGGGTGTGGATTAAGCTATCTAGCACTTGCTCAGCATGCATTAAAAAAGGGAAAAACCAAACTTGTTGTCATGGAAGATGATGTTTTGCTGCCGTGCGATTTCGACGACAAAATTAAAATAATTCACGAATTTTTGGACGGACGTCCTGGCAAATGGGATGTTTTTTCTGGCGTCATTGCATCTTTACATCCAAACACAAATTTAATTTCCGTAGAAGTATTCAAGGGAATTACATTTGTAACTATTGATAGAATGACAAGTACTGTGTTCAATATTTACAATAAAAATTTTTTAAACGTCTTAATGGATTGGGACCCAACAAATTTAGATTCTAGCACCAATACAATCGACCGGTTCATTGAGAGTAAAACAGAATTGCGTGTGGTTGTCACATACCCATTTTTTGTAGGCCATCACGAAGATCTCAACTCCACTCTCTGGGGGTTTCAGAATACTCAATATTTGGACATGATCGCAAACAGCGAAAAGGAAATATCAAAACTAATCAATAGGAATGATGAAGTAAATAGTCCAGGATAAAAAAGGCGAAAAAAACGCACTTTGTCAGGTTGGAGAGTAGCGATATGCATTCTTTTTCCACATTGGGAATAAATCTCCATGAAGACAAAAAGACCTTAATATATAATTATTTTGTATTATTGACTTCATTATTCTTTATATATCTCTCAAAGGAAATATCTTTTTACAACCAAGGGGATTTTTGGCGGTCAATCGGCTTTATGCTAGAAAGTCCAATTGAATTACAAGAACCAAATACACATCCTTACGGTTTCATTTGGACCTACAAAGATAGACTTGACACTTCAATTATATCTTATAGTTCCTCAACTTTTTATTTTTACATATTTTGTACAATTCAGAAAGTTTATAGTAAGTATTTTGATGTCTTTCTGATGTCTTTTTTTTCAAAGACAGTCGTTGTTTTATTCTGCAGTGCTATCGCCAAAAAAATTTCAGAGATCTGCACATTAGGATACCTTTTTAGATATCTAGTTTTTATGTTACTAACATGTACGATGTTCTTGTCACACAATATCGGCATACTTAACTCATTTTATCAGGAATACTCTTTTGTCGTCTTCTTCCCTGCACTTATATATGGATTGCTATGCTTAAACACAAGAGCCGGTAAAGCTTTTATTTGTCTTGGAGCTCTTTTTTGCGGAGGTTCAAAATTACAGTACTTTTATTTACCAATATTGATTGTTTGCCTATATTTCATAAATAGCTATTTCTCAGAAACAAGAATTAGTAAGAAGCTCGTTTATCTCCTTCTACTTATCCAAATTGTTTGCTTTGCACCAATTTTTTATAATAATTACTCCAACCTCAATTATTACCATTCCACCTTTTTAGGGTCTTATCTTGTGGCATCCGCAGATCAGCTCGATAGTCTTGGTATAGATAAGGAATTTTTAGAGTGTGTAGGCGTAGATGCTTGGGGAAATCATCTTTCTGGCCCTGGTGGAACTTTAGTCGATCCTGGTGCAAAAAGCTGTATAGATATGAAAAAAATTAGTTTTAATGATATAATTTACCCTTACATTAAGTACCCTCAAATGTTTTATAAACTTTTAAAGTTCGCCATGCCACATCACTTTACAGCCAACTACTTTAATGTCTACAAGAAATTACAATATATAATGCCATCCGACAAAATTAATTTCCATTCTGGATCAATATTAGTATACGGCACTAGCTTAAGACAAAAGTTATTCCAGAAATTTTTTTCAGCAATCTTCATTTTCTGTATTATTGTAACATTCCATAATTTTAATCATCCAAATCCATTAAATTTTGCTTCTCTTTTTCTTTTGTTTTTCATACTCACCCAATTAGTCATGTGTCTTGTCGGTGAAGGTATTAGAGACTTAAGTAAACATCTTTTGGCCACTCAACTTGCGCTTGATTTGTTGATTTTATTCTGTATTTTCCAGCTGTCATTGATTTTTATAAGAAAAACTAGGCTGCTCCTTGACATAAACTTTTATCCGAAAATGTTTCCACCTGATCACAATAGTTTCCGAAAAACTGACTATAAATAGTAGACAGGGGCTGATGCAGCGCATTTTTTTTCGATAGGGAAAACCGAGGGGTGGAGGGCGGAATGGCCCAAATTGCCGCGCCGTACGGGTACAACATGCAACCAACCAGTGCTGACTTGCGCCTGCAGTTCGTAACTTTTGCCACCGTTGGCTTGATCGGAACGGCGGTTCACTACGCCATCCTCCTCTTTGGGGTAAAGTTCGCCTCCTTGCCGGCGTCTTTTGCCTCTTCTATCGGATTTGTCGGCGGTGCTGTGACCAATTATTTTCTCAACTATTTCTTTACTTTTGCCAGCACAGGCGACCACTTCTCCACCGGCAGGCGTTTCGTTGCCTTGGTCATTAGCGGATGGCTCCTCAATTTATCTCTAATGACGCTGTTTGCCCAAATTTGTGAATGGCATTACCTGTTGTCTCAGGTTTTTACCACACTGGTCTGCCTTCTCTGGAACTTCTTCGGCAGTCGCCTGTGGGCCTTTCGGGAGGTCTAAATGGAAGCGCGCAATCCCATTATCTCGATTGTCGTTCCGGTTTATAACGAGGAAGCCGTTTTGGAGATCTTTTATCACCGTCTAAGCGGAGTATTCGAGAATCTACCCGATTATTTCTGCGAAATCCTCTTTGTCAACGACGGCAGCCGAGATCAGACGCATCAGATCGTCAATTCCCTCCGCGATCGCGATTCGCGGGTGGCCAGCATCAATCTTTCCCGCAACTTCGGGAAGGAGATCGCAATGACTGCCGGTCTCGATCATGCCGTCGGGGATGCGGTGGTGATTATCGACGCCGATCTGCAGGATCCGCCTGAACTCATACCTGAACTCATCCGTGCATGGAGGCAGGGATTCGATGTGGTTTATGCGAAGAGAACCCACCGCGATGGTGAAACCTGGTTGAAAAAAGCGACGGCCGCTCTTTTTTACCGGCTCATGCGCCGAAGCAATCGGGTGGAGATACCGGCGGATACCGGCGACTTCCGCCTAATGAGCCGTCGCGCCGTTGATTCCCTGCTGAAACTGCGGGAGCACCACCGTTTCATGAAGGGCCTTTTTGCTTGGGTGGGCTACCCATCGACAGCTGTCCTTTATCGGCGCGATTCCCGAACTGCCGGAGCCACTAAATTCAATTATTGGAAATTGTGGAACCTTGCTCTCGAAGGGATAACCTCCTTTACCATTCTGCCTCTCAAGCTGGCAGCTTATTTTGGTTTCCTGATCGGAGGCCTCGCATTTCTCTATGGCGGCTGGATTATTACAAAGACCCTCGTCTGGGGCGATCCGGTCGCCGGATTCCCGACGCTCATGGTCACCATCCTGTTCCTCGGCGGGGCGCAGATCTTCTTTATCGGCGTTATCGGCGAATACCTTGGGCGCATTTTCAATGAGACGAAGAGCCGCCCCTTGTATCTAGTTCAGGAACACCGTCCGGCGAGAAGGATCGATATGCCCAAATTCAGTGTTCTGTAAAAAGTCAGTAATGAAGGAGAAGATGATTTTTTTTGTAAATAATATTAAAAATAGTTTATAATTAACAATTAAGAATAGAAAACAATAATGCCACCCATTTTGGATGACTCCATGAAAGTCAGCCTCTGCATACCGGTTTTCCGCACTGGCTTCATCAACCGGCAGAGCGCGGCGATCCGTGCCCAGAATATTGAGTTTTCCAGGATACTTTTCATCGATTCGTCGCCAGGTGGGTTTCCGGGAGAGGTGCAGGACTTTGGGAGTGTTTTGCGAATCGACCAGCGCACCTTCGATCACGGGGGCACCCGTCGCCTCGGTTCGTCGCTCCTGTCAGATGCCGATATTATTGTTTTTCTCACTGAAGATGCGGTGCCGGCAGATGCCGGCGCGATTGCCAACCTGATTGCCGCATTTGCGGATCCCACGGTAGGGGCAGCTTTTGGTCGCCAGCTGCCGCGGCCGGAGGGGGGAGCGATCGAGCAGCATGCCCGGCTTTTCAACTATCCTCCGGAGAGCCAGGTCAAAAGCGCCCGGGATATACCTCGGCTCGGTTTGAAAGCGGCTTTTATATCCAATTCCTTTGCTGCCTATCGGCGTGAGGCGCTGGCAGCTGTTGGTGGTTTTCCGGCGAAAAACATCGTCAGCGAAGACACCCTGGTCGCCGCCAAAATGCTGCAAGCCGGCTGGAAAGTTGCCTATTGCGCCGAAGCCCGGGTCTATCACTCGCATGCTTACAATTGGGGGCAGGAGTTTCAGCGTTATTTCGATATCGGCGTCTTTCATGCCCGGCAATCGTGGATCCGGAAGAGGTTCGGAGGCGCCGAGCGGGAAGGGCTGCGGTTTCTGCGATCGGAGATTGCCGCCCTACGGGGCAAGCCGGCCCTGATTCTTTCGGCCCTTTTCCGTCTCCCTTTTCGATATGTGGGCTTCCGCGCCGGATTGTTCGAAAAATTTCTTCCTCTTTTGCTGAAGACCCGCTTTAGCATGCAGAAGAATTTTTGGCGGGAAGGTTCACTGTCTCTACATGCAACCGGCATCGTCCAGCATGGGAAAAAGGTCAGCGGTTGACGGTCCTTATCCACTTTGCACGACCTGATTTTTCCTTGACACCTCACCGGCAATTTGTTATCAATACCGGGCTCTGAGCACCCCCAGTGGTTCTTTTCGGCCCCGTCGCCAAGTGGTAAGGCAGAGGTCTGCAAAACCTCTATCAGCGGTTCAAATCCGCTCGGGGCCTCCAATAAGCAAAAGCCAGCCCCTTTCGGGCTGGCTTTTTTTTCTGGGTGTCCATGCAGATGCTCTCCCCGACCATTCTTTTCCTGTTCGCGCTTCTTGGTTCCGGCGGCGGTTTTCTGGCCGGACTGCTGGGGATCGGCGGTGGCATTGTCTTTATCCCCCTCTTTCTGTGGATTTTTCAACTCGCCGGCTTCTGCCCCCGAACTTATTACTCACATGGCCTTCGGCACCAGCTTGGCGATCATCATCCCGACCGCCGTCAGCAGCACCATCGCCCATCGAAGAAATGGAAATATCGACTGGCACCAGGTATACCGCGTCTCCCTCGGCAGCGCGGTCGGTGCGGTTGCCGGCGCTTCTTTGGCGGCCGTAATCCCCGGAGATCGGCTCACGATGTTTTTCGGGTTGATGCAGATTTTTGTCGGCCTGAGGTTGTTCTTTCAGCCCCGGCATCTGCCGCCGGAACGACAAACAGCGGTACCCGTTTGGCAACTGCTTCTGGTCGGCTGTGCCGTTGGCACTTTCTCTGCGTTCTTCGGCGTCGGCGGCGGTGTTATCGCGGTGCCGCTCATGGTCATGCTCCTGCAGTTGCCGACCCGGACGGCGGTCGGCAATTCAAGCGCCATGATCGTCGTTTCTTCCATCTTCGGCGTCTTCTCTTATATGCTGCACGGGTGGGCGGCCCCCGATCTGCCGCCTTTTTCCTTTGGTTATGTGAATCTTCTGGTAGTCGCCATCATGGCGCCGTTTGCCATTCTCAGCGCCAGTTTCGGGGTGCGTGTTGCCAGTCGGGTGACCCATGATAAATTGCTTAAGATCTTTGCCTTGCTCCTGATCTGCATCGGTACAAGAATTCTTACCCGTCACATTTTCTGAGCGAGGACGTTGCCATGCAGAGAAAAGCGGCGGTTGCCGGAAAATTCTACCCGGGCCAGGAAACGGAATTGCGCCGGATGGTGCAGAACTACATGCCGGCTGCCCCGGCAGTGCAGACGGCCATCGGCATCCTTTCTCCGCATGCCGGATTTGTCTATTCCGGTGCGATTGCCGGGGCGACCTTCGCCCGGATCGAGGTTCCGCAGCGGGTGGTCATTCTTGGCCCGAACCATCACGGTTTGGGCCATCCGGCCGCTCTTTTTCCGGATGGCAGCTGGTGGACCCCGCTGGGCGAAAGTGTTGTCGATGCTGAACTGGCGGCCGCAATTTCCGAACAATGCCCGGAGTTGGCCAGAGATGCTTCCGCTCATCGCCTGGAACATTCATTGGAGGTGCAACTTCCCTTTATCCAGGTGCGGGCGCCGCAGGCAACCATCGTCCCGATCTGCCTGGGAGATCTCTCCCTCGATGATTTGCTCTCTCTGGGAGAGGGCTTGGCGCGGGCGCTGGCGGACTGCCCTGACAGGGTGCTGATGGTGGCGAGCAGCGATATGAGCCATTACCTGGCCGGCGATATCGCCCGCGAGAGGGATCAGCATGCTCTGGCGCCCTTTCTCGCACTCGATCCGGAAACCCTCTACCGCACCGTGTACGAGGAGCGGATCAGCATGTGCGGGATGATTCCGGCGGTCGTCATGCTGGCTGCTGCGCGGCGGCTGGGGGCGCAAAAAGCCGAACTGGTGCGCTACGGCAACTCGGGGGAGGTCACCGGCGATCAGTCGCAGGTGGTCGGCTACGCCGGGGCGATCGTTCGCTGAACAGGCGGAAAATACTTGTCATTATTCAAGGGTTGCAGTATAAAAGCGGGGTCGTAGCGGGGTCGTCCAGTGACGACCTCTTTTGTTTGATTCAAGGAGTTTTCCGATGTCGAATCTGCGTGTCCGTTTCGCTCCCAGCCCAACCGGTTATCTGCACATCGGCGGCGCCCGCACCGCCCTGTTCAACTATCTTCTGGCGCGCAAGGAGAACGGCACCTTCATTCTGCGCATCGAAGATACGGATGTCGCCCGCTCCACGCAGGAATCGGTCGACGCCATCCTGCAGGCGATGGAGTGGCTCGGCCTCAGCTATGATGAGGGACCAATCTACCAGTCAGAACGTTTCCCCCTCTACCGCGAAAAGGTCGAGGAATTGCTGGCGGCGGGGAAAGCCTATCGCTGCTATTGCACATCGGAAGAACTGGAGAAACGACGGATCAATGCTCTGGCGAAGGGGCTCAAGCCGAAGTACGACGGCACCTGCCGGCGGCGCACCGATCAGCCGGAAGGACAACCTTGGGTGGTGCGCTTCCGTTCCCCGGAGGAAGGGGAGACCACCTTTATCGACCAGATCAAAGGGGGGATCAGCTTCGACAACGACGAACTGGACGACCTCATTATCCAGCGCTCGGACGGTACCCCCACCTACAATTTCGTTGTCGTCGTCGATGATGCCACTATGGGCGTCACGCTGGTCATTCGCGGCGACGATCACATCAACAATACGCCGCGGCAGATGCTCATGTACCAGGCGCTCGGTTATCCCGTTCCCGAATTCGCCCATGTGCCGATGATTCTCGGCGCCGACAAGGCGCGGCTGTCGAAACGGCACGGCGCTACCTCGGTGATGGCTTACCGGGAGATGGGTTACCTTCCCGAGGCTTTGGTCAATTACCTGGTGCGCCTCGGCTGGTCGCACGGTGATCAGGAAATCTTCTCCATGGAAGAGCTGATCGAGAAGTTCAGCCTGGAGAACGTCGGCAAATCGGCCGGGGTGTTCAATCCGGACAAGCTCCTTTGGCTCAACGCCCATTACATCAAAAATGGCGATCCGCAACGCCTCGGCGAATTGCTCATTGAATATCTCGGCATGCAGGGGATTGCCGTCGCGGGTGGGCCGGACCCCATCGCCGTTGTCAAGACGCTGCAGGAACGCGCCCGCACCCTGGTGGAGATGGCCGAAATGGCCGCTTTCTACTACGCGGCCGAGGTCACCTTCGACCCGGAAGCGGTCGCCAAGCTCCTCACCGCCGAACAGCGGCCGCTGCTGGAGAATGTCCGTCAGAAGCTGGAGAATTGCCCCGCCTGGACGCACGACGCCATTGCCCAGGTCTTTGCCACCGTGCAGGAGGAAACCGGCCTCAAGCTCGGCAAGCTGGCGCCGCCGGTGCGCGTGGCGATCGTCGGCGGCACCGTCAGCCCAAGCATCTTCGACGTTCTCGCCGTCCTCGGCCGGGAGAAGACGCTGGCGCGGCTGGGACGGGCGATACAGCACATCGCTTGATTCGTCCAATTTGTGCACGCCCCCCTAATGCTCCCTCCCTCTTTATGGGGGAGGGCAGGGGAGGGGGTGCAATCCTTTACTGCTATTCACCTGTTTTTCATCTGTGTAATCTGCGCAATCTACGGATAACCAGCTATAGCAACAAGATCGAATAAGTTTCATTGACTCTCTCACACTGCCCCCGCATAATGCCCTTCATCCGCGGCCGGGGACGCACCCATCGATCCCAAAAACGAACCGCCGCTTCCGAACTTTTTCGGGCGGCGGTTTTTTGATGTGCACCAGCTAAATGCTCCGTTGGTTAGATCACCTGCACGTGAACCAATGATACGAGTTAATTTGTAATTACCCTTTGAATCTATACTAAGGAGAATGGATGTTTGGTCTTGTTATGCTATTCCTGATCATTGCCGGCTACGCAAGCTTAATCAAGATTTGCGCTCGTCTTCTAAAAGAATCGATCGTAAGCTGGAAGAATTCTTTTATTTTTTCAGCAATGATTGTTGCCATATCCATGATCTTTCGAATCATTGTTTTGTCAAACACTATAAAAATATCTACTGTTATTGCTGCCGTGAGTGGATTTGTTCTTCAGTTGACTCTTGGAGCTTGGTTTTTTCGAAATCGTGCCACGGATATTGCAGGCAATGCATTGGGCTGGCGCGGCGGAATTAAGGTTATGACAATGTTTTATGTCGTACTTGGCTCCTTATTAATCTTTTTATTTTGTTTCTTGTATTTCCTTAAAAGCACAATTATTCATTAGAACCAGCAGCAATCGCGTCCGTCAGTTCTATCAGTTGGAGAAGATTGGAAGAGATCAAGGTTAGGATGGGATAAAGGCGGCAGGAAGAAGAAAACAATTGAGTGGTGTCAGAGCTACACATTTCACATCTCACATGTCACAAGTGTAGCCCTGACACCCCCATCTCTCACAAATAGTAATGAACAGGAGAAATAATGCTCGGAGAATTTGATTTTGGCCGAATGAACGAAACTGATGTTCGCGAGAACATTATTTCTCCCTTGCTGAAAGAAATGCAGTACAGGCATAGCACCCCTAATGATGTTATAACAGAGCAGACACTCAGGTACCCAAAGAGCTATATCGGCAAAAAAAAGAAAAACGATCCTGAAATCAGAGGAAAAGCTGACTATATACTTGAGGTAGATCGGCGCATCAGGTGGATAATTGAAGTTAAAGCCCCTGATGTAGTAATCGGTCTAGATGATATTGAGCAAGCTTTTTCTTATGCTTTTCACCCTGAGGTCCGTGCACTCTATTTTGTCGTTACCAACGGGAAGGAATTTCGAGTTCATCGGACAATTGATGGGCCAAATATACCTCCGGTATTAACGATAGAGTATCATTCCCTTAAAGAAAATCTTCATAGTTTAAACAACATTCTTTCCCCAGAGTCACTTAAACGTGATTACCCAGATTTCGTACTTGATACAGGGAAACCTTTAGCGCCAGGCTTTAGATCGTTTGCAAAAATCGAATTTGGCAAAATTAACTATACCGAAAACTCATTTGGTCATGCCCCACTTAATGGCATGAACATATTTGTCTCAGAAGGGGCTATACAGCGCCTTGAGGACGGTGGTCTAGTAGCATTTCTGAAAACTGAAAGCCCATTCCAACAAATGCAAGAATTAAATAAGATTCTCGGCATGGAAGCATTTGAAATTTTTACAACTGATGAGGAAATCTCTGAAACCCCATCAAAACCCACTGTTTTTTCATGTGACATTAACTACGTGATACCAAAAGGGACTCAATTGTATGACTTTACAACTGGGCGCCATCAAGCTGCAATGCAAGATATAGCTGTGAAGACCTATACAGAGGCTAGTGTCCTGTTTGGTTAGTCCTATTGATTAATTTGCTTCTTTGCTCTGTCCACAGCATCGATGATGACAGAGGCGCTTTTGGTCCATTTAAACGGCTTGGCGCTTTCAGAGTTATGAGCCTTTATGTACCGATGAATCTCGGTGCGCAGTTCCTTTATGCTGGTAAAAACACCTCGGTGGATGGCCCGGCGCTCCAGTTGGGAGAACCAGCCTTCTACCGCATTGAGCCAAGACGCACTGGTTGGCGTGAAGTGCATGATGAATCGCGGATGGCTGGCGAGCCACGACTGAATCTCCGGCGTTTTGTGGGTGCTGCTGTTGTCCAGAATCAGATGCAGGTCCAACTCTCTGGGTGTTGAGCGATCGATCTGACGCAGAAAGTCGAGAAACTCCTTGGCCCGGTGCCGCTTCGTCGTTCGACCGATGACCTTCCCCGTCAGGATGTCAAAGGCTGCGTACAGGCTCGTGGTGCCATTGCGCTTGTAATCGTGAGTGCGGCGCTCGATCTGACCAGGCCGTAGCGGCAGCATCGGTTGCGTCCGATCGAGTGCCTGAATCTGAGTTTTCTCGTCCACCGACAGCACCAGGGCATTGTCGGGAGGGTTCATGTACAGACCGACCACATCCACAACCTTCTCAGCAAATTCGGGATCGTTGCTGATCTTGAAGGTTTTGAGGCGGTGAGGTTTGAGATCTGAGGCCTCCCAAATCTGTCGGACTTGCCAGGTGGTGATCCCGGCCGCCTTGGCCATCAGGCGTACACTCCAATGGGTGGCCTCCCTGGGAATGCGCTCCACCGTCAGCGTCAAAACCTCTTTGACCTTGGCCGCCAAGAGCTTCTTCGGCTGGCCGGAACGCGGCAGGTCTTTGAGGCCATCAACACCATTGGCCTTGAATCGGTTGCGCCACTTGTACACTGCGAGCTTGGAGGAGCCGAGCGAATCGGCGACCTCTTCTACGGTCTGTCCTGTGCCACTGAGCAGAACAATCCGTGCCCGCATTACAATGCTTTGCGCTGTCTTGGGGGACCGAAGCAGCACTTCGAGAGCCTGCCGGTCCTCTACGGTCAATTCGTATTTTTCGTGAGGGCGTCCCATGTTCGAACTATACCACGGGACGACACTTAATGAAAAGGACTAACCGCACGGGACACTAGAGGGCATCTCTCAGGCAACAACTTCTTTGGAGAATTTCTCAGCAGGTTAAACCTCTCAATTTTGCCCGTGCCAATCAACATGAATGGGGTGTTCGACATAAAAATAGGCTAACAAGCCACAGCGGCGAAACCGTTGCACAACGCCCGGACAATGGCCTCGAAGGCGCAAGCCTGACACCACAAGGAGACCCCGATGAAAACCCGACTGCTCCTCATCCCCCTCTTCCTCCTCCTCTGCGCCCAGACCGCCCTCGCCGAGCTGACCAAGCTCTCCGACAACGTCTACGCCTACGTCGGCGGCAAGGACGCCTCGCCGGGCCACAGCTTCGCCGCCAACGCCGGGATCGTCATCGGCAGCGACGGGGTGCTGGTGGTCGATACCCTGATCTCCGCCAAGGAGGGGGAGCGCTTCCTCGCCGACATCCGCAAGGTGACCGACAAGCCGATCAAGTACGTGGTCAACACTCACACCCACCTCGACCACGCCCTCGGCAACTGCGTCTTCGCCAAGCTCGGCGCGACGGTGATCGCCCAGGAGGCAGACCGCGATATGCTCGCCAAAAACGGTGCGGCGATTCTCGCCAATGCCGGCAATTACGGGCTGAAACCGGAGGATATGGCCGGGACCGAGATCGCCTTGCCGAGCCTCGCCTTCGGCGACCGTCTGACGATTGATCTCGGCGGCGAAACGGTCGAACTGCTGCGCAACGCCCCCTCCCACACCGCCGGCAGCCTGGTAGTCTATGTGCCGCGGCAAAAGCTCCTCTTTAGCGGCGACATCCTCTTCACCGACTTTCACCCCTTCCTCGCCGACGGCGACTTCGCCGGCTGGCAGCAAACCCTCGATGCTCTTCTGGCGATGGACGTCGAACGCATCATCCCCGGCCATGGGCCGCTCTCGAGCAAAAAGGACGTGCAGGAGATGAAGGAGTATCTGGCCCTCTTCGACCGCAGCGCGCGCGAACTGGCAGGGCAGGGGCTGAACGCCGAGGCGGTATCGGCCGAGCTGCTCAAGCGCCTGCCGAAACGCTCCCTGGCCGAGTGGATGGTCGGCTTCAATGTGCAGAGCCGTTACGTGAGTGCAAAAAACGGTAAATGATATTTCCCGCTGCGGAGCGCTCTCGACATCTGTCGCGAGCGCTCCAGTTTGACTTCTTCCGTCGGCATGTTAACTGTTTGAACGCTACCGCCGACGGAAGAGGAGCCGGATGAACTTTCGAAGTATCGCCACTCTTAATGATCAGGTCCTGCAGTGGATTCCCCGCCTGCCGCGCGATCTGGAGCTGATCGTCGGTATCCCCCGAAGCGGCATGCTGGTGGGCAACCTGCTGGCCCTCTACCTCAATATCCCCCTGACCGACCTTGAAGGTTTCCGCTCCGGGCGGGTTTTCATCCCCGGCGAACGCTGCCGGCTGGAACGGTCGGAGGAGTACCTCGCACAGCGGCGGAAGGTGCTGGTCGTTGACGACAGCGTCCTTTACGGCACGCAGATGAAGCAGGTGAGGGAACAGCTCCGTCCGCTCAGCGATCGGCATCGCCTCCATTTTGCCGCTGTTTATATGCAGCCGGGACAGGAAAAACTTGTCGATTTTTATTGCGAACTCCTTCCCCGTCCCCGCCTTTTCGAATGGCATCTGATGCACCACCCCAATCTGCGCCACTGGTGCGTCGATATCGATGGCGTGCTCTGCGACGATCCGACAGTTGCGGAGAACGATGATGGGGAGAACTATCAGCGCTTCCTGGACGAGGTGCCGCCGAAGCTCATCCCCTCCAAGGAGATTGGCTGGCTGGTCACTTGCCGCCTAGAGAAATACCGCTTGCAGACGGAGCGCTGGCTCGCCCGGCACGGGGTTCGCCACCGGCATCTGCTGATGATGGATCATCCCGATATGGCCAGCCGGAAAGCCGCCGGCGGTCATGCCCGTCATAAGGCAGCGATCTACCGAAAGACCGGCGCCCCCCTGTTTATCGAAAGCTGCCCCCGCCAAGCGGTGGAGATCGCCCGCCTGTCGGGGAAGAGCGTCTTCTGCTACGGAACTCGGGAGATGATCAATCCAGGAATCTTTTCCCGCACCCTGCGCCAGCCCGGGAAAATGCTGGAAGATCTCTTGCAGCCGCCGAAACTGGAGATCAAACGGATGGTGCAAAACCTCCTCAAAAGCTGACGCACCCTGCCTAAGTGATCGTTAAACCGTCATAATTCCACTTCTACCCCTCGTGGCTCCGCCAAAAGACCTGTAACGGTGACCATAAAAGACCCGTCGTCACTACCCGGACCAGTTGCTCACCAAGCGCATGTTTTAATTCAAGATTAGCCATTTTCTGTTCTCTTCATAAGACATTCTCCACTTTGACTTCAGACAAGTATGATTTCAACTACATACGAAAGGGATTAATTCTTCTTTTTAAACAAAAAAACGACGATAGGTCAAGTAATTAGATGAACGTGCAAGTTGGTATCGATCTCGCAATGCCACCATTCGCCGACGTAAAGCACGGCATAAATGGTCAACCTCGAAAGGAGTACCGAATGGTGGCAAATGGTTTCAGAAAGATGGTTCTCATCACTTTGATGTTATTTTTGGGATTGCAGGGGTGTGGGGGAGGAGGGAGCAGCGATAGCGGGAGTATTGCTCCTTCGGCCGACGCAGTTGTTTCCGCTATCAATGACGGCAATTCTGCCGATGCAATGAGTGAAGAAGAAGGTGTAGTCGGCATCGAAGAGCAGACTGGGGTGGCCGAGTCCGCCGAGCCGACGCCGATTGAGTCGATCGGCGACGAACTTACGCCGGAAGAAATTGCCGAGGAGGCGCTTGCGGCGGCCGACTCCACGTCCCAGGTTGCGATGCTGGCAACTTATTCTGCCCCGGTGCTGAACCCGGTCCAGATCAACGGTACCAGCTATATTCTCTCCTGGTCGCAGTCGGGAATTGCGCCGACGGGCGGCTACGACATCTGGGTCGATAGCGTGGATACCAACAGCGTCAATCGGACGACAGCGCTGAATAAAGTGATCAGCGGTCTGACGGCCGGCGTCCAGCATTGTTTCCAGGTAGAAGGGCGCTTTACGCAGGCAAGCCCCTATCAGTTTATTGTTTCGAACAAAGTCTGCGTTTCCCCGGCGCCGGCGACCAGTGCGCCGGTCCTCAACTCGGTGCAGGTGAATGGCACCAGCTTTATCCTGAACTGGTCCCAGCCCGGCCAGGCACCCACCGGTGGCTATGACCTCTGGATTGATAGCGCCGATACTAACGCCACTAACCGAACAACACAATTAACCTCCACCATCAGCGGCTTGACCGCCGGTGTGCAGCACTGCTTTGAGGTCGAGGGACGTTTTCTGCAAACGGATCCGGATAAATTCCTTAAATCGAACAAGCTCTGCGCAACTCCAGGGACGGTCACTCCAACCCCAACCCCGACTCCCACTCCCACCCCGATTCCGGCAGGTCCGGTGCGGGCTTTCCCCGGTGCCGAGGGATTCGGGACGACAACCCCGGCTGGCCGTGGGGGTCAGATTATCAAGGTTACCAACCTGAACGATAGCGGCACCGGATCGCTGCGGGCGGCTATTCAGGCGAGCGGGCCCAGAATTATCGTCTTTGAAGTAAGCGGGACGATCCTGCTCTCTTCCAATCTCATCGTTTCTAACCCGTACGTGACTATTGCCGGGCAAACGGCACCATCACCAGGCATTACACTGCGAAGAGGAGCGCTGCAGATTCGCACCCACGATGCCCTTGTTCAACATCTTAGAATCCGCGTGGGGGATGAGTCCGGTGGGCCATCACTACCAGACCGAGATGCTCTCAACATCGATACCAATTCATACAATGTCGTTGTCAACCATTGCTCGATGAGTTGGGCTATCGACGAAAATGTCTGTATAAAGCACGTGAAAAATGTGACCTTGAGCAACTCACTTATTGGCGAAGGTTTGAATAATTCTTACAATTCAAAAGGTGCCCATTCAAAGGCCTTGTTGATTGCGTACAATTCTCATAATGTTACTTCAACAAAAAATTTGACCGTCCATAATGCCGACAGACACCCGAATTTTAAAGACGACTCTTCCGGGATGTCAGTGAACGACCTGTATTACAATTTTGGTTACCGCGCTGTATCATTGTCGTATAACGAAGGACCATACACCACAACCAACCCTTTGCTGTACAGCAATGTTGGCTGCGTGTATAAAGCTGGGCCAAGCTCAAGTTTGAACGTCAGGCGGGATTTTCTACATTCACTCTTCCGTTGTTTCACCTTCAGGTGCTTATCTGAAAGATTATCTTTTCCTCCCGTCCTCACTGCCGGTTCGAAGTGGCGGCTCATCGATTCTGGTGAGTTCGCCACCGGTCTGGGACAACTCTCTGAACGTCATGCCTGCATCCTCAGTTCAGACTTATGTGCTGAGCAATGCGGGAGCACGGCCGGCCGATCGTGACGCCGTGGACAGCAGGTTGATCAACGACGTTAAAAATGGGACGGGCCGCATTATCGATAGCCCAAGTCAGGTCGGCGGTTGGCCGGTCCTGAAGTCGAATTACCGTGCATTCACTACTCCGGCCAATCCAAGCGGTGATGACAACGGTAACGGCTATACCAATGTTGAAGAGGTCCTCTACCAAATGGCCGCGCAAGTCGAAGGGCGGTAGAAACCCCATAGAGTTCGTAAAATCTATTTACCTGCTTTGAAATGATATGGGCCGGATTTCATCGGAATTAGATGAAATCCGGCCTTTTTATTTGGAGCCAGGAAAAGGCAAGGGGAGCTTTCAATATCGCGGAAAACCAGTAGAATTCTTGATCGATGGAAAGGAAGGGCTTCTCGGAGTCAGGGTTTTCGAGGTCAACGGCGGCCTGACGGACCGACGAGATGTAGAAGGGTGAATGGGTGGGAGGTGAAATGTTTACCAACGCAAAAATTCGCTGGCGGCTGGTTCTTATCCTTACGGTGCTTTGTACCGGTTTTCTCCTCTGGGGATACCTGGATAATTTTCGCGGCGCCTATGCTGCCAACGAGCCGGCATCCGGGTTGACAAAGGCCTTTCCCGGCGCTGAAGGCTTCGCTTCGAAAACTCCAGCCGGTCGTTGCGGGGATATCATCAAGGTCACCAATCTTTTGGATGATGGGCCGGGTTCTCTTCGGGTAGCCATCCAGACTAATAGACCTAGGATCGTAGTATTTGAGATTAGCGGCACAGTGGTTCTGACCAAAGATATTGTTGTGACTAATCCATATTTGACGATTTCCGGGCAAACATCTCCATCGCCAGGGATAACTTTAAGAGGAGGTACTCTATCCATTGAGACCCACGACGTATTGATACAACACATCAGGGTAAGGGCTGGCGATGAGGCAAGTTTGCAAAATCGTTCATCGCGGGATGGCATAACAATCCAAAACGCAATGAATGTTATTATTGACCACTGCTCAGTAAGTTGGGCCATCGACGAAAACATTTGTATAAAACACTCCAAGAACGTAACAATTAGCAATTGCCTGATAGCTGAAGGTCTAAACGATTCATATAATAAAAAGGGCAAACACTCTAAGGCAATTCTTATCTCTTATGATGCCAATAATGTCACATTGTTGAAAAATATTTTTGCCCACCATGCCGATAGACATCCAAATGTAAAAGACAAATCTTCCGCTATCTCGGCTAACAACCTTTATTACAATTTTGGCTATCGGGCAGCTTCGTTTTCAGCAAAAGAATTTCCATGTCAAGACGAGCCGTGTGTCACCTTCTGTAGCGTTGGCGATGTTTACATCGCCGGACTGGACTCCGACGCAGATAAAAAAGGGGCCGGCAATACTATCTTTCGGGTTCATCCATCCGTCAGGCCACCTTCGAAGATCTATATCCAAGATACCTTGATTATTCCCAATTCTATCCAGGTCAAAAGTGGTGGCACCGGTATCTGGGTGACTTCGCCCCCTTTTTGGGAAAGCTCTCTGATTTGCATGGCTGCAGATCTGGTTCAAGCCTATGTTCTGACACATTCTGGAGCTCGTCCGGCAGACAGGGATACAGTCGATATGAGAGTCATTGAGGATGTAAAAAAAAGGACAGGTCGCATCATTGATAGCCAACGCGATGTTGGTGGCTGGCCACTCTTGCAAATGAACCATCAGGTATTTACGATTCCTGATAATCCAGATGGAGATATAGATCGGAATGGATATACAAATATTGAAGAAGCTCTACAGCGAATGGCCGCGGAAGTCGAACAAAATCCAAAATCCGGTGATCCTGATCCATCAGCATAATCTGTATCTCAAAGGAAAGTCATACGGATGACGCCAACTATGGCTTGTTCAACCCTGTGCTTCGTCAAATCCCTTCATCTTTAATCCTGCCCTCGCAAGCAGCAGCACCCTCGCTCATCTCGGCCAAGCACTTGTAAGCCTACCCCCCCCTGATGCACGTGCACGCCTTTTCCCCCTGAAGAGAAAAGACGGATGGATCGCTGTCTGGACGGTGGGCTTGACATTTTGTGCATTCAGGATAAACAGATTACTCGTACATGCGAAGGATAATATATTCATTAAGCATCTGGAAGAGAGCCCAGGTAAATTTTTAAAGCCAACAATGCAATTGATCAAAAACATATCCTCTTGGGAGCAACATCCATCGAATGTGTGGACAAAATGAGCCTTTAATTTCTGTTGTTATTCCTATCTATAACAAACAGAACTATATCGGCAGGACGATCGAGAGTGTCCTGAATCAGAAATTCTCGAATTTTGAGATAATTGCCGTCGATGATGGGTCTTCAGATGCAAGTATAGAGAAAGTAAAAACCTTTAACGATCCTCGATTGCGGCTCATCCAACGGGAAAATGGTGGGGATGGAGCAGCGCGCAATACGGGGATCCTCGAAGCCAAAGGACAAGTCATCGCCTTCTTGGATGGCGATGACCAATGGATGCCAGAATTTCTCAGCGAGATTTACAAGCTGCAAGAAGAGTTTCCCGTGGCCGGCATGTACGCTAGCGGATTGCGTTTGAAGTATTCTGCCAGCTTCTGGATTGATTTTTATGTTGAACCAGGGGCTGAATCTGGAAGCCGATTTCTCATTGAGGATTATTTTACTCTTGCATTGCAGCGATCTTTCATTACGAGCAGCAACGTGGCTATTAAGCGATCAGTATTTAATGAGATAGGCGGCTTCTATGAACAAATAGGAGCTTCCTGCGACCGCGACATGTGGGCAAGAGTTGCGATGAAATATGATATCGCCTACAGCAAAAGAATTTTATCAACTTACAACTGTGAATACTCAGAGGGTAGAGTCTCGCAGACAAAAAGAAAAGTGCCGCCGGCTCCCGCCATGTCAAAGACGGTTGCAAAATTGATTGAAGAGCGTGGTCTCCAAGCTGTTGATGAAAAGTTATTAGACCTTGTAAATATCCAATGGCTTGATAGAGTAGATAAAGCAATTAAGAGCGGTAATCTTCATGAATCACTGAATATATTGTCGAATCACATACACCCGACAAAATATGTATCTAACAAGTGTTTGTGGTTTAAAATATTGATAAGACTGTTCCCATTATCAATTATTCAACTAATAAGAAAAATTCAGAAATCACGTTTGTATCAGCCGTATAGAAATACATTCAAGAGCAATCGATATCCAAGGATTGTTCAAAGAATTAATAACCAACTTCAATATTAAAATAAGAGATTCATATGATCAATGTTTTGCATGTATTCGGACGTATGGTACGAGGGGGAGCGGAAATACGCACCTTGGAAGTGATGCGGAATATTGATCGGAAACAATTTAACCTTAATTTCTGTTGTCTTTCTGGCTTGCCGGGGGAATTGGACGATGAAATCCGCGCTCTTGGCGGCAAAGTTTTGCCTGTTAGAATAAGTCCAGGTTTTCCCAGGCAATTCAGAGACCTATGTCGTGCTCTTGAAGTGAAGGTTGTTCACTCCCATGTTCATATGTCCTCAGGATTAATGCTCCTGCTGGCCAAGTCAGTAAATGTTCCTGTTCGAATCGCCCACTTTAGAAGCATGCAGGATGGCCGCGGCGATTCCTTGCAGCGCAAGATCAAAAATAAAATCATGAAGAACCTGATCGATAGATACGCCACCAATATCCTTGCAGTTTCCGAAGGTGCCATGGCCGCGGCGTGGGGGTCGAATTGGGAACAAGATGCACGCTGTCAAGTGGTTTACAACGGTTTTGAGGTTGCGAACTACGCAGAGATTGTCAACAGGGAGGGTATTAACAAAGAATTCGGCATTCCGGCCGATGCGAAAATCTATATTCACGTCGGCAGAATGGTAAAGGCTAAAAACCATGAAAGATTAATTTCCATATTCGGCAAAATCATCGAATCGCAACCTGAATCTGTCCTGCTGTTAGTGGGCAGGAAAAGTCCGGAAATAGAAGAGGTCATTCAGAGAAAGGTGGCCGAGGGGGGAATGTCGGAAAGAGTAGTCCTTGCCGGAGAACGGTTGGATGTTCCCCGCCTTCTCAAGGCCGCCAATTTAACGCTCTTCCCCTCGCTCTGGGAGGGTTTGCCGGGCGCCGTACTCGAGTCATGTGCCGCTGGCACTCCCGTCTTGGCCAGTGATCTGCCTGGCGTTAGAGAGATCGCCGCCTTAATTCCGAGAAAAGATCTCGTGTCGGTGATGCCGCTTGCGAAGAGCGACCGGGAGTGGGCCTCCATGGCCGTTGACATTTCGCTGAATAGGAATTCCAAGTTGGACCTTAACCCGACTGAGCTATTTCAAGAGACGCCTTTTAACCTGCAATCATGTACGCAATCCTTGAGCAGGATCTGGGGGGGGGGGATGACTTCGACAGGAAAAAGGGGCCTTGCCAAGGCAATGAAGTTTTACTTTTTATTGCTTTTCCTTGTGATCTCCTTGTTCATGTTCCTTGGGCAACAGTACCTGCTTAATTTTTCCACGAGCCGATTGTGCCTCCTCTCAACAATTATTATGTTTTTTTCCATCTTATGCATTGTCAGATCGACGCCTAGAACTCTTTGGTCAATACCAGCAGTTTACATTTCTGTATTTTCATTATTTCACTTCGGAATAATATCTATTTATGGGCTAAGAGGCGATTTGCCAGCAGAATGGGCCATTCTCCTGAAAGAGTGGATTAATGGCTACAATTTCAAGCACGCAGTTATTCTTGTCACCATTGGCATCACCTCTTATTCGGCGGGGGTCTTCCTCGCGAAAATATTTTTCAGAGAGCCGGAAAACCTTGGCAATTCAATCAAGCCTGGGCCCACACCCGGCCTGTCCAAGGTCGGCTTCCTTCTCGTCGCAATATCATTCTCACTCTGGATCTTTACTGTTGTCAGAACCGGTGGAGTAGGTCTTCTCCTCGATTCCTACTCGTCTTTTCGGTATGCGACCGGCGGGATATCACTGAACTACACGTATTACTTTTTAGGCCTTGGTCTTTTTTTTCTGGTCGTCGCCTCCCCATCCCGCATGCGCCGATTAGGAATCGGGATATTCGTTCTATTCTCGATTTTCGCACTCCCATTGGGTTTAAGAGGGGAAGTGCTTTTTCCTGTCTTTACCTCCTTGGCCATAATGAGCATGCGAAAAATTCCCGTATCCTCGAAGACACTTATCGTTATCTGCACCTGTTTTCTGGTCCTCATTACCGTCATCAAGCAGGTTCGGCAGGTGGGGCTGGGCAGAGTCGATGTCGCAGAAATTACGGCCAATCCAATCAACGGCTTAATTGAAATGGGAGGGTCGATTCGCCCGGTGGTGGAGGTGACCCGTTGGACGGACCGGGGCGATGATTACATTCTCGGCTCCAGTTATTGGGCACCCATTGACAGGATTCTTGTCTATTTTATTCCCGGCTGGACCCGGCCTCCCATTGATGAGGACGATAGAGTATTAGGCAATATTGTCAGTGAAAGATCGGGTGCGATTGGATTTTCGGTAATAGCAGAAGCTTATTACAATTTTGGCCAAATTGGTGTTGCTGTCATCATGATCGCAACAGGTCTGGTTCTGTCGATACTCGACTCATTGAAGCCGACACCATTAAACCAACTTTATATAGGAGTAATTCTTTTGCCTTTAATGACGGAAATAAGGAATACTTTTATATTTGTACCAACGTCAATAGCAATCGGTTTGGTGGCCGTATGGGTTCTCAAGAAGTACAGCATGAACAAGGATGTTCCAGTGGGACTTGATATAAAATTTGGAACTTAAAAGGGCCAATCAATGGACGTCGTAATAACGCATGAACACCATTATCAGGCGGATGGAAAAGGCAATGTATTTACTGACAACGCAAATTCGACTGGATATAAGATTCATAAAAGATATTTGGATGTTTTCGATTCAGTTTATGTCATAGCACGCCTTCAGGACGGAATAACAACAGCCACGGAGCCGGTTACCGGCCCCGGCGTGAAGTTCCTGGGATTGCCTTCCTATCTCGGATTAAGTCAATTTCTGCAAAGATCCGTGCAAATAAAATCACGGATTCGAGCAGCCGTTTCCAAGCAAAAAGGCCGAGCAGCGTTTATAGCGAGGACCGGCAACATGGGATCTTTGCTGATCAAGGAATTGCTCAAATCCGGACATCCTTATGGTATCGAAGTGGTTTCCGATCCATTTGATGTATTCGCTCCCGGAGCGATACGGCATCCTTTACGCCCGCTTTTCCGGATCTGGTTTTCCAGGTGTTTGCGCCAGCAATGTTACCGGTCCTGTGCTGTTTCCTACGTTACCGAAAGGGCGCTGCAAAAAAGGTATCCGCCACATGTCGATTCATTTACCACGCATTACTCAAGCATCGAGTTGGCGCAGGATTTTTATGTCAGTGCGCCGCGGCGATTCCAGGGCAGACCACGCAGGATCCTTTTTGTCGGTACTTTGTCGCAGTTGTATAAAGCTCCCGATGTTTTGCTCGATGCCATCGGCATTTGCGATCGGCAGGGCGTCAAAATTCAATTAAATATCGTGGGTGACGGGAAGTACCGGGAGTTTCTCGAGCAGAGAGCAAGAACCCTCGGCTTGGCGGAGAAAGTAACCTTTCTTGGGCAATTGCCGGCGGGGGCAAAGGTGAGAGAGCAAATGGATAAGGCGGATTTGTTCATTCTCCCCTCGCGCGGGGAAGGGTTGCCGCGGGCCATGATTGAAGCGATGGCGCGCGCATTACCCTGCATAGGCTCTACAGCCAGCGGTATTCCCGAACTGCTTTCTCCTGAGGATCTTGTTCCGCCAGAGGATGCGGCCTCTCTCGCGCGGAAAATCGCCGAGGTCCTGGCTGACCCCGGCAGGATGTCCGGCATGTCGGTGCGAAATCTTGAAAAAGCAAAGGAATTTGAAAGCAGGATCTTGCAAAAACGACGGATCGAATTTTATGGAGAAGTGAAAAAAAGGACAGAAGAACATTGGCAACATTGAAGCTTCGGTGTGGTGTACCAGCTTTCTTCACCAACTCCCAAGGTCTGACCAGCTAATGTCAACCAGCATACAAATTGCCAAAAAAAGACTTTTACTCAACATATCCTCCAATATTCTCGATGTTTTCGTCGCCTCCCTGGCAGGTATTTGGCTAACCCCCTATCTGATAAAAAATCTTGGGGTCTCAGTCTACGGACTAATACCGCTGGCAACATCGATCACCGTTTACTTTGGACTCGTCAGTCAAACGATTTCCACGGCAGTCGGCCGATTCGTCGTTTTAAGCTTAAGTAAAGGTGAGGAGGAAAACGGCAGGGTCTATTTTAACAGTGCGCTCTTCGGCCTCATTATCATCTGTGCTCTATCGCTTATTCCATTATCCATCTTTTCATTATTCCTGACGCGACTTTTCGAAATACCGGGTGGATATGAAAATGAGTTTGTATTTTTATTCTACCTGGTAATCCTTTCATCATTTGTCAGCACCCTGACAAGTCCGTTTCTCGTTAGTTCATTTGTTACCCACTCGTTTTTCCTGCAAAACATCATAAAAATCTCCAGTAGATTGATTCAACTGGGTGTTGTGGTCTTCTTGTTCCTCAATGTTAAACCATCGATTCAGTACGTTGGCTATGGGTACTTGGCAAGTGGTTTGTTTCTGCTGCTTTTCCTTATCGTCCTGAACAGAAGGTTAACCCCTCAACTAAAAGTAGGATGGCGGTTTTTCAACATCGCTGCGCTTAGACAAATGGGAGGAATGGGTTCATGGATGGTCGTAGATCGACTCGGACAGCTTCTCTATCTGAACACGGACCTTATCATTATAAATATTTTCCTCGGCGCCGAGCAGGTCGGGTTTTATGCTCCTATTCTTCAACTTGTTACTCTTATGCGTGTTTTCACGCCCGCTATTAGCGGAGTTTTCGCACCCGTCGCGATCGAGTATATTGCCAAGGACAATTTGGAAAGGCTGGCTTTTCATACCAAGCAGTCCATCAAATTCATGAGTCTTTTGCTGGCATTGCCTATTGGGTTGATTTGCGGCTTATCTGGGCCTTTTCTGGGAAAATGGTTAGGACCCGATTTTGTCCGCCTTAGCCCCTTGGTGTGGTTACTTCTTGGTCCACAAATACTGTTCCTTGCAGTGAATCCTTTGTACAACATAAACAGAGGGATGAACAAAGTTAAGATTCCGGCACTCGCCACACTCATTGGCGGGATTATCAACATTGTCATATCAATTATTTTGGTCAGGATACCTTCTGTCGGACTGTATGGCGTTGCAATTGGGACGGTGGTCTCTTTTGCTCTTAGAAATAGTTATTTCCATCCTCTATATACCGCTTCTACTTTGGGAATACCTGTTTCTTCCTTCATGAAATCTTCTTTGACCGGAATACTGCTGTTCTTGCCAGTATCGATCGGAAGTTTTTGGTTTGGCAAAGTATTCGGTACTGTTTCCTATCTCAATCTTGCCATAAACGGAATCGCGATTAGCCTTATGTATGTTCCGTTATGTTACTTCTTCATTCTCGACAAGGATGAGAAAAGTTTTGTCCATTCCGTTTTTCTGAAAAGAAAAGCAGCAGCCACCTGACAAGGAAAAAACATGGAGCGAATCATCATAGTTTGGGAACTTGTCTGAATAAGTGATCCCTTTCCGAGGAAAACTCCTCGAGGAATTCGTTAAGGTTGGGCATGTATTTGTTGCATGTGTACCGGATATTCCGCGGAGGTAAAAGACGATATTGAGAAACTTGGCGCAAGTATTTTCGCCCGACTTGGTCCTGCTCTATACCGTAAAGCCGGTAATATGTGGTTCCGTGCTGTCGCCTTATTTTTAGATATTCACAAATTACCACTATAATTACTGGTCTTGGATGTTCTTTTACTGGTCATAACAAGAAGGCTAAAACGGTAAAGATTGTTACGCGTCCGCTTGGGCGAGATGGCACGACGGCGTGTGGTGGAAAACTTTGCCATCGAACGGGTGACCGCCACCTATGAAAGTCTCTATCGCAGCATTCTAAAAAACAAGCCAGGCAGAAGGATTGCCGAAGCGGAAAGTTGAAACATGGCGCGCGTTATTCTCATCGGCAATATCCCTGAATCCCTGATCACGTTCCGCCGGCCGCTGATGGAGCAGATGGTACGGTCCGGACATGAGGTGCTGGCCTGCTCCCCTCCAGACTCGCAGATCATTCCCTCGCAACTTCAGGCATTGGGAATCGGCTACCAGCCGATTCCATTGTCCCGCGCCGGCATGAACCCCATCCAGGATCTACAGACCCTGATTGCTTTCGTCCGGCTTTTCCGTCAGGTAAGGCCAGATCTCATCCTGAACTACACCATTAAGCCAATTATTTACGGGTCGATCGGTGCATCGCTTGCGGGCGTGCCGCAGATCTCTTCAATGGTCACCGGATTGGGATATTCTTTCATTGAGGGAGGCGGGCGCCAGAGAATGGTGCATCACCTGGCGCGCAACCTCTACCGGGTCGGGCTGAAGAAAAACCGGGTCGTCTTTTTCCAGAACCCGGATGACCATCAACTGTTCCGCTCCCTCGGTCTGGTGAAGGAACCGGTGAAGAGCGTGCTGATCAATGGTTCGGGCATCGATCTGCAGCAATTCGCTCCCTGCCCCCTGCCAAAAAGAACCTGTTTTCTGCTGGTTGCGCGCCTGATCCGGGCGAAAGGGATTCGGGAATATTGCCGGGCGGCGTGCCTGGTCAGAGAAAAGTACCCGGATGTCAGATTTCGGCTGGTCGGCATGTTGGACCAGGCTCCCGAAGCCATCCGTCAGGAGGAGATAGATTCCTGGACCCGGGAGGGGATAGTCGAATACTCGGGTTATCTTCCCGACGTGCGACCGGCGATTGCCGATACATCCGTCTATGTTCTTCCCTCCTACCGTGAAGGCACACCCCACTCGACCTTGGAAGCGATGTCCATGGGGCGGGCAGTCATTACTACAAATGTCCCCGGATGTCGAGAAACCGTGGTTGAAGGGCGCAATGGCTTCATGATCCCCGTGCAGAACGCCGAGGCGCTGGCCAAGGCCATGGAACGTTTCATCCTTGAACCGGCCCTCATTCCTAAAATGGGGGAGGAGAGTCGCAGGCTGGCGGAGGCGAAGTTCGATGTCCACAAGGTCAACCGAGTCATCCTCGAGAACCTGGGGCTTTGGCGTGAAGAGAGCGAGTGACCTGCTTCTGACGGCGGTAATCCTCGTGCCGCTTGCGCCTGTGCTGCTGGCGCTCGCCCTCCTGGTCCGGTTGAACCTCGGCTCCCCTGTTCTTTTCCGTCAGCAACGTCCCGGTCTGCACGGGCGCCCCTTCGATATTTACAAGTTCCGCACCATGACCGATGCCTGCGACGCTTCGGGAAATCCACTTCCGGACGAGCAGCGTTTACCCCCCTTCGGCCGATTCCTGCGCAGCACCAGCCTCGATGAACTTCCCGAACTGTTCAATGTTCTTAGGGGCGAAATGAGCCTGGTAGGACCGCGCCCTCTGCTGATGGAATATCTTCCCCTGTACAGCCCCGAGCAGGCCCGCCGGCACGAAGCCAGGCCCGGCATAACAGGGTGGGCGCAGATCAACGGGAGAAATGCCATTTCCTGGGAAGAAAAATTTTGCCTGGATGTCTGGTATGTGGATCATGCCAGCTTGTGGCTGGATTTGAAGATAATTCTGAAGACTGCGGTGGCCGTATTGAAACGGGAAGGAATCGCCCAACCCGGAAGGGCGACCATAGATGATTTCACCGGTTCGGAAATCGAGTGAAGACATGAAAGAGGGATCTCCAGTTGACATCCGGATTTTTTATGGAAGATTTCTTATGCTTTGGAAAATTGAAATCCATAACCAATCAGTTCCAGTGAGATTCAGTTTAATCAAAATTTAGAGGAAATTTTATGAAAAACGATGAAAGAAGTCAGCAGGAGACGATAACTTCCCTTTTCGATCAAGATCTGAGCTGGTGGGCGGATGTCTACCGGGATGATCTGCCGAGGGGGTTTTTCAGTTTTGAAATGCGCAAGAGGCTGAAGTTGGTGGCGGAACAACTGAAGGCACAGATACATAAAATGGACAACCCGGAGGTCCTGGAGTGCGGCTGCGGGCCTGGAGATATTCTGGAACTGTTAGCGCCATCACCTTGCAAGCTGACCGGCCTCGACCTCAATCGTCGTTATCTGGAAATGTCCGCTAAAAAGGTGCCTGAAGCGACTTTGGTTGATGGGGATGTCGAAAAACTCCCGTTTCCTGATAAATCATTCGACATCGTTTATGCAGTCGGTGTCCTTCTATACGTAAAGAACGATCGTCTTGCTGTCAAAGAAATGGCACGGGTAACAAGAGATGGGGGGTACGTACTTATTTCCGTTCCGAATTACCTGATGCTGCATCTGCTAATGGACCCTTATTATTTTTATAGATCCATTAGACGGGGTTTGGGCCAGAAGGAGGAAAAGATAGAGTCTGGTTTCGATGAAAGTCAACTCAGACGTTATCCGCTCAGACAATTGAAAAAGCTCTGCAAGGATTTTGGCTTGCATGAAATAAACACGATGAGCACCAGCTTCGGCCCGCTTAAATTCTGGCGTAAGGAAATGCTTCCGCTCACTACGTCCATTCGAATCAGCGAAGTTTTGCGCAACTGGAGTGGACTAAGGAGCTTCTCCGCCCTTAATCATGTGGGGAACCATCTGATCGTGTCCCTGCGAAAAGGGACTATTCCGTAAGGTAAAAGAGAGCGGACTTTATAGCGCTGACAATCAGCCTTATATCGCTTACCCCGGTCCGATCAGGCAGTCTGGAGGATGGCACATTGAGTACCTACCAGGAACTCACGCAAATCGAGCAACAGCACGGCTCTCCGTTTTACATTTTTGACCGAGAGGCTTTTGTCCGCAATTTTCAAGACTTCCGTGCCGCGTTCATGCAGCGTTATCCCAGGGTCGTCATTGGCTATTCGTACAAAACGAACTATATCCCCTACCTTTGCCGGCTGGTCCGGGATCTGGGAGGGTACGCCGAGGTGGTGTCGCGTCTGGAGTTGGACCTGGCCCTCAAGATCGGCTGCCCCCCGTCGGAGATCATCTACAACGGGCCGGTCAAAGGGGTCGATGATGTCGTTTTCGCTCTGAATTCCGGGATGACCGTCAACATCGACACCCTGCGCGAGTTCGAATGCGTGACGCACATTGCCAGTCGGCATCCTGAGAGGCCGATCCGGATTGGATTTCGAATCAACATCCCGCTGGTTGATGGAGAGGGGAAGTCTCATCTGCAGGACGGGCTGCCTTACGGACGCTTCGGCTTTTCAGCCCATTCGATGAAGACGGCGGTGCGGCGGCTAAAAGAGCTCCCGAACGTTCGGGTTTGTTCCCTGCACGGCCATACTTCATCGTCCAGTCGGAGCTTGTGGGTTTACCGGACTATCGCCAGAAAACTGGCGGAAGTGGGGGGGCGTTACTTTCCGGAATCGATCGAATTCCTCAACGTGGGAGGCGGGTTTTATGGCCGGCGGGCGCCGGCCATGGGGCTGTCGGACACCCCGACCTTCGACGACTATGCCGAGGCGATCTGCGAAGCGCTGCGCCATGATCCATGGATCAAAGCCCGAAAGCCGACGCTGGTCGTCGAACCGGGGATGGCCATCGCCGCCGACACGCTAAGCTTCATCACCCAGGTCTTCGAGGTGAAGAGAATCGGCGGTCAGCGCTTGGCGGTGGTCGATGGCAGCATTTTCAACGTCAAGCCGACACTGCACCGGCGCAATCATCCCTTCGCAGTCATCAAGAAAGAGATCGGAACTGGTCCAAAGGGGCGCTACAGCATCGTCGGCGCCACCTGCATGGAGAAAGACCGTTTGCTGCAGGAGATCGAGAGCGTCGAGATAGAGCGGGGAGATTTTATCCGGATCGAGAATGTCGGCGCCTATACGGTTGTGATGACCCCCCCGTTCATCCACCCGGCGCCGCCTATACTTGTTCGCGACCCCAGAGGTTTTTTGGCGATTCGACGCCGGCAGAATTTCAACGATTTTTTTGGCAGCTATCTCTTTTGACACACAAGGAGATTCCATGATCAACGTTTTTTTGACTTGCGCCGGCCGCAGGAACTACCTGGTCGATTACTTCCGGCAGGCGCTGGCCGGTCGCGGCCGGATTTTCGCAGGCGATGCCGACGCCTCCGCACCGGCACTGCAGGAAGCAGACCGGGCTTTTCTGGTTCCGCCGGTAACGGCTCCGGAGTACTTCGATACCCTGCTTGCGATCTGTCGGGAACACCGTGTCCGGCTTCTCTTCTCTCTCAATGATCTGGAGTTGCCGCTGCTAGCTCGCCAGCGCGACCAATTCCTGAATGTCGGCACCATCCCCGTCGTTTCCACACCGGCCGTCGTCGACCTCTGTTTCGATAAGTGGGCCACCTTCTGTTTCCTTCGCGAGATCGGGGTACCGACGCCGTCGACTTTCGTTACGCTGGGAGAAGCACAGACTGCCCTCTCCAAGAGAGAGTTGGCTTTTCCACTGGTCGTCAAGCCCCGCTGGGGGACGGCTTCTTTCGGCATCGACTATCCGGAGTCGACCGAAGAGATGGAGTTGATCTGGCGTCTGGGCCATTTGCGTCTTCAGCGCTCCTTCCTGGCGGCGGCAAGCACCGACAAAAAACACGGCCTTATCGCCCAGCAGAAGGTTGCCGGGATGGAGTACGGCCTCGACGTGGTTAATGATCTCGAGGGACGTCATGTGACGACCTTCGTCAAACGCAAGTTGGCGATGCGAGCGGGAGAAACCGACAAGGCGGTCACAGTCGCCCATCCGGTCCTGGAGGCGGTCGGCCGCCGCATTGGGGAAGCTCTTGGGCACATCGGCAACCTCGACTGTGACGTTTTCGTCAATGGCGAGCGCTATTGGGTTCTTGAACTGAATCCCCGTTTCGGCGGCGGCTATCCTTTCACTCACCGTGCCGGCGCCAACCTGCCGGCAGCTTTGATCGCCTGGGCGCAGGGAGAGACGGTTGACCCCCGCTGGCTGACAATGAAGCCGGATGTCGCCGCCGCCAAGTGCGACCGCCTGGTGGAGGTTGTCGACGGCAGAACCGCGCACGCGGAACCCCTTGCGCCCCCATCCTCCCGCTGGGAGCAGGCGACCCAATGAAGCCTGCCATTGTTCTGTCCGGCCAGTCTACGGCCCTTGGAGTCGTCCGCGCTCTCGGGGCTATGGGCGTTCCCGTGATTCTGGCGCACTACGACGAACAGGATTTCGCCCATCGCTCACGGTTCGTCAAATGCGCCCTCCACGCCCCCCATCCGGAGAAATCCGAGGCAGATTTTGTCGCCTTTCTTCTTGATTGTGCCACACGCTTTGCCGGCGCTGTTCTCATTCCCGCCTCGGATGAGAGCCTCGTCGCCGTTTCGCGCCACAAGGAAGTCTTGGCAAAGTATTTTTTGGTCGCCTGCACCGAATGGGAAATCACCCGACGCTTCATTGATAAACAATTTACTTATGCACTGGCCGAAGGCTGCGGGGTTCCCGCACCCCGGACATTGGTTCCCCGCTCCCTGGCGGAGGCCCGCACCGGTGCCGGGGAGCTTGGATTTCCGTGTCTGGTCAAGCCCTGCCAGAGTCACCTCTTCTCTGACCGTTTCGGCCGAAAGATGGTCCGGGCCGATTCTCTCGCTCAACTGGAAGAGACCTTCAGCATGGCAATGGATGCCGGGCTGGAGGTAATGCTCCAGGAGATCATCCCGGGGGATGACATGGAGGTAGTGAACTACAATGCCTACGTTTGCGAAGGGAAATTTTTGGCCGAGTTCACCGCCGTCCATACCCGCAACGCCCCCCCGTGGTTCGGCTCCCCCCGGGTCGCGGTCAGTCGAAATGTGCCGGAAGTGATTGAACCCGGGCGGCGCATGCTCCGGGAGTTGGGGTTCAGCGGCTACGCATGCACCGAATTCAAGCGAGATCCTCGCGACGGGGTGTATAAGCTCATGGAGGTCAACGGTCGCCATAATCTCTCCACCCTGTTGGCTGTCCGCTGTGGCATCAACTTCCCCTGGCTGCACTACCTTCATCTGAGTGAGGGGAAAGCGCCCCAAGCCAAAGGGTTTCGCGAGGAGGTCTACTGGATCGACCTGGTTCGTGACCTCGGCTATACCATGATCTACCTGACCCGAGAACGACACTCCCCGATCGATTACCTGCGTCCCTACCTTCGACCTCATGTTTTCGCCATCTTCGACCGCAGCGATCTCGGACCTTTTATGATGAGAGTATCTTCCTTGGCCGGGAAGGTCAGCGGAAAGCTCTTCGGCCGGAAAATGGCAAATAAGGAACATGCCCCTGAAAACAAATTGCGGGCGAAATTGGCTCACGGAAAATTTTCCAAAGGAGACTAAAGATGGACAAACGCTGGATATCTTGCAATGTTTGCGGTGCCGACGACTACCAGGCGCTGTCGTCGGTGAAAGAATGGAACATAGGCAAATGCACCCGCTGCGGATTGATCTACCTCAATCCCGCTCCATTCTTTGCCCCGACTTCGGAATTTTCCGAGATGTCAAAGGGATTCCAGTACACCCGTTACATGCATGAGAAGATCACCCCAAAGATCATGGCTCATGAGAATCATCAGTTCAGCAGTCAACTGCGGGAAATCTCCCAGCTGACCGGACAGACGTTCCCGACCATGCGCTATCTTGAGGTGGGTTGCGGTTCGGGGGCTTCGGTGCAAGCTGCTACCGATCTCGGTTGGGAGGCGACCGGCATCGATATCGATCCCGAATTGATCGGCGCCGGCCGCTCTCAAATGAAGGCGGATCTGCGCTGCGTACCCCTGCTGGAGAGCCGTCTGAAAGAGAACAGCTTCCATTTCATCCGCCTGCGGGACGTTATCGAGCACCTTCCCGATCCTTATGAATCGCTGCTGGAAATCAAGCGCCTGCTACGTCCGGGAGGAATCGCCCTGTTCGTTACCCCGAACGAGGGCGGGCTGGTCAACCGAGTCCGACTTTCCTTCGGAGGCAAGCGCGAAATGATCGCCTGGGGAGAGCCTCCCCACCACATTCATGGCTTCACACCTGTCACCTTGCAGCGAATTCTCCAGCGAGCGGGCTTCAAAATCTTGTCGATGAAGACCACCACGCCTGTCGATCCGGGATATGTCACTTCCAACAACATGCGTTCAGTGAGCCGTCGTGACCTGACCTGTGTCTGGGAATGTTCCCGAATGCTGGGGATGGGAAACTTCCTGGTCGGGTGGGCTCAGAAGGCTTGAGTGGCGGGTGGGGCCCGGGGCATTTGGGTCGGAGGGGGCAGCCTGGGAAACGATGGGAGCGGGAGCGCCGGATGGATTGCAAGGAGGTGGCTGGCCGAAGATGATTTCACGGATCGCATGGGCGGCCGTGTGGCTGCTCGGCTGCGGGACGTGGCTCGGGTTTGTGTTGCGCTGGTGGTCGGGAGACCACTTCATGGTTGCCAGGTTTGTTAATTATCTGATGCCGTGGTTTCTTCTCCCCCTTGTGCCCGCGCTGCTTCTGGCCTTGTATTCCCAGCGACGTTGGCTGGCTCTTTTTCTAGTTGCGCCGGTCGCTGCTATTCTCGTTATCTATGCGCCCCTTTTCTCGCCCGTTCTTCAGAACCGTTCTGTCGCCGCGCCGCCGACCACCAACGTCGTCAAGGTGATGACCTATAATGTTTGGTCGCGCAACAGGCAGATCGGCGACATGGCCCGGATCATTGCCGAACAGCGCCCGGACATCCTGCTGCTGCAGGAGATCGATGCGAAAAAAATTGCCGCCCTGGCCGCCGCGCTCGCTCCCCACTTTGCGGATCGACTTTATCTCGCCCATTCGCCGGATCTGCTGCAGGGAATTATCAGCCGTTACCCGATTGAGCCGCTCGAGGCGATTCGCCACAAGGGGCAGGCGCAAATCGTGCGACTGCGGCTGCCGGCGGGAGCGGTGACCGTTTTCAATGTGCACCCGCTACGCCGCGGCGGCTGGCGGCAGCGGCATAACCAGATCGCCGCTCTTATCGAGGAAGAGATTGCCGCAACTGACGGTCCATTGATTCTTGCCGGTGATTTCAATACCACCGATCAGACCCAGCTCTATCGGCGGATTACCTACCACCTGCGCAATGCCCACTGGGAGGCCGGATTCGGTTTCGGCTTCACCTATCCGGCTTCCAGCGCCCACCTTGTCGGCCCCTTGCCCGTGCCGCCTCTGGTTCGTATCGACCACATCTTTTTCAGCCCGCATTTTTTCCCCTGTTCCGCCCGCACCCTCACTGAAGCCGGGGGATCGGATCACTATCCGGTCATGGCCGAATTCATCTTCCCAGCCACGAGAATGAACTGACATATCCGTCGCAAACCTCCCTTCTTTCTCCAAACTCAAGTTGCAAAACTAATTTCAATTTATAAAACCAAGGTTCACTTGTGCCCGACGTTTTCTTTGAAAACATAGGAGCGTATGCAAAATGCCAATTTGAAGTGGTAACTAATGAAAAACGTGCCGAGTCTGAAAACCGAACCTGCAGGATTTGCGCGACTGGAAAAGGAAAGCACCTTTCCCCCTTGGCCGGAATTTGCCGAAGAGGAAATCGCGGCGACGGTGCGCGTTCTGCGTTCCGGGAGGGTGAATTACTGGACTGGCGACGAAGGTCGGCTTTTCGAGGCAGAATTCGCACAATTCGCCGGCACCTCGCATGCGGTTGCGGTCGCCAACGGCACGGTCGCGCTGGAGTTGGCCTTGCAGGCGGCCGGCATCGGTCCAGGGGATGAGGTCGTCACGACCAGTCGTACCTTCATCGCTTCGGCGAGTGCTGTCGTCATGCGCGGGGCAACACCGGTTCTCGCCGATGTCGATTCCGAGAGCCAGAACGTGACTGCCGAGACGATTCGCCGGTGCATTTCGCCGCGCACCCGGGCGATCATCGCCGTGCATCTGGCCGGCTGGCCGTGCGATATGGATCCGATTCTTGAGCTGGCGCGGGCGCACGGACTGAAGGTGATCGAAGATTGTGCCCAGGCGCATGGCGCCACCTACAAGGGGCGGCCGGTCGGCTCACTGGGGGATGCGGCGGCCTTCTCCTTCTGCCAGGACAAGATCATGACCACCGGCGGCGAGGGCGGGATGCTGACCACCAATGATCGAGGGATCTGGGAGCGCGCCTGGTCCTTCAAGGATCACGGCAAGAGTTATCAGGCAGTGCACCGGCGGCAGCATCCGGTCGGTTTCCGCTGGTTGCACGAATCGTTCGGCACCAACTGGCGCATGACCGAGATGCAGGCGGCGATCGGCCGGGTGGCGCTGCGCCGTCTTCCCGAATGGGTTGCCCGCCGGCGTCGTTTTGCAGCGTGTCTCAGTGATAATTTTAGCCACTTTCCCGCCCTGCGGATCACCGATCCTCCCGAGGGTTTCGATCATTCCTATTATAAATATTACACATTTCTTCGTCCGGAACGCCTGCGCAAGGGGTGGAGTCGGGACCGGATCATTGCCGCCATCAATGCGGAAGGGGTCCCCTGCTTCAGTGGCTGTTGCAGCGAGATTTATCTGGAGAAGGCATTTGCCGACCGTTTTCTGCAACCAGCGGCCCGATTGCCGGTGGCGCGCCAACTTGGCGAAACCAGCCTCATGTTCCTCGTGCACCCGACCCTGACCTGGCAGGACATGGAAAAAACCTGCCAGATCGTTGCCCGGGTTCTGGAGACAGCAACCGTCTGAGCACCGCTTGGACAAAGCGCGCATCTCTGTTTGGATGCGCTGGAGGGGGCATGGATGGGTACTCAAGGATGGAACAAAAATTCGAATTCTGCGGCCGCAAGGTTTTGATCGGTATCCTTCAGGTGCTGATCGTCCTGGCTTCCTTCTGGGTTTCCTTCTTTTTGCGGTTCGATTTCGCGCTTCCCGAGGCCTTTCTCTTCGCCGCCTTCTGGCTGATGCCGCCACTGATTGTGAGCAAGCTGCTGATCTTCTGGTGGTTTGGCCTCTTTTCCGGCTGGTGGCGCTATGTTTCGATTCCGGATCTTGTCGTTCTTTTGCGGGCCAATCTCTTCGCTTCCCTGGCTTTTGCGCCAATGACTTTTTTTCTCTTTCAATTCAAAGAATTTCCATTTTCGGTACTGATCATCGACAGCATCCTCTGTTTCCTATTCATGGGGGGGGTACGGGTCGGTGCCAGGATGCTGCGCGAGCAGGTCGACCTGAAAGGCAAGAAGGGACGAAACCGGCAGAAAGTAGTCATTGCCGGCGCCGGTGCGGTAGGGCAGACGTTCGTGCGCGAGATCCGGCAAAATCCCCATTTGAACATGTCCATTCTGGGCTTCATTGATAACGATGCCGACCGGCAGAAACAGAGCTTTCTCGGTGTTCCGGTTCTCGGTACGGCGGAGAGCCTGAAGGCAATTTTCCAGCAGCAACAGGTCGATCAGGTCATCGTTGCGCAAGGAGCGGTTGGTTCCCGGGCTTTGCGGAAAATTGTCGAGACGTGCCGGGAGGCAGGAGTTCCCTCGAAAATTCTGCCGGCGGTCGGCAATTTTATGAATGGCCAAATTTCGGTGCAGCAGATCCGCGATGTGCAGGTGGACGACCTGCTTGGTCGCCCACCGGTACGGTTGGATATCGATGAAATCCGGAATTATCTGGTAAATAAAAAGATACTTGTTACCGGCGCCGGCGGCAGCATCGGCAGCGAAATCTGCCGGCAGGTGGCCGCCTTCGCGCCAAAAGCTCTGATCATTCTCGATCAGGCGGAAACCCCCCTGTTTCATATTGAAGCGGAATTGCGGGAGCGATTTTCCGCTCTGACCCTGCACCCCTGTCTGGCGGATGTCCGCGACCGTCGCAGTATTCAAATGGCTTTCGCCACTCATCGGCCGGATGTGGTTTTTCATGCGGCCGCCTACAAACATGTGCCGATGTCGGAGAGCAATCCGATCGAAGCGGTGCACAATAATATCTTCGGTACCCGTATTCTGGCGGATACGGCGAATGAATTCGGCGTGAGCAGATTTGTCATGATCTCCACCGACAAGGCGGTGAACCCGACCAATGTCATGGGAGCAAGCAAACGGGCGGCGGAGATCTACGTGCAGTCGCTGGCACGGCGCAGCGCCACGCCAATGGTGACCGTGCGCTTTGGCAATGTACTGGGGAGCAACGGCAGCGTTGTGCCGACCTTCCGCCGTCAGATTGAACAGGGAGGGCCGATAACCGTGACCCATCCCGAGGTGACACGCTTCTTCATGACCATCCCCGAAGCGGTGCAATTGGTTTTGCAGGCCGGCAGCATGGGAAAAGGCGGGGAAATCTTCCTGCTCGATATGGGGGAACCGATAAAGATCGTCCGTCTGGCCGAGGAAATGATCCGCCTCTCCGGCGTGAACATCACTCGACATATTCCAATCATTTTTACCGGTTTACGGCCTGGCGAAAAAATGCATGAGGAACTTCTTCTTGCCGGGGAAGGAATCGAACTGACACGGCATGAAAAGATCAAGATCGCCCGGGCAACAGATTGCGATGCAATTGTCCTCGACCGGATTCTTGAACAGCTCTACCAGGCAAGCAGAGACAGGAACGTCAACCGTGTTTTGACCCTGCTAAGGGAAATCGTTCCGGAATATTCTCCGATGAAGAGGTTAAACGAGTTTTTGCCCCGGGAACAGGCTTCTTTGCGTATTTACAATCTTACACCGGCGCAGTCCTGAAGCATTGACAAGAGCAGGTTGTTTGTTAAACCAAATCAAATGAAAACATCACTGAAAAGATTTCTTGCGACAACGTCCCTGGTCGGACTTTTTCTCCTTCTGGCAACTCTTCCGGAGTCGGCACGGGGGGAAGAAACCGACTCCTCTGTGCCTGCAGTAACGATACCTGAAGAAACGACGCTGGTGAATGAGTCCGGAGAAGGGTGGAATGCTGGGATGCTCGGTGGACGTAGCGGCCATTTCCATCCTTTTCTTTCGTTAACGGAATATTACACCGATAACCTGTTCGAACTCCCGGAAGATGAGGAAGAGGACTTCATAACCGTCCTCTCGCCGGGGCTCTGGCTGGGCTTTCCGGCCGGCAATCAACCAACGCTCCAGGCAACCACACTCAATTCGGCCCCAGGCGGCCTGGCGGTCACCCGTTTCCCGGCTGAATCCCGGCGCCGTTTCCAGGCTTATGCCTTATATCGGGCCGATATCAAAAAGCATCATAATTTCCCTGATGAGGACAATGTTTATCAACGGGCAGAAGGGCTGCTCAATGTCAATTTGCGCGGCGGACTGTCTCTGGAATTAATCGACATCTACCAGCTCACCCAAGATCCTTATTCAACCGGGATTGACCGGGAGATGGATGAGATTACATCGAATATAGTTCAGTTTTTGGCCAATTATCGAATTGGGCCGAAAACACGGGTACGCGCGGATTATACTCGTTACAACGTCCTATTCGATGACGAGCGCAACGCCTTCCGGGAGCGGGACGACGATGTCGCCTCCCTTTATCTCTTTTATCGTTTCTTGCCCCGAACCTCGCTTCTGCTCGAATTCGATTACATCGATATCGATTATCGCGAGGAGATTCTTGGCGACAGTCGGGAGAAGACCGTTTTCGCCGGCTTGCGCTGGGAAGTCTCGGAAAAAACCCAAGGATTGGCGAAATTCGGCCATATCTGGCGCGACATCGATGAAGGTGGCAGCCGCGAGGCTTTCATCGGCGAAATCCGTTTGGATTATCGCTTTACCCCGAAAACATCCACCTACTTTTCTCTCACCCGCCGTTTCGAGGAAACCGATGTTGCTAGCACCAATAGTGTTTTTTCCCATCGGGCGCAGCTTGGCTACCGGCAAAAAATAACTACGCGCTGGAACGCAATGGCCGATCTGATTTGGTACAAAAACGATTACCGGGGACTTACCACCATCGGAAATGGGTCGGGCCAAGTCGAAACCGGGCATAGACTCGATGATAATTTCGGCGGCCGGCTTACCGCCGGTTACCTGTTTCGCCGCTGGCTCAATTTTGGAATCGGTTACAGTTACATACAACGCAATTCCAACTTTGATGATCTGGATTACACCAATAACACACTATTTCTTTCCGCCACTGCAGCATTGTGACCGGATTGGCGGCCATGGAGAAAGGAATGAGAATCCCCATTATTGCCTTGTTGTTGCTGCTTCTGCTGACCGCGCCGGCGGCCGGCGCTCTGGACACTAATTATCATATTGGCGATGGGGATGTCCTGCGGATTTCCGTCTATGACCATCCGGATTTGTCCACCACGACCCGTGTCAACAGCGACGGGACACTTTTCTTCCCCTTAATCGGCTCGGTGCCGGCAAGAGGCCTGACGATCGGCAAGCTGGCGGACAATCTCTCCCGGCGGCTCTCCGACGGTTACCTCGTCAATCCCCAGGTGACGATATTCGTGGAGGAATTCCGCAGCCAGAAGGCCACCGTCATCGGCCAGGTGAAAAACCCAGGTCTTTATGAGCTGAGCGGCCCGACAACCCTGATGCAGCTGCTTTCGAAAGCCGGGGGAATCAATCAGGACGCCTCTGAAACGGTGACCATCAAACGCCAGTCTGACGGCGCGGACGGCGAGGAGGAAATCATCGTCAATCTTCAGGAATTAAGGGAAGGTGGCGATCAATCCTCCGATATCGCGATCCAGGATGGAGATAGCATTTTTATCGATCGCGCCGGCATCTTCTACGTGACCGGGGAGGTGAAGAAACCTGACGCCTACCAGTTCGAACGGGGGATATCGGTCATCACCGCAATTACCCGGGCCGGGGGGTTCACCGATTTGGCAGCCAAAGGCAAGGTCCGGATCATCCGCAAAATCGAGGGCAGTGAAAAGGTCCTCAACAAGGTACCCATGCATGAACCCATTCTTCCCAACGACGTTGTTGTCGTTCCCGAAAGTTTTTTCTGATTAACGCCAAAAAGGCAATAAAGGAAATACCATGTCTCAGGAATTGCATTTGAGGGACATCCTCAAAATTCTGCGTAAATACCGCCTCAGTATTACAGTGTGTTGCCTCGGCATTTTTCTCATGGCTTTTATCGTAACTTTGGCAATGACGCCGATGTTCGAGGCAAAATCGAAGGTCATCATCGAGCGCGGTGAAACAAAGAATCTGACCGAGCGCAACGGCAATCTGCAACGCGGCGAACCGGAATTTTTCGAGACGCAATATCAGATGATCAAGAGCAGAGCGATTGCAGAGCGAGTTCTCGATATTCTTGAAGAGAGAGAACCCGCGACTTTCCACAACCTTTTTGCTGCGCAAGATACAGTGGGCTTGCAACAGTGGCTGTCTTGGCTGAAGCAAAAGATCGGTTACGCCGAGTCCGAGGAAGAAAAGCCAATTATCGACGGCAGGGAGAGTATGATTCGTGCTATTGCCGCGGAAATCCGTGTGCGCCCCCTGGATAACAGCCGTCTTGTGCAGATCAGCTATCTCTCCCCCGATCCGGACTTTTCAGCATTGGTGGTGAATACGGTTGTGCAGGCGTACGTGGCGGAATTGAAACAGATGAAGTCCGAGACCAGCCAATCATCCATCGCCTGGATGGACAAAAAAGCGGCTGACCAGGAAAACAAGCTCAAGGAAGCTGAAAACGCGCTGCAGTCGTACATGGGAGAGAACGAAATTCTTTCCCTGGAGGATCGAGTCGCTGTCATTCCGGAGAAGCTCTCTCGCATCAGTTCCGAACTGGTCGGTGCGGAGGCCCGGCGCAAGGAAATGCAAGGTTTGGCGGAGAAGATGAGGCGACTGGGCAATAACTCCGAGGCGGCGGAATCGATGCCGGAAGTCCTTTCCGATCAGGCGCTGCAAGGCTTACGAGCGCAGGTCGTTGCGGCGGAAAAAAGCATCCTCGAATTATCCGGCAAATACGGACCGAAGCATCCGGTGATGCAGAAGGCGAGGGGGGATCTCGAAATCCTCAGACAAAAAAAAGATCAGGAAATTGCCCGTATCACCCGCTCCATCCGTAATCAGTATGAAACGGCCATCGTCAACGAGAGGAATCTGCGGGCGCAGTTCGACGAATCGAAAGACGAGGCGCTGCGGATGAATGAGAAATTTCTCAAATACCAGTCGTTGCGCGCGGAGGTGGATGCCAACCGCAAACTTTACGATGCCCTTGTGTTGCAGATGAAAGAAGAGGGGATTACCGGCGAAAATCAGGCGGTGAAACTCTGGACAGTCGAAAAAGCCGGGATACCTGCTATTCCCGCCCGGCCCAACAAGGCCTTGAATCTCTCTCTGGGAATGATTTTGGGCCTTTTCGGCGGAGTCGGACTGGCCTTCTTCCGGGAACATCTGGATAATTCGATCAAGAATCCGGATGAAGCCGAGCTGGCCTTGCAGACCCCGGTTTTGGGGACGATCTCTCTCAGTCGGCGGGAGCGGATCGAACAGATCGTCATGGACGAGCCGCTATCGGCTTTCGCCGAGGGTTACAAATCGCTGCGAACGATTATTCTTGCCGGGGGGGCGACACCACGCAACTTGCTGGTGAGCAGTTCCCTGCCTGGAGAAGGAAAAACGTCGACCTCCGCCAACCTGGCCCTGGCGTTGGCCCAAGCCGAGCAGCGAGTGTTGATTATCGATGCTGATCTGCGTAAGCCGCGCATCCACAATATTTTTCACCTGAATAACCGCAATGGGCTGAGCGGGTTGCTGGCCCAGCCGCTGAATGAACAGAAGCTAGCCGCCTGTCTGCAGCCGGGGCCCTTGCCCGGGCTTTCCATCCTGACCGCCGGGCCGATCCCACCCAACCCCTCCGAGTTGCTGCAATCGAGCCGGATGAAGGAACTACTGGATAAACTGATGGAAAAGTTCGATATCATTATCTGTGATTCGCCGCCGGTCCTTGTTGTCGAAGATTCGCGAATTCTCAGTCGCCTTTTCGACGCAACGATCCTCGTCGCCAGGGCGCATGTGACTTCTTTCGAGGTGGCCGGCCGAGCTCTCAAGCTTCTTCGTAGCGTCAAGGCGCCGATTCTCGGTTTTGTCGTTAACGGTCTTGACCAGAGAAAAAGCGACTACTACTATCACCGCCAATACTATTCCGCGTATCAGGCAAAGCCCTTAAAAATAGAAAGCCGGGGATAAAAGTTTTTCCGAGCTTTTCCCTTGACTCGGAAACGGATCTCTGTTTAAATCTGCTCCGCTTCTGGGGTGTCGCCAAGCGGTAAGGCAACGGACTCTGACTCCGTCATCCTAGGTTCGAATCCTAGCACCCCAGCCAGGTCTAACGGCTTTAGTATTTCTTTCTATATAAGGTCCCTTCGTCTAGCGGTCTAGGACACCGGCCTTTCACGTCGGTAACACGGGTTCGATTCCCGTAGGGATCACCAGATCAACCTCCCCCGGGAGGCAAACAAGGGCGGAGGCTGACTCCGCCCTTGTTTATTATGGGCCGGCTGATGGCCGGCCAACCTCTCCGCCGGAGTTCTCTCCTTGCGTTTCTGGCGACCGAATCTCATCACCAAGCTGACCCTGGTCACCAGCCTGATTCTCTTGCTGGCGATGCAGGGTTTCGCTTTTTTCAACCTGCGCACCCTGCGGCAGCTCATTCTGGAGAAATCGATCACTGAGGCCGACAACCTGAGCGAGACCCTTTTGCGGGTCACCTATCATCAGATGCTTGAAGATGATCGCCGGCGGGTTTACCAGATGATCGAAGAGGTCGGTACGCAGCGGGGAATCGAGCTGATCCGCCTGATCAACAAGGACGGGGAGATTATTTTCTCGACCCAGCAGAAGGAGATCGGCGAGCAGCTGAAAAAGGAAAGCGATAGTGCTTGCCGGATGTGTCACACCGATGGGAAGAGTATTACCCACGCTTCGTCGATGAATCGCAGCCGTCTCTATCTGAATGGAAAAGGAGAAGAGGTTCTGGGAATGGTGAAAGCCGTCTATAACGAAGAAAGTTGCTGGACGGCCAGTTGCCACTTTCACGCCCCTGAAAGCGATCTGCTCGGCATCCTTGATATCACCGTTTGCCTGGCCGACATGCGCAAGGCATTGCAGAATTATCGCAATGATCTTCTGCTGGAAACCTTTATTCTCATGTTTTCCCTTGGTCTGGGGCTCTCCCTTCTTATAAAGGGAATGGTGCACCGACCAGTGGCGATGCTGCTGCGCCACACCCGGGCGCTTGCCCGCGGTGAATGGACCCGGATTGAATCTTCGCCAAAGGACGAGCTTGGTGAGCTGTCCGAGGCGTTTAACGACATGACGGACAATTTGCAAAAGGCCAGGGAAGAACTGGAGAAATGGGCTGGGACCCTCGAGCTGCGGGTTGCCGAACGTACCCGCAGTCTGAGGGAAACGCAATCGAAATTGGTCCGGTCGGAAAAACTTGCCTCGCTGGGGGAATTGGTTGCCGGCATCGCCCATGAAATCAATAACCCCTTGACCGGAATTTTGATGTACGCTTCGATTTTAGCCCAGGATTCCCGGCTGGATCCCGCGCTACGTGCCGATCTGGAAATCGTCATCCAGGAAACGCTTCGCTGCAGTAATATCGTTCGTGAGTTGCTCGACTTTGCGCGCAATGAACCACCGACTAAAACATTAGAGTCTTTGCAACGAGTCATGGAAATGAGTCTGTTGCTGGTGGAAAATCAGACCTATTTTCATGATATCCGCATTCACCGGTGTTATGGCCCACAGGTCCCGGAAGTCGCCATGGATCCGGCTCAGATGCAGCAGGTTTTCCTGAACCTGCTGGTAAATGCCAGTCAGGCGATGCCCGCTGGCGGAGAGTTGACGATCCGGACCGATGTCGATGCGAAAAAAGAGATGGTGCTAATCGCCATCGGCGATACCGGCTGTGGTATTGCGCCGGAGAATTTCAAGAAAATTTTTGATCCTTTTTTTACCACCAAAGGACATGAGGGAACCGGGCTCGGTCTCTCCGTTTCCTACGGAATCATTGAAAGGCATGGCGGCGAGATCGATGTGGAAAGCCGGGTGGGTGAAGGGACGACATTCACCATCTATCTTCCCATACCTGACCAGCAAACTGCCGAAGAGTCGTTGCCGCTGAAAACGCCGCTACTTGAAGGAAGTGGCGGCTCGGCCTAGTTCCCCTATCCAGAAAGACGCACCATGGTGGAAAACAAGACTATCGATCAAAGGGAAATCGGTGATTTCCTGTTCTGGACGCCGCCACCCGGTTGGACGGTGGCGGTTGGACCGGAGCAGCGGGCGATTCCTCTGTCGGAACTGCCATTGCCGATTCATCGCCAGGACCTGGAAAAAGGACCCCCGGACGACAACGCCATCGGTCAGGGAATTTACGATTATCTGCGCCAGTGTCCCGATACTGCGCACAATCGTCACTATGCCGAACTACTGCGCGATGCTTATCCCCATTATCTCGCCGATCTCGGCGCCCAAGTGGCGATGCTCGACCATAAGGAGGTCGATGCCTTTTATGTGCGGCGCAAGCTGGCGGGGATGAAAATCCTGGCGCTGCTCGATCCGGAAAATCCCGGTCTCTGGCAGCAGATGGGGATGATCGGTTATGAACTGGCATTGACCTTCAGCGAACTTGCCTCCTGCCGGCAACATCTGCTGAATGCCATGGGTTTCCTCCAACGGGCGCTCAAATTGCAACCGAAAAGCCCGGCTACCCTCAATTATCTGGCGCAGATCGATTTCTATTTCGGCGATTATCCGATGGCGGCCCAGCGCTGGGGCGAGATCGTGAAAGAACTTGGCGACATTCCGGCCGGCCATGCTCTGGCGGCGAAGATCCGGCGGATCGAAGAAGGAAAGGTCCCCGATCATTCCCTGGTTGATGATCTGGAAGCGGTCGGCAGCACTATGGAACACTGTGGCGAGGGGGATTATCCGGCCGCTCTGCGTATCCTTGAGCATCTGGAAGAAGAGGGGAGTTTGCCGGGCGAGTGTCCGATGCCGGAATTTTTCTACCTGCTTGGCTTGTGCCGGGGGAAAACCGGGGATGCAGCCGGAGCATTCGAGTCGTTTGAAAAAGCCCTTGTTCTTGATCCGGAGTACATGCCAGCGTTGCAGGGGAAAGAAACCGTTCTCGAAGGAGGAGAATTCTGATGTTCGGCTGGACCGTTGGCGACATGTTCCTGATTTTTCTTATCTTGCTCCTTATCTTCAGCCTCATTTTTCTGGCAAACCGCTCCAAGCGGACAAAACCGATCCCGCCGCCGTCAACTCCTAAAGAAGATCATTCTCCTTTCTGAAGGACTTTGCCCCAAGGTATTTTCATCCTGTTGTTTCTCTTGTTTTGCCGCGGACGTCCTGCTAAAATCGGCACCCGATGAATTTTCGATGTATTTTCATGATGTGGCGGAAATGGCTGCTCACCTTTGCTCTTCTGTTCCTTCCTGCCGGCGCCGCTGGTGAAGAAGCCACCATTTTCACTCTTTGGCCAGTTCTCGATTACCGCCGGTCCCCCGCCGCCGACTATACCAGCGTCAACCTTCTCGGGCCTTTTCTGAAATATGAGCAGAAGGGTCCCGAACGCGCATTTGCCTTGCGTCCAATCTATTATCGTGGCTGGGATCCGGCAGAGGACGTCGGTTTCAGCGAATCTCTCTACCCGATTGGCTCCAGCAAGTGGTCGAAAGAGGCCGCATCTTTTCAGGGCATGCGCCTTTTGCATTCAGATTTCGGCGAGAGGGAAGCAGGGAGCAAAAATGAGTTCATGTTCTTCCCCTTCCTTTTTTACGGCGAGACGGTAGCGAAGGAGCATTATTTCGCTTTTTTTCCTTTCGGCGGCAAGATTCTCGATAAACTCGGCCGGGACGAGATTCGTTTCACCCTTTTTCCCCTGTACAGCAAGACACGGACAGGGGGAACAACCGTCATCAATTACCTGTGGCCGATCTTCTCCCATACGGAGGGGGAAAAGGAGAGGGGGGTGAAATTCTGGCCCCTACTCGGCTTCGGCGAAAAAGAGGGGGTATACAACAAGCGTTTTTTCCTCTGGCCGATTTTTTTCCATGAAGATTTGCGCCTGGACAGCGACAACCCGGAACACCGGCGTAGCATTTTTCCTTTATACGTCCGCCGTGATTCTCCCGCGTACAGTGCGACGACGCTGCTGTGGCCTTTTTTCAGCCATTTGCAGGACCGGGCGCGGGACCGCGAGGAATGGAATGTTCCCTGGCCGCTGGTACGTTTTTCCCGAGGTTCTGATTATACGGGGGAGAGGGTACTGCCTTTTTACTCCGACGAGCGAATCGGCGGGTCGCGCAAGCGCTGGATTGTCTGGCCCTTTTATAAAACTGAAGAGTTGCACACCGTATTAATGGACCGTCGCCGCGACCGGATTTTTTATTTTCTGTACTCGCAGTTGAAAGAAGAAAAGCCGGATACGGGAGACCGGCTGAAGCGGGTTGCGTTCTGGCCGCTTTTCACCTATGAAAAAAAGAACGGCGTCGCCTCTTTTCATACCCTTTCATTGCTGGAGCCCTTTTTCCCAGAGAATGATGGCCTTCAGCGCAACCTGTCGCCGCTTTGGCGTTTTTATCAGCTGAAACAGGACAGCCGGGGGAATGAAATTTCGTCCCTGCTCTGGAATCTCTACTGGAAAGAGCGGCGGGGGGAGGCTCTGGCGGTGGAATTCTTTCCTCTTTTCTTCTATCGGCGTGAAGGGGAACGGGAAAAGGATTTACAAATGCTGAAAGGTTTCTTCCGCTATCGCAACGATGCCGGCCGGCGGCAGATCAACCTTTTGTACCTCCCGTGGGGCTTGCATTGGGGAGAGACAATGATGGAAACGGAAGGCGGGACGCAGTAAATGGTTGCGGCTTTTGGCAAAAAAATCATGGAGATTTCCCAGACTACCGGCGAGATGCTCGCCCTTTTGCTGGAGACTCTCTTTTACTTCAAGGAAATTCCGCGCAACAGGGCATCCATCTTCCGCCAGTTGTACGAGATCGGCGTTGGCACCCTGCCGATTGCCATGCTCACTGCCCTCTTCATCGGTATGGTCCTGGCGTTGCAGACCGGCACTCAGTTGGCCATGTACGGCAGTCAACGGGCGATCGGCGCCATTGTCGGCCTGTCGATGGCCAAGGAACTTGGCCCGGTGATGACCAGCCTGCTGGTGGCCGGTCGGGTCGGGTCGGCCATGGCGGCCGAGGTCGGGGCGATGGAAGTTTACGAGGAGATCGCCGCCCTGAAAACGCTGGAAATCAGTCCGGTGCGCTATCTGGCCATGCCCCGGCTGGTCGCCTGCCTGCTCGCCGTGCCGGCCCTGGTCATCTTCTCGGTTATTGTCGGCGTGCTCGGCGGCGCCTTCATCAGCAATATCAATCCGGTCATCCAGGTGCCTTACAGCGTCTATTTCGACAGCCTGACCGCGGCGCTGAATTACAAGGAGATTTTCAAGGGACTGGCCAAGGCGTTTATCTTCGGCGGCATCATTGCCCATGTCGGCTGTTATGTCGGCTTCAAAACATCCGGCGGCGCCCGCGGCATCGGTACTTCCACCACCCGGTCGGTTGTTCTCTCGTTCCTGCTGATATTCATCGCCAATTACTTTCTTACCCGGCTCATGCTGTAGAGGCGATCCATGCCGATTTTTTTCAACCAAAAAAAGCAGAAAGATTCCGCCGGCGGGATGTTGGGCAAATTGACCAATGGGTTCGCTGCCTCTTTTGGCGAGAACGAATGCCAGGTGAGTTATGAAGGATCACGGGGGGTCGGCGTCCAGATTGAAAATCTGTCCAAATCATTCAATAACAATGTCGTTCTCAAGGATGTCAGCCTGGCGATCCGCCCCGGCGAGATCTTCTCGATCATCGGTCCTTCCGGCACCGGTAAAAGTGTTCTTCTCAAGCATATCGTCAAGCTGGAGAAGCCGGACAGCGGTCGCATCTTCATCGACGGGCGCGATATTCTCGAACCCCGCCCTGCGGAGGCGCGCGATTACCGCTACAGCATGGTCTTTCAATCCTCCGCCCTCTTCAATTCACTGAGCGTCGGCGAGAACGTCGGCTTGTGGCTGCGCGAGAAGCGGGTCTGCGCCGAAGGACGCATCCGCCAGATCATTGACGAGAAGTTGCAACTGGTCGGGCTCGAAGGGAAGGAGGAGGCGATGATCTCCGAGCTCTCCGGCGGGATGAAAAAACGGGTGGCGATTGCCCGCTCCCTGGCGATGAATCCCGATCTGATTCTCTATGACGAGCCGACCGCCGAACTCGACCCGGTGACATCCGACGAGCTGGCGCGGGTGATTCTGAGTCTCAAGGAAAAGATCGATCTGACGACGATCATCGTCAGTCACGATCTGAACTTCGCCCTGTATCTGTCCGACCGGGTCGCCATGATGAATCCCGACGGCATCGTTGCCATCGGCACGCCGGCCGAAATCAAAAAGAGCCAGAACCCGGTTGTGCGCGGCTTTATCTACACCACCACCAAAGGGATCAAGGGAGAGGAATAGTATGGCCATCTCCACCGAAAAGAAAGTCGGGCTGTTTTTTCTGCTGACGCTGATCGCTCTCGGTGTGCTCATCGAAGTGGTCGAAGACTGGAACCCTTTCGAGAGGAAGGTCCGTTATCATACCCATTTCAAGGCGGCGGTGGGGCTGCAACCGGGCGATCCGGTTCGCATGGCCGGCGTCGATGTCGGCAAAGTCGGGAAAATCACTCTCGACCAGGGACGGGTACGAGTTGATTTTTATGTGCAGCGCGGCGCCGTTCTCAAGATCGATACGGTGGCCGGCATCCGCCACACCAATCTTCTCGGCGGGCAATTTCTCGGCCTCGATTTCGGATCTGCCGATAGCTCCGAATTGCCGCCCGGTTCGGAAGTGAAGAGTGAAGAGACGACCACTATCGATCAGCTCATGACCAATTTCGACCGCAATGTGGGACGGATCATGGGAGAGATCAGTGGGCTGGTGCAGGGGCCGATGACCGAAACGATGGAGCGGATGCAAAGCGTCGTCACGAAACTCGACGAAGGGCAGGGGCTGCTCGGCCGGATCATCAACGATCCGGCGATTTATTCGGATCTGTCGGTGGCGGTGACCGACCTGAAGAAGGTTATTCAAAAGCTCAACCGCGGCGATGGCTCCCTCGGGCGCCTGATTAACGATCCTTCCCTTTACGAGGAAGCGCGTCTGACAGTCACTAATTTGCGGGAAATCTCCACCATGCTGCGCAAAGGCGAGGGGACTTTGGGGCGTTTGATTGTCGAAGACAAAATTTATGAGGATGCTGCCGAGGCGATCGTTCAGATCCGCGAACTGGCTGGCAAGGCCAATACAGGGGGAGGGACGCTAGGCAAGCTGGTCAATGATCCGGCCCTCTATGATGAGATGCACGGGGCCATGGCACGAGTCAATTCGATTGCCGCGAAAATCGATGACGGCGACGGTACCCTCGGCCGGCTGATCAACGAGGACGATCTCTATCGCGACGCGAAAACCACCCTGCACAAGGTTGAAAAAACGGTGGACGGTATGAGCGATTCCGGCCCGCTGTCGGCACTCGGGGTGGTGTTGGGGACGCTTTTCTAGCAGGCTGCTGGTTAACGAGCGTTCACCCCCATTACCCTCTATAGCATTGAGACGATAAAAACGAAGAGCGGCTCGCAATTGCGGGCCGCTCTTCGTTTTGGGTAGGACCCTCCCTTTATCAAAGGGACCAAAATGGATTTAATCTGAAACCATGTCGTAGAACGAGGAATTACTTGCATTAAAATGAGAAACAGTATTAATAATTAAACTTATTTGCTCATTCGGAACATAGCCATAAAATGACAAAAGCGAAATACTCCTCCTTCGCTAAAATAAGCCGTCCGAACACGCCTGGGGTTGTGTCGCGCCCAAGGGTCGTGTCCTTGCTGGAGACCGCCCGAAGTCGTCCGATTGTGTGGGTCTCTGCACCTGCCGGTTCCGGAAAGACTACTCTTGTCACCAGTTATCTTGATGAGTATAAGCTCCCCTGCCTGTGGTATCAGGTCGATGAAAGCGATGCTGATATCGCCACGTTCTTTTATTACATGGGACTGGCCGCAAAGACAGCATTTCCAAAGAACAGGAGTCCTCTCCCCCTTCTGACTCCCGAGTATCTTCAAGGAATTGCAACATTTACCCGCCGTTACTTCGAGAGCCTTTACAGCAGGTTGAAGCCGCCTTTTGCCCTGGTGTTCGATAACTATCAGGATGTCCCGGCTGATTCACCATTTCATGAAATAATGCGGGAAGGGCTCTCATCTGTTCCCGACGGGATCAGTATTGTTATGATCAGCCGCAGTGAGCCCCCGCCTGTATTTGCGCGTCTGCGCGCCAATAACAGGATGAGTTCCATAGGGTGGGAGGAGATCAAATTCGATTTCGATGAAGCAAAGACTCTCATTCTGAACCAAAAGCGGCATATTTTTCCGGATGAAGTGCTTCGGGATCTTTACAACAGGACGGAAGGGTGGGCCGCCGGAATTGTTCTGCTGCTGGAACGGATGGGAACGGAAAAAGACGATCCGGCAGCGCTCCACAATCATACCCAAGAAGAAGTCTTTCACTATTTTGCAGGAGAACTATTTGAAAAAGCGACAAGGAAACCCAGGACTTTCTGCTGACATCAGCTTTCCTGCCGAGCATGACCGCCGAAGAGGCTCAAGAGCTCACCGGCAACAGCGCATCGGCAGCAATTCTGGCTGCGTTGAATCGCAACCATTTCTTTACGGAAAGGCATTTTACCGCGCATCCCGTTTACCAGTACCACCCGCTTTTCCGGGAATTCCTGCTGGTTCGCGCCGAAGATACGCTGCCTGCGGGGCAGATGCTGGAGCTGCAGCGAAATGCGGCCGCTTTGCTTGAAAGAAGCGGCCGTACCGAACCGGCAGCGGAATTGATGTGCAAGACCGGTGACTGGGACACGCCTTGCGCGACTGATCAATACTTGTGCGCAGGACTTCATTGCGCAGGGGCGGACCCAGACCCTGGAGGGGTGGCTGAGAAGCTTCCCTGAAGAGTGCCGGGACATGTCGCCCTGGTTGCATACTGGTTTGCGGCATTGCCGGATGCCATTTAATCCCGGCCGAAAGCCAGCAACATTCTTGAAAGGGCCTATGAGCATTTCATGACAGTGGAGGATCCGACGGGTCTCTTCCTATCCTGGTCGGGCGTCATGGAAGCGATTCTTCTTGGCTGGGGTGAGTTCGTTCAGGCGTGACCGCTGGATAGAAATGCTCGAAGAGCTTTTGCGCAGGCACCCGCAATCGACTTCGCCTGAAATCGAAGCACGATTGGCGACAAGCATGCTTTTTGCGCTGACCTTGAGACAGCCGCACCACCCGGACATCGGAGCATGGGTGGAGCGGGCGCATAATGTCGCGCAACGCAGCAGAATGTCAGGCTTAAAAGTTACATCCATGTATACCTGGAACTATATTACCTGTGGATCGGTGATCACGCAGGTGCGGAGTTCGTCATCACGGTACGTACGGAAATCGGCCTATTCCCTGAGGCGCCCCACTGGCGCAAAACCTCGGAAAAATCGTCGAAGCGGTGTATAGGTTCGCATGGGGAAGGCACGATGCGTGCCGTGAAAGCGGTGCAGGAAGGGCTCAAAATCGCGCAAAAACCGGTGTTCGTTGTCTGGAACTCTAGCTGTTTTCACAGGGGGTGATCAACGCCCTGAGTAGGGGAACTCAGTCGAGGCGGAGAGTACCTGCAGAAAATGGCGCCGGCTTCACTGCCCCAGCCGCACGGATAGAGGCCTGCATGTATCAGTACAACACGGCCTGGGATGCCTGCCCAGGCGGGACATGACCGGCCATTCGAGCATGTGGATGCGTGCTCTGCAATTCGCACCGGAGGCAGGCACCCCTTTTCACAAGCGATATGTCTCGAATCGCTCTGGCTCAGGTTCTTCATGAACGATGGCGAGTGTGACAAAAAGCCCTGCCAACCTGTCGCGGCGCAGGGAATCGCCGCCAGGATGAAGAGCCATATTGCCTCGAATTTATGTTTTTCATGGTGCCGATGCGCAGTTTGCCAGGACCGGAGATGAAGCCGGAGTGCTTGAATCCCTGCAAAAGCCATTGACCCTGGGAAGCGAAAGCAGGGCTATACAAATTTCACTGGCTGGAACGACCGGAGATCATGAGCCGTCTTTGCGCGAAAGCGCTGGAGGCGGGAATCGAAGACCGGTCTACGTTCGAAACCTCATCAGAATTCGACAAGCCTGATGCCGGAGCCGATCGACCCGTGTAAGCGAAAACTGGCCCTGGCCGTTTAAGATTTATACCCTCGGCAGGTTTGAGCTGGTAAAGGATGGAGAGCCGGTCAGGTTTTCAGGCAAGGTGCAGCAGAAGCCGCTCGCCCTGCTCAAAGCCTTGATCGCCTTTGGCGGAACCGATGTGGCCGAGGAGCAGTTTACGGACGCCTTGTGGCCTGACGCCGACGGTGATCTGGCACATAAATCGTTTGAAATGACTGTCCACCGCCTGCGCAAACTGATTGGTCATGACAATGTAATTCAGCTTCAGGAACGGCGATTGACCCTCGATACCAGCGTCTGCTGGGTAGACGTCTATGTCCTGGAGGATCTGCTCGGAAAGGCGGACACGGCCTGGAAGAGCGCGAGTGACTCACGCATGGATGCGGCAAAGGCTGAGCGGCTGAGCGAAAAGGCCGTTGACATCTATCGTGGGCATTTCCTGCCGGGCGATTCGCCCACGCATGGGTGCTTTCCACCCGCGAACGACTGCGGAGCAAGTTTCTTCGAGTCATTATCAAGCTGGGCACCTACCGCGAACAGGCCAGGCAGTGGGAAAGCGCTGCGGAACTTTTCCAGAAAGGGCTGGAAATCGATCCGCTTACCGAGGAATTCTACCAGCATCTCATGGTCTGCTATCAGCAGCTCGGCCGGCGGTCCGAGGCTTTGGCCGTTTACAACCGCTGCAAATCGCTTCTGTCAGCCACGCTCGGTATCGCCCCTTCCCCCCAGACAGAAAATCTGTATCAAATTTTCAAAAACAGTAGGTAGTAAATCTGTTCAGTTTTTAAAACGTTGTTTATTTGCCTGGGTACACATACCCTGATTAATGTTTAGCCTCTATTATTTCCCGCCTTATACCCGCCTTATCCAGCTATTTTCAAATAATTGTGCCTTCTCTACTGAGCACCTCCTGGCAAAAAACAAAACAGAAAAAATAAAATAGAATCCGTGAGTAATCCGTGGGTATCCTGCTGTTAAGTTAGCCCTCTAAATAAACAGAGTTTTATAAATATGAAGTCGGCCAACCGCTACTTCAATGTCCTATTAAAAGGAGGATTGCGTGGCTGCTGTACGTGCTGTGAGATCTGGATTTTTTGCAGGCGCTGCGTTTGTATTGATCGTTTCGCTCATGCTGTTGAGTTGCGGGGGAGGGGGTGAAGGCGGCGGCATTAATAGTACCGGTGCGACGCTTGTTTCTATCGCGGTCACCCCTGCAAATTCAAACATTGCGAAAGGCATGACGCAACAATTCATAGCCGCAGGAACATACTCTGACGGCATGTCGCTGGATATTACCGCATTAGTAACATGGGCGTCGGATACGACAGCGGTTGCAACCATAAATACCGGTGGTCTTGCAACGGGTATTGCCGGGGCGTTTCAACGATTACCGCCGGATTAGAGGCGATATCCGGAAGCACGACCTTGACCGTAACCGTAACAGAACAGCCCGATACAACACCGCCTTTTGTCACCTCAACAAGTCCGGAAACGAATGCAGCCGGAGTATCTTCTTCTGCTTTGATCATCGCTACCTTCAGTGAGGAGATCGATGCAGCAACAATCAATGGGACAAACTTTACTATTGGCGGGGTGACGGGAACGGTAACCTACGACGCTGAGACTAAAACATCAACGTTCACACCATCGAACCTTGCCGGTTCAACGACCTATACGGCTACCATAACTACAGGGGTGCAGGACCTTGCGGGAAATGTAATGACCGCGGACAAAACCTGGACGTTCACGACCGGGACCGGGCCTGATACAACACCGCCAGTTGTCAGCAGCAGCACCCCGGATAACATGGCCACGGGAGTTACCACTACGAGCGCAACCATAACAGTGGTTTTCAATGAGCCCATGAACGTCGCAGTGTTTCCCGCCCTCATTACGGAAGCTTATGATGGAAGTGCCTGGGTGGCAATCCCCAACGCCGGGACAATGCTCAACTGGCCGAGTTCAACGACCCTCACGATCAAGCTGAACTGGCTCCAGTTTCCCGAGGTAACGAGCATCCGATGGGCATTGAGCGCTGTGGGCCTCGAAGACGCAGCCGGGAACCAAGCCGCCTCCGATGTGCAGCGTTCTTTCACGACGAATGCGAGAAATACGTATTTTCCGATTGCCGATACGGGGCAAAGCATGTGTTCGTTTTTTACCGGTGCAATGTGGACCTGGGATGCCAACTGCCTTGACTCAGCCCCCACGTATACCGTGGGCAGCGCAAACAATCCCTACGGCCAGGACGGTCACTATGTGAACAAACCCCGCGCCTGGACATTTTCCGGCCCTACGGCCTACGTCCTGTATCCAATCGACCGCACAACCACGGATAGTGTGACCGGTTTAGTTTGGAAAACCTGCATCGAGGGACAACTTGGTACGGATTGCGCCGGCGACGTGCCCGTTTCCCGTAACTGGTACGATGCCGTCAATGCCTGCACGGCATTGAACGGGGCCAATGGCGGAGCGGGGTATGGCGGCCGCACGCACTGGCGGCTGCCGACAAAGGCGGAAATGGAAAGCTTCCCGAGCTATGGAATAGCAGGCTTTTCTATTAATGATGAATACTTCCCGAAGTCGTTCCAGAGCGACAAGTATTGGACGGCGTCTACCGCCGCATTCGATCCCGCGCTCGCATGGACGGCTTCTGCCCTGTATGGCGACATACTCTCCAAAAGCAAGACCGAAAACCGCATGGTTCGCTGCGTTGCGGCGCCCGATTCTTCCACGATTCAAGTTTTGAGCGATAAGGGCAACGGCACGATCCTGGACAACGTCAACGACCTCACATGGCAAAAATGCTCCATGGGACAGAATGTTGATTCGACCTGTAGCGGCGCCGCTGTTGCCGTAGCCTGGGCGGCTGCGGTGAACTATTGCGAGAACCTGAATTTCGCATCGCGAACGGACTGGCGGTTGCCCAATGTGCACGAACTGCAATCGCTCACGGCAGCGTCACCGAGCGGCCCGGCCATCGATGCGACGATGTTCCCGCATACGGCCGCAGCCGGCTATTGGACGGGATCGGTGCATGGAGATTTTCCGGTATTGTCGTGGTACGTCGCCTTTGGCGGCGGCGAGACCTATGGTGGGGACAAGTCCTCCCTGTTGGCTGTTCGCTGCGTTGCAGGGCCGTGACAGTGCGTTCCAAATTCAAAGTAAAAGCAGCACTGTCAGAAGGAGCGTCTCATAGAAAGCTTTGTCGTTCGGTTTTATCGCCGAAACAGTAACAGACCTCAAAGTCTTGTTGGTTTGGTTGAACTTATCGACGTCGATGAGCAAAAGGCGTTCACGAATTTTGAAGAACTGCGCGCGATCCTGAGCAGTCAAGGAGGGCATGCGGATCGCGATGTTGTGTATTGCAATGAAAAAAGCTCAAGTTGAGAGAGAAAAAGCGAACTCGGTACTTATAACTAAGGAGATTCATATGGGTACGACACGACAAACTAGTTTCATTTTTCCGCTTATCGCTGCGCTTGTTCTTTCCTTGACGCTCGGAGGGTGCGGTTCAGACGGTTCGGACGGCGCGGCAGGGCCGACAGGGCCGACAGGCGCCACCGGCGCGACAGGGCCCAGCGGAGTGGAAATTTACAGTATCGTCGCCAGCCCATCGGTGGTCAAACCGGGGGCGAATACGAGTTTGAGCGTCTCGGCCGGCGACGGCGCGAACAGCGCGTTGACCTACGCCTGGCAGGCCGATGCGGGCGCATTGAGCGCGACGAGCACCAGCACCGTTACCTGGACCGCGCCGGCAACCGTGGGGAGCTACCTGGTAAGCGTCGAGGTAACGAACGCTGCCGGTCTCAAATCCAAAGGCTATGCCAGCATCCTCGTATCCGTCAGCCCCACCGGCCCGATCATCACGAGCGTGAATCCTGCAGAGGTGAAAGCCGGGGACCAGATCCGGATCAGCGGCGCGGGCTTCGGCAGCGGCCAGGGCCGAGCAGCGTCAGCATCGGCGGCGCGCTGGCGTCATCGATCGTCTCCTGGAGCGATACGGAGGTCTTCGCAACCGTGCCCGCCAATGCGACCACCGGCGCGGTTATCATTACGCAAGCCAGCGTCAACAGCAGCCCCGGCTATATCGTTGTGCTCTGGGCAAAGGAAAACCCGGAAAACGTTGCAATATCCACGGCCACAGGTGAAGGAAGAGATCATCCTATTCAGCTCATCTCCGACGGCTTAGGCGGGGCGATCATCACCTGGAATGATTACCGGAGCGGCACTTATGACATCTACGCCCAGCGGGTGAACGCTGCCGGGACAGTGCAGTGGGCAGCGGACGGCGTCGCCATAGCCACGGCCGCAGGCGGACAATATAACCCTCAGCTTATCGCCGACGGCTCCGGCGGGGCGATCATCACCTGGGAGGATTACCGGGCCGGAGCTGATGATATCTATGCCCAGCGGGTGAACAGTGCCGGGGCCGTGCAGTGGACATTAGATGGCGTCGCCATAGCCACGGCCGTAGATGGTCAATATTACCCTCAGCTTATCGCCGACGGCTCCGGCGGGGCAATCATCGCCTGGCAGGATTACCGGAGCGGAACTACTGACATCTACGCCCAGCGGGTGAACAGTGCCGGGGCAATACAGTGGACTGCGGATGGCGTCGCCATAGCCACGGCAACAGGCGATCAATATGAACCTCAACTCATCGCCGACGGCTCCGGCGGGGCGATCATCACCTGGGAGGATTCCCGCAGCGGAATCTGATGACATCTATGCCCAGCGGGTGAACAGTGCCGGGGCCGTGCAGTGGACATTAGATGGCGTCGCCATAGCCACGGCCGTAGATGGTCAGTATGCTCCTCAGCTCATCTCTGACGGCTCCGGCGGGGCGATCATCACCTGGGCCGATGCTCGGAGCGGTACTTCTGATGACATCTACGCCCAGCGGGTGAACAGTGCCGGGGCAGTGCAGTGGACTGCGGATGGCGTCGCCATAGCTACGGCCGCAAATAACCAAGGTGACCCCCAGCTCAGTCTCTGACGGCTCCGGCGGGGCGATCATCACCTGGAATGATTACCGGAGCGGAACTTCTGACATCTACGCCCAGCGGGTGAACAGTGCCGGGGCCGTGCAGTGGACTGCGGATGGCGTCGCCATATCCACGGCCGCAGGCGAGCAATATGACCCTCAGCTCATCGCCGACGGCGCAGGCGGGGCGATCATCGCCTGGCAGGATTACCGGAGCGGTAACTTCTGACGTTTATGCCCAGCGGGTGAACAGCGCCGGGGCAGTGCAGTGGGCAGCGGACGCCGTTGCTATATGTACCGCCGCAGGTTACCAAGGTCTTATTCAGCTCATCGCTGACGGCTCCGGCGGGGCGATCATCACCTGGTTCGATATCCGCAGCGGAACGAGTGGGGGCACCTATACCCAGGGCATCAGCGCAAGCGGAAGGCAATAGGTTCAGCTAAAAGCAGCACCGTGCAGGCCTATCATCTACGAGAGAAACACTGAGTACAAGCAGAGAGATGCGCGCGTTTGTTCAGAACATCAGCGCTTATGGCAGGGGTCATCAAGCCTGGGTTCATTGTCATCCCCCAGAACGGGGCATGAAGAAAAGGAGGAAGTGTGAAAAAGTCATTGTGGCATTTACTGTTGTTAGGTTTGCTTATGGTTAGTCTGTCGGCCTGTGGGGGCGGGGGCGGTGATGATGATGCCAACCCAACCCAAACCCCCAACCCCACCTACACCGTGACCTATGACGGCAACAATAACACCAGCGGCAGCGTGCCGGCCGACACTAGCGGCTACGAGGCTGGCGCGACGGTTACGGTCCTCGGGAATACGGGAAGCCTCGTGAAAACCGGGTATTCCTTCGCCGGCTGGAACACGCTGGCCGCCGGAACTGGAACGACCTATGCGCAGGCGCAGACCTTCACGATGGGCTCGGCAAATATAACCCTGTATGCGAATTGGACTTCAAACCCCACATACACCGTGACCTATGACGGCAACGGCAACACCGGCGGCAGCATTCCGATCGATTCCACCAACTACGAAGGTGGACAGACCGTAACAGTCCTGGGCAATACGGGAAACCTCGTGAAAACCGGGTATACCTTCACGGGCTGGAACACGCTGGCGGCCGGAACGGGAACGACCTATACGCAGTCTCAGACCTTTGCGAGGGCGGGCGGACCAAATGTAACTTTATACGCGAAGTGGACCGCAAACTCTACATACACCGTGACCTATGACGGCAACGGCAACACCGGCGGCAGCGTTCCGATTGATTCCACCAACTACGAAGGCGGACAGACTGTAACAGCCTTGGGCAATACGGGAAACCTCGTGAAAACCGGGTATGCCTTCGTCGGCTGGAACACGCAGGCGGACGGCACGGGAACGACCTATGTGCAGGGGCAGACATTCTCGATGGGTTCGGCGAATATTACCCTGTATGCGAATTGGACTTCAAACCCCACCTACACCGTGACCTATGACGGCAACAATAACACCGGCGGCAGCGTGCCAATTGACTCTACCCGCTACGAGGAGGGGCAGGCCGTTACGGTCCTCGGGAATACGGGAAATCTCGAGAAAGTCGGATATGCCTTCGACGGCTGGAACACGCAAGCGGACGGCACGGGAATGACCTATGTGCAGGGGCAGACCCCCATGATGGGTTCGGCGAATCTAACCATGTACGCGAAGTGGACTTCAAACCCCACATACACCGTGACCTATGACGGAAACGGCAGCGTCGGCGGCAGCGTGCCGACCGAATCTAACTACGAGCAGGGGCAGGCCGTTACCGTTCCCGGCAATACAGGTAACCTCATGAAGTCCGGCTATACCTTCGCGGGCTGGAACACGCAGGCGAATGGCACGGGAACGACCTATGTGCAAGGGCAGACCTTCTCGATGGGTTCGGCAAATGTCACGCTGTATGCGAAATGGACTTCTAACCCCACCTACACCGTGACCTATAATGGCAGCAATAACACCGGCGGCAGCGTGCCGATCGATTCTACCAATTACGAGCAAGGGCAGACCATTACGGTTTTTGAGAATCCGGGAAACCTCGTGAAGACAGGGTATTGGTTCACCGGCTGGAACACGCAATCTAATGGATTGGGAACGACCTACACGGGGGGGTATCTCCTCACGGTGGGTTCGGCGAATCTCACCCTTTATGCGAAATGGACTGCAAACCCAATCTATAGCGTGACTTACAGCGGCAATGGGCAAACAAGCGGCAGCGCCCCGATAGACTCTAACCTCTACGAGCAGGGAACGAACATTATCGTCCGCGGAAATACGGGAAGTCTCGTGAAGGCAGGGCATTCCTTCTCGGGCTGGAACACGCAGGCGGATGGAGCTGGGACCACCTATGGCGCATCTTTCGCGATGGCTCAGGCAAACGTGACCCTGTACGCAAAATGGATAGCAACAACCTTTACCGACAACCTCAACCATACCATGACCGACAACCGAACCGGCCTGATGTGGATCAAGGCGCCGGAAGGCGCCTCGAATTGGCAAAATTCTATGGGCTACTGCGATGGTTTGGTTTTCGCAGGGCACGCCGACTGGCGACTGCCAAGTATTAACGAATTTAACGGTTTGTTTCAGGGTTGGACAGGGACTACTCTCGGTGCGTGGCTTAATTCACAAGGCTTCGTTGTCGAGCCCTCGACTATCTATTGGACGTCTTCAACGAACACTGATGATACGAACAACGCATGGGCCCTCATTTTGTACACTGGCGACACGTTCCTTCAGCCAAGGTCCTATGCCGACTATATATGGGCTGTACGCACCGGACCGTAGGTTTATCAAGACTTGGCCATGCCCAGCCTAGCTCAGGGTGAATGCGGGGTGTGGTCTTCTTTTGCCGAGCTTTATAGGTCTGAATTGTAAGTGATCTACGCTCACTCGCGGCAGGCAATAATCAGGGAAAACACACCATCGCTACGCAGGCGGGGAGCAATCCCCGCCTGTTCTGAAGTGCGCTTCAAGTCAAGGTAATAGCAGCACCTGTCAGAAGGAGCGCCTTATGGAAAGCTATGTCGTTCGGATTTATCGCAGAAACAGAAACAGCCCTCAAAGCCTTGTTGGTTTGGTCGAACTTATCGAAGTCAATGAGCAAAAGGCGTTCACGAATTTTGAAGAACTGCGCGCGATCCTTAGCTGTAAGGAGGGGCATGCGGCTCGCGATGCAGTGTGTAAAAGCTGCAAGGAAGAAAAAAAATAATGTGGAGAGTGTAAAACCTCTTTCATCACTTAAACCATGCGTTGTATATCTAGTAAATGAAAAAGTCATTGTTGAAATTACACATGGTGGGTTTGCTTTTTATGGTGGTTAGTCTGACGGCTTGTGGGGGCGGAGGCGGAGATGATGGTGGTGGTGATGAAACGACAACGCCAACCTCGCCGGTCTACGATCCATCTACGAGCGGAAACACTGAGTACAAGCAGAAGATGCGCGCGTTTGTCCAGAACATCAGCGCTTATGCCAGGGGCATCAAGCCGGGTTTTATCGTCATCCCCCAGAACGGGCATGAACTGGTAACTGAAGATGGTGCCCCCACGGGTGCTCCGGCAACGGCTTATCTGAACGCGATCGATGGCGTGGGCAGGGAAGACCTGTTCTACGGATTTGACAACGATAACGAGCCTACGCCCACGGCTATACGCGACAAGATCATTCAGTATATGGAAATTGCCAAGTCGAATAATATTCAACCCCTGGTCACGGATTACTGCTGGACGAAGGCGAATGTCGATGACGCCTACATAAAGAATACCGCAAAAGGATATGCCTCTTTCGCAGCCGACAGTCGGGAGCTTGACCGCATCCCCGTGTATCCGGTACCGACCGCACCCTCTGGCGTCAACACTAACAACATCGCGACGCTGGCCGGGGCGAAGAACTTCCTGTATCTCCTGAATTCCAATGAAATGTATACCACGAAGGCAGAGTTCTTAACTGCGCTTAGAGCGACGAATTACGACGTTTTCATCATCGACTTGTTTTTCGATGACAATGATCTCGGCCAGGTCGCCTACACCAAGGTAGAGATCGATTCACTCAAGACCAAGCCGGGCGGCGGCTCGCGTCTCGTGATAGCGTACATGAGCATCGGTGAGGCCGAGGACTACCGCTACTACTGGAATTCAGCGTGGGTGAACAGTCCCCCGTCCTGGCTGGAAGGGGAGAACCCCGATTGGCCGGGCAATTACAAGGTCCAATACTGGAACCCCGTGTTGCAGGCGATCTTCTACGGGAACGACTCGTCCTATCTCAAGAAAATACTCGATGCTGGATTCGATGGCGTGTATCTCGACATTATCGACGCGTTTGAATATTTCGAAGACAAGTAACATCTGGTGAAGCGAGCAACTTTGGGGGGCGGGCGTAATGCTCGATTTCGGTATGCCCCCACTTGCCCCTGGAGCCAATCCGGTTCGAATTGGAAGTGCAGATGCCCCCGGACCGACCGGGGGCTCTTTTTTTAAAAGGGTATTTCCGGGATTAAGGGATATTTTGTGAACTTTCTATGCCTTCAGGTGATGGACCATTATCGGGTCAGGAGAAACGCCAGAAAACTTTCTGCGACAATGCGCCGACCGAGCCGATTGAGGTGGCCGTCATCGTTCGTGTAGTCGGGGACCAGGGCATAGCCAGTTGCTTCACCACGAGAAACGATTTCCCGCCGGCCGTCGGGCCAGGTCGATTCGACTGCCGCCAGATCGAAAACGTCATCGCCGTAGGTGCGGCGGAGCAGGTCGTTGAACCGGGCTCGAGCCAGGTTGTCTTCCACTCCGGTTATCGGCTTCCCGAGCAGGCGCTTGAGCCAAGCCTTGGTACCGCTTTGCCTGCGGGTTAGGGGGACGGTGCAGTGGATCAGGTGCAGCCGCGGGTAATTTGCGCGGATTTCTGCCATTTGCTGCCGGTATACCTGAAAGAGTGCTTCGGCATCAGCACCGGCGGGCAGGTCGAGGTAGCATAATTTAAAAATGGCCAACTCGACCGCATTGCCTCTGCCGGCATCGAGAAGGCGGCCAAAGTCCTGGAGCTTGCGCCGGGGATCGCCATTGCCGCCGATAAACGCATGGGCGAAGCACCCCCCTGTGGCCGGCAGCTCTGCAGCCGGCATGATATGCAAGGGTATATCCTCTCCAGTGAAAAGCTCGCCAATGCCAGCCAGGATATCGGCGCCCACCGACTGGTGAGCAAAAACGATCCTCTTTCCCCCCAAGGCATCCAGGGTTCGGGCCTCCATAGGCCGTATGGGCGGCTCCTCCTGCCCGCAGGCGGACAACAGGGGCAGGGCGGCTAAGAACGAAACCATAAGCATGTGCATGGCCATTTTCCTCACCTGGTCAGACACCGGCCGAGGTGAAAAAGGTCGTAGTTCGCTCGGCGTAAGAGGGGCCAGGCCGGGACTCATCAGCCCCCAGGCTTTTCTTGTCAACCTTGCCACTCGGCAATTTTGGCAAGGCATCGCAAAATTCCACGATTTTTGGCACCATGTAGTTTTCCAGTTGCCGGGCGCAAGCCTGAAGGATTTCCGCTTCCAGCAGACAGCGCCCGGTGGTCGGTACCAGATAGGCCTTGATCGCCTGCCCAAGAATTTCATCGGGAACCCCGATGACCGCAGCTTCGGCGACACCGTCCAGGGCGCATAACACATTTTCGATCTCCCGTGGACTGACCCGCTCCCCTCTGGTTTTAATCAGATCCGAATTGCGGGCGACGAAGTAGAGGAACCCTTCGGCATCCCGGCGAAAAAGGTCGCCGGTATAAAGAAAAATTTCACCCGGCCAACGCCCGCTACGAAAGGTGCGTGCGGTTTCCTCTGGACGATTCCAATAGCCTTGCATGACATTCCGGCCGCGCACCACCAATTCGCCGGTCTCACCCGGCTTGACTTCCTCCCCCAGACTATTGACGACAAAAACCTCCTCATTGGGAATGGGGATTCCCACTGAATTGGGACGCCGAGTGATCTCCTCCGGTGGTAGATAAAGGGCGCGTGCGCATTCGGTAAGCCCGTACATGGAATAGATTTGCACCTGCGGAAACAGAACCTGCAGGCGCTGAATGTGAGCGACCGGCAAGGCGGCGGCGGCATTGGTCAGGTAGCGCAGAGAACTTAGATCGAAATGACCCGGGTCCGCCATCTTCAACAACAAAGAGACCATGGTGGGGACGATCGGTAGCCCGGTCACCTTCTCCGCCGCCAATTTTTTCAATATCTGGTAAGGAAAGCCGAACGATTTTTCCAATACCACGGTTCCGCCGAACTGGCAGGCCATCAACACCTGATACAACCCGTAACCGGAGGAAAGGGGGAGGGCGTTGAAAATAATGTCCTCCCCGGTATTGTGCAGGTAGGTGGTAATGCTATGCATGACAGCCACCATAGTGCAATGGGCCGCGACCACGCCTTTGGGTTCACCGGTGGACCCGGAGGTATAAATGATGGCCGCCATGTCGATATCGATGCTTTGGACTGCCCTTCTCAACGCAGAGGAATCGACCGCCATCGCCCATGACGCTTCGATCTTGCCGGGCAGGAAGTTCTCCCCGGATGATGCGGCACCGCACCAGATCACGCAACGCAGTTCGGAGGCTGCCCCGGCCGCTTCTCCGACTACCGACAGTCAACTGATATCAGCAATGAGCGCTCGGGCGCCGCTGTCGTTCAGGATGAAATTCAGTTTAGCGGCTTTCAGGCCAGGATTGAGCAGGACAAAAGCGGCTCCGGCCTTGAGGACAGCGAAGATCGAGACGACGGCTTCAATGGAATTTTCCAGAAAAATCGCCACCCGGTCATGCCGCCGAACGCCCTGCGCGATGAGAAAATCAGCCAAATGGTCGGCGCGCGAGTTGAGTTCGCCATAGGTTAAACGTCCACCGTCGCAGACCAATACCGTTTTTTCCGGTTTCTTTGCTGCTGTGTGTTCGAGAAAATGTTGTACTAACATAGGTTCGCTTCCCTGTATTTGTGCGCCGATGTACAGCAGGAGCGAGTTGCATGATGGAACTTTTTTGGTTTTAATTATGAGCCGGCTTTGAACGTTGTCAAGGCGACGGGTTCAGCAACCTCTTCCTGTGCGCCGCTCTTTTCTTGACTCCGTGGGGTGCTTGGCATAATCTCCCTGCGTACTTAACTCGGAACAAGGATACCGCCCGATGATCAAGAGTATGACCGGATATGGCAAGGGGCAGGCGGCGCTGGACAAGGTTGCGCTGACGGTGGAGATCCGCTCGGTCGAACCATCGCTACAGCGACATCGGGGTGAAGGTGCCGCGCGTTTTACTCCCGCTCGAAGGGGAGATTAAAAAGAAGGTGGCTGAAAGGCTGCGCCGTGGCAAGATTGATGTCTTTGTCAATCAGGAACCGGGCTGCGCGGGGGGAGCCCTGCCGTCCCTGAATGAGCCGCTCGCCGCCGCCTACGTGGCGCTGTTCGGCGAAATGCGTCAGCGCTTTGCCCTCGCCGGTGAGATTCCCCTTTCTCTGTTGGTGAATCAGCGTGATGTCATTGTTTCACGCGAGGAGGATCCGGCCGAGGGAACTTATAGCAAATGTCTGGAGATTGCGCTCACCAAGGCGCTGGAGAACGCTGAGCAGATGCGTCTGGCCGAGGGAGAGGCGCTTTGCAAGGATATGGAGGCGCGCCTGCTGATCACTGAGGATCTGCTGCTGCGCATCGAGGAGCGCTCCCCGTGTGTCGCCCGCGAATGGCAGGGAAAATTGCTCGAGCGCCTGGCCCGGCTGGCGCCGGATATCTCCTTCGATCCGCAGCGCGTCGCCCAGGAGATCGCCATCTATGCCGATCGCTGCGAAATTACCGAAGAAGTCGTGCGTTTCCGCAGTCATCTCCAGCAATTTCGGCTGCTGCTTGCGGTGGCCGAACCGGTGGGACGGCAGATCGATTTCCTCGTCCAGGAGCTGAATCGGGAGGCGAATACAATGGGTTCGAAATCCAACGATGCCGATTTGACCCGCCTGGTCGTTTCCCTCAAGGCCGAACTGGAGAAAATTCGCGAACAGGTCCAGAATGTCGAGTGAGCCTGCATCCTCCGGGCGGACCGGAAAGATCCGCGAGGGGATCCTTTTTGTCCTGTCGGCGCCATCCGGGGCCGGTAAGACCTCACTTTGTCGGGAAATAATTGCTTTTTTCCCCAATCTGAGGCAATCTATCTCTTTTACTACACGGCAGATACGCAACGGTGAACGTGACGGTGAGGATTACCATTTCATCGATCAATCGACCTTCGAAATGATGATCCGTTCCGGAGCCTTTGCCGAGTGGGCACAGGTCCATGGTAACCTGTATGGGACTTCCCTTGCCACCCTGGAGGATGGGCGCCAGCAGGGCGTCGACCTCCTCCTCGAGATCGACTGCCAGGGTGCGGCACAGATACGGAAAAACTATCGACAGGGGGTGTTTGTTTTTATCCTCCCCCCCAGTATGGCTGAACTGAAACGTCGGCTGGAGGGACGGCAGACCGACCCACCCGAGATCGTCGCGCAACGCCTTGTCAACGCCCGTTATGAGATCCGCCAGGCAGGCGGTTATGACTACGTCGTCGTCAATGACGAATTTGCTCAGGCAGCGGACGAACTCAAGGCGATCTTGCGGGCCGAAGGGTGTCGTTCCTCTCGTGTTCTGCCGACGCTGGCGGAAGAATTCGAATTTTAGTACCGGTCTCCCGGTTCGCAACCACAAACTCAGGAGTTCGTAATGGCTCGTATTACTGTTGAAGATTGTTTGCGTCAGGTACCCAACCGCTTTCTGCTGGTCATGGTCTCCGCCAAGCGCACCAAGCAGCTTTACAAGGGGGCTCAGCCGCTGATCGAAAACAAGGCGGGCAACAAGAAGGTGGTTCTTTGCCTGCGCGAAATCGCCGCCGGCAGGATCGATTTCGAAATTCCTGTGCGCACAGCGCTGATCCGGCCGGACGCTGCCGACCGTCCTTGATGCCGGCACGTCTACGTTCCTGCCCGACCAGGCCTGCGTGCATGCCGGTCCTGGTTGACCGGTCCTTCTGTCCCCGCCCAGGTTCTCACCATGGTCCATATCGATAACATCCTCGAAAAAATCCTCTCGCTAAAATACCGCACGCCGATCTCGACATGGTCCGCAGGGCCTACGTTTTGTGCCACCGGTGCATCAGGGGACAGGTGCGCCTTTCCGGCGAGCCGTACATCTTCGCATCCGATCGAAGTTGCCCGGATTCTGGCCAGCTGCACCTGGATGTGGCGACGATTGCCACCGGTTTGCTGCACGACACGCTCGAGGACACTCTCGCCACCGTGGAGGAATTGCGACGCGATTTCGGCGACGATGTCGCCGAGCTGGTCGATGGCGTCACCAAACTCGGCAGGATCACTTTCAGACCAGCGAAGAGCGGCAGGCGGAGAATTTCCGCAAGATGCTGCTGGCCATGGCCCGGGATATCCGCGTGATTCTGGTCAAGCTGGCCGACCGCCTGCACAACATGCGCACCCTCAGCTACCAGCCGGAGGACAGGCAGCGGCAGATCGCCCAGGAGACCCTGGACATCTATGCGCCGCTGGCCAACCGCCTCGGCATCAGCTGGATCAAGAGCGAACTCGAGGATCTGTCTTTCCGCTACCTCGAACCGGAAGTCTTACTCGACCTGGCGTCAAAGGTGTCGAAAAAGAAGCAGGAGCGGGAAGGTTACATCGAGGAGGTCCAGCGGACAATCTCGAGCGAGAAGCTGGCCGAGCATGGCATCGAAGGGGAGGTTTACGGGCGGTCCAAGCATCTCTGGTCGATCTACCACAAGATGGGAACGGCAGGGGATCGAGTTCGACCAGGTCTACGACCTGATCGCTTTTCGGGTCATCGTCGAAGATCGTGCGCGACTGTTATGCGGTGCTCGGCATCATCCATTCGGCCTGGAAGCCGATCCCCGGGCGATTCAAGGATTACATCGCCATGCCCAAGGCGAACATGTACCAGTCGCTGCACACCACGGTGATCGGCCCGGGCGGGGAGCGGATGGAGGTGCAGATCCGCACCGAGGAGATGCACCGGGTTGCCGAAGAGGGGATCGCCGCCCACTGGAAGTACAAGGAAGGAAAGGGGTACTGTGGCCGAGCGGGACGACAAGCGCTTCGGCTGGCTGCGGCAGATGCTCGAATGGCAGCAGGAGCTGAAGGATTCGCGGGAATTCATGGATTCGGTGAGGATCGACCTGTTTCCCGGAAGAGGTCTATGTCTTTACCCCGCAAGGGCGATGTGAAGGAGCTGCCGAGGGATCGACGCCGATCGATTTCGCCTACGGCGTTCACACCGATCTCGGCAACCACTGCGCCGGCGCCAAGGTCAACGGCAAGCTGGTGCCGCTGAAGACGGCGCTGAGCAACGGCGACATCGTCGAGATCGATCACCTCGCCCAACCAGACGCCGAGCAAGGACTGGCTCAAATTCGTCCAGAACGTCCAAGGCGCGCAACAGGATCCGCCAATGGGTCAAGACGGCAGAGCGGGAGAAGAGTATCGCAGCTCGGTCGGGAAATGCTGGAAAAAGAGCTGCGTAAACACGGCGTCAGCCTCAACAGGGTACTCGGTTCCGAAGAGCTGACCTTTGCCGTCGAAGAACTCGGCTTCAAGAGCGAGACCGACCTTATCGCCGGCGTCTTGGTTACGGCAAGCTTTCCCTCGGGCAGATCGTGGGGCGGATCGTGCCGGCGGAGAAGCTCAAGGCCGAAGGCCCGCCAAACCGAGTACCATCGGCAAGGTGCTGGAGAAAATCCGCAAGAAGCCTTCCAGTGCCATTCAGATCCAAGGGGTGGAAGACATCCTCGTGCGTTTCGCCAAATGCTGCAATCCCCTTCCTGGCGATCCGGTTATCGGATTTATCACACGCGGTCGGGGCATGACCGTACATACCAGCGATTGCCCGCATGTGCTCGAAGGGGATCCGGATCGGCGCATTGAGGTCGAATGGGATATGAAGAAGAAAGCCACGCGGGCGGTCAAGATCCGGGTTTACTGCGACGACCAGAAGGGAATGCTGGCGAGCATTACCGGCGCTATCACCAATTGTGAGGCGAACATCATCAGCGCCAATGTCCTTTCCACCCCGGATCACAAAGGAGTCAATACCTTCGAGGTGGATGTCCAGGATCTTAATCACCTCAACCGAGTGATCAACTCCCTGCTCAAGATGAAGGGGGTATACAAAGTAGAGAGGCTAAGGAGTTGACCGATTTCGCATGGGGAGGTTTACGATGAAGATCGAGAAGGTTGACAGCAGTGAGGCGCCGCGGGCAATCGGACCCTATTCGCAGGGTGTGCGGTGCGGCGAATTCTATTTCTTCTCCGGCCAGATCCCTCTTGATCCGGCGAGCGGTGAGCTGGTGGCAGGCGGCATTGCCGAGCAGACAGAGCAGGTCATGGTGAACATGGCGGCAGTGCTGCGGGCGGCTGGCCGACAATTCAGCGATGTGGCGAAAACGACGATCTTTCTGACCGATCTGAGCGATTTCGCGTGCATCAACGAAATTTACGGGAGGCGCTTTCAGGGGGTGTTTCCGGCCCGGTCCACGGTTCAGGTGGCGGCCCTGCCAAGGGGGGCGAAGATCGAGATTGAGTTTATCGCCTGCGCCGGTTGAGGGGATTTTCGCGGTAGAAACTCAAAAGGTGGGCGCGCAGCCCACCTTTTTGTTTAGATAGCCTTTTTGACGACGCCGGTTCGTATGCAACGAGTGCAGACCTTTATCGAGCGCACCGTACCGTTAGTCAGCGCTTTTACTTTTTGCAGATTCGGATACCAGACTTTACGGGTTTTATTGTGAGCATGACTGACGTTATTCCCGGTAGTCGGTTTTTTGCCACAGATTTCACACGTTCTCGACATTGTCTTACCTCCTGGAAATTTAGAACGTGAATCTTTAACACGGTTTACCCTCGTTTGCAACCGTTTTCTCGCTAATTCTTACCGCGTGCGCGGGGTGGGCGACCGGCCGTGAACTCTCAGGACAATATGCCTCCGGCTCAAAGATCTTCCTCGCTGAAAATTTCGATGCCATTGCGCGTCAGCAGTGCAGCCGTAACGCCGCTTCCGGGGCAGATCTCCTCCCCTCGGTAAATGGCATGCACACCGCAGGAGGGGCTGCGCTCCTTCAGCAGGGCCCGCCGGCAGCCGGCGAGGCGGGCCACTTTCATCGTTTCGATTGCTCCCTTGAGAAAAATCTCGTTCATCGCCGCGCCATCGCTGCAGCGCACCACCCGGCCATTGCTGTCGAGAACTGCCGCTCCGTCACCCTGCATAAAACAGGTCTTCGGGCGCGGGGTCGGCAAGCCGGCCAACTGCTCCGGGCAGACCGGTACCGGAATGAGCTGCTCCCGGCGCAGGTAATCGAGAACCTTTGCGTCGCCTTTGACGGCACCGTCATAACGGGTGAGAAGGCCGAGCAGGCAGGCGCTGACCAGAATCGGTTGCATGGCTGGAATTCCGGAAAGAAGCTTCAGAGAGGGGGGTTGATGAACGCCGTTGCCACAGGTGCGGCCGGAGGGTCAATGTGGACACGGCGACCTTCGATGCGCAGCCGTCCTTCGGCGAGAAGCTGGATGGCGCGCGGGTAGACCGGATGTTCCTGACGCAGGATGCGGGCGGCAAGTGTGTCTGCACGTCATCGTCGAGAATCGGCACCACCGCCTGGATGATGATCGGCCCGGTATCGACGCCGCCATCGACGAAATGGACGGTGCAGCCGGAAAAGCGGGCACCGTAATCGAGCGCCTTGCTGCTGCACGTGCAGTCCGGGGAAGGCAGGGAGAAGGGCCGGATGGATGTTGATCATCTCGGCCGGGAAAGGCGTCGAGGAAGGTCGATGAAATCAGGCGCATGAAGCCGGCCAGGCACCACCAGCTCGACCCCGGCTGATCGCAAGGCATCGACCACCGCCGCGTCGAAACTGTCCCGATCCGGGAAAGTCGCGATGATCGATGACTCGCGCCGGCATCCCCGCCTGCCGGCGCGTTCCAGGGCCCCGGCCTGCGGGTTGTTGCCGACCACCAGGGCGATCTCGGCGGGATACGGCCGATCTCGGCAGCGGTCGATGATCGCCTGCAGATTCGTGCCGCCGCCGGAAGCGAGTACTCCGAGGCGCAGTTTCCGTGTCATGAACGCACCTTCGAATTGTTCAAGACGAGTTCGAACCTGCTCCTGCCCATCTTCGCATTTGCGATTTCGCCGATCAGATAGGCCTGTTCCTTCATACCGCGCAGGCGGTCCATGATGTCGTCCACATCCTGCTGCGAAACGACGAGGACCATGCCGATACCGTAGTTGAAGGTGCGGTACATTTCCTCCGTCTCGATATTCCCGCCCTGCCGTAGAACTTCAAAAATGGGCGGTTTGGGCCAACTGTCCCGCTCTACGATCGCCCGACAATGGCGGGGAAGGACGCGGGGGACGTTCTCGGTCATGCCGCCGCCGGTGATGTGCGCCATCCCCTTGATGCGGAAATCGCGCAGGAGGTTGAGAATACTTTTGACATAGATACGGGTCGGGGTGAGAAGAACCTCGCCGAGGGGAGCATCGAGTTCCGGCAATTTGGCGTCCAGCGCCAGACCCATCCGTTCGAAAAGCACCTTGCGGGCCAGGGAATAGCCATTGGAGTGCAGCCCGCTGGAAGCAATGCCGATCAACCGGTCGCCGACGGTGATGCTGGAACCGTCGATGATCCGATCGTTGTCGACCACACCGACGGTGAATCCGGCCAGATCGTATTCGCCATCGGCGTAGAAGCCGGGCATTTCTGCAGTTTCGCCGCCAATGAGGGCGCAGCCCGCCTGCCGGCAGCCGTCGGCGATGCCGCGAACGATCTCCACGGCTTTTTCCGGGGAGAGTTTGCCGGTGGCGAGATAGTCAAGAAAGAAGAGGGGTTCTGCCCCCTGCACGATGATATCGTTGACGCACATGGCGACCAGGTCGATGCCGACGGTATCGTGTCGATCGAGCAGAAAGGCGAGTTTGAGTTTCGTTCCGACGCCATCGGTGGAGGCGACCAGCGTCGGCTTGCGGTATTTATCGCTGTTGAGCGAAAAGAGACCGCCGAAACCGCCGATATCAGTAAGTACCTCCGGGCGGGTGGTCGATTTGACCAGCGGCTTTATCATCTGGACAAAACGATTGCCGGCATCGATGTCAACGCCGGCATCCTTGTAGGTAATTTTATCCTTGCTCAACGTGTTTTTCTCCTTGGAAAAAAGTTCATAATTATCGCCAACAGGCAATGGCTTGTCAACGCCTAACTGGTTACGAAGCTGCCACTTCTGCCGTTCGGTGATGGTATTATTCTTTACATGCCCGTTGGGGGTAGCATATTATAAACCGTTTTTTTCCAGTCCTGAGGCGGGATGGGAAGGCGACAAATAAATCGGTTTTTAGCGCATGACTTTAAAAAACCCAGAAATCCGGCCAATGGTGCCGACCGATGTGGAACAGGTTTTGACGGTGGAGCGGGCGTGCTATTCTCACCCGTGGTCGGCCGAGTTTTTTCTGCAGGAATTAAACAGCCCTTTTGCCGCCGTCGATCTGCTCTGGGATGGCAATGAACTGGCCGGATACCTTTGCTGCTGGTGGCTACAGGATGAGTTACATATTCTCAATCTGGCGACTGCCCCCGCCTTCCGCCGGTGCGGAGTGGCGAATACTCTGCTGCAGCGGGCGCTTGCCATAGCTCGCGAGCAGAAAGTGCTAAAAGCCTTTCTCGAGGTGCGGACCGGCAACGAAGGAGCAATCGCTCTTTATCGCCGTTGCGGGTTTCAATCGATTTACCGCCGCCCCGGTTATTATCCCGATGGTGAGGATGCCTTTGTCATGGAGTTGGCGATTGTCTAATACTTTTTGCGAGAAGTAAAAAAGATGAAGAATTATCAGACCGTCATTCTGTCCAACCAGGAAATTTCCCCCGCCTATTACCGGATGCGCATCTTCACACCCAGTTTCGGGGAGACGGCGCGCCCCGGGCAATTTGTCATGTTCCGGGTGCAAGGAGCAGGGGCGCCGCTGCTGCGGCGACCATTCGGCATCTTTCGTATAGGTTTTCTCCCCCGACTGTGTCGGGCAGCCGGCGAAAGAATACCTGGAGATCCTGTACAAAGTCGTCGGCGCCGGCACCGGCATGATGAGCGAACTGCACGCGGGGGATCGGGTCGAGGTTCTCGGTCCGCTCGGGCAGCGGATTCGATTCCGGCGTTCTCGGGGTGGAAAAAATACTGGTCGGCGGCGGCATCGGCCTGGTTCCCTTGTATCATGCTGGCGGGGGAACCCTTTCGCGGCAACAGTGTGCGCCTGCTGATGGGCGGACGCAGCCGGGACGATATCCTCGCGGTCACCGAATTCGAGCGGCTTGGAGTCAGACGTACGTCTCCACTGACGACGGCAGCCTCGGCGAGGAAGGCCTGGTGACCCAGGTCTTGCAGCGCAAGCTCGACAAATATCCGAAGGCGGAGGTTTTTGCCTGCGGGCCGATGCCGATGCTGGAAGCGGTGTACCGGATCTGCGCCAGTCGCGGCGTTCCGCTGCAGGTGTCGCTTGAAGCGCTAATGGCCTGCGGTGTCGGCGCCTGTCTTGGCTGCGTCGTCAAGGGGGCCGGCCACAGCGAGGAAAATCCCCGTTATCTGTGCACCTGCAAGGAAGGGCCGGTATTCCGCGCCGAGCAGCTCGACTGGAGCCGCCTGGGGATTGAAAACGGTTTTTGCGAGGGGTGCAAGATATGACGAAGGGGCTGCAGGAGAAAAAGAAACGTCCCAATCTTGCCGTGGAGATCGCCGGGATTCGCTGAAAAATCCGGTCATGCCCGCTTCCGGCACCTTCGGCTATGGCGAGGAATACGCCCCCTATCTCGATCTGGATGGGTCTCGGCGCCATCGTCACTAAAGGTCTGTCGCTCAAGCCCAAGGCCGGCAACCCGACACCGCGCATCGCCGAGACGACCAGCGGCATGCTCAACGCCATCGGCCTGCAGAACGTCGGCATCGAAGCCTTCATCGAGCACAAGCTTCCCTTCCTGCGGAAAGTCGACACGCCGGTCATCGCCAACTTCTTCGGCAATACCCTGGAGGAGTACGGCGAGGTTGCGCGCCGCCTCACCGATGTCCCGGAGGTCGCCGGCTGTGAACTGAACATCTCCTGCCCCAACGTCAAACAGGGGGGAATCGTCTTCGGCACCGATGCCGCATGCCGCCGCACGAGGTGGTCAGTCTGGTCCGCCGGCATCTGGCCAAGCCGCTGATCGTCAAGCTCACCCCGAATGTCACCGACATCACGATCATTGCCCGGGCTGTCGAGGAGGCGGGGGCCGATGCCATCAGCTGCATCAATACCATTACCGGCATGGCGATCGATATCCGCACCCGGCAGGCCGCGATTCGCCAACCGCACCGGCGGGCTCTCCGGCCCGGCGATCCGGCCGGTAGCGGTGCGATGGTCCATCAGGTGGTGCAGGCGGTGAAAATCCCGGTGATCGGTATCGGCGGCATCATGCCCGCGCGGTCGATGCCCTGGAGTTTCTCATCGTCGGCGCCACCGCCGTTCAGGTCGGCACCGCCAATTTCGTCGATCCGGCGGCGTGATGCCCGAGATCATTGCTGGAATCGAAGAGTTCCTGGTCGAGGAAGGACTCGATGACATTCAGCAGTTGATCGGCAGTCTCAAACTGTAGAATCAGAGTAATGACGGGTGAAGCGTAAAAGCGCTATGATCTTATAAGTTCATCACTCGTTCCCGGCGCTCGCCACTGCCTTATGGATGTCATCACAACCCATCTCAATGCCGATTTCGATTGCCTCGGGTCGATGGTGGCGGCCCGCCGGCTCTATCCGGGGGCGGCGATGGTCTTTCCCGGCGCCCAGGAACGCGGCGTCCGTGAATTCTTCGCGCGCGGCGGCGCCAGCCCGGACGATTTTCTACGTTTACGGGACCTCGATCTCGATACCGTCAGCCGCCTGATCCTGGTCGATGTCCGCGAGGCGGAAAGGATCGGCGCCTTTGCCAAGGCGATCGAACGCGGTATCGAGGTTCACGTCTTCGATCATCATCCGGACAAGCCCGGCATTGCCGGTGCCCGGGAGCAGATCGAACCGGTCGGGGCGACAGTCACTATTTTTACTGAAATCTTCCGCGAGAAGGGGATCGTCCCAACGCCGGAAGAAGCCACCCTCATGATGCTCGGTCTCTATGAGGATACCGGCAATCTCACCTTCAATTCCACCACCATCCGCGATTACCAGGCCGCTGCTTTCCTTCTCGGTCACGGCGCCAGCCTCAATACTGTTGCCGAAGCCCTTGTGCAGGAACTTTCCACCGAGCAGATCGATCTTCTGCATCAGCTGATCCGCTCTCGCAAAAGCGTGCGGGTGAACGGCATCGATATTTCTGTCGCGCACGCCACCGTCAATCACTTCGTCGGCGATCTGGCCGTTCTGGCGCACAAGCTCAAAGATATGGAGAACCTCGATGCCCTGATCATCGCCGTGCGCATGGGGGAGCGGATCTTCCTCGTCGGTCGTTCCCGCATCCCCGAGGTGCACGTCGGCGAGATCCTTGGGGAGTTCGGTGGCGGCGGGCACAGCTTCGCCGCCGCTGGTACCGTGCGTGACCTGACGCTGGTGCAGATTCTGGAGCGCCTGCCGGAAGTGCTAAATACCCATGTCAGCCGCGACCGCGAGGTGCGCAACCTGATGTCGACGCCGGTAAAAACGGCCGCGACCGGCGATTCGATCGCCGAGGTGCGCGAGATCCTTACCCGCTACAGCATAAATGCCCTGCCGGTAATCGAATCGGGACGGGTGGTTGGCATCCTCACCCGTCAGGTGGTGGAAAAAGCGGCTCATCACGGTCTATCCGAGATGCCTGCGGGTGAGCTGATGAATCGCGAATTCACCACCGTTGCCCCGGATACGTCGATTGAGACGTTGCAGGAGCTGGTGGTGGGGCATAACCAGCGCTTCGTGCCGGTGCTGGCCGAAGGGCGACTGGTCGGGTGCGTCACCCGCACCGACCTGCTGCGCTTCATGGTTGCCGGCAAACAGCATCGGAAATTGGATGAAATGCCGGAACCGGCTGCCAACCTTTCCCTGAAAAAGAGGCAGGTGGGCCGTCTGTTGCGCAGCCAGTTGCCGGACCGAGTCATTACCATCCTGCGCGAGATGGGCATGGTCGGCGATGAACTCGGCATCAGTATCTTCGCTGTCGGCGGGTTCGTTCGCGATCTGCTGTTGCGCCAGGAAAATCTTGATATCGATCTGGTCATCGAGGGGGACGGGATTGCCTTTGCCGCCGAGTACGCCCGGCGCTATCATTGTCGTATCCGCGCACATCACAAATTCGGCACGGCGGTTATTGTTTACCCCGACGGCTTCAAAGTAGACGTTGCTTCGACCCGGGTCGAATATTATCTGGAACCTGGCGCCCTGCCGACGGTGGAACATGCATCGATTAAGCTCGACCTCTACCGGCGCGATTTCACCATCAATACACTGGCGGTTTCCCTGAACGGCCCCCGTTACGGCGAACTGCTCGATTTTTTCGGCGGTCAGCGCGACATCAAAGACAAGGCCATCCGCATTCTGCACAACCTGAGTTTCGTTGAAGATCCGACCCGTGTTTTCCGGGCGGTGCGTTTTGAGCAGCGCCTTGGCTTTCACTTGGGCCGGCATACCGAATTTTTGCTGCGCAGCGCGGTGCGCATGGGTTTTCTCGAGCGCGTCGGTGGGCGCCGGGTGTTGAACGAATTGATCATTATCCTGCGTGAGACCGATCCGTTACCGGCGCTGCAACGTCTGGCCGAACTCGACCTGCTCAAATTCATCCATCCGGCGCTCGCTTTTGACAGCACAGTTTCCCCCCTGTTTGCGGCGGCGAGCCGGACGATTCACTGGTTCGAGCTTCTTTATACCGATGAGTCCTGTGAAAAATGGCTGGTCTACTTTTTCTGTCTGCTGGATGAACTCGATGCCGAAGCCATTGCCGCTCTCTGTAACCGCCTCGAAATCCCCCCCCATTATCGTCGCCTCCTCATGGACGAACGCTTGCAGGCCAAATATGTGCTCGCTCGACTGGAGCGCCGCCGGCGCGGAAAGCAGCCCCGTTCGAGCGAGTTGTTTCGGCGTCTCGACCCTTTTCCGACGGAAATTCTACTTTACCTGATGGCCCGAACCGGTGACGAGCAGGTGCGGCGGTGGATTTCCCACTATTTTACCCATCTGCGAGGTATGACTTCCCTGCTCTCCGGGCATGACCTGCAAGCCGCCGGGATACCCCCCGGACCGCACTTTAAGAAGATCTTCGCAGCCCTTCTCGATGCCCGCCTCAATGGCTTGGTAGCGACTCGGGAGGAGGAACTGGCCCTGCTGCGCCGGCGTTTCCTGTCGCCGTCGGAAAGGTCGGAATAGCGCGAATTCTCTTTTCCCCATTCACACTTACATTGACTTTCGATCTGTCGATCTGTTACAAATGCAAAGTTTATTTCCCAGGAATGCCATGGAACTTCTGCTCGCTAAAATTTCGATCATGCTGGTGCCCGCCCTTTTCGCCGTCACCCTGCATGAAGTTTCGCATGGTTATGTCGCCGAGCGTTTCGGCGATCCCACCGCCCGCATGCTTGGCCGCCTAACCCTGAATCCCCTGCGGCATCTCGATCCGATCGGCACCATCGCCCTGCTCTATTTCGGCTTCGGCTGGGCGCGGCCGGTGCCGGTCAATTTTCAGAACTTGCGCCATCCCCGTCGCGACATGATCTGGGTTGCTGCGGCCGGTCCGCTGACCAACTTCGCCGTTGCCGCCCTCTCGGCCATCCTGCTGCGCGGGCTGCATCTGATGCCGCAGGTGTTTGCCGCCGAGGATACCTTGTCCCGAATTCTTGAACCATTGGGGTTGATGATTGCCATCAGCCTTTATCTCAATGTCATTCTCGGAGTCTTTAACCTCCTGCCGATCCCTCCTCTGGACGGCGGCCGCGTGTTGACCGGCTTGCTGCCGGCGCGCTCCGCTCAGGTGCTGGCCCGTATGGAGCCGTTCGGATTCATTCTCATCATCTTTCTTGTTTTCTTCACCGATCTCTGGCGTCTGCTGCTGGCCCCGGCGATCTCCGCCATCGTTGGTCTGCTGGCCGGACCACAGGTTTTCGTGGTAGAGCGGGCCATCCATTTCCTTCTCCCGCGGTAAAGTCCATGAGCTACGAAATCCGGCTGGACAAATTCGAGGGGCCCCTCGATCTTTTGCTCCATCTTATCCGCAAGAACGAGATGGATATCAACGACATCCCGATGGCGGAAATTACTTCCCAATACCTGAATATCATCGATACGATGAAGAACCTGAATCTGGATGTCGCCGGGGAATTCCTGCTCATGGCGGCCACTCTGCTGCATATCAAGTCCCGCCTGTTGCTGCCGGCTACGGAAGATGAGGATGGAGTGGAAGAGGAGGTGGACGATCCGCGCGCCGAGTTGGTGCGTCGTCTTCTGGAATATCAGAAATACAGCGAGGCCGCTGCCGCCCTCGATGCCTTTCCCTTGCTCGAACGTGATGTTTTCGCCCGCCGGTTTGCAGCCCCGGAACTCGAGGAAATTACGCCCGATGAGCCGTTGGAGACGATCGGTCTCTATGAGCTGATGGAGGCGTTTCGCGCCTTGCTGCGCGAACATCCGGAGGCGGCGGCGCATGAGGTCACTACTGAGCGGCTGACAGTGACCGACCGCATCAACCGCATCCTTTTTCTCCTTTCCGGGCGTGAAAGTCTCGGTTTTCGTGAGCTGTTCAGCGAGCGCCCGGACCGGCAGGAGGTCGTGGTTACATTTTTGGCCATGCTCGAACTGGTCAAAATGCGTCTGCTGCGTTTGATGCAGAATGCCCGCTATGGCGCTATCTGGGTTTTCCCTGCTGTTTCCGGAGATGAAACGATCGATCCGCAGCTCACGGAGGATGCCCTTGGATACGGCTGAGCTGAAAGGTGTTGTGGAAAGTCTGATTTTTATTTCCGAGACGCCGGTTCGTTGTGATCGCCTGGCCGAAACGCTGGAGATTGATCGCGATCGCATCCGCCTGATCTTAAAGGAACTGGTATCCGATTATAGCGCGAGATGCGGCGGCGTTGTTTTGCAGGAAGTTGCCGATGGCTATCAATTTCGCACCCGTCCTGAGCATGCCGAATGGGTGCGGCGCTTTCAGCGCAGCAAGCCGTTCCGCTTTTCCCGTCCGGCCTTGGAGACGTTGGCGATCATTGCCTACCGGCAACCGGTCACCCGCGCCGAGGTGGAATATCTGCGAGGGGTCGATTCGGGCGGGGTGGTGAAAACACTGCTCGACAAACGGTTGATCCGCATCCTCGGAAAGAAGGATGTTCCAGGGCGGCCGATGATTTACGGCACCACCCGGGAGTTTCTCGAATTCTTCGGACTGAACGATCTTTCCGGATTGCCGGCCTTGCGCGAATTCAGCGAATTGACCCCGGAAACCTCGGAACGTTTCGCTTCCTTCCAAGATGTACCGGTGATTGCGGAAAAAGAAGAGGAGCAGATAGCCTGCCTTGATGGCGGCCTGCCTTGATAAGTATGCGTGTGCGTCTGCAGAAACTGATTGCCGCTGCCGGTTTAGCCAGTCGGCGGGAGGCGGAACAATGGATCATTGCCGGCCGGGTGACGGTCGATGGCCGGCTGGCTGCACTCGGAGATACGGCCGATCCGCGGTTAGAGCGCATCGAAGTGGATGGCCGCCCCTTGGCGGCAGCAGAAGACAAATATTACATTCTGCTCAACAAACCTGTCGGTTATGTGACCACTGTCCGCGATCCACAGGGGCGGGCGGTCGTCACCGATCTGGTGCGGGAGATCCCGGCTCGTCTCTATCCGGTGGGGCGCCTCGATCTGACCACCGAGGGTCTGCTTCTGCTGACCAACGACGGGCCTTTGGCACATCGTCTGGCGCATCCACGGCATCAGGTGGAAAAGACCTATCTGGTCAGGGTGCGGGGGATTTTAAATGATCAAGGAAAAAGACGACTGGAAGAAGGGGTGGAGCTGGAGGACGGCCTGACTGCTCCCGCCCGTGTGGAACGGGTTCGCCCGTCCGGATCGCATTCCTGGTTCGAAATCACCATTCATGAGGGGGAAAAACCGACAGGTGCGGCGTATGTGCGAAGCGATCGGCTACACCGTGAGTCGGTTGAAACGTATTCGGTACGCCTTTCTTGACCTCGGCGATCTGTCACCGGGACATTTCCGGCATCTCACCCGTGGCGAGGTGGCCAGGTTGCAGAAGCTGTAAAAGAGACACCTGGTTTAACCATAGGTATATATCTTGCTGAGCTTGACAGATAAACAGCTAAATGTTTATCATCTTCGATTGATTAATTGACCGATTTTCTTTTTTAGCGGTGGTTGCTTTGTCCAAAGAAAAACTTCTTGCCTCGGCCGCGAAGAACCTTGAAAAGGGTCAGGTCGGCAAGGCGATAAAAGATTATCAGCAAATTATCGAAGCGGATCCGAAGGATATTCGCAACCGGCAGAAGCTGGCGGAACTTTTCAGCCGCGAGCGGATGAGGGACGAGGCACTGAAGGAATACGAAGCGGTCGGCAAAACTTATTCGGACACCGGTTTTTATCTGAAGGCGATCGCAGTTTACCGGCAGATGCAGAGACTCGACTCCAGCCGTCCGGAAATCTATCGGCGACTGGCCGAACTGAGCGAAAAACAGGGGCTGACCGGTGACGCTCTATCCGAATACCGTCACCTGAGCGCCATCTACGAAAAGAGCCGGAAATTTTCCGAGCAGCTGAAAATCCTGCAGAAAATACGGGAACTCGACCCGGACAATCTCAATGTTCGCGTCAAGATCATCGATAATACTCTTCTTGTCGATTCGGCCGAGAACGCACGCAAGGAACTGCAGGAACTTCTTGATAGTCTTGCCATCAGTAACGACCACGCTCGTGCCCTGAAACTTTACGATTTTTACCTCCCCAAATTTCCCAGTGATCTTCAACTGCTGGCCGGGCAGGCAGAATTCCTGATCCGCAAGGGAGAAAAAGATCGGGGGATGCAGACGTTACAGAATCTTCTGCGCAAAAGCCCGGATAATGCGGATATTCTGCGGATTCTTGCACGAGTGCACCGGCATGAGGGAAAATACCAGGAAGAGCGACTCATCTACGAGCGGCTGCTGGTTGGACACCCCGAAGATCTCGATCTTCGTGAGGCCTATCTGCGCGCCGGCATCGAAGCAGGTGAGACGGTATCTGTTCGCAATGAGTTGGATAAATGGCAGCAGGCCTTTAACGATGCCGGCCGCAACGAACAGGTGCAGGCGCTCCAATCTCGACTGAATGGCGTCAGTCCAGAACTTGAGTCATCGAATCGGTTTGAAATGCCCAGCGCTGATATGATAGCGCCGAAGCCGGGCGGGAAAAATACGGAATTGATCCAGGACGCGCCGATGGAGCCGGTCGAAGATCTGGAAGAGATTGCCGAAATGCTCGAAGAGGTGGAAGAACCGGCTGAAGAAGAACTTGTATTGCAGATGACAGGCATTCCCGAAGCGGAAGAGGTTTCCCTCGACTTTCTCGAGGAATCACCTCTCGATTTTATCGAAGCGAGTGCGCCGGCGGAGGTGCCGGACGTTCAGCCGGCGGCCGAAATGGAGCTTGCCGAAGTGGAGCTTGATCTTGAGCTCGACATGGAACTTGAGCTCGATTCATTCGATGTCGAACCCGGTGAAAAGATAATGGAAGCTGTGGCGGGGGATGAAGAGGACGATTCTCTCGAATTTGATCTTGCTGAAGAAGTATCCCCCGAAGCCGCTATCGATTTAATGGCGGAGATGGAAGAATTTGTCGATCTGAGCTCGGAGATTGCCGAAGAGATGGATAACCCCATTCCGGCGCCAGCCAGTGAGACGATTACCGCCGTTCCTGCGAAAAAACGCGTCAAGACCGGTGTCGAGGTAGAAGATCCCGAGACCCATTTCAATTTAGGAATTGCTTACAAGGAGATGGGCCTCCTCGATGACGCCATTGGCGAATTCGACAAGGCAATGCGTGCGCCCGCGCGAGCCGCCTCCTGCCTCATCCTCAAAGGGATGTGTCTGCTGGAAAAAGGCGAGCGCAAAAAGGCCGAGGAAACGCTCAAGACCGGTCTGGCCGGAACGGGTTTTTCCGAGGAAGATCGAATCAGCCTTCATTTTGAGCTAGGAGAGATCTATGAAGGCGGTAATCAATTTTCCGAAGCATTGGATTGCTTTAAATATGTCGCCGAACGCGATCGGTTCCATCGGAATGCCTCAGAGCGTGTCGATGTTCTGCGGCAGCGGCTCGGCTTGGAGAACGATGACAATGACGCCGGAGCCGCGAAGGCTGGCGGACGCAAGAATCGGGTATCTTACGTTTAGATCATCTGGGAGCAAACATGAGCTATTCGGAATATTTCAACCTGTCCAGGGATCCTTTCTCCAACGCTCCGGATGCCCGCTTTTACTATGATTCCGCCCAGCATAACCAAGCTCTGGTGCGGCTGATGTATGCAGTCGATTCGAACAAAGGGTTGGCCGTTCTGGTGGGGGGCGTCGGCACTGGCAAAACGACTCTGGCCAGGCGCATGCTCGATAATTTGCCCGAGGAGCAGTACGAGTCCTCTCTTCTGGTCATGGTGCATTCCGGCGTTACGCCTGAATGGATTCTCACCCGTATCGCCATGCAACTGGGGGTGGAAAATCCGGCAACCGATCGCTTGGCGATTCTGAAACAACTCTATGAGCGGCTGCTGCAAATCGAGGCAAGCGGGCGCAAGGCAGTCGTCCTCATCGATGAAGCCCAGATGTTGCATTCGCGCGAATTGATGGAAGAATTCCGCGGGCTGCTGAATCTCGAGATCCCGGGCAAGAAATTATTGAATATCGTATTTTTCGGACTATCGGAAGTGGAAGATTGCCTGCGTCTCGATGCGCCGCTGGCCCAGCGGGTGGCGATCAAGTGCAATCTGCACTCCCTCAACGCCAGCACCACGGGATCTTACATCAAGCATCGTTTGCAGGTTGCCGGTGCACGGCGGATGCTTTTTTCCGAAGACAGTATTCCCCTCATTCACCGTTTTGCCGGTGGCGTGCCGCGTTTGATTAACACCGTTTGTGACAATTGCCTGTTCGAAACCTTTCTGCGCAAGTTGGAAGAAGTCACCCCCCAAGTGGTCCAGAGTGTCGCTGGTGACCTGGGCCTGTTGCGTCAGCCGCTGGTCGATATGGGTGAGCCGGAAGCAAACCAGGAACTCGATGATATCGAAGATATGCTTGATCGCCTTGAAGGCAAAGGGTAGTCGCCTGCTGCGACTACCTTTTGCCTCTTCCTCTTTTCCAGTCCGATGAATCCCCGCATCCGCATCCTTCCCGAGGAACTCTGCAACAAGATTGCCGCTGGCGAAGTGGTCGAAAGACCAGCCTCAGTCGTCAAGGAGTTGTTGGAGAACTCCCTCGATGCCAACGCAACCGAGATTTACATCGAGATCAAGGCAGGAGGCGGCCGGCTCATTCGTATCCGCGATAACGGCGAGGGAATGGGCGCGCGACGATCTCTTCCTGGCCCTGGAGCGGCATGCCACCAGCAAACTGCGTAGCGATGAGGATCTTTTCCATCTGCGCACCTTGGGCTTTCGCGGCGAAGCTCTCCCCTCGATCGCATCCGTTTCCCTTTTCAAATTGCGCAGTTGCCTCGGCCGAGGCACTGGAAGGATGGGAAATTGTCACCGAGGGGGGGGTGGTCAAACATGCCGAAGCCGTGGGGATGCCCCGCGGCACGGGCGTCGAGGTCCACGATCTTTTCTTCAACACCCCCGCCCGGCGCAAATTTCTGCGCCAGCGACGAAACCGAATTCGGCCATGTCGCCGATGTTGTAACCAGGCTGGCGCTGGCGCATCCAGAAGTTCATTTTCAGTTATCGCACAACGACAAGACGGTGCTGGAAGCCTTCCGCCAGGGGACGTTGGCCGAGCGGATAGCCGACCTCCTTGGACGACCACTGCTTCGCGACCTCTTGCCGATCGATATTGCCGAGGGCGGATTGCGTCTGCATGGCCTGCTCTCGCAGCCAACCGTCCATCGCTCCAGCGCCGGCGATATTTATACCTACATCAACGGCCGTTACATCCGCGACCGGGTGGTGCAGCACGCTCTTCTTGAAGGTTACCGGCCAGTTCTGGAAAAGGGGCGCTATCCGGTTGTCGTTCTCTTTCTCGAGATCCCGCCGGAAGAGGTGGACGTTAACGTTCATCCGACCAAGCATGAGGTTCGTTTTCGCGAACAGAACCTGGTGCATGCATTTCTTTCCGGAGCGGTACGCCAGTCGCTGCGGCCAGGGGGATGGCTGGCGGCCGGCTGGCCGAGGCGGAAGAACCTCCGCCGCTAATCACGATCCCGACACCTTATCCTTCGCCGAATTTGTCGCCGCAGCATGCAGTGCAGGAAGCTCCGCTCCCTTATGCCCGTCAGCTGTCGTCCCCGCTTTCTTCGCTCCCCGAAGTATCATTGCCGGAGCCGGTTCCCCCCGTCCCGTTGGCAAACAGCGAGACCTTCTTTGCCGATTTGCAGATCATCGGTCAGTACCGACGGAGCTATCTCCTTTGCCAGGATAGCGACGATCTGATTCTCATCGATCAGCATGCGGCGCACGAACGGATCGGTTTTGAACGGTTGAAGAAGGAGTACGGTGCCGGGCAGATCGAGCGTCAGGCCCTTCTTTTTCCCGCGGTGATCGAATTCGATTTTCGTGAATCGGCACTGGTACGGGAGCATCTTGACGAGCTGGCACGCCTCGGTTTTGAATTGGAACCATTCGGTGGGCGGGCGCTTGCTTTGAAGAGCATCCCCCGCCTCCTCGGAGAAGCCGATAGTGAACGGCTGTTGCGCGAGGTCGCGGCGGAACTGGTGGCGTTCGGTAAAAGCGGCGTAATCGAAACCGCCTTCGAACGCGTTCTGATCCTCATCGCCTGCCATGGCGCCGTGCGTGCCAATCACTCACTTTCCCCACCGGAAATCCGCGCCCTTCTCGTAGCTCTCGATCAGGTCGATTTCAAGACTGCTTGCCCGCACGGCCGGCCGGTGATGAAGCGCTTAACCTTAGCTGAAATCGAGCGCATGTTTCGGAGAGTTTGATGCCAGCGCGTTCCCCTCTGTTGGTGATCTGCGGTCCGACCGCTGCCGGCAAAACCGATCTGGCATTGCGACTGGCGGAAAAATTTCCACTGGAAGTGATTTCCGCCGACTCCCGGCAGCTTTATCGACGTTCTGGATATCGGCACCGCCAAGCCGACTACTGAAGAGCGTTTGCGTCTGCCGCACCATCTGCTCGATCTTATCGAACCAGAGGAATCGTTCACCGCCGCCGAATTTTCCGTTCGCGGCCGGCAGGCGGCGGCGGAGATTGCCGCAGGCGGCAAGCTGCCGCTTGTCGTCGGCGGGACGGGGCTGTACATTCGCACCCTCACCGAAGGTCTGGTGCCGGCACCGGCCGGCGATCGGATGCTGCGAGAGGAATTGTTAAACATCGAGGCTGCTGAAGGGGAGGGCGCTCTCTACCGGCGTCTGCAGGCAATCGATCCTCTCCTTGCCGCTCGCCTGGCGCCGCGTGATCGGATCCGCATTGTACGGGCCTTGGAAGTGGCGGCGCTTACCGGTTGCCGTCTCTCCGATCTGCAAAGCAAACACGCGTTTGCCGACCGACCCTTCCGCACCCTGAAGATCGCCATCGATATCGAGCGGCAGGAACTCTATCAGCGCATCGACCGGCGCGCCGAAACAATGGTCGCCACCGGGCTGGTGGAAGAAGTTCGCAACCTGCTGGCACAAGGGGTATCTCCCCATTGCAAGGGCATGCAAACGATCGGCTATCGGGAGATGGTTCGGCATCTGCAAGGGGAACTTTCGCTGCCCGATGCGGTCGAACTGATCCAGCGTGAGACCCGCCGTTATGCCAAGCGCCAACTTACCTGGCTGCGTAACGATAAAGAGATGATTTGGGTTGATTCCTTGCGAGAGTTTGGTAGAATCCAGCAGTTGATTGAATTTTTTATGCAGAATCATAGGAGCGGCCATGGCTAAGACCCCATTCAATATTCAGGACCAATACCTCAACCAGGCCCGCAAAGAGCGGGTGCGCGTGACCGTCATGATGATGTCGGGCGAAAAGCTGGATGGGTATATCAAATCCTTCGACAGCTTCTGTGTGCTGGTCGAGAGCAGTGGCGATATTCTGCTCTATAAGCATGCCATCTCCTCCATCACCTCGGCCGACGGTTCCTTCCGACTGCACGGGGGCCGGGACTAACTGCCGCTGTCGATCCAGTCTACCTAACCGGGTCCCTGCCAAAGGTTTCTGCCTCTGGTAGGGACCTTTGTGTTTGCCAGCCGCCATGCAGTTAATCCGGCCGTAATCGACCGGCTCCTCTCCATGCTCTCTTCACCCATTCCTGATATGCTGGCAATATGATCGAGATAAAAGCAGTCACTCCCGGAAGCACCGGCGCCGAGCTGGAACTTGAACCAGGCGACCAGTTGCTGACCCTCAATGGTCAGTCTTTGCGCGATCTGATCGATTACCAGATTCAGATTGCCGGCGAGGAGATCCTTCTCGAAGTCGAGAAGAAAAATGGTGAGCTATGGGATCTGGAGATCGAGAAGGATGCCGATGACATGCTGGGCCTGCATTTCGAACATCCGGAACCGACCCAGTGCGGCAATAATTGCCTCTTCTGCTTTGTTCATCAATTGCCGCGCGGGTTGCGGCCGACCCTCTATCTGAAGGATGAGGATTACCGTTTTTCCTTTCTCTATGGTTCTTACGTCACGTTGACTAATGTGGATGAGGAGGCGTTGCAGCGCATTGTGGGGCAACAGCTCTCGCCGCTATACGTTTCGGTCCACGCCACCGAAGAAGAATTGCGCACGCGAATGCTCGGGCGCCGCGGTCCGCCGGTACTTGAAATGCTGCGCCGTTTGACGGCGGCGGGAATCGAGATCCATACTCAGGTTGTTCTCTGTCCCGGCATCAATGATGGAGCGGAGTTGGCGCGGACCATTGAGGACCTTCATTCCCTGTACCCTGGCGTCCGTTCCCTGGCTATCGTGCCGGTCGGGCTGACCGGTTACCGTCAACGTTTACCGAAGCTGCGGCCGTTGACCTCTGCTGAAGCGGCAAGTACAATCGCGCAGGTGCATGAGTTTCAGGGACGCTTTCTGCTGGAATCGGACAGCCGGTTCGTTTTTGCCGCCGATGAGTTGTATCTGCAGGCAGGTATCGAATTTCCGCCACTGGAGGCCTACGAGGATCTGCCGCAAATGGAGAATGGTGTCGGGATGGTTGCCGTTTTCCGCCAGGAAGCCGCAGAGGTTCTCGCCGAAGCGGAGCCGCTCGCCATCCCCCCCGTCGCTGTTGTCACCGGCATGTCGGCTTTGGCCGAGGTGGATCGTTTCGCGGTCGATCTTGCGGCGAAAACCGGTGCCCGGATCATCGTGCAGCCGGTTCGTAGCGATTTCTTCGGCGGTCACGTCAGCGTCACCGGTCTACTGGCGGGGAACGATATCCTCACGCAATTGCGTGGCAAGGATCTCGGGAAATTGCTGCTGATTCCCGATGTGATGCTCAGGGAAGGGGAAGAGGTTTTCCTCGACGATGTATCCCTTGACGATCTGGAACGTGAGCTGAAAATCCCGGTCCGTACGACTGGCAGCACCCCTTGGGGTTTTCTGGAGAGCTTGGAGGAGCTGGCGGCGGAAGGCCCGGCAGAGGAGAATGAACATGGATGAGAATCGACGCTGGCACCGGCGGCAAGTGATGGAAAAAACGGCCGGGGCTTTGGAAAAGAACGGTTTTGTCACCACCCTTTTCGATACACGGGAGGAGGCGATCCCTTTTTTGATCGAGATGGCGCAGGAGGCCGCGACGGTCGGTTTCGGCGGCTCGATGACAATCGCCGACCTCGGTCTTCCCGAGCTTGTTGCCGCCCAGGGAAAAAAGGCGCTGGTGCACAGCCGCCCCGGACTGTCGCCGCAGGAGCGGCGGCAGATCATGCAGGACCAGCTCGGCTGCGATCTCTTCTTTACCAGCACCAATGCCTTGACCTTGAAGGGGCACCTGGTCAATATCGATGCCACTGGCAACCGGGTCTGCGCCATGACCTTCGGACCGAAACGGGTCATAGTGGTCGCCGGCGCTAACAAGATCGCCAGCGATCTGGAAAGCGCAATCCGGCGGGTTAAAGAGGTCGCCTGCCCGCCCAATGCCAAACGGTTGAACTATGACACTCCTTGCGCCAAAACCGGTGTCTGCAGCGATTGCCACTCGCCCCAGCGGATTTGCCGAATTACTACTATTATCGAGAAATGTCCCCGGGCCACCGACCTTCGGGTCTGTCTGATCAATGAGGATCTGGGGTATTGACCCCATGGAAAGGAACGCAGCGATGCAGGAATTGGAAATTCTGTTGCAGCAGGGGCGTGAAGCTTTGGAAGTTGGCGATCATGCCGCCGCCGTAAAGGCCGGCCGCAAGGCGACTCAACAATTTCCGCAGGCGGTTCAGGCGCATCTTCTGCTTGGTGAGGCGCTGGCAGAAGGCGGTTCCGTGCAGGAGGCCGTAGCCGCTCTCGTCCGTGGCCGCCAGATCGAGCCGGACCACGTAGAACTGCTCTATGCCCTCGGAGATGCGCTTTTCGAGAGCGGCCGGCCGGCGGAAGCTCTTGCCGTATACGAAGAAATCGTGCGCAAGGATGCCGGCGAGGCGGATGCCTTGGTGAGTGCCGGACTGGTGCATTTCCACCAGGAACAGATAGAAAAAGCGGAAGCGGCTTTTCGCCAGGCGCTCCTCGTCGAGCCCGATTCCTCTTTCGCCCTCAATTCACTTGGGGATGCCTGTTACGCCCAGGGGCGCAACGAGGAAGCGATCAAGTGTTTTCGGCGGGTAATCGAGCTTGATCCGGAAGATGCTCAGGCGCACTATAACCTGGCGGAAATGCATTATGACACCGATGATCTGGAGAATGCCGAGCGGGAGTGCCGGGAGGCGCTGCGACTCGATCCGGATTTCGCTTTCGCCTACCTGACGTTGGGCAACATTGAACTCGACCGGGAGCGGCCGCGCCAGGCGTTGCACAATTTTCAGGAATTCCTGTTGCGCGAACGCTCTCCCGGCGCAAAGGAAATCTGCGACGAAGTTGCCGCCGTTGTCGAAGGCTTGAAAGCTGAATTGTAATCTGCTGTCGCAACTATCTAGCAAAAGGCTCTCGGAAAGATGATCGTTCGCGGCATGGCCATTCTGTTGCTGCTGCAGTTTGTCGGCGAGGCGATTTCCTTGGCCTTTCACCTTCCTGTCCCCGGCAGTGTGATCGGTATGGGTCTGCTGCTGGCAGCGCTGGCGGCCGGCGTCGTCCGGTTGGAGTGGGTGCAGGCGGCGACGGATCTGCTCTTGTCGCATCTCGCCCTTTTCTTCATTCCGGCCGGGGTTGGGGTGATGGTTTATTTCGAGCTCGTCCGTCGGGAGTGGCTGCCGATCGTTGTTGCCACCGTTGTGAGTAGTTTTGCCGTTATGGCGGCTACTGGCTGGACCGAGCGCTGGCTGGAGAAGCGGGGAGGGGAAGATGGGGACTGATCTTCTCGCCTCCCCACTTTTCGGCATCGGTTTGACGCTCGGCTTCTATGCCATCGCCCAGATGCTTTACCAGCGTACCGGCAATCTTCTCCTTACCCCGGTTGCCCTTTCCATCCTCTCGATCATAGGTTTTCTCCTCCTCTGGCGCATCCCCTACGACTATTACGCTGCCGGTGGTAAGTATATTCACTTTCTTCTTGGCCCGTCGGTGGTAGCCTTGGGCGCTCCTTTGTACAGCCGCCGACAGGACATCCTCAATAAAAAAGGACCGATTCTGCTCGGCGTGGTCGCCGGTTCCGTTACCTCCATCGTCACCGCCAGCGGTGTTGCCTGGCTGCTCGGCGCCAGCCCGGAGGTCGTCGTCTCGATGGCACCCAAATCGGTGACTACTCCCATTGCCATTGGCATTGTCGAAAAGATCGGCGGCATTCCGCCGCTGACTGCCGTCATTGTCGTCCTGACCGGCTGCCTGGGGGCGGTCTGTGGCCCGGAATTCTGCCGCTTGATCGGTATCCGCGAGTCCGCGGCTATGGGGTTGGCGCTAGGGACGTCCGCACATGGCATCGGCACGGCACGGATGCTTGAGTTTGATAAGCCGGGGGGGGCTTTCGCCGGTCTCGCTATCGGTCTGAATGGATTGATAACGGCGTTCCTTCTGCCGCTGGCCTTTTTTCTTTTTCGCTGAAGCGGCAATAAAAAAAAGGCAGGCGCTGTTGCGCCTGCCCTGAAATATGCATTGGAGCTGGACTTTACTTCTTTTTTGCCGAAGCCTTCTTCGAAGCCTTGAGAGGGTTGACCATCTTCGTATCGCCGGTCTGGATTTCCACCTTCCGATGGGTCGCCATGTTGCAGAGGCCCGGAGCCCATTTCTGCTGCGGGGAGGGGGCGGCGGAACAGACCTTACCGATGGTGCCTTCAACAATGCGGTCGCAGCCTTGGCAGCTCTCCACGACCGGTTGGCAAGAATTGCCGGCGAAAATGCAGCCCTGCTTCGACATGAAGGTACACTCGGCGCCGGGGAGAACAGTCTGACACTGCATGGGTTTATCTCCTTGTACTACGTAGTTTTTCTGAGGGACCAGAATCGTTATTATTAATAAGATTCCGAAATTTTGTCAATCATGAAAATCAAGATAAAAATTAAAAATTTTTTTAAGACGGACAAAAAAGAGATCGACGAAGAACTCTGCTGCCGTTGCGGTCGCTGCTGCTACGAAAAGATCGAGTTCAATGGAGAGGTTTACTATACCCCCACTCCCTGTGAGTGGCTTGATTTGCGGTCCCGGCTCTGCACCGTCTATCCCGATCGCCAGAAGGTGCGCCCAGGCTGCGTCAAACTGACACGCCGAGTGATTGCCAAGGGGATTCTCCCCGCCGATTGCCCCTATGTAGCCGGCATCGTCAGCTACCGCGCCCCGCATCTGTGGCAAGAAGAAGAGGAGACAAAAGGATGATCCGATTCATCGGCATGGTAAGTTGCAGGGCCGCAATCCCTGTTTATTTTAGTTAGCGTATGGTATTCTTGATCGCTGTTAACCGGTTCCGCCGGACGTGCTTCCTTGTACAGCAGATCGCTGTTTGCCGGAAAAATTTTTCAGGAGGAGATGCATGAGCCGCATAAGTTTCGGAACCTCCGGTTGGAGAGGGATTTTCTGTGAAGAATTCACCATGGAAAATGTCCGGGTGGTAACGCAGGCCATTGCCGATCACCTGCGCGCGGCTGGGAAAGATGGCAAAGGGGTGGTTATCGGTTACGATACCCGCTTCATGGGGCGTGTATTCGCGCGCGAGACGGTGCGGGTCCTGGCCGGCGCCGGGATAAAATCTTTCCTCTGCAATCGCGACGTTCCGACGCCGGTCATCGCATTCGAGATCCTGCGCCGCCAGGCTGGCGGCGGCATCAACTTCACCGCCAGCCATAATCCTTTTGACTACAATGGCGTGAAATTTTCTCCCGACTGGGGTGGGCCGGCCCTGCCGGAGACAACCCGTGACATCGAGGACCGGGCCAATGCCATGCTGGGTGAGCTCTGCTACCGGGTTATGCCGATGGATCAGGCTTTTCAGGCCGGGCTGGTGAAGGAAATCGATCCCCGCGCCGATTATTTCGAGACACTGAAGAAGGTCATCGATTTTAATGCCATCGGCCGCTCAGGGATGAAAATTGCCGTCAATACCCTTTACGGCACCGCCCGAGGTTATCTCGATGTCATGCTGCGGGAAGCCGGGACGACGATCGTGACGATGAACGATCATCCTGATCCGTATTTCGGAGGCCATCCACCGGAGCCGGCAGAGAAGCATATCGGCGATTTCATTCAACTGGTAAAGAATGATCCGGCCATCCGCCTGGGCCTCGCCACCGATGGCGATGCCGATCGCTACGGCATTGTCGATGCCGATGGCACCTTTTATGAGCCGAATTACATCCTGGCGTTACTTCTCGATTATCTGGTGCGAGTGAAGAAAAAAACGGGGGATGTTGCCCGTTCGGTGGCCACCTCGCATTTTGTCGATGCTGTCGCCCGGCACCATGGCCTGCAGGTATTCGAGACACCGGTCGGTTTCAAATTCATCGGTGAATATATTCGCGACAACCGCATTCTCATCGGTGGCGAGGAAAGCGCCGGTCTTACCGTGCGCGGCCACGTGCCAGAGAAAGATGGTATTCTGGCTTGTCTGCTGGTAGCGGAAATGGTCGCGGTAACAGGAAAAACCCTTCGAGAACTCCTTGATGATCTCTACCAGCGGGTTGGTGAATTTTATACCCGGCGGGAAAATATCCATCTCTCTCCGGAGCTCGAAGACGGACTTGCCGAGAAAATGAAAACAGCGCCGGAGGCGATCGGCGGCCGCAAGATCGCGCAGATCGTCACCATTGACGGGACGAAATTCGTCTTCACTGACGGTTCCTGGATGCTCTTCCGCAAATCGGGAACGGAGCCGGTGGTGCGGGTGTACGGAGAGGCGGGAAGCGCCGCCGAACTCGACAAAGTAATGTTGGCGGCATCGGCTTTCGTGCGCGGCTGATTGACTTACACTTTCCAGAATAAAAAAACGGGGCCATATCGGTCCCGTTTTTTTTATGCTGTTTCCGGCGACACGCGCCGGCATGATCAGCCTCAATCAAAACCGGAACCGGAGGGGGCAGCACAGGCGTGGCCGCCACCCGAGACCGCTACCGAAACGGTCGAGACCAGTTTTTTAGCCGTCTTGCCGCAGTGCGGGCAGGCAATTTCATCGACCGGCGTGCGCAGGATTCTTTCCACCTTTTCGCCGCAGTCGCGGCATTGAAATTCGAAGATCGGCATAGAAAACCTCCCTGGATAGATTCAGGTTTTAATATATTTGAATAGCGAATGGAAGGCAAGAGCGAAGGCCGGTTTCGCCGATAGAAGGAAAAACAAGGACGCCAGGAGTGATAGCTCTTGGCGTCTCCAGTTTTTGCCTGGGTTTTTCCCTACTCAAATCGCCTTCGGTCGGCAGAGGTTCTCGGCATTATGGGTTTTGCGGCCGCAGTTGGTGCAGGCGAATCGGGGATTCTCGAACATCTTTTCGATCGCGGGCTTCATTGCCGTAGGTTTCAATTGGCAGGCGTGCAGGTCACAATGTTTCTCGGGGTTTTCGCAATCGTTCTCGGCCATGACCTTTTCTCCCTTACATGAGTATCGGAATCCAACGTCCAGCTATTTTTCATTATAGCACAGACCTATGCTGAATTGTTTTCGCGGTGGATGTAGAAATCAAGCGGACCTTCGTTCGATTGCGGCGCATACTCGCTTCGCATACTGTCTTGGCCAATCGTCTTGAAGAGCTGGAGAGTAAATGCGATGCCCCGTTCCGGGCGGTTTTCGATGCAGTTGATGCAGGCGGAGGGGTAAGAGCGGAAGGTTGTCGGGTTCAGGGTGGAGGAAGAGGGCGCGGGAGCTCTCACCGGCGTTCCCTTAAATAGCAATATGCAAAGCCTGACACGCGGACTCCGCACTAATGACCTCCCTGCCCCCAGAACTCCCGATAATCTTTGACTTAATGCCACCTCCGGTTTACTTTACCTAGGTTGTGGAACTCAAGGGGATGTGGCTTGAGCCGCAAACTGTTGAAAACAATTTGAAATTGAATTTTTCTGCATGGGAGGAATATATGACAAAGGGAACAATAATTAAAGTTACAGAAAAGAAAGTACCAACTATTATATCATATGACCCTGACAAAAAATGTCCGGTAATCGGTGAAAATGCAAGGTTTGTTGGGATAAATGGTAAGACTAATATTTTTAATTTCAAGTTAGATCTAGGCTTAAATGATACGGAATTCTCTAAAAATAAGAAATATTGGTATTATGTTCCAGACGAAAAAGGGAAATATAAGATAGAGACATTCACTGCAAAAGAAGCAACAATAGTATTTCTTAAAGAATTATTGAAAGATGTCCCTTTGCCAGAGCAAATTATGGTTGGTGTGCCGGCTATCAGGGATGATGGATGGCGAGAAAATTTTCGATCTCATATGAGAGAAATTTTTAAAGACATGGGTTTCGGATTAGCCCCAAGATTTTTTTCAGAACCATTCGCAGTATTTCAATATTATAGAAATTATGAAAACAAGTTCATATTATCTAAAAATTCAGAAACGGTACTTATAATTGATGTTGGTGCCGGCACTTTCAATACATGTATTATCAGGACAAATGCAGATGGATCCTTATCAAGAGGGGGGGCCACGAGTCTTCCACTGGGATTGAAAGCGGAACTTTGTGGTGGAAAGTTTATTGATGATGAGCTGATGAGGCTGATCATTGAAAAAGCAGGAAAGAGCGGAATTTTTAAAAAAGAAGACCCATTCAAGAGAATAAAAGATTTAAATATCCCTATTTTACTCTTAGTAGAAGATTTGAAAATTAAACTTTCGAAGAAATTTCCATCTAAATGCAGCTTAGTTGATGACTTTGCTTATATATCTGAAAGCATTGTATTTGCAAAGGGAACTCTTCACCAAGAGCAAGAAATAAAGGTCACAATAAATGGTAATGATCTTAAAAATATTATAAGAATGGCGTGGAGGACTAAATGGGGGAGAATAATAATTGACACAATAAATGAAGCAAAAAATAAAATAGAAAGCATAAATATCACATTTACAAAAGTTGACAAAGTTTTAGTGGCAGGTGGTTCATCGAACTTACCTTTTATGGTTGAAGAAATTGTCACTGTATTGCCAACACAAATAAACCATGATGATGTATTTCTAGGGTCAGATCCTGGGAGTGCAGTGGCGCTTGGTTTAGCCTGTGAATGTAAAGAGCAGGTAAGGCGGGATCCAAATTTATCAGTTGGCAAGGTCGCTCCATGTCTGATGACAGATATCTATTTTGCTTTAAAAAAAGAAAGGCATGGTGAATTTTATACCCCAAAAATTAAAATAAATGGAAAACAAATTGAAAACGGTCACATCATTTGTTCACCATTTGAAACAAATGAACTTTTATTCAATTATGAGATTGAGTTGCCTTTCACCCCTATGGATAGAATTTATTTCTATTTTTCTCATAACCCATTTGGCCCCGATACAGAAGCTACAACACTCTTGAATTTTTCTGATGATGTTATTTCTTTTCAAAATAAGGGAACTCTAGTTAAGAAATTTCGAATGGAAATTCAAATTAAACCTAATGGAGAACTTATCCCTACTTTCTTTTTTAAAGAAAAAGGGGGGTCTTCTCGAAAAGACGAAATTGTCTGTACTTGTAATGAAATATTTATTGATGAATTTGATTTGAAAGAAAACGAATCTTTCGTAGGTATAGATTTTGGAACCGCTAATAGTTATGTTTCTAGGTTTATATCAGAAGACGTAGAGATTTCACCTTTTGTATATCCTGAATTTCAAATTAATAAATCAACAATGGAAGCATTGCGCACTTTAGAAGCAGAATTAAAAGAGCTGATTGATAATAATGTTTTGACCCAAGAAGCCGCAATTGATTTTGCAAAATTACAAAAGCTGCATATGATTTTTCATTCTAATAAAATCGAAGGTAATCCCCTCACCAAAGGAGAAACTGAAGAGGTTTTATTTTCTAAAAACGTAAAAATATTTACTCCTAGTCAACGTGAAGCACACAATCTAGATGCCGCATTTGAGTGGGTTGTTGAAAATCTGAATGAGTGTAGTGCAGGCCCTGAAAGTTTTTTACGTCAAATTAACAAAATGATTCTTAATGGCATTGATAAAATGGCCGGTGACTATAGAAATTGCCCAGTCAAAATATCAGGAGTTGATTTCACCCCCCCAGATAGCCCCTCAGTCCCCTTTCTTATGAGGCAACTGGGTGATGAAATTAAAGAAGGGCCTATAAATAGGTCTGGTCTTGAATTCGCAACTGCAATTCATACAAAGTTTGTATTTATCCATCCTTTTGCTGATGGCAATGGGAGAACTGCTAGATTGTTTATGAACGCACTTCTTTGGAAGTGCGGACTTCCGGGAATAATTGTAAATTACTATGAAAAAGAAAGATATTTAGTTGCACTTGAATCATCAAACAAAGGAGATCTTTCTCCTCTGCTAGTATTTTTTTCTGAGTGTTTGCGTTCAGAAATTGAGACCTTTAAAAGCACTCGAATCGATTTAATTCATCATAATATTTCACCACAAGTGGAACAACCAAAATACGAAAACGTAACGGTCAGCTTAGAATTAAAACATTTGAAAGATAGTGTTAAGCGTGCAAAAAATAGATATCTAGAAAGCATTGATTTTAATTTTAAAGAGTGGGAAAAAACTTTTTCTGATTTTTTGATTTGCTTTGAAGAAATGATTAACATATTCAATAATCTTGATGACGCAAAAGATATTGGACTTAATATATCCATTCGCAATTACGACATGATTGATATGGATAAATATATAGAATTGTGTCAAGGGAAAAGTGTCTCTCAAACATGGTTTTTTACGTTTTTTATTCACAACAAAGAAAAAACTGAAAAGTTCCTATTTTTCTTTGTCACTACTGGGCATTATTATTTAACAATTAAAAATATATCTAAAGTTGGGATAGTTTTATTCAAGGATGACGGTTTCAAATTCAGGAAAATTCTCCACGAGCCCATATCAATAACTGAAGTGTATTTAATTAAAGATAAATTCATTGCAGCCAACAGTCATAAAGATACCAAAATATATGAATGCCAAGAGTTGGTTGAAACTATTCTTTCAGACATTGTTAGAGAATATTTTACTTAAAATAATTATTTTATAGGGGAAATTAGGGACACTGCCCGTATTTCCCAAAAGGAAAGGTTGGAAGTAGCCCTCGTGCCCTTGGTTTTTTTTGTCCCACATTTTTCAGCAATATCGCATTGAGTTGGTACAAAATATTTGTACCACACACCTCGTTATTATGTTAGTGTGTAGGTACAAAAGAGGTGCCGGTCATGCGCGGAAAAGTAATGGACGAGAGTGTTTACAATATGTTGCGAGCGGAGCGCGACCGCTGTGCGCTCGTGATTGGAAAGATCACCCTTGAGTTGGAAAAGCTGCCAAAAGGTTCCCTTGGGCAAAGAAAAGTAAAAAGCCACGGCAAGGAATACGTCTACCCCTGCCTGCGCTACCGAGACGGCTCGACGGTCAAGTTCGACCATCTTGCCCCCGAACAGGCGGAAGAACTGAAGCCGGCACTTGAACGGCGCAAGAAGCTGCAGGCCGATCTCCGGGCCAATAAAAAGCGGATGGCAACCCTGGACGCCATCCTCCCCAAAGGATAGAGCTTTGAATATGGTCTTCGCAAAGAGCCCGTTTCTGCAGCCAGTCACCGATCTACTGCGTGAAATGGACAAGACCGGGTTCTTCTCCCATGGCCTGCTGATTGGAAGCTGGCCCATGCTGGTTTATAGCGAATACTTCACGCTGCCCTACGGTCTGGCAACCAATGACATCGACTTTGCCATCGATAATGCGGTGAAAGTGCCGGCAACCGCAGGCGAGACGATTCCCCAGGTGCTGCAACGGCTGGGATATACCTCGGTCATGGACTATACTGGGATCGAAACCTTTCTTCAGGGGACGTTCGAGATTGAATTCATCACCCACCGTCGCGGCGGTTCGGCTCCGCCAGCCGTGGTCATCCCGCCCTGGAAAGTGTCCGCCCAGCCACTCCCCTTTATCGACCTGCTTTTCATCAGACCGGTCACAGTGTCCATCGAAGATTTCACTTTCCGCATTCCTTCACCGGAAGCCCTGATGCTGCACAAGCTCATCATTGCCCAGCGTCGGACGGGTCGGGATAAGGAGTTTAAGAAGGAGAAAGATCTGCAACAGTGTTCCGTGCTGGCGGAGGTGGTCAGGGCTGAAGAAATGATGCAAATTGCCCAAGAGTATCGCCTGTCGAGGGACGCCCGAAAGTCCCTATCGGCATCCTGTACGGCCATCGGCACGATGCTCCCGGCGCTGAACGATATCATAACCTCCCGACCTTAAAGCGGAGCGGCAATGTCGTCCACAAACCCCACCCAATCCACATTCAAAGTCGCCACCCCGAACTCCTCCTCCAACTTTCCCTTCAGCACGTAAGGCCGCGACCTCGACAGCTTCTGGCAGAACCGCTCATAGGGGCGGGGGAAGAAGGTGGATGACAGGGGGCGAGCATGCCCAGGGTCTCCAGTTCCTGGCGCAGGACGACAGGCGGGCGGACACAAGGTCCGCCCCTACGGATGCCCAAAAAAAATAGCGCGGGCTTTGCGGCCCGAGGCTAAAAGGGGACGGATTTATTTTCGGGCGGCTTCCCCGCGGGCTTCCACCCAAATGGCAAAAATTGATGCAGTTGAGGATGCCTTGACAGCTGACCTGTTTTCGGCCTAAATTCAGTCATCCCAGTTCAAGACGAGGTGAACGTGAAATTATCCAGCCGGATCAAACCGATCAGTTATCTAAAAGCGCATGCCGCCGAAATCGTGCGGAATCTCGGCGAGCAGCGGGAGCCGCTCGTGATCACCCAGAACGGTGAAGCCAAGGTCGTCATCCAGGATATCGACAGCTACGAGAAAACGCAGGAGACGATGGCGCTGTTGAAGATCCTGGCGCTCGGCAACCGGCAAATCGAAGAAGGAAAAGTTCAGCCGGCTGCCGATGCCGTCAAGCGCCTGCGCAAGGGGCGGGAGAATCGCTGATGCCGTTTGCGGTCCTGCTCACCGATGACGCGGCGCGCGACCTCGGCGATCTTTACGACTATATCGCCCGGCACGATGCACCGGAAAAAGCGGATTACGTTCTGGATCAGATCGAAAAAACTTTCGCCAGCCTGTCCGCATCCCCCGAACGCGGCACCTACCCGCAGGAGCTTCTGGTTCTTGGCATCCGCGAATACCGGGAGGTCTTTTTCAAGCCGTATCGCATCGTCTACCGGGTTATCGGCAAAAACATTTACGTCCTGCTGATTGTCGACGGTCGTCGGGACATGCAGACGCTTTTGCAGCAACGACTTTTGGGTGCGTGAGGGTGCAGTCCGGGATTATGCTGGGGTCAGGGAGAGGGGTTATTTCCGATAGGCCTTGTCGTGCTGGGCATGCAGACTGACCAGGACGATGGTGGGACCGTTGAGCAGGCAGGTGATGGCGCGGGCGCTGCCGGTGACGCGCAGGGAATAGAGCTGCAGGCCGGTGGTCGGTTCGATCATGCCGTGCAGCTTCTCGAAATTGAGGCCGGGATGGGTCCAGAGCTGAGGGAGATCGAGCGCCTGCAATGTCCGGAGCATCTTGGCCGCCGCCTTGCGCACCGGCAGTTCGGCGGCCATGACCGCCGCATCGAAGGCGGGACGGATTTCAATCCTCACTCGACCATCTTTCGGCGGTTGCGTCGGCCTGCTCGGCGTTTTCGATCACAGTTTACGGGCGAGTATCCGTAAGGGAAGCCGTAATGGCTGTTTTGCTCTCGGCGGTCCAGGCCCAAAGCTGGTGCTTGGGAACCGGTTCCACCGGGATCAGGACGATCCGGCCATCCTCCAGAATCTGCAGATCGAGGGCATCCCCGGTTTGATGCCGACCGTCGCGGGAAGAGTAATCCGCCGTCTGCCGTCTGTTTGTACCAGCATAATTTGTACCTCCTGCGCCCGAGGATAACAAATTTGCACCTTATGGGCAAGGCCCATTTTCCGCAAATGGCAACTGGTCGGCTAACCGTCCAAAATCCCACCCACTCCACATTCAACGTCGCCACCCCGAACTCTTCCTCCACCTTCCCTTCAGCACATACGGCCGCGACCGCGACAGCTTCTGGCAGGAGGCGAACATGCCAGCGTCTCCAGTTCCTGGCGCAAGAACGACAGGCGGGCGGACACAAGGTCCGCCCCTACGGATGTCCAAAAAAATAGCGCGGGCTGGCGGCCAGCGCTATTTTTCGTCTTACATGGTGGCTGAAGATCAGCCGAGAATCTGCTTGAGGTCGGCTTCGGCGGTGGTGATCGGGGCGATGTTGAAGTTCTCGACCAGGAAGTTGAGCACATTCGGCGAGATGAAGGCCGGCAGTGTCGGTCCGAGCTTGATGTTCTTGATGCCGAGGTGGAGCAGGGTCAGGAGGATGACCACCGCCTTCTGCTCGTACCAGGAGAGGATCATCGACAGCGGCAGATCGTTGACGCCGCAGTTGAAGGCCTCGGCAAGGGCCACGGCGATCTGGATGGCACTGTAGGCGTCATTGCACTGGCCGACGTCGAGGAGGCGCGGAATGCCGCCGATATCGCCGAAGTCGAGCTTGTTGAAGCGGTACTTGCCGCAGGCGAGGGTGAGGATGACGCAGTCCTTCGGCACCTTCTCGGCGAACTCGGTGTAGTAGTTGCGGCCGATCTTGGCGCCGTCGCAGCCGCCGATGAGGAAGAAGTGCTTGATCTGTCCGGCCTTCACCGCGTCGACCACCTTGTCCGGCGACGCCGAGGACGGCGTTGTGGCCGAAGCCGACCAGGATCTCTTTGCCGGGGTTGTCGCTGAAGCCGGGGAGCGCCTGGGCCTTTGTCGATGACGGCCGAGAAGTCCCAGCCTTCGACGTGGGCGACGTCGGGCCACTGGACCAGTCCCCAGGTGAAGAGGCGGTCTTTGTAGGCGTCACTGGGGCGCTGGATGCAGTTGGTGTTAAAGATGATCGCGCCGGGGAAGTTGGCGAATTCTTTGGCTTGATCCTGCCAGGCGCCGCCGAAGTTGCCGGCGAGGTGCGGGTATTTTTTCAGGCCGGGATAGCCGTGCGCCGGGAGCATTTCGCCGTGGGTGTAGATGTTGATCCCTTTGCCCTCGGTCTGCTTGAGGAGTTCTTCGAGCATGCTCAGGTCGTGGCCGGAGACGAGAATCGCTTTGCCTTTCTTGGTGCCGAGCTGCACCGGCGTCGGCACCGGATGGCCGTAGGTGTCGGTGTTGGCTGGTATCGAGAAGCCCCATGCAGGTCAGGTTGGCCTGACCGCATTCCATGGCCAGACCGACTAGTCCATCAGCCGAGGGTGTCGTCGAGTGAGGGCGGCGAGGGCTTTGTGCATATAGGCGTAGATCGACTCATCCTCATGGCCAAGGATCAGGGCGTGGTCGGCGTAGGCGGCCATCCCTTTGAGGCCGTAGATGATCAGTTCGCGCATCGACTTGATGTCGATATCGACCTGAAAAGTTGGCAATGGAGCAGGCTTCCGCCTGGGCGACCATGCCGGCCGTGTCGGCGGCCAGGGTAAAGCTGGCGGCCTCGGGAACAATGCGCGAGCAGGGCCGGCCAATGCCTGCGCCTTGGCGCGGAGCGTCGGCGCCTTTGCGGAGGATTTTGGCGATCGCCCCGGTGTCGAAGTCGACATTGGTAACCGTGGTGAAGAGGCCTTCGATCAGAAAACGATCGATTGCGGCATCCTTTTTCCCCTTCTGACGGGCGAGGTTTCCCCAGAAACCGATCCCCTTTAAGTTGATGGACGAGCAGATCCTGAAGTGCGGCGACATCCGGTTGCTTACCGCAAACGCCGATTTTGGTGCAGCCCGATCCCTGTGCTGTCTGTTCGCATTGATAACAAAACATTTTGTGCCTCCTTGTGGCGGTTGATGCGCTCTTCTCGTGAATTGCGCTATATTTGTGAAATGACTTCCGTTTCGTTGGGGCGAAGATAACCGTTGCGCGAATGGTAAACCTTGACCGAAGTCAATTCACTATGATTTTTTTATGAGGAAGAGAATGTCTGCCGAAAATCGTCGTTACTGGCTGATGAAATCTGAGCCGAACTGTTTCTCATTCGAAGATCTGGGACGCTGCCCCGACCGCACGGAGCATTGGGACGGAGTACGCAATTTTCAGGCGCGCAACCTTCTGCATGAAGAAATGCAGGTCGGCGACGGTGTTCTTTTCTATCACAGCAACATTCCCGAACCGGCGATCGTCGGCATTGCCCAGGTGGTGCGAGCCGGTTATCCCGATTTCACCGCCCTCGATCCCCGTTCGGATCATTTCGATCCGCGAGCGAGCGAGGCGAAACCGATCTGGTATATGGTCGATGTGCAGTACCGGGCACCATTACCGCGCCCGTTGACGCGCGAAGGTCTGCGGCGACACCCTGGACTCGCTGGCATGGCGGTTCTGAAAAAGGGGAACCGCCTCTCCGTGCAGCCGGTGACGGCGGAGGAGTGGCATATCATTCTTACGCTCGGCGGGCTTGCCGACACTCTTCCCTGACATCCCGGATCTCGCTCACGACCCCACATGGGAGACGCGAATGAGCAAACCCTTGAAAGTTTTCGCAGTTTTCGGCATCGTTCTGCTGCTGCTGGGCGTTGCCCTTGCCATCCTTGCTCGTCTGTTGATTACTCCCGAACGGATCAAGGGAGTCATTCTTCCCAAGGCGGAGTCAGCCCTTAATCGACCGGTCACGCTGGAAAGCATCGAAATCTCCCTGTTCAGCGGCATTACCCTCAATCAGTTGGTCGTCCAGGAGAAAATCGGCAAAGAGGCATTCGTTGCCGCCGAAAAGGTGGTTCTGCGCTATAAACTCTGGCCCCTGCTGTTCAAGCGAGTCGTAATCGATGAAATTCGCCTGGTCGCTCCCCATATCCGCATTGAACGTCAGGCGGACGGACGATTTAACTTTAGCGATTTACTTGAGGAGGAGAAAACAAAAGAGAAAGAGCCAGTGCAGGAAAATCGCCGTGAGCCCGTTGATCTGCTCGTTTCGCAAGTTGAATTGAGCAATGGACGATTGTTGATTATCGATCACCGCTCGGGCGGCAACACCCCGTTTCGCCAGGAGGTGACGGAGCTGACGATGAGCGCCCGCGAAATTTCTCTTGGCAAAGAATTCCCCTTCAACTTCGGTGCCCGGGTGAATGAAGGGACGCTTAAAGGGGAGGGCGCGGTTAACCTGCAAACACGGATGGGCCGGATTGTGCTCACTGTTGCCGATCTCGATCTGACCACTTTCGCCCTTTATTACCGCGAGAAGCTACCGGCGCAGATCAATGCCCTTCGACTGAATCTGAAGATGGAGGCGGAAGGAGGCCGCGATGCTCTGAAGTCGCATGGAGAAGTGACTTTCGCGCCGATAGACCTGCTGCTGCCGCGAAAAGACAAGGGCCCGCTTCCGATCCGTAATGCGGTTTTGCATCTGGACTACGCCCTTGCCGCCGATCTGAAGGCAGCGATCCTGGAGATTGAAAAAGCGACACTCGCCTTCAACCGGATCCCGCTACAGATAACTGGCCGAATAGAGGATTACGCGGCGGCGCCGAAGGTGAACCTCCGTCTGGTCATTCCTGAACTGCTGCTGGAAGAGACAATCAAAAATTTGCCCCCGGAGCTGATTGCTCAACTCTCGGACTTGCAGCCGGCAGGAAAAGTGAGCGGAAATTTTCAACTGGTCGGTGCCGTGAGCGAACCGAAAAAGCTGTTAAGGAAAGGGGAATTACAACTCGGTGCAATCTCGGTTCTGGTCAACGGCGCGCGGCCGGCCCTTACCGGTACTTTGAAGGTTGTTGACGATTCCGTGCGCTCGGAAAATTTACAGATGCAGTTGGGTGAGAATCGGGCTGCCATCGACCTGCAAATGGAAAACCTGCTCGGCGAAATCATCCGGGTGCGCAGCAATGTGCGGGCCGAGCGCTTCGCCCTCGATCCGCTGCTGCAGGGGAGTGCCGCGCCGGTTGCGGCAACAGGCCAGCCGGCCGCGGAAAAGGATACTTTTCCACTCGCGCTACCGATCGAAGCCGAGGGCAACGTGACCATCGGGGAGACGGTGTACAAGGGGTTGAGCATCCGCGACTTCGACCTAAGCTATCGTTTACAGAAGAATATACTGACGGTACAGCGCCTGAACGGGAAAGTGGCGAACGGAACATTTGCCATTACCGGCAATGCCGATCTCGGAAAAAAATTACCGACTTCCTCCGTCCGGCTGAACCTCCAGGGAATCGAGGCCGATCCTCTGCTGCGCTCTTTTTATCCGAAGATGGCGGGCACTGTTTTTGGCGCCTTGAATCTCCAGGGGACGGCGCAAGGGGAGGGCGTCGAACCGAAGTTGCTGACGCGGAGTTTGTCCGCTGAAGGGAAAGGGGTGCTCACGAATGGCCGGATCACCGGTGCCGGTCTACTGCAAGGGCTGGCCGATTTTCTCCAACTGGAGGAGTTGCGGGAACTGCGTTTCAGTCGCTCGGAGGGCTCATTTACCATTCGGCAGGGAAAACTAACCATTGACAGTGATATCGTCAGCAAGAATCTGCGACTGCATCCGCAAGGGATCATCAACCTCGACGGTTTCGCCCTCGATCTGGCCCTCAATCTGCAGCTGGCGCCGGAGCTGACAGCCCGGATGGGGCAGAGCAGGATAACCGCCTTACTGGCCAACGAGCAGGGTTGGTCGCAAATTCCAGTCAAGGTCGGTGGGACGATCAGTTCCCCTCGCTTCACCTTGGATAGATCCGCTCTCGGCGGGCAAATCAGGGAAAAGGGCGGAGAAGAAATCCGCAGAAAGCTGCGCAAGGAACTCGACAAACGTTTCCCTTCAGGAAATGGCAAGCCGGAGGAGGGCGGCGGGGCCGAGGATTTGCTGCGAGGATTGTTCGGGCACTGAAAGACAAGCCTTGAAGGCGGGTTTCGCGAACCCGAGATGGTGGCTGCTAAGTCGCTGAAAACAGGTCGATCCGACCCGACATCGGATGGCAGGCCAAGCGATGTCTGATGCAATTGATTCTGATCTCCATTAAAGTGACAACCAAGCGGGAATGAACCCGCAAGAAATCTCACAAGGAGGTCTTTGTATGAAACACCTGATTCTTTCCCTGTTCGTCGCTGTCTCTTTTGCCGGAACCGCTTTTGCCGCCGATGTGGTGAAATACGAGGCGAAGACCGGTACCGTCACCTTCAACCACAAGTCGCACGCCGATACCCTGAAGGACTGCGCCAAATGCCATCAGGGTACCCCGGCCAAAATTGAAATGAACAAGGATGTAGCACACAAGATGTGCAAAGGGTGCCACGCTGAAACGGGCGGCCCGACGAAGTGCGGCGACTGTCACAAGAAATAACTCAGGTAAATTTCAGCAAAAAGGGGTGCCCACGGCGCCCCTTTTCTATTGTGGCCGTAAAGGATCAGGCGATGCGTTCGATTTCTTTCAGGGTATTGATCAGATAGGAGCGAATCCGGCTGCTGTCCGGCATCTCCATGACCTCGCGGGCGACCCGCCGGGCAGTGAGAATATCGAAATCCTGGAGAAACGCTTTGGTGCGGGGAATGAACGGTGAGGGCATGGAAAATTCGCGAATCCCGATACCGACCAGGACGAGCAAATTGAGCGGATCGGAGGCCATTTCGCCACACAGGCAGAGCCCTTTGTCGAGCTTCTGCGCCATTGCGTGACGTGCTGCAGCACGCTGGAGAACCGCCGGGTGAAGCGGGTCGTAATAGCGGCTGACCAGGGGGTTGTTGCGGTCCGCGGCGAGCATGTACTGGATAAGATCGTTGGTGCCGAGGGCAAAAAAATCGACTTCTCGCGCCAGACGAGTCGGCAAGCTGGACCGCCGCCGGCACCTCGATCATGACTCCGAGCGGAACTGTTGTCGGCATCGCGAATCCCTCGCGGGCCAGATTGCGACGCGCTTCGTCGATGACCTCGCGGCAGGCGCGAACCTCGTCCAGTCCGGAAATCATCGGAAAGAGGAGTTTGACCGGGCCGTGCGGCGCCGGCCATCAGAATCGCTTCGATCTGGGTGCGGAATATGTCCCGGTTGTCGAGGGAAACCCGCACCGAGCGCCAGCCCATAAAGGGATTGTCTTCCTTCGGCGGGCTGAAATACGGGAGAGCCTTGTCGCCGCCGATATCGAGGGTGCGGATGGTGACCGGATGGCCGTCGAATCCCTCGACGACTCGCCGATAAAGAAGATACTGGTCATCGCGGTCGGGAAAATCGCTGCGCGTCATGTAGGGGAATTCGGTGCGGTAGAGGCCGACCCCTTCGGCGCCATTGCGTCAGGGCAATATCAATATCGCTGACCAGGCCGATATTGGCGCGCAGCACGATGCGCAAGCCGTCGGCGGTTTCTGCCGGCAGGGTCGCGGAATTCCTCCAGACGCTGCAGTTCGCGACTGCGGTCCTCTTCCAGCCGCTCGATATTCCTCGACGAACGCGTGGTGACGGATTCAGGTAGAGGCATCCGGAATTGGCGTCGAGAATGCACGCGATCATCCTGGGCGGACCGCTTTGAGCAGACCTTTGACCCCGACCAGCGCCGGGATGCCGAGGGACTTGGCCATGATCACCGCGTGGGAGTTCCTCTCCCGGCTTCGGTGACGATCCCGAGGATCTGCTCGTGGTCGAGGGCGGCCATGTCCGAGGGAAGGAGTCTCCTCGCGCTACCAGGATGCCCGGGGATTTCATTTGCAGCTGAAAATCGGCGTCTTGCCCCGACGAGGTTGGCGATCAAGCGTCTGCCGATATCTTCCATGTCGGCGGCGCGTTCCCGCAGATAGGGGTCTTCCATGCGGTCGAACGCTTCGATATAATCATTCGTTACCTTTTTGAGGGCGTACGGGGCACTGTGCCCGAGGCCGATTTCCCGCGTAGACTTGTCGAGAAAGCTGCGGTCTTCGAGGATCATCAGGTGGGTATGGAAGATGGCGGCGTCGGCATCGGAAAGCGTCTCTGCCACCCTTTTTTCCAGAAAGAGTGTCTGGATGCGGGTCTTTTCCAGCGCGGCATCGAGACGAAGCTGTTCCTCACTGATATCGACTGGCCAATTCATCGAGGATATCGGCAAAGCCGAGACGTTCGTCGAGAATGTATGCCGGCCCGGAGATCACGCCGGGATAGGCGACCGTCCCGCGCAAGGCGTTCTCCCGTCCAATCGGCGTTTTCTCCCGCAAGCCGATCAGGGTCTGCCGGGTCTTTTCCAGCTCGCGAGCGAAATGGTTGGATTCCTCTTCCTTTTGCCGGATCGAATCGAGCAGGCGGGCGTTGATGACGATGGAGGAGACCTGAAAAGCGATGGTGGAGAGGGCGCTGATCTCTTCGGGGCTGAATTCCCGCGGGTCCTTGGTCTGCAGGACGACAACTCCGAGCGGAGATTTGCGGTCGAAAAGGGGGATGCCAAGAAAGGAGTGGAAGTTTTCTTCGCCGGTCTCCTTGAAAGTAGCGATAACGCGGATGGCTTTGCGGTTCCTGAATGGCGATCGCCCGCTGCTCTTCCACAGCAAGGCCGGTGAGCCCTTCCCCAGGTTGCAGGGACACTTTGCCGATCGCCTTGCGGGAGAGACCTTTGCTGGCGCGCAGGCGCAGGGTGCTGCTGTCGTCGTCGAGGAGATAGATGGAGCAGACTTCGGTGCCCATGCGCTTGGCCACCAGCGTAACGATATTGTCGAGGGTTTCGTCCAGATCGTGCGATTGCAGGATCAGGGAGCTGATGTCTTCGAGGGTAGCGACACCGAGGGCTTCAGCGGTTTTTTTTGGCATTCAAGCCTCTCCCCTGTTGCGAATCGTCGATATCATAGCGAAAGAATGGCTGATTGGCGATAAAAAAGAATAAAAAAACGCCGCACGGGGGAGAGAGTTCCCAATGCGGCGTGAAGGGGGCAGCTTCCATTCGGCAGGATCTGCTTCATACCCCGTTTTTCTGTCGTTTCCGTAGATGTAGCAATGTACATGCCAAGTGTTAATGGAGGAATTAAGTCAACAAAGAAGGCGGGATGAAAGATGGGGTTGGAGGGGTACAGGCTTATTCTGTGCCATTTGTGTCACATGTTCAGCGCCAGAGATCATATCGAGTCACTGAATACGGGGTTGTAGCAGCGTGTCAAAAATGGCGCATATCTGTAGTTTGCATGTGTCAAAAATGGCGCAGAATCATTTGGGACCTTTCTCGGTAAAATCCTTCCCGCGCAATTCGTAGCGGGAGAGAAAGCGATAAAAGGTTCGCCGTGGGATGCCGGCCCGCCGGGCGGCGGCGGAGACATTGCCGTCCGCCTCTTGCAGGTAACGTTTGAGAAGTGCTTTTTCCACCTGCGAAAGATGGTTTTCACGTTGGCCGCGAAAATTGGTTTCATTCGCTGCATCTCTAGGTCCGCCCCCCCGCAGATAGAGTTCTCCAAAGACCACCGGAAGGTTCTCCAGGCGGATGATGCTGTCCTGGGTCAGTACCGCCGCTCGCTCGATGACATTCTGCAACTCGCGGATATTCCCGGGCCATGGATACTGCTGCATCGCCTGGATAGCCCGATCTTCGATGCCGCTGAGCGTCTTGTTCAGGCGCTTGCTCGCCCGGCCGAGGAACGCATGCACCAACTCCTCCAGCGATTCCGGACGGCTGCGCAAAGGCGGCATGGTGATGGTGAAGACATTGAGCCGGTAGAAAAGATCTTCGCGGAACCAGCCTTCTCTGTATCCCCGCCTCAAGATCGCTGTTGGTGGCGGCGATCAGGCGCACATCGACCTTGATGGCCGTGTTGCCGCCGACCGGGCGGATATCGCCGCTGTCGAGAACACGCAGCAGTTCCGCCTGAAGCTTCGGTGTGATGTCGCCGATTTCGTCGAGAAAGATGGTGCCGCCGTTTGCCGCTTCAAAAAGACCCTTGCTGTCGCCGATAGCGCCGGTGAAGGACCCCTTTTTGTGTCCGAACAGTTCGCTTTCAAGCAGACTGTCGGTCAGCGTCGTGCAGTTGACGGTGACCAGCGGTTTGTCGGCGCGGTGGCTCGCCTCATGAATAGCGCGGGCGGTCAGTTCCTTGCCGGTGCCGCTTTCACCCCGGATCAGAACGGTTGTGGGGGTCGGTCCGACCTGATGGATCAGCTGGAGGACGTCCAATGTTCGCACATCCTTGCCGATGATGGCGGTATTGCCGTATTCCTGCGCCAGCGCCCGCTGCGCCAGATCGTATTTCTGCGCCAGGCTGATGCTATCTTCCTCCAGGCGCTTGAGGGAGTAGGGGAGACACATTTCCCGTTCTGCCAACCCCTGATAGACGGCCACCGCGTGTTCACGGCAGGTGTGATAACCGCAGGCGCCACAATCGAGTTCATCCCGCTCGACAAATTTGTTCGTCGCCTGCAGCACCTGGCGGATGCTTTCCCCACCGGGCAGATCAAGGCGCTTGTACTTGTTGGTGAAGTGGCGGGTGAGGTCGGGAATGGGGGTCGGTTCCAGATAGTGTGGCGCAGTGATGTAGGGAGTATCGTTGTTCTGGTGGTATTTGAGAATGAGATTGCGTTTCGAGAAAGTTGTCAAACGGTTGTTTTTCCCGGGCCGCCGATACAACCGCCGCTGCAGAAACGGACATCGACCAGGCGCGGCGTGATGCGGCCGGCAGCCAGATCCTTGATCAACTCCAGGGCACTTTCTTCGCCGGTGGTGCTGACGAATTCGGGGTTGAAGAAGTCGTTGCGGATGCCGAAGGTCTGAAACGGCCCGCCAGGAATGGGAAAGAGGCGTGCCTGTTCGGGACGGCGGCCATCGAAAGGAGAATCCGGCATGCGGGTCAGATCCATCCCCAGATCTCGAAACATGCTGCTCAGTTCCTTGTAGGTCAGAACGATATCGACCGCCCCGGCGACCGGTTCGGCCTCCATCTCGAATTTGCCGGCGATACAGGAGCTGATGTAGATCACCCGCGTCTTGCTCCCCCGCCGCGCCTTGATAAAACGGCCGATGGCCACCATCGGCGAGGTCACCCGCATCAGATTTTTAAGCAGCTGCGGATAATGGCGCTCGATCAAGTCGACGATGGTCGGGCAATGGCTGGTGATCAGCGGCGTTTCGGCCGGGTTTTTCAACAGTTTCGCATAGGTGTCGACCAGCAGTTCGACGCCGCTTGCCCCTTCGTGCACTTCGCAGAAGCCGAGGCGCTTGAGGCTGGTTACCAGTTGCCCCGGTCGAACGTCATTGAAAAAGGCGGGGTATGAGCAGCCGAGAACCGCCACCACATCCTCCCGCCCGGCGAGCATCCCCCGTGTTTCCTCGATGCAGTTGGCAATCACCTTCGCCTGCTGCGAGCAGACCCTGATGCACTTGCCGCAGCCGATACAGCGGTCGTGAATCACCTCCGCATGATCTTGATGAACCTTAACTGCTTTTACCGGGCAGTTGCGCACGCACGAATAGCACTTGCGGCAACGCTCCTTGACCGTTTCGATCGGGCCCACATGGACTCCATTTGCTGGGGGGAGAGATGCGGTGGATTGTGCCAAGATTGGCACGGGAAGTCAACCTCTCCACTGTAGCATCCAAAGGGAAGGTCCGAACCGCCAAGAAGAAAGTCGTTCCATATCCCATCCCTCCTTGATATACTTCCGCGCGGAAAACAAATTTAATCCTCCCTATCTAATGACGGACTTCTTTTCCATCACTGATGTGTCAGGTCGGGAAATCGAATGACTGTATTTACCGGTTTATCGGTGTGAATACTGAATAATTGCCATACCAATTGCGAGCGGGAGGAAAGAATCATGACAATGCGCACAGTGAAGATGACGATCGGGTTGTTCGTGACCATGGCGGTGATGGCGACCGCCGGCTGGTGCGAGCCGCGGGTGGCAGTCGTGGATTTTGAAAACAAATCCTCCTACGGAGATTCTGATCTGGGCCGGGGGGCTGCCGACATTCTGACGACCGAACTGGTTAAAGTAGGCAAGTTCGACATGTATGAGCGGGAACAGCTCGACAGCGTTCTGAGTGAGCAGGATTTAGGGGCGACCGATCGCATCGATCCGGCCACCGCGGCCCAGATCGGAAAAGTGATCGGCATCAACTACATCATCACCGGTGCGGTCACGGAATATGGGAATAGCGAAAGCAGTGGCGGCGGTGGCGGAGTAAACGTAGGGAAAAAAGGTTATCGCAGCACGGTGGACGTTCGCATGGTAGATGCCAACACCGGCAAGATCGTCTTTGCCGAATCCGGCAGCGGAGCCAGGTCGTCGGTCAACGTGAATGTGTTCGGCTATGGCGGAGGCGAGGATTTCAATGAGAAACTGGCGACCGAAGCGATGCGCGAGGCCATCAGCGAGGTGGCGGGAAAAATCGCCAGGCTGCAGCTGAACACGCCACCTGCGGCGGTGGCGAAAATGCTCGTCGCCGACGTGGACGAAAATACCGTCACCCTGAACCGGGGCAAAAACGGGGGGCTCAAGGAAGGGCAGACCCTGACGGTAAGGCGTCCGGGGAAGGAAATCAAAGACCCCGATACGGGCAAGGTGCTCAAGGTCAAGTACACCACCGTAGGCACCATCAGGCTGACGGCGGTGGAAGCCGGTATTGCCGAAGGGACCGTCGTCAGCGGATCGGGATTTCAGGTCGGGGACATGGCGGAGTAAATTCCGTTTATCCGGGAGTTCTGGGATGAGCCGTCGTGTCAGCAAAGGCTGATAGGGCGGCTTATTTTTTTGGGGTGCGGATACTTCCTCCCGGAAGTTTCTGCTCGATCGGATATCGGTGGCACGGCAAATCGCGAAGTGATTATTCCAGTGCATCCCGGGTTTTATTTATCATCTTCTCCTTCTGCCCCACTCCGGTTGTCATGGTGCCGCCGACCTGCATAAGAAAGTAAATGGCGACGCCGAGGACAGCGAGAACAGCTGAGAATTTTAAAGTTTCCTTGGGACTGCGGATGAGGCAGACGACTATGATAAGGAGTACGGCAATGGCAAAGAAGGTGTATTGCTGGCAAAAGGTACGGATAAATTCGATAATCTGATGCATGTCATGCCTCCAAGATAGATCCGGCTCAGGCGTGAAATTTGCCTCAGGGTAACTCTTGCCATCCTGGGCCGTCAACGTGCAATTGTCAGTCGGGATATGGGCGAGGGTACCATTGGATGCGGAAATCAATAGAAGATATGGTACTACGTTGCGTCACCCCAACCCTCTTTGGAAAGTCGGTCAGCCCCTTTTCACCGGTATCACCAACAACGGGATTCGGCATCGGCTGATGACCTGATGGGTAACGCTGCCTTCCCAAAAGGCTTCCATCCCGGTCTTGCCGTGGGTGGCCAGGACCACCAGGTCGGCACGTGACTCACTGGCCGCGTCGACGATCATTTTCGCCGGATCGCCCTGCAGCACGTGCGCTTCCGCCGCCACTCCCTCCTGCCGTAATTGCTGTACCCGCGCCTGTAAATTTGCCTCCGCTTCTTGCAAAGCCATCTCCAGCATTCGCGTCGTCGTAGCCGGCAGCAGTCGGCCGGTCGCCATCATTTCCCCGGACAGCGTGCCCAGGCTGGGAACCGCCATCACCAACTGCAGAGTCGCGCCGCATGCCGCCGCCAGTTCCCCGGCGGGCGGCAGGGCCTGGGCATGGTCCGGATCGGCATCGAGCGGCACCAGGATGCTCTGGCAGGCGAATGTCGTATTTCCCGTTTCGGCGGGGAAGGTGATCAGGACCGGCAGGGAACCGTTTGCGGCCACCTTCTGGGCGATGCTTCCCAGAAAGAGGTGCAGCGCCTTGCCGCGGCCATGCGAGCACATGACGACCAGATCGTATTTCAGTTCGCCGGCGTGCGCCACGATACTTGCGGCCACGTCTGTCACCTGTGCTTCATGCACATGGCAATCGACCTGCACCCTTTCGGGGAAGATCCGCTGCGACACCTCTTTCAGGTAGGCGGCGGCTTCTTCCGCATCCTGCAGGTGGGGCTGGCCATGGACGGCGTTCGGGGCGTTTCTTTCCACCACATGCATGAGAGTGACCCGTGCCCGCAGTTTTTCGGCCAGGAAGGCGCTGCCGGCAGCGCCGCTTCGGCCATCGGTGGAACCATCGAGAGGAACCAGAAGATGTTTGAACATGGGATCACCCTCGTGAAAAACATTTGGTACAGCAGGTAAGACGTTAAGGCCGACGATGACGGCGCGATCAAAGCCGGCCAGGACCGTGGTCGATCGGCCGATTGACCAGCACCCCCATGATGTCGGGGCGGCTGGTGAACATCACCAGCGGGATGATGGCGAAAGGGAGGCCGAAACTGAGCACCACCTGGCTGATTACCAGGGTGCGGGTCGGGTCCAGCCCGATGCCGATGACGATCAGCGAGGGGGTCATGGTCACCAGGCGCCGCAGCCAGATGGGGATATGCCGTTTGAGAAAACCCTGCATGATCACCTGGCCGGCACATGGTCCCCACCGCCGACGAGGACAGCCCGGAGACCAGCAGCGAAAGGCCGAAGAACCATTCTGGCTGCCTGCCCCAGCAGCGGCTCCAGGGTTCGATGCGCCTCTTCAAGGGTGCCGATATGGGTCAGGCCTGTATTGTAGAAGGTTGCCGCGGCCATGATCAGCATGGCGGCATTGACGAAACTGGCGATCCCCATGGCGATCACGCACGTCGATGATCTCGAAGCGGTACAGGCGGCGCAGCTGGGCCTGGTCCCTGACCACGATGCGCCCCTGCGTCAGCGCCGAATGCAGAAAAATCGCATGCGGCATGACCGTGGCGCCGAGAATGCCCGGCGGCCAGCAGCACGCTTTCGGCACCGGCAGAACTGCGGCACGAACGGCGTGGTACAGCGACCTGCCCCAGATCGGGCTGATCGATGAAGGTCTCGATCAGATAGCAGACGGCGATCGACGCCGACCAGGACGGAGATGACCGCCTCCAGCGGCCGGAAGCCGAAGCGTTCGAGCCCGAGGATCAGAAGCGTCGCGATGGCGGTGAGAAAGCCGCCAGCCAACAGCGGCATCCCGAACAGCAGATTGGAAACCGAGGGCCGCGCCCAGGAATTCCGCCAGGTCGGTCGCCATGGCCACCAATTCCATCAGCACCCACATGGCCATGACCACCGGGCGCGGGAAATGCTCGCGGCAATGTTCGGCCAGATTCATGCCCGTGGCGATGCCGAGCTTGGCGGACAGTGTTTGGATCAGCATCGCCATCAGATTGCTGGCGACGATGACCCAGAGCAGCAGTATAGCCGAATTGGGCGCCGCCCTGGATATTGGTTGCGAAATTGCCCGGATCCATATAAGCGACGCTGGCGATGAACGCCGGGCCGAGAAAAGGCATCAGGCGGGTCAGACGGTTTTTCCGCGTGCGGCCGCTGAGTGTCTCCAGCGCGGATCTGACCGTTTCGGAAGGGGGCAGGGATCGAGGCGTTTTGCGTTCCTCCTTCATGGTTACCGGTTGTCTCGTCTAATACGCCAGAGAACGCCGGTCCCCTGCTGCGGGGTGGCCCCTTCGCGGGGGTGCAGGATCACCCCGAAGTCAACTACGTACAAAGCCTCTCCTGCCGAATCGAAGTTTTTTTTTGGTCCTGTGCAGAAGATAACGGGGACTTCATTATTGTCAATGCGCGGGAATCTCACATACTCACGGCCTTCGAAACTTGCCTACCTCATGACTGAAATGGCAGGCGGCGAAATGATTGCCGCCTTTATCTTCGAGCGGGGGATTGATTTCACTGCAGATTGGGCGGGCGTAGGGGCAGCGGGGATGGAAATGGCAGGCTGGAGGGGGGAAGATGGGGGAGGGGATCTCGCCTTTGAGCAGTTCGTGCCGGCGGCGCTGGGTGGGGTCGGGAATCGGCACGGCATTGAGCAGCGCCTCGCTGTAGGGATGTGGCGGGCGCCGCGGTAGAGCTCGTCCGCGGGGGCGAGTTCGACGATCCGGCCGAGGTACATCACCGCGACCCGGTCGCAGAGATGCTCGATCACCGCAGGTCGTGGGAGATGAACATATAGGTCAGGCCGAACTGCCTCCTGCAGGTCCTGCAGCAGGTTCACGATCTGCGCCTGGATGGACAGGTCAAGGGCGGAAACCGGTTCGTCGGCGATGATGCAGCTTCGGGTCGCACCGCCAGGGCGCGGGCGATGCCGATGCGCTGGCGCTGCCCGCCGGAGAACTCGTGCGGGTAGCGGTCGACATGCTCGGTCGCCAGCCCGACGGTCTCCAGCAGTTCGATGACTTCCGCCGCAGCGCCGCGCCGCCTGTGCCAGACCATGGATGACGAGCGGCTCGCCGACGATATCGCCCACTCGCAGGCGCGGGTTGAGCGACGAAAAGGGATCCTGAAAGATCATCTGCATCTCGCGGCGCAGCGGGCGCAACTGACCGCGGCGGCAGGTCGAGCAGTTCCTGCGCCATGAAGACGACCGCGCCGCCGTCGGCTTCGATCAGCCGCAGAAGCAGCTTGCGGTGGTCGATTTGCCGCACCCGGATTCGCCGACCAGGCCGAGCGTTTCGCCGGCCGCAGGTCGAAGGAGACGCCGTCCACCGCGCGCAGCTGCTGGCGCGGGCCGCCGGGCGGCTCCGGGCGGGACGTAAAGATCTTGCGCAGATCGCGGACTTCAAGCAGCGGCGCTCATGCCAGACGCTCCAGCAGCGAACGTAGTGCCCGGCTTCGACTTCGCACGAGCGGCGGCGGTTCCCCGGCACGGGCGGTCGAACGCTTCCGGGCAGCGCGTCGAGAAACGGGCAGCCTTCGCCGGCGGCACGAGCGGCCGGGATCGTGCCGTCGATCGGCGTCAGGCGCGTCGTCTTCTCGCCGAGTCTGGGGACGCAGCCGAGCAGGCCGCGGGTGTAGGGGTGGCGGGGGTCGGCGAAGAGCGTTCGCACCGGGGCGCTCTCCATGATCCGGCCGGCATACATGATCGCCACCCGGTCGGCCGATCTCGGCGACGACGCCGAGGTCGTGGGTGATCAGCAGCATCGCCATGCCGCCGTCTCCCTTGCAGCCTTCGAGCAGCTCCATGATCTGCGCCTGGATGGTGACATCGAGCGCGGTGGTCGGCTCGTCGGCGATCAGCAGCGTCGGGTCGCCGGCCAGCGCCATGGCGATCATCACCCGCTGCCGCATGCCGCCGGAGAGCTGGTGCGGATAGTCGCGCGACGCGCCGTGCGGCGTCGGGGATGCCGACCTGGTCGAGCAGCTCCAGCGGCCGCCTCGCACGGCCTGCCGTGCGTCCATGTCCCTGGTGCAGGCGCAGCACCTCGGCGATCTGCTCGCCGACGCGGAAGACCGGGTTGAGCGAGGTCATCGGTTCCTGGAAGATCATGACGATGCGGTTGCCGCGGAGCCGGCGCATCTCTTCCTCGGGCATGCGCAGCAGGTCCTGGCCGTCGAAAGCGGATTTGTCCGTCGACGATGCGGCCGGGCGGCGGCACCAGGCGCAGCAGCGAGAGCGCGGTCATCGACTTGCCGCAGCCGGATTCGCCCACCAGGGCAAGGGTTTCGCCTTCATCGAGAGCAAATTCGATCCCCCGGATCGCCTTGACCAGCCCTCTGGAGGTGAAAAAATAGGTCATCAGGTTGGTGACTTCAAGGAGTGGCGGCATGGCAACCTTTAATAGGGGCAGGTGTTCAAATTTACACACGATTGGTTTTTCGGTCAAGAAAGGAGAGGTCGGTTAGAAAATAAAGATAGACTAATTAAAAAAAATTATATATAAAACTTACAAAATAAGTATGAAATGGGAAGAAGGCCATGTCTCTGCCGGAAAAATCTGCCCAAATCGAGATTGCAACCTTGCGGACCGCCGGGGAGCGGCTGGAAAAAATCTTTCAGTCTCTGGCCGACGGTCTGATCGTTATCGATATCGAAGAACGGATCCTCTTTTTGAACCCATCGGCCGAGGCAATCCTTGGCCTCAAGCAAAAACCGCTTTTCCTCGGCCGGCTGAGCGAGTGTGTCGATGATCGCCGGTTGCTGAAACGTTTCCGGGCGGCGGCCGGACAGGTGCGGGAATCATTCGAATGCGAACTGGCCGACGGCCGGGTACCGGTGCGGGTCATGACGGTCGAGGCGATTGACGTTGAAGACGACGCCGGGCGACGCATCGGCACCGCGTTTCTGCTGCACGATATCACATTTCACCGGGAACTCGATCGGTTGAAAAGTGAGTTCATCTGCACCGCCGCCCACGAGCTGCGCACGCCGCTTACCGCCATCCTCGGATTTTCCGAATTGCTGCTGGCGCGCAACGATCTGTCCTTGACTCAGCAGCGGGACTTTCTCTCCTACATCCGGCAGAAGGCGGAAAATCTGGCCGGGATCATCACCGACCTGCTCGACCTCAGCCGCATTGAAGCCGGGCGCGGACTCAGCCTCTGCCGCGAGCCGTGTGAGATCCATGCCCTGCTACGCGAGTCGGCCCTGACGCACAGCGCCGGCGTTACCCGACACCGGATAGAAACGCTCCTCAACGGCAATCCTCTGGAGTTGTGCATCGATCGGGGGAAGATCGTCCAGGTGCTGGAAAATCTGCTCAGCAACGCCATCAAATATTCCCCGCGCGGCGGGACGATCGAAATCAGGGGGGAACCGGTGCCGGGCGCCTTTCAAGTTGCCGTGCGCGACGAGGGGATCGGTTTGACCCGGCAGGAGGCGGCGCGGGTATTCGATAAATTTTATCGCGTTAACGGTTCGGATACCGCCGTCCAGGGGACCGGGTTAGGTCTGAGCATCGCCAAACATATTGTCGAGGCGCATGGCGGACGCATCTGGGTCGAAAGCCACAAAGGTACCGGATCGACCTTTTTCTTTACCCTCCCGCTGCAGCTTCCGGGGACTTCAGCCGAGTCGAACCTGAAATAATAGTTCGCCCTCTTCCGGCCCTTCTTTCGCCTTTATACCTGTTCCCAAAAAATCCCACTTCTGTTACCTTAATCTCCGCTGCATAGCTCTGACCTGCCGGCGCCATCGCCGTTTGCGCTTGCTGGAATTGTCTCGTGAATCTTCCCAAACTACCTCATTTTTTCTCTTTTAGCTGGCGTAAGGCGCTCGTCTGGGCATTGGCCGGCAGCTGTGTGGTATTGGCGACGACAGCGGTATTTCTCCTGCTGCTGCCAACCCTTCTTTCTTCCCCTTCCGGTCAGCGGCTGTTGCGCCCCCGCCTTGAAGCGGCACTCGGGCGAACCGTAGAGTGGTCTACTCTGAAACTCTCCTGGCGTGAGGGGGTGCTGCTGACCGATCTGCGCCTGGGCGCCGGGGCTGCGCCGCTGCGCCGGTTGCATATCGAGGCGCTGGAAACCTCTTTTGGGTTGGCGCGCAGCGAGATCCGGCCGGTGCAGGTCTTTTTCAACCTGCGCCTGTCCGGGTTGACGGCGGAGGTGGAGCCATCGCCTGCAGGCGTCGAAGCGCCGCCAGAAGAGGCAGCAGTCAATCCTGAAGAAATTCTGACCAAGGTTGCCGCGCAGCTGCAAGAGGCCGTTAATCTCGGCTGGGAGCTGCCGGTCGATGTGCGGATGATGATCGATATCGGGCCGGTGGCGGTGCACTATCGCGACCTAGGCAGCGAGGAGACGGCGGCAGTCAACGATCTGCATTTTGCCCTGAAGATTCCCTCCCTGCTGACAGCGCCGATCAATGTCACCGCCGCCGCCGACCTGACGGTCAACGGCCATCGCCTCCCTTCTTTCCGGCTTACGACCGGCATCAGCGGCCTGGCTGATATCAATGGCCGTTTGCGGCCGGCCGGCGCGCGGGTCGATCTGAACGCCGACTTGCCCGGTCTAAAAGCCAATCTGCAAGGCACACTGGCCGGAGCGGGCCTCGCCGGAGGGGTGCGTCTGCAGCCGGCGCAACTCCTCCCGGTTATTCAGCCCTTTGTAGCCGCGCCGCTGCCGTATGTGACCGGCATTCTGTCGGCGACGCTGGGGAGCGAGATCGTTAACGCCGGGGATCTGCGCCTGCGTCTGGGAGTGCAAGGGCAGGCGCTGACGGCGACCGGCGGACCCCTGGGGCAGCGGCGGGCCGGGCCGCTCTCCTTCGAGGTGACGCAGCAGATCGTCACCGATCACCGCCGCGATACGATTGCCATCGAGGCGGGGCAGCTGCTCGTTCCCGGGATGGTTGAAGCCCACTGGCAGGCGACCGTCGAGCATCCTCTCTCAAAACGGCGGCAACTGACCGCCACCCTCGGCCCGCTGACCATCCATCTGCAGCCTCTTCTCGCCCTGGGGAAACCTTTCCTCCCAGCCGATCTGCCGCTGACCGCTCTGGACGGGCGCCTGGAGTGCGATTCGCTGGCGGTTTCCGCCGTCAATGGCGGCCAGCAGGGCGAAATTTCCCTGCGCGGCCTGCGCTTGCTCGTCGATCGGTTTGCCGCCCGGTTGCCGGCGGGAGAACTGACCGGCAGCGATCTGCGGGTGGAAGTGAGCCATGCCGGCATCCCCCTCACGGATGGTTTTCCGCCCTCGGCAAAGCTGCAGGCCGGTTGGCGGCTCGGCGCCTTGCGGATGCAGGGGGAGCAGCCGCTGACGTTGGCTAAGCTAGCCGGTCAGGTCAACATAGAGGTCGATGAATTGACGTCACGACCGGCGAGCCGCTTCGGCATTGCGGCGCGGCTGGCGATCAAGCAGAATCTTTCCCTCGCCTCCCTGCGTCTTCCCGGCGTCATCGACCTGAGCGGGATCGAGGAGACCTTGCAGGTCGGAGTGAACGCCGATTCGCAGGGCGACCTGAATATCGACCTTCGCTCCTTTGCCCTGCTGGCGCAAGGCCGGCCCGACGGTACAAGAGAAAACGCTCCCGCCTTTCGCTCTGGACTTGCAGGCGCAAGGGGCGAGGGTGCGGCTTACGGGAAAAGAGACTCTCCCGCAGCTGCGCGATTTGCGCCTGCGGCTGAAGTTCGATCCGGGGCTGCAACTGGAAACGCTGGCAGAAATCACACCGGAGCAGGGTGGGATGGTGCGTAGCGAGGGGCGCATAGCGATTGATGCCGGCGCGCTTGCCACCTGGTTGCAGGCGCTGCTGCCGCCAGGGGTTGGCGGCGCGGGTCTGGTCGATGTCGCCTGGCAAGTGAAAGCCAGGATGCCGGGCGCCGGCTTCCCCGATCCGGCGGTCGTCAATCCGTTGCGGCAGGCGAGGGAGGCGCTCGATCTGCTGACGGTGGCGGAGCTGACGCTGAACATCAAGGATGCCGCTGTTCGCCTGGGAGAGTTCAGCCCGATTAAGGCGAGCGGCATCAACACGCCAACGCCGCTGCGATTATCGATGCGCGATGGGGCGCAACTCGCTTCCTTCGAACTGGTGGGCACCGTCGATCGGCTGACTGGACTGCCCGGCGCCGCTGCCGACTTCCCACCGCAAAAGGTACGGCTGAGCCTGCAGGGGGAAGAGCGCAATCTGGCGACAGCCCATCTGACGGAGGAGTTGCGGGTGGAGCCGGCCGGTCTGGCGCAGGTGGCTGAACTGGTTGTGGAAAAGCTCGATCGCCTTGGCGATCTGCCGGGCGCGCCGACACCGGCCGATCTGCTGCGCCGCCTCGATGCCAGCCTGTTCGCCACTCTCGATCTGAAAATGCCGGATAAGCTGCCGGCGGGCGCGGCGCCGATGCAACTGGCAGGGGATCTCGCCGCCGGGCTGCGAGTCGATCTCGAAGGCGGGAAACAGCTGCGGATCGGCGGTTTCGGCGACCTGAACGATCTCGATGTACGGCTGCCGGATGGACCCGAGGTCGACGGCCTGAATCTGCGCCTTGTCTTCAATCGCCTCTACGCCATCGGTGACCGGCAGAAGGCGCTTCCTGTTCCCCTCCGGCTCAGCGAAACAGTTCTCGCCAACGGCCCGGGTGCGCCGTCCATAGCGGCGCCTTTGGTGGCGGAACGGCTCTGGCAGGATCAGCGCGGCGTGAGCGGGCGAGAACGGAGTTTGACCTTCGGCCGGGCACGGGCACAGGTTGCCGGTTTCCCTCTCGAACTGAGTGCCGGCGAAGGGGCGCTGCAACTCGATGGCCTTAATCCCGGCATCAACTATCTGCAAACGGGGCTGCTGGGGGGGAGTCTGAAGGCCCGCGCCGGCCTCGATCTGGCCTCGGTCGTTCCCCGGTTCGAACTCCTCTGTGCCTTCTCCCACCTCGATACCGCCCGCCTGCTGCCGGAAAACGTGGCGCGGGAAACCGGTGCCGCCTCCGAAATCACCGGCGAACTGGCGCTGCAAGTGCCGCTCCTCGACGATAGCCGGCAACTGCTGGAGAAACTCGATCTGCGCCTGCACCTCTGGCAAATCGGCTCGCGCACCCTGGAGCGAGCGCTGTTTGCCCTCGACCCGTACGAGCAGAACGAGGCCATTATCGAGCAGCGCAAGATGCTGCGCCTCGGCAGTCTGAAAAACCTGCGCATCACCGCCGCCGACGGCAGCCTGTCGACGGCGGGGGAGATTGAGGTCAAGGGGGTAGGCATCGATCTACCGCGCATCGAACGGCTCAATCTGGCCAGTTTGCCGTTGGAGGCGGAATTGACAGAACCATTGAAAAGTGTGCCGCCATTGCTGAAACTTCTCGATCTGGCAACGGCAAATTACCTGGAAATCGGCGACGACGGGGCGATTGCCCTGCGGCGGACGCGGGATGAACGATGATGGTATTGGCGAGAAGGTGCTGAGGCAGTCAAGCGGCGAGGCGGCAGTATTGCAGGAATGCAGGCGCGAAATTCGAATCTACCCATAATGTATCTATTTAGAAGGGTGATTACAGATGGATGATATTAAATGGAAATTGTTTCTGCAGACCTGCAGGCGCATTTTGGGGCGAGGTGCTTGGGACCCATTCTTAAGCGATTCGTGGTGTGCTTTTACTACATTTAACAGCATAAGGTTAGGTATCCATTACTGGAATTGTGGATTTCCTGATGAAGGGGATTGTCTTGATTCGTACACAGTCGATGGCGGTCTTTGGCGCGAATCTTTTGAATATAAAGACCTAGCACACTTGATTGTACCGGCTAATTTTTACTGGGAGACATTTATTGATGATGTTTTTGAAAATGGCACTAAATTTCAAGATTTAGATTTGCTTTCAAATGAACTTAACAGATTAAACATTCAGCACGAAGACAGAGCTAGTATTAGAGATTAAATTATACTGATCCAACTCTTCCGGAAGGCCAGAGGGTGACAGGCACCTTTTAAAGTGAAGCACAAGAGGTCAGCTCTCCAGTATTCGCGAAATTGGTTTGGTTGAGTCGCCAAGGGAGGGGGGAGGACAATGGCGCGACCATTATCTGAGGGGTCAGACCTACAGCAATTGTTTTGAAATGGGGAGGAAAAGTTTTATGAAATCAGTTTTGCGGATCGTCATTACGATAACGACCATCCTTGCGACGGGCGTCGCAGCAGCAGCGAATATTCCTTCCCTTGCCGGTCGCATTACGGACAACGCGGGCATCCTGTCAGCATCCATGCGCGACCAACTGACCGATCAGCTCAAAGCGCATGAAGAGCGCACCGGCAACCAGATCGCCGTGCTCACTGTGCTGTCGCTCGAAGGGGAGAGCATCGAAGAATACGCAGAAGCTGTATTCCGGGACTGGAGACTCGGGCAGAAAGGCAAGGATAACGGGGTCCTTCTCGTTGTAGCGTCGCAGGATCGGCGTATACGCATCGAAGTGGGGTACGGTCTTGAAGGCACGCTTACTGATTTGTTGACAGGGAGAATCATCCGGAACGTCATGACCCCCAGGTTCAAAACCGGGGACTATGACGGCGGCATCGAGGCGGGCATCAGCGCTATGCTTTCAGCTCTGGATGGCGGGGAGGCGCCCGATTTCAAGGAAACCGGCGGAGACAGTTCGTTTCTCTCCGGCCTCGAAATGATGGACATGACGCTGACCGAGAGACTGCTGATCGGTTCATTCATCTTCGGTATACTCGGCGCGTTCACCCTGTTCGCCATCATTGCCGGCGGTGTAGGTTGGTTCGTCTACCTCTTCCTCATTCCCTTTTGGGCCATGTTTCCCATTCCCGTTGTCGGATTCTCGGCAGGGGTCGTGCTGCTCATAATCTACCTGATCGGGGTTCCCATCGGTAAGAGGCTCATCAAGAAAAACCGCTGGTTTCAGGGGATCGGTCTACCAGGGCGCGATGGAATGTCTACCACGAGCTTCGGCTCCTCGTCGTCATCGGATTGGTCAGGCAGCTCCGACAGCAGCTCTGATTTTTCAGGCGGTGGCGGAGAGTCCGGGGGCGGCGGGTCGTCAGATAGTTATTGAGCAAGTCAACACTAACAGAATGAAAACCCCGGGGGCGAAGAGAACCATGGGGTCAGTTTTTTAACTAACGCAGGAGATCCACATGGCTCGACTGTTTCGCATCCAAAATCTTGGCGCTAAATTCTTTGCCAGCGGAATCCTCGCCTTCTTGCTCGCCGGCTGTACCCTGGCCAAGGTCGATGTGGACGTGGTCAGCGAACGGACCTCTCTGGAAAATCAGGTGCTCGGCACCTACAACCGGCTGAGCAGCGAGGTCATGCTCGTCGCCTCGGTGCGCGGTATCACGCCGGGGGGCAAGATCGTGCCGCCGCCGCCGCGCAGCAATGAACAGCAGGAGGCGGTTGACGCCCTGGAGACGACCGCTTTCCATGCCGACGACATCGATCGCTTCAAACGCCTCGGCTGGCTTGGGAAAGTCTGGAGGGGACCCTCGTCCCCTATCCGCGGCAGGTGCCGGCGACGGCAGACAGTGAACTGGTGGCTTATGCTTCCCGCTTCAGCGACGGCGAGTTCACGCAGATCACCAATGAAGTAAACCAGGCGCGCGAAGTGCTGATGCTGCGGGTGGTGCGCACCAATGAGAATTTCACGGTGCAGGATCTGCCGGCGATCCGCCGCGTCTTCGCCCGCCTGAACCGGGTCAACAGCCCGCCGGAGACGCGCATTCAGGAGGAAGGCGGCCAGTGGACACGGCCGTGAGACGGTTCAACCGATCAGTCCTGCTCATCTTCTGCCTGCTGCTGAGCGCTTTCGCCGGGCTGCCGGCCTGGGGCGGCACAGTGATTCCGGCCGATATCTTTACCGCGCCGGTGGCGGCGGTCCCTCCCCGCGCTCTCCCCCTGCATGAGCCGAAACCCCTCGCCCTGACCAGTCGTGAAACCCTCTATGCGGCGCTGTCGGCGGATGGCCGGTGGCTGGCGACAGTGGAAAAAGGGGAGAAGGAAAACGAGTTATGGCTTTACCCGGCGGCAGCGAAGAGCGACATCCTCCCCCGGCTTCTCCTCGGGAGTCCGGCCCGGCTGGCGGCACCGGCGCTGTCGGCGGATGGCGGTCGGCTTCTCTTCGTCGATGGCCGGGAAGATGTCAAAGGCGACATCTGGCTCCTCGACCTGAACGGCAAGGCGGCGCCGAAGCGCCTGACCGATCAGCAGAGCGAGGACGACGCTCCGGTCTTTGCCGCCGACGGCAAAAGTTTCTTCTATCACAGCCTGCGCCCAGGCGACCGGCAGCGGCAGGTAAAACGGCACAGCTTGGCAGATGGCAGCGAAACCGCCCTGCCGATCGATTGCGATGCCGCCTTTGCCGCACCGAGTCCGGACGGCCGCTTTCTCGCCTTCTGCTCGCAGGCGACGGGGGGACAGGATCATCTCTGGGTGCTGGAGTTCGCTACCGGCCACCTCCGACAACTGACCGCCGGGGCGCAGCGCGACCTCTACCCGGCCTGGGAAAACGACCAAACGCTCCTTTTCTCCCGACTCGATGCAGCTGGCGCTGCCGGCGAGCAGCACGAATTCAACGGCGGCCAAATCTATCGTCTTTATCTGAATCGCCCCGCTGCCGATGGTTTCCCTATTTCCTATCCGCTGACGGCCGGCGCCCGTTCGGCGTTGCAGCCGCGGCCAGCGGCTGACGGTTTCCTTTTTGTCGCTGCCCGCGCTGGCATCGGACAGGTGCTGACGCTGCCGGCGGCCGGCGAAATTCCGGCTCGCGCCGGGGTACGGGAGCAATGGGAACTGGCGCAGGATCTGCTCGCACGCCGCCCCCTCGATGCGGTGCGGGCGCGCCTCGCCTGTGCCCGCGTGCAGGAAGCGGAGAGCGAACCGACGGTATACGGGGTGCAGGCGGCGCTGGCCTTGGCCGGTCTCTGGGAGGAGGCGGGCGAACTTGAACGGGTCGCCGGCATTGATGCAGAGACGCACCGACTTTATAAGACATTCCCCGCAGCTGCCTTGGCCGAAATCGGTTTGCTGCGGCTGCGCACGACGCTCCAGGTGCAGCAAGCGGCGCGGATCAGCCGGCGGCAAGAACTGATCGTTGCGGGGGTGCAAGACATCGACGAAGTTGGTCCGGCGGAAGATCCGGCGATCACCATGCGCGCCCTGATCGACGGCGCCCGCCTCCTCGCCGAACTCGGCGAAGGGGCGGAAAACACCTTGCGCGCCATTGAGCGCCTCGACCGAGCGATAGCGCTTCCCGGTGTGGAGGCGGAGGTGCGCGCCGAGGCGGCTTTCCGGAGGGCGGCGCTGCTGGCGCGCCTGGCGCAGTCGGAAGGGGCGTTGCCGCTCCTCGTCGAGGTGGTCGAAAAACATGCCGCGGTGGAAAAATGGGCGGACGCAGCGATTGCCGAGATCATCGGCCGCACCATCGCCAATGTCCCCGGCCAAGAGAACAGTGGCCAAATCCGCGCCTTGGCCACCTGGCCACCTTGGCCGAGGACTACCGCAGCCGGTTGCCGGCACTGGCGATGGCAGCCTGGAACCGCATCGGTGATCTCTATTTCTCCGAGGAGGAATGGGCGCGGGCAAAGAACGCCTACCGCACCGTTCTCGATGAGTTTCCCCAAGTCAACCGACAAAGCGCGGCGGCCCGCTTCGCCCTGGCGGAAATTCTCTACCGCGAAGAACGCTACGGCGATGCCGTCGCTCTCTACGAGCAGGAGATGGCGCGCCGGGTCAACGCGGATCAGCTCTATCAGCAGGCGCGGCGGGCGTACATCGGCAAGACGCTGGCGGCGGGAGAGAACCTCTATCGGCTGGGGGAGGTGGCAGCGGCGCGCGATCTCTTCCTCGGCCTCATCCGCTACGACTATACGATCATCGAAGCGCATCGCGGCTATTGCAAAGCCGTCGCTGCCGAAGGGCAGGCGGCGGAACTCCTCACCCTCTACCGGCAGCGGCTGACGGCCCGGCCGGACGACGGCGTCAGCCTTTATGCCGCCGGTCTCTGTCAGACCTATCTGGCCGGCGAGAAAAATCTTTTGCCGGCGGAAGAGCTGCTCAAGCAGGCGGCGATGCGGCTGCCGGAGGTCGAATATGTGGCGCAGACACGCGGCTATGTCGCCGAAGTGCTGGAAACGGTGCACGGTCAGCCGGAGGGGCTGGAGCGCGCCCTCGGCCAGTACCGGCGGGCCTATTATCTCAATCGGGCCGCCGACCATGCGGAGAACCGCGCCAATCTTGACCTGAACATCGGCAATGTCGCCTTTCTCCTCGGCCAGTACGCCACCGCCTATGCCCATTATGACCGGCGGCTGGCGAGCAAGGTGCCCTTCGATCATCCCGATACCGAACTCCTTTTCCACCAGCGCTACGCTGCAGCGGCCTTTCAGGTGCGCCGCCGCGAGGAGCCGGTGATCGCCTACCTCAAGGCGCTGCAACTTCTCGAAGCGCGGCTCGACCCTGCCCACCCGGCGGAACTCTTCGGCCGCCTGGCGAAAGCGGTCAACGAGCACCTCTTCCGCGAGGCGCCGACCAACCAGGAAGGTTTGGTCGCCCGCGCCGCGCAAGAAACGATTGCCGGCCGACTGGCCTTGCTCGGTCGCCGGTCGCCGCTACCGCCACCGGCGCCGGAATGGGACGCTTACGCCGGCGCGCTGACCCAGTTGCTGGCCGACGAGCGGACCGTCATCGGCGGCGCGGCAAAATGGGCGGGGGCGGCAGCGGTTGAACATCGGCCCGAATTCGACGGTTTGGCGATGCGGGTCGATACGGCTCTGCAAGCCATTCCCCGTCTGGTCGAGAGCCGGGCCGAACTCCTTGACCGACTCGGTCTTGCCTGCCAGGAGGCGGAAAAATGGCCGGAGGCGCGCGAGGCGTTCACCGCCGCCTTCGAGCTCAATCGTTCGCTCGGAAAAGAAGGGAATCTGGCGCGCAATCGCCGCTCCGCCGCGCTCGCCATCTGGCGTGCCGCCGAACTGCAGGCGGGAGAGGGGAGTCGGCAGCTGCTGCTGGAGGCGCGCGCCGCCTTTGTCGAAACGCTCGGACTACTTGCCAAGTACCCGCCAGCGCCGGTGCAATCCGAGCGGCGGCAGGGAGGCGGCCTGCTCAACCTGACTACGGCGGTAGCACTGGATGAGACGAACGCGACGGCGGCCGCCTTCGGCTTTTCCGCTGCGCAGGAAAAACGTCTGGCGGAAACCTTTCTCGCCCGCATCGACAGCGAACTGGGGCGCACCGGGGCAGCGGCGCAGATATTGAAAAATCAATTGAATGCTTACCCGGCGACCGACGACCAGATTGTCGCCGGCGACCGCTACGGCGTCGCCCTCCTCGCCCATCGTAATGCTCACTTGCTGCTCGCTGAAGGAGATGCCGCCGCCGCATACGACGGCTTTATCCGCTCGGCGCGCCTTTGTCTTGAACAGCAGAATCCCCTCAGCGCCATGCTCAATATCAGCAATGCCGGGGAGTTGCTGTCAACCGGGAGCGACGAAACAAGAGCGGCAAGCCGGTTCGCCGACTATCTCGATCTGGCGGCGAAGATCGCTGCGCTGGCGGAGAGCTATCGGGCAACCCTCCCCGGCCTGGCGCATCCCGCCTTCCATAATGCCCTTGGGGTCTACCTGGTGCAGGCGGCGGAAAGCTCCAAACCGCCGCAGCGCGACGCCCTGTTGCAGCAGGCGCTGGCGCATTTCGGCAAAGGCCTGCTGCTCCTCAAGGAAGGGGATGGGGCACCGCAACGGCCGCAGCTCGAATTACGGACGACGCTGTATCTGAACCGGGGAATGGCGTTGACGGCCCTCGGGCTGACCGCCGGCGCCGAGAAAGAATGGCAACTCGCTTTGGCGAGTGCCGGGCGTGGCCTGTTGCCGGGGCTCGGTTGGCGGGCGCTGACCGGCTTGGGGCGCTACGCCGAGGCGCTGGAGATGCTCGAATCGGCTCCTCTTGGGCAGACATCTCTCCTCCCCGGCGAACTGACAACGCGCTTTGCCCCCTGGCTGGCGCAACGGACGGCGGAAGATCCGGAAGCCGGACTGACGCTGGTCGAGGCGCTGGCGGAACGGGAGCGGGCCGAACGCCTCGCCCCCGGCTGGCTCGGCTTGGGCGAGGCGGCGGTCGTCCGGCTGCTCGGTGCCATAGCCGGGCATCTGGAGACGATTGACGAACTGCAGGTGAAATTGGCCATAGCCGGCAAGGAGGATACCGACTATCTGCGGCTGCGGTTGACCCAGGAAGAGACGCTGGTCAACCGCCAGCTGGGAGAACGACGGGAGCGGCTGCCGGCTGCCTATAGCGAGACCGGTCCGCAAGGGGGGGAACTCCTGCTGCGCCTGGCCGCCGCGGCGCAGCAAGTCGTAGAATCGGCGCAAAAGGTGGTGGCGGCGGGGGACGGCGAACATCCGGAGAACCGAAATTATCACCAGGCGTTCGAGCGCTATCGGCTGGTGGCCGCAAAGCTGCGGCAGGGATTGACCGCTGGCGGTGTCAATCCCCTTGCTAGTCTGGCCCTTGCCGATCCGCCACCGGTGGTAGCGTTGATGGATCGCCTGCCTGGGGAACAGCTGGCTTTACGACTGGTGGAGCTGGCGGCCGACGACTGGCTTCTCTTTACCATCGGTGCCGGCGGGGTGGACGGAGAGCGGGTCGGTCGCGCCGAGGTCGAACGCCGCCTGGCGCAGCAGCCGCCGGTGATCGCCATTTTCGAGAAACCGCAACAGTTCGCCGCCGCGCCGGTCCTCTGCTGGGGGGTGAGTTCGAGTCAGCTGGTGCGCTCGCTGAAGAACCGCAAACCCTTTCGCCGCCGGGTTTTCGATCCGGCCGGCCGCTGGCCGGCGCAGCCCCCCTTTGCTGCCCTCGGCGGTGGTTCGGCACAGCTGCAAGAGATGCTTCCCCTCGCCCACACCCTCATCCTTCCCGGCCGCGCTGGCGCTTTGACGACAGTGCCAACGCGGCCGGGGGAGGCAGCCGGGGGCGGTCTCTTCTGGCTTGACGAAGAGCAGGGGCGGCAATCCCTTACGGCGCTTGCCGGGCTCACCGGCGGCCTCGGCCTGCTGGCTGCGCCGGGCGCGGCGGCCGATCAGGCCTACGTTCTCGGCCATCTGAGCAGTCTTCTCGGTATTCCCTCGCTCCTGCTGGCAAAAGGGGAGGGGGGGCGGCCGACTTGCCGGCCTTTTTCACCGCTTATGGCGAACTGCCTGCGGCGGATGCCGCCCTCGAAAGTGGCATGCTCCTCGTTGGCGACTGGGGGCTCGATACCGTCGCGGCGACAGCCCTCGGCGAGAAGCAGTTTGCCGATCTCGGTCGCGAAGGGGTCAGCGAGCACAACGCCGGTCATTTCCGGCCGGCATTGGCGCGCTTCGAAAATGCGCTGGCGATTGCCGCCGAGAGCCCGAACCTGGCAAAATACCGTACAATGCTGCATCGCTACGCCCGTGAGAGCGCTTACGCCACCGACGATCTGCAGCGGGCGGTTCTGCACGGCCGCGCCTTGGTCGACGGGTTGGCAAAGGAAAAGCCCTTTTCCCCCGAGCATGCCGATGCCCTGCTGCGCCTCGGACTTCTTCTTGGCCGGCAGGAGCGCTTCGGCGAGGCCGCCGCGATCATGGAAGAGAGCGTCGAGATGCTCACCGAGCTCGGCGAAGCGGCCGGGCAGGCGAAGGCGCTGGCCGACTTCGGCATCATCATGGAAAACGCCACCGATTACGGGCGCGCCTTGAGCCTGTTCCAGAAGGCCGCCGCCCTCAACAACGAACTCGGCGCCAGCCGCACCCTCGCCGACCAGTATCGCAATCTCGGCCGCGTTCATGACCTGCGCCTCAGCCAGTACGGTACCGCCCTGCAGTTCTACCGCAAGGCGCAGGCGCTTTATGGCGAACTCAAGCTGCCGACGGATGAGGCGGAAACCCTCCTTGAACAGGGGCGCTGCCAGCGTCTCCTCGGCAATTTTCCGGCGGCGGCGCAGAGCTATAAAGCGGCTCTCGCTCTCCTTCCCGCCAGCGGCGGCGAACGCACAAAGGCGCGCATCGTCCTGGAGCAGGCGAACAACGCCTGGTTTCAGGGGAACTATCAGGAAGCCTTCAACCTGCGGCAGCAGGCGGAAGTGGCGGCAGCGGCGAATGGCTGGCCGCTGGAGCAGGTGATCGCCAAAAATACCGGCGGTCTGATCTGGTGGACGCTGGGAGACAACCAGCGGGCGTTGCTGGAGCTGGAAACCGCCCTCGGCCAAGCGAAAAAACTGGCGGTGCGCCAGGACGAGGTCGCCACCACCTTGAACAATATCGGTTTGGTGCAGCGCGAGATGGGGCAGCTTAAAGCGGCGCGGCAGACGCTGGAGCAGGCCCTGGCCATCGATCGGCATCTCGGCTCGCGCTGGGCGATAGCCTACGATCTGCGCAATATCGCCCTGACCCAGCTGCGGCAGGGGGAACCCGCGGCGGCGCTGCCGCTTCTCGATGAGGCGCTGGCGCTGACGGCGGCGATCGGCAACCGGATCAATCAGGCGAAGGTTCTCCTCGCGCTCGGCGAAACCCGGCAGGCCCTTGGCCAGCTGCCGGAGGCGGAAAGGAGCTATCGCGAAGCGCTGTCCCTTGCCGATGCGATGCTGCTGCGCGAAGTGCGCTGGCGAGCGCTTTTCGGTTTGGCGGGTGTGGCGACGGCACGGGGGGATCGTCCGGCGGCGGTGGCGTTCAACGATCAGGCGATCGGCACCATCGAGGAAATGCGGGCGGAGATCCGTCTCGATCAGCTCAAGGACGGTTTTTTGACTAACAAGATGGATGTCTACGCGGCGCAGGTCGAATTGCTGGTCGATCTCGGCCGCGTTGAAGAGGCTTTCGCCGTGGCCGAGCGCTCGCGGGCGCGCAGCCTCATCGACCTTCTCGGGCAGCAGCGACTTTCGCTGGCCGGTTCAGTCGATGGGCAGCTGTACGAGGGTCAGCTGCGGCTGAAGGAGCAGATCCGCGAACAGGAGATGCTGGCGGCGCAAGCCGGCGGCGCCGAAGAACAGGTCCTTTATACACAGGCACTGGAGAAACTCAAGGCGCAATACAAGGATCTGCTTCTGGAGATCGAACGGCAGCATCCGGAGATGCTCTCGCTGGTGCGGGTCGAACCGCTCACCCTCGCCGCCATGCAGCCGCTCCTCGAACCGGGGGTGGTCCTGCTCAGCTATTATCAGCTCAAAGAGAGCCTCCTCTGCTGGCGCGTCAGCCGCGACGGCCTGCAACTTTTCCGCACGCCGCTCGCTGCCGCCGCGCTCGCCGATAAGATGACTTCCTACCGGCGCATGCTGCAGAACCTGGAGCCGGCGGAGAATCTGTCGCAAGAACTCTATCGGCAATTGCTCGACGAACCGCTGCAGGGTGTCGACCCGACGGCGGTCATCGGCATCATTCCGCACGGCGCTCTGCATTATCTCTCTTTCGCCACCCTGTCGGACGGCAAAGACTACCTGATCGACAATCATCCCCTCTTTTATCTGCCGAGCGCCTCGGTGCTCCGCTTTACCCTGGAGCGGCGACAGAAGGAGAAAAACAGCCGGGTACTGGCGATCGGCAATCCCGATCTCGGCGATCGCGCCCTCGATCTTCCCTTCGCCGAGCGCGAGGCGGCGACCTTGCGCTGGAACTATCCGGAGGTGACGATTCTCACCCGCGAGCGGGCGACGGAAAGCTGGGTGCGGGCGAATATCGGCCGCTTCGGCATCATCCACCTCGCCAGCCACGGCGAATTCGACCCGGTCAATCCCCTCTTCTCGGCGATCCGCTTGGCGAAAGATAGCGCTGCCGATGGCAGTCTGGAAGTCGAGGAGATTTTCGGTCTCTCCCTGAGCGCCGACCTGGTCGTCCTCAGCGCCTGCCAAACCGGTTTGGGCGAGATCACCGGCGGCGACGACGTCATCGGCATGAACCGTGCTTTTCTCTTCGCCGGCACGCATGCCCTTGTCTCCAGCCTGTGGCGGGTCAGCGACGTCTCGACGGCGGTGCTGATGAAGCAGTTCTACCGGGATTACACCCGCCACGACAAGGCGGAGAGCCTGCGCCGGGCGATGCTGCACGTCAAGAATCGCTACCCCCATCCCGGCTACTGGGGGGCGTTTACCCTGATCGGGGATTACCAGTAAACGCCCTCACCCCGACCCTCTCCCACGAAGGGGAGAGGGAGAAAACCTGTGTTCCCCCTTTCGCTCAGATATGTTCCCCCCTCCCTTTGATGGGAGGGGCTGGGGGAGGGTGATCAGATTGTCAACAGAAGGAAGGAGATGCAACATGCGTAAAAGATTAATTTGGGCGCTACTGCTCCTGCTCATCCCCGCCGCCCTTGTCTGGGCCGGCGAAAAGCGCTGGGTCAATAGCGACGGCACGACACTCAAGGCCGAAAGCAAGGTCGCGGCGGCGACGGTCGCGACCCTGACCATTGGCGCCGAAGTCTCGGTTCTCGAAACTGCCGGCCGCTGGCAGAAGGTGCGGGCGGCTAATGGCACCGAAGGGTGGGTCTACGCCGGCCGGCTAGCCGAAACGAAGCCGGCAACGGAAGTGGCCGGGCAGGATGGCATTCTCTTCGGCACCATGCAGGAAAGTAATATCGAAACGGCGAAAGCCGACAGCGCCCGCAGTATCCGCGGCCTGTCGCCGGAAACCGAGCAGTATGCGAAAGAAAGGGGGACGCCGGCAGAGTACCGCAAGTCTCTTGACCAGATCCTCAATTACCGGGTGACAAAAGAAGAATTAACCGCCTTTCTGCGGGAAGGCCAGATCGGCGAGTACGCGCCTTGATCGGGGAGAATCTTATGACCAGGAAATACATCCTCAGCCTATTGGCTCTGCTCCTTAGCCTCCCTTTGCCGGCCCATGCCGACTTTTTCAAGGCGCTGGAGAAACTTGCCGATCCGAATTCGAAGGAGAGCAAGATTCTCTCCGGCACCAAGCAGGTCGTGGCCAGCAGCAGTGAAATCGATTACCCGACCGAACGCACCATCGGCGAAAGCCTTGCCCTTGAAGGGCTGCAGCGCTACGGCAAGCCGGTGAACAATCCGGCGCTGCAGAAGTATGTCAATCTGGTCGGCAATGCCGTCGCCCGCAACAGCACGCGTGCGACGATCCCCTATCAATTCGTTGTCATCGACAGCTCGCTGCAGAATGCCTTCGCCTGCCCGGGCGGCATCGTATTCGTCAGCAAGGCGCTGCTCAGTCTGGCGGAAAACGAGGCGGAACTGGCCGGCATTCTTGGCCACGAGGTCGAGCACGTCGGCCATAAGCATGCCCTTGGCACGATCCGTCGCGCCCAGTTTCTGCAGGGCGCCACCACGATCGGCGTCGCCAACATGAAGGGGGAGAAGGGTAAACAGTACTCATCAATGATCGGCGACTTGCAGGGGGTGGTTTTCGACAAAGGTCTCGACAAGGGACTGGAGTACGAAGCGGATCTTGCCGGCATGTCTGCCGCTTACCGCGCCGGCTACGATCCAGCGGCTTTCCTGAACGTGCTGAAGAAGCTGCAGGCGATCGAGGCAAAAAGCGAAAAGAAGGGATCCTGGTTTTCCACCCATCCGCCGCTCAAGGAGCGCCTCGCCCGCGGCCAGAAGGCGCTCGCCAGTTATCCCGATCATGCCACCCTGGCACAGCTGCCGGCGCGCTTCGCCAAGGCGGTCGGAAAGTAATAAGGTTCGCTCGGTTCTGAAATCTTCCCCCTCCCCGGCCGGGAGGGGGAAGATTTCAGGGTTACTGCAGGGTATGCAGAATTTTACCGATCGATTCCTTGCGCTCTTTCAACATTTCCCGGTAATCGTGCAGATCGGTACCGGCAATTTCCGTGCGCAAGTCCGAAAGATATCTTTCCAGTACCTCTTGCAGCAGCACCTTTTCATTCTCGTTCAGGTCGAGTTGCATAGTGCCCTCCTTTCCCTTGATTTAATTTTACCAGATAAAGACACATTACCAGTGAAACATGCCTTTTCTGTGCTGAGCTTTGGCGGAGCTTTCTTCCTTTTGCCGCACCGCTTGTGCTAGAATCCGCATCCGCTTCGCGTACACTATTCCAAGGAGTTAGCCCATGTCATTAAACCCGGAACAGCTCGGACGGGTCCTCGCCTGTCTCATCGAGGAGACCGCCCTGAAGCCCTTCCAGGTCGAGAATACCGTCGCCCTGTTCGCGAAGGGGGGACGGTCCCTTTCATCGCCCGTTACCGCAAGGAGCAGACCGGCGAACTCGACGAGGTGCAGATCCGCACTGGTCGAAGAGCGGCTCGCCTACTTACAGCGAACTGGAAGAGCGCAAGGTCACGATCCTCAAGTCGATCGAGGAGCAGGGGAAACTCACCCCCGAGCTTGCAGGCGCGCATCGACGTCTACCCGGCAGAAGACCGAACTGGAGGACCTCTATCTCCCCTACAAGCCGAAGCGGCGCACCAAGGCGACCATTGCCCGGGAGCGGGGGCTGGAGCCGCTGGCCGATCTGATCGCTGCCCAGGAGCTGACGACCGGCACACCGGAGGAAGCGGCCGCGCCCTTCGTCGATCCGGAGAAGGAGGTTCCCGATGCCGCAGCCGCCCTGGCCGGGGCCGGGCATATCCTGGCCGAGCGTCTCGCCGAGGATGCCGACGCCCGCGCCATGGTGCGGCGGCTGACCTGGGAGGCAGGGGATCATGCGTCGCCAGGGTGGCGCCGGAGAAGGCCGGCGAGGTCACCAAGTTCGAGATGTACTACGATTATCAGGAGCCGCTGAAGAGCGATCCCTTCCCACCGGATGCTCGCCATGCGCCGCGGCGAGAAGGAGGAGGTGCTGCGCCTCGCGATCCTCGCGCGCCGGCGGAGAAGATCCTGCCTGCGCCTGAAGGGGCGGCTGCTCAAAGGGGAGAGCATCTTCCGGCCGCTCCTGGAGGCGGTGGCCGAGGATGCCTACAAGCGGCTGATCGCCCCGTCCATCGAAGTGGAGCTGCGCCTGGAGGCGAAGACAGCGGGCCGACGAGGCGGCGATCGCAGATCTTTCGCCGGCAATCTGCGCAATCTGCTCCTGGCCCCGCCGGCCGGCGGCAAGCGGGTGCTCGGCGTCGATCCCGGCCTGCGCACCGGCTCGAAGCTGGCGGCCGTGGACGCGACCGGGCGTTTTCTGGAACATGTCACGATCTACCCGCACACCGGCGAGGCGCGGGTGGCACCGGCGAAGAAGGAGCTGCTGCGCCTGGTCGCAGACGCACCGGCTGGAGATGATCGCCATCGGCAACGGTACCGCCGGCCGCGAGATGGAGCAGTTCGTCAAGGAGACGCTGAGCGAGGCCGGGCTGCAGCGTGCCGGTGGTGATGGTCAGCGAGGCCGGGGCGAGCATCTACTCGGCCTCGGACATCGCCCGCGAGGAGTTTCCCGAGCTCGATCTGACGATGCGCGGCGCCATCTCCATCGCCCGCCGTCTGCAGGATCCGCTGGCCGAGCTGGTGAAGATCGATCCCGAAGAGCATCGGCGTCGGCCAGTACCAGCACGACGTCAATCAGTCGGCGCTGAAAAAGTCGCTCGATGCGGTGGTCGAAGTCGTGCGTCAACTACGTCGGCGTCGATCTCAACACCGCCTCCTGGGCGCTCCTCGCCTACGTCTCCGGCATCGGCGAATCGCTGGCGCCAGGCATCGTCCGCCACCGCGACGAGCAACGGTCCATTCGCCTCCCGGAAGGGGCTTCTCAAGGTTCCGCGCTTCGGCGCCAAGGCGTTCGAACAGGCGGCCGGCTTCCTGCGCATCCGCGGCGGCGGCAACCCCCTCGACAATACCGCCGTCCATCCCGGAGCGCTACCCGCTGGTGGAACAGATGGCCGCCGATCTCGGCGTGCTCGCTGGCGGAGCTGGCCGCCGACCCGCAGCGCTGGTCGAACAGCATCGATCTGAAGCGATATGTTATCGGAAGAGGTCGGCCTGCCGACCTTGCGCGACATTGTCGAAGAGCTGAAAAAGCCGGGGCGCGATCCGCGCGCCCAGTTCCAGGCTGCCGCCTTTCGCGACGACGTCAAGGAGATCGGCGATCTGCACGAGGGGATGATCCTGCAGGGGGTGGTGACCAACGTCACCGCCTTCGGCGCCTTCGTCGATATCGGCGTCCATCAGGACGGCCTGGTGCATGTCAGCCATCTGGCCAGCCGCTTCGTCCGCGATCCGAACGAGGCGGTGAAGGTCGGAGAGATCGTCAAGGTCAAGGTTCTCAGTGCCGACGTGGCAGCGCAAGCGCATCGCCCTTTCGATCCGCGAAGCGCAGCCGGAGGCAGAAAAAGGGACAGCGCCGCGGCCGGTGGTAGCCAAAGAGATAAAACCCGCTGCTCCAGAGGCTAACAGCTGGGAGAAGGCGGGCTTTCGCGTGAAGAAGAAATAGAATACCCCCCCTCACCCCCGGCCCTCTCCCACGAGGGGAGAGGGTGAAAACCGTCTAATTCGCATCGAAGTCACCCCTCCCTTGACGGGAGGGGCTGAGGAGGGTGCTACAGGTATCGTCAACGACAAAGGAGGACTCACATGCCACGTCTTAAAGGAACCCGCACCGAAAAGAACATCCTTTCCGCCTTCATCGGCGAGAGCATGGCGCGCAACCGCTATACGTACTTCGCTGCGCAGGCGAAGAAGGATGGTTTTATTCAGATTTCGCACATCTTCGAGGAGACGGCCGACCAGGAGAAGGAGCACGCCAAGCGCCTGTTCAAGATGCTCGAAGGGGGCGCGGCACAGATAACCGCCACTTACCCTGCCGGCGTCATCGGCACGACCGCTGATAACCTGCGCGAGTCGGTCGGTGGCGAAAATCACGAGCATACCAGCATGTATCCGGAGTTCGCCGTCGTCGCCCGCGAGGAGGGCTTTGCCGATATCGCCGCCGTCTTCCTGGCGATCGCCGTTGCCGAGAAGCAGCACGAGAAACGCTTTCATGGCCTGCTGACCAATATCGAGCAGGGGCGCGTTTTCCGCCGGGAAGAAGCCGTTGTCTGGCGCTGCCGCAACTGCGGCTATGTGCACACGGGAACCGAAGCTCCGGCAGTCTGCCCCGCCTGCGTCCATCCCCAGGCCCATTTCGAACTGCTGGCTGAAAACTGGTAAGCAGATAATTAGGTCAAAGAAATAAAAAGGCCCGACCATCGGCATGATGTTGGGCCTTTTTTATTTATTGGTGGGGGCGGTCGGAATCGAACCGACAAGGACTTGCGTCCGCTGAATTTTGAGTCCAGTGCGTTTACCAATTTCACCACGCCCCCGAGCTGGACATATTAACTGAATCGGAAGATATATGTAAAGGTTGACCTCACAAAAAGTGGTTGTTTTAGAGCTACGGGCCCTCGGGCCTGAAAATGACTACCTTTCCACCACTTCGGTGGAAACCGCGTGAATTATAGTGAGGCGGGGGAAGGGGGTCAAGAAATATTCAGCTGAAAAACTTCCCTTTTTAAAATAAAAGACAATAACCTGATCGATTGAGCGCTTGTCCGGGGCGGCACCGTTTTGAACTCGTTCTGTAACAGCGTAAGGATGTGAGGAGATGTGCAGATTAGCAACTCCATAGATAAAATTAATTTTTTAAAGCATTGACAGGAAAAAGTTAAAACCATATTTTATTTAATCTAATAAATAGAATGAGACACCGAAAGATAAAACCTGGAGGGGGTTATGATGGAGAGCCTTTATACATGACAACCAGCTTTTCGCCGGATTTCCGGTGGGCTGGTTTTTTTTATTGCGTCGTTCGCATTTAGTAAGAAGGAGGCTGTCGGTGAAGGTGCATCGTTTCATCTGGGGGGTGGTGTGCGGGTTGCTTCTCTCGGTTTCGTCCGCTATTGCCGGGCCGTACGCTCTCGACGCGGAGATGCAAGGGGATTTGCGGGCCGGCCGGCAGGCGGTGCGCAATCTCCTGGAAGCGCAGGGAGAAGTCACCGCCGAGATCGCCCGTCTGAAAGGGATAGCGGACAACATCCGTATCATCGATCTCCTCGTGCAGGAGAGGTTCCGAAGTGAGGCGATTGAAGCCGGTCCGCTCGACGATATTGCCCGCCAGCGGCACGCGGCCGCCTTTCAGCACTTTCAGGCGGCAATCTCCCATTTTCTCGCTCTGGTGGACAGCCTTTCCGACCCTCCCGATCCCACCGTCCTGCGCAATCTGCTGAGCCTGCTCGACCGTATCCTCCCCGAAAAAAGATACCCTCTACTCGGTAGCCTCCCTTACCAGCACCTTCGTCTTCCAGCCGTTCCCCCCGTGTCTGCTCCGCTGATCGTCCCCGCTTATAAGGGCGGCGATGCCGCCATCCATCCGGCCGACACCCAGGGAACGCCGGAAGCGCCGCTTTCCGCGCCCATCGTGCAGTTGGCCGAATCGCTCGGCTGGAATCCCGTCCGCATCTACGAATGGGTGCAGGGCAACATCGAAACCGAATGGTACTGGGGTTCGATGAAAGGGGCCGAGGAAACGCTACGGCAGAAGAGCGGCAACGATGCCGACCAGGCGGCACTGCTGGTGGCGCTGCTGCGGGCCGCGAATTTCCCGGCGCGCTATGTGCGGGGGGTGGCGGAGTTTTTTCCCAATATCGACAAGGCAAAAAGCCTCACCGGGCTGGACGACCCGATGCGCATCGCCACTCTCTTGCAGAAGGCCGGCATCCCCTTCGAACCGGTCATCGCCGGCGGCAAGATCGCCAATTTCCGAATCGAACACATCTGGGTCGAGGCGGAGGTCCCTTATGCCAATTATCGCGGCGCCATGCTCGACGAGCACGGCAAGATCTGGGTGCCGCTCGATACGCACCTGAAGCCGGCCGGCTACGTCTGGAATGCCGCCGCTGATCTCCCCGGCGATTTCCCCCTTGCCGGCCTGCGCGACGACTACCTGGCCGCACCGCGCGAGGAAACACCGTTGGAATACCTGCGCAGCCAGGTTGAAGCGCACCTGGGCAGCCCCTATGCGCCGTTGCTGCGCACGCGCAGCCTGCCGGTGTACAGCCTCGGTATCCTCCCCGGCAGTCTGCAGTTCGGGGTCCACGGCATTACCGGCGAGTACGCCGCTCTGCCGGCCGACCTCAGACATCAGGTGCACTTCCGGGTGGCCGACGAGGACGGCCGCGAGCTCTTCGCCTTCGGCATCGAGGCCGCCCGCCTCGCCAGCCGGCAGTTGATCCTCTCCTACGAGCCGGAAACCGTCCAGGACCAGCGGATCATCGATTCGTACGGCGGTCTGGACAATACCCCCGCCTATCTCGTGCATCTGCGTCCGGTGCTGCTGCTCGACGGTGAGCGCCTGCTGGTGGCCAGGGAAGGTCTGCCGATGGGCGCCGGCTACCGGCTGACCATCACTCTGCGAGCCCCCGGCGGCAGCACCGAAACGACCGGTCAGCATATCGTCGGCAATCTCTCCGCCATCGGTCTCGCCTGCCAGAGGGTCGTTACCCCCGCCGAATTGCCGCTGGAGGAGAAGGATGCCGCCCGCCTGCTCTCCGAAGAGGCGCTGGCCTACATCGAGCGCTGGAATGCCTCCGAAGAGGAACTCGCCTCTCTGCTCAAGCTGGCCCTCGTCCGGCCGTTACCGACCGTCGTCACCGTCGGCGGGGTCATCGATGTCACCCCTCTGCTCGATATCCCGCACGGCTTCACCTGGAAAGGGGTCTTCATCGATGCCGGCCTGCGCCGGGCCGAGGTGATCGCCAAAGCCGGTCAGGAGGAGCGCGAACGGCAGTTCATGCGCCTATCGGCGCTGCAAGGGTCCATCCTCGAAAACCGCCTCTTCGAAGACGACTTCGGCGTCGCCTCCGTCTCCACCGCCAAGCTGCTGGCCTTGGCGCCGCAGAACCTTGCTCCTTTGCTGACTCTCGACAGCTCCAACATCGATTCCTTGCTGCCGATTGAGTTGGCCGGCAACGTCCGGGAGGATATCGTCAACGCCGTGCATCAGGGCTTTAGTGTCACTGTTCCGGAAGCGGAATTTGCTTACAAAAGCTGGAGCGGTATTGGCTATATCAAGGAAAATCCGGATACCGGCGAGGCCGGGTACATGCTTTCCGGGATGATCGCCGGGGCGCAAACGGCGGAGGAGTGGGCGCTGGATTATCTTAAAGAGGTTTTGCAAGCCCCCTTTCGCGATCCGCCCAACAAAGATGTCAGGGCGGCCGCGCACATCGTCAAGATCCCGATCGGTGACCGGCAGAATGGCACCGTCGGCAAAGAGGTGGAAACGCCCCTGGCGGTGCTCGTCACCGATCTCAAAGGGGTGCCGGTGGCTGGCGCCTCAGTGACCTTTACCATGCTGGCCGGCGGCGGAGGTTTCGGTGGTACAGGAACCGTTACGGTCATGACCGCCTCGACCGGCATCGCCAAGGTTTGGCCGAGACTCGGCACACATACGGCCGACAACCCATCTTTCCAGCGGGTCAATCAGGGGGATCTCTTTGCTACCCAGGTCGGCGTCAATCTCTTCACCGCTTCCGTGGCGAGTCGCTTGGGGGATTTGTCCATTATCCAGCCCTTCGAGATCTATGGCCGTCCGGATGTTCCGACGGCAATGATCAAGGCATTCGGCGACGGCAGCAGAGCCATGGTGAACACCTCGGCCGGCACGGTGAAGGTCAGGGTTGTCGATCAGCACGGCAACCCTATTTCCAACATTCCGGTGACGTTCACCGCCAAGGAGGCTGTTAGCCAGAGTCCTTTGTCTCTTCCCACAAATTACCGGAATATTGAATTCTACCGAAAGGAGGATTGTGCAGTCGCCTTTCCGCTCCCTGGAGATTGTGGAACCGTCCCGTCCTTCACTCAAGTGAGCGCTTACCACGGCGCCGCAATCGAGACCCTCCTGGGCAACACGCTGGCCACCCAATATACGGTCGAAGCCACGGCCCCTGGTGTGCCGGCCGTCGCCTTCTCCCTTTCCTCTCTCGGCTATATGGATGAAGGCGCGTACTCGGCGCAAATCTTCATAGAACACCTTACGACCGTCAACGAGCAGGGAGTACCCGTCAATGCCGCCAAAGCCGGCGACACTCTGGCTGCTCCGCTCTCGGCCGCACTTTTCATGCTCTACAACGACTTCAACATGGAGAAGTACAGCTGCACGAAATATGCTTCGGATGGCAATCCTTATCAGGCCGACTGCTGGCGGGTTAACGGCAGCAGCATTATCAACACCAAACGTATCACTGATGGCACCGTCCTCTTCACGTCGATCCAAGGTGAGGGGAGTGTTGGAACGGTCAACCATGTTGGGGGAGGGGTTTACCGGGCGTCTTATACCACTGGGCCGCAGGCGGCTCTGAATCGGATCGAAGCCATTGGTGAGGCCACCGTCACCGTACCGGAAGTTTATTACACCATCTACGGCAGGACCGTCAGAGACGGATACGCAACCGGCACCCTGCCGATGCGCACGGTCACCGTCAAGACCGGACAACGGTTTCTGTTCAACCAAACCAGCAAGGATCTGTGGCCTAACGACAACCCGATCAAGGTAACATTTCAAAATTACGGGGTCCAGGTGCCGACGACGGTTACCCCCGAAATAGCCTTGCTCGGTGATGGCGGTCTGGCGCGGGAGAACGTTGCCGTCAACTACTACCATCCAACCTTCCGGCTCCGCACCGGACGGGTACCAGGCTTTAAGCGCCCAGGTGGATCTGTTCGATGGCGCCGGCGCATGGGTCGGCTACCTGGTCGGTGATGCCACCCAAGGGACGGGTACCGCCGTCTTCAGCCGCGGCGCCGTCCTCGATCCGAAAAAGCGCTATTTTGCCCAAATCGTACTTAACCGTGGCAGCAATATCGTAATTCGCGGTGAGAAGGTGCCGATCGCTACGTTGCTGGCCGATCTCGATATCGACAGCGACAACAACGCCGGCATCAACGACGACGGCACGCACAATACGCCCTCCCGCAATCCCCTCGAAGATCAGGCCGAAGATCTCGCCGGTTATCCCGGCAAGGTGATCCGCCCGAACCTGCTTGACCCCGACGGCGACAAGATCCCCGGTTTCGCCGACGGCCTGCGCAAGGACGGCGCCAACCTCTACGGCAACCAGGCGAACAGCGATGGCAAGCCCGACAGCGCCCCCTTCGTGCCGCTACTTATCCAGCTTGCCGGCAGCGCTTTCGATCCGGCCAAAGCGAAGATTACCTTCGGTTATCCCGGCTCCGATCCGGCGCAGGTGCAGAAGGGGCTCGATGCCAAAGGTGAGGACCGCTATACCCCCGCCATCGGCAGCCTGCGCCTGTGGAGCAAAGATGGCTCGCAAACCCGCAATGCCGAAGACATTGCTGCCTCCGCCGCGGGCGACTACATCACGCCCGACAAGGCCTATACCTTTAGCCAGTTAAGCACGGTTGCTGTTAATGGTGGCTGGCAACTCTACCTCGAAGGCCTGACCGCCTCCAACGGCACCGGCGACCAGCGCATTGTCATCCAGATCGATCCCGATGGCGACGGATCGCTGCCGGTCATAGAAGGCGACGCCGTGCGCGCTAAGGTAGTACTGGCCTCTTTAATACCGGATTATGACCATAATCGGGTGATAGATGAAAAGGACCGTGAGCGGGCGGATAGGGGGGATGCTTTTTATTTCTGGATCAATGATGACGACGATGAAGGGGAGACGGAAGGGGATGACATTCCGCTGCCCCTCTCGTATGCCGGAACCAGCAATAGCCCGCGCGACTGCGACAACAAACGGGTCGATGGCGTACGTGATCTGGTTAACTTCTTCCCGGTGATCCTCGATGTCAAGATGCTTGTTGAGCTATTTCCGCCGAGCGTCTACAAATACAGCCTCAAGTCGGTACCGGGAAATCTGAAGGTAGTTTTCCCCGATCTGACTGCGGCGGTTATGAAGAATTATCTGGTCGATGTGGACACGGCGCGGCGGCTCGGGCCGTTGGAATCAAGGCCCATCGGCGTCAATGGCGTTGGACCGGTTACGACCGAAGATTCGATCAACCAACAGCCGCAAAAATTGTTTGATGCGATCCTGCGCTCCGCTAATCAAGATCCACCCGTGGTTCTGCTCGAAGGGGTAAAGCCGAGCACGGCGCCGTTTGTTCTTGAAGTGCGCGACGAAGCCGGCCAGCAGGTGTTTACTACCTCGCTTAACCTCAGTCTGGATGGTGTTGAGCAGATGTTCAGGCAGAAGAACCTGATTAAAGAATTGTCTGCGCTCGAGGAAGTTGGCGGCGGCTACGAGGAATTCTTTGTGCCTGCCGTTCCTGCTGTCGGTATGAACGATCGTTTGCAGCCCGATGCATTTACCAATCGGATTCACTTCACTGGCTTCGATGCCGAAAACGATGGAAACGATTTTATTCATGTCCATGGGTACAACGTCAACGACGAGGCCGCACGCGGCGAGCAGGCCGAAACCTTCAAACGACTCTATTGGTCCGGCAATAGAGCCAGGTTCTGGGGAATCACCTGGTATGGTTGGGATTCGCAATGGTCATTACTTGAACGTACTCCAAACTACCACGTCAACGTCCGCCATGCCTTTAACACCGGGCGGTTGTTGAAAGAGTTCGTCAACCAAAATGTGGCTGGCAATGTTACCGTCTTTGCCCACAGCCTCGGGAATATGGTGGTGTCCGCCGCCATCGAGGAAGGGATGTCGGTTGCCCATTACCTGATGGTCAATGCCGCAGTGGCAGAGGAAGCTTATACCCCACAAGAAGCCTATGCTGGCGCCTATGAATCAGACGCCCCGTGGCGTAGTGCAACCAAGGAGCAAATGTATCATCCGGCGTGGCTCTATCCCGGTGGTGCCGTGGTCCCCTTCGAGCAGGCCTACCAGCCCAAGCTCTGGGCCTCGGAATGGTACAAACTTTTCGCGCCCGATGATGGTCGCTCAACCCTGACTTGGAGAAATCGTTTCGCGAGGGTGCGCGATCTGACGGACACCTTCGTCTACTATTCTCCGACCGATGAAGCCTTTCGCCCCTTCTTGTACACGGTCGAGATGGCGGCAAAAAATGCCGGTTACCAGCCGAACGCCACGGACTGGCCAGGTTTGGAGGAATTCATTCAGAGCGCCTTCAGCTCAAGCAACCCTCTTGGCGCCTATGCGTTCGCATTACAGGAACTGCTCAAGGGGAGGATGGTCCTTGGCGACGAGGACAGCGATAGTGGCGGATGGGGATTCAATTTGCACGCTTATCAGTTTCTAGGGGAGCTTGTAAAGCCTGATTTGGCAAACAGCTACACTTCAACGCAATTGAAGAAAGAGCCATTCTTTTTGAAAAACTCAGATATTGGCTTTCTATATTCTGATTCTGAGCAGCCTCTCCTTGTTTCAACGTCGTTGCGGGAGGAGTTGCTCGCCAACGAGATTCCGGCATTGACCTTCGCGGCGGGGCATCGGGGGGTGGGGTTTTTTAATGACAAAAATATGGGCACTGATATTCGGGATAAGTTTTTAGTCAAGAAACTAGGTGCGCCATGGCTCGCAGATAGGCCTCGATATGAGTGGCGGCACAGCGATATTTATGTCGTCGCTTACCCTTATCTCTCCGGTCTTTATGACGAATGGGTCAAAAAAATTCAAGGAGCAACACCATGAATATGAAACACGGATTTCTGACCTTTATCGTTGTTTTTTTGCTCGTATCACCTCATGTCACGTCGGCTCAGGCCTTTGGCATCGCAAAGATCGTTGTCAAGATTATGGATGAGGCGGGTGAACCAGTTAAAGCCGCTCATTTGAATATTCGATTTTCGAGTGATTCAGGCACAGTAAAGGGTTTCACGGATGATCATGGCATTTTTGACGCAAAAGCCATGTCCAATGATGGTGTGATATTGGGAGATATAACAAAGGAAGGTTATTACGAAAGCGGTTTGGCACACTCGTTCTATGTCACCCGGCTCGGCATGTGGCAACCATGGGGGAAGGAACTGACCGTCGTCATGCGCCCCATTGTCAATCCAGTGCCGATGTATGTGCGCGATTTCTCTTTTAAAGTGCCAGTGCTCAACAAAGAGGTCGGCTTCGATTTGGAAAAAGCCGACTGGGTGATCCCTTACGGGCTGGGGGTTAAGTCTGATTTTGTTTTTAAGATTAAACAGATTTATGAAAATGGTGACAACTACGACGCAACCATGACCCTGACGTTTACCAATCCATTTGACGGGATACAGGTTGTTAAAGACGATGGCGGTGGAGACTTTAATGCCGGGAGTCGGTTTCGCTTGCCGAGGGCTGCTCCTGAGACTGGGTATTTACAAAAACTTGAACGACGAATTGCATGGGGCTCTTTTGGCCGGCAGTCCAACATGGAAGACGACAACAACTACATCTTCCGCGTCAGGTCCGAGATTGACGAAAACGGCAAATTGAAACGCGCCATGTATGGGAAAATACGCAACAAACTTAGATATTATGTCGGTTCAGGGAATGGGGGAACAATAGGTATGTACTACTTCCTTAACCCCGACTACACACACAATCTTGAATTCGATCCGACACGAAATCTCTTTATTAAGCTTCCTGATGGTGAGTGGACGGGGCAGCCGTAGGTCGGCCTATCCGCGAAAGGTCGAAGAATAGGGGTCAGCCCTTGACGCGAGACAATTAGCAGTAAGTAAAGGTGTCAGAGCTACATATTTGACAAGCAAGAAACGATAAGGAAGCGATAAGGGTCAAGTCTCCAAAAATCAAAGAATGGTAGTCAACAATGAAATGAGATTATAGCCTCATGACCATCGGAGGAGATCGAGTTGGCGCGGCCGTTACGTATTGAATATCCAGGAGCTTTTTACCATGTGACATCACGTGGTAACGAGCAAAAGGATGTCTTTTAAAGCCAGAAGGACAGGGAGAAATTTCTCAGCTATTTGGCGACGGCAACGGAGCGGTACGGGTTAGTTCTGCATGCCTATTGTCTGATGAGCAACCATTATCATCTGTTGCTGGAGACGCCGGCCAGCAACCTGTCCCAGATCATGCGCCACATCAACGGCGCTTATACGACGCACTTCAACATCAAACGGAAACGGGCCGGTCATCTCTTTCAGGGGCGATATAAGGCAATCCTGGTGGAATTCGATGAATACGCGATGGAGTTGACGCGCTACATCCACCTGAACCCGGTGCGGGCGGGGATGGCCGCATTGCCGGAGCAATACCGCTGGTCAAGTTATCGCAGCTACATAGGCCTGAGTCCCTCGCCGGATTGGCTGCGGATGGAGTCCGTCCTGGCGCATTTCGGCAAGGATGCCGCAAGGTATCGGTCATTTGTCGAAGACCTGCTGGGGCGGGAGTATGAAACCCCCTTGAAAAGGACGTTCGGAACGGCAGTGCTGGGGTCGGAGGCCTTTGTCGCAATGATCGCGGAGACACAACTTGCGTCGAAAGGAGCGGATCGGACAGTTCCAGCCTTGCGAGCGTTTGAATCCCGCCCAGACCCGGAAGCCATTCTTCAAGCAGTATCCAGCGTCATTGGAGATAACGAAAAGCTGGCAAGACAGGTTGGAATGTACCTCTGTCACCGGCACAGTGGGAAGAAGCTCAAAGAAATCGGCGCTCTCTTCGGCGTGGGCGAGACGGCAATAGCCGAAGCGCGTCGTCTCCTGTCGCGAAAACTGAAAGGGGATGTGGAGCTGGCAAAAACAGTTGAGACTGTAAGGGGAAAACTAGGAATTTGATTTTTGGAGAGTTGACCCCTATGTCTTTCCCATCTCTTCACCGCTTCCGTGGCGAGTCGCTTGGGGGATTTGTCCATTATCCAGCCCTTCGAGATCTATGGCCGTCCGGATGTCCCGACGGCAATGATCAAGGCATTCGGTGATGGCAGCCGAGCCATGGTGAACACCTCGGCCGGCACGGTGAAGGTCAGGGTTGTCGATCAGCACGGCAACCCTATTTCCAACATTCCGGTGACGTTCACCGCCAAGGAGGCTGTTAGCCAGAGTCCTTTGTCTCTTCCCACAAATTACCGGAATATTGAATTCTACCGGAAGGAGGATTGTGCAGTCGCCTTTCCGCTCCCTGGAGATTGTGGAACCGTCCCGTCCTTCACTCAAGTGAGCGCTTACCACGGTGCCGCAATCGAGACCCTCCTGGGCAACACGCTGGCCACCCAATATACGGTCGAAGCCACGGCCCCTGGTGTGCCGGCCGTCGCCTTCTCCCTTTCCTCTCTCGGCTATATGGATGAAGGAGCATACTCGGCGCAAATCTTCATAGAACACCTTACGACCGTCAATGAGCAGGGAGTACCCGTCAATGCCGCCAAAGCCGGCGACACCTTGGCTGCTCCGCTCTCGGCCGCCCTTTTCATGCTCTACAACGACTTCAACATGGAGAAGTACAGCTGCACGAAATATGCTTCGGATGGCAATCCTTATCAGGCCGACTGCTGGCGGGTTAACGGCAGCAGCATTATCAACACCAAACGTATTACTGATGGCACCGTCCTCTTCACGTCGATCCAAGGTGAGGGGAGTGTTGGAACGGTCAACCATGTTGGGGGAGGGGTTTACCGGGCGTCTTATACCACTGGGCCGCAGGCGGCTCTGAATCGGATCGAAGCCATTGGTGAGGCCACCGTCACCGTACCGGAAGTTTATTACACCATCTACGGCAGGACCGTCAGAGACGGATACGCAACCGGCACCCTGCCGATGCGCACGGTCACCGTCAAGACCGGACAACGGTTTCTGTTCAACCAAACCAGCAAGGATCTGTGGCCTAACGACAACCCGATCAAGGTAACATTTCAAAATTACGGGGTCCAGGTGCCGACGACGGTTACCCCCGAAATAGCCTTGCTCGGTGATGGCGGTCTGGCGCGGGAGAACGTTGCCGTCAACTACACCATCCAACCTTCCGGCTCCGCACCGGACGGGTACCAGGCTTTAAGCGCCCAGGTGGACCTGTTCGATGGCGCCGGCGCATGGGTTGGCTACCTGGTCGGTGATGCCACCCAAGGGACGGGTACCGCCGTGTTCAGCCGCGGCGCCGTCCTCGATCCGAAAAAGCGCTATTTTGCCCGGACCGTCCTCAACCGCGGCAGCGCCATCGAGATCCGCGGTGAGAAGGTGCCGATCGCTACGTTGATGGCCGATCTCCGACATCGACAGCGACAACAACGCCGGCACCAACGACGACGGCACGCACAATGCGCCCTCCCGCAATCCCCTGGAAGATCAGGCCGAAGATCTCGCCGGCTATCCCGGCAAGGTGATCCGCCCGAACCTGCTTGACCCCGACGGGGACAAGATCCCCGGCTTCGCCGACGGCCTGCGAAAGGACGGCGTCAACCTCTACGGCAATCAGGCGAACAGCGATGGCAAGCCCGACAGCGTCCCCTTCGTGCCGCTGGTGATCGAACTCGCCGGCAGCGCCTTCGATCCGGCCAAGGCGAAGATTACCTTCGGTTATCCCGGCTCCGATCCGGCGCAGGTGCAGAAGGGGATCGATGCCAAAGGTGAGGACCGCTATACCCCCGCCATCGGCAGCCTGCGCCTGTGGAGCAAAGATGGCTCGCAAACCCGCAATGCCGAAGACATTGCTGCCTCCGCCGCGGGCGACTACATCACGCCCGACAAGGCCTATACCTTTAGCCAGTTAAGCACGGTTGCTGTTAATGGTGGCTGGCAACTCTACCTCGAAGGCCTGACCGCCTCCAACGGCACCGGCGACCAGCGCATTGTCATCCAGATCGATCCCGATGGCGACGGATCGCTGCCGGTCATAGAAGGCGACGCCGTGCGCGCTAAGGTAGTACTGGCCTCTTTAATACCGGATTATGACCATAATCGGGTGATAGATGAAAAGGACCGTGAGCGGGCGGATAGGGGGGATGCTTTTTATTTCTGGATCAATGATGACGACGATGAAGGGGAGACGGAAGGGGATGACATTCCGCTGCCCCTCTCGTATGCCGGAACCAGCAATAGCCCGCGCGACTGCGACAACAAACGGGTCGATGGCGTACGTGATCTGGTTAACTTCTTCCCGGTGATCCTCGATGTCAAGATGCTTGTTGAGCTATTTCCGCCGAGCGTCTACAAATATAGCCTCAAGTCGGTGCCGGGAAATCTGAAGGTTGTTTTCCCCGATCTGACAGCGACGGTTATGAGGAACTATCTGGTCGATGTGGACACGGCGCGGCGGCTCGGGTCGGTGGAATCAAGGCCCATCGGCGTCAATGGCATTGGACCGGTTACGACCGAGGACTCGATCACCCAACAGCCACAAAAATTGTTTGATGCGATCCTGCGCTCCGCGAATCAGGAATCGCCCATCATCCTGCTCGAAGGAGTAAAACCGGGCACGGTGCCTTTTGTTCTTGAAGTGCGCGACGAAGCCGGCCAGCAAGTGTTTACTACCTCTCTTAACCTCAGTCTGGATGGTGTTGAGCAGATGTTCAGGCAGAAGAACCTGATTAAAGAATTGTCTGCGCTGGAGGAAGTCGGCGGCGGCTACGAGGAATTTTTTGTGCCTGCCGTACCTGCTGTCGGTATGAACGATCGTTTGCAGCCCGATGAATTTACCAATCGGATTCACTTCACCGGCTTCGATGCCGAAAACGATGGAAACGATTTTATTCATGTCCATGGGTACAATGTCAACGACGAGGCCGCACGCGGCGAGCAGGCCGAAACCTTCAAACGACTCTATTGGTCCGGCAACAGAGCCAGGTTCTGGGGAATCACCTGGTATGGTTGGGATTCGCAATGGTCATTACTTGAACGTACTCCAAACTACCACGTCAACGTCCGCCATGCCTTTGACACCGGGCGGTTGTTGAAAGAGTTCGTCAACCAAAATGTGGCTGGCAATGTGACCGTCTTTGCCCACAGCCTCGGTAATATGGTGGTGTCCGCCGCCATCGAGGAAAGGATGTCGGTTGCCCATTACCTGATGGTCAACGCCGCAGTGGCGGAGGAAGCTTATACCCCCCAAGAAGCCTATGCCGGCGCCTATGAATCAGACGCCCCGTGGCGTAGTGCAACCAAGGAGCAAATGTATCATCCGGCGTGGCTCTATCCCGGTGGTGCCATGGTCCCCTTCGAGCAGGCCTACCAGCCCAAGCTCTGGGCCTCGGAATGGTACAAACTTTTCGCGCCCGATGATGGTCGCTCAACCCTGACTTGGAGAAATCGTTTCGCGAGGGTGCGCGACCTGACGGACACCTTCGTCTACTATTCTCCGACCGATGAAGCCTTTCGCCCCTTCTTGTACACGGTTGAGATGGCGGCAAAAAATGCCGGTTACCAGCCGAACGCCACGGACTGGCCAGGTTTGGAGGAATTCATTCAGAGCGCCTTCAGCTCAAGCAACCCTCTTGGCGCCTATGCGTTCGCATTACAGGAACTGCTCAAGGGGAGGATGGTCCTTGGCGACGAGGACAGCGATAGTGGCGGATGGGGATTCAATTTGCACGCTTATCAGTTTCTAGGGGAGCTTGTAAAGCCTGATTTGGCAAACAGCTACACCTCAACGCAATTGAAGAAAGAGCCATTCTTTTTGAAAAACTCAGATATTGGCTTTCTATATTCTGATTCTGAGCAGCCTCTCCTGATTTCAACGTCTTTGCGGGAGGAGTTGCTCGCCAACGAAATCCCGGCGTTGACCTTCGCGGCAGGGCATCGGGGGGTGGGGAGGATTAAAACAAAAGGTGATGATAGGGATGTAGATATTCGGGATAAGTTTCTGGTCAAGAAACTGGGTAGCCCATGGCCACGCGGCATCGATGATTATGAGTGGAAGCACAGCGATATCTATGTCGTCGCCTATCCTTACCTGTCCGGGCTATATGACGAATGGGTCAAAAAAATAAAAATTCAAGGAGTTGCGCCATGATTCGAGATCATTGGTATTTCGCAGTAATAGTTGTGCTTATTTGTTTACTTGGACAGACGCAACCGTTACATGCCCTCGGCATGGCTAAACTTGTTCTCAAAGTTGTCAATGAAGATGGCCAGCCATTGGAAGGGGCACGAGTTAGTCTTCGCTTTCAGGGTGGTGGTTTGGAGAAAGATCGAACAACCGGTGAAACGGACAAAAACGGGATATTTGGTGCTTCAGGGATGTCAAATGATGGTTCAACGGGAGGGGGTGTAGACAAGGACGGCTATTATAAAAGTGTGTTTCACCACGACTTCTACGTCACCCACTTCGGCATGTGGCAGCCGTGGGGGAAGGAGCTGACGGTGGTGATGCGTCCTGTCGTCAATCCAGTGCCGATGTATGTGCGGGATACTCATTTCAAGATTCCCGTCAAAAATCAGGAGGTCGGTTTCGACCTAGAAAAGGGCGATTGGGTCATTCCCTATGGGCAGGGTACGAAAGCCGATTTCGTTTTTAGGATTGATCAACGTTACGACGATGGCAACAACTTCGACTGCCGAATGACCCTGACTTTTTCCAATCCGCTGGATGGCATTCAGGTCATTAAAGACGATGGTGGCGGTGACTTTAACGTCGGCAGTCGTTACCGTTTGCCGCGAACTGCACCTGAAATTGGGTATTTGTCAAAACTGCAAAAGCGCAATTCAACAGGCTCCCATGGCTATGTCCTCGATATGAAGGACGACAATAATTACATTTTTCGCGTGAGGTCCGAAGTCGATGAAAACGGAAAATTGAAACGGGCTATGTACGGCAAGATCCGAAGGGACATTTGGTATACACCGGGCAGTGGGGGGAAAATCAAGATGTATTACTATCTTAACCCCGACTACACCCGTAACCTTGAATTCGATCCGCAACGCAACCTCTTTACCAATCGTCCCAAGGATGAATATACAGCGTGGCCGTAAGAGAGGGGTGGCTTAATCAGGGACAGAAGAGGGGAGGGGAATTCCGGGGACACAGGGGAATTCCGGGGACACAATACAATTATAGGGGAATTCCGGGGACACAATACAATTATTGCACTCAATTCGATCGGATAGATCAGTGGCGCGATTCTCTCGACTAGTTATACCCGGCTATCCCCATCACATCGTCCAGCGTGGTGTCCGCTCCATGGACATCTTTGTCGATGATGACGACCGCCGCGCTTATCTGGGCTTCATGGCAGAAGAGGCAGATCGTTTCGGTGTGACTTTTCTGGGTTGGTGCTTAATGACCAACCATGTCCATCTGATTGCACAACCGCAAGAGAGTGATTCTCTTGCCCGCGCAATCGGAGAGGCCCATCGCCGCTTCACTCGGATGAAGAATTTTGCTGAGGGGGTACGTGGTTATCTTTTTCAGGGACGATTTGGCTCCTGTGTCCTCGATCAGCGCCATTTATTGGCAGCAGGTCGATATGTAGAACGCAATCCGGTCAGGGCGAGATTGGTAAAAGGCGCGGTGGAATACATGTGGTCCAGTTGTCGTTATCACTGTGGGCTGGCCGAATCTGACCCGCTCGTTCAAGGGCGGCAATTGCCTGAAATGGTCGGTGATTGGCCGGCTTTTGTCGGTGAGTGGGACGATGAAGCAGACAAGATGGTTCGCCAGGGGACCCGGACTGGACGACCAGTGGGGGATGAAACCTTTGTTGATCATTTGGCTCAGTTAGCTGGGCGTATTCTCCGCCCAAAGCCTGCTGGACGCCCCTGTAGCGGGAAGAAATAGCATTATGTCCCCGGAATATCCCTTCAGTCGTTTCGCGAATCTGCCGGCGAGCATTAACTACTCCAGTTTTTACTCAACCGGCGACGAGGTTCTGGCGACGCATACCGGTGAGTCGCCTGACATTCAGTCCCCCGATGTCTGGAACAGCAACCTGGGACGCTATGCGTGGGTCTTAGAGGAGAAGTGGAAAGGACGTGATCTGCCGCTCGGCAGCACCGATCTGATGGGGTGGGGATTCAACCAGATCTACCAGACGACCGATGCAGTAGGCGGTGGACTGCCCGAAACTCACCCATGGTACCCGGCGATTGCCAACAGCTTGATCCACAACGAGCAGCTACTCTCGGAACCGCTCTTCCGCAAGCCCAGCGCCGGGCAGTTGGGTCATCTCCTTTTTGGACCGACAATTGATGCGGCAGATGTGACGGGTATTCGCGACGAACTCCTCGCCCTTGCTCTGCCTTCACTCACCCTGGTGACGGGAGGGGGGTTGGGGGGAGATATTCAACGTGATAGAAGGTTCAGTCTTTTTGTAAATATGAATGATCCCTCGAAGAAAAACGGATGGCCGAGTGTTCGTGGCCTTGATACAGATTGGAAACATTCTGACATTAAAGATGTTGGTTTCATTTTTTCGAAGGAAATATTTAAATATATTGTTGAAAATGGAGGACTGTAATGGGCAGCAAAATGCAAAAATACGTTTATATCTCAATTTTATTTATGTTCATTGGCACCCCTGTATACGCATTAACAAATTTTGCCAAGGCAACGATTGTCGTTCTTGATGAGAGTAATCATCCGGTCGAAGGAGCTTATGCGGGTATTACGTTTGAAATAAATACGGAGCAAGGTACTAAAATTTCGACGAATGATGGATCAACGGATTCAGAGGGAAAGTTTACCACAACCGGTAGTTGTAACGGGCATGTTGCGTATGGTGCAAAAAAATCAGGGTACTACGATAGTCATTATGTCTACGATTTTAAAGGAAAAAATGCTTTTGGATGGGAACCATGGAATCCAATGCTAAAAGTTGTCTTGCGTAAGGTCGAAAATCCCGTTCCGATGTATGTCAGACAAGCAAAAATCGAAATGCCTGTTGCTGGCAAGGAAATTGGATTTGATCTTGTTAAATACGACTGGGTAATCCCATATGGCAATGGAACAATTAGCGATTTGACTGTTTATCTCGATATGGATGACAAGGGAGGTAACGATTTTGAATATAAAGTAAAAATCTATTTTCCGAAAAAATATGATGGATTTTACACTTATGACGAGGAAATTGAAAAAGGAAGTTCTTTTAAGCTTCAAAGGTTAGCTAATACAGATGGATATTATAATAAAGAAATAAACGTATTCATGGTTGGGCTTAAACGTGGTTCAAATCTTTCCTGGAAAAATAACAGACATTATATATTTCGCGTCAGGTCTGAGGAGAAAAACGGAAGGTTTATTAGGGGAATGTATGGAAAAATATTTTCAGACATTAGGTTGCTGACGGCTAGAAAAACAGGGGGAATGCCGAGCCTTTCTTTCATTTATTACCTCAACCCCGATTACACCCGCAACCTCGAATTTGACCCGAAACGCAACCTATTCGGCAATTTGCCGGACTTGGAGCAGGTAACAGAGCCATAGGTTGGTGGATTCAAATTGCGTAACCAGCGGAGGCCTGAAATGAATAAAAAATTATTTTGCGTTCTAATCATTGCATTAATTTTGTTGAGTTTTACAACTGCAAGCTACGCATTATTCGCAAATGGAAAAATAACGATAAAAGTCGTGAGTGAAAACGGAGGTCCCATTGATGGCGCGAGGGTTGGGATCGGTTTTGATGATGTCAGGTCAAAATCGAAGGAGAATTCAGTTATAGGATTTACAGACGATCAAGGAGAATTTACTGGATCTGCGACGACAACGAGTGGATATTTGGCCTTTAATGTGACAAAAGATGGTTATTACAAAACGACAGGGGATTATCAATTTAAAGGAAAAAATGCTTTTGGCTGGGAACCATGGAATCCAGAGTTAAAAGTCGTATTGCGTAAAATCGAAAATCCAATTCCGATGTATGTACGCGATACACGAACATCAAAAATTGAAATTCCAGAGATTGGAAAAAATATCGGATTTGATCTGATTAAATTTGACTGGGTTGTACCTTATGGAAGCGGAGCCCACTCAGATTTTGTCTTCAACTTAACGAAAGAAAGTAAAGGAAAAAAGGATTTTGAATATAGAATTTCGATGCATTTTTCTAATAAACATGATGGATTAATTCCATACGAGGAAAATTTGCAATATGGCAGCCAACTGAAATTGCCAAAAGTTGCCCCCTTAGATGGGTATGTAGATAAAAAAGAACTTTATGTAAAAAGAGGGTTGAATCTTGTCGAAAAATCTTCAAAAAGAAATATGAATTATATTTTTAGAGTTAGATCTGAAGAAGAACATGGCCAATTTAAAAAAGGTTTATACGGAAAAATTATCGGTGACTTCGATATTGGAACAAAGAGTAAAGGCACGGCAAATATTGAATTTATCTATTACCTCAACCCCGACTACACTCGAAACCTCGAATTCGACCCGAAGCGCAACCTGTTTGGCAATCTGCCCGATTTGGAGCGGGTGACAGAACCGTAATCCGCACAAAAGAGCTGAGGGGGACAGGCACCTTTTTTGTTGATCGACTTTGCTGGAGAGGGACAGGCAACTTTTTGAACTGCAAAAAGTCCGAAGAATAGGGGTCAGCCCTAGGAAGAATAGGGGTCAGCCCTTGACACGAGACAATTAGAAAAGGGATGGCGGCTCAGATCAAAGATTTCCGGGGACATAGTGCAATTTTCAGAATCTAAAATAAATAGCATCGCCAAGGCCTCGCCGACCCTCGGCATTCACACGGCTGATAATCCGTCTTTCCAGCGGGTCAATCAGGGGGATCTCTTCGCCACCCAGGTCGGCGTCAATCTCTTCACCGCTTCCGTGGCGAGTCGCTTGGGGGATTTGTCCATTATCCAGCCCTTCGAGATCTATGGCCGTCCGGATGTCCCGACGGCAATGATCAAGGCATTCGGCGACGGCAGCAGAGCCATGGTGAACACCTCGGCCGGCACGGTGAAGGTCAGGGTTGTCGATCAGCACGGCAACCCTATTTCCAACATTCCGGTGACGTTCACCGCCAAGGAGGCCGTCAGCCAGAGTCCTTTGTCTCTTCCCACAAATTACCGGAATATTGAATTCTACCGGAAGGAGGATTGTGCAGTCGCCTTTCCGCTCCCTGGAGATTGTGGAACCGTCCCGTCCTTCACTCAAGTGAGCGCTTACCACGGTGCCGCAATCGAGACCCTCCTGGGCAACACACTGGCCACCCAATATACGGTTGAGGCCACGGCGCCCGATTTACCGGCCATCGCCTTCTCCCTTTCCTCTCTCGGCTATATGGATGAAGGAGCATACTCGGCGCAAATCTTCATAGAACACCTTACGACCGTCAACGAGCAGGGAGTACCCGTCAATGCCGCCAAAGCCGGCGACACCTTGGCTGCTCCGCTCTCGGCCGCCCTTTTCATGCTCTACAACGACTTCAACATGGAGAAGTACAGCTGCACGAAATATGCTTCGGATGGCAATCCCTACCAGGCCGACTGCTGGCGGGTTAACGGCAGCAGCATTATCAACACCAAACGTATCACTGATGGCACCGTCCTCTTCACGTCGATCCAAGGTGAGGGGAGTGTTGGAACGGTCAACCATGTTGGGGGAGGGGTTTACCGGGCGACTTATACCACTGGGCCGCAGGCGGCTCTGAATCGGATCGAAGCCGTTGGTGAGGCCACCGTCACCGTACCGGAAGTTTATTACACCATCTACGGCAGGACCGTCAGAGACGGATACGCAACCGGCACCCTGCCGATGCGCACGGTCACCGTCAAGACCGGACAACGGCTTCTGTTCAACCAGACCAGCAAGGATCTGTGGCCTAACGACAACCCGATCAAGGTAACATTTCAAAATTACGGGGTCCAGGTGCCGACGACGGTTACCCCCGAAATAGCCTTGCTCGGTGATGGCGGTCTGGCGCGGGAGAACGTTGCCGTCAACTACACCATCCAACCTTCCGGCTCCGCACCGGACGGGTACCAGGCTTTAAGCGCCCAGGTGGATCTGTTCGATGGTGCCGGCGCATGGGTTGGCTACCTGGTTGGCGACGCCGTGCAGGGTACCGGCACCGCCGTCTTCAGCCGCGGCTCCGCCTTTGACCCGAAGAAGCGTTACTTTGCCCAAACCGTACTTAACCGCGGCAGCGCCATCGAGATCCGCGGTGACAAGATGCCGATTGCTACCTTCTTGTCCGATCTCGACATCGACAGCGACAACAACGCCGGGACCAACGACGATGGCACGCACAAGTCGCCCTCGCGCAGTCCCTTGGAAGATCAGGCCGAAGATCTCGCCGGTTATCCGGGCAAGGTCATCCAGCCGAATCTCCTCGATCCCGACGGCGACAAGATCCCTGGCTTCGCCGACGGCCTGCGAAAGGACGGCGTCAATCTCTACGGCAACCAGGCGAACAGCGATGGCAAGCCCGACAGCGTCCCCTTCGTACCGCTGGTGATCGAACTCGCTGGCAGTGTCTTCGATCCGGCCACGACCCGTGTTCGATTCGATTATTTTGCCTCCGACCCAGCGCAAATCCAATCGCAGACTGGTGCAGATGGCAAGATCAGTTACATCCCGGCCTCTGGTCATCTGCGCTTGTGGAGCAAAGATGGCACACAGGGGCGCAACGTTCAACTCGGTTAAAGATGGCGGCGATTATCTCAAACCGATGGAAACCTACCCCCTGGCCGAACTCGGGACGAAGACTGCCACGGGGAACTGGCTCTTCTACCTCGAAGGCGTCACCCCCGGCAGCGTTTTTGGCGGCCAACAGATTAGGATGCAAGTCGATCCCAAAGGAGATGGAAATTTTATCGAGGGAGATACGATACGCGCGAGTGTCATCATGGCTGCCATTATCTCCGATTATAATCACAACCGCGAGATTGACGACGAAGACCGCAACCGCGCGGCGCGGGGGGATACCTATTATTTTTGGATCAATGATGACGACGATGCAGGGGAGACAGAAGGGGACGATATCCCGAAGGAAGAAACAATCTATATGACGGGTCGCGACTGCGACGATCATCGGGTAGACGGCGTGCGCGATCTGATCGACTTCTTTCCGGTTGTGCTGGATATCGGGATGCTTCTCGACCTCTTTCCTCCAGAGGTATATGACTACAAGCTCAAAACGGCAGAGAACAACCTCAATGTAATTCTGTCCGACTTGGCCCCGATAACGGTATCGAACTACTTGATTGATGTGTTAACAGCCAGGCGCATAGCCAAAGACGTTGTCGTCTATCCAATTTCCGATAGCGGGGATTTCACCGGTAACCGCATCAACACAGCAGAGGGCCGGCAGGCCTTCAAATCACTGCTGCAAAGCATGAGCTCCCAAAGAAAATCAGGTGTTCTGCTGGTGGAAGGCCATGCACCGGGACGAAAGCCAATGGTCCTTGAGATAAGCGACGAAGCCGGCCAGCAGGTGTTTACTACCTCACTCAACCTCAGCCTGGATGGGGTGGAGCAGATGTTCAGGCACGTAAACGTCATTCAAGAGGTCGGCGGGCCACCGCCAGGCGACTTGCCCAGCGGGACAAGATTCGGCGGGATGAAGAGTCGGTACGTAAATGAGGGAGAAGAACCCGCCAATTTCCCCGACACAGAGACAGAGCCTGGTGAAAATTTCGTGTTTTTGCACGGATATAACGTCAATGGGCAGCAAGCCAGAGGTTACCAAACCGAGATGTTTAAAAAGCTTTACTGGTCAGGGATGAGGGCCAAATTCTGGGGTATCTCTTGGTTTGGCTTTGAAAGCCAAAATGGCATTTTCACGCCGAATTTTCATATTAATGTTGTAAACGCAATTGAAACCGGTTCGATTTTGGCAAGCCTTTTACCAACCTATATCAAAGAAGGGGAAATCACCATTGCCGCCCATAGCCTCGGCAATGCTGTGGCCGCCAGTATGATCAGCGATCATTATGCGAATGGCACGTGGCCCGCACCAATCCGCAAGGTCTACATGATCGATGCGGCAATTGCCATGGAAACACTCGATGGTGCCATACCCGAGGATGTCAACATGTATCACCCGAAGTGGTGGTATCACGATCTCGGGCAGACAATTTATAAAACAGACTTATGGGCCAGCAAATGGTACCAGCTATTCGATGACCATGTAGATGATACAGTCACAGATGCCAGAGAAAGCCTGACTTGGCGCAATCGGTATGGCCGCTTCTCTGAAATGTGCAGAAATAGCGTTAACGACAAGCCCCAAATCGATTGCTACAACTTCTATTCCGAAGGTGAAGAAGTATTGGCGACCCATGATGACCCTGGATTGCTTTGGGATACAGACCCGAATTATCTTGAAGGGGTATATCCGTCTGGGCGTTATGCCTTTGCATTGCAGGAGAGGCTCAAGGGAAGGGTCACCTCTACATGGATGAAATACTTGCAGGGTGTTTATGATGAAAATGATTGGGAGTTCGAAGGCGTTTATATAGCTGGAAGTCCGTATGGCGGGTGGGGGTTCAACTTAGCTGATAGTGAGTACGCGCGAATCAAGGATCCAGTCACGGGGGAAAAAGAGCCGATCTATGGATTCCCAGCTAACACCATCCCTGTGAGCCAATTGAAGTCCAGGCCATTTTTCAAACTTGGACCTCCGCTTACCGATCTCTTGGGCGAAGCGACGTTGGGTACGGTGGACAACAAAGTGCGCGATCAAGTTCTTTCAGAGGCCATACCTGCATTAACTCTGCCCGCGGGTGGGCCAGGGGGGAGGCCCTGGAAGATTTTGAAGTGGTTGATATAAACCATGCTGTTGACATGCAAAAAACATTGAAGAATGATTGGCCAAGTGAAAGGGGCAGTAGTTCAAAATGGTTGCATTCTGATGTAAAAAACATCGCATATGTATACATTTATAAACTTTTTGAAGCTTTAAAATAGTATAAGGACAACCACTATGAAAAAATTTATTTTGCTTGTTGTATTAACATTCATTCCTATGCTTTGCTTTGCGGTAAATCTTCAAAGCTTATCAAAAATAACTATTTTAATAATTGGTGAAGATAACTTGCCAATAGATAATGCCCACGTCAGCATAAGCTATGAAACAAAGGAACCCGGTAGAGTATCTACCAGTGAAGGTATTTCAGATGATAATGGAAGGTTTTCAGCGACTAATTCAGCATTCCTTGGCCAAATTTATTTTGGTGTAACTAAAGAAGGATATTATAAAAGCCATGGAGAACATAGGTTTAGGGATAGTGATTTTGGTCGGTGGAAACCTTGGAATCCAGAGTTGAAAGTGGTACTGCGTAAAATCGAAAATCAAGTACCAATGTATGCACGAGAAGTTGTTAAGGAAATACCAGTTGTTGGTGAAAATATCGGTTTTGACCTAGTTAAATTTGACTGGGTGGTGCCATACGGGCATGGCAATAATCCAGATTTTATATTTAATCTAGAAAAAAAAGTAATTGATCGGAATAATTATGATGCAAAAATTACAATTTTATTCAAAAACAAGTTTGATGGCATTCAATTAATAAAAGAAGAACACAAATATGGTAGTGACTTCAAACTGCCTCGATTTGCTCCTCAATTTAGCTATTTTGACAAGTTTGCTATTTTTAAAAAAAGGAATACACAAGATGGAGTTACTACTAATTTTGCAGATGATGATAACTTTATATTTCGTGTTAGATCCGAACAAAAAGACGGGAAGCTTATTAAAGCTATGTATGGGAAAATTCTTGGACCGATAGCTATTGGCGATATATCGCGAAAAGATACGGCAACCATTCAATTCAAATATTACCTCAACCCCGACTACACCCGTAACCTCGAATTCGATCCGAAGCGTAATCTTTTTGGCCCACTGCCGCCTCTGGAGCAGGTGGATCCAGTAAATGCCAACGAGCCTGCCATCTGCTATTCGCATAATGGTGGAGTGGACCCGGAAATCGAATCCGGTCATGTATCCCGCCTCGTCCGTGGCGCTGCTGCGGGCGGCGAATTTTTCGGCGCGACCGATGAAGCCTTTCGCCCCTTCTTGTACACGGTCGAGATGGCGGCAAAAAATGCCGGTTACCAGCCGGAGGAAAGCCCTGAGGGGGACAGAAAGCCCTGAGGGGGACAGGCACCTTTTTTGTTGATCGACTTTGCTGGAGAGGGACAGGCAACTTTTTGAACTGCAAAAAGTAGCCAGTCCCTGAGGAGATTATGCCGAGGGCGGGGAGAGGGTTGGCTGACCATCAGGTTTACCATGTCCTTAATCGGGGCAATGGGCGCGCCGAGGTTTTTCATAAGCCGGCGGATTTCGCCGCATTCGTCAAGCTGATCGGCGAGGCGAAGGAGCGTTTCCCGGTTAAGGTGATTGCGTACTGCCTGATGTCCAACCACTTTCATCTGCTGCTGAAACCGGAGCGGGCGGCGGACCTGAGCAAGTGGATGCAGTGGCTCATGACCACGCACGTGCGACGCTACCACCGCCATTACGGCACCAGCGGCCATGTCTGGCAGGGGCGCTTCAAAAGCTTCATTGTCCGCGATGACGATCATCTTTTGACGGCGATTCGCTACGTGGAGGCAAACCCGGCGCGCGCCGGGATGGTGCGTTCGGCCAGGGAATGGCCCTGGTCCTCCCATCGCGAGAATTTGGGGACCGGTTCCGCGGTAGCGGTGCCTGTCCCCCTTGAAAGCAGTGCCAACGAAACGGGACAGGCACCTGCGGAGCCAGTCCCTGTGGTCGACAAGGGCTTGATCCAGTTGCCTAGCGACTGGTCCGGTTACGTCGATACACCGATAACCGGACATGCGTTGAACAAATTAACCTTCAGCATGCAGCGCCAAGTGCCTTTTGGATGCTGAGAGGGGAGGGGACTGGCTCCTGAAAGGTGCCTGTGCCCTGAATCACACGATTATCGAGTTTGCTCTGCTTTACATCCTCGGTCTCAACATCCAGAAGCGCCGGGGTGGAGCAGTTGAAGGATTGTTTTTTTCTTTCGGGAGGACTGCAATGATTCGGAATTTCATGGTCTTGATCGGCCTCGTACTTTCTCTCACCTTGTTTGTCGGCCTTTCCTTCGCGGCCGGTCTGGAGAAGATTCAGTTCCTCAAAATCGCCCCGCAGGAGCAGAAGGCGGTGGTGAAGATGCCGGATGGCAAGCTGCAGCTGGTCGGTGTCGGGCAGGAGTTGGTCCCAAACATTAAGATCATTGAGATCGCCGAGGGGCGGGTGGTGTTGGAAGAGGCCGGCGAGCAAGGGCCTGAGACCGTCATCATCCGCCTGGATGGCAAATTCCAACGCATCGAACGTCTGCGCCGGCAGGGCGAGCCGCCGCCTTTGATGATCGCGCCGGCAGAAGTAAAAGGCGGGGCCGAAAAGGGTAAGCCCGGTTTTCAATAAAGAGAACCACTACGCACCGCGATGGTCTGCGAGTGCAGGGGCTTGTTAAGTAAATATATTCAGCTTTGATCTGCGTTTTATACGTTTGCACAGGGAGGGTTTTATGGAATGGTTTTGCAATGCCCATGGGAAGTCGCGGCACTTTGCCGCCTTTGCGCTCGTCGGTCTTCTGAGTGCATTTCTCGCCGGTTCCCTCCCAACTCCCTCCCTCGCAACGGATTTCACCGCCAGGCACATCGGCGACTTCGGCAATGTTACCGTCATGCAGGTGGCTGGCAATTACGATGCCCAGCTTCCCGACAGCACCATTAATGGCGGTCCGCGTCGGGTCATCACTCAGGAGTTCTATAAGACTCACAAAGACGAATACGACTTCCTGATCATCTTCACCGATTTTGATTTCAAAATGCCGGAATCGGAGGCGGTCGCTTTCTATCTTCAGGTCAAGAATGACGTTCAAGGCATCGGTCTGGAGCTGTTTGAGAACTCTACTTTCTTCGGTAGTGCCGGCAAGCTGCAGGGCACCATTGATATGGGCAACCTGGCCAATAATGTGGCCGACCCCCTTGACCCTCGCTTCGAGCACACTCTCGGCACTCTCAACCATGAAGTCCTGCACCGCTGGGGTGCCTTCCTGAAGCTCGGCGATTCGTCAGGTAACAGCAACGCCATACTCGGCAAAGACGGCAGTCACTGGAGCTATCTGCTCGATACCAGGGGCTCCCTGCATTACGGCAGCCGCTGGCAAGATAACGGCGACGGCACCTTTACCGCCGCAGAGACCCGCACCTATTTCAGCCCTCTCGATCTCTATGTCATGGGGATGCTCGACAAGAGCGAAGTGCCTCCCATGCTGCTGATCGAGAATTCCGATCTCGATCAGACCAAAATACCTGTTGTCGGCACAATGATCAGCGGCACCCCCCGCACGGTGACCATCGAGGAGATCATCGCTGCCAATGGCGAGCGGATCCCTTCGGCTGCCGAGTCGCAGAAGAGCTTCAAAACCGCCTTCCTTTATGTCACCTCTTCAGGCGCTTTCTCGCAGACGGACCTGCGCAAGCTGGAGACCGTTCGCAACGGCTTTCTGACCCGCTTTTCCGTCCTCACCGACGGGCAGGCTCTGGTACAGGTGGCGCCGGCGCCCAAGGAAGAGCTGGCGACCAATCCGGGAGTGGGGGTTCCCTCCCTTATCCCCCGCACATCTCCTGCCGATATCAGCGAGGGGGCTGCCTGGCTGGCACAGGAACAAGGGGCTGACGGCAGTTGGGGCGATGCCGTCCCGACGAGAGAGCGGGATACCGCTGAGTCGGTGACAGCGTTGCAGTTTTTTCCCGAGCAGCAATCTGCCGTGCAGGCGGGGTCGGAATGGCTGGCTGGTTCGGTTGCTGCGAATACTGATTACCTCGCCCGGAAAATTGAAGCGCTGGCGAAGGCCGATCGGAATGTCAGCACCCTGGTAGACGAACTCGTTTCGCGCCAGAATGGCGATGGCGGTTGGGGGAGCGCGCAAAATTTCGCCAGCAACTCGGTTGATACGGCCCTGGCGGTTAGGGTCTTAAGCGCGGCCGGCATAAATCAGCCGCAAGCTGTTGCCGCCGCTATTGGATACTTGAAAAGCCGCCGCAATACGGATGGCGGGTGGGGGGGCTCTGAAAGCGTCAGCCAGGTGCAGCCGACAGCCCATGCGCTCCTGGCCTTTACCTCTGTGCGAATGGCTTATCCGGTCGAAGAGATGATTGCTGCCGGTTCCGCCTGGCTGGTCAGCCGGCAGAATCCCGACGGGGGATTCGGTAATAGCCCGAGCACCGTTTACGATACCGCCGCTGCTCTCTTGTCGCTGAACGCTGCCGGTGTCCCTACCGCAATTATGGGACATGGTGTCAATTACCTGCTCGCCCGACAATTCGAGGATGGTAGCTGGTACGAAAGCCCGTATCAGACGGCGGCGGCTATCCGGGCCGTCTGGCAGGCGACCGATGCGCCGGATCTGGCGATCTCCCCCGAAAATATCCGCTTCCTTCCTGAAAAGATCACAACATTGCCAACCCAGGTCGTCATTGAGGGGACTGTTCGCAACTTGGGCAGGATTAATGTGCCCCAAGCCAGGGTCGCACTGTATAAGGGCGTAATCGCCGAAGAGAACAAGATTGATGAACAGACCGTGGCGTTTCAGGGCCAGGCGGAAACGGTGGTGACCTTTGCCGTACCGGTGACGGACAGTAATGAATGTTATTTTACGATAGTCATCGATGCCGACGGTCTCGTGGATGAGCCCAACGAGACCAATAACACGGCCGTGAAGACGATGCGGCCCGATGTGACCTACGATTTCGCCATAGAGAACGATGGGGTGACCTTGTCCGCGCCGGCGGTCAACCTTTTCCAGAACGTGACGATCAGAGCGAAGGTGGCGAATCATGGAACGCGTGACGCTTATGATGTCCCGGTAAGATTTTTCATAGATCAGGGGGGCTCTGAGTTTCATATTGCCACCGTCCCGGTCGATCTGCCGGCCGGTGGCGAGACGGTTGCCGAGTTGGCATGGCAGGCTTCCCTGGCCGGCGAGCTGGCGGTTACGGCGGCTGTGGACCCCTTCGGCGCCTTTGTCGAGCTTGCGGAAGACAATAACCGAGCGGTGCAGCCACTCACGGTAAATGCCGTGTACCGGCCCAACTTGGCGGTCTCGCAGCAGTATCTGACGGTTGATCCCAACCCGACGGAGGTGGCGGTTCCGTAACAATTTCAGCCGTGGTGGTTAATAATGGCACGGCCGCGGCTTCCAATGTGCGAGTCGATATCTATCGTGGCGTTCCGGGGCATGGAGGAGTCGTGCTCAAAAGCGAAGTCCTGCCGCTGCTGGCCGCCGGACAAAGCGAAACGTTCATTACGACATGGAGCGACATCCAGGAGGCAGGAGGCAAGATCGCCTATGTCGTTGTCGATCCGGAAAACAATATTGAAGAGGGGATCGAGGACGACAACGAGGCATTCACGACCTTTGTGGTCCGCAGCCTGCCCGACCTTGCGCTGTCGGCCGAGGCAGTTTCGGTTGCGCCGTCGGCCGCGAGGGAGAACGACCCGGTGACCATTCAGGCGATGATCCGCAATCTTGGCGATTTGGCCATTGTGGACGTGAAAGTGCGCCTGAGTGAAGCAGGAGCCATCCTGCAGGAGCAGACCATTTCCCAAATAGATGGTCTGGGAATGGCCACGGTCGCCTTCACCTACGACACGACGGGTCTGCCTGGGACGCATACGGTGCTGATCACAGTTGATCCAGAGAATCTGATTGCCGAACAGCGCGAGGACAACAACCGGACCGAGAAGACATTCGGGGTGCAGAACGCTGACTTGTGGGTGACGGAGCAATACATATCACCCAATGGCGATGGGGTGCAGGACAGCACTACCCTCTATTTTCGCCTTGATGCGCCGCAGACGGTGCAGGTGGCGGTCGTGGATAAATACGGAAGAACAGTCCGGACTATTGGCGGGCAGGGTTTGGAAAACGTCGATCAGGCCGAGGTATTATGGGACGGACTTGATGATGAAGGGAAGGTGGTAGACGATGGCGACTATCGGCTGAGAATTCAAAAAGATTCCGCCGTAATGGGTGATTTGTCCGTCATTGTGGATACCAATAGGCTGACCATTTCAGATGCTGTTATTTTAGGCGAGTTGGTGAACTTCACCGATCGTAATCAGAATAACGCTTGGGATTTTATCGGCTGGATGCCGGACGAAAGCGGTGCCCTTTTCCGTGGCTACCCCTATCAAAGCGGTTATGATCCTGTAAATCCGTATGGCTTGTACTTAATGTCAGCGGATGGAAGCGAAATCACTCGTTTGACGCCATCAGATTGGTTTGTTCACTACAATTCTTATTTTTATGCAGACATATCACCATTAGGGGATATTGCCATAAAAGCTGTTCGGTACGGATATTATGACGCGCTCTATGTATTAAAAAATAATACAAAAGAATGGACTTTGATCGATTTAGTGTCAGTGAAGCCGAAATGGTCTCCTGACGGCACGAAAATAGCCTACCAGAAGAACAATCAGCTGTGGGTTTCCAATGTAGATGGTTTAGAAAAAACAAGAATTGACAATGAAAATGATAAGCTATACGCAATAGGGGATTCAAATGATGACGCTTTTGTAACATATAGATGGTCTCGTTCTGGAAATAAAATTGCGTATCAAACTTTAAACAATGATCTGATTGTTTATGACTACGATACTGGGGTGAGAAAAACAATTTATTCCCAAGACTATGGCTATTTAGACTGGAATTGGCTTGTTGACGACAAAATAGCGATACTTAATCTAATCACCTACAAAACGGCTATTATCAGCGGTGATAATACCGTTACCTTGCCAGGTAATAATTATGAGTATTTATTTGTTTCACCTGATGGTGAAAAATTAATCACTCGTGGTGAAAATATCATTATATATAATGTTTTAAAAAACGAGATGGTTATTGAATCAGAATTTGAAGGTTGGAACCTATCTTCGAATTGGGAAGATTTTACAAGGAAGAATTTATGGTCAATAAACGGAGACTACCTGTGGTTATCTGGTCCTCCGTATCCAAATAGTTCAGTTATGGTCATCGATTTGCGGAAAAATGAGACAATAAATTTGAACTTTTCACCTAATGAATCTTATTTACCTCAATGGTATTATCCTTTTTTTGATTCAAATACTATTTTCGTTCCAGAGAATAATCCTGGGAAAAATGGCACTTATTATCTTCATGATTTGACTTCAGGCAGTGTTTACCCAACGAATATCGGGATATACCAATCAGAGCCATATCTGTCGCCGCGGGGAAATTTCTTATCATTACCAACTAGTGTCCCGTGCGGTTAGTCCTTTTCATTAAGTGTCGTCCCGTGGTATAGTTCGAACATGGGACGCCCTCACGAAAAATACGAATTGACCGTAGAGGACCGGCAGGCTCTCGAAGTGCTGCTTCGGTCCCCCAAGACAGCGCAAAGCATTGTAATGCGGGCACGGATTGTTCTGCTCAGTGGCACAGGACAGACCGTAGAAGAGGTCGCCGATTCGCTCGGCTCCTCCAAGCTCGCAGTGTACAAGTGGCGCAACCGATTCAAGGCCAATGGTGTTGATGGCCTCAAAGACCTGCCGCGTTCCGGCCAGCCGAAGAAGCTCTTGGCGGCCAAGGTCAAAGAGGTTTTGACGCTGACGGTGGAGCGCATTCCCAGGGAGGCCACCCATTGGAGTGTACGCCTGATGGCCAAGGCGGCCGGGATCACCACCTGGCAAGTCCGACAGATTTGGGAGGCCTCAGATCTCAAACCTCACCGCCTCAAAACCTTCAAGATCAGCAACGATCCCGAATTTGCTGAGAAGGTTGTGGATGTGGTCGGTCTGTACATGAACCCTCCCGACAATGCCCTGGTGCTGTCGGTGGACGAGAAAACTCAGATTCAGGCACTCGATCGGACGCAACCGATGCTGCCGCTACGGCCTGGTCAGATCGAGCGCCGCACTCACGATTACAAGCGCAATGGCACCACGAGCCTGTACGCAGCCTTTGACATCCTGACGGGGAAGGTCATCGGTCGAACGACGAAGCGGCACCGGGCCAAGGAGTTTCTCGACTTTCTGCGTCAGATCGATCGCTCAACACCCAGAGAGTTGGACCTGCATCTGATTCTGGACAACAGCAGCACCCACAAAACGCCGGAGATTCAGTCGTGGCTCGCCAGCCATCCGCGATTCATCATGCACTTCACGCCAACCAGTGCGTCTTGGCTCAATGCGGTAGAAGGCTGGTTCTCCCAACTGGAGCGCCGGGCCATCCACCGAGGTGTTTTTACCAGCATAAAGGAACTGCGCACCGAGATTCATCGGTACATAAAGGCTCATAACTCTGAAAGCGCCAAGCCGTTTAAATGGACCAAAAGCGCCTCTGTCATCATCGATGCTGTGGACAGAGCAAAGAAGCAAATTAATCAATAGGACTAACCAAACAGGACACTAGACATTCTAAGGAAAACCCGACATTTTACGGATCCTACCTGAATCTCCAAATTAAATTGCAAATTACCATGGGAAGGGAGGAGGCTTTGCTCAAAGGCTTGGCTGCCGACCTCCATTTCGGCGGTTATAAGCTGGAGTACGCTGATGCGAATAGTCCCGATTCATGGACTCTGATTCAACCGCCTTCAGAGATAACCGTTCTGAATGATGATTTTTGCACCTGGATACCTCCACAAATAGGGACGTACCTTGTCCGCTTGAGTGTGTGGGATAAGGCAGGGAATATCCTGCAGACCGAAAAAAAGATTGCCTGGAGTGAAAACTCTCCCATTGCCAATCTCTACAAAACAGAAAGCGTCTTTTCCCCCAATGTTGACGGTGTTAAGGATGTTGTTGAGTTCAGATACACAGTGCTTGAACCATTGCAGTTGGAATTTTTTATTTATGACGCCAACGATCAACTGGTACGCCGCTTTACCCGCAACCATCCGCTGACCGGCGAACAAACTCTTCCTTGGGACGGGACCGACGACCAAGGGGGGATCGTCGGAGATGGTATCTATAAGATCAAAGTTCTTGAATATGAACTGCTGGTTGAGGTCGATACGACTCCGCCTCATATTGATTTGTCAACCGGCCTATTGAAAGATGAGCATGGCCGTTTCACCTCGGTGCTTTTGACCGGTCACGCCGACGATAAAAACCTCGGATCCTGGTCTGTTGTTCACCGTGATCAAAACAGCTCGGGTGATTGGATTTCGTTCAAGCAAGGCGACCAAAGTATCGGAAGCAAACCTGTTTCAGGCTTTTCGAGTCTGGCCACGGAAAATGTAGCAATCAGCGGGTTCGATGCCGAGGGCATGACGACCTACGGCGGCAAGATCTTCCGGCTGAGCGCCGAAGACCGGGCCGGCAACCGCTCCAGCGTGCTTGCCGGACCGTTGGAAGGGACATTGGATGAAATCGTGGACATCTACGCCTGGGATTTGGAGAGGCTTAGTTCCGATATTTTAGCGAGATCGAAAACCCGACCCGGCCATCACGTAATCAGTGCCTTCGAGACGATCAGGGCAGCATTGAGCGAGGTTGCTCTCGAATACAGAGTGGAAGAGGTATGGCTTAAGGCCGCCGCAACTTACGACGTTTCAGGTGCGGGCATTACTGTCTCATGGGATAGCTCCTCCGTCAGTGGTGCACCCAATGCGCTACGGCTGAAAGTGGTCGATAGCACGGGATCGATTCATTACTCGAACACGCTGATTACGCAAAATTCTTTTGAAATCGGCGTCTTCTGCGACAATCCCCCCACCATTACAAACTACATCCTTGAAGAAATCGCCAAGCTTTCGTACTGGGCGCAGCGTCCGACGGACGGCGTTTGGATCGAATATCACACTGTCAACGGCACCGCGGAAGCGATCCCGACGGGGAACTCCATTATGATGGGGCCTCCCCAGACATTGACGGGCGGGCAGCAGGTGCAATTGAAAGCGGTCGCGGTATCCCGCAGTGGGAAAAGTTATGTTTCGAACGAGGTGTACTGGCCGAAGAGCTGCGGTGAGGTTGCGGCCGTGCTCAAATACGAAGCCGAAGATGCCGAGTGCGGTCCGGCCAGCGGTAGAGGCACTCTGCACGCTTCGATCAGCGCCTCCGGTGCTTTCGCCGCGACGCCGCAACAGCTCACTCTTCATCGCCAGACTTCCTCCGGTTGGGAAGTATTGCGTTCTTTTGGGGCTGTTCCGCAAGGAGATGCCACGATCGACACGTCCATCTATCCGGAAGGGAAGCAGGTTTTCAAGGCGGTATTCCGCTATGTGGACGAAGACGGGAGGACCAAAGAAAAGACTGATCAGATCGAAGTACAGGTCGATCGTGCGTTACCCGTGGCGCAAATCGTTTCTCCCTCCGGGACATCGCAAATATTCTGTCCTTTGAGATTGACCACACCCGGTGGCACCCGCTTGGGCATTCCGGTTCAGGGGATGATTAACGATGTGACCGGCGTTAAGAGTTATCAGCTTTTCTATGGTGTCGCTGATCATCCTGATGTTTGGCAACCGGCTAAATCCTGGATCGGTGGCCAGCTGAAAGAGATCAAGGGTTCAGGGCCGCTGGTTGGGGAAATAGCTTTCTGGGACATAACAGGTCTACCTGAGGATACCTATACCTTGAAGCTGCAGGTCATAGATATTGCTGGGAATGCAAGTTGCCATATCGTTTCTTTCCATTTGAAACCGCCCGCTCAGGTTGCCCAAATAAAGCTTTCCGAAAACCTGATCTCCGCCAACGGCGACGGCAAGCATGATGTCGTCACGATTGATTACCTGCTGACAGAGGCGGCAACGGTCAGGTTAGATGTCCACCCGCTCGTGACCCAACCGGATGGCAGACAGGTGCCGTCCAACACCCCGGTGAAGACTATCATCGGTGGTCAGATTCAGGCGAGTGGCACGGCGGAATGGGATGGGACCGATGACGGCGGTAATCCGGTTGCCGACGGGAAATACGCCATCATCGTCTCAGTGACGGATGTCTGCGGCACAAACAGTAAGCAGTCAACCATTATCGAGGTAGACAATACGGCGCCTTCGGCAGCGATAAGCACCCCTGTTGCCGGTCAGCCGTTGGGATCGATAGTCGAGGTGCGCGGAAGCACCCGGGATTCGCACTTCGCCGGGTATCGACTGGAAGTGGGGGAGGGGGCAGCACCCGAAGCCTGGACCACCCTGGGGACTGGAATCAGTCCGGTTGAGAATGGAGTTTTCGGAGTCTGGAAAAATATAGGCCTGGAGGGGGGGTGGACCCTGCGGCTTTCCGGCGAGGATGCGGCCGGAAACAGCACAACCGTGACAATGATGCTGAATCTCGGCGACCGTCAATCGCTCATCAGGGGCCTTTCCGCCGACCCGCAGATATTTTCACCGAACGGCGATGGCAACAGGGATGTTGCGCTTGTCACTTACGAACTGAGTATGGCCGGTCAGGTGCAGTTCGAGTTTATCAACGAGGCGGATCAGGTGGTCAATTCGCACACCTCCGTAGCTCCCAATACCGGAACATATTCTTACCAATGGACTGGTTCGACAACCGGCGGTACCCTCGCGGATGGCGAATACCGGCTGCGAATGGCAGTGATCGCTACGGAAAATCCTGCGGTGCGGCAGGAGGAGACCGTGACGATCACCCTCGATACCGCTCCACCGGCCATTGACATTCCCAATCCGCAGGACCAGGCCTACCTCAGCGCCGGCACACTCACGGTCGCCGGCCGCATTAACGACCGGCATCTGACCGAATATTCGCTCAAACTTATGGGTATCCAGGGGACGACGACAATAGATGCCGGTCGGCAGAACCGGGAGGATTACACTTTCGGAGTTCTGGAGGGAATGCCGGAGGGGGCCTACACTTTCTCCGCGACGGCGACAGACGCCGCCGGCAATGCCACCGAAATTTCACGCAACTTCGTTATCGACCGGACCCCGCCCGATGTGGCCTTCACTGCGCCGTCAGCCAATGCCTTCTACAAGGTAGATGATGCGACGATCGAGGTGACAGGTACAGTGCGGGAGCCTAACTTGGCCCAGTATTCACTAAGGTACGGATTCGGCCAGGCGCCACTGCAGTGGCATGAACTGACGACCGGAGAACTTTTGCCGAACGGCACCGTCACTTACGACTGGAACTTTGCCGCCGACCAGAGCTTGGTGGATGGCGTTTATACGCTCATGTTGCGCGCGGTCAACAAGGCCGGATTGGAAGCGGTGACAACAACCCAAGTCACTATCGACAATCAGCCGCCGCAGGTGGCTATGACCGCACCCCAGGCCGGAACTTACATTACTGCGCCTTTCGAGGTCATGGGTATGGCGTTCGATGCCAATCTGAAGTCTTACCATTTTGCGATCTCAGAGGGGAACTGCGCCACGGCGGCCAAATGGTCTCTGTTGCGGGAGGGCACCGCTTCGGTCAGTGGTGGTGCGTTATTCTCCTTCCCCGCCTTGCCGAAGGATGGGGAATACTGCCTGCGACTGGCGGCGATCGATAGACCTGAGCATGAGTCGGAAGTTCTGGTCGGTTTTACGATCGACACCCAGCCGCCTGCCACGCCGGAACTGTCCGGCCGGATTGAAAATCGGAAGGATGTATGGCTGGAATGGACGGGGGGAGGGGAAACCGATCTAGCCGGCTTCAATCTCTACCGCAATGGTAAGTTGTTGAATCCGACCTTCCTGCAGCAGTCCGCATTAGTCGATTCAGCTCTGACTGACGGAGATTATGCTTACCAGGTGCAGGCAGTTGATAAGGCTGGCAATGCCAGCGAGTTGTCCGAACCGTTTTCGGTGAAAATCGATACGACCCCGCCCAATGTGCGCCTGATCTCCCCCGGTGCGGAAAGCCGCATTGGCGGCATGGTCGAGGTCAAGGGCGTGGCGTACAGTTCCGATGATTTTAAAGAATACCGTCTCCATGTCGGGTTGGGGGCTGAGCCAACGAGCTGGCAGCTGCTACGCCGTTCGCCGGTGCCGATTCTCAGTGGGGACCTGGCCCAGTGGGATGCCCGGCAGTGGGGTGAGAATGCTTTCACCCTCAAACTAGAAGGCGAAGACCTGAGCGGCAACGTTGCCACGAACCAGATTGTCGTTACGGTGGATAACGTGCCACCACCTTCGCCGCAACTTCTCTCCGCCATCACCAACGGCGCGAATGTCGATCTGGCCTGGCAGGTGAGTACTGCCGGCGACCTGGCCGGGTATCTCGTTTTCCGCAACGGTCAGGTGGCGAATGCCAGCGGACTTCTGCTCGACAACATCCGACCCTACCTGCTTACAAATCTCACTTACGCGGACATGAATGTGCCGGATGGCACGTACGACTATACGATCGTCGCTGTGGATGCAGCCGGGAATTTCAGTCTCCCATCGAATAGCAAGCAGGTACTAATCGAGACGAGGGCGCCGCAAGTTTCCATTGTCGAGCCACTGAACGGTAGCAAGTTCGAGTTCAAGACGATGAGCCGGGCGGAGTCGCTGGACAACGATGTTGCCTCCATCCGCTTCCAGTACAAAATGGACCAGGAGAACGAATGGATCGATTTGCCGGGTGGCGGTTCCAGCGACCCCTACCGCGTTTATCTCGATCCGGCTGAACTTGGTCTGAACTACGGGACAGTTCAATTGCGGGCGCAGGCAACGGATAGATCCGGGAATTCCGGAGTATTTTCGCCGATTATCAACTTGCTCTATACCGACCTGACAGCGCCGGCAGTTCCGAGCGGTTTGGTTGCTCGCACCGATGGCGACCGCGTCAACTTGCACTGGAATCCCAATAACGAACCCGATTTCGTCTCCTACCGCGTATACCGCCGGTTGGGCACAGCGATAGCGCAGGTATCCGAATCACCTTTGGCAACAGCGGATTTTGCCGATAGCGGTCTTGCCGACGGCCTCTATGCGTATTCGATCACTTCCATCGACACCTACGGCAACGAAAGCGCAATTTCGGAGGCTGCTCTGGCCCAAGTGTATGCGCCGGTATTGTTCCAGCCAGCGAAGTCGCTCGAAGAGAGTGCAGTAATGGTCGAGGGGAAGGGAGCCGCGCCCGGGAGTACGATAAATATTTTTCGCGAGGCTGCTACTGGCACGCTTTCAGCGGGAACGGCAGTCGCTGCAGCAGACGGTTCTTTCCGGCTGCAGGATATTGGACTGAGCGATGGCGATAACTATATGACGGCCAAGGCGACCGATGCCGCCGGGAACATCAGCAGGGCCTCGAATCTCATCAGCGCTATTTACTCCCTGCCCCCTCAGACGCCCACCGGACTGGCCGGCAGCGCTTCAGGATATTCGACGTATCTTACATGGCAGCCCAACCCGGAAACGGATGTGATCGGATATCTGTTGTTTCGCGATGGCAGCCGACTCAATGGCGAGGTCGGTTTTACCGGGAGCGAAGTATCCGCCTCCTCGTTTTTATTTGATGGGTGGAACTCCTATCCGCCAGAGTGGGCTATTGATGGACAATATTATACCTATTGGAGAAGTTCAGGAATTCCGACCGATACCCATCCCGAGTGGTTTCAGGTGGGACTCGGCGGGTCAGAGCTGATCGATCGGTTGGAAATAGACTGGTATCCAGATCCCGCACCGAAACGATTCGAAATTCAGGGCTGGAACGGTCGCCAATGGATCACTCTGGCAACGGCCCAAGAGAATACCGATCTTCACACTATCGTCGCCTTTTCTCCGGCGGTAAGAGTAGAGAAAGTACGAGTTGTTTTCTTTGAGGCAGGCAGTCCTTCGAGCACTGTGCAGATTGCAGAGATCCGGTTTTTCAAAACGACTCTCTACCCTACTTCCACCGCAATCGATTCGGATCTTACCAATCGTGTATACCGTTATGAAGTTGCCGCCGTCGATCGCTATGGCTTGACGAGCCCCAAATCGGGCGGGTTCGCCATTCCAGTAGGCGATCTCGTCGCGCCGGCCACGCCCCAACTTTTGACGGCATCCGCCGAAGAGGCTTCGGTCCGCCTCGACTGGGAGCAGGTCCCCAATGGAGAAGGCGATCTGGCCGGGTACCATATTTATCGGCAGTCAACGGAGGGCTGGATAAAATTGAATGCGACTCCCGTGACCGGAAACCAGTACCTGGATGGAAGCCTCCGGAACGGCATTTACACCTACAAAATTTCAGCAATCGACCAAGTTGGCAATGAAAGCGAGAGATCGCCTGAAGCTCAGGCGGAAGTGACATTGCCTCTCCCTCTCGCCCCGACAACCTTAGCCGTGGATGCAAATGAAAGGGGTGATCTAATTCTTCGTTGGCAAACCACGGGTGCGGGTAACCGTTTTATTCTTTATCGCTCCCTTAGCAGCGGTGGGCCTTATGTAAAAGTGAATAGCCAACCTATTACTGCGACCGAGTACTCGGATCGCGGACTGACGCCGGGCACAGGTTACTATTATGTGGTGGTTGCGGCAGACTCCTATGGCAACGAGAGCGGGTACTCGCCTGAAGTCTTCGGCGTTCCCGCCGACCAACTTCCGCCCGCAATTCCAGTTATTTCAAAACCGATCCGGAGCGGAGAGGTCTTAATCACCGAGTCGGCTGTAACAGAGGTGGCCGGGACGGCCGAACCGGGGAGCTTAGTGGAACTATTCCAGAACGGAATCTCCGCTGGAAAGGTGACGGCGACTGAGGGGATGGGTTCCACGCCTTTGGTTCCATTCCTGCCGAAAGGGGAGCATTCGCTTTCGCCGGATGGGCAATATATTGCTTCCGGCGGATTCAACCAGTTGTGCATCACTCATCTGAATAGCCGTGAGCAAACGTGCATCCCGCAAAAAGGGACGATCCATTCGCCCAAATGGTCACCGGATGGGGGAAGGATCGTTTTCTCCTATTTCGATCCTCTTTATCAAATGGAAAAGCTCGCTATTCTTGAGGTTTCCAGAGGATTTACTTATCCATTGACCCGGGATGCCGCATTCGAAAGACAACCTACCTGGACCGTGGATGGGAAAGTAGCCTTTGTCAGTATCGCCGGGAAGGAAGAAGCGCTGTGGCTGAAAGATCTTCTTACAGGCACTCTTTCGCCGTTGACCTATGGAATGCGTGGTAGCGATCCAGTCATTTCACCGGATGGGGCTCGAGTTGCATTCTCCAGCTATACCGATCTGCTGATTTTGACAATTGCGGACGGAATGCCAGCAACGATAAGGGGCGCAGCCCCCATCGCTTCCGGGAGCTTGACTTGGTCTGCTGATGGGAAAAAGCTGGCTTTCGTCTCCATGCAGGAGGGGAGAGATGCGAGCGGGAGCCAAATCCATGTTGTCGATGTCGAAAAACTTGAAAGCAAACCGATTGCTTCCACCCTTGGGAGTATCGATGGTCTGGCCTGGTCCCCAAGCAGCGAAAAAATCGTTTATTTCACGTTAACTTACGATCGCACTTCGAATCTCTGGAACCGATCGATTTGTATTGTCGGGTCGGATGGCAAGCCAACCGAAGTCGGTTCGAATGATGCCATTGTCAGACAATTCGTTTGGAATCCCGAGGATCATATCTTCGTTCTTGCGGATACCGGCTATTTCGAAATAAAGATTGGGGGATCGTTCGAATTTTCAGGAGTTAGTCTTTTTTCAGGCAATAATGTTTTCACTGCCTCAGCTTCCGACACTGCTAATAACCAGAGCGATCGATCCGAAAGCATAACGGTTCACCGCGAAACGGCACAGCTCCCCGATGCTTCCATCACTACCTCGGATATACGGATATATCCACCTTATCCGCTGCCCGGCGAAAACGTCATGATTAATGCGACAGTTCGCAATTCAGGGCAATTGCCGGTGACCGATACGGGCGTGTCGATTTTTCTCTGGGACTCCACCGGATCATTTAAGCAGATCGCTGAGACCACCCTTTCTGCAATGGCACCGAATGGTGAGGCAAACATCAGTCTGGCTGTGAAGGCTCCGCTCCAGTTTGGTAAAAATACAGTCATGGTAGTTGTTGATCCGTCCAGTAGGATTACCGAAGTCTCTGAAGATAACAACTATGCTGAAAAAGAATTTGTCGTCACTGACAAAGAGGAAATCAACATATCAACGCTACTATTTGCCACTGAAGTAACCAGCAATCAGGATCTCCGGTTCGAAATTGCCCTAAACAATAGTGGTCGCGCTCAGGAGGTCGAACTCGCTGTCCAAGTGGAAGATAGCGGCGGAACAATAATTGCCGTTTTGAACTCGGCCAATTTCGAACTGAAATTCGGTCCTCAGTCGAGGGGCTATTCATGGAATAGCGGCAGTACGTTTGCTGGAACCAGCCAAATTCGTTCTGTTCTCCGTAAAGGTTCAACCAAACTTGCTGAAGACGTTCAAACTTTTGTAGTACTGCCGGATATAAATGTCGACGCCGCAGTCACCACCGGCAAGGCAGCTTTCGGTGCCAACCAAAAGGTAAACATCGGCGTTACTTTGAAGAATGCCGGTGCAAATAACATTCTTTCCAATCTGGTAGTAAAAACCGGCATTCTCGACGGACAAAATGTCGAACTTTACCGGGGCGAGAAAACTGTGGCCTCGCTCTGGCCGGGAGTGCAAACCGGTCTGATGGAACAGTGGAATACGGGATTGACTGCTCCTGGGGCTTATCGGGTGCAGACCGAGGTTTATGCCGGTGACAAGTTGATCGAGACGGCTTCCACGCCATTTACCATCGCTGCTGAACCTTTACTGAACGGGGAAGTTACCACACCCACGAGTGTCATTCTTATCGGCAATCAGGTCAAGGCCGCATTCATGCTCCGCAACAGCGGTAATGTCTCTATCTCCGGCATCCTCCAGGCATCCATTATCGATCCGAAAACTCTGGAGGTTCGGGGGACCGACGAGAGGAGCCTTTCTCTTCCGCAAGGGACCGCGCAGAATGGAGAATTCACGTTCTCTTCCCAAGGTTTGCCCCTCCAAGCCTATCAGCTAATCTTGGAATTCACCGGTGGGGACATACAAAAGACCATCGGTCCGGTCTCCTTTACCATCAAGGATGGGACGCCGCCCGAGATGGCGATCTTGTCCCCGCAGGCCGGAGAGATTTACGAAACTGCAATACCCTTGGCCGTCCAGGTTGTTGACAACGCCTCCGGCGTCGCCCGCGTCGAGTACCAGATCGATTCCGGGGATTGGCTGGCGCTTCCTCTCGCTGATCCTGGCAGTGGGCGGTATTCTCTCGCTCTGGATGCTGCTGCAGCTGTCGGAGGTGCGCACAGCGTCCGTTTTAGGGCCTTTGATCAAGCAGGGAATAGCTCCGAATCAGACGAGGTCCAATTCGAAATCCAATCGGACAAGATACCACCCATAACGACGCTCGTCTTGGGCGCCCCAAGTTTCATTGGCCCGGAATCGACCTTCGTCGCCGGCCAGACCACCTTTGAATTCAGTGCAGATGATGATCTGAGTGGCGTCGCCCGAACCGAATACAGTATCGATAACGGGTCGTGGCAGGCATTCAGCAGTAAATTCAATCTTTCCGGTTTGGCCGAAGGCCAGCATCGGCTTTCGTACCGGTCGGCAGACAATGCCGGGAACCTTGAGAATGCAAGCGAACTACTGCTGCTATTGGACAACACAGCTCCCGCACTCGAAATCACCATCGACGGTCAGGGATACATGGCTGGGGAGACCGCCCGCGTTTCGACCGAGCCGGAAATTGTCCTGAGCGCCTCGGATGCTCTTTCCGGAGTCCGAGCGACCGAATACCGTTTTGATGAGGAACCGGATTGGACCACTTACTATGGCGCTTTCCGACTGGCAGGCCTGGATGCTGGGACCCACACGCTCCATGTTCGCAGCTTCGACAAAGTGGAAAATGAGGCGATCCATTCGGTAACGATTGCCCTGATCCATATGGAAGTGATGACTGAAATTGTTAATCTGCCCCGGGCGCTGATCTGGACACGTGACCCTGCGGAAATCACCGGCACCGACCGTCCCACCTATAACATCGAGGATATCCGGGCTTTGCGCCGCCGAGGCCTTTGTAGAGCCGGACGCTTATTTCACGTTGATTACGGAAAAAGAAGCTTTCAAAAACGAGTTTCGCTCCGGTATCTACAACATGGTCATAATTCTCGATCATGATTTCCCTTTCGATGCCGTCTTCCTGCGGGAGATGCGCGAGGCGGTTCACCGGGGGACCGGTCTGATGATTTCCCATTGGCAGAAGAGCGTCGATCCGATCCTGCAGGACCTCTTCGGGGTGGAATTCAACGGCTCGATGGCCATGAGTGAAGGGGAGCGCTCCCTCGTTTTCTTCCCGAGCCCATTGGCCGAGGAACAGTCCCTGACCACCACCGGGCGGGTGCTCAAAACCCGCCTCGTCGGCGGCATCCTGGCCGGGATCATCCCGGCAGAGAGCACCTGCAAGGGTCTGCGTACGCTTGCCGTGGATTATCGCGTTGAGTTGAATGCCGGCGACCGGGTCATAGTTACCCTTGCGGTGCCTCAAGGGAAGAAGCTCGATCTGATTGATGAAGAAACGTTGAGCGTGGGGGATCTCCCGGCTGGCCCGATGAATCGGTTCTCCGGCAACACCATGGGCGATCTCGCCATTTCCACTATCTCAACAGAAGGACTCTCCTTCTCAATCTCAGCCCCCTACGGCTATTTGGAGGACAATTACTCTGTTGCGGTGACAGTCGAGCGCGTTGACGGCACTCGACTGTCAAGCGGTCCGGTCTCCATAACTCCCACGTGTGGTGCCAACCTGCAGGCCGGGGTGGTGATCGGGCCGTTCACTGTCCAATCGATCGAAGAGGATCGCGTTCGTGTCAACGAAGACGTGCCGGCCGTAGTCCTGAGCGGGTACGGGGAGGGGAAGACGGTCTTCTTCTCCTATAATGTTCTTGCTGCGGCCCTTTCGGAGACAAGTGCAGAACACGTCAGTATGCTCCGCCGGAGCGCAGGTTATCTCCTCCCGGAGGCAGCCACGTTCCAAGCGGGAGGCGTTGCTCTGCTGCAAACAAAATTGCGGATCGAGGGAACAGCGATGCAAGTCAATGCTGTGGAGAAGCTGGGAGAGGGGCTGACTCATCTGCCCCTGTTCTCTCTGACCATGGCGCCTTTGGAGTACACCCTCCTGGCAGATAGCGGGGTGACTTCCTTCCGCTATTTAGTGAGGACGGCGGATCGTGCTGGTACCTACGGCAAGGAAACCGAGGTTCTGCTCGGTTTGGATGGCAATTACTCTCTCTTTGACCGCTACGCCTTCTCCTGGCCGATCGATAGCGATTCTGCCTCCCTGACACGACAAGCCATTTCCTGGGTGGAGGAGCAAGCCCGAATTCATCCTGAATGCACACAGGAACTCACAACGATTCGTGAGGCTTTGAACACCATTTTCGGCATGCCGCGAACCACCAAGGCAGAGGTGGAGTCGATCATACATCTGATCGTGCAGACGATTCATAAGACGAGTCAGTTGGTCTTCGATGCGACGGCACTGCGAACGGTGCTTGGTGAATACCTGCGGATTGTGGAAGGGCTCATTATCAGGGCTGAAAGTTAAATCTCCCGGCCAGAGGGAGAGGATGCGGCCCCCAAGACCTGTAAATCGACAAGAAGAATTTTAAATGATGATGTTCGGTTGGTAGGATTGCTGGTAATTTCAGGGTGGTGATTATGAAAATAGCGCAAAAACTATAGGTTAGCAATTGATTCGGTTGTCCCCACCCCACCAATTGAATATCCAGCAACATCCAAGAAGACGAAGAGCCCGCGTAATGCGGGCCCCAGATTGTTGACAAAGTCCCTGCCGCAAGGCGGGGATTTTGTTTATTTGAATGACAAAATCCTATATAATGCCGGCATGTTACGCGCCCACGACAACAAACAAATCGGTATGGAATTCGTGAGCATCGAAGAGCTGGTGCCCAAGGATCATCTGCTGCGCAAAATCCAACGAGTGATTGACTTCGAATTCATTCGAGCCAAGAACAAAGATCTCTATTGCGCCGACAACGGTCGTCCGGCAGTTGATCCGGTAGTGCTGTTCAAGATGCTGCTTCTCGGCTACCTCTATGGTGTTCGCTCGGAGCGCCAGTTGGTCCGGGATATTCAGGTCAATGTGGCTTACCGCTGGTTTATCGGCTTCGGTCTAACCGATAAGATCCCGGATGCCTCCACGTTCAGTCAGAATCGCCGCCGCCGCTTCACCGAGAGCACGATCTATCAGGAGATTTTCGACGAAGTCGTCCTGCAGGCGATGCGGCGCCATCTCCTCAGCGGCCGCGTGCTCTACACCGACTCCACGCACCTGAAGGCCAGCGCCAATAAAGGTAAGTTCAAGAAAGAGCAAGTAGAAAAATCGATCCGAGGGTACTTGGCCGAATTGGAGGAAGCGATCGATCAGGATCGCCAGGCGCATGGGAAGAAGCCTCTGTCGCCGAAAGAATCAGAGACTGAGAGCAAAGAGGTCAAGATCAGCACCACTGATCCGGACAGCGGTTACATGGTGCGAGAAGGCAAGCCCAAAGGTTTTTTCTATCTCGATCATCGCACCGTGGACGGGCAGCACAACCTGATCACCGATAGTTTCGTCACCCCCGCCAGTATTCACGACAGCATCCCCTACCTAGAGCGCCTGGATCGCCAGCGTGAGCGTTTCGAGTTTCCAGTTGAAGCGGTTGGCCTGGATGCCGGCTACATGAGCCCGCCGATCTGCAAGGGACTGGAAGATCGAAACATCTATGGCGTCATCGGCTACCGCCGTCCCAACCACATCCAACCGGCTTTACAAACGCGACTATGTCTACGACCCCCTCCTCGACGGCTACCGCTGTCCCGGCGGGCAGCTTTTAACCTACCGCACCACCAATCGGGAAGGCTATCGGGAATACCGTTCCGAACCGCAGCAATGCCGGCAGTGTCCTTTGCTGGGGCAGTGCACCAGCAATGCCCAGACGGTCAAGACGATTACGCGCCATGTTTGGGAGGAGTATAAGGAAAAGGTTGATTCGCACCGCAAGACGTCCGAGGGGCGAAGGATCTACAAGCGGCGCAAGGAAACGATCGAGCGCAGCTTTGCCGACGCCAAGCAGTTGCATGGGCAGCGGTATATGCGGATGCGCGGGTTGTTGCGCGCCCAGGAGCAGTGTCTGCTGGCGGCGGCGTGTCAGAACATGAAGAAAATGGCGCTGGTGCTGGATCGAGGCAAAAACGGGGCGGAAAAGGCTTTGCGCACGCTCGCAGGAGCATTCAGGATCCTTATTACCGCTACTTTCTCTTCTCAAAGGGTCATTTGGGCCTAAAATCTTTCCTTCGAAAAATTCTGCAGATGCCGGGACAAAAAAAACCCCCGCCTCCGAAAAAGCGGGGTTTGTCAGTGATCTGAGGCCGGGTGGAAAACCCGGCCTTTTCTTTATTCTGGCGTCGATTTGTCATCCGGTTTTTTGCTGACCGGAGCTTTTTTGCGTGGGGGCCGACGTTTCGGCTTCTCTTCGACGGTATTCACCGCCGCCGGCGCTTCCTGCTTTTCCGGCCGCTCCATTTCTACCGCCACCGGTTCCTGCGTCCCAACGTCCGGTGCTTGTTTGCCGCGCGCTGGCCGCTTGGGGCGCTGTTGCCGAGCCGGTTTCGCTTCGGCGGCAGAATCTGCAGCTGTGCCAGGTTCGATACCTATTGGAGTTTCTTCCCGGACCGGGATGTCGCCAATGCTTCCCGTAGCCGGCTTGCTAACGCGCCTGCCCCGCGATCTTCCCGCCGGCGCAGAATGAACCGGTTCACCTGGGGCTGACAGAAGCAAGGAGTTTTCCGGCATAAGCGATGCGGCATCCGTCGCTCCTTCTCCGGTTTTTTCCACTTTCTTCCGGCCCCCCCGGCTTCTACCCGCCGTTTTTGCTTCTGTGTTTCCGGTTGGCGGCAATTCCGTTGGTGACTCGGCCATTTCGATCGATGCCGGCGGAGCATGCACGGCCTGGTCGGCGCCGACCTCGGTGGCAAGGGCGGGTTTTTTCTTGCGCCGCCGCCTCCGTTTCTTCTTGCGCTCTTCCCCGTGTTCCCCCTGCTCGCCAGTCGCCAATTCTTCAGTTTCGCTCTCCAGTTCTCGTTCATTCTCCGCGGGCATTTCGGAGGATACGATTTCCGCAGATGGCTCGCCGGCAGCCACTGTTTCGCCGCTCTTCTTCTTTTTGCGCCGGCGTTTTTTCTTTTTCTTTTCTCCCGCCTCCCCAGAAAGGGCCGCTTCTTCGCCGACCAGTTCCGGTTCTTCCTCGGTCGCCGCGGCTTCCAGGGGACCCTCTTGTGCTGCCGCTTCGTCGGCCGAAAGGTTTTCCCCACCCTTTTTCTTGCGCCGCCGACGTTTGCGTTTTTTCTTGCCGGTTTCTTCCCCTGAACTTTCTTCAGCTTCAATCGATTCGGCTTCCGCCCCCACATCCGCCACGGCAGCACTAAGATCGAGCTGCACGGATGTTTCGGCGTTTGGTGATTCGAGATCCGGCGAAGCCGCACCGTACTGGACCAATTGCTCGATAAACGGAGTGCGCGCGGGCAGTTCGGCGCTCGGGAGCACCGGCAAGGCCGGCAGATCGAGAACCGGATATTCGTCCTTTTCCCTTCTTTGCGTACTCAGTTCGGATTGTCCGGCAAGAAATTCGGGGCGCCCTTTGATAATGATCGTCAATTGATGGCGCCGTTCCATATCCAATAATTCTTCGCGTTTTGTATTGAGCAGGTAGGTAGCGACTTCCAGGGGAACTTCCCCCTCGACCCGGCCGATCTGCCCCTTGGCGACCGCCCCGTGTACCTTACGCAGAAAGGCGATGGCCTGGGCTTCGGGGCTTTTGATCCGGCCGCTACCGTTCGCAATGCGGGCAGGGGAGGAAAGTCCCTTCGGCCAGGGCAGCCTTGATCCGCTGGCGGCTCATCTCCAGCAGGCCGAACTGGCTGATCTGGCCGACCGTGACCTGCGCCTTGTCGTACTTGCAGCGCATCCTTAGGCGGTTTCTCGACCTCGCGGTTATGCTTGCGATCGCGCATGTCGATGAAGTCGATGACGATCAGCCCGCCGAGGTCGCGCAGGCGCAGCTGGCGGGCCAGCCTCGGCGGCGGCTTCCAGGTTGGTGCTGAAGGCGGTCGCTTCGACATTCTGCTCGCCGGCCATCTTCCGCTGAGTTGACGTCGATCGCCACCAGCGCCTCGGTGCGTGTCGATGACGATCGAACCGCCGGAGGGGAGGGGAACCTTGTTGCGGCTGATCGTCTCGATCTGCTCCTCGATCTGGTAGCGGGAGAAGATCGGCCGGCGTTCCTGATGGAGTTTGACCAGCCCGACGTATTCGGGCATGACCTGCTGGAAGAAATCCTTGGCTTCCTGGCAGACACTTCGGGATCGTCGACCAGCACTTCATCCATGTCGGTGGTGAAGTAGTCGCGGATCGAGCGGATGACCAGATTCGATTCCTTGTAGATCAGGGCCGGGCGCCTTGGCCTTTTTCTCCAGCGCTGATGTTTTCGTAGACGCGCACCAGATAGTTGAAGTCGCGCTTCAGCTCTTCGTTGGTCTGGTCCAGCCCGGCGGTGCGAACGATGTAGCCCATGTTCTCCGGCAGGTCGAGGGAGGCCATCGCCTCTTTCAGCTTCTTGCGCTGGCTTGTCTTCTTCGATCTTGCGCGAGACGCCGCTTGGTGTCGCTGTCGGGCATCAGCACCATGTAGCGGCCGGCCAGGGAGAGGAAGGTGGTCAGGGCCGCGCCTTTGGTGCCGCGTTCTTCCTTGACGACCTGCACCAGAATTCCTGGCCGCGGCGCAGCACGTCGTTGATGCGCGTTCGCCGCTCGTCCTTCGGATCGGCGCTTGCGAAGAGGAGGGATGGATCTCCCCCATCTGCAAAAAGCCGAGGCGCTCGGCGCCATAATCGACAAAGGCGGCCTGCAGAGCCGGGTTCGACCCGGACAACGGCCGCCTTGTAAATATTCCCTCGGTCTGTTCCTGCCGGCAACCTCGATGTCGAGTTCGGTGAGAATCCCGTCCTCGACGATGGCCACCCGGTTTTCTTCGGGATGGGTGGCATTGATCAACATCTTCTTGCTCATGCAAATCCTTCCGGCCGCCCCGAAAGGTGGCCTGCAATGTGTTGGTGGCGGAAAGTTTCCGCCCGACACTCTCCAGACGCGGCGGCAAGCATGCATGACATCCTTTGGCAGGAATCACGCGCGCGCGCCCGCTCGGCGCCCAAAAAGGTCAGAATTCTATGATGACAGGGCATTTACAGCCCGGACAACCGTGAAAAACGTGTAAAACTATAACAGATATTAAGCAATTTGGATACAGGTAAAGACTTGCTGGAGTTTGCGGTCAGTCACCGCGCGGGCTGTTCACCATGCGGAGATGCAGCCCCAATCCGTACAAAATAAAATAACGTTTGACATTGTATTAAAGAGCTCGTATGAAGAACGGTATTTAAAATAAAAATTTGCGAGTTCATTCATGTTGATGTGGAAAAAATACTCTCCGATTGCCAAGATCAGCTGTCCGAGCACATCGGGAGTTGTGAAGCGTACCAGGGTTGTCAACTTGTTGGATATCGCCAGAAAACGGCCGATTATCTGGGTTTCGGCTCCTGCCGGCTCCGGCAAGACTACGCTGGTTACCAACTATCTTGATGAACTCCAGCTTCCCTGCCTGTGGTATCAGGTAGATGAAAGCGATGCCGACATCGCCACTTTCTTTTATTATATGGGGCTGGCCGCCAAAAGAGTGTCGCCACGAAGCCGAAAATCCCTTCCTCTTTTAACTCCTGAGCATCTTCAAGGAGTTAAAGCATTTACTCGTCATTATTTCGAAAACCTCTTCGGCCGATTAAAGCAACCATTCACCCTGGTTTTCGACAACTACCAGGATGCTCCGCGCGAATCGAAATTCCACGAAATAATGCGCGAAGGACTGTCATCTATTCCAGAAGGGATCAATGTTTTTCTGATCAGCCGCGAACCGCCGCCGCCGATATTTGCACGTCTTTGTGCCTCCAATAAGATAAGTTTTATCGGTTGGAACAACGTCAAATTCGATGTCGAGGAAACAAGAACTCTCATTTTGGGCAAACAACACCATCATTTTTCAGATGAAGTGGTAAGAGAACTGCACAAGAAAACCGAGGGCTGGGCGGCCGGGATCGTGCTAATGCTGGAAAGAATGAGGATGGACAAAAACGATCCTTCGTCACCGCACCATCTTACCGCGGAGAAAGTCTTTCACTACTTTGCGGGAGAACTCTTCGACAAAGCCGGCAGGGAAACTCAGGACTTTCTGCTAACTTCAGCAGTCCTGCCGAGTATGACCGCCGATGAAGCCAAAGAGCTCTCCGGCAACTGCGCATCGGCAGCGATTCTGGCCGCCTTGAACCGCAACCATTTCTTTACGGAACGGCATTTTACCGCCCATCCCATCTATAAGTATCATCCGCTGTTTCGGGAATTTCTGCTGGCTCGCGCAGAAGATACGCTGCCCCCGGAGCGGATGCTTGAGCTGCGGCGGAATGCGGCTGCATTGCTTGAAAGAAGCGGCCGTATTGAACCTGCAGCGGAACTCATGTGCAAGACCGGCGACTGGGCCGGCCTCGCACGACTGGTAAACTCATGCGCACAGGCTTTCATTGCCCAAGGGCGGACCCAGACCTTGGAAGGGTGGCTGCGGAATTTTCCAAAAGGTTTTGAAGAGCATTTCCCCTGGCTGGAATACTGGCTCGGCGCCTGCCGGCTCCTCTTTAATCCGGTAGAAAGCCAACAGCATTTTGAACGAGCCTTTGAGCTGTTCCGAAAAGATGATGATGTTGCCGGCCAGTTTCTGGCATGGGCTGGGGTTGCGGATTCCATTTACTATGAATGGTCGGACTTTACACCTTTAGACCGTTGGTTTGTCCTGCTCGATGAACTCCTTCAACGTCAGCCTGTTTTCCCGTCCGCAGAAATCGAAGTTCTTGTTTCGAATAGCGTTTTCGGTGCGTTGCTCTACAGGAATCCCGAGCATGCAAAACTCGTATTCTGGGAGAAGCGGTTGAATACACTTCTCCATTCGATCACCGACAAACGCCTGCGTGTCACCATGGGAAGCAACCTCGTCAATTATTATCTCTGGGTCGGAGAAATCCCGAAGGCATCACGACTGATCGATACGCTTCGAGCTGCAGCCCATGCCAGTGACATTTCGCCTCTCATTCTCCTAATGTGGAACGGAATGGAAGCGATTTCCCACTGGCATGTATGCAATTTCGAGGGTTGCCGTAAGACCGTTGCCGAAAGCCTCAAGATCGCCGAGACCAAGGGCGTTCACCTTTGTGACATGATCCTGCTCTCTCAAGGCATCTACGGTGCTCTGAGTGCCGGAGAGCTTTCCTCCGGAGCCAATCTTCTCGATCAGATAAAATCGTTGATGAGCAATACCCGCTGGGTGGATATCTCGCATTACCACTTTCTGGCGGGATGGGAGGCTGCCCTCCGCGAAGATATTCCATGTGCTCTTGATCATGTGCAGGTATCACTATCAATCGCTGAGAAATCAGGGATCCTGTATCCTCAGGCTCTCATCCATGGTGCATTGGCACAACTCCTGATTACGCAAAAGCTATATAACGAGGCTTCACGCAGCATTCTGACAGCGCGTGGTATCGGTCATGTCATAAAGAGTTCGGCCATTGAAATAATGTGTCTCCTGTCAGAAGCTCGACTGGCCCTTGATCAGAACGATGAGATTAAGTGCCTCGCGACTCTGCGTGAAGCATTCGCGATGGGGAAACATCAGGGGCATCAAAATTACCCATGGTGGCTGCCGAAAGTGATGGCGCGACTCTGTGCCAAGGCCCTGGAAGCAGGAATCGAGGTTGAATATGTGCAGGGTCTTATCCGAAAAAGGCATCTTCAGCCCGATGCTTCGCTCTTTATGGGTGAAAACTGGCCCTGGCCGTTGAAGATAAATACTCTCGGTCGTTTCGAAATGGTCAGGGACGGGGAGCCCGTGCGGTTCTCCGGCAAGGTGCAGCAGAAACCGCTTGCCCTTCTAAAAGTATTGATCGCCTTTGGCGGAATCGACGTACCCGAGGAACGCTTCATCGATACCTTGTGGCCCGACGCCGATGGCGATCTGGCGCACAGGTCCTTCGAGATGACGGTTCATCGGCTGCGCAAGCTGGTCGGCCATGACAAGGTAATTCAGCTTCAGGAGGCGTGCCTGACCCTCGATAGCACTCTGTGCTGGGTAGATGTCCATGCGCTGGAAGCTCTGCTCGAAGAGGCGGATGCGGCTTGGAAGGGAGTGAATGCGTCACACATAACCGTGACAGAGGCGGTGCGGTTGAGCGAAAAAGCCGTTGTTATCTACCGGGGACATTTTCTGCCGAACGATTCCGCATACATATCGGTAATTTCTACCCGCGAGCGGGTGCGAAGCAAGTTTCTTCGCCTTATTGCCCGCTTGGGTGCTTATCGAAAACAGATGAACCAATGGGAAAGCGCCGCGGAAGTTTTTCAGAGGGGTTTGGAAGCGGACAGCCTTGCCGAGGAATTTTACCAGGATCTCATGCTTTGTCACCAGCAGCTCGGGCAGAGGTCCAAAGCGGTAGCCGTTTACAATCGGTGTCGCTCGCTCTTATCTACGCTCGGAATTGCGCCCTCTCCGCAGACGGAAAACATTTATCAAGCCCTCAAGCAGCCATTGGTCTAGAAATCTCGCTCGCCCATTCTCAAACATTTTTTTAAATTTCCTCAAAATCAGTCCATTCTTGCGAATTCCATTAATCCGTGAGTCATCCGTGAGTCTCCCCGGGATATATTAAGCGGAATTTTAATCACAAAATGTCCGGACGCAATGACAGGCATTCTGGTTGGGGGCTGGTTTGGAAAAATCCATCCGATATCTATGGGGGACGCACATGGGCATCAAAGGCCAATCGAACAGATCCTTTCTGCTGGCGGTACTTGCGCTGATCGTCTTTCTGTTTCTGGGCGGCTGTAGCGGTGGGGGCGGGGACGATGAGGCGCCGCTCGATTCCGAGACGCCAGCCGCCACAACACCCAATGAAGCGTCGGTCGTTGCCAGCCAGATCACTCAGGGCGACACCGCCGATGAGGTTGTCACGGCCACGCAAAAGGCGCTGACGCTCAGCGGCGTACCGATTGCCGATGTGGATGAGGTCTATACCCCCGCCACGATTCCCGGCGGCAGCAGCTTTGTTTCGCCCGGTGCCGCCTTCAACATGGCCATGGAACAGCATAATCGCACCACATCCGGCCGCCTGACGGTGACGGAACTTGGCCAGATGCTGAAGGACTTCGGTTGGCCGTTTTTAGCTGATTCGACGCCGGGACAGCAGTTGATGCTGTTCTTCGGCGTTTGGGTAACCGAAGCGCAGAAAGTCCCCACCCAACCCGAGAGCTTTGTGCCCCTGTTTCTGTACGAGGCGGCGAAACAGCAGGTCCCGCCGGTCGACCTGGCGAGCGGCACGGGCGATCCCGATCTCATGCGGCTGACGCTGCTGGAGCTTGAGCTGATCACCGCGGCGTTTGACCGGGCCTCGGTAGAGACTACGTCCCCGCTCTCTCTCAACGGTAGCCGGGCCGTCATGGCAGAGGCCGCCGATATCGTGACCGATCCCTGCACCCAGATGAAAGCGTCCTTCGGTAAATTAGGGGGCGGCGCCATGGGATTTAATTGGGAACAAACAGGCGGCGAGGTGCTGGGCAAGGCGCTCGCGAAGGGGGGTCTCGGTGAGGCGGACGTAACAGGGATCGGCAATGCCCTGTCCGCGATTGGCACGGCGGCGCGCATCTGGAAGCTGGTGCAGATCTATACTACTTCCGAAGTCACCCTGGCCATCGCCGGGGGCGATCAGGTACATAAAGCATGGGACGGATCCCGCCAGTTGAAAGAATTCACGGCCACGGCCGGCATCCCGGCCCAGGACTGGCAAGACTACCAGAAAAATCTGGTGAACAGAGGAGCTGGCGGTAAAATAGAGCAGGTGTATAAAGACTGCATGCAGACCTTCGGCTTCCCGACCATAGCCGATCTCGGGGACATCGCTGCCTCAATCGATAGTTGGAAGATTGCCTGGGAATGGTCCGGCGCGGGCGTATGCAACGGGATCGGCGGCGATTATCCCGTTTGCCATGCCTATTTCAGCCAAGACGTAAACCCCCCGTTGCCCAGTGGGCCCTGGGTGTCTTGGAATGCGCTCGGCGGCGGTTATAAAGAGCTCATGACAAAAATCCCCGGCACAGCAAGCGCGCAGGCCGTGCTCAAACTCGACATCAACGAGGAGCATTCGGGCGACCACGCGAACGGCGCTGAGAAAAAGACTACGGTGGTCGTGGAAGCCGCGGCCAAAACAGCGGAGATGCCATCGCTATCCACCTTAGTCAATGCCGCAAAAGGCGGGCTGGGGCTGCTCGACTCGTTGGTCGAACTCGGCGCCGGCTGGTTGCAGACCATGTTCCCGCCTTCCTCCACCATAGCTCTCACCGTAACTTACCACGTTCCGAATGACGATAAGACGGCGCCGACCGTCCCGGCGGACCTTGCGGTGACGGCGATATCGGCCAGCCGGCTCAATCTCGCCTGGAGCGCATCAACGGACGCCGTCGGGGTGACCGGATATAAAATATACCGTGGCGGAACCTATCTGAAATCGGTTACTGGCATATCGGCGTCGGATATCGGCCTGACCGCCTCCACTAATTATTGTTATGAAGTAACCGCCTACGATGCGGCCAACAACGAGTCGGGCAAGAGCTCGCAGGTGTGCGCGGACACCCTGGAAGGCACCTTGCCCACAGTCATCGCCACCAGCCCGGCGGCGGACGAGACGGATGCCAGCCGGCTCTCAACCATCCTGGTCGATTTCTCCGAAGCCATGGACCCGGCCACCATCACCCCGGCTGTCCTCACCCTGAGCAGCGGCGCGACGGCGATCTTCGCCTATTATCACCCGGCAACCAACACGGCCGAGTTCACCTTGCCCTCCAGCCTGGCAAGTAACACCACCTACACCGCCACCGTCGCCAATAGCGTAAAGGATGTGGCGGGGAACGCCATGGCGAGCAATCATTCGTGGACGTTTACCACGGAATCGGGCACCTCATCGCGCGCCATCCTTTCCTTTTCGTTCGCCAACCCGGCAGTCACAGGCGCTATCGATGAAAGCACAAAGACCATTTCCGTCAGCGTGCCCTCCGGCACGGATGTCACGGCCCTGGTTGCTTCATTCATCACCACCGGCGCAAGCGTGAAAATCGGCGCTGCGGTTCAGGTGAGCGGGACTACCGCGAATAACTTCTCGGGTCCGGTAGCCTACACGGTTATTGCTGAGGACGGGTCTGCAGCGATGTATACCGTAAACGTCGGTTTCTCGGTCGTTGGCTGGACAGTGAGGTTCGACGGAACACTCTCGGCAGTTCGGCAAACCTCGGATGGCGGCTACATTCTCGCCGGGGATATAGCTCCAAATGGTTCAGTCAACGCTGATGCTTATCTGGTAAAGACCGATTCTGGTGGAAATACTTTGTGGACAAAGACCTTCGGCGGTGCAGGCATAGACAGAGCAACTTTCGTTCAGCAGACCCCCGATGGCGGGTACATTGCAGCGGGGATACTTGGGACGACGAGCGGCAACAGGGGATACCTCATAAGGCTCGACTCAGCGGGCAATGCCCTTTGGGAAAACACCCTGCAAACCGACCATATCTACGGCGATGATTTTCAAGCATTTCTTGTTAAGCAGACCGGGGACGGCGGGTACCTCGTTCTAGGCAGCACAGGGATGTACCCCCACGTCATAAAAACGGATGCCTCAGGTAATAAATTGTGGGGATCTGGGCTCGCCATCGGGGATTCGCCGTGGGCCGTTCAATATGCGTCGGACGGCGGGTATATCATCAATATAAAAAATATTAACCTAGAAAACAGCAATGGCGAAAGTACAATAGTTAAGAGGGATGTTGGGGCGACGATTCCATTATCGCAAGTATGGAGAAAGCCTTCTCCGAAATTTTCGGTCTCCTCCATTGAACAGACATCGGATGGTGGGTACATTCTTGTAGGAGGTACAGTTCCCTTCGGTGATGTATATCTTCTTAAGATAGATTCGGCAGGGGATATCGTCTGGACAAACACATTCGGTGGAACAGAACAAGAGCAAGGCCACTCAGTTCAGGAGACATCCGATGGCGGCTACATCATAGCAGGGGATGCAGATGCCAGTTTGTATCTCGTAAAGACCGATTCAGATGGCAACGCGGTATGGACAAAAAACTTCGGGGGCTTCTCATCGACCAAACGCACTTACGTACGGCAGACCGCTGACGGCGGGTACATCCTCGCGGGGTCAGGGCAATACGGTGGCACTTATCTCATAAAGACGGATGAGAAAGGCAATTCTTATTAGTATAGCCCGCAAAGGGCCGCGTCTACATTTTGAATTAGAATCTACCAGGTACAAAGTTTGTGGCTGTTGGGAGTGGCGGCACGATTCTTACTTCTCCCTGAGCAAGTATAAGATCACCATACATTTTTTCATAGACCATGGGTCAATGAAATACAGGGACATCCCTGATTTGTTTCAGACTAACCGCGGGCGATGGAGCATAATCGGCGGGTGCGGCTGAAACAACGTGAAATCCCCATCCGTGGTAAAAATGGGGATTTTTTTATTCGTCGCGATGGCGCAGAGGAGAAAGTCGGTATTCGATCCCTGGATGCTCTTGGGGTGGTATGAAGCGTCGGATGTTGGCAAACAATCACCAAGGACGTTAGGTGTCACGGCCACGTAAAAGCAGGAGTCTTGGTGCTACTTTCTTACCGCCGACCGGGCGTTGAAGGCGCCTGGCGGTGCGGGTATAAGCTGGCACCAGCGACCCACCTTGTGCTATAACCCCTCCCATGCTGCAACTACGGAACATCGTAACAAGGATTTTGGCGGCCGGCGAATCTTCAACGGCGTCGACTGGCACATCCGCCCCGGCGAGCGGATCGGCCTGTGCGGCGAGAACGGCGCCGGCAAGACCACCCTGCTGCGTCTGCTCGCCGGGCTGGTCATCAGCCGACGGCGGCGAGGTGCAGATCGCCAGGGGACGACCTTCGGCTATCTGCCGCAGGACGGCCTGGAGCATGCGCGGGCGCACCCTCTTTGCCGAGGTGCGCGGCGCCCTTGGCCAACTGCTGGCCATCGAAGCGGAACTGCGCGACACTGGAGGAGCGCATCAGCCTCAGCCACGCTGCGGCCGACCTCGACCGCTACGCCCAGCGTGCAGGAGGAATTTCGCCATCGCGGCGGCTACACCATGGAGACCGAGATGGCCAGGGTGCTTGCGCGGGCTCGGTTTTCAGCGAAGCCGACTGGGAGAAGCCGTGCGAGCACTTCTCCGGCGGCTGGCAGATGCGCATCGCCCTGGCCAAGCTGCTGCTGCAGCGGCCCAACCTGCTGCTCCTCGACGAGCCGACCAACCATCTCGATCTCCCCGCCCGCGACTGGCTGGAAGAGTATCTGGCGCAACTACCCGTTCGCCGTGGTGCTGGTCTCCCACGACCGCTTCTTCCTCGACCAGGTGGTCACCGGATCGTCGAGGTCTGGAACGGCAAGCTGACCGAATATCCCGGCAACTACTCCCGCTATCTGGCCGAGCGCGAACGACGGGTGGCGGCGCTGCGCGAGGCGAAGCGCCGCCAGGACGAGGAGATCGCCAAGATCGAGGCGTTCATCAGCACGTTCCGCTACAGGCAAACAAGGCGCTCGCTGGTGCAGAGCCGCATCAAGCAGCTGGAGAAGATCGAGCGCATCGACCTGCCGCCGGAGCGCAAGACGGATCGCCTTCCGCTTTCCCGACGCCGCCCAAGGGGGGGCGCCTGGCCGTGCGAACTGCACGGCGCTGACCCACGGTCTACGGCGACCAGCCGTACTGGACGGGGTCGATCTGGCCGTCGAGAAGGGGCGAGCGGGTCGCCCTGGTCGGGGCCAACGGCGCCGGCAAATCGACCCTGATGCGCCTGCTGGCCGGGGTCGAAGCGCCGCTGCCGGGCAGCGCGAGTCGAAGGGGCACAACCTGCATGCTGGCCTACTTCGCCCAGGACCAGGCCAAGGCGCTCGATCGGCAGCTGACGGTGCTGGAGCAGATCACCCGCGCCGCCCCCTTCGACATGGTGCCGCAGCTGCGCGACATCCTCGGCGCCTTCCTCTTCTCCGGCGACGACGTCCACAAGAAGGTCGCGGTCCTCTCCGGCGGCGAGCGCAACCGCCTGGCCCTGGCCATCCTGCTGCTGCGCCCGGCCAACCTGCTGCTGCTCGACGAACCGACCAACCATCTCGACCTGCAATCCAAGGAGGTGCTGCTCGACGCGCTGCAAAAGCTACGCGCGGGACGCTGGTGTTCGTCTCCCACGACCGCTACTTCGTCGATGCCCTGGCGACCCGGGTGGTCGAGGTCGGCGGCGGCGCGGCCACCTCCTATCTCGGCAACTACGAGGATTTCCTGCGCGCCAAGGGGGGGGAGGGGGATCAGCCTCGCGCCCTGCGGGTCGAGAGTCAAGGGGGGAAGCGCACGCCGGTTGCCGGCGACGGGGACAAGGACGGATCGCCGCCCGCGCCACGCCAGAGCGCAAGGGAGACCCAGCGCGCGCGAGCAGAAGCGGCTGAAGGAGCTGGTCGAGGTGCGAGAGCGCCGATCGAAGCGCAGGAAGGCGGAGCTGGCCGCGCTCGAGCAGGAACATGGCCGATCCCGAACTCTATCGCGATGCTGCCCGCTGGCGCGAGGTCTCGGCGCGCCATGCCGCGCTGCAGGACGAATCGCCCTCCTTATGGCCGCTGGGAAGCGCTGCAGGCGCAGGTCGGAGGGGCGAGGACGACCGGCTGTTCGTCGTCACGGTCGCCAGCGAAAAGGGCGGGGTGGGGAAGACCACCATCGCCACCAACCTCGCCGTCTACCTCAAGGCGCTGCACGAGGATCTGCCGGTGACCATCGCCTCCTTCGACAACCATTTCAGCGTCGACAGCATGTTCGCCATCGGCGCGCGCCACGGGCGCGTCGGTGGCCGAACTCTTCGCCGGGGTCGCCGGCGCGCGAGCTGGTCGCACTCGGCCAGTACGGCGTGCAGTACATCGCTTCGGCGCGCGCCTGCACCGCCCGACGCCGAGCCGCGATCGCTGCGCGGCCTGCTCGAGCGCTTCGGCCTCGAGCGGGATCCTGATCCTCGACACCCGGCCGATCCTCGACTGGTTCACCCGCAGCGCCCTGCTGGCCGCCGACCTGGTGCTGGCCCCGGTCAAGGACCGCGCCTCCCTGGTCAATGCCGCCGCCCTGCTGCACGGTGCTTGAAGATGCCGGCGGACGGGGAGCGGCTCTGGCTGGTGCCGAGCCTGGTCGATACCCGCCTGCGGCTGCGCGAGCGAAATCGGCGTCGGCGAGTTTCTCACCTTCTCCGCCCGCGAACGCGGCTATCAGGTGGTCGATACTGTGATCAGCCAAGAGCCCCAAGGTCGAAAGCCTGGCCACCAGGTTTACCAGCCGCATCTAGCCGGTGCTGACCCATGCCCGCCAACACCGTGGTCCATCAGCAATTTCGCGAACTGGCCGATTTTGTCCTGGCCCGGAGGGCGACCGCCCCCCCTGCGCCGGAAGTGGCTCTGGCCGCTGCAGGGCCTCCGGCCTGGTCACGGCGGCTGGTGAATGAGTGCCCGGTGTGTGCCGAGCGGTCGATCGACGGCAGCGGCCATGCCTTTTTCGATCTGCGCAGCCGGCGCCGGGGATTGATCCACCCGGCCTGCTTCAGGACAACTGCTGAACGATTGCGAGATCGGCATGCTGTCGGGTCAGGATGCCCTGTTGGTTCTGGAGTTGGTCGGGCCGGGGATGATCGCCGTGGAGGCTGGGTTGCAACTGCACCTGTTCGATGTGCGGGGAGAAGATTTGGGGCGAGACGCTGCCCGAACCGGTTGACCAGTTGGAGGTTTTTCTGCAGGAGGCGACCGGTCGTCAGTCAGCGGAATTCTATCGGGAAACGGTGCTCTTTCTGCTGGCGGAGGGGATGCCGATGCAATTTCTCTCCGGGGCCGGTTACAAATGCCTTGCCGAGCTGCGCCGATCGGTATTACGGGAATTACCCGGTTACTGAATCAGCACCAGGTGCGTTTGCATCATAGTCAGAACTCCAGGTTGGGCCGCAGAATCAGCGTAAATTCATTGCCCTCTCCTTCATCTCCCATCCGCAACGCCTCACCATAACGATCGGCGCTTTCCACAACGAAACCGAAATCGAAGGTGAGAGCTACCCGCGCATTTTTCAACGGGTATTTTTTGCCGGCGGTGACCTCATGGCGAAGCGACCGACCATCCTTCAGGGCAAAATCGGAACGCAGATTTATATTGCTGTTATTCAGCCATGACAGGTAAGGACCCTGGAAATCGAGAAGGCTGCGGCGCAAGCCGAAATAAAAAGCATCGGCAACATCCGGATTGGAGTGGAGCGCCGTCCCGAGGCGGAAGCTCCAATGGTGTCTGAAGTTTTCGAACACCCGATCCCCCTTGAGTTTCCATTCCATCTCCAGGGTCTTATCCTCAATGAGTTCGTTTTTTCGAATATGTTGGGTACTGAAGCTGAACATATAGCCCATGTACCCTTTGTTAGTAGATTTCCGTTCGCCGGCATCCGAAACGAAGGTGGCGACATTGCCGAAAAAGAGGGTGAGGGAGTATGGCTCCTGAAAACCGGCGGTAACCGATTCGATCAGGTTCACATCGAGGAACTCGGTGTCGTCATAGAATGAACGATGATTTTTCTTCAGGTAAACGCCAAGGAGAGGCATCGGATTGATACTCGCCTCGACGAGAGCAAAACGGGGCGGCCACGATGTCGCCAGCAGATGGCGGTAAATCGTAAATTCGCTCTGTTCACCGATATTGAGGATCGGTTGCACGGTCAACGGTATGAAGAGACCGACGTTGGAATAATAGGCATTCGCTTCCCAGACGACCTCAACGGCCGGGCGGCAATCCGGAGCGGGCGAAGGTGATGTCTCTTCGGCGTGGACAGCGGTCCCATTCAAAAACAGGGAAATGGCCAGAACGCTACAGAGGGATTGCAGGCGCATCCAGTAAATCCGATAAGGTCATTGCAGTGGCGGAAGGTTTTTCGCTTGGGATTGCTAAAAATGTTTTACCAGCACCACTTTATATCCCAAGGATAGGAGATTAATCAAGCTGCAACACATGCAGAGTCAGTGCCTCCCGCATTGACAATCCGCCCACCTCTGCTAGCTAAAAGGGTAACTGCCCGGAACGTGTCCGGGCCGACATGGACCGCCACCGAAAGGAGATTGCCATGGATCTGCCCAGCACCAGCGAGCGGGTACCGATGCATACCGCCGAATGGAAGAATCAGCGCATCCACCAGGACATGGAGATGCGGATCTGGTATTACGCGCAGAACCCGGAGAAGATCGAGATGCGCCTGCGCGAACTCGATGAGGAATGGGACATGGAGCGGACGCTGGAGACGAATGCCGCTTCGCTGGCGCTGACCGGAACCGTTCTGGGGCTATTCAGCCGCAAGTACCTTCTCATCCCCACTGTGGTCACCGGTTTTCTGCTGCAGCATGCCCTGCAGGGGTGGTGCCTGCCGGTCCCGCTCTTCCGCCGCCTGGGTATCCGTACGCAGGAAGAAATCGAGGCCGAACGGCATGCCTTGATGGTGCTGCGGGGGGATTATCGGGCGGCGGGTGAGTCGGGGCAATCGATGGACCGGGTCGATCAGGCCTTGCAGTCGGTCGCCCGGACGCATCCACGGATCGAAACGCCGGCCTATCATTAGGAAACACCCTCCCCAACCCCTCCCATCAAGGGAGGGGTGACAATCTGGTGGTTTTCTCCCTCTCCCCTTCGTGGGAGAGGGTTGGGGTGAGGGGTGCGGTCATCTGCGGTTGATAAAACGATTCAGGCGAAGGAGTAGCCCCTGGCGGGTGATCAGGGCGTTTCGGGGACAGAGTTCCTGACAGCAGAAGCAGCCGATGCAGCGTTTGTAATCGATTGTCAGCCGCTTGTCATCGATGACCATGCCTTGGGGCGGGCAATGCTCGACGCAGAGGCCGCACAGCCGACAGGCCTCCGTATCGACCACCGGCCAGGCGGTGATCGACTGCTTGAGCGGCTCGCGCAGAAAGGCGGGGAGGCCGAAATGGATCTCCGTGCTCTTTGCCGGACGGAAAGAGCGCGGCCGCAGGCTGCCCAGATCGGCGCCGACGATTTCGATCTCTTCCAGGCGGCTCCCCGGCAGCAGTTGCTCGCGCGCTACCCGCTGCGTCCAGACGCTTTCCGGCGCATCCCGAGCAGTTCGATGGCCGCCGTATCGAGCGCCAGCGGTTCGGCGCCGGCGAGCAGGGCGCCGATCTGGACCGGGTCGCCGCTGCCGGGGCCGTTTCCTTCCATGCCGACCACCGCGTCCATGATCGACAACGCCGGGCGGAAGCGCTCGGCCAGTTCCAGCAGCATCAGGGCGAAGAACGCCGGGTCGGCGCCGGCCTGCAGGTGCAGGCGCGACCTTGCGCATCCCGACCACGCGCCCGAACAGGTTCTTGACCGCGCCGGTATAGCCCCATCATCTGGTGGGTCTTGAGCTTGGGAAGATTGATGATCACCTCGGCATCGAGGATCTCGCGGGCGACCTCCAGCTGATGAAAGGTCCCTTCATGGACGCTGACCGGAACCGACTCGACAAACGGCGCGAAAGCGCGCGCCGGTCTCCTCGACCACCTGCAGGATGCCGCATTTGCGGGCCACGCTCTCCGGCGCGCCGATCCCCGGCGAATCGCCGACGCTGACCACGCCGCCGGCCTTCTGCGCCAGCAGGATGATCTGGCGGACGATCTCGGGATGGGTGGTGACCGCCTTCTCCGGCGGTTTGCCGGCCAGCAGGTTCGGTTTGACCAGCACCTTCTGCCCCGGCCGGACGAAAGCCGCCATGCCGCCGAGCGGCGCGAGCACCTGCTCGAGGGCGGCTCGCACTCGTTTCCGGCTGATAATCGGCCAGCGGCTGGTACGGAAACTATCGACATCAGGCGCCGACCACTTGCACGTGCAGCTGGCGGCGGCGCGGGCCGTCGAACTCGCAGAAGTAGATCCCCTGCCAGGTGCCGAGCACCGGCGCGCCGCTCTTCCACGATCAGCGTTTCGCTCGCCCCGACCAGAGAGCTTTTGACGTGCGCGGCGCTGTTCCCCTCGCCGTGCCGGTAGCGATCATCGAACGGGACGATCTTGTTGATCTCCATGACCATGTCGCGCACCACGTCGGGATCGGCGTTCTCGTTGATCGTCACGGCCGCCGTGGTATGCGGGACGAAAAGGAGGGCGACCCCCGTGCGGATGCCGCTTAGTGCAATCGCTCGATGCACTTCGGCGCTGACATCGATCATCTCCACCTGACGGGTGCTGTTGACTTCAAGTGTTTTCATCGGCTTCCTTTGCAACTCCTCGATAATCAAGTTAATCGCCGCCGGATGATAGAGCAGGGCGGTATGCCCGACGCCATTGATTTCCAAATTGCGCGCGCCATCCAGGCGACCGCTCTGCCAGGGAATGACCAGGTTGTCATGGCGGCTATAGACGGTGGTGCAGCGCACTCCTACAGGGAAAGGCGCCGCATTGAGCTGCTGCAGATAGGTGGAAGCGGGCAGCAGCAGCTTCCCTGTCGGCGACAGGGCGAAGGAAGCCAGTCGTGAACCTTCATTCGGCACGCCGAGGAGGATGCAGCGTCTTATCTTCTTCCCGCCGTGCTCCTGCAGGTACTGGCGCGCAACCAGCCCGCCCATCGAATGGCCGACCAGATCGACTGCTGACGCACCGCCTGCGAGCAGCTCTTCGACCTTTGCCGCAACAATGGCGACCGCCGCTTCGGGAGTATGCCACAGGTGCAGATTGACGGCATAGACCTGCACCCCCCGCCGGCGCAACTGCCGGGCGATCCACCACCAGCAGCTGCGGTTATGAAAAAGGCCGTGCAGCAGCAGCACCGGCGAGTGCACGGAGGGAAGGGGGTCTGCTTCTCTGTTCCGCAGCCATCCGAGTGGGCGCAGAAGGACGGTCAGGAAAAGAAGAAGCGTCTCCTCGCCAAGCCAACCGGCAGCGAACAGGAGGCGGCCGGCAGCAAAACGGGACTCGAGCAGATCCGGCTGGCGTTGGGCCGTCTCGTACCAGAGAAAGGCGCCGCTCAGCAGCACGGTCGCTGCGCAGAGGGCAAGCAGCAGGACTAGAAGGAGAAAAAGGATGGACACGCCAATCGCCTTCGGTGAATATAAGCGGACGCGGCAGTATGCCACGCTCCAACCCTATACGTCAAAAGCGGTGAGGTAGCAATGCACGATCTGATCGCCCGTTTCGACCAGCACCTTGCCGTCGAGCGCAATGTCTCCGCACACCCGCGCCGCGCCTATCGGCAAGATCTTGCGGGCTTCCAGCGTGTTTCTCGAAGAGAACCCGGCAACCAAGGGGCTCGAGGCGGCGGTGCTGGGGCGCATCGATCATCTGCTGCTGCGCCGCTATCTGGCGGAGCTGCACAAGACACAACCAGCGCACTTCCATCGCCCGCAAACTCTCGGCCCTGCGCACCTTCTTCCGCTATCTGGTGCGCGAGGGGGTCTGGCCGCCAATCCGGGCGAAGTCGGTCGGCACGCCTCGGCAGCAGACCGCTACCTGCCGAAGACGCTGTCGGTGGATGAGGCCATGGCCCTGATGGAGCGCGGCCACGGCGGCGACCATGCTGGCCCTGCGCGACCGGGCGATCCTCGAGACTGCTCTATTCCAGCGGTCTGCGCGTCAGCGAGCTGACCGGGCTGAATGTCGGCAGCATCGATCTGCGCGAGAGCGCTGGTGCGGGTGCTCGGCAAGGGGCGCAAGGAGCGGATCGTGCCGGTCGGCGGCAAGGCCCGCGAAGCGCTGGGCGCACTATCTCGAGGCGCGCGGCACAGTCCGGCGACGAGCAACCGCTCTTTGTCAATCATCGCGGCGGCCGGCTGACGCCGCGCAGCGTCCAGCGCCACCTCAAAACGCGGCTGCTGCAGGCCGGCATCCTCAAGGACATCTCCCCGCACGCCCTGCGCCACTCCTTCGCCACCCACCTGCTCGATGGCGGCGCCGACCTGCGCTCCATCCAGGAACTCCTCGGCCACGCCTCCCTCTCGACCACGCAGAAGTACACCCAGGTCAGCGTCGATCAGATGATGGCGGTCTACGACAAGGCGCATCCGCGCAGCCGAAAAAAATAGCCGAAAATGTCCTTTTCTTGACAGCGTGCCGACAGCGATTAGCATTTGAACATCCGTTTTGCCAAAGGAGGCTGCGTATGCTGCAGGTAGGTCAACCTGCTCCCGATTTCACCATGGAAGGGGTCGTCGGCAAGGAATTCAAGGAGTTCAAGCTCTCCGATTATCGCGGGCAATGGATCGTTCTCTTCTTCTATCCCCTCGATTTTACCTTCGTCTGCCCAACCGAGATCATCGGCTTCAACGAGCAGTATGAGCAGTTCAAGAAACTGAACGCGGAGATTCTCGGGGCGAGTGTCGATTCGAAGTTCTCGCACCTCGCCTGGATCAGCAAGGAGCTGGGGGATCTGCATTATCCGCTCCTCTCCGACATCACCAAGGAAGTCGCCCGCAAGTACGGTATCCTCATCGAACAGCAGGGGATCAGCCTGCGCGGCCTCTATATTGTCGATCCGAACGGGATCCTGCGTTACGAACTGGTGCACGACCTCGGTGTCGGCCGCAGTGTCGAGGAGACGCTGCGTGTTCTCGAAGCGCTGCAGACCGGCGAACTCTGTCCGATCAACTGGAAAAAGGGCTCGCAGACGTTAGGCAAGGGCTAACAAACACATCCCTCTTCCCTCACCAAAGAGCCTCATTCGTTTATGAATGGGGCTCTTTGTGTCTCAGTTGTTCAGAAATATTTTTGCGTAAATTGCCGCGAGATTTTCCGCTTCCAGTGCCGGATTGTAGAGATCGTGGCGGGGTCGGGAAAGTTGCTGGCGCCGGCTTGGATTTTCCAGCAAGGTGCGAGCATGGTGGGTGAACTCTTTGGCATCGTGATAAAGCAAACCGTTAATGCCCTGTTCGACGACGGCGGCATTGCCAGAGATGTGGCGGGCCAGGATTGGACGACCGAGAGCCGCGGCTTCGAGCAGGGCGTTCGGCAGCCCCTCGCAAACGGAGTGATTGAGGATCACCTCGGCCTGGCGCATTGCCGCCGGCATTGTCGCCGGCGGCAGGGTGCCGAGCCAGTTCGCCCAGGGGCACGCCGTCAGTGCGCTTCGAAAACGTTCGCCATAGCCGCTATCGAGGATCGGACCGCAGAAGACCAGCCGCAACTGAGGGTATTCGGCAGCAAGCGGAGCCAGCAGCTGCAGCAGCTCCAGATTTCCTTTGACCGGGCGGATGCCGGCTGGATGGAGGAAGATGACCTCTTCCGGCGAGGCGCCGAGGCGCTCGCGCAGCGCAAAAGGCTCATTGCCGAGAATGATCCCCGGGGTGAGATAGTGCAGACGACTGGCGAGATCCGGCTCCTTCTGCAACTGCGCGAAGGTCAAGCGATTGTGGGTGATGATTGCCGCCGCCCGCCGTAATATCTCGCGGATCACGGGTCCTTGATCGATATCATCGATTCCCTGATGGATATCGGTGCCGGTGAGGGTGACGACAAAAGGGAGATGCAGACCACTTCTCAGCCAGGGCGCGCCACTTCGATAGGCATGCAGCAGATGCACGATATCGGGGCCCAATGCGGCCAATGCTTCGGCTGGGAACGCCTCGCCGGGAGCGGCTTCCATAATATCCACCCGATGTCCGAGCGTCCGCAAGCCATTTTGGTGCCGGGCAGCCGATACGTGATTGCCGGTGGCATTCGGCTGACGCGGGACAACGATCACAACGCGCAAAGCAGATCTCCGAAGGCGATCAGTTCGATTTTCCGTTTGCGGATGATTTCCCGCACGGCCGGCGAAGTCAGGGCCTTCAGTTCAACCTCCCGCTGCGATCCGGAAAAGAGCGATTGCGCATCGGCGTAGCCTGGGTGCACCATCAGTTCCCATACCCCTGGCGGCATTGACGCCAATGTCCGGGTGATGGTTGCCGCATCGAGCCGGTTGAGATAAGGCATCCCCCATAAACCATCCGGCATGACGAAATCCCCTTTTTGACAATTGGATAAGGCGCGCCCCAGTTGCCGGTAGAGTGTCATTTCCTCCCCGAGAAAACCACCGGGATCGTCAGTCGGCGGTTCCGCCGGGAGCGCCCGCCTCAGGCCGCAGATGCCGAAAGATTTCGCCGTTTCGAGCACCAGAGAAGTAGCGGCCGGAAAGAGACAGAAAATGCTGGTGCGTATCCAGGTGATCGGGGACGAGCCCTGCCGTCAGCACGCTTTCCACCTGTGCCCGCAGTTCGCGTAAAATTCCCGCCGCATCTATATCGCCGGACAGACTCTCGCGCAATCCAATCTTTCCCGGGAAGACCCCTCTGCCATCGGTGAGGCCGCGAATCGTTCCGGTCAGCGCCGCGCCTTCCGACAGGTTTAGATGCACCCCTATCGGCAGCCCCATCTCCCGTGCCTCCCGGGCCGCTGCGGCGAAAGAGGGACCGTTCGCCAGCAGTGATGCGCTGGTGACGATTCCCTCCCGAAAGGCTTGGAAGATTCCGCGGTCCCGTGCCGTTCCGGAGCCGAGATCGTCGGCGTTGATGATGAGCTGGATACTGGCGGCAGACATGTGGGGAAGATAGACGGGATCGGCAGGTGAGGTCAAGCGCGGAGCGAAGTTGATGATGCGGTTAAAACTTTGCCAAAGTGTCACGCACGGAATTCTGATCGAATTTCATGCGGAATTTGATAAAAGGCCCTTTGGCGGTGAAGTCGGCGCGGGAGAAATCTTCATCTTCAAAACCGGTAATGTTATAGCCGACACTGATCCAGGCATTTTTCATGACGTTGCAGCCGACGGAGGCGCCGCTCCGGTAGTCGATTTGCCCCGAGTGCCACGAATGCAAAGCGTTGCCATGCAGGCCAAGATCCCAGATGCGGGTGAGATCGTAACGGGTCTCAAGACCCGCCACATCGGTATAGCCATCATAACTGTCACTATCGATATTTTCTTGCACGTACTTGAGGCCGTATTGCAGGGCCACTTGCGTACGTCGGTTCGGCTTGTAGTTGGCATGCAGGCTGTTGACCAGGCGCCAGCTGTTCGAATCGGTCGTGCCGCCATTTTGCCGGTCGAAAAGGTAGTCAAGGCGTTCCAGAATAATCCAGCGGCTGATCGCGGGCCGCCAGGCGGCGCCGAGGCGGATGTCCCCTTTGGTCGTGTCAGCGCCGGTTTCTGCATCGGTGAGGTTCAACTGTACCTTCCCGGACAGGGCGACCCCCTGGCGGACTTCGCCGATGGCGGAACTGAGCAGGTTCCATTTTGTTTCGGTATCGGCAGTGCGGTATTCGAGACGGTTGTCCCAAGACCATATCGTTTCATGCCAGTTGGCGCCGGTTGAGATCGCGGTGAAATCTTCGCCGCCGCCGGAGGCGGGAGTAGCCTCGGGATTGATCTCGCTAGTACCGGGGTGGCGGAGCGTCTGGCTGCGGTCGAGGCCGGCATCGATGGCCAATTTTTTAGTCAGTTGCCAGGTTTGCCGCAAGCCGAGGTTGCCGATAACCCGTGTGCCGTTTTCGCCAATCGTCTGCTCCACGGACGAATTGGCCTGGGCGCCGTTCCAGGGGGTTGTCTTGAGGCCGGCGCGGGTCATCTCGCTGTCCTCCAAGTCATTCCGGGTCCATTCCTGCTCGGCAAAAAGGGAAATCGCATCGGTCAATCGATAGTCGATTCCCAGTTGGGTGCGGGTCGGGTAATCGGCGCTCTCGTTGTCCCCCAGCGATTGATCGTGGTCGAGGCGCAGATTGATTCGTGAAGTGGCCTGCCAGTTACCGCCAAGCAGCCCTTGCAACGAGCGACTGCTGCTGTCATCGGCCAGATTTTCGATCGTCTGCCGTAGACCGAAACGCAGGGAGTAATCGCTTTGCTTGTAGACGGTCGCCATCTCCGTCAGGTCGCGCTCGGCATCGGTCTGCAGGTTGGTCTCTCGTGAAGCCTCGCCCTCGAAAACGAAATGATCGGTAAGCGTATACGCCGCCTCGGCCCCGATCTTGCGCATTCCTTCCTCGCTGGCCGCTTGTTGCCCCAGACCGAAATCGGCTTCCTGCTCGCGGGCGTAAAGTCGGCCTTGCAGGAATTTGCTTAGATGGGTAACCTCCGCCAGCCAGGCCTGTCCTTCGCGATTATCGGCTTCGGCCTCCTCGACATCGGTTTTGGCAATTTCCCCGCGCACCGTTGTCTCCGGGGTTATCTTCACCGTTGCATCGGCGCCGAAGAGATCGCCGATTGCGCCCGTCTGCCCTTCATGGATTGCACTGGCACCCACCTCCAGTCGCCGATCGAGAATACGGACTGCCGCTCGGCCACCATAATTGAAATTGCGGTCGCCGCTGTCCTGCGCTTCGTAATCGACAACGACGAAAATAGGGTTGAAACCGCTGTCACGGCTCGGGATTGGTTCCTTGAAAAAGAGGGTCCCGAGATCGTAATCGATGTCGTAATCCAGGTGGCGGATAAGAGGACGGCTGCTGAGGATCGTTTCGCTGTGGAAGCGGTCACGGACTTCAATGACGATTTTCTCCGAATTGAGGACGATGTCGCGGCGCGACAACCGATAAAGTCCGGAGGTGCCGTCGCCGGGGATCTCGTCCTTGACGAAAGCCTGGTTGGTCTCGGAGCCAAAGATGTTCCAGGCGAGATTTTCGCTCTGCAGTTCGGATTTGAAGCCGTTCAGGCTTCGACTATAGCGGGATAGTTCCGTCACCGTCAGGCCGGTGGTGTAATCGCCGAAAAGGGCGTAGAAGCGATCGCGTTCAATCTTCAGATAGAGTTTGCGCTGGCTCGCCGCCTCGTATTGCTGCTGGCTGCCGTCGCCGTAAACGGTGTAATAAGTGTCCGGATCGATGATCTGATGCAGGCTGTCCTCACGTTCGCGGTCACTGTCGTAAGCCATCGTCAGCAACCAGGAACCCTTGATCTTTCCCTTGGCGAAGAAGGCGATCCGGCCGTCTTCAAAGAAGTCTTCTTTCTGGTCGGCAGTGGCAAGGTTTTCCATGTTGCCCGAAACGGAATTGTAACCCACCGTTCCTTCGGCCAGGCCGACCAGGATCCAGTCGCGCAGTTTTGGATTGAGCCAGGCGGTAACCTTTTCATCGCCATTGGCGAGCTTCAGGACGACTTCAGCTTCGCCGGAACGGCTGATCGGCGCCAGGGCCAGTCTCGCAATCCCGTTCTCACCGACGATGAAGCGGGTTTTCTCACCCGGCCGATCCGGCTCACCCAGGTCGGGATTGGCAAAATGCGATTTATCCGCTACATGCGGTGAGGACACCAGAAAATCGCCGATCACCCCTGCCCGCGCCGGATGTCCCTCGCGGTCGAGGAGTTTGATCGCCAGAACCGGCGGAACAACACCATCGGCAATCAGTTGCGACTGCTCGGGAAGTAAAATTGCCGTCACCGGCGACAGGGAATAATGAACGATCCGGTCTTCGCTCTGCACGACATTCCCCTCGCGATCGAGCAGCTCGACCCGCAGCCGGTTGTCGCCATCTATGATATCGATGCCATTCCAGTGAGAGAAGGCAATGGTGCGGCCTGCGTTATGCCTGGTTCCCTCAAAATTCAAGGGATCGACGGCCTGCCCGTTCAGCAGCAGGCGAACTCTTTGTGCCGGATCGTGCTTGATGCCGACCTTGAGCGAAGGGATCTCGGGATAGAAATTGGCCGGTGGCCATACCCATTCATACCCGGACTGAGTCTCGGCGAGGTAATCGTCGGCAAAGATTCTGGTCTGAAGTTCTTTCGGCGAGAGATTGTCGATGCTCTTCGCTGCAAGCGGTTCGGTCGCTGGCGAGGGGGCAATGTCAACCGGTTCGCCTTCCGCGGCAACGATGCCCGGGACGATTTCGGAACGAACTTCCACTTTTTCACAAACCAGACGCAGATCTACCCGGCGATTGCGGGCGCGACCCGCCTCGGTGCTGTTATTGGCGAGTGGTTTGGTAGCGCCGGCCCCGGAAACCAGCATCGCCTCAACCGGCAAGCCAAGCCGTTCACGCAGATAGGTGGCAACAGCATTGGCCCTGGCCAGGGAGAGTGCCTGATTGTCACCGAAGCGATGCCGCTGCCGCGGGGGGACCGGTATATTGTCCGTGTGACCGGTGATGATGGCCTGGATGATGTTGCAACCAGGCAGATTCTCCATGAGTTCATCGATATGCTGCCGGTCGGCGGTGGAAAGCTCGGCGGCGAACGGGAAAAACTCGGGGCGCAAGGTGATGTCCGGAAGTTTCAGACGGGTGCGGTTCTCTTCCCGTTTGAGCGTATTGACGATCGGTGCCGTACGCAGATTCTTCCGCTCGCCTGAATCGACGGTCAACATGGCGCGGAAGGGGATCTCGTCACCCTTGATCGACTCGGTCAACCGGAGATCCAGGGTGACCGCACGAGGCACATCGGCAGGAAGATCGCCCAGGCGATAATTCAGGACGGACATCATGGCATCGGGATCGGCAAGGGGTGCTTCGTCAAAGCGGCTGCTGCCGGAGATGTACTCGCTGCCCGGCGGCAGAATGACGGAAAGGCGCACATTGTCGACAGTGCTCTTCTCGGCCGAGATCGGCAGCCGCAGCGTTACGAGACGATTTTCTCCAAGCTGGCTCTGCATCCCCAGGTGCACACTTCTGGCAGGCGATACCGCCTTCTCCGTGGCTGCCGCCGCTGTTTCGGCAGGTATCGCGCGCAAATGAAAATCGGCGCGCCACAAGGTTCCGGGCTGCAGATCGATGAATTGTGAGCTGCCGATATCGGCAAAACGTGGCGATGGCTCGCAAAGCTGTTCTTCGAAGCGACCGGCGAACGTCTCGAGATCAAGTTGCAGGATATGGGTGCCCGGTTGCAATCCTTCGAAATGATAGCCGCCTTCCTTGTCGGTGATGACGTAAGTCCCATCTTCAAGATAGATCTTGATATCGGGGACACCTGCCAATTCCTCATCGGGACGGCTGCAGTCGCCGGTCAGGACCCGGCCGGCAACAAATGATTTATCACGCATGAAATCATCGCGTACCTTGACCGTCGCGCGCGCTTCATTGGAGGTTACGCCGCGGGCAGTGGCGGTGGCGCGATTGATCGCTTTGCCGGTACGGGCGCCGGCGGCAACTTCGACCACGTAGCCGATGCGGTGCGATTGACCGCTCCCCAAGGTCCCGAGGGCAAAGATCAGGGTGCGGCCATCTGGGGAAAGTGTCGGGTTGGCTGTCACCTGTCCATCGATGCGTGCCGAACCGCTCTGGTAACGGAAGCCCAAAGGCAATTGGTCGGTAAGGATGACCTCGTAACCTGCTGCCTCAGAGGTGTTGCTGATTTTTATCTCGTAAGCAACAAAATCGCCAATGCCGACCACCTCTTTCGAGGCTTTTTTCTCCAGCCACAAAATAGAGGGTGTCGGGTCGATGGGGATATCGACGCGCAGTATCGGTACCGGGTCGAGGATGAACTCCTCGCCTCGCGATGCATCCTCCATTATGTCCCATGGTGCGCCGGGCAGTTTCTGTAAATCGTCAGCAGATACCTTTGAGGGAACCGTGTATCCAGACGGCGGCGTGATATCGAGGCGGTAGCGGCCGGTGCTCATCTGCGGAAAGCGGTAGTGCCCGGGGTCGAACTGATAGACTGTGCCGCTGCTGTCGGTCACGGTGCCGCCGCTGATCACCGACGGGGGGAATTTGCTAATTCCATCATCGCCGAAAACATCGGCCGGCAAACCGGTAACCATATCGACCAGGGTAACGGTTGCGCCATCGACCGGCTCCCCGCTCATGCTGTCGAAAACGATCCCTTCGGGATCGAAAAGCCCTTCGAGGGAAAAAACATCGGAGGCATCGTCCTGGTCCTGGTAAGTGACTGTGACGGTGCCGTTGCGCGTGACATTCAGACGGCCGTCGCCGGAATTGCCCTGCTCCCGGGCGGTTTGTAAATAGCCGGTAAAAATACCTGTATTTTCGCCCGTTTCATGGAGGGTTAAAGCCTCCTTGTCACCGGTGGAGCCGACCACCGTGATAAAGATTGTATCTATTTGGTTGTTAAAGAGATTCTGGTCAAGATCGGTCAATTGGAGGAAGAGGGGTTCTCCAGTCAAAAAATTTATAGATGGTACAAGATCGATGGGTTGTCCGAGGTCGATCGGTTCCAACCCAGGATAGGAGAGGGGAGGCGTCAAGGTCATGAAGGGGCCTTGAATGGTACCGCTGGTGCTGAACAAAGATGGCGCCACGACGGTCGGTGTCGCTGTCGGTGATGCGGCTTCATAACGGAGGAAATCGAGCGTGGCCGGTGTTAACAGCGCCTTGACGACAAGGGTGTGCAGATTCGAGATCGCGGCTAGCCGACCCTGGCGCAAAAAGCCGTATTCGGCGGTCGCGGTGTTGGTAATCGGTGTTCCGGGCAGGGTTGCGGCCAGCCCCGGTACGGCCGTGGCGATAAGGGCGATGGACAGCCATAAGAAAATGACGCTGGACAATATCCGCCCTTTCCCCCCGGCAGGTGCACCGGGGGGCGGGATCAGACGGAAGATTATCGAGGTCGTCAGGAGCATGGCATCTTTTACCGGTCGGTCGGCATCATTTGCCGACCGGAGGCGGTTAATTGATCTTGACCTTGAAGTTCACGGTTGCGGTCCCCCCGCGCCTGAAATGTCGGGGAGATTGATCTTGATGGCGGTAACATCTATATCGACTCCGTTGCCATCGGCAGATGGTGTTTCTCCCCAAGCATTGGCCGCATTGTTGTATGAGAAAGTGCTCCCGGGAGGTCCCGTAGGGGCTGAGACATAGTAGGAGGTATTTGCCGGTATCTGATCAACTAGAGTTACGCCAGTAGCAGGAAGAGCACCGCTGTTGGTAATCCCGATAGCGTAAATCATCACGGCGCCGGGGATAGCAAATAACTCTTCGGGATTTTGCGGAGCTACACTGTCATCGTATACCGCGACCGATTTGGTGACGGTTAGCGTTGCTGTCGAAACAATGAAATTGCTATTGGCACTATGAATGCCGTTGTAGACATCACTAACCGCGTCATCGTCGTCATCGCTACCTGCAGCGTCGGCCAGCACGGTTTCCACACCAACGATAGTTCTCATACCGCTAGTAGTCAGAGTGGCTCCTTCTGTCCCTACTACGCCACCTGTCTTTGCCGTAGCACGCAAGGCCCATGTGTCGATAAGGGTGTTAGTAGCGGCGGCTGGAATGTTAACGACAATCCAAACGTTTTTCGTCTGGTTTTTCCCTAGTTCGTCAATATAGACTGCTGTATCGGCAACATCGTATGAACCTAAAGTGCCGGCATCGACGTAAACACCTACAAGTGTTGAAGAGATTGGAACACCCGCAAACGTATCGCCAAGAATATTAGCGGCAGCAAGTCCAATATCGATCGTGTCGTTGCTGTCGTTAGTTACCGAATAAAGCATTGCAGAATTATTTTGACCTGGGGTGACCGTAATGTGGTTGAGGAATCCGACAGTTAAGTCAACCTTACGGTCAACCTTAAACGTTGTCGCATCCGCTGTTCCACCAACAGTTGTATCGTCTGACAATACATCTGTTTGCTTAATCGAGTTGACCCAGTATTCAACGCTTGCCTGGTTGCTAATGGTGGTGTCCGCCGATGTGTTAACGGCCCATACCTGCGTCACCGGTACAAGCATCAGGCTGGCAACGATCATTGCGAAAATATACTTCCTCATCATTCTTCTCCTGGGTTGTTTTGCTGTTTGATATCGCTCTTCCATGTCGTCTTTTACTCTGTTATTCATTGTTCAACCTTCCTTTCATTGCAGCAGTGCCCGAAAACCGACTTCGCCGGCACCGCCTGGTTTGAGTTCTTTGACGATCCAGCGCAGGTTTGTATATTCCTCGGGGCGAACCAGGCGCTCTTTCCCGTCGCTTCCTTTTTTCGTCAGCTTCTCCGGCGTGGCGAAAGTCTTGCCGCCGTCCGCCGAAAAGAGAATGGCGCTTCCCTGGCCGAAGGCGCTGTCGGCCACGTAGTTCATGTGCTCTGGAACCGGGTTGTTAATTACAATATCGGTGGCTGGTTCCTTGCCGATGTTGCGGTAGGTGTTGGTGTAGATAACGCTGTCGCCCGGGACGACCTTGGCGGCCGGTAGGCGGAAGATTTCCTTTTCGCCTTTTTCGTTGACTTTCACTACCTCAACCTCGGCTCTCGAGAGCAACTCAATGCTTCCTTTGCTCCACGAGGTTGCGGGACAGGTTAATGCCCAGCAGATCATCAATGGCAAAATCCATTTCGCTTGCAACATGTGGCCTCCTTCTGATTGACCTCTTAATTGATGGTTACGGCAAAGGTAATGTTTTTTGCCCCGGCGGCCATGTCGCCAAGGCGCACGAATATTTGATTGACTGGTGTACCTGTCGCTTCTCCGGCGTCATCGCCCGAACTGTCGCTCAGACCGCTGCCGGCGAGGGTCAGGGTGCCCGGTTTGTAGGTGGTGTTGGCCGGGATCGGGTCGGTAATGGTCATGCCGACGGCGGTCCCGGAGCCGGCGACGGTAACGGCGAGGCTGTAGGTGACGGTAGCGCCCGGGACCGGTTCGGAGCCGCCGAAAGGGTCGATAACTGTTGCCGTCTTGTTCACGGCAACGGATATGCTGCTGATCGTATAAACGGCCGTCGAAACGAGCGGGAGACCACCGGGGACGCCGATAACGGCATCGACGACACCGCCGTCGCCACCATTGGCGATCACCGCGCCGAGCGCCCCCGCGCCCGTATTGCTCCCGATGATCATGATAGTGTTACCGGTATTGCCGTCGGCCAGGGGGGTGGTGCCGTCGGGGAGGGTTGCCGGGATGTTATTGACGACGAAGATGGTCACGGCGGCATCCGCTGCCAAGTTGCTGAGGATCCCAGCCGGCACAGCAGTGTCAACACCCGGATCGTATTGGCTGTTACCGTTGCCGTCGAAATAGATCCCCACCAGGGTCGGGTCGAACTGATCGCCCGGTTGCAGGCTGCTGGCGCCGATGGTGAAGGATTCAGTGCCGTTGCCGGTATTGGTTACCCGGAAGGTGAAGTACTGGTCATTGGTGCCGGGTGCAACAGCGACATTGCCGCCATCCTGCGAGACGATGCTGACATCGATCAGTTCGGCGACCGAAATGGTGGAGGTATTGCTGTCCTTGGTCAGGGTGCTTCCTCCGACTTGGTATGAGGCCGTCGCCTTGCTGCTGATCGATGTTCCGGCCGGTGTCCCGGCAGCCCAGCCTGTCGCAGACAGGCCGAGCAGAAGCAGCAACGCAAGCAGAAAAACGGGCGGGGATCTCATTGTGATGCCCTCTCTTGCCAAGGCTCCGTTTGTTCCATGGACGCCTTCTTTCTTTTTCATCCGGTGCTCCGTTTTCATTGCCTTACCTGATCAAGACCCGAAATATTATTTTGAAATTCGGTGCGCCATCGCCGGTATCGGCAGCCATTGTCCCTGTCGGGATGACCTTGATCTGCGTCACGGAAGGGTCGGTAGTGTCGGCGCCGGCCGTCGGCACGTAATCGCAATTGGCGCCGGCGCAGAACTGCACATCATCGTCTGGATCGTTCAGGCCACCATAATTGATTGCTATTTCGCTGCCCGGGTCGCCGTCGATAAAAGCCACCGGGGTGCCGGATACCACCAGGCTGGTTTCCGCCGGGATGGCATCATTGAGAGTGAGCAACGTCGCATCTGAGGAGCCGAAATTAAAAACCTGGATTTCGTAGCGCATGCGGGCGCCGGGGATCGAGAAAGGATTGCTACTGCCGTTGACCGGATCCGATTCGGCAAAAACTGATTTGAGCACGGTGATCGCAGGGGTTAGGTTTTTGGGAGTAATGCTGATCGAGGCAGTGTCGTTCGCCGGATTGGGATCGATCGCCGCCGAGACTGCGGCCGAGTTGGTGATGGTCGTCCCCCCTGTGGTAGGGCCGCAGCGGGCAGTAATGTGCAGGACCACTGTAGCGAGTTTGTTTAGGTTGCCGATGCCCCAGGCCCCGGTGGCTGGGTCGTAGGCACCGCCGCCATCGTCCGCCACCCAGGTGAGTCCGGCCGGCAGGAGATCGCTGACGGCAACGCCGGTTGCATCGTGCGGTCCATCGTTGCCGACGGTGAGGGTGAAGATGACATTCGAACCCTCGTCCGGATTGACCTGGTCAACCGTCTTGGTCAGATACAGATCAGCGCTGGTTACCGCGACGGAGGCGCTGCCCCTGTTGTTGGCCGGATTCGCATCGGGGGTGCCGGTTGCTGTTAAAGTGGCGGTGTTAGTGATCGTGGAGCCACCCGTGCCGCTGTCGGTAACAACGTCTATGGTGAGCGTCGCACTGCCGGGAAAGGGGATGTTTCCCACCGTCCACAAGCCGGTGGCGGGATCGTAGCTCCCCTGGCTTCCACTGTGAGCGGCGTAGGTCAGTCCCCCCGGCAGAAGGTCGCTCATCTCCACCCCGTTCGCCCCGTTCGGGCCGATGTTGGTAACCGTCACCGTAAAGCGGACCGTCTGCCCTTCGCGGGGAGAGAGATTGTTCACCCCTTTGGTTATCGCCAGATCGGTCCCGCCGACGCGCAGCGTGACGCTGGCGCTGTTGTTGGCGGGCGTGTTTTCCCCTTGATCGAGGCTCTTGAGCGCGGCGGTATTGAGGATCGTCGTCCCGCTGGCGGCGCTGACCTGGGCAGTCAGGGTGAGGGTGGCGGTGGCGCCGACATTGAGAGTGCCGATCGTCCAGCTGCCGTTGTTAGCACCCCCGTTGGTGTAGGTCCCCAGGGTGGCGCTGCTGCTTACATAGGTGAGGCCGGCGGGAAGCGGATCGGTCAGCACAAGGTTGGTCGCCTGGTTCGGCCCGTTGTTGGTGGCAGTGATGGTAAAAACGACATTTCCCCCCGTCGAAGGGGTGAGGGAACTGGCGGTCTTAATTACCGCGATATCGGTCCCGAGAACGCTGGCAATGGCGTTCCCCACATTGTTGGTTCCGTTCCGGTCGGCCGGGGTGGAGGCCTGCAAGGTGGCGAGATTAATCAGGGTCAGCGGATCGTTGTTGCCGAGGTTGACCCGCACGGCGATGCGCAGGGTGGCGGTCGCGCCGCTATTCAGGTTTCCAACGCCCCATAGCCAGGTCGCGGTACTGTAGCTTCCCTGGCTCGCCGTCTGGCTCTGGTAGGTGACTCCCAGGGGGAGCCGATCGTAAATGCTGAGGCCGGTCGCCGGGTACGGGCCGTTGTTGGTGACCGTGACGGTGAATTCGATATTCTGGTTGTTGTTGGGGTTGGGGATATTGACCGTCTTGCTCACCTCGATATCCACTGACCGCACGGTGAGGGCGGTGTTTGCCGTGTTGTTGCCGCTGACCGGATCTAGGCTGTCGGAAGCGATGACGGCGGCGGCGTTGTTGATCGTCTGCCCGGCGGTCCCGACATCGACCTGAGCGACAATCTGATGCTGAACCGTCCCACCGCCGGCGAGGGAGGCGATGGCCCAGATGCCGGTCGCCTGGCCATAGCTTCCGCCGCCGCTGCTGGAGACGAAGGTCACCCCCGGGGGGAGGAGGTCCCGCACCTGGATGGCGGTGGCGGTATTGGCGGAGAGATTGGTGAGGCTAAGAGTGAAGGTGATGGGGGTCCCTTCGTCGGGCGCGGCATTGCTCACTGTTTTGCCGAGGCTAAGGTCGGCGCCATTCACTTGGATGGTCGCGCTCGCCGAATTGTTGGCACTGACCGGGTCCCCTTGGTCGCAGTCCTGAATGGTGGCGAAGTTGATCACCGTCGATCCCGCGGTGGCGGTCACATTGGCGGTGATCTGCAGGGAACGGGAGGCACCGACGGCGAGATTGCCGACGGACCACTCGCCCGTGGTGTGGTCGTAGGTCCCGGCGCTGTCATCGGAGGCCCAGCTGACTCCGGCCTGGAGGAAATCGTGCATGATCAGGCCGGTGGCAGCGTACGTCCCGAGATTGGTCACCGTAACGGTGTAGGTCACCACCCCGCCAGGTGGCGGGGTGGCGGTATTGACGGTTTTGACAAGTGAAAGATCCGCGCCGCTGACGGCGATGGAGGCACTCGCCGTATTATTGGAGGGATCGTTGTCCGGTTGGGAAGCGGCAGTGATCGAGGCGCTGTTGGTGATGGTGGTAAGGGTGGTCCCCGGGTTGACGGTGGCGGTGAGGGTCAGGGTAGCGCTTGCCGATGAAGCGAGTGGGCCGATCGACCAGATTCCAGTGACATTGTTGTAATTCCCTTGGCTGGCGCCGTACCCGGCGTAGGTAACCCCGCTGGGAAGAAGGTCGGTAACCGCCAGGCCGGTGGCCGGGCTCGGGCCATTGTTGGTAGTGGTGACAGTGAAGACGACGGTCTCCCCCTCGTTGGGCGTCGGTTTGTCCACTGATTTGGCAAGGGTCACGTCGGCCATCGGCATGGAGCGGATGGTGTCGCTGCGGGGCTGGTTCTGGTTGAAGGCGGCATCGCCGGCATCCGTGTAGGTGGCGGTGATGACTTCGATCGGGATCGTCTGCAGGGTGCCGTCGCCTGGAACGCTGGCGCCCTGGGCGGTGCCAATGGCGCCGGTGAAGATCCCGGTATCGTTGCCGGTCTCATAAGAGGGAGATCGTCTCTGGCCGCCATAGGAGGTGGTCAGGCTCACCTGCACGGTGTCAATTGCGCCGGCCCTGCCGTTCTGGTCATCGTTGACGATTTTCAGATAGAGGGTTTCGCCCGGGTAGAACTCGGTCCGGCTGCCGTTGCCGGCCAGGTCGCTGACGAAGGCGATGCTGCCGGTGGTAGGCTGCTTTCCGGTCGGCAGAACGTAATTGGATAGACCATCGTAGAGGGAAGAGGCGGCGACCAGGTCGGCACTGAGCGTCATGGCGCTGTTCGAACTGCCGATGAAGTAACGGACGAGAGAGCCGTCCTGCAACCCGAGGGTTGCCTTGAAGATGTCGTAGGGCATCCGGTAATCGAGGAAGTAGTCGGCGTTGCCGCTGAACGGGAGGGAAGAGGCGGCGGCGGCAATCTGGAAATTGATGCCGCTGGTCAGAGTCTCCTGCCAGGCGATGCTTTCCGCATTGTCCGAAGGGTCACCAAGGGTTCCCTGGACGGTGTTCTGGGCCAGAAAGATGGCATCCGGGTTGTTGATGCCGTCGAGCATGATCATGTACTCGTAGTCGCCGGCATCGAGGTCGGTATCGATCAGGAATCCCCAGCCAAAGGGATCCAACCCCGCCCCCTTGCTCGGGTCGACATCCAGGCGGATGCGGTAGTAGATGTAAGTGCCATCGTTATACAGGTAGGCGGCGGGATAGGCTGTCGAACCGACGATGTCTCGGGAGCCGGTCGAGTCAGTAGGATCCGCAACCGGTTGGCCGTTGTGATAGACGGGAATCCAGTCGCCGTCTGCCGGCCAAGCGAAAACACTGACAGGTATGGTTATAAAGAGCAGAATTAAAATTGTAATCCGAAGCGCTACCGTGATTTTTTGCAAAACTTCAGAGCGCGAATTGTCGCTCTTTATCCGGTCGGGAAGAAAATCTGTCACCTCGGATTTCATCCAATTCCCGCAATTCGCACATCTCGTTGACGGCCGATCTGCATCAGTCGAGGTAAAAGAAGGGCTCAATGCGGCGTGAAAGGCAGGCATGGAATGTCGAAGACTGAAATCGTTGCACATAGGGATCATTCTTTAAAATTTTAGTAAGTAGTTGATTTAAAATAAAAATCCCGTTTTTCGAGACCGAAAAACGGGCAATTTTGCCTCTGCGAATTATCGGCAGCAGGCAATCACTCTCTCTTCGGTGACTCGGCTATCCCTGAATTGGACCCGTGGTTCTGCGTCGCCAGGTTTCCCTGGGTTTGCTCTTGTCGGAGAGGTATTGATTTGATGTATTAAGTACGCAAGAAATATACCTTAATTAGGAATTTATTAGATATGGAACAAAAATACAGAAATGTGATTAGCTGGACATCCACCGTTTTTAAGCATAAAAAAGCCCCGCCGATTCCGGCGGGGCTTTTTGTGATCAGGGAGTGCAATCGTCGTTTATTCGCAGAGATCGACCTTGACGTCCCAGTTCTTGATCTTCATGGTGCCGTTCTGCTCCAGGTTGAGGTGCATCTTGAAGGCGCGGTCCCACAGCTGCGGCTCGTGGCCGACCTTGCGGCCAGGCAGTCTGCTTCGGCCATGTCGAGGTATTCGGTCAGCTGATCGGCTTGTAGTCCGGATGGGCGCACTTCTCGATGATGCTGCTGGGCGCGGTCCTTCGGAGCCAGAGCCGCGCAGGTCGGCCAGACCCTGCTCGGTGATGACGCAGTCCAGGTCGTGCTCGGTGTGGTCGATGTGCGAGCAGTGCGGCACGACGCAGGAGATGCCGGTCGGGTCGGTCTTGGACGGACGGCTCGACGGGGTGTGCATCATCTTCAGGTAGCCGTTGCGCAGGAAGTCGCCGGAACCGCCGAGGCCGTTGATCATGCGGGTGCCGCCGACCAGGGTCGAGTTGGCGTGGGCATAGATGTCGATCTCGACCGGGGTGTTCATGGCGATGCACCCCAGACGACGGATCGGCTCCGGTGCGTTGGAGATGGAGAGCGGGCGCAGGGTGATCTTGTTGAAATACTTGTCCAGTTGTCGAAGAAGCGCGGGAAGCCCGGGCTCTGCGGAGAGGGAGAGCGAGCAGGAGGAGGCGCAGTCCAGTTTGCCCGAGTCGAAGAGGTCGAGCATGGTGTCCTGGAGAACCTCGGTGTAGACGGACAGGTTGTAGAAGGGGCCCTTGGCCAGGCCGCCGATGACGGCGTTGGCGATGGAGCCGACGCCCGACTGGAGCGGCAGCAGGTTCTTCGGCAGACGGCCGGCCTTCACTTCGTGGGTGAAGAAGTCGATGATGTGGTCCGGCGATCGCTTCGGAGGTGTCGTCCTGCTCGGCAAAGGCGCGGCCCTTGTCGCGGAGTTTGGACTCGACGATGGCGACGATCTTGTTCGGATCGCAGGGGACGTAGGTGGTGCCGATGCGGGAGTCGGCCTTGGTGATGTTGAACAGCTGGCGGTTGGGCGGATGTGCTGCAGGTGACGATGTCGTGGATCCCTTCGAAGGAGGGCTGGCCGGTGTTGACCTCGATGATGATCTTGTCGCAGATCATCAGGATCTCGGGGATGACGCCGCAGGAGGAGGTCGGAACCAGGCCGCCGTCTTCGGTGATGGCCGAGACTTCGATGATGGCGAGGTCAAGCTTGCCGCTCGGCGAGTCCTTGGTGTAGAAGCCGTAGCCGAGGTCCTGGGCGAAGAGGGAGAGATGCTTGTCGCCCATGCGGATGCGGCCGTCGTTGATGCCGGCGGCGATGTTCTTGCCGGTCTGGTAGGGCCAGCGGCGGTCGATCATGTCGTTGATCGCCCAGCGGTCTTCGGTTTCGGCGCCGACGGAGGCGCCGATGAAGAGGTTGAACTTCAGTTTGCCCTGCAGGTTGTTCTTCTCGACATGCTCGGCCAGGGCAATGGGCACCACTTTCGGGTAGCCGGCCGGGGTGAAGCCGGACCAGCCGAGGTTCATGCCATTCTTGAAGAACTGGATGGTCTCTTCAGGCTTCATGACCTTGCTCAAAGGGACTTGCGGCGTACGCGGTCTTGCAGTGTGCCGTAATCAGACATCTTCATCCTCCTGTAGGAAGTTTTCGGTAACGCAATTGCTGCGCACCGAATGAAATTGCGAACAGATTAGAATATTGTAAAGGTATCAATAAGGGCCATAAACGGTTGTAAAAAGTCATCCCAAAAAGGGATTAAAATATTGCGATAAGAAGGGCAAGGGATTGATTTTAAATTGCTTGAGTTTTTCAAAATTCCGTTATAGCGCGCCCATTTTATATAATGGCAAGGTGGGCAAGTCAAGCAAAAAAATGCCCGAAAGAACGCCAGATAACAGCAATTGAAAATTTAATTCGTCTGGTTTCAATCAGTAATATTTGGCAAGAATTTTTTGTGCCGGAGTGATGAATTTACTGTTTGGAAACTCACGATAAAGAGTATTGAAAGCATCAACCGCTTCCTTTTGGCGGCTGGCTTTGAGATAGGCCTGCCCCAGAAGGAAATAAGCCTGATCGCGTTCGCCGAACTCGGGATAGGTGGAAAAAAGCCCGAGCAATCGCTGGATGGAGGCTTCGGGGTGGCCGTATTTGAGGTAGAAACCGCCGACATACAGTTCATGTTCGGCAAGTCTTCCCTGGCAAAGGGCTATCAATTCCCGGACCTCATCCTTGCGCGAGTCCTCAGGATAACGTTGCAGCAGGCTGGAGAAAGTGGCGAGGGCGTTGCGGGTGACGGTCTGATCGCGATCTTTGCTCAGCATCTGTTTGAAATATGACATGCCAAGCTGGTACAGGATCTGGTTTGTATTTTCGTTGCCCGGGTGCTGCTTGAGGAATTCTTCGTAAGCGAGAGCGGCCTCAAGATACTCTTCTGCGAGAAAATGTGCTTCGGCAATTTTCATTTCCGCCCGGATATTCAGCTCGGGGGAGTAGTAGCTGTCGCGCACCTTCTCCCATGAGGCGATGGCATCCTCGTACAATCCTTTTTCAAAGAAGGATTCACCTTCCTGATAGTAAGTGCTGGCGGCCTTCGGCGGGGGGACGACGCCTGAGGTGCAGGCGGTGGCAAGCAAAAGGGCTGTGGCGATGAAAAAATGACGCATACCTTCGATCCTTTGCATACTCCAGAGTTCAAAGGAAATTACGGGATAAAGGATAAATTGTCAACGAGTCTCTGCCACCTGCATCAGTACGCCGCGAGCTTTCTCCAGCGCCCCCTTTTCGAGTTGCCGGACCCGCTCGCGGGTTATCCCGAAATCGTTGGCGATTTCCTGTAAGGTACGCGGTCGATCGGCCAAAATGCGGTCATGGATAATCTTCCTTTCCCGCTCATTGAGACCACTCAGGGCTGTCTGCACCTGGATGGAAAGAAGCTGTTCCTCTTCATGCTGCAACAGCCGCTCTTCCTGATTCTCCCGCTCGTCGGCCAGCGAATCGATCAGGGAGTAACCTTCCCCCTCGGTAAGTTCAACATCGAGCGAAGCGTCGCGAGCGGCCATGCGCATCGCCATTTCTTCCACTTCGACATCGCGCACCGTCAGTTCGCGGGCGATCTCCTGCGCATCTTCGTGGCCGGTCAACTGCAGAATGGCGGCGCGCGCCTGATTCAGCTTGTAAAAGAGTTTTTTCTGCGCCTGGGTGGTGCCGATCTTGACCAGCGACCAGCTGCGGATGATGAAATTTTGGATATAGGCGCGGATCCACCAGACCGCATAGGAGATCAGACGGATTCCTTTGTCCGGTTCGAATTTTTTTACCGCCAGCATCAGCCCGATGTTCCCCTCCTGGATCAGATCGAGCATCTTGATTCCATATGAACGGTACTCATTGGCAATTTTCACGACAAAACGCAGATTGGCACAGATCAACCGGTGTGCCGCCTGCAGATCATCGTCTTGGCGATGGCGCCGGGCGAGCTCATATTCTTCCTCTCGGGAAATGAGGACAAAGCGATTGATCTCTTTCATATAATGTTCGAAAGTATCGTTGACCAGCGGCAGATAGACAGAATTCATAAGCACCTCTAGCGAAAGTTTAAGAATTCCCGAACATTGGCACTCTATACCAGAGAGTGCCAGTATTTTGTAGCAGATCTTTTCCTCCGGCGCAAGGGGCTCAATGAAAAATGTCTCTTGTCATTGCCGGGAACAGACTGTAAGTTTCAGATTTTCCGTTCTGAGGCTGAACATGCAATTCGCCTACATCGCCCTTTTCGGCGCTCTCGGCTGTCTGGCACGCTATTTCGTTTCTGGCTGGAGCTATACTCTTTTCGGCCGCGCTCTGCCGTGGGGAACCCTGACGGTAAATGTCGCCGGCTCCTTTCTCCTCGGCCTGATCATGGAGGGGAGTCTGCGCAGCACCCTCCTTTCCCCTGAACTGCGCATGGGACTAGGGGTCGGTTTTCTTGGCGGTTTCACCACCTTTTCCACCTTTTCGTATGAAACTTTCCGCCTTCTTGAGGAGGGAAGCTATCTCCATGCGGGGGCGAATGTCATTTTTAACGTGCTGATTTGTATCTTCTTTGCCGCTCTGGGGATTTTTCTCGCGCGGCAAATATAGGGCGCGATTCGTCACAAATGCCTTAGAAGGATCAAACCGAATGGAAAAGTTTGCAGGGGAGCAGACCTTGATGCGGATCTTCATCGGCGAATCGGATCGCTGGCAGAAGCGGCCATTGTATGAGGTCCTGGTTGAAATGTTTCGCTCGGAAGGGTTTGCCGGCGCCACCGTACTCAAGGGCGCCATGGGTTTCGGCGCGCATAGCGTGACCCATAGCGACAAGTATCTGCGGTTATCGGCCGATTTGCCGGTGGTGATCGAGGTAGTGGAAACGGCGACCAAGATCGATGCCATTCTGCCGCGACTCGAAACGATGCTGCAGGGAGGGATGGTGACCCTGGAGAAGGCACGGGTCATCCGTTATGGAAAAGAAAAATAATAGGAGAACCGAATGCTCGATCGTCTGAAATCCCTCCTCGGTTCCGGCCCCGCCCGTGACCCGCAAGTGGAACATGAACGTCTGCAGGTAGCCACGGCTGCCCTGCTTCTGGAAATGGCACATACCGATGAGGCATTCCATGAGATGGAAAGCGTCCTCATCCGCGATCTGCTGCAGAAGAAATTCGCCCTCTCCGAAGAATCGGCGGCGGAACTGATCCAGTATGCGCAGCAAGAACGGGAGACGAGTCTCGATCTCTTCGGTTTTGCCAAACATATCAATCAATCGTTCAGCCGCGAGGAAAAACTGGAGGTCATGGAAGGCCTTTGGCGGGTCATTTATGCCGATGGCGTTCTCGACAAGTATGAAGATTATCTGGTGCGCAAGATGGCCACTCTCCTTCGCCTGTCGCACCGGGAGATGATCGATCTGAAGGTCAAAGTGCTGGATGAAATCCGTCCCGACCGCTGATCCTGGCGCCGGCGGCGCCTGTTCGTTGATCCGGATGGTCAACTGGGGCCACCGCCTGCTCTCCGAAGTCCTCGCTCCCGGCGACCTGGCGATCGATTTAACGGCTGGGCAGGGGCGCGATACCCTCTTTCTCTTCCGCCAGGTCGGCACTGGCGGCCGTGTCCTTGCCTTCGATATCCAGGAAACGGCCCTGCGCACAACCGCTTCCCTCCTGCAAACGGCCGGCGCCTCGGTACACTTTCATGCATTTCCGCCGCCGGAATTCCCTCCCGGTGTCCATCTGCTGCACGCCAGCCATGCTCTTCTGGACCGTTTTCTCCCTGCTCCCCCCAAAGCGGTAATCGCCAACCTGGGATATCTTCCCGGGGGCGATCCGGCCATCGCCACCGATGCGGAAACCACCCTGGCTGCCCTCAGCCAGGCGCTACGGCGCTTACCTGCTGGCGGGCGATTGGCGGTGACGGTTTATACGGGTCAGGTCGGCGGCATCGAGGAAGAGGAGGCGGTAATTTCACTTTTTTCTTCTCTGCTTCCGGCCGACTGGCATGTTCTCCGGCTGCAGGTTGGTAACCGGCCGACCAGTCCTCACCTGCTTCTGGCCGAGCGCCGCTAAAAGACATTCATCCGCCTTTCTTGACAGCGGTCTTTCGCCTGCTAACTATTAACTCAAGCGAAATTCCCGGAAAGGAGAAGCAGAATGGAGATGCCCAAAGTCAGCGACTGCTCGGTAACCGATTGCGCCTACAATAACAATCAGGAATGCAAAGCCCTGGCGATCACCGTCGGTGAGGAACCGGACGAGCCGATCTGCGATACCTTCTTTGCCTCCAGTGTGCATGGCGGGGCAAAGGAAAGCATCGCCGGTGTCGGCGCCTGCAAGGCGGCCGACTGCGAGTACAATCAGGAGTTCGAATGCACCGCTCCCGATATCCAGGTCGGTTATCGGGACGAAGAGCCCGATTGTCTGACCTTCGAGGCCAGGTAAGAACAAATTTCACACCCTCTGACGCCGCCGGTCCCACAGGGATCGGCGGTTTTTTCATCCCTTCCGGTCGTATCACCTCGCCTTGACAGAAGATTGGTATCTGGTAATTTTTTCTCGTAACATTTTGCCTTCCTCTTCTCCCGGGCCATTCATAAATTAGCAGACCTCGATGCTGCTGGAGTTGGCGATGAATGAAAAACAGCGCAAGATGATTTTTGAGCTTTTCACCGGGACGATCATTTCCCAGGAGATCATCATTCAGGCTCTGCACAGGAATGGCTTGGTAAAAAAGCGGGAGATCATGGAACGGCTTGATTATTTCATCGACTATTTCGATCGCAAAGGTTCCGAACAGATTGTCGTGCCGATGCGCTATTTGCGCAAAAACCTGGGGAAGGATTTGCCCGAGATAGTACCGCGTGGCAAGCCTCCTCTGGCCAACGGTTATCCAAAATGGTTTCAGGGGGTCATTGAAGGCGGGCAGGTAAGACATCAGCGTGAGGAGTGATATTCCCCGCTGGCGAAGAAGGGCGGAAATCTTTCCGTCCTTTTTTATTGGAGAAGATAGAGCAGCACCGTCAAGGTCGCGGCACTCAGCACGGTCGATACGGAAATGGCGCCGGCCACTAAATCGGGGCGAGTGCCGAATTTGATCGAATAAAGAAGGGGGAGGACGGCCGAGGGGGTGCTGGTCTGCAGAATGAGAACATTATGGGCCAGCCCTTCGATGGACAGCAGCCAGGCAAGGGCAAGGCCGACGACGGGGGCGACGGCCAGGCGCAGACAGGCGGAGAGGACGAAAAAGCCGATACCGGCCGGCAGCCGGGTGCGGGCGAGTTGCATGCCGAGCAGGACCAGCATCAGTGGGACCGCCGCCTGGCCGAGAAGCTCGATCGGACGCAGGACTAGATCCGGAAGGCGGATGCTGGCCGCCTGCAGAGCCAGTGCGAGAACCCCGGCATGAAAAATGGGTATCTTCAGGGCGTTCGCTACTGCGTCTTTCAGGGTAGTGGAACCCTGTGCCAGCACAATCGCCAGACTGCTCAAAACCAGGTTGAAAAAGAAGAAGGTGAGGATCGAAACTTCCTGCCCCGCCTGACCAAAGGCAAACCAGGAAAGGGGAAGGCCAAAATTGCCGACGTTCATCATCACCGTCGTCAGATGCAGCGCGCTCTGCTTTTCCCGATCGAAGCGCAGCAGTCGGCCGGCCATCGCCGACAGTGCCATCATGGCGACGGTGTAAAGCAGCATGAAAAGACCGATGCTGCCGGCAAGGGAAAAGGAGATTTCGGTCTTCATCAGGGCGGCAAAGACGAGGGCGGGAGTGAAGAGATAGAGGCTGCTGTAGGAGAGGGTGCGAAAATCGAGTTTCGCCTTTTTCTCCAGGACGAAACCGGCGAAAACGATCAGGAAGACCGGCAGGATGATATTGACGAACAGCATGACGGCCCATTATGAGAGAAGGTGCCGACATTAGCATGGCGGCCGCTTGATGACAAGAAATCCGCCTGCCTGAAGATGCGACAAGACTGCTGATTTGCCGGATTCTCGCCTGATGAACCTGGAAGAGAAGAGGGTGTCTGCGCTTGAAAAAGATTGCTTTTTTTTTGCTTCTGCTCACCGTCGTCGCCTGCACCCGGGAGGAAAAAGCAGCAGAACCTCTTCCCGGCAAAGTGAGCGCCACGGCCGCCTACGAGAAATATTTCGGACCACCGCCGGCGGTGCTGGAGGGGGAGGCCTTTGCCGTCACCGGCTTCCTGCCGGTCGCCGATACGCCGGGGAAGGTGCGCCCTATCCCGCTGTTTATGATCACTAAGGGGCGCCGCCCCGATCTCCTGATCTCGCACCTGCTTGCGCTGCCGGAATTCTCCCTGCCACCGGGACTCGTGAACCCGTTCCCGCCGGGAACCCGTCTCGAATCCTATTCTGTGCAGGGAGATACCGCCGAATTGACCCTCAGCTTTCCTAACAACGCGGCCAACGATATGCAGGGGATCGTTGCCGCAATTAGCCATTCCCTCGCCCAGTTCCCGGAGATCCGGCGGGTGCGGGTGAAGGCTGGCGGGGCACTCCTGGCGGGTATTCCTTCCGAAGGTGTTTTCCCCGACCCCCGGGATATCCTTGCGCCGGAAGCGCCGCGGCCGATCGCTGTCGTCTGTAGCTGGGAGGAAGGACGCCCCCGGGAGGTTTCCGTCTTCTTCGACCGGCCGGTGACAGTGCAGAATATCCGGCTGGCCACTGGCGATGGCCGTTCTCTTGCCGGCGATTTCTATCGCTCCGTTTTCGATATGGCGGTCGTCATCCATCCCGCCGACCCGAGGCAGATCGCCGAGGGAATGCCGATCATCGTCGACTGGCAGGCGACCGATCCGCTCGGACGCTCCGGTGCCGGGCGCGATACCTTCCCTTTGCGTCACCTCGATCATCCCTGAGCACCGGTCGAATATCCATGAGGTTCCTCCCATATTCATCGTTGACAACAACGCGAGATTCCTGATTTAATAACGCGCTTATGTACAGCGGCGGCCGCTTTATTCGGCCGTATTTTCACTTACTCTGGAGGACCGACCGGATGAATCCATTGGCCAAGGAACTGAATGACCTGCTCGCGCAGCACAGCCCGCACGTCCTGGAGATGCTCTCCGATCTCGGGAAGAACCTCTTCTTCCCCAAGGGGATCCTGACCCAGTCGGCCGAAGCCAAGGAAAAAGCGCACAAATTCAACGCCACCATCGGCATCGCCACCGAAAATGGCGGCCCGATGTACCTGCAGTGCATCCAGGACAAGCTCTCGGCCTTCGATCCCAAGGATATCTTCCCCTATGCCCCGCCGGCCGGCAAGCCCGAACTGCGCGCCCTGTGGCGTCGAGAAGATGCTGCGGGAAAATCCGAGCATGAAGGGGAAGCATTTCAGCAACCCGATCGTCACCAACGCCCTGACCCACGGCCTCTCCATCGTCGGCGACATGTTCGTCGACGACGGCGACCACGTGATCCTGCCCGACATGCTCTGGGGGAACTACAATCTGACCTTCGGCACCTGCAACGGCGGCATCATCAAGAAACACCCGACCTTCACCGCCGCCGGCGGCTACGACGTCGAAGCCTTCAAGGCCGACCCTGAAGAACGACCGCCGACCGAAAAGGGGAAAGCCGTCGTCCTGCTCAACTTCCCCAACAACCCGAGCGGCTACACCCCGACCGTGGCCGAAGGCGATGCCCTCGTGGCGGCGATCCTCGAAGTCGCCGAGGCCGGCTGCAACATCGTCGCCGTCACCGATGACGCCTACTTCGGCCTCTTCTACGAAGACACGCCTGAAGGAATCCCTGTTCGGCAAGCTGGCCAACCTGCATCCGCGCATCCTGGCGGTCAAGCTCGACGGCGCCACCAAGGAGGAGTTCGTCTGGGGCTTCCGCACCGGTTTCATCACCTTCGCCGACGGCCACAGAGTACGCCAACGCCGCAGGTGCTGACCGCCCTGGAGAAAAAGACCATGGGGATCATCCGCGCCAAGATCTCCAACTGCCCGCACCCCTCCCAGACCTTCGTCATCGAGGCGCTGCGTCTCCCGACTTCCTGGCCCAGAAGGAAGAGAAGTTCCAGGTCATGAAGGGGCGGGCGCTGCAAGACCAAGAAGGTTCTCGACAGCGGCAAGTACAACGATGCCTGGGACTTACTATCCGTTCAATTCCGGCTACTTCATGTGCCTGAAGCTGAAGACCGTCGATGCCGAGAAGCTGCGCGTCCACCTGCTCGACAAATACGGCGTCGGCGCCATCTCCACCACCAAGACCGATCTGCGCATCGCCTTCTCCTGCATCGCCGAGAAGGACATCCAGGAGCTGTTCGACATCATCTACAAGGCAGTGAAGGATTTGGCGTAAAAGGCTGTCTCTAAGCTTAACCGAAGGTAAGGAAAGGCCGGGTGCGCAAGCATTCCGGCCTTTTTGTTTTCCTTCCGGCGCAGCGCCATCTATACTTTCGTCATGATGGATAATGCATCTGCGTACCCGAACCTGCCTTGGCATACCTTGCCCTCTGCCGAGGTGCTGCAAAAGCTCGACTCTTCGGCAAGCGGGCTTGCCTCCGCCGAGGCAAAGCGGCGCCTGGCGGCGCATGGTCCGAACGAACTGCAGGTAGCAGCCGGAACTCCGGCGTGGAAGATTCTCGCCGCCCAGTTCGCCAATTTCCTCCTCCTGATCCTTTTGGTCGCGGCATTCCTCTCGGCTTTTCTCGGTCACGCCCTCGAAGCGGTCGTCATCGCCATCATCGTTCTTTTCGCCGCCGTCCTCGGTTTTGTCCAGGAATACCGCGCCGAGCGTTCTCTATCGGCACTGCGGCGCATGGCCGCGCCGACGGCGCGGGTGCTGAGGGATGGCAATGAGGGTGCGATCCCAGCCCGTGATCTGGTTCCGGGCGATCTGATTCTGCTGCAGGCGGGAGACCGGATACCGGCGGACGGTCGCCTGCTGGAGGCGGTTAATCTGCAAACTGAAGAGGCGCCCCTCACCGGGGAATCGACTTCGGTGAATAAGGAAACGACGGCGCTGGAAGCAGCGGAAATACCCGTCGGCGATCGTCGCAACATGGTCTTTACCGGCACCGCCGCAGTCTATGGGCGGGGGCGGGCGGTGGTGACCGGCACCGGAATGGATTCGGAGTTCGGGCGCATCGCCGGTCTGCTGCAATCGGTGGAGACGGGACGTACACCGCTGCAGGAGAATCTCGATCGAGTCGGCCATATCCTGGCGCGCTTAGCGCTCGCACTGGTCGCGGCAATCATCCTGTTCGGCCTCTGGCGTGGCCAGCCTCTGCTCGAAATGCTGATCTTCGGCATCGCCCTGGCGGTGGCGGTGGTGCCGGAGGCCTTGCCGGCGGTGGTAACCATCTCTCTCGCCCTCGGCGTGCAGCGCATGGTACGCCGCCACGCCCTGGTGCGCCGCCTGCCAGCGGTGGAAACGTTGGGCAGCGTTTCTGTCATCTGTACCGACAAGACCGGCACCCTGACCCGCAACGAAATGACCGTACAATCGATTTATGTCGATGGCCGGCGCCTGGAAGTGACCGGCGCCGGCTATGTGCCCACCGGGGAATTTCTGTACGCAGGGAAGCGGGTGGAGCTCACAGCCCCACTGCGAGCGTTGCTACTGGCGGCGCTATTCGCTTCCGATGCCCGCCTGGTGCGGGAGGAGGACGAGGAGCGCTGGGCGATCCGGGGGGACGCGACGGAAGGAGCGCTGGTGGTGGCGGCGGCCAAGGCCGGGCTGCGGCGGGAGGATCTGGAGGCGAAATATCCCCGCACTGACGAAATGCCTTTCACCTCCGAGCGCAAGCGCATGACCACACTGCATGCCGGGCCGGAAGGTGGGGTGGCTTTCGCCAAGGGGGCGCCCGAGGTCATTCTGCCAGGGTGCAATTGGCGGTTGACCGAAACAGGGAAGGTGCCGCTGACGGCGGCCGAACGGGAAGAAATTCTCGGCCGCGCCCGGGAGATGGCCGATGCCGCCCTGCGGGTGCTGGCGGTGGCGGGCAAGAGAGGCAACACTCGAGAAACGGCTGAGGATGAGATGGTCTTTCTAGGTCTGGTGGGGATGATCGATCCGCCGCGCGCTGAAGTCCGCGAGGCGATACGCGCCAGCGAGTCAGCTGGCATCCGCCCGGTGATGATCACCGGCGATCATCCGCGTACGGCCACGGCCATCGCCCGCGAACTCGGCCTGCTCAAAGGTCGGGTGGTTATCGGTGCCGAGCTCGACGCCATGGACGACGCGGAGCTTCGCCGGGCGGTGCGGAAAATCGCCGTCTACGCCCGGGTATCGCCGGCGCACAAGCTGCGGGTAGTCACGGCGTTGCAGCAGAACGGTGAAATCGCCGCCATGACCGGCGATGGGGTCAATGATGCCCCGGCGCTGAAAAAGGCCGACATCGGCATCGCCATGGGGTTGACCGGCACCGATGTGACCCGCGAAGCCGCCGCCATGATTCTGACCGACGATAATTATGCCTCCATTGTGGCGGCGGTCGAGGAGGGGCGAGGCATCTTCAGCAACATCAAAAAATATCTGATGTATCTGCTCTCTTCCAATATCGGCGAGATCGGTCTCATCGGCAGCGCCACCCTGCTCGGTCTCCCCCTGCCGCTCACCGCCGTGCAGATTCTCTACATCAATCTCGCTACCGACGGCCTTCCGGCCCTGGCCTTGGCGGTTGATCCACCGGAACCCGACCTTATGCAGCGTCCCCCGCGCGACCCGCGCTCGGGGATCTTTACCCGACCGGTTCTGGCGCTAATTCTGGCGGGCGGCATCTGGTCGGCGGCGGTCAACCTTGGCATTTTCATCTGGGCGCGCGCCTCCGGACGCGGTACGGCCGAGGCGATGACGATGACCTTCGTCCTGCTGGTGCTGATCCAGTTCTTCAAAGCCTATAACTTCCGCTCCGACCACCGATCGATCCTCGATCGCCCCTTTGCCAATCGCTGGCTGAACATCGCCATCCTTTGGGAAATGGCCCTGCTCCTGCTCATTGTTTACCTGCCGCCGCTGCAAGCCCCTTTTGCCACCTTCAGCCTTACCATCGTCAACTGGCTGATCGTCACGGCTCTGGCGGTTTCGGTGGTGCCGGTTCTCGAAGGGGTGAAGTGGTGGGTCCGGCGCCGGGAACGGATAGGGTAAATATGGATCTCGCCCGTCTGCATGCCATTCTCACCGCCGCCCGCATTCTCCCCGAACTGCCCCGGCTCCTTGCGCCCGGCGAGCCGCTTTTTCTCGTCGGGGGGACACTGCGCGACTGGCTGCTGGGACGGTCGATCGGCGATTTCGATTTCGCCACCCCTGGCGATCCCACCACCCTGGCGCAGCGCTTCGCCCAATGCATCGGCGGTCACTGGTTCTTGCTCGACGAAGTGCGCCGGCAAAGCCGCATCACGCTGCGGCACGAAGGAGAGACCCTCACCTGCGATTTCGCCCCCTTCCGCGCTGCCGATCTTGAAGGCGATTTGCGCCTGCGCGACTTCACCTTCAATGCTATGGCGATGCCGATTCTTTCGACCGGCAAACTTGGCCCATTGCATGACCCTCTTGGCGGGCAGAAAGACCTCGCGGAGCGGCAGCTGCGCGCCTGTTCCGCCGGCGTTTTTGCCGACGATCCTCTGCGGGTGCTCAAAGGAGTGCGGCATGCTGCCGTCCTCGGTTTCGCTCCGGAGGCGGAAACTTTCACCCTTATGCGGGAAGCAGCCGGTCTTCTCGGCCGGATTGCCCCGGAGCGGGTGCGCGCCGAGCTGGTGGCGATCTTCGCCGCCGGACAGCTGGCCGAGCCGAGCCGTGCTCTGCAAGAATTGGGGTTGTGGTGCTCGATCTTCGGTCCGCCCAGCGGCTCTCTGGCAGCGGGGGAGAACCTGATAGTTCTCATGGAAGCGGTCTTGGCCGCCCTGCGTTCCCACGCGGAATTAATTCCCCTGCTCTCGGCCGAATGCGAAACGGATCTGAGCCGTGCCACTCTGCTCAAGCTCGCCGCCTTTCTGCGCGGTTATAAGCCAGCCGACCTGCCGGCGCGCCTGGCAGCTCTGCGCTTCGGGCGCAAAGCCATTGCTATCCTCACCAGTCTGCATGCCTTGCCGTCGGCGAAAATGGAGGAGGTGGCGCGCCTGCCCGACTACAGCCGGGGGCGGGCCTTGTGGGCGGCGCAGCTCGGCGCTAACCCCGTCGATGCCCTGCTCTTTCTCCCCTGTTTGGGCGAGGGGTTGCCGGAAATAGTGATTAATCGCGTTCTTCCCGTGCTGCACGATCATTGTCGGCTGGCCGTAGCCGGACGTATTCCCGATCTGCTCGATGGCGGCTGGTTGCGGCAGAATCTCGGCATAGAGGAGGGTAGGGCAGCAGGCACTGCGCTGGCGATGGTGCGTCGTGAAGAAATCGCCGGCCGGGTGCAAAACGCCGCCCAGGCAGCCGATTTTCTACGCTCGCAAAGGCAGGAAATCGAGGAAGAAAACGATTGACAGCTGGCAGGTCGGCCCCTATAATTCCGGTCTCTTTGCGGGAATAACTCAGTGGTAGAGTGTCAGCTTCCCAAGCTGAAGGTCGCGGGTTCGAATCCCGTTTCCCGCTCCAAAAAAATCAAGGGGTTAGGCGAATAGCCTGGCCCCTTTTCTGTTTTTGTTTCCGGCCATTTCGATCTAGTCACCGATTGCCCCAGTTTTTCATTTTCGGATGACATTTCTTGCAATCAAACATGGAAAAGGAGACTCGCAGGTGGCAGGTGCCGCAATACCAGCCGTACAGGTTCCTTTCCATGGAAAAGAGGGCGGTTCCTTTTTTCTTTTATATTGAAAATCCCCGGGTGACATCCCGAGCAGTCGATCCAAGCCGCATGCTGCCGGTGCGGGAAAATGGTTTCACTGGTGAGAGAGGCGCCCTTGATGGTAAGGGGCCGTTGCAGGTTTTTTGGCAGGGGGAGGAACTGCCCGTCGTCATAGAAGGTCTTCTGGGTAGTGATGAGACCTTCCTCCAAAGCCCTTACCCAATCGAGTTTGTTCCCGTTGTTTGCCTCGGGTAAATCAGAACTGAATTTGCGGAATCTCACATCGAGCGCCCTCTTGTCCATGAGATGACACCGCTCGCAGAATCTCGGTTCCTGATCTTTTACCGTGAATGCAGTCTCGCCGTTATGGCAAGCGCCGCAATAACGCCCAGCGAGGTAACTTTCTCGGGTAATGGGGGTTTCACCCCATTTCAGGCTGAAATCAAGTTCATTGTGACAGACCGAGCAAGTGTATCTGGCCCGATGCAGCCAGTGAGGAAAGATTGCGGGTGGGAGTTTACGGTCGCGTTCGGCGGTGCGTAGCACGACATTGCCGTAGTGTTCCGGGGAGCCATCCGGGGGGATGAGGTCGAGAAGGCGACCCATTTCATATCGTTCCGGGTAGGCGAGAGGGGTGCAGACGAAAAGGAAAGCCCCGACCGCTATAAGCAGAAGAAGCACCAGCCTGACCCTTGGACAACTGCAGGATTTTATCTCTTTCATGGCTCACTCGAACTATTGCTTGCGTCCATCACGATTGAGCAGTTCCGGAGTATAGCATAAATTTTCATTAACGTTCCGTCTTCACCTTCGATCTTCCGGCAATCTGCGCACCAATAATCTTCAAATCCGATGATCCCTGCTTTTTCTAATCTCGAAAATATCTTGAAGTTTGCTTGAAGATCCTTTATTGATATCCATCATTAAGGGGCTACAACAGCTAACTTTGCCCTTGGCCGGGCTTTCGGTGGAGTAAATAATGAAGAAAATAGTGATGTTTTTTTTGGCGGTTATTTTTATGGCTTCATCAACCCACGCCAAAGAGGCCATGGTTTTGAAGGTGATCGATGGGGATACCATCCAGATCGATGATGGGATCCAAAGGGAAATCGATATCCTGGGTATTGATGCCCCGGAACTGAATCAGCCGTATGGTCTTGAGGCCGCACAGCGCCTTCAATCCATTCTGCCGAGCAGGGTATATCTGGATCGCGAGCGTAATGTTTCTTCAGGAAGCCGAGCAGCTGACGTAATTATGCCAAAAGGCAGAAACATCGCCTTTGATATTGTGAGTGAAGGGATGGCATGGTGCAATTATCGGTTTAACCGAGACAACCCTATTGACTCGTTTCATCCAGTTAATAATGAAGCGCTTTGTCAAACAGAAAAAAAGGCACGAAAAAATGGGAATGGGTTATGGGCATTAAATAATGCTATTTCGCCTTGGCTTTGGCGGGCAAATAATGTGACTGAAGATTCTTTCAACCACAGCGTCGAAAACGTTCCTGCCGAAAAGGAAAACCTGGAACCTGTTGTTGTAAAAAGTTCGGCTGAGGAAGAAGATAAGGCCGAAGAAGCAGAAATAGCTGAGGGAGCAGAAATAGCTGAAGAAAAAGCATTGCCTACAGCAATAAATGAAACGCCCAAAGTTGAAGAGGAAATTAAAGTTGAAGAAGAAGCAAAGGTTGAAGAAGAAGCAAAAGTCGACGAAGAAGTGAAGGTTGAAGAGGAAACGAAGGTCGAAGAAGAAGCCAAAGCTGAACTTGACGCCAATTTTCCCAATGAAGAAGAAACTGTTCCTCCTGAGCAAATCTCAAAAGCACAAGAGAACCAAGAGGAAATTTCAATAATCAATAATGATGGTTCGATGGAAGGCAGTCAGAACCAAAATAGTACAGAGACGAGACTTGATGAGTGGTAATGCATATCTGAAGAGGCAAAATCTCCGTTCCGGGTCAGGCGCTGCACGAGAGGCGGGGTGGGGATGGCAACACAAAAGGGGTGGTTAACTTGGCAAAATTCTCCGCCGGCAGTGCGTGCGAAAAATAATACCCCTGGCTGAATTCGCAGCCAAGGGTGCGCAGGAATTCGACCTGCTCCGGCTCTTCAACCCCCTCGGCAACCACCCCCAGATTCAGCGTCTGAGCCATGCGGACGATCGATTCGACAATGGCCGCATCATCCTTGTTGCGGGTGATTTCCATCACGAACGAGCGGTCGATCTTGATCCGGTCGAGGGGAAAGTTTTTCAGATTGCTCAGCGAAGAATAACCGGTGCCGAAGTCATCGATAGACAGATGGATACCGAGATTTTTCAACTGATCTAAAATCATGGTGACGTTCTTCAGATCGCTGATGATGACGCTCTCGGTCAGCTCGAATTCCAGCGCACCCGGATCGACGCCGGTCTCCTTTATAATGCTTTCGACCAACTTCACAAATCCCGGCTGTTTCAATTGCCGGCCGGATATGTTGACGGCTGTCTCCAGGTCCGGGAAGAGTCCCTCCCGCCACTGCCGCGTCTGCGCACTCGCTTCGCGCAGTACCCACTCGCCCAGCCGCAGAATCAATCCCGTCTCTTCCAGGACACCAATAAAATGGGCCGGCATAATCAGCCCGTGCTCCGGATGCTGCCAGCGGACCAGCGCCTCCACTCCGGCCAGGCGTCCACTGGCCAGCTCGATCTGCGGCTGATAATAGAGAACGAATTCCTCATTATCCAATGCCTGGCGCAACTGATTTTCCAGGTTCATCTTGTCGATGACCTTCCGGTTCATTTCCTGCGAGAAGAAATGGTAGGCGCCTCCACCGCCAAATGCTTTGGAGTGGTACATGGCGGCATCGGCGTTTTTCAGCAGATCGTCAAGGGTCAGGCCATCTTCGGGATAGAGAGCGATGCCGATGCTTGGCGCGCTGAAAACGGTCCGGCCCTCCAGCTCGAAAGGGTGCGAAAAGGTCTCCTGAATCCGCCGGGCGGCGACAGCCACGCCGGTTTCCTTGGCCAGACCGGTCAGCACCACGACAAATTCGTCGCCTCCCAGTCGCGCCACCGTATCGGCGCGCCGCATGCAATCTTCCAGCCGCCGGGCTACCGCTTCCAGGAGCTTGTCGCCAAAATCATGGCCCATCGTATCGTTGATGAATTTGAAACGGTCGAGATCGAGAAAGAGGACCGCCAACGCCTGCTGTTCCCGCTCCGCCCGGGCGAGTGCCTGGGCCATGCGGTCGCGCAAGGTCCAGCGGTTCGGTAAACCGGTGAGGGTATCGAAATAAGCCAGATGCCGGATTTTTTCTTCGGTCTTTTTCCGTTCGCTGATATCTTCGCATGCCGTGACCATGCCGATATATTCCCCACGGCCGTTTCGAACGGGGGTCGAGGAAAGCTGAACCGGGAATTCACGGCCATCTTTATGCTGATTGATGCTTTCGCGGCGCCAGGGAAGAAATTTTTTTAAATCCTCCGGCCGTATTTCCTTTTTCAGACGTTGCGGAGCGAGATTGCGCGATTCCCGACGGTCCAGTTCCTCCCGGGTGTAACCATGAATCTGCGCCTCGGCCGGATTGACGTAAAGAATACGTCCTGTGACATCGGCCACGGTGACTCCGATCGGCAGTGATTCCACGGCTTCCTTCAACAAGATCAGACGCTCTTCGCTCTGGATCAGGCGGGACATTGTCGCGCCGGCTCGCAGCATGTAGCGCAAACGATGGATCAGCAGTTCTGTTTGAAAGGGTTTGGCAATGAAATCGGTCACTCCAGCCTCAAAAGCATCGTGGATGGAAGCGGTATCGTTGGCACTGGTGATCATGAGAATGGGAATATGCGCCCCAGTTGGCAGGCGCCGCAGGGCACGGCAGGTTTCCAGCCCGTCCATGCCGCGCATGAACAGGTCGAGGATGATCAGATCCGGGGTTATGCGGGAACAGAAGGCGAGGGTTTCTTCTCCCGACGGCAAAAGCTCGGTTCTGAAGCCAGCCGGTTCGAGGGCATCGGCGATGATCCGGCGCACGAGCAGCTCGTCATCCACAACAAGCACCAGAGGTTTCTCTGGTGAAGGGAAGACATCCATGGGAGCAATCCTGTCAGATGGAGAAATGGTAGGGTCGAGCTCCGGAAGGCGGGGGCGCCACTTAAATTGCTGCAGGATTAAATACAATAGAACACCATTATGTCAAGACATATTCGGCCTTCCCACGGATCGTATTTCCCGAATTTACTTTTTGGCAAAGACCTCCTGGAGAAAGAGCTGTATCTGTTGCCATGATCGGCGATCCGCCTCGGGCGAGTAGGCGAGCGGCAAGTTGAATTTCTTGCCGTTTTCGTCAGCTTGCGGATTGCTGAAGCTGTGTTTGGCGCCGGCGTAATTAACAAATTGATAGTCAATGCCGGCCGTGGCCATTTCCATGTTGAATTTGGCGACATCCGCCGCCGGAACGAAGGGGTCGGCGGCGCCGTTTAGCACCAGGATGCTGGTTCTGATTTCTCCCTTTTTGGCCGGCTGTTCGGTCGCCAGGGTGCCATGCACGCTGACGACGCCATTCATGGGGAGCCCGGCACGCGCCATTTCGAGCAGGATTGCGCCGCCGAAGCAGTAACCGATGCCGGCGAGCTGGTTTTTCGTGACCGTCGGCTGTTTCTGCAGGAAATCAATGGCGGCTTGCACACGTTTTTGCGCCAGGGGGAGGTTCTTGCGGAGTTCATCGGAGAACTTCTTCGCATCATCCGGATGGCTCGCCTGTTTCCCCTCGCCGTACATGTCCACCGCCAGCGCCGTATAGCCGAGTTCGGCCAGCATCCGCGCCCGCGAACGGGCATACTCGTCGAGCCCCCACCACTCATGCACCACCAGCACGGCCGGCCGCGGCCCGGCAACGGCGTCATCATAGGACAGAAAACCTTTTAAAACCGTACCATCGGCATGATATTCGACTTCCTTCCCCTGTATTGCCGCCCAGCCGGAGCCGGCGCAGGTCAGCAGCAGGATCACTACGATGAGCAGGCGTGTCATGGCGATTCTCCTTGCAAGGGTAAAGATGTGCATTTGCATCGATTATAAATGCGGATCGTATTTTTTCTTGCCGTCTTGCCAGCAGCGGCGTATTTAATACAGCTCACGACACCTTCCAAAACCAAGGGGAAACCGCTTGATTTCTGCACGCAAGGCTTCGTACTTACTATTTGTCATTCAACTTATGGCGTTCGTTTTGGCCGTTTCCGACGGGGCATGGGCCGCGGCCGCCTGCATCGAGGGGAATACGGTCCGCATCTGGACCGCGCCGCTCGTGGCGCGGCCGGGGGAGAAGCTGGAGATCATGGCGGTCGCGACCGATGGCGAACTGGCGGAGCTGCTGGTCACGGACCCGGCGGGCCGCCGAAGCAAGCTGCCGGCCGTGAAAGGCGGCGGTCCACCCTGGAGCCTGCGCGGCGTCACTCCCCGCACCAGCCCGCGGCAGCTACCGCATCGAGGCGCATGCGGGCGGGCCAGGTGGTGGCCTGCGCCGAGGTTCAGGTCGGGGGCGGCGCCGCGGAACCGGGGGAGCGGGGAATGGGACCTGGCCACGCAGGCGCTCTACGCGGCCTGGGTCGAGCACCTGTTCGATGCCCCGCCCGAGCAATCGTTGAGCTTCCCGTCCCTGGAGCCGGTGCTGCGCGACCCCCAGCGCAACTTCCTCTACGACTATCTGAGCAAGGGGGAGGATACGCAGTTCCCCGCCGAGCCCGATTGCGCCGACCTTTCCTTCTTCCTGCGCGCCTACTTCGCCTGGAAACTCGGCCTGCCCGTCAGCTATCGCGCCTGCGGCCGGGGGAGCGCCAGCAGTGCCGCCGCGCTGCGACGCTGCCGGAGATCAACCATGCCTTCGTCGGCACCGCCGCTCCGGCCGGCGCCTTCCGCGAAGATGAGCCGCCGGCTCATGGACCGGGTCACCTCCGGCGGCGGACGCACGGCGCTCACGCGACGACGCCACCGACTTCTACCCGGTGCCGCTTGAACGCTCGGCCCTGTGGCCCGGCACCGTCTACGCCGACCCCTACGGCCACACCCTGATCATCGTCAAGTGGGTCGCCGCAGACGGAGGAGCGCAGCGGCCTGCTGCTCGCGGTCGATGCCCAGCCCGACAACTCGGTCGCCCGCAAGCGCTTCTGGGAGGGGAACTTCCTCTTCGCCGCAGACCCCGAGCGCCGGCCCCGGTTTCAAGGCCTACCGCGCCCCGGTCGCCGGCGGCGCCAAGGGGGGCTGGAGCCCGCTGCCCAATCGCGCCCTCAACGACCGCTCCGGCCTGCCGCCCTATTCGAGCGAGCAGGCAGAACCTGACGCCCGGCGACTTTTACGCCCGCATGGAGCGGCTCATCAACCCGCGCGGGCTCGACCCGGACGCGGCCTACGCCGCCACCCTGGAGGCGCTGATGGAGCAGCTCGAAACCCGGGTGCACTCGGTCGACAACGGCGAGAACTACATGCGCGCCCATCCGGGGACGGTCGTCCCCATGCCGCGCGGCCCGGCCATCTTCGAGACCACCGGGCTCTGGGAGGACTACGCGACCCCGTCGCGGGACATGCGCATCCTGATCGCCCTGAAGGTGCTGGCCGACCTGCCCGAGCGCATCCGCCGCCATCCCGAGCTCTACGTGCTGCGCGGCGAAAGCCCGGCCGCGGCGGCCGCGCGCATCGAGCGGCTCCATGCCCAGCGCATCCGCGAGCGTTTCATCACCTACACCCGCAGCGACGGCAGCCCCTGGCGGCTTGAGCCTGGCCGAGATCTACGCGCGCCGACCGGGGCTCGAAATCGCCTACAATCCCAACGACTGCGTGGAGCGGCGCTGGGGCGCGGCCCCCGGCACGCCGGACTTCGGCACCTGCCGCCGCCAGTCGCCCGCCGAGCAGCGCGAGCGCATGGAGGAGTACCGTCCCTGGTTCCGCGAGGCCCGCCGCCCCCCGCGCTAAATTGCCATCCCCTCAGAAACCAGCAACACCCTCAGGAGGAGAAAATGCCGATTATCCACTTTTACGGCCCGGCGCTGCCGAAAGAAAAGAAAGAAGTACTCGTCCGCGAATTTGCCGAAGCGGCCAGCCGCGCCACGGGGATACCGGTGGAGAAGATGATCACCCTTTTCCATGCGATGGAGCGCGAGGATATCGGCGTCGGCACCGAGCTTTTGCCGAACCTGAAATGACCTCTCGAATCAAAGGATGGCTTCCCCGCAATTTCATCACATCACACCGCGACGAGGGTCCATGCGCACACTGACAACGATTCTGCTCTGCCTGATCACGCTCGTCGCCGCCCCGCTCGCCATGGCAGCGGATGGGCCGGATGAGGGTTATTTTCTTTCCCTGGAACAGAAGGGGCAGCTGATCTGGGACGGGCGCATCCAGGACGGGCGCGGCGACTGGTACGACGTTCTGGGTCGTTCCCGGCTATGTCGCCCCGAGCCGCATCGCCCGCGAGGGGCTGCATGATACCGGTGCCGACTTCGGCGAATATTTCGCCGCCAAGAAGTATCGCGACCTCGCCGACGATACCGGCGACGCCTATCGCTGGGCCTTCAAGGATGCCCTTTACGACTTCACCCTCAAGGGAACGCCACGCGCCTGGGGCAAGCATTTCACCGCGGCGCAAATGCGCAGCGAAAAGCGCGTTTTCGGCTGGTGGTTCGCCTATCCCTGGGCTTTCTTCACCTCGGTTACCGACAACGCCTTCCGCATCCCCGCCGGAGTGGCCGGCACCGCCCTCGGAACGGTCTGGGGGACGGCGGTGGTCCCGACCTGGTACCTGACCAATTCGACCGGCAAGGGGCTCTGGCACTCCTCGACCGGCGTCATCCTCGTCCCCGTCGCCGGCTACGCCTGGAACACCGTCATCGCCCCGCCTCTTTCCTTTGTCGGACAGAAACCGGCGCCGACCCGCGTCGACGGTTTCTGGGTGCGGCGGCTCAGCGATACCGAACTGCAGCAGGCTGAGGCAGCGACAGTTCCGCTGCAGGAGGAGGATTACGCCCGCATCGAGGCATGGGGGCGTCTGCTGCAGAGCGAGACCCAGCCGTATCACGAGCGCATGGCGGCCATCGACGCGCAGGCCAATGCCGCAATCCTTGCCACCAACCAGCGGCGCGGGGAGCAGCTCAAGGCTACTCGCGCCGAGGCGCACCGGCAGGTGCAGCTCCTGCTGCAGCAACCGCGGCAGCAGGAGCTGGTGACCCAGCTCAGGGGCGAGACCGCCGGGCGCATGCAGCAGCAACCGTGGCGCGATGGCTTGCGTCAGCGCCTTATCGCCAAGGGGATGGCGCCGGAGGCAATCCAGAATTTGCTGAGCCGCATCGCCACCTACCAGGACGAACTGAATGTCGTCGTTCGCCCGCTGGAGAAGACCGATCCCCTCAAGGAGATCATCACCGCTCCGGAGCAGCTCTGAAGGATCAGTCCGCGCGGAGGAAATCGGCATCGCCACCGCGCTGTTGCAAGACTTTTGATGAAATAGAAGGAGGTGTTGCCTGATGAAGACAGGGTGGTTTGTTCGCGGAGATATTGACGGATTCTTCGGGCTGTTCGTCGACAATCTTTTGCAGCTGATGTTGATCGCGGTTCTTTGCGGCAATGTTTGCGGCATGCCGCCGGAACTCGTTTACGGCAGGATCCTTCCCGGCGCGGCCCTGTCGATCCTCTTCGGCAATGCCTTCTATACGTGGCAGGCAAGAAGGCTGGCCATCCGGACCGGCCGGACCGATGTCACCGCCTTGCCCTACGGCATCAATACCGTCAGTCTCATCGCCTTCGTCTTCCTGATCATCGCCCCGATCTATTTCGAGACGAAAGACCCGAACCTCGCCTGGCAGGCCGGCCTGTTCGCCTGTCTTGCCAGTGCCGTCCTCGAGTGCATCGGGGCGTTTGTCGGCGACTGGCTGCGCCGGCATACGCCGCGGGCCGCGCTGCTGTCGTCGCTTGGCCGGCATTGCCATCACCTTCATCTCCATGGGGTTCGTCTTCCAGATCTTCGCCATGCCGGCTATCGCTATCGTGCCGGCACTGTTCGTGATCATGGTCTACGGCGGACAGATCAAACTGCCCCTGGGACTTCCGGGCGGCTTCATCGCGGTGGCTCTGGGGGTGGCCATCGGCTGGATTCTCCGCTGGTGCGGCTACCCCTTTTTTCAGCCGCTCCAGGAGCCCTACCAGTTTGCCGTCCACCTGCCCAAAACGGCTTTTGCCGACATGCTCGCTTTTCTGACCAACGGGCAGGGGTGGAAGTACTTCTCCGTCATCTTTCCCATGGCGCTGTTCAACGTGATCGGCTCGCTGCAGAACCTGGAAAGCGCCGAAGCGGCCGGCGACCGTTACGATACGCGGTCGTCCCTGCTGGTCAACGGCTTCGGGTCGATCGTGGCGGCGTGCCTGGGGAACCCTTTCCCGACCACGATCTACATCGGTCATCCGGGCTGGAAGGCGATGGGGGCGAGGTGGGGTTACTCGATACTGAACGGCGTGGTGATCACGGTCCTCTGCCTGATCGGCGGCGTGACGCTGGTGCTCAAGGTGGTGCCGATGGAAGCGATGATCGGCATCCTGCTCTGGATCGGGATGATCATCACCGCCCAGGCGTTCCAGGAAGTGCCCAAGAAACACAGTGTGGCGGTGGCGCTCGGGCTGATGCCGGCGCTCGCGGCCTGGGCGCTGCTTGCTCATCGAGACGGCCCTGCGCAAGGCCGGCGCCAGCCTGTTCGACGTGGCGCCGAAATTCGGCGGCGACCTGTACATCTACGGCATCATCTCCCTGAGCCAGGGATTCATGCTCACCTGCATGATTCTGTCGGCAATGATGGTGTTTGTGGTTGAGCGGCAATTCTTCAAGGCCGCCCTCTGGACGGCTGCCGCCGCTGTCCTCTCCTTTTTCGGCGTTATCCATGCCTATGTTCTGACCCCGGCCGGCGTGCAGAACACGTTCGGTTTCGGCGCCGCCAAGGCGTATGCGCTTGCCTACCTGATCGCGGCTCTGCTGCTGCTCGCTCTTCACTGCTATAACCGGGGCAGGGAGTCGGAAAGCACGGGGATCGTTGCCTGAGATGGAGAGCAGAGAGCTGATATTCTAAAGGTCAAGATCGGTTCACGCGGATAACTTCGGATCAAATCGGATAAAATTCGGATTAACCAAAAAGAATGGCTTGATCAGATTTTAATCCGAACTTATCAGATTTGATCCGCGTGCAACGATTTTGATTTTGCTTTGATTCTTTAGGGAGGGGGGACAATGTACCACGAGGAAATCACAAACCAAATTATCTGTTCTTTTTACAATGTCTACAATTCTCTCGGCCATGGTTTTCTTGAAAAGGTATATGAAAATTCCCTTTCCATCGAGTTGAAGAAGGTCGGCTTGGCCGTAAATCAGCAGGAAGCAATCAAGGTTTATTACGATGGTGTGCAGGTTGGCGATTACTTTGCGGACATTGTGGTGAACGAAATTGTTATTCTTGAGCTTAAGTCCGCCGAGGCGCTGAGAAATGAACATTTCGCTCAGTTGACGAATTACCTTAAGGCAACCGACAAGGAAGTAGGCCTTCTGCTGAATTTCGGACGGAAGCCGGAATTCAAGAGAATAGTCGTTGGTAATGAATCAAAATCCTGCACGCGGATAACTTCCGATAAAATCTGATTAACCAAAACAAAAGATTTATCGGATTTTATCCGAATTGATCAGATTTGATCCGCGTGCAACGATTTGGCTTGTCTTTCGCGCCCCTGTCTCGCGATATTCTTTTCTCGGAATATACCCTCCATTGACTTACCCCCTTTTTTGGAGTAATGTTTTTACATACAAACAGAAAGAGGGATGCGCGATGTCCACTACCGCCCGCAAGCTCAATTTCATGCTCAGCGAAGAAGTCGCCGAAGAGTTGGAGAAGCTCGTCCCCGCCGGCAAACGGAGCCGGGTTGTGAATGAGGCGATCCGGAAGGAGCTGGAGAGAATCCGCCGGGAGAGCCTGACCGAGCGGCTGCACTTGCTGCGCGAGACAGGGCCGATATACAAGACGGCTGAAATTGCGGCAGATCTCCGCAAAGACCGGAGCCGCCAGGAATGAGGCCGATCCTGGTTCCGGATGCCTCGGTGATCCTCAAATGGGTCTTGAAAACGGATGAAGATCATACGGACAAAGCCTTGGCGCTGCTCTCCTCCTGGGTTGCCGGAGAGTCGGAAATCCTGCTGCCGTCTTTGTGGGTCTACGAGGTCGGGAACATCGTCGGCAGGAAAAGCGTCGAGAAATCGGGGGAGATCATGACACTTCTGCTCGAATACCGTTTTCCGGAGGCGAAGATCGATGCGGCGCATATCGATGCGTGCCTCGACCTGATGCGCCGGCATGCCGTGACTTTCTACGACGCCGCCTACCATGCCGTGGCCCTGAAATCCGGAGGAACTTTCGTCACCGCCGACGAGGCCTACGTTCGCCGGACCGGCAAATCCGGGCATGTCGTCAGCCTGAAGGATCTCGCGATCTGATCCGCACATGTCCGGCCGCACAGGATTGATTCATACAGGTAAATTCAAAACCGTTTCACGCGGATAACTTCGGATAAGGTCTGATTCAAATCTGATTTACCCAAAAACAAGGATTTATCAGATTTTTATCCGAATTGATCAGATTTGATCCGCGTGCAACGATTTGGATTTGATTTGGACCGCATCCCCTGCACAGCTCTTGCCCGCCGCATTCCGCCCGCCTGTGTATTTTTTCTTGCCGTTTACCCGTTAGCGGCGTATGGTTGATGCCCATTAATTCAATGTTTGGAGGGTTTGCCTTTATGACTTTTCAGGGGGAAGCGCAGATTTGAAAGGACCGCTGGGCCGTGGAGGCGTGGCGGTTTTTTGTTTTGGAGTGACGAATTAGCTGATGTAGGGTCTTAAGCCATCTCCAGACCAGTTGACCACCGAGACAATCAACCGCACATAACGTTTGCGGCATCTACAATATGCTTTTTATAAACAGTTAGTATTTTAAGTATTATCAATTACTAGGTGAGGACTATGAAAAACATATCTTCAATTATCAAGAACAACTTTCTTATCCTTGGATTCACCGGACCACTAGCAAGCGGGTGCACTACAGCAGCCAGATATTTTTCACAGGGAGGGATTCTAAGTTACGAAAAGTTAGAATCATTCAAAAATCTTAAAGTTAAGATAACAAATAATTACACACATGACGACAAACTTAAAAAGTTAAAGGACGCATTAAGAGATCGCGAATTATTAAGTACATTGAAAAGTTATGATTTAAAAAAATATAATTTTTATGAAATTTCGATGAGCACGGTTATTCTTCAATATTTAATTGAACATTGTTTTGAAAAAAAAATATTTATATCTGAAAAATATCAAAATATCTTAAATCACATAAGAACAATGACGGTTGATACAAAATTAAATAGGAAAGTATATAGATGTATTAGTGAAAAGGAGTACGGCAAACTTACGCCGGCGGATTGCCAAAAATACGATTCATATCTTACAAGAATAAAACAAATGAAAGAAGAGATAAGGAGAAAAATTGATTCAGAAGAATTTATTACAGCATTTCAAGATTTTGGGGACAATATAAGGTCAACAGGTGACCCTCTAGATGATAAGAAGCCAAAAAACATTGAAGCTGTAACATTTTTATCACAATCGGTAAATAAATTAATAAAATTCATGAGAAATAGGCGTGACGGCAAAAAGACCAATTATTTTGTTATTGACTCACTAAGAAATCCCTATGAGGTTGAATACTTCAGATATCGATATTATGAATTTTATTTGTTTTCAATAACATCAAATCTTGAGACGCGCAAGCAGCGTAAACAAGCTTACAATGAAGATATAGATTCAAGAGATAGTGGCGGAGATAACTCAATAAATGATATTCACAAACAAAATGTATCTAAATGTGTTTATTTATCTGACATTCAGATTGATAACACGATACAAGATACAGAAAAGCAATCTCTCCACTATAAGCTTATTAAGCACTTTGCATTAATTCTTAGCCCCGGATGTGTAACACCTTCTACACACGAAGCCTACATGAACCAAGCCTATACTTTGAGTTTAAAGTCTACTTGCATATCTCGCCAGGTGGGTGCGGTTATTGAGGGGGAGAAAGGCTACGTTGTAGGTGCAGGGTGGAATGATGTTGGTAAAGGCCAGATAGGATGTGGAATTAGGAGAATAGAAGATGTCAGGAGTTTGCCGGATAATATAATTGTCACAAATCCTAAAATATATGAAGATTTTCGCGATCAGTTGAAAACACATTCTGATACAGAGATTTTTTGTTATAAAGATGCTTTTTCAGCTTACATTCTCAATAGGAAAGCAAAGAAATCAATTGGTAAATTAGTAAATATTTTATCTGAAAAAAATATTAAAATAACAAAGGATGATTTACAAGTAATTGCTGAAACTCAATCAAAACTCATGAATATAAAAAGGCTTGAGTATTGCCGAGCCCTGCATGCTGAGGAAAACGCACTCCTGCAGTCAGCAAGAATCGGAGGAATGGGTGTTATTGGTGGTACTTTATACACTACGTCTTTTCCCTGTGAACTTTGTGCTAAAAAAGTTTATCAATCAGGCATTAAGGAAATAGTTTACACCGAGCCATATCCTGACAGTATATCTCAGGATGTAATATTAAAAGATGGGACAAGAAAAATTATATTAACACCTTTTGAAGGTGTAAAATCCCATAGTTTCTATCGACTATTTAAGGCTGACTTTGACAAAAAAGAACTTCAACAACTGGAACAATTATATCCGTAATGTGCTCGATCGATATATAGAATCAAGCCTGCCCTCCTTAGGTGTTGAATTCGGCTCAGTGGCGGCCATTTTACCAGACGGAGATCATCAATAATGCTAACAGCGCTTCGAAAAAGCACGAATTCTAAAGTTCTTGCACTCGCTGTGGAAAAGACAGAGGCGCCCTTCACCTGCCCGACTTGCATACAGGAAGTAGTATTACATAAAGGAAATATCCGCGTTCATCACTTCAAGCACAAACCGCCAGTCACTTGCCCCCGGGGGGCCGGTGAGACCGAGCAGCACTTACGGGCAAAACTTGCAATTTATGATGCGCTGTCGGGCGAACCAAATGTCACCGAACTCGAAATTGAAAAAGATTTTGGCCCCACTTCCGCCGATGTGTACGCCCGAATTAATGGCTTTCCGGTGGCAGTTGAGATTCAGAAGAGCAACCTAAGTGTTGCTAACATCACCGCGCGAACAAAAAACTACTACAATTTAGGGATAAACGTACTTTGGGTTGGTTTATCTAACCCTGACCTTTGTAGCACTAAATACAGCCCTCGTGCTTGGGAGCGGTGGTGTCACGCCGCCTACTTTGGTCGGGTCTATTATTGGGACGGGGGCCAGGTGTTTCGTGTCCTCCATTTTGGTGAGCACAAACTCTATGTTGAAGAACGATCTTGGTATGAGTCGGGGGGATATGGGGTCGGTCGTCAATAGCGGACACCAAATTGCCTTACGCCGCCCTTTGTTCTTTGTAATATTTTCTCTGAAATGCAGCAGGCGACAGATAGCCCAATCGCTTCTGGCGTCTTTGGCGATTGTAGAAGATTTCGATGTATTCCGTGATCTCTCGCATCGCCTCCCACCGGGTGGCGTAGCGGCGGTGATGGACTAATTCGTTTTTCAGTGTCCCCCAGAAGCTCTCGATCGGCGCATTATCGTAGCAGTTGCCGCGGCGGCTCATTGAGGCCTGCATGCCGAACTGGGCAAGCAGTTTTTGGTACTCCAGGGCGCAATATTGGCTGCCTCGGTCGGAATGATGGATCAGGCCTGCCGCCGGCCGCTTGGCCGAGACGGCGCGGAAAAGGGATTGACTAACCAGGTTCTTCGTCATTCTTTCGCCCATCGCGTATCCCACGACCTCTCCGTTGAAAAGGTCTTTATGGCCGGCAAGATACAGCCAGCCTTCGGCGGTGGGGATATAGGTGATATCCGTTACCCAGATCTGGTTGGGTGCCTTGGCCGCAAAGTTCTGTTCCAAAAGATTTTCGGCAACTGGCAGCGAGTGGTTGGAGTTCGTCGTCGCCTTGAACTTCTTCACCTGCTTGCAGCGAATGCCATGTGCCCTGCGGATGCGCTTGATCCGGTGGACCCCGACCCGGATGCCATGGTCGGCGAGATCGGTCTGTAATCTCTCAGGCCCGTAGCTCTCCCGGTTTCTCTTGTGAGCCGCCTTTATTTCGACTGTGAGCCGTGTCTCCTCCTTCTGGCGCGGCGAGTCCGGACGCTTCAGCCAGGTATAGTAACCACTTGGCGAAACCTCCAGGCTCTGGCAGAGCAGCGGAACAGGGTACTCCGGTCGAAGTTGTTTGATCACCGCGTACCGGGCAGCGACTCCTTGGCAAAGTACGCGGCGGCTTTTTTTAGTATGTCGCGCTCCAGCTTGACCTGCGCCAGCTCTCGCTTGACCCGATCGAGTTCCTGCTCGACCTCGGTCAAGGGGCGCTGCTGGCCACCGATGTCACCGAGCTTCCCGGCCTTGAAGGATCTTACCCAATTCTCAAGGGTGGATTTCGGCAGGGAGAGCTGGCGCGATGCCTCATAGGCAGATACGCCACCTTCGACAACCAATTTCACGGCTTCGTTCCGGAACTCCTTCGAATAGCGGCCGTTAAATGGACCTCTCGTCATTTTGACACCTCCGTTAGTTGGGGTACTTAACATTGGTGTCCGATTTTTTCAACTTACCTCAATACGAGCAGTCTTCTGGCGGCTACGAACGCACGTCAAAAAGATATAAGAAGCCCATGCAAGGCGTACCTGTCCTCCTATCTCGCAGCTTCCGCCCTGTAAAGAAAGGCGGGTGGTCAGGCGGTACAGTTGTCGTACCTGATTGCCACTTGTACGTAGACATTCAACCAAAATGGTGGAAATAATTCAGAACTAGTTCGTCGGTGCAGTCAAGATGCACAGCGTCGCATTCACCGTTCGTGAAATCTTGGGGAAGTAACGCATAGGCAATAAGGGGACGGGCACCTACTTGAATGAAGAAAAAGGAAAAGATAAATTGGTGCCTGTCCCCTTATTCTTCCTCCGAAACCATTAGAGCAACACAGATACCTTATGCCAAAACCAGGACATAACCAACCTTGCCCCTGTGGGAGCGGTAAAAAGTACAAGCGGTGTCATGGTGCGCTCGTGCCGTCACAGAACATTAGTCCCATTCCGCCTCATGTGCAGATAAAGGCAATGTATGCGATAGCCAAGAAAGAGGCAGAAAAGAGGATGTTTGAAGCGAAACATGGTGCTGTGAGAGAAATTATCTCGGCCGAACTCGGTAGTACGCGGTTTGTGGCTTCCGGCAATAAACTACACTATGCCGAGAATTGGAAGGTATTTCCCGACTTTCTTGGACCCTATTTGGCTGGGTGTTTGGGTAAGGAATGGGGTGACAAACAGGTTAAATTGCCAACTGACCAACAACATCCAATCGTCCAATGGCACACATATCTGGCGCTCAGTCAACAAGGTTCAAAGCCGAATGAAAGAGGTCTCTATGAAACAAAATCAGGTGCAGCGAATGCGTGGTTTCGTCTTGCTTATGACTTGTATCTCTGAGGTAAGTTGAAAAAATCGGACACCAATGTTAAGTACCCCAACTAACGGAGGTGTCAAAATGACGAGAGGTCCATTTAACGGCCGCTATTCGAAGGAGTTCCGGAACGAAGCCGTGAAATTGGTTGTCGAAGGTGGCGTATCTGCCTATGAGGCATCGCGCCAGCTCTCCCTGCCGAAATCCACCCTTGAGAATTGGGTAAGATCCTTCAAGGCCGGGAAGCTCGGTGACATCGGTGGCCAGCAGCGCCCCTTGACCGAGGTCGAGCAGGAACTCGATCGGGTCAAGCGAGAGCTGGCGCAGGTCAAGCTGGAGCGCGACATACTAAAAAAAGCCGCCGCGTACTTTGCCAAGGAGTCGCTGCCCGGTACGCGGTGATCAAACAACTTCGACCGGAGTACCCTGTTCCGCTGCTCTGCCAGAGCCTGGAGGTTTCGCCAAGTGGTTACTATACCTGGCTGAAGCGTCCGGACTCGCCGCGCCAGAAGGAGGAGACACGGCTCACAGTCGAAATAAAGGCGGCTCACAAGAGAAACCGGGAGAGCTACGGGCCTGAGAGATTACAGACCGATCTCGCCGACCATGGCATCCGGGTCGGGGTCCACCGGATCAAGCGCATCCGCAGGGCACATGGCATTCGCTGCAAGCAGGTGAAAAAGTTCAAGGCGACAACGAACTCCGACCATTCGCTACCGGTTGCCGAAAATCTTTTGGAACAGAACTTTGCGGCCGAGGCACCCAACCAGATCTGGGTAACGGATATCACCTATATCCCCACCGCCGAAGGCTGGCTGTATCTTGCCGGCCATAAAGACCTTTTCAACGGAGAGGTCGTGGGATACGCGATGGGCGAAAGAATGACGAAGAACCTGGTTAGCCAGTCCCTTTTCCGTGCCGTCTCGGCCAAGCGGCCGGCGGCAGGCCTGATCCATCATTCCGACCGAGGCAGCCAATATTGCGCCCTGGAGTACCAAAAACTGCTTGCCCAGTTCGGCATGCAGGCCTCAATGAGCCGCCGCGGCAACTGCTACGATAATGCGCCGATCGAGAGCTTCTGGGGGACACTGAAAAACGAATTAGTCCATCACCGCCGCTACGCCACCCGGTGGGAGGCGATGCGAGAGATCACGGAATACATCGAAATCTTCTACAATCGCCAAAGACGCCAGAAGCGATTGGGCTATCTGTCGCCTGCTGCATTTCAGAGAAAATATTACAAAGAACAAAGGGCGGCGTAAGGCAATTTGGTGTCCGCTATTGACGACCGACCCCACTCGTTGAACACAACTCCGAGCTTCAAAAACGTCTTATAAAGCGCCTTCGCGAACCTTTGACCTTTCAAGGGGCTCGATTCGAGACTGCAGTTGCCGCGATGATGTTGGCGTCCGGCTATGAACTTAAATTTGCGGATGAAAAGGGTCCGGGCAAGCACCCAGAATTCTACGCAATACATCGTGAAACGGGACAGGTTCTCGCCGTTGAGGCAAAAAGCAAGCATCGAGCCGGCATTTTAGGTTTTGAGCAAAATTCGCAACCTGAAACAACAAGCTCCTTTAAAATTGATAGACTACTTTTCGATGCAGTAGAAAAAGACACACAATCACCATTGTTGGTGTTCATCGAAATCAATACAATGATAATCACGAATAGTCGGACTACTAACGAAATCTATGACGAGCTCAATGCCTCCTGGACAAAGATTCAACGACTCTCGTGGGATGGCGGATTCCCTTGCGTAGGTGTAGTCTTTTATAATGACATTGCGCCATGGTTTCTCTGCGCGCCTATGCCAGACGGCGGGAACTCGGTCTGGGCCTTTGCATTGTGGCCTGCACATAGCCGACATTCTTTTGATGCAAAGCCGTTACTCAAGATGATTGCTCAAGGCTGTATTCGGCGTTGTAATATACCTTTGGAGTTTCCAAAATAAATTGAACAATGATCGCCGGTAGAATAAAAAAAGCTTGTAGCAGCTCTAACATCGGCCGCAGCAGTCAAGCTGCGCCTTTAAGCGTTTGAGCAACGGTATAGAAAGGCAGTCAACCGAATGGAGAATAAGGTGGCTAAGAGCACATTTCGAACGGTCGTTGAGATCATGGGCGGGGTGGCGACTGTAGTTGGGGCTCTCTATGCGGTGCACAGTTACGTCGATAATCGGATAGAGCAGAAGATCATGAACCCAAAGTTCATTGCAGCAGTGGCCGCAGATGTCCGCCCGGCGATCGTCTTCGATGACAAGAATCGAATTCTCGCTGACTTGGGAGGCTTGCGGTTCATCGAAAAGGTCCGCTTCCTGCCCGTGCCGAATAAAATGGGCCATTCCGTAATCACCGTGACGCCGAGGGCATACTTGCCTATATCGCCCCTGCTTACTTCTCTCGATATGGGGGCTCTGGAAATTCGGCCCAGGAGGGGCGAACAGTTGGATTGGGTGTACGATTTGGAAGATAAGGGGATCACGGCCAGGTCTCTGGAATCGATGAGGTTTCGGTTGGAGATTTTGAATGTCCCCTGACCAAATGTGGATCTTACACGAGCATTCAAAATAAGTGAGGCTGTTGTCCACTTCCAAGACCTCTGGCGCACACCCCTATGGCAAATAGCCGACCCCAGGTATCACCTTCTGTCTAGCTGATTCTATTCCGTAGGCTCTCGTTGACAATCGGGCAGCACTTGACTAGACTAAGCTTAGCTAAGCAAAGAGGAAGGAGATGTCCATGACTGTGGTCAACACCCACGAAGCGAAAACGAACCTCTCCCGTCTTCTTGATAATGTGGAAAAGGGTGAAGAGATCGTCATTGCCAAGGCAAATCGGCCGGTAGCGCGGTTGGTACCTTATCGCGCGGTCAGCCCTCAGCGCCAGCCGGGTTTTCTGAAAGGGAAGGTGCGGGTAGCCGACGATTTCGATGCGCCGCTTTCCGATGAGATCAGCCGGACATTCGAGGGCGGCGCATGAAACTGCTCCTCGACACCCATATCTATCTCTGGTGGCTCGGCGATTCCCCCTCGCTCAGCAAAACAGCCAGGGAGCGGATTATGAGCGCCGGAGTCGTTTACATCAGTGCCGCATCGATCTGGGAGTCCGTTATCAAGATCGGAATCGGCAAACTGCAGGCCGATCCTGACGAACTGCTTCGAGGGATTGGCGAAAGCGGTTTCGAACAGCTTGCTGTTACCGCGGAACATGCTGCAGCACTCGCTCGTTTAGCTGACCACCACAAGGATCCCTTCGACCGAATCCTTCTCGCGCAGGCCATATCTGAACCGCTCTACTTCCTCACCGCCGACCGGACTCTGGAAATCTATTCGGATTTGGTGGTAAGGGTATAAACACCCGCATTCGATGGAGAACAAAGTTGATTAAAGACTCTCATCAGGCGCAAGGGTTGACCCGTACCGCTTTCGCCTTGTTTTTCATGGCCATTCTTTTTGCCGCAAGCTTCTGGGTTCTTCACCTTTTTCTCACTGCAGTAGTCTGGGCGGCCATGATCGTCGTCTCAACCTGGCCACTTATGCAGGGAATTCAGGCCCGCTTCTGGGGCAAGCGATCCCTCGCCGTTTCCGTGATGATCCTGGCGCTGCTCATGGTGCTTATCGTGCCATTTCTCTTTGCCATCCTCACTATTGTTGACCGCGCCGACCAGATCGTCAACTGGATAAAATCTCTCACGACTTTTTCAATACCGCCACCGCCTGACTGGATCGGGGCGCTCCCCGTGGTCGGCGGTAAGATCGTCGCCCAATGGCAGCATGTCATGGCCATCGGACCGGAGGGCATTTCCGCCTTTCTGACCCCTTATGCCGGCAAGGCATTGAGCTGGTCTGCGGCCATGTCCGGCAGTGTCGGCATGATGATTATCCAGTTTCTTCTGACGGTTTTCATCGCCGCTATTTTTTACCTGCAAGGCGATCGGGCCGCAGTCTGGCTCTGTCTGTTTGCCCGGCGCATTGCCGGACGCCATGGTGAACAGTCTCTGCGCCTGGCGGCCAGTGCGATCCGGGCGGTTGCCCTCGGGGTTGTCGGTACGGCCATTATCCAGGCGATTCTCGGCGGCCTGGTCCTGGTCCTCAGCGGAATTCCCGCCGCCGGGATCTTGACGGCACTCCTCTTTATTTTGTGCCTGGCGCAGGTCGGGCCGGCACCGGTGCTCGTCCCTGCCGCGATCTGGCTCTTCTGGACAGGCCAGCCCGTGTGGGGAGGCGTCCTGATTGCCTGGAGCATCGTTCTCGCCATCACCGACAACATCATCCGCCCCGTCCTGATGAAGAAAGGGGCCGATCTGCCGGTGCTGCTGGTCTTTGCCGGAGTAACCGGCGGGCTGATGGTTTTCGGCATCATCGGATTATTCATCGGCCCGGTGGTTCTCGCGGTCAGTTACACCCTGCTGGATGAGTGGGTAACCGGCGCCGTGCCGGTTGGAGAAAATCCTGCTGTGGAGCCGTGATGCGTGATATTGTGGCGAACATAAGTTCGCACCCTGGGCAGTGTCGCTTTGAATTTTATTGAATTTACCGAGCGAAAGATTTAGGGTTCTTAACTCAAGAGAATTGGAAATGTCTATCAGACCAACGGCTCCCACGGTCGTCACCGTGAGAGGTTAGGAAGAGGATTTCACACTGATTATGCTGACGTTTCTTGAAATACCTTACATCGAGGCCGATACACCCGATGTAAGCGAAGTAATGCGCTCGCCGGAACCGGTTATCCTGGCGAAAGGGAATGAGACTTTTTCCGCCTTGGCGTACATCGGCGTCATCAAACGAGAGAATTGGCAGCTCGCCTATTTGGCCCTGCATGTGCGCGAAATTAATTCTTCCCTTATCTATGCCATCGAAAACGGTGAATCGACCGCCGAAATGGCACGAAAAGAGGGAGAAAATTTCTTAAACGGCATCGGTTTTCGCCTGGAACCGGTTTCTCTCGAATTTGGTCCGGCAATGCGCGAAGTTATCCTGCGGAATATACCGGTTATTCTCCCGCCGGAGACAGTGAAACGGATTGATCAGGAGAAGAAAAATCAACTTGCCAAATGGCGCCGCCTGATCGAAGAACCGGATCAGGGAAAATTGGTAGAAAGTAATGCATCTGCCGTAGCGAAAAAGATCGCGGCCGAAAATCTCATCGCTGAAGGAATGATTGCAAAAAAGCTTGCCGCCTTTCGCCAAATTGTCGAAGGCCATCTGCAACAGGTCAATGCCGTTAAAGTAGCCGCGGCCGAGCGCTTCGAGCGGGAACGGCTGCAAGCAATACTTGCCACTGCGCAGGCAGCAACGGCGGAGATGAAAACAAAGATCGGCCGGTTGGAAGAGGAACTGGCAACGGTAAAAACCGAGCGCGACGCGTTGGCCGAGGCAAAAAGGGTAGCCAACGTCCTGCTGGCAGAAGGCCGGCAGCAACGGGCTCAGGCCGAACCTGCCCGGGAGCCCGCCAAAAAAGAGGCCGAAAACCCGCTGGCAGGCATAGATGAAGAACTCCGACTAGCTCAGGCATTTATCGATCGATTTGAAACGGGGCATAACGGAAATACGCCAGCACTTGCCACAGCCGAACGACGGCCGGCGGAAAAGCCCTCACCTATCGAATTACCGGTGTCCGCGGCGGAAAAGTTGATCGACCCATTGCCGATTGAATCGCCCCAGGCGGCAAAAAGGGAGGAAGTTCTTCGCCAGGAAGTCGAACGCCATTCGACACCAACGGCTGCTGAGAAACGTCTGCCGGAAATGGAACCGGCTGGGAGAACGGCGGCGGCGATGCCAACCGGCAAAGTTGAGGCAGCGGAACCTGCAAAACCGATTCCTTCCGAGCCGCCCCCCCATGTGGTGCGCCGGCCGCCGGCGGCCGATGCGTTCTTTCAAGTCGATTGGGATCTCACCGGAGTTCCTTACCGCTCGCCTGAGGAAGTCTGCGAGATTCGGAAATCGTTAAACCGAATTCGTCTCAGGATGGAAGGATACCCGGAGCAGTACTGTTCCGTTTGTCTGATTATTGTGAAATCGGGCGAGAGGAAGAATGTCTTCATTGCTTTCGGCCTTTCAGTCACCAAACGTGTGCTGGTGTACGTTCCGATCAAACCGACTGACACTCCGCCCGCCTTTGCCAATGCGCTTAAAGAAGCCGAAAAATTCATTATGGTATTGGGGCTTGAACTCGAAATCGTTCCGTTGAGCCAAGACCTCGGGCAGCGGGCGAAAACCCTGGAAAGCATTTCTCTACTCATCCGCCAGTGACAACGTCGGCGGCACGGCTTTTTTGCCCCGAACCCTTCCATTTAGCCAACGGTTCCCCATGTCCTTCGACACCATCGATGACGCCTTCCACTACGTCAGCGACGCTCCGCCCGGCGAACGTAGTGCCGTTGTGCACCGGATCACCGGCAAGGTCTATCTCGCCTCGTTCAAGGCCGGCTTCGACGAGCGGCCAGCCGGCTCTGAAGCCGATCCCGATTACGTGAGCATTCCCAGCCGGCAAGAACTCGATCCGGGCAAGCCGCTGCTGATGGAATTTATCCGGAGCCACTGCCCGTCAGAGCTGGCGCGGGTCGAGACGCTTTTTGCCCGGCCGGGGGCGTTTCGCAATGTCAAGGATCTGCTGCGCCTCAAGAATTTGCTGGAGAGCTGGCAAGTCTTCGAGGGGCAGCAGATGGAGGCGCTGCTGCGCCAGTGGTGCGCGGCGCAGGGGCTGCCCCTTTGAAGCACAGGGAAAAAGTCAAAACCGGTTCACGCGGATAAGTTCGGATAAAATCTGATCACAATCTGATTTTTAACCCAAAAAAAGGATTTATCGGATTTTTATCCGAATTGATCAGATTTGATCCGCGTGCAAGGATTCTTGCCGTTTCCCGCCATATGGCTACTGCCATTTCTATGGTCTTTGGCGCACTCACCCGTTGACCATTCCCCCCGCCATCTGCTAAATTCCAACCTCTTTGTAGTCATCCCCTGGAAAAGGATATTGCCAGTGCCCAGGATTCTCATCGACGAAGCCCGTTGCAAGGGATGCGCTCTTTGCACCATCGCCTGCCCGCGCCATCTGATTACCCTCAGCGACAAGCTGAACAAGCTCGGCTACCTCCCCGCCGTGATCACCGCTGAAAATCTGGAGAAATGCACCTCGTGTGCGCTGTGCGCGCAGATGTGCCCGGACGTGGCGATCACCGTCTGGCGCGAGCGCCGCAAGGAGGGGGAAAAATGAGCACGCCGCGCCTGTTCGTCAAGGGGAACGAGGCCGTCGCCAGAGGCGCCGTCGCCGCCGGATGCCGTTACTATTTCGGCTATCCGATCACGCCGCAAAGCGATATCCCCGAGTACATGTCGCGCGAGCTGCCGAAGCTCGGCGGCAACTTCATCCAGGCCGAGAGCGAGATCGCCTCGATCAACATGCTCCTCGGCGCCAGCGCCTGCGGCAAGCGCGCCATGACCTCCTCCTCCGGCCCCGGCATCTCCCTGAAGCAGGAGGGGATCTCCTACATGGCGGGGAGCGAGCTGCCCGGGGCTGATCGTCAACATCGCCCGCTCCGGCCCCGGCCTCGGCGGCATTGATGCCTCGCAGGCCGATTACTTCCAGGCGGTAAAGGGCGGCGGCCACGGCGGCTACCGCATCATCGTCCTGGCTCCGCATTCGGTGCAGGAGATGTACGATCTCACCATGCTCGCCTTCGATCTGGCCGACCGCTACCGCATGCCGGCCATGCTCCTGGCCGACGCGGTCATCGGCCAGATGAAAGAGGCGCTCGTGCCGCATGCGTACGTGCCGCCGGCCGATCTGCCCGCGAAAGAGTGGGCGGTGGCGGGGAAGGAAGGACGCGGCCGAGCAGACGATGGTGAAATCTCTCTATCTGGGCGACGGCGAGCTGGAGGCGCACAACTGGCGCCTGCATGCCAAATACGAGCTGCTGGCGGCGAATGAGACGCGCTTCGAGGGGCTCTACCTGGACGACGCCGAACTGGTGGTCACCGCCTTCGGCTCGGCGGCGCGCATCGCCCACACCGCCGTGCGCCTGGCGCGGGCGCAGGGGCTGAAGGTCGGCCTGCTGCGGCCGATCACCCTTTTCCCCTTCCCGAAAGCGGCTTTCCGTCAGGCGACCGCCGGCGGCCGGAAGGTGCTGTCCATCGAGCTGAACACCGGGCAGATGGTGGAGGATGTGCGCCTCTCGGTGGACGCGATCCGCCGAGGTCTTTTTCTACGGCCGTCCGCCGGGTGCCGGCTCGCTGCCGACGCCGGAAGAACTGCTCGGGCAGATCAAGAAATACTGCGGGGGTAAAGGGAGCGGTGAACATGACAACCAGGTTTTCGCCCGCCCCGTCTCGCCTGAAGGATGTTCAGACCCATTTCTGCCCCGGCTGCCATCACGGCACCATCCACCGGCTGGTGGCCGAGGCCATGGACGCTTCGGCGTGCAGCGAGCGGACCATCGGCGTCGCCTCCGTCGGCTGCAGCGTCTTTCTTTACGGCTATTTCGACATCGACGTGGTCGAGGCGCCCCACGGCCGCGCGCCGGCGGTGGCGACCGGGGTCAAGCGCGCCCGTCCGGACAGTTTCGTCTTCACCTACCAGGGGGACGGCGATCTGGCGGCGATCGGCACCAGCGAGATCATCCACGCCGCCAACCGCGGCGAGGAACATGACGGTCATCTTCGTCAACAACACCACCTATGGCATGACCGGCGGCCAGATGGCGCCGACCACCCTGCTGGGGCAGCGCACCACGACCTCCCCCTAGGGGCGCAACGTCGCCACCGACGGCTATCCGATGCGCATGGCCGAACTCCTCGCCGCACTTGAAGGGGCCGGCTTTTCAGCCCGGGTGGCGGTCAATACGCCCGAAGAACATCATGCAGGCCGGCAAGGCAGATCGAAGAGGCGTTCCGCTATCAGGTCGAGGGAAAAGGCTTCTCCTTCGTCGAAGTCCTCTCCGCCTGCCCGACCAACTGGGGGATGAGCCCGCTGCAGGCGAACGAGCGGGTCGGAACGGAGATGATCCCTTATTTCAAACTCGGCATCTTCAAGGACGCTGTCGGGAAAAAGTTGACCCCATCGCCTAAAGCTTACGCTAAAGGATTTCCTATGTATCATGACGTATTCATGGCCGGTTTCGGCGGGCAGGGGGTGCTGCTGGCCGGCAATCTTCTCGCTTACGCGGCGATCATCGAAGGGCACAATGCCTCCTTCTTCCCCGCCTACGGGGTGGAAAAGCGGGGCGGCGCCGCCATGTGCACAGTGGTGATCACCGACGGCGAGGTCGAGTCGCCGGTTGTCGGCCAGCCCGGTTCGACGCTGATCTTCAATGCACTGTCGATGGAGAAGTATTTCGCCAAAGTGCGCCCCGGCGGCTTCTGCCTGGTCAATTCTTCACTGGTCGAGGATGCCGGTGACAGCCGCGCCGACCTCGATCTACTGCACCTGCCGCTGAACGAGATGGCGCTGGAAATCGGCGACCCGCGGCTGATCAACATGATCGCCGTCGGCGCCTATGTCCGCAAGAGCGGAGCCGTTTCCCTGGCCAGTCTCGAAAAAGCGCTGCACGCAGTCCTCCCCGAACGCAATCACCGTTTCATCCCGCTCAACGTGCGGGCCATCGAACTGGGCGCCGCCGCGGTCGCCAAGTAGATGACGAAGATCTTGTTCATCAAGCTGCACAAGGCGGAAAAAGCGAAGCATCTCTGTGAACTGGCAGAGGGGTTCTTTCGCGCCGGGGAGCGGGTAGTAATCGTCGTCGCCGACGATAACCAGGGGGTGACCCTCGATCGTTTCATGTGGACGTGGCAGAAGGGAGCCTTCGTGCCGCATACCTTCGACAACGGCGCCGTCAACTGCCTCGATGACCCGGTGGTGATTACCAACGGGGAGCGCAACCCGAACGGCGCCCGGGTGCTGATCATGGGAAAACCGTGTACACTGGAGTTTGTCCGCCAGTTCGAGCAGGCGGTCGATTTTGCCGAGCTATACGACGACGAGCTGGCCGCCGCCGCCCGCCGCCGCTTCAGCCAGTACCGGGAGGCCGGACTTGCCCCTGCAATGCATCAATAACGGTGGCCCCGCCACCCTGATCCGCCTCGCTGCCATCCCCCGCCTCGAACAGCCGGCCGTTCTCGCCGATGACGCCGCTGCGGCTCTTGCCGCCTGGGAGGCGCGTCCTGGCGAGATCGTTACGGTCATCGATCCGGAACAGGTCTATTACCGCGCCCGGCTGAGCGAAATCGGCTCGCAGATGCTCGTCACCCCCTTTCAGACGTTCCCCCGCCCGCCGGAAAGCCCGCTGCAACTTGACATCTGCCAGGCGCTGCCGGAAAAGGAGCGCTTCGAGCTGATCCTGCAGAAAGTAACCGAACTCGGCGTCAGCCGCATCTTCCCCTTCACCTGCAGCCGCTCGATTACCCAGGAAGAACGCGATGCCGGGCAGAAGAAATCGCATCGCTGGCCCGATATCGTCCTGCGGGCGGCGAAACAGTGCCGGCGGGCGATCATTCCGGAGCTTTTCCCGGTCATGCCGTGGGAGGAAGTGACCTACCACGCAGCCCGGGCCGACGTGAAGCTGATGCTCTACGAAGGGGCCGACTCCTGGGGACTGCGTGAATCGCTGCGGAGTATTCGTGGTGGCCGTGTCGCTCTGCTCGTCGGACCGGAAGGTGGCTTCACCCCGGAGGAGACGGAAGACGCCCGCCGACTCGGTTTTCTCCCCGTTTCGGTCGGGCCGCGCATTCTGCGCACCGAGACCGCTGCCATCGTTGGCGTCGCCCTCCTGCAGAACATCCTCGGAGATCTCGATTGAACCTCTGCACCACGCCCGTTGTCGAAGCAGCAACACAAACCTCCCCCGTCCCGCCCATCTGCGTCGTTCTCGTCGAGCCGCAGGGCCCACTGAATATCGGTTCGGTAGCGCGGGCGATGATGAATTTCGGTTTTGCCGACCTGCGCCTGGTCAACCCGCAGACCGATCATCAGGTCGAAGACGCGCGCCGGATGGCGGTCAAGGCGACCGTAATCCTGGATCAGGCGCGGATCTATCCCGATCTGCCGGCGGCGCTCGCCGACTGCTCGCTGACGCTGGGGACAACGCGCCGCTTCGGCAAATACCGCGAAGATTTTCTCCACCCCGACCTGGCGGCGCAGGAGATCCTCACATTGCCGCCGGCCACGACGGTGGCGCTCCTCTTCGGCCGCGAGGACGAGGGGCTGCACACGGCCGAACTCGACCTCTGCCAGCGCCTGATTACCATTCCGACCGGCGACCTTCTTCCGTCGATGAATCTGGCGCAGGCGGTCAGCCTCTGTCTTTATGAAATTGCCAAAACGGCCTGGGCAGCACCGGGGAAGGGGATTAGTCCCCGGCGGCAGCCAGCGGCTGGGGCTACGGTAGAGGCGATGTTCCGGCACATGCAGCAGACCCTTCTCGATATCGGCTTTCTCAACCCGCAGAACCCCGATCACATCCTGCGCACCTTCCGCCGCATTTTTGGCCGCACCGCCCTGCACGAGCGGGAAATCCGTATTCTGCACGGGTTGTGGAGTCGAATTGACTGGGTGAACGGGGAGAGAAGAAAGTGCACGGGACCCGGGACGCGGGACGAGAAAAAGTAACTTCGGGCTATAGGCGTAAAATAGCCTTCAGCCTAATACCTATAGCCTTCAGCCAGGTTTTATCTATGGATCCTTTTCGCCGCGAACCGCTCGCCAATGGCCTGACGGTAGAATTCTTTGATTGTTCGAATCGCTACTTCGGCGCCTACTGGCGCCTCTATCTGGAGGTGCACTGCCGGATAGAGGTCGCCGGCATCCTTTCCGGTGCCGAGCTCGAGAAGGCACGTTCCGCCTTGGGGGAGTCGGTCGATTTCAATCGCCGACTGGAGCGCATGGGGGTTGCCGAGGACGACCTGGACACGGTGCGGCAGGAGATGGTTGAGAGCTTTCTGGCGAGTGCCCGCGCCTACCTGGAAAAACCTGCCTTCCCCGCACGCCTGATCGCCAGCCGGCTGAAGGAAAAATGCCGGCCGCGCCTCTCCCTTGTTCCCCGTGGACATTGAACTGACGATCGATAACCTCGCCTTCGGCGGCAGCGGGGTGGGGCGGCACGATGGCAAGGCGATCTTCGTCCCCCTGACCGCGCCTGGCGACCGGGTGCGCTGCCGCATTGTGCAGGAGAAGGCGCGCTACGCCGAGGCGGAGATGACGGCGCTGCTCGAGCCGGCGCTGCAGCGGCGCGTCGCCCCCTGCCCGGTTTTCGGCGAATGCGGCGGCTGCCAGTGGCAGCACCTGCCGTATGCGGAACAGGAGCGCTGGAAAGAGCGGATTTTTACCGATCAGCTGCGCCGGCACGGCGGGATAGCCGAGCCGACGATCCTGCCGCTGGTGCCGTCGTCAGACGAGTGGCACTACCGCAGCCGGGTTCAGTTTAAATGCCGGCAGACGGAGCACGGTTTCCTCATCGGTTTCTATAAGCGCAGCAGCCATTACGTCGTCGACGTGGCGCATTGTCCGATTACCGACGAGCGGCTGAATGCGGTGCTGACCCTGTTTCGTCAATGGCTGCCGGCGGCTCCCGACCCCGCCCGCATCCCCCAGGTCGATCTGGAGATCGGCAGCGACGGCGCAGTGCGGGCGGTCGTCCATTGCCTCGGAGAAGAGGAGGCGCTGGCAACCTGGCTGCGGCCGCTGGCGGAAGGGGCGGGAATCGCCCTTTTTCTGCAACCGGGACGCAAGGAGAAGCTCCTGGCGATCTGCGGTAGCCGCGAACTGGAGATTGTTGTCGATGAACCGCCTCTGCAACTCGCCTATGGTGCTGGCGGCTTTGCCCAGGTGAACCTGGCGCAGAACCGGGAATTGGTACGGGCGGTCATTGCGGCGGCGGCGCTCACCGGCCGCGAGCGGGTTCTCGATCTCTTCTGCGGCATGGGGAACTTCTCCCTCCCACTGGCGCGCCGTGCCGGGGAGGTCGTCGGCGTCGAGGATTACGCGCCGGCCATCGAGCAGGCCCGGCTCAATGCCCGGCGCAACGGCATCGGCAACGCGTCTTTTCATGCCATGCCGGCCGAGGGGGCGGCGGCGCGCCTGGCCGGTGGCTTCCCTTTCGATCTGGTCGTTCTCGATCCGCCGCGCAGCGGCGCCCTTGCCGTGGTCAAGGAACTGCTCCGGCTGCCACCCCGGCGCATTCTGTATGTCTCCTGCGATCCGGCCACCCTGGCGCGCGACCTGAAATCCTTGTTAGGTCAAGGTTTTGAGCTGCTCTGGTCGCGCCCTTTCGATCTGTTTCCGCAGAGTTCTCATACCGAAAGTCTGAGCCTGTTGCAGCGGCGTGGCGGCGGGCCAGGTTAGATTTTTCCTTGCCATCCCGAGCCCTTTATGCTATCAAATAGATGTTAAAGCTTTATTCTCCGGATAAAGTGAGCAGTTTGCTCACTTTTTTTATTTCCGAGGGCTTGTTGTGAAAACGGAAGCGATAATCGAGAAGGTCCACCAACTGGCTGCGCCGATCCTTGTTGACATGGGGCTCGAGTTGGTCGATATGGAATTCAAGCCGGAAGGGCGGGACTGGATCTTACGTTTTTTCATCGACAAGGAAAAGGGTGTCACCCTTGACGACTGCGCCGATTTCAGCCGTGAGATCGGTGCGGTGCTGGAGATCGAGGATGTGATCCACAGTCATTATCGGCTGGAGGTTTCTTCCCCCGGGCTCGATCGGCCGCTGAAAACACCTCAGGATTTCCAGCGGTTTACCGGGCAGTTGGTAAAGATCAAGATGACGGAGAGGATAGACCCGGACGGACGTGGCCATTTGCGCAAGACCTTTGTCGGTGAACTGCTCGGCCTGGAGAATGAGCAGGTGCGGGTACGCCAGAACGATAAGAAGGGTGGCGAGGTCGAGCTTCCGCTGACCGGGATTGAAAAGGCCAATCTGGAGCTGGATTTCTGATCCGCGCCTTTGGGCGCCTGCGGTAACAAATAATTGTATGCCGGCCGCAAGGACGGCAATTGAACAGCAGTAAAGGGGATAGCGGGATGGTGAATCTCAACCACATTATCGACCAGGTCGTCAAAGACAAGGGGATTGATCGAGGCATTCTGGTCGAGGCTTTGGAATCGGCGGTTCTTTCCGCCGCCAACAAGAAATATCGCAATACGCGCGAACTGGAAGCCCATTTTAATGATGAAATGGGTGAGGTCGAGCTGTTCGAGTTTGTGACCGTTGTCGATGAGGTGCTGGATTCTTACAAGGAGATCGATCTGCAGGAGGCGCGGGAGATCGATCCTGAAGTGGAAGTCGGCGATTCGCTCGGCATGAAGATGGACGCCAGCAATTTCAGCCGTATTGCCGCCCAGACTGCCAAGCAGGTCATCATCCAGAGAGTTCGGGAAGCGGAGCGCGAAGGGGTTTTCAACGAGTTCAAGGACCGCATTGGCGAACTGGTGAACGGCATTGTCCGCCGCTACGAGCGCGGCGATCTGATCATCGATCTCGGGCGGGCCGAGGCTTTGTTGCCGCACCGCGAGCAGGTGCCGCGCGAAAACTATCGCCAGGGCGACCGGGCGCGGGTCTATATCTCCGAGGTGAAAATGTCCACCAAGGGGCCGCAGATCATCGTTTCGCGCACCCATCCGGGTTTGGTTGCCGCTCTTTTCCAGACGGAAGTGCCGGAGGTTGCAGAGGGAATCGTCGAGATCATGCGCGGTGGCTCGCGAACCGGGGAGCCGGGCGAAGATCGCTGTCGTTTCTTATGATCCGGATGTCGATCCGGTGGGCGCCTGCGTCGGCATGCGTGGTTCCCGCGTGCAGAATGTCGTCTCCGAGCTGCGTGGCGAGAAGATCGATATCGTTCCCTGGAGCCAGGACATTGCCCGTTTTGCCGTGTCCGCATTGGCACCGGCGGAGGTCTCCCGCGTTTATGTCGATGATGAGGTAGCCTCACTCGAGGTGATCGTCCCCGATGACCAGTTGTCGTTGGCCATTGGCAAGAAGGGGCAGAACGTCCGCCTGGCGGCCAAGCTGATCGGCTGGAAGGTTGATATAAAGAGCGAGACGCGGGCGGCGGAAGCGGAACTCGAAGCTGCTGCCAAGGAACTGGCGGCGTCCAATGCCGAAACTAGCACCGAAGAAACAAACGTTGAAGAAACGAACGAAGCGAACACCGAAGAAACGAACGTCAACGTTCGAGCCTGCGGTAACCGCGGGCAAGAATGAGGAATAAAGAGAGGTTGCCGGTGTCAGGCCATAAGGCACAGAGAACCTGTCTTGGCTGCCGGGAGGCAGTCGATCAGGATTCACTCGTACGTTATGTGCTCTCTCCCGAAGGGAAGGTATTGATCGATTATGGCCGCAAACTGCCAGGACGCGGCGCCTATACGCATTTTGATGCAGGTTGTCTTCGTGCGGCGGTTAAGAGGCGACAATTCGATCGTGCTTTTCGCGGCAGCAGCCAGGTGGATGAAAAAGCCCTTCTGGGTGATCTGAAGCAGCAGGTGCGGGAAAAGGTTCGTAATCTTCTCGGCATGGCACGCAAGGCAGGGCAGGCGGTTTCCGGGAGCACACTGGTCTTGTCGGAGCTGGAAAACCCGGTGCCACCTGTTCTGGTCCTGATCGCCGAGGATATTTCCGCCAATATCGGCGAAAAAGTTTATCGTCGGGCGGAGAAATCGGGGGTGGCTTGCCACCGCCTGTTCGACAAGGATCTTCTCGGGCATCTCCTCGGAAAAGGAGAGCGCAGCGTCGTTGCTTTTCGGGAAAGTCCACTGGTGGCATCGATCCGCAAAGAATTGATCCGTTTTGAGCAAATCGCAGGGGAGAGTTGATGGGAAAGACACGTGTTTACGAACTGGCTCAGCAGATGGGGCTCGAAAACAAAGAACTGCTCGATAAACTGCAAGCAGCCGGAATTGAGGCCAAAACGCATATGAGCGTTCTGGAAGAGGAAGATCTGCGTAAATACAAGGCTGCCACAGTCCCGGCCGCGGAAAAGGTCGAGGAAGAGCGGCTCAATGCGGGCATCATCCGCCGTCGTCGCAAGGAAGCGGCGCCTGCACCTGCAGAAGAGCTGAGCGCGGCTACGGAAAAGCCGGTCGAACCGGGTCCCCTGCCGACCGAAACGCCTGCGGAAACTCCCCTCCAGGCCACCCCCCCCGTTGTGGAAGCTCCGGTGGCAGTTGTTCCAGAAGCGGAAAGCGAACGGAAAGCGGCACCGGAATCCGCGAAGGTACCGGTTGCGGAGCCAAAGGGAGAAGTTCTCCCGCCGGCGACGGAGCTGAAAGGTGAAGAGCGGCCTGAGCCGACTCCGGCCGAATCTGCCGTCGAGGCGCCGAGCGAAACTCAAAAAGATACGCGACGCAAAGAGGTCCGGCCGGAGAAAGTCACTTCTTCTCAGGCGCGGATTCTCGGCCGGGTCGAATTGCCGCAGGAGCCACCTGCCGCCACGCGTCCTTCCGCCCCCGGGCGTCGCGAAGCATTTGTGCCCCGACCACAGGGAGCACCGCCACGGCGTGAAGAATCAGGGCAGGTTCGGCGTCCGGCCCCGCAGGGCGAACGTCCTGCTCCAGGCAGCCGCCCGGCTCCGGTCGGGGGCCGTCCGGCTCCCGCTGGCGGGCGTCCTGTTCCAACCGGCGGCCGCCCGGCTCCGGGTGGCGCTCGTCCAGCCCCCGCCGGTGGGCGTCCGGCTCCTGGCGGGCGTCCGGCCCCAGCGCCTGGTCGTGGCGGCGGATTACCGCCGGCACCGGGTCCCGGTGAAGGCTTTGCCCCGAAAGAACAGCGCGGCGGCAAGAAGAACAAAAAAGGGAAGGGCGCAGATTACGGAACACCTGAGGGTGTGGAAGCACCGCGCCGCGGTGGGCGGCGGGTGGAAATCTTCGAGCCTGACCGCGATGGAAGAACGCGCAAGGGGAAAAAGGCACCCAAGCCGGCGAAGAAAACGGAAGTTACCGTTTCCAAGGCGATCAAACGTATCATTCGCATCAGCGATTCGATCACCGTTGGTGAACTCGCGAAGCGCATGGGGATCAAGGCGAATGACCTGATCAAGGAACTGATGCGCCAAGGTTCGATGGTGACGATCAATCACCCCATCGATTTCGAAACGGCATCCCTCCTCGCTTCCGATTTTAACTACGAGGTGGAGAATGTCGCTTTTGACGAAGAGGCGATTCTCGATCATGCCATCCTCAAGGGTGAAGAAGAAACCGTCGGCGAACTGCAGTCGCGGCCGCCGGTCGTTACCATCATGGGGCACGTCGACCATGGTAAAACGAGCCTTCTTGACGCCATCCGCGCGACCAACGTCACTGCCGGCGAAGCAGGCGGGATCACCCAGCATATCGGCGCCTACGATGTCGAGACCAATGGCCGACAGATTACCTTCCTTGACACGCCAGGTCATGAGGCGTTTACCGCCATGCGTGCCCGCGGCGCCAAGGTGACGGACATCGTCATCCTGGTCGTGGCGGCCGATGACGGCGTCATGCCGCAAACAAGAGAGGCGATCAATCATGCCAAAGCGGCTGGTGTGCCGATCATCGTGGCGGTCAACAAGATCGACAAGGCCGATGCGAATGTTGAAAAAGTAAGGCAGGGACTGACCGAATTCGGCTCTGGTGCCGGAAGATTGGGGCGGCGACACGATCTTTGTCGAGGTCTCGGCGAAGAAACGCCTCAACCTCGATCAACTTCTGGAAATGATCCTGCTGCAAGCGGAAGTGATGGATCTCAAAGCGAATCCTGACAAGCGGGCGAAAGGGACGATTATCGAGGCCCGAATCGACCGTGGACGCGGCCCGGTGGCCACCGTCCTGGTACAGGAAGGAACGCTGCGGGCAGGCGATCCAATCGTCTCCGGCCTGCATTTCGGCCGCGTACGGACAATGACCGACCATCGCGGCGTTCGCGTCGAGGCTGCCGGCCCTTCTTATCCGGTGGAGGTCACCGGTCTTACGGGTGTGCCGGATGCTGGCGACTCCTTCTATTCGGTGGAAGATGAGAAGGCCGCCAGGGAAGTTGCTCAACATCGGCAGCAGAAGCAGCGCGAGAGCGAACTGGCGAAGAGCAGCAAGATTTCCCTCGACCAGCTTTACGCGCGCATCCAGCAAGGGGATGTCAAGGAGTTGCGTGTCATCATCAAAGGGGATGTCCAGGGCTCCGTCGAGGCGGTCAAGGATTCCCTTACCAAGCTTTCTACCGAGGCATGTCGTCTGATCGTCCTGCATACGGGGGTCGGCGGTATTATCGAGAGTGATATCACTCTGGCTTCTGCATCCGATGCGATCATCATCGGCTTCAATGTCCGTCCGGAGCCAAAAGCCGCAACCCTTGCCGAGCAGGAAGGGGTCGACATCCGTCTTTACAACATCATCTACGATGCCGTGGCGGATGTGCGTAGCGCCATGGAAGGTCTGCTCGCCCCCACGCTGCGTGAAAAGCAGTTGGGCCGGGTCGAAGTGCGGGATGTCTTCAGTGTCTCCCGTGTGGGAACGATTGCCGGCTGTTACGTACTCGAAGGCAAGGCGCAGCGCAATGCCCAGGCCCGCCTGGTGCGCGACAACGTAGTCGTCTGGCAAGGGAAGATGAATTCCCTCAAGCGGTTCAAAGATGATGCGCGCGAGGTTGCCGCCGGCTATGAATGCGGTATCGGCCTGGAGAATTTCAACGACGTCAAGGTTGGCGATATCATCGAAGTATTCGAGATAGAAGAAGTAAAAACGATGCTCTAAAGGTGATAAGGCATGGTGGTCGGCATTCTGCGGCTCGAACTCCTTCTCTATTCACCGAACAGCCTCAAAGAGAAGCGCGGCATCGTCCGCCGCATTCTCGAACGCTGCCGGGTGCGTTTCCCCGTCTCCTGCGCTGAAATCGGCCTGCAGGATATTTGGCAGCGGGCCCAGCTCGGTTTTGCCATTGTCGGTCATGACCAGGATTTCCTCCTCCATCTGTTCGAACAGATCGAGGAGGAAATCGTCCGTCTGGGGTCGGCCGAGATCAGCGACAGACAGACCGAAATCCTTCAATACTAGAAATACAGGTGATTAGTTTTGGCATCATCTCAACGAGCACATCGGGTCGGCGAACAGATCCACAAGGAAATATCCTCGCTTCTGCAGAAAGGGTTGAACGATCCGCGGATTGGTTTCATAACCATTACCGCTGTCGAAATGACCTCCGACCTGCACTTGGCGCGAATCTATTTCACCGCCTTTGGCGACGAAAAGGTCCGTGGAGAGACGCTGAAGGGGTTGAACCACGCCATACCGTACTTCCGCCGTGAAATCGGCCGTCAGTTGCGGCTGCGCATTGTTCCCGAACTCCTATTCCAGATCGATACCTCGATTGAACAGGGAAATCGCATCGAGACCATCCTGCGGGAAATCCACGATGAACAATCCGACAATAGCGGCCATACTAAAGAAGATTGAAGAGGGCCGCCGCTTTCTCGTCGCCTCACACGAGGGACCGGACGGCGATGCCATAGCCTCGACTCTCGCCCTCACCCTCGCCCTGCGCGAGATGGGGAAAGAGGTTGTCGCTTTCAATGTGGATGGCGTGCCCTTTTCCATGCAATTCCTTCCCGGTGCGGCAACGATCGTTGCGCAACTGACGGGGACGGCATTCGATGCCGGGTTCATTCTCGATGCCGGCGAGTTGCGCCGCGCTGGCCACGGTGTGACAGAGCGCTGCCGCGAGCTGGTGAATATCGATCATCATCCGCATTCGGAAACATTCGGCTCCATCAATTACATAGATGAAGGTGCCTGCGCCACCGGTGCTCTGGTCTACCGGATCCTGAAACAGGGGAACTTCCCGATTTCTAAACCGGTGGCGACCTGTATCTATGCGGCAATCCTCGCCGATACCGGATCCTTTCGTTATTCCAATGCCGATTCGGAGGCTTTCCGCATCGCCGGCGAAATAGTCGATCAAGGAGTGTCGCCCTGGGACATCGCTTCCGCCCTCTATGAAAACCAGGAAGAAGTGCGCCTGCGCCTTCTCGGCCGGGTGCTCAATACCCTTATCCTTTCCGCCGACGGGCGCATCGGCTCTGTGGCGGTGACGACGGAAATGCTCCGGGAAACCGGCGCAGGCGCCGAACATACCGATTCCTTCGTCAACTACCCACGGGCGATCCGCGGCGTTGAGGTGGGGCTTTTCTTCCGCCAGATCGGCCCGGCCTCTTTCAAGGTCGGTTTCCGTTCGAAGGGGAAGGTCGATGTCGGCTCCCTGGCGCGGGCGCTCGGCGGTGGCGGGCATCATAATGCCGCCGGAGCGGTGGTCGAAGGTTCGCTGGATCAGGCGCGTACTTTCGTTCTGGCTCGCCTGCAGGAAATGCTGAAGTAAGCCAACCTGAAACTGACCCGCATACTCCCACCTCTTGCCTGTGTCCTGACAAACTACATGAATGGTGTATTGATCATTGACAAGCCGTCCGGGATTACCTCCCACGACGTGGTGCGACGTTTGCGGCGCTTGCTGCAGACCCGCCGCATCGGCCATGCCGGTACTCTCGACCCCATGGCGACCGGCATTCTGCAGGTGGCGGTCGGCGAAGGAACACGTCTGGTCGAGTTTCTCATGGAAGGTGAGAAGACGTATCAGGCCGTTCTTCGTCTCGGGGAGACCACCGATACCCAGGATGCCGAAGGAAAAATCATCGAAAGCAGACCGGTAGGCGTAATCGGACCGGAGGAAATCGAAGCGGCCTGTCACGCTTTTCGCGGCCGTATCCGGCAAATACCGCCAATGTTTTCGGCACTGAAAAAAAATGGTGTCTCCCTGCACCGGCTGGCGCGACAGGGGATCGAGGTCGAGCGCGAACCGCGCGAGATCGAAATCCGGCGGCTGAGCATTCTGGCGGTGGATCTTCCCCAGATAACCCTGGAGGTTGACTGTACGAAGGGTACGTATATCCGGACGCTCGCGCACGATTTGGGCGCGGCACTCGGCCCCGGAGCGCATCTGATTTCTCTGCGCCGGCTGCGCAGCGGTTCTTTTGCCGAGGTTGACAGCACCCCCCTCACTGAACTGGAGGCTGCCGATCTGAGCGGCGGCTGCCCAGGTCTGCTATCCTTGAAAGAGGCCTTGCGCGGCTATCGTTTGCTGACGGTGAACGATGTGGCGGCGCTTCGGCTGCAAAATGGGGTGCCGCCGAACATTGTCGAGACGATGGGGGAACGGCCGGAAACAGGAGAGACCGTACTTCTGCTGCACCGGCAAGAATTGTTGGCGGTGGCACGCTTCGATCCCGATCATTGCTGGGAAAAACGGGGAGACTTCGCTTTGCAGCGGGTTTTTCCCAATCCGCAGGCGCATTGATAGATCTTTACAGCAACCGCTTTTTATGGTAAAAAGCCGGTTTCGGAGTTCAATAAAATTCATCCGCATTTCTAATTCTGAAAGGAGGTGGCACAGTGCTGGCCACAGAACGCAAACAGGAAATCATCGATAAATTCAAAACCCACGAAGGGGACACGGGTTCTCCGGAAGTGCAGATCGCGCTCCTTTCCGAGCGTATCACCTACCTGACCGAGCATTTTCGTTCCCACAAGAAAGACCATCATTCCCGTCGCGGTCTGCTCAAGATCGTCGGGCACGGCGTCGTCTGCTCGACTACCTGAAGAAGAAGGATGTCGAGCGTTATCGCACCATTATCAAGGAACTCGGTATCCGCCGATAAGACCCGGGCAGCATGCTCCTTGCCGCGGAGAGGACTGCTGCCCTCGGTTTTTCAGAAAAGTGGCGACTGGGAGGATGTCCGGAGAGAGTACCCGGTTGGTCATCGTGCATGATGGTCGCGGCGGATACTGTCTCAGGCCACCCTCCCTAAAGCCATTTTTGTGTTAAACCATTAACAAAAAATTCACAGAAGAATATGGCAAGGTGCGTCATGACGCCCAAAGGAGAATAAACATGGCTTATCAAAAAGTTGAAGTTCAGTTTAACGGTCAGCCGCTGACCATCGAAACCGGGAAAATGGCCCGGCAGGCGCGACGGCGCCGTCGTCGTCACTTATGGCGATACCAAGGTGCTTTGCACGGTCGGTGTCGGCCCGCAAGATGCGCGAAGGGCAGGAGTTTTTTCCCCTGACCGTCAATTACCAGGAAAAATTTTACGCTGCCGGCAAGATCCCCGGCTCCTTCTTTCGCCGCGAGCGTGGCTCCACCGAGCGCGAAACTCTGATCTGCCGTCTGATTGACCGGCCGATGCGCCCGCTCTTCCCCAAGGGGTACATGTTCGAAACCCAGATCATGCCGACGGTCATCTCCGCCGACCTGATCAATGATCCCGACACCCTGGCCATGGTTGCTGCCTCGGCGCTCGTCGAGATTTCCGATATCCCCTTCGCCGGGCCGATTGCCGCCGTCCGGGTCGGCCGGGTCGATGGCAAGTTCATCGCCAATCCGACCCTTGCAGCAGATGGCAGAGAGCGATCTCGAAATCATCGTCTCCGGCTCCCGCGATGCGGTGATGATGGTTGAAGGGGAAGCCGAATTCCTCTCCGAAACGGAAATGCTCGAAGCAATCTTCTTCGGTCACAGGCGCTGCAGCCGCTGATCGAGATGCAGATCAAACTGCGGCAGCTGGTCGGCAACAGCAAGCGCGAATTCGTCTCGCCGGCGATCGATCCCGATCTGGAAGAGCAGGTCAATCCGCTGGCCGTGGCGCAAAAATCCTGGAAGCGGTAAAAATCCGCACCAAACAGGAGCGTTACGCTGCTGTTGCGCAGATAAAATCCGAAGTCGTCAAGGAGCCGCTCGGCAGTAGAATATGCAGGCCGCGACGGGGAAATCGGCACCATCCTCGGCAAGGTCGAGAAGCGGGTGGTGCGGCAGATGGTCACCAGGACAAGGTGCGTATCGACGGTCGCGACATGACAACAATCCGCCCGATCACCTGTGAAGTCGGCCTTCTTCCCCGCGCCCACGGCAGTGCCCTGTTCACCCGCGGTGAGACCCAGGCTTTGGTCGCTGTCGACTCTCGGGCACGTCCATGCGACGAGCAGCGCATGGACAACATCCAGGGGATGGAGTTCAAGAAGTTCATGCTGCATTACAACTTCCCCCCCTTCTGCGTCGGGGAGACCAGCATGCGTCTTTTCCCCGGCCGCCGCGAGATCGGCCACGGCTATCTGGCCGAGCGCTCGCATCGCCAAGATCCTCCCGACACATGATGGCTTTCCCTACACCATCCGCATCGTCTCCGACATCCTCGAATCGAACGGCTCCTCGTCGATGGCTTCGGTCTGCGGCGCTTCTCTGGCCCTGATGGACGCCGGCGTTCCGATCGACCGGGCCGGTGGCCGGCATCGCCATGGGCCTGATCAAGGAAGGGGACGATGTGGCGGTCCTCTCCGACATCCTCGGCGACGAGGATCACCTCGGCGATATGGATTTCAAGGTCACCGGTTCGGCAAACGGCATTACCGCCCTGCAGATGGATATCAAGATTACCGGGGTCACCGGCAATCATGCAGCAGGCCCTGGACCAGGCGCGGGCCGGGCGCATCCATATCCTCGGCAAGATGGCCGAGGCGATCGCCGCCCCGCGCGGCGAACTCTCCCAGTATGCGCCGCGCATCACCACCATCTACGTCAAGTCCGATCAGGTGCGCACCGTCATCGGTTCCGGGCGGCAAGAACGTCCGCGCGATCATCGAGGCGACCGGTTGTGCCATCGACATCGAGGATGACGGCCGCATCAATATCGCCTCCGCCGATGGCGAAGCCTGCCAGAAGGCGATCAAGATGATCCGCGACCTCACCCAGGAAGCCGAAGTTGGCAAGCTTTACCATGGGACGGTGCGCAAGATCATGGAATTCGGCGCTTTCGTCGAAATCTATCCCGGCACCGACGGTCTGGTGCACGTCTCCGAACTCGACACGGAGCGGGTCAAGCAACGTCACCGACATCCTCAAGGAAGGGGACGAGGTGCTGGTCAAGTGCATCGGCATCGACAAGCAAGGGAAGATCAAGCTCTCCCGCAAGGAGGCTCTTGGCCTGACCCTCGACGGCAGAATAAACGCACGGCAAAAAAATGGTCGAATACGTCGATTCTCGATAACGGTATCCGTATAGTTAGTGAAAAGATCCCGGCGGCCCATTCAGCGGCTGTCGGGTTCTGGGTCGAGAACGGCTCCCGCCATGAACGGCCGGCGCAGCAGGGGATTTCTCACTTCGCCGAGCACATGCTTTTCAAGGGGACCTCGCGGCGCAGCGCCCGGACGATCGCCAAGGAGATCGATTCGGTCGGCGGGGTGCTGAACGGTTTCACCAGCCGCGAATTTACCTGCTATTATGCCAAGGTGATGGCCAGGAAACTTCCCCTGGCCATCGATCTGCTTTCCGATATCGTCCTGAATTCCGTTTTTGATCCGGAGGAAATGGAAAAGGAGCGCCAGGTCATTCTCCAGGAGATCGATATGCTGGAGGATACCCCCGATGACCGTATTCACGACCTGTTCGGCCAGATGATCTGGAAGGATCATCCGCTGGGATTTCCGGTGCTCGGCACCCGGGACACGGTCGGACAGATCAGCCGGGAGGGGCTCCTGTCCTTCCTTGCTGAGCGCTACTGCGGCGGAAATATCCTGATCTGCGCCGCGGGCAATCTCGAACATGAACAAGTCGTGGAAGCGATCGCTTCCACCTTCAGCGAGGTACCCTTGGGGCGGCGGGAGAAAACCCGCGCTTTTACCGCCTACCGACGCGGAGTCAGTTTCGACGAGAAGGAGCTGGAACAGATCCATTTCTGCCTCGGCACCCGCGCCCTGCCACAGAACGACCCCAATCGTTACGAAGCCTATCTGCTCAATACCATTCTCGGCGGCAGCATGAGTTCGCGGCTCTTCCAGAAAATCAGGGAGGAGAAGGGGCTTGCCTACTCGATCTACAGCTATCTGAATTGCCATTCCGATGCCGGCACCATGGTCGTGTACTGCGGCACTTCCCCCAGCGAGACCCGTGGCGCTATCCGCATTATTCTCGATGAAATGCGGCGTCTGCGAGACGAACCGGTATCCGATGAGGAGCTTCTGGCAGGCAAGGAGCAGCTCAAGGGGAATCTGCTTCTCTCTTTGGAGAGCACTGACAACTGTATGACTCGCATTGCCAAAAACGCGATCTATCTCGGCCGGCAGGTAGAGATAGACGAAGTTCTCGACAACATCGGCCGGGTTACCAGTGCCGCGGTGCGAAGTCTGGCCGATTCGCTATTTCGGGATGAGTTTCTCAACTTGCAGGTTATCGGCAAAACCGGTGAAGCCGAGCTGAAGGCCCTTGACCTGACGCTTGAAGGTTAGCAGCTAACAGCTATGATACTGCGTATTGAAATCAAACGACTGCGTGCGGATGCCATCCTCCCCCGCTACATGACCGATGGAGCCGCCGGCATGGATCTGCACGCCGGAATCGAAATTCCGCGGCGGCTGGCCCCGGGTGAAAGGGCCCTGGTGCCGACCGGCATTGCCATGGCGATCCCGGCTGGGTTCGAAGGACAGGTCCGGCCACGTTCCGGTCTGGCCTTGCGCAAAGGGCTATCGATGGTTAATACGCCGGGCACAATCGATGCGGATTATCGTGGTGAGATCGGCATCATACTCATTAATCACGGGGCCGAAGAGGTGGTGATCGAGCCGGGTGAGCGAATCGCACAACTGGTGATCGCCCAGGTGCAACGTGCGTCTCTTGTCCTGGTCGAGGATCTGGACGCAACAGAGCGCAACGCCGGTGGCTTCGGGCATACCGGCTCTGACCGGGCGATCTGAAAACCATGGAGCGGCATCCGCGGCTCGATACGCTCTTTCAGTTTCCCTGTGATTTCGAATTCAAAGCTTTCGGGACGAATGACGGAATTTTTCCCGAAGCAGCGCGGAGCGCCATCGATACGATTGTTCCCGCGCCGCTGGAGGCCATTCGTGTTCGGCCGAGCGCCCAAGGTTCCTACGTCTGTGTTTCCGTTGTCGTGCGAGTGCACGAATTTGGGCAAGTGGAAGCAGCCTATGCCGCTCTGCGCCAGGTGGAAGGACTTAAGTTTCTTCTATAGCAACTTTCTTATTGCCATTCCAACCTTCTCTGCAGAAGGGATCAGCGCATGCTTATCGCCATCAATCCGCAGAATCCACAGCCCCGACTCATCCGCCGTGTGGTCGATGTCTTGAATGCGGGTGGTGTCATAGCTTATCCAACCGATACTATTTATGGAATAGGCTGCGATATCTTCAATAAGAAGGGGGTCAAGAAGATCTACCAGATCAAAAACCGCGATCCCCGGAAACCTTTTTCTTTCATCTGCTCCGATCTCTCCGATGTCTCTAATTACGCCCAAGTCAGCAACTTCGCTTTCAAAACCATGAAACGCCAGCTTCCGGGGCCTTTTACTTTTGTACTGGAGGCGACCCGGATCGTTCCCGATCTTCTCACGACGCGGCAACGCACCGTCGGAATCCGTATCCCCGACGATCCGATCACCCTTTCCATAGTGCGTGAGCTCGGACACCCGATCGTTACCACCAGCGCCAATGTCAGCAGCGAACAACCGGAACTCGATCCGGCAGACATCGAAACGACCATGGGGCACCAGCTCGATCTCGTTGTGGACGGAGGAAACCGCCTTGCTAACCCATCGACGGTGATCAGCCTGATTGGGGATCGGGTCGAGGTATTGCGGCAGGGTAGTGGCGATACATCGTGGATTCATCAACTGTGATGCGCACCCGGAGCATATCGGCTCTACTTTGCTTTTTAACCGTCATTTCCCTTTTGCTGGCCGTTTCGGCCGCTGCCGAAAAGATGCAAGCCGGGATCGGTCTGGCGGTCGTACCCACCGCCGAAGGGGAACTGGTCGTCCTCAAGGTGGTTGCGGATACCCCGGCCTTTTTGGCCGGAATGCGTGCCGGCGACCTGATTGTCCAGGTGGATGATTTTCCTCTGCATGGCAGCGATTTCGCCGAAGTGACTTCCCGTTATCTGCGGGGGGAAGCCGATACCCCGGTGACATTGAAATATCTTCGGCCGGGAGAGAAGGAAGTGCATACGGTTACCCTGCAACGCATTCCCTTCGATCCGCGGAGCGGAACCGGGGCAGGGAAGATTCCGCCGCGGTAATCAGGAGAGAAGATGAAAGGCAAGGACATTACGGTGGTCTTCTACGGGCGAAAATTCCCCCGCAGCGACTGGCGTTACGAAATCGACATGGAGAAAACCGGCGAATTCTTTCGGGCTCTGGCGGCGGAACTCGGTCCTCTCGGCATCCGCCTCCAATGGAGTGAAGAAAACAGCCATACGCTGGAGGTTCGCGGCTATGGCGACCTGCTCAACTGCGTCCGCATCCTCTCCCCGCAGGACAATATTGCCAATCTCTGCCTGGGACATATCATCGGCGCCAGCGCCCACCATGATCTGCTGGAGGATATTCGCCGGGGGATCAGTCGGGTGGCTTTCGCCCCGGAAATGATCGAACCGGAAGAAAGCAACAAACGGGTTTGTCATAATTGCGGTTGCGGTTGCTGAAGCTTGTCTCTGTTCCCTTGATCTGCTAGACTCCCGCGCCATGAACCTTTCCGCGTCCATCAAAAATTGCCCGCTTTTTGCCGGCACTACCCCCGAAGATCTGGGCTCCCTCGAACGGATCAGCCGGGTACGCTTATGCGAGAGAGGGGAGCTCCTCTTTTCCGATGGGGAAAATGCGCTCGGTTTCTACATTGTCGGCAGCGGCAAGGTGAAGATCTACAAGCTTTCTCCCGATGGGAAAGAGCGTATTTTACATATTGTTCACCCCGGCGGCACCTTCGCCGAGGCCGCTATTTTCGGGAACGGAAAATATCCGGCCTATGCCGAACCGCTGGAAAAATCGCAGCTGATCTTCTTTCCCAAAAGAGAATTCCTGCAGCTGTTGCACGAGAATTCGCAGCTTGCCATTAATATGATAGCCGGTCTTTCCCGCTTCCTCCGGCAATTTGCCATGCAGATCGAAGAACTCACCTTCAAGGATGTCCCTGCCCGATTGGCCCGCTATATTCTCGAGCTGGCCGGCGAGGAGGCAATCCGGGTCGATCTGCCCATCGCCAAATCACAACTTGCCTCCAACCTGGGAACGGTGAGCGAAACACTGTCGCGAACCTTCCGCAAACTCTCCGATGATGCCCTGATCGAGGTCAATGGCAGATCGATCGCCATCCTCGATCGCGATCGCCTGGAGGACCTGGCGCTCAGCCACAAGGAATAGCGCGCTTCCATCCGACTTTTTCCCCCTGTTCCCACCCATTTACGTATTTATACGAAGGAGTAACCGCATGGGTCTGCTTGCCAATACGGTCAGCATCTGCCAGTTTCAGGTCATCGGCGAGTTGCCGCCGGCTATAGATTTCGACTGGGTCAGTGAACGGCTGGCTCTACACGGTTTTCGCTCGATCGATCAGGGTTCTGAGGAGATGGCGGTTGGTTGGGTGCATCTGGACGACTCGGCGGAGAGCGGTTTTGCCAATCCCCAAGCCTTTTTCCGCGACCATTATCTCGCTTTCACCCTGCGCCGGGATCAGCGGCGAATACCCGGACCCCTTTTTCGTTCCTATTTTCAGCAAGCGCAGGAGGAGTTTCTTCAGGCCCATCCGGGATTGAAAAAAGTTCCGAAGGCGAAACGCGAAGAGTTGCGCGAGGCGGTGCGCGGCAGCCTGCTTGCCCGTCTGCTGCCGACTCCGGCGATGTACGACGCCGTCTGGGACACCCGACGCGGGCTGCTGACTCTGGCGACTCTTAACAGCAAGACCGTAGAACTGTTCGAGGGATTGTTTCGTACCACCTTCGACAGCCTGCGACTGCTGCCGATGCATCCTTTCGCCCGCGCCGAGTTGCTGCTGGATGGAGAGCTGCTTGCTGCCTTGAAGCGGGCGAACCGGGCCGGCGCAGGCTCCGTTCTCGAGCAGATCCGGGACAACCAGTGGCTCGGTACCGATTTCCTCCTCTGGCTGATGCATCAGACGATGCACGCATCGGGGGAGTTCCGGATTTCCCGTCCCGGCCCGGCTACCGACGGAGAATCGTTCGCCGCCTATCTTGATGAACGGCTGATCCTTCTTGGCGATGGCGAGACCGGCGTGCAGAAGGTTACGGTTATCGGGCCGCAGGGACGTTATCGCGAAGTCTGCACCGCCCTGCAGGAAAACAAGCAGATCACCGAAGCGACGCTCCATCTGGAAAAGGGGGAAAACATCTGGCGGATGACCCTCAAAGGGGGCATGTTCCATTTTGCCTCTTTGAAGTCTCCGGGCGTGAAGTTGGAAAAAGATGATCTGGTCGATGCGGTCGCGGAAAAAGAGGCGGTTTTCTTCGAAAGAATGTCATTGTTGGAGAGTGCACTGCAGATGTTCGACAGCCTTTATACTGTTTTTCTCGAAGAACGCCTGGGAAGCAAGTGGGGAGCTCGCGAGGAAGAAATCCGTTTATCCCTTGCGTCAGTCTGAAGCTTTCGAACGGTTTGCCAAGGCTGTTTTTTTGTACCAATCGGCACGGGTCAAAGGAAGGCTGGTATGGCCGTGATCCGGTTTGACCAACAGACTCTGGTAGACATTCAGCCGGCCCATGAGGAATCCGTGGGCCGATCCGGCCAGATAAAGGCGCCAGATACGATAGATTTTCTCGCTCGTTAAATGCTCGATTCCTTTGTCGGCTTTTTCCAGACGCCGCAGCCACTGACGTAGGGTCAGGACATAATGTTCACGCAAGCTTTCGACATCGCGAACCTCGAATCCGGTCATTTCGGCAATGCGCAAAAAATCTACAATCGGCAACAATTCCCCGTCGGGAAAGACGTAGTGATGTACAAATGACGGGCCATCCGGCTGCGGATGCGCCAGGCTGCAGGTTATTCCATCATTAACGAAAACCCCCCCAGGACGCAGAAGGCGCCAGGCGAGAGAGAAATACTCCGGCAGGTGCGTCGCTCCGACATGCTCGAACATGCCGACGCTGACCAGCTTGTCATAACAGTTCGGTTTATCAAGCTCGCGATAATCGATCGTCTCCACTCGGCAGTGCTCCGCCAGGCCGGCTTCGTGGATGCGTTCCCTCGCCATTTCAGCTTGCAGGGGACTAAGGGTGATACCGTGCGCCCGCACACCGTAATGACGTGCCGCATGCAAGACCAGTCCGCCCCAGCCGCAGCCGATATCCAGCAGATCCTCCCCCGGTTGCAGGCGAAGTTTACGGCAGAGATAATCGAGTTTACGCTCTTGGGCTTTCTCCAGATCCTCTTCGGGATTGGCAAAATAGGCGCACGAGTAATTCATGCCGCGATCCAGCCATAGGCTGAAGAAGTCGTTCGGCTGATCGTAATGGTAATGTACTGCCTGGATATGGCGTTTCTTTGAATGAGTCAAGCCACCAATATGGTGTGGCCGTTCACGAAGGAAAGGACCGGAGTTGGGGAGACTCCACAGGTAGCGACTGAAGCGAAATTTCTCCCAGAAGCCCCAAGGCAGGTTGAGAAGGGCGTCCGCAAGGATGAACCCTTCTTCGATATCTCCCTCGATATCGAAATCATCGTATATATAGGCTTCGCCGAGGGACAGCCGATTGGCTGGAAGAAACATCAGACGCAATGCGCCGGGATGCTTCAGCACAAGTGTGCAGCGTGGGCGCGGCGAATTTTTCCACAATGTGCCGTCCCAAAGGCGAACAGCGAGATCCCCCAGGGGGAGGTTGCCAAGAAGATCCTGAAGAAAAGCAAGGCTGACGCGAATTGTCTGGTCAATGGGGAAGGTTGCTTCCATGCTCAAAATATTAATATTTTTTTAATAAAAAAACAATAAAATAGTACCTACGATATAATGCACTTGGAGGAGTGAGGGATGTTTATCAAACTTGTAATTTCGACAATGTGTGCGCTGCTTCTTCTTGGCTGTGCCGGTACTGGCCGACAGACGGAGGAACTGCTGCAGAAGGATTATCGGGCGATGTCGAATCCTGAGTTGCTTACCTATTATTATCAATTGAACGATCAGATTGCCCGGGTGGAACGGCAGGCAACGGGTACTTCGGTTGGTCTTGGCGTCAACAGCGGGCCGGTGCGTGTCGGCGTCAATCAGGGGATCAGTCGCGGTGTGATCGCCGATGATTTACGTGCGCGCCGCAACGAGGTGCGCGGTGAGCTGACGACCCGCGGGGTGCGACCCTAGATTGTTGACACTCTATCAGCCGCCCTTTTTCTGCCGGGCTCTGACTGGTTTTCTCTGCCCCCTCTCCGGCGGCTGCCGACGTGTCGGCCGGCTACTGCTTTCCTCGGCCAGACTACGCTTAAGAGCTTCCATAAAATCAACGACCTTACCGGCTTCCTCCACCTGAACAACTTCCGGTTCTTGCCCCTTGACCTTCGCCTCGATCGTCTGGTGCAGCGCCTCCTCGTACCGGTCGCGAAAAGCGCCGGGATCAAATACCTTCGACTTGTTTTCGATCAACTGGCGCGCCAGATCGAGTTCCTCCTCATTGATCGTCCCCTCCTTGATTTCTGAAAAATAAGGACCGGCGCTGCGTACTTCCTGGGAATAATGCAGAGTGGTCAGGAGCAGGCCTTTATCCTTCGGCCAGATGGCCGCCATATGTTCATGGCCGGCCATTGTCACCCTTCCAATTCCGGTCTTGCCGCTGCGCAGCATCGCTTCTCGCAAAACACGAAAGGCCTCTTCAGCCACCGGACCGTCCGGTGCCAGGTAATAGGGTGTATCAAAAAATACCGGATCGAGTTCCTGCTCCGGGACGAATTGCACGATTTCCAGCGTCCTGCTTGTTTCCACTTTTACCTTGTCCAGCGTTTCCTCATCGAGGACAACGTACTTGCCCTTTTCATACTGATAACCCTTCACAATATGATCTTTTTCGACTTCTCCGTGCACCGGGCAAGTGTATTGATAACGAATGCGCTGATTGCACCCTTCGTGCAACATGTTGAGGCTGGTTTTGGCCGTGCTGTTGACTGCCCGGTAAAGACGGATCGGCACTGTAATCAGCGAGAGTTTGAGATTGCCAGTCCATGAGGGGCGTGCGGGCATCTTCACTCCTTCTCCTGAATGGTCTCGATTCATTTTCAACAATACCGCGGGTGAAGCGATTCGCAACAGGAGGGATTATCTGGATTATCTGTCTTTCAGTTACATTCTTTATCTTCGAAAGCCGGGCAACCTTCGAGGGGAGAGATGGAGGGAGGTGCGAAGATGTTTTGCTCCGGAGGAGCGGGAGTGGGCAGTGGGAGGTAAGGAGAGATGACAAGCGGCACCGAGGAAGCGCCGAAACGGGCGAGATTCACCTTGTTGGCAAGAAGATGCAGGCGGATGCGCCAGTTCAGGGGGGGCGATTCCTCACCATCAGCATCGGCAAACAGGGAAAGAAAGGTCTCCTTGTCGACCTTTCGCAAACCGGTCAGATCGGTATACAGAGCAATTCGCCGGATATCTTGCTGGTTCTTTGCTACCGGGTAAAAGGCGCTTTTACCGGCCGCATCCGAATCGTCGAGCAATTGCCGGACAGTCTGCCGACAGGCTGAACAATCAGGGGAGAAGAAGACCTGGATGGGAGCATCCGGCGGACCAAAAATCGGCCAGGGGCGAAAGACAATTTCCTGCGCCGCAGAGAGGGTGAGAAAAAGGAAGAAGACCAGCCAGAGCATCCCAATTCCCAGCACCAGGCGGCGGCTGGTTTTTGAAAAGCAATTCAATCCGGCAATGATGGTCAACCCAAGCAGGAAAGCCACCAGCAGGCAACTTGTGCAAGGCCAGAAGAGGGATTGATAGGCGAGAAAGAAGGTATCGAGCAGCAGCGCTGAAAAGAGGGTAACAGGAAGGAGTACGCCGGTGAGAGCGCGAGGGTAGAGTAGGGTAAAAAGAAATATAAGCAGAAATCCGACAGTGCCGAAAGTATAAAAAGAAATGCCGAACAGGCCGTATCCGGCGTAGATCCGGCAGCCCTGAGTCACACAGAGAAGATGGGCACCACTGGCATTGAGCAGGCAGAAAAGGGTGCCGGTCAGGGCGGTGAGAAGTAGAAACGGCTTCATCGGGCGTTGATTTTTCACAGGTTATCCATGGTCAAAACCGCAGCTCCAGTGATGCGCCCAGCCCGCAGTAAATCGAGGGCATGATTGGCTTCTTGCAAAGGGAATGTTTCCGTTTCCATTCTGACCGGAACCTTGGGAGCGATCGCCAGAAGTTCCTCGCCGTCGCGGCGGGTCAGGTTGGCGACCGAGCGCAAAACCCGCTCTTCCCATAATAAGCGATAAGGGAAGGAAGGGATATCGCCCATGTGAATGCCGCCGCTGACGATGACTGCCCCTTTAGCTGAAGCCGCCAGGGCGGCCGGCAGAAGAGCGCCGACCGGGGCAAAAATCATGGCCGCGTCAAGAAGTTCCGGTGCCGGCTGACCAGCGTCGCCGGCCCAGATGGCGCCGATACTGCGGGCGAAGGACTGCCCGGCAACATCTCCCGGTCGGGTAAAGGCGTATACCTGCTTTCCCTCGTGGATGGCAATTTGCGCAATGATGTGGGCGGCGGCGCCAAATCCATAGATCCCCAAATGCTGCACGTTTTCCCCGGTCATCCGGTAGGTGCGATAGCCGATCAGGCCGGCACAGAGCAGGGGCGCGGCCGCAACATCCGGATAGCCGGGAGGGAGGGGAAAACAGTATCTTTCATTTGCAACGGCATATTCGGCGTAGCCCCCATCGAGTGTATAGCCGGTAAAGCGCGGGTGATCGCAGAGGTTTTCCTGTCCCCGCAGGCAATAGCGGCAGGCGCCGCACGTTTCTCCCAGCCAGGGAACGCCGACCCGATCGCCCGGCCGTAAAAAATCCACTTTGTTACCAGTACTTTCTACAATACCCAACAATCTCATGTCCGGGAATCAGGGGAAGTTTGGGGTCAGGAAGTTCGCGGTCGATGATATGCAGATCAGTGCGGCAGACGCCGCAAGCTCGCACCCGCAACAGCACTTGGCGCGGGCCGGGTTGCGGGATCGGCATCTGACGATACCGTAACGGACCACCCGGTTCTTCGAGAACCATCGCCTGCATTTTGCCGCCAGATTCCAACTGTATCTGCTCCAAGAAAAATCAGAATACTATCACATCGGAAAAAAATGGCTCAAGGAGATTTCACCTGAACGTGGAAGACTCTCTTGATTTTCGAATTCCAAGATGATATATCAAGAAAGGTTGATATTGCTAAAGTGGGAATCTTGATGTTTTTCGATGTTCTTAAATCTTTAGCCGATCCTTCGCGATTACGGCTTGTCAATATCCTGGGGCATGGGGAATTTACCGTGCAGGAATTGACAACCATCCTCCGCATGGGACAATCGCGGGTCTCCCGACATCTGAAGATTATGACCGAGGCCGGCATCCTGACCCTTAAAAAGCAGGGTACTTGGAGCTATTATCGGCTGACTGAGGAACCTTTCTTCACGGCCATTCATCCTGCCCTGGCTAAGGAACTTGAGAACCAACCCGGCCATCGTGTCGATCTTGAACGTCTTGCCGGGGTTCTGGAGGCGCGCCGCCGGCGCAGTCAGGAGTTTTTCGACCAGCATGCCCGGCAGTGGGACCATCTGGTTCGGGAGGTTCTGCCGACAGCCGAATATCTCGATGCTCTCCTGGCGGTTCTTCCCGCCTGTGACCGCTTGCTGGAAATTGGAGTTGGCACTGGAAGTCTCCTCTCGGCCCTGCGGCAGAAGGGAGGAGAGATCATCGGGGTCGATCATTCTCCGGCGATGCTCGAGCAGGCGCGCTCGCGTCTGGCTGCCGATGGACTGACCGGGGTCGATTTGCGTTTGGGAGAAATGAGCCATCTCCCGCTCCCCGATGCCTCGACATCGGTCGCGGTTCTCAATATGGTTCTGCATCACGCGGCGCAGCCGGCTGCGGTTCTCGGGGAGACGGGACGTGTACTCGCCGCCGGAGGGGTTCTGGTAATTGCCGACCTTCTCCGTCATGAACGCGAATGGGTGCGGGAGCGCCTGGCGGATCAGTGGCTGGGCTTTGAGACGCAGGAAATCGATTCCTGGTTGAACTCGGCAGGCTTTACTCAGGAGGTGTTCCAAATTGTTGCCGGTCGGGAAAATGAAATGACTGTTTTCATCTGTGTCGCCCGAAAGAGATAAATTTAACATTTGCAAAGGAGCTATAGCGCATGAAAAAAGGTGATTTCAAGGTTCGCGATCTGTCTCTGGCCCACTGGGGCCGGCTGGAAATTGAACTGGCAGAGGTGGAGATGCCGGGGCTGATGGCCCTGAGGGAAGAAAATCGCGGGAGACAACCGCTGAAAGGCGCCCGCATCATTGGTTCGCTGCACATGACAATTCAGACGGCCGTATTGATTGAAACTCTGGTCGAACTCGGGGCGGAGGTGCGCTGGGCGTCGTGCAACATTTTCTCCACCCAAGATCAGGCCGCCGCCGCGGTGGCGGTCGGCAAGAACGGAACGCCAGAAGCGCCGAAAGGGGTGCCGGTATTCGCCTGGAAAGGGGAGACATTGGCCGAATACTGGTGGTGCACCGAGCAGGCGCTTACCTGGCCGGATGGCAAACTGCCGAATATGATTCTCGACGATGGCGGCGATGCGACGATGATGGTGCTCAAAGGTGCCGAGTGGCAGAAGGGCGGCGTTCCGGCGCTTACCGCCGACGACCCGGAGGACTGGGTCGAACTGGTCACCTGCATGCGCGATTCGATTGCCGCCGGGCGCAACGACTGGACGGCCATGCGCGAGTCGATCAAAGGGGTGACGGAGGAAACGACTACCGGCGTGCATCGTCTTTATCAGATGCAAAAGGAAGGGAAGCTCCCGTTCCCGGCGATGAATGTCAACGATTCGGTGACGAAAAGCAAGTTCGACAATGTTTATGGCTGCCGCCACAGCCTGGTGGATGGCATCATGCGCGCCACCGATGTCATGCTCGCCGGCAAGGTGGCGGTCATCTGCGGTTACGGCGACGTCGGCAAGGGGTGTTGCCAGTCGCTACGCGGGCAGGGGGCGCGGGTCATTGTTGCCGAAATCGATCCAATTTGTGCCCTGCAGGCCCTCATGGAAGGGTATCAGGTAAGTACGCTGGATGATGTGCTGACGGAAGCCGACATCTTTATTACCGCCACCGGTAACCGCGACGTCATCACTGTTCAGCACATGCAGCAGATGAAGCATAACGCCATCGTCGGCAACATCGGGCATTTTGACAATGAGATCGATATCGCCGGCCTGGCGAAAGTTGACGGCATCCGCAAGATCAACATCAAGAACCCGCGTGAGCACGGCAATCAAGTTGACCAATGGGTCTTCTCCGATGGCCACGCCGTGATCGTTCTTGCCGAGGGGCGCCTGCTGAACCTTGGCTGCGCCACCGGGCATCCTTCCTTCGTTATGTCGAACAGCTTCAGCAACCAGGTGATCGCCCAGATCGAACTGTTCAGCAATAAAGGAAAATACGAGAACAAGGTTTATGTACTGCCGAAACACCTCGACGAGAAAGTGGCCTATCTGCATCTCGGCAAGTTGGGGGGTAAATTGACCGTTCTGACGAAAAAACAGGCCGACTACATCGGTATACCGGTGGAAGGGCCATTTAAGTCGGATCTATACCGGTATTAAGTAATTATGGAATTTCCACACTAAATGCCGGACTCTGCTCGCCGCCGGGATTGACAACCCGCAGGGTGATATTTTGCGGTTCGCGGGTGACCGGATGGCGGATATAGACGAGGGTCGAGCAATCCTCATAGCGAACATGGTCCTTGCCGCCGGTCGGCGGCAAGGAATTCGGCTCTACCGCCCTGGCCGGACGCAGCGCGGTGTCGTTCACCACCAGCATCGAATCGAAGAGAAAATTCTCCCCTTGGACGATGACCTCGTAAGAGGTGACATGGTCTGTCCCCTGGCTGACCGAGGTGATATTCGGGACGGTATCGACGAATAGTGCCTGCGGGAAAGATACGCGATTTTCCGCCCCGACTACCGCTACCTGATGCAGACCACCCTTCAGCAGCGGCAGAGCGAAGATGATCTCTTTTTCGCCGGCTTTTTCTGTTGTAACCCCCGCGCCATCGAGAAGTACACGACTTCCGGCAGGAAATTCTCCCAAGACAACAATTTTCCTCCCCGCCTGCAGTGAGCAGGCATCCAGGGTATTGGGGACGAGCTTGTCGATCCGGGGCATCCGGCTGGCGTCCGTCGCCGCTTCGGTTTCGCCAGGGAAGAAAGAACCGGCAGGGATGGTGAGAAAGATGGCGATAAGGATTGTGCGTAACATGGCAGCTACTCCTCGCATTTACCTGGACTCTATCATTTTCTGCTGGGCGGACCAGAGGTGAAGCTCGGTTGTTGTGAATTTCGACGCACATGCGCCGATATCAGAAGGGTTGCCAGAGGAGTGCCTGATGCCAGGAGAGTCCCTTGCGAGAAAACGTTTTGTATCTTTATTGTCTTACCGAAAGCAACAGCCAGATGCCAAGCAGTCCGAAGAGGAGATTGGCTGCCCAAGCGGCGACTGCTGGAGGCAGCACTCCGGAATAGCCGAATGCCTGCAACATTGCCTGTAATATAAAATAGCTGATGCCGATGGATACGCTGATCGCGATGCCGACGGCAAAATTAGTGGCACGGCCTTTCTGCAAGGCAAAGGGGATGCCGAGAAAAGCAAGGATAATGCAAGCAAAGGGGGTCGCCAGTCGAGCCTGAAAATCGACCCGGTAACGTGTGTTATTGTATCCTTCGATCTCTAATTTATCGATCAGACGCCGCAGTTCCCTGATTCCCAATTCAAGGTTTTTGTTGTCAGGGACGAGAAAATCCTCAGGAGATTTATCGAGAGGGTATTCTTTTTCCGCCAACTGCCGCAGATCCATCAGTTCGCCGGTGGTTGGCATAAAGGTGCGTTCGATGATCCGACGGAAGAGCCACCCTTCCGGTTGGTGAATGGCCTCCTGCGCATCCAGGCGGGAAGTGAAGCGGAAATCATCGTCCAAGCCGTAGATGGTGATCCCGTCCAGGGTTCCGTTTTCCGGTTGTGCCAGCCGGATATGAATAATTTTTTTCCCCTCGCGAAACCAGATATTTTCCCGCCGCAGGTTCAGTTCCGGCTTTCCTTTGACCTCGACCTCATAGATATGGTTCATGGTGCGGGCGCTGACCGGAATCAGATATTCACTGGCACCCAGCAGAAAGAAAGAGAGAGCGACAGAAACAAAGAGCAGCGGTGCGGAAATGCGCCACAGACTCAGGCCGCCGGCGCGCATGGCAGTCAGTTCGCTGGTGCGCGAGAGCCCGCCAAGTGTCATGAAAACACCCATGAGCAGGGCCAGAGGCAGAATCTGGGTGACGATCAGTGGCAGTTTGCAGGCGAAATAAAGAAAATAGAGGGAAAGCGCGGCATGATTGCCAAGGAAATTGTTGACCTTTTCAAAAAAATCGACAAGCAGGTAAAGTCCGGCGAAAGCGGCTGTCGAAAGAAGAAAAATCCGAGTGAAAAGGGTCAGGATGTAGCGATCGAGACAGTTCACTATTATTCCCGTGATCGCAATGAGATCGGCCGCCGCAGGGATCGGAAGATACCGGTTGATGGCATCAGGCGCCTCTCCCGGGCGGTCTGAATCAGCAGCAGAAGACCTCCGGCCAGGAAAAGGAAGTTGGGGAGCCAGAGGACGGCAGACGACCAGCCACTCTCGATCACCAGTGTTTGGCCGAAGGAAAGAAGAATGTAATAGGCGAGAAAGACCGCGAGGCCGATGGCAAAGCCGCCACCACGCCCCGATCGTTGCGTCTGAATGCCTAATGGGATGCCGATGAAGGTGAAAAGAAACGGCGTCAAGGGCAGGATTAACCGTTGGTGCAGTTCTGCCGTCAGTTTTCGCCTTTCGAGGTCGGTATTGCCGCGATAGCCGCGTAAGAGATCGGCCGTACTGATTTCATTCGGTTTTTTCGTCCGATTCTCCGGGACGGCGCTCTGTCCCAGATTGAGATGGATATCATAGGCGGTGAAACTGACAATCTGATAACCTGTATCTCCGCTCTTTGTCTGGCGATGGATGCTGCCATTTTCAAGTCGCAGGTTCAGCGTCAGGGATTTCTGCTCTGCGACAATCTGGCCGCTTTTCGCCAGGATAGTCGATGGCACGCTCCCCGCCCGTTCATCGGAAATAAATACCCCTTCCATTCGTCCCGAACGTTCATCGACTTCATTGGCATAAATGACCAAGCCATCGAAGTCGTCATTGAATGTTTGCGGCTGCAAACCGACAAAGGCCTGACTCGTTGCAATGTGGAAAACTTCCCGTTGAAATGCGGCGCTTCCGGCCGGTTCGAAATACAGAGTGAGGAGAGCAGTTGCCAGAGACGTTATCAATGCCAGCCCGAGAACCGGCGGCAGCATTCCGTAAAGGCTCACGCCCGATGATTGCAGGGCAATTATTTCGCTGTCGGCGGACAGGCTGGCCGAAGCCGAGGAGCACACCGAGAAGAAACGCGAGGGGCAGGGTTATGACCAGAAAGGTCGGGAGAAGAAAAGCGAACAGAAAAGCGATATCCGTCAGGGAAACCCCTTTGTTAATCACCATCTCCGCCAACTTGAGGATGCGGCCCATAAACAGGATGAAGGTGAAAATAAAGAGGGCCAGACCGGTGGGGACGGCGATTTCCCGCAGGAGATAGCGATGGTAACGAAAGATAAGCATGACCGCAAATCCTATTACAATTACCCCGGCTTGTAAACGACTATTGGGATATTTTCTCCTTGCCTTGGACGGGGTCACATGTTATAGGATTCCGATAACTAATACGCACGCCCCTGGACTCATCCGGGTGGTCCTAGGCAATGATGCCGGGGTCCGGTGAGGTGGAACGGGGCGGAGGCAAACCAGCAAGGGAGATCGCACTAATGTCTCAGATTACCATGAAGCAGCTTCTCGAAGCCGGTGTTCATTTCGGTCACCAGACCAAACGCTGGAACCCGAAAATGAAGCCGTACATCTTCGGCGCCGCAACGGTATCTACATCATCGACCTGCAGAAGACCGTCCGTCACTTCAAGATCGGCTTATAACTTTCATCAGCGATACCGTCGAGAGTGGCGAAAAGATCCTCTTCGTCGGCACCAAGAAGCAGGCTCAGGATGCGATTCGCGAAGAAGCGGAGCGTGCCGGTCAGTTCTACGTCAACAACCGCTGGCTGGGCGGCATGCTCACCAACTTCAACACCATCAAGGGGAGCATCGACCGCCTCAAGAAGATTGAGGCGATGGCCCAGGACGGCACCTATCAGCTGTTGACCAAGAAGGAAGCGTCTCGAACTGGAGCGGGAAAAAGCGAAGCTGGAGAAGAGCCTTGGCGGCATCAAGATGGATGAATCGTCTCCCGGGCGCGATTTTCGTCATCGATCCGAAAAAAGAGACGATTGCCGTCAAGGAAGCCCGCAAGCTGGGGATACCGGTTGTTGCCGTCGTCGATACCAACTGCGATCCGGACGAAATCGATTACATCATTCCCGGCAATGACGACGCCATCCGCGCCATCCGGCTGTTCACCTCCAAGATGGCCGACGCCTGCCTGGAAGGGGCCGAGCGCCCGCGAAGACTCTCTGCGCAGCAGTGAAGCGGAGCGGTGCCGAGGAACCGGCCGATGTGGTTGAAGAGCCTGTGGCTGAAAGTCACCGAATCCTGATCGAACATTCATTCGGATGAACAAGGCGGTCCGGTTTTCCGGACCGCCATTTTAACACTGATCATCAATTTCCAGTTAGAAAAACGACGGGTGTTCCCGTTCGGAGATAGAGGAGGTTCACGTGGCAGCATTACCGCAGCATGGTATCCGAACTGCGCGCCAAAACCGGCGCCGGGATGATGGACTGCAAAAAAGCCCTGACCGAGGCGGATGGCGATATGGATGAAGCGATCGATATTCTGCGCAAAAAGGGTCTTTCCGCCGCCGCCAAGAAGGCCGGGCGGATTGCTGCCGAAGGGATGATCGTCGCTGCCGGCGAAGGGAACCGCGGTGTGTTGGTCGAGGTGAACTCGGAGACCGATTTTGTCGCCAAGAATCGAATCTTCCAGAATTTCGCCAAGCGGTGTCGCTCAGGTAATTCTGGAGAAAACGCCGGCTGATCTGAGGCGCTGCTTGCCCTGGCATTCCTGGCACGGGCCGCACCGTTCGGCGAAGAGCTGATCCATCAGATCGCGACCATCGGCGAGAACATCGACATCCGCCGCTTTGACCGTTTTGACGATGCCCGCCGGAGTCGTGGCCTCCTATATCCATGCCGGCCGGCAAGATCGGGGTGCTGGTCGAACTGGCACTACCGACAAAGGGGACGATCCGCGGGTTGCTGATGTGGCCCGCCAGTTGGCGATGCATGTCGCCGCCGCCAGTCCCGCAGTATCTTGACCGCAGCGAAGTCCCGGCTGAGGTGCTTGAACGCGAAAAGGAAATTATCGCGGGTCAAGGCCAAGGAAAGCGGCAAGCCGGACAATATCATCGAGAAGATTGTCGACGGGCAGATCAACAAGTTCTACGGCGAGGTCTGCCTGCTCGAACAGGCTTATGTCATCGACCCCGACCAGAAGATTCGGCAAGGTGGTCGAGGCCCTCGGCAAGGAGATGGGCGCCGAGGTCAAACTGGTCCGGCTTCGCCCGTTTCAACTCGGCGAGGGGCTGGAGAAAAAGGAAGATGATTTCGCCGCCGAAGTGGCGGCAATGACCAAGTAAGTCCCTCGGGGGCGGAGATTGCATATGGCGCCAGCCAAGCCTCATTACAAGCGAATCCTGCTCAAGTTGAGCGGCGAAGCGCTGGCCGGCGGCAGGGGTACGGCATCGATCCGGATGTGATTACCGGGATTGCCGCCGAAATACGCGAGGTGATCGCTCTCGGGGTGCAGGTCGCCTTGGTCATCGGTGGCGGCAATATCTTTCGCGGCGTGGCCGCCGCTTCCCGGGGATGGATCGGGCCAGCGCCGATTACATGGGGATGCTGGCGACAGTGATGAATAGTCTGGCGATGCAGGATGCCCTGGAAAAGAGTGGGGTGTTCACCCGGGTGCAGTCGGCGATCGAGATGCAGGAGGTGGCCGAACCGTATATCCGCCGCCGTGCCATGCGTCATCTGGAAAAGGGTCGGGTGGTGATTTTCGGCGCCGGGACCGGCAATCCCTATTTCACCACCGATACCGCTGCCAGCCTGCGTGCCATGGAGATCAATGCCGAGGTGATCCTCAAGGCGACCAAGGTCGACGGGATCTATAGCGCTGACCCTTTCAAGGACAAAAATGCCGTCAAATATCAGAACCTGACCTATATCGAGGTTCTGCAGCAGGGCTTGCAGGTGATGGATGCGACGGCGACATCACTTTGCATGGACAACAATCTGCCGATCATCGTTTTCGATCTGACCCGCCCTGGCAATATTGAAAGGGTGGTCTCGGTGAACCGATCGGGACCATCGTCAAGGGAGAGTAACGTATGAGTCAAGGACTGGTTCGACCAAGACCCGTAACGGGATGGAGAAGGCCATCGACTCGCTGCGGAAGGATTTTACCAAAGTGCGCACGGGCGGGCTTCGGTGTCGCTGCTCGACGATATTCGGATCGATTATTACGGCACACCGACACCTTTGAGCCAGATGGGGACCTTGACCGTTCCGGAACCGCGACTGATCACCATTCAGCCTTGGGAAAAGAAGCTCATTCCCGAAATCGAGAAGGCGATTCTCAAATCGGACCTCGGCCTGAATCCCAATTCCGATGGTCTGCAGGTGCGCATTGTCTATTCCCGCCGCTGACCGAGGAGCGGCGCAAGGAGATGGTGAAGAAGGTCAAAAAAATGGGAGAAGAGGCGAAGATCGCGATCCGTAACTTCCGCCGCGACGCCAACGAGGCGATGAAAAAAATGGAGAAGGACAAGGAGATCTCCGAAGATGAACTCAAACGCGGCGAAAAAGATATCCAGGATCCCACCGATCTTTATGTAAAGAAGACCGATGAGGTTGTGGCAGGTAAAGAGAAGGAAGTGATGGAGATTTGATCCATCAGCTGCGAAAACCCCATGAGAGGAGAAAATGAGTATGGCCGCAAAAATTACTGAAAGCTGCATTGCCTGTGGAACCTGCGTCGACACCTGCCCTGTGGGGGCTATTGTCCAGTCGGGCGACACCTACAAGATTACTGATGAGTGCAGCGATTGCCGCGCCTGCGTGGATAGCTGTCCGGTAAGTGCTATTGAATGATAGCAACCCGAGGGGGCGCCGGATGGCGCCCCCTTCCTACTGCTTCGCGCCCATGCGCTACCATTTCCAACTTACCTGCTATTATTTTTAATATTTAATTCCCCAACCGCCTGTCCCACGTGTTAGAGATTCCGCATGCGTATTCCTCGCCATTTGGCCATTATTATGGACGGCAACGGCCGTTGGGCCGAGCGGCAACGTCTGCCTCGCCTTCTGGGTCATCGTCGAGGGGTGGCAACGGTTCAGGAAATAGTCAAAGAATGCCGAGAACTCGGCATAGCGTATCTCACCCTTTACGCTTTCAGTTCGGAAAATTGGCGCCGCCCCGACGACGAGGTGAGCGCTTTGATGGGATTGCTCAGCCGCTATCTGCAAAGCGAGCTCGATATCATGCTGTCCCGCGGAATACGACTACAGGTGATCGGAGAAACCGGCCGCCTCCCGGAAGATGTCCGACGAGTTCTGGTGGATACGATCGAGCGCACCGCCGGCAATAAGGAAATGACTCTGACCTTGGCACTTTCTTACGGCGCCCGTAACGAACTGGTGCGTGCTGCCCAGCGACTTGCCGAAGAAGCGATCTCTGGCCGCCTGCGGCCAGGCGATATCGATGATAAAGCTTTGGCGTCAGTTCTCGATACAGCCGGTTATCCCGACCCCGACTTGCTCATCCGCACCAGCGGCGAAATGCGCATCAGCAATTTTCTTCTCTGGCAGCTTGCTTATACCGAACTGTATTTTACCGAAGTCCTTTGGCCCGATTTCAATCGAAACGAATTGCACAGGGCTTTGCGCGAATTCGGCCGCCGGGAACGGCGCTTCGGTTTAACTGGCGCGCAATTGGAAGGGGAGAGTGCTATAAAACAGGAGGATAATCATTAAAGATCGGATTCTCACTGGTGCGGTTCTTCTTCCGCTGTTGATTTTTTTTATTCTTTTCGCGAATACCGTCTTCTTTGCCCTGCTGATTTGTCTGGTTACCTTGCTGGCATTGACGGAATTCTACGGCATGGGGTTGGCAGACGAGCCAGTTTCAGAGAGGTGGGTGGCCGTTGCCGGCGGTACAATTCTTGTTCTGGTGCTTTCTTTCGCCTCGCCGCCTCTGCGAATGGCAGGCGTGACTTGCCTTTTTCTGCTCTACACCATTTTTTATCTGTTTACCTATCGCGATCTGCAAAAGGTAGTTCAGCGGTTGGCGATCGTTATTCTCGGTTTTCTTTACCTGCCTCTGCTTCTTTCCTATATACCCTTATTAAGATCGCTTCCTTTCGGCCGCGAATGGATATTTGCCGTCCTGCTGCTGGTTATGATGGGAGATTCGGCTGCGTATTTCGTCGGTGTCCGTTTCGGCAAGCGTCGACTTTATCCGGCCATCAGCCCAAAGAAAAGCGTCGAAGGTGCTATCGGTGGTCTGGCGGGAAACCTGATCGGTATTTTTGTTGCCAAATTCTGGTTTTTCCCGGCGCTGCAAACTATTGACTGTCTTTCTTTGGGCGTGCTGATTGGCGCGCTTGCTCAATTGGGCGATCTTTTCGAGTCGATGCTCAAGCGTAGTTTCGGGGTCAAGGATTCCGGGAAAATGATTCCCGGGCATGGCGGTCTTCTCGATCGCCTCGATAGCCTGCTCTTTGCTTTTGCCCCCGTTTATTTTTATGCCCTCTTGTTTTTTCAGAATTGAAGCGGATAACTAAATGAAGAAGATATCCGTGCTTGGTTCGACCGGTTCTATCGGCTGCAATACGTTGGAAATAATCGCCGAACATTCCGATCGCTTTCGGGTGATCGCGCTGACTGCCGGCAATAATCTGGAACGACTTGCACAGCAGGTCCAGCAGTTCCGGCCACTTGTGGCAGGCGTCCTGACAGATAAGGATGCTGTCCGGTTGCGCCGCATAATCGGTCCCGGCGGACCGGAGATCGTCCATGGCGTCAAAGGATTGATTGCCTGTGCTGCCGCTGCCGAAGCCGAAATTGTTGTTTCCGCCATTGTCGGGGCGGCAGGTCTGATCCCGACCATGGCAGCCATTGAATCCGGGAAGAATATCGCGCTGGCCAATAAGGAGACACTGGTGATGGCCGGCTCACTGGTACTCGACGCTGTGGCCCGCAAGGGGGTTCGTCTGCATCCGGTGGACAGTGAACATTCAGCGATATTTCAATCTCTGGAAGGGCACCGGCGCAAGGATGTGCGGCGCCTGATTCTCACCGCTTCCGGCGGACCGTTCCGCGGCAAAACGCTGACTGAACTGCAGCAGGTAACTCCGGATGAAGCGCTGGCGCATCCGAACTGGCGCATGGGACGCAAGATTTCTGTCGATTCGGCCACCATGATGAACAAAGGGCTTGAGGTCATCGAGGCGCGTTGGCTGTTCGATTTACCGGCGGAGCAGATTGCCGTGCATATGCACCCGCAGAGCATCGTTCATTCAATGGTCGAATATGTGGACGGCTCGGTTATCGCGCAAATGGGGATTCCGGACATGAAAATACCGATTGCCTACGCACTTTCCTATCCCGAGCGGTTGCCGCTGAATTTGCCGCCGCTCGATCTTTGCGCACTCAGTAAACTTACCTTTGAACAACCGGATCATGATCGATTTGCCTGTCTTCCCTTGGCTTACCAGGCTTTAGAGGAGGGAGGGACGGCGCCGGCGGTGCTCAATGCCGCCAACGAAGTTTCGGTTGATGCCTTTTTGCATAGCGAAATCGGTTTTCTCGATATTCCGATCATCATTCAACGCACTCTTGACCGGCATCAGAAGCGATTAGCCGCGGATGTCGAAGAAGTCCTGTTGGCCGACCGTTGGGCGCGTGGTATAGCCCGCCGGTTGATCGAATCCATTCACTGACCGGAGGTTACATGATCATCACTGTCATCGCCGGCATCATCATGCTCGGTATACTGGTTTTTATCCATGAACTCGGGCATTTCTGCGTGGCAAAGCTGTCCGGAGTAAAAGTCCTCAAGTTTTCCCTCGGTTTTGGCCCGCGGCTGATTTCCCGCCAATGGGGAGAAACCGAATACATGATCTGCGCCGTTCCTCTTGGCGGTTATGTCCAGATGCTAGGTGAAGGGGGAGGGGAGAATGGGGAGGAAGCGGGGGCGGAACTTTCGCCGGAGGAACGGCAGCGTTCCTTCGCCGAGCAGCCGGTTTCACGACGCACGGCGATTATTGCTGCCGGACCTTTCATGAATCTTGTTTTCCCATTCATAATTCTGCCCATTGCTTTCCTTGTCGGGGTGCAGATTCCTGCTTTCCTCGAACAGCCTCCCTGTATTGGGTACATCGTTCCCGATTCGGCTGGGCAGAAGGCTGCTTTTCGGCCGGGCGATTGCGTTCTTGCCATCAATGGGGAGACGGTCACCACCTGGAACGACGCCAATATGGCGCTGATATCCCATGCCGGCAAAACACTTGATTTCACCGTCAGTCGTGCCGGGCAGTCAGTGAACGTTTCTGTTGCGGCGGAAGAAAACAATCTTGAGGGTTTGCAATCGTTTGGACTGCTTCCACCGCAAAGTCCGGTAATCGGTTCGATTGCTCCAGGAATGCCGGCACAGACCGCCGGCATACAGATTGACGACCGAATCACCGCCATAGATAACCGGCCAATCGACTCCTGGTACGATCTGAAGGAGGCGATTCAGCTTTCGAAAGGTCATCCCCAGACTTTTACCGTTGTGCGGGATGGGAAGGAGCTAAAGGTCGAAATCAAGCCGATAGTGGAAAAGAATGAGGGTGCCGATTACCTGATCGGAATTACACCGCAACAGGAGTCCGTTTTTAAACGATTCGGCCCGGTGGATGCGATCCGTGCCGGATATGAGCGAAGCATGGAACTGATCAAACTGACCCTGGTTTTCATCCAGAAAATGTTTGCAGGCCATGTTTCCACCAGTAATATCGGCGGTCCCATTACCGTTGTGCAGATTGCCGGACAGGCGGCGCAGACCGACTTGGCAAGCATTCTGTCTGTCCTGGCCTTTCTTAGCATCCAACTCGGCATCCTGAATCTCTTTCCCATTCCGATTCTCGACGGCGGCCACCTCTTGTTCAATCTGGTCGAACTTGTCTTCCGTCGTCCGCTTCCGCTGCGCACGCGGGAAATCGCCCAGCAAATCGGCCTGGCTCTGCTTCTGCTGTTAATGGTTCTGGCTTTTTACAATGACATCATGCGGCTCTTTCTCGGTGGACAGTAATGGGTTCCGAATTACTTCTCACCATCGATACCTCGGCGGGCGCAACGAGTATTGCCATCAGTCGCGGAGAATCGCTATCGGGAGAGATTTTCCTGAGCACTCAGGGTTCCCGCACCGACCGGCTGTTGTTGGATGCCGTGGCAAAGCTCCTTGATCAACTTGAATTGAAGCTGGAATCTTTCGCTGCCTTTGCTGCTGTTATCGGCCCGGGTTCCTTTACCGGCCTGCGAGTGGGAGTAGCGACCATCAAGGGACTGGCTATGGCCGCTGGCCGGCCGGTAATAGGCATCTCCTCCCTACGTTCTGTCGCAATGCAGGCTTGCGGCATTCAATGTCCCGTCTGTGTTCTGCTCGATGCTCGCAAACAGGAGGTTTATGCCGCCCTGTACCAAACCGAAAGAGGCTTCCCTGTTCCTTTGGGCGATGAATCGGTACTGCCGCCAGCGACCCTGCTCGATGCTCTTGCCGGTCAATTTCTTTTTGTCGGTAGCGGTGCCGAGGTTTATCGCTCTTTGATTGAAGATCGCCTGGGAGCGAATGCCCATTTTCTTCCCTGGCCACTGCAAGTCGCTCGAGCTGGCCATGCCGCTGCTCTTGCCCTCGACGATCTACGACAGGGAAAGGGAATGTCGCCAGCACTTCTTCTTCCGCATTATATCCGCCGCTCCGAAGCGGAAATAATGCTTTTCAGTCGCGAGGTGGTGGCAACCTAGACGGTTGACATCAAAGGGCCGTTCCGATATTTTAGAATCCTGTTTCTTCCTTCTTTCACTCTTACACGGAGGTGCGCAATGGAGGAACTTGATCAGGTAAAGGTGCAGCAATTGGCGGATAAAAATCCCCGTTTTCGTATGCTCTACGAAGAACACCTGCTGCTCGAAAAAGAACTCCAGAATCTGGATTCTCGTCCTTTCCTGACAGCTGAAGAAGAAGTCGAGCGGAAGAAAGTTCAGAAACTGAAACTCGCGGGCAAGGATGAAATGGTCCGCATTTTAAAAACTTACCCTCAATAATCGATTGGTATCCGCTTCTGACGGATGCCGTTGAATAGATATTTGTTGGCAGTGCTGGTGTCCATCAGCTTGTCGCAGCCACACGGCTTCGGCAGACAGGGGCGAATTTGCCCCTGTCTTTATTGAATGAAAAGGAACAGAAATATCGATGAGCAGCAAACGCAGCGATGCCATTACCCAGGGATTTGAACGAACCCCCCACCGCGCCCTGCTCATGGGGACAGGGGTTCCGCGGGAAGAAATGGGAAAGCCATTCATCGGCATCGCCACCTCTTTTACCGATCTTATCCCCGGTCACACCGGGATGCGCGATCTGGAACGCTTCATCGAAAAAGGGGTGCATACCGGTGGCGGTTATTCCTTTTTCTTCGGTATTCCCGGTGTCTGCGACGGCATCGCCATGGGTCATAAGGGGATGCACTATTCGCTGCCGACCCGCGAATTGATCGCCGACATGGTCGAGTCGGTGGCCGAGGCGCACCGGCTCGACGGACTGGTTCTACTGACCAATTGCGACAAGATTACGCCGGGGATGCTGATGGCAGCGGCGCGCCTCGACATCCCCTGTCTGGTCGTGACCGCCGGTCCGATGCTTGCCGGGCGCGGCCAGGAAGGGACGGCGTTTTTCCTTCGTTTCCGATACCTTCGAGGCCATGGCCCGTTACAAGGCCGGGGTGATCGACGAGAAGGAACTGAAGGTCTGTGAGGACAAGGCCTGCCCGACCGCCGGTGTCCTGTCAGGGGCTATTTACCGCCAATACCATGGCGATCCTCACCGAAACCCTCGGAATGAGCCTGGTCGCGCTGCGGCACTGCTCTGGCGGTTTCCTCCCTCAAGCGCCGCATCGCCTTCGCTTCCGGCGAACGGATCGTCCAGCTGGTGCGCAAGGGGATCACCCCGCGCCAGATCCTGACCACGGCCGCCTTCGAAAACGCCATCCGCGTCGATCTGGCCCTCGGCGGCTCCTCGCAATACCGTTCTGCATCTGCTCTCCATCGCCCGCGAGGCCGGGGTCGAACTGCCCCTCGAGCATTTGACCGCTTGAGCCGGACAACCCCGCAGCTTGCCTCGATGAACCCGGGCGGCAAGCATTTCATGGAAGATCTCGACGCGGCTGGCGGCGTTCCGGCGGTTCTTTATCAGTTGCGCGACCTTATCCATGACAACCCGACATTGACCGGACCGACCATCAAGGAGATTGTTGCCAGCGTCGCCCAGGTTGACGAAGAGGTCATCCATCCGATCTCCGCGCCGATGCGCGCGGAAGGGGGGATTGCCATCCTGCGCGGCAATCTGGCGCCCGGATGGGGCGGTGGTCAAACAGTCCGGGGTTTCGGAAGAAATGATGGTCTTCGAGGGGACGGCGCGCTGCTTCGACTCGGAAGAAGGCGCGATGGCTGCGCTGATGGGAGGGAAGATCGTGGCCGGCGACTGGTGGTGATCCGTTACGAAGGGCCCGAAAGGTGGGCCGGGCATGCGCGAGATGCTCGCGCCGACCGCCGCCCTGATGGGACTCGGTCTGGGCGACAGTGTCGCCCTGATCACCGACGGGCGTTTTTCCGGCGGCACCCGCGGGCCGTGCATCGGCCATATTTCGCCCGAAGCCGCCGAAGGCGGGCCGATCGCCCTGGTTGAGGAAGGAGACCGCATCCGCCTCGACATCCCGCAACGTAAACTGGAGTTGCTGGTGGATGAGGCGACCTTGGCAAAGCGGCGTCCGGCTGGCGGAAGCCCGGAGCCGAAGATCAAGAGCGGCTGGCTGGCACGTTATGCCGAGGTCGTCACTTCGGCCGATACCGGGGCGATCTGTCAAGTCAATGCGGTGAATTAGAAATGAGGCTGATTCGCATCGAGCGCATCGCATCGCTCCGACTATTCAAGGAGGAATTTGATGAAGAAGACCGGATCGCAAATTTTGCTGGAATGTCTGCAGCTGGAAGGGGTGGAAACGGTATTCGGCTATCCCGGCGGCACGGTCATCAATATTTATGACGATCTGATCGATTCACCGATCAAGCATATCCTGACCCGGCATGAGCAGGCGGCGGTGCATGCCGCCGACGGCTATGCCCGCGCCACCGGCAAGGTCGGCGTTGCGATCGCCACCAGCGGGCCGGGGGCGACCAATACCGATCACCGGCATCGCCACCGCCTACATGGATTCGATCCCGATGGTGGTCATCACCGGTCAGGTACCGACTCCCCTGATCGGCAACGACGCCTTCCAGGAAGCCGACATCATCGGCATCACCCGGCCGGTCACCAAGCACAACTATCTGGTCAAGGACGTCAAGGATCTTGCCGCGGATCATCAAGAAGGCCTTTTATATCGCCCGCACCGGCCGTCCCGGCCCGGTGCTGGTCGATCTGCCGAAAGACGTGCAGATGGCCAGCACCAAATTCGAATATCCGGAAACAGTCGAGATTGCGTGGCTACAAGCCGACATTACAGCGGCAACATCCGCCAGGTCGAAAAGGCGGTGGCGATGATCCTTGGCGGCCCGCAAGCCGGTGATCTATGTCGGCGGCGGGGTGACCTCTCACCAATGCCTGCGACAGAACTGCTGCAGTTCGCCGAAGCCGATCCAGGCACCGGTGACCACCACTCTGATGGGGATGGCCTCCTTTCCTAAGCGGCATCCGCTTTCCCTGGGGATGCTGGGGATGCACGGCACCTATTACGCCAATATGGCGGTTACCAATTGCGACCTGCTGATTGCCATCGGCGCCCGTTTCGACGACCGGGTAACCGGCAAGATCTCCACATTTGCCCCCCATGCCAAGATCATTCACATCGATATCGATCCGACCTCGATCAAAAAGAATGTTCGGGTCGATCTGCCGATCGTCGGCGATCTGCGCGATGTTTTGGAGAAGCTGGTCCTCGATCTTGGAAACCATGCCGAGGCGGTGAAACAACTGGCTGACGGATCTCGCTCCCTGGCGGCAGGAGATCGCCGACTGGAAGACCAAACATCCAATGGGTTATCAGGCGTCCGCCAGCATCATCAAGCCGCAGTTCGTCATTGAAAAGATTGCGCGAGCTCACAGCCGACGATGCCATCATCACCACCGAGGTCGGCCAGCATCAGATGTGGACGGCCCAGTTCTTCGACTTCATCCAGCCGCGCACTTTCCTCACCTCGGGCGGGCTCGGCACAATGGGTTTCGGCCTGCCGTCGGCCCTCGGCGCGCAGGCCGCCTTCCCGAACCGGCAGGTCATCGATATCTCCGGCGACGGCTCCTTCCAGATGAATTCGCAGGAGTTGGCGACTCTGGTCCAGTACCGCCTGCCGGTCAAGATCGTCATTCTCAATAACAATTTCCTCGGCATGGTGCGGCAGTGGCAGCAGCTTTTTTTCAACCGCCGCTATAGCCAGACCTGCATGGAACTTCCCATCGATTTCGTCAAGCTGGCAGAAGCCTACGGCGCTACCGGCCTGAGCGCAACCAAGCCGGAAGAAGTCGAGGCGGTGATCCGCAAGGCGCTCGCCACCCCGGGCCCGGTCATCATGGAATTCAAAGTAGCGCGTGAAGAGAACGTCCTGCCGATGGTTCCGGCCGGCGCGGGTTTGAATGAAATGGTGCTGGCTTCCTGATTTAGCGTTTCCTGGCGGGATCGCGATCCTTTGCAATGCGGAGATGGGTATGAAACATACGATTTCGGTGCTGGTGGAAAATGAATTCGGCGTGCTGGCCCGTGTGGCCGGCCTCTTTTCCGGGCGCGGATTCAATATCGAAAGTCTTGTCGGTGGCCCCGACTCTCGATCCGAGTCATTTCCCGGATGACGATCGTGACCAGCGGTGACGAACGATTCTTGAACAAATCACCAAACAGCTCAACAAACTGATCAATACCATCAAGGTGATCGATTTCACCGGCCAGGATTATGTCGAACGGGAAATGGCGTTGATCAAGGTAACCGCCGAAGAAAGTTCGCCGCGCCGAGGTGCTGCGTATCGCCGATATCTTTCGCGCCAAAGTGGTAGATGTCACTACCGCGTTCTATACCATCGAGGTGACCGGTGCACCGGCCAAGATCGATGCGCTTATCGAACTGCTGCGGCCGATGGGGATCAAGGAACTGGTCCGTTCCGGTCCCGTCGTCCTTGGCCGCGGTGCAAAAGGGTGGCGCGGCAACGATTAACCGCCGGTTGCCTCGAAAAGCGATTGGCACGCACTGCTGGTGTCGTGTTATATAATCGGCTCATTTTCCGGGACGCTGTACCCGACGCAAGGAGGAAGTTGCTGAGATGAAAGTTTATTACGACAAGGATGCCGATCTCTCCCTGATTCGGGGGATGAAAGTAGCCATCGTCGGCTACGGTTCCCAGGGCCACGCCCATGCCAACAACCTCAAGGATTCCGGGGTCAACGTCACCGTCGCCCTGCGCGAAGGCTCTGCGTCGGCAATCAAGGCGAAAAATTCCGGTCTGGCGGTGAAGAGCGTCGCCGAAGCCGTTGCCGGCTGCCGACCTGGTGATGGTCCTCACCCCCGACGAGTTCCAGTCCCAGGTCTATAAGGACGAGCTCGAGCCGAAGCTGAAGAAGGGGGCGACCCTGGCCTTCGCCCACGGTTTCAGCTATCCACTATAACCAGGTCGTGCCGCGTCCTGACCTCGATGTCATCATGATCGCCCCAAAGGCCCCCGGCCACACAGTGCGTTCCGAGTTCGTCAAGGGGGGCGGCATCCCCGACCTGATCGCAATTTTCCAGGACGCTTCCGGCAAGGCCAAGAATGTTGCGCTATCCTATGCCAGCGCCATCGGCGGCGGTCGCACCGGAATCATCGAGACCTCGTTCAAGGACGAGACCGAGACCGACCTTTTCGGTGAGCAGGCGGTTCTCTGCGGCGGCGCCGTGGAGCTGGTCAAGGCGGGTTTCGAAACTCTGGTCGAGGCCGGCTACGAGCCGGAAATGGCCTATTTCGAGTGTCTGCACGAGCTGAAGCTGATCGTCGATCTGATGTACGAGGGCGGCATCGCCAACATGAATTACTCGATCTCCAACAACGCCGAGTACGGTGAATATGTCACCGGCCCGCAAGGTGATCAACGAGCAGAGTCGCCAGGCGATGCGCGAGTGCCTGGACAATATCCAGAACGGCGACTATGCCAAGCGCTTCATCCTCGAAGGGCAGACCAATTACCCGGAGATGACGGCACGCCGGCGCCTCAATGCCGCGCATCCGATCGAGCAGGTCGGTGAGCGTCTGCGCAGCATGATGCCCTGGATCAAGAAGATTGTCGACAAGGAACGCAATTAAATTAAACCCTGACGAGTGACGGTAATGAGTGGCAGCGGATTTCCGCTTGCCACCGCTACCCGTCCTCGTTGTGCTTTGGGTCAAAAAATGCGTAATCAGAATCAACTAGTGGCCGTCGAAGGTTACCCTTTCATCGCCTTGTTCGCCTTCATCACCCTGGTCTTTGCCCTGCTCGGCTGGGGATGCCTGACTGTCCTCTTTCTGCTCCTCACTCTTTTTTCCGTTTATTTCTTTCGCAATCCGGATCGTTACCCACCCCATGACCCGCTTGCGGTGATTGCACCGGCCGATGGAAAGGTCGTTTTTGTCGGCACGGTAAAAGAGGAGCGGTATTTTCAAGGGGACACTGTCAAGGTCAGCATCTTCATGTCCGTGTTTAACGTCCATGTCAACCGGGTGCCTTTCTCCGGCAAGGTTGTTGACATGTTCTACAATCGAGGCGAATTTTTTAACGCTGCTCTTGATAAAGCCAGCCTTAAAAACGAGCAGGCCGGCATTCTTCTCGAGGCTGAGCAAGGAAAGCGCTTGTTAGTGGTCCAGATTGCTGGTCTGATCGCGCGCCGCATTATCACCTACCCGGTCATCGGCGATCTGCTACAAGAGAGGCGACCGCTACGGTCTGATCCGTTTCGGTTCGCGGGTCGATGTCTATTTCCCTCCGGATACGGAGGTTCTGGTCCGGGTCGGGGAAAACACGGTGGCCGGTGAAACGGTCCTGGGCTATCTCAAATGATCGAAGCAAAGGCTCCGCTTTGACCGGCGTGAAAGCCTGCGCAAAGGTGTTTATATCCTTCCCAATCTTTTTACCACCGGCAGCCTTTTCGCCGGATTTTACGGCATCGTTGCCACCATAAACGGCAATTATCATCTCGCGGCCTGGTTCATTCTCGTTTCTTCGATTTTCGATGGCTTTGGACGGCAAGGTAGCGCGTCTGACCGGCACCACTAGCAAGTTCGGGGTCGAGTACGATTCCCTGGCCGACCTGGTCGCTTTTGGTGTGGCTCCCGGTCTGCTGATGTATACCTGGGCGCTCAAGCCCTTTGGCAAGCTCGGTTGGCTGGCCGCTTTTCTTTATGTGGTCTGCGGCGCCCTGCGTCTTGCCCGTTTCAATGTCCAGGTAACCACCGTCGAGTCAAAGCGATTTGTCGGCCTTGCCGATCCCGGCCGCCGCCAGCATGGTTGCCGCCTGTGTTCTTCTTTTTTATCAACTCGGCTGGTTCGGGGACGATCAAAAAAGTTTCCGTCCTGCTCCTGATTTATCTGCTGGCTTTCTTGATGGTGAGCAATTTTCGCTATTACTCCTTTAAGGATCCGGAACTGTTCAAGCGACAGCCCTTCGGTTTCCTGGTTCTTGCCATATTTATTATTATCGTGATGGTTGCTCAGCCGGAATTCATGTTCTTCAGCATATTCCTCGCCTACACGGCTTCCGGGCCGCTGGGATATCTGTTCAGAATGTTACGAAACCGTCGCCGTGACTGACAAAAATGGGATTTGGCGAAAAAACAGCTTGACACTTTCTTGCTGCTCTGGTTAATTTAAAAGTCATTAAATTCTCAAAGGCATTGAAGAGGAGTAGTAGACTTTACGCCCTGTCGCAGAGAGCCGGCGGTTGCTGCAAGCCGGTACAGGAAGAGTCGAACTCGCCTCGGAGCCGTACCGGTGAACCTGCTTAGGCAGTCTAGCCGGCGCCGTTAGCCCGCGTAAAGGGCCAAAGAGGGTTCGCCGGAACTTAGTTGTGATGGCGGACGAATCAGGGTGGTACCGCGAAGCTCAGCTCTCGCCCCTGTTCAAGGGCGGGAGCTTTTTATTTTTTTGGAGCATGAGAGCTAGAAAGGGGGTGGTCGCATGGAAACGGACCTGGGTGACCTGAAAAGCTGCAGGATGATGGCGAATAAATCGTTTGAATCGGAGAAGTTGTCCGCTCCAGCGGCCGGAAACAGGAGGATTTATGAGTAAGTCGAAGCTTATCAAGATTTTCGATACCACCCTGCGCGATGGCGAGCAGTCCCCCGGCGCCAGCATGAACATCGAAGAGAAGCTGCGTATTGCCCACCAGCTGGAGAAGATGAATGTCGATGTCATCGAGGCCGGTTTCCCGATCGCCTCGGATGGCGATTTCGAGGCGGTGCAGAAAGGTGGCGCAGACCATCAAGGGGCCGCAGATCGCCGGGCTGTGCCGGGCCAGCGACAAGGATATCGATCGCGCCTGGGAGGCGCTGAAGTATGCCGGCGAGCGGGGGCGCATCCATACCTTCATCGCCACCACCGATATCCACATGAAGTACAAGCTGAAGATGAGCGAGCAGCAGGTCATCGACACGGCGGTCAAGGCGGTCAAGCGCGCCGCCGGCTATACCCCCAACGTCGAGTTTTCCGCCGAGGATGCGGTCCGCACCCGCTTGCCGTTTCTGGCCAAGGTGGTGAGGCGGTGATCGAGGCCGGGGCCAGGACGGTCAATATCCCCGACACCGTCGGCTACACCATTCCCGTCCGAATATTTCAACATCATCCGCTATCTCAAGGAGAATGTGCCAAATATCGAGAAGGCGGTGATTTCCGTGCATTGCCACAACGATCTCGGTCTGGCGGTGGCCAACTCCCTGGCGGCGGTGCAGGCCGGCGCCGAGCAGGTGGAATGCACCATCAACGGCATCGGCGAACGGGCCGGCAACTGCTCCCTGGAAGAGGTGGTGATGACGCTGCGCACCCGCCAGGACATCCTGCCGTTCACGACCAAGGTCGAACACCGAGCACATCTATGCCGCCAGCCGGCTGCTCTCGACCATCACCGGCATCGTCGTGCAGCCGAACAAGGCGATCGTCGGCGCCAACGCCTTCGCCCACGAGGCGGGGATCCATCAGCACGGCGTGATGATGGAGAAGATCGACCTACGAGATCATGACCCCCGAATCGATCGGCCTGACACCAGAACAAGCTGGTCCTCGGCAAGCATTCCGGCCGCCATGCCTTTATCGCATCGGCTGAAGGAACTCGGCTACGAGCTGGCCAAGGAGGATATCGAGAAGGCTTTTGTGCGCTTCAAGGCGCTGGCCGACCTGAAGAAGGAGATCTTCGACGAGGATCTCGACGCCATCGTCGCCGACGAGATCATCCGCATTCCCGAAGCGATCAAACTGGTGCAGATGAATGTTTCCTCCGGATCGTTTGCCGCGCCGACCGCCACGGTGGAGATGGAGATCGACGGCAAGTGAAAAAGACCGCGGTGATTGGCGACGGCCCGGTGGACGCCACCTTCAAGGCGATCAAGAAGCTGACCAAGATGGAGCCGAAGCTGCTGCATTTCGGCATCGGCTCGATCACCGGCGGCACCGATGCCCTGGGCGAATGTACCGTGCGTCTGGAAGTGGAAGGGCGCGAGGTGCTGGGGCAGGGGGCGCACTCCGACATCATCGTCGCCAGCGCCAAGGCGTTTATCAATGCCCTGAACAAGGGGCTGTCGAAGGTCAAGCGCAACCCGCATCAGCTTTAAGGAGCAAGGAGTGAGGAGTCAGGATTGACGAGAAATTATCCTGACACTTGAGCCTATCCGCTTTTAGAATTTTCGTAGGAGAGATGCATGGGCAAGACCACAGCTGAAAAGATTTTCGCCGCGCATCTGCGCGATGAGCCGTTCCCGGGAACCAAGGTGCTCGATCTCGACCGGGTGCTCTGTCACGAGATCACCACCCCGGTGGCGATCGCCGATCTGGAGTGGCGCGGCAAGGACCGGGTGTTCGATGCCGACAAGATCAAGGCGGTCATCGATCACGTCACCCCGTCCAAGGACAGCAAGACCGCGCTGCAGGCCAAGATGCTGCGCGACTGGGCGCGCCGGCACGAGATCAAGGATTTCTTCGATGTCGGCCACAACGGCGTCTGTCACGCCCTCTTTCCGGAGAAGGGCTATATCCGCCCCGGCTTCACGGTCATCATGGGCGATCGCCACACCTGCACCCACGGGGCCTTCGGCGCCTTTGCCGCCGGGGTCGGCACCACCGACCTGGAGGTCGGCATCCTCAAGGGGGTCTGCGCCTTTCGCGAGCCGACGACGATCCGCGTCAATCTCGACCGGCAACCTGCGCCAGGGGTGTATGCCAAGGACGTCATCCTCTTCGTCATCGGCCAGCTCGGCGTCAACGGCGCCACCGACCGGGTCATCGAATTCCGCGGTCCGATCGTCGAGGCCATGAGCATGGAGTCGCGCATGACCCTGTGCAACATGGCGATCGAGGCCGGCGGCACCTGCGGCATCTGCCTGCCGGACATGACCACCGTCGATTACCTCTGGCCCTTCATCCAGAGTGATTACGCCAGCCGAGAGGCGGCGCTGGCCGAGTATTCGCAAGTGGTGCGTCGGATGCCGACGCCATTTACGAGAAGGTTCTCGATTTCGATCTCTCGGCCCTGGAGCCGCAGGTGACTTACGGCTTCAAGCCCGATTGTGTCAAGCCGGTGAAGGAAATGGCGGGCACGAAGGTCGATCAGGTCTACATCGGCACCTGCACCAACGGCCGCATCGAGGATCTGCGCGAGGCCGCCGCCGATCCTCAAGGGGCGGCACGATCGCCGAAAATCGTGCGCGGCATCGTCTCGCCGGCAACGCCGAAGATCTTCCAGCAGGCCTGGACGAAGGGATCATCGAGATCTTCATGGATGCCGGTTTCTGCGTCACCAACCCGACCTGCGGCGCCTGCCTGGGCATGAGCAACGGTGTGCTGGCCGAAGGGGAGGTCTGCGCCTCGACCAGCAACCGCAACTTCAACGGCCGGATGGGGAAGGGCGGGATGGTGCACCTGATGAGCCCCGCCACCGCCGCCGCCACGGCTATTACCGGCGTCATCACCGACCCGCGGACACTAAATCTGCAATGTAGGGGCGATGCAAACGCCCGGACACGGATGCCTGTGCCCTTACCGATTCGATACAAGGAGTCTTGATATGAAAAAGAATTTCGGCGGGCCGGCGATCTTTCTCGACCGGTCCGACATCAATACCGATGAGATCATCCCGGCCAAGTACCTGACCGAGGTGACCAAGGAGGCGCTCAAGCCTATCTGCCTGGAAGATCTCAAACTCGAGGGTTTCGATCCGAAGGGGGAGAAGCTGAAGCAGGCCCGGGTGGTTGTCTCCCGCGCCAACTTCGGCTGCGGCTCGTCCCGCGAGCATGCGCCCTGGGTCTTCGAGGTCAACGACATCCACACCATTATCGCCGAGAGTTATGCCCGCATCTTCCGCCAGAACATGTTCAACGGCGGGATGCTCGCCATCGAACTGCCCAAGGCGGAAATCGACCGCCTTTTTGCTTTGGAAAGGCAGGGATCGGTGGAAATCGCGGTCGATCTTCCCGAGCAGAAGATTTCAGCCCGTGCAGGTGGGCGAACGGAAAACTTCACCTTTGAGATCTCCCCTTTTGACAAAGCGCTGGTAGAAGCCGGCGGCTGGGTCGAATTTGCCGATTCCCGCTACTAACCGCAGGCTATAAATATATTAAATAAAATCGGCGAACTGGAAAGTTCGCCGATTTTATTCTGGGTCTGGTGCCAGGCGGCACTTGGATCATTTATGACTGTAGCAGCGTCCTGAATCGGCTTGAAAATCGCAGTTTTCAGCTGGCGTTTCCTCGATTTCAAAAAGTCCAAAAAGATCGTCCGGTACTTCCTTTAAAAGTTCAAGAATCTCCTCGCGGCTGTGTCGCTCGTCAAATATATAGAAATCATTGGTACTGTCTTTGACCATAAGCCGGCGTCCTATTTCCGAGGACCAGCGGTCGTGCCAGCGAACCCCGTCATATATTTTTAATCCCAGCATGTAAGCGCCTCCTCTATCATATCCGTCTACTTCACTTGTATCGTAATCCGCTCATAATTCAACCGGATTTCGAGTATTTCAAGCTTCCGGCTTGACCTTTCGAAAAGGAAATTATCCTCGACAGCCCCGTAAAATGATGATATACGAATAAATGTTTTTTTTAAGTTTGATGGTCAGCCCGGAACATGTACCGGAGCCCTCATGATCGTCGAGCCGTGCAAACAAAATACCGCTTGGATCTTTGAGACCGGGACGGAAGGCAATAGCGGAACCGGCAGCGGGAGATTGAATTCTCCTATGCTGGCATGAGCCTTTCGGACTTGCGACCGAGAGGTTTTTTTGTCAACAGGCGATTACTGCAGGAGTGCAGATGGGTAAACGCAAAACGATTCTCGATATCCGCCAGATGAAGGCAGCTGGGGAGAAAATTGCCGTCCTCACGGCCTACGACTACGCTCTCGCCCGATTTGTCGATGAGGGTGGAATTGATGTGGCACTCGTGGGCGATTCGGTCGGCTCGATCATCTCCGGCTACGACACTACTTTGCCGGTCACGATGGAGGAAATGCTCTATCACACCCGGGCGGTAGTACGGGGTACTGCTGGCGCCCTGGTGGTGGCGGACATGCCTTTTCTTTCTTATCAGGTCGATCTGCGCGAGGCACGGCTCAACGCCGGCCGGCTGATCAAGGATGGCGGCGCACAAGCGGTCAAGCTCGAAGGCGGGGAAAATATTGCCGCCACGATTCGCGCTATCGTCGACATGGACATCCCAGTCGTTGGGCATATCGGGCTGACTCCGCAGTCGATCCACCGGATGGGCGGCTACAGGGTGCAGGGACGGCAGGAAGAGCAGGCGCGCCAACTTCTTGCCGATGCCCGGGCGGTAGAAGAAGCCGGCGCATTTGCCTTGGTGCTCGAAGGGATTCCCGCCATTTTGGCGAAGGAGATCACCGCTGCACTGACGATCCCGACCATCGGTATCGGCGCCGGCATCCACTGCGATGGTCAGGTGCTGGTGTTGCACGACATTCTCGGCTTGTGCGAGAAATATTCCCCCAAGTTCGTCAAGCGTTACGCCGATGTCTCCGGAGCCATTCGCCAGGGGGTTGCCGACTACATCCGCGAAGTCAAGGAAGGCACCTTCCCTGGGGACGAACATAGCTTCTAGGTAGCAGACGCATGGAAACAATTGTCGATGTAGAAACGATGCAGCAGCGCTCCCGACAGGCTAAACGGGAGGGAAGGCGCATCGCCTTCGTGCCGACCATGGGCTATCTGCACGAAGGACACGCCTCCCTGTTGCGCGAAGGGCGTGAGCGCGGGGATCTTCTCGTTCTATCCATCTTTGTCAATCCGACCCAGTTCGGGCCGAGCGAGGATCTGGACAAATATCCGCGCGACCTCGAACGCGATAGCGCAATCGCCCGTGCTGCCGGGGTCGATATCGTCTTCGCCCCCGAAGCGGAACAGGTCTATCCGCCCGGGTTCGCCACCTAGGTGGATGTCGAGGGGCTTACCGATACTCTCTGCGGCGCCAGCCGCCCCGGCCACTTTCGCGGGGTGACGACGGTCGTCGGCAAGCTCTTCAATATCGTGCAGCCGGATGTCGCCTCTTCGGCCGCAAGGATTTCCAGCAACTGGCGGTGATCCGGCGGATGGCTGCCGATCTCAATCTGCCGGTGGAGATCGTCGGCATGCCGATCGTGCGTGAGGCGGACGGCCTGGCGCATGAGTTCGCGCAATGTTTATCTCTCCGCCCGCCGAGCGCTCGCAGGCACTCGCCCTGTCGCACGCCATTCGCCAGGCCACCGCAGCTGGCTGCAAGCGGGCGAACGGCAGGCCGGTCGGGCTATCGAGGCCGTCCGACAACGGATTGAACGGGAGCCGGCGGCGCGCATCGATTATGTGCAAATCTGTCAGGCCAGGCGACGCTGGCAGGACATCGAGACCGATCGACTGCCGATGCGGTTCTGCTGCTGGCGGTCCGTTTCGGCAAGACCCGGCTGATCGACAACAGTTTCCTGATGCAGGAAGGGACGTGACGTGACGATGCCGAAAAGCCGCGAAGCGGCCCGCGCCAACCTGGAAAACCTTTACCGCATCTTCACCGTGCCGGAAGCACCCGATTCGACCCTCGGCGCCATCGATCAGGCGATCAGCGATGACGTCGCCGGGTTTCTGCAGACCCACATCGTTGCCCTGCAGCGCAGCATCGAAGAGATCGAGGCCGATTTCTCCTCCTCCGCCATCCCCGAAGAACCGACCTACGTCTCCGATTATACCGAATTCGTCAAGGAGAAGCTGGTCGCCCAGTCGGTGCATACCGCCGCCCCCGGCTTCATCGGCCACATGACCTCGGCGCTCCCCTATTTCATGCTGCCGCTCTCGCGCATCATGACCGCGCTCAACCAGAACCCGGTCAAGGTAGAAACCTCCAAGGCCTTTACGCCCCTGGAGCGCCAGGTACTGGCCATGCTTCACCGCCTGGTCTACCAGGGGCGACGACGACTTCTATCGGCAGCTGGATCCACGACAGCCAGCACGCCCTCGGCGCCTTCTGCTCCGGTGGCACCATCGCCAATGTCACCGCCCTGTGGGTGGCGCGCAACCGCCTCTTCGCCCCGTCCGGCAACGTTCCGCGGCATCGCCCGCGAAGGGCTGGCCCGCTCCCTGAAGCATCTCGGCTGCGACGACATCGCCGTGCTGGTCTCACAGCGCGGGCATTATTCCTTCGGCAAGGCCGCCGATCTGCTCGGCATCGGCCGGGACAATCTGGTGATGGTCGAGACCGACGAGCGACAACCGCATCGATCTGACAGCGGCTGAAGGAAGAGATGCCGCCGCCTGCGGGACGAGAACATCCGCCCTCTGGCGCTGGTCGGCATCGCCGGCACCACCGAAACCGGCAATGTCGATCCGCTGGAGGCGATGGCCGATCTTGCCGGCGAGCTTGGCTGCCATTTCCACGTCGATGCCGCCTGGGGCGGGCCGACCCTCTTTTCCGAGCGCCACCGCCACCTCCTCGCCGGCATCGAACGGGCCGATTCGGTCACCATCGACGCCCACAAGCAGCTCTATGTGCCGATGGGGGCGGGGATGGTCGTCTTCAAGGATCCCACCGCCCTTTCCGCCATCGAGCATCATGCCGCCTACATCCTGCGCCACGGCTCCAAGGATCTCGGCAGCCATACCCTCGAGGGGTCGCGGCCGGGGAAGGCGATGCTGGTCCATGCCGGGCCTTTCGATCATCGGCCGCAAGGGGTACGAGCTCCTGATCGATCTGGGGATCGAACGGGCCCGAACTTTCGCCGAGATGATCCGACAGCACCCCGATTTCGAGCTGACCAGCGAGCCGGAACTGAATATCCTGACTTACCGCTACTGCCCCCGCATCGTGCAGCAGACGCTGGCCCGGGCGACGGCGGAAGAGCGCGGCCGCATCAATGCCCTTCTCGACCAGGTCAACCAGCTGCTGCAGAAAGAGCAGCGCGAAGCGGGCAAGACCTTCGTCTCCCGCACCCGGCTGCGGGTCGCCGCGCTATGGCGAGGAGCTCACCGTCCTGCGCGTGGTCCTGGCCAATCCGCTGACCACCGACGAGATTCTGGCGGCGGTGCTGGCCGAACAGTGCGAGATCGTGCGGCAGCCGGAGATTGCCGCCCTGCTTTTTCAGATAGACGCTTTCTGCGCCGCTATCGGCAAAAATGCAGCGCCCAAGTGTTGCGCCCGAGCGAACTGCTCTCCATCGGGCCCATGGGTCGTATAGGTCCTATTAACTCCTATGAAAAAAGCCAAACTCTATCTAACACGATATCTGTTGCCGATCGGTGCCCTGCCGATCGAGGATGGCGCCCTGCTGGTGCGCGACGGGCGCATCGCCGCCGTCGGCCGCAAATCGGAGCTGACCGCGGTAACGCCTGGGGTGCCGACGGTCGATTTCGGCGATTCGATCCTCCTGCCGCCGCTGGTCAATGCCCACACCCACCTCGAACTCACTCATTTTCCCCTCTGGGCCAGAGCGGCCGGCATCACTCCCCGGCTCGATACCTTCGTCGACTGGATCAAGTACGTCATCCGCATCAAGCGGCAGATCTCCAGCGAGCGCTTCCTCCTCTCGCTAACGGCTGGCATCAGGGATTCGCTGGCGGCCGGCACCGGCGCCGTCGGCGACATCCTCTCCTACTTTCCCGCCCGTGCCGCCTATGCCGGTACGCCGCTGCGGGGGCGGATCTTTCTCGAAACGCTCGGCCAGGAGCCAGAGACCAACCGGCAGGTGCTGAACGCCATCGAAGAGATCATCGGGCGGGGCAGGGTAGGGGAGACCGCTTTCGGATTTGCCCCACATGCCCTCTATACCCTTTCCCCTGACTACCAGCAGGAGGTTTTCGCCGCCGCCCGCCGGCTGCATAAACCGCTCACCATTCATCTGGCCGAGTCATCCGCCGAGGAGGAGTTTCTCGCTCGGGCCAGCGGGCCGCTTGCCGAGGAGCTTTATCCTTTTGTCGGCTGGAGCGACAAGGTGCCGCCGCCCGGCGGGCGCACACCGCTCGAAATTCTCGCCGATCGTGGCGGTCTGCATCCTGACAACCTGCTGGCGCACGGCATACAGGTAACCGAAGCGGATATCGCTCGCATCGCCGAAGCCGGCGCTGCCGTCGCCCTTTGCCCGCGCTCCAATGCCCGCCTCAACGTCGGCCGGGCGCCGGTCGAACAGTACCGGCGGGCCGGCGTTCCCCTGGCCCTCGGCACCGACAGCCGGGCCAGTTGCGATTCCCTTTCGATCTGGGACGAGCTTGCCTTTGCCCGCACCTGGTTTGCCGGCACTTGCACCCCTGCCGAATGGCTCTCTATTGCCACGCAAGGCGGGGCTCAAGCCCTCGGCCTGGGGGCGCAAATGGGACGACTCGCGGCAGGATACGGGGCCCACTTTCAGGTGCTGGCGCCGCCCGCTCTTCCACCGCGCGGAGAACTGGAAGAATTTCTTTGTTCTCCCGGCCGCACCGCCGACGTGAAAGCGCTTTATCTCGCGGGTGCCGACGTTCTTTCCTAGCTTTCCCGTTTCGGCGCCGGTTCGCTTCTGCTATACTCAACTTCTTTGCCGTATCGGCACCATTCTTCTCGCGGATTTGAACAAATGGGCATCAAGATCGTCGCCACCAACAAGAAGGCGTACCACGAATATTTCATCGACGATGTCTATGAGACCGGCATCGTGCTGACCGGTACCGAGGTGAAATCGATACGCGACGGCAAGGTGAACCTCAAGGAAGCGTTCTGCCGGATCAAGAATAACGAAGTCTTCATCAACAACATGCATATCAGCCCGTACGAGCAGGGGAACCGCGAAAATCCGGCCGATCCGACCCGTGTACGCAAACTGCTGCTGCACCGGGAAGAAATAGCCAAATTAACCCGCAAAGTCGACGAACGCGGCTTCTCCCTCGTCCCGACCAAGATCTATTTCAAGGACAACCGCGCCAAGCTGGAAATCGGCCTTGGCCGCGGCAAACAGCTGCATGACAAGCGCGAAACGCTGAAAAACAAAGAGGCGACGCGCGAGATGAATCGGGCCATCCGCGGCCGCGATGCCTAGTTAATTTCTTGATTTTCCGATGAAATTAGATTATATATAGGTTTCCAGATTCGCTTTTGCCAAACCCTTATGGGGGTGACCTGGTTTCGACGGGGGTCGGAAGCGAAGGTGGCATGCCGGGGATGCCAGTGGGCCTCGTTAAAAAACTGGCACAAACACAAACGCCGACAACGACGTTCGTTACGCACTAGCGGCTTAATTGCCGCTACATCTCTTGGTCGAGTGCCTGCGTAGGTCAAGAGATGTCAATTTAGTGGGCTAATTTCGGCAAGGTCTGCGGTGCCGGAGTGAAATAAAGCAGAATCGTTCGCCGGAAATCCTGTCCGTGGGAGCGCCGACGGATTAAACTCAAATTACAGAATAAGCATGTAGAAGCCTTACGTGAAAGACGTTCGGACAGGGGTTCGATTCCCCTCACCTCCACCAATCGCGAAAAAGCCCCGGTCGACAACTCATGTCACCGGGGCTTTTTCGTTTTTTATTGTGAGGAGCCGATGCCCGGCTGTTAATAAGCGGGCTGCGGCGCGCGCCATGTTGAATACTCGAAACTCTGGACTGATCCTGTAATTTTGCTGTTATCACCTACCCCTCTCACCGGCCACCGACCCGCAAGTTCGTGATGTCTCGTAATGGTGGAGCACCAAACATGCGGTTGTATTCACGGCTGAACTGAGAAGGGCTTTCGTAGCCGACCTGAAACGCGGCGGTCGCCGCATCCAGTTGTTCTGACAGCATCAAACGTCTGGCTTCTTGCAAGCGTAGCTGCTTCTGGAACTGTAACGGGCTTAAAGCAGTCATCGACCGGAAGTGGTGATGAAACGTAGAAGTGCTCATGCGGACATGAGCGGCAAGGTCATCGATACGCAATGGCCGTGTGAAGTTACCTTTCAACCAATCGATTGCCCGCGCTATCTGATGGCTCTGGCTCCCCGCCGACGCAATCTGACGCAAACGCGCACCTTGATCGCCCACAAGTAAACGGTAAATGATTTCCCGCTGGATGATCGGCGCAAGGATCGGTATGTCCTTCGGTTCTGCAAGCAAGTCGATCAACCGTTGGAAAGCGGTGAGCAGCGGCAGCGTCACCTCGCCGGTCGCCATGCCACGACTCGACTGCTGCACACGCGGCAGGGGAAGACTGCTGTCCGCCATCAGTTGTGACATTTCGCGCTGATCGAGCTTCAACTTAAGCCCCAGGTACGGCTTCTCCCGGCTTGCTTCGACAATCTGCACGACCGTAGGCAGATGCACGGAGGTGATCAGATAATGGTGCGCGTCATACACATACGTGTCGTCTCCGAGCAGCACACGCTTGGCCCCTTGTGCGACCAGGCAAATACTCGGCTCGTACATGCCGCTGATCGGCCCGGTCGGCTCAATCCGCCGATAGAGTGACAATCCGGGAACAGCCGTTGTGTGCTGCTCGCCTTGTTCGGTCCATCGGGCAATGCTCTTCCCCAAAACTTCGAGCGCAACTTCCCTGCTGCTATTCTCAATCTCCTGCATAACGGCCTCTTCCCTCATCGATTCCTCTGCTCGTATGCTACCTGATCCCCACGTTGCGTTACAACCATTATCCTTGGCATTGGACCATTAGGCAAGAATTGAACAGGATTGGTCTACCGGCCTTTGCTTTTTCAGGAGTACGTTAGAATCATCAAAAAGGTCTTAACCGGTGAAAGGGAGAAAACGATGCAAAAGCGAAAATTGGGAAATAGCGGCCTGGAAGTTTCGGCTCTCGGGCTCGGCTGCATGGGAATGAGTTTTTCCTACGGTCCGCCCAAAGACAAGCAGGAGATGATTTCGCTCCTCCGGACAGCGGTGGAACGTGGCGTAACATTCTTCGATACGGCAGAGGTATATGGTCCGTTCACCAACGAGGAACTGGTCGGTGAGGCGCTCGCGCCGCTACGCGATCGGGTGGTGATCGCCACCAAGTTCGGTTTCGATACCAGTGTCGATCCCCGGGCGATGAAGGGTGGCGGGCCGGTCCTGAACAGCCGGCCGGAGCACATCAAGGAGGTCGCCGATGCCTCACTCAAGCGACTCAGAACCGATGTCATCGATCTCTTCTACCAGCATCGCGTCGATCCGGACGTGCCGATCGAAGAGGTAGCGGGCGCGGTGAAAGAGTTGATCCGGGGAGGCAAGGTCAAGCACTTCGGTCTTTCCGAGGCCGGCGTGCAGACGATCCGGCGCGCTCACGCAGTCCAGCCGGTGACGGCACTCCAGAGCGAATACTCGCTGTGGTGGCGACGCCCGGAAGATGAGGTTATCCCGACCCTCGAAGAACTCGGCATCGGCCTCGTCACCTATAGCCCGCTGGGCAAGGGGTTCCTCACCGGCAAGATCGACGAGAGCACTACCTTCGACAGTAGCGACTTCCGCAGCACCCTGCCGCGCTTCACGCCGGAGGCGCTGAAAGCGAATCAGGCCCTGGTCGATCTGCTCGGCACCATCGCAGGACGCAAGAAGGCAACGCCGGCGCAGATCGCGCTCGCCTGGCTGCTGGCCCAGAAGCCATGGATTGTGCCGATCCCGGGCACCACGAAACTGCAGCGGTTGGATGAGAACATCGGAGCGGTTGCCGTCGAACTCACGTCCGACGATCTCCGTGAGATCGATAGCGCCGCCTCAAAGATCACGGTTCAAGGGGATCGGTACCCCGAAAAGCTGGAGCAATTGACCGGTCGCTGAACATACCCCCCTTACCCCCGCCCCTCTCCCCACGGTGGGAGAGGGTGGCCGAAGGCCGGGAGAGGGGTAAGGAAAATGATGATCCAGCGCCAAAACGAAACCAACAGGAGGATAAATCCATGTTCAAAGCCAAAGCTTACTCCGCCGCCAGTGCAATCTCGCCGCTGGCCTCCACCTCCATCCCGCGACGCGATCCGACCGAACGCGACGTGCAGATCGAAATTCTCTTCTGCGGTATCTGTCACTCCGACCTCCACTCGGTGCGCAACGAGTGGAGCAGCATCATGCCCACGGTCTACCCGATTGTACCCGGCCACGAAATTGTTGGTCGTGTAATCAAGGTCGGCTCGGCCGTCACGAAGTTCAAGCCGGGCGACCTTGCTGGCGTCGGCTGCCTGGTCGATTCGGACCACACCTGCCCCAATTGCCAGGATGGACTGGAACAGTTATGCCCGAACCAGACCCTCACCTTCAACTCCCCGGACAAACACCTCGGGGGCGTCACCTATGGCGGATACTCCGAAAGTATCGTCGTTGATGAAAGCTTCGTATTGCATGTTCCTTCCAATCTCAATCTTGCCGGGGTCGCGCCTCTGCTCTGCGCCGGGATCACGACGTACTCGCCGATGCGCCGCTGGGGCGACATCAAGGGAAAGAAGGTCGGCGTGGTCGGCCTCGGCGGGCTAGGTCACATGGGGGTCAAGTTTGCCCGTGCCTTCGGAGCCCACGTTGTTGTCTTCACCACCTCACCCGGCAAGAAAGAGGATGCGCTCCGTTTGGGCGCCGATGAAGTCATCATTTCCACCAACGCTGAAGAGATGCAGAAGCACGCCGGTACGTTCCACTTCATCCTCGACACCATCGCCGCCGATCACGATATCAACGCCTACCTCCACATGCTCGGCCGCGACGGCAACCTCACCCTCGTCGGCGCGCCGGAGAAACCACTCGCCGTTTCTGCCTTCGCTCTGTTGTTCGGCCGTCGCAGCCTCTCCGGATCGATTATTGGCGGCATCACCGAGACTCAGGAGATGCTCGATTTCTGCGGCAAGCACAACATCACCGCCGATGTCGAAGTCATCCCCATCCAGAAGGTCAACGAAGCCTACGAGAGACTGGTCAAGTCTGATGTGAAGTACCGCTTCTCCATCGATATGGCTTCTCTCAAATCTGAGTAACGAAAGGACAAGGAGGAGAACCATGCGAGTTGGCATTCTCGGTTCGGGGTTGATGGGCGGCAAGCTCGGAACAATTTTCGCGCGAGCTGGGCATGAAGTGATATTCAGCTACTCGCGCAGCAAGGACAAACTAGAGAAGCTGGCGCACGCCGCCCAGGGCAATGCGTGCGCCGGGACGCCGGGCGAAGCCGTGATGGAAGCGGACGCCGTCCTACTGGCTGTGCATTGGTCGCGAATAGACGATGTGCTGAATCAGGCAGGCGATCTGTCGGGTAAGGTGATCGTAACCTGCTCCCTCCCGATGAATGATGACGACACCGAACTCGTCGTCGCCCACACCTCCTCTGGCGCGGAAGAACTTGCAAAGAAGGCGAAAAGGGCCAAGGTCGTTTTAGCCTTCAATACTGTGCCCAGCGAGGTGCTGTTCGGCGTGTTCGATGCCAGGCGCAAGTCCACCCGACCCAGTCTGGTCTATTGCGGCGATGATCAAAATGCCAACCGTGTGGCTGCCGATTTGATTCGGGACGCAGGCTTTGATCCGGTGGATGCCGGGCCTCTTCGGATCGCTCGATATGTTGAGCCGTTCGCGCTGCTCATTGGCCAACTCGCATACGAGGGCAAAGGTGGACCGGAGCTGGCGTACCGGTTCGTGCGGTTTGGCAGGTAGGCGTGCCGGGAGACAGCTAATGATTTATACAAGGATCTTTACTCGAAGCAAGTGAGGATAATGACTCTCCCCAATGGTCGCAGGATTGATTGCCGTAGCGGTCGCAAATGAAGAGGTGATCGCGCACCCGCATGGACACACCGCGCTGAGCCTGCTGCTGAGCGGAGGGCCGATTCTCTTCCTTGCGGCCCAGGGCTGGTATCTGTGGGCAGTGCCGAACGTTCGGTCGCAACTGCATGTGCTCGGTGGGGTTGCGCTGCTGCTTGTTGGCCTCGTCACGCTAGCTGCTCCGCCCTATGTTGCATTACTTCTTGTCGGTTCGAGTGTCTCGACCCTCTCGATACTTGCCCGATAGTGATGCCGGATATGAGGATGTAGTGCCGTATCCTGTCCCCGAAACTCCCTCCGGGCAGTTTTTGATGCCATCCGGCAGTTGATGCCAGGCGGATGGGAAAGAGCGGAAGGTTGTCGGGTTCAGGATGGGGGAAGAGGGCGCGGGCCCATTGCCCCATCTCTGCTGCGCGAATTGGTTGAGCTGGGCGACGGCCCGCCGGTGCAGCAACAGCGGATGACAGGAGGCGAGCATGCCCAGGCGTCTGGCTGAGCATCTGCCAGAGCAAATAGATTGACTAGAAAAACAAATTATCTTATTAAAAGTGAAAATATTTTATTGTCCTTCTTACGACTCAATCTATGACTCTCAGTAAATACGAATTCTCGAAGAAAGTCTGATCGTCAACAATCAACCACCGAAAGGAGAACGGAAAAATGGATCGCAAGGGAATTGTCAGGATGGTGTTGGTTGGAGGGCTACTGCTGCTGCCGTCACTGGCCGCCGCGAAACCGACGGCCGATGAAGCTTTCACTTTGCTCAAGGAGGGAAACGCCCGCTTTGTTGCCGGCAAGAGCAGCCATCCGAATACGGATCTGGCCCGGCTGAAACTGGCCGGTGAAAAGAATCAAGGCGATTATGCCTATGCAACGATCATTTCGTGCTCCGATTCCCGGGTGCCGGTCGAGCGGATTTTCGATGCCGGTGTCATGGATCTCTTCATTGTCCGGGTGGCGGGAAATGTTGTGGATGGCGACGAGGCCGGCTCCATCGAATATGGCATGGCGCATGTCAATACTCCGCTTCTGGTCATTCTTGGGCATACGCAATGCGGCGCCGTCAAGGCGGTGACTGATGCCGTTGAGGGGCACGGGCATGCGCTGGAGCGCAATATCCCAGCCTTGGTGGACAATATCGCCCCCGCCGTCGAACGGGCAAAAGCGCAGCATCCGGGAGTAAGCGGGAAAGATCTCGTCCCATTCGGTGTCGAGGAGAATGTCTGGCAGGGTATCGAGGATCTCTTCTTGCGCAGCCCGGCCGCCCGCGACATGGTAAAGGCGGGTAAAGCAAAGGTGGTGGGCGGCATTTACGATGTCGGCACCGGTGCCGTCACCTGGTTGCCGCAGGAGAAGGTGGGGCAGATCCTCGCTGCCGCCGAGAAATCGCCGAAGTGTGCCATGGAGGCCATGGCCGCCGAGCCGAAAGGTTACGAGAAGGAAAAACACGCGGCCCACTAATCACCTGATTTCTGGCCTGAACAACATGCGCCCCACTTTTTTCGTGGGGCGCATATTTTCCCCTCCCTTCGATATCTGCGAAAAAAGCTTCGAGACCTCTTCTCCAAAGCCAGCCAATTCGCATCCGTGTCCTTGACTCCCTTCCTCAGTTGTTCATCCTATGCTCGATAGCATAAAAATACCCTACTTCAAGCGCTTAGCTTGGTTAACTGTTGAAGTTAATCGCATCAGGTTTCATGTGTGATATTTGTACAAGCAGAAATACTTCAGTATGTTACGTCGCCTGTGACAAAACGCGAGTCGCAATGCAGCTTAATAGCAGGGTGACAAACATTGAACCGCAGGCGTGCCAAATGGCAGAGATAATAATAATCTACATAAATTGTTTAAGTAGCCGGAAAATAGCTTCTTTCTTTATTTTTAAAGACATTATTTATATTCGGTTCCATTTAAAAAAATGACTGTTATTTCGTGAATTGTAACAATTTCAATACCTTATGATTATGCCGGGAGCTTTCATGATTGCTGGAACACTTTGTGCTCAAAGGAAAAAAGAAGATAGAAACAGTAACGAACGTTCTCCGAAAGGGCAAAGCCAGAGAAATCTGGTGACGCAAAGCCACGGATCCTGACATTTAAGGATAGCCGGGTTGCCGAAGAGATGGGTCATGCATCTTGGCACCCGGTATTTCACGGACTCCAGGAGCACTCATCTTCGGCCGAAGATAAGCGCTCTTTTTGTTTTTTAGAATCTAAGTCATAAAAAAAGGATTCCATTATTTACATGCCACAAAAGGACATCGTGTCCAAATTTTATAAGGTACTGAGCAGCACCGTTCTGGGCGTACTCCCGCTGCTGCTCCTTTTTGCCCTGTTGCTGGGCGCGGCCTCCTCCGCGCTGGGCGAGGATAAGTTCTGCTCCCAATATGGCGGAGTGGTTGACGGTAATGTGCTCGGTACTTCTCCTGTCCAGGTCACGATCGACACGACTTGCACTTTCCAGAACTGGACGTTTTCCAACCCGTTAACCGCAACCATTAACTATCAAACCAATGACCCCTCGATATATCTGATTATCTTTGACAACGTTTGGTTCGACGGCAATATGGCGTGTTCCAATATTGACCACAAGCTCTGGGTCGTTAACTCCCCGGAGGGCGCCTTCAGTGGTACATGCCAGGAAATTATGATCCCCACGGAGACCGTCAATAAGCGGGCTCCCGCAACCACAGCCAGCATCGGTGTGCCCTTCACCTACACGCTCACGCTCCCGTCCATGACTTCCCCCTATCCAGACCAAATTGGTGGTCCGTCACCAAACGACTTGGGCACCGTCACTCTCTGGGACGATCTCAACGCGATCAAGACGCTGATGGGCGTGGATCTCACCTTCGTGAGCATCAACGCCTACTACAAGGGCGGCGGCACCGTGACGCTAGTTCCCGAAAATGACCCGTTAGCAAAGGGTGGGGTGTGGACACCTAAAAATCTCTCCTACAAACCAATTCCCATGATCTACGCCAATCAGCAGATCGTGGTCGAGATCACAGTTGCCCTCGATAATACAGTGACGAACGTAGCCGGGAAGACGTTCACCAACACCGTCAAGTGGTGGTTCTCGCGGTGGATCGATCTCAATGAAGACGGCATCGTAGATACGAATACTGAATTCTTTAACCCCCTCCCCGGCGAGACCGGGATATCGCAGACCATGGCCATCGCCGAGCCTAAGCTCGTGGTCAACAAGACGAGCAATACGACGGCATTGAACGTGGGGGACCCGGCGATCTTTACCATCGATGTCCAGAACAGCGGCGGCAGCGATGCCTGGAACGCCACGATCCTCGACAAGCTCCCCTCGGGCATGCGGGTCAACGACCCCACCGCCACGCTCAGCGCCAGGATCGTCGCAGCCGACGGCACCACCCTGGTCAAGACATTGGTCTCGGGCACCGACTACACGGTCTCTCCCCTCCCTTATCTTGGAGGGGGGCAGTTCAGTCTGACCATGACCGATGCCGCGGGCCCGATCGCGCCCAACCAGCGCCTGATCATTACCTATCAGACGCAGATCGATCCGCTCGGCAGTCCAGATTTTCCCGATGACGGCGTAACGCTGACCAATGTCGCCGGCGCCACCCAATGGTTCAGCGCAGACAGCAGCCATATAGCCGGACGCCGCCAGTACGAGCAAGACCCTCAGCGACGGAACTCCCGCCGTCATCGACGATTATCAGGACAGCCAGGACATCTTAGTGGCCATGCACGGCTACTACTTCGTGAAGACAGTCCAGAACCTGACCAGTCTTGCGGACCCGGCTACCACTGCTGCTCCGGGTGATACGCTGCACTATAAACTGCGGGTATTCAATGTTAACCAGAATATTGAAAGTATTACGATCAGTGACCAGCTCGACCTGAACTACTTTGACCCGGCCACGTTTGCCAACCTTACGATTGTCACGGGACCCAGTTATAGCGCCGTATACAATCCTGATGTTACTAGTACGGGTCTGTTGGAGGTCAGTGGTGCTCCTGATCTAAACGTTGATTTCCGCGGCGAGCTCGTGATCGAGTTCGACATCAAGCTGAAATCGGGCCTCGCCAACGGTACTGCGGTCTCTAACCAGGCGACCCTTACTTCCATTGGCTTCACCACCAAGAGCGATGACCCATACGATGCCAACGGCGTGGCCTCGCCCGATGTGACGGGGGACGAAGATCCCACTATCGTGACGATCCAGACTCCCGGCCCGCTGGCGAAGGCGAACCTACCGGAAAAACATCTGCCACGATCGGCGAGCGGTTCGAGTACACCATCACCGTGCCCGCAACCGCGACCAGCGTGCCCCTGTATGACGTGCAGATCCTGGACACGCTGCCCGCGAACCTGCGTTTTGTGAGCGCGCGGGTGGTAACGGGCGGCGCCTGGGCGCTCAGCAATACGGGCACCGGCAACTCGCTCATCCTTGAAGATACGGTCACCGGCATCGATATCCCTGCCAATGGCCAGGCGAAGATCGCGATCACCGTGGAGCTGCTGAACAGCGCCCCCAACCAGAGCAGCGTGACCTTCAACAACAGCGCGTCGTACACCTACAACCGGGCAAACGGCGTCGATAGCACGCAATTGACCGGCGGCGCGGGCACCACCGCCAACATGACCGTGACCGAACCACTCCTGACCGCCGCCAAGACGGTGAGCTTTGTCTCGCCGGCCGGCAAACCGGCAGACCGATCCCGCCACGGTGGGCGACGTTCTCGAATATAAGGTTACGATTCCCAATAGCGGCACCTCCACTGCCTTTGATGCCAACATCGTCGACACCCTGCCGGCGAACGTAGCGCTGGTCGCCGGTTCCGCCACGGCCACGATCAACGGCGTCGCGGTCACCGGCTTTGTCGCGAACCCCGCCACGCCCTCCGGCACCACCCTGGTCTGGGGCCGCGGCAACGGCGACGGCAGTCTCGACATTCCCGCCGCGCCAGTCGCTGGTGCTCACCTATCAGGTGACGGTGGTGGACGCCTCCTCGGTGAGCTCCTTCACCAACAGCGCCTATGTGGACTGGACCTCGCTCGATGAGGACTATCCGATCGATCCATCGGTAATCCCGCCCCGGGGCGTGAGCGCACCGGCGCGGGCTGCCCGACGACGACCTGCCGAACGACTATTGCACCGGCCCGGCCAGTGTCACCGTCATCACGGCCGACAACACCTCCATCGTCAAATCGGTTAACGCGGATTCCTACGCGGAAGATACTTCCACCACCGCCGCATCATCGTGCGCGTCGGCGACACGTCACCTACGATCTGACGCTGAACCTGCAGGAATACACGACCCGGAACGTAGTGGTCGAGGATGTGCTGCCCGCGGGCATGGCGCTGCAAAGTTTTCATCATCGGCGGCCCGAACTTCAGTTACACCTTGGGGGCACAGCCGGTCTGCCGGCGCCACCGGCACCTTGCGTTGGGAGTTCGGCGACATCATCAACACGCCGAGCAACGACAATACGCCGATCGACGCCCTGGTGATCCGGTATGTCGCGAAGGTCGTGACCGACGCGCCGACCGTGGGGGTGGGCTACGACACCTCCATTCTGCTCGACAATCAGGCGAAGCTTTCCTACACGGGCGGCGATCCGGCGGTCTATCCTGCCCGGTTGACGACCACGGAGCGACCGTCGACGTGCGTCAGCCGCAGATGGTCGCGATCAGCAAGGTCGATCTGGGCACCGGCCGCATCGGCACCGGCACCGTCGTCTGATCCGTACCAGGTCAACATCGCCACCGATGTGATGAAGTTCCAGCTGAAGTCGTGCAACAACGGCCTGGCGCCGGCCTACAACGTCCAGATCACCGACCTGCTGGCGAGCCAGCTGAATGAGACCAGCATCACCGCGCCGGTGGTGGCCGTGGGCGGGACCACCACTGACCGCCGGGACCGATTACACCTATACACCGCCGACCGGACGCGGCGGCACCATGAGCTTCGTGCTCAGCACGCCGGTCAATCCGGGCCAGTGCGTGACCGTCGATTACAACATCGGCTTCCACACCGACATTGCGGCCGGCCAGACATGGTCAAACCAGGCCCGGCTGCCGCAGTACTGGTCGCTGCCGGCGAATGGCCGCCTCTACGCTTCCACCGACCTGGCGCAAGTCTGGATGACCAACAAGGTGACCGTCCAACCGGTGTCGAAGACCTTGACGTCGCCGGCGGAAGCGACCATCGGCGAGACGGTGACCTACCGGATTACGGTTCCGGGCGTGCCGATGAACACTGAGCTCGCCAACGTGGTGGTGAGCGATACCCTGCACGCCGCCCTTGCATATGTGAGCGCCACGGCCACCCTGAACGGCGCGCCGCTCACCGTCACCACCAGCCAGTCCGGCCAGACCCTGACCTTGTCCCTCGGCACCATCCCTGCCGGCCAGCAGGCGGTGATCACGCTGACCGCCCGCGTGGCCAACAACGACCAGGCCAATGCCGGGACGAGTGTCACCAATACCGCTTCCTATACCTATACGAACATTCCGGCCGGCTCGGTGACCAGCGGCACCAGCGGTCCGCTGACCATTGTCGAGCCTTCCGTCACCATCGCCAAGAGCGTGAATCCGACGGCGCCGCCCAGCGCAGGCGACATCCTGCACTATACCGTGACCCTGACGGCGGCCTCGGGCGCCAACTTCTCCAGCGCCTTTGATGCCGGCCTCGTCGACACCCTGAGCCTGGGGCTGGCGTATGTCGCCGGGACCGCGCGGGTGGGTGGCGTGGCCGTCGAACCGACTGTGGCCGGAGACGGGATGAGCACCCCCCAGACCCTCACCTGGGCCGGCGGCATCGACATCCCCGAAGGGACGAACGTGTCCTGTTACCTATGATGTGCGTGTGCTCGACACGGTGGTGGCCGGTCAGACGCTGACCAACAGCGTGACCGCGCAGTGGACCGGCCTTGACGGCGCGAACAGCAATGAACGTACCGGCAGCGGCACCCCGGCGTATAACGATTACTTCACCGGCCCGGCCACCACGAGCCTGATCGTTTCTGACAACAACAGTCTGACCAAGGCGATCATTGCCGACACGTACGTGGATGCGCCGAGCACCGCCACCGACAAGATCGTGCGTATCGGTGACACCGCCACCTACCGCCTGACCTTGAAGCTGGGCGAAGGCACCAACCGCAGTGTCAAGGTGCAGGATGTGCTGCCGACGGGCATGGCCTACGACAGCCTGGTGGGCATTACCCCGGCCTCGGGCAGCAGCACCTTTACGTACTCCGTTGTTTCGCAGCCGGCTCCGGGCGCCACCGGCACCCTGACCTGGGATCTGGGCACCGTGGTCAACACCCCGAGCAACAACAACACGCCGTTCGATGCCCTGATCATTGAGTACAAGGCAAAGGTGCTGCCGGATGCGGGGATCGCCCAGGCCCCGACCACCAGTCTGCTCAACACCGCGACCCTGAGCTATCTGGATGCCGGCGGCAACACGGTGGTCGATCCGGCCCGCCTGGTCTCCAGCGACACCCTCACGCTGCGGCAGCCGGTGATGAGCCCCATTGTCAAGCTCGGAAACGGCGCCGGCAACACCGCTGCGACGCCCCTCAATGTCAACGTCGCCACCGACACCGTCCACTTCCAGCTGAGGTCGTGCAACACCACCGGTCTGGCGCCGGCTTACAGCGTCAAGCTCACCGACGTGCTGGCGAGCCAGCTGAATGAGACCAGCATCACCCCGCCGGTGGTGGCCGTGGGCGGGACCACCCTCACCGCCGGGACCGGCTATACCTACACCGCGCCGGCTGCGCGCGGCGGCAGCATGATCTTCGTGCTCAACACGCCGGTCAATCCGGGCCAGTGCGTGACCGTCGATTACAACATCGGCTTCCATACCGACTTCGGCCCCAACCAGATCTGGAACAACAGCGCGACACTGAACGAGTACTGGTCGCTGCCGGCGCAGTCGGGCCAGAAGTACGCCCCGACGGGGTCGTCGCAGTTCTACATGACCAACAAGGTGAGCGTTACGCCGCTGGCCAAGGCTCGTGGTTCGCCGGCAGCGGCGAAGCGACCATCGGTGAAGAGGCGGTCTACCGGATCACGGTCCCGGGCGTGGCGGTCAGCGCGGCTCTGGACAACGTGGTGGTGAGCGACACCCTGCACGGCGCCCTTGAATATGTGAGCGCCACGGCCACCCTGAACGGCGCGCCGCTGCACCATCACCACCACCCAGGCCGGCCAGACCCTGACCTGGGCCCTCGGCACCATCCCGGCCGGCCAGCAGGTGATGATCACCCTGCACACGCGCGTGGCCAACAACACCACTGCCCAAGCGGGCGTCAGCTTCACCAATACGGCTTCCTATACCTATACGGACATTCCGGCCGGCTCGGTGACCAGCGGCACCAGCGGCTCCGCTGACCATCGTCGAGCCTTCCGTCACCGTCGCCAAGAGCGTGAATCCGGCGACGCCGCCCACAGCGGGGAACATCCTGACCTATACGGTGAATCTGACGGCGGCCTCGGGCGCCAACTTCTCCAGCGCCTTTGATGCCGACTCTCGTCGACACCCTGAGCCTGGGGCTGGCGTATGTGGCCGGGAGCGCGCGGGTCGGCGGCGCTGCCGTTGAACCGACTGTGACCGGTGACGGGGTGAGCACCCCCCAGACCCTCACCTGGGCCGGCGGCATCGACATCCCCGAAGGGACAACGGTCACCGTCACCTATGATGTGACAGGTGCTCGATACGGTGGTGGCCGGTCAGGTCCTGACCAACAGCGTGACCGCGCGGTGGACCGGCCTCGATGGCGCGAACAGCTATGAACGCACCGGCGCGGACGGCATCGGCGGGCTTAACGATTACGTGGCTACGGCCGCCGCGCCGCCGCTGACCGTACCGATTCCGGCCCTGACGTTCCAGAAGACCGTGGACAAAGCCGGATTGCGAACCCGGGTGACCGGCTGCGCTACACCATCATCATCCAAAACCCGACGGGTATTCGGCTGGACAATTTCTCGCTGGTCGATGAGATCGATCGCCTGAACGCTCCGCCGATGTTCCAGCCGGATTCGATCGGGAATGTCGTCGTGCCCGGCCGGAGCAACCGTTCGTGAATCAGCGGCGGCACGCTCAACGTCACGGGCCTGAATATCGGCCCGAACGAAACCCTGACGATCGTATTCGAGGCTGTTCTCAGGACGAACCTCAAAAGCGGCACCGTCGTGCTGAACCAGGCGGAGCTGCACGGCCCCTGGCCGGCGCCGATCAAGAGCGACGACCCGAACGTGCCGGGCGCCGCGAACCCGACGCAAACCGTCATCCCGGCGGACGGCGTCGTCTACGATTCGGTGTCGCGCAAGCCGTTGGGTGGGGTGACACTCACCATGCGGCTGGCGTCAACGGGGACCGACTTGCCCACGAGCTGCTTCGTCGATCCGTCCCAGCAGAACCAGGTGACGCCGGCGAACGGGACGTACAAGTTCGACCTGAACTTCAGCCAACCGAATGTCCCGCAGGCAGCAGACTACCTCATCGCGGTCACGGCGGCGCCGGCGGGATACGTGGCGGAGCCGTCGCTGATCATTCTGCCGGCCAGCACCGCTGCTTATTCGGTGCCGGTGTGTTCCGCTGACGCCATCCCGTCCACGGATCAATGCGAGGCGCAGGTCTCCACGACTGCGCCGACGGGGGCGGTCACCACCTACTACCTGCACCTCACGTTGGATTCGACGGCCAACCAGATCTTCAACAACCATATTCCGGTCGATCCGTATGTCGAGGAAAAGATTTACATCACGAAGACGAGCCCCCTGATCAACGTCACGCGCGGCCAGCTCGTTCCCTACACGATCACCTTCAAGAACACCCTGCGCAGCACGTTACCTGCACTGGGGATCGTCGATACGCTGCCGCCCGGATTCAAGTATGTGGAAGGCTCCAGCCGCTCGACGAAACGCCGCTTGAGCCGGTCATCAACGGCCGTCAATTGCGGTGGGATAATCTCAGATATTGGCTATAACCAGCAGCACACCATCAAACTGCTGCTGCGTGGTGGGCGCCGGCGTCTCGGAAGGCAAGTACGTCAACCAGGCGCAGGTGATCAATATCGATCACCGGCGGGCCAGTTCTCCGAGGTAGCGACAGCGACCGTGCGCGTCATCCCCGATCCGACCTTCGACTGCACCGACGTGATCGGCAAGGTGTTCGACGACCGCAATCTGAACGGGCAGCAGGATGCGGGCGAAGAAGGTTTGGCCGGGGTGCGGGTCGTGACCGCCCGCGGTCTGATCGCCACCACCGACGAGCACGGCCGCTTCCATATCACCTGTGCGGTCGGTTCCCGACGAGGATCGCGGCAGCAACTTCATCCTCAAGCTGGATGACCGCAGCCTGCCGACCGGCTATCGCGTGACCACGCGAGAACCCGCGGGTGCAGCGTGCCACACGCGGCAAGATGCTGCGCTTCAACTTCGGCGCGACGATCCACCGCGTGGTGGGCATCGATATCGCTGATGGCGTGTTCGAGCCGCAGACAACGGAGCTGCGGTTGCAGTGGGCGCCGAAGATCGCCCAATTGCTGGAAGAATTGAGGAAGTCACCGGCGGTGCTGCGCCTGTCGTATCTGGCGGAGGTCGAGCGTGAAGTGCTGGTGCAGCAACGCCTCGTGGCGCTGAAAAAAGAGATCGCCAAGCAGTGGGACCGGTCTGGTGGCGGTTACCAGTTGACTATTGAGACGGAAGTGTTCTGGCGACGCGGCGGACCGCCTTAGATGAACTGTCAGCGGTAAGAGGCGGGTTGGTTGGATGACTGAATGAACCTCATCCTTTTGTGTAGATGGAATTAAATGCTGAATCGCGGTATCGCCATCCTGAGTCTGTATGTTCTTCTTCTCGCAGCAGGAGCAGCTGCTTCCACGTCTGTGGAAACATCTGCTCCTGCTGCAGTTTCGGAGGCGGGGATAAGGGATGCGGCGGCGCGCGGGGAGGCGGTCGAAATGCACCTGTCGCCCGACCAGGCCTTCACGTCATGGCTTCATGACCCCACTATCTTCGAAGAGGATCAAGGCGATCGCATCGAAACGCGCCAGGTCGTCGAGCAGGATGTCAAAACGATCAAGCTGGCTAACGTTGTCCCGGCCATTCATTTCCGCCTGGGCGAGGCAGATATCCCTGAGGACTACATCGAGCGTCTTCGCGATGTGCTCAATGCCATGCGCGATCGCGCCAATGTGCGGCTTCATTTTATCGGCCATGCCGATTCCCTGGCACTGAGCATCGCCTTGCGCGAGCGGTACGGTGACAACACCGGGCTATCGCGTGAACGGGCGGGTACCACTGCCGAGTATTTCCAACGCGCACTGAACCTTCCCCCTGAAGCGATCTCCTATGAAGGTTTTGGCGATGCCCAGCCGGTGGCCAGCAACGCGACGGAGGCCGGGCGTGCTCTCAACCGGCGGGTGGAAGTGCAGGTCTGGTATGACGAGATCAGCGAAAAGCTGGTTGAAAAGGAAGTGATTGTCCCCCGTGAGGTGAACCGCCTGAAGGTATGCCGCATCGAGACTGTCTGTAAATTGCGTTACAAGGAAGGCCACTCGCATCGTGCCCGTGTCAAGAACCTGATTGCCCCCCTTTATTATGACGATGGCGCGGTGGCAGTGCCGGAAGAATTCCTGCAGCAGGTCAGGCAGGCTCTGAGGAATCTCGGCGGCAAACAGAATGTGGTCGCCAAATTGACCGCGCATACCGATAACACCCCGCTGCCAGAGCGGGACGAACGGATCTACGGCAACCATGTCGGGCTTTCGAAGGCGGTCGCCCGTCGTGTTTCATTGGCCCTCCAGGAAGCGCTGAGTCTGCCCAATGCCGCCATTGAAAGTGATGGCAAGGGAGCGACACAGCTTGCCGCCGCCAACGATACCCAGCAAGGCCGGGCGCTGAACCGGCGCGTCGAAGTGGAGTTCTGGTATGACGATCCGCTTCAGGACCTGCCAGATGAGCCACAGTTGTGCCCGGATGCTGCCGGTGCCGAGACGGTCACCCGTGTCTACGATTCGCCCTTGGGCGGCATCGATCCGATCCTGTTTGAAAACGGCAACCCGGTCCTCCCCGCCGGCTACACCGAACGTTTGCGCCAGATATTCGATGAGATCAGCGACAAGACCAATGTTCGCTTGCGCTTTATCGGCTATACCAGCAACGAGCGACTCGATCGGCGCACGGCAGCGATTTATGGGGATGATATCGGGTTGTCGACGGCGCGTGCACGCCGAGCCATGGCGGCTGCCAGCGAGCGGATGGGGTTGACGGAGCGTCAGGCGGAGTTTGAAGGGCGTGGCTATGTCCAATCCGATGACGTGGTGAATGCCGGCTTTATCGAGTCGGATACCTCCCGTGTCCGGGTACAGGTTGTCTACGATGAGCTGGCGGTTCTCGATGACTATGAGGGGGTGGACATCGTCCGTCTGAGCCGTGAGGTGAATACGGCTAATCCGTTCGGCTTGAATCTCATGCGCATCACGGTGGATGGAAAGCCGGTCGATGATCCGGGCAAGAGTATTCCGGATGTGCAGCGCTGCACCGATGTTGCCCTCGACAACGCCCAAATCCAGTTCAAGTACGACAACCTGAAGCTGGAGCGGCGGCTGAACGTGACCGCCTGGCCGCGCAGCATCCGTTATCAGGATCTTGAGGACACCGGGTTTGCCGAGAACCTGGTCCAGTTTCGCCTGTACACCAATTACCGCAGCTTTATTCAGCGGGCGGAGGTCCGGATTTTTGCAGAGGAGCAGTCCGTGCGTGATACGCCCCTCGCCGCCATTGAACTGGATGCGGATGGCATGGCGCAATGGCAGGCCAATTTCGAATCCTACGCCGCGCCGGGGCGGCAGCTGAAATATCTTGTCCGCGTGTACGACCCAAAGGGGCGCTTCGACGAGACGAGTACGCAGCCCCTGTGGGTGATTGACAACATCGATGCGTCTATCGCGGCGGCGAACCCCCGCGAAGAACTGCTGGCCGGTTACGGCGAGAGCCGCATTGCCAGCCAGAATATTCCGGTGAGCGGTGGTTCGGTGCAGGCCTTCGGAACCGCCATTCCGGCCGGACACGGGGTGTGGCTGGCCGGCTATGCCGTACCCGTGGATGGCCAGGGGAGTTTCGTCGCCGAGGAAATCGTGCCGGACGGCATGCATACCGTCGAGGTTGCCGTCCTCGATAAATCGGGGAACGGTGAATTGTTTCTGCGTGACCTGGCCCTGAAGAAGAACGACTGGTTCACGGTCGGGATTGCCGATCTTACCCTGTCAGCTAACAAGACCGACGGTCCGGCCGAACTTCTCGCCCCGGATAAAACGCAATATGCTGATGACACGAGCCTCCAGGGTCGGGTTGCCTTTTATACCAAAGGCAAGTTCGGTGATGGCTGGGGGTTGACGGCAAGCGCCGATACGCGCGAAGGGCCGTTGGACGAAATCTTCAGCAATTTCCTCGATAAGTCCCCCGGCTCGCTCTTCCGGCGCATCGACCCGGACACCTCCTACCCGACCTACGGCGATGACAGCACCGTCGTCGAAGATGCGCCGACGCTGGGCAAGTTCTACGCCCGCCTGACCAAAGATCAGAATTACGGTCTTTGGGGCAACTTCAAGATCGGCTACACCGACAACAACCTCGCCCACGTGGACCGCGGGCTGTACGGCGCCAACCTGCATTATCAGACGGTCGACGCCACCAGCTTTGGCGAGGAGCGCTTCCTCTTTGACGGCTTTGCCGCCGAACCGGGGACGGTGGCGGGGCGCGATGAATTCCGGGGGACGAGCGGTTCCCTCTATTTTCTGCGCCGGCAGGACATCCTCACCGGTTCCGAGCGGGTGCGCATCGAGATCCGCGACAAGGATTCCGGCCTCGTGCTGGAGGTGAAGAACCTGACGCCGGCGCTCGATTACGACCTCGACTACCTGCAGGGACGCATCCTGCTGTCGCAGCCCCTGTCGGCGACGGCGGACGACAGCTTGCTGGTGCACAACGATTCCTTCAGCGGCCATCCTGTCTTTCTGGTGGTCCGTTACGAATTCACCCCCGGCTTCGAGGATCTGGACACCTTGGCGACCGGCGGCCGCCTGCATTACTGGCTCAATGACTACCTCAAGATCGGCGCAACCGCCAGCCAGGAGGAGGAAGAAGCGGAGGACGATCACCGTCTGGAAGCCGCCGATGTGACCCTGCGCAAGTCCTCGGAGTCGTGGCTCAAGCTCGAAGCCGGACGCAGCGAAGGGACGGGCCCACTGGCTACGACCTCGATGGACGGCGGTTTCAACTTCGACACGACCGATCCCCTGGATGACACCGAGGTCGAGGCTTCGGCGTACCGCGCAGATGCCAGCCTCGGCTTGCAGGACATCTTTGCCAAGGGGCGGGGCCGGCTCACTTTCTACTTCCAGGACCTCGAGGCGGGATATTCGGCACCGGGCCTCGCCACGGACCGGGATCTGACTCTCTACGGCGGCACCGCGACTCTGCCTCTCTCCGACCGTTTCGGTTTGCGGCTGAAGTCCGACAAGCAGGTCCAGACCGACGGGCTGGAGACGACGGCCAACGAACTCAATGTTGACTATCAGGCGGGCGAACATTGGACCGTGAGTTCGGGCGTTCGCCAGGACAACCGCAAGGACAATTCGCCGGTCATACCCCTGACGCAGGAAGAAGGGGACCGTACCGATGGGGTGGCCCAACTGCTGTACGATTCGAAGGCTCGCTGGACGGCTTATGGTTTCGTACAGGAGACCCTCAAGACGTCAGGTAATCGCGATGAGAATGGCCGGATCGGTACCGGCGGCAGCTACCGGGTAACCGATCGGTTCAAATTGTCGAGTGAGATTTCCGAAGGCGATCTCGGGACTGGCGGCCGACTCGGGACGGAGTACCTGTATTCCGATCGGACCAATCTTTACCTCAACTATGCCCTCGAGAACGAGCGCTCCGACAACGGCCTGCGAGCCAGGAAGGGGAGCATGGCATCCGGGTTCCGCACCCGTTACTCGGATAGTGCCAGCGTCTATCTCGAAGAGCGCTACACCCATGGCGACGTGCCGACGGGGCTGATGCACTCCACCGGCGTGGATCTCGCCCCCAGCGATCGCCTCAATTTGGGGACGAAGGTGGATTTCGGCACCCTCAAGGATCATCAGACCGGGGCCGAACTGGAAAGAAGTGCGGTGGGCGTGAATGCCGGCTACGGTTTCGACCGGCTGAAGCTGGCCAGCGCCCTGGAATACCGGGTGGACGACGCCGAGCAGGAGGATGCCAGCACCTCCAAACGCACCACCTGGCTGCTGAAAAACAGCCTCAAGTATCAGCTGACGCCGGACTGGCGGCTCATCGGCAAATTCAATTACGCCGTGAGTGAGAGTTCGCAGGGGGAGTTTTTCGATGGCAACTATACGGAAGCCGTCCTGGGCTACGCTTATCGCCCTGTTCATCATGACCGACTGAACGCCCTGTTCAAATACACCTATTTCTACAATGTGCCGGCGACCGAACAATCGATCGCCACCGATGCCGGGGCCGGCGTGATCCAGCGCAGCCATATCGGGGCCGTCGATGTCATGTATGACCTGACGCCGCGGTGGACACTGGGGGGAAAGTACGCCTATCGCTATGGCCAGGTGAGCCAGGATCGGGTCGATCCGGAGTTCTTCGACAGCCGTGCTCACCTCTATGTCCTGCGGGCGGATTGGCACTTCCTGCATCGCTGGGACGCTTTGGTCGAAGGGCGCCTGCTCGACTTGCCGGATGCCGAAGACCGGCGCAGTGGCGCGCTGCTCGGTCTTTACCGGCAGCTGGGCAATCACGTGAAGCTCGGTGCCGGCTACAACTTCAGCGATTTCTCAGATGACCTGACCGAGCTGGATTTCAAACATCAGGGGCTGTTCATCAACCTGATCGGGACGCTGTAGATGCTAATAGATAATTTCAACTCAAACGTCAGGTGGCAATCATGCACAACGTTCTAAGGGTAGTCATTTTCGGTATTGCGGCGCTGCTGTTGAGCTTCCCCGCGTTGGCGCAGGAAGTCTCGAAGGAACAGATCAAGGGGCTGGATGAGCAGGTGCAGGAGATCAAGTCCGATGTAATCGGCATTGCGGCGGAACTGAGCAAGCTTGAAGAGAAGTTGCTGTATCCGTCCGATACCCAGTTGGCGGTATTTATCGCCCTGGCCAGCGGGCAAAAATTTCGACTCGATTCCGTCGAGATCCAACTGGGAGAGAAGGCGGTCGCAACTCACCTGTACACCTTCAAGGAACTCGAAGCCCTGCAGAAGGGCGGTGTGCAGCGGATCTATACCGGCAATATCAAAACTGGCGATCATGCTCTGCAGGTGACCCTTATTGGCAAGTCAGAAGGGGGCTCTGATTTACGCCGGACGGAGAGCTTTACAGTCAAAAAAGATGTCGGCCCGAAGATCGTGGAAATTACCCTGGACAGCCAGAACATCACGCTGAAAGATTGGTAGGCCAAGATTTGTTTGTGATTTCTGTGGCGAACACAATTTGTTCTTTTACGAGACCATCATGATCAGGCCACTTGTCCTACTCACATTCCTGATATTCGCTTCGTCATCAATGGCGGCCAGTACCTCCATGCCGAAAACCCTGAAAGATCTCTATTTCGGTGAGGCTTTGTATTATGCATATCAAGGGGACTGGTTTGGGTCAATCGCCAGGCTCGACACCGAACTGGGGCAGTATCATGGGCTCGATCAACCCGAACTCGACTCCCTTTTCAACCATATTAACGAAGCCGAGTTTTCCGTTGGTGACTTTGAACTCGCCTACCGGATGCATCACCGCGCCGGGCGCGCCATCACGGCGGTTATTGAGGGGAATGTCGAGGAATCCGTGCGCAATGAGGCCATTTTCCGACTGGCACGGATCTATTTCCAGAAAGACCAGCCGGAAAATGCTCTGCATGCCGTGGAACGGATCCACGGGACCGTCCCCGCGTCGATTAGCGACGATCTGACCTTCCTCCGCGCGCAAATCTTTATGGCCAATGGCCGCTTTGCCGAGGCCGCGCACATCCTCGAAGCGCTTCAGAGTGCAAAGAGTCTTGAAGGCTTTACCACCTATAACTTGGGCGTCGCCCTGCTCATGGACGGGAAAGAGCAGGACGGGCGCCAGTATCTCGACCGTACTGGTCAGTTGGACAGCGACAGCCCTGCCACATTGGCGATCAAGGATAAATCGAATCTGGTCCTTGGCTCTAAACTGCTGGAGGAAAACAATCTTGAAGGTGCCAAGCTGGTGCTCGATCGGGTGCGGCTAAACGGTCCCTTCTCCAGCCGGGCGCTGCTCGGCTCCGGATGGGCAGATGCCTCCCAGGACCGCTTCGAAAGGGCGTTGGTACCCTGGAGTATCCTCGTTGAGCGGGAGGTCACCGATTCGGCCGTCCAGGAGGCCATGCTCGCCCTGCCTTATGCCTACGGAAAAATGAACGTTTTCGGCCGGGCGGCACTGCTGTATGGCAGCGCCCTGGAGGCATTCGGCACGGAGGTCGACAAGCTTGGCGAATCGATCAAGAGTATCCGCGAAGGTACATTTCTCCGCGCCCTGGTGCGGGAAGAACTGAAACAGGATGCCAATTGGGTGGTCAAACTGCGCGACCTTCCGGAAACTCCCGAGACCTACTACCTGCTCGAACTGATGGCCTCTCACGATTTTCAGGAATCGTTGAAAAACTATCTGGATCTTGAAGCGTTGCGCAAGAAGCTGGCCGGCTGGGAAGGGGACCTTGGTGCTTTCGAGGAAATCATTGAGCAACGCCGGGCTTATTACCTGCCGCTCCTTCCGGACATCGACCGTGAATTCAGGCGGCTTGATTCGCAAATGCGTCTACGCCTCGAGCAGCGCAACCGTATTGAACAACGCCTGAAAGCCATGCTGGTGGCGCCCAGGCCCGATTATCTAGCTGCCGCAGAGGAGCGGATATTGGGAGAAGAAATTTCCCATCTGGAACAAATCCTGAGCGCCAGCGCTGCACCGGTACCCGGGGAAATTGAAGCCCGCCTCAGGCGGTTGCGGGGGGTGCTGGACTGGAATATTCAGACGGAATATGACCAGCGCCTTACCGATGCACACAGGAACTTGCATGAATTGAATCAATCTATCGATTTGCTGAACAGGCAATACACCTCCTTTGTGCGTACTCGCCAAGCCGCCACGCAAAGTTACGAAGGTTATGACGATGAGATCCGCCAGCAGCGGGTTCTGATACTGGCGGCTCAGGAGAAGGTGGGGGTGCTGATGGCGCGTCAGGGGCAGATGCTGGAAATGATGGCCGTCAATGAACTCACCAGGCGTCGTGAGCGGCTTGAAGAGTTCCAGATCAAAGCACGTTTCGCTTTGGCTGACAGCTATGATCGCGCCACCAAGGCGCAAAACAACAAGAGTGTTGGTCAATGAACTGGAGCCGACTTTCCATAATTGCCCTACCGGTGATCCTTGTTGCGTGTCATTCGAGCGCCGACAGGGAAACGATTGCCAAGTTGCGTTCCATGCACATTGAAATCAAAGAAGAGCGGATCGAAGGCGGGATCGAGAAAGCCATGGAGGGCTACAGACGTTTTCTCGAGGACACACCTGATTCTGCCTTGACGCCTGAGGCCATTCGGCGCCTTGCCGACCTGAAGGTCGAGAGAGAATACGGCCTTCTCACCGGCGGTGCCGAGCTAAGGGATCGGGTGCCTGCGTTACCCGCTCCGGAACACGCCGCACGCCCGGAAGTTACTTCGATGCATTCGGCCGGTGCGCCCGCGGACCAGACGTTGATGGCGCATAATCCGGCGCAAAGTGAATCCCAGCCGGATTTTGAAAGCCGGGTGACCCGGGATCAGCGCGTGGACGGACCGGCACCAGATGCGGGCGGACTAGCGGAAGGGGCTGATGACCTTGAAAGGGCAGGGGCGCTTGAAGCGATCGAGCTTTACCAGAAATTGCTCACCGATTACCCGTTGTACGAGCGCAACGATCAGGTGCTTTATCAGATGTCGCGCGCCTATGAGGAACTGGGACGGATCGAAGAGGCCATGGCGGTCATGAACCGGCTGGTACGGGAGTTTCCTGGATCCCGTTATATCGACGAAGTGCAGTTCCGGCGTGCGGAATACTTCTTTACGCGCCGGCAATATCTGGATGCCGAGGACGCTTACACGAACATAGTAAATATCGGTATCAGCTCCTCCTTTTACCAACTCGCCTTGTACAAATTGGGTTGGACCTTCTACAAACAGGAACTCTATGAAGATGCCGTGCATAAATTCATCGCGCTCCTCGATCATAAGGTGTCCGTTGGCTATGACTTTGCCCAGACTGCGGATGAGCCCGAACGCAAACGTATCGAAGACACTTTTCGCGTTATCAGTCTGAGTTTTTCCACTCTCGGTGGGGCTGATTCCGTCGTGAATTACTTCTCCCGTTATGGCAAGCGCAGTTACGAGGATGGCGTTTACAGCAACCTCGGCGAATTTTACTTTGATAAACGCCGCTACAGTGACGCTGCCGCAACCTACAACGCCTTCGTCAGCCGTAATCCGTTCCATAAAGTGTCGCCGCAATTTCATATGCGGGTTATCGAAATTCATATGGCCGGCGGATTTCCCAGTCTCGTCATTGACGCGAAAAAGGAATTCGCCAGGAACTACGGTCTGAAAGCCGAATACTGGCAATATTTCAAACCGGGTGACCGTCCGGAAGTTTTAGGTTTCCTGAAAACGAACCTGAAGGATCTGGCGAACCATTACCACGCTCTCTACCAGGACGTGCGCCAGGTCAAAGAGAAACACGTTAATTTCGAACAGGCGCTGCATTGGTATCAGGAGTTTCTCGTTTCCTTCCCAATGGATATCGAATCCCCGGCCATCAATTACCAATTGGCGGATCTGTTTCTCGAGAACCGTTCGTTTGACCAGGCGGCCATTGAATATGAGAAGACCGCCTACGATTACCCGCGTCACGAAAAATCCTCCGCGGCTGGTTATGCGGCGGTATATGCGTACCGCGAGCATCTCCGCGTGGCCTTGCCGGCAGGCAAAGAGCTGGTCAAGCGAGAGGTTGTGCGCAGCTCACTGAAATTTGTCGATATTTTCCCGGAGCATGAGAAGGCGGCGATCGTCCTTGGGGCGGCCGCGGATGATCTCTACGGCATGAAAGAATATGAGCCGGCGGTGGCCGCCGCGCGCAAGCTCATCGAGGTATTTCCTGGCGCGGAGGTGGATGTCCGCCGTGCTGCCTGGCTGGTCGTCGCGCATTCATCTTACGAGCTCCTTCGCTATGGCGAGGCGGAAACCGCTTATGTGAACGTGCTGGCCCTGCTCCCCGCAGACGATAAAACACGCAATGCGTTGATCGACAATCTCGCTGCATCGATTTACAAGCAGGGTGAACAGGCGAATGCCCTTGCGGATTATCGGGCGGCGGCGGACCATTTTCTGCGGGTGGGTCGTATGGCGCCGACCTCCAAAATCAGGATGGTTGCCGAATACGACGCTGCTGCGGCCCTGATCCAGCTCAAGGACTGGAAATTGGCAGCAACGGTGCTGTTGGGATTCCGCGAAATGTTCCCCGGACATGAACTGCAGCCGGAGGTGACCAAGAAAATCGCTTACGTCTACCGGGAAGATGGTCAGCTTTCACTGGCGGCAAATGAATACGAACGAATAGAAACGGAATCCCGTGACGAAGAGGTGAGACGGGCGGCCCTCATGATCGCCGCGGAACTGCATGTAAAAGTGGGGAACAGTGCCCGGGCTCTTGTGGTTTACCGGCGCTATGTCGGCTATTTTCCGCAACCGGTGGAGCTCAACCTGGAAACACGCAACAAAATCGCCGAGATCCTGAAGGCAGAGAACGATCAGAAAAACTATCTGAACGAACTCCGGGAGATAGTCGCCATCGACGCATCCGCAGGGCGCGCGCGTACCGTACGAACCCGGTATCTCGCCGGGAGGGCGGCATTGGTGCTGACCGAGCCGAGATATGAGCAATTTGTAGCGGTCCGGCTGGTAAAACCTTTTGAGGTCAACCTGCGCAAGAAGCGAGAGGTGATGAAGGCGGCCACCCAGGAATTTACCAAGCTCCTGGATTATGAAGTCGGGGAGGTTACGGCCGCGGCGACGTTCTATCTGGCCGAGATCTATGCTCATTTCAGCAAAGCTCTGATGGAATCCGAACGGCCAGAAGGACTGAGCCCCTTGGAACTCGAAGAGTACGAACTGGCCATCGAAGAGCAGGCGTATCCGTTCGAGGAGAAGGCCATTGCCGTTCACGAGAAAAACCTCGAGCTGATCTCGGTCGGTATCTACAACGCGTGGATCGACAAGAGTTTGCAGAAATTGGCCGCGTTCGTACCCGCTCGCTATGCCAAGCCGGAAGAGAGCAGCGGCATCGTCAGTTCGCTGGAGACTTTTGTTTTCGCAATTGACAAGCCGATCCCGCCCCAGGTTACCCAGGAGCCAGTCGTTGCAGACGCCATCGCAGAGCCGGCGCCGATTGCAGAGCCAGTACTGGTCGAAAAACCGGTGCAGGTCGAAAAACCGGTGCAGGTCGAAAAACCGGTACAGGTCGAAAAACCGAAAACAGCTGGAAAGCCGAAAACAGCTGGAAAGCCGAAAACAGTTGGAAAACCGAAGGCAGCTGGAAAACCGAAGGCAGCTGGCAAACCGAAGGCAGCTGGGAAGTCGAAAACAGCTGGAAAACCATCACCAGTCAAAAAAACGGAGCAAACCAAACCACCAATCCCGGCCGAAACGGGCGAAGTTGCCCGCGATAGTGCCGGTAAGAATATCCCACAAGGCGCTCCTGTGCAGTAGTCGATGTTGATCGCGGCAATTGGCAAGGCGTTGCACACGAGATCACAAGCAATTTCCGGTCGGCGAGGAGCCAAGTGATGCAGGTCATATCTACACAGCGGATTTGGTGGTCAAAATCACGAACTCACTCTCGGTTGGTGATTTTATCGATTCTTCTGGGGATTCTTGCCGGATGTGCCGGGGGAAAGGTCAAGCCCCAGTCCGTAGAGGAGAGTCTCCCTGCGGCGGCGGAATCCGCTCAGATGCCCGCTACACCGGCAGGACCCTCTGTGGTGCGACTCACTGATGGGCGGGATGGATTTCTCATCACGGAAATACCCAGCATGGATACTGAATCACGCAAGGAATTCGAGCGCGCTGTCGTCCTGATGAAAGAGCAAGATTACGGCGAGGCGATCGGGGTTTTGGAAAAGCTGATCGAGCGCTTACCGGGAGTCACGGCGCCTTATATCAATCTGGCGATTGCCTATAAGCACCTCGATAAATTCGAGCCGGCCGAGCAGCATCTAAAAACGGCACTGAGTCTTGTTCCCGAGCATCCGGTGGCCAGCAATGAATATGGCTTATTGCTTCGCCAGACCGGCCGCTTTGCCGAGGCCCGCGGGATGTATGAGAAGACGCTCGCAGCTTTTCCGGATTACCATCCGGCGCGCAAAAATCTTGCGATTCTCTGCGATTTATATCTGAAGGACTTGGCGTGTGCCATTGACAATTATGTGATTTACAGCGAGGCCACGCCCCAGGATGAGCAGGTGAAGATCTGGATTGCCGACCTGCGCGCACGATCAGGGCGGTAGGCTGGATTCAGTCGGCCTAGGGAGGAAAGATATATGTATCGGAAATTGACTCTCAGTCTTTGCTTGGTTCTGTTTCTGGCCGTAACGGTTATGGCTCAGGACAATGAGGAACCCAAGAAGCTCTCGGGTATATCCATTGTCGGTAATGATGAAGCACCAAAAGCACTTTATATTGTGCCATGGAAGAGTTCTGAACTAGGTGTGGAGACCAGCCTGAACAGGATGTTGAACGAGCGCGATGCACCGGTTGATCGGGACGTTTTCATGCGTCAATTAGAGTTTTACGAAGTCAGCACCAAAAAATAATTCAGCGAAAAAGGAGAAAGTAGATGGGATTCGATACGATAATAAGGTTTTTTCAGATGGGTGGGATCTACATGTTCCCTATTCTACTCGTGCTTGCGGTGGGCATCACCATTTCGGTCGAGCGCTGGATCCATCTGAAGCGCACCATAACGCAAAACCGCAAAATATGGGACCAGGTGCATCCATTGCTGGCTGAGGGTGATTTCGAAAAAGCCCGGGAAATCGTCAACATCGACAAATCGGTCCTCTCGCAGATGCTGGGGATGGGATTAGCGCGTCAAGGGGCGGTTAGGCGACGGGAAGACATCGAAATCGCCATGGAAGAGAGCATGATGGAGATAGTTCCACAATTGGAAAAGCGCACGCCGTTCTTGTCACTGCTCGCAAATATCGCCACGCTTTTTGGACTGCTCGGCACCATCATGGGTCTTATCCAGGCATTCACCGCGGTTGCCACTGCGAGCCCTGCCGAGAAGGCCGCCCTGCTCGCGGCCAGCATTTCTGAGGCCATGAACTGCACTGCCTTCGGTTTGATGACCGCGATCCCGCTTCTATTACTCCATGCACGCTTGACAACAACCACGTCTCAGATCGTGAACAGTCTGGAGATGGCATCGGTAAAGGCGCTCAACGCAATCTCAAATTTTACCAAGCGCCAATATGACAGGAGCTGATCATGGCCAGACGTTATCGTAAAAGGAGAAGGGAAGGATCAGACGATACGGATATCATGGAGCTCTTGAACCTGACACCAATGATGGATATTTTTACCGTTCTGGTGGTCTTTCTTCTCATCACTGCCGTCTTTACGAGTATTACGATCATGGAGTTGAGTATCCCGACCAACGCCGGCGGACCTGCTTCGACCAAGCCTAATTTCACTATCGAGGTGATTATCCGCAAGGCCGGACTGGAGATTGCCAACGGGTCGTCCGTGGAGGCCGCGATTCCGAAAAAAGACGATAAATACGATATCAAGCTGCTGTCCGAAATGCTCCTTCGCCTGAAAGCCCAATATCCGGAGAAGGAAGACGCGACGGTTTTGATGGAACCGAAGATTGAATACGACTATCTGATTCAGGTCATGGATGCGGTTCGTGGCGCCGAAGTGCGGGCGGAAGGGAGCAAAGAAATCGAGAAAATAGTTCTCTTTCCAACCATATCCATAGGAGACGCACCATGAAAGATAGCAGACGTATGAAACGGATGGAGCGTAACAACAGGAAAAGTCATCATGCAAGTCTGAACTTGATTCCCATGTTGGATGTTCTTTCCGTTCTGGTGTTCTTTCTGCTTTTTCACTCCTTCAATGGTGACATGCCGGAACAGCGGATCGCGCTGCCCGATTCCGTTGTCGAGACCAAGCCAAGAGGTACAGTGGTGATTTCGGTCACCCCCGAAGTCGTCATTATTCAGGGTGAAGCCGTAATCAACACCCAGGAAATTTTCAATGACAGCCTCGGGACGGTTCGTGAAGTAACAGAACGACTGGGACAGCTTGAATCCCAAATTGACGGGGTTTCCGGAAGCAAGGAAATCACTCTCCTGGCTGATAAAAAGATTCCATTCAATGTGCTTAAGAAAATAATGACAAGCTGCACGGCTTCTGGATTCGGAAGGATTTCCCTTGCCGTTACCCAGAAAGCTGCGCAGGGTTAGCGGGTATGCTGTGAATACATCGGTACTAGTGCAGGAATTGGCGCCGCTGAACGCGCAGGTCGAGCAGGTCCGGGGAACCCTCACCGAGCTCGAGTCTGAGATGCGCGTGGCAGAGGCTGAGCTGGAAACCTTTTCCGCCGACCGGCTGCGCTTCGACGCTCTGCGGGACGCCTGCAATGCCCTCTACCGACTCGACGAACTGGAGGCGGGCCAACTCTTCTGGGGAGAAGTGCCGGAGTTCAAGGATGTCGCCGGACATATCGAACGGCTACAGAGCCGCATTGCCCGTTTCGACGGGGAAATCCGCGGGGTCCAGGAAAAACAGGCGAATCTCAAGACGCAGGTCAACCAGCGCCTCGATGAACTTGACTACCTGCATGATGCAATTCGCAATGCGCATGCCCGCGACGAGAGGCGCAAGGACGAATTTGTCGTCGAACGGGAACTTTCCCCGGTTCCGCATCACCCGTCGGTCATGCCCTGGAGCGATGAGAGTGAGAGCGAGCGACGTTATCGCCGCACCCTGCTTATTGCGATGTTCTTCAGCATGCTCCTTGGTGGTCTCATCCACCTGGTGACATTGCCGGTGCCGGTCCGTCCCGTTGTGGTCGAAATCCCGGAACGCCTGGTCTCTATGCTGAGGAAGGAGCGGCCCAAGCCTGAGCCGCCATCTGAACGAAAAGAAGAAAAGAAGCCCAAAAAAGATCAGGAAAAAGTGCCGGAGAAGCAGGAAGACCGGCCCAAAGCAACCACCGCAGAAACGCAGGCGGCGCGCAAAAAAGCAGAGAGCACAGGGTTTCTGGCCTTCAAGGAGAGCTTTAGTGATCTGATCGATGAAACTCCCGTTGCGCGGCTCGGCGCTGAAGCGCGTCTGAGTAACACCGGGCAGGTGGCAGGGCAGGCCGTAGCCCAGCGTTCGCTGGTGTCCATTCAGACCCAGAGTGGGGGCGGCAGTGGTGGCATCAGCAATGCTACCGTGAGTCGAAATGTCGGAACCGGCAATGCCGATCGACTCGGTGATGGCAGTGGGGTTGCCAATTTTGCGCGAGTAACGAGTGCCGTGGCGGGTCTGGCGGCGCAAGAATCGAGACCGCTGAGTGCGGGGGCAGGGCCGGCCCGAACCGACGAAGAGATCCAGATCGTATTCGATCGGTACAAGGCGGCACTCTATCGGATATACAATTCCGAATTGCGCAAGAACCCGACTCTGCGTGGGAAGATGGTGCTGCGAATCACTATCGAGCCTGGTGGTGAGGTGTCCGTGTGTACGGTGGAGTCGAGCGATCTCGCCTCGCCGGAGCTGGTGGCCCAGATCGTCGAGCGCGTCAAGAAATTCAACTTCGGGACGAAAGAGAAGGTACCGAAGACGTCCATCTTGTACCCGATCGACTTTCTTCCCGCCGGATAATAGCTATCCGTTTCCATCCTCGACGGAAAAGCCCCGGCTGCAAATACTGCTGCCGGGGCTTTTCATCGATAATTAAGCCGCTCGCGACGATCTTCTAGAGAGCATTGGCGGCAAGAAAATCCTTTATTTTGTGGGTTTCGGCATCAATGAGCTCGCAGCGGCGAGTCCGATTTTCGATTCCGGCGAGGGAAATGGGGATTTCCGGATCGCGGCCGATTGCCTGGCGCACCGCATCGGGAAACTTGGCGGCATGGGCGGTGGCGAGACAGACAACCGGTGCGTCGCCGCCAGCCAGCTGCCGGCCGGCATGGACACCGACGGCGGTATGCGGATCGAGAATGGTTCCGGTCGAGCGATAAAAGTCGCGAATGGTCGCCAGTGTCTGTTCCCGATCCACGGTCATGGCGAGAAAATCATTGCCAATCCGCTCCCGTTCTTCCTTGCGGAGAAAGGTCAATTTGCCATCACGCCGGAAGTCGTCCATGGCCTGCCGTACCTTCTGCGCGTTCTCATCGTAAAAGTAGTAAAGGTAGCGTTCGAAATTGCTCGCCACCTGGATATCCATCGATGGCGAAAGGGTCTGGGTGACGTTGCCGATGGAGTAGTCTCCGTCGCGGACGAAACGGGTAAGGATATTGTTTTCGTTGGTGGCGACAATCAACTTGCGGATCGGCAGCCCCATGCGTTTTGCCACCCAGCCGGCGAAAATATCGCCAAAATTGCCGGTGGGGACGGAAACATAAAAGCTGTCGCTGCCGGTCGCCCGCCGCACCCGCCCCCAGGCATAGAAATAATAGACCACCTGCGCCAGTACCCGCGCCCAGTTGATCGAATTGACGGCGCCGAGCGCATGCTCGGCCTTGAAGGGAAGATCGCCGAAGATCTCCTTGACGATGCGCTGGCCATCATCGAAGGTACCGCGGATCGCCAGATTGAAGACGTTGTCGTCGGTGACCGTGGTCATCTGCATTTCCTGCACGGGAGAAACCCGGCCGTGCGGATGCAGAATGAAGATACGGATATTTTCCTTGCCGCGCACGCCGTAAATGGCGGCGCTTCCGGTATCGCCCGAGGTTGCGCCGAGAATGTTCATTTTCTCGTGGCGTTCTTTCAGCAGATACTCAAAGAGATTGCCGAGGAGTTGCAGCGCCACATCCTTGAAGGCGAGGGTGGGGCCATGGAAGAGTTCGAGGATGTAGAGGCCGTCCCGGTGTTCGAGAGGGGTGATATCCGGGTGGGTGAAGGTGGCGTAGGAACGATCGACCAGCTCTTTGAGATCGCTGGAAGGGATGCCGCCGGCAAAACGGGAAAGGATCTGAAAGGCCAGTTCGGGATAGGCCAGTTTTTCCAGCGCGCCGATATCACCAGGGGTGAGGGTGGGGATCGTTTCCGGCAGCAGCAGCCCACCGTCATCGCCAAGCCCCATCATGACGGCGTCTTTAAAGGAAAGATCGCGGACCTGACCGCGTGTGCTCAGATATCTCATGAACAATCCTCGATTCGTTTTTATCTGATTTTGTGGCGCGAAGTTTAACAGGATTGGTGGGGCAAGGGAAGGGAAAGGTAAAAAGAAAGGGGACGCCATGCGCCCCCTTTCTTCGAATTAATTTGAGCGAAAAAAATTATTTCTCGGCAGCTTCCTGGGCATCGACAACCGCCATCGCCGCCATGTTGACGATTTCGGCAACGCTGTCACCGCGCTGCAGAACATGCACCGGTTTCTTCATCCCCATCAGGATCGGCCCGACTGCTTCGGCACCGCCGAGCTTGTACAGCAGTTTGTAACAGATATTGCCGGACTGCAGATCCGGGAAAAATGAAGACATTGGCATCCCCTTTGAGGCTGGAAAAGGGGAATTGCTTGGCGGTAGATTTCCGGGTCAAGGGCGACATTGGCCTGCATCTCGCCATCCACGACCAGATCGGGCGCCCATTGTTTGACCAGGGAGGTAGCGCGCTTGACCTTTACTGTGAGCGGATGTTCGGCGCTGCCGAAGTTGGAGAAAGAGAGCATCGCCACTTTCGGGTTCGACATCGAAATCCGCGCCTTCTTGCGCGGAGAGGATGGCCGTTTCCGCCAGTTCTTCGGCCGTCGGTTCGATCGTCACCGTCGTGTCGGCGCAAAAGACGACATCCTTTTTGAAGACCATCATGTACAGGCCATGCACCTTGGAGAGGCCTTCCTGTTTGCCGATGATTTCCAGGGCCGGCCGGATGGTATCGGGATAGTGATGATTGATGCCGGAGAGGAGGGCATCGGCGTCGCCGCCTGCACCATCATCGAGCCGTAATAATTGCGATTTTTCTGCACCAGCCGCCTCGCTTCGGCCTGTGTCACCCCTTTGCGCTGGCGCATATTGAAAAGCTCTTCCGCATAGGCTGTTCGTCTGTTCGCTCTGCATCGGATCGATGATGCTGGATATCCCCGAGGTCGAGACCGAGGATATCGATGCTTGGCGCGAATCTCTTTTTCATCGCCGAGCAGGATCGGGATGGCGATCCCTTCATCGACCAGGATTTGCGCCGCACGCAGGATCTTGTCCTCTTCCCCTTCCGGGAAGGACGATCCGTTTCGGATTTGCCTTCGCCTTGTTGATGAGAAGGCGCATGATTTCTTTCGAGCGTCCCTGCAACGCTTCGAGCTGCTCAAGATACTTCTTCATGTCCTCGATCGGCCGGCGTGCCACGCCGCTGTCCATGGCCGCCTGCGCAACCGCCGGTGCCACATGCAGCAGGACGCGGGGATCGAAAGGTTTCGGAATGAGGTATTCGCGGCCGAACTTGATATCGACATCGCCGTACGCTTTGCGCACCGAATCGGGAACATCCTGCCTGGCCAGGTTGGCGAGAGCCATGCAGGCCGCCATCTTCATCTCGTCGTTGATGGCGCTGGCGTGGGTATCGAGGGCGCCGCGGAAGAGGAAAGGGAAGCAGAGGACGTTATTGACCTGGTTATTGTAGTCGCTGCGGCCGGTGCCGATGATGACATCGTTGCGCACGACCTTGGCATCCGCTCGGAGTGATCTCCGGGTCGGGGTTGGCCATGGCAAAAATGACCGGATTTTTCGCCATGCTGGCGACCATCTCCGGCGTCACCGCCCCTTTGGCCGAAACGCCGAAAAAGACATCGGCGCCAACCATGGCTTCTTCGAGGGTACGCGCCGGCGTATCGTTCGCCAGGCGCTCCTTGTAGGGGTTCATCCCTTCAGTGCGCCCTTTGAAGATGACCCCTTTGGTGTCGCAAAGGTACATGTTCTCCGGTTTGGCGCCGAGGACCCGCGCCATGTTGGCGCAGGCAATCACCGGCGGCGCCGGCGCCATTGACGACAATCTTGATCTCTTCGATCTTCTTCCCGGTGATTTCCAGCGCGTTCAGCAGGCCGGCATTGGCGATGATCGCCGTTCCGTGCTGATCATCGTGAAAGACCGGAATATTCATGATTTTCTTCAGCTCTTCCTCGATATAGAAGCATTCCGGGCCTTTGATATCCTCGAGGTTGATGCCGCCAAAGGTAGGCTCCAGGATCTTGACGGTGCGAATGATCTCGTCGGAGTCCTTGGTGTTGAGTTCGATGTCAAAAACATCGATATCGGCAAAGCGCTTGAAGAGAATTCCTTTGCCTTCCATGACCGGCTTGCCGGCGAGGGCGCCGATGTCACCAAGGCCGAGAACGGCGGTACCGTTGGAGACAACCGCCACTAGATTTCCTTTGGCGGTATATTCGTAAGCCATCGAGCGGGATTTTTTTCAATTTCAAGACACGGCTCGGCGACACCTGGACTGTAGGCCAGGGCGAGATCGCGGCTGGTGGCGCACGGCTTGGTGGTGACGACTTCGATTTTTCCTTTACGGCCGGAACTGTGATAAAGAAGGGCGTCTTCGCGTTTCGACATCTGGACTAACCTCCGATGGTATGAGTCTACCGGATTTCCCGGCAACTGAAGCGGTGTTTTGATTTTAAGTGATACTGAAAATTTTTATTATTATTAAACTGCAAAATAAAGGGAGGGAAGTCTTCTGTCAAGAAGATTCCGCCACTTTTTGGTTGGAAATGAAACCGTATTTTGCTCCTACTCCGGAAAAGTCTGGCGAAGGAATTGGTCAACAAAATAGTCCTGCATGCGGCTGAGGGTCAAGTGGGAAACAACCTTCTTCCCCGGTGGATACGAAGAGGAAATTTTCCGCTGATTCCTCATGCCTCGTCGGCAGCAGACAGGTGAAAGTTTAATGTTTACCTGCGGCGCGATTCCCCTATAATTGGCGTGTCTCTTTTATACCGGAAAGTCGAAGGAGCAGGAAAATGAAACAACTTTGGGCACCGTGGCGGATGACCTATATTCGCGGCGAATCGGAACGGCCGGCGACAGGGTGCGTTTTCTGCCTGCCGCCGGAGCGGGACGACGATTGCCGGCGGCTGGTTCTGCTGCGTGGCGAGGGTGCTTTCATCATCATGAACAAATACCCTTATACAAATGGCCATCTGATGGTTGCCCCGGTTCGTCATACCTGCGATCCAGGGGCGCTCTCTCCCGCCGAGGTGTTGGAGATGAACAGGTTGCTGGTTCTCGCCCGCGACGTGCTGCAGGAAACGGTGGCGCCGCAAGGTTTCAATATCGGCATGAACCTGGGTCAGATTGCTGGCGCCGGGGTGGCCGATCATCTGCACATGCATATTGTTCCACGCTGGAGCGGCGACACGAATTTCATGCCGGTTTTTGCCGATGTCCGGGTCATTCCCCAGCATCTGGAAGAAACCTGTGAACTGCTGCGCCAGGCTTTTGCCCGGCGGAGCCGATAAAGGGATGGCCATGAGCGGCGAGGCAATTATCGGCATCGATCTGGGAGGGACGAACTGCCGCGGCGCTTTGGTTACCTTTGCTGGTGAAATCGGTGAAATTGCCCGCATGCCGACTCTTATTGAGGAAGGTTGCGAGTCGTTCCTTGCCCGGCTTGTTGTTTTCTGCCGTGATCTTATCCATCTAGCGCAGGAAAAGGGCTTGCAGGTGCGAGCCATGGGCATGGGAACTCCGGGGGTGATTGCCGCCGATGGTACAGTGACCTTTTCCCCAAATTTGCGCCCCCTGAACCGATTACCGCTAGCGTTGCGCCTGCGGGAGGCGCTTTCTCTGCCGGTGACGATTCTCAACGATGCCAATGCCATCGCCTGGGGTGAGGCGCTCTTCGGCGCCGGGCGCGAATTTCCCTCCTTTCTAACCGTCACTCTCGGCACCGGTGTCGGCGGCGGTCTGGTGCTCGACGGTCGGTTATGGGAGGGGAGCGACGGATCGGCCGGTGAAGTGGGGCACTTCATGGTCGAGCCCCAGGGCCGTCCTTGCGGCTGCGGCAGCTGCGGTTGCATGGAACAGTACGCCTCGGCTTCCGGCGTAGTGTTGACTGTACTGGAATATCTGCGCGCCGGCGCCTCAAGTACTCTGGCAGCTCTGCCGCTGGCGGAACTGACCAGTCACAATATCGCATTGGCCGCCCGTGCCGGCGATCCGGTAGCGATCAACGCCTTTTGCGAAGCCGGTCAACGTCTCGGCCAGGTGCTGGCCGGGGTGACGAATCTGCTCAATCTCGATGGTGTGGTGATCACCGGCGGAGCGAGCGAAAGCCTTGATCTGATGCTTCCGGCTCTGGAAGAAGAAATTGCCTTTCGCGCCTTTGCTGTCCCGGCGCAGCGTCTGCGAATCGTACGTGGCGCCTTGGGCGATAACGCGGGGATTCTCGGCGCCGCACGGCTGGCCTATGATCGGTTGGACGAAAGAACGACTGATTTTTTTTGAATTTTTCTTAGCCAAGGGAGGACTTCCATGAGCAAAACGATCGCTATTCTTACCGGTGGGGGGGACTGTCCCGGTCTTAACGCTGTCATTCGCGGCATCGTTCGCGCCGCTATCCTTGACCGTGGCTGGAAGGTGCTGGGAATCGAGGACGGTTTCGACGGTCTGGTCGGTGCGCCGCGGGTGCGTGAACTCGACCTGGAGGCGGTCCGTGGAATTCTGCCGCGCGGCGGCACCATTCTCGGTACCAGCAATCGCGGCAATCCGTTCGCCTACCCGATGCGGGAGGGGAATGAAGTCAAACTGATCGATGTGTCGGGGACGGTACTCGAAGGCTTCCGTCGTCTGGGCGCCGAAGTGCTGGTGGCGGTCGGCGGCGACGGGACCTTGAAGATCGGCAAGCGACTCAACGATCTCGGATTGCCGGTTGTGGGAGTGCCGAAAACGATCGATAACGACCTGCGGGGCACCGATGTCACTTTCGGTTATCACACGGCCGTGGCGACCGTCACCGATGCCCTGGACAAGCTGCACAGTACGGCCGAGAGCCATCATCGGGCCATGGTGGTGGAAGTCATGGGGCGGGATGCCGGCTGGATTGCGATCGAATCGGGAATCGCCGGCTCCGCCGATGTCATCCTCATCCCGGAAATTCCTTTTCACCTCGAAAAAGTCTGTGAGGCGCTCGACCGGCGGCGGGCCCGCGGCAGCCGTTTTTCCATTGTGGTGGTGGCGGAAGGGGCTTTCCCGGCCGGCGGCGATCAGGTAAAACAGGTCAGCGCCGCGGATAATTTCGGCATCGACCGGTTGGGCGGAGTCAGCCGCTATGTCGCCCGGGAGATCGAAACACGGATGCAGATGGAAACGCGCGTGGTCGTTCTCGGTCATGTGCAAAGGGGAGGGACGCCCACCCATACCGACCGCCTTCTCGGTTCGCGATTCGGGGTGCATGCCGTTGAACTGATCGCCGCTGGCGGTTTCGGCAAAATGGTTGCCCTGCGCGGCCAGTCGGTAGTGGCGGTCGATATCGGCGAGGCGGTCGGCTCCCTTAATCTGGTGCCGCCTGATGGTGAGCTGGTGCGTACGGCCGAAGCGCTCGGGATTGTGTTGGGGCGCTGATTTTCCTTGACCGGCTGCAAATTTCTGTCTATCAAGATGTGGACTGCAGTCCTATTTTCATCCGTCAGGATAATAAATGACATTCACTAATTTAGAACACCGCAGCTGGCGATACACGCTTTATGGCATTTTTCTGGGAATGCTGGCGCCGACCGGCTGGTCGGTTCTGCGGCTTTTCTTTTTCTGGCAGGGCGGGAAGGGGATATACGATCAGATCATCGCCGGCATGACTGCCTCCAGCGAAATGATGGGCGTCTACCTCTACATGGGATTCGGCACCTCCCTGGTTTTCGGCACTATCGGCTTTATCCTTGGCAAAAACGAGCAGGAATTGATCGATCGCGCCCGCAGCCTCGATGAACTCAATCACACTATTGCCTCGCAAAAAGAAGAATTCGAAAAGCGTTTTGTCGATCTCAATCATAGTATTAAAAATTTTCACATCATCAATGCGAATATTCAGAAATCGGTCAATTTTCAGGATGTCATTCGGTTGGCGGCGGATGGTCTGCATGACATTCTCGGTTACGATCGCGTCAATATTCTCATGGTTAACCGGGAGAAGCAGATTCTTGAATTTGCCGCTCATCGCGGCAGCGGCACCGCCCAGGTCAGCGGAATCACCCTCCCCCTTGACCATCGCGCCGGCGCCCTGTTCAAGGTAGTCGAAAGCCGTCAGATTCTCCTTGTGCCGGATATCACCAAACTTCCCGAAGAATATCACCTCAAACCCCCCTGCAATTCGATCATGCCGCTTCGTTCGCGCAGTTTCATCATCTGTCCGATCGTCGTCCGCAATGAGGTGGTGGGACTTTTCGGCGTCGATTACAGAAACAAACGCAAAATCGTCGATGACACCGATGTCGATACGGTCAAGCTTTTCGCCGATCAGGTTTCGGCGACCATGGTGAAGATCGGGCTGGTCGAATCGGTGGAAACGTTGATCCGCGAACTGGGCGAGACCTTTCAGGAGCTGCTCAAGTACAGGCAGGAACATTCCGAGCACGAGAGTTCTCTGCGCGAGGCGACGGCCTCGACCAGTGAATCGATTCTCGATATCGCCCGGGCTGTCGATGTGGTGCGGGATGTGGCCGATACCACCCGTTCTTCTACCGCCGAAATTTCGGTGTCCATTGATGAAGTGTCGCAAAACCTGCATCAACTCTCCGATTTCATGGACCGCTCGATTTCCGCCATGACCCAGATCGCCAGCACCATCGGCAGCGTGCAGGAAAGTGCCGGGCATTCGCATTCGATGGCGGAAAAAGTCAAACAGCAGGCGGAAAACGGCGTCACCTCGGTGAACAGCACCCTGCAGGGGCTGCAAGGAATCGCCGGCGCGGTGGAAAAGGCGGTCGCCGCCATCGGCCGGCTTTCCGGCAAGGGTGATGAAATCGGCAGCATCACCACCGTCATCAGCGAGATCACGCAAAAGACCAACCTGCTGGCGCTCAATGCGGCGATCATTGCCGCCCAGGCGGGGGAACATGGTCGCTCCTTCGCTGTGGTCGCCGAGGAGGTCCGCACCTTATCGCAGGAAGCGGCCCGCTCGACCGGCGCCATCGCCCACATCATTGAAGAAATCCAGACTTTTACCCACGAAACGGTCGATCACATCGGACTCACCCGAAAACTGGTGCAGGAAAATCTCCAGTTCGGCAAAACGATGGCGGAATCGCTGCAGCAGATTCTCGGCAGTGCCATCCAATCGATGGAAATGACACATAAAATCCGTAAGGCGACCCAAGAGGTTTCCACTAGCGTCGAGTCGGTCAGCGGCTCCATCGAGGAGCTGGGAGAAATGTCCTCGCAGGTGACACTGGCCTCACGCGAACAGGCGCAGGGAACCCGCAGTATCGTGCAATCGATCGAAGAGCTGAAAAGAATGGCCGATGAACTGGTTGAGGCGATCGAGAAGCAGAAGCGCAATACGAAAGATATCGAAGGGGCTGTCGGCTCGGTGAGCGAAATGGCGAGTCGCATTTTCGCTGCGCTTGAAGAGCGTCAACAAGGAAGCCGGGAAGTCATCGACCGGCTGGAAGGCTTGAAAAAACTCGAAAAAGGTTTGTGATCAATCCCCCAGGATTATATATCCTGGGGATCTGCGAAAAACAGTTTAACTCTGCGAATTCTCTTCATCCATTAAGGCGGGCCTGCTCGATGTTGCAGTGTTCGCGTCCCGGGCAGTCGAGCCGTTGGCAAGGTTCGATATGAATGGTGACGTCGGCGCCGCGGATCTCTTGTTCAATCCGTTTTTCCATGTGATCGGCTATCGCATGCGCTTCGGCCACATTGAGGTGTTTGCAGACGGTCAGATGAAAATCCATGATTTTCTGCGAACCGGCTCGCCGGGTGCGCAGATTGTGGTAGCCGAGCAGATCGCAGCGATTCGCTTCGATAATGCGTTGAATCTCCTGCCGGACCGTTTCAGGCAGCTGCTCATCGAGAACATCGCCCAAGCCGTGGCGCACCAGCCGCACCGCTTCGAAAATGATGTACAGGGCCACCACGAGCGAGAGGACCGGATCGAGCCAGACGGCGCCGGTCAGGGTGATGATCGCCAGCCCGGCCATCAACGCCAGGTTGGTATAGAGATCCATCGAAAAATGCAGGGCATCGGCACGCAAAGCCGAAGAGTCGGTACGTTCGCCGGTGCGGCGCAGATATCGGCCGATCCACCAGGAGACGATGGCGCTGATCGCCAGCACCCCGATGCCGCTGCCGAGCTTCGCCACTTCCGCCCCCCGGTAAAGACGACGCACCGACTCGAAAATAATCCAGCTCCCGGACGAGGCAATGACCAGCGCTTGTATGAGGGTGGCGAGGGTTTCGTACTTGCCGTGGCCGAAAGGATGGGTGGAGTCGGCCGGCTGTTCGGCTTGACGAATGGCCAGCAGGTTGATTCCGGACATCAGGATGTCCAGGAGCGAGTCGATGGCCGAGGAGAGGACCGCCAGGGAGCCGGTGAGCAAACCGGTAATCAGCTTGAGCACGGTCAGGGTAAAAGCGGTGCCGAGGGAAAGGCGGGCGGCTTTGATTTTGGGAGAAGTAGCCATAATAAGTAACAATACAGGATTTAGGGCTAATCTAATAGTCCAAGCCTAAATCCTGCAATTTACTCCTTGAGGGGGCATTCTTTTTCCCAAGCGAGATAACCATCCCCTTGGATTTCCCAGAACGACTCGATCCTGTAGCGGTAATAGGGAAGGTCCAGGCACTCTTCCGCTACCTGATCCGCCAGTTCGTTGCTGACTTTGCCCATCTGTCGAGCGTAATGGTAAAAAGCCGCCACGCCCTTGAGAATGCTGGTTAGTTCGGCCATATTCGGTTCGAGGTTGCGGATGATGTACCAGTTGCCGGCGAACTGACGCACCCGCCCGGGAGAGAGGGCGAAGATGTTTTCCCGGCGGTCCGGAATGACGAATTCACGCAGAAAGTAGTCCGCTCCCTGCGCCAGAGCGCCGGCGTCGGCGGGAGTGAGCCCCTCCTGGACCAGATGCTGGCAGAAGAAGCGCAGCAGACGGCAGCATAGCTCATCCACCCGGATTTCATCCTGCAGATCCGCAATATCGAAATTCTTTTTTTTGAACAGTTCGTCGTTCATGCTCTCTCCGCGTGTTTGCGGCGTTTTTTTAGCATTCCCCGGCCGTGGGGTCAATGTATATATATTGCATTTTTCCGACGGGATCGGCTTTACATCGAAATATTGACTTGTTAACATAACCCGCTGCTGATCTGCTGCGATGAAATTATTTGGCTCGCCGAAAAAGGTACTGAAATAAATGTCCTTTGCAACTCCGATGATGCGTCAGTATTTTGAAATCAAGTCGAACTATCCAGATGCAATTCTGTTTTTTCGTCTTGGCGATTTCTACGAAATGTTCCTGGAAGATGCCGTCACCGCATCAAAGGTGCTCGATATCACCCTGACCTCGCGCAACAAGGGGGCCGCTGAAGAGGTTCCCCTATGCGGCATTCCCTTTCACAGCTGTCAGCCGTATATATCCCGTCTGGTCGAAAACGGCTATAAAGTCGCCATCTGCGAACAGGTTGAGGATCCGAAGACGGTCAAAGGCATCGTCCGGCGGGAAGTGGTGCGTGTCATCACCCCCGGTCTGGTGGTCGATACCGATACCCTGAAGCCGAAGGAGAACAATTATCTCCTGGCTCTGGTCGAGGTCGAAGGGCGTTGGGGGGTCGCCGGCCTCGACATCACCACCGGCGAATTCCGGGTGACCGAGTGCGTGGACGCCGAGGGGGTGCGGAGCGAGATCGCCTCTCTTAACCCGCGGGAAATTCTTCTTCCTGAAGGGGCCGCCGGCGCCGGTTTGCGGCAGGCATTTGCCAATCTTTTCGCCGGACGAATGCTCAATGCGCTGCCGGTGGAGAGGTGCGAGCCGGAGCCGGCACGGCGCCGGCTGCTGACCTTCTTCGCCTGCGCATCTCTCGAACCGTTCGGCTGCGAAAATCTGCACGGCGCCACAACAGCGGCCGGAATGATCTTGCATTACCTCGGAGAAACGCAGAAAGGCGCCCTCGATCACATCCGCTCGCTACGCACCTGGCAGTCCAGTGAATTCATGGTGCTCGATGAAGCGACCCGCCGCCATCTCGAACTGACCGCCACCCTGAGTGACGGCAGCCGTCGTGGTTCCCTCCTCGGTGTCCTCGACCGGACGGTCACCGCCATGGGCGGGCGGCGTCTACGGCAATGGCTGCATCAGCCGCTGGTCGAAGTGGAGAAGATCCGGCGCCGGCACGCGGCGGTGGCCGAACTGGTGGAGAAGAGCCTGCTGCGCGGCGAACTGCGCGAAACTCTCAATGGCATCTACGATCTCGAGCGACTCAACGGCAAGATCTCCATGGCGAGCGCCAATGCCAAGGATCTTGTCGCCCTGCGGCATTCGCTGCAGCGACTTCCCCCCCTGCTCGAGCTCCTGGCCGGTCTGGACGCCCCTCTGGTGGCCGAGCTGCGCACTATCGATCCGTTACCGGAGGTCGTCGAGCTGCTCGCCACCGCCATCGTCGATGACCCTCCCTTTGTTCTGCGCGAAGGCGGGCTGATCCGTGACGGATACTGCCCGGAACTTGACGAACTGCGCGCCATCAGCCGCGAGGGGAAAGGGTGGATTGCCCGTCTCGAGCGGCAGGAACGGGAGCGTACCGGTATCTCCAGCCTGAAAATCCGCTATAATCGAGTATTCGGATATTACATTGAAATCACCCGCAGCCAGTTGGAGCGCGTTCCGGAGGATTATCAGCGCCGGCAGACGCTGGCCAACGCTGAGCGCTATATCACCCCGGCCCTGAAGGAGTATGAAGAGAAGGTCCTCGGGGCGGAGGAGAAGATGGTGGAGATCGAGTACGATCTCTTCCAGCAGGTGCGCCAGCAGGCAGCGCTGCAGGGCGGGCGCGTTCAGCGTAGCGCCGGTGCCCTGGCTGATCTTGACGTGCTCTTTTCGCTGGCGGAATTGGCGCACGAGCGCGGCTATGTGGTGCCGGAGATCGACGATAGCGGCGATCTGCTGATCGTCGAGGGGCGGCATCCGGTGATCGAAGCGATGTCTCTGGGGGAACCTTTCGTCCCCAACGACGTGGCGATGGACACGCGGGAGAACCAGCTGCTCATCATCACCGGGCCGAACATGGCGGGAAAATCGACCTTCATGCGCCAGGTGGCGCTGATCGTTCTGCTCGCCCAGATGGGAAGCCTGGTGCCGGCGCGCTCGGCCCGTATCGGTGTAGTCGATCGCATCTTCACCCGGGTCGGCGCCAGCGACAATCTGGCGCGCGGCCAGTCGACTTTCATGGTGGAGATGACGGAGACGGCGCATATCCTGCGCCATGCCACACCGCGCAGCCTGATCGTTCTCGACGAGATCGGCCGCGGCACTTCCACCTTCGATGGCATCAGCATCGCCTGGGCGGTGGCCGAATATCTGCACGACACTGCCGCCGTGGCGGCGAAGACCCTGTTCGCCACGCATTACCATGAACTGACCGATCTGGCCCTGACGCGCGAGCGGGTACGAAACTATAATGTCGCCGTCAAGGAATGGAACGATCAGGTGATTTTCTTGCGCCGGATCGTCAAGGGGGGGGCGAGTCATTCATATGGCATCCAGGTGGCGCGTTTGGCCGGGCTGCCGGCGCCTGTGATCGAACGGGCGCGGGAGGTACTGCGCAATCTTGAATCGGGAGAATTCGAGCGCGAGGGGGAGCCGCGGCTGGCCCGCAGCCGGCGGGGGGCGCGCCCACCCACGCCCCAGCTGTCCCTTTTCGACAGCGCCGACGATCCCCTGCGGGAGATGCTGCGGCAAACCGATATCGATTGTCTGACCCCCCTGGAAGCGCTCAATCTGGTCAATAAAATGAAAAAAATGGTGAACTCATGACGAAACGAATTTTGTTGATTCTTGCCTGTCTCCTTCTGCCGGTCATGGCTGACGCCGCCATCGACAAAGGGGAACGGGATTTCCAACGGGCGAAGGAGAGTTACACCGCTCTGACGAAATCGCCGCGCGAGCGGGGGCGGCGGGACAAATGGCTGCAGGCCATCGACCGTTTCGTGGCGATCGCCGACAAACATCCCCGGCATCGTCGGGCGGCCGAAAGCCTCTTCCTCGCCGGGAAAGCCGGCCGGAATCTTTACGCCATTTCCTTCCGGATCGGGGATGCGGTGCAGGCCGGGAAATATTTCGACAGCGTGGCGGGAAAGTATCCCGCCTCGACGCTTGCTGCCGAAGCGCTTCTGCTGGCCGCCGGCATCGAAGAAGAGATCAAAAAGGATCCGGCCCAGGCCTATCTGCGCTACCGATCAGTTGCGGAGGACTATCCGGGCAGTGTGAATGCGGCTTTGGCCCGGCGCAAAGTCAAGGAACTGGGTAAACATGCACCGCCGGCCGCGCCAGCCGCCCGCAGCGAGCTGACGGATATCCGTTTCTGGTCGAATCCCGGCTACACGCGGGTAGTTCTCAATCTCTCCGGCCCGGTCGATTACACGGCGAATTTTCTCGCCGGCGATACGGCAAGCAACACCGTGCCGCGCCTCTATGTCGATCTGCGCGGCGCCGTTCCCGCAGCGGGTCTCATCGAGGAGAAATCGGTACAGGACGGCCTTCTCCGGCAGATCCGCACCGGGCAACCGGATGCGGATACCGTCCGGGTCGTTCTCGATCTGGTCAGTATCAAGGATTACAAGGTTTTCCCCCTGGCAGATCCGACGCGCCTCGTCCTCGACATCACCGGCGACCGCCCGCCCGAATTGACCGCCCAGAGGACGGAGATCGCTGCCCTGCCGGAAGAGGATCAGGTCGCCAGCCTGCTTGACAAGATGCCCGAAGACAAGCCGCTCAAGGTCACCCTCCCGCCGGTAGCGGGGGGAAACGTTCTGCGCCGGATCGTTGTCGATGCCGGGCACGGCGGCAAGGACCCAGGGGCGGTTGGACCTTCCGGTGTGTTCGAGAAGGATGTCGCTTTGGCCATGGCGAAGGTGGTTGCCGAGAAGTTGAAAGAAGATCGGCTGGGACGTCATCCTTACCCGCAGCGGCGATGTTTTTCTCCCTCTCGAAGAGCGTACCGCCATCGCCAACCGGGTCGGCGCCGACCTGTTCATCTCCATTCATGCCAATGCCGCTACCAATAAGGCGGCGTACGGGATTGAAACTTATTACCTCAACTTTTCGAAGAACGACAAGGCGGCGGCCGTTGCCGCCCGCGAAAACGGCACTTCCCTGAAGCAGGTCGGCGATCTCGAACTGATCCTTTTCGATCTGATGGCCAACAGCAAGATCAACGAGTCGAGCCGTCTGGCGGCGGAAATCCAGCGCAACCTGATCGAGGACCTAGGCAGCCATTACAAGCAGATCAAGGATCTCGGGGTGCGCCAGGGCCCGTTCTATGTCCTTCTCGGCGCTACCATGCCGTCGGTTCTGGTCGAGACTGCTTTTATCAGCCATCCCCGTGAAGAAGCACGGCTGACCAGCAGCAAGTATCACGAGAAAACGGCCGCGGCCATCGTCCGCGCCGTCCAGCAGTATGCCAATTCCCTGCGGATGATTGCCACGCAATGAGTGTTGTCATGGAAAAGACCGAAACCTTTTTTCACCGCGAGGTTCTCGATGCATCGATACCGTATGCGCAGCGGCAGAAGATGCTGGTCGAAGCCTCCCGTGCCTATCTCGGGCATCATCAGCAGCTGATCCGCGAACGGCACCGCGGCGGCGAGAGCGGCCGGCTGATCGTCGGCAGCCTGACCTCTCTTATCGATACCCTGATCCGCAACCTGTACCGCGCCGCCTCCGCCGACCTGCCGCGCCGCGGCAATGCCTGCACCCTTTTCGCCCTCGGCGGTTACGGCCGCGGCGAACTCAACCCGCGCTCCGATATCGACCTGATGTTCTATTGCGGCGGCCGGGAGAAAGACATTGCCGAGCAGCTCTCCGAGCGGATCCTCTATCTGCTGTGGGATATCGGTCTGGAGGTCGGTCACAGTGTTCGCACCGCCCGCGACTGCCTGGAGATGGCGGAGCAGGATATCACCGCCCGCACCGCGCTGCTCGATTCGCGCTATCTGGTCGGCGACGAACAGCACTAACCAAGAATTCAACCGTCTGGTCATCAGCGCCGTGCTGGGCAAGAACACCCAGGCATTCATCCGCGAGAAACTTGAGGAGAACAGCCGCCGATTGCGCAAATACGGTTCCTCCGTTTATCTGCTGGAGCCGAACATCAAGGAAGGGGAGGGGGGGCTGCGCGACCTGCACACCGCCCTGTGGATCGCCAGGTCAAGTATAAGGCGCGCTCCCTGCGCGAGCTGATGATCAAGGGGGTGCTGACCGAGCGCGAGGGGAACGATTTCGAGGCGGCTTTCGATTGCCTTTGGCGCATTCGCAACGAACTGCACTATCTCTCCGGCCGCAAGAACGATCAGATTCATTTCGACCAGCAGGAGAAGATCGCCGCAATTCCTCGGTTATCAGGACGACAGCAGGGGGCACTGGCGGTCGAGAAGTTCATGCAGGATTACTACTCCCACGCGACCCGGGTCGAGCATCTGCGCCTCTTCGCTGATTACCCGGGCGATGCAGCAGGATGGGAGCTTCTTCCCGCATTCTCGGCTATCTCACCCGGCGTTCGGTGGAGGAAGGTTTTTACATTCTGCGCGGCGAACTGATCACCGACCCGCGACGATCTCTTCGAGGAGCGAGCCGGCGCTGATGATGCGCGCCTTTCTCCTCGCCCAGCGTCACAACGTCCAGTTGAGTCTGCCGCTAAAGCGCAGCATTCGCGACAATCTGCATCGGATCAACGACCGGGTGCGGCGCTCGCAAGATCATGAGCGAGGGATTTCTCGAAGATTCTGCGCGGGCGCCAGCGGCGTTGCCGAGACCTTGCGGGACATGCATCACCTGCAGTTCCTCAATCATTTCATCCCCGAATTCGGCCGTATCTACTGCAAGGTTCAGCACGACGCCTATCACATCTACACGGTCGATATGCATTCCCTTTTTGCCATCGAGGAGATCATCAAGCTCTGGCGCGGGGAGTATGCCGAGAAAAAGCCGCTGCTGACCCAGGTGGCGCAGTGACGATCGAAAAACATGAACTGCTCCTGCTCGCTGTGCTGCTGCACGATATCGGCAAAGGCGAGGGGAAGGATCACTGCAACAAGGGCGGCGGAGATGATTCCGACCATCGCCCGCCGTCTTGGACTCAACCGCGAAGACAGCCAGCGGCTCGAATTTCTCGTACGCAAGCATCTGCGTCCTGGCGCATACCTCCCAGCGCCGCGATCTGCACGACGACAAGCTGATCCTCCAGGTTGCCCGGCGCATGGGGATGAGCGAAAATCTCAAAATGCTCTATCTGCTGACGTTCGCTGACATCAAGGCGGTCGGTCCCGATGTCTGGTCGGAATGGAAGGGCTGTCTTCTGCAGGAGCTCTATGAGAAGACTTACGAGGTTCTCGAGCGGGGTGATTTCCAGATGGAGAAGCGCTCCGAAAAGGTGCGCAACCGCAAGCGCAAGGTGGTCGAACTGCTCGAAGAGGAGTTCGATGCCAAGGAGGTCAAGGAGGTGCTGCGGGAGATGAGCACGCGTTACTTCTGTCGCACGGTCGAAGGAGATTGGCGACCATATTCGCCTCATTCTGGCCCGCAAGGACCGGCCGCTGATGATGAAAGTAGAGCCGGAAGCGGAGGGCGACTACTCGAACGTCACCCTCGTCACCCTCGATATCCCCGGGCTTTTCTCCAAGATCACCGGCGTGATGGCGGCCAACAGCATCAACATTCTCGGGGCGCAGATTTCACCATGAATAATGGTGTCGCCCTCGATATTCTGCAGGTCTGCAGCCCGGCCGGCGAGATCATCGTCGATGCGGGCAAATGGCGAGCGGGTGGAAGAGAACCTGACGGCGGTCATCGAAGGGCGGCACGAAGGTGGCCGATCTGGTGAAGAAGCGGCATCGTTCCAACCTGCTGCCGAGCCAGCCGCGGCCACGCTTCCCCAATCAGGTAGAGATCGACAACGAGGTCTCCGACGAATATACCGTCATCGATATTTTCGCCCACGACCAGCGTCGGCCTGCTCTACCAAATTACCCAAACCCTTAAAGAATTAGGCCTCTATATCGGCGTATCGAAGATCTCCACGAAGGTCGATCAGGTGGCCGATACCTTCTACGTCAGCGATATCTTCGGCCAGAAGATCACCTTCGAGGAGAAGATCGAGGAAATTCGCAAGAAACTGCTGGAGTGTCTGGAGGAAGAGTTTGAACGAATCTTCTCGATCTCTTCTCTCAACTATCTGACCGTCGAAAGCGGGCTGGCACGCAACACGCTCGATGCCTATGGGCATGACCTGGCGCGGTATCTCGATTTTCTGCAGCAGGAAAACGTTGCCGGACCCGACGCCATTACCCCGACGCTGATCCTGCGTTTTCTCGCCTTCCTCAAGGATGCCGGTCTTTCGGCGCGCAGCCGGGCGCGGGCCTTGGTGGCGGTGCGCAGCTTTCACAAATTTCTCCTCAGCGAGAGGATCGCCGCCGCCAACCCGACCGCTGCGGGTCGAGGCGCCGAAGAGCTTCAATCCCCTGCCGCATACCCTGCTCTCCGACCGAGGTCGAACGCCTGCTCGAAGCGCCGGCCGGCGAGGCAACGCTCGATCTGCGCGACCGGGCGATGCTCGAAATTCTCTACGCCACCGGCCTGCGCGTCTCCGAACTGGTTGCCCTCAAGGTCGGCGATCTGCAACTCGATGCCGGTTATCTGACCGCCTTCGGCAAACGCAGCAAACAGCGGATCGTTCCCCTCGGCGAAACGGCCCTGACCGAAGTGCGCCATTATCTCAGCCCTCGGGCGCCCTTTTCTCGACAAGGACGGAGAGAGTCCTTCCTCTTTCTCAATCGCGCCGGGAAGGGGTTGACACGCCAGGGCTTCTGGAAGATTATCAAGCGCCGCGCCCTGGAGGCCGGCATCCTCAAGAACATTACCCCGCATACCCTGCGCCATTCCTTTGCCACCCATCTGCTGGAAAACGGTGCCGATCTGCGTGCGGTGCAGACGATGCTCGGGCATGCGGACATCTCCACCACGCAGATTTATACCCATGTCACCCGCGAGCGGCTGAAGAAGCTGCACGAGCAACATCACCCGCGCGGCTGATAACCGGCGATCTCAGCACGAGGTTGAATTGCATGAAATACATTATCTTGCTCGGCGACGGCATGGCCGATGAGCCGATCGAAGAGCTCGGCGGCAAAACCCCCTTGGAGCACGCCCGCACCCCGCGCATGGATGCCCTGGCGCGCATCGGCCGGCTGGGCCTGGTCGAGACCGTCCCCGAGGGCTATCACTCCGGGGAGCGATGTCGCCAACCTCTCGGTCTTCGGCTACGACCCGGCCACCTGCTATCAGCGGCCGTTCGCCTCTGGAAGCGGCCAGCATGGGGGTCGAACTCGGCCCGGACGATGTCGCCTTCCGCCTCAATCTGGTGCATCTCGAAGCCGCACGACGGCCGGCTCTACATGGACGACTTCTCCGCCGGGCATATCTCCACCGCCGGAGGCGCGCGAGCTGATCGCCACCCTGCAGGAGGAACTGGGCGGCGGCGAGTTCAATTTCTATCCCGGCGTTTCGTACCGCCACCTGATGGTCTGGCACGGCGGCAAGGACCAGATGAAGTTCACCCCGCCGCACGATCATCACGAGGCAAGGGTCGAGGAGCACCTCCCGAAGGGGGACGGCGCCGCGGAGCTGATTGCAGCTGATGACCGCGTCGCAGATGCTGCTGCACACGCCATCCGGTCAATCGATCGCCGCGAGAAGGAGGGCGAGCTCCGCGCCAATTCGATCTGGCTCTGGGGGCACGGCCGGGCGCCGCAGATGCAGACCTTCGGCAAGACGTTACGGCCTCGCGCGGCGCGGTGATCTCCGCGGTCGATCTGATCAAGGGGCATCGGTCATCTATGCCGGCCTCGAAGTGATCAACGTTCCCGGCGCTACCGGTTACATCGACACCAACTATCGCGGCAAGGCGCAGCCGCGCTGGCAGCGCTCAAGACCCGCGATTTCGTCTATGTGCACGTCGAGGCCCCGGACGAAGCGGCGCATGCCGGCAATCTGGAGCACAAGATTCAGGCGATCGAAAGCTTTGACGAGCTGGTCGTCGGCACCGTTCTCGACGGTCTGCCCGCCCTCGGCGCGCACCGCGTCCTCGTCCTTCCCGATCATCCGACCCCGGTCCGGCGCATGACGCACACCCCCGATCCCGTCCCCTTCATCCTCTACGGCTCGGCCGGCGAATTTCCCGCCGCTCGCCCGGCGCAGGGGTACAGCGAAAAAGAGGCGAAGGCTACCGGCGTCATCGTCGATCCGGGCTATACCCTGATGCGCAAGTTCATCGAGGGGAAGATTTGAGATTGTTTGATTTTCGCGCTAAAGGGCTCGTCTTCGGACGGGCCTTTTTGCTGATGGAGGACTCAAGAGAAGAGTTCGTTGAGCAGGTCGTCTCTGGTCAATTGATGGTGATTCTGGATTTCGCCGAGAATGGCTGAGAGGGTACCAACTTTCAATGGCGAGTGGGCGGGGATGGTCAGATGGTGTTCGCCATTGCGATTTGTAGAAAGACGGATGTGGCTTCCGGTCTGACGGGTTATCTCGTAGCCAAGTGCGTGCAGTGCTTTTGCCAGCTCTTTGCCGCTGAGATCCCGGGGGATTTTCATACCGCAAGGACTTCTTCATGCACATAATGCAGGCGGATCATTTTCGGGGCCATGCCTTCTTCGAAATGGCAACGCACAGCATCCCGGACATTTTCATGTAGCTCCGCCACGGTTTCGCCATCGGTAAAGATCGGCTCACCGAGAGCCCGCGCGGAGTAACCGCCTTCCGGGTCCGGTTCGATAAGAAAGATAATTTCGTTCATCTTGTCCTCTTCTCAGGCATTTAATTGCCTATTTGAGGGTATCAAGATGGTGAATGTTTTGCAATCCGGTTTTCGTGTGGATGGCCAGAAGGAATCGACGAATGATGCGAAAGATCGATGTCGCCTGCGCCATCATCGAGAAGGACGGGCGGGTGCTGGCGGCGCAGCGCAGCGAGACGATGAGCCTGCCGCTCAAGTGGGAGTTCCCCGGCGGCAAGATCGAGCCGGGCGAGAACGCCGCCGCCTGTCTGCAGCGCGAAATCGAGGAGGAATTGGGGGTCGGCATTGTCATCCGCGCCCCGCTGCCGCTATCCGATTGGTGCTATCCCGATTTCGCCATCACCCTGCACCCCTTTGTCTGCTCGCTGAAAGGGGAGGGGGGGATGCGGCTGCTGGAGCACAAGGAAATCCGCTGGCTGCTGCCGACCGATCTTTTACGTCTCGACTGGGCCGCGGCGGATGCGCCGGTGCTGCGGAATTATTTTGGATATTTACGCGTTTACCACCCCCCAGCCCCCTCCTGAATCAGGAGGGGGTGCCCGACAGGGCGGGGTGGTTTATGGAGAGGGTGTAGGTGATAGTGTTCAATGCACTTCGATCTTTTTCACCTTCTCTTTCGCTTCTTCCGATTTCGGCAGGGTCAGGCGCAGCACGCCGTTGCGATAGGTGGCGCTGATCTTGTCGGTGTCCACTTCCATCGGCAGCTGGACGGTTCGCTCGAAGGTGCCGTAGCGGCACTCGTGGAAGATCGTCTGTCCTTCCGCTTCCTGTTTCTTCTCCTCGCGCCGTTCACCACGGATCATCAGGGTGTTGCCCTTGACCGAGACATCGATGTCCTTCTCCTCCATCCCCGGCATCTCTGCCTCGATCCGGTACTCCCCTTCGGTTTCGTTCATGTCAACCCGCGGCACCCCGCCGAAGGCTTCTTCCATCAGTCCCAGTCGCGGCAAGCCGCGGAAGAAATCTTCGAACATCGATTCGAATGTCCGCCGAATCGGCCACATCTCTTCCGTGCGCGGCTCCATCTCCGTCCGGTGCCGCCACGGCATCAGTTCCCGTCTGGCCATGATCTGCTCTCCTCTTTAGTGGGTTTAATCCACTTTTAGCACTCTGGAGGGGAGAGTCAAGATAGCGGGCCGCAGGTTCCCCCTATCTGGCAGGCGGAGTCCTGGACCGCCTGGCCGTTCAACAGGCTGACGATGGCCTCCACCTGGTTGCGCACCAATCCGCATTGCGGGTCGGTTTGGATCAGGTAGTTATTCAGCTCGCCCATGTCCAGGTTGTCAAGGATGGCGAAGCGGCTTGTTGGCATCGACGACTGGTGAAGCCAGGCGGAGATTTCTGCGCCGCGCGGCCCGTCCGCCAGACAGGGGGTCGAGCCGATCACCCGACCCGAGGCATGAACGCCGGCATCGATCAGCAGGTCTTCCAGCTCGTCCAGGGTGGCCCCCAAACGCCACATGGAGGTGACGACGATTGCCGTGTCGGTACGATCGACCACCGCATTGAGCACATCGATATTGGCCATCTCGAAAAGTTCCCCCCTCGCCAGCGTTTCGGCGGTATTCAGGACATCATCAAAATCGAGGAACAGAATTTTTTTTGACATGATCGTTAAGATTTCCTTTCGTCCATTTCCAAAGCGAATGGCCCATCCCGCGCCGGCGGATGGACCATTCCTTCTTCTTTTTACACTTTTATTTTCCGCTCTTTTAGTTCGGCTGTCAAACCAGTGACAGAATCAGAATCAGCTGTTTTCCGCTTGCGAGTAACCGCTGTTACGCTGGATCGCCTTTTCCAGGGCGGTGAGCCTTTCCTTGAGGGCCTTATCCTTCTGCCAGCGCGCCGTGACGTCGCGCATGATCGAGGCAATCCCGCGAATCTGCCCCGCTGCGTCCTTGATCAGGACGATGGAGAATTCGCAGGAGAGCTGCTCGCCACTGCGATGCAGTGCCGGGACCGCAAGCATATTCGTGCCGTAGTTCGTCTCACCGGTCGCCATGACGCGGCGGTAGCCATCCCAATGCCGCTCCCGCAGTCGCTCCGGAATAATCAAATCGAGAGATTGCCCGATTGCCTCGGCCGCCGGGAAGCCGAACATCGTCTCGGCCCCGCGATTCCAGAGGCGAATGATCCCTTCGCTGTCCGAGAACACGACGGCATCCGGGGCTTCTTCAACAATATCGCGGTAGATCTTATCCATCAAACCCTCCTTCTCCAGCTGCGTTCAGCTTTGCATTGTACATCAATGCTCATGCTTTTCGCCATGCGTTTCACCGTGGACCTGATTGGCAATTCCTTCAACATAATGAATGAAAGAAACATAATCTTCAACATATTTCCGTCCGAGGTCAACACTTTCCCCCGCCCGCTTTTTTGCTGCAAGGGCCGCCGTAAATCGCTCGCGGATTCCCTGTTCGGTGTGTTCGAGGATCTTGCCGACGAGCGTATCGACCGACCCTTTCTCCAGCGCCTGATCGGCCATGGCGATCGGTTTCGGCACCTCGCCGGCCGGTTTCAGCCCGGTATAGGGTGCGCCCTCATGTCCCCGGTGCAGACGAACGAGCGTTTCGAAGAAGTACCGGTCCGCCAGCTCCTGCGCTGCCGGTCCGAGTTTGCGCACCTGCACCGTCTGCTCGAAGGCTGTCTTGATTTCCGCCTCGTCGGCCGGAGCGACCCATTTCAGCGCCGGCGTCAAATTCCCTTGTTCCAGCGCCTTGCGCGCATCCTGTACCACGGGGCCATCCAGTGTATCGCAATGGGCGAGTGCGCCTGTAGGCAAGACGAGGAGCAATGTGGAAAGCAAAACTCCAGCCAAGAGGATGCGATTCGTTGCGAGCATGGCGGGTCTCCTTTGGGGTAGTGAAACAGGTATTTTATATTATTCAGAAAATCGGGAAAAAGGATTTGATCAGAATCAATTATAAATGAAAAGGCAGGCAGGCGGCAGGATCGGACCGCAAACTTTTTCTTGCCCTTTGGCGGTTGAGGTTGTATTTAGCCAGACTTTTTGCGGCGCTTTAACTCGAAGTGAGGACAGTTGATGTTGGATTTTGGAGGGCAGGGGACGGCGTTTAATCCCCCCCTCCAAAATAGGAGGGGGTAAGGTTTCCAGTTTACTTCTCGTAGGTCAGCGCCGCCAGTTTCTGGTAGTACTCGAAGCGGCTGGCGGTCCAGGCGGTGGCCTTCTTCATCAGCACGGCCGCGGCCTCGGGGTTGGTCTTCTTCAGCACCCTGTAGCGGTTCTCGCCGTAGGCATAGTCCTCGAAGGAGGTGGTCGGGGCCTTGCTGTCCAGCTGCAGCGGGTTCTTGCCCTTCTGCGGCCAGGGCCGGATTGTAGCGGTAGAGCGGCCAGTAGCCGGAGGAGACCGCCTTCTTCTGCTCGTCCACGGCCGTGGTCATGTCGATGCCGTGGGCGATGCAGTGCGCAGTAGGCGATGATGAGCGACGGACCGTCATAGGCTTCGGCCTCGATGAAGGCCTTGACCACCTGAGCCGGGTTGGACAGGGCGACGTTGGCCACATAGACGTTGCCGTAGGCCATGGCCATCATCCCCAGATCCTTCTTGGCCATCGCCTTGCCGCCGGCGGCGAACTGGGCCACGGCGCCGGTCGGGGTGGATTTGGAGGCCTGGCCGCCGGTGTTGGAGTAGACTTCGGTGTCGAGGACCAGCAGGTTGACGTTCTTGCCGGAGGCGATGACATGGTCGAGGCCGCCGTAGCCGATGTCATAGGCCCAGCCGTCGCCGCCGACGCACCAGACCGATTTCTTGACCAGGTAGTCGGCCAGCGGCAGCAGCTGGCTTGGCAGCCTGTTCCTTGCAGCCTTGCCAGGGCCTTCTTCAGGTTGTCGACCCGCGCCGCGCTGCGCCTCGATGCCGGTCTGGTCGGACTGGTCGGCGCTCAGGATCTCTTGTCATCAGCGGCTGGATCGGCTTGCAGGCTTTGCAGCCGCAGCTGAGCAGCTCGGTCAGCAGTTCGCGGGCCGACTTCGGTGAACTTGTCCACCGCCAGGCGCATGCCGAAACCGAACTCGGCGTTGTCCTCGAACAGGGAGTTGGACCAGGCCGGGCCGCGGCCGTCGGCGCGCTTGGCCCAGGGGGTGGTCGGCAGGTTGCCGCCGTAGATCGAGGTGCAGCCGGTGGCGTTGGCGATCATGGCCCGGTCGCCGAAGAGCTGGGAGAGCAGTTTCAGGTAGGGGGTCTCGCCGCAGCCGGCACAGGCGCCGGAGAATTCGAAGAGCGGGCGGACCAGCTGGCTGCCGCGCAGGGTGTCCAGCTTGAGCTGGGTCGGGTCCATGTCGGGCAGCGCCAGGAAGAAGTCGAAGTTGGCGGCTTCCGCGGCGCGCAGCGGCGGCTGGAACTGCATGTTGATCGCCTTGTGGTTGGGGTCTTCCTTGCTCTTGGCCGGGCAGTTGTGGACGCAGGCGCCGCAGCCGGTGCAGTCTTCGGGAGCGACCTGGAGGGTGTACTTCATCCCCTTGAATTCGGGCAGCTTGCAGTCGGTCGACTTGAAGGTTGCCGGGGCGCCTTTCAGCAGCTTGCGCGTCATAGGCCTTCATGCGGATGGTGGCGTGCGGGCAGACGAAGGAGCAGATGCCGCACTGGATGCAGAGTGCTTTCGTCCCAGACCGGGATGTCGACGGCGATGTTGCGCTTCTCGTACTGCGAGGTGGCGGTCGGGAAGGTGCCGTCGGCCGGCATCGCGGAGACCGGCAGGTCGTCGCCGAAGCCGGCGATGATGCGGCCGGTGACGTCCTGCACGAACTTCGGGGCGGTCTTGGCGACAGCCGGCGGCATCTTGAGCTTGCTGGTCGCCTTGGCCGGCACCTTGACTTCGTGGATGTTCTTCAGCGCTTCGTCGACCGCGGCGTTGTTCATCGCGACGACCTTGTCGCCCGCTTTGCCGTAGCTCTTCTTGATGGCGTCCTTGATCTCGTTCGATGCGCGGTGTCCAGCGGGATGATGTTGGAGATCTTGAAGAAGGCGGTCTGCATGATGACGTTGATGCGGGCGCCGAGGCCGAGTTCCTCGCCGAGCTTGATGGCGTTGATGACGTAGAATTTGAGCTTCTTGTCGATGATCTGCTGCTGCACTTCTTTCGGCATCTTGTCCCAGACTTCGTCCGTGCTCGAAGGGGGAGCAGAGCAGGAAGGTGCCGCCCTGCTTGGCCTTGCTGAGCATGTCGTACTTCTCCAGGAAGGAGAAGTTGTGGCAGGCGATGAAGTCGGCGTTGTCGATCAGGTAGGGGGCGTTGATCGCCTTCTTGCCGAAGCGCAGGTGCGAGATGGTGATGGTGCCGGCCTTCTTGGAGTCGTAGACGAAGTAGGCCTGGGCATTGTTGTCGGTGGTCTCGCCGATGATCTTGATGGTGTTCTTGTTGGCGCCGACGGTGCCGTCGGAGCCGAGGCCGAAGAACATGGCCTCGTAGGTGCCGTCCATGGCGGTGCGGAAGGCGGGATCGTAGTCGAGGCTGCAGTTGGTGACATCTTCGTTGATGCCGACGACGAAGTGGTTCTTCGGCTTGGCTTTCTTCAGGTTGTCGAAGACCGCCTTGGCCATGGCCGGGGTGAATTCCTTGGAGCCGAGGCCGTAGCGGCCGCCGACGATGACCGGGATAGCCGTTGAAGCTGAATTTGCCGTCGGCCATGGCTTCGCCGATGGCGGTGCGGACATCGAGGTAGAGCGGCTCGCCGAGGGAGCCGGGCTCTTTGGTGCGGTCGAGGACGGCGATCTTCTTGACCGTCTTGGGCAGCGCCTTGATGAAGGCGTCCAGCGGGAAGGGACGGTAGAGGCGGACCTTGACGACGCCGACCTTCTCGCCCTTCTTGGCCAGGTTCTCGACGGTTTCCTGAACGGTGTCGGCGCCGGAACCCATGACGACGACGACCCGCTCGGCATCGGTGGCGCCGACGTAGTCGACCAGCTTGTACTTGCGGCCGGTGAGCTTGGCGAACTTGTCCATCTCTTCCTGGACGATCTTGATGCAGGGCGCGTAGTACTGGTTGACGGTTTCGCGCCCCTGGAAGTAGACGTCCGGGTTCTGGGCGGTGCCGCGCATGACCGGACGGTCGGGGAGAGGCCGCGAGCGCGGTGGGCGTTGACCAGTTCGTCGTCGATCATGGCGCGCATGTCGTCAAAGGTCAGTTCTTCGACCTTCTGGACTTCGTGCGAGGTGCGGAAGCCGTCGAAGAAGTGCAGGAACGGACCGCGAGCGCAGGGTGGCGGCCTGGGCGATCAGGGCAAAGTCCATGACTTCCTGGACGTTGTTGGAGCAGAGCATGGCCCAGCCGGTGGAGCGGCAGGCCATGACGTCGGAGTGGTCGCCGAAGATGTTGAGAGCGCCTGGGCGGCAGATGGCGCGGGCCGAAACATGGAAGACCGTGGAGGTCAGTTCGCCGGCGATCTTGTACATGTTGGGGATCATCAGCAGCAGACCCTGGCTGGCGGTAAAGGTGGTGGTCAGGGCGCCGGCCTGCAGGGCGCCGTGGACGGCGCCGGCGGCGCCGCCTTCGGACTGCATCTCGGACACCAGCGGGACGGTCCCCCAGATGTTCTTCTCGCCCGCGGCGCTCTTGGCGTCGGAGATCTCCCCCATGACCGAGACGGGGTGATCGGGTAGATGGCGATGACTTCGTTGGTGGCGTGGGCCACATGGGCGGCGGCGGTGTTGCCGTCGATGGTGACCATTTTTCTGCTCACTATAGGTCTCCTTCGATTATTTGGATGTCAAACACAAGCGACCACCCCCAGCCCCTCCTTATCAAGGAGGGGAGCTTAAAGTCCCCCTCCTATTTTAGGAGGGGCTAGGGGTGGTAAGTTTCGGGATTGATTTAATCTTTAAAGATTCTGCACATCGACCACGGCGATGGCGGCCATGTTGACGATATCGTCGACACTGTCGCCCCGCTGCAGCACATGGACCGGTTTGTTCATCCCCATCAGGATCGGGCCGATGGCTTCGGCGCCGCCGAGGTGGTGCAGGAGCTTGTAGCAGATGTTGCCGGAGTTGAGGTCGGGGAAGATCAGGACGTTGGCGGTGCTCTTGAGCTTGGAGAAGGTGAAACCGTTCAGCAGTTCCGGGACAACGGCGGTGTCGGCCTGCATCTCGCCTTCGACGATCAGCTCCGGCGCGCGTTCCTTGACGATCTCCACCGCCCGTTTGACCTTTTTGGCCTGGGGATGGTGGACCGAGCCGAAGTTGGAGAAGGAGAGCATGGCGACGCGCGGCTCGATATCGAGCATCCGGACCTTTTCCGCCGCCAGGATGGCGGTCTCGGCCAGCTCCTCGGCGGTCGGGTCGATGGTGACGGTGGTGTCGGCCAGGAAGTAGACGCCCTTCTTGAAGACCATCATGTAGAGGCCGTGGACGCTGGAGAGCCCCTGCTGTTTGCCGATCACTTCCAGGGCCGGCCGGATCGTTTCCGGATAGTGGGTGTCGATGCCGCCGAGCAGGGCGTCGGCATCCCCCATGCGCACCATCATGCGAGCCGAAATGGGTGCGCGACTTGCGGCGCAGGATGCGCGTGGCATTCGGAGAGGGTCAGCCCTTTGCGCTGGCGCAGGTCGATAGAGTTCCTCGGCATAGCCTTCGGTCAGCTCCGAGTCGGCCGGATCGATGATCGGCACGTCCAGCTCGATATTGCAGTTCTGCCAGTTTTCTGCGCGATCTTCTTTCGGTCGCCGATCAGGATCGGCTTGGCGATCCCTTCCTCCACCAGGTCCTGGGCGGCCCGCAGGATCTTTTCGTTGTCCCCTTCGGGAAAGACGATCGTTTTGGGATCGCTCTTGGCCTTGTTGATGATCATGCGCATGATCTCTTTGGATTTGCCCTGGGTCGATTCCAGATGCTCGATGTATTTGGCCATGTCTGCGATCGGCTGGCGGGCAACGCCGGTCTCCATGGCCGCCTGGGCGATGGCCGGGGCAACATGCAGCAGGACGCGCGGGTCGAACGGCTTGGGGATGATGTAGTCGCGGCCGAAGGCGAACTTGACATTGCCGTAGGCCTTGCAGACCGAATCGGGCACTTCTTCGCGGGCCAGGTTGGCCAGGGCGTGGACCGCGGCCAGCTTCATCTCTTCGTTGATGCAGGTGGCGCGGCACGTCGAGGGCGCCGCGGAAGATGAAGGGGAAGCCGAGGACGTTGTTGACCTGGTTGGGATAGTCGGAGCGGCCGGTGGCGATGATGACGTCGTTGCGCACGGCATGGGCCTCTTCCGGGGTGATCTCCGGGTCGGGGTTGGCCATGGCGAAGATGATCGGATTGGGCGCCATGCTGGCGACCATCTCCTTGGTGAAGGCCCCCTTGGCGGAGAGGCCGAACAGGACGTCGGCTCCGGCGGCGGCCTCTTCCAGGGTGCGGAAGTGGGTGTCGGCGGCAAAGAGCTCCTTGTAGGGGTTCATCCCCTCGACGCGCCCCTTGTAGATGACCCCCTTGGTGTCGCACATGATCATGTTGTTCGGCTTGACGCCCAGGGCGATGGCCAGCTTGGCGCAGGAGTTGGCCGCGGCGCCGGCGCCGTTGACGACGATGCGGATGTCTTCGATCTTCTTGCCGACCAGCATGCAGGGCGTTGATGCAGGGCGGCCGAGGAGATGATGGCGGTGCCGTGCTGGTCGTCGTGGAAGACCGGGATGTTCATGGTCTTCTTCAGGGTCTTCCTCGATGTAGAAACATTCCGGGGCCTTGATGTCCTCCAGGTTGATGCCGCCGAAGGTCGGCTCCAGCAGCTGGCAGGCCTTGATGATCTCGTCCGGATCCTCGGTGTTGAGCTCGATGTCGAAGACGTCGATGTCGGCAAAGCGCTTGAAGAGGATCCCTTTGCCCTCCATGACCGGCTTGCCGGCCAGGGCGCCGAGGTTGCCGAGGCCGAGGACGGCGGTGCCGTTGGAGACGACCGCCACCAGGTTGCCCTTGGCGGTGTATTTGTAGGCGTCTTCCGGGTTCTTCTCGATCGCCAGGCAGGGTTCGGCCACGCCGGGGGAATAGGCCAGGGACAGGTCGTCTGCGGTCTGGCACGGTTTGGTGGAGATGACTTCGATTTTGCCTTTGCGGCCCATCGAATGATAATCAAGGGCGATTGAGTTTTTGACTCATACAGGTTTTCCTCCCATGCTGTAACTGTTGTTGTAGCAACGTTTTCTGGGTGGGGCTATGGTTTGCAGTGCCTCCCGCATCAAGTCGGAAATCTTTTTGTTGGTGATCCGTGACAGCTGTTCCAGGGAGAGCAACTCGTCATCGGTGATCCGGATCGACAGCACATTCGGCTTCGGGATTTTTTTGCCTTTTTCCATGGCACAATTCTCCGGCAGCTAATTTAAATGAGCTTTCAAGCTGACATTCTTACCACCCCTAACCCCTCCTAAATTAGGAGGGGGACTTTAGGCTTTAAGCTCCCCTCCTTGATAAGGAGGGGCTGGGGGTGGTCGGTTTATGCCAATTTGAATTTGATGTTACGGCTTGTAGATCTTCAACAGCGCCTGCGCCATCTCGGCCGGGCTGGCCGCCACGCTGATGCCGCACTCTTCCAGCACCGCCACCTTCTCCGCCGCGGTTCCCTTGCCGCCGGAGATGATCGCGCCGGCATGCCCCATGCGCTTGCCCGGCGGGGCGGTGACGCCGGCGATGAAGGCGGCCACCGGTTTGGTCATGTGCTCCTTGACGAAGTAGGCCGCCTCTTCTTCGGCGGTGCCGCCGATCTCGCCGATCATGATGACCGCTTCGGTGTCGGGGTCGTCTTCGAACATCCGCAGGACGTCGAGGTGGTTGGTGCCGTTGACCGGGTCGCCGCCGATGCCGACGCAGGTGGACTGGCCGAGGCCGAGGCAGGTCAGCTGCCAGACCGCTTCGTAGGTGAGGGTGCCGCTGCGGGAGACGACGCCGACCTTGCCCGGGTTTGTGGATGTAGCCGGGCATGATGCCGATCTTGCACTCGCCGGGGGTGATGACGCCGGGGCAGTTGGGGCCGACCAGGCGGGTCTTCTTCCCCTGCATGTACTGCTTGACCTTGACCATGTCGAGGACCGGAATCCCTTCGGTGATGCAGCAGACGAGTTCGATGCCGGCATCGACCGCTTCCATGATGGCGTCGGCGGCAAAGGGGGGCGGCACGTAGATGACCGAGGCGGTGGCGCCGGTCTTGTCGACGGCTTCGCTGCACGGTGTCGAAGACGGGAAAGCCGTCGATGATCGGTGCCGCCCTTGCCGGGGGTGACGCCGCCGACCATCTGGGTGCCGTATTCGCGGGCGCCCTGGGCATGAAAGAGGCCGGTGGCGCCGGTGATCCCCTGGGTGATGACTTTGGTGTTTTTATTGATCAGGATGCTCATTGCTCTGCTCCTTTACGCTGCAACGGCCTGGACGATTTTCTGGGCGGCGTCGGCCATGCCGTCGGCGGCGACGATGTTCAGGCCGCTCTCGGCCAGGATCTCTTTGCCCCTGGCGACGTTGGTCCCTTCGAGGCGCACGACCAGCGGCACCTTGAGGGAGACCTGCTTGGCGGCTTCGACGACGCCGGTGGCGATGATGTCGCACTTCATGATGCCGCCGAAGATGTTGACCAGGATCCCTTTGACGTTCTTGTCGGAGAGGATGATCTTGAAGGCTTCGGTGACGCGCTCGATGGTCGCTCCGCCCCCGACGTCGAGGAAGTTGGCGGGGTCGCCGCCGTAGTGCTTGATGATGTCCATGGTGGCCATGGCCAGGCCGGCGCCGTTGACCAGGCAGCCGATGTTGCCGTCGAGGGAGATGTAGGAGAGGTCGTGCTGGGAGGCTTCGATCTCGTTGGGGTCTTCTTCGTCGTAGTCGCGCATGTCGCTGATCTTGGGATGCCGGAAGAGGGCGTTGTCGTCGAAGCCGAACTTGGCGTCGAGGGCGAGCAGGTTGTCCTTCGGCGGTGACGACCAGCGGGTTGATCTCGAGCATGGAGCAGTCGCAGCTGATGAAGGTCTTGTAGAGCCCTTGCAGGACTGTGACTGCCTTGTTGGCCAGCTTGCCGGTGAGCCCGAGGCTGAAGGCGATGTTGCGGCACTGGAAGGGGGTGAGGCCGACCAGCGGGTCGATCGCTTCGGTGAAGATCTTCTCCGGGGTCTTGGCGGCGACTTCTTCGATGTCCATCCCCCCTTCGGTGGAGGCCATGACGGTGACCTTGGAGGTGGCGCGGTCGACGAGCAGGCTGACGTAGAGTTCGCTGGCGATGTTGCAGCCGTTTTCCACCAGGACCCGGGTGACCAGCTTCCCTTCGGGGCCGGTCTGGTGGGTGCGCAGGGTCATGCCGAGCATTTCGCGGGCGAGGTCGCGCACTTCGTCGGCGGTGCGGGCCAGCTTGACGCCGCCCCCCTTGCCGCGGCCGCCGGCGTGGATCTGCGCCTTGACCACCCAGGGGCCGTCGCCCAGGCGTTTGGCCCACTCCCGGGCGCTGGCGCTGTTGTAGCAGACGTGCCCGTCGGGAACCGGCACGCCGAACTTCCGCAGAATCGCTTTTGCCTGATACTCGTGGATGTTCATGTCGGCTCCTTGGTCAGATTACGTTCTGCCGCTCCGTCCGGGGCGGCGTCGATAGTTGCCTGCTACAACAGGGCCTTGAGATACTCGGCGGTGCGCAGCCGTTTATGCTTCTCGATGGCGATCGGGTCGACTTCGACAAAGTTCTCATCCGGGGTGATCTTGAAGAGCGGCTGCCCTTTCTGGACGATGGTGCCGTCGCGCACCCTGCATGAGGATCTTGTCGATGGTGCCGGAGAACGGGGCGCAGATCTTGTTGAACATCTTCATGACTTCGATGATGTAGAGCGGCTGCCCCTTCTCGAAGTGCATCCCCTCCGTGACGAAGGGCGGCATCCCCGGCGCTTCCTGGCCGTAGTACATGCCGCCGCAGGCGGCGACGATCTCGTCGGCCTTGGTCGCCGGCGGCGGCACCAGGATCTTCTTCATCCGCGCCTGCAGCTCGGGGTCGGTCAGGTAATCGGGGATGGTGATCTCCAGATCCTCTTCGACCCGCAGATCCCAGAACTTGGTGTTTCTCGCCGATCAGGAACAGCATGCCGAGCAGTTCCAGCCCGGCCTCGTAGCCGAAGTGGGCGGAACGGATCTGCTCCCAGGTCGCGGCATCGAAGCCGCCCTGCGGCTTCTCCTTCTGCAGGAGTTCGTTGAGCTTGAAATACTCGTCCCTGGCCAGCCCGAATTTCTCCCGCAGGGTGCGGTAGAAGGCAGCGCCTGCTGCAGCAGTTCGTTGTCGTGACCCCAGATGACCTCGGCCGCCGGCTTGTGCGGGCGGAAGGCCATGTGCAGGTATTCGTAGGTTTCGTTCAGCACCCCGAGCGGGTTTCTCAGCCAGACCACCTTGCCCGTTGTCGATGCGGAAGTTTTTGGTGTTCATGCTCAGCCAGCCGGAGAGCAGGTGCGGGTCGCCCAGCAGGCGCTCCATCGGGCGGGTAATCAGCGGTCCCCTTGCGGTCGAGGAGCGCGGACATGCGTCTTGGCGACGCCTCGGGATCGTCGGGGAACTGCTCGGCGATCTGCTTGGCATAGTGCTTCTTCATCTGCAGGAAGGCGTAGACCGGATCGAGCTTGTTGGCTTCCTCCTTGAGCGTGCCGACCAGGGCCAGGTAGGGGACCACAAAGCGGGTGGTCGGCTTGGCATGACGTTGCTGCCGAGGAACCAGTTGACCAGGCCGTAGTGGAATTCGAGGTTGGTGGCCAGGTCGCTGCCGCGCAGGGTGGTGCTGCGCAAGCACCTCGGACAGGCGCTCGTAGCTGTCCAGGCGGTCCTCGCCCTTGGTGAGCAGCAGGGCGATGTTGGAGTCGTAGGCGCCGGCCACCTTGTATTTCATGAACATGGCCGGTGTCCGGGTTGAGCATGCTGATCCCCTGGTCGTCGCGGATCTCGCCTTCGATCGGCTTCGACCAGTAGCGGATCATCCCGCCGGCATGGGGCGAGAGGGAGGCGTCGGTGGCATTGAGCCGCGCCTCGACCGCGGCATTGAAGCGCACGATCCGCTCCGGCTTGGGCAGGCGCTCCTTGTGCCGGGCCAGCAGGGCCATGGCCTCGACCAGCGACTCGACGATGAAGAAGTCGTTCTTGTCCTTCGGGTTGGTGAACTTGAGGCTGTAGCAGAGTTCGGTGACCCGGTGCTCGACCTGGATGCGGGTGTTGACCTCCATGAAGAAGTGGCGGTCGCGGTCGACGATGCATTCGAAGGTCGAGGCGGAATCGAGACCGACGGCCTGGCCGAAGCGCTCCGATTCCTCTTCCATCCGTTTGAGAACCTTCAGGTCGCTCTCCAGCGCCTTGACTTCGGCCTTCTTGCCGGCGGCCTTGGCCTTGTCGATGGCAGCCAGCCAGCCCTTCCTGGGTGACCGAGACCTCCAGCAGCTTCTGCTCGTGCATCTGCAGCGAGCAGTCGCGGCCGCCCAGGGCGATGCACCACTCGCCGTTGCCGAGCAGCTGGATTTCGTTGTGGCGGGTCTGCTCGATGTTCAGTTCGATCAGGACGTTCTTGTTGTCGCCGACGCCGTTGGCCTTGACCTCGTTGAGGACCTCGCGCACCAGCGCCGGCGCTTCGGCGGCGGCCTTGCTGGATCAGCTTGTCGTCGGCCTTTTTGGCGGTCAGCAGCGAGGCGCCGAGAATGCGCTGCCCCTTGCCGCCGCCGCCGCCGATCGCCTTGAGGCGGACCCGGCTCTGCGGGTACTTCTTGAACATGTCGGCGACTTCCGCCTGCACCTGGGCGCAGAGCTCCTCGATGGAGAAGAGATCGATCCCCTTGGCGTAGGAGGCGTAGAGGATATGATCGGCCAGATCTTCCAGGGAGAGCTTGCGTGTCGTCGAGCATCTTCTCGTCGCAGGCCAAGCCCTTCGGCCTTGACCAGCGCCAGCAGCTTGCTCGCGGGTCGGGTGTTTTTTGACCAGGGTGCGGGCGGTGACGTTGTTGATGCCGGGGGTGACGCTGACGTTGACGGTGAGGGCGGTGCGCTTGGCTTCGTCCTTCTTGCCGGCGTTGGCCTGGGTGGCGGCGCAGGGGCCGATGAACTTGAGCCCGGCCTTTTCGATGGCGGCAACGAACTCTTCATCCTCGGCCATGAAGCCGTAACCGGCAAAGATCGAGTCGTAGCCGTTGTCCTTGGCGATCTGGATGATCTGGTGGATGCGCTCGACCCGCTCTTCCTTGCTGGCGCCGGTGTAGTCGGGCACGCGGTGGACGCGGCTGGAATCGGTCAGCTGGCGCAGTTCGGGAGCCAGGGCATTGGGATAGACGATGGAGTCCTTCTCGGAGAGGAGGATGCCGTAATGGGTGATCCCCATCTCCGCGTAGACATCCATCGCCTCCTTGCGGATCGGGCCGCGGCAGACGATCAGCGGCTTGAGATCCTCGCAGGCAAAGGAGCGCACCCACTCGGAGGAGCGACTGGCCCAGGCGGCGATCCCGGTGGATCAGGGGATTGTGCATGTAGTAGTCGGCAGTCTGTCGGCATGGGTCTCGTATCTCCAATCGGATAATCGAATTCGGAAGACGTTGCATCCGGTCAGATCAATGGAACTCGCGCTGCACCGCCTCATCGGCCGAAGGCTTGTAGTGCCGGAGGAAGAAGTTCATGTTTTCGCCCAGCACCTTGCGCAGGTCGGTGGGCATGACGAGCGAGGAGATCGAACCGAGGCTGAGACCTTCTTTCGGGTTCATCAGCTCTTTTTCGTAGCGCAGGTTGAGCGCGGCCTCCTCGGGCTTTCAGCCAGTCGGCGGCTTCCTTCTCGGCATCCTTCTTGGCCTCGTCTTCCTTCATCCCGGCCTCGATCCGCTCCTGGATGCCGCGCTTGACCCGCTCGGCGGCGGCAGCTGCGCAGCTTGCGCAGCTCGTCCTTGTAGACGAACTCCTTGCCGGCCGGCCCCATGACCGCCAGGCGGGTGGTCGGCAGGGCGAGGACCAGGTCGGCGCCGGTCGGGTAGTTGTTGTAGGAGGCATAGGCGCCGCCGTAGGCGTTGCGCAGGATCAGCAGGATGCGCGGGGTGCGGACGTCGACGATGGAGTCGAGCATGGCGCGGCCGGCCTGGACGATGCCGCGGGCTTCCTGCTCGCGGCCCGGGAGGAAGCCGGTGGTGTCTTCCATGAAGATGATCGGGATGTTGTAGATATTGCAGAAGCGGACGAAGCGGGCGATCTTGTACGGCCGAATCGCAGTCGATCTGGCCGGAGGCGACCGCGCTGTTGTTGGCGACAAAGCCGACCACGTTGCCGCCGAGGCGGCCGAAGGCGGTGACCACCTCGCGGGCCCGGTCCGGCTGCAGCTCGAAGTAGTCGCCATGGTCGCAGATCTGCTGGATGATGATCGAGACATCGAAGGGGGTATTGAAGCCGGTCGGCGAGTTGAAGGCCTTCTTCAGCAGGGTGTTGATCTCCCAGGTCTTGCGGTCGAGCGGATCGCTGGTCTCCTGGAAGGGGGCCATGACGCTGTTGTTGTCGGGGAGGTAGGTCAGCAGCTGCAGCGCGGTGCGCAGGGCGCCGACTTCGTCGTCAACGGTCAGGTCGGCAACGCCGGACTGGCCGTGGACCTTCGGTCCGCCGAGCTCTTCGGGGGTGATGTCCTCGCCGAGAACCGACTTGACCACGCCCGGCCCGGTCAGGCCGAAGAAGGTGTCGTTCGGCTGAATGACGAAGCTCCCCTGGCGCGGCAGGTAGCTGCCGCCGCCGGCATTGAAGCCGAACATGCACATGATGCTGGGGACGACGCCGCTGATCTTGCGCAGGGCGGTGAAGGCCTCGGCATAGCCGTCGAGACCGCCGACCCCGGCCGGGACGAAGGCGCCGGCGCGAGTCGTTCATGCCGATCAGCGGAATCCCCTTCTCGCCGGCCATGTAGAAGAGGCGGGCCAGCTTGCTGCCGTTGGTGGCATCGATGGAACCGGCGCGCACGGTGAAGTCGTGGCCGTAGACGGCGACATCGCGACCGTTGATATTGAGGATGCCGGTGACCAGCGAGGCGCCGTCGAGGTTCTTGCCCCAGTTCTGGAACAGGATATTCGGCTCCTTGCTCGGTGAGGACGCTGATCCGCTCCCAGACGGTCATCCGCTTCTTGAAGTGCTGCTTTTCGATCTGGTCGATGCTGACCGACTTGATCGGGCGCTGGATCAGGTCGTAGCCTTCCTTCATCGCCTCTTCATAGCCGCCGGTCGCGCGGGAAATCTCGCCGGGGATGTTGAACTCGACCTTGGTCGGGGTTTCCAGCGGATTTTGCAGTAAGGGTAAAATCGCTTTTCCGGACATCTTCGCCATCCTTCCGTGGTGTGGCATGGTGGAGCAAAACAGCGGATAGTTAACCGGCGATCCTGACGAGAAGCGGGAGGTTCCGGCTGCGCGCCGCAACCGGAGCACGAATCGATAACCCTGTTTAAATGGTCGCTTTCCTACGCGCCAGATTGCCGAGGTACAAAAGTTCTTTAATCTTTGGGTAAAAGCCTGAATTCAAACATCCATGAAACGATTTAACGTATATCGTATGAGGTATTTTTGGCGTTGAGTCGCAATTCCTGAAGGTATGTACAGCTGCTAGTAAAACCAATTTTTGAAATTGCGCTTTTAAGCGTGGTTAAAATAATTCATTGAAAATAAAAGTCAATCAAATTTTTATTGCCACTAAATTTTTTCACTGAAAATAAAAGAGATTTGGCGAGGTTTCAGGCGGCAGGAGAGGGGAAGAGAAGGTTTTGGGAAAGGCGTGAATCGCCGTATGCGTGAACGTATGAACGACGGCCTCTGGAAGGCGCTTTACGGCTATTTTTTAAAGTCGCCGGGGTTCAGGCCGTGTTTCTTGAGGAGGGCGTAAAAGTCGGCGCGGTACTTACCGGCTTGCGTGGCGGCACTGCTGACATTGCCGCGGCTGAGTTCCAGGAGGCGGACCAGGTAGCTTTTTTCAAAAGCACCTTTGGCCTCCTTGAGCGGTTTTGCCGTTTCCGGCGCTTCCGAGCTTTTCGCGGGGAGAATAAGATCTTCAGTCAGGACATCCCGCACCGTCATGGCCACGGCATATTCGATGGTATTCTCCAACTCCCGCACATTGCCGGGCCAATCATGAAACATCAGCCGCTGCAGTGCCGCGGGGTCAGGCCCTTCACCTCTTTTTTCATCTGCGTGCTGAATTGCTTTAAGAAAATCTCGACGAGTAGCGGAATGTCCTCTTTCCTCTCCCGCAAGGCAGGGAGCGCAATGGGGATGACATGGATCCGGTAATAAAGGTCTTCGCGGAACTGGCCCTGACTGACAAGTTCCTCCAGGTTTTTGTTCGTGGCGACGATGACCCGCACGTCCACCTCGATCGGCCGTTGCGCCGCCCACCGGATGGAATTGGCGTTCCTGCAGAACCCGGAGGAACTTGGCCTGGATCGAGAGGGGCATGTCGCCGATTTCGTCCAGGAAGATGGTCCCGCCATGGGCCTGGGTGAACAACCCTTTTGAACTGCGGATCGCGCCGGTGAAGGCCCCCTTTTCATGGCCGAAGAGGGCGCTCTCCAGCAAGGTTTCCGGCAAGGCGGCACAGTTTATGGCGACAAAAGGCTTGTCCTTCCTGCCGCTCGCAAAATGGACGGCGCGGGCGATGACTTCCTTCCCGGTGCCGCTTTCGCCGCTGACGTACACCGTCGAATCGTTTGTGGCGATCCGGGAGACGACCTCCAGCACCCTTTGCATCGGTGCGCTTCGCGCCACAATGTTTTCGAACTCGTAGCGATCCGTCAGCAGTCCCTTGAGCCGGCTGATTTCGCAGGTGAGCCGCCGGTTCTCCAGCGCCCGCTCGACCTGCAGCGCCAGCTCCCGCGCATCGAAGGGTTTCGTGAGATAGGTGTAGGCGCCCCGCTTCATCGCCTCAACGGCGCTCTCGATGCTGCCGTGAGCCGTGAGGATGATGGCCGGCAGGCCAGGGCTGGTACAGATGGAGTTCCTCCATCAGCGAGATCCCGTCCTGGTGGACCAGTTGCAGATCGATGACCGCCAGATCAAAGGCCTGAGCCGTCACCGCCCGCTTCGCTTCCTCTTCATCCTGAGCGGCCGTCACCTCATAGCCCAGCGATTCGAGCCGCATCGTGATGATCTTCAGCAGGTTGCGATCGTCATCCACTACCAGAAGTTTTCCGAGAGACATAGCTACCTCGTCAACTCTTTCTTCTTCTCTTCAATTTCGATATCTATTTGCATGGTTTTTTCCATAGCTTCGAGAACCCCCACCCAGACTTTGGCTTCTTCGGTGAGGGGACTGCGGGGAAAGTCTTTCTGCAGCTGGGAGAAATAACTCAGCGCCTTCCGGTAGTCCTTTTTCGGATTGCCGTAATGGATGTGGATGAGTCCCATAGCGAAAAGCGCGGCATCGCCCGGCGGCTTTTTCGCCGACACGGACAGGACTCGCTGATTTTCTCGCAAGGCCGCCGCGAAATCCCCCTGGCGCATGAGATTCTGCACGCTGCGCAGATGCGTCCGGCTTTCCTGCTCCGCCGTGATTATTCGGACCGGCACGCAGGCGCCAAGTACCAAAAGGATCAGACCGGCAACACAAAGGTAAAGGTGCTTCCTTGCCCCACTTCGCTTTCTACCCAAACCCTTCCTCCATGTGCATTTACGATATATTTGACAATGGCCAGGCCCAACCCCGTACCCAGTATTTGGCGGGAGCTCGCCGAGGAGGCCTGGCGAAATTTTTCAAAAATCACCCCGATCTGCTCCTTCGGGATGCCGGGCCCGGTATCCGTCACCGAGACCTGCACCAGGTTCTCTGCCCGGCGAACCCGGATCCGCACCGACCCGCCGCAGGGGGTGAATTTGAGGGCATTACCGAGGAGGTTTCGCAGAACCTGCATCATCTTCTCCTCGTCCACCGACACGGCCGGGATCTCGCCGATATCGTTTTCAATCCGGATGTTTTTGGACTCGGCCAGGGGCGCCACCTCACGCAGTGACCGGGCGATCAGGCGAGACAGATCGGTCGTGGCAAAGTGGAAGTTCACCATGCCGGCTTCCAGCTTGGACAGATCCAGCAGCGGGTTGACAAGATTGATGAGCCGATTGCTCTCCTCGGCAACGATGGTCAACAACTCCCTTTGCTTTTCCGTCACCTCGCCACCCAATCCCTCCAGAAACAGATTGGTTCCTTCCTTGATCGACGTGAGGGGGGTCCGTAGTTCGTGGGACATGAGGGAGTAGAAATCGGACTTCATCCGGTCCACTTCCTTCAGTTTTGCGCACATGGTGTTGAAGGCCTGGGCCAGCTCTCCGATCTCGGGAGGAGAGGGCAGATTCAGGTCGGCCTCGAAAACGCCCTCGGCGATCTCTCTCGTCTTTTTCTTCATGCGAGAAAGAGGGATCGTGATGCTCGCCGTGATACCGATGGATAAAGCGATTCCGAACAGCAGCGCCAACCCGGTGATGATTTTGGCGAAATTGCGCGCCTTGGCCCCTGCCTCCTCAAGGTTCTTTACTTTCTGGAAGATGCTTTGCTGGTGCAGGGCCTTCAATCCGGCCAGTTCCTCCATCGTTTCGTTCACCACCTTCTCTTTTTTCAGGCTGAACTGTTCTTCGGGATAAAAGCTGCCGGCTTTCATGGCAGCAATCTCTTCCTCGAAGAGTGCCTGATAGCCCCAGTGCAGGTCCCGCACCCTGCTCAGGATTTCCTTCACCGCGGCAGAATCGGCGAGGAGCATCGCCTCCTCAAGGTATTTCTCGAAATCGTTCTTCGAGGCGAGAAAGCCTTCATAGAGAGTCTGCTCCTGCAAGATGGCAAACTTTTTTTCGTAGCGGGTCTCCGATAAAAGAGCATCGATCAGGTTTTTGTGCAGATCGATGAGGGTGTTGTCGACCAGAAGGATGGAGTGGGTGATCTCCCGCACCTCGCCGAGTTGCAGGGTGGAGTACATGCCCACTCCCGCAGCCATGATCAGGAGGGCGAGATATCCCAGCATCAGTCGAGAGAAAATGGTCATCACGTGCCTTTGGGGGATAGCGGAGAGGGTTTAACGGCAATCCCCATGCCAAGCGCGTAAGTAGTTGATTACAGGTTTGCACAACGGGGGAAACGGGCGATGGCAAGCAGGGGAGTGTTGCAATTGAACAAAAATTGTTCCAGGACGCTGGCAAAATGGCCGCAAGTTGCTGAAAAATAAAGATTTAATTAAGCGTATCGGCTCGGGTGAACGCTTCTGGCCAATGTGTATGAAAAACCCGGAATTGTCAGTAACTGCAGTGTAGGGTAATCCCTACACGAGAGGTCCTCGCCCAAGACGAATCCTCATATTCCATAAAAACAAGTACTTACGTAAATATAAGTGTCTGGCACATCACTTGCCTATGGGTTTACGTAATAAGAACCGCAACTCCTGACCCCAACCCAAAACAAGGAGAACACCATGGCAAGTCTCAATAGATTCGGGAAACAGCGGCTCCAGTACCTGAAGACCCGGCAACCCAAGACTCTGCGGGAATTGAGGGACCACGGCATTCTGGAGAGCCATCTTCTTTACGCCCAGCAGCAGGCCAACTGGCAGATGGATCGGTTGAGGCGGGCGGGTTTCGAGGAGTTCGAGGCGGAGAAGATCGTGCTGCAGGTCGTCATCCAGGCATGAATTAGCATCTTTAGGAGCGGGTGGCAATCTCCGGGTACGACCCGGAAAATGAATAATATCGAAATACTAGGAGAAAAAAAATGATTAAGAGCCTACTCATATTGCTGATGCCTGTATTTAAAGGGCAGCGACCGGGTTTTGATGACGGACCCGTGTTCACAAAAGAGGGAATCAGACCACCCGCTCCTAATTCCAAAAATAGTCGCTTTTACCCGCTGCAGAGTGAGGACTAAAACTCACCTGCAGCGACAAAATCCGCACACCAGCAATTTTCCAGGTGAGGTTTAGCCAACCACAAGGAGAATCTTCAATGAGAAAACTCAATAAATTCGAGGCAGCGCGGCTTGAATACCTGAGAAGCCGGCAACCGCGAATTCTAAAACAAATGGAGGATGACGGCGTCCTGAGGGTACATCTTTACTATGCCCAGAAGCGGGCCGACTGGAAGATGGATCAGCTGGTGATGGCGGGCATGGAAGAGTTCGAGGCGGAGAAGACCGTCCTGCGGGAGATCATCTGGTTGTAATTTCAATCGTTTATCCATCTGAAAGGAGATGCCCGATGGCTCAGCCACAAAAACTTACCTTCGCCGATCATGCCGAAGCGTGGATCCGAGATCAGATCAGAAAGGTTCCCGACAGGGGTACGGAAGAATGGGAATCTTTGTACGAAGAGTGGGTCGCTTTCGCTTTCAAAGATTGTTGGGCGTAAACAGAAAGGGTGGTCCTCAGTGACTGACTCCTGGTTAAATGTTTGGGGACAGGCTTCGCAGGTGCCTGTCCCCAGTGGTTTGTTTATTCATCATGTATATTCGCTTTGACGCGCTCGATCAGGTCCGGCGTAATTTCACGGATACCGTGTTCCTTGGCGTGCTCACCCGCTTTTTTCAGGACTTCCTCTTCCGTCTCGCCCCGCACGATGTAATGACACCCGCTCGACGGGTCAACCTTGTCGCATTCCAGCATCTTTGCCATGGCTTAACTCCTTAAGTTAATGTCGGTTTCATCCAGTATATCGCAGCACTACTCGATTGCTACCAACCCCGTGATAGAGGTCGGGAGTTACTGTTGGGGGCGGTGGAAAAGGGGGCGATGGTGCCGAACGAAGCCGGAAGAAATATCGAAGCCATCTGGATGGGTTTGCCGGAGCGATTCGGCGGTGTCGTCCTGGACGAATTCGTTGTCATGCCGAATCACGTCCACGGGATCATCATCCTGGATCGTAGGGGCGAATCTTGTATTCGCCCAGACAACAGGGGCGATCACAAAACCCAGGGCGATCACAAGGATCGCCCCTACGGAACCACCCCGGATTCGTTGGGGCGGATCATTCAGGCGTTTAAATCCCTAACCACCAACGTCTATATCCGCGGTGTCAACGATCACGGTTGGCCGCCATTTCCCGGCCGGTTGTGGCAACGCAATTATTACGAGCGGATCGTCCGCGACGAAGATGAATTGGCCGGCATCCGCACCTACATTCGCGACAATCCCGGTCGATGGGACGAGGACGCGGAAAACCCGGCGAAATTGCCGTAAAACCGGAAATCTGCCAGCATTGAATCTGTGGATAAATTTCAGTTGATAATTCCCATTTTGGGTATTATGATCCCCTTTATGGGTATGAACAAGGAAACTCCATTCGGAATAGGCGATGCGCTCTTTACCAAGACGCAGCGGCAAGTGCTGGGCCTGCTTTTCGGCAATCCGGACAGGACCTATTACATCAACGAGATTGTCCGCAAGGCCGAGGTCGGGATCGGGACCGTCCAGCGCGAATTGGAGAAACTCACCGCCGCCGGCCTGTTGACGGTCAAGAAAGTCGGCAATCAGAGACATTACCAGGCCAACCCCAGATCCCCAATCTTTCAGGAACTGCGCGGCATCGTTCTGAAAACCTTTGGTGTTGCCGACGAACTGCGGCGGGCACTGGCGCCTTTTTCGGAAAAGATACTGGTCGCGTTTGTCTACGGCTCGATTGCCAAGGGGGCGGATACGGCAACCAGCGATATCGATCTCATGGTCATTTCCGGCGATCTGGGTTATCCCGAGGTCATCAGCGCCTTCTCCAATGCCGAGATAAAACTCGGCAGAGCAGTCAATCCGACTCTCTATAACCCTGCCGAGATCCGGCGCAAGTTGGCCGAAGACAATAATTTCCTGAAGAGGGTGACCGAGCAGGAAAAAATCATTCTGATCGGATCGGAAGATGACATCCCCAAACCTTGAAAATCTGGTCAAGACCGGCCAACTGAAGCGGGAACCCGGCAACCAGAGAGAGTTCGACGGTCTGGTCCGCTCTGCCGGGGCGCGTCTGGCCGATGCCCGCAAGCACACCTTATCCATCGAAAGTCGTTTCGACCTGGCCTACAACGCCGCGCACGCCCTGGCCTTGGCCGCATTGCGCTGGAGCGGGTACCGTTCCGACAACCGTTATATCGTATTTCAATGCCTGCCCCATACACTGGGGCTCGGACCAGAAGTGTGGCGCGTGCTGGCCCTTTGTCACCAGAGGCGCAATCGGGGGGAATACGAGGGATTCCTGGAAATTGATGAGCAGTTGGTGAACGATCTTGTTGACGCAGCGATTGTCCTTGAGGCTAGCGTGGCTCAACTGAAGGCCCTTACTTGAGGTTAGTCCTCTCTCCCGTCTTTGTGATAACGACCGCCAGGTGCCATCAAGGTGCCGACGATTTTTTCGTATAACTTGCAATGTTGACAGCACATGCCTAAGACGACTACCTCATACCAGAAGGATCTCATCGAGGCTCTCAAAGATCCGTGCGAGGCTGCGGCCTATCTGAATGCGGCCATGGAGGAGGGCGACCGGGAGGTTTTTCTGTTGGCTCTTCGCAATGTTGCCGAGGCCAATGGTGGGATGGGAGCCGTAGCGGCCAAGGCCAACCTGAGCCGGGAAAGCCTCTACCGGATGCTTTCCAAAAGGGGCAACCCGGAGATCAAAAGTCTTTTCACTCTGCTGCACTCCATGGGGCTGCGGCTGGCGGTTGAGGCAGAGCCGCCTACCTGCGAGGCGAGGTAAGAGTTCTAACCTCTAAACAGATCTGTTTGCCCCCGGCTTTTGCTTTTATCTGCGTTCATCTGCGACATCTGCGGATGATTTGTTTGCTTGCCCTTAGCCGGCTGAGGTTGTATTTTGAGACCTGCTTTGCTGGTTGATTCTATTTGGTAAAGGTAGAGCGGGTGATGGATTTTTTCAGGGGGATTGACGGGTTGCTGACGACCGCCGGGTGCCGTAATGGTGCCGGCGGTTTCTTGATATTTATGGTTGATCTTTGCCGCGACCAGAGAACGCGCAACGGCGCTCAGCACCCCCGGTTACTGGCGGAAAAACCATATTGTCCTGAGAATTTTTTTATATGCCACGGGATGAAAAGAGCCATGTTGATTTGCATGATCTGGTGCCATGCTGGCTGACCCATGAATGGAGGGCTGGCATGACGACTGCTGAACTTTTGGCGGCATTGGCGCGGGAATGCCCCAACGGCGTGTCGTTCGATCCGATGGCGGTGCGGCTGTTGCGGCAGAAAGTCCCGTTTGAGGATTGGCAGATCGAAGACCTGAAAGCCGCGATGTTCCAATTGGGGAGCGGGCTGTGGTTTTCCCGCGAGATGATTTCGGACGATGAGTCCCGGTTGGCGTTCATAGTGAGCAGGCGATGGAATGGCTGAAGGAACACGGTTGCTTTTCGGTCGAACGGTTGTTTGATAGAATTTTGCGGTGTTCTCCGCCATATTGCCACGCCGGAGGATTTGCGCAGCCTTTCTGCGGCATTTGGGTTTCACGGTGGCAGCGTGGGGAAAGGGTGGTTATTTTTGTTTCCAGCCCCCACCTAGTCTGGATGAGTGTCTGGCGGCAATCTCGGAAACGATTGCCGGATGGCTTGAAGAGGCGGACGGCACGTTGACCTTTCATGAAATCGAACAGGCGATGCCGCACCTGACCGCTGAGGCGTTGGAGGGCATCCGCATGCAATTCCTGCCGGAAGTCCATGCGGCGGAAGTCGGTGGGGTGCCCTGCTGGTGCAGTACGGAGGCGATCCCCCTGCCGGAGGATTTTTCGGAGAAACTGACAACCGTTGTCGATACGCTGGTTGCGCTGGAAGAGAGAGTGTCTGCTGCAAATCTAGAATTCGCGTTGAATTTGTTCTACCGCATCCGTTTCCGCGAGGAATACGCCCTGCCGGATAACGACACCTTCATGCGCGTCTGCGCGAAACACTACCAGGGCGGGAACGATGTCTTTCCGAATACGAAGAAACCCCGCGCAAAAGCAAATGACTGGCCCGTGCCGGGCAAGCGTGTGCGTAGTCCGAACACGCGCTTCCGTAACCTTGGTGTGCCGATTGGCGCAGAACTGGTCTTCACAAAGGACAGTCATATCACTTGCACCGTGCTGGATGACTCCAATCAAGTGGAATACGGCGGAAAGGCATGGGCGATTTCGGCATTGGCGATTCACTTGTTGGGTGTGTCTACTGCAAATGGTTTTTGCCATTTTAGCTACGAGGGCGAAATATTGTGGGATCGACGGTTGCGGTTGGAACGGGAGGACAAACAGGACGAATATCAGGCAGAGGAGATGCCGCCGCCCGCTGAAGTACAGGAGGCGGAAGGCGGAATCATCGGCTTGGAGGGGCGGCCGTTATCGCCATCGACTTGGCGGGCGTTCAGAAGTGCCGGCACCAATCCGCGTGTCGCGGAGTGGGCGCGACGCGTCGAAAACGGGGAAAGCGTGGAGAATATTGCACGCGAGAGTGGTCTCACGGTTTCGACTGTGAAGGAATACATTATAAATCGTCGTCGCTATTTTGATGTTTGTGAAAAACAACGGCATCGTGCCGGAGGGCGGCGCGGATGTATAGCTACGAGTGGGACAAGCGTACTGGCGGGTACCGCCTGACGACGCAGACAGGGAAGTTCGTGGCGAGCGAAATCCGCCCGGTCTTCGCGGAGGAACTGGCGCTCACAGGGTTGGAAGCGCGGTTGGCGTTCGATCCGGCGGAGCGGCGTCCGCTCCTCTGGGCGAAGCAGAACGTGTATCTGTATCGCGGCGAAGAAATCGCGAAACTCAATAAGACCCGCTACGGCAAGCCGCTGGACATCGAATGGAAGGGTGCGTTGCGCGGGGACGATGGCTCGCACGAAGGCGCGAAGACACGAAGAAAAGTGAAGCTGGTTCCGGTTGATGTCGGGGCGATGGTGGCGAAGAACCGTGGCATCATGACCGCGCTGGTGGCGGACACACTCAAGCGCATCAAGGAGATGTACGACGCCTACGCGGGAAAATGCGACGCGGTCTATATCGGCTTCAGCGGCGGCAAGGACTCGGTGGTTCTGCTCGACCTCTGCCACAAGGTTCTGCCGTTGGACGTACCGGTTGTTTTCAGTGATACGGACATGGAACTGCCGGATACCTACCGCGTCTGGGAAGAAATCCAAAGCCGCTACGAAGGCCGCCCGTTTTTGAAGGTCTCCGCCAAGACCCCCGCATTGGAAAACTGGCGACTTTTCGGACCGCCGTCGCAAGCGTTGCGTTGGTGCTGTTCCGTCCACAAGAGCACTCCCGCAATATTAGCGCTCAAGGAAAGGCTTGGAAAAAAGTCAATCAAAACGCTGGCATTTGTCGGGGTACGTGGTGAGGAGAGTCAACGGCGTTCGGAATACGACGATATTGGAGATGGTTTGAAAAGCCAATCGCAGGTGAATGCCATGCCGATTTTGGCGTGGTCCGCGCATGAACTGTGGCTTTACATTTTTGAGCATGATCTGGTTCTGAACGAGGCATACCGAAAAGGGTTGCCCCGTGTCGGATGCCTGATGTGTCCGATGTCAACCGACCGTCAGAATGATCTGATCCGGATGAATTACCCCGAAGAGGTCGCGCCGTTTGCTGACGCGGTGCGTGATACGATTGACCGCGAGTTTTCTTCTGAGGAAGACGCGGATGCGTTCGTTTACGAAGGCGGATGGTATGCGCGGAAAAGCGGCGTATCTTTAAAGCAAGTCATTGCAGAACCAGGCGTAGAACGCAAAAGCGACCGAGTGATTTGTGAGTTCCCAATTGAAGCAGAGCTGGTCTTAAAGGAATGGCTCAAGGCTATTGGAAAAATTGAAGGCGCGGAGTTGTCATTCCGCAAAGACGGACAGAGAGGGTTGTTAGAATGTGTCTGGACAAACGGTAAAGCCGACAAGTCCGTTTCCAAGTGGCTGGCATACGCCGTTCACAAGGCTATTGCCTGCACGGGATGCAATGCATGCGAGGCGGAATGTCCGACCGGCGCGTTGCGGTTGGAGAAGGATACCCGTAGCGACAAGGTGCAAGGTCGTAATTGATGAAGCAACGTGCATTCATTGCATGAGATGTTATTCACCTGACGATGGATGTTGGCGGTATTACTCAAAACGATATGCGGGAGCAAAGACGATGAACATCAGCGGAATCAATAAATACATGACTTTTGGACTGAAACCGGAATGGATTGAAGTTCTGGCGAACGAGGGAGCTAGTTTCCGTCAGACAACTGCGCTGGGTAACCGGATGGTTCCATCAGCCGTGACGTGGTTCCGAGAGGCTGGGTTGATTGGAGATTCGACGGCTATAACCACAACACTGCTTTTGGAGCGTTGGAAAGAAACGCGGTTTCAGCGATTTGCTGTTCTGGCAGTTACTTTGGTTCCGTTTGGCAAATATTTCCCCGCTTGTGAAATGGTATGTCTGCAATACGGATTTTGACGCCGGATATCCGATGAAGCAGATTGATGAAAGGCTCGCGCAATCCGTTGGGTCGGCATCGGTAAGGAAGGGCGCGTTGCAAGTCGCTTTGCCAATTGATTAAGGCTTCTCCGCTTGGCGAAGGAGACAGGGCGTTGATTGAAACCGAAATGAAGGGCAGAGCCGTTGAAAAGCTCACGCGCCGTTCGCGTTCGGTGGATCCGCTGGTAGTTCTTTACGGGCTTTATGTGATGGCGGAGAAGGCTGGGCGCGGTGCGTTCACGGTGCGGCAGATGATGGCGGCGGAGTTCGATGGGGAGGTTGTGTCGCCGCTGGCGGCGTTCGGTATCCCGCCGGATGAGTTCAAGAAGCAGTGCATGGGGCTGGCGGCGGTGCATCCAGACTTCATCGCGTGCAGCTTCACGCTGGGGCTGGACGAGGTTCGGTTGTTCCCTGAAACGAAGAATCGGGACGATGTGGTCGAATTGATTTTGCGGAAGTAGCCTACAACAGGGGGATTGAAAGACATGGCATTCTACAAAGACTATTTCGGGATCAGACCGGATTACGCGCCGTGCATGACGCTGGCGGACATCAACAAGACGCCGGAGACATGGCTGGGATTCTATCCGCACGATTCGTTCGTGGAGATTTTGCGGGAGCTGCTCAAGAGTCTGAGCGGCGGGAACAAGACGCTGTGGATCACGGGCGCCTATGGCACGGGCAAGAGCCATGCGTCGCTGGTGCTGCAAAAACTGTTCACTGACGACGAGGCGCGCGTCCTGAAATGGCTGGATCTGCGCAAGGCGCAGATCCCGGACCCCGTGCGCAAAGGGGTGCTGGAACGGCGCGGCGAAAAGACGCTCGTCGTTTATGACGTGAACGCGGACGGCGTGGACGCGAAAAACCAGTTTCTGATGCGCTTGCAGCGCGGTATCACGAAGGCACTGGAGGCGGGCGGACACACGATTCCGCTGAAAGGCAAGCTGGATGAAGTCATTGAGCGCATCCGGCAGGACGAGCCGCATTTCTTCGCAAAGCGCGACGAGATGCAGGCGCGGCTCTCGCACCTGAACGCGGGGATCAAAACGGCGGATGCGCTGGAGAAGAAGACTGCGGGATGCGAATCAGGAGGCGGGGCTGGTCAGCGACGCGATGCGGGTGCTGGAGGCGCGGCACATCTATCTGGATTTGAGCGCGGAGGATTTTCTGGCGTGGGTGGACGCATCCTTGAAAGCGAACGGACTTTCCAAACTGGTCTATATCTGGGACGAGTTCTCGGCGTTCATGGATCGCAACCGCTCGGAATTAAAGACGCTGGAGCAGTTGGCGGAGGCCGCACAGCAGGGGCGGTTTTATTTCGTGCCGGTGACGCACACGGATATTTCGTCGTATGTGGCGGCGGGGTCCGAGAGCGCGAAGAAAGCGAACAACCGGTTCACGTTCAAGCGGCTTGACCTGCCGAACGAGACCGCGCTGAAACTGGCGGCAGACGCCTTCGTTGTCAAACCGGAGAAGGCAACGGAGTGGACGCAAGAGCGCGACGTGCTGTGGCACAGTGTGAACGGCGTGGCTGAAAACTACATGGTTGTCAACAAGGCGGGCATCGATGCGGCGGATTTCAAGGGTATCCTGCCGCTGCATCCGATGGCGGCGTTCCTGCTGAAACATCTGTCGGTGGCGATCGGAGCAAACCAGCGGAGCATGTTCGAGTTCCTGAACGGCGAGGAATTCAGAGCGTTCATTGAGAAAGGCGGGCTGGATGTTTCCGGTCATCAGTTCCTGACGGTGGATCATCTGTGGCGGTATTTTGTGGAACGGGACGATCTGGGGACGGGGCAAGCCGTGCAGGAAGCGCGGGCGGAATACGCTCGACGCGAACAGGATTTGCAGCCGGACGAGCGGCGCGTATTCAAGGCGGTGTTGCTGTTTGGCTTGATCGAACAGATGCAGGGAACGGGGCATCCGCTGCTGAGCGCGACGGTGGAAAATATCCAACGCAGTTTCGAGGGGGACGGCGCTTTGCAGGGCGTGGATGCGATCCTACGCAATCTGGAGCAGAAGCATTGTTTCGCGATTGTGAACGGGCGTTGCGAACGTTTCCGTGACCGCTCGGACACGAAAGAGATCGAGGAGAAAAAAGCGGCGTTGGATGGCAAGTTTGGCGACCTCGTGCTGAAAGACACCGAGACGGAGCTGGTTAAACAGTTGAAAGGTGTCAACTACGGCGGGCGTTTTGATGTGCGCGCGGCGGGCGTCAGCGGTCTTTCGGCATCAAGCATCGCAAAACGCGAGTCTTTTGGTGACGACAGGGAACCGAGTGCTTGTGCAGTTCATTCTGGCGCGGGACGAGCAGGAACAATTGCGCATTCCCGACAAGGCAAAGGAGTTGGCGAAACAGTTCAAAGACCACCGGATGCTGTTCGTGACGCTGCCGGAGGTCAGCTTCTGCCGCGACAACGCAAAGGCATGGGAAGAGTTCACGGAAAACAGCGCCCGTCTCGCATTGGCAAGCGACAGCGCGAGCAAGAAGGTGTTCGAGACGCAGGTCAGCAGCGCCAAGGCGGCGTGGCATTCCAAAGTGACGAGCGCTGCCAAACTCATAGTGTACAAACCCAATGCAAACGGGGAACCGTTCGCTGAGGAAGTGACGTGGGGGCAATTGAAAAAAGACTGGCTCACCGGCTATGCGAAACAGACGTTCGAGGCATATACGGACGATCTGTGCGGCTTCAACATCAGTGCGTTCGCCGCGCCGACCGCCTTGCAGAGCTGGGCGCTGGCGGGCATGGAGTTCGACAGGTTCGCGAAGCCCGGCGCGTGGAAGACCGTGGTGGCGACGTGGCAGAAGAACGGCGTCACCGGCGAGGAAGCATGGTTCGACGCGAATCCGAACCATCCGCTGACGCAGTTACGGGACAACTGCAAGACATGGCAGGACAACACGGTGGGCGCGGGAAACACCTGCTCCATACGCAAACTCTACATCGACTTGCAGCGACCGCCGTTCGGACTGCTGGGGGTGCCGCATTCGGCCTTCGTGCTGGGCTTCGTGCTGAAAACATGGCTGACCGGACAGCGCAAACTGCAATGGACGGATGGCGTGACAAGCAAGGCGCTGGACGCTGCGACGCTGGCGGAAATCATCGAGGCGGTGGTGAAAGACGACGGCGCCAACGCCATCAAGAACGAGAAACTGATCTGTCGCCTGTCGAAAGAGGAAAAGGCGTTCATCGAACAGAGCAGCGTGATTTTCGGGAGCAGTCCGCTTGCGGACGGAACGGTGGAGGCGGCGTTGAACGCGGTCGGGACACGGCTGGAACAGATTTCGCAGCGCGTTCCGCTGTGGGTGCTGCCGGAGTATATCCGCGCGCAAGCCGAGCCGAGCGCGGAGGCGATGGGCAAAGTCATCGACGCGCTGTGCGCGGCAAACAGCATCAGTTCCAAAGGAGACACCGAGACTCGCGGCAATAAGGTGAAGGAGATCGGCGAGATTCTTCTGGCGACGCCGGGGCTGGCGGAGGCGATGGCCAAGTATATGACGCCGGTGGTGTTTGAGGAGGCATTCCAGCGGTATGTCGATAGCGCCAAGCCGGAGTTGAAAGCGGCGGCGGAACGCATGGGCGATTCGTCGCACAGCTATTGCAGGGCGGTCAAAAACCGTTTTGCGGCGACGAGCGGCTGGCTGTGGAAACGCGGCGACGCCGAGTCCGTACTGGAAGAGGTTTACCGGCAGACGCTGTGCGCCGAACATATCCGCGGGCTGGCTGGCTCATCGGGATACATGAGCTTCGAGGACGCGCTGAACCGCTTGCGCAACGCGGTGTTGAGCGAGAACAAGGTGCCGACGGAGTTCTGGGCGAAGAAACATCCGGCGTTGCAGCGCTTCTTTGAATTGCTCAGCAGGCCGTCGTTGTCCGGCGAGGACGTGAAAGCCTTTGAAGAGATTCTGGAACAGCAAGGCGGGGTTATCCGCGAGGTGTTCTTCGACGTGGCGCAAGCGCGGCAACTGGATGCGATGCGGGAAATTTTCGGAGAGATCTGGCCGATGGCGGTCGCGGAAGGCCGCGAGCTTTACAATGCCTTCCCGCCGGATTCGGCGAGAGCCGATGAGCAGAGTTTTAAGGCGCAAGGGCGTGGCAAGATCGAGGAATACAGCCGGACGCTGGTTTCCAAGCAGGTGGCGGCGCTGTGGCGCGAACGCACAGGCACGGAGTCGCCTGACGAATGGAGCCGCAAACACGCGCTGCCCGCCGAATGCGTTTTGGCGGTGGACGATGCCAAGGGCATCGTCGATGCGGTCGCGAATCCGGGAGGGGTGTCGGCGGAACGCTTGCAGGCCGTGCATGACGAACTTGAAAAAGAGGGTGCATTTGTAGATGTGGCCACGGCGGGTGAGAAATTCCTCAAACGGGTGCTGCCCGCGCGTTATCAAAAGATCGGGTTCAGTGTCGGCGAACTGAGCGATTGGTTGTGCAGAAAATTGGGTGACGCACCGGGCCGATGGCTGACGGACGGAGGGCTTCGCGAAGCGGTCGAGGCGTTCGTCAAGCAGGGATATGACACTCATGCGCGGAAGAAGGCTGCGGAAAAGGTGAATATGCTTTCCGATGCCGAGGCGAAGATACTGCTCCTGAAGCTGATCGATCAAATCCCCGATGTAGGACTTTCGGTGCTGGAGTGAATACCATGACACTGAACGAGTATTGCGAATACATCAGGAATCCCCTCGCGGAGGCGAAGGCGCGGGTGGTGATCGTGCCTCCGGGAGAGAGCTGGACGGCGTTGCGCCGGTTCTGCCAAGAGCGCGGCGACGTTGAGTTGCGTTTGAGCGATCTTGTGAGGGAAGGCGCGTGGCTGCCGATGCCTGACGAAGTTTTCGAGCGGGTGCGCGATGCGATGACGGCACAGGAGGCAAGCGGTAAGGCTTTGGTATTGCTGGGGATGCCCGGCTATCTTGCGTTGTTAACGGACGAGAATAAACGGGCTGCGATTGTCGCTTTACGCGAATGGGTGGACGGTGCGTCAGGGCGGGAAGCGGTCTGCTTTTTGCGGAGCGATGACGGCACGAGATTGATACTCAAGGATGTTTTCGCCAATCCGCGCTACCGCCAGGGGAAGCAACTGATTGAAATTGATGCCGAACAGGTCGTGCCGCAGTTCGCGGATCGGGGCGTACGGAGGTGATGCTGGTCGGGGACGATTTGGCATCCTTCATCCCGGAAGCGTGCGACACATTTCAGAAGTATTTGCGATATACCGAGGAACATCCGAGCGACAGCTCTGTCCGGCGGATTGTGGTTGCCTCGGAAGGGCGGGAATTGGCGGGGCTAAGCGCCGAGGTGCGGCAGGTGGTGTGTCTGCGGGATTTCGCTCGCGTGTTTTACGACGTGGAAGATGCGGGATTGTCCGAAGATGCTTTGCGGTGGATGTGCGAGCGGGGTAAAGAAGGTGCGGGGAAAACGCTGTCGGAAACGCTCAAGACGCTGTTTTTCCCGGAAGGTGGAGTCGCAAAGCGCGTCTTGCGTGTGTTTGACGGGCGCAAGGGTGCGGAACGCGAGGCGGTACTGTGGCTGGTTAAACACGTCGCATCCAAGGGAAGTTACCTTGAGTGTGTCGCAAGGCAAGAGGGGGTTCTTGTCGGCAACTTCCGCTCCGCATACGTAACGGGCGCGGCGGAATGGCTGGATGAATCGGTGGTGTATGCTGGCGAACGCAGGGATGCTATACAGGAAGCGGACGTTAGAATGTCCGACGCGGACATCCGGCAGTTCATCGCGCGTTGCGCGGGCGAATCCACATCGCGAGTTGCGCCGTGGTTGAATTGCGGGACGGACGCGGAGCGGGCGGAATTACTGCGGCGCTGCGCGGTGGACGGCATTGTGTCAAACGCCGTAAAAGACGTGTATCCAGAAGCGGCAGCGTATCTGAACGCGGATCCCGTTTTCGGCGACGAGGCACTGGAAGATTATTTCAAGGAATACCGTGAACTGAAAATGGCTGGCCGCGTGACGCCGGAGTTTTACGAGAGGGCGCAGCGGGTGGTTCCTCCGAGTTCGGTGCAATCGCGGGACGCGATAGTGCAACGGTATGCTTCGGACAACGGGTGCGCGTTGCTGGTGGTGGACGCGATGGGCGCGGAGTGGCTGCCGATGTTGGTGGCGCTGGCGCGGGAGCGGAATCTGGGCGTGGATTCGATTGCGGTCGGCGAGGCGCATTTGCCGACATCGACGATATTCAACAACATCCATTGGCCAGACGCCGCGCGGCGGTTGCCGGACATCAAGCGCTTCGACAACATCGCGCACAATGGCGCGGAGGCGCACGAGGCGCGGCGCGCGGAGGAGAATCTGGCTGCGGCGCTGGATGTGATCGGTAGCGAGGTGTTGCCGCGCGTGGCGGAGGGGCTGGCGCGGTTTGAGCGGGTGCTTGTCACAGCAGACCACGGGAGTTCGCGGCTGGCGGCGCTGGCGTGGCAGGCCGAACCGAGGCTGGCGCGGACGCTTGCTTGCGAGGATGGCGCGGAAGTCGCCGATTGGCGCTACCGTGAGCGGGCGGCGCAAGGTGGATGTCCGCCGGAACTGGAGGAAACGTTGGACGGCAGGCATTGGGTGGTGCGCGGGTATGACCGGCTGCCCAAGAAGGGCGGCGGACAGGGCTTTGAGCTACACGGCGGGGCGACGCTGGAGGAGCGATTGGTGCCGGTGGTGATTTTCTCGCGGACAGGGCAGTTCGTGCCGAAGGCGAAGACCGGTGGCAAACGGGCGCAGATTGTTGAGAAAGACGATTTTGATCTGTAGTTTCAACGAGGGCAATCAACCATGGTCGATACTGAAAAATTGCGGGCGGCATTCCCGGACACGACGGTCTTCAAGGACCCGAACATCGTGGCGATCTTCAAAGCGGCGTCGATTCCGTCGTTTTTGCGGGACTGGATTCTGAAGCGCAAGGCGGAGTCGGACGGAAGAATCCACGATGCCGAGGCATTGCGCAAATATATCTACGAAATCATCCCGCGCCGGGAGAATTTGCTGGAATTGAAGGACGCGGCGCGAAGTGAGGGGCGCACGAAGAAGTTTCTGGCCAAGATTGAAATCCAATTCAGCGTGCGGTCCGACGAGTACACGTTTGCGATTCCGGAATTGGGGCTGGGGCATGCTGAAACGCTGATCGAGGATTATGTCTGGAACCGGATCAAAGAGGATGTCGTAAAAACGGCTGGTGGCTGGGGGCTGGTACAACTGGGATACCGCAGCCCGGACGGCGAGAATCCGCGAGGATGTTTCACGCTCTTAGAGTACAAGAATTTCTGTCCGTACACGATTGATCTGGACGCCTATAGAGAGGCTCGCAGTCAGTTCACTGCCGAGGAGTGGATCGACGTTGTGTTGGGAGCGATCGACTACAACCCGGAGGGATACGAAGACTGGGTGCAGAAACACACGGTACTGACGCGCCTGCTGCCGTTCATCGAACCGCGCCTGAATCTGGTGGAGCTGGCACCCAAGGGGACGGGCAAGTCGTATCATGTTCGGGCGGGTAGGGAAATACGGCTGGCTGGTCAGCGGGGGGACGCTGACGCGGGCGAAGATGTTCGGCGATATCAATGGGAAGAGCCCCGGTCTGATCGCGTCGAACGACTTTGTAGCGCTGGACGAAATCCAGTCGATCAACTTCCCCGATCCGAGCGAGATGCAGGGCGGGCTGAAAGCCTACATGGAAAGTGGGGAGATCACGGTCGGCAAGAACCGTATCATTGGCGGGGCCGGTGTCATCCTGCTGGGGAACATCCCGCAAACAGAGATGGACGAAACCAGAGACATGTTCCAGAGGCTGCCGGAAGTGTTTCACGAGTCGGCATTACTGGACCGGTTCCACGGTTTTATCCGGGGGCGCGACATTCCGCGCATGAGTGAGAACCTGAAAATCAACGGTTGGGCGCTGAACACGGAGTATTTTTCCGAAATCATGCATCTGCTGCGCCAGCCGTCGGAAACACTGATTTACCGGCATGTCGTCGAAAGGCTGGTGGACTATCCTTCCGGGGCGGACACCCGCGACACGGAAGCGGTTTTACGGTTGTGCACGGCCTACCTTAAACTGCTGTTTCCGCACGTCACAGAGCCGGACGGAATCGACAAGGGGGAGTTCAAACGATACTGTCTACGTCCCGCCGTGCAGATGCGCACGGTGATCCGGCAGCAGTTGCAGAAGATAGACCCGCTTGAATACGGAGGGAAGAACGTAGCCGCATACACGTTACGCGAGGTAGAGCAATGAGCGGAGGAAAACAAATCAATTGTGCCTATTGCGACAAAGAGAAGCTTTCCAAGAATGAAATTGGACTTAACAAGAAACTCATCCATCGGCAGATTGAACGGATGATGTGTCTGACGTGTATGGCCGCGTATTTCGAGACGACGGAAGAGGAACTGAAAGAGATGATCGAGGGATTTAAGCGGCAAGGCTGTGCGTTGTTCGGGTGAGGCAAAAGAGAAAAGGGGACCGATTAATTTTCGGGGGGCAGGTGGCAGCGCAGGGGTCGCGTCTCAACTCCATCCAGATTCAGAATGGACTGGAAATCAATATCCTCACCACCACATTCTTCGAGTGTGAATTCCCGGTCGGCGATCTCGATGACCGGCGGGTCTTTCTTAATCCTGATACGATTTCGGCTGGACCAATCCAATCCTTAAACCTCACCCATTCCCTGCTTTCCATCCCTTTTTCGGCGTGCTACTATCCCGCTCATCATCCCAAATTAGCGAACAGCCAATGAATTTTCGGCGGATTACGGAAAACCTGCTTAAAAGATTCAAGGACGAGAAAGTCCATTATGCACTCATCGGCGGGTTTGCTCTTGGCCTTTCGCCCTTTTCGACATGCAGGGCCTTTTTGCCGAACTGAAGGGGAAATATGGCAGGGTATAGCCGGTCGGAAGTGGAAATGCGGGACTTGGCCGCTTCGGAGGAGATGCGGGAGGAGATGCGGCAGGTTTGCGTCCGGGAGCGCCTTCTCACCACCGATGACTGGCTCGAGTTTCTCGACGCCTACAACGATTTCATTGGCCATCAGCCACGACCACTTCGCCCGATCGTGGGGGAGTTGTGGCGGCTGTGAAGCAGGGGCGCCCGAATCGAGCATGTGAAAACGTGCAAAATCATTATGGAAGGGGACGGCAGAACCGCGCCCGGCCGCCTGTCCTATTCCCCTTTCTCAGCTTACCCCCTTTCACCATAACCATTACGGTGCACCTTGGCCCAGGGGAGCGCCTGTCGCGGTAATTAGCCACGAGGAATGGTTTCAGCGTGCAATCTCAATCCCAAAGCCGCAACCACCTTCAGGATCGTGTCGAAACCGGGGACACGTTCGCCAGAAAGCGCTTTGTAAAGACTCTCTCGGGAAAGTCCGGCATCGCGTGCTACCTGTGTCATCCCCTTGGCGCGCGCAATATCGCCCAATGCCTTCGCAATAAACGCCGCGTCGCCATCGGCCTCTTCGAGGCATGCCTCAAGATAGGCCGCCATCTCCTCGGGGGTTCTCAGGTGTTCCGCAACATCGTAAAGGCTGGTCGTCGTCTTATCCATGGTAAGTGCTCCTACAGGTTGCGAGCGAGATGCAGAGCGGTTTCGATATCGCGAACCTGGGTGCTTTTGTCCCCGCCCGCTAAAAGAATGACCATCTCGCGTCCACACATCTTGTGAAGGTCGTCAAGCCAACGTCCGAAAATTTCCGTCTTGCGAACTTCGATCATAGGAAAGTGTATCCATCGGGCTACGATTTTGTCAACCGGAAAGCATCATCAAAAGCTCGATCCCATAGAGTGTGCAGGCAGCAGGTCGTAGCTGTTTCATGTCCAACCGTCCTCACCTCTCATCATAACAATTGCGGTGTACCTTATCCCAGGGGAGCGCCTGTCGCGGGTGGCCGGGAGGCTGTTCGGCCGGGTAGCGAAACTCGGCTGTTTGAGCTTGGCGTTTTAGCGATTTGGTTGCTATATTCGATTATGCAGTTTTGGCTCTTTTGATTGGAGCAACGGAATGGACAGGCTTATTGAAGATCACCGGGAAGAAATCAAGCGATTGGCCACCCTGCGCGGCGCCAAACGGATCCGCATCTTCGGATCGCGGGCTCGTGGTGACGCGAGGCCGGACAGTGATGTGGACGTCCTGGTTGATCTCGAAAAAGGTCGTTCGGCTCTCGCTCTTGGCGGACTGCTGATGGACCTCCAGGAACTTCTGGGAAAAAAGGTTGATGTCGTCACACCGGAAGCATTGCATCCCAGGATCAGGGATAACGTCATCAGTCAGGCGGAAGATATATGATTCCGAGTGATCGTGACCGGATCCATGTTGAGCACATGCTTGAATGCATCGCCCGCGTTGAGGAATACTCCGCGAACGACCCGCACAAATTCCTGACGTCGAAAATGGTACAGGATGCCGTGATACGCAATCTCCAGACGCTCGCCGAATCGAGTAAGCGTCTTTCAGAAGCCCTCAAGACATCTCAAACACGAATTGACTGGCGAGCTGTTGCCGGTTTTCGCAACGTCCTTGTCCATGATTATCTTGGTCTTGATCTGCAGGCCATATGGTTGGTGATTGAAAATGACCTGCCGCAGCTCAAAAGCGCGCTTGAGGAAATGAAAGACCGCATTTAGTCCCTGCCTCTCGGTTCGGCTGCGCCTTGACAGTACCTTGCCCCAGCGTTTAGCCTTTAATTACGCCTACAGGGGCTGTTATGTGCCAGTTGCTTATGGCTTTAGCTGTTTGAGCTTGGCATTTCGCGGATTTAGTTGATAATATTTCGACCCACCAGGAGTTGGCTCTTGTTTTTGGATGAGGTAATTGCCATGGCCGCCCAGAAGTTTGAACTCCCCGTCGAGCAAATCGCCGCTCTCTGCCGGCGCTATGACGTGCGAGAATTATCTGTGTTCGGTTCCTTCATTCGGGACGATTTCCGCGAAGACAGCGATATCGATTTGTTGGTGGATTTTATCCCTGACGCGGAGATCGGCTTTCTTGCTCTCGCCAGAATGGGGCGTGAGCTTTCCGGTCTATTGAACCGCCGGGTCGATCTGGTGCCCAAGACAGGGCTGAAACCGAAAATTCGTGATGAAGTCCTCTCCTGTGCCAAAGTCCTATATGCGGCATGAGGAACTATACCTGGCGGATATCATTGAAGCTGCCGACGCTATTGCTGGGTTCATTCACGATGTCACGCGTGAGGAATTCATCGGTAATGACCTGGTTCGTAGCGCGGTTCTGCAGAAACTGCTGATCATCGGTGAAGTTGCGGCCCATCTCTCGAAAGAATTTAAGAGGCAATACGCCGAGATTCCTTGGGCTGATATCGTGGCCTTTCGCAATATCGCCATCCACGCCTATTTTTCTGTTAACTGGGGCATCGTCTGGATCGCTGCCACCAAAGACGCTCCAGCCTTGCGGCAGATGGTCGCAAATATACTTCCATCCCAATAAAATCACCTATTCCAAGGGGCTTGCCCGAAGACCACGTTCAGGAGACCCCGGAATCCCGCCCGCACATGCCTCCGCCAATCCGATCCATTGGTCGCCCCTGCCCCTCGGCGCGACAGCGCCTTGACAGCGCCTTACCCGAGCGTTTAGCCTTTAATTACACGCAGACAGGAGCTGTTATGTGCCAGTTGCTTGCCATGAACTGCAACGTCCCCACCGACATCTGCTTCTCTTTCGCCGGTTTTCGCAAACGCGGCGGCGAGACGGACGTGCACCGGGACGGCTGGGGCATCGGCTTTTTTGAAGGGAAGGGCGCTCGGCTTTTTCTCGATCCGCAGCCTTCGGCCCACTCCCCGATCGCCGAGCTCGTCCGCACGTATCCCATCCATTCGCTGAACGTCATCGCCCATATCCGCAAAGCGACCCAAGGCGCGGTCAGCTTGGAGAACACCCACCCGTTCATCCGCGAGCTGTGGGGGCGCTATTGGATCTTCGCCCACAACGGGGATCTGCCGGGCTTCCTGCCACCTCTCGACGGCAGCATCACCCCGGTGGGGTACACGGACAGCGAGCGCATCTTCTGCTGGATGCTGCAGAGCCTGCGGCAGCAGTTCGGCCATTCGGCGCCGCCGCGCACGGAACTCTTCGCCACCCTGCGCCGTCTCACCCTCGAATTCGCCGGCTTGGGGGTCAGCAATTATCTGCTCTCCAACGGCAACGTCATGGTGGCCCACTGCTCGACCCGTCTGAGCTACATCATCCGTCAGGCACCGTTTCGAAAAGCGCATCTCGCCGACGCGGATGTCACCGTCGATTTCAGTCTGCTGACGACCTGCCATGATCGGGTCGCCGTCATCGCCACCCTGCCGCTGACCGACAACGAACCATGGGTGAACATGCGGCCGGGGACGTTGTTGCTGTTCCACGACGGCGAAGTGATCGATCAGGTGGACACAATCGCCGGCCCGGTCGCCTCGGAGGAGGAAATCCCGCCGGAAGCCCTCCCCGCCGATTCCTGAAGAAATCCCCTGCAGACATTGGTGCCAGGATTTGCCGAACGCTTCTAAAGAGGTTGACGATCCGGCGAAATGAGGGGTATTAATATGAAAGTTTGCCCGCCCGTTGCGAGATAAATTTCCGTGTTGCTGTTGTGTATCATCTCACTGGAGGATTTATGAAGAGCCGATTTATTTTGCTGTTTCTGCTGTTGGTCCTTATTGGGCAAGTCGCTGTAGCCGACGAGCTTACAAGCGAAAAAACGCAAGATATAAAGAGCTTGATGAACGTCACCGGGGGGATTGCCAAACAATTTGCGGCAGCGAGCAGCCAGCAAATATTTCAGGCGTTGAAAACATCCAGATCGGAAATCCCCGACAGGGCATTGGCGGTGATCGAAAAAGAACTCATTGCCTTATTCGAAGAAAAAATGGCACGCCCGGTCTTATGGAGAAGGTCATTTCTATTTACGATAAATATTACACGCATGAAGAAATCCGTGAATTGCTCGCATTTTACCAGTCGCCAGTGGGGAAAAAGGCTCTTATAACCATGCCAATCGTAGTAAATGAAAGCCTGCTGGCAGGACAAATCGGCGGGCAGACACTCGGTCCCGAAATGAAAAAACGGGTGATCGCCGCATTAGAGAAAGAAGGCCTTGCCCCTAAAGGCCATTGATCCGGCGATCATCCAATTGGGCAAGGGCAAGTTCCTCCGCTAACATCCCCAAATCGCACTCATGACTTTATGCAATCAGGGAGGATGCATGACCCCCACGGACGATGAGCTCAAACGCCAGGTTCTTGCCCTCGAAGCGCGCGTGCGCCGCCTGGAAGCATTGCTGCCGTCATCGGCACCCGAAGAACGCGGCGATTTCATCTTTATCGCCCCGCCGCCGCCGACCGCTCCCCGGACGCCAGCGGCACCCCAGCCCGCTCACCGCCAGCCACCCCCGCCGGTCACCCCGCCGTTCGATGTCACCCAACTGCTCGGCTGGGCCGGCGTCACGGCGCTGGTCCTCGCGGTCGCCTACCTGATCAAACTCGGCGTCGATCTCGGCTGGCTCACCCCGGCCCGGCAGATCCTGCTCGCTATCGTCGTCGGCGTGGCGTTGATCATTGCCGGCATCGTCCTGCGCCAGGCCGACCGGCTTTACGCCAGCCTCTTGCCGGCCGGTGGGGTGGTCATCCTCTTCCTATCTACGTACGGCGCGCATCTCTATTACCGACTCATCCCCTATCCGGCCGCCGTCGCCGGGATCGCCGCCATCTGCCTCATCTCCCTCTGGCTCTGCCGCCTTTTCGAGAGCGAACTTTATGCCTTCTTCGCCATCGTCGGCTCCTATTCGGCGCCGCTGCTGCTGACCGGGTTGCGGGCCGGGGTGAGCGATCTGGCGATCTACTATTCGGCCTGGAGTCTTCTCTTCTGCGCTTATGCCCTGTGGCTCGGCCAGCGCCGTATCTATCTGACCGCCGCCTACCTGGCGTTGATCGGTTTCGATCTGATCTGGTATGCGCAGTGGAGCCATGTTCCGAGTGCCGATTGGCGCGGGGCGCTGATCTTTCAGGCGATCCAGTTGGCGATCTTCGGCTGCTGTACCGCGCTCTTTACCCTGCGCCACGAGCGGCCCCTCGACCGCGACGAAGCCGTGGTCCATCTGCCGCCGCTCCTCCTCTTTTATGCCCTCGAGTACGGCCTGCTCGACCGCTATCTACCGGCGATGGCGCCGTGGATTGCGGTGGCGAGCCTGCTGCTGCTCCTGCTCATCTACGCGGTGGCCCGCTCCGCCTTCACCGCCTCGCTGACCGGGGGCCGGCTGATCCTCGGCGTCTATGCCGCCGTCGTCCTCTTTCATGCCGGCTACCTGGAAGTCCTGCCCGACGAACTTGCCCCGTGGGTGGCCCTGGTGGTCGGGGGAGGGGCGGCGGCCTGGCTGGCCACGCGGACGCGGATTGAAGCGCATCACTGGCCGCTGATTGCGGTCGCCGGACTGATCTTCGGCCTCAACGCCCTGCGCGCCGGCTTCCATTTCGAGCTCGGTCAGGTCGCGGGCGCCGACTGGCTGGCGCTGGCCTATGCGCTCGAACTCTATCTCGGTTACGGGCTGCTGCGCCGCTCCGGGGCGGCATCGACGCAGTCGTTGCGCGGCGCTCTCCTCTTTGCCGGGCATCTCGCCGCCATGGCTGCGCCGGTCCACCTCTTCGACCAGCGGCTCGCGGTCTCGCTGACCTGGGCCATCCTGGCCGTCGCCGCCCTGCTTCTCGCCCTGCAGATCCGCGACCGGCTGCTCGGTCAGTCGTCGCTCTTCATCTTTGCCGTCTCCGGGGCCAAGGTGCTCCTCTACGATCTCTCCCAGTCCTCGCCGCTGATTCGGATCGGATGTCTGGTGATCCTCGGCATCAGTCTGTATCTCGGCGGCTGGCTGTACCGCAAGGTCGGCGCCCTGGAGCAGAGCGCTTGAACATGCGCGGATAACTTGAGAGAGGCCCGGTCTGGAAAGACGAGCTGGTCTTCGTGTAAAATTGTACGTAATCCGAAGGAGGCTCCCTTGGGGTTCCCGGGGCAAAACTCTTCAAGGAGGAGCGACCATGCCGACTTCATCCGAGGATCGCAAGCGCCTTGATCGCCTGGCTTGGCTGCTGGATAACTGCATCCCCATTCCCGGCCTTAATTACCGCATCGGCCTGGACGGCATCGTCGGGCTCATCCCCGGCATCGGCGATGCGTTGGGGGCCGTGCTCTCGAGCTTTATTCTTTCCGAATCGGCCCGTTTGGGGGCGCCCAAATCAATCCTGATCAAGATGGCCCTCAATGTGGCTGCCGACGCCCTCCTGGGGGCGATCCCCTTTCTCGGTGATCTCTTTGATTTTACCTGGAAAGCCAACCTGCGAAATGTCAGCCTTCTGCAGGCTTACCTGGAGAACCCCAAGAAAACAGTGGTGGTCAGTCGCCTGTTCGTTACCACCCTGATCGTCCTCGTTGTCCTTTTTATCGCTTTCGTTGTGCTGCTCGGCGTCTTCCTGCTGCGCTGGCTGTGGTTGACGGCAACGGGCTGAAGGGCGTCACCCCTCTCCCCAGCCCTCTCCCACAGAGGGGAGAGGGAGTAGACAAAAAAACTACCTCGGCCGAGAGGTTTTAAGAATTTCACCCCTCCCTTGATGGGAGGGGAAGGGGGAGGGTGAAATGTCGGCCAACCTGACGCAAATAGCCAAATGACTCCGGAGGAATTCGGGTGCATTGCCTTGAAGCGCCCCTCTCCCCAGCCCTCTCCCACAGAGGGGAGAGGGAGTAGACAAAAAAACTACCTCGGCCGAGAGGTTTTAAGAATTTCACCCCTCCCTTGATGGGAGGGGAAGGGGGAGGGTGAAATGTCTGCCAACCTGACGCAAACAGCCAAAGAACTCCGGAGGAATTCGGGTGCATTGCCTTGAAGCGCCCCTCTCCCCCAGCCCTCTCCCACAGAGGGGAGAGGGAGTAGACCAGGAAAAAACTATCTCGGCCGAGAGGTGTTAAATGTATTTCACCCCTCCCTTGATGGGAGGGGAAGGGGGGAGGGTGAAATGTCGGCCAACCTGACGCAGGCAGCCAAAGGACTCCGGAGGAATTCGACCGATGCCGAACGGCTACTATGGCAGTGTTTAAAGGGAAAGCAGCTCGAGGGCTTGAAATTCCGGCGGCAGGAGCAGATTGGCCGCTTTATCGCCGATTTCGTCTGTTATGAAAGAAAGATCATCGTCGAGGCGGATGGCAGCCAACATACACTGGAAAAAGAAAAGGACGAAGAGCGGACAGAGTGGCTGAATTCGCAGGGGTTCACGGTTCTGAGATTCTGGAACAATGAAATTCTGACGAACATCGAAGGCGTAATGGCCATTATCAGGGTGCAGTGCCTAGAAGCACCCCTCTCCCCAGCCCTCTCCCACAGAGGGGAGAGGGAGTAGACAAAAAAAGATCGAAAGGTGTTAAGAATTTCGCCCCTCTCTTGATGGGAGGGGAAGGGAGAGGGTGAAATGAAATAACAAAGCCCCCTCACTCCCGTACGTAGATATCGATGTCCGTCTCGTGCACCATTGCCATGAGGTGCGCGTATTCCGATTCGATCAGCTCGTAGTGCTGGTGGGTCGATTCGGCATTTTTGAGAAATACCGCTTTCACCTTCTCGTCAGCAATCTTGGCGGCCATCGCCCGCAGGGCCGCCTCCAGCTTGAGTTCCTTGTCCATGGCGAGGGCCATGGCACGCCGCTCCTTGAGTTCCTCCATCAGCCCCTTTTCCAGATCGGTCAGCCAGTCGGAGTCCCGCAGCGGGTCGACGGCCATGAAGGCGTCGAAGTCCGGGATGTCCGTCCCTGTGTAGATGTCGTAGAACATCCTGGCGTGCTGCGCCTCCTCCCCTGCCAACAGCTCGAAGGTTTTGCGGGCACGCTCGTCGCGCATGTGCCTGGCGCCCAGACGGTAGAAGTCGCGGGCGTTCTTTTCGGTCTGGATCGAGCGCTTGATCGCTTCCTGGACATCAACGTTTTCGAACATGGCGCCTCCTCTTCAGGGTCAGACATTTCCGAGCAACAGAGGGATATGATTAAGTATACGCCAAATTCCCCGGCTCGCCCTGCCTGCCACTTTTTGGCGCAATATGCTACAATCCTCCCCAGATATATTGACGCCTTTGGAGTTTTCATGTCCGATTTGCTGCACAATCTGAGCACCGCCTGGGATCGGGCCGGCGACGCGCTGGGTCGGCGCTTGCGCCGCAATTTCTACCTCTATCTGGCCGTCTTTTTCACGCTGCTGGCGCTGGTCGATGCCGCCTCTACCAATCTCATCGTCAGCATGCGGCAGAGGGCCTTCGATATGATGGTGAGAAACCGTCTGGTGGTGGCAAAGCCCGATCCGGCCATTGTCATCATCGATATCGACGAGCGGTCGCTGGCCACGATGGCCTCCGAGTACGGCCGCTGGCCGTGGCCGCGCATGGTCTTTGCCGAACTGGTGGAGAAGATCGCCGTGCAGCAGCCGAAGGCGATCGTCTTCGACATCCTCTTCAGCGACCCAGACCTTTTCAACCTCGAATCCGATACCTATTTCAACGAGGTCATCGCCGCCACCGACAACACCTGGTTTCCCATGGTGCGCCTCGATCCGGTCCACGACAGCAAGAGCGAACTGGTCATTTCCCAGGTGCCGGGAACGCGCCCGCGCTGGGGGGTAGGGGAGGGCGGCGCCACGATCGCCGCCATCATCCCCTTTCTGCCGGCGGTACAGAAATCCGGGCGGGTCGGCTTGATCAACATCTGGCCGGACAGCGACGGCATCTCCCGCGGGTATGCGGTGGCCCGCGTCGAGCACGGCTATGAACTCCCCTCCCTGCCGCTGGCTGTGGTGCGCGCCGAGCGACCATCGCTGCAGGCGCCGGATGAGATTCTGCTCAATTGGCGTGGACCCCCCTTTACCTACCCCTACATCAGCTTCAGCGACCTCTATCTCGACCTGCGCAATGAGCAGCCGGCCCGACCCGCCAACGAGCTTACCGGCAAGATCGTCATTATCGGCTCGACGGCCGCCGCTCTTCTCGACCTGAAGTCGACCGCCGTGGGGCAGCAGTTTCCCGGCGTCGAGATATCTCGCCACCGCCATCGATAACCTGCGCAACGGCGATTGGCTGCGGGTCCCGGAGGCCAAGTGGCTCTACCTGCTGGTGACGCTGATCATCCTTTGGGGGACGGCGTTGGCCTTCTACCGGCACGGCGCCAGCGGCAAACTCGACCGCATCTACGGCCTCTCGCAGTTTCTGCTGATCGGGATCGCCTACACCGCCATCAACCTGGCCAATCTCTACATCAACCTGACCGGGCCGGTGATGTTCGGCTTTGCCTACTTCTCGGTGGCCCGCTTCTACTCCTTCGCCACCGCCCGCGCCCTGGACGAGAGCGTCGTCGCGCGACTGGGCCTCCATGCGGAAGGCGCCTGGGGGGCTTTGCTGGTGCTGCGTTTCGACCTGCCGACGCGGGAGGAGAAGCCCTTGCACCGTCTGGCCACCCTGTTGCAGCAGCGCTGCCGACTGCAGCCGAGTGCCGAACTGCTCGCCGGTCGTCAGATGGGGCTATGGCGGCTCTTCGAGAATACTCTGATCCTCTGCTGGCTGAATGAAGGTGGTACGGAGGGATATAATAAGGATAAGGTGCGGGAGGAAATTGCCGGACTATTGACGCAATTGCCGGAGATCTTGCGGCAACCGCCGTTGGCGGCGGCCCTTCCCCTCGACCGCCTGGTGACGGGGAGGGCGGAGGGCCCTCTGGGCACGGGAACCGAGCACGATTGGCGGGGGTTGCTCGGGGCCGCCTTGCTGCGGGAAGAACGCATGCAGAAAGAACCAACCACACCCCCTGTCAACCCCAACTATGGGAGTTCTACATGAACCTGCGACACATACTTTTGATGACGGCGATGCTCCTGGCGACAGCGAGTGCCTGGGCAATCGATTCCGGGCAGCTGAGCCGGGCAGATAACCTGCGGGAGAAGCCTTTCGCCAATGCCAAGGTGGTAAGCAAGCTCACGGCCGGGCAGAAAGTCGATATCATCAAGCGGCAGGGGGCCTGGTATCAGGTGAAGGCCGCCGACAAACTCGGCTGGGTGAATATGCTCAGCGTGCGCAAAACCGCCACGGCGGCGGTGGCGAGCGGCAAGAGCCTCGGCCAGGTGGCGACGGGGCGCACCGGCACCGGCACGGTGACGGCGACCTCGGGGATCCGCGGCCTCAATGAGGAGAATCTGCGGCAGGCCACCTTCCAGGAAGAGCCGGTCGCCTATGTGGAGAAATTCCGCACCGCTGAACCGCAAGCGCGCAAGTTCGCCAGCGCCGCCGGCCTGAAACCACGAACGGTGCCGCCGCTGACACCCGCCGGGACGCCGGCTCCCGAAGCGGGGCAGGAGAATCGACCATGAGCCGCCTGAAACTGCTGCCGCTGATTTGCCTGGCCCTGCTGGGGATGACAACCGTCGCCCAGGGCTTGAATCTCGACAAGAAATCGCTCGAGGGGGCCTACAACGTCTTCTCCGGCTCGCCCGAAGGAGGAGGGGAGGCGGGTGGCGTTCCGCTGTTCGGCAATCCGAACGATGCCCAGGAAACGGCTCTCGGCCGGGAAATCGCCGGCCGGTTGCTGGCCACCGTCCCGCCGCTGCGCCAGGACGCCCTGCAAAGCTATGTCAACAAGGTTGGCCGCTATGTGGCGGCGCAGAGCGACCGGCCGAATCTTCCCTGGACCTTCGCGATTATCGACAGTGACGACATCAACGCCTTTGCCGCCCCCGGCGGCTACATCTTCGTCACCCGCGGCCTCTACCAGAGCCTCGACAACGAAGCGGAGCTGGCGGCGGTCCTCGGTCACGAAATCGCCCATGTCAACGAACGGCACCAGGTGCGGCTGCTGCAGAAAAGCCGGGCGTTGGCCCTCGGTCAGGAGATGTTGTCCCGCAAGGTGAAAAAAGAATCGGTCAAGGCGGTGGCCGGCACCGGGGTGGAAGTCTTTGCCCGCGCCCTGGACAAGGAAGACGAGTTCGCCTGCGATCGGCTGGGCGTCCTCTACGCCGCCCGCGCCGGCTACGATCCGTTTGCCTACATCGACCTTCTCGATCGCCTCGGCGTCGGCAGCGACAATGACCGGCTGGCCCTTCTCTTCAAAACCCATCCGCACCCCGCCGACCGGGTCGAGGCCCTGGCCGAGGGGATCGGCTCACGCTGGGATGCCTTGCCGGTGAGGGCCGCCCCGAAGCGCCTGGCGCGCTTGCCGGCGGCAGGAAAGTGATTAAATGCAGGAATTAAGATATCTGGCGGGTTATTCGGAGCAGGTTACCGGGCAGGTGCAACAACTCATCGCCGAACAGCGACTGGGGCAGGTGCTCCTCAAGCGCTATCCGCTCGCCCATGCGATCAAGACGGATAAGGCGCTCTACGATTTTACCGTCGAGCTCAAGAATCAGTTCCTGCGCAAAGCCCCGCCCCTGAGCAGGGTGGCCTTCGACAGCAAGATCGACGTGCTCCATAACGCCCTGGGGATCCACCGCTTCATCTCCCGCGTGCAGGGGGGGAAGCTCAAGGCGAAAAGCGAGATCCGTATCGGCGCGGTTTTCAAGACCGCGCCGTTGGAGTACCTGCGGATGATCGTCGTCCACGAACTGGCGCATCTCAAGGAGAAGGAGCACAACAAGGCCTTTTACAGCCTCTGCGAACACATGGAACCGGCCTATCACCAGTTGGAATTCGACCTGCGCCTCTACCTGACCCACCTCGAGCTGGTCGGGGAGCTTTACTAGAGGGCTCTCCCAAACCCTTGCCGCCTTACGCCACCCGCGTGCGTCCGAGCTCCCGGGCCAGCGCTTCCTGGCGCGAATCGTCGATCTCGCGCATGACGCTGCGGACATCGGCCTCTTTCTCGCTTGTTGCGAAGCGGCCGGTCAAGGCTGAGTCCGGGTGCAGCTCGCCACTTTCGTAGAGGTGCCAGATCTCCTCGGCGTAGGCAGTGGTGAGAAGTTCGGGGGCGAACTGGCCGAAGTAGGCGGCCAGGTTGTCTACATCCCGCGCAAAGAGGCGGCCGGCGTTGTTGTTGCCGGCGGCATCGATCGCCTGGGGCAGATCGATGATTACCGGCCCGTCACTGGCGACCAGCACGTTGAACTCGGAGAGGTCGCCGTGCACCAGCCCGGCGCAGAGCATGCGCACCACCTGGTCGATCAGCAGGCGATGGTATTCCCGGGCCAGCGGCGCGCTCAGCTGCAGGTCGTTGAGGCGCGGGGCGGCCGCGCCGTCGCCATCGACCACCAGTTCCATCAGCAGCACCCCTTCGCAAAAGCAATAGGCCTTGGGCACGCGCACCCCGGCGGCGGCAAGGAGGTAGAGGGCGTCGACCTCGGCGTTCTGCCAGGCCGCCTCCTGCTCTTTGCGCCCGAAGCTCGGAGTGTTTGTCCATGGCGCGGGAGCGCCGGCTGTTGCGCACCTTGCGCCCTTCCGCGTACTGGGTCTGCTTATGGAAGCTGCGGTGTTTGACCTCTTTGTAGGCCTTGGCGCAGCGGACTTCACCTTTGCTGCGCACCACGTAGACCTCGGCTTCCTTACCGCTCATCAACTGGTAGATAACCTCGTCGATCAGGCCGTTCTGCAATAGAGGTTGCAAACTATGGGGTATTTTCATCGATGCGTTTCCATCCACTTATCGGCGTGTTGGGGGATCGCGGCGCGTCGTGCTTCGCCACCGCTAAAACAAAGGCCTGAAATCATGCCAATTTCAGGCCGACTCACGGTGCCCGGTGTGCAATCGGAGGGCACAAATAGGGCTTATCATAGCATGACCGGGGGAGCTCTGGTGGTAGATTTTACTTCCTCTTGCCGTCGTGAGTGGCTGCCTCATCGGTATCCCTTTTCTGGATGCTCTTTTCTGATCTGAATGAGTCAGCTCTCGTGTATAATTAAAATTGTTTGGCGCGATTTGCTTCGACTTTCTTGGTCACAAGCGCCGCTAGCTCAGCTGGATAGAGCATCTGACTTCGGATCAGAGGGCCGGGGGTTCGAATCCCTCGCGGCGCGCCATAATTCCCAAAAATAGCAAGGGCTGCAACCCTTTGAGTTGCAGCCCTTGCTATTTGGTGCGAAGACAGGAGGGCAATTGCACAGTGAAAACAGACGACTAAAATCGAAGGGCCGCGTATATGTTGTGCGACTTGTATTCCCCTTCCAATCCGTCATCAAACTCCGGATCTTCTGTGGCAAAATATCGGTAACCGAGATCGAACATCGCGCCATCTGCCGGGATTGAGACACCGATCATTCCCTGATACGCGAATACCCTATCCTGGTCATCGCCCAGATCCGCTGAATCAACGTCAATTCTTGCGCCCCCCACACCTGCTCCGATAAAGGGGCGAGCACCGTCGGAACCGGCCTGAATGTAGGTATTTATCATCCCGCTCCGCACCTGGACGTCGCCACCGATTGGCACGATAAACCTGCGGCCCCCGAATCCTTCGACTTCGCCTTCATCAATCTCGCTTCTACGGTAAGCGATTTCTCCCTCAATCCGAAAGAACTTGCCTTCATACCCGACGGTAAAGATTCCGCCCCATCCAGTGTCGAAGCTAATTTTGGTAGATGAATAGGCCACATCAGAGTCATTCAGAAAGACTCCCATGCCGCCTAAGCCGAGGTACGGAGCCGCTGAAGCAGCGGAGGTACACGCCATCAAGACCAAGCACATCACGAAAACTTTCTTACCCATGTTTCCTCCTTTTTGCGGGCATCCTGCCGCGAATCCATACGGAGAAAATCTACCATATTTTTAATATGATGCAATTAATTATCATTTGGACAGGACAGCTTGGGGGGCGAGTGGGTGGGTGTCACCCGGGAGAGCGGACCGAGTGTTCCGCCAGAAATCCGCAAGGGCCTGTCCGGTCACGGCCAGGCCCTTGTTTTTTCCGACGGTGCGGCACGCTTCCGCCGCAGTCATTATTGAAGCGACTCAGAACCGGTAATTCGCGATCACACCCACGAACCCCTGGTTATCGTCTCCCTCTTCATCGACAATCGGGCTGTCCTTGGCATCGCCGAGCAGCTTCGTGTATTTGACCACGCCCAGCAGCCCCCAATTAGGGTTGAAATTGTGCTGCACCAGAAGCCCCGCGCCGACATCTTTCAACTCCGCTTCGGCTTCGAAGGTGGGAAGGCCGCTGCTAAGGGAATCCGCCGCATTGACCCCGAAATAGGTTTCCATGTAGTCATCGCTGGCGTAGGTGGTCTTGGCGAAGAAGATCAGCGTCGTTCGATCAGTCATTTTATGACGGTAGCCGGCGCCCAAATCGATGACAAAGCCGTCGTGCGCGTCGGAGACGTCCTGGGCGGCGGAGATCGAAAAGATCCAGCTCGGCAGGTTGTAGGAGAGGAATGCCCCCAGCTCGACCGCCGCATCGACTTTTTCCATCTCATCCACCGCCTCGTTTTCGACATCCTTCCGTTCGGCGCGGTAGCGCACCAGGGGGCCGAAATGCCAGGTCTTGCTCGGGATCAGGTTAAACCTGGCGCTATTGCCGAGCAGGCTGAAATACATATCATTAGTCAAGTTGAAGCGGGCCTGAAGCAGGGGAACCGCCTCGTAATCGCTGGAACCTTCGTAATCCGGGGCATAACCCACCCCCAGACCAAGGGTGGTTTGCTCGACGCCGAGCGTTTCCGCCGCCGACACATCGATGTCCTCTGCCATAGCCGGGGCTCCGGCCAGCAGGAATAACGCCGAAAGCACGGCAATACCGACAGTTCTGCAGGAAAAGATCTGTTTCTTCATGGTGTTCTCCTCGTCAAAGAGTTTAAATTCCATCCAGCCCACTCCGATCAGCCCTCCCTTTTCCATGTCATTGACCATCACTTCGATGAACGCCTGGATGCCGTCATCGTTACCTCCTTGCCGGATGTGTGGCCGCGCCACCGGGCGCCTTGCTCTCCGTGGAGCAGACCGCTGCCGCGAGCCGGTCGGCGAAGGCGAGTTGCGCCTTCGCTCTGCGATGAAGGTCAGGCTCCTGCGTTTGCCGCAAGACATGATTCGCCAACTCCCGTAACTGGCAGACGGCCCGCGCTTTCAGCGCTATGGTCACCGCCGGGTTTTTCGGAAAAAGGGCACCGAAAATATCGGCAATAACCTCTTCGTCCCATGCTTCCATCAGGTCGAGAACGTGACGGCAGTTCTCCATCGGCGTTGGAGAGGAGGTCATCATCAGGAACACCTCCGCCGAGGTCAGGGCCTTTTCGACCTCGATCTGCATGGCCGCTAAACGCTCCACCATCCCAGCGGGCACTTCCTCGTCGCTGAGCTGCCCCTGAAAAAAGGCCAGCAGGTTGGAAGTGTTTCCCTCGATGAGCGCCCGCTCGAGCCAGAACCCCTCCTGTTCGGGGCCGGCGGCGCACGCCCGGGCCAAACCAAGATAAAACTGGGCGGTCCGGGCCCGGAGCTGGATTCCCTTGGCCAGAGCTTCATGGATCCGGTTGGCGAAAGCAGGCCTTGGGAGCAGCGCGCCTTCAATCCAGCAATGATAGAGCGCCTGGATGGATCCGAGGACACCCTTCCGGGAGAACTTGGGCAAATAACAGTTGGCCCCCAGGGCATAAGCTTCGTTGATGAGACCCATGCCCGTTTCTCCGGAGAGAACGATCACGGGCGTTCGGTGCCAGACCGTGCTTTCCTTCATCCGCCGGACGATGTCCAGACCATTTCCGTCCGGGAGTTCCATGTCCACCAGAATCAGATCGAGCGCCTCCTCCCGGCGCTCCATTTCGGTAAGCAACGTAATCGCCGCGGCAACCAGGGGCGCATGCAGGATATTCCCCCGGAAGCCCATGCTCTCAAGAGCCATGCGGACCAGCTTGGCCAAGGCAGGGTCGTCCTCGATGTGCAAAATAGTCAGCTTCTTCACGGCTTCTCCTAGGAGAGCGCCATCCGCCGCCGCTGCACGACAGCGAAGCGAGCGATGATGCGATCGGAATCGTAGTTGCGGCCGATCCCGACCATGTCGTAGACGCCGCCGAAACGGGCATCCCCCCCGGCCAGGGCCAGGAGCTTGCCGTCCGGTTTTACCATGTAGCCGTCGAAGTGCGTCCACAGCTTCTGTTTCCCCCAGTCGCGTTTCAGGCCTATCCGCAGGTGCACATCGGGAGGGATGCAGACCAGCCTGAAGCGGGCGGGATCGAGCCCCAGTTCGTCACGCACGACCGTAATGCCCCTGAGGGTCAGCGCCTGTTCCAGCTGCAGGCGGCTGAGGCCGTTGCGCCGCGGCAGCCCCAGCACCTCGAGGAGAGCCGTCCGGGGGGCATCCCCGCCGTCCGCCGGATCGTCGAAATCCTCCACCAGCAGGTCCTCGCCGGTCAGCTTCGGCAGCGTCCGAACCCCTGCCGAGTTGACGAAAGGATGCAGGGCGAAAAGTTCGATCCGCCCCTTCAGCGCCTCTGGGGTGTCCGCCGCCAGCGGCAGGCCCGACACCCGCATCGCCCCACTTTGGTCCGTCTCATAGTGGGTGAAGGTCGGATGCCAGGCGAAGCTCAGCAGGTGAGCGACCTCCCGATATCGCGATTCCACCCGTTCCGGCACCAGACCGAGTTCCCTGGCCCGCTTCACACCTGTCTCCGGGAAGGTGCAATCGAGGTCCGGTGGGGGCGCCGCGGCGCCCCGCCCTTCGCCAATGCCGGTGCCGGCAACACCGCCGGCCGCTATGGGCGCGCCCTCCGCCAGGCTGCCGGCAACCTGCTGCAGCTTGGCGAAGTTGCCGCTCTCCAGCGCCTCCATCGCCTCGTGCTGCAGATTCGCCGCCGTCGGCTGCGTCACCGCCTCTTCCTCGGTGCTCTCGGCCGAGATTACGAGGGCCTTCAGGGCGGCCAGGCGCGCGGCATAAAACTCCTGCCAGGGAGCATCGCTGCTGGTGAGAACCTCCAGCAGCTTCACCCCCTTCTGGCGCAGTTCGGGGAGCGCCCGAGGGGTCGTTCCGGCGAGAACCTGCATCCCGGGCGAGAACGGATCGATGGGGATCTCCTCTCCTTCATACACTGCCTTACCGAGGTTCTGCAGAAGGCGTTTGCGATCGGCATCCGCCGTCATCATCCTGTGCTTCTCGCTCAATTCCTGAACCTGCCGCCACTGCCCACTCTCCATGGCATTGCGAATCTTGTTCGGTAGGCTGGCCATTTCGACCTGCATCCGCTGCAGCAAACGGTAATCGTCGAAGCTGAGCTGGGGGCGCAGAAACTCCGCGGCCCGTTGCAGGTAGAGGTCACGGCAGAGGGTGTCGATGCGGCCCACCTCGATCAGACTGGAAACGGTCCCTTCCAGGTTGACTCCGCTATCCTTGGCGCTAGTCTTCCCCATGTGCGTGCTCCTTTTCCATAAATTTGGAACTCATTTCCAAGACTATCAGAAAAATTCCCGCAGGCTTTCGTCGATCCCCTTGAGGGTCTCGTACCAGAACTCCCGGGCGGCCTCGACCCTGTCCCGGTCGAACTTGTCCAGCCATTCCCCCAGCCGGGGGTCCTGCTCGTTGTCGACCTCCTTTTTCCGTCTCAGGAAGGTATGCAGATAGTCGATGTTGCTCTTCGATTCCCAGAAAATCGGGCTGTTGCGGCTGTTCAGGCGACTGGCGAGAACGTCGATGGCGCGCAGGAACTGCTCCTTGCAGCCGTACAGGGAGCCGACCGCCTCGGGGAGCATCTCCTCCGCCCAGCCGCGGTGAAAACGGCAGGTGCCGAGATTGTCGAGAATGAGCTCCTTCTTCATGCGCTCCGCGCACATTCTGCCCCAGCGTCCGCGGCGGCATGAAATCGTAGCTGTAGATCATGTAGTACTTCCCCATGATCGCCATCGGCGCCAGCGCGCCGGGGACCCAGTACTGGTTCGGCACCATCCAGCCGCGCCGGCTGAAGGCGATGTGGACCAGGCGGTCATGGAGCGCCGTCCCCTTGGTCGCGCGACTGGATCCGGCTCCATTTGCGCACCCCTTCGCGGAAATCGAGGATGCCGCGCCGCTCCAGGATGGCGTCGATCAGCTCGCAGCCCAGTTCGGCATTGTGCATCGAGTCGTCGACCACATCGAAACCCGCCATCTCCCAGCGCGGCACCCGGCTGACCCCAGTTCCTCCGGCGTCAGCAGCTTCGCGTCGAGCAGGTCCATCAGCCACGCCAGCACCCCGCCGCCGGAGATGGCGTCGAAGCCCATGGCGTCGCAGTGATGGTTGAGTTTTTCCGCCGCCCGCTGGTCGAAGATGCCGCACAGGGGCCCCATCGTCTGGTACGGCTCATAGTCCTTCTTGTACATGCCGCTCATCTTCTTGCAGACGGCGGCGCACGGTTCGCCGCAGGTGGCCTGCTGCTTGGCGGTGATCGTCTCCTCGTTGAACTGCTTCAGGTAATGATCGAGCACGAAATTCTTGTGCAGGGCCTTGCGCTCCTCCTCCGTCCAGAAGATGGTGCGGTAGTTGAAAGCCAGAATCTTTCCCCCCATGGTGGCGTAGTTGACGCCGAAGGTGCCGCCGGTATGCAGCTTCTCGTCGTAGCGGTACTTGGTGGTCGCCTCCATGTCCTTCTGCATCAGGCGCAGGCTGTACTTGTTCCTGAACCATTCGTCGGCCACCTTGTGGTCGCGGAAATCCTCATCCACCATGGTGCCGCCGTAGATGATCGCCACGATGCCGTGTTCCTGGACCATGGCGCTGCCGAAGCCGCCGCGTCCGGCCCAGGTGTCGACGAAGCTGATCTTTCCCTTGCTGATCGGGACCGACATGATCCCGCCGATATCGGTCTGCATGGCCGCCGGGCCGGTGACCAGGATGCGCGGATCGTTTGCGTAGCGGCAGCCGAACAGCTCGTAGACGTTGTCGGTAAGGGCGTAGGCGCCGGTCCGCCCGGCTTTCCAGATCTGCCTCCACGTCGACCGGCACCACCTCCACCTCGATCTCTTCACCGTGGTTGCGGTTCAGGCAGAGGACCGAGGGGACCGGTGCCTTTCCCACCAGGCTGAGCATGTTGATCCCGAGATTGTCGAAAATCAGCCCGGCGCCCCCCATCGAGCTGATGTAATACCCCTGCCAGCAGGGGGAGAAGCCGGTCACGACCAGCCGGTTCGAGCCCGGGAAGATGGAGCCGGCGAAGATCCCGACGCCGAAATTGAGGCTGCGGTACTCCTCGGCCAGATGAATGCCGAGGTCGACCGGACCGAAATAGCGGTCGAAGCCGTATTTTCTGGTTTTATAGAAGCCGGTGGCCGGATCGACCAGAAGCACTCTCTGGAACATGTTCATACGCAGCACCTAATTTTCTTCGCTACGGGCGAACCGAAAGTACGCCCTGACCGTCATGAAGTTGATAATCACGGCGATCAGGTTCCACACAATCACCGGACGCGAGGCAATCAATAGGCCGTAATAGATCCAAACAATCTGAAAAATGCCCATGATCCCCGCCATCGTCGGGTTTATACCCTTGCTTGAACGCCGCTTGAACATCTTGATCAAGTCGGGCACGGCGGCAAAGGTCGTTCCAAAACCAGCCACGAGACCCAAGACCTCCGACCGTTGAAACCTGGGGATCAGCAGGCTCGCCGTGTCTCGTACAACCAAGTCCTCACAGCCACAGAGCGTGATTACGCTCAGCAATACAACTCCGCGCACCCAGGGTCCCATGGTCTTCTTCCTATCTGCCCTTTATAAACGCGGCCTGCTTGCCCATCGCCAGGGCCTTCTCGGCGTCCAGCAGGCCGAACAGCTGTATGGTCTTGGCCACGAGCCCGGTCCAGCCGGTCTGGTGGCTGGCACCGAGCCCGGCGCCGTTGTCGCCGTGGAAGTATTCGTAAAAGAGGACGTAATCGCGCCAGTGGGGATCGGTCTGGAACTTCTCCGTGCCGCCGTAAACCGGTCGCCGGCCGTTCTCGTCCTGCAGGAAGATGCCGGCCAGGCGGTCCGAGATCTCCTTGGCCACCTCGAAGAGGTTCATCGTCTTCCCCGAGCCGGTGGGGCATTCGATCTTGAAGTTGTCGCCGTAGTACAGGTAGAAATTCAGAAGCGCCCGGATGATTATCGCGTTCACCGGCATCCAGACCGGCCCCCGCCAGTTGGAGTTGCCGCCGAACATGCCGGTGTTCGACTCGGCCGGCAGGTAGTCCACCCGGTACTCCTGGCCGCCTGCGTGATAAACGAACGGGTGCTCCTCATGAAACTTGGAGAGTGAACGGATGCCGCAGGGGCCCAGGAATTCATTCTCGTCGAGCATCTTCGTCAGGATCCGGCGCAGCCGCTCCGGGTTGACCAAGGCGATGATCCCCCGATCGTTCACGCCGAGATGCCTCTGGCCGGTAGGGTGCATGGTCTCCCAAAGTTCGGGAATCCGGCGCAACCGTTCCTGCATCTGAGCCAGCGCGTGCGGAACGCGCTCCCGCTGCCACGCTTCGATCACCGTCGTGGCGCACAGGGGGAGGAGCCCCACCATGGAGCGCACCTTGATCCTGTGGGAAGTGCCGTCGGGGAGGCACAAGAGGTCATAGTAGAAGCCGTCCTCCTCGTCCCACATGTGACCGGGCCGGTTCATGGCTGCGGCGATATAGTAGAAGTGCTCGGCGAACTTTTCGACCATGTCTTCGTAGTTGGAGTCATGGGCGGCGAGTTCCACGGCGAGTTCCAGCATGTTCTGGGTAAAGAGAGCCATCCAGGCCGTGCCGTCCGCCTGCTCCAGGTGGCCGCCGGTAGGGAGCGGGGCGCTGCGGTCGAAGACGCCGATGTTGTCGAGGCCGAGAAAGCCCCCCTCGAAGACGTTCTTGCCGAAGCGGTCCTTGCGGTTCACCCACCAGGTGAAGTTTAAGAGCAGCTTGTTGAAGGTCGCCCTGAGGAAATCGAGGTCCGTTTCGCCGCGCAGGGCCTGCTCAGTCCGGTGCAGGAAGAGGGTGGCGAAGGCGTGGACCGGGGGGTTCACGTCGCTGAAGTTCCACTCGTAGGCGGGCATCTGGCCGCTGGGGTGCAGGTAGACGCTTTTGAGCATCAGTTGCATCTGCTCCTTGGCGAAGTCGGGATCGACAATGGAGAGCGGCAGCGTGTGAAAGGCCAGATCCCAGGCCGCGTACCAGGGGTACTCCCACTTATCGGGCATGGAGATGACGTCCTCGTTCAGCATGTGGAACCACTCCGAGTTCCGGGCATTGCGAAAGCCTTTATGGAGGGGGTTGGAGTTGTGCTCGTCCAGCCAGTTGTCACCGTCGAAGAAGAAGAACTGTTTGCTCCAAAGCATGCCGGCAAGCGCCTGGCGCATCACGTTGGCCGCATCCTCGCTCACCGACGGCGGCGTGACCGACCGGTAAAACTCGTCGGCTTCGCGAAGCCTGTCGGCGAAAACTTTGTCGAAATCCTCAAAGGGGTGACCCTTCCGGTCCGGAGCACTGAGCCGCAGGCGAATTACTGTGGTCTGACCGGCGCCGACAGTGGCCTTGTAGTGTCCAGCGACCTTGGTACCCTGCCTATCCGGATTCACCGCCTCCTGCCGGCCTTGCACCACACAGTCGTTGATGCCGTCCTTGGCGTAGGGGCTCTCGTTTTTGTGCCCGTTGAAAACCCGCTCGTGGTTTGTTTCGTTCTCGGTGAAGAGCATCGACACACGGCCTTCGCAGGAGAGGATGGATTCACCCAGCAGCGGATGGACCACTGCGACCGCGCTCACGCCCGACGGTGCCTCGATCTGCTTGAGGATCGGTTTGACGGGAGCCCTGTTGGATTCGGCAATCCACTCCGACCAGTCGTTCCGAAACCAGAGCGTCGGCAACAGATGCAGCTCGGCCGCGTCCGGTCCCCGGTTGACCGCCGTAACCCGCACGAGGATGTCTTCCGCATCTCCCTTTGCATACTCCACGAAGACGTCGAAGTAGCGATCTTCATCGAAGACGCCGGTGTCGAGGAGCTCGTACTCCATCTCTTCACGTGTCCGCCGGCTGTTCGTCTGCTCAAGGTCGGCGTAGGGATAAGCCGCCTGGGGATACTTGTAGAGGTACTTCATGTAGGAGTGGGTCGGCGTGCTGTCCAGATAGAAGTAGTACTCCTTCACATCCTCGCCGTGGTTCCCCTCGCTGTTGGTCAATCCGAAGAGCCGCTCCTTGAGAATGGGGTCCTTCCCGTTCCAGAGGGCGAGAGCAAAGCAGAGGCGCTGCTTGTCGTCGGAAATGCCGGCGATGCCGTCCTCGCCCCAGCGGTAGGCGCGAGAACGGGCCTGCGCATGGGTGAAGGAATTCCAGGCGTCACCCCCTTCGCTGTAGTCCTCCCGCACCGTTCCCCACTGCCGTTCAGAGAGGTACGGGCCCCACTTCTTCCAGTGGGTTTTCCCGTCACGCGCTTCCTGTAGACGACGGTTTTCGGCGGCAACCTTCGACGAATCCTTCATGAACTATTACCCCCTTGCTGGTGCGAACTGGAACATCAGCCCTCCCAGAACCGAGCCAGGAATCAGGTGGCCTGTGCGAATGCCTGTAGCGGCTTCGCGCATTAAGGTGACCCCTCCTCCGAAGAGGAACGCATAATGGTTCTTTATGGAGAGGCAATATCATCAATTAGATTCAATTCACATTTAGACTTATATCAAAATGCCGGCCATTCGCCAGTTTTCCATCCGGAAACGTTTTTTCTCTCGGCTTGTCAATCGGGTTTCATTGAGGATATGAGGCGCGTCCCCCGGGTGCGGGTGAAATAGTTCCACATCCACTTCATGAAGATTACCAGCTTGTCTTCGTTCTGCATCAGGTACCAGATGTGGAGAAAGGCCCAGGCCAGCTTGGCAAAGCGACCGCTGAGCCGCACGCCGTCCGACTCCATGATGGCGAAAGCGCGGCCAATGGTCGCCATGTTCCCCTTGTCGCGGTACGCAAAGGGAGGTGCCGCCGGCGCGCCCTGCAACCGCCGCAGGATCGCCCGGCCGACGTAACGGCCGCTCTGGATCGCCACCGGCGCCACCCCCGGCAAGGTTTCTGTCCCGTGCCGGATCGAGGCCGCATCCCCGGCGACGAAGATCTCCGGGTGACCCGGAATGGTCAGATCGGGCTCCACCACCACCCGCCCCTGCCGGTCCCGTTCGCTCCCCAACAAGCCGCACATGCCGGCACCCCGCACGCCGGCGGCCCAGATGACGTTGCGGCTGGCAATGCTTTTCCCGCCGATGGTCACCCCCTCGGCGCCGATCTTCTCAACCGGCGAATTGAGCCATACTTCCACCCCGATCCGCTCCAGTTCCCGGTGGGCCTTTGCCGCCAGTTCCGGGGCAAAGGCGGGCAGGAGCCGGGGGCCAGCCTCCACCAGGATCACTCGCGCCCGGGCCGGGTCGAACCGGCGAAATTCCCTGGCCAGGGTTTCCCGGAACATCTCGCCGAACGTGCCGGCCAGCTCGCACCCGGTCGGCCCCCCGCCGACGATGACGAAGGTGGTCAACTCCGGCAGGGATCCGGGGTCCTCCTGCAACTCGGCGAGCTCGAACGCCTCCAGGACGCGCGAGCGGAGCGCGATGCCGTCCTCAAGGGTCTTCATCCCCGGGGCGAAACGGGCCCATTCGTCATGCCCGAAATAGCTCGTCTCCACCCCCACGGCCACCACCAGGTAGTCGTAGTCAAAGGGACGGTCCGGATAGCGGTCGAGGGAAATCTGGCGTTTTGCCGGATCGAGTCCGAGCACTTCCGCCAGAGCCACGACCGTATTGGCCTGGGCGGCGAGAAGTTCCCGGATCGGCGCGGCGATGTCGCCGTCGGCCAGCATGCAGCCAGCAACCTGGTAAAGGAGCGGCTGGAACAGATGGTGATTGACCCGGTCCACCACCACGATCTGGGCCTGCGCGTCGCGTAGCTCCTTGGCCGCGGCGATCCCGGCGAAGCCGCCGCCGATGATCACCACGCGGGGCTGATGGAGAGGGATGTCCCTTTCGTGCCGCTCGGAACCGGTATCGCGTCCAGGCATCGTTTACCTCCGGGTTAGGTCGGCCTCACTTTTTGGCCTGACCGGCAACAGATTCCGCCGCTTTTCGCGCCGCCTCCTGGTCACCGACGTAGTACCGGCGGATCGGTTTCATATCGTCCTCCAGCTCATAGACGATGGGGATTGCCGTCGGGATGTTCAGGTCGGCGATTTCCGTATCGGAGATCCGCTCGGCGTACTTGATCAGGCCGCGCAGGGTATTGCCGTGGGCGACGATAAGGACGCTCTTCCCCGCCCGCACGGCGGGGCCGATCTGCTCCTGCGCGTAGGGGAGGAAGCGCGCGATGGTGTCCTTGAGGCTCTCGGTCGCCGGCAGGTCGCCGGGATGCAGCGCCGCATAGCGGGGATCATGGCGCGGGTGGCGCCGGTCGTCCGCCGTCAGCGCGGGAGGCGGCACGTCGAAGCTGCGCCGCCAGATCTTCACCTGCTCCTCCCCCATCTCCGCCGCCGCCTCGCTCTTGTTCAGCCCCTGCAGCGCGCCGTAGTGACGCTCGTTGAGACGCCAGCTGGCCGTCACCGGGAGCCACATGAGGTCCATCTCCTCGAGAACCAGCCAGAGGGTCTTGACCGCCCGTTTCAGTACCGAGGTGAAGACCAGGTCGAAGGTGAACCCGCCCTCCCGGAGGAGCCGCCCCGCCTCCCTGGCTTCCTCGATCCCTTTCTCCGAGAGCGGCACATCGGTCCAGCCGGTGAAGCGGTTTTCCCGGTTCCAAGTGCTTTCTCCATGCCGGAGCAAGACGATTTTTCTCATGATGACCTCCATCGATCCGTCGAACGTCAGAATCAGACCCCCGCGGCAGCGAACGCGGCGTTGACGATCGCCACCGCCTCTTCCTGAATCTTTTGCAGATGTTCCTCCCCGAGAAAGCTTTCCGCATAGATCTTGTAGACATCCTCGGTGCCGGACGGGCGGGCGGCGAACCAGCCGTTCTGCGTCGCGACCTTCAACCCGCCGATCTCGGCGCCGTTGCCCGGCGCCCGGGTCAGTTTCGCCGTGATCGGCTCGCCGGCCAGTTCCTGCGCCGTGACCAGTTCCGGAGTAAGGTTTTTCAATACCTTTTTCTGCTCGAGGGTGGCGGGGGCATCGATCCGCGCATATGCCGGACTCCCGAACCGTTCTTCGATCTCCAGGTACAGCTCCGCCGGGTCTTTCCCGGTACGGGCGGTCATCTCGGCAGCGAGCAGGTCCATGATGATGCCGTCCTTGTCGGTGGTCCAGACCGTCCCGTCGCGCCGGAGAAAGGAGGCGCCGGCGCTCTCTTCGCCGCCGAAGCCGAAAGAACCGTCGAGCAGGCCGTCAACGAACCATTTGAACCCGACCGGCACCTCGCAGACCTTCCTGCCGAGCGCGGCGCCGACCCGGTCGATCAGGGAAGTCGAGACGAGCGTCTTGCCGATGGCGGCGTCGCCGCTCCAGCCGGGGCGGTTCGGAAGAGATACCAGACGGCGGCGGCGAGATAATGGTTCGGGTTCATCAGCCCGGCGCCCTTCGTCACGATGCCGTGCCGGTCGACATCCGTATCGTTGCCGCAGGCGATGATCGAAGCGGTCCTTCAACCGGATGAGGCGCTGCCATGGCAAAGGGGGAGGAGCAGTCCATGCGGATCTTCCCGTCCCTGTCCACGGTCATGAAGGCAAAGGTCGGATCGACGATGTCGTTGACCACCTCCAGCTTCAGGCGGTAGCGCTCGGCGATCGGCTGCCAGAAAGCGACCGCCGCGCCGCCGAGGGGGTCGATGCCGATCCGAGCCCCGCCGCCGCCATCGCCTCCAGGTCGACAACGCTGCCGAGATCGTCGACATAGGGGGACACGTAGTCGTGCCCTTTGATACCGCCGGCGCGGAGGGCTTTTTCGAACGGCATCCGCCGCGACCCCCTGCAGGCTGTTGGCGAGCAGCTCGTTGGCGCGCGCCTCGATGAGCGCTGGTGGCTGCCGTATCCGCCGGACCGCCGTGCGGCGGGTTGTACTTGAAGCCGCCGTCCTCGGGGGGGTTGTGCGACGGGGTGATGACCACTCCGTCGGCCCGCCCGCTGCCGGCCAAGCCGCGGTTGTGGACGAGGATCGCGTGGGAGACGACCGGCGTTGGCGTGTAGCCGAAGCCTTCCTGGATGCGCACCTCGACCGCATTCGCCGCAAAGACCTCGATAGCGCTCGCCAGCGCCGGTTCCGACAGGGCGTGGGTGTCCATGCCGAGGTAGAGGGGACCGCCGATCCCCTGCGCTTGCCGGTACTCGCAGATGGCCTGGCTGATGGCGAGAATGTGCGCCTCGTTGAAACTGTTCTTCAGCGACGAGCCGCGGTGCCCGGAGGTGCCGAAGGCGACCCGCTGCGCCGGATCGGCGGCATCGGGCACGTGCGTGTAATAGGCCGCGACCAGCCGCGGTATGTTCGCCAGCATCGTTCGTGGCGCCGGCTTGCCGGCAAGTTCATGCACAGCCATTCCTGCCTCCTTAACCTCCCCCTGCCGCCCGAGGTCGATGATCCTTCCCCTATGGAGCGTTCCGATTTCCATGCCAGATCCCGGAGCGGCGGCGTCCGCTTTTCAAGCGGCGAATTCAGTTGAGGAAATCGGAAGGGCGGAAACGTGGCGGGATGGCGATGGCGTTCCGGTCAGGACGACATATCGTCCTGGGGATGATATGCCGCCTTCTTACCGAGGGTGCAAGTGGGGGATTCGGGCACCTTCTCCCCAGGGAAGAAGGTCTCAAATGGGCGGGATCTTTGGTGAACTGAGAAAGGATCTTGGAGAACTTGCGGACAATTTGAGAAGGGTGGCGGGAGTGTCTACAATTCGTGAATTGTCGGAAATACGGGGGAATTTTCTTCCATTCAACGGTGTGCCCGGTTCACCGGCCTCAGGCCGCGTGTAACCGGCTGGTTGTCCATTTTCAAGGGCTGACCCCGCTTCTGTCCCAAGGCGGCCGATTGGCCGCCTTGGTAGTAACAACTAACATAACTTGCCAACCTCTCTAATACTTCCCCCCCTAGGTCTTCCGGCAGAATGAAAATTGTGTCAACAAATCCTACTCAGCTCTTTTAGGAAGCTTGATGCTGTACTGTTGATCGGTTTTGCTATCCATGATCTGCAGATAGCCTGAGTATGAATTCTGTGGAATCTCCGCGTACCGACCTGAAACCCACACGCCATTTTGTGCCTGCAGTGCCCCTGCGTTGAGCGATAATGAAGAGTCCGTGATTGGTTGCCCAGTAAAGGGATCCCACAATTGAAAGCTCAAATCAGGGGCTTCTGTCAACACGACAGCCTGTCCATAAGATCCCGGCCGGGCGGGATAGTTCATTTGATAAATCTCACCTTTTATACCAAAATCTTCAATTTCCTCACCACTGGTCAAATCAAAAATTCTCAACACTCCAGCGCTCTCGACAACAAGCTTTTGGCGCGAGGAATCTATTCCGGCCATACCATATTCATCGAAATAACTATTCTTCAACTGGCCACTGCTTAGATCGAAGAACAGCAGATTATAACTGAGTGAGACGACAATTTGATTATGACTCGTGTCAATTATGAGGCTTTTTAGATTAAGCACTGATCCATTTGGAGATTTTACATCACACACCTGTTCCCCCGTTTCAATAGACCAGATGCGAATGAAGGGTCCTTCTGCGTGGAAATAGCATCCGGTAGGGTCAAAATGGATATTGTCTCTTGCAAACTGGTAGTCGATGCTGATTCCTAGTTGAATTTCTCTGAGGATTTTCCTGGTTTTATAATCGATCAGCAGCAAGACCCCGTCTTTGCTGCAGGCAAGAACGTGATCACCGGATGGACTCGGTTTCAACAACACTATAGGTGCCGGCACCCCTCCGATATCAGTCGGCTTTGATCGCCTGATAATCTGGAAAATCCTCTTGTCCGAACGCAAATCGTGAAAAGCAACCACGTTCCCCTTGGAAACACCGACGACGTAACGCTCCGCCGGATCAATGATCGGCATGGAAAAATCAACGATCCGGCCCAGACTTTCACCGCTCGAACTGTCCCATATTCTGGTAACAGGCGTTCGGTCCGGCAGCTTTTTATCACTTGCAATAATGCTTACTGTGGGATCGTAATTATTCGAATTTCGTGGCTGGATCGTGTCGTCATGCAAAGAGACGACTGTCGATCCGCTGGCACTGTAGGCCATGCCGACCGCCATGTAACCGGCGGTCGGTTCGTCCAGAAAAATTTGATTGCCGTCCTGGTCAAGCCGGCAAAGAGCCAGCCGGCGGTTTGACAGAACAGCCAGGAAAGATTTCCCCTGCGGGTCGATGGCCAAGGTCGCATAGGGTGAACGTACAGAACCGAGTTGCATCTTATGCGGACCAGGCTTGCGAGCGTGGATGTCCCAGGTTGCCAACTCGTCATGACTGATAAACAGCAACTGCTGTCCTCCGGGAACGAGGTATTTGCTGCTGACTTCGTTTTTGAAGCTATCCAACTGATAGATGTCCTCCGCAACATCGGACCGCTCTGAAACTAGAGCCTTTTCTGCCGGCACGGTCCATTGATCCGTGGTCAGGATCGTGAACTTCCGTTCGGCCAAGAGTTCGCCTTGATAGGAGATTGTCATAACCCACTCCCCGTCCACCAACTGCCAGGGGGCCTCAAATTTCCAAAAGGCAAAGGATGGCTGCCCCAGCCTTGGAATCGCTTTCCAGCTGCTTTCGGTACGTACTACTCCTGTTTCTGGATCCTGCAGGGGAGGATGCCGAAGATTGATTGTGATCGGGATTCGCGCGGTGCCCGCTTCGCCGAGAACCTGATACTCCAACCCAAAGCCCATATTGAGTGCGGCTTCGACCGAAACAGGCTGCTCCTTGATAACGGGGTCACCGTCTGGAGTTGTTATGGCTGATGGTGAGGGTTCGACGCTCGCGGCTTCGTTGCTGGAGGCAGGAAACGTAATGCTGCCAATCTTGTCAATTCGGACGAAAATGTTGCGGATCGGATCTTTGGGTTCCAGACTTTGATGAAATTTTGTTTCGGCTTTAATAAGAGCATTGTTATCAGCAATAGCATCAAATAAGGCTTGCTGGAACGCTCCACTCAAAACCGTGTATGCTTTTCCGCCGACTGGGCTGCTGAGAAACTCACAGTAACGTGACAGTTCATCGTCGCTCAGGTCTTGGTAGGTGTAGTGAAGCATCGTCTTGAATTGATGATACTGATTTTCTTGATCGACAGCTCCATCAATCGAGAGGCTACGCCCGGCAAAGCCGATAGTTGCTATTTCACCATATCTGTGTGACTGTGCTACGGCCAGATTGATTGCTGAACGGTGGGGGAAAATGGCGAGCGAACGGTCAGCTGATGCTTTCAGAATGGAGACAAGTCGGTTGATGCCCTGTATTCTTTGCCTTCCGGCCTGCGCGTTAATCGGCTGTGTGGCGAGTTTCTGCTGCTGTGGATAATTTTGTAGACTTGTTGCCAGGTTTTCTAGTGAGACCACCTTTATTCCGAGCGGCGATTGGTACCATTGAAGAGCTTCAACCAATTCTTTTTGAAGCAGTTGTCCCGCCATGTAACGAGACATATCTGCAATTATACGTGGGACGCCGATTTTCTCCTGCTGTTTGATCCGGAGCTGCGCAAGCCTTGAACTTATGGTTTTTCTGGTCTTTTGTGTATTAATTTCCGGATCGATAAGTTGGTTAAGCTGAGGATCGGCAATAATTAAATCCTGCGATGATTGCGCTTGCACATCATACCCTGAAGCCACAATCAGGTCATGCGGTGTTCTGTCGCGAAAATAATTGTACAGCTCGCCATAATAGCTGTATCCAATGATCCCTACGACCACTGTGGCTAAAATAAATACATAACAGGTCCTGATACGCACTGGCACATCTCCTCAAGAAGGAAATCAGGGGCACTCCCCTGACAATTTAGTGGGGCGAGTCCCGGGGACAGTTTATGGAATATTGTCAAACCTAAAACAAAACGCCGCAGCGACCCGGCATATCGCTGCCAGTCGCTACGGCGTGATTTTTCTCGCGCTTCCGCCCCATCGCCTTCCCCCGCAAGGCGCCCCAGTGGCGCCGCGGGTTCATCTCTACCTTGATTTAATCTTCATTGTCAAATATTTAATCGATGAGGCGGTCGGGCATATCCACGGCGATTTTCAAGGAAATTGTTTGGGTGGCTGGAGTTTGGGCAAAACAGGGGGTAGCTCTCCAAAAACATGTTTGCAGCTCAAAATACAGTTAGAAATCGTCCTCATGCGATAAAAACCATTACGAAAACCGCCGGATTACCGGCGCCCGGCTTGGTCGGCACGCACGCGGTGCGCAACGGGTGAGCAGCGTCATGCTGACAGTCTATCCGATCGTTTCCGGCCACCACCCCCGGCCCCTCCTTATCAAGGAGGGGAGTCTAAAGTCCCCCCCCTGGTTCAGGAGGGGTTAGGGGTGGTCAGGTCTCAACGTGCCCCGAGATCGATGATTTCCATCCGGTTGTGCGCCTCCGGATGCTTGCGTGACGGGCCTTCCGTCAGGATGGCCATATCCCCCGTCACTTGGTGCTTCTCCAGCCAGCTCCGCACAAAGGCGTCCCAGTCCTCCGGATGCTCCGGCTCGCACACCGGATAGACCCCGTAGGAAAAGGCGAGATTCTGGCAGGTCTGCTGGCTGCGAACTGACCGCCGCGATCCAGACCGGCATCCTGAAGAGGGCGAGGCTCCGGGCCGTGCCGCCGCTGTGGGTCGGCACGAAGACCGCGGCGGGCGAGGAGAAGCTGGGTGCTCGCCGCGACCGCCACGGCGATCAGGTGCGCCGGCTTCAGCCGTCCCTTTCAGGTCGATCCCCTCGAACAGCCCCTTGGCCGTGGCCGGATTCCTGTGCGGCTCGATGGCGGCGGCGATCCTGGCCAGCATCGCCACGGCATCCACCGGATATTTCCCCATGGCCGATTCCCCCGAGAGCATGACGCAGTCGGTGCCGTCGAGGATGGCGTTGGCGACATCGGTGGCCTCGGCGCGGGTCGGCCGCCGGCTCTCGGTCATCGACTCGAGCATCTGGGTGGCGGTGATGACCGGCTTGGCGCGCCGGTTGGCCTGCCGCATGAGATCCTTCTGGATGACGGCGATCCGCTCGATCGGCACCTCCACCCCCAGGTCGCCCCGGGCGATCATGATGCCGTCGGCGGCATCGAGGATGTCGTCCATGTGCTCGAGGGCATTGGAGCGCTCGATCTTGGCGATGATGAACGGGTGGTAGTCGAGCGCCTCGGCCGCCTGGCGGACCGCCCGGATGTCGGCGCCGGTCTCGACGAACGACTGGCTGACGGCGTCGAGCCCCTCCTGCGCGGCGAACTTCAGGCACTCGTGGTCGCGCTCGGTGAAGGCGCCGATGCCGAGGTCGATGCCGGGGAGGTTGAGCCCCTTGCGGGAGCGCAGTTCGCCGCCGACCACCACCTTGCAGGCGACGTCGTTCCCGGTGACCGAGACCACCTCGATCTGGATGATGCCGTCGTTGAGATAGAGCGCATCGCCCGGCTTGACCGCCTGGGGGAGCCGCTTGAAGGAGACCGACACCCTGTCGCCGGTCGCCGTCGATCTCGTCGGTGGTCAGCGCGAACGGATCGCCCGGCTTCAGCTCGACCGGCTCCTCCTTGAGCTTGCCGATGCGCATCTTCGGGCCGGAGAGGTCGGCCATGATCGCCAGCCGCTGCCCGGTCGGCCTGGGCGGCGGCGCGGAGATTGTCGATGACCTTGCCGTGGGCGGCGAAGTCGCCATGGGAGAAATTCAGCCGGGCGATGTTCATCCCCGCCCGCAGCATCCGCTCCATGACCTCCCGCGACTCGGAGGCCGGGCCGATGGTGCAGACGATCTTGGTCTTGTGATCGGGAAGCTTCATGATGTTCCTCCTTTGTTTACCAGTCCTTTTGCGCGCATGGTGCGATTTCATGCCGCCACCCTCGGAATTACCTTCCCCAAATGGCGGGAGCCAGTTGAACGAAGAGAATTTTCAATACAATGGTCCCCGGATACAGCATCGCGTATCCGATGTCGGGTTTGTCCGTTCCGGTGATCTTGCTGGCGAAGGCGGGGATGGCAGGGTGTCCGGTTACCCCCGAAACAATCCCGCATACATCATCGAACGGAATTTTCAGGATGAATATGCCGATGACGATGACCGGAAGTACCAGCGCGAGTACCAGTACGGTGCCGAGCATTATGAAGAGCATCCGCTTTCAGCCACCGCTGCTGCAAATTTTTCCCCTGACGAGAGCCCCACCTGAGCCATGAATATCGTCACCCCCAGGTTCCGCAGGACCAGATTGGCCGAAACGGGTATGGTCCAGGTAAGCCCGCCCATACGTCGAAAGTAACCAAGGACGAGCGAGGTCACCAGCAAACCGGCAAATCCGAGTTTAAGGGTGACCGACAACTGGCAAAGGAATGGGAATCAGACCGATGAGAAGGCCGAGCGCCATGCCGAGGCCGATGGAAATATAGGAAAACTCTGCCAGTCCCCTTTATCGAATCCCCGAAGAAATCTCGTATGTTCTGCATGTTTTCCCGATTCACAAACACACCGACGCGATCGCCGTACTCCAGGATCAGGTCACTGTGCGGCATGAGGTCACCGTCTCCGCGGGAAACCTGCACAAACTGGTAGTCGAACCCTCCGGGAATGCGGAGATCGCCCAGCGCCCTCCCCACGAGACCGCGCTTCGAGACAAAGACCCGGAGATAATCCATGGCGGAGCGATCTTTCAAGATCCGTCCGGGCGCATGTTCGCCCAGGAGTTGTTGCTGCCTGATCGAGCAGGTCCCGGCGCTCGGCGGTCACAAATACGGACGTCATCCTCGTCAAGAATCAGGTCAGGATGCGGGAATTTGTTCTCATGCTCTTCGCGCAGCGCGAAAACTCTCGTTCCGGGAGGGAGCGTCAGCAGCACCTCTGCCAAGCCGTTTGCCGAAGTACTCCCTGTTGCGGACCGTAATCTCCCGCCATTCCAGGCCGGCACCTGCCGGGCGTTCCAAAGCTGGTTTGATGATGATGAAGGCCAGATACATGAGCAGGATCGGACCGGCGACGCCGATAGGATAGATTGCCGAATAACCGATCGCGGGATCGCTGTTGCCCACCGAAGCAAGGGCGGCCTTGCAGGGCAGGGGTGCTGGTTCCCGCGCCGGCGAAAAGCCCCAGGGCATAACCTGGATTCAACCCGAAGAGGTCGATGAAGAGCAGCGACAGCGCTCCGGCAAGCGCAAGCGAAAAGAGGCACAACAGGTTGGCTTTCTGCCCGTAAGGCCGGATGAGGCCGGTGAAAAATTCTTTTCCGTACTGTATCCCGATAGAGTAGAGAAACAACGCCAGCCCCAAGGTTCCCACCAGCGGCGGCGGGGCGGCGGCGGGGGCAAGCCACCCGACAAACAGGCCGACAAACAGGACCGCACCGGAACCGAAGGAAAAACCTTTTATATCGACCTCGCCCACCAGATAACCGAGAGCGACGGTCAGAAAAAGAGTCAGCAGCGGTTGCTGGCTGAGGAAGGTTGTAACGTAGTCCATACAGGATTCCTTTGTCCTCATATGAACGAGGGATTAATGCTGATCACCCTTTTCTACCATCGCTATCGACTGGCGGGCGATTTCCAGTTCCTCATCGGTGGGAACCACGAGGACCGCGACCGGGCTATCCTCCCGGCTGACCGTCGCAAGGGTGCCGGCGGCTTCCTCATTACGCTGCGCGTCGAGGATGATCCCCAGGTTCTCCAGACCGGCGCACACCCGTTGGCGGACGACGGCCGAGTTCTCGCCGATGCCGCCGGTGAAGACGAGGGCATCGACGCGCCCCAGGACGGCGAAGTAGGCGCCGACGTACTTTTTGACCCGGTAGCAGAACATCTCCAAAGCCAGCTCCGCTTGCGCATCGCCGGCCGCCGCCCGCCCCTGGATCTCCCGCATGTCGGCGACCCCGCACAGCCCCTTGAGGCCGCTCTCCGCGTTGAGGAGCTTCTCCAGCTCCTCCGGCGCCAGGCCCGGTCTGCCGCAGCAGGTAGAAATGGAGGGCCGGGTCGAGGTCGCCGCAGCGGGTCCCCATGACCAGCCCTTCCAAGGGGGTCAGCCCCATGGAGGTGTCGATGCTTCGCCCCCCGGCAATGGCGGCGGCGCTGGCGCCGTTCCCGAGGTGCAGGGTGATGAGATTGGTTCCGCCGCCGGCACCGCCCCAGGTGCCGGGCCGCCTCCCTGGCGACGTAGGCGTGCGAGGAGCCGTGGAAACCGTAGCGGCGCACCCGGTGCTGCTCGTAGAGTTCGTCGGGAACGGCATAGCGAAAGGCGTGCGCCGGTAATGTCTGATGGAAGGCGGTATCGAAGACCGCCACGTGCGGCGTCCGCGGGAAGCGCCGGCGCGCCGCCTCGATGCCGAGGAGATTGGCGGGATTGTGCAGGGGGGCGAGGGGGATCAGCTCGCGGATGGCGGCGACCACGTCGTCATCGATCAGGGTCGGTGCCGCGAAGAGGTCGCCGCCGTGCACCACCCGATGGCCGATGACCGCCACCTCCGCCTCCTCGCGGATGACACGGTCCTTGGCATTGACCTCGAGAATGAAGTCGAACCCCGCCTGATGATCCGCCACCGGCCGACTGTGCTCTTCCTGGCGGACGCTGCCGTCCGCTTCCGCCCGATTCTGGCGCAGGCGGCTCTCCGGGGTGCCAATCCGCTCCAGCAGCGCGTCGGCGATCGATGCGAGCTCGGGGACGGCGAACACTTCCATCTTGATCGATGAACTGCCGCAATTGACGACCGCGCATTTTCTATCCATGGGTGTTCCTTTCCGCGGCTGTCGGCTTCACAGCATCTCCCGCGGCTGGCCGGTGGAGGCGAGCACGCTGCTCCAGAGCCACCCCTCGGGGTCGATCTTCTTCCGGGCGCTGGTCGCCAGGGCGATCGGCACGTGGGTGAACTGGTGGTTCCAGAAGCCCGACCACCATGTTGGTCCGACCCGCCATCCCCGCATGCACGGCGTTGTGCCCGAGCAGCAGGCAGAGGGCCGAGTCGTGGGGATTGGCCGGCTGGCTGCGGATGATGTAGCTCGGGTCGATGTACTTGAGGTTGACCTCCCTGCCGCTGCGGGCTGAAATGCCCCTTGATGGCGTCGCGCAGAAAGATGCCGATGTCGCCGTAGCTTGACGTTGCCCGAGGCATCGCGCTCCGCCGTCGCCGCCAGCAGGTCCTGGCCGGCCCCCTCGGCCACCACGACCACCGCGTGGCCGCGCTGCTCCAGGCGCTCGCTCCAGGTGCACCGAGGAAGCCGGCGAGCGGTGAAGGGGACTTCCGGCACCAGGCAGAAATTGACCTGGCTGTCGACCAGGGAGGCAAAGGCGGCGATGAACCCCGAGTCGCGCCCCATCAGCTTCACCAGGCCGATGCCGTTGCGCGCCCCGGCGGCCTCGGTGTGGGCGGCGTAGATGGCCCGCTGCGCCTCGGCCACGGCGGTTTCGAAACCGAAGGTCTTCTGGACGAAGGAGATGTCGTTGTCGATGGTCTTGGGGATGCCGATGACGCTGAGCGGCAGTCCCCGCCGGCGGGCCTCCGTCGGCGATGGCGCCGGCCCCCTTGAGGGTGCCGTCGCCGCCGATGGCGAAGAGGATGCCGACCCCCAGCTCCTCCAGGTTGTCGACCATCTCGGCCGGGTCCTGCGGGCCCCGCGAGGATGCCAGGATCGTCCCTCCCAGTTCGCCGATGTCGCTCACCGATTCGGGGGTCAGCTCGCAGCGGGGTGTGCCCGAGGCGTTTCACCAGCCCCTCGTAGCCGTAGCGGAAACCATAGATCTGCCGGACGCCGTAATGGTGATACAGGCTCAGGGTGACGGCGCGGATCACGTCGTTGATCCCCGGGCAGAGGCCGCCGCAGGTGACGATGCCGCAGGCGATGGCTGCGCCGGGTCGAAGAAGATCCGCTCCCGCGGCCCGGCCAGCTTCCATCGCCGGCGGCTTCACTCCGGTGTCGAGGAACGCCTTGATCTCGTCGAAACGGGCGTGATAGAGGATCCGCTCGTCGTCGGCGGTGAAGCGTCCCCCCCGCATCGGCGAGGGGAAGCGGCATTCGCCGAGCCGTTCGATGGTGAAATCGAGTTCCTGGTTATGCATGGCGCCTCCGTTGGCGGATCTGGACAGCGATCATCGGCTATTGCATCCCGACCTCCTCCAGGGCGGTCTGGCAGCGGGAGCCGAGCTTCGCCTCATTCTTCTGCAGGCAATCGAACAGACGCCCTTCGCCGGGTTTGATGTCGGCGCAGTAATGCGCGATATCGTCGCGGCATTCACTCTCTGTGTAGGTCAAAGAACTGAGGGCGCGCTCAAGCTGCGCCGCCGCGCCGTAGAGCGCGTGTGCGCAAGCGGGTGAGAGCTTGTCCTCATAGATGTAAAGACAGCCGAGGAGACGGCCTTTGCCGGGGCGGACGCCCTGACACCATGTGGCCACCTCCTGCTTGCACTCCTGGGTGAAGCTGCCGAGAGCCTCCTGCGCCGTTTCCCGCGGATCCTCGGCGGCAACGATGGGGACGGCCATGAGCGACAGAAACAAAGCTGCAAGAAACACGAAGCATCTCATCTGATACCTCCATCTCCAGAGATGAGCCGGTCCGGCAGACACGTTCTGCCGGCACTGGTCATACCATCTTCGTTTCTGGCCCGGGGCGTGAGCAAACACGACCGCCAGTGAGTGCGGCGGCAGCGCATAAGTCTTCCCATCGACCGCAGGCGCCTCATCCATCGGCACGATGTCGGCCGGCGACGGCAGGGAGGTGTCGAGCCAGCAATGCCAATGACCGATCCGCAATTTCGGCGCCGGCGGCAGTTCGAACGCCAGCGGCTCCCGCCAGGCGTTGATCATGAGGTGAAAGGCAAAGCGCCGGCTCAGGCTCCAGGCGGTAAGGGCAAGGCTGTGCGAATCCTTCCCCCAGTCGGGCTGTCCCAGGCGGATGCCGTGCCACTCCAGCCGGGCCTGGGCGAGGAGCTGGTTGAGGGTCAGGTCGGGGTCCGCCATCGCCGTCTCGCGCTGCAGCCGGCCGGCGATCAGCAGGCGCACGAACCGGTGCACATCGGCATGCCGTTCGAGTAATTCCCAGTCGAACCAGCTGGTCTCGTTATCCTGGCAGTAGGCGTTGTTGTTTCCCCCCTGGGTCCGCCGCACCTCGTCCCCCATCAGGAGCATCGGTGCGCCGAGAGCCAGCAGGTTCAGCGCCAGGAAGTTCTTCACCTGGCGGTTGCGCAGCGCCTCGACCGCCGGATCGTCGGAAGGACCCTCGACCCCGCAATTCCAGCTCAGGTTGTGATCGCTCCCGTCCCGGTTCTCCTCGCCGTTGGCTTCGTTGTGCTTGCGGTCGTACGACACCAGGTCGTTGAGGGTGAAGCCGTCGTGACAGGTGACGAAGTTGATGCTCTGCTCCGCCTCCCGCTCCTCGTGCCCGTAGATGTCGGGACTGGCCAAAAGCCGCGAGGCGAAGTGCGAAATCGTGCCGGCGTCGCCGCGCAGGAAGCTGCGTACGTCGTCGCGGAAGCGGCCGTTCCATTCCTTCCAGCTGTCGCCGACGAAGCTCCCCACCTGGTAGAGGCCGGCCGCGTCCCAGGCTTCCGCGATCAGCTTGATCCCCGCCAGCGCCGGATCGGTTTCGATGTCCAGGAGGAGGGGCGGATCCTCCAGGGGGCGCCCCCGCTCGTCGCGGGCGAGGATCGAGGCGAGGTCGAAGCGGAAGCCGTCGACGTGCATTTCGCTGACCCAGTGGTGGAGACTGTCGAGGATGAGGCGGCGGACGATCGGATTGTTGGCGTTGAAAGTGTTGCCGCAGCCGGAGTAATTGGCGCAGGTGGCGCCGTCCGGCTCCAGCATGTAGTAGAAGTCGTTGGCCAGCCCGCGGTAAGAGAGGGTCGGCCCGCGCTGGTCCCCCTCGGCGGTATGGTTGAAGACGACGTCGAGAATGACCTCGATGCCGGCCCGGTGCAGCGCCTTGATCATGTCGCGGAACTCGTCGAGAGGCCCGAGGGGATCGGTGCGGGAGCTGTAACCGGCATGCGGGGCGAAGAAGGAGAGGGGGCTGTAACCCCAGTAATTGGGGAGCCCTTCATGCGCGTCCTGGGGATCGAACTGGAAAACCGGCAGAAGTTCGACGGCAGTCACCCCCAGCTGCTGCAGGTAAGGGATTTTGTCGATCAGCCCGGCGTAGGTGCCGCGCTTGTCGGCGACAACTCCCGAGGAGGGATGACGGGTGAAACCGGCCACGTGCAGCTCGTAGATCACCGTGCGCGCGAAGGGGCGCTTCAGGGGAACGTCCCCTTCCCAGTCGTAGCCGCGGGGGTCGGCCACCACGCTTTTCATCGCCGCCGCCAGATTGTCGCCCGGCTCGATGGCGGCCCGCCGACTGTAGCCGGCCGGGACCGCCAGTGCCCGGCCATAGGGATCGAAAAGGAGCTTATCGGAATCGAAACGGCAGCCGCGACGCGACTCGTTCGGACCGGCGGCGCGAAAGCCGTACAGCTGCCCCGGCCCGATGCCGGGAACAAAAATATGCCAGTAATGATAGGTGCGGTTCTGCCGCGGATCGAGGGTGATGCTCCGGGACGGCGTACCGTCATCGACCCGGTCGAACAGGAGCAGTTCGACACGGATGGCGTCGCGGGAAAAGAGGCTGAAATTCACCCCGTCGGAAAAGACGGTAGCGCCGAGGGGAAAGCTTCGTCCTCGCAGCCGTCCGGTTTGGTTCTCTTCGTCAGGGTTAAATGCCAAGTGACCCTCCACCGACTCTCGTCTGCGCCAGATAGCCACCCTTTTCGACAAAGAACGATGTCATAGTCCACCGCCGTGATGGTCAGTTCCCTTTCCCTTGAGGGAGAGGGTAGGGTGAGGGGGAAAACAGCAGGGCGCCTCACCCGCCCTTCGGGCACCCTCTCCCAGGGGGAGAGGGGAATGACCGCCGCACGAGTCTCCTCAAGGCGGACCGCTGACAACGTAGACAACGCTGCCGCCTGAGTAGCCGCGGCTGTACCAAGTGCCGCCGCAGTTGTAATAGCTGATGCCGTTGACGATCGTCGAGGCGGTGCTGCACGGCAATGTTGTCAGGTAGGTAGGTCCGGCGGCGGCCATGGCGCCCATCGTGGTGCCGATCATCGCGCCTGCCACAAAGGCTTCCCCTTCGTCGTAGTCGTGATGCCAGTGGTCGTCCCAGTCTTCGTCCTCGACCCAGTCCTGGCGCTCCTCCTGCTGCTCCCTCATATGACCCTGCCAGTCCTCCCGCGATTCGGTGCGGGTTTCCTGGCGGCCCTGTTGGACTTCCTGCCGTCCCTCCTGCCGTCCGGCGGCGCCCTCCTGGCGCTGTTGCTGCCGTTGCCCCGCGCCGGCCTGGCCGGTCGCCGGCTGGGCCGGACGCTGCGCCGCGACCGTCCGCTGCTGGCTTCCAGCCGGGCGGGAAGCGGCCTGCGGACGGGACACGGAGCGGGAGGATAAGCTGCCGCCGCTCGCGGCGCTGCTGCGGGAGAAGCCGCCGGCGCTGCGGGCGCCTCCTCCGCCGCCGCCGCGGGAGACGCCTCCGCCGCCGCGACCGCCCCCCCCGCCCCCCCCGCCCCGGCCGCCGCGGGCGTCGGCAATGCCGGGCAGGGAGAGGACGAACAGGAAAATCGCGCAAAGGGAGAAAAAGGCTGCCAGCCTGGTAGTGGTCGGGCGCGTCATTGGGCGCCTCCTTTCTTCGGCGGCGCCTGGCTCGGGGCGCGGACCGGAGCCAGGAACGGGACTTTCTCGGCGCCGGCCGGCGGCGTGAAGGCGAAACGGTCGGCCGTCACCTGGGGGGCGACGTTCCAGTCGAAAAGGTCGGCCCGGAACTGTGGCTGCCCCGGAACGTCCCGATAGGTGATGACGATCCGCCGCGGCAGCGGCTGCGCCCCTTGGGCGACCCAGACCTGGAAGTTGACGTTGACGGTCCGGGCCGCGAGATGGTCGACGGGGACGTTGAAGAGGGTCTCCGTCTCGACGAAGGCGACGCTCTCGACCCGCTTTTCCAGCTCTTCAGGGAGCGTGGTGAGGAACAGGCGGGCGAGGGGCAGGGTCACCTGCAGGTCCCTGACCAGGTAAACCAGCGCCAGGTCCACTGTCGCGGGCTGCTCCACCGTGGCGTAAACGTTGTCGCCCGACTTGAAGGCGGTGATCTGTTTGCCGTCGAAAAGGAGCAATCCCCGGTCTCCATCGCTGCGCTCCACCTCCACCCGCGCCCGGTCGGGGCGGTGGAGCAGAATCCGGCGCCGCTCGGCGAACTCGATCCGTTCGCCGCTCTCCTGGATGGCGTCGTAGTTGCTGTCGATGCTGACGCTGTAGCTCTGCGTCCCGGCGAGATAGCGGGACATGCGCATGAGGGTCTCCATCGCCTGCGCATCCTGCTTCTCTACGGGGGCGGCCGGCGCCTTCTCCTGCGGCGGCGCCGCCACAGCCGCCACCGGCGTTTGCTCCTGCTTCGGCGCCAGGCAGCTCGCGAGGAGTAGGGCGGCTGTCAATGCTGCCACTGTTGCGATCGATCGTGAAGACTTCCGTCGTTTCCCTGTCATCGCTTCCTCCGCTAGGGCTTTCTGGATCGCTATACCTTCCCTGAATAAGTCGGCACCCGTGATGTGCTTCCCCTCCCACGAGGGGAGGGGGAAGCCCTTGAACGCACTTACCCGCCGGTCGAAATCGTCAGCACCGGCGCCCCCTCTTTGCCCCCGGTTTCCGTGAGCGTCATAACGAACATCAGGAACGAGAAAAGCTTTTTTCGACCCGTAATCCCGGTCGTCGATCCAGAACCAGCGGTTCCGGTAGGGCGCGGAGGCGAACTCGTCTTCGGACCGCTCGTTGGCGACGTGGATCCGGATCAACGGGCCTCTGATCCCGTCCCCTTCGGGCTCCATGGTCGGGCTGACCCGCTTCTCGGCCAGATGCTCGGGCGGGACCTCGACGGTCGAGGCGATATCGCTCAGGATCTCCAGGATCGAGCGGGTCAGCAGGGCGATCTCCTCATCACCGCTCGCCGACGAGCCGTAGACCACCCGGAATTCCCCCCCTCCTCCCGCAGGCCGAGCATCCGCCGCACCTCCCTGCTCATCTGCTCGATTTCCGGATCCGGCCGCTGGCGGAAGACCATGACCACGGCCTCCTTGTCGTCCAGTTTCTTCACCCGCAAGGCGACGGCCCCGGACGTTCGGATTTGCCGCAGCTTCTCCAGCAGGGGGAAGAACTCCGGGTCGGCCTGCCGCGCCCGGGCGCTGCCGCCGAAAGATTCCGGATGCCGTTGGCGGAGTGGAGGAGGAGCCGGAAGACCAGGTCGATGGGGTACCCCCCTTCCACCAGGCTCATGACGGTGGCAGGCTGAATGGGGGTCATCAGGCTGCGGGCGAACTTCTCGCCGGTCAGGAGGTTGTAGGTGACGGTCGGGCGGTCGTAGTAGCGGCTGGAACCGCCCACCCGCTGGTTGTTGGCGTTCGGCGGGAAGGACCAGCCGAAGGCGGCGTTCACTTCCCCTTCGAGGGAGTACTGGTTGATGATCGAAGCGACATCGAGGAAGATCGGGGCATCGCCGTAACGGATCTTGACAATATTGAGAAGCATCTGTTGCTTCCACGAATCGGCGACGACGGTGGTGTATTCGAAGCGGTCGCGGGTGACGGTCCCCGGCCCGATCGCCGTGCAGCCGGCAAGGAAGGCGGAAAGCGGCAGCATGGCGATAATCAGGGCGGAAAATCCCCTTGTCAGGAGCCTTCTCCCATGTCTGTCCCCTGCCGTGAGAGGTTCCACTTATCCCCCTGTTTGGCTCCCGAAAAGCGTCGTGCCGGCTCCACGCAGCTCCGTCACCGCCCGCTTGACCCGCTCGGCCATGGCCGTTTCGGCCAGGGTCAGGTAGGTGCGGGGGTCGTAGGCCTTCTTGTCGCCGATTTCGCCGTCGATCTTGAGCACGCCGTCGTAATGCGTGAACATGTGGTCGGCGATGGGCCGGGTGAAGGCGTACTGGGTGTCGGTGTCGATATTCATCTTGACCACGCCGTAGTCGATGGCCTCGTGGATGTCGCCAAGCTCCGAGCCGGAACCGCCGTGGAAAACCAGGTAGAAACGGGCCGCCTCGCCGTATTGGCTGACCACCGCTTCCTGGCCGTCGCGGAGGATGGCGGGCTTGAGCTTGACGGCGCCGGGTTTGTAGACGCCGTGGACGTTGCCGAAGGTGGCGGCCAGCAGGTAGCGGCCGCCGATGGCGTTGAGGCGTCGGGCCACTTCCAGCGTGTCCTCGGGGGTGGTGTAGAGCTTGGCCTCGGCCTCGGCCTTGATGCCGTCTTCCTCGCCGCCGACGACGCCGGCTTCGATTTCCAGGATCAGCTCGCTTGCCTTGAAGCGTTCCAGGAGCTTGACGGCGATTCCAGGTTTTCCTTCAGCGGCAGGGCGCTGCCGTCGAACATGTGGCTGTTGAACAGGTTGGGCAGTCCGGCGGCCCGGCGCCGCTCGGTCTCCGCCACCAGCGGCAGGACGAACGGGTCGAGCTTGTCGGCCTGGCAGTGGTCGGTGTGCAGGGCCACATAGATGGGGTAACGTTCGGCGACACGGTGGACGTGCTCGGCGATGGAGATCGCCCCCAGGGCCATGTCCTTGACCGCTGATCCCGGAGGCAAAGGCCGCCCCGCCGGTGGAAACCTGGATGATGCCGTCGCTCTTGGCTCTCGGCGAGGCCCTTCAGCACGGCATTGGCGGTGGTCAGGGAAGTGACGTTGATGGCCGGGTAGGCGAAGCGTCCGTCCCGCGCCCGATCGAGCATCTCGCAATAGGTTTGATAATCGGCTACCGGCATGGTTCCTCCCTCTGACAGGCTGGGTTAAAGCGCTGCATTCCGCATCCGGTTTTAGCGCACGAAAGCGGCGCGCCCGGCGTAGACGGCGGCGGCGCCCAACTCCTCTTCTATGCGCAGGAGCTGGTTGTATTTCTCCACCCGCTCGCCGCGGCAAGGGGCGCCGGTTTTGAGGTGACCGGTGGCCATCGCCACCGTGAGATCGGCGACGAAGCTGTCCACCGTCTCGCCGCGAGCGGTGCGAAACCATCGCCCCCCAGCCGGCCCGGCGCGCCATCTCGATGGCGGCCACCGTTTCGCTCAGCGAGCCGATCTGGTTGAGCTTGATCAGCACGGCGTTGGCGGCCTTCTCCCGGATGCCGCGCGCGATGCGCTCGACATTGGTGACGAACAGGTCGTCGCCGACCAGCTCGACCTTATCGCCCAGTTTGCGGTTGAGAAGCTGCCAGCCCTCCCAGTCGTCTTCGGCCAGGCCGTCCTCGAGCACCACGATCGGGTATTTCCCCACCCAGTCTCCCATAGTTCGACCATCTCGGCGGCAGTCACTTTGCGCCCTTCGGTGCGCAGGTTGTACACTCCGTCCTCATAGAATGCCGCTGGACGGCCGGGTCGATGGCGAGAGCGATCTGCTGTCCGGGCTTGTAGCCGGCCTTCCCGATCGCCTTAAGGATCAGCTCGACGGCCTCGGCGTTGCTCTTGAGCGCCGGCGCAAAACCCGCCCTCGTCGCCGACGCCGGTCGAATGGCCGCCCTCCTTCAGCACCGCCTTGAGGGCATGGTAGATCTCGCTCCCCCAGCGCACGGCCTCGCGGAACGTGGGCGCGCCCACCGGAGCGATCATGAATTCCTGGAAGTCGGTCCCCTGCCAGTTGGCGTGGACGCCGCCGTTGAGGATGTTGAACATCGGCACCGGCAGCACCCTGGCCGCCGTGCCGCCCAGGTAACGGTAGAGCGGCAGACCGACCGAGGCGGCGGCGGCGCGCGCCACCGCCAGGCTGACGCCGAGGATGGCGTTCGCCCCCAGTTTCCCCTTGTTCGGGGTGCCGTCGAGCGCCAGCATCGCCCGGTCCACGCCTTCCTGGTCGAGAGCGTTCAGGCCGACTGAAGGCGCCGGCGATCTCCCGGTTGACATGCTCGACGGCTTTCAGCGTCCCCTTGCCGCCGTAACGGGCCTTGTCGCCGTCGCGCAGTTCCAGCGCCTCATGCACGCCGGTGGAGGCGCCGGAGGGGACCGCGGCCCGGCCGCAGGCGCCGCCCTTCCACGGCGACCTCGACTTCCACGGTGGGATTGCCGCGCGAATCGAGGATTTCTCTTCCTTTTACTCCGAGGATCTTAGCCATGCCGGCCTCCTTCGCTGTTCTGTGGCGACGATGTCACTGCTGCCGGGAAATCATGTAGCGCAGCAGATCGACGACGCGATGGGAATACCCCCACTCGTTGTCGTACCAGGCGACGACCTTGAAGAACCGCTTCTCCCCCTTCAGGTTGTTCTGCACCGTTGCCAGGGAGTCGTAGATGGAGGAACTCTCCGAGTGGATGAAGTCGCTGGAGACGAGATCCTCTTGTGCGTATTCGAGATACCCCTTGAGGTAGCTTTCCGAGGCGTTGCGCATCAGGTTGTCGATCTCGTCGATGGAAGTATCCCGCGCCGAGCGGAAGGTCAGGTCGACCACCGAGACATCGGGGGTGGGGACGCGGAAGGACATCCCGGTCAGCTTCCCCTTCACCGCCGGCAGCACCTCACCGACCGCCTTGGCCGCCCCGGTCGTCGAGGGGATGATGTTGGTCGCCGCCGCCCGGCCGCCGCGCCAGTCCTTCTTCGAGGGGCCGTCGACAACCTTCTGGGTCGCCGTGTAGGAGTGGATGGTGGTCATCAGCCCGGTCTCGATGCCGATCCCTTCCTTGAGCAGCACGTGCACCAGCGGGGCGAGGCAGTTGGTAGTGCAGGAGGCGTTGGAGACCACGTTGTGGCTTTTCGCGTCGTACTCGCCCTCGTTCACCCCCATGACCAGGGTCTTCAGCTCCCCCTTGCCGGGAGCGCTGATGATGACTTTTTTCGCCCCGGCCGCCAGGTGCAGCGCCGCCTTGTCGGCATCGGTGTAGAGGCCTGTCGATTCGATTACGTACTCGACTCCCAGCTCCCGCCAGGGGAGGAGGTCGGGCGATTTGACCGCCGCTACGCATTTGATCCGCTGCCCGTTCAGCACGAGAATATCGTCTTCCTCCCGGGCCGGGTCGCTCTTTGCCGTGGACAGTTTTCCTTTGAAGCGGCCATGGACCGAATCGTACTTGAGCTGATAGGCGAAGTATTCCGCGTCGGTGCTGACATCAACCACCGCCACGAGGTCGATCTCCCGTCCGAGGAGCCCCTGCTCGGCCATCGCCATCAGGACTAGCCTGCCGATTCGGCCGAAACCGTTGATTGCTACCTTCGCTGCCATCTGTTATCTCCTTTGACACTGTTCGATTATCCCGCCGCCGCGATGAGCTTCCGCTAAAAGATCGGGGGCGGCTCCCATACGATATCTCACTGGCTTCGTCCGTCAATGCTGCCCCCCTCATCTCCTTCTCTCTGCCCGCCGGGCTTCGCCGGCGCGGCGTACCACTGGTCCCTGGGGACGACTTTCGGGCTCTTCGGATCCATCTCGTAAGCCGGGGTCATGATCTGCACCCCGTACTCGTTGAAGAGATCGAGAATATTGCGGTGCAGGTCGGTATAGATCCGGTTCATCGCCTGTGGTTTGTGGCAGTAGGCGTTGATTTCGTAGGTGACGCTGAAATCTTCCAACCCCTTCTGCAGCACGAAGGGGGGCGGTTCCGGGAGGAGCCCCGGCGTGCGCAACGCCGCTTCCACCAGCATCGCCTCGACCTGCCGCCACGGTGTCTCGTAGCCGATGCCGACGGTAGTGTGCAGGATCAGCCCCGGCTGTTGCGCCAGCGCGCTGTAGTTGACGACCTCGCCGTTCAGGATGAGGGAGTTGGGGATCACCACCTCCTCGTTTTTCGGCGTGCGCAGATAGGTGACCAGCAGCCGTCGCTGCTCGACGTCGCCGATATACTCGCCGACCTTGATGCGGTCTCCCACCTTGAAGGTGCGGCGGTAGGTCATGGAGTAGCCGGCGATCAGGTTGCCGATGAGGGAGGAGGAGCCCAGCGAAAAGAGGACCCCGATGAAGATCGATACCCCCTTGAAGGCACCCGATTCGGAGCCGGGGATGTACGGGTAGGCGACGATCAGGGCGAAAGCGACCAGCAGCAGCCGCGCCAGACGGTAAGTGGGCCAGGCCCATTCGGCTTCGAATTCGGGGAGGACGACCGTGCCGTCGGCCAGCCGGGAGAAGAACAGGCGGACCAGTTTCAGCAGATAGCGGACGGCGACAAAAAGGACGACGAGAAAAACGAGGTTGGGAAACTCCTCCGCCAATCCCAGGCCGAGGTTCCGGAACGGCCCGACCACCCCCTCGAAAAGACGGTGGGCGAACCCGCGGGTCCAGGGAAAAAGGGAGAGCACCCTGTACAGGTAAAAAAAGACCGCGATCAGAACGGTGGCCACCCAGGCGAGACCGAGGACGGCCGTCAGCAGGCGCCACAACTGCTCGCGCCGCACCAGCCGGAATTTCTGAATCTGGACATCGTGGATCTTTTCCCGGAGACGCGCCTCGATCCGGCGTCGCAGACGCCGGTAACACCAATGCCCGACCCCCAGGCCGAAAAGGAGCAGCAGGGTGGCGCCGAGGGCAACACCCCCTTGCCGCCGCAGCATTTCGGGGGCTCGATCGCGGCGCCAGGCGGTGATCGCCTCGCCGATCCGGGCCTGAACGATCCGCGCCAGAGTCGGCCGGTCGATCCCTTCCAATTCGGCATCGACATCGACAACCTGCAGGAGAACTCTCTCTCCTGCCTTGATGGTGCTGAAACCTTCCCCTTCCTCGATCTGGAGGGAGCCCGGGGAGACGGCCGGATCGGCCGCCGCCTGCACGATCCGCTCGGCGATTGCCGTGGCCCGCTTTTCGGCCGGGAAGGAGGAGATTCCCCGCACCATGAAGAGGGTGTAGCCGTTGACGGTCACCGGAGCCGTATGGAGGCCGAGAACCAGCTCCTCCTGCGCCGGCCGCGATTCGGCTTGCGCCGCAAGCAGATCCGCCCCCCAGAAAACGAGAAGGAGCAGAATCGGCCAAAAGAGGAAACGGCAGCGAATCATCAAGACTCTCCACAACGCTCTGCGGGCAGGCGCTCCGGCGGGTGCCGGCCCGGTTCCCGTCAGAGGGAAATCTCTCCGGCGGCCTTCGTCAATGTGGCGGCACTCCGCCGCAATCCCTCCTGCTCCTCTTCCGAGAGAGTCGGCTGCAGCGTCGCGATAATGCCGGCCGCCCCGAGGATTCGCGGCAGCGACAGGCTGATCGTACCGATCCCTTCGACCGTCTCGTGCATCGAGACGGTGAACACCCCGCGTTCGTCGTTGCGCACCGCCCGCGCCAGTCGCGACAGGCCGGCGCCGATGCCGTAGTACGTTGCTTTTTTCCCTTCGATGATACGGTAGGCGGCGCGCCGCACGCCGTCGTCGATGCGCGCCTTGGCCGCCGCATCAATGGCCTTGCCGACCTGTGCGGCCAAATCCTTCAGGGTTACCCCGCCCACCCGGGCGCTGGACCAGACGAGGACCTCGGAGTCGCCGTGCTCGCCGATGACGCTGGCGTGGACCGAATGAGGCGCCACGCCGAAGAAGTCGCCCAACAGCGTCCGGAACCGGGCCGTGTCGAGGACAGTCCCGGAGCCGAAGACGCGGGCCGTGGGGAGACCGGAAATTCTCGTCACCATCTCCGTGATCAGATCGACGGGATTCGAGGCGACGAGGAGCAACGCTTCGGGAGCTTGCGCGAGAACCTGGGGGATGACCTGCTGGAAGACCCGGGCGTTCCGCTCCAGCAGCTGCAGCCGGCTCTCTCCCGGCTTTTGGCCGACGCCGCAGGCGAGAACGACCAGGGCGGCGCCCTGCAGGTCCGGATAGTCGCCGGCCAGCAGCCGCGCCGGGGAGGCGAAAGGGGTGGCATGCAGGATGTCCTCCGCCTGCGCCCGGGCGAGGTCCCGGTTGAGATCGATGAGCACGATCTCGCTCGTCACGCCCTGCAGAACCATGGCGAAGGCGGCGCTGCTTCCCACAAAACCGCAACCGATGATGCCGACTTTCATGACGTACCTCCCCGGGGGCTACGGCGACGGTCCTGGGGCAAGCCGGCCTCCACATCCGTTTTTCTGCGCCCGCCCCCTTTCGCGGCCGGACCAGCCTTGCCGCGAACTCTCGCGGCCGATGGCACCGCCACCGGCTGCGCCTGCCAGATCCGCTCGCAGTACTCCCGGATCGACCGGTCGGAGGAGAATTTCCCCATCCGCGCTACGTTCAGGATTGCCATCTCCGTCCAGCGACTGCCGTCGCGGTAGGCGGCGGCGACCCGGTCCTGGGCATCGACGTAAGCCTCATAATCGGCCAGCACCAGGTAGTCGTCGCGCTGGAGGAAGTGATCCACCAGCGGCCGGAAAAGTTCCTTGTCGCCGCGGGAAAAGACTCCGGCGGCGATCTGGTCGACGGCCTCCCGCAGCTGCGGGTTCCCCTCGTACCAGCGGCGCGGGGCGTAGCCGCCGGCCTTCAGCTCGTACACCTCGCGGGCATTGAGCCCGAACAGGAAGAAATTCTCCTCTCCCACCTCCTCGCGGATCTCGACATTGGCGCCGTCCAGAGTGCCGATGGTGAGGGCGCCGTTGAAGGAGAACTTCATGTTGCCGGTTCCGGACGCCTCCTTCCCGGCGGTCGAGATCTGCTCGGAGAGGTCGGCCGCCGGGTAGATCGAGATGCCCGTTGGTGACGTTGAAATCGGGGAAGAAGACGACCTTCAGGCGCCCCGCCACGTCGGGATCGTTGTTGACCACTTCTCCCACCGAGTTGATCAACTTGATGATCCGCTTGGCCATGAAATAGCCCGGCGCCGCCTTGCCGCCGAAGATGAAGGTGCGCGGGGTGACGTCGGCCTGCGGGTCGCGCTTGATCCGGTTGTAGAGGGTGATGATGTGCAGGACCTTGAGGTGCTGGCGCTTGTACTCGTGGATCCGCTTCACCTGCACGTCGAAGAGCGAGGCGGGGTCGACGGCGATGCCGGTGCGCTCCTCGATCACCGCTGCCAGCCGCCGCTTGTTGTCCTCCTTGATTTGTCGCCAGTCCGCCTGGAAGGCGCCGTCCCTGGCGAACGCCTCCAGCTGCCGCAACTCCTCCGGATTCTTCACCCAGCCCTCGCCGATCCGGTCGGCGATCAGCCGGGCGAGTCCCGGGTTGCTCAGCAGCACCCAGCGGCGCGGGGTCACGCCATTGGTGACGTTGTGGAACTTTTCCGGTGAAAATTCGAAGAAGTCGCGCAGCACGGTCTGTTTCAGCAGTTCGGAATGGAGTGCCGCCACTCCGTTGATGGCGTGGCTGCCGACGCTGGCCAGGTGGGCCATCCGCACGTATTTCCCGCCCCCCTCGTCGATGATGGAGAGGCGGGCGGCCCGCCCGTCGTCGCCGGGGAAGCGCTGCCGCACCTCGTCCAGGTGGCGCCGGTTGATCTCGTAGATGATTTCCAGCGGCCGCGGCAGCATCTCGGCGAAAAGGGGCAGCGGCCACTTCTCCAACGCCTCGGGGAGGAGGGTGTGGTTGGTGTAGGCGAGCGTAGCGCGGGTGATGTCCCAGGCCGCCTCCCACGCCAGCCCGTGCACGTCCACCAGCAGCCGCATCAGTTCGGCCACCGCCACGGCGGGGTGGGTGTCGTTGAGCTGGGCGGCGAAGCTCTCGTTGAAGGTATCGATGGCTCCCCCCCTCAGCAGGTGAATCCGGATCATGTCCTGCAGCGAGCAGCTGACGAAGAAATACTGCTGGGCCAGGCGCAGCCGCTTGCCGGCGGCCGGCTCGTCGTTGGGGTAGAGGACCTTGGAGATCGTCTCGGAAATCACCTTCTCGTCTACCGCCTCGTAGTAGTCGCCGACGTTGAAAGAGGCGAAATCGAACGATTCCACCGCTTCCGATTTCCACAGCCGCAGCAGGTCGGTCGTCCCGGTGCCGTAGCCGGCTACGGGCGTGTCGTAGGGGATCCCCTTGGCGACGCGGGCCGGCACCCAGCGGACCCGGTATTTCCCCTCGGCATCGGTGAAAGCTTCCGTGTGGCCGCCGAAATTCACGTAACAGGCGAGCTCCGGACGGCTGATTTCCCAGGGGTTCCCCCACTGCAGCCACTTGTCGGTCTTCTCCACCTGCCAGCCGTCGCGGATCTCCTGATCGAAGATCCCGAACTCGTAGCGGATGCCGTAGCCGATGGCCGGCACCTGGAGGGTGGCGAGGGACTCCATGAAGCAGGCGGCGAGCCGTCCGAGGCCGCCGTTGCCGAGCCCCGGCTCCTCCTCGGCAGCGAGCAGGTCATCCAGGTCCTGCCCCAGCTCGGCCACCGCCGTACGGGCCGTCTCCGTCAGCCCCAGGTTCACCAGGTTGTTCCCCAGGTGCGGTCCCATGAGGAACTCGGACGAGAGATAGCTGACGATTTTCAGCTTCCGGTCGGCCAGCTGCTCGACGATGGCGAGGAAACCTTCGAGCATCCGGTCGCGGACGGCGAAGGCGAGCGCCATGTACCAGTCGTTGCGGGTGGCCAGCTCGACGCTGCTTGCCTGGCTGAAGTACAGGTGGTCGAGGATCGACTGCCGGATCTCATCGACCCCCGTTCCCCGGCGGATGTCTTCCATTTCTTTCTCTGAAAATGCCGACAATTCTGTCATGTCGTCGCCTCCGTCACTGCGAGCTGTTCAATAATGCCTGCCGAGCTTGTCGCTCTCTTTGGCCGTCCCCGGTCAGTAGGGGCTCTGGCCGTCCGGCCAATTCTCATCCCTCCGGAAGGAGGAAGAAGAGGATGGCAAAAATCAGATAAATGGTCAGCAACTGGACTCCCTTGTACCAGTTGGAACGCCCGCCGGACGCAACTACTGTCCCGATCAGGACGGTCATGAAAAGGAGGGTGAGTTCGCCCCGGGTAAAAGCGAGGACGAAGGGAGCCGGCGCCGCCACCAGGCTCAGCAGGACCAGTGCCGGCGCTACGAACAAGGCAATCTGGATGCTGCTGCCGACAGCGATGCCGATGGCCAGGTCCATCCGGTTCTTCCGCCCCATAGTGATAGCGGAGCCAAGCTCTGCCGCCCCCCCCACCACGGCCAGCACGATCAGCCCGATAAAGGCCTTGGACATGCCCAGGTCGCGCGAGGCGCCCTCCACCGCCCCGACCAGAATCTCGCTCATCCAGGCCGCTCCCAACGCCGCCACCACCAGCAGGCCGACGGCTTTCCCGGTTGGCCAAGGCGCTTCCGTTTCGGCCGTGTGGTGCTGTTCGCTGGCAAAGACCTCGGGGTGCGTCCGCAGCATGAAAACCAGGCTCAGGGCATAACTGGCCAGCAGAATCACGGCCACGCCGGTGCTGAGATAGCGTTCGAGGTGGACGGTTTCCTCCGTGATGAGAGTATGGAAGCTGCCCGGCACCATCAGGCTGATAACCGCCATGAACATCAACGACACCTGCATCTGGGTTCCCTTCGGATTGAATTCCTGATCGTGGTAGCGCAGACCGCCGAGCAGGAAGGCGAGGCCGAGACCCAGCAGCATGTTGGCCAGGATCGCTCCCACCAGCGCGGCGCGCACCACATCGAGCAGGCCGGCCCTGAGCGCCACGAAGGCGATGATCAGTTCCGGGGCGTTGCCGAAGGTTGCATTGAGCAGCCCGCCGACGGCATCGCCGGTGCGGTGCGCAATCTGCTCGGTTGCCTGGACGATGAGGCCGGCCAGAGGGACAATCGCCAGGGCGGCCGCCAGGAAAACCAGAGCCGGGCGATCGGGCAGCAGATGCTCCAGGACGAGGGTGATCGGGATGAAGATCAGCAGCCATATCATAAATTGCCTCTTCCTTCCTGCTGGCTGCCGATTTCGAGGGAAACCAGCCGCGCCAGGAGCGTTGCCGGGTAGAGCTGCCCCACGAGCGCCTCCATGATCACGAACATGCGCGCCATCGGGTGGGTGGCGGTTACATCGCCGTAGCCCAGGGTAGTCAGGGTGACGAAGCTGAAATAGGTAAGATTTTCCTGCCGGGTGGCGGAATTCAGTTGATGGCCTGCCGGCATGATGAAGGAACCGGGAACGGCGAGGTCGAACAACTGGTAGAGATGGGAGCAGGTGATCCCGACCAGGAGATAAGCCGCCACCGCACCCCGCACCCGATAACGCGTTATCTGTTCGTCATTATGGAAGACCCTGACCAGCATGACCCCGGTCAGGAGGATAAAAAACAGCAGGGACATGGCGCCGGCCCAGATGGCAACCGTCTGGCTCCCGATGAATTTTTCGGCCCAGCGCAGGGCGATGGCCGATGCGGCAACCGCTCCGGCAATCAGGCGGGGGATCGGCCGGGTGGAGACGTTCACGACCCCCGCGATCAGGAGCAAGGAAAAGAAGAGGGCGGAGAGCATTCGCAGCAGGGGCGAGTCCATGAGCGGCCCCAAAAAGAGCGAAACGAACAGCAGCACCAGAAAGGCAGAGAGTCCCCGGTCGCCCCACCAGAAACGCGTGAACCCTTGAAATGCGTGCGGGATCGATGGCATAGGCAAAGGCAGCCCGTCAGGGGTTAAGGCACGAACCGAAGACGACGAATCCGCCGTCATCGTCGGTGGCGCTCAGGGTGAGAGCTCCCGAAGTTTCCCCGAGGGCCATGCTCCAGCCGCGTTTCTCGGCCCCGTGCAGGACGAGCATCCCTTCGGGGCGATCGATGGCGCTAATATTCGTCGGCGCCCGCGGGACCTCCCGGTCGAGGGAGGTGATCGTTCGGGTCTTCAGGTCGATCCGGAAGAAGCGGGGGAGGGCCATTTCCCGGAGCGACAATTCCGTGCATCCCTCCTCGCTCGTGCATTCGAAAGCCTTGGTCAGGGCACAGGTCCAGATAATGTCATCCGCGGCCGCGGCTGATACCGGGCCGAGCAGGACGACTGCACACAGAAAGGCGACGATTCGTTCCATGCGATTTCTCCTTCCTGCCATTCAGCAGGTTCTGGAAACTACTTAACCGTGTACCCTTTCCCCTCCATGCAGGCGCTCCAGGCGCGGTCGTAGGTGGCGCGCTGCTCGGCAACACCGGCTGCCTGCTGCTGCGCCGCCTGCTGCTCTGCCTGGCCGCTGCGATGCCGCCTCGCGCCGCCGATCATGCCGCCGCCAGCGGCGCCGATGGCCGCCCCGGTGCCGGCATCGCCGGCAATGGCGCCGATCGCCGCTCCAGCAAGGGCGCCGCCGGCCGCGCCGCGCGCCACCCCGCCCGCAACCCCGCCCGTCTGGGGAGGAGCGGCGGCGGTCGGCGCCTGCATCGGGTCGAAGCCGGTCTGCCCCTTGGCCCACTGGTAACAGCTGAACTTGTCCTGCTCCACCTGCTGCTCGCTCTGCCCTTTGCCGGGGAAGACGATCGGTTCCTGGGCGGCGGCAGCTGCCGCGAAGAGCAGCGCTGTGACCCCGGCCAGCAGGATTCTCGAGGGGATGATTATGCCCGTCATAGTGTTCCGCTCCTTTCGCCGCTTCTGTTCGCTTGGCAGAGCCGGCCTTGCATTTCCGGTGCGGCCTCGGCGGCGCCCGGACGAATGCCGCCACGCTCGTGCACCCTGATACATTCCGATTTCCATGCCAGCCCATGGGGGAGACGCCGGCTCGTTGCAAGCCACGAATAGTACTAAGGATAATCGGGTGGTCGGAGGCGCCGGGGGGTTGTTGTGCGGGCGATCAGGACGATATGCCGTCCTGGGGATGATATGCCGTCTTGCAAAGGAGAAAGCTGCTGATAGATTGGTGAAAACGCGGATTTCTCATTGTGGTTCGATATCTTAGCTTAATTAACTTTGCACCGCATCGGGTGCGGGACACGATCATGGCAAGGAAATGCAAGGAAGAGAGCGGCCCTGACTATTGGCAACCGCTCCAGGGGACCTCGGTCGAACGCCGGCGATTCGATCGCCTGCTGATCTCCCTCTCGACCCGTTTCAAAAACGCCGGCCCGAAGGATCTGGATGGGGAAATCGAGGAAGGGCTCAAGGAGATCGTCCCCTTTTTCGGCTGTGACCGCATCACCCTGTGGGAGTTTTCAGCGGGGGGCGAGGAAGCCTCCCTGACCCATCATTTTGCGGCGCGGGGCGCCGAGCCGCCCGTGCAGAAGTTTCTGCACGAGGAATTTCCCTACACCGCCCGGCAGTTGCTGCAGGAGCAGATCGTTTTTGTCGCACGGATCGACGATCTGCCGGACGTTGCCGCCCTGGACAGGGAGAACTTCCGGCAGTACGGCGTCACCAGCTTTATTGTCATTCCGATCTTTATGGCCGCGACGCCGCGCGGCTGCCTGTCATTGACGACCGTATGGCGCGAACGCGAGTGGTCCGCGGAGGAAATTGTCCAGATCGGGCGTATCGGGGCTATGCTCGGCAATGCGCTCGATCGCAAGCGGCTCGATCTGGAACTGAAACGGGCCTGCGCCGAAATCTCCACCCTGAAGAACCGGATCGAGCTCGAAGCCGACTATCTCCGCTCGGAAATCAAGGTCCGCCGGGAACATGGCCCGATCATCGGCCAGAGCGAAGCGATCAACCAGCTCGTGGAGCAGATCGGGCAGGTGGCGCCCACCGGCTCCACGGTCCTCATCCACGGCGAGACCGGCACCGGCAAGGAACTGGTCGCCCAGGCCGTCCACAACATCAGCGTGCGGCACGGGAGACTGATGATCAAAGTCAACTGCGCTTCTCTCCCCGGGGCGCTGGTGGAGAGCGAACTCTTCGGCCGCGAGAAGGGGGCCTACACCGGGGCGCTGTCGCGGCAGGCGGGGCGCTTCGAAATTGCCGACGGCTCGACGATCTTCCTCGACGAGATCGGCGAACTGTCGGTCGAACTGCAGGCCAAGTTGCTGCGCGTCCTGCAGGAGGGGAGTTTCGAGCGGCTGGGGAGCACCAGGACGGTCAAGGTGGATGTCCGGGTGATCGTCGCCACCCACCGCAACCTCGCCGAAGAGGTGAGCAAAGGCACATTCCGCGAAGACCTCTTCTATCGGCTGAACGTTTTCCCGATTTTCGTTCCGCCCCTGCGTGAGCGGATGGACGACATTCCGCTCTTGGCCTGGAATTTCATTCACGAATTTTCGGAACGCATGGGCAAGAAGATCAACCGGGTGGCCAAGAACGACATGGAGGCCCTGCAGCGCTATGCGTGGCCGGGGAACATCCGCGAGTTGCGCAATGTCATCGAACGCGCCGTCATTGTCAGCACCGGCGAAACCCTGAACATCCGCTTGCCGGAAAATGGCAAGTTCGCCCCGCAGAAAATCATGACCCTCGAAGAGGTCGAATCCCGCCACATCAACGAAATCCTCCGCGCCACCAGCTGGCGCATCAAGGGGGAGGGGGGCGCCGCCCAGCTGCTGGGAATGAATCCCTCCACCCTCTATTCCCGGATGGTCAAGCTCGGTATCCCCTCGCGACCGGGGTGATTTCTCGGCGATTGATATTGTGTCGGTACTGACGGCAAGCCCTGATCCGGTTTCTTACTGGGAAAGCTGGAAAAAGGAAGGCAATGAATACCGTGACAGATTGTCACGGTTTGAAAATGTGTCCCTGGTTTTCTTGCCCTCGCTTGCGAAAATAAATCCGTTTTCAATCAAGCGGAAAGAGGGAGCGTCGCCGTTCCCTCTTTCCGCTTGCCTTCAATCTATGCCGTTTACTCGGGCAGAATCGTGCAGCAGATGATGTCCACCCGGCGATTCTCGTAACGTCCTTCCTCAGTTTCGTTATCGGCCACCGGTTGGCTCTCCCCGTAGCCCGTCGCCCGGATCCGCGCCGCATCGACCCCATGCTTTTCGATCAGGTACTGGCGCACCGCTTCGGCGCGGCGCTTGGAGAGGTCCTGATTGTAGGCATCCGTTCCCATCGAGTCGGTATGGCCGGCCACCAGTACGTAGGGAATTTTCTTGTTCTCTTCGATAAACGCTGCGGCCTTGTCGAGCTCATCCTTGAACTCCGGTTTGATGTCGGCCTTGTCGAAATCAAAATTTATGTGCAGGGAAATTTTGATATCGCACCCCTGGCTGTCGACGGCGACCCCTTTGGGCGTGTTGGGGCATTTGTCCAGATGGTCATAAACACCGTCCGCGTCACTGTCGCGCGGGCAGCCCTTCGCGTCAACGGGGATCCCCTTCGGGGTGTCGGGGCACTTGTCGAGGTGGTCGTAAACGCCGTCCGCGTCGCTGTCCAGCGGGCAGCCCTTCGCGTTGACCGGGGCCCCTTTCGGAGTATCGGGGCATTGATCGAGGTAGTCGTAAACGGCGTCACTGTCACTGTCGCGCGGACAGCCGTTGGCGTTGACCGAGACGCCCTTCGGGGTGTCGGGACATCTGTCGCTGCTGTCGATTACGCCGTCGCCATCGCTGTCCTTCGGTATCTCGATCACCACCAGCGGTTCGGCGGCCTTTTTCGCTCCGCCAAAAGCGAATCTCAGGCCGGCGGTGTAGAGCAGGTTGTGATCGAGATTGCTCTCGTTGGCGACCAGAAGATGCCGCACGTCCCCCCGCAAGGCGATATTATCGGTCAGATGATAAAGAACCCCGAGACCATAATTGCCCATGAATTCCCCGTCCTCATCAAGATCGTAACCGCCGATCCCGGCCGCCAGATACGGGTTGAAGCGCGCGCCGGGCATCAGATGAAAGAGCGCATCGAGGCGGTAGGTGAACAGATCGACGTCGTCTTCTTCGGCATCAGGATTGGCGCCAAAGAACGCCGCCTCGACCGTACACGTCCGGCTCAGGTTGTAACCGATCGCCAAACCGTACGCGAGGTCGTCGTTAACCTGCTGATCTCCCTCGAAAACGATTCCGCCCACCAGCGGCGACAAGGTGAACTGCCCGGCCTCTTGTGCGGCGAATGCCGGCGCCACAAAAAGCATGATTGCGACCAAAAGCGAAAGAACTCGTTTCCTCACTGGTCACCTCCTGGGGTTAAGGGTTGCAAAAGAATCCGGTTACAACGATCAGCTCAACTCGACGGTGCACTGCGGACAGCGCCGCGCCTTGCTCGGAATGCTCAGGGTACAAAAGGGACATTCCCGAGTAACGGGAGGCTGCTCGACCGGTTGCGCCGCCTCCCGCCTTGCTTGCATAAGGTATCGTCAACCAGCGATTTGCTGATGGCGCCGAAAGCCGCGCCGATGATGATCCCCACGGCCATATCGACCCATTGCCGCGCGCCATGAAGTCCTTGAGTTCCTGCTATATTCCCATGGAGATTTCCTAATTTTTGATTAGTTATACATTTTCAGGCTCTAAAAGAAAGGGAGCTTTGCCGAAAAAACTAATTAATTTTTTATCGACAAATCTGTCGAATTTCCCGCACTCCCGCTTCCCCTATACCCTTCATCGTCTCACCGACGTCCCTTCTTCCTCACCCCGAGCAGTCGCGGACCCTTCGCCATCGCCTTTATCCCCGCCAGATTTTCCACGCAGATTTGCCGGAAGTCCGTCGATATCCATGCATCAACCGACGCTCTCTGCCAGAAAGGAGAATGCGAGTCAGGCTTGCAAGCTTGTAAAGTTCAATCGGAGCAACCCTAAGATGGTGCAATCCCGACCCCGTCCCCCCGAGAGGATCTGGAGCGCAAGTCGGGGAAGCGGGTTGACGCGGGAGAACTTCAAGGATAGCGGAAGCGACGAAGCGGAAGATCGGGCGGACGCATGAGGTGAAAAAGGATGAATAATCTGAAAGGAAGGAGAAAGTAGGCGAGTGGGTAAACGGCCGTTTTCCGGGTTGAAGATGGCCTTTTCTTATCTCACCTGCTCCTCTTTCGGAGCAATACCCTTAAGCGCATAGTTGACGACGGCGAGGACAAGCCCGAAAAGGAGTGCCCACCAGAAGCCTTGCACGGCAAATCCAGGGACGACGGCTTCGGCCAGAAGGATGAGCAGGGCATTGATGACCAGGGTGAACAGGCCCAGGGTGAGAATATTTAGCGGCAGGGTGAAAAGAATCAATACCGGCCGGATGAAGGCGTTGATCAGACCGAGGATCAGGGCAGTGACCAGGGCAGCAAACACACCCCCGACCTCTACCCCGGGAAGAAGATAAGCAGTGATGATTATCGCCAGGCCGCTGACCAACCATTGAATCAGAAATTTCATTTTAGTCTCCTTCGGAAATTGTGTCGGGAGGATACTCCGTCCGAATTAATTCTTCAATGATTGCGACATGCACAGAGGGATAAAAGAAGGTGGGGGTGGATAAAGGGCAGGGGACAAGCCCTGATCCGGCTGCTTACTGGAGAAAGCTGAAAGAGAGGCTGATAAAAGAAGAAATGAAACCGTGACAGATTGTCACGGTTTGAAAATGTGTCCCTGGGTTTTCTTGCCCTCGCTCGCGAAAATGAATCCGTCCCCTTTTGCGGAAGGTTGTCGGGTTCAGGGTGGAGGAAGGGGGAGGCGGGAACTCCCACCGGCGTTCCCCTTAAATAGCAATATGCAAAGCCTGACCCCCATGCCCACTGCTTTTACCGTAAGGGGGGTTCGGATGCTGAATTCCGATTACAGAGAGATGTTGTCCATCTTGAACGAGGAAAGGGTTGATTATCTCATCGTCGGTGCGTACGCCATGGCTGCCCACGGGGTGCCGCGGGCAACGGGGGATATCGAGATTTTCGTGCGGGCGGGGGTCGCAGCGCATGATAGAATACGCTTGACAGAAGTTCCATATACTTGTCCCCGGAACTACCACCGAGGAAAACATGAGACGGAGGTGATGGGATGAATTTTGAATGTTTTTTTCAATGGCTTAAAGGGGGCATCGTTTCAGCCTTCAATAACCCTTCGATTTCAGCTCTTTTTGGAGCTTTTGCCGCATTTATTTTAGTGTTTATAACTGATCACATAAGGGAAGTGCGGAAAAAGAATAGCTTACTGAGGCTGATATACTCCAGCTTAGATTTAATAGATAAAAAAATAGAAACATCTAGAAGCAATATTGAACAGGCTCAAAGAGGATCGGTTAGCCCGGCACCGATAATGAAATTTCCGGCAGAACAAATAGAGAGGAAGTCTTTTGAGGTAATTGAGAAGCTCAATATTCAAGAAATACATTCGGTAAATATCATTTGTTATTGGATGACATCAATAGACTGGATTTTTGATCGCATCCACAAGTCAATTGTTCCAAAATTGAAAGAAAATCATGGCAACGTCGATGTTGAGAAAAAATTAATCGAGGAAATTATAACGGAGTTTGAAGATGCAGTGATAAATTTAGAAACGCTTCGCAAAATGACGAACTTGTTCAAGCAGAGGGATTATGAAGAAATAAATAAACTCCGCATTCCACATCCTGAAAAATGACATTCCTAAAGGCAAGGGCCGAAATCCTGGATGGCGCTCGTGCGTTCCTGGAGAGAACGCGGGTCAGGATTGCAAACTTGCAAAGTTAAATCGGAGCAAACCCTAAGATTGCAACTTTGCAATCCCGACCCCATCCCCTCACTCAGGCGGATTTGGAAAGAGCGGAAGGTTGTCGGGTTCAGGGTGGAGAAGGGGGGGCACTCCCACCGGCATCCCCCTCAAATAGCAATATGCAAAGCCTGACCCCACGCCTGACCCTGAGTTGAGGCCTGACCCCTTACACCTTCCCCAAAGCGGGGATACTTGTCAAATGTGTAGCCCTGACACCTATCGACATTCAATCAGCCCCTCTTTTTCTTTAATCCCGGAAAACGGAATATTTAACAAAAGCCCAAGCTGCCCTGGAGCTGGCATCGCCAGAGTGATCGCCAAAAGATATTTTATTGCGAGCCGGGTACCACTGCTGATTCCATGCGCCATCAAGAACAGGGTTAGTTCCACCATCGACATAAACTTTGAACGAGCTACCATATGCTACGATTTTATAAACATGATAATTATTCGTTGTGTCTAACTGATAGGTCTCTCCAGTCCTACTCAACATGATGAAATTAGGTGTTATTAGTAGTGCATTAGATTTAATATCATCCTCAACTGCTATAGCGCAACCACCTAGTGAAGTGTTGCCAACATATTGGTCGAGACGTACACTCGCTACTACCTCAATCCGATCAGTTGCATTGCTGGCATTGTTATACTTTAAAAAATACAAAAAGTCGGAAATGTCATTAGTTGTGTTTACCAAGAGGGCGTCAAGGAATTGATTTTGTGGATCATTGGCAATAAAGGTTTTCAGCCCCAAGTTGCCAGAAGGCTGCCAAGAATCGATGACGTTTTCAGGGGAGACGGTTGGTGAGTACAGACCGAATGCAATCTCCGTTGCGTAAACAGTAGTAGAACATAGAAAGATGAAAGTGATAGTGGTTAAAAGGAAAAGTCTTTTGAAAGTGCCTTTGAAATTTAACATGTTAGGCCTCCTGTTCTGAAAGGATTTCAACCTACCGCAATAATTCTTATTGCATATAAGATTTTTGATTCGCCAATATTAAGTCAAGGTTGGCCAGTTTTCAAGGGGAATCTTCGGGTCTGTCAATCGAACGTGGGGCAGATTCAATTTGCAAGGAGCGGCAATGGGGGTCAGGCTTTGCATTTTGGTATTTGCTTGAAAACAATCGTAGATCCTTCCGCCAGGGGGGCACGGGGCCGGGGAGGTCGCGAGGCCGGGTTTGAACTTTTTGGGCATTCGCGCGTAAGTCAACCTGATCATTCCCTGTAATCCCGCTCAAGTACTCTCTCTCACTCCCGCGCATGCTCCGCCACAATCCATTCATTTCACCTCTCGGCTGATTTCCAGCAGAACCACCCCTGAGCAAGCCAGTAGGGGCGATATTTTTGCTGGTGGAGGTGGAAGGACGACGGATCACTCCAGCAACCAGATCTTCAACTCCAGTTCCAGACAAGCGAATCCCTGATCGTTGGTAATAATGCCCCCTGCGCCGCCGGCCAGGGCTGTGGCGGCGTGGATGGCGTCGGGGGTGCGGATGCCGTGGCGGGTGCGCAGCCTGGCGGCAGCTGCGGCGATTTCGGTGGTCAGAGGAATGATCTTCAGGTGAGGGAAGTTGTATGCCGACCCGGCGCTGGTCGCCAGCGCCAAGATCGGCATTTTTACCGCTTCGCTACTGGCCGGCGCGCTCGGCTATTTCTGCTCGCCCGCACCGGGCGCGCCGGCGTTGAAGTTTTTTATCAATCCTCCCAAGGATAGGACAGGCCATAGTGCTCGTACAGCGCTCTTCCGTACTGCTCCTCGGTCATTCCCTGCCGGGGCAAGGGAGAGGTTTCGATCAGGCTGCGGTCGGTATTCAGGGTAACGAAACCCCCTTCGGGTCCTGGCGTCAGGACGGTCAGGGGAACCATGTGGTCTTTCCCGTCCCTCGACGAGATCCGGGCGAAGCCGGCCCGCCCTTTTTCGAAGTTGATCATCACATCCCTGACTTCCCCGATTTCCTGGCCCTGGCGGTCGCGCACGGTCGTGCCGATAAGTTGATCGGTGGAAAGGAGATTCATCGCCTGACCGGTGCCTTTCCCGGCCGCCGCGACGCCTGCCGCCGCACCTGCTTCATTAATGGCGACTTCGACCCTGCGGTTCAGCTGACGCCCGGCCGGGGTATCATTGCTGGCCACCGGATATTCCTCTCCGAACCCCTTCGCCGTGATCCGCTTCTCTTCGACCCCGTGCAGAACGAGAGCATGGCGAACCGCCTCGGCCCGCGCGTCCGACAGCTGGCGGTTATGGCTGGGGGAGCCGGTGCTGTCGGTAAAGCCCTCGACCACGACTATCCGGTCGGGGTGTTGCTTCAAAAATTCAGCAATTTTGGCGATGGCGCGCTCGCCGCCCGGATTCAGCTCCGCTTTATCGACGGGGAAAACCACCTCCTTGAGAGAGAGGGCGATGCCGCTCGGGGTCGGCCGCATTTCCGCTTCCCTGATCTGCTGCCGCAACGCCGCGATTTCTTTCTCGCGCATTTGCGCTTGCTGCTGCGTCATCTCGCCTTGGCGTGCCTTCTCTGCTTCCGAGAGTTGGGCCTGTGCCTGTGCAAGCTCCTGCTGTGTCCGGGCGGCCTCCTGTTTGCCCTTTTCTGCTTCGCGTGACCGAGCCTGGAGCAGAACCTGCTGGCGTTGCATCCCGGCGTTGGCAATTGCTTCCTCGGTCAGCTTCAGTTGAGCAGCTTCCCGGGCGATGGCGATCTTCTGGTTCGCCAGATAGGCCTGGTGGGTCACATTCCGCTCATCGGCCTTCTGCTCGTACAGGCTTTCGGCTCCCTGCAACGTTTCTGCGGCCTGATTCAACTCGAGGGGGGCTTTCTGGATGATCTGCGGATCGTTCCGGGCAACCGAATATGCTGCCCGGGCCTGGTTCAGCATCTGATTTTCCGGGGGTGCGCAGGCGGCGAGTGCGAGAGCCGCTGCACTCGACGCCAGAAACAGGTGTTTTTTTATTTTGACCATGGTTATCTCCTTCAGCTTCCCGGTTGTAGTTCTTTCCGTAATGTCTCGATGCTTTCCTGCAGCTCGGCGGCCGATTTTTTGGCGACGGCATTGCGCGCAGAATAGAAAGCGAGATTGGCATCGACTTCGGCCTGCTCTGCCATTTCACGTGCCTTTACGTAGTCCTTTCGCTCCATTGCGATCTTTGCCTCATTCAACTTTTCTTGCGCTGTTTGGAACGGCACCGGCGCAAATTCATAAGCGCGGGCGGCCTGCGCATTGGCAACGGCTGCCTCCGAAACGGAAAGGGCTTCCTTTGGCGGAGGTGTGCTGGCACAGCCGAATGCAACAGCGGCAGCAATGGCACCGGCCGCAACCAATAATGCTCTGCTTTTCGTAGCCATTTTACTTCTCCTTTCTGGAAAGCTCTTGCTTGAACAATAGATCGGGATGAGGGAATGTCAATGTCGGCGTTTTTGTAGCAAAAACCCAATCTTAAGATGATGCGGGATGAATTCCGGGGACATGATATTTAATCTGCGCCATTCCGATCACTCCCTCACCAGCCTGATCTCCACCTTGCTCCCCACCGCGACGCATACCGCCTCAGCGTCACGATAGTCCATTCTTCCTCACCCGAGCAGTCGCGGACCCTTCGCCATCGCCTTTATCGCCGCCAGATTTTCCACGCAGATTTGCCGGAAGTCCGACGAGATTCGCGCATCGAACCGACGCTCTCTGCCAGAAGATTGCCGCCGATTTGCCGGCATCTTCCCAGTCAACTATGGCGCCGGGCCAAAGGGGCATGCATTTGCCTGTGTGAATAGATAATGAATAGATCTAAAACACATAAATATCCGAAATAATGAGAAAATAAAACTTGTCCTTGTAATTTTACGAATAGATTTAAATTGCGGGGACACCGCCTGGAAAGCCCGGTTTCGCTATGCGGCACCCCGGCCAACGAACTCCCGCGCCTATATCGTCGATAACCCGGAGTTTCCGGGCTTTTTTCGATCGAGCCCTTACCGCGTCTGTCTTCGCTGGCAGTCGATATATCGTCCCGGGGACGACATGCCGCCCGCCTGCCGCCTCCTGTTTCTGCAACCTCCCTCCCCGCCCACCTGCAAACCCGCTGAAACAGGGCCATTTGCCGCCGACCGGCGGCCGCACGCGCCTTGGTACAGATCTCGGAATGCTTCATGGCATGGGCATGCGACTGTCGATGGTCAAGATCTCCCCCTTGCCGGAGCGGCGGCAGGAGGTGCTGGACATCCTCCTTTCGATGAAAGGCCCGACCCAGGCCTTGGGCGGCTGCCTGAACTGCGGCATTTATCTCGAATACGGGGAGGAGCCGGCGATCGTGTATCTGGAGGAGTGGCGGACCGCGGCCGAGATGTATCGCCACATGCGGTCGAGTCTCTATGGCCGGCTGCTCGAAGGGATGGAGCTTTCCCAAAGCGCGCCGGAAGTCTGTGTCTACGAAATAGCGGCCACCTGCGGCCTGGAGCTGATCGAAGCGGTGCGCCGGCCGGAAGAAAACCGGGCCGTAGCCGATGACGAAGCCAGGGAAGGGGGCGCATAGGATGGCAGCGCCGGCCGCAGCCGAACTCAAGGTCAATCGCCCGCAGCCCGACACGCTGCTGCTGCAGCTGTCGGGAAGCTGGCAGCTCGGCGGCCAGCTCCCGACGGCGGACGCGGCCCGCCGTGAACTTGCGCAGCCGCCGCCGGTGGCGCGGGTCGCCTTCGACACCGGCGGGCTCGGCGCCTGGGACAGCGGCCTCCTCGTTTTTTTCGGCGAGACTCATCGAGGCCTGCCGCCAGGCGGAAGCCGGCGTCGATCCATCCGGACTCCCCGAGGGGGTACGGAAGCTGCTGCGCCTGGCGTCCCCGAGAATCAGCGCGCGGGGGTGACGCGGGGCGGGAAGCGCGCCTCATTCCTGGAGCGGGTCGCCGATCGGGCCTTCGATCAGTTGCAGGGGTTCAAGGAGACCCTCGCCTTCATCGGCGAGGCGACGCTGGCGTTCTCAAGATGCTGCGGGGCAAGGCGGACTTCCGCCGCCTCGACCTGCTCACGACCCTCCAGGAAACCGGCGCCGCAGGCGCTTCCCATCGTCTCCCTCATCAGCCTCCTGGTCGGGATGATCCTGGCCTTCGTGGCGGCGATCCAGCTGAAGATGTTCGGCGCGCAGATCTACGTGGCCGACCTGGTGGGGATCGGCATGGTGCGGGTCATGGGGGCGATCATGACCGGCATCATCATGGCCGGGCGGACCGGCGCGGCCTTTGCCGCCCAGCTCGGCACCATGCAGGTGAACGAGGAGATCGACGCCCTGGAGACCCTCGGGCTCTCGCCGATGGAGTTCCTGGTCCTGCCGCGGATGCTGGCGCTGATGCTGATGATGCCGCTGCTCTGCGTCTTATGCCGACCTGATGGGGGTTCTCGGGGGGATGATCGTCGGGGTGGGGATGCTCGACCTGGGTGTCGATGGAGTATATCAACGAGACGAGGAACGGCCCTGAACCTGACCCATTTCCTGGATCGGCCTGTTCCACAGCTTCGTCTTCGGCGTCCTGGTGGCTCTGCCGGGTGCCTGCGCGGCATGCAGTGCGGGCGGAGCGCCTCGGCGGTCGGCGAGGCCGCCACCTCGGCGGTGGTGACCGGCATCGTCAGCATCGTCGTGGCGACGGCGATCATCACCGTTTCCTGTCAGGTGCTGGGGATATGAACGTGCCGCGGAAGAGCACAGCAGAGCCGAACGAGGCCGTCATCGTGGTGCGAGGCCTGAAGATGGCCTACGGCAGCTTCGTGCTGATGCGGGACCTCAACTTCACCATCAACCGGGGCGACATCTTCATCATCATGGGGGGGAGCGGCTGCGGCAAGAGCACCCTGCTCAAGCACTGATCGGGCTCAAGAGGCCGGCAGGGGGCAGGTCCTCTACGACGGCGTCGAGCTTCTGGGAGGCCGAGCCGGAGGAGCAGGAACGGCTGATGCGGCGCTTCGGCATCCTCTACCAGAGCGGGGCGCTGTGGAGCTCCATGACCCTGGCGGAGAACGTCGCCCTGCCGCTGGAGCAGTACACCAACCTGACGCCGGCGCAGATCCGGGAGCTCGTCTCGCTCAAGCTGGCCCTGGTCGGGCTTGGCGGGTTCGAGGACTTCTATCCCTCGGAGATCAGCGGCGGCATGAGGAAGCGGGCCGGCCTGGCCCGGGCCATGGCGCTCGACCCGGAGATCCTGTTCTTCGACGAGCCGTCGGCCGGCCTCGACCCGGTCAGCGCCCGGCTGCTGGACGACCTGATCCTGGAGCTGCGCGACAGCCTGGGCACCACGGTCGTGGTGGTCACCCACGAACTGGCGAGCATCTTCGCCATCGGCAACAACTCGGTCTTCCTCGACCCGGACGTCAAGACCATGACCGCGAGCGGCGATCCGAAGCGGCTGCTGCAGGAGTCGCCGGACCCGAAGGTCATCAGCTTCCTGACCCGGGGGAAGGCACGGCGGCGCATGAGCCTCCGAAAAAGGAGAGCCATGAGTAAAGAGCAAGACAGCGATCGGCGCGTTCGTCCTCTGCGCCATCGTCCTGCTGGTCGGCGCGGTCCTGGTGCTGGGCGCCGGGAAGTTCTTCACCCGGGAGCATACGTTCGTCACCTATTTCGAAGGCTCGGTGAAGGGGCTGAGCATCGGCTCCCCTGTCATGTTCCGCGGGGTGAAGATCGGGTCGGTGCAGGACATCAGCCATCCTCGTCGATCCGGCCACCCGAAAGCTGAACATCCCGGTGATTTTCACCCTGCAGCCGGACAAGTTCAAGGGGGCCAACGTCGAGCTTCAACGGGACCCGAAAGCGATCAAAAGGGCCGTCGATCTCGGTCTGCGAACCCAGCTCCAAACCCTGAGTTTCGTCACCGGACAGCTCATGGTGGGCCTCGACTTCTTTCCGGACAAACCGGCGCGGTTCGTGGGTCTCCAAAAACAATTCCCGGAGCACAAGCAATACCCCGAGATTCCGAGCATTCCCACCCCTCTCGAGGAGCTGCAGCAGACTTTGGAGAACCTGCCGCTCAAGGAGATGGTCGAAAACCTCAACAGCACCGTTCAGGGGATCGGGCGGGTCGTCAACAACATCGATGCGGAAAAGACGATGCAGTCCGTTGATGCCACCCTCAAGGACACCCGGACCTTGATGCAGAACCTCGACCGGAGGATCGGTACTCTCACCAAGAGCATCGACCAGGCGGCCCGTTCCGCCGATGCCGCCCTCGTCGAAACAAAAAACACCATGGCCACTGTCGGCGGGGATTTCGAGGAAACTCTCAACGAACTGCGTTCGACACTTGTTGCGGCCCAGTCGGCCCTCAGGAATTCAGAAAAAACCCTGCAGGCGTACGGCGAAGATTCGCCCATGGTCGGACAGTTGAACAGGACCCTGCGGGACCTCGCGGCGACAACCCGATCGCTGCGGCAGGTTTCCGATTACCTGGAACGGCACCCGGAAGCCCTGCTGCGCGGGAAAGCCGGCGAATAAGGAGTTGGTTATGCACAACGAGCAGCTCCCTCTCCCTTGATGGGAGAGGGTTGGGGTGAGGGTGCCAGGGGAGGGGAAACTTGAATAAAGTGCATGATCGGGTAAGGAGAAGGCGATGCGGCATCGATTTTTATCGGCAAAAATGGTCGTCGCGGGAGTACTCGCCGCCGTCATCGCCGGCTGCGGAACCACGCCGGCGGCGCGCATGTACACCCTGACCCCCGTCTGCCGGCAGGAAACGACGGCCGGGCGGCAGGGGGAAGCGGTTTCGGTCAGCGTGGCCCCGGTCGAGCTTCCCGACTACCTCGATCGCTCGCCGATCGTCACCCGCGACGGCGCCAACACCCTCAAGCTCGCCGAATTCGACCGCTGGGGGGGCGCCCTGGGGGAAAACATTACCACGGTGCTGGTGGAAAACCTTTCCGAACTGCTCGCTTCCGACCGGATTTACGCCTCTCCGGGACTGAATGCCGGAACCCCAGACTATCGGGTAGGCGTGCGGATTCTGCGCCTCGACGCTGTCGCCGGAGACCGGGTGGAACTCAAGGCCCAGTGGCTCATCCTGGCCGGACCGGAAAAGGCGGAGGTGGCCAGGGGCCTTTCCACCTACACGGAAAAATGGGGGGACGGAAACTATGAAAAGCTGGTCGCCGCCGTCAGCTGCGCCGTCGGCCAGCTGAGCCGGGAGATCGCCGGGAAATTAATGGCCACCCCGCAGGCGGCGCTGCCTCCTGTAGCGCCGGAGGACGTCCGCCAATGAAAAGGAAGAGGATCTTATGCCCGCTACCCCCCAGACAATAAGGGCTCAGGCCAGGCGATCCTTGCCTGCGGTCGCCGGCGCCCGCAAGCGGCGGACCGAAACCATACGGATCCAGCCCTCCCGCGACCTCACCCGCACGACGCTGGCGGTCCTCTTTATCGCCGTCCTGATCGGGGCCAGCGTCTGGATCATGCGTCCGTTCCTGACGGCGCTCATCTGGGCGACGATGATCGTCGTCGCCACCTGGCCCCTCCATCTCGCCCTCCAGAAACGCTTGTGGGGCAAACGGGCGCTCGCCGTCACGGTGATGACATTGGCGCTGCTGCTGATCTTCATCCTTCCCGTTACCCTCGCCGTCACCAGTCTGGTGGAGCGGGCCAACGTCATCGCCGGCTGGGTGGCATCCCTCAGCACCTTGACCCTGCCGCCGCCCCCCGCCAGGATCGGGCAGTTGCCCCTGATCGGACCGAAGCTGGCCGAACGCTGGCAGCAGCTGGCCGCGGCCGGTCCTGGCGCCCTCTCGGCGCGTCTGTCGCCTTATGCGGGGGATATCGCCAGGGGGATCGTGTCGCGGGCCGGCAGTTTCGGAATGATGACCGTGCAGTTTCTGCTGACGGTGATCCTCAGCGCGGTTCTCTACGCGAAGGGGGAGACGGCCGGGCGCGGTTTGCGCCGCTTTGCACGGCGGCTGGCCGGGAAGAACGGCGAAGACGCTGTCATTCTCGCCGGCCGGGCGATCCGCAGCGTTGCTCTCGGGGTGATCGTCACCGCCCTCGTCCAGGCGTTTCTTGGCGGGATCGGCCTGGCCGTGGCCGGCGTGCCGGCGGCAGCGGTGCTGGCGGCGGTCATGTTTGTCCTCTGCGTCGCCCAGATCGGGCCGCATCTCGTCTTCCTCCCCGTCATCATCTGGCTCTTTCGACAGGACCAGAACCTGGCAGGGACGGCGATGATCGTCTGGGCGCTCTTTGTCGGCTTTATGGACAACTTTCTCCGTCCCGTTCTCATCCGCCGGGGGGCCGATCTTCCCCTGCTGCTGATCTTCGCCGGGGTGATCGGCGGCCTCATCGCTTTCGGTGTCATCGGCCTCTTCATCGGACCGGTGATGCTCGCCGTGACCTATACCCTGGTCCGGGAGTGGGTCATCGTGGGTGAGAGGGAAGAAAGGAAGTCTTCCGTTGAAGAGAGTGGGGCCCTGTAAGCCCACCTGCCATGAAGGAGAAGAGCCATGTTCGTGTCAACTCGCATGAAGGCCGGGCAGATCGTTCCCGAAGGGTTCGCGTCACGCCTGCCGGCCGCCCTTTTTCTGTTGCTCCTGGGCACGCTCAGCGGCTGCGAGAAGGAGGAGCCGAAGGTTGCGCCTCCCCCCGTCGAAGTGGCGGTCGTCACCGTGACGCCGAAGACCGTTCCGGTGACGATGTCGTTCGTCGCCCAGACGGAGAGTTCGCATCAAGTGGAGATCGTGGCCCGGGTGAGCGGCTTCCTGGAGAAGATCGCTCTACCGGGAAGGGGAACTGGTGCAGACCGGGCAGGTCTGTTCCAGATGGACCAGAAACCGTTCCAGGCCCAGGTTGCCGCCGCCAAGGGAGAAGTGGAAAATCGCAAGGCCCAGCTCTGGACGGCCCAGGCCAACCTGAACCGGATCAACCCCTGGCCGAAGCTGGATGCCGCCAGCAAGAGCGACCTGGACAACGCCATCGGAGCCGTCCAGTCCGCCGAGGCGGCGGTCTATCAGGCGCAGGCCCGGCTCGAAAAGGCCACACTCGATCTCGGCTACACGATCATCCGTGCTCCCGTCAGCGGGATGTCGAGCACGCTCCCTCATTCGGGAAGGGGCTTATCTCAACCCGATGGGAGAGACCGCCCGGCTCACCTATGTGGCCCAGGTCGATCCGATCTGGATCAATTTCAGCATCTCCCAGAACGAACTGGCCAAAATACGTGAGGAGGTGGCGGATGGAACGTTGGTGCCGCCGCCGAACCAAGCGTACGAGGTGGAAATCGTGTATGTCCGACGGCAGCCGCTATCCCGTACAAGGGCAAGATTAATTTCGCCGAGCCCTCCTTCAGCAAGGAAACCGGCACCTTTCTGGTTCGGGCCGAGCTGCCCAATCCCCAAGCCGTGCTGCGGCCGGGGATGTTCGTCAAGGCGATCGTCAGCGGGGCCGTCCGTCCCAACGCCATCGTCGTGCCGCAGAAGGCGGTCCAGCAGACCGCCAACGGCCACGTGGTCTACGTGGTGAACGAGCAGGGACAGGCGGAATCGCGGCCGGTCATGGTCGGCGAATGGATCGGCGACGACTGGATCATCAAACAGGGGTTGAAGGCCGGCGACAAGGTGATCGTCGACGGCTTCCAGCGGCTGACGCCGGGGGCGCCGGTGAAGGCCGTTGCCGCCGGAAGCGACCCCCGCCGCGCCGGCAAGGCAGCTCCGCGCCGGCCCCCGGCAGCAAAATAGGAGAGGTGCCCATGGCAAGTTTCTTCATCGATCGGCCGGTTTTTGCCGCGGTCATCTCCATCATCCTGATCCTGGCCGGGCTGGTGGCGATGAAGGCAACCCCCATCGCCCAGTACCCGGATATCGCGCCGCCGACCGTTCAGGTCAGCGCCGTCTACCCGGGCGCCACCGCCGAGGTCATCGCCAACACCGTGGCCGCGCCGATCGAGCAGCAGGTCAACGGCGTCGACCGGATGATCTACATGTCCTCGACCAGTTCCTCCACCGGCAACATGACGCTGACCGTCACCTTCGAGCCGGGCACCGACCCGGACATGGCCCAGGTCAACGTCCAGAACCGGGTCAGCCAGGCGTCGCCCAAGCTCCCCGACAGTCGTCGCCAAGCAGGGGGTGACGGTCGAGAAGCGCTCCCAGGCCTTCATGATGGTCATCAGCTTCTTTTCGCCCGACGACCGCTACGACCAGACCTACCTGTCCAACTACACCAACCTCTACGTGCTCGACCCGATCAAGCGCATTCCCGGGCGCCAACCTCTCCAGCATGTTTCCGGTGCCGGACATCGCCATGCGCATCTGGCTGAAGCCGGACCGCCTGGCCCAGCTCGGCATCACCGCCCAGGAGGTCGCCGACGCCATCCAGCAGCCAGAACAAGGCCTTCGGCATCGGGCAGATCGGCCAGGCGCCGACGCACCAAGGGCACCCAGCAGACCTTCGTGGTCACCACCCAGGGGATGCTGCACCAACCCGACGGAGTTCGAGAACATCATCGTCCGCGCCGACCAGGAAGGGGTCGGCCATCGTCCGGCTGAAGGACGTCGGCCACGCCGAGCTGGGCGAGCAAGGACTACTCCATCGCCAGCAAGGTCAACGGCAAGACGGGCGGTGGCCATCGTCGTCTACCAGCAGCCGGGCGCCAACGCCATCGAGACCTCCGAGCAGGTGCGCGCGCTGCTCGACGAGCTGAAACCGAGCTTCCCGGCCGGCCTCGACTACAAGATCGTGCTCGACACCAGCAAGTTCACCGAGGCCTCCATCGAGAAGGTGGTCCACACCTTCTTCGAGGCGGTGGTGCTGGTGGTGCTGGTGGTCTTCCTCTTCCTGCAGAGCTTCCGCGCCACGATCATCCCGATCCTGGCGGTGCCGATCGCCATCATCGGCACCTACATCGGCATCACTGTGCTCGGCTTCTCCACCAACATGCTGACCCTGTTCGGCATGATCCTGGCCATCGGCCTGGTGGTCGACGACGCCATCATCGTCGTCGAGAACGTCGAGCACAACATGGCGACCCTGCACCTGACGCCGATGGAGGCCGCCAAGAAGGCGATGGCCGAGCTGGCCGGCGCGCTGATCGCCATCGTGCTGGTGCTGGGCTCGGTCTTCCTGCCGGTGGCCTTCCTCGGCGGCATGACCGGCACGCTCTACAAGCAGTTCGCCGTCACCATCGCCATCTCCATGGTGCTCTCCGGGGTCGTGGCGCTGACCCTGTCGCCGGCCCTGGCGGCGCGCATCCTCAAGCCGAGCCACGGCGAGAAGAAGGGCTTCTTCAAATGGTTCGAGAACGGCTTCAGCAGCTGACCGACGGCTACGTCGGCCGGGGTGCGCTTGCTGATCGGCCACAAGCTGATCGGCGTCGGCGCTCTTCGGCGGGTGCTGGTCGCGCGTCGTCTTCCTGTTCCAGCTGGTGCCGGGCAGCTTCGTGCCCGAGGAGGACCAGGGCTACATCTTCGTCGCCAACATGCTGCCCGATGCCGCCAGCCTGGAGCGGACCACGGCGGTCAGCGACCGGGCGGTGCCGCTGCTGCAGGAAAACCCGGCCATGTGCAGACGTCGCCCAGCTCGACGGCTACAGCCTGATCGACAGCCAGAACCAAGACCAATGCCGGCCTCATGTTCGTCTCGCTGAAGCCCTACGAGGAGCGCAAGGGAAGGAGGCGACGGCCTTCGCCGTGCGTCGCCGATGCCCGCAACGCAAATTCGCCGGCATCAAGGAAGGCATGGTCATGCCGCTCAACCCGCCGTCGATCCCGGGCCTCGGCACCACCGGCGGCTTCGAGTTCTACATCCAGAGCAAGGGGAGCGGCACGTCCGCAGGAACTGGAGAAGAAGGTCAAGGCACTTCATCGCCAAGGCCCGCCAGCGGCCGGAACTGGCCGGCGTCTCCACCACCTTTTCGCGCCTCGCAGCAGCAGCTCTATCTCGATCTCGACCGGGCCAAGGCCGAAATCCTCGGCGTGCCGGTGTCCGACCGTCTACGAGACCCTGCAGGCCTATTTCGGCTCCTCCTATGTCGCCAGTTCACCCAGTTCGGCCGCATCTGGCAGGTGATCATCCAGGCCCAGCCCCGAATACCGGGACGAGCCGGACGACTTCGACCAGATCTATCGTCCGCTCCAGCAACGGCAAGATGGTGCCGCTGTCGGCCCTGATCACGGTCCGCTACGTCGCCGGCCCCAACCTGCTGACCCGCTTCAACGGCTTCCCGGCGGCCAAGGTCACCGGCAGCCAGGCGCCCGGCTACAGTTCCGGCCAGGCGATCGCCGCCATGGAAGAGGTGGCCCGGCGAGGTACTGCCGCGGGCTACGACTTCGCCTGGGCCGGCCAGGCCTTGAGGAGAAGAAGTCCGGCGGCACCTCCTCGTCGGCCTTCGTCTTCGGCCTGATCATGGTCTTCCTGATCCTGGCCGCCCAGTACGAGAAGTGGTCGCTGCCGGTCGGCGTCGTGCTGGCGGTCCCTTTCGCCATCTGCGGCGCCCTGCTGCTGACCTGGCTCTGCGGGCTGGAAAACGACGTCTATTTCCAGGTCGGCCTGGTGACCCTGGTCGGGCTGGCGGCCAAGAACGCCATCCTGATCATCGAGTTCGCCGCCGAGAACGTGCGCGCACGGCATGACCGCCGCCGAGGCGGCCATCGAGGCGGCCCGGCTGCGGCTGCGGCCGATCGTCATGACCTCGCTCGCCTTCATCCTCGGCTGCGTGCCGCTGGCCATCGCCACCGGCGCCGGCGCCAACAGCCTGCGCGCCATCGGCACCGGCGTCATCGGCGGCATGCTGGCCTCGACCCTCGTGGCCTCCTTCTTCGTGCCGCTCTTCTTCGTGCTGCTCGAAGGCGCCGGCGGCTTCTTCAGCCGGCGGAAGAAAAAAGGGCGGCGAAGGCGGAAAGATCTGCCCGCATCCGGCGGGGAAGGAGGTGCGCATCATGCGTAAGGCGATTACTCGTCCTGCTGTTTCTTCTGCTGGCGGCCTGCACCGTCGGCCCCGACTACGTTAAGCCGCCGGTTGCCACGCCGGCCAGCCTGGCAAATCGATTACCAGACGGCGGCGGGTCTGGCCGACACCGCCTGGTGGGAGCAGTTCGGCGATCCGGTGCTGGACGGTCTCATCGGCACGGCCCTGCAGGAAAACCGGGACCTGAAGATCGCCGCGGCCCGGGTGGACCAGTTTCTCGGCGCGCTCGACCACGACCCGCTCCGAGTTCTTTCCCCAGATCAGGCGCCGGAATTTCGGCGGCGCGGCAGAGGGAAACCGAGACCGGTCCGCTCGACGTTCCTAACCCGACGAGCGATTTTTACGAGGCTTTTCTCAACGCTACGTGGGAGATCGACATCTGGGGACGTATCCGCCGCGCCACCGAGGCGGCGCGGGCCCAGGTGCTGGCCAGCGAGGAGGGGCGCCGGGCCGTCGTCCTCACCCTGGTAGCCAGCGTGGCCAACGGCTACATCAACCTGCGCGGACTCGACCGGCAGCTGGAGATCGCCCGGGAAACCGAGCAGGCCTACGCCGAGGGTCTGGAGCTATTCCGGTTCCGTCACCAGTACGGCACTGTCTCGCGGGTCGAATTGAGCCAGGCCGAAGCCCAGTACGAAATTGCCCGGCAGGCCATCCCCGAGTTCGAGTCCCTGGTCCGGCAGCAGGAGAATCTGCTTTCCGTTCTCCTGGGGCGCAATCCGGGGCCGATCCCCCGGGGGAAGACGATCGATGAACTGACTCCGCCCGGCATCCCCGCCGGCCTCCCTTCGGCGCTGCTGGAGCGGCGTCCCGATATCGTCCAGGCCGAGCAGAGCATGATCGCCGCCAATGCCCAGATCGGCGTGGCCCGGGCGCTCTACTTTCCGCGGATATCGCTGACGGGACTGCTGGGGGTGGCCAGTTCCGAACTTTCCGATCTCTCCGAGTCGGGATCCAGGATCTGGTCGGTTGGCGGCAACGCCCTCGCCCCCGTTTTTACCTTCGGCGCCATCTCGGGCCAGGTCCGGCAGGCGGAGGCGGTGCAGCAGCAGGCGCTCAATCAGTATCAGCAGACGATCCTGACCGCATTTCGCGAGGTCGAGGATGCCCTGGTGAGCACCATCAAGGGGCGGGAGCAGCTCGCATCGCAGGGGCGGCAGGTCGGGGCGCTGGACGATTACGCGCGGCTGTCGCGCCTGCAGTACGAGGGGGGGACCGTCAGCTACCTGCAGGTTCTGGACGCCGACCGTTCCCTCTTCTCGGAACAGCTCTCCTTCGTGGAGACGCAGACCCAGGTCCTCACCTCCCTGGTTAACGTGTACCGGACCATGGGCGGCGGCTGGGTGAACGAGGCCGATCGGCGCACCGGGGTCGAACTGCTTAGGCAATCTCCGCGGCCTGAGGGGGGCGATTGATAATCCGCCGGCGCATGAGATAGGCGTTTACCGGATCCGGGTGCGAGTCAGACACACTCGAAAAGTTGCGTTCATCAAGGCCGATTCCGGGAATCACCGGACAGGCGGGTGGGGCAGGGGTGGAGTGCATCGGTTGTCTGAAAGGAGACGGAGCATGCGCGAAGTGACTGTCAAGCTGCCGTTGATCGGCCTGATTGCCGTTACCCGGGGGATACTCGGAGCCGGAGTGGCTCTGCTGCAGGCTGACCGGCTTACGCCCATACAGAGGAAGGCCGCCGGCTGGACACTGTTTCTAACCGGCGCGGCGAGCACGATTCCGCTTGCCGCCAAGGTTCTGGGGGCACTGCGTGAGGAGGAAATCGAAGGCGAATGGTAGCCGCGGATGGAAGGTCAGGGGAAGACGTTCTGATTTGACAAAGGGTCTTTCAAAAGTAAGTTGGTAGGCAAGCGGGCTTTGATCGATTTCTGGGTGCCGAAGCCTGCGCCACCAATTGCGCAAGGAGATCCAAAATGAAGAAGACCGAACTTTTCACCGCAACATTCTTCATCGCCGGCCTGATTCTCGGCTGCAGTCCGGCGGGGCAACAGATGCGGCCGGCGCCGAGCGAAGAGCTGAGTCAGGCACCGGTTCAGCAGCAGTTATCTCAACAACAGATCAGCGCCGGTGACGAACTCAGGCAATTCTCCATCCGGGATCAGCAGGGGCAGACGATCGGTCAGATCGACCAGGTTCTCGTCAACGTGCAGCAAGGGAAGATCGGCTACGCGATCGTCAACTCGCAGCAGCAACCCGGCCAGAAACATGTGATTCCCTGGAGCGCCCTGCAGGCCGATCCGCAGCAGCCGCAGATCCTGACATTGCAGGCGAGTGCCGACCAGCTCCTGCAGGCCCCGGCCGGGGATGCGCAAGTTGTTCTTGATGCGGATCAGGCGCGGCAGATTGACCAGTTCTTCGGCGCGGCTCCGGCGTGGGGCGCGACGCAGGTCCAGCCCGATCAGATCAAGGGCCTCCAGGAACTACAGCAGTTTTCAATCAAGGACCAGCAGGGGCAGAGCCTCGGTCAGATCGACCAGGTGCTGGTCAACGTGCAGCGGGGGCAGATCGGCTATGTGGTCGTGACCTCGCCGCAGCAGGCGGGGCAAAAACACGTGATCCCCTGGATCGCCCTGCAGTCGAATCCGCAGCAGCAGACGCTGACATTGCCGATGAGCGCCCAGCGTTTCCAGCAGGCTCCGACCGGCGACGCACAGATGGTGCGCGACATGAACATGGCCCGGCAGATCAATCAGTTCTACGGCGTGGTCCCTTATTATGAGATTGGCTTGCAGCAGCCACAGGCTTTACAACAACCGGGCATGCAGCAGATGCAGGTCAAATCGGTCGATACCCTCAAGCAGTTTGCCCTCCAGGATCTGCAAGGGCAGAGAATCGGTCAGATCGATCAGGTGCTGGTCAACGTGCAGCGGGGGCAGATCGGCTATGTGGTCGTGACTTCGCCGCAGCAGGCGGGGCAGAAACACGTGATCCCATGGAACGCCCTGCGCATCGATCCGCAGCAGCAGACCCTGACGGTGCAGATGAACGCCAGTCAGCTCCAGCAGCTCCCCGCCGCCGATGAAGGGATGGTGCAGGACATGAACCAGGCCCGGCAGATTCACCAGTTCTTCGGTGTCGCTCCGTACTGGGAGATGGGGCAGCAGCAACCTTCTCAGCAACAGCAGATCCAACAGCAACAACAAAAGATGCCGCAGCAGCAACGGTACTAACGGCAGCGGAATTCTCTGGATCTCGCGGTCTTTCGTAAAAACGCCACCCTTCCTGGGAAGGGTGGCCATCTCATTCCAAATCAAAAAAACCAGATTTTCGATTTACCTGGCGAGGACCTTTCTGTCGATTTCCCCCTTGATCAGTGTGCCGTCGCTCAGGCGCCCTTCGAGAATGAACGTCTGCTCGCCCGGGGAGGAGAGGGCGATGAGCGCTCCCCGATCGAACTCAACCTTGAGGTCGAGTATGCCGTTGCCATCATGATCTTCAATGACGGCCTTGTCGGGCCGGATCACCGGCGTAGAACCGGCTTCCGTCCGCATGACGAGGCTCGGGATATCCACATCGCCGGCGGGGTATTCGCTTGGCAATTCGATAAAAGCAACGGCGAAGTTGCCTTGGTTTCGCGGGTTGAAAGTGTGTGGCACCAGATCCATACGAACGGGGATGACCTTGCGGCTGACTTCGATAATGACCTCGATGGCTGCATCGGCATTGCGATGGCCGAAAGAGCGATTTCCGAAAACATACAGGAGACGGTGGTTGCCCGGTTCGCCAAAGGTCAGGGTCACGCTGCCAGAGACGGAATTACCCCAATTGAATCCTTTACCGGCCAGGTAGGTACCGGAACTGACCTGGATGAAATTGGAAGGATAGAGCAGAGACCACTGGGCATCCTGGTACAGGCTGTAAGTAAAGATGCTGAAGGAAGTACCGCCGGTCAGCCATCCTTCGTAGAAGGTGGCGAGGGGGATGCCGGGAGCCACCCGAAAATGGCCATCCGGTCCGGTGCTGGCCCCTTCGGCGGCCAAGGTCAGGCGAATATTGTTGGTCCCTTCGGTGACCGAATAGCTTTGACTGAGGATATCCGCCTGCAGGGGCTTTATCGGCAGAGAAAAAAAGGCAAATCCAAAAATCACAAGAAATATGGACAAACGCCTGACTACAATCATAATCGCATCCTCCACCCGAATCGGTATATTCACATTAATCCCAACATAGCACAGCCGGAGGAATAATGCGATTGATGCGTTCAGCCCCAATCCCCGCCTAAATAGCCCAGCTCATTTTGTCGCGCAGATACCCGAGAAACCGGTTCAGCGCATGTTTGCGTCCGAGAAAAGGGAAGATCGGCGGCCGTCGCCGCCCAAGTTTATCGATTTCCTTCATGATCACCGGATGCCGACCGAATTCAAGCCCCCGGTTGAAAGCGAAGACGGCCAGGTGCTTCTGCTGGGCGAGAAGGTAAATTCGCCCCATGTTCAGGTAGTGGAGGGGGTTGGCGGGCTCCTGCGATAACGCGTTCTTGCAAAGGGCCAGCGCCTTGTCCAGATCGGATCGTTCGCGGGCGAGACAATAGCCGAGGCAGGAGAGAACGACGGCCGTCTCCCAGTGGCTGGCAACCTTCTCAAAGCAGGTGAGTGCGAGCAGGGTGTTCTCATTTTCCAGGGCGGTCAGCCCCTGCCGGACCAATCCGGTCAGATCGATGCGATTCATTGCAGGCTCCCTTATTCATTTTAAAGTTCACATGACTTTTTGTGCCAGCTCCTTAAGGATTTTCACGGTGGTTAATCATTTTCCGGCGATTGCAGTCTTTTGGGGGAGAGCATGCAAGCGCCGGTTTTTACAGGTGGGGGATAATTGCGGAGGTTCGCTACAAAGCAGTTGATCATTCACCACAGCTGCTTCTCTGCAACGACTGTTCCGTGAAAATTGTTCGTTGAATTAATGGCTTGCACATGAAACTTCACTATTTACTTTCGCTCCTTCTTCGGCACAACCAGTTCAAGTAACCGCGCGTACGGGAAGTAAAAAGTATTTAGCAGCCCGGCAATGTTGGAGACGTTGCGGACCGACTTGCGCACCTCGGCGATCACTTCCCCCATGACCACACCTTTTTCCACCTCCCCTTCCTCTCGCACGAGCGCCAGCCGGTGCAGGGAATAAATCCCGACCAGAAACGCCGCGAGAAAGAGAAAATCGAGACCGCGCAGATGAAAGGTCGGCAACGCCCAGCTCTCCCCCGTGAGATGGTTGAGCCAGGAGAGGGTGAGGATCAGCTCTCGCCCCTCCATTACGGTGGCCGCTGCCCCGCCGAGGATCGGCGCGATCGTAGCGGCAATCCCCGAGACAAGGGCGTTAACCGCCAGATAGGCGGTGGCCTTGCCGCGGGGGGAGAGTTCGAGGGCGATATTGCCGGCGGCAAGCGTAACCCCGGCGGTCGAAATGCCCGCCAGCAGGTGAATAAGGAGGAGGAGGGGGAGATAGATGAGCGGCTTGTCGGTCAGGGTGGTAAATGGCCAGAGCAGGAAGGTGAAGATGAAGAGGGGGCCGGCCTCGGCCAGCACCGACTTGTTGCTGAAGCGATCGGCGAGCCGCCCCCAGAGGCGAAAGAAGAGGATGTTGGTGAATTGACTGGCGACTGCCAGCGCCAGGATGACGGTCATGCTCAGATCGAGACGCTTGAGCATGTAGACAACGAAAAAGGGGGCGGCGAGGTGGACGGCGAAGCTCCAGCTGCCCATGAAGACCATCAGGCGGCGGAAGTTACGGTCCCGCACCGGCTCGGCCAGGATTTCGAGCACCCGGATATCGCGGCTGCGCTCCATCCGGGGCTCCGGGATGCGCAAAAGGAACCAGACGCCGAGCAGGCCGACGCCGCCACCGAAGACAAAATAGATGCAATAGATTCCGATCTCCGGGTAAAACTGCTTGTAAAGGTCGACGCCGGCCCCGGCGGTCAGGCCGAGGAAAGCCGCCACCGCCGTCCCCGCCGTCAGGCGCCGGCCCATGTAACTGCCACGGACCTCGTCGGGGATCAGGTCGCGCATCCACGAGTTGTAGGCGAGGCCGGAGACGGTGCCGAGGGCGTAATAGAGGGAGATGGCGAGCAGGAACATGCCGATCTGCAGCGGCGGGGAGACGACCAGCGGGACCGCCGCCGCGGCGAACCAGAAGAGGCGGCTGATAGAGGTGCCGGATATGACCAGCGCCTTGCGGAAGCCGGTCCGCTCCAGCAGGAAGATGGTCGGCACCTGGAGGATCTGGGTCAGCGGTCCGAGGGCGGCGATGATACCGATGACCAGGTTGGAGGCGCCGAGCTGGATGGCGAAGGCGACGAGGAAGGCACCGCCGACCATGACGCCCATGACCTGGGTGCAGATGCCGTCATACAACAACATCCGCATGCCGGCGGCAAGCTCGTCCTTGCCAACCGTTTCCTGCGGGCGAATCCGGCGCCACATGCGGGAGCCGGTTACGGCTTCTGCAGGGAAAGAGAGGTTCGGGGGCCGTGGCTCAATCTAGCAGTGCGGATCACATTTCGTCCCGCCCATGCACCTGCGCCGGCGGGTGAGTCGCCTCGACGGCGGTGAACGGTTCAAGTATCCGGTAAGCATGCGAAGCATCCTTCGGCACCGTCCACGAATCGCCGGCCTCAAGAATGACCTTCTGCCCCTCGATCTCCAGCTCGGCCCGCCCCGAAATCGCATAGCCAACGGTTTCGTAGGGGCGGGCATGCGGCTCCTCCGGGATACCGGGAGATTCGTTCTCCCACAGGCGCATGGCCATAGACTTGCCGGAAGCGAGATATTTCTGACCCAACTTTCCTTTCGGGGAATATTTCGAATCGATCTTCTTGACGGTGGTATCGGCCATGGCTCGTCTCCTTTCGCGCTTTTCATCCAAATAACTATCCCCTTTGCTCCTGCTGTCAAGTCAGCCATGCCTGCCGGTTGACGGACGGCTGCGAATGCGATATTCGGTTGGCAACAGAAAAAGAGAGGTGTACCGGCGTGCGGCAGCAGAAGATTCAATTCGTTAATGCGGCGGGAAATACTCTGGCGGGGCTGGTTGATCTGCCGGCGGCGGAACCGGTGGCGTATGCCTTGTTTGCGCACTGCTTTACCTGCAGCAAGAATATTGCATCGACTTCAACGATCTCCCGCGCCCTCAGTGAGCAGGATATAGGCGTCCTGCGTTTCGATTTCACCGGCTTGGGGGAGAGCGAGGGGGATTTCGCGGAAACGAATTTTTCTTCGCAGGTGGAGGATCTGGTCGCCGCCGCGCACTTTCTGCGCGAGAACTTTGCCGCGCCGCGCCTGCTTATCGGCCATTCCCTCGGCGGCGCCGCCGTCCTGCATGCGGCGGCGAAAATCCCCTCCGTCGGCGCCGTTGTCACCATTGCCGCGCCTTTCGACCCTGTCCACCTGCTGCAGCTACTGCAGATTTCCCGCGAGGAGATCGAAAGTACCGGGGAAGCGAAGGTGATGGTGGCCGGACGGCCGTTCACCATCAAACAGGCATTCATAGACGATATCGAGGTGCAGCGCCCTGGCGCGGTCATTGGCGATCTTGGCAAACCGCTGCTGATATTGCATTCTCCGCGCGACCGAACGGTCGGAATCGGGCAGGCCGCCGAAACTTACGCGGCGGCGCGCCATCCGAAGAGTTTCGTTTCCCTCGATGATGCCGATCACCGCCAGGGACGATGCCCGCTATGTCGCCGGCCTTATCGCCGCCTGGGCCAGCCGCTATCTGCAACGGTGAGACGGGAGGTCAGTGCTTTTCTGCCCACACCCCTTCCCACTTCTCCAGATCGGGAATATCGGCCTGGGCCAGCAGGTCCCACTCATCCCAACCGGTGGACTGTCGGGCCACATCCTGCCAGGCGTCCGTGACCGACTCGTATTTGCCAATGGCGATGCCATCGATCGACAGTTCGCAGCCGGCGGGATTTTGCCGGATGAAGAAGGTGCCGACCGGCGACTGGTAACGGTAATCCATGGCTATACCTCCCCTGATGACTAACGGCATCCGGCCTGCCGGCCGCAGAGGAAGTCTGCCGAAAAACCGCCGGCTGTCAACCGACTTCGTTATATTCCCGGGCGCGAAAGTCGACGCCGAGTTCCGCCGCTACCCGGCAGCAGGCGTCGATATCGATGCCGGGGAGGGTGACGCGCTGTGGCGGTGACCTCGGGGATGTGCGGCCGGGCTGCGCGTATGAAGTCTTTGACCCCTTCATAACCGGCTTCGCCGAAGCTGCGAGTGGCAGAGGCGCTGGTAGGTGGCGGCATCGGCGGCGTTGAGGGAGACGGAGACGGCATCGACCAGCCCATGCAGTTCCGGGAGGATGTTGCGGCCGTGCACCAGGTTGGCCTGGCCGTCGGTGTTGATCCGCACCGTCACTGCCGCGGCTCTTTCAGCCAGGCGGCGACCTCCTTGACCAGATCGAGGCGCAGCAGCGATTCGCCGTAGCCGCAGAAGACCACCTCCGTCGTAGCGGCGCGGATCGCCGATGGCGGCGATCACCTCGGCTGGCGGCCGGCTCGTGCTCCAGGCAGAGCTGGTGGCCCTTGACGGTGAAGTCGCTGAATTTCGCGCAGAAGGTGCAGCTGGTTGGTGCAGCGGTTGGTGATGTTGAGGTACAGGCTGTTGCGGATGGCGTAGGCGATGCGCGCGTCCTGCTCGACTTCGCCGATGCCGAAGAGGCGCAGGGCATTGAGGCTGGTGATGCGGGCGACGTCGGCGAGCGTCAGCCCCTTGATGGCGGCGAGCGCTTCGGCGGTGTGGCGCACATAAGCCGGTTCGTTGCGCTTGCCGCGCCACGGCTGCGGGGCAAGATAGGGGCAGTCGGTTTCGACCAGCAGGCGTCGATCGGCACGCCCTCGACGACCGCGCGCGCCGCTTCGTTGGCCGGGTAGGTGAGGGTGCCGGGGAAGGAGATGATAGAAGCCCAGATCGAGGCAGCGCGCTGGCCATGGCCAGATCGCCGCTGAAACAGTGCAGCACGCCGCCGACTTCATCGCGCCTTCTCTTCGCGCAGGATCGCCAGCACCTCGTCATGGGCGTCGCGGTCGTGGACGATGAGCGGCATGCCGACTTCCCGGGCCAGGCGGATCTGGCGCGCGGAAGGCCTGCCGCTGGGCATCGCGCGGGGCGCGGTCGCGGTAGAAGTCGAGGCCGATCTCGCCGATGGCGACAACCTTGGGCTCGTGCGGCCAGCTCGCGCAGCTCGGCCAGACGCCGCGTCGTCGACGGTCAGCGGCATCGTGCGGATGGATGCCGACGCTGGCATAGATGTCCGGGTGCCGGCGAGCCAGTTCGGCAATCGAGCCTGGGAGCTGGGCAGATCGCAGCCGACGGTGAGGATGATGCCGATGCCGTTTTCGCGGGCCCGGGCGATGACGGCGTCGCGGTCGGTATCGAACTGGCCGCTGATCGAGATGGGCGTGGGTGTCGACGAGAGGGGGGAGATGCGTTTCATGGCGGCTCCAAACGGGAAGGAGCGCCGGAGCGCCCCAGATGACCAGTTTCATTCTTCGAACCCCTCTCGCCTCGTGGGATGCTCGGTGAGGTTACTCGCTTCGATCCGCGGGAAGAGCGGCTCGGCCTTTGCGATGAGTCGTTCCCGGCTGCAGCCCGCCCCAGGCGTCGTGGCCTTCGAGGACTGGCCGTGTCGTCAGGCCGAGGATGGCGAGGATCTTCGCGCCGGTGTCGGGCATGAAGGGGGTGACCAGCAGGGCGATCAGGCGGACCGCTTCGAGCAGGTTGTACATCACCGTGGCCAGCCGCTCCTGTTGGGCCGGGTCCTTGGCCAGGGTCCAGGGGCGGTGTCGTCGATGTACTTGTTGGCGGCGCTGACCAGTTCCCAGATCGACTGCAGCGCCTTGTTGAAGGCCAGATCGTCCATCTGCGCGTCGACCTGTGCGAACGGCCGCCGGGAAAGCGTGCACGCAAGGCCCGGTCGAGCTCGGTGAGCCGCGCCGGGGGCGGGGAGGATGCCGCCGAAATATTTGTTGACCATGGCGGTGGAGCGGCTGACCAGGTTGCCGAGATCGTTGGCCAGGTCGGAGTTGATGCGGTGCACCAGGGCGGTGTGGGAGAAGTCGCCGTCCAGGCCGAAGGGAACCTCGCGCAGCAGGAAGTAGCGGATGGCATCGACGCCGTACTTGTCGATCAGCATGTTCGGCTCGACCACGTTCTGCAGGCTCTTGCTCATCTTCTGCCCTTCGACCGTCCACCAGCCGTGGGCGAAGACCTTCTTCGGCAGCGGCAGGCCGGCGGCCATCAGGAAGGTCGGCCAGTAGACGGCATGGAAGCGCAGGATGTCCTTGCCGATGAGGTGGACGTCGACCGGCCAGAAGTTGCCGTAGTTGCCGTCGTGTCGTCGGGATAGCCCAGGGCGGTGATGTAGTTGGTCAGGGCGTCGAACCAGACGTAGATGACGTGCTTCTCGTTGCCCGGCACCGGAATCCCCCAGGAGAAGGTGGTGCGGGAGATGGAGAGGTCGCGCAGCCCCTCGTTGACGAAGGAGAGGATCTCGTTGCGCCGGCTCTTCGGCTGGATGAAGTCGGGATTGGCCTCGATGTGGGCCAGCAGCTGCTCCTGGTACTTGCTCATGCGGAAGAAGTAGGAGTCTCCTTGAGCTTTTCCGTCGGCCGGCTGCAGTCGGGGCAGTTGCCGTCGATCAGCTGGGTCTCGGTCCAGAAGGTTTCGCAGGGGGTGCAGTACCAGTCTTCGTATTCGCCCAGGTAGATGTCGCCCTTTGCCTGGATGTCGCGGAAGATCTGGCTGCACCCCTTTCTTGTGGCGCTCCTGGGTGGTGCGGATGAAGTCGGTGTGGGAGATGTCGAGCTTCTCCCAGAGCGCCTGGAAAGCGCTTGACCACCCGGTCGGCCAGCTCCAGCGGCGTTTCGCCCGCGGCTTGTGGCGGCCTTCTCCACCTTCTGGCCATGCTCGTCGGTGCCGGTCAGGAAGAAGACCTCGTAGCCGCGTCGACGCGCTTGTAGCGGGCCAGGACATCGCAGGCCAGGGTGGTATAGGCGTGGCCGATGTGCGGCACGTCGTTGACATAATAGATCGGGGTGGTCACGTAAAAGCGCTTGCTCAGCCATGCTTCATTCTCCTTGTTGCGCCGGACGGCGCCGGCTGCGGCGGTTCCTCCCGGCGCCGCCGGCGGCGTTTGCGTCGGCTGCCGGTCTTTGCCGGCTCGGCAGCTGCCGGCGCGGCTTCCGGTGGTTCTGCGCCGCCGGCGGTTGCCGCCGTCCGCTGGGGGTCTGCCGGTGCTGCCGGGGCGGCTCGTTCTCGGCGTTGCGGCCGCGGTCGGCCGCGTTTCTGCGTCCGACTGCGGTTCCGGCGCTGCGCGCCGCGGTTCGGCAGCCTTGGGCGGCGACTCGGGTTCGCCGCGACGGTGGCCGACTTTCGCTACTTCGTCCATGGTGACGACGCGCCGTGTTGCCGTCGCCCTGGCAGCAGACGGTGACCTGCCGGCCAAGACATTCTGGCTCGATGACTTCCCCCTCGCGGCCTTCGATCAGCACCTTGCTTGCCGCACTTGGGCAGTCCCTTTGCGCAGGTCGCAGTAGGTCTCGAACTCGTAGCCCAGACAGCAGAGCAGGCGACCGCACTGCCCGGAGATCTTGGTCGGATTGAGGGCCAGTCCCTGTTCCTTGGCCATCTTCACCGATACCGGGTCGAAATCGGTCAGGAACGAGCAGCAGCAGAGCTCGCGGCCGCAGATGCCGATGCCGCCGATCAGTTTGGCTTCGTCGCGCACGCCGATCTGGCGCATCTCGATGCGGGTATGAAAATGATGGGCCAGATCCTTGACCAGGTCGCGGAAATCGATGCGGCCGTCGGCGGTAAAGTAGAAGACGATCTTCGAGCCGTCGAAGAGATATTCGGCGCGCACCAGCTTCATCTCCATGTTGCGTGACTGGACCCGCTCCTGGCAGTAGCGCGATGGCCTCCTTCTCGCGGGCGGCGTTGTCTGCCGCCATGGGCAAGGTCATCGTCGGTGGCGAGGCGCAGAATGCCTTTCAGCCCTTCCGGAGCCTGCTCGTCGGGGATTTCGCGCGGGGCCGTGACCACGATGGCCAGCGCCCGGCCACGGTCGGTCTCGACCACGACCCGCGAGCCTGGTTTCAAGTCGAAATCCCTGGGCGTTGAAATCGTATTGGCGGCCGGCATGGATGGAACTTTATCGGTACGATACGCAGCATGAGATCCTGTTTCAGCGACTTCCGATATGTTCTGACATGATTATCCGGTTAAGTTAGTGATGCGCTTACGCCGCCAGGCGCAGCAGGAGGACTTCCATGACCAGTTGCGGGTTGAGGTTGCGCTCCAGTTGCCAGCGGGCATTCTTCAAGGCGTCCAGTTTGGCGAGCACGTTGGAGACATCTCTCGCGGCCGGCGACCCTGTCGCACCTTCTCGCCCAGGTCGAGGTTGACCAGTTCACCGGCATCCGCGCGCCGTGCAGCAGTCAGCAGCACATCCCGGTAAAACGCCTGAAAGATCTCGAGAACATCCGGAAGCACGGCTCTTGTCGCCGGCCAGTTGCTCGGCAAACTCGAAGAGTCGGCAAAATACTGCCTGCCGAGAGGGCCGTCAAGGTTTTTAGCAGGTCTCCGGCGTCCTCAGATAGAGTTGCCGGTCCTTGCCGAACGCCTTTTTGAAGCTCCCCTCGGAGAGTGCCGCCAGCACATGGGCCTCGGCATCCGCCACCCCCAGCTGGGTCTGCAGGACTCCCGGATCAGTTCCATCGGCTGCCGGCGGAAAGTGCAAGACCTGACAGCGCGACCGGATAGTTTCGAGCAGAATCGCTGCGGCTGGCTGGACAGCAGGATCAGCAGGGTGTCGCCGCGCGGCTCCTCCAGCGTTTTGAGCAGGGCGTTGGCGGCCGCGGTGGTCATGGTGTCGGCGTCCTCGATCAGGCAGACCTTGCTGCGCCCCTCGACCGGGCTCAGGCTGAGATCGCGCTGGATGGCGCGGACCTGCTCGATCTTGATGCTAGTTGCCGTCCGGTTCAAGGATGTGCAGGTCGGGATGGTTGCGGTGATCAAGCTTGCGACAGGCCGCGCATTCGCCACAACCGGTGTGTTTCTCGCAAAACAGGGCGCGTGCCACGGCCAGGGCCATCAACCGCTTGCCGATCCCTTCCGGGCCGGCAAACAGATAGGCGTGGGCCAGGCGTCCACCGGTCAGGGCCCGGCGCAGGATATCCTTCTGGCGCTCGTGGCCGAGGATCTGGGCAAACGTCACGCATCACCCCGTTGCTGGAAGAAGAGGTTGACCGCTGTCGAGATGCGAAGAGCGACTTCCTCTTCCGGTCCCTTGGCGTCAATAATCCGAAAACGTTCTTCGCTGCGCGCCAGCTGCAGGTAACCTTCGCGTATGCGGCAATGAAATTCCAGTGCTTCGCGCTCGAAACGCTCTTCCTGCTCAAGAGAAAGCTCGATATTGCGTTGGCGTGCCCGTTTCAGCCCATCGGCTGCCGGCAGATCGAGAAGAATCGTCAACTCCGGCACGACCCCTCCACTCGCCAGGCGGTTCAACTCGCCGATAAGGGAGAGATCGAGTCCCCGCCCATGTCCTTGATAAGCGATAGTGGCATCGGTAAAGCGATCGCAAAGAACAATTTTCCCCTCCTGCAAGGCGGGGCGGATCACCTCGTCCACGTGCTGCGCGCGTGCCGCCGCATAAAGCAGTAGTTCGGAACGGGGAACAAGGCCGGCCGAAGCGGGATCGAGAAGGATGCCGCGGATGGCGTCGGCAATCGGACATCCTCCCGGCTCGCGGGTGACCAGGACCTCCCGGCCGTTCCCTTGCAGGGCCGTGGCCAGGCGCCGGATCTGGGTGGTTTTCCCCACCCCTTCGATCCCCTCGAATGTAATGAATAAAGACATCGTAGATATCACCATGGCAAATCGTTTTATTATAGGAAGAGCGCAGCGGAAGAATCAAGGGAAAACCGGGAAGCGCTGAGCGGATCACAGCCGGCCAAAATTCCGAAGCGAACTAATGCAGGCATTCCCTCGTGGTTTACATTGCCAGAATGAAAGTGTTTCCGATATACTGCTCCGATTATCCTTTTCGTTCGGTTCTGAAGGAGGAGCGTGCGTGCAGGGTGCGGATGAAGAGAATTTCGAAAGTCGCATCGGTTACCAATTCAAGGATCCTGCCTGGCTGCGGACGGCGCTCACCCATAAGTCATACGCCAACGAACAGCCCGGTCACGATCTGGAGTACAATGAGCGGTTGGAGTTTCTCGGTGATTCGGTACTCGGCCTGGCCGTCAGCTGGTATATCTTTCACGCCTATCCCCATCTGCCGGAAGGAGAACTGACCCGCATCCGGGCGGAAGTCGTCAGTGAACCTGGGCTGGCCGCCGTTTCTCGGAGGCTGGCGATTGGCGAAAGCCTGTGGCTCGGCAAGGGAGAAGAAAAAAGTGGCGGCCGGGAGAAGGCGAGCCTCCTTGCCAATGCCCTTGAGGCGGTACTGGGGGCTATTTTCTGCGACGGCGGTTTGGCGGCGGTTACGCCCGTTATCGAAAAGTTTTTCACCGAAAGGATCGAGCATTCGGCGCAGCGCTTGGTGGGCGTCGATCATAAAACGCGGCTGCAGGAGTTTCTTCAGGCGCATTTCGGCTGTACGCCGGTTTATGTGCCGGCGCAGACCGAAGGCCCGGACCATCAGCGCATCTACACGGTCGAGGTGCATTTCGCCAACAAAGTAATCGGTTGCGGGCGTGGACGGTCAAAAAAAGCAGCGGAACAGGAAGCGGCAAGTCAGGGGCTGGCCGCTCTCGGACAATAACTACATTGGGAGCAGATTTCTTAGTGGATAACGAACAGCAGCAAGCGGAACAATTCCGCTCCGGTTTTGTTTCGATCATCGGCCGACCGAATGTCGGCAAATCGACTCTGCTTAACCGGATTCTCGGGCAGAAGATTGCCATCACCTCGCCAAAGCCGCAGACGACCCGCAACCGCATTCTCGGCATCCATACCTTTGCCGGCGGGCAGATCCTTTTTCTCGATACTCCTGGTATCCACCGGGCGCGCGGTCGGTTGAACAAGTATATGGTCGATCAGGCGCTGTCTGCCTGTTCGGAAATCGACCTGATCCTTTTTTTGGTGGAAGCCGGTCAGCCACCGGGAGAAGCAGAAAACTTCATTCTCGACGTTCTCAGCCGGGGAGGGGTGCCGGTTTTGCTGGTGATCAACAAGATTGACCGGGTGAGCAAACCGGTCTTGCTGCCGCTGATCGATGCTTATGCCCGAAAATTCCCCTTCCAGGCGATCATCCCCATTTCGGCAATTGCCGGCGAAGGAATCGACGAGCTGGTGGCGGCGGTGAGCGAACGCCTTCCCATCGGGCCCGCGCTTTATCCTGACGACATGGTCACCGATATGCCGGAGCGTTTCATCGCCGCCGAAATGATTCGCGAGCAGATCCTGCGGCAAACCCACGATGAAATTCCGTACGGTGTGGCGGTCACGGTAGAAGCATTCGAAGAGAAGCCGGAGCGCAATCTGGTCGTCATTCATGCCGCCGTGCATGTCGAGCGGGAGACGCACAAACGCATCATTGTCGGCAAGGGTGGCGCCGGCGTACGCGCCATCGGTCAGGCGGCGCGCAGTGATATCGAACGGCTCCTCGACTGCCGGGTTTTTCTCGAACTTTTCATCCGGGTCGATCGCAGCTGGACCGAATCGAATCGCCTGATGAAAGAGTTCGGCTACGATTAGCACTTACTGAGGCTTTACTGATGAAACCTGTTGTTGCCATCGTCGGGCGCCCGCAACGTCGGCAAGTCGACGCTGTTTAACCGTATACTTGGCCAGCGACAGGCGATTGTCGAGGATTTCCCCGGCGTCACCCGTGATCGCAATTATGCCGAGGTGACCCGTTTTGACACCCCTTTCACTCTGATCGATACCGGCGGTTTCGAGCCGGTGAGCAGTGACGAACTGCTGGTGCAGATGCGTCAGCAGTCCCAGCTGGCAGTGGAGGAAGCCGATGTCATCATGCTGGTTCTCGATGCCAAGGAGGGGCTGACTCCTTCCGACATCGAGGTCGCCGGGATGTTGCGGCGCACGGATAAACCGGTTCTTTTCGTCGTCAACAAGGTGGACGGCGAACGCCAGGAAGCGGCAACCGGTGAATTCTTCGCTCTTGGCGTGGAGGAGCTTTTCACCGTCTCGGCTGAGCACGGTCTGGGCATCGAAACGCTGATAGACGCGACTCTGGCGCGACTTCCCGCCGGCCAGATGCTCGGAGGAAGAGGAGAGCGAAGAGGTTCGCCTGGCGGTGATCGGCCGGCCGAATGTCGGGAAATCGTCGCTGGTCAATCGTCTGCTCGGTTACGAGCGGATGGTCGCCAATCCGACTGGCCGGCACGACTCGCGACAGCATCGACACGCCTTTCACCTATAATCGCAAGCGTTACCTGCTGATCGATACGGCCGGTATCCGGCGCAAGGGCAAGGTCAGTCAGAAACTGGAAAAGTTCTCAGTGATCCAGGCTTAAAAGCGATGGACCGGGCCACATGTGGTCCTGATGGTGATCGATGCGGAGAGGGGATCGCCGAGCAGGATTTGACGGTGGCCGGCTATGCCTATGAAACAGGGGCGAGCCGTCGTTCTCGTGGTCAACAAATGGGACCTGGTCGAGAAGGATGACCGCACCATGGGGCAGTTACCTCGAAGAACGTGCGCACGGCTTTCAAATTTCTCGCCTTTGCCCCGGTGGTCTTTGTTTCGGCTCTGACCGGACAGCGGGTAAGCAAAATCATGTCGGTGGTCGAAAGGTCGCGAACGAGTTCAACCGCCGGATTTCGACCGGTGAGTTGAACAGGGTGCTGGCAGAGGCGACCAAAAGCCATCCGCCGCCGCTCTATCAGGGAAAGCGGCTGAAATTCTACTATGCCACGCAAACAGCGGTGCGGCCGCCGACTTTCGTCTTTTTCGCCAACCGGGCCGACGGGGTGCATTTTTCGTACGAGCGCTACTTGACCAATCAGTTGCGCGAGGCCTTCGGTTTTTCCGGTTCGCCGATTCGCCTGATTTCAGGGACCGTGAGCGCTCCGAACAGGGATAAAAATGCTTTACTTCCCCCGTGCGCTGGGATATATTCTTTTTCATTTAATTCTGGACTGTTACGTCTGTTTTTGCAGGGTCTTATCGACCCGGCCCGGATTTGCATGAGTCTTGTCGGCAACCTCCAAGACCTTGGTCTGGGGGAAATTCTCCAGATTGTCAGCTTAAGCCGTAAATCCGGCATACTCTCCTTGCAGAATCAAAGTCGGGAAGGGAAGGTCATTCTTCCATAACGGCCAGGTGATTCGCGCCACTTCTTCCGCTTTTCGTGAAAATCTCGGTGATCTGTTGATGCGCAAAGGGGTGGTTGATGTCGACACCCTGAAGAAAGCCTTGTTTATTCAGCGTCAATCCGACCCCCCCCCTCGCATAGGCCAGATCCTCTGGGAGCAGATCGAATGTCTCCCGGGAAGCGATCGAAGAAACGGTCAAGGAACAAGTCGAAAGGATTGTCTACAGCTTCTTCGGCTGGCCGGAGGGTACTTTTTCCTTCGAACTCGGTGAGTCGGGCGAACTGGCAGCGACGCACCTGAATCCGCTGCAATTCATGCTCGAACAGGGATTGAATCCGCAGTGGCTGGCTATGGAAGGAAGCCGGATTGTTGATGAGAAGCGGCATCGAGGGGAATCTCTGGAAGAAGAGGGGGATGAACCGCTCATCGAAATTGGCAGCCTGCTGCACGGCGAAGCCGGGGTGGTGCCGCAAGAAGAAAATACTGCTCCCAACGGCAGCACCGTTTTTCTAATCGATGACGACAAATCGACCCGTGAACGGCTCGGCGCCATTCTGAGCAAGCGCGGCTTCACGGTTTTCCTTTTTGAGAAGATCGACGAGTATGTTCCCGCAATTCGCGCTGCCAATCATCAAACCGGAAATCTGATCCTGGTTATCGATATGATCATACCGCGCCCCGACGGGAGCGGTATTCTCGGCGGTATGGATCTGCTGGAGCAGGTTCGCAGTGAATTCCCACATCTCCCGGTGGTGATGATTTCCGACCATCCCGACCCCGAGATGGAGCGCAAAGTGCGGCAACTTGGTGCTCCCGCCGTGGTTGGCAAGCCGCGCAAGAGCGAAGTTCGCGAAGAACGCGGAGAACGGGCGCTGGAAGCCTTGGCGGATGTCATTGCGGAGCTGAATGCGCGAACCGGCAAGGAAGCGACGGCCGCCGGATGCCGCCATGTTCAATCTGGGCGCCGAATTGATGGCCGAACTCGGGGTCACCGCTCCCGTTGGCAGCATCCAGAAATCGCCAGGTCTGCATCTGTTGCGTGGCATGCTGCAGGAGTTGAGCAATCCGTCTCTTGGCGGCGGTATTATCCTGCTGGTTCTGCGCTTTGCCAGTGAATTCATGAATCGTGCGGTGGTTTTTCTGGTCAAGGAAGATGTGATTGTCGGTTTAGGCCAATTCGGCATAGAACTGGCAAGCGGGAGTGCCGATCTGATGGTGCGGCGCATGAAAATTCCGACGGCGCAACCATCGATTTTCAACACGGTATTGCAGGAGATGGGGCCGTTGAAATCCCGGATGGGATCGACCGAGTGGGACTCTATCTTGAGGAGCAACTCGGTGGTGATGTTCCGGAAGAGGTATTCCTCGGACCGGTCATCAGCGAAGGGAAAACCGTTGCCGTCCTCTATGGCGATAATCTGCCGGAGAAAAGAACTGTGGGCGATACCGCTGCTCTGGAGATCTTCCTTTCGCAGGCCGGCCTCGCCATGGAAAAAGCCCTCTTGGAACGCCGTCTGCGGGGGAAAGACAGCTTCTGAAATGGAGATGATTTTGTGTCAAAAAAAATCCTGATCGCCGAAGATTCGCCGACCATGCGATCTCTCGATCTGCGCCGCCATCATGGCACTGGGGGATTACGAAATCGTCGAGGCCGCGAATGGATTCGAAGCCCTGCGTATTTTGCCGCGGGAAAAGGTCGATATGGTTATTACCGACATCAACATGCCGGATATCAACGGGCTGGAACTGGTTAGTTTCATCAAAAACAATCCGAGTTACAAGACGTTGCCGCTCCTCATCATCAGCACCGAAGGGAGTGAACGCGACCGGCAGAAAGGACTGACGCTCGGCGCGGACGGCTATCTGGTTAAACCGTTTGCACCCGGCGATCTGCAGGCATTCGTCCAACGATTTCTGCCCTAGAAGGAGGCGCCGGTGACTTCATCACGGGCCATAAAAGATTTTCTCGGGGAAGCGGAAGAGATTATCGAAAAGTTGAACCTCGACCTGGTTCACTTGGGTGAATGCGGTGACAGCGGCGAGTGCGATCCTGAACTGCTGAACGGGATTTTCCGTGGCGCCCACTCCCTGAAGGGTCTGGCCGGGATGTTCAGTTTCGATGATATCTCCGAACTGGGCCATCGCCTGGAAAATCTTCTCGACAGCCTGCGCCTGGGAAAAATCGACATCAGCCCCTCTCTTATTGAGTTGCTTTTCGATGGTTTGGAGCTGTTGACCCGCCTGGTTTACGGCAAGGGAGAGGATGTTGCCTTTACTCTCGACACCTCACCACTGACCCGCCGCCTCGATGCCTTTCTCAAAGGGGAAGAGAAGGATAAAAGTGCCGGACAGGCGATCGACCCGGAAATTCTCAGTGTCCTTACCGAATATGAAGAACACCGCCTGCTCGACAATATTAAGAAAAAGCGCACGCTGCTGCGTGTCCGAGCCTCTTTTAGTCTGGCGAGTTTCGATCAGGATCTCGCCGAAATAAGCGATCTGCTGAAAAATCATGGTGAGATCATCAGCACCCTTCCGAGTGCGGAGATATCGCCGAGCAGATTTCCTTTCTGATCCTCTTCGGTACCGGCAAGTCGCTCCAGGAAATTGCCGATTTGCTTGTGCGCGACGATCTTTCGGTGGAATTGCTTCTGGGTGAGGCGCCTTCACCGCAAACGGTCCTGCCGGTGCAGAGGGCAAAAGATGAGCAGGAACCTGAATTGGAGGTGGTAAACCAACTCCACCGCAAATTTTGCACCGGTCTCAGGATGGAGTTTCTTCGTTACGTTCGATCAGCCGTACGGTGCGGGTCGATATCGACAAGCTCGATGGCTGATGAATATCGTCGGCGAACTGGTGCTCTCCAAGGGGGCGATTACCGGCATCTGCGATCGTCTGCGCAGCTCCGGAGGGAGGCGAGCTGGCCGTGAACTTGCACAAGGCAACCCGCATTCTGGAACGGCGCCTGCATGATCTGCAGAAAGGGGTCATGGATGTGCGCATGGTCCCGGTCGGCCAGCTCTTTGAAAAGATGACCCGGATCGTCCGGCGGGTTTCCAACGAGCAGGGCAAGAAGGTTGATCTCGATATTCGCGGCGCCGATACCGAACTGGACAAGCTGATCATCGAGGACGTTTCCGACCCGCTGATGCACATCATCCGCAATGCCATCGATCATGGCATGAATCGGCCGAGGAGCGCCTGGCGGCCGGCAAGCCGGAAAAAGGGAACCATCTGCTCTGTGGGCCTCCCAGAAGGGTAATCATGTTGTCATCGAGGTGCGTGATGACGGCCGCGGCATCGACCCGAACGAGGTTCGCCGCAAGGCGGTGGAAAGAGGATCTGATCAGCGAAGGTGACGGAACTGAGCCGCGAGGAGATTCTACGATCTGATTTTCCTTCCCGGTTTTTCCACCAGCGACACAGGTCAGCGATCTCTCCGGTCGCGGCGTCGGCATGGATGTGGTCAAAAACAACATCGCCGAGCTTTCGGGGATGATCGAACATTGACAGCCGGGATGGGCGAGGGGACCTCATCTCGATCACCCTGCCGATAACTCTGGCCATCATCAAGGCATTGATCGTCCAGCGTCTGCGGCCAGACCTATGCGATTCCGATCAACTCGGTTCATGGAGACGCTGATGATCGAACCGTCGGCGATCCGCACCATAGAGCGGCGGGAGGTCCTCGAACTGCGGCAGACCACCCTGCCGTTGTTGCGGCTTGGACCGAGATTTTTCAATCTAGCCGCTTCCCCCGAACAACGGCTGCTCGCTGCTTCGTAACGGTAGTGGGAATGGCGGAAAAGAAGTTGGGCATCGTTGTCGACGAATTACTCGGGCAACAGGATGTGGTCATCAAGTCGATGGGTAAGATCGCTTTCTTTTGTCAAAGGGATTGCCGGTGCTGCCGATCTTGGCAATCAGAAGACGATCCTGGTTCTCGATATCGGCGGCTTGATGAGCGAGGCGGTGCGAGGAGAGTCAGCCCTTCATGTATGAGGCTTTTTACGGCCTCCGCGAACGGCCTTTCAGCAAGACGCCTGATCCGCGTTTTCTCTACCTGAGCCGGATGCATCGCGAAGCGCTGGCGCGATTGGCGTATGCCGTCGAAGAGCGTGACATGGTTCTGTTGACCGGGGAGATCGGTTGCGGCAAAACGACCCTTTCCCGTTGCCTGATGGATCAGCTGACGGAAGACTACCGTATCCTGCTCATTGTCAATCCGCGCCTTACGCCCCTTGAATTCCTCCGGGTAGCTGGCGCTGCGTCTCAACATTGAGACCCGGCGCCGTTCAAGGCCGAACTTCTAGAACAGATCGGTGGAGAACTTGTACCGCCTGTATCAACAAGGCATTTGCCCGGTGTCTGGTCATCGATGAGGCGCAATTGGTTCCTTACAAAGAAACATTCGACGAAATCCGGCTGCTGACGAATTTTCAGCTGGACGACCGCAATCTGATCAGTGTTGTGCTGATGGGACAGCCAGAATTGCGCAAGCGGCTTGCGCACCGGGCCTATGAGCCGCTGCGGCAGCGCATCGGCATGCAATACGATCTGCAGCCACTGTCTCAGGAGGAGACGGCCGAATATCTCGATTCCCGTATCCGGGTCGCCGGCGGCGCAACCGGTCTTTTTCAGGCCGGTGCGGTTGAACGTATCTACGCCTACTCCGGAGGAATCCCGCGCAAGATCAATCATGCAGCCTCTCTCGCGCTGCTTGAAGGTTTCGGCCGGGAAGCGAGGAGGATCGGACCCGAGATCCTCGATTCGGTCATGCCTGAACTGGCAATGACGGTCTGAAGCATCACCGAAGGGAAGAGAATCATGGATCTTGCAGAGATTCGTAAAAAGGCCAGGGGCGAGGATGTTCCTGTTCTCTTGTTTGAGAAGAAGGAAATTGCCGGTACACCGCGGGTGCCGGAGGCTTTCGTTGAAATGCCGGCTGCCAAACCGGAAGAGATACGGGAGCTCTCCCCTGCGGTAGAAGCTATCACATCCGTTTTTGACCCACTCGAGGATCTGTTTTCCGGATTGTTTGAAAACGCAGCTATTGAAGGAACTTATCTACAGACCTTGAACAAACCGGTTGAGGAAAGTGAAAGTCTGCGGCAGTTGCTGACTTTCTTTCTTGCCGATGAAGAATATGCGCTGGACATAGAAGTCATCCGGGAGATAATAAAACCAAGGGAAATGACTGATCTGCCACGGGTTCCCGATTTCATTCTGGGATTGATTTCTCTGCGTGGCATCATTATCCCGATCTTCGATTTGAAGCGGCGGCTGCATTTGGGCCTTTCGGAATTAACCCCGACCTCTCGTGTCATTGTCTGTCAGCATGGGGACAAGACGATCGGGCTCTTGGTTGACAGTATCACTCAGGTAATACGCGTGCCGGAGAAGTGCATCGAACCGCCGCCGGCGGTTCTCTCCGGTCTGGATCGGGATCTTGTGGAGGGCGTTGGACGTTTTCAGGGCAAGATGATGATTCTGCTGCATCTGCCTTGCGTCGCAGATGCGGAACTCGTTTGAACCGCTGAGAAAGGAGCAGCCGCATGGAAAAGAAGACAATCCTGATCGTAGAGGATGAAGAGAGTCTGCTCAAACTGGAGAGCATCCTTCTGACTTCGAAAGGATTTGATGTCAAAGGCGCCCCGAACGGGCAGGCGGCTCTGGATGCCATTGCCGAAAGCTTACCCGATCTGGTTCTTCTCGATATCATGTTGCCGGAGATTGACGGTTTCGAGGTCTGCCGCCGAATCAAAAGCAACCCGGCAACGCGCCATCTGCCCGTTATTATGCTGACAGCAAAAAAAAGTCGGGAAGATATGGCGCGCGGAGAAAAGGTGGGGGCCGACTGGTATATCACCAAACCATTTAAATCAGCCATGGTCATTGAAACCATTCAGAGGTTCCTCAACAAATGAAAACCATGTCGAATGAAAGGGATACAGCTGAAAAGCAGGAAGGGAGACGCGAAATCCAGCTGGCTTGTTTTCGCGTCGGCGGTGAAATGTATGCTCTGGATATCATGCGCATCAAGGAAATCATCCGGCCGCAGAAACTTACCCCGGTGCCGAAAGCTCCCCGCTTCATCGAAGGGGTAATCAACCTGCGCGGGGTAGTGATCCCGGTCGTCGATCTGCGCAAGCGTTTCGACCAGCCCGGAACCGAATTTGACCGCAAAACCCGCGTGATCATCTGTTCTCTGGCCACCAGAATTATCGGTCTGATTGTCGATGAAGTTTTGGAGGTGCGTCGCTGCACCCGGCAGGAGATTCAGCCCGCGCCGCAATTTCTGCAGGGGAAAGGAAACGACTTCTTTCTCGGCATTTATCGTCGCGAGGATGAACTGGTGATGCTCATGAATTTGGAAAAAATCCTTTCGTCCGGAGAGAAAATCGACTTGGAAACCATACAGTCACTCCACCAGGAGTCGGTTGGAACCCACTGATCTATCCTGCATTGAGGTATGCAATGGTTGTTTGTTGTCCGTCCTGCCAGGCCCGCATCCGTCTTGATCGCCAACGACTGGCCGGTAAGCGTATTTCCCTGCGGTGTGTTCGTTGCCACGAAATTTTCAAGACCGAAATACCGGCTGATGATATCGCTGCGAACCGTCTTCAGGTTCTGGTGGCGCATGCTGACATGCTCTTGTGCACGACCATCCGCGACCTGCTTGCCGGCGAAGCGATCGATTGCCGCATTGCCGCAGAAGGCGAGTCGGCACTGCAGATGATGCGAACCCGGCCGCCCCAGTTGGCGATCCTCGATGTAGCCATCCCCGGACTTTACATCTTTGAACTGATCGACAAGATGAAAGGTTATCCGGTGCTGGCGGAAACCCGCATTATTCTCCTTTCGTCCGTCTACAGCAAAACCGCCTATAAGCGCACCCCCAGCTCTCTTTACGGGGCCGATGCCTACATAGAAAAACATCATATTCCGGACGATCTGCTGCCGAAGATCTATCAGTTGACCACACAGACGATCTCCCTTCCCGGCCGTGAAAACAACAATGAGGAAAAGGTAACCGGGCAAGCGCTTACGGATGCCGAAAAAGGGGGCGAAGGGCTTCTGCAGATCAGCCAACAAATCCTGCGTGCCGAAAATGAGGAGCTGTCGGCGTCGGGCGAGTGGAAGGAAAAAGCTGCCCGATTTGCCCGTATGATCGCCACCGATATCGCCCTCTACTCGCAAGAGAAGATGGATAACGGGGTTCGCGAAAATAATGTTTTCGAAGCCTTGGCGACAGAGCTTGAGGAAGGGCGGCGGCTTTTCCGGCAGCGGATGGAAGGATTCAGCCGGCAGCACGATTTTGTGCGCGAGGCCCTTGCCGAATTGGTTGAACGGCGGAAAACCGAGTTGCAGCGGTGAGTAAAGCAGGAGTTTGCGTGGACGTGAGACAGCAATGGGCCAGCGCCGGCGGCGAGGAAGAGCGCCTGCGGATTCTCAAGGAGCTGAAGCAGGAAGAGGCGGCGGTTCAATTGCCCCTCATTTATCAGGCCTTGGGAGAGGAAAGTTGGCGAATTCGCAAAGAAGGAGTGGAGCTTTTTCTTTCATTGCCACGAGCTTCCGAGCTCGCCGGTGAAGTGATTGAACTGCTGCACGCCGAGGAGAACGCCGGCTTGCGCAATGCCGCAGTGGAGATATTGACTTCTCTCGGCCGTCAGGCCGTACCCGCTCTGCTGGAGGAAGTTTCGTGTTCCGACCATGACGTCCGTAAATTTGTCATCGATGTCCTCGGTGAAATAGGCGATTCGGAGGCGGTACCGTCGCTCATCGACGCCTTGCACGATGCGGATGAGAACGTTCGGGCGGCGGCAGCCGAAAATTTGGGCAAGCTTGGTTCCGAAGTAGCAGTGCCGGCACTGCTTGATGCATTGCAAAATTCCGATCTTCTTTTTCGGTTTACCGTGTTGCAGTCTCTTGGCCAGATCGGTGCCAATGTGCCGATGGCGCGCCTGCTTGCCTTCAAGGATGAGACTCTGCTGCGTAAGGCGCTTTTCGATTGTCTGGGTCAGGTCGGTGGACCCGAAGCCTTGCCGATTTTGATTGAAGGACTCGACGACCGCATGCGCAATGTCCGTGAAGCGGCGGCCATTGCTTTATCGCGAATCGGTGAACAGTTCGCAGAAGAAACAAAAAGAGCCTTGGCGCAGCTTGCCGGTACAACAACGGCCGCAAATGTTGCCACGTTTCTTGACAGCACCAGGAGTGAATTGCAGAAGTCGGCGGTAAAACTTCTGGGCGGGGTCGCAGATCGCCGTTTTGCCTTGCAGCTTCTTGCTCTTCTTGATGAGGAAAAGCTTCGCGAGGATGCTGTGGCATCGCTTTTGGCCATTGCTCAATTGGATGCCGATGTCCTGACGGCTCTTTGGCCGGAAACGGCAGGTCGGCGCCGAGCTTTTCTCGCTTATCTGATCGGTGAAGCAAAATGTGAGGGAGGCGTTCGCCTGCTGCATGCGGGGCTAGTCAGCGACGATAATGAGTTGCGTGCCTATGCGGCCCGTGCCCTGGCCGGCATAGGGGATGCGGCCTCCTTGCCGGCGCTGGTACTCGCTCTCGCGGATCAAGATGAAGAGGTGCGTGAGGGCGCCCTGTGGACCCTTTTGCAACTTGCTGGAAAGCATCAGAAGGAAATTCTCTTATTATTGCAGCCGGTGCTGACCGACGACGATCCTGAACTCCGCATGTATGCAGTGAAGATACTCGGCGCGGCAGATGGAGCAGAGATCGACCGGCGGCTGTTGTTGGCCATGAAGGATGAATCGTCCCAGGTGCGCCAGGCGGCCTTGCGCGCTCTTGATGGGCGCGGTATCGGGCAAATGCCAGCCCTGATGCTGGCTTTGACAGACGAGGACAGTGCAGTGCGCCGATTGGCGGCGGAGTTGTTAGGGACCCACGGCGATCCGCAGGCGCTGCCGCCATTGCAGTTGGCCTTGCAGGATGAGGATCCCTGGGTGCGGACAACGGCGGTCCGTTCCCTGGGGCAACTGCCCGTGGCCGAGGGCCTCAATCTGGTGCGTCAGGCATTGTCCGATCCGGTCGGCCTGGTTGTCATAGTCGCGCTTGAAACATTGGCTGCAGGCGATCCCGGTGGCGCCTTTGCGCATTTTCGAGCGGCACTGGCGCATTCGGACGAAGAAGTCGTCAATGCCGTATTGCCGTTGCTGGCGAGGAGTGGACGTCGGGACTGGATCGAGCCGGTGCGTGACATGCTCCTGAATCATCGTCATTGGGAAGTACGGAACAGTTTCGCCCGCATTCTGGCTACGGAATACGGCAGTCGCTGTCGACCTTTTCTTGAAGCGCGGCTGTTGGTGGAGGGTGAGGATCTGGTACGCCAGCAACTCCAGGACCTCCTCGGCCAGCTGTCTTCAGTGCAGGATTGAACATGCTGTTTCTGTCGCCGGATATCCCCATGAGCGATGAGGAATTCCGTTTATTGCGGGATTTCGTCTATCAGCACTGCGGGCTGCATTTCACCGAAGATTCCAGATATCTGCTGGAAAAGCGTCTGGCCAAACGGCTGCAGCATCATCAACTGAAAACCTTCAAGGATTATTATTATTTGCTTGCGCTACAGTCCAGCTAAGGATCAGGAAATGACCGAAGTGGTCGATTCTGCTGACGACCAATGAAACCTATTTTTTTCGCGAGGATTTTCAGCTCAAGACCTTCACGCAGGAAATTCTGCCGGAAGTCTGCGCGATCGCAAGGAAAAGCACAGGGAATCGCAGCGGCTGCGCATCTGGAGTGCGGGCTGTTCACCGGTGAAGAACCTTACACGATTGCCATGCTTCTGCTGGACATCCCTGGCTGCAAAACTGGCAGATCGAGATCGATCGGCACCGATATCAGTCAGCGAGTGTTGCAGATGGCGCGCAAGGGCGTTTATGGCAGTCATCGTTTCGCACGACCGACCTCCCGATTTCAGACACCGTTTTTTTACTCCGAAGTGGACGGTCGTTATCGTGTTAGCCGATCAGGTGCAAAAATCTGGTCACGATCAGCCATCTGAATCTTTTCGATACGCCGCGCGTTTCCTTGCTGGGAAGATGGATGTCATCTTCTGCCGCAACGTCATCATCTATTTTGATCTGACCGGCAAGAAAAAGGTGGTCGAAACCTTTCATCAGCGGCTGCAGCCCGAAGGATTTCTCCTGCTCGGGCATTCGGAATCGCTGATGAATATCACCATGGCATTCCGCCTGCGGCATTTCAAGCACGACATGGTCTATCAGAAGACCGGGTGTTGCCGCCGTCGTGGAGATGATCGCATGCCAGTCAGGATCGAGTCGCGTGTCCTGGTGATCGACGATTCGGCCTTCAACCGCCGGACCATCGTCAAGATGCTTGAAGCAATGCCGAATGTCGAAGTTGTCGGCTTATGCCTGCGACGGCGAAGAAGGGATGCGCAAGGTCATTGATCTCAAGCCCGACCTGATGACCCTCGATCTGGAAATGCCGCGCATGGACGGCTTCACCTTTTTGCGAATCGTCATGCAGAAGCCGACCGACCCCGGTGATCGTTGTCTCCGCGCGTTCCGAAGACGAAAATGTTTTCAGCGCCCTGGAATTGGGCGCGGTCGAATTTGTTGCCAAACCTTCGGCCCGGATCTGCTCCGAGCTTTTCGATATCCGCGAGGATGCTGGTGCGAAAAGGTGCGCGAAGTGACCAAGGCGAACATGACGCAAGATCCTTGACCGCGTCCGCCGCATTGGTGCCGCGCCGTATCGAGACGCCGCTCAGCCGCGTATGCCGGTGGCTCCGGCAGGGAATGAATTTCCAGATGGTGGTCATCGGTTCTTCGACCGGCGGGCCGCCGGCACTGCAGACCATTTTTTCCGCCATCCGCGAACCGATTCCGGTCGGGTTTGCCGTCGCCCAGCACATGCCCCCGGATTTTACACGGGCTTTTGCCGAGCGCCTGAACAAGTTTCTCCGCCCTGGAAATCCGCGAAGCCGCCGATGGCGATTGCCATCCGGCCGGGGCGGGTGCTGATTGCTCCCGGCGGCAAGCAATCTCGATTTTTCGCCGTCGGGTGACGAGGTGATCGTCAAGGTGACTGATCCGCAGACCCGAGCAGCGTTACATCCCGTCGGCCGATGTCCTGTTTCACTCGGCCGCGCAAATCTTCGGGGCGCGAATGCTCGGGTGTCGTGCTGACCGGCATGGGCAACGATGGGGCTCGCGGGTGTGCAGGCGATCAAGGAACGCGGTGGGGAGGTGATCGCCGAGGACGAGGAGAGCAGTGTGGTTTTCGGCATGCCCAAGGAAGCGATTGCCACCGGCCGGGTCGAGGGATCGTTCCATTGCCTTGATGTGCGGCGAGATCTACGTCACTGTGGATTTTGACGGATCGTATTATTCGAATTTACTTGCCGATGACTACAACCAGGAGATCGATTGAATGAGCGACAAGGACAGATGACAAAAGGCGTCGGCAACCGCGCCGAGGAATTCCTGCAGGTGTTCAAGAAGGGCGCGGAATTTACCCAGGAAATCTGCTCAAGGAAAACGAGCGCCTGCGTTTCCGCATCGTCAAGCTCGAAGAGGCCCTGAAGGAAGAGACCAGTCAGTGGCATGCCCGCTGACCGATGAAACCGTCCGGCTGCGGAAAAAGATCGAGGAACTGGAACAGGAAAAGGAGGAAATTCTCAGGCGCGTTCGGCAAGTCGAAGAGGAAAACCAGGATTTCGCCAACCGCTATGTCGAGATCGAAGAAGAGAACAACATGCTGGCCAATCTCTATATCGCCTCCTATCAGCTGCATTCGACCCTCGATTTCAAGGAAGTACTGCAGGTCATCCCCGAGATCGTCATCAACCTGATCGGTGCCGAAGAGTTCGCCATCATGCTGCTCGACGAGAAGACCAATCGACAGCTGCAGCCGGTGGCCTGCGAAGGGCTGGAGCTTGGAACAGTTCCGTCGGTCGGGTTGGGCAGGGATCATCGGTGAAGATGGCCAAAACCGGCGAAAACTATTTCATCGACGACATGGAAGGGTATGAGCGCGATTTCCGCATCCCGATGGTCTGCATTCCGCTGAAGATCAAGGAGCATGTCATCGGTGTCATCGTTATTTACAAGCTGCTGGTCCAGAAGAGACAGTTTACCAATGTCGACTACGAACTTTTTACCCTGCTGGCCGGGCATGCGGCGACCGCGGTCTTCTCCTCCCGACTCTATTCCGAGTCGGAGCGCAAGCTCTCGACCATCCAGGGTTTCATCGATCTGCTGACCAAATAATCGGAGGAGCGTTCCTATGACTGCCTGTAAGGTGCTTGTTGTCGAAGACTCGCCGACCATGCGGCAATTGATCGTCTTTGCCCTCAAACGGATTCGCGGGCTTCAATATCGTCGAGGCCAACGATGGAGTGGATGGGTTGAAAAAACTTACTGCTGACAAATTCGACCTGATCCTGACCGACATCAACATGCCGATCATGGATGGTCTCAAGCTGGTCAGTCTGGTGCGCAGCGATCCCGAATTACAAAGACCGTGCCGATCGTCATCATCACCACCGAAGGGGCCGACGAAGACCGGGAGCGGGCTCTGGCTCTCGGCGCCAATGACTACATCACCAAGCCGATGCAGACCACGCAGATTCTCGATGTGACCAGGCGTCTGCTCAATCTTGGCCCTTGATCATTGACACGCTGCTGGCAGTTTTATGGTATATACTTTCGTTTGCCCGCAATCATCCGCACAGGAGGACAGTTTGTCGCAAAGAAGAAGCAATTGAAGTCGAAGGTTCGGTCATCGAACCGCTCCCCAATGCGATGTTCCGTGTCAAGCTCGACAACGGGCACGTCGTGCTGGCGCATATTTCCGGGAAGATGCGCAAATTTTACATCCGTATTCTGCCTGGCGACCGGGTGACAGTCGAGCTTTCCCCTTACGACTTGACCCGCGGCACGAATCACCTACCGGGAAAAGTAGAGCGCTCTCGGAGACGCGATCTTTTGCTCCGCTGTTTGTAAGCGAACATCTGGCTTTATCAGCTGACCACGACCGGCGCATGCCGGTTTTCCTGTTTTCATGACCAGCCATCCCGGGCGCGGAGACCATATGCAGGAACGTTACAATCCGGCGGAAATCGAAAACGATGGCAGGCAGTTCTGGGCAGAAGGAAAAACCTTCCAAGTCGGCCGAAGACGTCAGCCCGGCCGCAAGTACTATCTGCTGGAGATGTTTCCCTATCCCTCCGGGCGCATCCATATGGGCCATGTCCGCAACTATTCGATCGGCGATGTGGTGGCCCGTTTCAAGCGACTGCAGGGATACAACGTCCTGCATCCGATGGGATGGGACGCCTTCGGTATGCCGGCCGAGAATGCCGCCATCCAGAATGGTACCCATCCCGCCAAATGGACCCATGAAAACATCGCCAATATGCGCGCCCAGCTCAAGAAGATGGGGTTTTCCTACGATTGGGATCGGGAACTGGCGACCTGCAATCCGGACTACTATCGCTGGGAGCAGCTGATCTTTCTGCGCATGCTCGAAAAGGGGCTGGCCTACAAGAAGAGCTCCTGCGGTCAACTGGTGCCGGAGTGTGAGACGGTGCTGGCCAACGAGCAGGTGGAAGATGGCTGCTGCTGGCGCTGTGACAGCGCGGTGCAGGCAGAAGGAACTGGAACAGTGGTTCTTCCGCATCACCGCCTATGCCGAGGAGTTGCTTGACTGGACCGGTCGCCTGCCCGGCTGGCCGGAAACGGTTCTGACCATGCAGCGCAACTGGATCGGCCGCAGCACCGGGTGCGAAATCGATTTTGCCGTTGGCGAGCGTCGCGCAAAAGATCCGGGTCTTCACCACCCGGCAGGATACTCTCTTCGGCGCTACCTTCATGAGCCTGGCGCCGGAACATCCGCTGGCTGCTGGAATTGACGACCCCGGAGCGTCGTGCCGAGGTGGAGGCGTTCATTCGCAGGGTGCAGGCGGAGGAGAGAATGCAGCGCACCAGCGACGAGCTCGAAAAAGAAGGGGTGTTTACCGGTGCTTACTGCATCAATCCGGTGACCGGCCGGCGGATGCCGGTTTATCTGGCCAATTTCGTCCTGATGGAATATGGCACCGGCGCGGTAATGGCGGTGCCGACCCATGACCAGCGCGATTTCGAATTTGCCCGCAAGTATGAGCTTCCCCTGCAGGTGGTGATTCAGCCGGGGGGCGAGGCTCTGGATCCGGAGAACATGGACGACGGCCTGGACCGGTCCGGCAACATGGTCAATTCCGGCCCATTTGATCGGCCTCGACAATGATGAAGCGGCAAAGAGCGAATCGCCGATTATCTGGAGCAGCGAGGGGCTGGGCGAAAAAGACCATCAATTATCGTTTGCGCGACTGGGGGGTTTCCCGCCAACGCTACTGGGGAACACCGATTCCGATTATTTATTGCGACCGATTGCGGCACGGTGCCGGTGCCGGAAAAGGAGCTGCCGGTCGTTCTTGCCGACCGATGTCGCATTTACCGGCGAGGGCGGCAGCCCGCTGGCAAAAAGTGAAAGCTTTCTGTCAACACGACCTGTCCCACCTGCGGCAAACCGGCCCGGCGCGAAACCGATACCTTCGATACTTTTGTCGAAAGTTCCTGGTATTTTGCCCGCTATGCCTGCCCTGATTTTATGCCGGTCCCCGGTCGACCGGTCGCGGTCGAATACTGGATGCCGGTGGATCAGTACATCGGCGGGGTCGAACATGCGGTCATGCATCTGCTTTATGCGCGTTTTTTCACCAAGGTGATGCGCGATCTCGGGATGATTGGGCAGGATGAGCCGTTTACCAATCTGCTTACCCAGGGGATGGTTTGCATGGAGACCCGTTCCTGCCCGACGCACGGTTGGCTCTTCCCTGAAGAGGTCGAGGAAGGGAAATGCTGCAAATGCGGCGCCGTGGCTGTTGTCGGCCGCAACGAGAAGATGAGCAAGTCGAAGAAGAACGTCATCGATCCCGATCAGTCTGATCAGCCCGTTACGGCGCCGATACCGCCCGACTTTTCTCTCTTTTTGCCGCGCCACCGGAAAAGGATCTGGAGTGGAATGAGCAAGGGGTTGAAGGATGCTACCGTTTTTTGAATCGGGTCTGGCGGCTGGTTTACGATAACCTCGAAACAATCGCGCAGATATCGGCACCGGAAACCGATCCGGCGGCCCGCCGATTGCGGCGGCAGACCCATCGCACCATCCGCAAGGTAACCGAAGATATCGATGGCCGTTTCCATTTCAATACGGCCATTGCCGCCGTTATGGAATTGGTCAACGAAATCTATGCTTCGGAGGTGAAGCAAAGCTGTCCGGGTGCTTTGCGTGAGGCTCTGGAGGCGGTCGTACGGCTTCTTGCTCCCTTTGTCCCGCATATTGCCGAGGAGCTTTGGAGTCAATTGGGACATGCCGGCGGGATTGAGGCTGCGGGTTGGCCGGTCTTGGACGAGGCGGCGCTCACTGAAGAGGAAAAGACGATTGTGGTTCAGGTCAACGGTAAGGTGCGTGGAAAGATTACGGTTCCCGCTGGCACCGATGATCGGGAAGTTGAGCTTGCTGCCTTGGCAGAACCGAATGTAGCGCGCTTTATCGCCGGTCAGACAGTACGCAAGGTGGTGGTTGTCCCCGGCCGTCTGGTCAGCGTGGTCATCGGCTGATGCGCATCCTGGGCACCAGTTTTCTCTTTCTGCTCTTTATCGGCGGCTGCGGCTACCATGTGCAGGGTAGGGGGGATAACCTTCCGGCGGATGTACACACTGTTTATGTCGAGATGTTCGCCAATAAAACTCTCGAACCTCTCCTGGACACCATTGTCAGCGAATTCGTCAATGTACGATTCATCCGCGGCCGGTTTCTGCGGGTGGTGGATCGGCCGGACCGTGCCGATGCCGTCCTTTCCGGTGAAGTATCCACTTACAGCACCACCCCGGTTGCCTATGACCGGCGCGATGAGATCACCCGTTACAACTCTACCATGACGGCTTCGGCCCGACTGGTCCGTACCGGCAGTAAAGAGGTCTTATGGAAGGGGATGGTGTCCTGGAACGAGGAGTATCAGGCCAATCGAGACAAGACACTGCAGGAAGATAACGAGGCCGCTGCCATTCGTGTTATCAGCGAACGAATTGCCGAGGAGGTTTATTTTCGCCTTGGCGATAATTTCTGATGAAACCTGCTGAATTCGACCGGATTCTGAAAGAGCAGAAGATCGCTCCTCTACTGCTGCTGTATGGCGAGGAAACCTTTCTTCTCGATCGAACGCTCGAACAAATCCTCGATGCAGTCGTCTTGCCGGCTGATCGCGATTTCAACTTCCAGCTTTTCCGCGGTCGAGAAGCGCGGGGATCGGCGATACTCGATTCGGTTAGAACACTGCCCGTTTTTGCCTCACGGCGCCTGGTCCTGATTCGCGAAGCCGACCACCTACCTGCTGCTGAAGCTGAAATTCTTCTTCCCTATCTCGCAGACCCTGCTCCAGAATCGGTTCTTGTTCTGATTGCCGAAAAAATTGATGCCCGGCGCAAGTTCTATCAGGAATTCCGCAAACACGGGCAGATGGTGGAATTCCGCCCCTTCTATGCCAATCAAATTCCAGTATTCGTCAAAGAGCAGGCACGTGCCGTCGGGCGCTCGTTCACTGAAGATGCCTTGGCGCTTTTTTGCCGACGGGTGGGAAGTAATCTGCAGGAAGTGCATGGAGAACTGGTAAAGCTCTTCAGTTATCTGGGGGAAAATTCACTTGCGGATGTGGCCGATGTAGCGGCGGTAGTTTCCGATACGCGGGTTGACAGCATCTTCGATCTGACCAATGCTATCGGGCAGAAGCGAACGGATGAGGCACTGCGTCTTCTTAATCGTTTGATCCAGGAAGGGGTGGCGCCCCTACTCATTCTCAACATGCTGACCCGCCACTTCCGGCAGCTGTGGATGGCGCACGAACTTCTTGCCCAGCACGTACCAACGCAGGAGATTGCCCGCCGGATCGGTGCAAACCCCTATTTTCTGGACGCGATTCTGGCGCAGGCGCGGCGTTTTCCCCCTCTACGCTATCGGCAGGCATTCGAAATGTTTCTGCAAACGGACCTGGCACTCAAGTCGAGCGGGGCCCATCCTGTGGTGAATATGGAGAATCTGCTGCTGGATCTGGGGAAAAATTGAGGGATGCGGAAAGGGGAAAAGACTTCCCCTTTCCTGCATAAGATCCGTTTTTAAAGATTGTTTACCAAACGGGTCAGCCGGCTGATCTTGCGGCTGGCGGTAGCTTTATGAATCACACCCTTGGTCGCTGCTTTGTCAATAAAAGGAATCGCCCGCTCCAAGGCATTTTTTGCAGCATCGGCATCGCCACCGGCAACGGCATCCCGGACCTGCTTTACAAAGGTCCGCATGGTGGAGCGGATATGGGTGTTGCGGGCGTTACGTACAGCATTTTGCCGGTTTCTCTTTTCGGCTGACTTGTGGTTGGCCAAGGTCGTCTCCTCCCTGCTCGTGTTTTCAATGATTAATTATTCCTTTGACTGACGTTTATAGCATCGAAAAAAACATGAGTCAAGATAAAAAAAATTCAATGTAATTATCTTCTCCTGTATCTTCGGGCATTTAAGCCTTGCCATTTAGAATTAAGTAATAATCATCCTTTTTTCCACATTGCGGGCACCAGTTTTTCACCCATTTTTGTCAGGTAAGAGTTATGTCGGAAAAAAAAGAGATATCCCGTGCCACAGGTATCATGGGTCTGGCCACCGGTATCAGCCGGATTGCTGGATTGGCGCGAGACATGGTCGTTGCATCGCTTTTCGGCGCCGGTTTTGCCACGGATGCCTTTTTTATGGCGTTCACCATTCCTAACCTGTTGCGTCGCTTTTTTGCGGAAGGTTCGTTGACTGCCGCTTTCATCCCCACTTTTGCCGATGTTCATCATCGGCAGGGCGTGGACGAAGCCAAAAGGTTGGCACGAATCTGCTGGACTCTGCTGCTGCTCGTTATGGCCGCTGTCGTTGTTATCGGCATAATCGCCTCGCCATGGATAGTCAGGGGAATCGGTTACGGCTTTGGTGCAGTGGAGGGGAAACTGGAACTGACTGATTTTCTTAATCGGTTGATGTTCCCTTATATCTTTTTTGTCAGCTTGCTGGCACTTTTGACGGGAATCCTGAATGTTCTCGGGTATTACTTCATGCCAGCGGTTTCTCCTTTGCTGCTGAATCTATCGATGATTGTTTGCGCCTTCCTGCTTGCCCCTTTTTTTTCTACTCCGATAACCGCTCTGGCAATCGGGGTATTGCTGGGAGGAATTCTGCAATTGGCAATGCAATTTCCCTTATTGCATCGCATTGGAATTTCCCTGCGTCCCGATTTCAACTTTTCTCATCCGGCCGTCGGGCGTATCGCCCGTCTAATGCTTCCGGGTCTTATCGGGGTGGCCATCTACCAGATCAATATGGTGGTTTCCCGCCTCCTTGCTTCTTTCCTCCCCGAGGGGAGCGTATCGTATCTTTATTACGGTCAGCGGCTTTTCGAATTTCCTCAGGGTATTTTCGTCGTCTCCCTGGCCCAGGCTGTTCTGCCGGCGATGAGTCGCCAGGCGGCTCTGGGTGATGAACAAGGCTTGAAAGAATCGCTGCGCTTCGCCTTGGCCTTGATAGTCCTGGTTACCTTCCCCGCGGCCGCCGGTCTAATGCTCTGCTCCGTGCCGATCTACAGTCTGTTGTTCATGGGGGGGGCGTTCAGTTATGATGATGTGAGCAAGACCGGCCTGGCTTTGTTTGCTTACGCTCCCGGCTTGCTCTTTGTCGGGATCAGTAGGGTTGTTGTGCCGATGTTCTATGCCCGCAAAAATACCCGTACCCCTGTCCTGATTTCTTTCTGGACCTTGCTGGTCAATGCCGGTCTCGGCCTGCTGCTCATGGGTCCACTGCAACATATTGGCTTGGCCCTGGCGCTTACCTTGTCGTCGGTCTTCAACGCCGCGGCGTTGATCTGGGCGCTACGGCGACAGATCGGCAGGCTTGGTTTGCGTTCGGTGCTGAATACTTTCCTGCGGATTTTGCCTGGCACCCTCTTGCTGGCGCTGACCGTTTGGATGATTCTCGGCTTTGCTCCCTGGAGCGAAAACGGCCAATCGATGTTCAAGGGAACTGTTCTTGCCGCAGCAATTCTGTCCGGAGCGGCCGTTTATGTCGCCTCTTGTCTAATCATGCGTGTTCCTGAGGCTGGGGAGATGGCGGCCTTGTTGCGGCGCAAATTCTTGCGGAGGTCCATCATAATGATCAACTTTCCCCTTTCTGGCAGACTCCGGTCGGCTGGATTTCCCTTGTTGGTGGAACGGCGGGTATCCGGAAATAAGGCTACATTCCGATGTTGCCGTCGTGCGTCGGTCGGTGCAGGATTTTCTGCGGCTCCCGGTGGAACTCCTGCTGACCGGCCGTCGGGCAGATCGATGAATATTTCGCCGGCCGAACGCCGGATCTTCGGTTTGCCTCTCATCTATCCGAACTGGTCCCCTTTTGCCATCCGTGTGCTGCATTCCTTAGGTCAGGTTCCTTTCGGCAATACCATTACCTATGGAGAACTGGCGGCGATTGCCAATCACCTCTTGCTGCCCGGGCAGTCGGGGGAGTCATGGCGCGCAATCCCTTTCCGCTGGTGATTCCCTGCCATCGTGTCGCTCGGCGCCGGGGGCAGAATGACCGGCTATTCGGGCGGCGAGGGGATTGCGAGCAAGGAATGGCTGTTGCGTTTTGAACAAGAGATGACAGGAAAATCGATTTGACCTCAAAAATTTCTTGACACCTCTTCGTCACATTTGATAATAGTTAGCGGCATGGGTGACGGTTGTAGGCGCGTAGCTCAGGGGTAGAGCACTACCTCGACACGCTAGGGGTCGGCGGTTCGAAACCGCCCGCGCCTACCATTCGAACCATGCCGGAGTATCACTGACGGGGCATCGAGTTCGATGCCTCTTTTTATTAAGGGGCATCCATGAGCTGACATCACAGATCACGCTTCCGGACGGCTCGCACAGGGAAGTCTCCAGGAAGGCGCAACGTCTCATGATCTTGCCGCTTCCATCGGTGCAGGTCTTGCCAAGGCGGCCATTGCCGGCAAGCGTCGATGGCAACTGGTCGATCTGTCGACTCCCATCGACGGATGGCGCACGGTTGAGATCATTACCGATAATAGCCCGGAAGCGCTGGAAATCTATCGGCATTCCACTTCCCACCTGATGGCCCAGGCGGTCAAAGCTCTTTTCCCGAAGGCCAAGGTCACCATCGGGCCGGCCATCGAAAACGGATTTTATTACGATTTCTGATGTCGATGCACACCTTTCAGCCCGGAAGATCTGGAGAGAATCGAAGCGAAGATGGCCGAACTGGCGAAGGCCGATCTGCCGATCGAACGCGAGGTAGCTGTCCAGCGACGAGCGATCAAGCTCTTTCAGGAGATGGGGGAGAGTTACAAGGTCGAACTGATCGAGGATCTTGGCGCGACGAACCGTCTCGCTTTACCGCCAGGGGGATTTTGTCGATCTCTGCCGCGGACCGCATCTCCCTTCGACCGTCCTGGTCAAGGCTTTCAAGCTGACCTCCGTTGCCGGCGCCTACTGGCGCGGCGACGAAAAGAACGACATGCTGCAGCGCATCTACGGCACGGCCTTTGCCGACAAGAAGGAGCTGGAGGCCTATCTTGAGCGGCTGGAAGAGGCCAAGCGCCGCGACCATCGAAAGCTCGGCAGGGAGCTGGATCTCTTTTCCTTTCAGTGATGAGGTCGGCGCCGGTCTGGTCATCTGGCACCCGAAGGGGGCGATGCTGCGGACCTTCTCGAGGATTTCGAGCGCGCGAGCATTTCAAGCGCGGCTACGACATCGTCGTGGGCCCGCAGATACTGAAGACCGAGCTGTGGCAGACGTTCCGGCCATTACGAGAATTACCGCGAGAACATGTATTTCACCGAGGTGGACGAGCAGAGCTACGGCATCAAGCCGATGAACTGCCTGGCCCACATGATGATCTACAAATCGCAGCTGCGCAGCTACCGCGATCTGCCGCTGCGCTTCTTCGAACTGGGCACGGTGCACCGCCACGAAGGGCCGGGGTGCTGCACGGTCTGCTGCGGGTGCGCGGCTTTACCCAGGACGATGCCCATATCCTCTGTACGCCGGAGCAGCTGGACGCCGAGATCAAGGGGGTCATCTACTTTGTCAGCGACGTCATGGGGATTTTCGGCTTCGAGTACGAGATGGAACTCTCCACCCGCCCGGAGAAATCGATCGGTTCTGATGAGGATTGGGAGCGGGCAACCAATGCTCTGCTGGGCGCTTTGAAGGATTCCGGGCGTCCCTTTGAGATCAATGAGGGCGACGGCGCATTTTACGGCCCGAAGATCGACATCAAGCTGCAAGGACGCCCTTGACAGAAAATGGCAGTGTGCTACAATCCAGTGCGATTTTACGCTCCCCGAGCGTTTTGACCTCACCTATATCGGAAGCGACGGCGAGAAAAAGCGCCGGTCATGGTTCACCGGGTTATCCTCGGTGCCATCGAGCGTTTCATCGGCGTGCTGATCGAGCATTATGCCGGCAATTTCCCTCTCTGGCTTTCGCCGGTTCAGGCCATTGTTCGTCACCGTCACCGACAACCAGGCTGCCTTACGCTGCAGGACGTATTCCAGTGATCTTCGCGTCGGAAGGGGTTCGGGTGCAGAACGATTTCCGCAATGAAAAGCTGGGCTTCAAGATTCGCGAGGCCCAGCTGCAAAAAGTTCCCTACATGCTGGTCATCGGTGAAAGAAGAAGTGGAGCGGGCACCGTTGACGCCGCGCCATCCGATCGGCAAAAATCTTGATCCGCATGAGCCTGCAGAATTTGCCCGATTTCGTTGCAGAGTCGAAGTGCAAGGCAATTATCATTAGGAGGTGTGCCCATAGCCAAGCCAGAGTCAATATCAATCAGGCGATCGTGCCCGGGAAGTCCGGTTGATCGATGCTGAGGGCGACCAGCTTGGCATCCTGACTCTGGCCGAAGCTCTGGCTGCTGGCCGAAGCAAGCGGCTTGACCTGGTCGAGGTTTCGCCACCGCCGTGCCGCCGGTCTGCCGGATCATGGACTATGGCAAGTTCAAGTACCAGCAGAGCAAAGAGCTGCCGAAGCCAAGAAGAAACAGGTGCAGGTCGAGCTCAAGGAGATCAAGCTGCGGCCCAAGACCGAGGAGCACGACTTCCAGTTCAAGATCAAGCATGCCCGCCGTTTCCTTGAGGAGGGGAACAAGGCGATACGGTGGTGTTCCGCGGGCGCGAGGTGACTCACCTGAATTTGGTCAGTCGCTTGATCGAGCGGATTGTCACGGAACTGGCAGATATCGGTCAGGTCGAATCGCATCCGGAATGGCCGGCCGCTTCATGATCATGGTGTTGCCCGATTAAAAAATAGGACGTTCGGTATTGCCAGTCGCTTCAATTTTGCAGGCAGTGCAAAGATCGAAGGAGAATGGGTAATGCCTAAAATCAAGACCAACCGCGGTGCCGCCAAGCGTTTCAGCAAGACTGGCACCGGCAAAATTCGCCGCAGCAAGGCTTTCACCAGCCATATCCTGACCAAGAAAACGACCAAGCGCAAGCGCAATCTGCGCCAGTCGACCATGGTCGCATCCAAGACGAATGCGAAGAAACATCAGCCGGCTGATCCCCTACGCTGATAACGAGTCTTGCATGCTCGACCTAAGTCCGTGAACTGAGGGGACACTGTCTCCCCCTTCAGATCCGGCAGCGGGCATTTCCCGCCATCTACGACAGAAGGAGCATAACAATGCCGAGAGCAAAAAGAGGATTTAAAGCGAGACGCAGACGAACAAGGTGTTGAAACTGGCCAAAGGTTTCCGCGGCGCCCGCAGCAAACTGTTCCGCAGTGCGACCGAGGCGGTTGACCGGGCGCTCAATTATGCTTTCCGTGACCGCAGGGTCAAGAAGCGTGATTTCCGCGCTCTGTGGATTACCCGTATCAATGCTGCCGCCAGTGAAAACGGGCTTTCCTACAGCCGGCTGATTTTCGGCCTGAAAAAGGCCGAGATCGACCTGGACCGCAAGATCCTGGCCCAACTGGCGGTTACCGATCCGACGGGCTTCAGTGCCGTGGTCGGCCAGGCCAAGGCCCGATCCAGTAAGCGTCCGCGACGTAAGAGAGATGGGCTATTGCCCATCTCTTTTTTTTATCTGCAGCGATGTCCGATGCCAGCCTGAAGGGATCCATTCTTGTCATGAACTGAACATCTGGCATGACGATGAAGGAACAACTCGAAGGGATGCTGCAGGCGGCACGCAAAGCCCTGCACGCAGCCGAACGGATGCCACTCTGCAGGAGGTGCGGGTGCGTTTTCTGGGCAGAAGGGGGAACTGACCGCCATCATGAAGGAGATGGGCGGCCTTCCCGCCGGACGAGCGCCCGGTCATTGGCGCGCTGGTCAACTCGGTCAAGGAACGGCTCGAACAGGGTTCTGATCGAGCGCTGCGAGGCAATTCCGCGCGATGGAGATTGCAACGCGACTGCCGGCCGAGCGGATCGATGTGACCCTGCCCGGGTCGTCGCTCATGCGCCGGCACCAAACACCCGATCACCCTGGTGACCGAAGAGATCGCCGGAATCTTTGCCTGGCTCGGTTTCGGCGTGGCAGAAGGTCCGGAGATCGAGCAGGATTTCTACAATTTCGAGGCGCTCAATATCCCCAAGGACCATCCCGCCCGCGACATGCAGGACACCTTTTACATCTCCGATGACGTGGTCCTGCGCACCCACACCTCTCCGGTGCAGATCCGCACCATGCTCAAGCAGGCCCCGCCGGTGCGGGTCGATCGCTCCCGGCACGGTCTACCGCCGCGATTCGGATATCACCCACAGTCCCGATGTTCCACCAGATCGAAGGTTTCCTGGTCGATCGCAAGGATCACTTTCGGCGATCTCAAGGGGATCTTGACCGATTTTCATCAATCAGTATTTCGGCACAGGTACCGGCGTTCGCTTTCGGCCCGTCCTTCTTCCCGTTCACCGAGCCGAGCGCCGAAGTCGATATTCAGCTGCGTGATCTGCGGCGGCAAAGGTTGCCGGGTCTGCAAGAATTCTGGCTGGCTGGAAATTCTCGGCGGCGGCATGATCGATCCGGAAGTCTTCAAATCGGTCGGTTACGATCCCGAAGTCTACACCGGTTTTGCTTTCGGCATGGGGATCGAGCGCATCGCCATGCTCAAATACGGCATCAACGATCTGCGGCTCTTCTTTGAAAACGATCTGCGCTTTCTGCAGCAGTTCCGTTGATCAACGACTTCCCTCTTTGCTTTGGTGCAAAGGATCTGATAATGATCGTCACCTAAACTGGCTCAAGGAATTTGTCGATTTCGATCTTTCTCCGGAGAACTTGCCCATCGCTTACCATGGCCGGTCTTGAAGTCGACGCCATGGAAAAGCTCGGCGAAGGGATGGACAGTGTCATTGTCGCCCGCCTTGTATCGAGTCGAGCCGCACCCCGAAGCCGACCGTCTCACCCTGTGCAAGGTCGAGACCGGCAGCGAAATACTGCAGGTGGTCTGCGGCGCGCGCAATCACAAGGCCGGCGACCTGGTCGCGTTCGCCCAGGTCGGCGCGGTTCTGCCGGGTGATTTCAAGATCAAGAAATCGAAGATTCGCGGGCGTGATTCCAAGGGCATGCTCTGCTCGCGACGGAACTGGGTCTTGCGGCCGAATCTGAAGGGATCATGATCCTCCCGGCCGGACTGCCCTCGGGCAGCCGGTATTTGCCGCTCTTGGCCTCAAGGATGTGCGTTTTGAACTTGGGCTTAACCCCGAACCGTGCCGACTGCCTGAGCGTCGTCGGGGTGGCCCGCGAAGTGGCAGCCATGGTTGGCAAACCGCTGCGCTTGCCGGCTTCGTGCCTGCAAGAGCTGGGACCGGCGATCGATCAGCAGACCTCGGTGACGATCGAGGAACCGGAACTCTGTCCGCGTTATGCCGCGCGCCTGATCTGAGGGGTGAAGATCGGACCATCGCCGGAATGGCTGGTGCGGCGACTCGAAGCGGTCGGCATGCGCTCGATCAATAATGTCGTCGATGTCACCAATTCTGTCTGATGGAACTCGGTCATCCGCTGCATGCCTTCGATTTTCGCCTGCTGCGCGGCGGACGAATCGTGGTGCAGCGGGCAGGGGAGGGAGAATCGTTCACCACCCTCGACGGCCAGGTGCGTCTGCTGCAGGAAACGATCTGATGATCTGTGACGGGGAAGGGCCGGTGGCCCTGGCCGGCATCATGGGCGGGGAAAACTCCGAAATCCGCCCGGAAACCGTCGACATCCTGCTGGAAAGCGCCTATTTCAACCCGACCGCCATCCGTCGTACCAGCAAGCGGCTCGGCATGCATACCGAATCGTCGCACCGTTTCGAGCGGGGCGCCGATATCGATATGGTGCCGGTGGCTCTCGACCGGGCGGCATCGCTTGATTCTCGAATTGGCCGGCGGCCAGGTGGCACGTGGGATGATCGATGTCTACCCGGTTCCTGTTAAAAACCGGCAGTTGCGGATCACTGCCCGACGCAGTGAAGAGATTCTCGGCCTGCGTCTGGAAAGAGATGAAATCGGGCGGTTGTTGCGCAGTATCGGCCTCGGCATCGAGCCGATTGACACGGATACGCTTGCCGTCTCCGTTCCGTCTTTTCGTCCCGACCTTGAACGTGAGATCGATCTGATCGAAGAGGTGGCTCGCCTTCATGGCTATGACAGCATTCCGATAACAATGCCGGTTGGCCGGGCACAAAGCCATCGTCCCTCTGATCATCAGCGACGAGTGCGGCAGACGCGTGACCGGATGGTGTCGGCCGGTTTTACCGAGGCAATTAACTATTCCTTTATTTCACCTTCATCCCTCGATCGCTTGAATCTGGCCGAAGAAGACCGTCGCCGACAGACGGTCAGAATTCTCAATCCTCTTAACGAAGAACAATCGGTCATGCGTACGACGCTGGTCGGCAGTCTGCTGGAGACGATAAAAGGGAATCTTGCCTATCGCACACGCGACCTGCGCATGTTCGAACTGCGACCGGTTTATCAACCTCAGGCCGGAGGAACTTGCCGGTGGAAACGGTGCGTCTTACCGCCGTGATGTGTGGTCGGCGGGAGCCGGAGGGTTGGGCGCAGGGAAATGAAAACGTCGATTTTTTTGACCTCAAGGGCGTTGCCGAATCGTTGCTGGCGGTCTTGCATGTCCCCCACTGCACCTGGGAGCCCGTCGTATCAGAGCCATTCCTGCATCCCGGAAAGGCCTGTACCGTGCGCAGCGGCGAAAAGGTGATAGGGACACTGGGAGAAGTGCACCCGAAGGTCCTGGCCAATTTCGATATTGATGCGCCGGTACTCCTCCTTGATTTCGATCTGGAAGCAGTTATCGCCGCCGCCGGTGCTACAGGGGTTTCCGCCCCCTTTCCCGGTATCCCGATGTTTATCGCGACAGTGCTTTTCTCATCGATGAAGAGATCGCGGCCCAACAGGTTTTCAGTGTCCTTGACAAGATGCGAGAAAAGGATGTGGAAGAGATCGTCCTATTCGATGTTTATCGTGGCAAGGGTGTTCCTGCGGGCAAAAAGAGCCTAGCCATCCGCGCCCGCTACCGGAGTCCGGAGCGAACCCTGACCGATGAAGAGATAACCCGCGCTCACAGTAAAGTCGTTGATGCCCTGCGAAAATAGCTCGGAGCGGAGATCCGGTAAAAAAGATGTTGCTTACATATTTTTGCTGTGCTATAAAAACCTGAAAATTCAGGGATCTAGTGTTATCAAGGTTGGAGGTGATATGACCAAGGCGGACCTGGTTGAAAATGTTTATCTCAAGACCGGATTTTCCAAGAAGGAATCCGCTGAGATCGTTGAAATGGTCTTCGATCTGATGAAAATGACCCTGGAAAACGGCGAAAAGATCAAAATTGCCGGTTTCGGTAATTTCGTGGTCAAGGACAAATCGACCCGTCGGGGGCGCAATCCGCAGACCGGAGAAGAAATTGAAATTTGTTCCCGGCGCATCCTGACTTTCAAGCCAAGCCAGGTCCTCAAGGCGTCCATCAACGGCGCAGAATAAGGTTCCCGTATTTTCTTGCGTCGCCTGAACGGGATATGAGCCTGCAGATTTCCCGACAAGCTATATTTCAAGATCGGTGAAGTAGCCGAACTTACCGGGGTCAAGCCGCACGTCCTGCGTTACTGGGAATCGGAGTTCGGTTCCTTCCGCCCGGGTAAGAGCCGCAAACAGCAACGGCTTTACCAGCAAAAGGATATCGAGCTTGTACTGCGGCTCAAGGATCTGCTCTATGGGCAAGGTTACACGATTGCCGGGGCAAAGAAGAAGTTGCGTGAACCTTCCGTTGATAAAGCTATCCAGCTCCCGCTGTTGACCGAACAATCGAAGAACCGTCTGCTTGCAGAGATCATTAGCGATCTGCGCCATTTGCGTCAGTCTCTGGAACTCTAAAATTACAGATCGCTCTCCCTCCGCTTCCGCCGTCCCGAGGTACAAGTGCTGATTCTGGTCACAAACGATGACGGCATCGAATCGCCCGGCCTGTTCGTCTTAGCCGAAAGTCTTGCTGCTCACGGACGAGTCATTGTGGTCGCTCCCGACCGTGAGCGCAGCGCTGTCGGGCACTCCCTGACCCTGCATTCTCCCCTGCGTGCCGAAGAAATCCGTCCCGATCGTTTCGCCGTCGACGGCACTCCGACCGATTGCGTCAATCTCGGCATCCATGGTCTGCTGGCCGAACGACCTGCTTTGGTCGTATCGGGGATCAACAAGGGGGGGAACATGGGGGATGACGTCACTTATTCCGGGAACGGTTTCGGCGGCCATGGAAGCGACTCTGATGGGTGTTCCCGCTTTTGCCGTGTCCCTTGAAGCCACTTCCTTCAAGACCGAAGATTTTCGCATCGCCGCCGCTTATTCCGCCGATCTTGCAGCGACTATTCTTGCCCGCGGGCTTCCCACCGATACCTTCCTTAATGTCAATGTGCCGACGGGTGCTCCATGCGGAGTGCGTTTAACCCGACAGGGGAGGCGTCGCTATACCGATGCGATAGTGGAGAAAATCGATCCGCGCGGCCGAAAGTATTACTGGCTTGGGGCCGGCGAACTTGATTTCCAGGACATCGAGGGGACCGATTCCCATGCCGTACGTCGCGGGTTCATTTCTGTTACGCCCCTGCATCTCGACCTGACCAATAATCGCTCCTTTGCCGCTTTGTCCACCTGGGGGCTTGAAGAGCGCATCCCTGCCTCCTTCGATCACTAGAGTCTCCATGGATTATGCGATCGCCCGCCGACGTATGGTGGAAAAACAGATACGTGAACGGGGGATTTCCGATCCTTTGGTGCTCGAAGCGATGCTGCAGGTCCCACGACATCGTTTTGTCGAAGAGGCTCTCATCGGTCAAGCCTACAGCGAATTTCCCCTGCCGATCGGCGATAAGCAAACCATTTCCCAGCCTTACATTGTCGCTGCCATGACCGCGGCTTTGGCCTTGACCGGTGGAGAAAAAGTCTTGGAGATCGGCACCGGTTCCGGTTACCAGACAGCGGTTCTCTCCTGCATTGCCTCCCGGGTTTATACCGTTGAACGCATTCCGATGTTGGCTCGCCGTGCCCGCCGGATTCTCGATGAAATCGGTTGTAGAAACATCAACAACAAGCTTGCCGACGGTACTGTCGGTTGGATGGATGCTGCCCCCTTCGATGCTATCATTGTTACCGCCGGCGCACCGGCGGTTCCGGCCGGATATCTGACGCAACTCGCTCCCGGCGGCCGTCTGGTCATTCCCGTTGGCGATCGCGTGGGGCAAAAATTAAAACGGATTATCCGCAGCGAAAAGGAGAATTTTCTCGAAGAGGATCTTATCGATTGCCGTTTCGTGCCACTGCTCGGCCAATTCGGTTGGCCGACTGAGGAGGTTTGAGCTGTAATGCCGACCCAGTAGCCTCGACCGTGCTGTTTTTTTCTTCTCTTTTCGCAGCCCCCGGTTGAAGTTCGAATAGATATCCGTTAAGCTTAATGTCTGCATTTTCTTCCGGGCGGCAGATGATCGATAAAATATCTCTCCGGTTCACTATCCTTGCACTGCTCCTTTTCCCTGCGGCCTGTGCTGCGACGAAAGGGATCTATCATACTGTGCAGCCGGGGCAAACTTTTTATTCGATCAGTCGTCTCTACAGTGTCAATGAACAGTATCTTGCCCGCCTGAACAACATCGACGATCCTGCTAAATTGCATTACGGGCAAAGACTTTTTATTCCCGGTGCTACCCGGATCATTGATTTGCCCGCAAACAGTCCGGAAAAAAATTCGGTTTCTAAAAAATCTGCCGTGAAAAAAGCGGCTTCCGTTCCGGTAGCGAGATCCTCAACTCCGCCTTTATCTGTTCCGGTTTCATCTAAAAATGCCACACAGCAATCAACACCGATAGTTCCGGCGGTAGCCAAAGGAACTTTTGCTTGGCCGTTGAAAGGAGATATGCTTCGGGGATTCGGCCAAAGTGGCAACCGCAGCTGCAACGGAGTAGAAATCGGCGTTCCTGAGGAGACACCGATCCAGGCGGCGGCTGCCGGGCAGGTGACCTACAGCGGTGACGGTATCCGCGGTTATGGAAATCTCATCATCATTCGGCATGATGATTCTTTTTTCACTGTATATGGTTTCAACCGGAAGAATCTTGTTGCCTCGGGTGCTTTCGTCAATCAAGGGGAACAGATCGCTCTCTCCGGACGTCCGCCGTCCGGTGGAACGCCCCGACTGCATTTCGAGATCAGGCAAAAAAAGGCTCCAATAAACCCGATTTTTTACTTGCCCTGAAGAAAGAATATCCCGTAGACTCGCTGAAAAATTATTTTTCTCTAAAAAATAAGGACTAAGCGAATGGACGAACTTCTCGACTTTTACCCAGAATTCGATATAGACCAGGTCGCAGGTGACTCGGAAGGTGGCGGCGATCTTGATGAATTCCCCGAACCGGAGGCATTGGCCGCGGAGGAGGAGGCAGAGGAAGAAGAAGAGCGCGAATCCGACTATGATGATCATTCGGATGATGCCATCAAGCTTTATTTGCGGGAAATCCAGAAAACGACCCTGCTGACCGCCGAGGATGAGCGGGAACTGGCGCGGCGTATCGATAACGGGGATATGGCCGCCCGCGACCGGATGATCGAATCGAATCTGCGCCTGGTGGTCAAGATTGCCAAGCGATACATGAACCGCGGCCTGCCTTTTCTCGATCTGATCGAGGAGGGGAACATCGGCTTGATCAAAGCTGTCGAGCGCTTCAAACTCAGCAAGGAGTGCCGTTTTTCGACATATGCGACCTGGTGGATCCGCCAGTCGATCGAACGCGCCCTGGTCAACCAGAGCCGCACCATCCGGTTGCCGGTGCATGTTTCCGACGATATCAACCAATTGGTCAAGGTCACGCCGCGAGTTGGTGCACAAGGACAATCGCGAACCCCAGGTGAAGGAAGTGGCGGAAGCCATGGGTGTGGAGCCGAGCTATGTGCGGCGATTGATGGTCTTGCTGAAGAAAACCTATTCCATCGAGCACCCGATGGGTGAGAACAACGATTACAGCCTGATGGATACCATCGAGGACACCAATTCTGTCAGATCCGTCTGATCTTGGTCGAATGACGCACAATATCGACAAATTTGACCCAGGTTGCCGACATGGCTGAAAACCCTCACTGACAATGAGCGGGAAATCCTGACCCTGCGCTTCGGTCTGAATGATCAGGAACCACAGACCCTGGACACGATCGGCCAACAGTTTGGCGTCACCCGCGAGCGAATCCGCCAGATCGAAGCCAAAAGCCTTGACAAGCTGCGTGATTATGATGGAAGAACGTGATCCTATGCTGCGTGCACAGCGCGAGGAAACACGTGCCGAGATGAAGTAATTCATCAGTGGACTCAAGCAAAGGGAGACAAGTCGTGGAAGAACTGAAGAAATCATTCGCGATATTCCCGATTTTCCCAAAAAAGGAATTGTTTTCAAGGATATCACAACGCTGTTGTCGGATGGCTAAAAGCTTTCATCGGATGATCGACCTGATCGCCCATCGCTATATCGGCCAAAACATCGACAAGTGGTCGGGGTCGAGGCGCGTGGTTTTATTCTCGGCTCCGCTTTGGCCTACAAACTCGGCGCCGGGATCACCCTGGTGCGCAAGCCGGGAAAACTTCCCTACAAGACCCGCAAAGCAAGACGTACGACCTCGAATACGGCACCGATACCCTGGAAATCCATGAGGATGCCTTCAACCCGGGCATCGGGTGATCATCGCCGACGATCTGCTGGCTACCGGCGGAACCATGGCGGCGGTCGTCGATCTGGTGTGCGATCTCGGCGCCGAGATCGTCGAATGCGCCTTTCTGACCGAGCTGGAATTTCTGCAGGGGCGCCGCAAGCTGCCGGCCGGAAAGGTCTTCAGCCTACTGAAGTTCTAAGTGAAATCAGGTCATTCCTCTTGCATTCCTTGCCTCTGCGGGGTATATAAAAACCCTTCCGGCCCCGTAGCTCAGGTGGATAGAGCGACCGCCTCCTAAGCGGTAGGCCGTGCGTTCGAGTCGCGCCGGGGCCGCCAATAAAAACAGGGACTTGCCGAAGTAGGCAGGTCCTTTTTCTTTGCTGAGTAGGCGCTGGAAGTAACAGATCCGACAGGAGTGTCAGGCGAGGCGACCGGATTCGCTCGCTACCGGGACGACAGAAAGAAACGGCTGGATTTTCACGAGTTTCATTGGATTGCCGGCGGCCATGCTGCCATCGGGGACATGCCGGGTGACCACTGTGCCGGTGGAAACAAGACAGTTGTCGCCGACATCGGCCGCTATGAGTGACCCCTCGCCGATCCAGGTGCGGGCACCGATATGGATGCATTCACCCCCACCTTCCTCCGGTTTGCGCACCTGGACGAAGGCGCTGCCGTGCTCGTATTTTCCGCTGAGGACACTGACCCGGCTGCCAATCAGAACGCCGTCCTGCAGATCTACATTACCCAGAATGCAATAGGCGCCGATATTGATTTGGTTTCCGAGCTTGGCCGAGCTTTTGGAAAAAAAAGTTCCGAACGCAATCCGCACGTCGGCGCCGATTCCCTTCAAGGTTCCTCTGTAAAAGGCGACCCGCAAGATACTGCCGGGGAGCCCGGGAACCAGCGCCAGGCCTTGGGCAGCGATGTTGAAGAAGGCATCGGTGCCGTAATTCTGCCCGATGCGGCTGGCGAGGATGAGCGGAGCTGTGGTGAGCATCGCCGAGCAGAGCAGAAGGCGCTTGGCAATCCAACGCAAGGACATGTTTTTACCGTCGGCAGTTGGCCCTTGATTCATGCACCGGCATGTGCGATCGGCGGCAGGTCGTAATTTGGGAAATCATCCATGTGGCGACGAAGGAAGTCGGCTATTCGGCGAATGGAATCGAGATTTTCCGGGACCAGCTCCTCGTCACGCATGACCAACGCAAATTCTTCCTCAAGGAAAGTGACAAGCTCAAGAACACCGGTCGAATCAATGATTCCTTCCTGAAGAAAAGATGTGTTTTCCCCCAATCCGGTACCGTCGCCGAAAAGAAAATTTTCGACAATAAAAGCTCTGATTCTAACTTCGTAATTCGCCATAATCTATCCTTTCATTAGTACCAAAGCTTTAATTTATTTGGGTTTAATTATGGTCAAGCTTATCCGGATGTCAAGGCCGCCTGGATGTTTTTCGCCAGCTGTTTCCGCCTGTCCGAAAGGCCTCGGCTTTCTATCTGTCGGTGCTTCGCTATACTCCGAAAAGAGGTATTACGTAAGGGGAGACAATGGCGATGGCAACCGGGAGGATATCCCGCCTGCGACGGGCAATGGCCTTTGCCCGTCCGCACCGCTGGATGGTGGTAGTGATCCTGCTGCTGACCTTTGCCGTGGCTGCAACCAATGCCCTTGAGCCGCTGGTCATGAAGTATATCTTCGATGGGTTGGGGGGAAACGAAACCTTTCGGCCAATTCTGATCGGCGTATCGATACTTGCCGGGCTTGCCCTTCTCCGCGAGGTTGGCGGGGGATTTTCCAACTGGCTTTCGTGGCGTACTCGGATTGGCATTCAGTATGGCTTGCTCGATGCCACAGTGGAGAAGCTGCACCGCCTGCCGAATGATATCCATCGGCGGGAGGGGGTCGGGGCGATCATGAGCCGGCTCGACCGCGGGATTCAGGGATTCATCGGCGCTATCAGCGAGATTTCTTTCAATGTTCTGCCGGCTTTGGCTTATCTTCTGCTGGCCGTTGTGGTCATGTTGCGCCTTGACTGGCGGCTCACCCTGCTCGTGCTACTCTTTACCCCATTGCCGGCGCTGCTGGCGGCGATGGCGGCGCCGGCACAGACCCGGCGCGAAAAGGTGTTGATGGATCGGTGGGCGCGAATTTACGCCCGCTTCAACGAGATCCTTTCAGGGATTGTGACAGTACGCAGTTTTGCCATGGAAGATGCGGAAAAGCGCCGTTTCTTGCAAGACGTGGGCGAGACGAATCGCGAGGTGGTGCGCGGTATCCGTTTCGATACCAGTATTGGTGCTGTCCAGAATGTTGCGGTCAATGCCGCCCGTTTGGCGGCGATCGGGTTTGGCGGATCGCTCGTACTGCGCGGTGAAGCGACTATCGGTACCCTGATCGCCTTTCTCGGCTACGTCGGCGGCCTGTTCGGACCGGTACAGGGACTGACCGGTATTTACCGCACCTTGCGGACGGCCAGCGTTTCCCTCGACCAGATTTTTTCCATTCTCGATACGCAGGAACATATTGGCGATGCGCCGGACGCCGTGGAGGCACACAACCTGCGCGGCGAAGTGGAATTCAAGGACCTGCATTTCGCTTACGGCGCAACCGGGACCATTATCCTGCGCGGCATCGACCTTCATGTGCGTCTTGGCGAAATGGTGGCGATTGTCGGCCCCAGCGGCGCCGGCAAGAGTACGATGATGGCTCTGCTGCAGCGTTTTTACGACCCGACCCGCGGCGCCATCCTTGTCGATGGCCTTGATCTGCGCCAATTGCGGCAAATGAGTGTGCGTGAACAGATCGGGGTGGTGCTGCAGGATGCCCTTCTCTTTAACGAACCAGTGCGAGATAATATCGCCTATGGTCGTCCCGAAGCGAGCCGGCAGGAAATCGAGGCGGCTGCCCGGGCGGCCAATGCCCATGAATTCATCATGGCGCTGGAGAAGGGATACGATACCGAAGTGGGAGAGCGGGGGAGCCGCCTGTCGGGAGGGGAGCGGCAGCGCATTGCCATTGCCCGGGCGCTGCTGAAAAATCCGCCCATTCTCATCTTTGATGAGGCGACCTCGGCCCTCAACGTCGAGTTGGAAGCCCAGGTACAGGAGGCGATCGAGCGGCTGATCCGCGGGCGTACGACCTTTGTCATCGCCCATCGGCTTTCTACCGTTGTCAACGCCGATCGGATTGTCGTTCTGAAGGGTGGGCGTATAGCCGAAATCGGGCGGCATGCAGAACTGGTGGCGAGGGGCGGGTATTACGCTTCGCTGATTGAGCGGCAAGCGCATGTCTACAGTGGCCCGGAACGCCGGAGAACGGAACGTCGTCACCAAGAACGAACGGAAGAGGATCGGAGAAGGGAAATGCTGCGTTGAAAGGAAAAAAGACGATTCTGGTCGCCATGACCGAAGCGCGGGTCATCGGCCGCGACAATCAGACTCCCTGGCATATTCCCGAAGAGCTGCGCCTTTTCCGTGAGCTGACCATCGGCCAGACGGTCGTCATGGGGCGCCGGACCTTCGAATCTATCGGCCGACCTCTGCCGCAGCGGCGCAATCTCGTTCTCAGCCGTTCGCTCCCGCCCACGCCCGGAGTGGAAATCTGCCGAACTTTTGCCGAGGCGGTGGAACTGGCCGCTGGTCAGAACCTCTTTTTCATCGGCGGCCGGAGCATCTTCGCGGAAGCGTTGCCGATTGCCGACTCCTTGCGAATTTCCTGGATTTTCGGGGATTATCCGGGGGATGTACTATTCCCCGCGCTTTGCCTGGGCGACTGGCAGGAGGTTGAGGTCATCGAATATCCGCAATTTCGTCATGCTCTTTATTGCCGCAAAAGCTCGGACTGAATTTGGATCTATTGAAAAACCGTATGTTCGAGGACAATCTTGCCGCCGATGGCGATCAGGATCAGGCCGCCGAGGATTTCCACCCGTGATCCCCAGAGGGTACCGACACGGCGGCCGAGGAGCATGCCGGTAACGGTGAGAACGCCGCAAACCAAGCCGATGACCCCTGCCGGCAGCCAGATGCTGACGCCGAGCATGGCCAGGGACAAACCCACCGCCAGCGCGTCGATGCTGGTGGCCAAAGAGAGCATGACCAGCGTCCAGCCGCGAGTCGCATCTTTCTCCGGCCGGTCTTCCCTTTGCTGCATTGCTTCATGGATCATTTTGCCGCCGACGAATGCCAGCAGGACGAAAGCGATCCAGTGGTCGTAACTGGCAATCCATTTCTGGATCGTCAATCCCGCCAGCCAGCCGATCACCGGCATTCCCGCCTGAAACAGACCGAAATGAAAGCCGAGGCGGAAAAGATGCCGTCCGGTTATCGGATTGAGGGTCATCCCGGCCGCCAGCGCCACCGCAAAAGCATCCATCGCCAGAGCGACGGCAATGCCGAGAAGGGTCAATGAGTCCATGATACCTCCAGGAGTGGAAGCGGCATCTTAGGGAGAGGAATACCGGCTGTCAATTTTTTTGTCTAGTTCAACCAAATAGTTCAGCGGGGGCTGACGGATGCTTCCTTCCCCCGAGAAAAAAGTGGACGGATAAATATCCTTGACTTCGGCGTGAAGATGGTGTTATGAAGCCTTCATTGAATTGTTTGGGACGCACTTCCCCCTCCTGTGCGTCCCGCTTTTTTTTCTCCTCTCTGTTGCGCTATCCTATAAAAATGTTCCCTTGCATCGATTTGCACTTGCACAGTACGTGCTCCGATGGCGTTCGTCCACCGGCCGAGGTCGTGCAACTGGCCGCCCGCGCGGGACTTGCTGCCATTGCCCTCTGCGATCACGACAATATAGACGGCATCGAAGAAGCGATCGTCGTCGGTCGGGAGGCCGGTGTGGAGGTCATTTCGGGTGTCGAATTATCGGCTATTTGGGGCGAGCTGGAGGATATACACCTTCTCGGCTATGGATTTGACCACCACGATGCGATGCTGCGTCAGACCCTGCTTCAATTTCGGGAGTTTCGCACCGGACGCAATGAGCGGATTCTGGCGAAGGTCAACGAAAAGCTTGTGCGCGAAAGGCGGGAGCCGATCGATTTCGCCGAGGTTCTCACCAAGGCCGCCGGCACATTGGGACGGCCGCATATCGCCATGGCGCTGATGCATCGGCAATACGCGGCGAACACGGAAGAGGCTTTCCAGAAATATCTCGTTCCCTGCAATGTTCCGAAGCGTTTTTTCCCCATTGATGAAGCCATCACCCTGATCCATCGGGCCGGCGGGATTACTGCCCTTGCCCATCCTCCCTTCATCACCCGCGACCGCCGTCTTTTTCAACGCCTTTTGGCCGATCTGGTCCCCCTTGGCCTGGACGGCATCGAAGCCTACAACAGCGGCGCCACCAATGACGATATCGATTGGTATATTACCCAGGCGCGCCGAAATGGACTTATCGTCACTGGCGGTTCCGATTTTCATGGCATTGAAGGAGATGCTCTCGTTATCGGTGGTTTCCGGGGCAATCTGAAGATTCCCTATGCCTGCCTGGAGGAAATCCGGACGGCTATGAAAAAACGGTTCGCAAGCGCATGAAGCTGCCAAAGCAAGAGGAATATCTGATCGGCATCGTTTCCGACACCCATGGTCTGGTGCGCCCGGAAGCGCTAGCCGCCCTGCGCGGCACCGATCTGATCGTACATGCCGGCGATGTCGGCGGGCCGCAGGTCCTCCCGCTACTGCAAGAGATCGCACCGGTAGTCGCCGTGCGTGGCAATGTCGATCATGGACCCTGGGCCGCGCCCCTTGCCGAAACCGAGATGGTTGATCTTGGCGGCACCCTCCTGTTTATCCTGCACGATCTCTCCTGTCTCGACCTCGAGCCGGTCGCCGCCGGTATTCAGGTGGTTATCAGCGGACATTCGCATCAGCCAGCTTTTTCACAACGGGGAGAGGTCCTTTACCTGAACCCCGGCAGCATCGGTCCCCGGCGATTCAAACTGCCGATCTCTCTCGCTCTATTGCGCCTACACGGTCACACACTCTCCCCACGTTTCATCGAGCTGCATTCGTAACTTACTCTCCCGTCCCTGTTTCTCCGCCTGCTAAATTTCCGCCGATGTATTTGACTTGACCGCTTGATCGGTTAGAAATACTAAATCTCTTTTAGCTGGAGAAGATATGAACCGAAGTTTAGCTCCGGTCATTGTTATTTACTTTTTTTTGGCCGCAGGATTCGCAATGGCGCAGGAGAAAGATGACCACTTCTGGCACGATGACAAGAACCAGATTTATCGACAGGAGTTGCTGAGTCCGGAAGAACGGGAACAATATCGGCAAAAACTCTGGGAATTGAAAACGGAGACGGAACGGGAACGTGTTCGCGATGCCTACCGGCAGCTGGTGGATGAGCGCGCCCGCTCCCTTGGCGTGCCGTGGGTCGATAATAACGGTGGGGAGGAGAAGGAAGGGGGGAAAAAATGGCCCGAAGATGGTCTGCGCCGTTGGCCGGAGGCGCGCTCGGCGGACAACGGCCTGCGCCGCTGGAACGGCAAACATCCCGCTGCGGCAAAAGAAGATGGGAAATCAGCACAGCGGGGAGGGGGGATGCCGGGGCAGGAGAGGGATGCGGAAGAGGAAAAACCGTGACCCATGATCCGCCGGTAAGCTTCGCATAGGTCACGGTGCAGAGCCATTATCAGGCAAAATCAACCAGTTCGATCTCGTAAGTAATATCAACACCGGCCAGAGGATGATTGGCATCCAGGACGACTTCAGTTTCGGTGATGTTGGTGACCGTGACCAGAAAGGCCTCCCCCTCTTCATCGGTGAGTTCCAGTGTCTGGCCGATTTCAGGAGCGATGTCCTCGGGGATTTCGCCGCGATCGACCTCCATGACCATTTCCTCGTCACGCTCGCCATAAGCTTCCTCGCTGACAAGACGGACCGTTTTCTTTTCCCCCGGTGCCATGCCGATCAGCGCCTTCTCCAGGCCGGGGACGACTTCTTCTTCACCGATGGTTAGTTCCACCGGTCCCGTTTCGCACTCGCATTCATCGTCGCAGCAATTATCGACGGAAGCATCGACCACCGTGCCATCGTCCAATTTGCCGGTGAAGTTCACCTTAACCCGGTCTCCCTGTTGTGCTTGTCTCATTGTTATTCCTTTCAGCAGGTAATTTTGAGCAGTTTACCATGGAGGCAAAGCAATTTTTTGCGGAAAATTGTGGGTCCGTAATTTTTTTGCCGATTGATTCAGCTAACGGCAGGCGACAAAGCGAACGGCATTCCGGGTTTCTCTTAATACATCCTTCAAAGCCTCAATGACATAATCGATCTCGCTGGCGGTGGTTGCCGCGCCGAGGGAAAAACGGACGGAGCAGTGGGCTTCCTGGGGGGTGAGGCCCATGGCGAGGAGGGCATGGGAAGGGTCGGGGTTGCCCGACTTGCAGGCGGAACCGGAGGAGAAGCCGATCCCTTTCCGGTCGAGGAAGAGAACGAGCGATTCGCCCCTGATCCCGGGAGCGTCATGCTGAGCGTGTTCGGCAGGCGGGCATCGCTCCGGCCCGTTGCGGTGCGCTTCCGGGAGGAGTCGGCAGATGCCGGCTTCGAGCCGGTCGCGCAGCTGCACCAGCCGCAATCATTTCCCCGCCGTGCAGCCGGCGGAGCGCCAGTTCGACGGCTTTCCCGAAGCCGACGATGCCGGGGACGTTTTCGGTGCCGGCCCGCATGCCCCGCTCCTGCCCGCCGCCCTTGATCAGCGGCGTCCAGCTCGACTCCTTGCGACATGAACAGCGCGCCGACCCCTTTCGGGCCGTGGAGCTTATGCGCCGAGACGGCGAGCAGATCGACCCCGAGTTCTTCCACATCGATGGGGATCTTGCCGAAGCCCTGCACGGCGTCGGTATGAAAAAGCGCGCCTGTTCCTGGGCGATCGCGGCCAGTTCGCGCACCGGCTGAAGCGCCCCGGTCTCGTTGTTGGCGAGCATGAGCCGACCAGTAGCGTGTCGGGGCGGATCGCCTCCTGCAGAGCTCGCCGGCTCCACCACCCCGTCCCGGTTCACCGGCAGGATGGTCAGTTCGTATCCGTCCGGCAGCCAGCGCGCGGCAGGGGGCGAGGACGGCCGGATGCTCGATGCTGCTGGTGACGATATGCCGGCCGCGAGCCGTCCGAGGCGCGCGCCAGCCCCTGCAGCGCCAGATTGTCGGCCTCCGAGCCGCCGCCGGTGAAGATGATGCGCCGGGCGGTGCAGTTGAGCCCCTGGGCAACCATTCTGCGGGCCGCTTCCACCGCGCCGCTGGCCGCAGTTTCCCGGCCGTGGATGCTGGAAGGGTTGCCGCATTCCTCCCCCAGGAAGGGGAGCATCGCTTCCCGCACCTCCGGCGACGGGCGTGGTGGCATTGTGGTCGAGATAGACGCGGCGCAGCGGCGCGGCCTCTATCACGTGGCGGACGGCATATCTTCCTCCGTCTTTGCCGCATCAGCAGCCGAAGCGCCTGCCTTCTCCGCGCCGGCTTCGACCCGGCAGAGGAGGGTCTTGTAGATCGGGAAAGCCGGAGATCGGGTCGAAGCGGTCGATATCGGTCAGTCGATTGACATTGCATTCCCGCCATGCCTCCGGTCCGAGCGGCCCGCCACCCCCCATCTGCGCATCGATGGCCCCGCGGACCATGTCGTCGGTACAAGAGCGCGATACTGCAGCCGGCCGCGCGGGGTGTCTCAACCCAGACCCGTTCCCCCTCCTCGATACCCCAGTTCCGCGGCGTCCTCGCGGTTCATCGTCACCGGCGGCTCCGGAAGCTGTTCGGACAAGCCCCTGCACCCCGTGGTGCTGGCTGCGGAAATCGAATGCGGTGCGCGTGCCGGAGTTGAACACCAGGGGAAATTCCGCGAGCAGATCGGGGTTTGCCAGCGGCCCCTCCGCGGCTCGGTATAGACCGGCAGCGGGTCGTAGCCATGCTCGGCGAGGATGGAGGAGGCGATCTCGAACTTGCCGCTCGGCGTATTGAAGCCGGGCCTGCCGTCCGGGCGCAGCAGTCCCTTTTCCCATTTCCTGTACTGCAGCATGACCGCCGGCACGCTGCCTCGCCCCCCGCCGCGCGCACCTCCTCCAGGGTGAAGCCGCTCCCCTCCAGGGCGAAGCGCAGCATCTCCTCCTCGCTCTGCGGGTAGAGGTGCCCGTAGCCCAGGCGCTGCGCCAGTTCGGCCAGGATCAGGAAATCGCTGCGCGCCTCTCCCTGCGGCTCTACGAGCCGCTCGCGGATCTTGAACAGCGGGCCGAACCGCATGTAGGAGGTGATCTCGTAATAGGTGGCGGCGGGGAGGACGATGTCGGCATAGGCGGAATCGGCGGTATGGTAGCGGTTGATGGAGACCATGAAGTCGAGGGAGTCAAGGTCCTGCCGCCAGAGTTCGGGCTGGGGCCAGGCGGTGATGATCGAGCCGCCGAGGACGGTGAGGGCGCGGATGCGGGTAGGGCTGTCCCTCCAGCACCGCATCCGGCAGGGCGATGGCGTGGGACTCGCCGCGGTAGGCGCTGTAGACCGGGAAACGGTCGCGCCCGAGCGCCTTCCTGACGTCCGGGTTGGCGATCAGGCGGGAGCGGTTCTGGGGGAAGACGTTTTCCTTCATCCGGAAGAGGAGCCCGCCGGGGACATCGAGCTGGCCGGCAAGCGCCCAGAGCGTGAATACGGCCCGGATCGCCTGCACGCCGCTGTCGGAGTATTCCAGCCCCGTGTACATGACCGGACAGGCGCCGCGCGCCGCGGCAATCCGCCGCGCCAGGTCCCGCACCGTCGCCGCCGGCACGCCGGTGATGCTCTCGACCACCTCGGCCGGAAGTGCTGCACAAGCTGCTTCAGTTCGTCGAAGCCGACGCGTCCAGTCGCGGGCGAACCGCTCGTCGTACAGTTCCTCCTCGATCAGGACCCCGATCATGCCCAGGGCCAGCGCGCCGTCGGTCCCCGGCCGGATCGGCACCCACTCGGCGCCGGTCTCGCCGGGCGGTCTCGCCCCGGCGCGGGTCGATCGCGATCACTTCGGCGCCGCGTTCGCGCGCGCGCAGGATCTGGAGGTGGGCCAGCGGAGGCGAGTCGGTGGCGGGGTTCGCTCCCCAGAGGACGATCAGCTCCGCCTGCTCGAGGTCGGTTTCCATGGTGATCAGCATCTCCCCCATGGTCACATGCGGGGCGATCATGGCGAAGGAAACGTAACAGAGGGCGCCGACTCCGAGGGTGTTGGGGGAGCCGAAGGGGAAGAGGACGCTGGAGGCGGAAGAGACGGCCACGTCGGCCGGCTGGAAGAGGTCGCACAGCGCCATGTCGAAACTGCCCCGCCCGGTGTAGATCGCCACCGCTTCCGGGCCGCTCTGCGCCTTGATCTCCTGAAGCGCGTCGGCTATGGACGTCATAGGCCTCGTCCCAGGAGATGCGCTCGAAGGCGTAACTCCCTTTCGGACCGATGCGGCGCAGCGGATAGAGAAGGCGGTCCGGGTCGTGGACGATCTCCGGCGAATGGCGGCCGATCCGGCAGATCATGCCGAGGGGATGGTCCTGGTGCGGCTCCACCCGCAGCAGTCGGCCGTCTTCGAGCGTGGCGCGCAACGAAGCAGCCGGCCGGGCAGATGCCGCAGAGACCATCGCGCACCTGGTGGCGGGAATCCGACATCAGATGGTTTTCTCCAAGGGGATTTTCTCCAGCAGCAGCAAGGCAAACCAGCGGCGCTCGTCGGTGAACATTTCGCAAACGTTGAAGCCGCACGTCAACAGCCAGTCGGGCAGGGCTTCGATCTCGAACTTGCGGCTGATCTCTACCCGAACCTCTTCACCGGCGGCGATCGGGATATGGGCGCCAAGGGAACGCACATGAATCGTCTGCGGCCGCTGGAAACGGGCAAGGATCTCGATCTGCCGTTGCTCCGGCAGCCAGCGGGCGACATGTTCGATGCTCTCCAGATCGAGGCGGCAGGCCAGTTCGCGGTTCATGCGGGCGAAAAGGTTACGGGTGAAGGCAGCGGTGACGCCGGCCACATCGTTATAGGCTGCTTCAAGTGTCGCTGCATCCTTGACCAGATCGACACCGAGCAGGAATTTATCTTCGGGGCCGAGGGCGGCGGCGAGCCGGCGCAAAAACAGGACCGCCTCTTCTTCCTCGAAATTGCCGAGGGTGCTGCCGAGGAAGATGGTCAGGGCAGGGGAGACGTCCGGCAATAAGGCCAACGCTTCTTCGTAGGTGCCGTGAATGCCGATCACCCGCGCCCGCGGGTGGCGCTCGGCAATCGACCGGCTCGCCTGCAACAGGGCGCTGTCGCTGACATCGACCGGAATGTAGCGGACCATCGGGTCGAGGGCGAGCCAGGCCCGCAGCAGGTGATCGGTTTTAGCCGCGCTGCCAGAGCCTAATTCCAGCAAAGTTACAGGTCCGCACAGGGCGCGCAAGCGCGCGGCGACCTTGGCCAAGATGGCAGCTTCGGTACGAGTCGGATAATATTCCGGCTGCTCGGTAATTCGCTCGTAGAGCTGACTGCCTTGGGCATCGTAAAGAAACCGGCATTCCAGGGTGCGCGGTTGCCGGCTCAGTCCGGCGGTCACCGAACGGGCGAAATCGAGAGGGGCGCCAATAGCGGAAGCCGTACGCAGGACGATATTGCGGTCGCCGGATTGGACGGCATTATAGCCATCGGCCAATTCGCGACGCGTAATGGAATTTGTTTTTAACAACGCACTCTCCTTTCCGATTGCAACGAATCCGGGAGCAGAGGATGTACGAATGCTGAGGGTCAGTTTAGGGTCTGACTCCGGCGTGTCAAGCAACCACCTTCTGTGGCTCAAAGGGAGAAAAGGCATTCTGTTATACTTTCAGCAAAAGAAAAGAGAACGTTAAGGCGTATCCGCATGGAATCGGAAGAGCGAAAAATCCCGGCGGCTGACCGTCACCTTTGGCAATTTCCGGCGGTTCGTGATTTGACATGGATTCTTTCCCTCGCTCTTCTTCTTACCTTGGCCTACCTGCTGCGCCACATTCTGCTGCCGATCTTTGTCGCACTCCTTCTGGCTTATCTGGTTAATCCTCTGGTCACTCGGGTACGCGAACGTTGGGGCGTTTCGCGAGCCTTCTCGATTATCCTGATATTTTCCTGCTTCATCCTGATCGGCATGGGCGCGGGAATATGGGCGGCACCACTCATTTCCGAGCAGGCTACGAATCTGGTGGAGAAGTTTCCCGAGTATCTGCGAAATTTGGGCTTCCAGACCGACGATGTCGCCGAAACGGTCACGGAAAGTGTTACGGAACAGGTGCAGCAATCGGAAGAAGGGCCGAGCACGATTTTCCGCGTACTGCATACAGCTCTCGAGAAGGCCACTCACCTGCTTCTCTGGGTATTTCTTGTCCCGCTCTATTTCATCTTCTTTACCCTGCAATTTCAGCACATGCTCAAAGAAGGGCGGCATTATCTCCCTCCATCCCGCTATCCGCGCGCAGCAGCGGTTTTTCGCCGCATGGATCTGGCGGTCGGCACCTTTTTCCGTGTCCGGCTGCTGATCTGCCTGATCATCGGCTGCGTCTTCGCCTTCGGCTGGTGGCTGGCACAGGTTCCTTACTGGTTCCTGCTCGGGGCAATCACCGGCGTTCTCAGCATCGTCCCCTACCTGTCAATCGGTGGTTGGCTGCTCGCATTGCTCTTCAAATACTTGGATATGATTGGTATGCAAGGTTTCGATTGGGTGGCGGTCCTGCTTTGGCCAACAGTCGTATTTGCTGCTGGGAATTTTCTCGAAGCCTGGGTGCTTACCCCTTGGTTGCACGGCAGAACCACGCAGCTGAGTCCGATGATGATACTGACTGTCGTTCTGGTCGGCGGCACTCTTGGCGGCTTCTGGGGGCTTCTCCTGTCTATTCCCCTGGCCATTTGCATCGATATCCTGATGAAAGAATTCCTGTCAGCGCGCGCTTGATGCAAAGAGGAATTGCCCCCCTTCGCCTTCCCCCGATACCACCTTCCCATCGGGGGAAGGCCGATTATTATTGCAGGCGATGCAGGGAGGCCTCAATGAAGGCCGGGATATCCTGCGGACCGCGGCTGCTGATGAGATTGCCGTCTTCCACAACTTCCTGATCGAGATACTCGGCACCGGAGTTTTTGATGTCCTGGACGATCGATTTCCAGCCGGTGATCTTGCGCCCGTCGAGCACGTCGGCGGTAATCAGCAACTGCGCAGCGTGACAGATGGCAAAGACCGGCTTGTTGCTGGCGACGAATTCCCGGGCGAAACGCACGGCGTTTTCATCGACCCGCAATTTATCCGGGGAATAACCGCCGGGGATCAACAGTGCATCGAAATCTTCCACTTTCGCTTCGCGCACCGCCCGATCTATCTTCACTTCGGTTCCTTTCTTCTTCCCTTTGACCGTGCTCCCCGCTTTTAGGCCGAGATGAACCAGTTGACAGCCGTGCTCTTGGAAAGATTCAGCCGGTTCGGTGTATTCGGAATCCTCGAAATCGTCCGTTATGAGTATTGCGATCTTTTTGGTCATGTTATATCCTCCGCGTGTGAAAAAATGTATAACCTATTGTAAGTTCGTTGAAAGAGCTGTCAAGAGAGGCCAAATGAACACACCGCTAAAGTCGATGCCCAAGCCGTTCGCCCGCAACCGTCTGATATCATTGTTCTACCTTCTGCTTAGTCTTTTTTTCTTTTCCCCCTGCGCCTTTGCCGAGGAGGATTTCAGCGTCTGGCTCGCCGGCATTCGACAGGAGGCGGCGGCGCAGGGGATTTCCGCAACCACCCTGGCGGTGCTCGATAATCTGCAGCCGATTCCGCGGGTGATCGAGTTCGACCGCAACCAGCCGGAAAAGAAAATCAAGGCAGAGAGCTACTTGAAAGGGGTGCTCTCCGACAAGAGGGTCGCCGCGGCCCGTAACCAGCGACAGCAATTTGCATCCATTCTTGAGGAGATCGGCAAGGAATATGGCGTGCAGCCCAGATTTCTGGTGGCCTTGTGGGGGACCGAAAGTTATTTCGGCACTCGTGCCGGCGATGTTCCCGTCGTCCGCGCTCTTGCCACACTGGCTTGGGAGGGGCGGCGCCCCTTTTATCGAAAGGAGCTTCTCGCCGCCTTGCGGATCATTGATGAAGGACATATCGATGCCGCCGGGATGAAAGGCTCGTGGGCTGGGGCGATGGGGCATTTCCAGTTCATACCCACGAGTTTCCAACGATTTGCCATTGATCACGACCAGGACGGGCGCAAGGATATCTGGGGCAACCCGGGAGATGCACTGGCTTCGGCGGCCAACTATCTGAAAAAGTGCGGCTGGCGCCCGGAGGAAGGCTGGGGGCAGGCGGTGCTTTTGCCGAAGGGTTTCAACCCGGCCTTGGCTGGCCTGAAAACCCGCAAAACCCTGGAGCAGTGGCGGCACCTGGGCGTACAGGACATCAAGGGGGCGAAGACCCGTCAGGCATCGCTCCTGCTTCCGGATGGTCTGGAGGGCCCGGCCTTTCTCGTAACGGAAAATTTCCGCACGCTCCTCTCTTGGAACCGCTCGATCTATTTCGCCCTCTCCGTTTCGCTCATGGCCGATCGGGTTCAGGCGGCGGAAGCCAAAATGGTAGCCGTTGAGCCTGATTTCCAGAGTGATAAACTATGAAGGAATGCTTGCGCGGAGGTGGTCATGAATGGTCACGACCAGCAACAATTTTCCTTTAATATCCATGCCGAACTGTACGAGAACGATTTCGGTGATCTCGCCATTCGTTTCGAGGGAGATCGAGTTTATAGCGGCATGAGCAATGAACATCGTTTTCAGGACGATGCCCGGCAATTCATCGAGAAGGGCGAACTGCCCGCCGGATGGCAGGAGATGCCGCCGCACCAACTTCTTTATGGGCACAACTGGCAATGCGTAAGCCGCCTCGGTTACATCGATGGCGATTTCGAGCGCCCAGCGGTGGAATTTGAGGTCGAACCGGAAGCCCTGGGTGCACCGGCCAAAAACTACCTTGCGGATCTGCTCCATTGAAGAATCGAATGGGGCACTCCTTGCGGGTATCCAAGAACGCGCTCTGAATAGGGCACCCGCAAGGGGTGCCCCTACCATCCCAAAATTCCCCGCTTAGAATTCCTTCCCTTCATCTTAAGCTTCAATGAGATAACCAGCTGAAAAACAGACGGATTTGCTTGTCGGCAGATTTTTGTTAGCCTGAAGAAAGAGAAGGAGGCGGCTATGCAAGAATTTACCGAATACCAAGAGAGTCTATACCAGCAGAGCGGTTATGGAGAGAGCGGTTACCCTGAGAGCTATTCGATCCCCGAAAGTTCACAGTACGTCAATGTCGGCCAGCAGGAGCGGATCGTCTCCATATTAGGCGGCGGATTTCTCGCTCTTTACGGATTGACCCGCAGTTCTCTTGGCGGTTTCGCCCTGGCTGCCATCGGTGGTGCCCTGGTTTATCGAGGCGCGACCGGACACTGCCCTGGCTATGCCGCTCTGAAGGTCAATACCGCCGAGAGCGGTCAGAAAAATTTGCCTATCCGGATGAGCGAAGCGGTCACAATCAATCAGCCGCGCGAGCGGTTGTACCAGTTCTGGCGCGATGTCGAGAACCTGCCGATTTTTATGCGGCATATCGAATCGGTGCGAAAGATCGACGACCGGACCTCGGAGTGGCGGGCTCGGGCGCCGAAAGGCTTGAAGACAAGTAAGCTGGGAAGCGGAAATCACTGAGGATCGGCCCGGCGAACTGATCGCCTGGCGCTCCCTGCCGGAAGCGGATATCCGGACGGCCGCGGCACGATTGTTCGGGCGGAGATCGAATATCGTCCGGGCGGCACATTGAGCAAAGCTGCCGCCGAGATCTTCAACCCCCTCTTTTCCAGGCTGGTTCGTGAGGATATACGGCGGTTCAAGAGCCTGATGGAGGCGGGGGAGGTGCCGACAATAGACGGGCAGCCGAAAGGCGCGTAGGGGACGCCGGTGTAGGGGCGAATCTTGTATTCGCCCAGGGCGATCACAAGGATCGCCCCTACAGCCAGAATGAGGTGAGGGAGAGATTATGAAAGCGTTATGCTGGTACGGCAAGAATGATGTCCGGGTGAAAGACGTGCCCGATCCGAGAATCCTCAATCCCCGCGACGCCGTCATTCGTGTCAGTCTGACGGCGATCTGTGGCTCCGATCTGCATCTGTACGACGGCTATATGCCGACAATGGAAAAAGGGGACATTCTCGGCCACGAGTTCATGGGGGAAGTGGTCGAGGTCGGCCCGGCAGTGGAAAATCTCCAGCGCGGCGATCGAGTGGTGGTTCCTTTCCCGATCGCCTGTGGTCGTTGTCATTATTGCGGGATTGGCGAATTCTCCCTCTGCGACAATTCGAATCCAAACGCCTGGATCGCCGAAAAGATGTACGGCCAGACCAGCGCCGGCATTTTCGGCTATTCGCATATGCTTGGCGGCTATGCCGGCGGCCAGGCGGAATACGTCCGCGTACCCTATGCCGATGTCGGGCCGATCAAGATCCCCGAGGGTTTGAGCGACGAACAGGTGCTTTTTCTCTCCGACATCCTGCCGACCGGCTGGCAGGCGGCGGTCAATTGCGACATCGAGCCGGGGGATGTGGTCGCCGTCTGGGGGTGCGGTCCGGTCGGTCTCTTCGCCATCGCCAGCGCCCGCCTGCTCGGCGCCGGGCGGGTCATCGCCATAGACCGGTTCCCCGAACGTCTGGAGAAGGCGCGGCAGAAGGGTGCCGAGGTCATCAACTATGAAGAAAAAGAGGTCTTCGAAACGCTCAAGGAGATGACCGGCGGGATCGGCCCCGACGCTTGCATCGACGCCGTCGGCATGGAAGCGCACGGGATGGGGATGACGGGCAAATTCGATAAGGCGATGCAGACGGTGCGTATGCAAACCGACCGGCCGACCGCGTTACGGCAGGCAATACAGGGTTGCGGCAAAGGGGGAACGGTATCGATACCAGGTGTCTACGGCGGGCTGATCGACAAGGTGAATTTTGGCGCCGCTTTCAACAAGGGATTGACGTTCAAGATGGGGCAGACGCATGTGCAGAAATATATGCCGGAGTTGCTCGATCGAATCGTCAAGGCGGAGATCGACCCGACCTTCATCATCAGCCATCGACTGCCGCTTGAAGAAGCTCCGCACGCTTACAAGATCTTCAAGGAAAAAGAGGAAGATTGCCTGAAGGTAGTACTGCGCCCTGGAACGGTGCATTGAGAATGCGCAAACTCTACGGACTGCTTCTGGCTTCAGCCGGGGTGGGCGAGCAGCTCCGACGCTGATCAGGCCAGGTCAAAGAGGAGGAAAGTCGCTTCTTTTGCCGCTGCCAACGAAATTTCCCGTTCATCGCTGACCGCCGCACCGTCGCCTCCCTGCAAGGTGTGGCCATCGAGCTGCAGAATGCCGGACATCACCTGTAGCCAGGCATGGCGTCCTGCGGCCAACCTGTGGTTTAACTGCTCCTCGGCGTCCAGAAGACCGCGGTAAAGAGCGACGTCCTGGTGGATGGTGACCGAACCGTTGCGGCCGTCGCGGGAGCCGATCAGTTGCAGACCCCTTTCTTCTTTAAAGCTCTTCTGCTCGTAGCCGGGCGTCAATCCCTTGTGCTCGGGAAGGATCCAGATCTGCAGCAGATGGACGGCACGTGAATCCGACGGGTTGAATTCGCTATGCCGGATGCCGGTGCCGGCGGAAAAACGCTGCACCTCTCCTGGACCAATGACGGCGCCGTGTCCCAGATCGTCCTCGTGCCTCAGTTCCCCGGAGAGGACCACCGTGACGACTTCCATGTTTTCGTGCCGGTGCAGGGGAAAACCGTTCGCCGGCTGCACCACGTCTTCATTGATTACTCGCAGGGCGCGAAAGCCCATGTGGTTCGGATCGTAATAGGTATCGAAGGAAAATGTATGGCGGCTGTCGAGCCAGTCGGCGCGAAAGTGACCTCGTTCGGCGGATGGTCGGATGGCGATCATAATATAGGCCTCCTTTTCAGCATCGCCCGGTCGAGGGAAGCTTGACCGCCGCCCTTGACGAGCAGAACGAGGGCGATGCCGATTGCCAGCAGATGATACTCGAACCCTTCTCCCGCCTGCGTGCCGCTCCAATTCATGAAAAATCCGTTCTGCCAATGAACCAAGAGCATCGCGCCGACCATGACCGCGGCGATGCCGAAAGCCGCCAGTCGGGTGAGGAAGCCGGCGATCAGCGCCAGGGAGCCGAAGAATTCGGCAACGATCACCAGCAGGGCGAGAATCAGGGGGATCCCCATCCCTTCGGTGAATTGCTGCACGGTGCCGGCAAACCCGCCGCCGCCAAACCAGCCAAAAACTTTCTGCGCGCCGTGCGGCAAGATGACCCCGCCGAGAAAGATCCGCAGGATGAGAGGCGCGACATCGTCATCGGTTCGGATAAGTGCGTTCCACATGATGAACTCCTTTCGGTGTTTTCTCGGAGGAAGTTCCCTTCCCCCTGCCTCGAAGTATAAATAAATTTGCTGGAATTGCCGGGCTGATGTTTTAGATGTTCAAGGAGAGATGATAAGAAGATGGTTGTCGTAGGTTGCGAAGATAAAAAAAGCCCGGGATCTCTCTCGGGCCGAGGATCGTTGTGAAGTTGAAACTATTTTTCGCCAATGATCTGCGCGCTGAAAACGTAGATGGCGGTATCTTCGGCGGACCAGGATTCGGTCGGCAATCCAGCTTTCAGACAAGTCTGATTGAGGAAGGTTTCGCGGTCCCAGCCGTGTTCGCTGGCCACTTGAGGTAAAAGGACTCCACGGTAATAACCTTTTTCAAGATAGATACCATGCCGGCCTACCTCAATCTCATGAACATCATCGATTTTTTGCAACGGGGAAAGAACGGAAACTTCCAGGGTGAAATTGGTCAGATCTTCTTCCTTCATCGGATAAAAGCGCGGATCTTTGGTGGCGGAGGCGACCGCCATTTCCGCAACTTCGCGAAACAAAGGGTGTTCCGACTGGAAATTACCGATGCATCCCCTTAGATGGCCGTTTTGCTTGATGGTGACAAAACAGCCATTGCGCAGGTTGAGAGCCATCTCTTCTCGTGGTTCGTTATAGACCATGCCAGATCGGACGCCCGTTTCTATAGCTCTGCGGGCAATCGTCAGCAGAATGTCTTTTTCATGTTCGTTTAACTCTCGATCCACGCAACCTCCTGATTCGACTAAAAGAAGAATGTCCGGACCTCCGGAGCCGGCACAATATAATCTTAATTTCTCTCTATTTCAAGGAATTTGCGGGCGAGTGAATACATGATCTTATAACAAAACCGCCGACTTTTGAGAGACGGCGGCTACAGCTGGTATTCAGTTCCAATCAAATCAATTGGGAAGGCGGGGTTCAGCTATTGACAGCGCGGTTGAAAGTGCTTTGCAGAATGATTGCCTTGCCGTTCTTTCTCGTCCACAAAGATCCACATTCGCCGCATTCCTGCAGATTTTGAGCGTATCCATCCGAATGGGTGTCGATTTCGACATGTCTCTTACCGCCACAAACAGGGCACTCCATGAGCTTCTATCCTCCGATGAGTTATATGGTTTTTTATTACAGAAATGAATATAGCTGAAGCGCCCCTTTTTTGCAATAGAAAAAAATCGAAAACTCTATATTTATCAATAACTTAACTTGAATTCCGTTTTATTGTGCAGACCATTGTTTCACGAAACAGTATTTCCATTTCGCGGATCCATCATTTAATATAATAAATCTAATGGTTTCGAACACTTGGAGAACAACTTGTTTTCTTCAAAATGAATATCAAGAATAAAAAAAACCCCGGAAAACCGGGGTTTGCGAACGCATATTTTGAATAAGGCAAGTCTACTTGGCTTTTTTCTCCGAACGTTTCCGCTCGTTGGGATCCAGGAATTTCTTACGCAGGCGGATGGATTTTGGCGTAACCTCAACCAATTCATCCTCGTCAATGTACTCCAATGCCTGTTCCAGCGTAAGCAGGCGCGGCGGGGTCAACCGGACTGCTTCATCGGTACCGGAGGCACGGACGTTCGTCAGTTTTTTGCCCCGACAGGAGTTTACCACCAGATCGTTATCCTTGGCATGCTGACCGATGATCATGCCTTCATATACATTGGTTCCCGGCTGGACGAAAAGAATTCCGCGGTCCTGCAAGTTGAAGAGGGAATAGGCGACTGTTTCGCCTGATTCTATGGCGATCAGGACACCGTTCTTGCGGCCGGGGATTGCTCCCTTGCAGGGGGCGTACTCGTGAAAGGTATGCGTCATGACGCCGCCGCCGCGGGTATCGGTGAGAAACTCGGTACGAAAGCCGATCAGTCCGCGCGCCGGTATCACGAATTCGAGCCGGACGATCCCTTCCATCGGGTGCATCGAGACCATTTCGGCGCGCCGCGTACCAAGTTTTTCGATGACCGTTCCCTGGTGTTCCTCGGGGACATCGATCACCAGGTATTCCATCGGCTCGCAGAGGACGCCATCGATGTCCCGGTAGATGACTTCCGGCTTCGAAACAGCGAGTTCAAATCCCTCGCGCCGCATGTTCTCGATCAGGATCGACAGGTGCAGCTCGCCGCGCCCGGAGACCTTGAAAGTATCGGTGTTCTCCGTATCTTCGACGCGCAGGGAGACGTTGGTCCGCAACTCTTTCATCAGGCGCTCGCGGAGGTTGCGCGACGTCACGTACTTCCCTTCAAGGCCGGCGAACGGGGAGCTGTTGACGATAAAATTCATCGACAAGGTTGGTTCGTCGATCGACACGTAGGGAATTGCGACCGGATTATCGGCGCCAGCAAAGGTCTCGCCAATACCGACTTCGTCGAAACCGGCAATGTTGACGATATCGCCGGCGGTAGCCTCGGTCAGTTCGATCTGCTTAAGCCCCTCATAGCCGAGAAGCTTGGAAATACGCCCGCGCATGGAGCTGCCATCGCGCCGTATCAGGACAATGGTTTCACCGCTGCGTACCTTGCCATTGAAGATTTTCCCGGTAGCGATGCGGCCGATGTACTCGTTATAATCGATGTTGGCCACCAGCATCTGGAAAGACGCATTGGGATCGGCCACCGGCGGCGCCACCCGCTCCTTGATCATGGTGAAGAGGGGTTCGAGGTTGGTCGACTCATGGGCCAGTTCCCGCTTCGCATACCCCAGCTTGGCGCTGGCGTAAACGATGGGAAAGTCGAGCTGCCCCTCATCGGCATTGAGTTCGCAGAAAAGATCGAAAACGAGATCGACGACCTTTTCCGGACGAGCGCCCGGCCGGTCGATCTTGTTGATGACAACGATCGGCTTCAAACCGAGATCGAGCGACTTCTTGAGGACGAAGCGCGTCTGCGGCATCGGCCCGTCGAAGGCGTCGACCAGCAGCAGCACCGAATCGACCATCTTCAGCACCCGCTCCACCTCGCCACCGAAATCAGCATGACCGGGGGTGTCGACGATGTTGATTTTGAGCCCGCCGTGATGGATGGAAAGATTCTTGGAAAGAATCGTGATTCCCCGCTCCTTTTCCAGGTCGTTGCTGTCCATCACTCGTTCGGTGATGACCTGATTCTCGCGGAAAACTCCCGATTGTTTGAGCATGGCGTCGACCAAGGTTGTTTTGCCGTGGTTGACGTGGGCGATGATAGCAATATTGCGAATATTCTCGGCCATGAAATTTCCTGCTGCTCCATTCCGTAAAGATTTATGCCAAAGCCGGCTATCATACATTATTTAGATATGGCATGGCCAGAAAAAAAATGTTAAGGTTTAAAACTTTGAACCGCTATGGAACTCTTGAATGCGGCATCGCAGGTATCTTATGGATTGGTCAGCAGATTTGCAGCCGGAAGAAGCCGTGCAATGGGAAGGAAAACCCGCTCCCCGTTGCTTCGTTTTCCGCAACTGGCGACATTCGGTCTTCGGCATTCTTCTGCTTCTCTTTTCGAGTTTCTGGCAGATTGTCGGTTTTCAGCTGCAGGTGGTCTATCATATATCCCTGTTGCTTTGGATACCGGTTCCTTTTGTCCTGACCGGCATCTATTTGGGAATGGGGCATCATCTCCTTGCCCGACTGGAATGGGAGAAGGTATTCTATGCCGTGACCGACCGGCGCATCCTCGCCCGGCGAGGGTTTTTCCGGCCGCGGCTGGAGGTGTTGGAACTGCGCGATCTGGCCTCTTTCCGGGTGCAGCCCCTGGCAGCGGAGCTCGCTTCCTTCAAAATCAGCGGCGGCGAACCGGTAAAGACGATTGTCCTCTCCTGTGTCGAGCACCCGCGCCGCCTGGCTGCACTGCTCGAGTCGGCCTTGGCGATGAACCAACGGTTGGAATCGCAGAGCAGCGTAGCGGTTCTTTCCTCGACAGACGAAAATCCTTAATTCTTTCCAGGTGAATGCAGTCCGTGCAGAAAAAATTCTATCTTGAAACATTCGGTTGCCAGATGAATGTGGTTGATTCTGAGCGAATCATCGATCTGCTGCATGGAATCGGCTATGAGCAGAGCCCAGCCGCCGACGAGGCCGACCTTATCCTACTCAACACCTGCTCGGTTCGCGACAAGGCGGAGCGCAAGGTGTATGGACATCTCGGCCGCTTCAAGCCGCTCAAGGACGAGAAACCATCGATCATTCTCGGCGTCGGGGGTTGCGTGGCGCAGCAGGAAGGCGTGCGCCTGCTGGAAAAACTCCCCTATCTGGATCTCGTCTTCGGCACCCACAACGTGCACAAGCTGCCGGCGATGGTGCGCCGGGTGGAAGAGAAACGGCAGCGTTGTCATGAAACCGATTTTCTCGATCGCGAAACGCGCCTGCGTCTTTTTCCCCGTCGGCCGGAAGGGAAGGGGATCACCCGCTTCGTGACGGTCATGCAGGGGTGCGATAATTTCTGCTCCTTCTGCGTTGTACCGTATCGTGCGCGGACGGGAGATCAGCCGGCCGAGCGGTGAAGTTCTCAGCGAGAGTGCGCGAGCTGGCGCGGCGGGGGTGCGCGAGGTGACGCTGATCGGCCAGAACGTCAATTCTTACGGCCGCAATGATCGCGGGCGAGACTGATTTTCCCGAACTGTTGGCCGGGTCAACGCCCTCCCCGGCATCGAGAGAATCCGCTTCACCACCTCGCATCCGAAGGACCTGTCGCGACGGAATTGATTGCTGCCTTCGGCACGCTCGAAAAGCTTTGCCACCATCTGCACCTGCCGGTGCAATGCGGCTCTGATCGCCTGCTGCAGGCGATGAATCGCGGCTATACCCGCACCGACTATCTCGACCTGGTACGCCGCCTGCGCAGCAGTCTGCCCCGACATCCGCCTGACGACCGACGTCATCGTCGGTTTTCCCGGTGAAACGGAGGAAGATTTTGCCCGGACGCTGGAGTTGGTGGAAGAAGTTCGCTTCACCGATGCCTTCACCTTTCTCTACTCGCGGCGTCCCGGAACAGCCGCTGCCGAACTGTCCGACAATACCCCGGCAGCGGTGAAGCAGGAGCGCTTCGATCGCCTGCTCCAATTGCAGGAGGGGATCAGCCGGGCAGGCTGGGCTCAGGATGCCGGCAAGATTCTGCCCGTGCTGGTTGAGGGGGAAAGCCGACAGAAGGGGGGACAGCTTTTCGGCCGCACCACCTGGAACCGCATCGTTAATTTCGCTGGCGAGCCGGCATTGGTCGGCAAAGTCGTCGATGTGCGGATCACCCGCGCATTCAAGAACAGTCAGTTGGGGGAATTGGTTTAAGGCAGGTTTCAGGATTCAGGATTCAGGTTTAAACCTGAGATCCGAAACCTGAAGCCAAATCCTGAATTTTTTTCGGAGGAAAAAAATGATCGACCTGCATACCCATACGATTTTCAGCGATGGTGAGCTGATCCCGTCCGAGCTGACGCGACGGGCGGCGGTCGCCGGTTACAGGGCAATCGCCCTCACCGATCACGGTGATTTTTCCAATTTCGATCTGATCATTCCGCGCATCGTGCGGGTCGCTGCCGCCCTGGGAAAAGAATGGGGACTGACCGTGCTGCCGGGGATCGAGCTGACCCATATCCCGCCGACGCAGATTGCCGAGGCTGCCCGCGAGGCCCGTCGTCTCGGGGCGCAAATCATCGTTTGCCATGGCGAGACGATCGCCGAGCCGGTGGCGCCGGGGACCAACCGGTCAGCATTGGAAGCGGATATCGATATCCTCTCCCACCCCGGCCTGATCACCCCTGAAGAAGCGGCCCTGGCCGCCCGCCGCGGCATCCTGCTGGAAATCACCACCCGCCGCAGTCATGCCCTGACCAACGGGCATGTGGCAAAAACCGCCCTCGCCGCCGGCGCGAAGCTGACCGTCAATACGGATACCCATTCCCCCGGTGATCTCACCTCCCTGGCATCGGCAAAAAAAATTGCTCTCGGCGCTGGACTTTCTGAAGAACAGTTCGAACAGTGCCGGCGCAACGCGGAAGAACTGGTTCGGAAGGCAGGAGCCAGGTAACAGGAGTCGGGAATCAGGTATAAACCAAGGATTCAGGTATCCGGATTCGGGAATCAGGTTAAACTGGACCCGAAGCCTGAAACCTGACCCGAAGCTTGGCGCCTGCTCTTCGAATCCTGATACCTGAATCCTGAAACCTCCAGGAGACCTTATGGACGAGCAATCCTTCACTTTCTTGCAGCAAATCATCGAAACCCCCAGCCCTTCCGGTCATGAGCAACCGGTGCAGCGGTTGCTCCGGCGCGAGCTGGAAGGGGTGGCGGATGAAATAAAAACCGACATGATGGGCAATCTCATTGCCCGTCTGCAGGGTCCCGGCGAGGATGCCCTGCGTGTTATGGTGACCGGCCATTGCGATGAAATTGGTTTCATGGTCCGCTATATCGACGAACAGGGGTTTCTCTTTTTCAATCCGATCGGCGGCGTTGACGCCCACCTCGTTCCCGGTCAGCGGGTGCGGGTGCATACGGCTGCCGGGCCGCTCCTCGGCGTGATCGGCAAGAAGCCGATCCATATGATGGAAGCCAAGGACAAGGAAACGGTTCTCAAGTTCAAGGAAATGTTCATCGATATCGGTTGCCAGAGCCGCGAGGAAGCGCAGGGGAGGGTGGCCATCGGTGACGCCGTCACTTTCGCCGTCGGTCTGGAACGTCTGCTCGGAGATCGCGTCACCGGCCGCGCTTTTGACGACAAGATGGGCGCTTTCATCGTCGCTCAGGTGCTGAAGGAAGTCCACCGGCGCGGGCCGCTGCCAGTCACTCTGTTCGGTGTCTCCACCGTGCAGGAGGAACTCGGCCTGCGTGGCGCCGTCACCAGCGCCTATGAGGTACGCCCCGATCTGGCCATCGTGGTGGAGGTCGGTTTCGCTACCGATTTTCCCGGGGTGGACAAGAAGGAAATCGGCGAATTCAAGGTAGGGAGCGGTCCGATCCTGTCGCGCGGCGCCAACATCAACCCGGCCCTTTTCGAACTGCTGGCGCGCACCGCCAATGAAGAGCAGATCCCCTATCAAGTCATCGGCGAACCGCGGGCAACCGGCACCGATGCCAACGTCGTGCAGATCTCCCGTCGCGGCGTCGCCACCGCCCTGGTGCGCGTTCCCCTGCGTTATATGCACACCCCGGTCGAAGTTCTCTCCCTCACCGACCTGGATAACGCCATCCGCCTGCTCGCCGCCGCCCTTTATCGGATCGGCGACCGCGAGCAGTTCGTGCCGAAGTAGAGTCAGTAATGGCGGAGAAGGGGGCTCAATGGATACCGCAGATTTCGCAAAATTTAAATTGATAATGACCGCCGTGCCGAAAGGGTGCCGGCGGTTTTTTGTTATACGCAGGGCATATGATGAAATTCAATTCTGACATTCACCATCCGGCAATCACCCGTCTGACCCTTGGCGAAATTTATCCGGTCGTTAAGGGCCGTGTTGACCCGCAACATCCGCGGGATTTGTTGCCGGACTTCGGTTGGCAAGGCATTACGAACGTATCGTCCGCGACGAGGACGAATTGGTAGCCGCCCGCGAATACATTCGCGACAATCCGCGCAGGTGGCACGTGGATGCGGGAAATCCGGCGAAATTGCCGTAGGAGTAATTCGGGCGCAATGAATTGCGCCCCTAAAATCCGTGGATGTGCGTAGGGCGCGATTCATCGCGCCCAAGACCCTTCGCCTCGCGAAAGTCTCTACCGGATGCTGGCTTGGAATCAGGTTTTATCTGCGTAAATCTGCGTTATCTGCTGATATGATTTTCTTGCCCTTTGCCGAATGAAGATGTTCGACGTCGGCTGGGGATTGTCAATGTGTAGACCTGACACCAATTTGTCCCCATGAACTGAGGGGAGAGGGACGAGTGGATAAGTTCGCGACTTTTCCCCAAAATGATGAATAAAATTGCAGCGCGTCAGCAAGTTGGTTCACTACCCTGTATTCCCATTTGAGAGGTTTCCATGACTACACTTCCCATCCGTCATTTGTCCGCCAGGGTCCCGTGGCACGATAACAAATGGAACGGTCGTACCTGCTGCAATGTCCTTGATAACTCTTTCTGCCGCATACTGACGCGAATCGACGGCAGCAAGGACCCTGATAATGAGCCTGAGGACACACTTATTGATGAATCATACTCTCCGCCTTGCCTTTCAGAGAAAGGTACCTTCCTTTCGCCCCATCAAAACTTCCGACAACTTGTCCATGCATGGAAGGATATAAACCCTCTGTTCAGTGAATATGGGCCGGGACATTATCAGCACAAGCCATTTTCGATCAATTCAGTTCCTTTCCTCTGGATGATGAAGAGCAAAGCTTCTGACAAACAGCCCCATTTCTCCGAAAAAGCCAGGACGTATGAGCTTGATTACAAGCCCGAACTTGAGGAAGAGGTTGATCGCAAGTTAGGGTTCGAGGGAAATATCTGGGTGCAGCATCCTCACAACCAGAAGGTTTTGCTTGATTCTTTCTTCGGGTGTCTTAAGGAGGGGACGTCACTCGTTTTCTTCTATTGCAAGCACACGCCGCTCTCTGAACCCAACGAACGGGTAATTGTCGGTGTCGCAAAGGTCAGGAAAAACCCTGACCGTATCCTTGAATACTCATTTCCAAAGGGATATACAGGGCACCGAGGCCACCCTTGGGATCGATGCGTTGAGCATACATTAACCATCAAGAACCCTGATGGGTTTCTGCTCCCGTACCACGAATTGCTGGAACATGTTGAGGCAGAAAAACTGGATGTCGATCTAAAGGAGTTCGCTGCTTACGCACCGGATTATCTCCAGTTTTCGTATGCCTCCGAATTGGTAGAGCATGATACGGCAATAGATGCCTTGCTGAACATGGCAGAAAGTCTGAGAAGAATCGGGGCGATGCTGGGGAAGAAGTTTGCCGATGAATTGACCTGGATCGATAATGAAATATCGAAGATCTGGGACATGCGTGGCGCATTCCCCGGCATGGGGGCAGTACTAAGCGCTACGGGGCTGGCGGATGGAAACACCATTGCCTGGGAAATAGAAAAATTCATCCGGACCAAAAACGGCGATATGTTGTCCACTGATCCTTGGGAGGTGTTTGAGGAAAGTGTCGTTACGCCGGGGAAGCATCTTGACGCAAAGGGAACGAAACTATTCAGCAGCACAGTAAAATTCCAATGGAAAATGGTACCGGCAAGAAAGAAGGCTTTCTTCAAGCTGTTCAGCCGCTGTCAACTCACCAATGATCAGGCTGTGTTGATTATTCACCATCACAAGAAATTCGACGTTTCACTTGAAGATCTGACCGCCAACCTGTACCTCCTCTACGAAATTACTCGCTTTGAGGTTGTTGGCTTCACTTTTGACCAGATCGACAAAGGGGTGTTGCCCCCGGAAAAAATTCGCGCGGCGTTCCCCGTTCCTGACGATGCCGCGTTGGAGCATGATCTTGATCCTCGCCGCGTAAGAGCCTGCACCATTTCGGAGCTTGAGGCGGCAGCCAACAACGGTCATTCGCTCTTGGCTTTCGATGATCTGCTTGCTCGGCTGCGGGACAAAGCAACGGTCGAAGCATTCCCGATCAATGAGGATGTGCTTGAGGCATTGGCAGAGGAAGATTTTTTCCAGGAAGAGATTGCTGCGATTCTGCCGACCAAGTCCAATCCGATATATTTTCTCAAATTGCAACGGCTGAATGCGGTAAAAGAGATCATCCGCACCAGGATCGACATCCAGCATATTGTTGCTAAACCTTACGGAATTTCTAAGGATTGGTTAAACATCATCAAGGCGTGTCCTAAGTTCACTGACGTTGAACAAAAAGATCCGGATTTCGAAAGTGAGCAGAAGGCGCTTGCTGAAAAGGCGGAGGCTTTACGTATCCTGACGAACTATCAGTTCTCTGTTCTCATCGGCCCTGCCGGCTCTGGCAAAACAACCTTGCTCGAAATTTTTGAGGGTCTTCCGGAAATCAAGGACGGAGGCGTTCTCAAGCTGGCCCCGACCGGTAAAGCGCGGGTCAAATTGGGCCATAATGCACAGACGATTGCTCAGTTTCTGCATCCGGATCGTTATGACGGCGCGACGGGACGTACTACACTAACGAATCTGCAGGAAATCGTCTGCGGCTGCCAACGTGATTATTGATGAAGCCTCAATGCTGACAGAAGAACAACTGGCCGCCGTTTTTGATGCCTTGGGACCAACCGAGCGTATTATTTTGGTCGGAGATTACCGACAACTCCCTCCCATCGGCACCGGTGGACCATTTGTGGACATTGTCTGTGAGCTGCGCCCCAAAGTTTTTGAGAATGAGCATATTCGTTCAGGCCCAGCCTATGCGGAACTCCGTCAGATACGTCGTCAAACGCTCAAAGGTGATGTGCGTTGGGATGTTGCATTAAGCCGCTGTTTCAGTGATGAGCCGCCAAGGGATGATCTCGAAATATTTCATGAGATTGCAGCTGGCAAGATTGTCTCAAAGCATCTTCGTCTAGAAAAATGGTATGAAAGCTCAGATTTTAGAGAATTGTTTGAAAAGGTATTGGTAGAGGAACTCGGGATTGATTTGGCTGACCGGGAAAAGTCATTCAACCGGACCATTGGAGCCAAAGACCTTAATGGCTATCAGTATTTCAACTATGGTGAAGCAGAAAAGAAGATTGAAGATTGGCAGGTCATATCGCCAATCAATGGTTATGCTTTCGGAGTCAAAGAGATCAATAAGACGATACAGGGGAGTTTCCGACGAAATTTTATCGACTTGGCGCTAAATATCAAGCCTGAATACAGGAAATACCCTCAAAAACGAAAAATCGCCAAGCCAAAGGGTAATGACAATATTGTTTATGGTGATAAGGTCATTAACCTGAAGAATAGCAAATGGGAAGCGAATCAAAATATCAGACCAAAAGAGATGAAATCAACAGCACTCAACTACTTTGCCAATGGCGAAATCGGGGTAATAACGGGCGAATTCCGAGGGAAAGACAGTAATACCTCAGGAGAGCCAAGAATTGAGATCGCATTCTCGACACAACCCGGTTACAGCTACGTTTTCTTTCCAAAACAGTTGAAGGAGGATGGGAGATATTCTTTTGACCTGGCGTATGCCATCACCGTCCACAAATCGCAGGGGAGCGGGTTCAAGAAGCTCTTCTTCGTACTGCCTGCATCGAGTCCCATCCTTTGCAGAGAGCTTCTCTACACGGCCTTGACCCGCCAGGAGGATAAAATGATCATTCTTCACCAGGGGGATTTCAGGGAATTCATCGGTTTTGCTTCCACGGAGGCATCGGCAATAGCCAGGAGATTCACTGATCTCTTCCATCTGCCGAACGTCAAGCAGATAAACACCAAATGGTATGACTCTCGATATGTGAATATCAGCGAGAGAGGTGAGCCAATGATCAGCAAAAATGAGGTCATCATCGCCAATCTTCTCAACAAATACAAAGATCGAATCACCTATGCCTATGAAGCGAAGTTGACAATAGAGAACAGCGGCAGATCAATAAAGCCCGACTTTACAATTGATAATCTCGGAACTCACAAGAGGTTTTACTGGGAGCATCTCGGTATGATGTCAAAAACAAATTATCGGGAAAAGTGGGGTAAGAAGTTGGAAGGATACCTGAAAGACGGATTTGTCTTGCATACCGATGCAGGGCCAGATGATGACAAAGTCCTTATCATTACTGAGGAAAATCTTAGAGGCGGGATTGACTCTGCATCTATTGATCGCCTCATTACTAGAGTTATTTTGGGGAAATAGAAAGGGGCAGCGGGGACGTAGTTGCTTTATTGCTTTAGGGCCCTCGCAAAGGTCGCGGCTACAGATTTCAGAAAAGGCAGATGAGGGAACGTTGATGACTTGTTGATTTGTCAACCACTTACGGCTTCTCTCGCCCCCATGCCACGCGCCGCACGATCGACATCCCAGGGTGCTCCAACACGTCATCGTTTGGGGATCGAGGAAACAGATGTTTTTCTTGACCCGCAGCCTTCGGCCTCCCCGACCGCCTCACTCCCGCCGGGAGACCTCACCGCAGATCCCTACAAAATCTGCTACCATCCCCCAAATCGCACCCATGCCTTAATGATTTTAGGGAATGCATGAACCTTACGAATGATGAGCTCAAAAGCCAACCTCTTGCCGGCGAGAGGGGTGGTCATCTTCTTACCACCTATGGCGCGCATCTCTTTATTACAGGCTCATCTCCTATCCGGCCGCCGTCGCCGGGGACGGCGCCACCTGCCTCCTCTCCCTCTGACTCTGCCGCCTTTTCGAGAGCGAACTCTACGCCTTCTTCGCCATCGTCGGATCTGGTATGCGCAGTGGAGCCTTGACTCCTGGCATAAAGATGCGCAAGTTGCTGATAATTGCCTTTTGGCTAATCTATAAGCACATGTTATAAATGGAATCAATGTTACCCGCCCATTCTGCTGCATGAAAGTGACAATCATGTCGGGAAAAACCGCTCTTGAAATGAGTCCCGCCGAATGGCGGCATTATCGACCTTTCAATGACCGGAAAACGTCTTTGGCCGTGCGCCCGGATGAGGCGCGGCGCGTTGCGGCCGAAATCGCTCAGAACTGCGGCATCGCTTCAAGGCCAAAAAGATCGTTCTCTTCGGTTCTCTGGTCCATGGCGAGTTCACCGACCGCTCGGATATAGATTTGGCAGCATGGGGGATTCCTCCCGGGGAATTCTATAGAGCCGTGGCGTTGGCCAGCGGATATAGCAGAATCTGGTCTGTTGACCTGGTGGACGGTGCGGACTGTTCAGAATCGCTAAGTCTGAACATTGAGCAGGAAGGAATCGAGCTGTGACCGGGGATTACAGCGTTCACCGGTTTCTTGCAGGCCAGGACCTAATCAAACTCACTCTCCGTTCCGTCTGATTAAATCTTGACTCTCCTTTCCCATCTCCTATAGCATGTCCGATTAATATTTTGCCCCCGCCAGCCGATAAGGAAGATAACGATGTTCAATCGCGAGATCCGCGAAGGCCTGACGTTCGACGACGTCCTGCTCATCCCCGCCCATTCACCATTCTCCCCCGCGAAACCGATCTCTCCACCTGGCTCACCCCAAATATCCGCCTCAATATCCCTCTGCTGTCTGCCGCCATGGATACCGTCACCGAGGCGCGCACCGCCATCTGCATGGCCCGTGAAGGGGGGCATCGGTATCATCCACAAGAACCTCACCATCGAAGAGCAGGCCATGGAGGTGGACAAGGTCAAGAAGAGCGAGTCCGGGATGATCGTCGACCCGATCACCATGCGGCCGACCCAGAAGATCCGCGAGGCGCTGGAGATGATGGCGAAGTACCGCATCTCCGGCGTGCCGATCACCAAGAGCCAACGGCAAGCTGGTCGGCATCCTGACCAACCGCGACCTGCGCTTCGAAACCGATCTCGATCTGCCGATTTCCGCGCGGATGACCAAGCGGAATCTGGTGACCGTTCCGGTCGGGACCACCCTGGAAGAGGCCAAGGAGCATCTGAAGCATACCCGGGTGGAAAAGCTGCTGGTGGTCGACAACGAGCGATACCTGAAGGGGCTGATCACCATCAAGGATATCGAGAAGGTCAGAAAGTATCCCAATGCCTGCAAGGACAGCCTGGGCCGCCTGCGGGTCGGCGCCGCGGTCGGCCCGACCGCCGACATGGAGGCGCGCGTCGATGCGCTGATGCAGGGCCGGCGTCGATGTGATCGTGATCGATACCGCCCATGGCCATTCCCAGGGGGTGATCGACGCCGTCACGCGCCATCAAGCACAACTTCCCCGGAATCGAGATCATTGCCGGCAACATTGCCACGGCCGAGGCGGCCGAAGCGCTGATCAAGGCCGGGGCCGACGCCATCAAGGTCGGCATCGGCCCCGGTTCCATCTGCACCACCCGGGTCGTGGCCGGGGTCGGCGTGCCGCAGATAACCGCCATTGCCGATGTGCGCCGGCGTCGCCAGAAAGTATGGCGTCCCGGTTATTGCCGACGGCGGCATCAAATATTCCGGCGACCTGCCCAAGGCGGTTGCCGCCGGCGCCGACGTGATCATGATCGGCTCGCTGTTTGCCGGCACCGAGGAATCGCCCGGCGACACGATCCTCTACCAGGGGCGCACCTACAAGAGCTACCGCGGCATGGGCTCCATCGGCGCCATGAAGGAGGGGAGCAAGGACCGCTACTTCCAGTGCGATGTGGAGAGCGAGGTCAAGCTGGTTCCGGAAGGGATCGAAGGGCATGGTGCCGCTGCGCGGCCCGCTCTCGGCCAATATCCACCAGCTGATGGGCGGGCTGCGCGCCGGCATGGGCTACACCGGCTGCCGCTACCATCAAGGAACTGCAGGAGAAGGGGCGGTTCATCCGCATCACCGGCGCCGGGCTCAAGGAGTCGCACGTGCATGATGTGACGATAACCAAGGAAGCGCCGAACTACCGGGTAGGCGGAACTAGTAACGCGCTTTTTCGCACTGGCTGCGTAAGTCTTCAGGATCCTTGTGCGACGTAGCGCTGCTAGTCTCCGCGCATCCTTCGACAGCCTTGCCAGGCAAAAAATCCTGTTTCTACGAGACTGCGTTCAGACAAGTACATGACCACTGACATCCACAGCGAAAAGATACTGATCCTCGATTTCGGCTCCCAGTACACCCAGCTGATTGCCCGGCGGGTGCGCGAGGCGCATGTCTACTGCGAGCTGCATCCCTTCGACATGGACTCTGGCGGCGATCCGCGCCTTTGCTCCGACCGGGATCATCCTCTCCGGCGGGCCCAAATCGGTCTACGAGCCGGGAGCGCCGGCGGTGGCCGAGGAGCTCTTCGAGCTGGGCGTGCCGGTGCTGGGTATCTGCTACGGCATGCAGCTGATGAGCCGCCATTTCGGCGGCGAGGTCGTGCCTGCCGGCAAGCGGGAATTCGGCCATGCCGACTGCTGTGCCGCGGGGCACCCGGGCCCGCTGTTCGACGGCTTCTTCGTCGAAGGGAAAAGCCCGGTCTGGATGAGCCACGGCGACCATGTCGCACGTGTGCCGGCCGGTTTCGAGGTCGTGGCCGGAACGGCCAATGCCCCGGTCTGCGCCATTCAGGATGTCACCCGCCACCTCTACGGGGTGCAGTTCCACCCCGAGGTCAACCATACCCCGCGCGGCGAGCTGCTGATCGATACCTTTGTCCGCAAGATCTGCGGCTGCACCGGCCAATGGACGCCGGGCCAGATCATCGAAGATGCCGTCGCCCGGATCCGGCAGCCAGGTCGGCAGCGACGGGTGATCCTCGGCCTCTCCGGCGGGGTCGATTCCTCGGTCGCGGCGGCCCTGATCCATCGTGCCATCGGCGACCAGCTGACCTGCGTCTTTGTCGACAACGGTCTGCTGCGTCTGGGCGAAGGGGATCAGGTCATGGCGACCTTTGCCGAGAACCTCGGGGTCAAGGTCATCCGGGTCGATGCCGAAGAGCGCTTCCTTTCCGCGCTGGCCGGGGTAAGCCGATCCGGAGAAGAAGCGCAAGATCATCGGCAGCCTGTTCGTCGAATCTTCGAAGAGGAGTCGAACGGATCTGCGGACGCCAGCTGGCTGGCCCAGGGGACGATCTATCCCGACGTCATCGAATCGGCCGGGGCCAAGACCGGCAAGGCCCACAACATCAAGAGCCACCACAACGTCGGCGGCCTGCCGGAGTACATGAAGCTGAAGCTGCTGGAGCCGCTGCGCGAGCTGTTCAAGGACGAGGTGCGCGCCATCGGCGAAGAGCTGGGCCTGCCGCACCAGATGGTCTGGCGCCACCCCTTTCCCGGGCCCGGCCTGGGGGTGCGCATCCTCGGCGAGGTGAAAAAGGAGTATGCCGACATCCTGCGCCAGGCCGACGCCATCTACATCGAGGAGCTCTACGCCTCCGGCCATTACGACAAGATCAGCCAGGCCTTTGCCGTCTTTCTGCCGGTGAAGAGCGTCGGCGTCATGGGGGATGGCCGCACCTACGAGTATGTCGTCGCCCTGCGGGCGGTGGAGACCAAGGATTTCATGACCGCCGGCTGGTATCCGCTGCCCTACGAGGATCTGGCGCCGGATCAGCAGCCGGATCATCAACGAGGTGAAAGGGGTCAACCGGGTGGTGTACGATATATCCAGCAAACCGCCGGCAACCATCGAGTGGGAATAGCGGCTGATGAAAAACGTCCATCTGCGGCGTTGCCCCTCATCCTTCGAACGACGTACCTTTCGGTACGCCTTATGCCTCAGGATTTCGCGGCGCCTTGCATCTGAACATTTTTGCTCAGCCTCAAGAACCCGAAACCTGACTCCTATAACCTGATTCTTGAAACCTTCTCTTAAAACCCGCCAAAAAATACAGCCCGGCTGTCCTCGCCTGCACGATGTCATCCGCACTCTGGAAGGCGCGTTACGGCGCGACGGTGGAAGAACTGGCCGACGAGTGCGGTGTGACTCGCCGTACCATCTATCGTGACCTGCAGGCGATCCTCGATGCCGGTTATCCCCTTGTGCGTGAGACCGAGCAGGACGGGCGGAATATCTACCGTTTTCTCACCGGCTTCCAAAAATCCCGCCCATCACCTTTTCTCTTCCGGAGTTGATGACCCTCTATCTTTGCCGGCGGCAGCTCGGATTTCTTCGCGGGACTCCTTTTCAAGACGATCTCGATGCCATCTTCGGTCGTATCCGTTTTTCGCTGCCGCCGCGTAGCGTGGCGCATCTTGAACGGATCGCCGAAACGGCGGCTCTCCGCTTCCAGGGACTGCGCGATTATGCCGGCAAGCGGCGGATTCTTGAACAGCTTCGCGAGGCCCTTCTTTTTCAATATCGCTGTCTTTTGTTTTATGCACCGCCCCGACGTACACCCGAGGAATATCTGTTCGATCCCTATACCCTGCTTTTTTACAAGGATTCTCTCTATCTCGGCGGATTCGCTCATAATCGCGGCGCGCTGCGCCTTTTTCTGGTCGATCGCCTGCAAAAAGTAGAGCTGACAAAGGAGCGGTTTGAGGTGCCCGATGACTTTCGCCCAGAGGATCTTACCGGCAGCTCCTTTGGCCTGATCGATGGCGATCCGATACATATCCGGGTGCGATTCGCTCCCGCGGTTGCTCACCTTATCCGCGAACGTATTTGGCATCCCGACCAACTCCTGATCGAAGAAGCCGATGGGTTTCTGCAATTATCCTTTGTCGCTGGCGGTCAGACCGAAATTCTTGCCTGGCTTTATTCCTACCTGCCGCATGTGCAGATCCTCGAACCGCAGGATCTTGCCGATGCTTTTCGCCGCGCTCTCGAACAGGCGCTGCAACCCATTTGAGATAAGAAAAGGCCCCTGATCGAGGCCTTTTGCAGGCGGGAAAAATTTCTATTGTTTTTTATGACATTCCTGGCATTTCGTGGGGCCAGCACCTTTATCCTTGTGACAGCCTGTGCAGAGAGCGTGGGCCTTTTCCTTGGCGAAGCCTTCAATCGGCCCTGGGGTGGCGTCGCCATGGCAGGTTTTGCACTCCATCGTCTCCGCATGTTTTTTGTGCGGCAGGGTGACATTGCCGTTCGCTGCTTTCAGCACGATCGTTTCCGGGGCATTGCCGAATTTCGGACTTTGACCATAAAATTCTGATGACCCCTGGCTGCTGGTGGCTCCTGGCGTGGCGCCCGGTTCGGTGCTTTGGGAAGGGCTGCCTGCTACCTGATCGCTGGGCGCGCTGGTCCCCGGCGATGGCTGAGCACTGGTCTGCCCTTGTGTGGATTCCTGCCGGCTCATGGTATCGCTTGGAGGCATCGTCGTGCTCTGTCCCCCGGCGATGTCCCGCTCCGCGGACTGCTGGCTGCTTGATGGTCGACTCGCTGTTTCCTGCCGCTCGGTAGTTGCCGGCTGTCGCGCGGATTCACTGGTGACTTGGCCCTGCCGATCTGAAGGCTGTCCGGCCACGTCGGTTTCCCTCTGTTGGCAGGCGGTAAGCATCATCGCGGCCACCAGGCCCAGAATCATCGTCCAGTTCTTCATGGTACCTCCTCTTCTCGTTTTTAATTTTCAACTGCCGGCTGTGGCAGTTCCCGGCCATCCGGGACATTCATGAGCACAAAGGATTGGCAAAGTGCTTTTCCCCGCAAAGGTATTTGCACTTCTAATAACGAAGATTTCAGGAAATGCAAGCAGGAAGAGGGGAGAAGTCCTTTACAGCCGAGGTTTGTTTCTGGTATACCTCAATGTCTTTGCGTAAAGTGTCATTTCTCAAAAACAAGAAGAGCTGAATGGACCAAAAACTGATCCGAAATTTTTCCATTATTGCCCATATCGATCATGGCAAATCGACCCTCGCCGACCGTTTGCTCGGAGTACACCGGCGCCTTGAGGCGCGCGAGATGACCGATCAGTTTCTCGACAAGATGGATCTGGAGCGGGAGCGCGGCATCACCATCAAGGCCCAGGCGGTCCGTCTCGATTACCGGGCCGATGACGGCAAGGATTATATCCTCAACCTGATCGACACCCCCGGTCATGTCGATTTCACCTATGAGGTCAGCCGCTCCCTCTCGGCCTGCGAAGGGGCGCTGCTGGTGGTCGATGCTTCCCAGGGGGTCGAGGCGCAGACGCTGGCCAACGTCTATCTCGCCATCGACCAGAATCTCGAAGTCTTCCCGGTCCTCAACAAGATCGATCTGCCGAGCGCCGAGCCGGAGCGGGTCAAGGCGGAGATCGAGGAGATCATCGGTCTCGATACCGCCGATGCGGTGTCGGCGAGCGCCAAGGAAGGGATCGGCATCCACGAGATTCTCGAAGCGATCGTCCAGCAAGATTCCGCCCCCAAGGGCGATGCCGCTGCGCCGCTTGAAGGCCTTGATCTTCGATTCCTGGTACGATCCCTATCAGGGCGTGATCATGCTGGTGCGGGTCATCGACGGCATGCTGCGCAAAGGGGAAAAGATCCAGCTGATGGCGAGTCGCAAGAGCTATGAGGTGCTCAAGATCGGTGTTTTTACCCCGCATCCGGTGGAAATCGGCGAACTCGGCCGGGCGAGGTCGGTTTCTCATCGCCGGCATCAAGGTGGTCTCCGGACGCCAAGGTCGGCGATACGATCACCCATCTGCACCGGCCGACCGAACGGCCCCTTCCCGGGTTTCAAGGAAGTCAAGCCGATGGTCTTTTCCGGGCTCTATCCGATCGATTCAGCAGTGGATTACGACGCCCTGCGCGATGCGCTGGAAAAGCTGAGCTTGAACGATGCTTCCTTCTCCTTCGAGCCGGAAAACTCCATGGCGCTGGGTTTCGGCTTCCGCTGCGGCTTTCTCGGCCTGCTGCATATGGAGATCATCCAGGAGCGCCTGGAGCGGGAGTTCGGCGTCGACCTGATCACCACCGCGCCGACCGTCGTCTACAAGGTGACGACCGTACCAGGGGGAGACCTGCTCGGTCGAAAGCGCCAACAAGCTGCCGGAAGTCCAGTACATCGACAAGATCTGAGAGCCGTTCATTCTTGCCTCGATCCATGTTCCCAACGAATTCGTCGGCGCGGTCCTCGCCCTGTGTGAGGAGAAACGCGGCGTCCAGCGCGAGATCAAGTATCTGACCGCCAACCGGGTCATGGTCGTCTACGAGCTGCCGCTCAACGAGATCGTTCTCGATTTTTACGACCGCCTCAAATCGATCAGTCGTGGTTATGCTTCCCTCGATTACGAACATCTCGACTATCGGCGACAGCGAACTGGTGCGTCTCAATGTCCTGATCAACGGCGATGTGGTCGACGCCCTGTCCCTCATCGTCCATCGCGACAAGGCCCAGTATCGTGGCCGCGAGCTGGTCGCCCGAAGATGAAGGAATTCATCCCGCGCCAGCAGTACGAGGTGGCGATTCAGGCGGCGATCGGCAACAAGGTCATCGCCCGCGAGACGGTCAAGGCGCTGCGCAAGGACGTGACCGCCAAATGCTATGGCGGCGATATCACCCGTAAGCGCAAGCTGCTGGAAAAGCAGAAAGAAGGGAAGAAGCGGATGAAGCAGGTCGGCAACGTCGAACTGCCGCAGGAGGCTTTTTTAGCCATTCTCAAGGTGAAAGAGCAGAGATAATGCTACGAAATCAGAAAAAAGCCCGTCGGCGTCAGCCGCAAGCCAACCGGTCAAATCGAAGACCGCGAGTGGACCGAGTCGCTCGTTGTTGCCCTGATCCTGGCCTTGATCATCCGTGCCTTTATCGTGCAGGCGTTCAAGATTCCTTCCGGGTCGATGGAGGATACCCTGCTGATCGGCGATCATCTGCTGGTCAACAAGTTCATCTACGGCATGCAGATTCCCTTTACCGACACTCGGTTTCTGACCGATCCGCAGTCCCGAGCAAGGGGATATCGTCGTCTTCGAGTTCCCCGAGGACGGGGACAAGATCGTATTTCCAGCGCCGCGACTTCATCAAGCGGTGGTCGGCATGCCAGGTGATACGGTCGAGGTCCGGGACAAGAAGGTTTATGTCAATGGCAAGGAGTACGTGCTGGCGCAGGAAATCCACAAAGAAGGCGACCTGGTGCCGGCCAATCTCGCTCCACGCGATTTCATGGCGCCGGTCAAGGTGCCGCCGGGAGCGTATTTCGTCATGGGAGATAACCGTGACCGTTCCTACGACAGCCGTTTCTGGGGCTTCGTTCCGGAGAAGAAGATCAAGGGGCTGGCTTTCATAAAATATTGGTCCTGGGATTCCGACCGCCATTTCCCACGCTTTAGCCGAATTGGCAGGCCGATAAACTAAAACTTCTGGAAGGTGGCTTTAGGCTTCAGATTAAAGGCTTGGCCCAAAGCCTTACGTCTGACGCCTAAAGCCCTTATTTTGCATTGACTCACCCGCGCGTACCCTGATATAGTGCCGCGGAATTCGAAACTGTCCCTTTTAAGCTGTCCCTGTGAGGGTGGCAAAGGTGGCGAGCATGCAGCGCAATATTTGTCAAAAAATCGAAGCAGAGTACCTTCCGCACTTGAGCGGACAGGTACTTTTTTTATGTCCGGGTCCCAACAGCATGGAGGGTATGGCATGCCCCGTGGAGAAACGGTAATTCTTGACCAGGCCGGCATCGGTCGCGCATTGACCCGCATCGCTCATGAAATTCTGGAGCGCAACAAGGGAACCGACGGTTTAGTGCTCGTCGGTATACGCACCGGCGGCGATCACCTGGCGGCGCAACTGCGTGCCCGCATTGCCGAAATCGAAGGGGAGGATCTCCCTTGGGGTGCCGTGGACATCACCATGTACCGGGACGATATTGGTACCCGTGGCAGTCTGCCGATGGGAAAGACCGAAATTCCTTTTCCCCTCGATGGCCGCAAGATCATTTTGGTAGATGATGTCCTTTATACCGGCCGCACCATACGCGCCGCCATGGATGCCCTTATCGATCTGGGACGGCCACGTAGTATCCAATTGGCGGTGCTGATCGATCGCGGACATCGGGAATTGCCGATCCGCCCCGACTACATCGGACGGAATGTGCCGACCTCGGACGATGAGCAAATCCATGTGAAATTCGATAAAGAATTGCAGCCGGTCGAGGTTCGATTGATAAAACCATAGGCAAGGGCGAGAGGCGGGGTGAAAACGCTTGTCTCTGGTCTCGTGTCTCTAGCCTGTTTTTGGAGGTCATATGTCATTTCGGCACAAGCACATTCTGGGCACCGAATATCTGTCAAAGGAAGACATCCAGCTTATCCTCGACACTGCCGAAAGCTTCCAGGAGATTAACTCCCGGGAGATCAAGAAAGTGCCGACCCTGCGCGGGAAGACGATCATCAATCTCTTCTTCGAAGCGAGTACTCGCACCCGCACCTCCTTTGAAATCGCCGGCAAGCGTCTCTCCGCCGATACGGTCAATATCACCGCTTCTTCTTCATCGGTAGTCAAGGGGGAGACGCTGGCCGATACGGCGATGAACCTGCTGGCGATGAAGCCGGATATTATCGTCATGCGCCACAGCGCCTCCGGTGCTCCCCATTATCTTGCCGAGCGCGTCAACTGTTCGGTAATCAATGCCGGCGACGGCGCGCACGAGCACCCGAGCCAGGCTCTGCTCGATATGCTGACCATCCGCGAGCACAAAGGGAGACTCGAAGGGCTGACAGTAGCGATCATCGGCGATATCACCCACAGTCGGGTCGCCCGATCGAATCTCTATGCCATGAAGAAGATGGGGATGAACGTGCGCCTGGCTGGCCCCGGCACCATGGTGCCGCCGGGGGTCGAACGCCTCGGTGCGGAGGTCTACAACGACATGCGTGAAGCGATTCAGGATGCCGATGTCATCATGATGCTGCGTATCCAGCTGGAACGGCAGGGAAAAACGATGCTGCCGACGACCCGCGAATATGCTCGCCTTTATGGGCTGAACCCGACCAACCTGCAGTTGGCGAAACCGGATGCCATGGTCATGCACCCGGGACCGATGAACCGGGGGGTGGAAATTTCCTCCTACGTCGCCGACGGTCCGCAGAATGTCATCCTCAACCAGGTGGAGAACGGCGTGGCGGTTCGCATGGCGATGCTCTATCTGGTGGCTGGCGGCGAATCGAAGGAATAATTCTTATTTTCAAAAATTGCGAGGTGACTATGAACATACTGATCAAGGGTGGAAGGGTTATCGATCCGGCACAGGGGCTTGATGCTGTTCTGGATGTGTTGATCGAAGATGGGAAAATCACGAAAATCGGCAAAGGTCTGAAAGGGCAGGGGGAGACGATCGATGCCGCCGGCAAACTGGTAACGCCGGGACTGATCGACCTGCATGTCCATTTGCGCGATCCCGGTCAGGAATATAAGGAAGATATTGTCACCGGCACCCGGGCTGCTGCCGCCGGTGGATTCACTTCCGTTGCCTGTATGCCGAACACCAATCCGGTCAATCGACAACAAAGCGATCACTTTGTACATCCGAAATAAGGCTCGCGAGGAAGGTGCCGTCAACGTCTTTCCGGTTGGCTGCATCACCAAGGGGCTGAAAGGCGAATCGCTGGCCGAGATGGGGGAGCTGAAGGAAGCCGGCTGTCTTGCGGTTTCCGATGACGGCAAGCCGGTCACCTCGGGTGAATTGATGCGGCGGGCGATGGAATATGCCCGTCCCTTCGGTCTGACGATCATCTCCCATGCCGAAGATCTCTCTATTGTTGGCGAAGGGGTGATGAACGAGGGTTTTGTCGCCACCGAACTCGGGCTGAAGGGGATCCCCTGGGTCGCCGAGGATGCCGCTGTCGCCCGCGATGTCATGCTCGCCGAATACACCGGCGCCCGTCTGCATGTGGCGCACGTATCGACCAAAGGTGCGGTGGAGATTGTCCGGCTGGCGAAGAAGCGTGGCGTCAAGGTAACCTGTGAAGCGACGCCGCATCATTTCACCCTGACCGATGAAGCGGTGCGCGGCTACAAAACCAATGCGAAAATGAATCCGCCGCTGCGCAGCGCCGACGATGTCGAGGCGGTCGCGCCGGGCTTGCGGACGGCACCATCGACGCCATCGCCACCGACCATGCGCCGCACCACATCGACGAGAAGGATGTCGAGTTCAACATCGCCCTGAATGGGGTGGTCGGTCTGGAGACCGCCCTGCCGCTGACCCTGAAGCTGGTGGAGGAAAAGGTCCTCTCGCTGAGCGATGCTGTTGCCCGGTTGACTGTCGGCCCGGCCTCGGCCCTCGGCATCCCGCGAGGAACGCTCGCCGAAGGAGTACCTGCCGACGTGACGGTGATCGATCCAAATCTGGCCTGGACCGTCGAGCCAGCCAAACTCCAGTCGAAAAGCAAGAACACTCCCTTTACCGGATGGCAGATGAAAGGGGCGGCGGTTTATACTATCGTTGGTGGAAAAGTTGTCTGGAAAAGATAGGCATAAGTCCACAAAAGTTGGACTTACAATAATTTACAAACCCTTTGTTAAACCTGTTTCTCAAGGAGTATTGACGCAGTGAAAGCAGTTCTGGCCCTTGCCGACGGCAAGGTTTTTTACGGCAAGTCCTTCGGCGCTGTCGGCGAGGTCACCGGCGAGGTGGTCTTCAATACCAGCATGACCGGATATCAGGAAATCCTCACCGATCCTTCCTATCGCGGGGAGATCGTCACCATGACCTACCCGCTGATCGGCAACTACGGCATCAATCTGGAGGATGTCGAATCGTGGACGGCCGCACCTGTCCGGCTTCATGGTCAAGGAAGCGAGCGATTACCCCTCCAACTGGCGTTCGAAGCATGAGCCTCGATGCCTATCTGAAGGAGAATGGCATCGTCGGCATCCAGGGGATCGACACCCGCGCCCTGGTGCGGCACATCCGCGACCAGGGCGCGCAGACCGGAATCATCTCCACCGTCGATCTCGATCCCGTCAGCCTGGTGGCGAAAGCCCAGGCGTGCCCCTTCCATTGTCGGCCGCGACCTGGTCCGCGAGGTCACCTGCAACGAACCGTATCACTGGACCGAAGGGACCTGGGATCTTGCAAACGGCTACCAGCCGAGTCAGGGCGATGCCGGCTAAATACAAGGTCGTGGCCTACGATTTCGGCATCAAGCGCAACATCCTGCGCAACCTGGTCGGTAGCGGCTGCGACGTGACCGTGGTCCCCGCCGATTTCCCGGCCGCCGAGGTCCTGGCGATGAACCCGGATGGGATCTTCCTCAGCAACGGCCCCGGCGATCCCGAGCCGATCGGCTACGCCCAGGAGAACATCCGCCAACTCCTTGGCAAGAAGCCGATCTTCGGCATCTGTCTCGGCCATCAGATGCTCTCCCTCGCCCTGGGCGGCAAGACCTACAAGCTCAAGTTCGGCCACCGCGGCGGCAACCAGCCGGTGCGGCGCGGCGACGGCCAGCAGGTCGAGATCACCGCCCAGAACCACGGCTTTGCCGTCGATGCCCGATTCCATCAAGAATACGATGCGATCGTCACCCACATCAATCTCAACGACAACACCGTCGAGGGGCTGCATCACCAAACTCTGCCGGCCTTTTCGGTGCAGTACCATCCCGAAGCCTCACCCGGGCCGCACGATGCCCGCTATCTGTTCGACCGGTTCATTGCAGATGATGGAGAAGGAAAAGGCTCGTAACGCGTAACGCGTCGCGCAATCCAATTTTTGCCATTTTTCCTCGTACCGCGTCATGCGTTCCTAAGGATTTACCATGCCCAAACGAACCGACATCCAGAAGATCCTGATCATCGGCGCCGGGCCGATCATCATCGGCCAGGCGTGCGAATTCGATTATTCCGGCACCCAGGCCTGCAAGGCGCTCAAGGAGGAGGGCTACACGGTCATCCTGCTCAACTCCAACCCGGCCACCATCATGACCGACCCGGATTTTGCCGACCGCACCTACATCGAGCCGGTCACGCCGGAGATGCTGGCCAAGATCATCGAGAAGGAGCGTCCCGATGCGCTGCTGCCGACCCTGGGCGGGCAGACCGCCCTGAATACCGCCGTGGCCGTGGCCGAAGAATGGCATCCTGGACAAATACGGGGTCGAACTGATCGGCGCCAAGCTGCCGGCCATCAAAAAGGCCGAGGACCGCACCCTGTTCAAGGAGGCGATGGAGAAGATCGGCCTGGCGGTCCCGCGCTCCGGCTTGGCGCACAACTATCGCGGAGGCGATGGAGATGGTCGAGACATCGGCTTTCCGGCGATCATCCGCCCATCCTTCACCCTCGGCGGCACCGGCGGCGGCATCGCCTACAACCGCGAAGAGTACGAGCAGATGGCTCTGGCCGGCATCGACGCCTCGCCGACCAGACGAGATTCTGGTCGAAGAGTCGGTCATCGGCTGGAAAGAGTACGAGCTGGAGGTGATGCGCGACATCGCCGACAACGTGGTCATCATCTGCTCCATCGAAAACCTCGATCCGATGGGCGTGCACACCGGCGATTCGATCACCGTCGCCCCGGCGCAGACGCTGACCGACAAGGAATACCAGATGCTGCGCGATGCGGCGATCAAGATCATCCGCGAGATCGGCGTCGAAACCGGCGGTTCCAACATCCAGTTCGCGCATCAATCCCGGCAACGGCCGGCTGGTCGTCATCGAGATGAATCCGCGCGTGTCCCGCTCCTCGGCGCTGGCTTCCAAGGCGACCGGATTCCCGATCGCCAAGATCGCCGCCAAGCTGGCGGTCGGCTACACCCTCGACGAAATCCGCAACGACATCACCCGCGAGACCTACGCCTGCTTCGAGCCGACCATCGACTATGTGGTCACCAAGATCCCGCGCTTCACTTTCGAAAAATTTCCCCAGGCCGATGCCACCCTGACCACGCAGATGAAGTCGGTCGGCGAGGTCATGGCCATCGGCCGCACCTTCAAGGAATCGCTTGCAAAAGGCGCTGCGCTCCCTGGAGATCGGCTCCTACGGCTTCGAGAGCCGGCTTTTCGACCGGCGCGCAGGCGACTATCGCCGCGGCTCTGACCACCGAGGAGAGCAGATCCTGCTGAGCAGAAGCTGCGGGTTCCCAACTGGGAACGGCTCTGGTACCTGGCCGATGCCTTGCGCAGCCGGCATTTCCGGTCGAGGAAATTTACGCGCTTACCGGCATCGATCCCTGGTTTCTCAACAACATCCGGCAGATCATCGAGATGGAAGACGGCTGATCCGCGGCCGCCAGCTCATGCAAAGCAATCGCGCGGCCGAGATGTTCGCGCGACTGTTGCTGCGAGGCCAAGCAGTACGGCTTTTCCGACCAGTCGCCTGGCCAGTCTCTGGCGAACACGGAGGAGCAGGTGCGCGCAACTGCGCCATGCACTCGGCATCCGTCCGGTCTTCAAGCGGGTCGATACCTGCGCCGCCGAATTCGTCGCCTACACCCCTTATCTCTACTCCACCTACGAGGAGGAATGCGAGGCGGAGCCGACGCGACCGGAAGAAGATCATGATTCTCGGCGGCGGCCCGAACCGCATCGGCCAGGGGATCGAGTTCGACTACTGCTGCGTGCACGGCGTCTTTGCCCTGGCCGAGGACGGCTTCGAGACGATCATGGTCAACTGCAACCCGGAAACCGTCTCCACCGATTATGACACCTCCGACCGCCTCTATTTCGAGCCGCTGACCTTCGAAGATGTGCTGGAAATCGTCGATGTCGAGAAGCCGAACGGGGTCATCGTCCAGTTCGGCGGGCAGACGCCGCTCAAGCTGGCGGTGGCCCTGGAGAAGGCCGGCGTGCCGATCATCGGCACCTCGCCCGATGCCATCGACCGGGCCGAGGACCGCGAACGCTTCCAGGTGCTGCTCCACAAGCTCGGCCTGCAGCAGCCGGAAAACGGCACGGCCCGCTCCTTCGAGGAGGCGGAAAAAATCGCCGAACGCATCGGCTATCCGGTGGTGGTGCGCCCGTCCTATGTGCTCGGCGGACGGGCCATGGAGATCGTCTATGACGTCGAGCAGCTGCGACGCTACATGAAGCACGCGGTCGCAGGCTTCACCGGAGCATCCGATCCTGATCGACAAGTTTCTCGAAGATGCCATCGAGATCGATGTCGACGCCCTTGCCGACGGCACGGAGGTGGTCATCGGCGGCATCATGCAGCATATCGAGGAGGCCGGCATCCACTCCGGCGATTCCGCCTGCGCCCTGCCGCCGTATCTCGCTCAAGCCGGAACTGATTGACGAAGTCCGCCGGCAGACCAGGAGCTGGCGCTGGAACTGGAGGTCAGCGGGCTGATGAACATCCAGTTTGCCGTCAAGGACGACGAGCATCTATCTGCTCGAAGTCAACCCGCGCGCCAGCCGCACCGTCCCCCTTCGTCTCCAAGGCCACCGGCCGGCCGCTGGCCAAGATCGCCGCCCGGGTCATGGCCGGCAAGAGCCTGCGGGAGCTTGGCGTCACCGAGGAGATCGTGCCGCGGCACATCTCGGTCAAGGAATCGGTCTTTCCGTTCGTCAAGTTTCCCGGTGTCGATACCCTGCTCGGGCCGGAGATGAAATCGACCGGCGAGGTCATGGGGATCGATATGGGAGTTCGGCAAGGCCTTTGCCAAGGCGCAACTCGGCTGCCGGCGTGCGCCTGCCGCTGTCCGGCAAGGTGTTCATCAGCGTCAAGGATGCCGACAAGAGGCATATCGTCGATCCGGCGCAGCAAACTGGTTGATGCCGGCTTCGAACTCGTGGCCACCCGCGGCACCGCCACATTTCTGCAGCAGAAGGGTCCCGGTCACAGCCGATCAACAAGGTCAAGGAAGGCCGACCGCATATTGTTGATGCCATCAAGAGCAACGAGATCGCCATGGTTTTCAATACGACTTTCGGCGCCGAGTCGATCGCCGATTCCTTCTCCATCCGCCGGACCACGCTGATGAACAACGTCGCCTATTACACGACGGTGGCCGGCATGTGCGGCGGTCGACGGGATCCTGGCCATGCAGCCGGGAAACTCTTGACGTTACACCGCTGCAGGAGTATCATCCCCAAGCGCCCTGAGCATCAGCTGAGAGTGCGGTGTTTTTTTGATCGACACGCAACGGTTCGGGCGGGACTATCCCGCCCGAATGATTTTATCGGCACAGAGGGGAGGATGAAACATGTCACAGACCATACCGATGACCCGGAAGGTTTGTCTGGCTCCAGGAAGAACTCAAGCGCCTGATGCGCGAAGAGCGGCCGCAGCGTGGTCGCGGCGATTGCCGAAGCGCGCGGCCACGGCGACCTGTCGGAAAATGCCGAATATGATGCCGCCAAGGAACGGCAAGGCTTTCATCGAAGGGCGCATCCCGGAATCAACGACAAGATTGCGCGGGCGCATGTGATCAACCCGGCCGACATCGAAAGTCCGACAAGGTGGTTTTCGGCGCCACGGTCACGCTGTTCGACACCGAAAGCGGCAACGAAGTGACCTACCAGATCGTCGGTGAACATGAGGCCGATATCAAGCAGGGCAGGCTTTCCGATCAACAGTCCCGGTGGCCAAGGCACTGATCGGCCACCGCGTCGATGACGAAGTGACGATCAAGGTGCCGTCCGGCCTGCGAGTCTACGAAATTATCGATATCAAGTACCAATAAGCCATTAACAGGCAGCCTAGCTCCTGTAACTTTTACTATTTGAGGAACCTATGTCCGAGAAAATCAACAAGAACATGACCTTTCACCAGGTGATGCAGATGAGCCCGGAAGTTGCCAAGGTCCTTGGCAAATATCGCCTCGGCTGTGTCGGTTGCATGGGTGCGATGAACGAAACCCTTGAGCAGGGCGCCACCGCCCACGGTCTGGACGTTAACGATATTGTCCGTGACCTGAACGCTATTTTTTCGAAGTAGATACGAGGTGACGCGACCGCGTCCTGCCCCTGAAGCTTCACGCAAAAGGGCAGGTTGTCCGTGACTTCCACCTTTCAACACAACCGACAGCTTCTCGCAACCTCCCTGGAGCAGATCCGGGGAGTAGGCCCGCAGCTGCGAGAAAAACTCGCCCGAATCGGCCTCAAGACCATTGAGGACGCCCTCTACACTCTGCCCAACCGTTACGAAGATCGTCGTGAAATCCGCAAGATTGCCTTACTGCGCGATGGTGTCCAGGAGGTTTTTCATGGCGAGATTCTGGCCGCGGGGGAAACGGTTACCGCCAAAAGTCGCCGCCGCCTCTTCGAGGTGATCGTCAGCGACGGCAGTGGCCAGATCAGCATCAAATTCTTCCACTATCGTAGGGAATGGATGCAGAAGCGTTTCGCCGTCGGCCAGCCATGCTTTTTTCATTGGCGACGTGAAACGCTTCGGTGCAGTACGCGAGATTCACCATCCCGATGTCGAATTTCTCGCCCCCGGACAATCCCCGGAAGCCGCCATGGCGGCCGATCCGCTGGGTTTCGGACGGCTGCTGCCGGTCTATCCCCTGACGGAGGGGCTTTCCCAGAAAATCGCCAGGCGGATATGGAAAGAAGTGGTGGAACGCTTCGCAGCAGCGTCCGTTTCTTCGATTCCCGATCTCCTCCGCCAGCGGCGAAAACTTCTTCCTTTGCCCGTTGCCCTTGAAAGGATTCACTGTCCGCCTGTCGATGCACCTTTTGCCGAGATGGAAAGGGGAAACGATGCGGCCCGGCGCACACTCGTCTACGATGAATTCTTCTTTCTCGAACTTGGATTGGCTCTCAAACGGCGCGGAGTGGTTTTAGCAGCGGGAATCCCCTTTCAGGTGACGCACCGTTACACCAAGCCATTGGCGCAACTTCTCCCCTGGCGTCTGACCGCCGCCCAGCGCCGGGTTCTGGGGGAGATCAAACTGGATCTCATGGCGCCGCATCCGATGCATCGACTGGTGCAGGGTGACGTCGGCAGCGGCAAGACCATCGTTGCCTTGATGGCGGCGCTGATTGCCATCGAGAACGAGACGCAGGTCGCAGTTGTCGCCCCCACCGAAATCCTCGCTGAACAGCATTACCGGCAATTCTGCCACTGGCTTGGCGAACTCGGTTTGCGCACCGTCCTTCTCTCCGGATCGCAACCGGCAAGGGAGAAAAGAGAGGCGCTGGAGCAGATTCGTACCGGAAGCGTTCATCTGATTGTCGGTACCCATGCGGTCTTGCAGGAAGGGGTTGAATTTCGCCGGCTGGGGCTCGGTATCATCGACGAGCAACACCGGTTCGGAGTGCGCCAGCGTGGCATTCTGCGCAAAAAAGGGGAGAACCCGCATATCCTGGTGATGACCGCCACCCCGATTCCGCGCACCCTGTCCCTGACTCTATATGGCGATCTGGCGCTGTCGGTCATCGACGAACTGCCGCCGGGCCGCACGCCGGTGCAGACCAGGATTATCCCCGAGCGGGAGCGCCGCCGTGCCTACGAACGTATTGGCGGCGAACTGGCTGCCGGGCACCAGGCCTACATCGTTTATCCTTTGGTTGAGGAATCGGAAAAAAGCGATCTGCTCGATGCCACTGAGGGAGCGGAGCGGCTGCGGCGGGAGATATTCCCCGACCGGTCGGTCGGCCTGCTGCACGGCCGGATGAAGGCGGGAAGAAAAGGATGCGGTCATGACCGCTTTCAACGAGCGGAAAATCGACATTCTGGTGGCCACAACGGTGATCGAGGTCGGCATCGATATTCCGAATGCCACGGTGATGATGATCGAGCATGCCGAGCGCTTCGGTTTGGCCCAGTTGCATCAGTTGCGCGGCCGGGTTGGGCGGGGCGCGGCGATGAGCCATTGTCTGCTGGTCCGTTCCGATCGCTGTAGCGAAGAGGGGAGGCGCCGCCTGCAGGTGATGGAAGAGACGACCGACGGTTTCCGCATCGCCGAAGCGGATCTGGAAATCCGTGGACCTGGCGAGTTTCTCGGTACCCGGCAATCCGGCATGCCCGATTTTCGCGTGGCCAACCTGCTGCGTGACGGCCGTATTCTCGAAGAAGCCCGGCATGACGCTTTCGAGATGGCGGCCGATCCCGCCTTTTTTGTCAACCCCAACTACGCCGACCTGCGCCAGACCCTCATCGATCGCTGGGGCAATCGGCTGGAACTGGCGAGCATAGGGTAGAATTACATAGACAGGAGTAACAATGACCAAGACTGACCTGCCACACGGCAAAACAGGTGGACAGCTAATTCTTTTGCACACCGCGCGCGCTATTTCCGGCCGGGAATTCAACGCACTCTCCTTCGAAAACCGCCTGGCACTGGTACGTGAGGCGAGCGGACGCCGGAAATATGAATTGCTGGTGGAGGCGCCGGACGCCGAACGTCTGATCCGCCGCCTGCCGGCGCAGGAGGTTTTTCTGCTGATCAAGGAATTGGGGCTGCCCGACGTGCCGGAACTTCTGGCCGGCGTCAACACCGATCAGTTCACAGCTTTTCTTGATCTCGATTGCTGGCAGGGGGATCTTTTCGATGGCCGAACCGCTGCCGAGTGGTTGGCTGTCCTGTTCGAGGCAGGCGAAGAGAAGGTTCTGGAGACCATGGAGGAAATGGAATTTCCCCTCCTGATTCTTCTGCTGAAAAAACATATGGATGTGCTTGTCACCCCCGGCGATTTCGATGACGAGAATGATCGATCCCTGGTCGGACAGGAGAACGCCGGCTATGAGATCGCCTACCGCGATGCCGAAACAGGAAAACTGATTGCCGCCTTTCTCCAGGTCTTGCAGCGCCATGACCCCAGAATGTTCGTCCGCCTTCTTGAATCGGTGCGCTGGGAACATGAAATGGAGTTGGAAGAGGAGAATTACCAGGAACGCCGCAACCGCCTTGAGGCACTCGGTTTCCCCGACCCTTTCGAATCTCGCGTGATCTATGCCTGGACCGATCCGACCGACTTTGATCCGGCCGCCTGCCGCCGCGTCGGCATTCCCGATCTTCCCTCCGGCGAGGCCCCAGCCTTCATCCTCTCGGCCGTCCCCGCGGGCGGTCTGCTGCCGGAAGTTCTGGCCGGCGGAATCGATATCGAAACCGCCTGGGAGCTCACTTGGCTACTCAATAGGGTAATGATTGCCGATCGCCTCAACATCGGCGATGTCTCTCAAGTGCGGGAGGCAACCGGCGAGATCTTCCGCTATCTCAATCTGGCACTGGAGCATCTCTGTGGTGCCGATGTCGAACAGGCCACCCGCATGTTCACGGCCACCTACCCGCAGTCCCTTTTCCGCCTCGGTTTCAGCCTCACATTCGATCTGCAGCGCCGCGCCCGGGCCATCCGGAAATCGAACATCGGCCCTTGGCTTGATCCCCCTTTTCGTGCCTTTGTCGATGCGCTCAATCGTGAAAAACCACGCTTTTTTCAAGGGGTGGAGGGAAATATACAGGCCGGAGAGCGTCCTTTCGCCACCCTGCGCGACTTGCATCTGACTGGGGAATGGCTCGATCGTCTGGAAGCGCAGGAACGGCTCTTCGCGACGAAACTCCCTTTCGAAATGCCGGCCTCGGGCGCTATCGACCTCACTGGCTGCGTCCCGGAAAATGCCGGAGAACTCACCCTTACAGGTATATTCCTGACCGCACTCGCCAACCGCCTCCTCGGCCGCGACTTTCTGCCGCAACCGATCCCGGCGGCGGAATTGGCGAAACTGCACGCTCTCTGCCGAAATCAGTCTGTGGCCGAATTGCGCAAGGAAACCGTGCAATGGCTCGAACAGCTTGAACCTGGTGCCGGCGTCTTCGGCAACTTCTGCCTCGATATCTGGGAAGAGGATTTCTGCGCCATCCCGCCTGGAGAGATCGATCCGCGCTACATCCACGGGCTGATCGTGCGCATAAGCTGATTTTTCTTGCTGAAAAGCTGCTTCCCAATCAATCCCTTTGCCTTTTTTTCTAACAGCCGGTAAAATCCTGCCACCTCAGAAAATGAGTAAACATATTGAATACGGCCGGGAATCGGCTCCGGGAGGATTAGATGTCAAGGATCACGCTGCTGGAAATGCTCCTTCGTGCCGGGCTGATCAATGAGTATCAGTTCGATGAAGCCCTGCAGAACCGGGTCGTGCATGGCGGGCGGATTGGTACCAGCCTGATCGAACTTGGCTTTGTCAGTGAAGTTGATCTGGCCCGTTTCCTCAGCAAGAAACTTGCGGTCCCTTACATCTCCCCCGAATATCTGAAGAACATCAGTAAGGAGACGATTGCCGCTCTGCCCAAGATGCTTGCGCTCAAATATCAGGCGGTTCCCCTGAAACTTGAGAAGAAAAAGCTCGCCCTGGTTATGTCCGATCCTTCGGACTTGAAGGCTGTCGACGAAATTTCCTTTGCGACCGGCTTCATCATTCGCCCCGTCATTGCCCCGGAAGTTCGCCTGATGGAGGCTCTCGCTCTGTATTACGGTGCCGAGGTACCTTCAAGGTATCTGCAAATTGCCAAACGACTGGAAATGGAACGGGAACTGGCGGCATTACCACTGTCCATTATGACGGAGCCGATACCCGAGCCGATACCCGAGCCGATACCCGAGCCGATACCCGAGCCGATACCCGAGCCCAGGATAACGAAAAAGAAAAAAGTAAATGTGGTCGTAAGCGGGATAGAACCTGCGGCAAAACCGGTGGTCGAAGCTGAGGAAAAAGCTCAGCCAGTGAAAGTTCCGGTTCTCGAGCCGATGCCATCTGAGGCATTATCCGCTGAAACCGCACCCGAAGCGTTTATCGATTCGAAGGGTGAAATGGAGTCCGAAGATGAGCTTCTGATGGCTGACATCATCGGGGAGGATTGGGTTGGCCAGGTAGTCAAATATTCGATCGACGAAATCTCGCAAAAGCTCTCTTGGGCCTGCGATCGCGAGGAAATCGCACAGATTCTGATCGAATATATGGGAAGTCGTTTTGAACGGAGTGCCATCTTCACCTTGCGCGGGGGGCCGCCTACGGCTGGAAAGCCGCTTGCGGAAAAAAAGAAATTCCCTACTTCCATCAGTTTCGTCTGCCTCTCGATTCGCCGTCCGTGCTTAAAATGGTCGCCGAGGAGGGAAAATCCCACATGGGTCCTATCCCGGAAACCGTCTCGAATGCCTTGCTGCGGGAGGCTCTGGGTGGCGAACATACCGAATCGGTTTTACTTGTACCGATCCTTGTGACCGGCACTACGATCGGGGTTGTCTATGGCGAAATAAGCGGCGGGGAACTGGAGGAGGAATACTTTGAACTAAGGAAGGTTCTCTTTAAGACCGGACTTGCCTTTGAAATTCTCATCTGCCGGGAAAAAATCCAGATGATGACAGGCACCTGATGCGCCTCGTCGCATTTCAGAGAGAAATCTCCCGCACCTGCATGCCTTCCCCCGTCCTGGTCAGGTAAACAAAAAGGAGAACGGTGCGGCCGGGATGCTCGGGAAGGCGAGAGAAGACGGCGGCGAAGTGCTGCACCTTGATCCCTTTCCCGTGCACCGCTGTCGTTTCTTCTTTCACCCGTTTCCGTACCCTCTGTGCTTCAGCCGCGGTCAGCGCGGCAGCAAAAAAATCGGGTGCGTTATCGGGAACAATACGCTCATTACGGGCGTAATCGCGCGCCAGCAACTCCCGCAATCTCTCGCCATCTTCGCCCGCAAACACGGTCTGCACAAATTCCCCGATATATTGGAAAAATGTCCGTTGCGAGAGCGGATGCCGGAAAAGGTCATTGCGGCGGAAATATTCTTCCATTTTCTCCAAACCCCTGGCCAATGAATCGCACACACCGGTCAGTCCGGCGAGAAACGAAGGCAGGCGATTGCTGTTCCATGTCAGATCGAGAAGACGGCTGATGCCGCCCAGCCGCTGCAGTTCGGTAAAAGAAAGGTCGGGAGTGGCCAGAACCGTATAGGGTGGATGCGGGTCAAAGCGGATCTGCCGTTCTTTTGCCTGCCGGCGCAGCGGCGAACCGGGGAGAAGTTTGACCGCTTCCACCTGCAGGTGATGTGGCTGGAGAGCCGTTACCCGATCGATGGAAGCGAGAAATGGACGATATCCCTCGCCAGGGAGACCGGCGATCAGATCGAGGTGCAAGTGAATGTTCCCGGCCCGCCGCAGCCGGATTACATTCTCTTCCAGTCGTTCTAGGGAAGCCCGCCGGTCGATTGCCAGCAGAGTTGCAGGGAGAGTCAACTGCACGCCAATTTCGAACTGAAACATACCCTCCGGTACCTTGGCCAGCAGTTCGAGGGAGTTGTTATCGAGCAGGTGGGCACCAATTTCGAAATGAAACCGGCTCTCCCGATTGTGTTCGAGGATGTAAGACCAAATTTGCCGGGCGCGCTCGGCGTCATAATTGAAGGTTCGGTTCAACCAGTTTGATGATCGGCACCCGGCGGGCGAGGAGCCAATCGAGATCGGAGCAAATCCGCTGCAGGGAAAAAGAACGCACTTGCGGGTCGAGGGCGCTCAGGCAGAAAGCGCAAGTATAAGGGCAGCCGCGGCTTGTTTCGTAGTAGACGAGGCCACGGGAGAGATCGACCAGGCCGTGCTCGAAGGGGGAGGGGAGGGAGTCGAGTTCGTCCAAAGACGATCCGTCCGGCCCTTCGGTCATCCCGCTGTCGTCGCGACGCCAAAGAAGACGGGCAACCCCGTCCGGGTTTTTTCTCATCGCCCAGGCGGCGAGAAGGGAGCGCATGGGAATTTCCCCCTCCCCCCGGACCAGCGCGCTTACCCCGGGGTGCCGGGCGAAGAGTTCGGGGCCGTCGAAGGAAACTTCCGGTCCGCCGATCACCACCCGCAAGCCGGGGCGGGCGACAGCTAGCGCATCGGCCAATTCCAATGTTTGCCGGCGGTTCCACAAATAAACCGAAAAAGCGATGACATCCGGTTCTTCCGCCAGCAGGGCGGCAAGAACCTGCTCGCGCGGTTCATGGATGGTAAACTCGCGAATGAGGATTTTGCCGCAATCCTGGCCTCCGCTTTTCAGGGCATAGGCGGCCAGGCAGGGAAGGGCGAGGCTGGCATGGATGAACTTGCTGTGCAAGGTGGCGAGGATTGTCCGCATTGGTCAAGAATAGCCGAGTGCCACCCCGGTTGAAAGGGAAAAGGAGCAGGGAACGGCAGGTTGCCGGCCTGTTTCGGGATATGGTATTATTTTGCCTGCTTTTATGAATTTGAGGTTTTTATGGCAGCAAGGAAAACAATTCTGGCGGTCGTAGCCGATCAGGCCGGGGAGGTTTTTGAATATCCCGATCTGTTGATGGCGGGGATGAGCGGCATGAGCGTCCGTGCTCCACGTGCCGACGAACTCATCCCTTTACCGGAGGGGAGCCGACTTTTCGTCGTCCCCGAAACACCGCCGATCGGTCTCGACCGCCGCAGCCGAAAACCGTCAACAGCCATGTATCTGCCACTCTCCCTTGGTGGTGGGCGGGCGCAGGCGGTTTCCGCCTTTCTCACCCCGGCCTTCACGCGCACCCTCCTGCCCGCCGCAGATTATCGGCAGAAAAAGGTTCAACTCCCCCTTTGGTCGTATACCGCAATCGGCTGGTGCAAGGAGGAAGAGCGCTTTTATGCGGCGGCCGTCCAGGTTGATCGCAACTTGCAGTGGCAACCGGAACATTTCGATGACCGCAAACTCGATCCCTTGGTGCGCCAGGCGCTCCGCGCCGATCCGGATAATCGCCTTCTTGAACAACTTGCTCGCTGCGCCGTTGATTACCATTGCTTCGCCGCCAAAAATCTTTTTTTCCGCCGTTGGGAGGCGCCCTTGCCGACTTCGCCGGTCTGCAATTCGCGTTGCCTCGGCTGCATTTCGCTGCAGGAATCCGATTGCTGCCCCTCCAGTCAGGAACGGCTGACCTTCGTCCCCACAATCGATGAACTGTGCCGGATCGCCGCTCCGCACCTGCAAACGGCGCCGGAGGCGATCGTCTCCTTCGGCCAGGGATGCGAGGGGGATCCGATTCTGCAAGCCGATACCATCTGCGCCGCAGTGCGGGAAATGCGCCGGCAAACGTCACGAGGAACGATCAATTTCAACACCAATGGCTCGCTGCCGGAGGAGATCGATCGCCTGGCTGGTGCCGGTGTCGATTCGGTGCGCATCTCCCTTAATTCCGTACGGGAAGAACCATACAATGCCTACTACCGTCCGCGGGGATATCGGTTCGCCGATGTCATCGAATCGGTGCGGCGGGCGAAGCAGGCCGGGCTCTTTACCATGCTCAACTATCTCGTTTTTCCGGGCGTCACCGATCAGCCGGAAGAAGTTGCAGCCCTGACGCACCTGGTCGAGGAAATCGGCATCGACCTGGTACAGATGCGCAATCTCAGCATCGATCCGGTCATCTACTTGCGGGCGATGCAGGAAGAGAGCGAAGGGATCGGCATGCGAACGATGCTCGATCAGATCAAAGGGAAAATCCCCTCTCTCCAATATGGTTATTTCAACCGAACCCGCGAGAATTTCTTCCCTCCCGGCTATCAAGATGATTGGCCGATCCGCTGAACTGCTGAAACGATTTCCTCGGATATACTTACTCTTAGGGTGCGCCGCTCATGTGGCAGCTTCCACTGAGGCGGTATTAAATCGTTTGCCGGAGTTCGCCGATGTCCCTTCTTTCCCATTTGCATTCGGCGCCCGCTTGGTCGGTCGATGCGGTGCGTGATTACATCCGCCGGCATCATCCCGATGATTATTATCTCATCGACGTTCGGCAATCGAAGGAATATGCCGCTGGACACCTGCCTGGCGCCCGGCTGATGCCCATGGAGGAGTTGAAAGCACGGCTGGCGGAACTCGCTGTCGATAAGATGGTCATCGTTTACAGCGGGTCCGGGTTGCGCAGTAGGTCTGCTTTACACCTGCTGGTGCACGCCGGTTTTCGCGAGGTGCGCAGCATGCGCGGTGGTATCGATGCCTGGCAGGGGAAAATGGCGAAAGGCCTGCCGAAAGAGGATGTGGTCTTTTTTACTGCGGCTGGCTCACCACGGGAGCAAATTATTCTTGCCTGGCGACTGGAGGAGGGTACCCGCTGTTTTTACACGAATATGGCGGAGTCGGTAATGGACCTTGAATCAGTCAGTCTTTTTCGTGAGTTGGCCATCGCCGAGGAACATCATAAGGCAACTTTGCAGGCCCTTTACGAAGGGATTGCCGGCGCGCCGACCCTCGATTTTCAGGAATGGGTAGCCAAGCCGGACGAACAATGGATGGAAGGGGGGATGAGGTTGCGGGATGCGGTTGCCTGGACGCGCGGGCGACAGATAAACGATATCCTCGAATTTGGGATCGCTCTGGAGACCAACGCCTACGATCGTTATCTGCGGCTGCGCCAGGATTTACCCGATGAAAACTCCCGCCGAGTCTTCGAGGTGTTAGCCGACGAAGAGAGACATCATCTGGAAAAACTCAGCCGTCTTCTCGATCACTTTATCTGATGGCATTTTCATTCACCGCCCGCACATGCGTAGCGGCAGCCTGCATGAACAGAAAGAAATCCTCCTCCAACTCTGCATAATAACGGTGCAGTTCAGGTAAGGCATCCGCCAATCGATTCGGGCGCTGCAAGCGGGTCCCAACACGCTTCAACACCCGCCCGATAACCGCTGTCTCCCGATAGGAGACCAGCCAGTTTTCACTGATCAAATGCGGCAGCAATCGTTGCAGACCGGGCGGCAGCTGGGAGAAATTGCGTTCCAGATGGGCATAAATCTGGTTGGCGAAGTCTTCCAAAAGAATGGGGGAGTACAGATTCCAGTGGCGGGCAAGATAATGATCGTAGAAAACATCGATCATTATTCCCTTGCAGTGCCCGAATGCTTCATTGAGGCGCCTCTTGCTGCGGCGGAAGGACGGGTCCCCCTGGGCATAGCTGTCCAATTGGCGGTGCAGAACGATCCCCCGGCGAAATCCCGGCGGGAGTGCCGGATCAAGAGAACCCTTGACAAAGTCGCCCATCAGGGTTCCGATTTGGCAATCAGGTTCCGGATCGGAGAGACGAAGGTGAACCAGGTAGTTCATCGGGGGAGATTTCCATTTTTTCCGCCTTTCGGCACTGTTCCAGCAGTGCCATCAGGTTCGGTGGCAGCGGCATATCCTTCTGGTTCGAATTGAGGATCTGCTGCATTTCATCGACGACCCGCATGCTTTCGCCCTCGCGGCGGATAAATTCCATAAAAATATCCGTCACATCATCGAATCGCGACTGCCGGCAACGCAACTTGGCCATTCCGAGAAGGGCATACCGATCGTAGCCATTATCCAGAACCCGCCGGTAATATTTTTCCGCTATTTCCAGGTTGCCGATATTTCGATAGGCGTCCCCCAAGCGGGAGAGCATGCCGGTTGTTCCTTCGTGGTGCAGAAGAATCGTCTCCCAGCGGTCGATGGCGCCCAGATAATCGCATTGCCAGCGGCAAATTTCTCCCATCCCGTAGAGGGCGTAGGGATTGTTTGAATCCTGCTGCAAAACCCGTTCATAACAACTCTGCGCCGCTTCTATTTCATTCCGCCGCCGGTATAAATTCCCGAGAATGGTCAGGATGTTCACCATCTGAGAGTCCTGCTCCAGAACCTTTTCGTAGAAGGTGATAGCCTGTGTCTCGCGACCGAATTTATGGTACAGATCGGCTAGTCCCATCAGTGAGTAGCGGTCATCGGGGCGGATGTTGAGAATCTTGCGATATCCGGCTTCCGCCTCATCGAAGTGCCCGAGCGTCTTACAACTATCAGCGACCCTGGTCAGGACAAAAATATCGTCCGAGCGCAGCCGTAAATAGCGCTGCCAGAGAATAATCGCCCGTTCGGGTTCTCCCCGGTCCCGATAGGTATCGCCAAGTCCGCGTAGCGCGAAGGAGTTCTCCGGCTCGCGATCGAGGACCCGCCGATAGTAATCCTCGGCTCCATTGAAATCCTTGAGTGCCCGATGTGCATCGGCGAGACCGGTCAGGATATAGGGATTACCGGGCTCTAGGGACAGGGCGCGCGCGAACACGTCGCAGGCTTCCTGAAAGGAGCCGGACTTCATCAGGCGATGCCCCTGTTTCGAGAGTTCGACCAAAGCCTGTTTGTTCCCCTTCTTCGCCGATTCCGGTTGAGCGGGGGGATCTGTCATCTGTCATTTCCTCCATTGCATTGAATCCTGGCAGGGAATCCGAATCACATTTCTTCGATTGCAATAATTTCGATTTTCCTTCCCCACATGTGCACGCCGACGGTGCGGGGAAGCGGTCGTGCCTGGATCCGCACCCGCAGACCGTCACGGCGAAACGGCTCTGGGAGATCGACTGGATTATACTTTTCGCCACCTGGGCCGATGATGCCGAAAAAACCCCCTTCGAGTGGCACAAAACTTATCTGACCGTCAAAGCAGATCATTTCGCTATCGCTCCTTGCAACTCGCCCCTGATCGCCACAATGGGCAGGCGCACAGCAACCACAGAGAAGAAGAAAAACCATAACGACCGGCAACGACAATGCTTTTTCGCGCATGATCGATCCTTTCCCCCTTCCCGTTTTTTTCAGAGCATCAAAATCTTGTTCTTGAGCATGAGAATTTCAAAAGCCATGATCATCTTGGCGCAGAGTTTCTGCAACTCCGGCATCTTTTCCTGCAACAAGGTATCCGGTCCATCCAGGTAAAGAATAGCCGTAATTCGTCCCAACATCAAAAGAGGGAGGAGCAGAGCGGTCTTCGGAATTGCACCGCCGAGTTCCTGCAGCAGCATGGAATTGTAGAGTGTACGCGGCAGCGGGCCGAGCATCGGGCTGCGGTTCTCGGCCACCGTTTTTAGTGCCGACGGTTCGTTCAAGGGGATGCGCAGCAGACCGAAATTTTGCAGTACCTTACCGTCGGAAACAGCGTGCCAGCCCGTGGCGATCTCACCCCGCACGAGAAAAAGGGCGCTGTGCTGGAACTGGCCGCCGAGCCAGCCGATAGCCGCATCGGCGATATCCTCGCGGTCGTTCGCTTCGACCAGTCGCAATGCGACCGTTTCCAGATTGATCGGAGTTGTTTCTTCAACGGAAGTCAAACTTCCGAAGATATCGACAGGGGAAGGTTCGGCAGCGGCAACCACAGAAGATACGGCAGGCGCCGGCCGGTCGAGAGTCGGTTCCCCCGGCGGGATAGGAGTCGGTTTGGCGATCTCAGATGTTGATGAATTAAGGTGAACAGCCCGCTTTTTCACAGCCGGTACGGAGCGGCTCAAGGAAATATAACGCACTTCCCGAGGGACGTTGTAATACTTCTCCAGTGCATGTACCAATCCCAGTTCAGAGCTGATGACCGGCCGGATGAGCATGCCGGTACGAAAGGAGATTTCATCGATGATACGCAGATCGGAAGGGTCCGCCATCGCCAAGGTAAGCCGCCGGTTTTCCAGGCGTAGCGGAATGGCTTTGTACTTTTCTGCAAGTTCGGCCGGTAGTGAGGCAATGACCTCTTGCGGAATATCACGGAGTTCATTGGCGTCAAAATAAGGCACTTTCAGCAGGCGGCCGTGCACCCGACCGAAGTCTTCCTCGCTGATCAAGCCCATTTCAATCAGGTTTGTCTCGAGCCGTCCGCCATAGATCACCTGTGATTTCAAGGCTTCCTCCAGCTCGGACTGGGTGACCAATCCCTCCTGGACGAGAATTTCGCCAATTTTTTCTGCCATTCGGATTCTCCTGCTTCCGGGCGACTGTCAGCGAACCGTGGTAGTTGCTGTTTCGGGCGCCGCCGGCTCAACCTGCGCCTGCTGGGTAACTATTCCTTGCAGGCGCGCGATCAGCGGCGCAATGGCCGCCTGGAAACTCCCGCGATTTTCCTTTGATATGGGCGCGGCAGCAGCAGTGCGGACCTTGTTCGGATTAGTCGGCGAACCGTTTTTAAACATGCGAAAACAAAGATGCGGGCCGGTGGCCAGGCCGGTGCTGCCGACGTAGCCGATGACATTCCCCTGAGCGACCCTTTTCCCCGCCCTCATGCCCTTGGCAAAACGGCTCATGTGCAGATACATCGTCTCATAGCCATTACTGTGGCGAATCTTGATGTAATTGCCATTGCCGCCTTTCCTTCCAATCTGGGTGATGCTGCCATCGCCCACACTCATGATCGGTGTGCCGCTGGGCGCAGCGTAGTCGATGGCCGGATGGGCGCGCCAGGTTTTGGCGATCGGATGGAAACGGCGCAGAGTAAAGCCTGACGAAATGCGGCTGAAGGCCAGCGGGGCGCGCAGAAAAGCGGTGCGCAAACTCTCTCCTTTAGCATTATAGTAGGCAGCTGGCCGCTTGCCGTCACGGAAGAGAAAAGCCTGATAGCTCTTTCCCTGATTGGTGAATTCGGCGGCCAGAATTCGTCCGTAACCGGCCGGCGTACCCTCGCGGAACCGCTTCTCCACCACCGCCTGATAGGTATCTCCTTGGCGAATATCCCGGATAAAATCGACATCATAGGCGAAAATATCAGCCAGAATCATTGCCAGTTCGGCGCTTTCCCCCGATTCCGAAACCGCCTCGAAAAGGCTGCTGATGATGCTGCCACGAACGGTTTCTGTCCGCATTTCATATTCGATCGGGATGCGAGAGATATCGAAGCCATTCTCTTCGCGATTGATGATCAACTGCTCGTTGCGATTGATTTCGTATTCAAAACGTTCGAATTCTTCACCTTTCAGGCAAAGCTTGTACGGTTGCCCAGCGCAGATGTCGGACAGGGGGAAGGTCTTGCGACTTTTCAGCGAAAGATTGTGCATTTCCTGTTCTGTAAAATATTCGCTCAGCAGACCGCTAAGGGTTGTGCCGGGTTGTATCGTTCCCTCGACCACCCGGTCACGGATTTCCGGAACGACGGTTTCGGGCGGCGGCTCCTCCTTGGGTGAGGGTGAAGAAAAGTTGAACAACAGCAGGGCGCCGACCAGCAAGGGAAGGATAAGAAGCAATGGAAGATAACGACGAAGGCGGGTACGGTGAGGGTATTGGATACGATCCGGTTCTTTGGCAGATTTCAGGTCAGAAGGCATGACAACTCGCGTATATTAAGTGGAAATTAAATTTCTTAATGGATCGGCAAGGAAAGCTGGCGCATGGTAACAGCTTTCAACGATGCCGTCCAGAGCGAGAATCGTTGCAAATGGTACTCTGGTAAAGGAAAATAATAATTCTTTTCCGCCAAATTCCCCTATTTTATTGAAAACCGAAGGGTGAATGCGTTAAACATGAAAAAACTAATTGAAAGAGGTCCATAACCATGGTTAATCGTCAGCGGATAATCGATGAATTCTCCCATCTTGCCGCCATTTCCAGCCCTTCCGGCAAAGAGGGAGAGATCGCTTGCTATCTGGCCGAGCGTTTTCGCGGCTTGGGGGCGGAGATCTCATTCGATGAGGCCGGGAAAAAAGCGGGCAGTGAAAGCGGCAATCTACTCGCTCGTTTTCCGTCCGCCGGGCGTGGAGGCGATGCGCTGATGCTTTCGGCACACATGGATACCGTCGAGCCGGCCATTGGGGTTCGTCCTCTTTTGCGCGACGGGGTCTTTACCAGTGCCGGCGATACGGTGCTCGGGGCCGATGACAAATCAGGGATCACCGAGATCATCGAAGCGTTGGAAATAATTCGTGAGCGGCAACTGCCGCACCCTCCTCTGGAGGTGGTGATTACTATCTGTGAGGAAGTGGGTCTGCTCGGCGCCAAGCTTTTCGATTGCGGCTTGCTTCGCGCCCGGCGCGGTCTGGCTCTCGATACTTCCGGGGTCGATCTGGTTATTCACCAAGCGCCATGCGCCAATAAACTGCACATCGAGATTACCGGCCGCGAGGCCCACGCCGGTATCGCACCAGAGAAAGGAATCTCCGCCATCGAAGTGGCTGCCCGCGGGATCGCCGCCATGCGATTGGGGCGCATCGACGAGGAGACAACAGCCAACATCGGTGTTATCAGCGGTGGACAGGCGACGAATATTGTTGCCAAAACCGTTGTCATCGAGGGGGAGGCGCGCAGTCACGATCCGGAGAAGCTGCAAGAACAGTGCGCGCACATGCTGGGCTGCCTGAAGGAAGCGGCGCAGCGGATGACTCGTGAAATTGATGGCCGTACGGTGCAGGCCGAAGTGCGTGCCGAGATCCTTTCCGATTACCCGCGGATGGCCGTTTCCACCACAGCGCCGATTATCGAACTGGTGCGTCGAGCAGCAGCCGGCCTTGGGCGCCAGATCAATGTCCGCGCCGCCGGCGGCGGTTCGGACGCCAATATCTTCAACGGTCGTGGCATCGAAACAGTCATTCTCGGCACCGGCATGACTCATGTGCATTCGGTTGAGGAATCGGTGCGGGTTGAGGATATGGCAAAAGTGGCCGAACTGCTGGTCGAGATCATCCGTTTGGCGTAGCAGCAAGATATTGTCGGGGATGTATTCCCCGGCTCAATCAAGATGAGGATCTTCGATGCATTTTTCGATCTCGCCGGCTATACAGGAGGTGCATTTCCCGCCGATTTCGGAAGTAAAGGGCTGGATCGCCGGACGCACCTTCCCGCCGGAATGCCCACTGCTTGACCTCTGCCAGGCTGTCCCCGATTATCCGCCGGCAGCGGAGCTGACCGAGTTTTTGCATTCGGTGCTTGCCGATCCCTTGATCTCGAAATACACGCCAGACGAGGGGCTGCCGGAGGTGCGGGAGGCGGTGGCCGCCTGGTATGCCCGGCGCTACGGAACCGGTCCCGCTCCCGGCGAGATCTGCCTCAGCATCGGCGCCAGTCAGGCGTTTTGGCTCGCCATGGTGGTACTGTGCCAGGCGGGAGACGAAGTCATTATTCCATTGCCGGCCTATTTCGATCACCCGATGGCCTTGCAGGCTCTCGGCATCGTTTGCCGATTTGTCCCTTTCGATTCCGCTAGCGGCGGCGTTCCGAATACCGAAACGATCGCTTCTCTCATCACGCCGCGTACCCGGGCGATTCTTCTCGTCACCCCCAGCAATCCGACGGGCGCCGTCCTGTCGCCGGTGTTGCTGGAGGAATTGTCTGCCCTCGCCCGCGAGCGGCGCATTGCCCTGGTGCTCGATGAAACCTATAACGCTTTTCTCAGCGATGGCGAACCGCCGCACCGGCTCTTCGCCGACCCGGCCTGGGGGGAATACCTGGTGCATCTGGCATCTTTCGGCAAAACCTTCGCCCTTACCGGCTACCGGGCCGGAGCGCTGGTGGCCTCGGAGCGGTTTATTCATCATGCCCTCAAGGTGCAGGACACCATGACCGTCTGCCAGCCACGCATTACCCAGCGGGCAGTACAGTTTGGCTGCGAACACCTGGATGCCTGGTCCGCCGAAAAGAGTCGGATAATGCGCCGGCGGCACGACCGCTTCCGGAGCGAGTTCAGCCGCTCCGGTCAGCCGTTCGCGCTGGCGGCGAGCGGCGCTTTTTTTGCCTGGGTTCGCCATCCCTTCGACGGACTGAGCGGCCGGCAGGTAGCCAGGTTGCTGGCCGACGAAGCAAACCTTCTTTGTCTACCCGGGGAAGTTTTCGGCCCCGGTTTGGAAAATTATTTGCGGCTGGCGTTCGGCAACATCCGGGAGGAGGCGATTCCGGAGGCGGTCAATCGATTCCGGAATTTGGCATTTCATCGGCAGAATATACCTGCATAATCGAGGACCATATGTTTCTTGACGATTATTTCAGCAATTACCAGTTATTAGTACTCGTGAAGATCATCCTGGCGGCTTTAGCCGGTGGCGTTATCGGCCTGGAACGTGAAACCCATGGCCGACCGGCGGGATTACGCACCCACTTGCTTGTGGCGGTTGGGGCCTGCTTGATGATGGTAATCTCCGAGGCATTTTCCCTCAAGTATACCGGGACGAATGGAACCGGGCCGTTGCGCATCGATCCGTCGCGAGTGGCGGCCCAGATCGTCGCCGGCATCGGTTTTCTCGGTGCCGGGGTCATCCTCAAGGAGGGTTTGTCCATCCGCGGCCTGACCACCGCCGCTTCCCTCTGGCTGGCGGCCGGTCTCGGCATGGCTTTTGGGATCGGACTTTTCGGCCCCGCTATTTTCTCCACAGCGATCGGCCTGGCGAGTCTTATTTTCCTCAAGCGCCTGGAACCGGTTCTCAATAAAACCAGGTATCTCAATCTGGATGTTACTGCCGGTCTCGAATCGGATATTTATCCGGATCTGGAGCGGATCTTTGCCGAATGCCGCCTGTCTGTTTCCGATGTGGCAGGGGCGACCGATTTCCAGAATAACGAAGTTGAATACCAGTTCGTTCTGACGCAGCAGAAACGGCGAGTTGGCCGCGAGTTGACCGCCCTCATCGCCCCCTTACCGGGAGTACGTAAGGTGCGTTTTAAATAGCTGGATTTCCGTGTCGGAAAAGCTCAGGAAAAGACGTGATCGACTTCACTCTGGGAAGTGTATAGAGCCAGTTGCAGACGGTTCTTAACGCCGAATTTCTTATACAGGTGATTGCAATGCGACTTGACGGTCTGTTCGGTGATGCTCAGTTTGTTGGCTATTTCCTTATTCGATAACCCCGATCCGAGGCAGCGAAGGATCTCCTGTTCCCGGCGCGTGAGGGAAACCTCATCGCGCCCCCGGTGCAGGAACGAATCGCGCAGTGTCTTGCGATCGATCCACAACTCTCCCCTGTTTACCGAATCGATCGCCTTGTTCAGCATTGAAAGATCGGCATAGCCGGGTAAAAAACCGGCGAATCCCTTGGCAACCAATTCTGAAAGATCGCCCAGGGCCGAAAGAGACGCCCGGTTTTCGACGATGCAGATCAGTTTGGCCGCCTCGAATTGATGTTCCTGGAGAATCTGCCGGCAGATCGTCTGGTCGGCAAGGATGGTTTGCGCTCCGGCGGCCAGTTTTTCCTTGATATCTTCGCTGCTGGCGGTCGTCACCAAACGGTCGTTGCGACCTTCGAGAAGAAGGCGTTTGATTCCCTCGGCAAATAGATGGACCCTGCACGCGATCAGGATGTTCACCGGCATGGATGTCCGCGAGAAAAGAGGGGAATGCGGGCAGGCACCTTCAAGTAGATTTAAACCGAAAGAGGTGAGAATTCAACCTGCTGGAGAAAATTTCATTATGAGGAGGAAGAGGTCAGTGCAGATAGGCCTCGGTAACGTAGCGACGCATCATGACATGGGTGTTGAAGTAGTAGGCGTTCTTGCCGATGGCATTTTTCATGACCCGTGATCCAGGCCGGCCCGGTCGTTGTAATAGAGCGGCATGATGACCTTTTCCAGCTTATGGTAGAGATCGAGAACATCCTCGTCCGAATGGTTGCTGTCGACGGAATTGTCGGTCGGCGGCCGGACCGATCGACCAGCCGGTCACCCCTTCGATATGCCCCTCGATCCACCAGCCGTCAAGGACACTGAAGTTCGGTACGCCGTTGAGGGCCGCCTTCATGCCGCTGGTGCCGGAGGCTTCCAGGGGGCGCAGCGGATTGTTGAGCCAGAGATCGACGCCGGGGATCAGCCGGGCGGCGACATCCATGTTGTAGTTGGCCAGATAGACGCATGCGCAATCGGTCGCCGAACCGGTTGACGTAGCTGCGGATATCGCTGGATCAGCTCCTTCCCGAGATCATCACGCGGATGGGCCTTGCCGCCGAAGACCAACTGCAGTTTGCCTCCGCCGATGGCCAGCAGGCGCTCGGGATCGGTGAAGATCATGTCGCCGCGCTTGTAGGCGGCAGCCCGCCGGGCAAAGCCGATGGTCAGCATATCGGGATCGAGGTCGAACGCCGGTGGTCTCCTCGATATACTGGAAGAGATAGGCCTTGGCGCCGCAATGGGCATCCCAGATCTCCTCATCGGGGATAATGTCGACCCGCACCAGCAACTCCGGTTCATTGGCCCAGCCGGGGAGATAATCGATCGAATAGATTGACATCATATAGGGGGAAGCCCAGGTAAACGGGTGAACGCCGTTGGTGATGGCGTGGATCTCGAAACCGGGGAAGAGCGCCTTCGAGACTTCGCCGTGCTTTTTGGCGACGCCGTTGACGAAGTGGCTGAGGTTCAGCGCCAGCATCGTCATATTCAGTTCTTTCGCCCCGGCCAGTTCGCGCAGCAGCGAAAGGGGGACGACTTCGCCCATGACCCGTTCGACCATCTCGTAGGGGAAATGATCGTGTCCGGCCTCCACCGGGGTATGGGTGGTGAAGACGCACTGTTCGCTGAACCTTTTGCGTATCCCATGAGTCGCGTTCGTCCCAGGTGTCTTCGACCGGGCGCCGGTGGTGGTTGAGCAGCTCCAGCGTCAGCAGACTGGCATGCCCTTCGTTCATATGATACTTGCGGACCTGGAAGCCGAGGACCTGTCAGCAGGCGGGCGCCGCCGATGCCGAGGACGATCTCCTGCTTGAGCCGATAAGTCTGGTCGCCGCCGTAGAGATGATCGGTGATCGCCCGGTCCTTCCGGCAGGTTGCCGGGGATGTCGGTATCGAGAAAGAGAACCGGGACCTCGCCGCCGGTGGGGCTTTTGACCCGATAGAGCCAGGACTGGATCTTGACGTCGCGCCCCTCGATGGTGACCAGGGTTTTCACCGGCGAGCAGTTCCATGAAGCTCTTCCGGTTTCCAGACGACCGGGAATTCCTCGACCTGCCAGCCGTCCTGGCGCTGAAGCTCTGCTGGAAATACCCCTTGCGGCTGAGCAGGGTGACGGCGACCATCGGCAGCTTGAGGTCGGCGGCGCTTTTGATGGTGTCGCCGGCCAGCACGCCCAGCCCGCCGCTGTAGGTCGGGAATTTCGTTGGTCAGGCCGATTTCCATGGAAAAGTAGGCTATGCGTTGCTGCCGGGTAAAAGTCTTCCATTCGTTCATCGCCCTGACCTCATCGGAGTAAATCATTTAGATCCTATAAGATAACAGGAATTGTGGACAGCGAAAGAGAATATTGGCTGCCGCCATTCGGCAACCACAGGGCAAGGCGGTTTTCTCTTGTAAATATCGACGGCTGTATGGAAAAATCGAAAATCGTAATTCTCCCTACGGATGAGCCGCCGCATGTATCAAAACTATTACGGCTTCACTGAAAAACCGTTTGCCATCACCCCGAATCCGCATTTCCTTTTCCTCAGCAAAACCCACAAGGAAGTCTTTGCGCACCTCCTTTACGGCATCCGCCAGCGCTCCGGATTCATCGAACTGATCGGTGAGGTGGGTACCGGCAAGACAACGGTGCTGCGCACGCTGATGGGTCAATTGACAGAGGAGAATTATCGTCTGGCCCTCATCTTCAATCCAAGTCTGTCCGCGGGTGAGCTGCTGCGCGGCATCAATCGCGAATTCGGCCTTGCCGCCGCCGCGACCCCAGCCGAGTTACTGGAGGATCTCAACCATTTTCTGCTGCGCGAAAATGCCGCCGGGCGCACGGTGATTCTGGTCATCGACGAGGCACAGAATCTCGAACCGGCGGTTCTCGAACAGATCCGGCTCCTCTCCAACCTGGAAACGGAAACGACCAAACTCATCCAGATTGTGCTGGTCGGCCAGCCCGAGCTGGCTGAACTGCTCGCGCGACCCGATTTGCGGCAGCTTGCGCAGCGGATTACCGTTCGCTTTCATCTGCAACCGATGGATTTTGCGGATTCCGCCGCCTATATTGAACACCGCCTCCAAGTCGCCGGCGGCCACGGCCGGAACATTTTCACGCCGGCAGCGGTGCGGCGGATCTATCGCTGGTCGGGAGGGCTCCCCCGGTTGATCAATGTCCTTTGCGATCGTGCCCTGCTCGTCGGCTATACCGAAAATCTCCGTGAAATCAACCCGGCCCAGGTGACGGTCGCAATCCGCGAATTGCGTCGGGAGGACTCGGCCGCCAGCCGCTGGTGGCGGCATCCGCTCTTCTTCGCCCTTATTCCCCTGCTGATCGTGGCCGGTGGCGCCGGTTGGCTGCTTGGGCGACAGAAGGCTTTTCTTGTACCCTCTCCGACGACAAAGGCGGCAATGATGCCGTCTTCTGTCTCGGCGACTCAGGTGTCTGCCCCTGTCGCAAGCAAGCTGGCGGTCTTACACCGAAAACTGGCGCCACAGTCGGAGGGAGAATCTGCCATTACGGCCCTGAATGCCCTTCTTCCTCTCTGGCATCTGCAAACGTTGCCGATTGCCGGAGCGGCATCCAAGATCGATCTTCGCCAGGCCGGCTTGTCGCGCAATCTGCAGGTCACGCCCATTGCCGGCAACGGGCAACTTTTGTGCAAATTCGATACGCCGCTTATCCTCGCACTCTCTTTTCCGGAAGGCGCCCGTTATCTGGCGGTTACCGGCATGAATGAAAAGCAGGTCACCGTTGCTCCCGCGCCCGGCGATACCAGCACATTTTCCTGGGAGGAGCTGCATCCCTTTTGGTCTGGCCGCGGCTATCTGCTATGGAGAAATCATTTGGACATACCCCCGCTGGCCACCCCCGGTACAGCCAACGACGGTGTGGCCCGGCTGCAGGATTTAATGCGGGAAACCGGTTTTTACGATGGACCGGGGAGCCGGGTGTACGACGAAACGACTATGGAGGGGATACGCCGGTTTCAGGCGACAAATGGCATCGCGCCGGATGGTGAGGTGGGACCGCAAACGTTGATTCTGCTTTACCGGAATTCCTCCCACGCGTTGTCCGGCATGGAAACCGCCGATGGAGAGAAGAAATGAGTTCCATATTAAAAGCTCTTAGAAAACTTGAAGAAGAGAAGGCGGCCCGACGGGAGGGAGGGTTCGACATCGCCCGCGACATCCTGCGTCCCTCTTTCGGCCGGCGACCGGCAAAAGCGTGGCGGCTTCCGACAGCGATTCTGGGTGCTGTGCTTCTTTTCGGTTGGGGCGCCTACCGGCTTTCCGTTTATTCCGCATCGGTTCCGGCGATCGAAGCCCAGCCGCTGCCGGCGAGTATTATCGTGCCTGCGGATAATCCGGCACTGTCTGCCGCTTCCCCCCCATCTGCGGCGAGTCTCCATCCCCGAACGGTAGTTGCCGAACCGCCGATTATCGAAGAAGTGATTGAAAACCACATCCCGGCATCCTTCCCGTTGCAGACCAGAACCCGGACGCATCCCACCGCCATGGCGGTTTCGGGGACGGCTGCCTCATCACCGGTGACGGCAGTTTCGCCAGCGCCGAAGGCGCAAGCTGTCGTGCAAGATTCAGTACCGAGGTTTGTCCTCTCCAGCATCGTCTATCATGAAGATCCGGATGCTCGCTTGGCGGTCATCAACGATCTGCCGGTGATGCTCGGAACGGCAATTGAAGAGGCCGTGGTCGATGATATTTTTCGCGACCGGGTGCGCCTTTCACAAAACGGCAAAAGCTTCGAAATCCGCCTGAAGAATTGATCCTCGCACCGAGTCGTCTAGTGCAGCGGCGCCTCTTCGACCCCCTGCAGCAAATAATCCGCCTCTTCCGTGCTGATCTCGCCGGCGGCGATCCGGCCGGCCGCTTCAGGGAGGAGCACCCGCGTTTGCAGATCCGACGCCCGCTGCCTTAGCTGCTCGGGGATACCATGCCGCCAGGCATGGCCGATACCGGCGAGAACCACGATCGTCACTTCCGGCTTTTCATCGAGATAATCAATCAAACGCTGTGCCATGGCGGTATCCCAGACCATCTGCGCCTCGCAGAAATTCTCGAACTCCGTGTCGCCATGCGGGTGGTTGCCTAAAGAGCGGCGTATGAATTCACGATAGGTCGGATCAATCGTACAGTTAACCCCCGGTACACTTTGCAGTTGCTCAGGCGAAAGGGAGGCGAAACCTTGTCGCGCCACCTGCTGGGTGATCTCGCGGGGGACATTAAGGGCGAGCAACGGTACCTGGTTGTCCCGCGCCCAGATAAGGATTTCCGCGTACTGCGGCCACATCCCCCAATCCTTTTCGAAAACTTGCCGGAGTTCCTCTTCCTCAATCGTCCCGGCCACCCAGCGATCGAGAACCGGCTGGTTTTCGCGGCGGACCATCTCCAGCCCGATGGCGATTGGCTGCGCACGCTGCTGCAATTCCTGGATCACTTGCAGTTGTGCCTGATGGTGACCTGGTTGATCGTGCATTTCGCCGACAAAAACAATGCTCGCTTTCTGCAGATCACTAATCATCTGGTCGAGAGTGACGTACTGGTTGCTGCCAACCTCCAGGATATGCGCGCGGGCTAGCGAAGGCTGCATTCCAAAAAGAAGAGACAGGATGAACAAGGCAAGGATAAGTAGGCGCGGATTCATGGGTTTTCTCCCTATCGATTAACCGGTTGGAAGACGTGAACCATGGGTGATTGCAGGACTGGCCAGATATCCTTGACCTCATTCGTCCCGTTCACGAAAACCAGATAACTGTATTTGCCGTAATGGGGGATTTTGCGCGCAGCGGCGGTTGCCGCCGTCGGAGAACCGGGGAGGAAAAGGGCGCTCACCCTTTGCGCTTCGGCTGGACGGGGGAGGGCGGCAAAAAGGACGGTGTCCGGCCCGGAATACTTTTTACCCTCGAGAGTGAATTCACCCGCACCGAGCGAAAGCGCTGCCGGCAGTTGCGGCCGCAACTGCTTTCGGGTCGGCAATCCTAGAAAAAGGATGTCGCGCCCCTGTATCTCGGCGACTGAGACATTCTTCTCCGGTAATATCTCCACCGACTCTTGTCCGAGCGCCGGCAGCAGGAGTCGGCCGGCCGCCAGCGTCTCCGGCGGCAGGTCGGCGGCGGCAATCGCCAGAAGTTTGGTTGATCCGCGAACGGCGTTGACCGTCGGAGGAATTTCCGTTGCATCGAGGCGGCGAAAGATATCGACCTGCGGATCGACAATCAGCCGCTGCGGCCTACCGGTTGCTTCCAGGCGAAAGGGCGTCGTGGCCCCCCTGGCGGTAATGAAGGTTTCCACCGGGCCAGCTTCCGTTTCCAGCAGTAACGGCACCTGCAGAGTATAAAAGTCTCCATATTGACGAAGTAAACCGGTAATCGTCCATCCCGCCGGAGTTTTCTCTTCTTTGATATCCCTTAGCAGCAGACGCGGAGCACCCGGCCGCTGCACCCATTGCCGGAAAAAGGGAGTCAGATCTTTTCCCCCCGCTTTGCCGATCGCCGCGGCGAAGTTGCCCCAGGAGGCCGGCGCGAAAAGTTTCTCCTGCGCCACCTGTCGCAGCCCCGCCCAGAACGCCTCATCCCCGACCTGCCGCCGCGCCATGTGAAAGACCATTGCCGCCTTGCCGTAACCAACCGCCTGCTGCGCCGCCGTCGTCCGGCTGCCGAATTTGGATAAGGGAAAATCGTTGGCCTTGGTCACCAAGGTGGAGTAGTCGCGCAGGATTTTCAACCGGTATTCGCGCCCTTCCTCCGGTGATTGCCGCTCCTTGTAAAGATGATCGGCAACGTAGGTCGTCAGCCCCTCCGACCAGTTGCCGCGCGTCGTGTTGACCCAGACGCCGTTCCCCCACCAGGAATGCGCGATCTCGTGCCCGAGGCTCGTTTCGACGATGAAGGGGAGGGCGACCACCGAGCTGCCGAGCAGGGTCCACGAAGGATAACCGTAGCCGGTGGGAAAGAAATTCTCGACCACGGCGAATTTTTCGAAAGGGTAAGGGCCAAAGAGCTTGGTATAGAGATCGAGATAGCCGACCGCTGCCTGCAGATACGATGGTGCAAACTGTCGGCTTTGCGGGAAAAAGAAAGTGTAGACAGGGATACCGCCGGCCGGCGCCGTCTGCACCTCGTAAGCCCCAGCTACCAGCGCCAGCCCTTGCACCGGATGCTCGATTTGCCACACCGATTCTCCGGACCCTGCAGAAACCAGCCGGCCTGATGTCACCGCACGCATACCGGCCGGGGTTTTGATCTGCAGGCGGAAGGTGGCACGGCTAGCGGCATCTTCCGGATACCAACCGGCGCCACCGCCGAGAAATACGCCTTCGGGGCCAATAGTCGCAGTGACGCCGAAACTGGGATCCTCGGTGTTGAGCGGCTGAACCGGCGCCTGGTCGGCAAATGTCACCCAATAATGGATTTCCACTGGCACCGTGTTGCCGGATGGCAGATCGATACCGAGATTCCCCAGCTCGAAGCTCCATGGAATTTTTCGCCCGTCGGCCGTCACATCAAGCATCTGCGCCGTTGGCGACATGGTGAGTAGGAGCCGGGTTGCTCCCTCCGGGCGCACCGTCAGCCGATCAGTCCCCTGCAGAATGTGCTGCTCCGGCAACAGTTCCAGCTGCAGGTCGTGATGCTCGACAGTGGCGGCGGCGAACGCCTGAGCCGTCAGAAACAGGAGGAGAATGCCGGCGAGAAGAATATTTTTCATGTTTGTCATTATACCTGAGGAGGGGGAAATTCCAGTTTACCTGCCCGACCTACCTGTTGACACCCCTACATTAAAAGATTAGCCTGAAGCGATTTTTCTTCGGATTCATCCGATCATAACGGTGGCTGAAGGTACGGTAAAAATATCGAAAGATCGCGCCGTAAACAGTATTGCATGTTTGCTGAGGTGGACGGGCTGGCGATCAGCTCTCCGTGTAAGAAAGGGAGGTATGTATGTTCGATATGCTTGAGATGATTCGCCAGATTCCGGGACCTTTTTTCCTTCTGGTATTCGCTTTCATTATTGCTGCCGGTATTGTACTGGGCAGGAGGTGGATCGATGCCGATGGTTCCGAAAGTCACATCCTTCCCGACTTCGCTCAATACGATCCGATTTCGATCGCCCTGCTCAAAGGCGGTATGAATCAGGTGGTGCGCACCGGTATCTTCGGATTGGTGGACAAAAAATTTGTTGAGATCGTGCCTGAAAAAGAGAGAACCATCCTGGACACATTAACCGGTTCCATCCAACCGCTTCATCCGATTGAAAAAACTATTTTAAATACCATACGGCAAAATAAATATTCGGACGAGTTGTTTAACTCCAAAGACCTGTGGCTTCAACTGGAGGACCAGGTTAGGCCGATCAGGGATGAATTCGAACGCGCCGGGCTGATCCGCGGCAAAGACATGCTGAGCCGGGCGAAAATTAAAAAGACGATCGTTATTTTTTCCGTGCTGCTGTTTGGCCTGATGAAGCTGTACCTTGGCATTAATTACGACAAGCCGATTCTATTCCTTGCGATACTGCTGATTGTCGCCTTTATCCTGCTTTTCGTTTTTCTTAAAGTGCGTCCAAGGCTGTCGCGCCTCGGGAGGCGGTATCTGGGCGGTCTGGAACAGCATTTCGGTTGGATAAATAGCGAGCTTCGTCAAGGAAGGCGTCCTGAAGGCATCGATCTAACCTTTGCAGTTGCTCTCTTCGGCGTTGCCTCTTTGTCAGGTTTAGGCCTATACCAGCCCTTCATGAGTGCTTTTCCCAAAAGCAATTACAGCGGTGATTACAACTCTTACAGTGGAACCAGCGGTTGTGGCGGAAGCAGCGGCTGCGGAGGTAGCAGCGGAAGCAGTGATGGCGGTGGAAGTAGCGGTTGTGGCGGTTGCGGAGGCGGAGGCGGAGGCGGAGATTAAGCGGCAAGCGAGCTTCTCCCCGGAACGGTATGAACGAGATTTTCCCGAATAAAATTCTGCTGCAATGGCATATCACTGACCGATGTAATTATCAGTGCAGCCATTGTTATCAAAACCGGTATGACGGTGCGGAATGCGATCTCCCGGCGCTGAAAGGTATTCTTGTTCAATTTAAGGAACTGCTCGGCATGGTCGCGGAACGAGCGGGCAAGCAGGCGGTAAAGGGTCATATAACCGTAACCGGAGGGGAACCTTTTGTGCGCGGCGATTTTCCCGATCTGCTCGAACTGCTTGCCGCCGCAAAGGAATGGACAAGCTTCGGCATCCTCAGCAACGGGAGCATGATCGATTCGTCCCTTGCCGAAAAGCTCAAAGACCTTCGCACCTCTTTTGTCCAAATCAGCATTGAAGGGAAGTCGCTCGACCCATGACCGGATCAGGGGCGAGGGAAGTCATGAGCGTGCCGTCGATGCACTGAAACATCTTGTCGGCGCCAGGGTGCGAACGCTCATTTCATTCACCGCTCATCGGGAAAACTTCCGGGAATTTCCCGAGGTCGTTCGGCTCGGCCGAAAACTCAAAGTGTGGCGGGTCTGGTCTGACCGCTTGATTCCGTCAGGGCCGCGGAATTGATGCTCGATGAATGCGACTCGACCGTGACGAGACAAGGGAGTTTTTCGGGATCATGCGCGTTCCCGGCATGCGGGTTTCGCCGAACAGTTCAGCCGAACAGAGGTGAACATGGACCGTGCGCTGCAATTCCTTGTCGGCGGAGGAAAGCCCTATTCCTGCCAAGCTGGCAGAGGGCTGATAACGATGATGCCGGACGGCACGCTTTATCCCTGCCGACGCATGCCAATTGCTGCCGGAAACGTCCTTGCATACGCCCCTTTCGAAACTTTATTTCGAGAAGCTCTCTTCCGATCCCTCCGGGACAACAGTCGGATAAGCAAGGGATGCGAACAGTGCTTCTACCAGCGACTGTGCCGGGGAGGACTCCGTTGTCTTTCCTACGCCGTAAGCGGAGATCCCTTTACTGCCGATCCCGGATGCTGGCGGGCGCGTGCAGCCAGCGAAATGCGATCATTCGGAGCCCCAGGAGGTGTGTGTCGTGACCGCAGGTGATCATCTACGGCATGTCCCACGCCGGCTTAAGGATCGCATCGTTTCTTCGAGAAACGGGTACCGAGGTGGTCGCCGCTGTGGCGCCGGGGTCGGAATTTATTGCGCGACTGCAAAGGCTTCAGCATGGAAGTGGTCGACGGAGACCTTCGGGATTTCAGTTTTCTGCGGAGCTCATACCTGGAACAGGCGCAGTCGATCATCCTTCCCTCCGAGGACGAACTGTTCAACCTTAACGCCGCGCTCCATGCCGTCGAGGTCAATCCGGATATCCAGGTGGTTTTGCGGCTCTTCAATCTCAATCTGGGGAAAAAACTGGAGAAGACGGTCAGGAATTTCACGGTGTTGAGCGTATCCCAGCTGGCCTCGTCGAACTTCGCTTCGGCTGCGTTGATCGAAAAGCCGCTTCTCTCGTTTGAGACGGGGAAGGAGATACTGAATATTTACCAGATCGACAGCGGCATCCTGGCTGGCAAGAGCATTGCCGAGATCGACGGAACAGGAACTCAAGATCCTGTCGGTAAACGATGGGTTGTTCCCTCCCGGCGACCGGAGAATCGAGGCGGGGGACATCCTGACTGTTTTCTCGCGATTCCCGGGCCGCAACATGCTTATGTGGGGTCCGCTCCTGCAGATGCGCAAGGACAGGCAGGGAAAGGGACTGGTAATAACGGATTTCTGAACTCGGTTCGGCAAGTCGACAGTGTTCTGATTCGGACCGTCGACGGCCCTTCTTCGTTGTAGCCGCGGCAAGTGTTCTCTACTTTCATGAAGCCGAGCGTCTCAGCCTTTTTGGATGCAAGCTATTTCGTCGTTACGATCCTTACCACAACCGGTTTCGGCGACATCAATCTCAAAGACTCGGTGCCTTTTTCCAAGGTGGCCGGGCATGGGCCTGATGCTCTCGGGCATGGCGCTCATGGCCATGCTGTTCGCGATTATTTCGGACAACCTGCTGAAAAAACGGCTGGATCTGTTTCTCGGAAGGCGCCGGATGAAACTGCGCGACCATGTCGATCCTGTGCGGCATGGGTGACGTGGGCATCCGGGTGCTCGAAGACCTCATCAGGATCGGTGAAACCGTGGTTGTGGTTGAAAAAAACCCGGACGGGAAATTCATCCAATCCGTTCGGCAGCGAAATATTCCCGCTGATCATTTCCGATGCGGCTCAGGAAGAAACACTCTGAAACGCAAACATCGAGGAAGCAAAAGCGATCATTTGCGCGACGGACAACGACATGCGAAACCTTGAGATCGGCTTAAATGCGCGGGGGCTGCATTCCGGGATCAGGGTAGTGCTGCGGATATTCGAAAATGCGTTCGCCGAGAAGATAGAAAAAATTTCGGGATCGATGTCGGCATTAAGTTCCTCGGCAATTGCGGCCCCATCGTTTGCGTCAGCCGCTGGAAATACCGGGGCGATCGGCGTATTGAAACTGAGCGGTCGGCCGTTGCAGGTAAGGATGATGGTCGTGACGAGCCGGGCGGAGGTTGACACCGTCATCGACGGGAGTGAAACAAAGGCCCTGATACTGATTAAGCCGGACGGAAATACGGTCATTAATGGCATTGAATACAGCGCCGAACAGGGAGACAAGTTGGTTTACATTGCATCATAATTGCACCCATCCAAGAGGGGGCCAGTGGCAAGAATGAAGTTTGTATCGGCTGTTTTGATTGGTCTGCTGCTTTCTTTTACAACATCAAGCGTCATTGCCGGACCGCTCGGAGAGTTCGAGAAGGCTGCAACGGAGGAAAAAGCCCATGGGAAGAGCAGTGACGGGAAACAGAGTTCCGACAGGGATGATTCCGACGATAATCTTTCCGGCGCTCTGCTCAGCTTGGCAATCACCGGATTTTTCGCCGCGGTGACAGAAGCGACAGAATTCACCACGGCCCGAATCAGCCCGCCTGTGGATGGACCTTACAAAGATATCGAAGCGAGGCCATCGGGCGCCCCCGATTTAGTGTTCTTTCGAACTGACATCAACTATCAGCATGTGAGTTCCGATATTTCGGGATTGGACGGCCGGGTGGAGGTTGGCTATGGTCCTTACGGGCTGCAAGTGCGACAGACACATTATAAAGAGAATGAAACGGGAGACAAACTGGATATCACCAATATATATGCTCTCTTGCGCATGTCCGGTTCGAGTGCGTTTGAAATCGACGTGGGTCTGGGCGGATGTATGCTAAAAGGCGAAGAATCAAACAGCGGATCCTCTCTTGCTTACCTCATCAATATTTATCCATATAAGCATATAGGTCTGAGAATTGCTCCAACCTGGAATTTTATTAACGGCCATACCGTGGGAGACCATGAGGCTTCGATCGGCTATGTAAACGATTATTACTCCATCCGGGCCGGCTACCGCAGAATGAATGTTGCCGGTGAAGTTCTCGATGGACCCTATTTAGGGTTATCTTTTCACTATTAAAAGATATGATCTTCAGTGAATTTTGCCATGAGATAAGCTGAAACAGTATTGTTATTTGTTGCGCCAGGAAGGGACACCACATGAACGATTGGAAATGCTCCAAATGCGGCATGCTTAATCGTGGAGATAAGATTTCATGCTATTGCGGCTACCAAAATAAACAAAAAATTTCATCTTCCGGTCCTCTCTGGATCGTACTGGTAATTTTGGGAGGGCTGCTTCTTTGGGTTGGAGGTGCGGCGCTTTTTGCATTTTATAAAAACATTCAAAACGAAAAAGTACCGGACATCGATGCGATCAAACAAATAATTGCTTCGAATGTCGGCCAAGATGTAAAAGAAAAGCTCTTGATCAAAGTTGTGATGAGTGGAGACCTGAATAGCGCAAGACTGCTTCTTGACCACGGCACTGACATCAATGTCAAAATCGCGATTACTGTTCAAAATGACCAGTCCTCATCTGTGGACTACGATACGCTTCTAACTTGGGCAATCAGAAATCAAAGGATAGTTACGGCACTCTTCCTTATCGATCATGGACCCGACATCAATTCACCAGGTTTCATGGGCAAAAGACCTCTGCCTACTGCGATCCAGAATGGCGAAGAAGAATTGGTCAACTATCTCATCTATAAGGGGGCAGATGTCAACCTTGAGGATGAGGACGGCTATACTCCCCTGCTGCAGGCCATCGATCCGTTCCGGTCCATGAACTATTATGACGAGTCTGGCCGCGAGTTCCTCAGAAGAACAACAGAGGATTACATCTCCCGCATGGTCTTGAAGCTCCTTGCATGCGGTGCGGTTCCCGATTACCGGAACCGCAATGGAGAAACTCCGCTTACAATGGCTTACAGCAGAGGGGAAGAGTTTGAAGAGGTTGTGGATTTTCTGGTTCTGTTCGGTGCAAAAGGCAAAAGAGAATCCGAAAATAATGTGAAATTGAGTGAGGAATACAATAAATTTCTGGAGACCGCAGCCGCGCTCGGGTTCATACGTATGAGCAAGGGAGGAACCGATGCGGAGATAAACAGGGAGTACAAGAAAGCTTTTATAACGCTTATGGGGCAGGAGTCGGGTAAAAACGCCATGGACAAATACAGGCGCAGACTGGATGAATCAAAGTAGCCATGAGGACCTGGCAATGAGGCTGAAGGTGGATGACCAAAAACGATCGAGATCTATTCGATTCAGATACGAAATTTATTTATTGCTCTTCTTGTGTATCACGCTGAACGGCTGCGCAACGGCCACATTATGGATTGAAGAAAGCGTTAAAACGACGGAGATAACGGTTCCACAAAAAAACGCAATTACGCACGCATTCCATTCCACGACCATGGACACTCTTTGCATCCATTTCAATGACAGCAGTGAACAAAATGGCGACGGCAACTACATGCTCATGGCGAATATCGCGCCCAGCAAGCTGGAATTCATAAGGAGAAATTTCAGCTTACCGTCACCGTTCAAGATACGTTCGGTTTCGGCTCATCTCGATTCGTTTCTCCTCGACCCGGAAAAGCAGATGGTGCCCGCTGAAATCGATTTTGTTATTTCCTTCGTGATCCCGAACGAATCCGGAATTGCGAAGGTTATCCAGGATGGCCGCTATCAGGATGGTGCGATTGAAATTTCCGCAAAGCCATCGGCCGATAACCGGATTGTAGATGCCATGACGGCGAAGATGGTGAACCGAGGAGATGGCGTTCCCATTGCCTGGCTGGATGCCAAGGGCGAGGTAGTTCAAGATGCAACTCTTTTCGAAGAGTGCTCGTGCGATCAGGCGGTCAAGCAGGGAAATTCACTTTTATTCAGAATCCCAGGGAAAGACAGTCCGACCTTTGTAAAAATGCCAGTAAATATATTTTGCAAATATAATTGCGGCATTCTGCAGCCCTGTACTGCGGTCGATTCCGTGACGCTCAGTAACGAAAAAACCGGGAATTTCAGCATAAACCTGCCGGATAGTCGAATCCGGCCGATCACTCCCACGGTTACCAGGGCCGGATCATGTCAAGGTCCGGATTGGATTGAATTGAAGTTTGATGCCAGAGACGCATTCGTTTTTTATAACGAGAAAAAATATGAAAAAGAACCGGACCTGCCGTTGGCAGTCCGGATTGTCACAACTCCGTTTGCGGTTGCGGTCGATGTCGTCACATCGCCGGTTCAGATCGTTTTGGGCGGGTACTTGTATTTTGTTTTCAAGGACATGGCGAATGATATGTCGGGCGGAAGATGATTATTCCGAGCTGCCGTGTTCCCGGCAGGAGGCGCCCCATGCTTAAGAGGTCGATGGCTGTGATAATTGCCGTGCTGGCCCCAATGCTATCGATTGCAGGCGGTCTGAACACGGAACTTCTCAGTGCCGCCGGGAAGGGCGACGTGTCCGCAGTGGAAGCGCTTTTGCGCAAGGGCACGGATGTGAACGGGGGAGACGAGATCGGCTCGACCGCGCTCAGTGAGGCAGCGTTTAACGGACACAGAGAGGTCATATTACTGCTGATCGAGCGCGGCGCGGACGTGAACAAGAGGGACAGTGCCGGCAAAACGGCGCTGTTCGGCGCGGTTCAGCACGGGGACGCGGGAATTGTGAAACTGCTGCTGGACAAGGGCGCTGACGTGAACGCCAGGGACGAGTTCGGCATCGATGCCCTGATCACAGCTTCGTCCTTCGGAAAGCCGCAGCTCATCGAGCTTCTGCTTGAGCGGGGGGCAGATATCCACACACGGCAAAAGAACGGCTATACCCCGATCATGTCGGCCGCCTTTAAGGCGCAGGGAGACGCGGTCAGGCTGCTGGTCTCAAAAGGCGCGGACATCAATGCACGGGACAGTAGTTTCGGCACAACCGCCCTGATGAACGTTTCGATGGAGCAGCTGAGCGGCATGGTGAATCTGCTGGCCGATCTGGGGGCCGATCTGAATCTCAGGTGCAAACAGGGGAAAACAGCCCTGATCTACGCGATTGAATACGGGAGAATTCAGGTGGCCAGGATCCTCCTGCAACGAGGGGCGGACATCGATGTCATGGATACCAACGGCAGAACGGCGCTCGACTACGCGAAAAAGAACGGAAACGCTTCTCTGCAAGACCTCCTGAAAAAGAAGGCGGCAGGGATGAGCATTGATGAAGAAAAGCCGAAGAAAACATTAACGAGCGTTTACGACGGAAACGCTCCGCTGCTTGCGGCTGTGGATCGCGACCGGATCGAGGAAGTGAAGGCCCTGCTGGAAGGAAGGGCAGACGTCAATTCCCGTGATAGCGCAAAGCTGACACCACTCATGCTTGCGGCAGAAAAGGGAAACTGCAACATAGCAAAACTGCTTTTGGAACGGGGCGCGAATATAGACGCACAGGACGCTCAAGGCCAAACTGCTCTGATGTACGCGGTGAATTATGGGTATCCCGATATGGTGCGACTGCTTCTGCAAAAACACGCGAATGTATACATAAAGAACAACTCTGGCTTCGGAGGAGGGTGATGAACTTGTTATGATTTCGAGTTGTTAGTTCTGGTTCGCTTCTCCACTTATTTATACTATATAATTATGACGTCTGTTCAATATAATAATGTTGATCATTTTGTCATAAAAAATAGTTCTATTTTAGAATTTTCTCATATCTCTTTTATTTAAAATAACTTATATCACATATCAGCCGTATTGCCTCGATTATGGTTACTTCTTAACTTACAAAAACCCTGTGAGTTTCTATAAGGTCTTTAATTTCTATGCATTTACAACACATCGCAAAAGATTTTTCTAAAAATTTTCATTTTTCCCCTTGAAAAGCATATAATGCATAATATATTATGTTGTTAGATGTTTATTTAACATATTATATTTAAATTATAGTATTTAGATGAATTTTAGACAGACAAAAGCTAAGGAGTAAGCCATCATGAAAAAGAAAAAAACATTTTCGCTCATCGAGCCTGCTATTGCCGCCGGCTCGGACTGTCGGCCTGACATCGCCGCCAGGCAGGATAGATGCGTTCCCGCAGCAAACTTCTCAATCCAACAGACCGGATTTTATTCCAACTGGTCTCGGAAGGTCAGTACACCCATGCCCAGATAGCATCGCTGATGGGTATCAGCGAGTCCTGCCTGTCGTGGCGTATCGACCGCTTGATCCGCATTTTGAGCCGGGATTTTCCATTGCTGTTCGGCAATTCGCATCGATGCAAAATCGACCGATTGGAAGATTCTCCGTATGGCCGTTCTCCACGACCGGTCCATGCGGGCCATGGCCCGTCAGACCGGCTTATCATTGCATCAGATCAAAAAAAGTATCGCCGGATTGAAACGAATCCGGAAAACAATCAATTAACTTACGATGGAGGCTTATCAATGAACACACTCACATTTCAAATCCAGAAACAATTTCCATGCAACCCCCTCATCACCCGGCGGATGGGACAGGTAATGAACCTGTTCGGCATGACGCTGCGGCGGCTGGAACAATTCGTCGTCGCATCATGCCCTGGATCTTCAGTTGCGGCCGGGCGATATCTGCTACATCACCGGCCCTTCCGGCGCAGGCAAAAGTGTCCTGCTGCGGGAAATGGCAGCCTCTGGTACCGTGGCGACGATCGAATCCGTCTGGATGAAATACCGCTGGAAACCGATCAATCTCTCATCGACAGTACTCACGGACCGCTTGAAGACAGTGGTCAAGACATTCAATAAGGTCGGCATGGCGGATGTGCTTGCGATGCTTGTGCCGCCGGCGCTGTTGTCGGCAGGGCAGCAATATCGTTATCGCCTGGCCAAAGCGATCCTGTCCCAAAGACCGGTTGTCTTTGCCGATGAATTCATGGTCCTCGGTCGAACCCATAACCGCAATGAGCATCTGCCGCCAATTGCGATTCATGGCGAAAAAGACACAAAAGATATTTATCTTTGCCGGCGTCCATGACATCTTCATCCCGGACCTGCAGCCGGATGTCATTGTTATCAAATCCGCACTCGCATCAGACAAAAGTAATATGGCAAAACCCGCAAATGTTAAATCAAAAATAAGTTCGATTCGATTATGAGACAGGTCATACATTCAATCGTCAATCGAAAATCGAACATCGAAAATAAAAAGGAGCATAACCCATGAATACACATATCATCCATCCCATCATACAGGAAAAACACCGGCGGCATAACGCCATCAAAGCTCTCTTCATTGAGCCGGGCACGTTGAAAGATTACCAGGACCTTGTCGCATTATCATTATCGCGACGGCAAGCTCGGTCCGATTGCCGGCATCTGGACGGTGCGGCAGCGCATCCGGTCGCCGTATATTCAGGATGAACCGGTCGCGGTGATTGTCTATACGTATCCGGCGCCGAATCTGGCGGCCCGCAACATCGCGACGGGAAAATTCTTCTGCATCAAAAACAAAGCCGAAGGTCTTCGGCGCTTAAACCGCCACGTCCGCTGCATCAGCCGCATCATTGTCCAGCCGCAATGGCGCGGGCTGGGGATCGCTTCGTGGCTGGTCCGGGCGACGATGCCGGTGATGGATGTCGCGATGATCGAATCGATGGCGACGATGGGCCGCTTTCATCCGTTTCTTGAAAAAGCCGGCATGCGTCCGTACTCGCCTCCGCAGGACCCTGCGGCACAGAACCTGATCGCGACACTCGAATCACTCAACATCGGCCGGGATATCTGGCATGACCCGGACAAGGTGCAGCTCAAGATGGATTGCCTGTGCGAAATGGAGACCGACAAACTTGAGCGGCGGATTAAAGCATTCTTAAGCCGCTTCGGCAAACGCCGCAAGATGCTCTGGAGCATCGAACGCACGACCTTTGTCCTGGAACACCTGAGCCGGCAATGGACCTATTTCGCCTGGCTCAATCCCAAACATCCCCGTCGCGGGATTGCGATTTATCACAAAACTGACAAATTAGCACATGTCGCGTAAATATCAAAAATATTAACCATGAAGTCAACAGGAAGGACATGTAAGAATAGATATTTCAACGACAAATCTTTTTCATCTTCATGATCTTCATGTTCTTCATGGTTAAAAATATCCTCGATAAGGAGGATTAAACCATATGAGTCCCGTATGTTTCAGCAGTTCATCGACATCCATCGTCACCAGCTACCCGGACGGTTTTACCGACATCAGCGCCGAGGCGGCCGTGCATCGGGTCGCTGATCCTCGACAATGACAAAGAATACATCGGCCCGGTGCGCGACATCCTCAAGGATGAATTCTACTTCTCCAAGCCCGAGCATCGGCATCTCTATAACGCCATTTGCGCATTGCATGACAATGGCAGCGGCATCGATTGCCTTTTGCTCGTCAGCGAGCTGGAAAAACGGCAGCGGCTGGCTGCCGCCGGCGGCGTCGATTACATCGTCCAGGTCGCCGAAAGCACGCCGACCAAAGCCAACGCCGTCTTCTATGCCAACAAGGTGCTCGAAAAATACCGCCAGCGCCTCGGCTGGGATTACACCCAGAAACAGCAGGCTATTTTGCGAAACAGCAACGGCTGGAACAATGTCGAAGAATCCCTGCGTCTGGCGGCGCAGGATTACCAGGACACCCTGCCGGCCGGCCGGGAATCTCTGTCACTGCTTTCCTGCAGCAGGATTCAAACCTCCGAGATTGCGTGGCTGTGGCCCAACCGCATCCCCGCAGGCATGTTCAGCCTGCTCGTCGGCGACCCGGGCATCGGCAAATCCTTTCTGACCTGCTATATGGCCTCGGTGATTTCGTCCGGCGGCAACTGGCCCGACGGCACCGCCGCCCCGTCAGGCAGCGTCTTTCTGCTCTGCGACGAAGACGATTTCGGCAAGGTCGTCGTGCCGAGATTGATGTCCAACGGCGCCGACATCACCAAAGTCTATTGCCTCAACGAACTGCTCGGCCCGGATACGCTGTTCCAGATCGCCGACCCGCAGCATCTGCAAAAACTGGAAAAGGCCATCGAGCATATCGGCGACGTGCGGCTGATTCATCTTTGACCCCATCACCAGCTACCTTGGCGGCGTCAATGCCAACAGCAATGCGGAAGTCCGCGGCGGCCCTCGGCGGCCTGGTCCGCCTGGCCCAGCGTAAACAACGTCTGTATGCTCGGCATATCGCATTTAAATAAGAAAGCCGACCTCGACGCCATGTACCGCAGCCTCGGCAGCATGGGCTTTGTAGCGCAGGCCCGAAGCGTCTGGGGCGTCGTCAAAGACAAAGCCGACACCACCGGCGAAACCAAAATCTTCAGCCCCATCAAGAGTAATCTCTCCGTCAAAGTCAAAGGCCTGTCCTACCAAATCGAAGACGCAAGATTAATCTGGGGCACCGAACCCATAGAAGAATCCATCGACCAAAGCCTCCGCGAATCCCCCGCGATGGATGAAGCAGTCGATTTCCTGCTTGAAATGTTATCCCCGCCGGGAAAGATGGTGGAACAAAGTTACATCATCGCAAGAGGCAGAACAACGCCAGATAAATCGAAAACAACTCTGCGAAGAGCCAAGAAGAAAGTAGGCGTATTGTCTATCCGCGAATCAACAAAGATAAAAGGAAACAGTTGGTTTTGGAAGACTACCTGAAAATGATAGCTAATGATAACATAATATCTAAGAGAGTATATGTCCATCTATGGTCCGTATGTGTCCATCTACACCCCACATGGACATAGGATGGACACAGACGGACACGTGTTTTCACGACTTCGGCTGAAAAACCGGAAATTACTTGACATTATCGGACAGGGGATGTATACTATTTGCCTGAATTGGAGAGAGAAGGAATAACAACTTTTAGGAGACAGGAAAGATGAGGAAGGCGGGAGTTTTAACCATTCTTGTGTGTCTGTTGGCAACGGCCAATGTCACGTTAGCAGACACCTTCGGCAGCGGGGCCAATCAATTCGCTATTGATTTTGTGACGATTTCGGGTGATGCCGGCAGTGCCAATGGCGTCAATATCGGTCGGGTTTCAACAATGTATACCGGCAATCATATGTTCGATAAACCTTTTATCGATCCAGACAACGACTACCGTATCGGGCATCTTTGAGATTACCAATGGCCAGTGGGATCAAATTCAAGAATGCCTGCGGTGCGGTAACAGGCAGCCCGACGACGGCATATGACAACGACCCCTACTTCCCGGGCGCTGACAAGCCGGCCAACATGTCAAGCTGGTACGAGGCGGCACAGTTTGTCAACTGGCTCAACACGAGTACCGGACATCAAGCGGCCTATAAGTTTACCGGTACCCAGGGAACAAGTAATTATACCTTGTCCTCTGGGATGCAGCCGATACAGGTTATAATGCAAACAATCCATTCCGCAACAGCCATGCGTTTTATTTCCTGCCGACGGAGAATGAATGGGTCAAGGCGGCCTACTGGAACGGCACGAGCCTGCAAACCTATGCGACAAAAGCCGGTGAGACTCTGATCAAGGCAACGGACAAGCGGCAGGATGGAATATTATAACTATGGATATGCCACCAATCCTACGGCCCCTGGGCTGTCGGCAGCGGCAGTCAGGAACTCAACGGTACATATGATATGATGGGCAATATATGGGAATGGATGGAAAGTCCGTATTATAGCTGGAGATTATTTCATCCGGGGCCGGTCGCGGCGTACGCGGCGGGGCTGGATCATCGATTAGGCACGAACGCTGACACCATGGGGTGGGCCTACCCGGTACGAAAATCCACCCGACGATCGAGAGAAACCGATATTGGGTTTCGTGTCGCCTCCATCCCCGAACCGGCTACCTTATTACTGCTGACGATCGGCGGGCTGATATTGAAACGGAAAAAATAACAGTAAAGAAGGAATAACAAATTTTAAGGAGACTGGAAAGATGAGGAAGGCAGGATTTCTAACAATTCTTGTGTGTCTATTGGCAACGTCTAATTTCACTTTAGCCGATACTTTCGGCACGGGAGCGAATCAATTCACGATTGATTTTGTGACATATCGCCGGTGATTCCGGCAATCTGGGCAACTGGTCCGCATGACGCAGTTATACATTTTCCGGCGGTTAATCAGGCGACTACCGGATGGGCAAATATGAAATCACCAATGACCAGTGGAACAAGTTTAAGGCTGCTTACGGCACGGTAACAGGCAATCCATCTAATGCTTATAATACAACTGCTAATGGAAGGGAGAACATGTACCGACCAACATGTGTAAGCTGGTATGAGGCGGCTCAGTTTGTCAACTGGCTCAACACAAGTAAAGGTTATCAGGCGGCATATAAATTCACAGGCACCCAGGGAACAAGCAACTATACATCTGGGCGTATGGAGTGCACAGATACGGTTACAATGCGATCAATCCCTATCGTAACAGCAATGCAATTTATTTCTGCCGACCGAAAATGAATGGGTCAAGGCCGCCTACTGGAACGGAACGGCTATTCAGACTTATGCGACAAAAGACAACGCAATGCCCCTGGCGGCGATCGATTCAGAATATATAACGGTATTGCCGTATAGCGGTCCCTGGGATGTCGGGAGCGGCATCAAGGAACTGAACGGTACGTATGATATGATGGGCAATGTCTGGGAATGGATAGAAAGTCCGTACTATTCAGGAGAATATCTTTCTGGATTCCATACGGGACTCCGTGGCGGTTCATATCCTGCCAGTTCGTCGGTTTATCTTACGTCTTCCTACCGGAATTATTCTTTTCCGTATTGGGCATCGGATAGTATACGGTTTTCGTGTCGCCTCCATCCCCGAACCGGCCACGCTGCTGCTGCTGGCCCTGGGCGGGATGATATTAAGACGAAAGAAATAACAGGAAAAAGAAGGATTAACTGATTTTAGGAGGATGGAAAGATGAAAAAATTAATTTGGGTGATTTGTCTTGTTTTGTTATGGTGTATAAGTTCCGCTATCACTTTTGGCAGCCAGGCATATATTGCGGATGCATTCAGTGGATACCTGGCCCGTTATGATTTAGTAACCCAAGAATCCAGTTTAGTCGGCTCATTTGGCACTGTAACCAATATTTCCGGACTGGCTTATAATCCCGTGCAGCAGATTATGTATGGCATCTCTCCCGTAACTTGTTCTTTATATTCCATTGATTTGACAACTGGATACGCAACTCGAATCGGTGCATTTGGGACCAGTATTACCATGCATGGCCTGGCATATGATATTACAACCGACACACTTTATGCCACGGCGGCAAGTCAGATAGAACAATACTTGTACAGGATTAATATGTCTACAGGTAAGGCAACTTATATTGCCACCACAGGAACTCAAATAAGCGGGCTTGCGGTTGATCCCCAAACCGGAATATTGTATGGCTCACCTGCCAGTCAGAGCCCATATGCATCGCATGGCTTGTATAGCATAGATAAAATAACCGGAGCTGTTACAAGAATCGGAACTCAGACACTGAGTTATAATGGACTTGCATTTGATGCGGCAACGGGTCTTTTATTGGGAGTCAGAAATATAAATGATTCCTTATATTTCATTAATAAAGACCATGGGCAAAGTACATTGTATGCCAATATTGGGACTTTATGTGCAAATCCTCTTGGCCTGGAAATAATCATCCCCGAGCCGGCCACCGCAATGCTGATGCTTCTGGGCGCGGCATGGATGACGGCAAAACGCAGACGTTAATTTATCCGTGATAATGAAATAATACCGTTGCTTAAGCCTGGCCTGAGCCTGTCGAATGGGCGTCTTGCTTGAGGGTAAAACAGTCTCCGCCTTGGGCGGATATCGCATCATTAAAAAACCGAACCGGACGGTTCGGCCACGTTAAAAACCCGGGACTGTTCCCGGTTTTCTTGGATCGGTAAATTGCCTTGACGCCGGGCCGGAAGTTTTGATAAAATGATCTGGCGGTTTAAGGAGTTACATGTGGCAACACATTCGAAGGGAAATATCGGGAACTGTCCGGCAAGGACGCAAAGGATAAGGAGAGTTTTATGTTTAAGAAGGTGCTCATATCACTGGTTCTGGCAATTATTCCATGTGGTCTTACGGGGTGTGCAACGATCCTGGGCGGTATCATCGGCTACCAGTCCGGCGAACTGGCCGCCGGTATGGCTATCGGTGCGGCCGTGGATTTCGGGGATGATATCGTCCGCGGCATCGGCCAGATGGGCGCCAAGGAAAAAGACCTGCGTCAGGATTTCCTGAAAAAATCCACGCTGGACACCAAGGCGGGCAAAATCACCCTGCCGATTAATCCGTTTAATGAGGAACGGATCTTCACGCTCACTCAGCAGCTCCGGAAAAAATTCCAGGAAAACGGCTGGACCTGTCAGCAGACTGAAAAAACCGCCTGTTGGTCCTGGTCGTTTGAAAACAGCCGGACCGAAAAATGGAGCTGCACCGCTAACGAGCAGCCGTTTGAATTCAAGGTGGATTTCAACTCGTCCAGAGATACTCGATTTACCGTCTCTCCAATTGACGGCTGCAGAGAAAAAGACGCCCTGCGGCCAAGACCCGCCGCCGGCGCCTGAAGGCGAAACCCCGACCCCCGAAGCGGATATCGACGCCATCACACGCCAGATATACCAGTGGATGGAGCAAATCATAGCCCCGTCCGCGTAAACGGAGAAGCCGGCATGAAACAACAACAAATAAGTCGCCTGATAAATAACCTGGACATGCTTTTATTTGCACTGGGCTTAATTGTCATCCTAATCAGCTCTTCTGCTGCCGGTTATCTATATCAGGTCTATTGTAATTTATTACAAAAGGATATTGTAATCCTGAACCCGCTGCATAATCCGGTTAATACCCTGACTTCCGTCATATTCAACTTCGGGATTCTCCTGATGCTTTCCGCAGTCGTCGTTTTTATCATGAGAAATTTCAAAACCCGTCCAAAAAAGCTGTAGAACAAGAGAAATATAAAACCTCACCAGTATAGTTCAAGCCTCGACTCGACTGAGCTCTTCGACAGGCTCAGAACCGGCTTGCCGAAGACTGGGATTTTAAACTTTTCCTTTGGCACATCCACTCCATCCTGGTCCTGACGGCCCTGGCGATTCTCGCAGCGGCAATCTGCTGGTGCTGCGGTCTTAAACAATCCCCCTGAACAAAACCGGGGACAACGGTTTTTCCTTGATTTGCCCTGCGGTAAAATGATATAATCACTGCTGCGTATGAGAGAGAACAATACCACATAATCCGGCCGGAGGCTAATAAATTGAAACCCATGAGCGTTTTAACCATTTTTGCATGTTTGTTGGTCACCGCAAATTTCACTTTCGCTGACATTTGGCCGCACATACAAAAGCTGCTTGCTTTGGACGGCACGGCCAGTGATAACTTTGGCTATTCTGTCGCCATCGACGGCGATTACGCTATTATCGGAGCATATCTGGATAGTGATATGAAGATTAACTCCGGCTCGGCATATATATTCAAATACGACGGGACGGCGTGGATCCAACAGGCAAAACTGACCGCCGCCGATGGCGCAGCCAGTGATTACTTTGGCGTTTCCGTGTCTATCAGCGGTGATTATGCTATTGTTGGGCGCATCGCAAAAACGTCGATATCGGTGCGGCATATATTTTCTACCGGAACGGAACAAGCTGGACTCAGCAGGCAAAACTGCTGGCCGCCGACGCTGCGATCGGTGATTATTTCGGCTGGTCTGTCTCCATCGACGGCGATTACGCTATTATTGGAGCGAATGGAGATAATGATAAGGGAAACGATTCCGGCTCGGCGTATATCTTCAAGCGCGACGGGACAACGTGGACTCAGCAAGTCAAATTGACTGCCTCCGATGGCGCGGCCAGTGATTACTTTGGCGATGCTGTCGCCATTGACGGCGATTACATTATTGCGGGGGCACATGGGGATGACGATAAGGGAAGTTATTCCGGCTCAGCGTATATCTTCAAGCGCGACGGAATAAGCTGGACTCAGCAGGCAAAACTGATCGCCTCCGATGGCGCAGCCAGTGATTACTTTGGCGGATTTGCCGCTATCAGCGGTGATTACGCCATTGTGGGATCGATTTGGGATGATGATATGGGAACTAATTCCGGTTCAGCGTATATCTTCAAGGCGACGGAACCAACTGGACTCAGCAGGCAAAACTACTGGCAGCCGATGGCGTCGCCGGGGATTGCTTTGGCGGGGGCATCTTTATCAGCGGCGATTATGCCATCGTGGGAGCGTATGCCGATGACGATAACGGAACAGACTCCGGCTCGGCGTATATCTTCAAACGCAGCGGGACAACCTGGGCCCAGCAGGCAAAACTGACAGCCGCCGACGGCGCCGCCGAAGATTTTTTTGGCCAATCTGTCTCTATCAGCACAAATTCCAACACCTATTCGGCCATCGCAGGGGCATATTGGGATGACGATAATGGCACCCACTCCGGCTCGGCTTATATGTTTGAATATAACCTGGATGCAGACCTGAATAGAGACTATAAGGTAGACCTGGCCGACTTTGACGAATTAGCTGCTCACTGGCAGCAGACAGGGTGTCCAGCCGGCTGTGAAGATGCGGACATCAATGGCGATGGAACCGTCGATATGACCGATTTATTATCGCTTGCCAACACCTGGCTGTATGGAGTTTGATACAAATTATTCACACTGTGATTTAGACAATCCGCGCTAACAAAACCGGGGACAGTTACCCGTTTTTATTGTAGGTGAGCCTCCGTGCTCGTTAAAGCCATTTACCCTGTGAATCGTTTCCCGTTTGACCCTTTATATGGAATCCGACTATCGTCGGAACTTGTCTTACCTCAAGCACGGACTTCGGCAAGCCGGTTCTGAGCCTGTCGAAGAGCTCAGTCGAGTCGAGGCTTGAGCTACACTGAGCGAGACGCTTGAGCGACGTTAAGAGGTAACTGCGGGAATTTGGGGATTGGTGCTTGTTTTGTGAGGCTTTTATGGGTATAATCCCCACCCAAAAGGTCACGGGGGAGCCTTAAACAAAATTATGATACGCAGCAGAAAGCCCTGAAATGACATCAATTGGTTTAGTCGGGTGCGGCAACTGGGGGAAAAATATCCTCCGGGATTTGGTCCGGCTTGGCTGTGCCGTTTACGTTGCGGATATCGATCCCCAGGCTCGGAGCCGGGCCTGTCAAATCGGGGGCTGCCGGGGCTTACGACCATATCGATCAACTGCCGCCGTGCGATGGCTATGTTGTCGCGGTGCTGATCCCGGATTTGACCCGCATGTGCGCGGCGCTGCTGAAATTCAAAAAGCCGATCTTCTCAGAAAAAACGCTCTGCCTGTCGATGGACGATTACACTCTCCTAAAGAAAATCCGGCGGGTCAAAGTATATCTTTGCCATGCATAAATGGCACTATCACCCCGGTATCGAGGCGCTGCGGCAGATCGCCGTCTCGGGTAAGATCGGGACGCTGGAGAAACTATGCTGCACGCGGCACGGCTGGGTCGATGATTTTCATGGCGGCGATGTCTTCTGGACGCAATCGGTTCACGACCTGACCATCGTCAAGCATATCCTGGGCTATATCCCCGACAGGATTCAATCCGTTGACGTCATCCAAAATGAAGCCGGGCTGCCCGTCAGTTTGACGGCCGTCATCGGCGGCAAGCCGACGGTTGTGCTGTCGGTCAGCGGGCAGCACTGCGACAAAATCAGCGGCGTCAGCATTCATGGAAGCCTTGGCTCTGCGGCTCTTTATAATGCCCTCGATGACCACATCACCGTGCGCACCGCGGCAGGCGAAGAAAAGATCGCCATCGACACGACGTATCCATTGTACCTGGAACTCAAGGAATTTACCGAATACTTAACCGGCGGCCCGAAGCCCCGCTGCAATCTCCAAAACGCAAAAGAAGTGACCCGTGCAATCCTCAAGCTCAGGAAAAAAGCGGGATTATGAAATAAAACATTGTTTTTACTGAAAGCGCGTCATGAAAGACCAGCAATTGAAAGTGTTCGCACCGTCCAAGGTGGATATCGATCACCCCAAAATCGAGGCCTATTTACGCGGCGAGCGGATTTATCCGACGACCATCGAAATGGACCTGACACAGGTATGTACCCGTTCGTGTTCCGGATGTCCCTACAGCGTATCACGGCAGGCGGGACTGACCCTGCAGATGCCGTTCTTAGACCGATTCTTGGGTATCTTAGGCCCGCACACGCCGGGGCTGGTCCTAAGCGGCGGCGAAGCGACCACGGTGCCTCATTTCCCGCAGGTCCTTGCAACGGCCAGAAAGAAAGGCTTCAAGGAAATCGCCGTCATCTCCAACGGCGGCTATACGCATAAGCCCCACATCCAGGACGCCCTGCTGGAGCACGCGACTTCCATTCGTATTTCATTGTACGACTGGCAGGACAAGGAAGAGGACTACTTCAAACAGACGCTCGACAAGATCCGCACGCTTCGCAATCGCATCGAGAAAGAAGGCAGCAAGCTGGAAATCGGCGCTTCGATGCTGACCCGCACGGAGTGGAATCACCGGTACGAAGCGGTAGGCCTGCAGGCCCTGGCCGCCGGCATCGACTGGCTGTATTTCCATCCCTACTGCGTGGACTGGGACCAGACTTATCCGACTCAGGCCGATCAGACCGGCGTTATCGACGCCATCGAAAAATTCAAAGCCGCAGCGCCCCAAAACGCCAGTATCCAGGTGCCCTATGCCCGCTATGACAAAACGCCGCTCTACTTCGAGAAACTCCACGGCACGCACTTTTTGATCCAGGTGGGCGCCGACGGCGTCAATTATGCCGGGCCGGAATGCAAATACGAAGCCGACTTCGCGCTGCTGGACCTCAACAAGTACCTGGACGAGGATTTCCTGTGGCACCCGCAGCGGCTGCTGAAGCTCAACCAGATCAACAGCGGCAATTACCGCTTCATCGGCACCAAGCATCGGCCGCCGATGTTCAGCGACTATATCCAGAAGATCATCGACCTGCGCCGCAGTCACCGGCCCGTGGAAAGCCTCCGCGAACCGTCGTCGCATTTTTCGTATCCCTGCATCATCTAAGGACGCCTTTTATGCAAGCCAGAGCGACGGTCATCATCCCCACCTACGGCAGCGCCTCATTTGCACGCCGGGCGATACAAAGCGTGCAGCGGCAAACGGTAAAAGAGATTGAGATCTGTATCATCTGTGACGGTTCGCCGGAACCGATGGTTTCTTTTTTCAACGCCATGAAAAAACAAGACCCCCGGATACGCGTCTATACCTACCCCAAATCGCCGCGCACCGGAGAGCCTTACCGCGATATCGTCATCCGGGAAACGACGGGAAATATTATCTGTTACTGCAGCCATGACGATCTTTGGCTTCCGTTTCACATCGAGTGCGTGGAAAAGACATTGCAAAAATGCGCCTTTACCCATTCCATTCACGCGTATGTCAACCTGCCCGAAATCATCCAAGACAGCAAAATCCTGCTGGGCGGTGTGCATTGGATGGATATTCGAAATCCAACGATTATTCAAAATATGCTCGGCGGGCTGAACTATTTCGGGCTGACGTATGGGGCTCACAGGCGGGATAGTTACAACGCACTGAAGGAAGGATGGACCACGACGCCTGCCGGTATCACTACCGATTTATACATGTGGTGTAAATTTTTGTCAGCCTTTGAAGGACAGTGCCGGACCACCCGCAAAATAACAGCCCTGAATTTTCAAAAAGCGCCTCGCGCAGACTGGTCCGAACAGGCGAGGGACGAAGAGCTGAGAGATTACGTTGAGAAAATTCAGGACCCGGCTTTTTTACGGGCGATTCACAGGCAGTCCTTAATATTTACCCCTTTCTTTCCGTCGTTTTTTCAAAAGACAAAATTCCATATTTACAGTAAAATGAGACAGCTTTACCGGAGATTCCAGGACGCCGTTGGCAAGACCATCGATAAATAATTACCGGAAGTATAAAAATGCGTAAATTACTCATGTTGTTAAGCATCGCTTGGTTTGTCTGGATATTTTACCGGCTCCTTAAGAACCGGCAGCCCAGGGAGCAATCCCCGCCGCCGCGAAAGAAAGTCGATTCCTCTGTCATCGAAAAAGATGACAGCGACAACGATAAACTATAGGAACCGGCTCGCGTACCCGCACGAATCGCGATCATTCCGGATTTTCGGCATTCTTTGTCAAAATGCAAATCTCTGAGCCAGTTGAACTTATAGAAAACACACAGGATTGCCCATGCGCCTGCGTATGATTATGCTCTTGACTCTGCCGCAGGGAAATATCATAATATTACCGATATTTTTGCGGCACAGAGGCAATGAAAGCCGCAGTTTAACTGGATGCGACATCCAGCGAAAGATTAGGAGAATGGATATGAGGAGACATTGCGTTTGTACTGCTCATGTCGCTGCTGAGTCTTTCGGGGTCAGCTCACTACAGCACCCGCGTCGGCGGCAGACCCGATTGCGGACCATCACTGTTTGTGTATAACATCCTCGGCATCATCTCAACGCATTTCATCAGCGGATTTGAACGGCAACGGATATGCGCAATTTCTGAATCCCGGCCCGATAGCCGGTTGTTTCCTGAAAAGAAATTGAATATCAAATCAGGTTATATCGTTTTGCGAAAGGAGAGAACTATGAAAGCGCAATTGCACATCTCGTTATTCAATGTCTTTGTGTTCCTTGTTTTGTCACTTTCCGCCGCGCAGGCGGTGGTCTATGTGGATGCGGATGCCGCCGCCGGCGGCAACGGCGCCGGTTGGGCAACAGCCTATAAGTATCTGCGCGACGCCCTGGGCAGCAATCGTGAAATCTGGGTTGCCGAGGGCATCTATTATCCCGACCAGACTAACGCAGTTCCTGCCGGTTCGGGCTTGCGCAGCGACACGTTTACGCTGTACACCGGATGCAAAATCTACGGCGGATTTGACGGGACGGAAATATCGCGGAGCCAGCGCAATTGTCACGCCAACCGGACAATCCTGTGCGGAGACCTGAGTGAAAATGATATACCTTACTTCAATGGTGTACCTTACTTTGGAAATTACGGCGACAACAGTTATCATGTCGTTTCCGGCGGCGGCACCACGTGTCTGCTGGACGGCCTGACCCTTCAGGGAGGCGCAGCGACAGATATCGGAGAATGGGGCGGCGGAATAACCAATACCTATGCCGTAGTGCAAAACTGCGTTATTACGCTCAACATGGCGTCTTATGGCGGCGGCTACAGCGGTAACGGATCTTTGATCAATTGTATCATTAAGGACAATAAGGCGGCCAATGGCGGCGGAGGAGGATATCTGAATAATGGCGTCATAACCAACTGCGCCTTTTTGGGCAATGAGGCCATCGAGGGCGGCGGGGCCTATTGCTGGGGTGACGGTGCCGTCATCACGAATTGTACGTTTACCGACAATTATGCCTCGGGCCAGAAAGGAGATGCCCTGTATATCAGCACCTATTGGAGTCAAAGCAGCAACTACAGCGATGTATACAACTGCATCTTCTGGACGACCGGCGCGGTCTCGGATTGCATTTATGTCTGGGCCGGCTCAGAAAGCCAGGCGACACTGACGATTGATTATTGCGTTATTGAAGGCGGAGCGGCTTCTATCGCAGATCAGGGGAATGTCACGATCGATTACCTGACCCACAACAGTACATCCAATCCGCTCCTGGTCAATGCATACCGGTTGGCCGCCGGCTCGCCCGCCCTGGATGCCGGGGATAACAGCCGTGTTCCGCTGGACACAACCGATGTTGACGGCGACGGCAATACGGCCGAAAGACTTCCGCTGGATGCCGACGGCAAGATCCGTTTCGTCAACGATCCAGCCGCCGATACCGGAAGCGGTACGCCTCCCATTGTCGACAAGGGGGCATGCGAACGCAATGGAGTGATTTATGTGGATGCCGATGCCGAGGGAAACAATAACGGGGCAAGCTGGTATGACGCCTATCTCTACCTGCAGGATGCCTTGTCATCTGCCGTATCAGGGAATGAAATCTGGGTAGCCCGGGGAACCTATCCGACAGACCGCAATACCGCCAACCCGGGTGGTACCGGCAGCCGCAGCGCCGCCTTTTATTTGACCAATGGCGTGGGTATTTATGGCGGTTTTGTCGGCAAGGAACTTGCCCGCACAGAACGAAATTATCTGAATTACAAATCGGTATTAAGCGGAGACATCGGCATCATCGCAAGCACCGGAGACAACAGCTACCATGTCATCTACACGACCGGCAAAGACGCTACGGCCGTTCTGGATGGATTTACGATAACCTGCGGCAATGCCAATGGCACCAATCCAGGTGACGCGGGGGAGGCATCTATGTCAACGGCCATCCGACAATTACGCATTGCACATGGATCAGCAATATCGGCATCTATGGCGGCGGTGTGTACAGTACCACATTGTGCCCTGATTTTATCAATTGCAGCTTTTTGGGCAATCTCGGCGGATACGGCGGAGCGATGTACATTGACCACGCCAAGTCGTCTCTGGTCAATTGTTTATTCAGCGGCAATACGGCCGTCGCCAACGGCGGCGGTATCTATAGCTATAATCTCAGCATCACGACACTGATCAATTGCACCTTAAGCAGAAATGCCGCATCCGCAACAGGCTATGCGGGCGGTATCAATGTTTACGATTCCGAGGCAATCGTCGACAATTGCATTCTCTGGGGCAATACCGCCCAGAATGGTCCGCAAATCGCTTTAGCCAACGGTTCACTGGATGGTTATAATTCCGATATCCAGGGAGGCCCGGCAGGCGTTTATCTGGAAGGTTCATCCACACAATACTGGGTTGCTTCGATGAAGCCGATCCGCTATTTACCGACACGGACGGACCGGACAATGCCGCCGGTACCCAGGACGATAACCTGCGTCTGCTGATTGGCTCGCCCTGCATCAACACAGGCGCCAATAAATTTGTGCCCGCGGGGATCACGACAGACCTCGATGACAAAAATCGATTTGTTGGTACGGTAGATATGGGAGCGTATGAGCGGCAAAGCGCACCGCTGGTTATTTATGTCGATGATTCCGCGCCGGGCAGCAATACAGGAACAAGCTGGTATAATGCATACCGCGATCTGCAGGATGCCCTGGCCGTCGCTCAGGCAACCGACCAGGTCTGGGCGGCCCGGGGAATTTACAGGCCCGATGAAAGCACTCTCAATCCCGGCGGCACAGGTGATCGTGACGCCACGTTTCGTCTGGAAAACGGAGTGGCGCTCTACGGCGGTTTTGCCGGCAATGAGACCGCCCTGTCACACGCAACTGGCGACTCTACGCAACGGTTCTGTCCGGCGACCTTGAAGATAATGATGATGCGGATTTCATAAACTATGCGGAAAACAGCCGTCATGTCGTGACGGGAAGCGGTTGTGACGGAACCGCGGTTTTGGATGGATTTACCATCACCGCGGGCAACGGCGATGCGACTTACCCGGCCAACTCCGGCGGCGGACTGTACAACTACGACGGGCAGCCGACTGTGAGTAACTGCATCTTTGTGAAAAACCTGGCCGCCGCACGAGGCGGAGGGATCTTCACACAAGAGGGCACGCCGAATATTTCCAATTGCAATTTCTTAGGCAACAAAGCTGCCAGCGGCGGTGCAATGAACAATGCGTATAATAGCAGTCCCGTAATCAGCAACTGTCTCTTTTCCGGCAACATCGCCACCGAATACGGCGGCGCGATTCAAAACGCCTTCAACAGTAACATCACTTTGAAAAATTGTACTTTCAGCGTTAATACCGCTATTCTCTGGGGAGGCGCCGTGCGCGTCTATGCAAGCAGCCCCACGCTGATCAACTGCATCCTCTGGAACAACTATGCACCAGTAGGAACTCAGTTGTCTATCAACGGCATCGGTACACTAACAGTTACCTATAGTGATGTACTCAATGGTGAGCGGGATATCGGGGATGCCGTGCATGTCGACATCGACAGCGGCAGTGTTCTTAGCTGGGGTGTCGGCAACGCGGATATCGATCCATTGTTTGCTGATGCCGATGGCGCCGACAATACTGTCGGGACGACAGATGATGACCTGCACCTGCGGGGCATCACACCGGTTGCCAATGCCGGTGACCCGGCAGGCAGCTATGCAGGACAAACGGATATGGATGGACAGACTCGTGTGCTCTATGGCCGGGCGGACATCGGCGCCGATGAAGTCTACCCGGTGGCATGTGATTATGAACCCGATGAGGATGTGGACCTGACGGACCTGCTGTATTTTGCGGGCTATTGGCTCAACAGCCCCTGTGTCACGCCAGGTGGTGTAATGGAGCGGATATGGATCAAAACGGCATGGTGAATCTGGCTGACTTTGTTTATTTCGGGAGGCATTGGCTGTGGTAATCCATTATCCTATGTGAACTTATGACAAGAACCCTTAAAACAGAGTGAATATGCCCTATTTTTCTTGACATTTTGGTATAAAAAAATACGATATTAGCAGTTAATTTTATCGCAGCGTATGGAATCGAGGCCGCAGTTTTGCGGGATAACCCATCTGGGGGGTGATTAGGAGAAGAAGTATGAGAAGACTCGCTGTGGTGTTACTCATGTCGTTTGTGTTTTTGTCGGGGTCTCATCTTTATGCTTTTAGCGGCGGTACCGGAACCAGCGGCGATCCGTATCTGGTTTCCACAGCCGCGGAGTTGAATTCCATGGCGCGACTCCCGCTCTTTGGGCCAGTTATTTTAAACTGATGGCCAACATCAACATGTCCGGCTACACCGGCACTTCGTACAACATCATCGGCAACTCATCGACACACTTCACCGGTGGATTTGACGGCAATGGATTTGTTATCAGCAACCTGACTTACGCAGGCACAAACGTAAGTGGGGTCGGCCTCTTTGGGTATACCCAAAACGCCGCTATCCAGAATGTACAACTAACCAACGTTAACATTTCTTCTTCCAATGGTCAAGATGTCGGCAGTCTGATTGGCTCTCAAGATTCCGGTACTATAACAAATTGTTCGACCACAGGTACTGTTTCGGCTTCCAACGGATATTATACCGGCGGGCTGGTGGGGCATAATGTGTATGGCACTATGACTTCCTGCGTCTCGACGGCAACTGTCAGCGGAGGAGATTATGTTGGCTGTCTGGCCGGAGAAGTCTTTCACGCTGCCATCAGCAGCTGCTATGCGAGGGGAAATGTCAACGGAAACGATAATGTCGGCGGGTTATTGGGATACAGCGATACCGGTACAATCACAAATTGCTATGCCTGGGGTTCTGCAACCGGGACCGGCGGATATATTGGCGGACTGGTGGGATATATTCAATATGGTGCGGTAAGCAACTGTTATTGCAGCCGGCCCTGTCACTGCCGGTTATAACGGCTGGAAAGGCGGCCTGGTGGGGTATAGCTGGCAATATAGCAGTCCCTGCGTGTTCACTGCCTGTTTCTGGAATACAACAAACCAGCGGGACAAGGCGACGGCCTTGACAGAACGTGGAACCCGAGATTTCCGGCATCACAGGCCTCACGACTGCGCAGATGCAGACACAATCCACATTTAGCGTGATGCGGGGTGGGACTTACAACGGTGTGTGATCCGGCTGTATGGCTTATCCAGCATCTGCAATGGAAAATATAAGTATTTCGGTTAGGAAGATAGGTACGTCTTCACAGCCCCTATCGCATCAGCAGTGTAGCTTGATTATTCTATAACATGACCTTGTTCCCGGCAGACTGAGATAAGTATTTTATTCTTATGGCCGACTCTGGATCTGTCAGCGACAAACTTCAAATCTCCGTCGTCGCGCCGGATACAGATAATATGTACCGGAGGATAGGGAAACGGCCTTTAAAGGCGACTTTAACGGAAACGGCTATTTCATCAGTAATATCACGATTAATGCCCCTGACATCGATTATGTGGCAATATTTGGATGGGTCTATCCCGGTGCAAAAATACGAAATCTGGCGCGGAAAACGTCAATGTCGCGGACGGCTGGCCGAAGGCGGGATGGCAGGCGCGAATTCCGGTCAGTTGAGCGATCGCCATGCCAGGATTGTCACCGGCGGCGACATTATTCAGGCGGACTGGCCGGCTGGAACGGCTCTGCGATCACCGGGTGTTATTCGACCTGTGAAATTAAATGGATATTACTATAACGGCGGACTGGTCGGATTTAATTCCAGTACCGGCAATATCAGCAATAGTTATCCAGATAGTACGATCAACGGCAATTCTCGCACGGGCGGACTGGTAGGCCAAAACGAAGGCACGTCGGGGCTGTTATACCGGGCCTGACGCGGGGCAATATGCTCCTTCATCCCGCCTTCATTTTATTCGGACGCATACCATGTCGGCGGATTATTCGGCTATAACACACCGGGCACCATTAGAACAGTTATGCCAGAGGCGCCGTCACCCGCAATGGAACCGGCAGATACCGCAATCTCGGCGGACTGGTTGCGGTGAACAACCAGGGCAAAGTCATCCGAACGTATTCCACCGGCAGGCCGACGGGTACTCCTCGGTCGGCGGACTGGTCGGCGCGGCAACTACCGGCGGCAATTATAAGACACGGGAAATTTCTGGATACGGACGCCCGGAAAAAACAACCAGCACCATGGGTACAGGCAAGACTACAGCTCAGATGAAAACCCGGCAACATTTACCGCCCCGTCGTGGGACTTTACAACGGTCTGGGCCATCTGCGAAGCGATAAATTATCCGAAACTCAGATGGCAGATCCCCACGCCGGGAAATTTGGTCTGCCCGGATGAGGTGCGGATGGAAGACCTGGCATATATGGCCAAACGGTGGC
>CAWKDO010000002.1:0-12633 GCA_963848425.1 uncultured delta proteobacterium
TAATGATTGCTATCCGGTCTTCGACTCGATCGGCGCCCATCAGCGCACCTGGGTCGGCTACCGCGGCACCATGCAGCTGCTCTTCGAAGTCGGCAATCTCTTTGTCGCCAACGCCAAGGAAGCTGAGCAAGACCCATAATTGAACGCCACGTGAGGGGCAACGTGATACCCATTCATCAGCGCCCTGGGGTTCAAAGGACGAATGGCTCGCCTAACGAACAGGGAACACCCGCCATGATCCGCACCCGCCGGCTCTGACCATCGCCGAGCCAGATAGAGCAGGAAAGGATTAACGATGAAAGTCGCATTCGCCAGCACCGACAAGGTGCATATCGACGAGCATTTCGGGCAGGCCGAGCAGTTTTACCTCTGGGAGGTCGGGCCGGAGGAGGCCGCCTTCTCCGGTGTCGTCCAGGTCAAGGCCGAAAGCGAAGCCGGACACAGCGACGACAAGATCGAGGCGCGCGCCGCGGCCCTGGCCGACTGCGCCCTGGTCTACGTCGCCGAGATCGGCGGCCCGGCCGCCGCCCGGCTGGTGGCCAAAAAGATCCATCCGCTCAAGAGCAAGGAACAGGAACCGATCGCCGACGTCGTTGAGAAATTGCAGGAAGTATTGAGAAACAACCCACCGCCATGGTTGACGAAAAGCCATGTTGAAAGGGGAACGAATCAATGTAGGGGCGCATTGCATGCGCCCTGGGCGGACGCAGTCCGCCCCTACGAAAACATTTATAGAAAAAGGAGACAAGACCATGCCATTTCTAACCGGACTGACCAAGGGGAAAGCCGAATGGACCCCGACCTTTATCGAAGCATCGACCCGGAGAAGTGCATCGGCTGCGGCCGCTGCTACAAGGTCTGCTCGCGCAGCGTGCTGGCCCCCGAGGACCTCGAGGACGAAGAGAGCGAATCGGTGCGCATGATCATGACCGTCGCCAATGACGCCAAGTGCGTCGGCTGCGCCGCCTGCGCGGTGACGTGCTCAAAAAAGGCGTTCGCCCTCAAACCGCTGGCGGTTTAAAAACTTAACCAACTGAACGCTTCACCCCAATAAACGGAGTTAACTATGCTCATCGCCGTCGCATCAAAATCCGGCACCGAGGTCGATCAGCACTTCGGCCATGCCGAACGCTTCCTGATCTATGACTGCCCGCCGGCCAGCCGCAACTGGTGAGGGAGGTGCCGGTGGAGAAATACTGCTCCTACGACCCCGACCATGCCTTCCGCAACCGCAGTTCCAGGCGATCGTCGCGGCGCTGGCCGGGTGCCAGGCGGTGGTCACCGCCATGATCGGCGACTATCCGCGCAGGAGCTGGAAAAGGCCGGCCTACGCCATATTGCCGCTACCGGCCCGATTCCGGCGGCCTTGCATGCCGCGCACGCTGAGCTGTGCGGTTGCGCCTGTCAGGGGAAAAAGAGTTGTCACAAGGGTTGATCCGATAGCGTAGGAGCGGCTTGAGCCGCGATGGTTCGCGACTAAGTCGCTCCGACATCACCGCGATCAGGCATCAATATCCGTATCAACGATGTTTACGATGTTCCAGGGTGCAATGGCTTCGGCGTGGGCGGCATGGGAATGAGGGTTCCCCTGCTGCCCGTTTTTTTATGGTGTGCTGATCCGTCGACAATCGACTTGATAATTGCCGGCACAGCCGTTAACCTGCCGGTGCAAGCGAATGCCACTCTGCGAGGTCGCCCCCATGTACGATTTCACCCACTGCAAACTCTGCGCGCAACCGTCGGCGGTTCCGGTCTATCGGCTGAAAAGTGCCGTTTTATACCGCTGTCCGGACTGCGATTTTCATTACATCGATCACCTCGACGATCTGGACAAGCCGGCGCAAGCCGCCGTCCTGGACGAGCGGACCTCCCGCCTGATCGAAGCGAAACTCGCTGATAACGCCCGGCTGCATCGCGCGCGCCTCGGCTTTGTGAAAAAACATACAACCATGGCCGGGGCACAATGCCTCGACATCGGCGCCGGGGTCGGTTTCTATCCGCACCTGCTCGCCGACACCGGCGCGTCGGTGCGCGGGATCGAGCCGGGTAGCCTCAACCGGGACTTTGCCAAACAAAAGTTCGGCCTCGACCTCGATCCGCACTTCATCGACCATCCCGACTGGCAGGAGGGCACGCGCGACACCTTCGATCAGGCCACCCTCTGGGATGTCATCGAGCATGTGAACTTTCCGAAAGCGACTCTGGCTCAGACCTTCACGGTCCTCAAGCCGGGGGGCTGGCTGTTTCTCGACACCCCTTCCCAGGATTCCCTCTACTACCGAATCAGCGAATATGTCTGCCGCTCGTCGCACGGCCGCAACCCGCTCTTCCTCAGCTCCCTCTACTCCTCCGCCCGTTACGGTCATAAACAGATCTTCCGCCCCCAACAACTGGCGCAACTGCTGAAGCAGGTCGGGTTCGAACTGGTCACGGTCAAGGGCTGTCACGATCTGAATCTTCCCGTGCCCCGTGGACTGAACACCCTGATCAACGCCGCAGCCGCCCTGCTCCGCCCCAAGGATAAAATCGTGATCGCCTGCCGTAAGCCGGCCACCGCGAAAGGCACGAAGTGACGTGATTCATCCCCCTCCCTTGACTCCGGTCCATACAACGGGAGGGGGCTGGGGGGAGGGTGAAGCAACAACAGCGAGTCCAAGCCAGTTATTCCCCGAAATGGATCGGCGGATTAAGGGTTTGACAATGAAGCTGGGCTCAGGGTAAAAGAATGGGCACATCCGGCGCCAATCGGGGCGTTTGATGGAGGGAAGGCACTGGGGATGAAACAGAAGTGGTGGAGAAGATGACGTCGTTGCGATCTGCATAATGATGCGGGTTGCAGCGGCGTTTTTGCTTAGATGGGGGAATACATTTGATAACCAGCGGAGCCGAGACCGACGGAAGGGAAAGGGAGCACGAGCGTGGCAGAGAACTGTTTCAGTCTGGAGATGGCGGTGCGGGATTACGAGTGTGACCTGCAGGGGGTGGTGAACAACGCCGTCTACCAGAACTACCTGGAGCACGCCCGCCACGAGTATCTCAAGAGCATCGGCATCGATTTCGCTGCACTGGCGGCACAAAAGATCAACCTGGTGGTGGTGCGGGTCGAGATCGACTACAAAGCTTCCCTCACCAGCGGCGAGCGTTTGTGGTCGAGGTGCGGCCCGAGCGGCTCTCGCCAGTGCGGATCGGGTTTCGCCAAGAGATCTACCGGCTGCCGGAGCGCAAGCTCGCGATCAAGGCGCTGGTGATCGGCACGGCGCTCAATGAGCGCGGCCGTCCGCAGATGTTGAAGGAGCTGGAGGCGAGTCTGGGAGAAGGGCTAGCGGAAAGGAAAACACCATGAACAACTGTCTGCTATTGATCGACCTGCAAAACGACTACTTCCCCGGCGGCAACATGGAAGTGGTCGGCATGGAAGAGGCCGCAGCCCATGCGCGGCTGTTGTTGGACGCCTTCCGAAAGACCCGATCGCCAATCATTCACATCCAGCACCTGGCCGCGCGGCCGGGCGCGACCTTTCTCTTGCCGAACACCGATGGGGCCAAAATCCATCCGACAGTCTCGCCCCAGGGGGACGAGCTGGTAGTGGTCAAAAACTTCCCCAACAGCTTCCGCAGCACCGCGCTGCTGGAGCTCCTCAAGTCGATAAATCCCGAGCAACTGGTGATCTGCGGCGCCATGAGCCACATGTGCATCGATGCCACCACCCGCGCGGCTTTCGATCTGGGGTTCAGCTGCACGGTCGCCGAGGATGCCTGCGCCACTCGGGATCTGAATTTCAAGGGCAAAACCATCAAGGCCACCGAGGTTCACGCCTCCTTCATGGCGGCGTTGTCGGTTCCCTATGCCAAGGTGATTTCTACCCAAGAGATCGTCGCCAGCAGAGGATAGAGTCTTCAGGTAAAACACCGTGAAGACCCACGGTTTCGATGCTGCCGGGGCGGGGAATGGACACGCGTCGCTCCAGCCGTACAACGCTTAATCCGCTTGTTCCGCGTTTATCTGCATCCAAAATCGTCCTTCACACCACCGTCACATAAGCCGCAGCCAAAGTCGGATGTACGATCGCCCCGCCACGCAGATTGAGGGCCGAGGCCAGCGAAGGAGAGGTACGCAGCGCTGCATTGACGCCAAGGCCGGCGAGCTGGCGGATATAGGGAAGGGTGGCGTTGGTCAGGGCGAGGGTCGAGGTGCGGGGATAGGCGCCGGGCATGTTGGCGACGCAGTAGTGGAGGATGCCGTCGACTTCGTAGACCGGGTCGTCGTGGGTGGTGGGGCGGCTGCGTGGCGGCGCATCCGCCCTGGTCGATGGCGACGTCGACGATCACCGCTCCCTGCTTCATGCGGCTGCAGGCGGTCGCGGGTAATGACCACCGGGGTGCGGCCGCCGGTGGCGTAGAGGGCGCCGACCACCAGATCGGCGCTGCTGAGTTCCTCCTCCAGGGCGTCATCGTTGAGGATGCGGGTGTGCACCGCGCCGTGGAACTCGCGGTCGATCTCCGCGCAGCCGTTCACTGCCGCGGTTGAGGACGCATGGTCTCCATGCCGAGGCCGATGGCGATGCGCGCCGCCCCCTGGCCGACCACGCCGGCGCCGATGATCAGCGCCCGTGCCGGGGGACGCCGGGGACGCCGCAGGGGAGGAGGCCGTTGCCGCCACGGGGGCGTTGCAGGTAAAAGCTCCCCGACCAGCGGCGCCATCCGCCCGGCAATCTCGCTCATCGGCGTCAGGAGCGGGGTATGTCCCGCCTCTTCCAGGGTTTCGTAGGCAAAGGCGGTGACGCCGCGCTCCAGCAGCAGCTCGGTGAGGGGGCGGTTGGGGGCGAGGTGCAGGTAGGTGAAGAGGAGCTGCCCCGGCCGCAGCAGCTCGTATTCGGCGGCAAGCGGCTCCTTGACCTTGATCAGCAGCTCGCTGCGGCTAAAGAGTTCACGCGTTCGACCAGCGCTGCCCCGGCTCGGCTGTAGTCGTCGTCGCTAAAGCCGCTCCCCTCGCCGGCGCCGTGCTCGACAAGAACACTGTGGCCGTCGCTGACCAACTGCCGCGCCCCGGCCGGAGTCAGTCCAACCCGGTATTCCTGCACCTTGATCTCCCGTGCCACGCCAACGATCATCTTTTGCCTCCCTTTGTTCTTGGCTCTGCTTGTATCCTTTCAGACCCGTCGCCCAAACGCGAGGGGGACAAGAATCTCGTTTTTCTCGCAAGAAAACCCCCGTGATGTTGCGCAATCGCTCAGGCTGCGGCATCCTTGTCTGAAGAGTATATCCGCTTGGATAAAAATCTTCTGTTCTCGGGACCACACATGATCACATTACATACCAGAACTTTTGCCGAAGGCATGACCAAGCAGAGGCTCGATGCCGGGGAGTGACACACCTCAACCGGCTGACGCCGGAACGCTGCGTACGATTGCCCTGCTGGAGGGGGCCAAAGGCCTGTTTGTCTTGCTGGCGGGGTTCGGCCTTCTCTCCCTGCTCCATCGCGATCTGCATCATGCTGCCGCGGAGCTGGTGCGCAACCTGCACCTCAATCCGGCCGCGCACTATCCCCGCATTTTTCTCGATCTGGCTGACCGGGTCACGGATGGTGAGCTGTGGCTCCTGGCTGGGGCTGCGCTCTTCTATGCGCTGCTGCGCCTGGCCGAGGCCTACGGGCTCTGGCAACAACAGCTCTGGGCCGAATGGTTTGGCGTCGTCAGCAGCGGCCTCTATCTCCCCGTCGAAGTCTACGAGGTCGTGGTGGCTTTCACCTGGGCCAAAGGGGTGATCCTGGCCGTCAATCTGTGCGTGGTCTGGTTTCTGGCCCGCGCCTTGCGCAGCGGCCAACCGGAGGAAATTGGATAGACGTGATGGGTTGAACAGCTGCGGGGAGGGATCTCCTGAAATAGTGCTCATCCCATGCGTCGATGACTTTATTCAACGCGTTCTGACGAGATAACCGTGTCCTGCGAACGTTCTTCTCGATGCGCAGAGCGACTAGATATAGCAGCGCGAATCCCCCTATTGCTAATGGTAGACCGATGAACAAACCGGTGAAAACTTCTTCGTACGATCGAAGGTAGAAAAGAAGGGCAACAATGAGAAGGGTGCCGCCGCAGGGAAGGATGATCGTAATCTGCCCCCGCACAGTAGCATTTATCTTTCGCACGACAGAGGTGAAAGACGATTTCCACCAAGCTGCGGAGAGCGACTTGCCGATGGCGCGGCCCATTCCCCTCCAGGCCCTTCGGGTTTTTAGTTGCAAGGCCTCCAGTGTGGAATCGTGCTGAATTCCACACTGGAGGACGTTGTTACGGTTGACCTCCGCCGCGTCCTGATCGCCGGTCTTCTCGGCCATCTTCACAACCCAGCTGAACATGATATGACCGACCCAGGCGCTCTCGGCACCGTAGTGATTGTAAACGCGGCAGGCCCCGTTCCAGGCGGTAAGACGTAATCCTCCATACCATGCCGTGGAGAGATCGTCTATGCCCATCAGCGTCCCGAGACGTTCTGTTGCCTCTTGCATCGTAAGCCAGCGTTCCCAGCATTCGCGTAACGGTGGAGGTGGTTCATCCGGGCCGATGAGGAAGTCTTCCGCCGCGGTCTCCAGTCTGGCGAAGAGTCTGTTACGCAGCCGCACAACGATGTCCCCCGCCAGGGTCTGTTGCCATTCATCCCAATTGGCAACGATCTCGTCCGGCAACTTCCCCCTAGCCTCTGCAGCCAGCTCCTCCAGTTCAGACAGCAGTGTCTGAGGAATGAGCTCGGTCACCACATGAACCTCCCGGACCCCCAGCTCGAGGCCGCGGGCGAGGAGCTTCGCGTGCGTCTCGGCCGTCAGTTGCTTCTGCCAGTTCATGGCCAGGGTGAGGACGTGCGTCAGCTCGACGGGTTTTCCTTCGGCCGCATTCCGCAGTAATTGAAGATGCTCAATTTGAAGGGTTTGATTCGCCGGTACAGGTGCCTTTAGCTTCGGCTGTGCTACCAGGGATTGCACGTACGAAAATGAGGTAATGCGTGACGGTGCCAGCAGCCAGGCCAACCATAACAGCGGCTTGTTGACCTGTCCCGAGAGATGCCCGCAGGCCAGCATTCGGAGTAGCGGCATGCTGCGTCCCGTGCCGAGTCGGGTGCGAGACAGCACCGCCTCCCAATCGCCCCGGCGCGCAGCCTGCCAGGCAAGGGCTTCGAAGGCAAAGATCCGCACGAGCCGGGGAATCTGGCGGTGTCGGCTGATAATGTCGAAAGAGCGGACATAGCGGTCGGCCTTGAGCGGATCGCCGGATACTTCGGCATAGAGCGCGAGAGCCGCCACCGCCCAATGGTCGATTGTCTTTTCAGCGGACGTGGCTCTCATCATGAAGAAAACCCGCAACTTTTGTCTCCAACCCGACGGGGCGTCCGGTAGCGCTGACGGGACTGGATTGCAACCGTAAGATGCGGCAACAAGACGCGCGAAGCCGACGAGATCAGACCTTTTCTCTCCGGGAGTGAACCAAAACGCGATACGGACCAACAGCGGGGAGCGCAGATGGCGGACCACCCTCCAGGCGAGCCATGGTGGTCCGTTCCGCAGCAGCGCGATGGGCAGAATGAGATAGAGGGCGCAAGCGATAATATTGCTGAGCCACAGTGGCGTGACCCGGTTGAGGTGCGGGCCGAACGCCTCACTCAGGAAGAATACGGTGGCAAAGAATATGGTTACCGTCAGCACCGAAAGGCTAATGAACCGATTCGAGGTCGACGAATTGGCAAAAACATTGGCAGTAACTGCGGCGCCGTCGTTCTTCTTGGCCGAAAAATGGTAGAAGAGATAGATGATTAAGACAACGCTGAAGCTGCTCATTCGGCCATCCACCCTTTCGCCCACCACTCATGGACTAGACGCCGATCCGGATTTCGCAGCTCCGCCCTCGCCTCGCGCACCATTTCTTCGGTCCGCTCGTGCGGACCGAGTGGCGTTTGATATGATGCGGCACCTGGAACGCCAGCCGAGAGCATTAGCAACAGTTTTTCTCCCTGACGTTCGACCTGTTCCGGAGCTGTATGAGGAGGAAGCTCAAGAATCAGGAACGGGTTGGTCAGATGTCGGCGGAGCATGTTTTCCGCTTGCACGTTTCGTTCGGTCATCAATGGACTCCTGAACGGAAACTTTTGGTCCGCTCTTCGTTGGTTCCTGGGAAGAGCGGATGTAGCTGCCGGTTGATCGCGCGCAGGGTTTCGCGATCGCGACCGCTTGCGGCTTCGCGTCCCTTTTCGATAAGTTCGCTGGCGCGGGGGATGTCGGTCGCCGTGGTGAGGTTTTCCACATACCACTCGTGACGGTAGAATTCAACTTCCGGGTCACGATTTGCCGCAGATTGCGTCACCGCCTTGATCGCCTTGATCTGCCGATCGAGCTCCAGCGCATCTGCTGACTGATACGCTGCGGTCGCCGCCTGTATCGCCTGGTCGAGCAGCTGTTGCTCCGACTGTGTTCCCGAAGCTGATACCCAGGATAGGGCGATCTGGATCCGCTCGTTCGCCTCTTCTAGTAGTTCGGGCCACGCAAATCCCTCTTCCACACTGTCGAGCGTCGCGTTGATCTCCAGAAGGAGTCTGTGCAGCCGCTGCATGGCGTCGGGATCGCCGCCGCGAGCCGATTCGATGCAACAACGTGCATCGGTCAGCAGAACCGGAATCTGTTCCAGATTTTTTAACGTTGCTTTGTCGGCGGTCGAAAAGCTGCGTTGCAGGAGGTCTCTGCTGCGGCACTCTGTCGTTGAAAGCCCTTGTTCCAGCGTCTCAAGGGAGGCGGTCGGGACGAGCAGATGCACGACGTTCTCGAATCTCTGACCAATCGCGGGGATATCGGCCTGCGCGTGCATTTGCCCGGAACGGTCGAGATGCAGCGTCACCTCGACCCGACTTCCCGCCGGGAGGCTCTGCTTGCAGCCTTTTATGGAGAGGGAGCCGATCAGGCAGTTGCGGTGAGCGCGGTGAAACTCCCCTTGGACGATCGGTATCGAAAGCACGTCCTCATCGATACCCGCCGAAACCGTCCGAATGGTTTGGTGGCTGAAAGTCTTTCGGGCGGGGAGCGCTGTCCCCTTCTTGAAGTAAACATGCACCGTATCATCCGAGAGCGCCACCCCGACCGATCTGGAAAGGGGCGGGTCCGAAATGGAGACGCCGTGGACGATCGAGAACACCGGCGACCGAAGCAGAAGCTCCTTTTTAGTCTGGTCGAACGCAAGTAGTCGGAATCCGTTGCGAGTGTGCCGCTTGAGCGTGACCTGGATGACAAAGCTGCCTTCGGTTCCGACAGCCGAATCCAAGCTGACAAACGCGTTGTCGTCACGTTCAATGCGAACCGTTGCCGGAAGCGTCTCACCCTGGACAGGCAAAAAACGTCCAACCACAAACGGTTCGGCGTCTGCGGTTACCGGAGGATGCTCGATCCGCACGAGCATCCCTCCGGATGAGACCTGTTCTGAATTCTGGGGATGTGCATCCAGCCCTGCGGTTGCCGCATACAGTGCCGCACCCCGCGCCACGATCGTCATCGGATCGATCCCTTCAGCAATCCTGCCATTGAATACGTCCCCGATTCGCCGGCGTAGCAGTGGCGTCAGGGTCGGTCCACCGACGAAGACGATATGGGCAATCTCTTCTACCGGCACCTTTGCCTTTTCCAAGAGCGATAGACAGACCGCAAGTCCCCGTTCGACTAACGGTTCGATCAGCGCTTCGTACTCCGCACGCGTTATTTCAAGATCAACTTCTACCGGATTTCCGGCAGCGTCCCGGCACAACTCCGGCACGACGACTACGCCTCGCTGCATCCGGGAGAGTTCGATTTTTGTCTGTTCGCAGGCTGCCTTGAGTCGGTTCAAGATCGGTCGGCTGTCCGGATTTGCCCGTCGGATATCCGGCGGCGCGTATTGCTCGTGGAGTCTGGTCAGCACCCAGTCTACCAGCGCGTTGTCGAAATCCTTACCCCCCAGGAAGTTATCCCCCGAGTGATCGACAACTCGAAGCCGCCCATCCTTTGTTTCCAGAAGGGAAACATCCAGGGTTCCTCCACCCAGGTCGAAGACGAGCCACATGCCTTCCACGTCTTCGCGCCAGCCCGCTGCGACGGCGCTTGCCACCGGTTCCTGAATGAGCAAAATCTCTTCCAGTCCCGCCAGTTTTCCGGCCCGCATGGTGGCATGATTTTGGGGAAGTTCGAAAAGTGCTGGCGTCGAAATAACGGCGCGGCGCGGCGCGTAGCCGAGTAGATCCGCGGCATCGGCAAGTAGAGACCGAAGCACATGCGCCGAAAGTTCCTCCGGGAGAAAGGCCTGCTGCGCAGCAGGGAAATCCAGTTTTACCTCTACGCCCATCAGCCGCTTGAATTCATTGCGGGTGTTGAGAGGGTCGCTGTCCAAAAACCGACAGGCACGTCGCCCAACGGCGACGGACCCCCGGTGGTCAATTCTGACAACTGAGGGGGTCAGATTTTCACCAGAGCTGTTAGGGATAATCCCCAAGGTTTCACCGTCGAAAAAGGTAATGACGGAATTGGTGGTGCCGAGGTCGATGCCGATATATGTCTGTTTCATATGTTGCTCATTCTCCACGACGCGTCCGACTCAAGCCGTCTGTCGAACTGATTGATTAAATGGCACTACAAGCAAAAACGCCGCAGTAACCAGCATCTTTAAGCTGATTGCAACGGCGTTCATTTCACAGCCTTCCTACACCCATCGACCTCTCTCGCAACTCGCCCCCAAGGCGTCTAGGTCTCTTTTACTCTGGGCCAAGCTTAATTGTCAAATCTTTAATCCTTTAGCCGACTTCCTACGTAGCCCACAGCAGCGAGATGTCGCTCCAAACACCAAGAGGCCGCCCCGATCGGGAACGGCCTCTTGTTTGTCCTTTGACGAGTGATCATCATCCCATGCGGCGCTGTCGCAAAACCAGATCGGCCAGGACCAGCGCCGCCATCGCTTCGACGATCGGCACGGCGCGGGGCACGACGCAGGGGTCGTGGCGGCCCTTGGCGGCGAGTTCGACCGGGTCGCCGTTAAAGTCGGCGGTCTCCTGCGCGCTGGCCGATGGTCGGCACCGGCTTGAAGGCGACGCGGAAGAGCAGCGGCTCGCCGTTGGCTGATTCCGCCCTGCACGCCGCCGCTATGGTTGGTGCGGGTGCCGAGGCGCTCCCCTTTGCGTACGAAGGGATCGTTGTGCTGGCTGAACCGCGCATGCGGCTGCCGGCAAAGCCGGAGCCGATCTCGAAGCCCTTGGCGGCCGGCAGGGAGAGCATCGCCTGCGCGAGCAGGGCCTCGAGCTTGTCGAAGACCGGCTCGCCGAGCCCGGCCGGGACGTTGCGGCAGACGCAGCTGATGATGCCGCCGACCGAATCGTGCTCGGCTGCGGGCGGCGAGGATCGCCGCCTCCATCGCGCTGCGGCCGCTGCGGCTATCGCGGGCAGCGGACCGATGGTGCGGTCGACCGTGGCGCGGTCGATGGTCAGCGGATCGACCGTCCGGGGCGTCGATGTTGCCGACGCTGCTCACCCAGGCGACGATCTCGATGCCGTGCGCTGCGCTGCAGAAAGAGTTCCGGCGATGGCCCCGGCCGCGACCCGGCCGATGGTCTCGCGGGCGCTGGCGCGGCCGCCGCCGCTGGCGGAGCGGAGGCCGTACTTCATCTGGTAGGTGTAGTCGGCATGGGAGGGGCGCGGGAATCGGCGCTCATCTCGCCGTAGTCGCCGGGGCGCTGGCTGCTGTTCTCCACCAGCAGGGCGATCGGGCGTGCCGAGGGTCAGGCCGTGCTCGACGCCGGAGAGGATGCGCACCTGGTCGGCTTCGCTGCGCGGCGTGGCCAGCGCGCTCTGGCCGGGGCGGCGGCGGTCGAGCTGCAGCTGGATGTCGGCCTCGCTCAAGGGCGAGGCGGGCGGGACAGCCGTCGACGACGGCGCCGACGCCGTCGCCGTGCGATTCGCCAAAGGTGGTGACGCGAAAGAGGGTGCCGAAGGTGCTGGACATAGGTGTCTCCTGGAAAAAGCTGCCGGAGCAGCAGCTGCACAGGGTTCGACCTTAGCCTATTTTCGGGGGAAATTCCAGAAAGAAGCGGGAGAGGGAGATATGCTCAGGTCGGGACGTCGGCGGCGAGGAGGAGGACAACGGCGTGGGCGGAGATCCCTTCGCCGCGCCCTTCGAAACCGAGTCCTTCGGTCGTCGTCGCCTTGACATTGACCTGCTCGATACTGCAGGCAGCAGGCAGCGGCGAGCTTCTCGCACATCTGCGGAATGAAGGGGGCGAGCTTGGGGCGCTGGGCGATGATCGTCGCATCGAGATTGCCGAGGCGATAGCCGCGCACGCGTGACCTTATCCATCACCGCGGCGAGGAGCTTGAAGCTGTCGATCCCCTTGAAAGCTGGCATCGTTATCGGGAAAGTGTTTGCCGATATCCCCGGCGCCGATGGCGCCGAGCAGGGCATCGCAGAGGGCATGAACGAGGACATCGGCATCGGAATGGCCGAGGAGGCCGAGGGGATAGGGGATAGTGACGCCGCCGAGGATCAGGGCGCGGCCGCTCACCAGAGGATGGACATCGTAACCGTGACCGATGCGGATCATGGGACTTCTCCTTGTTCTCCTTGCGCCGCAAGCAGGGCGCGGGCAA
>CAWKDO010000003.1:0-26732 GCA_963848425.1 uncultured delta proteobacterium
CTGCACCTTGTGGCCGAGGCGCGGCTCGATACCGACGATAAGAACCTGCTGATTGCGCTCTTTAAGGTAACGGCCAACCCCCATCAGCGTACCCGATGTCCCCATGCCGGCAACAAAGGCGGTCACCGCGCCGCCGGTCTGCGTCCAGATCTCCGGGCCGGTGTCTTGATAGTGAGCGAGGGGATTGGCCGGATTGGCGTACTGGTTCGGCATGTAGTAGCGCCCCGGCTCAGCATTATGAATCTGATGGGCCAAGCGGATGGCGCCGTCGGTCCCCTCCTCGGCCGGGGAGAGAACCAGTTCGGCGCCGTAGGCTTCAAGCACGGCGCGGCGTTCGACGCTGACGCAGGCCGGCATCACCAGTTTGACCCGGTAGCCGCGGGCGGCGCCGATCATCGCCAAAGAGATGCCGGTATTCCCCGAGGTCGGTTCGAGAATGATCAGGCCGGCGCTGAGTAGCCCCAGTTCCTCGGCTTGGCGGATCATCCACCATGCTGTCCGGTCCTTGACCGAGCCACCGGGATTATTCCCCTCGAGCTTGGCAAAAATCCGGACGCGAGGATAGGGGTTGATGCGGGTCAGCTCGACCAGGGGGGTATTGCCGATACTATCGGTTAGCGACCGACCGCTGCTGGGCATGGGGACCTCCGTGCGGAGATGTGGCGGACGGGGCCGCCAAGTCGGGCCATAATAGCCGACCGGGCCGGTGCTGGCAACGGCGTTCCCTCACCCCACCACGATTTCGAACTGCTCGAGATGGAAGCCGGGGCGGGCGGTGATGGCGATCTGTTTCTGAAGTGCCGCTCCAGTTCCTCGATGCCGTGCGCGTTCCTCGTCGTAGAGGAGGGCAGCGATATCCGGGTGGACATTCAGCGTCATGCGGTCGCCGGGGAGCTTGCGGATCTCGCGCTGCAGTTCGCGAAAGATCTCGTAGACCATGGTGGTGCGGCTCTTGACGTAGCCCTTCCCTTCGCAGTAGGGGCACGGTTCGCAGAGGGTGCGGCCGATGCTTTCGCGCACCCGCTTGCGCGTCATTTCGACCAGGCCCAGCTCGGAGATCTTCAGGATGTTGGTCTTGCTCTTGTCGTTCTTGAGCGCCTCTTCCAGCGCCGAATGGACCTTTTCCCGGTGCGGCTCCTTCTCCATGTCGATGAAGTCGATGATGATCAGCCCGCCGATGTTGCGCAGCCGCAGTTGGAAGGCGATCTCCTTGACCGCCTCGAGATTGGTCTTGAGGATGGTGTCCTCAAGATTGTGCTTGCCGACGAAGCGGCCGGTATTGACGTCGATGGCGGTCAGCGCCTCGGTCTGCTCGATGATGATGTAGCCGCCGCTCTTCAGCCAGACCTTGCGTCCGAGGGCCCGGGCGATCTCCACCTCCAGGCCGAAGGCGTCGAAGATCGGTTCGTCGTCATTGTAGTGCTCGATAATGTACTTGAGCTGTCGGCATGAAGGTGCCGATGAAGCGGACGATCTTGTCGATATTCCTCGGCGGAGTCGACGACGATGCGGGCGACTTCCTCGGTGAGGATGTCGCGCAGCACCTTGCTGGTCACGTCGAGGTCGGAATGGATCAGGGCCGGGGCGGCGCCACACCCTTCGCGCCGACGGACGATCTCCTCCCACAAGCCGACCAGAAAATCCATGTCGGCGTGCAGTTCTTCCTCACTCTTCCCCTCGGCGGCGGTGCGGACGATGAAGCCGGTACCGCGCGGGCGGATCGCCTCGACGATGTCGCGCAGCGCGGTCTTCTCCTCTTCGTTCTCGATGCGCCGGGAGATGCCGACGTGATCGACCGTCGGCATGTAGACCAGATGGCGGCCGGGCAGGGAGATGTGCGCGGTGATGCGCGCCCCCTTGGTGCCGAGCGGCTCCTTGGCCACCTGCACCAGGATTTCCTGCCCCTCCTGCAGCAGGTCCTCAATCGGCGGCAATGGCGGCGCGTTCGCCCTCTTCTCCTGGTCCGCCGAGCCGTGCCGGTGTTCCCCTTCGATGAACTGCTCGACCGCCTCCATTTCGTCGAGGACGTCGGCGACATAAAGGAAGGCCGCCTTCTCGAGGCCGATGTCGACGAAAGCCGCCTGCATGCCGGGAAGGACGCGGATCACCTGTCCCATGTAGATGTTGCCCACGATCCCCCGTTCCCGGCTGCGCTCGATATAGAGCTCGGCGATGTGGCCGTTTTCCAGCAGCGCCACGCGGGTCTCATGGGAGGTGGTGTTGATGACCAGTTCCTTGGCCATAAAACCTCCGGAAATAAATTTTATAATCTATAAAAACGTAAAGCGTAAATACGTAAAAGTAGCCCTTTCGGCCTCAGCCGAAAACGACGTCCGTCTTGCGGATGCGCAGGTCGCGTGCTTCCGGCAACGAAAGGCCGAACAGGTGGGCCGCCAAAAGAGCTGGGCTGCCACGCCGCATGTGCAGCCGCAGTGCATCCTCTTCCAGAATCAGATCGAGGACATCCGGACGCAGGTCGACGCTCACTGTCTGCCGTCCTTTTTCCCGCGTCACGGGCACTGCATCGCGGGCGAGAAAGATAGCAATGCGCGCCGCGAGATCGGCCGGAGCATCGGCGGGTATTGCCACCTGGTAGACGGTCTCTCTTATGGTAACAGAGGGCGATGGCGTCTGCCAGGGAATCGTCGCCCCTTCGAGCACCCGGAAGCCGGTCGGCAGCTCGGAATTCAGCACTTCGACCATTTCTTTTGCCCCACAAGGGCGATAGAGATCGATATCGATGATCTCAGCATCGCTCTCGACCCCAGTCGGCAGGGCGTCCGGAAAGGAGATGCGCGGCGCCGGGTGGAAGCCGGCGGAGAAGCGCACCGGAAGACCGGCCCGGCGTACCGCCCGGTGGAAGACAGTCATGAATTCAAGATGGCTGACGAAGCGCGCCTTGCCATCCTTGCGCAGGCGCAGGCGCACCTTGCTGCGTTCCTCCTCCATCGGTGGCGAAACCGGTGCCGGGCTCGGCAGCGGCACTTCGGCGCGCTCGGCAAGGCGCATCTGCACCGCCTCGAAATCGCAGACGCCGCAGCCGGTGCAGCCGCCGCGGCAGTCGGCGGTAGCCGTACCGGTCAGGGCCCGCTGCCGTTCGGCAAGGAAGAATTCCTTCGGCACGCCGCAGTCGACATGGCCCCAGGGGAGAATCTCATCTTCCGTCCGCTCGCGCAGGTAAAATTCCGGTTCAATGCCGGCCGCGGCAAAGGCCGGCCTGCCATTTGCTGAAATCGAACTGCTCGCTCCAGCCATCGAAACGGCAACCGTTATCGACCGCCGCCGCCAGCACCCGCCCGAGGCGGCGGTCGCCGCGGGCGAAAACCCCTTCAAGAAAGGAGAGTTCGGCATCGTGCCACTTGAAGCGCAGCTTCTTTTGCTTCAACCCGTCGCGCAACCGGGCCTGGCGCCGTTTCGTCTCGGCGATGCCGATCTGCGCCTCCCATTGAAAAGGGGTGTGCGCCTTCGGCACGAAGGTGGAGACGGACACGTTGACATCGGCCCCCCCTTGCGTGCCCCGGCCGCTGCGCTTCACCCGCGCCGCCAGCTCGACGGCGGCAGCAAGGTCGGCATCGGTTTCGGTCGGCAGCCCGGTCATGAAGTAGAGTTTGATCAACCGCCAGCCGAGACCAAAAGCGGCGGAAGTGGCAGCGAGCAGGTCTTCCTCGGTAATCCCTTTGTTGATCACCTGCCGCAGCCGCTCGCGTGCCCGCCTCCGGGGCGAGGGTAAAGCCGGTCTTGCGAACCTTTTTGATCTCTTCCATCAGCTCCGGCGTCAGCGAACCGACCCGCAGGCTGGGAAGGGAAACCGCCACTTTCTCCTCGGCATGGCGCGCCATCAACATCTTCAACAGCGGTTCCAGGCAGCCATAATCGCCGGTGGAGAGGGAGAGCAGGGAAACCTCCTCGTAGCCGCTGCCGGCCAGGGCGCCATCGATGATCTGCATCACCTTCTGCGGCGAGCGCTCGCGCACCGGCCGATAGATATAGCCGGCCTGGCAGAAGCGGCAGCCACGGGTGCAGCCACGGGCGATCTCCACCGCCACGCGGTCGTGCACGGTATTCATGAATGGCACAATGGGGGATGGTCGGAAAGGGAGCGCTTTCCAGATCGGGCAGAATGCGCCGTCGCACCCCGGCATATCCCGGCTTAAGCGGCCGGATGGTGTCGATACGGCCGTCCGGCTGGTAATCGACGGCGAAGAACGCGGGGACATAAACGCCTTCGATCTTTGCCAGCCGCTCCAGCAGAACCGCCCGGTTCTCGCCGGCCTGTTTCGCCGCCCGCACCGCCGCCAGCAGTTCGACGACCGCCTCCTCGCCATCGCCGATGACGGCGACATCGATGAAATCGGCAAGCGGTTCCGGATTGCCGGCGCAGGGGCCACCGACGACGATCAGCGGATGGTTGTCGCCGCGCTCCTCGCGGCGCCGAGGAATTCCAGCCAGATCGAGCATGTTCAGCACGTTGCTGTAGGAGAGTTCATATTGCAAAGTGAAACCGACGATATCGAAGTCCCCCAGGGGGCGATCCGATTCGAGGGAAGCCAGCGGCCGACCGGCGCCGCGCAACTGCGCTTCCATATCGGGCCAGGGAGCGAAGACACGCTCAGCCGCCGCCCAGTCAAGGGCATTGACGATATGATATAAGATGGCGAAACCAAGATGGCTCATCCCCACTTCGTAGACATCGGGGAACGCCAGGGCGAAAGCGACTTCCGTCCGGGCGGGATCTTTGCGGATGCTCCCCCGCTCACCTCCCAGGTACCGGGAAGGGCGGTTTACTTTCGGCAGGAATTCATCAATCGGCATGGATGCTTTCTTCGGGAAGGAATGTGGTAGAAAAACAGAGAATATAGCACAGACAGAGAAAAAGCCTCAACTCCTTTCGCTGACTGAGGTTTTAATGTCTCGCTGACAATGATTATGGTATGCTGCGAATCCTTTTCATTGCGGGAGGAAATTCCTTGGATTTTGCCGTACCGTTCACCGCCGATCTGCACATCCATACCGTCGCTTCCGGCCATGCCTACAGTACCGTCGGCGAAATCGCTCAGGAGGCTGCCAGGAAGGGGCTGCACCTGGTGGGGATCACCGACCACGGGCCGGCGCTTCCGGGCGGGCCGCATCTCTACCATTTCTTCGCCCTGCGTTTTGTGCCGCCGGTGATGCACGGGGTACGTATCCTGCGCGGGGTGGAAGCGAATATCATCGCGCCGGGGAAAATTGATCTGCCCGAACCGGTGCTGGCCGAACTCGATCTGGTCATGGCCGGATTTCACGAGGACTGCGGTTTTCCGGATAGGGGCCTGGAAGCGAATACGGCGGCGGTGCTGCTGCTGATGCAGAATCCGCGGATCAAGATCATCACCCATCCGGGAAACCCGAACTTTCCCCTTGATTATGAAGCGGTTGCCCGAAAAGGCGCCGAAACCGGCACTGCGCTGGAGATAAACAACGCCTCATTTTCGATGAGCCGGCGGGGGAGCACCCCCAATTGCCGGCAAATCGCCCGCCTCTGCGCTCGTTTCGGTACGCCGGTAGCAGTGGGGAGCGATGCGCATATCGCCCAGGGTGTCGGCGAATTTGCCGACGCCGTGCAGGCACTGCGGGAAGCCGGGATACGCCCGGAGCAGGTCGTTAATCGCTCCCTCGCATCGACGCTGGCCTTTCTCGGACTGGAAAAGTAAATGGACAGAAGAACCAATGATTGCGACGTGCTGCCGCCGCCCGGAGATCATGCCTTTCCCCCACCGGAGGCGCGCAACTGGGCAATGGCCGCGCACCTGAGCGGACTGCTTGGCTATGTCTTTCCCTTCGGCCATATCTTCGGCCCGCTGGCCGTCTTCCTTTTGAAAGGGGATAAATTTCCCCTGGTTGACGATCAGGGGAAAGAGGCGCTCAATTTCCAGATCAGCATCTCGATCTACTTCCTGATCGCCGCCATCCTCATCCTCGCTGTCATCGGTTTCGCCCTTCTTGGCATCCTTGCCGTCTATCATTTCATCGTCGTCATCGTCGCCGCCGTGCGCGCCCGTGGCGGCGAGCGCTTCCGCTATCCGCTGACGATCCGCTTCATCCGCTAGGCCCGCCCCCCATGGAATAAAATTCCCGCTTGCTGCAAGGGCGGAAACCGGGTATGAATCTTTTTAGTCTGACCGTAATTTTTTACTCCGGAGAAAAAAATGGAAAAGCTGTTTAAGGGAATTGTCGAATTTCAGCGGGAGGATTTCGAGGGGCACCGGGAATTGTTTCAGGAGTTGGGGCGAAAACAGAATCCGCACACGCTTTTTATCGGCTGCTCCGACTCGCGGGTGGTGCCGAACCTGATCACCCGCACCCATCCCGGAGAACTGTTCGTCATCCGCAATATCGCCAATATCGTCCCCCCTTATCGGGTGACGGGCGAGTACGTTGCCACTACAGCCGCAATCGAATACGCCGTTCTCGCCCTCGGTATCGACAGCATCGTCGTCTGCGGCCATTCGAATTGCAGCGGCTGCGCCTCGCTGCATGCGTCGCCGGAGAGCATGGTGCACCTGCCGCATGTACGCAAATGGCTGGAAATCTCCAGCGAGGTGCCGGAACGGGTCGCGCGGCGCCTGGGTGCGGATACTTCCCCGGAGGCACGCGAATGGCTCACTGAACAAATCAATGTCACTGTGCAGATGCGCAATCTGCTCACCTACCCGTACATCCAGGAGAGATATCGGAGGGGGGAATGCAAAATTCTCGGCTGGCACTACATCATCGAGACGGGGGAGATTTTCAATTACAATCCGGAAACCCGCATCTTCGAACTGATTTCCTAAATCGGAAAATACTTAATTTCGCCAGGAATCGGGAGCGAACTGCTCCCGCAGGCGCTCTTCCGGATTCTGCTCGTAAAATTCCTCACGCTTGAAACAAAACCGGTAATTCTGGCAATAGTCGCGCAGCAGTTGATAGGCAGCGTTGATCCGGCGAATGGCTTCGGTCTCCCGGCCACCGCTACGGTCGGGGTGGTGCTCCTTGACCAGACGGCGATGGCGATCCTTGATCTCCTTCAGGGTAGCGCGCTCAGGAAGGTGGAAAACGGCCAGAGCCGCCTGGAAATCGGCATAGTTCATCGGAAATCTCCGCACAGGTGCCGGTATTCTTAGCATGAATCCGGGTTGCCGGCAATCAGAGGGATGGTCAGAATGGTCATGACCATGGCCGCATTCTTGACTTCATCGCCAAAAGAGAATATCCTTTCCTTTAAATGGATATTCAACGAACGATAGACGAAATCGACTTCCAGATCCTGAACATCCTTCAGGAGAAGGCCAGAATTCCCAATGCCGAGGTGGCACGTCAGGTGGGGATGGCGCCGTCGGCGGTGCTGGAACGCATCCGCAAGCTGGAGGAACGCGGAATCATCGAAGGTTATGAGGTTCGTCTCAATCCGCGCCCCTTCGGGCAGGGGTTGGCCGCCTTCCTCATGGTCGAGGCCGATCCCTCCGGCAACGGCAAGCTCGGCGAGCGGCTGGCCAATATTCAGGGGGTGCAGGAGGTACATCAGGTAGCGGGTGCAGACGGCTATCTGGTCAAGGTGCGGGCAGCCGACGCCGCCAGCCTGGGCCGCCTGCTGCGCGAGGATTTCCTCGCTATCCCCGGCATCCGCACCACCCGCACCCAGATTGTGCTGAACACGGTCAAGGAGACGCGCAGAATCGATCTCCACTCGGACTTTTAATATTTCAACGCAGGAGCTTCCAATGCCGATGTCACCCCCCTTCCAGAACCGTCTATTCCCAAAACTGGAAAAGATCGCCGGCCACTATGGCACCCCCTTCCACATCTACGACGAAGCCGGCATCCGCGAAACCGGCGCGCGGCTGAAAAAAGCGTTTGCCGGCATCGACGGCTTCCGCGAGTATTTCGCCGTCAAGGCGCTGCCGAACCTGCGCATCCTGCAGCTGATGCGCGAGATGGGCTTCGGCTTCGACTGCAGCTCGATCCCCGAGCTGATCATGAGCCGCCAGATCGGCGCCCGCGGCGACGACATCATGTTCACCTCAAACAACACCAGCCAGGAGGAGTTCCTCGCCGCCGAAGCCGGAGGCGGCTGCATCCTCAATCTCGACGACATCAGCCTGATCGCCAAGGTGCCGAAATTCCCCGAGACTGATCTGCTTCCGCTACAATCCCGGGCCGCGCCGCACCGGCAACGTCATCATCGGCCATCCGGTAGAGGCGAAGTACGGCGTCTCCCACGAGCAGGTGGTCGAGGCTTACCGGCAGGCGAAGGCGCGCGGCGCCAAACGCTTCGGCCTGCATACCATGGTCGCCTCGAACGAGCGCGACTACACCTACATCGTCGCAGACGGCGCGTGATGCTGCTGGAGATTGCCGAGCTGGTGCAGAAGGAGCTCGACATCCGCTTTGAGTTCGTCAATATCGGCGGCGGTCTGGGAATTCCCTACCGCCCCGACCGACGAGGCGCTGAATCTCGACGCCATGGCCAAGGAGATCACGGCGCTCTTCGTCGCCTTCCGCCAGAAGCACGGCTACGCGCCGCGCATGCTCATGGAGAGCGGCCGTTTCATCACCGGCCCGCACGGCTGTCTGGTGACGACCGCCATCAATCACAAGGATATCTACCGCAAGTACATCGGCGTCGACGCCTGCATGTCGGCGCTGATGCGCCCGGCTCTCTACGGCGCCTATCACCACATCACGTCATCGGCAAGGAACACCTGCCGAAAAGCGAGGTGTATGACATCGTCGGCTCCCTTTGCGAAAACAACGACAAGTTTGCCGTGCAGCGCGAACTACCGCCGATTTCCGAAGGCGATCTGCTGGTCATTCACGATACCGGTGCCCACGGCCATGCCATGGGCTTCCAGTACAACGGCCGGCTGCGGCCGAAAGAGCTGCTGCTGCGCACCGACGGCACGGTGGAATTGATCCGCCGGGCGGAAACGATCGAGGATTATCTGCGGACGCAGGAGTTTGCCGCGGACGTACTGTCCGTCTGACCCGCCGCGCGCCTCTGCAGCGCAATGCATCGCCAAGCCCGCCCGAATCGGCGGGCTTGTTTATTAGTGGACATGTCTGTGCGTGCAGGCTGTGGCATCTGCGGGCCACTGCTTTTCCTTGCTCTTGGCGGGTGGAAGATTGTATCTTAGGCCGGCATTTTGATGGGGTCTTAATTCGATGTTTGCAAGGGAGCGCGGGAGACAGATGTTTTTTGGAAGGCGAGGTTGCGTGAGAGCCGCCGGGTGCCCTGAAGGTGCCGGCGGTTTTTTCGTTGGAGCAGGAGGAGCGGCTGGCCGCACCGGTCGAAATAGGCCTCTTTTTGCTTTTTCTGCCATAAGGAGCTGAAGTGTCGCGACTCACCGATCTCATTGCACAAGCGAAGGCGAAAGACCCTCAGATGGGGATGGACTTGGAACGCGAATTCAAGGCGCTTTCATCACGCCTTGCTTTTGGGCTGAACTTTGAACGGCACCGGCCCGAGGTGGTGGAACTGCCCCGGCGTCCGGTTCGCAAGGGGGACAAGGTGCGGGTTCTCCCGGCGCGTGGTTCGACGGCCAAGGGGGATCAGCGGCTTTGGCTGGTCAGGGGCGCTACCAAGGCCAAAGGGAAGCGGATCGCTCACCTGGAGTTATCCGGCGACGCTGGGCCGGAGACGTGCGATATTCCGGTTGATGATCTGGTGGTGGTAGCGGAATTCCGGGACTACATCTATCCGGGGCTGATAAGCACCGGCAAGGTTGAGCGGGGCGGCGACAAACCCTTTCACACGGTTATCAACGGCGAGAATTATCATGCGCTGGAGGCGCTGACCTACACCCACCGGGGCAAGGTTGACGTAATCTACATTGACCCGCCCTACAACACCGGAGCAAAGGACTGGAAGTACAACAACGACTACGTGGAATCGGAAGACCTCTACCGGCACAGTAAATGGCTCGCCTTCATCGAGCGGCGGCTCAAGGTTGCCAAAAAACTGCTGAATCCTGCCGATTCGGTGCTGATTGTCACGATTGACGAAAAGGAGTATTTGCGGCTGGGGCTTTTGTTGGAGCAGACGTTTCCGGAAGCGCGCATTCAGATGGTGAGTTCCGTCATCAACCCTAAAGGAGTGCCTCGGGATGGTTTGTCACGAGTAGATGAATATATATTTCTTCTTCAATTCGGTTCTTCACGCATTTTGGGAGATGTGAAAGAAGGTAGCGGTGGGACGGAAGTTCGCTGGCGTGGGCTAACAAGGACTGGTGCAAATGGGATTCGCAGTAAGTCGCCAGGCGCTTTCTATCCGATCTTTTTTAACAATAAAGGTGAAATAGTCAATGTCGGTGATGCGCTTCCTCTTCATCTAAAATCGGACTCTGTTGAAATCCCTAAAGAGCTGACTGCTGTTTGGCCGACACCACGACCAGATGGTGAAGATGGACGTTGGTCAGTTGTTCCAGAAACTTTACGAGACCTCATCTCGCGTGGTGCTGTAAAAATAGGACGCGTTAGCATAGAAGACGGACAATTCCCAATTTTCTATCTCACATCTCAGCAACTAGCTGCAATCGACTCCGGGGAGTTGGAAGTGAGAGGTCGCACACCATCAGGGGTTCTGAAAGTCTATTATAGAGAGGACAGCGGCCGGGTATCGGCACCTCGGACTATATGGGATAAAGTCAGTCACAGTGCAAGTGAACATGGGTCTATGCTGCTACGTCCCTTGATCCCAGGTCGCAAGTTTCCCTTCCCAAAATCTCTTTATGCTGTCGAAGATGTACTACGTTTGTTTGTGAAAGAAAAACCAGAATCAATAATACTCGATTTCTTTTCCGGCTCCGGCACCACCGCCCATGCCCTGATGCGCCTCAATCATCAGGATGACGGCCGCCGCCAGTGCATCTCCGTTACCAACAACGAAGTCGCCGCCGATGAGCAAAAAACGCTGCGCGAGCAAGGGCTACGCCCCGGTGATCCGGAATGGGAAAAGTGGGGCATTTGCGACTACATCACCAAACCCCGCGTGGAAGCGGCCATTACAGGCACAACCCCGAATGGTGAGCAGATCAAAGGGGATTACAAGTTCACCGACGAATTCCCCATGGCGGAAGGCTTTGCCGAGAACGCCGAGTTTTTCACCCTGACCTACGAAACCCCGGTGGCGGTCAGTCATAATCTTGCCTTTGCCCGCATCGCTCCGCTCCTCTGGCTGCGGGCCGGTAGCCGGGGGCGGAGGATCGAAACCCTTCCTGTCAGTGGCTGGGAGGTGGCCGATAGCTATGGTCTGCTCACTAACCTGGATCAGACGGATGCGTTTTGTGCGGCCATTGAAAAAGCGGATGGTCTGCGTATCGCCTATATCGTCACCAACGATGACCGCCGCTTTCAGGCGATTGCCCGCAGCCTGCCCGAACCGGTAGAGCCGATCCGCCTTTATGAATCGTATCTGACGAACTTCAAGTTTGCGAATGGAGGGTGATAGATGAAGTTTACCCTGAAGGATTATCAAACAGACGCGGTACGCGAGACTCTGGGAAATCTTCAATGGGCGCGTCAAGCATGGCGTGTGGGGTCGCGGCGCCATGCCTTTTCCCTTACTGCGGTAACCGGAGCGGGTAAAACGGTTATGGCGGCAGCGGCATTTGAGGCGCTGTTTCATGGCGACGATAATTACGATTTTGAGGCTGACCCCGGCGCTGTGGTCATCTGGTTCAGCGATGACCCGTCTCTGAATGAACAGACGCGGTTCCGGCTGATGGAGTCTTCCGACCGGCTGAATCACTCCGATCTGGTGGTGGTGGAACATAATAAATTTAATCAGGAGAAATTCGAGCCGGGCAAGGTCTACTTCCTTAACACCCAGAAGCTGGGCAAGAAGAGCCTCCTCGTGCGGGGCTTCGATCCGGAGGAGCATAACCGGCCTTCCCTGAAATGCGGCCGGACCTCCGTTCCCACACCATCTGGGATACGATCCAGAACACCATTGAAGACCCATACCTGACGCTGTACCTGGTGCTCGACGAGGCGCACCGGGGGATGGGCACCCCGTCGGAGACGGTGCAGAGGGATAAATCCACCATCGTCAAGCGGCTCATCAACGGAGTGGGCGCTGTACCGGCGATCCCGATTGTTCTGGGCATATCCGCCACAGTGGAACGGTTCAATGCCGCCATGGCCGAGGCGCAAGGGCGCGATCTTCTCCGCAATGTCGTTGTTGATTCCGCCAAGGTGCAGGAGTCGGGCCTGCTGAAGGATACGATCATCCTGGATATCCCCGATGGAGTGGGCCAGTTCGACACGGTGCTGGTACGCCGGGCCACCGGCAAAATCAAGGAGTCGAGCGAGGCGTGGGCCGAGTATTCCCGGCAGCAAAATTCCAAGGAAATCGTCAGACCACTCATGGTGCTTCAGGTGCCGAATACACCGGACCCCAACGAGATCGGGCGGGCGCTGGATACGATTTTTCAGCAGTGGCCGGAATTGACCGAGGAGGCGATTGCCCACGTTTTCGGCGAGCATACCACCCAGACGTTCGGCAGGCATACGGTGCCGTACATCCCGCCTGAGCGGGTACAGGATTCCCATTGGGTCCGGTGCTCATCGCCAAGGACGCCATCAGCACCGGCTGGGACTGCCCGCGGGCCGAGGTGCTGGTCTCCTTCCGGCCGGCCAAGGATCGCACCCATATTACCCAGTTGATGGGGCGCATGGTCCGGACCCCCCTTGCCCGGCGCATTCCGGGCAATGACCGGCTCAACTCCGTTGACTGTCTGCTGCCGTTTTTCGATGCCAAGTCCGTTGAAGAAGTTGCCGATGCCCTGATGAAGGGGGGACGACGGCAAGCCGCTTCCCGGCCGACGTGTGCTCATCTATTCTAAAGAAATGTTGCCGAATCCAGCGGTTGCCGAATCAGTCTGGGAAAAATTTCGGTTGCTGCCGTCTCAATCCCTGCCGCAGCGGGGGGCGAAGCCGGTGAAACGGTTGACCGCGCTTGCCCATGAACTGGCGTGGGACAAACTGCTGCCGGGAGCCGGAAAAATTGCTCATACGGAAATGCACAAGGTGCTGGATGCGATCCAGATGCGATATGCCAATGAGATTGCCGATGCCGGAAAAGCCGTGTGGACGGTTGAGGGGAAGAGCTTGACCGGCGACATGAAGACCAAGACAAAATCCTTCGATGACTTTTTGGAGGAGGCCGACTATGTCGTGATCGAAGATGCCTATCGCCGCGCCGGGCGTATCCTGAGCCCGGACATCTCCCGGACCTACGCCGAATATCTCGCCGCCAAAAATACTGATGCCGACGACATGGAAGAGGCGCTGATGGAGGCGCACGCCGATATCGCGGCGCTCGGCCTGGTCACCAATGTGAAAACCCGCCTCGACGCCGAAGCGGACAAGCTGGCCAAGACATGGTTCAAGAGATACCAGGCGCAAATTAAGGAGTTGTCTGACGAGCGACAGGAAGTGTATCGCTCGTTGAAAGAGATGAGCACGGAGCCGGGAGAGATAGACCTCGCCATGCCGAAATCGTGGACGGTGGCAACCACCGAGCAGGATGGAGATGGCAATAAAAAGCCGCTGCCGAAGCATAAGCAGCACCTGTTGTGCGACGAGAGCGGCTTGTTTCCGGCTGAAATGAACGACTGGGAGCGTGCCGTGCTGGCAACTGAGATGAAGCGTCCGGGCATTCAGTTCTGGTACCGTAACCCGTCTCGACCGAGCCAGGATTCTCTGGGAATCGCCTATACTGAGGATCAGCAGGTCAAAATCATGAGGCCGGACTTCATCTTTTTCTCAGCGCAGGAGGACGGTACCACCGTGGCAGACATTGTTGATCCCCATGGCACCCAATACGGCGACGCGCTGCCGAAGCTTCAGGGGCTGGCAAAATACGCCGAGGCCTATGGGGCGGTGTACCGTCGCATTGAAGCTGTTGCCGAGGTTAAGGGTAAATTGCGCGTGCTTGACCTGACTGATGCGAAGATTCGTAAAGCATTGGCAGAGGCTGAGGGCGCCAAGAACCTCTATGAGGGGACGTTGGCGAGCGATTACTGAGAAAGGCGATACGGTCAGGATGACGTTGCCTCATTCGGGTTAAGGCAGCCGGGGCAAGTTTGACATTTTGACATTTAGGCGAATGGCGGGATAAACAGCAACTCACATTGCTACGACTGGCTTTCCCAATGCTCATGAACGGCCAGGTCACGGTGGCGTAAGGAGGATCAACATGCCCACCTGCTGGATTATTGCCGGACCCAATGGCGCAGGCAAAACTACCTTCGCGCTGGAATATCTCCCCAAGGTGGCGGGGTGCACCCACTTCATCAATGCCGACCTGATCGCCGCCGGCCTGTCCCCGCTGGCGCCCGAGCGCGAACTTGTCGCCGCCAGCCGGATCTTTCTGCAGGAAATCGAAGTACGCATCGCAAAACGAGAAGACTTCGCCTTTGAAACCACCCTGGCGGGCCGCACTTATCTGCGGTTGATCGAACGACTGCACCATGCTGGTTGGCAAGTGGAATTGATCTATCTGGCCCTGCCCAGCGTCGAGATGTCAAAGCTGCGGGTGGCCGAACGGGTGGCGCACGGCGGTCACAATATTCCGCAACAGGATATCGAGCGGCGTTTTCCGCGTAGCCTGCACAACCTGCTCAACCATTTCAGCCATCGCGCTGACCGCTGTATCTGCTTCATGAACGATGGGGTAAAACCGGTGTTGGTTTTCGAACATAACAACGAGACCCGTGATATTCTGCACGAAGGCTATTATCAATTGCTGCTGAAGGAGGCCGCTAAATGCACGCGACCCTGAAAAAGAACCCTTCGAAGGAAGGGCAACTTCTGTTGGAAACCCTCCAGAAGGCCGTAAACCAAACCTTGGAAAAGAAAAGACGCCTCGGTCAATATGCGGTTATCTGGCAAGACGGCAAGCCGGTGATAACCGGAGAGGACAGACCGACGTCCAACGACCCTCACCCGGCATAAACATGCCTACCTGAAGATTGTCCAGCGCGATTTCATGACCAATACCACCTTGCGTGAGCGGTTCGGGATTGAAGACAAAAACAGTGCGACGGCCTCCAGAATCATCAAGGAGACGATCAATGCGGGTCTTATTCGTTGCCACGATGAGACTGCCGGCAGCAAAGCCAGAAAGTATTTGCCATGGTGGGCGTAATGGCTGTCTCGAATTTGCTTGATCGTTGTTTGACAGAAATGGCTATCGCACGGCGGGTTACTTTGTAAAACAACATATTATCAGCAAGTTATCGAGTTATGTTTGTTTGACTGGGTTTTGATGGATCGTGCAGTCATGGAACCAACCTCTTCCCGATTTTCCTTGCATTATGGCTGGGTGATCGCCCTTTCCGGGGCGTTGACCCTCTTCGCCTGCCTGGGACTGGCCCGCTTTGCCTTTGGCATGCTGCTGCCGGGGATGCGCGAGGGGCTCGGGCTCGCCTTTCGGCAGATGGGTTTTATCAGCACCGCCAATTTTGCCGGCTATCTTCTCGCCGTGGCGCTGGCGCCGGCGGTCATTCGGCGATTCCGGCCGCGCGCCACCGTGATCATTGGTCTGCTGCTGGTCGCTGGCGGCATGCTGGGGATCAGCGGCAGCGACTCCTTTGCCGAGGTTGTCCTTCTTTATGCCCTGATCGGCGTCGGCAGCGGTTTTGGTAATATTCCGGTCATGGTGCTGGTGTCGCACTGGTTCCGCCGCCAGCACCGGGGCCGGGCGGCCGGGCTGATGGTCATGGGCAACGGCACGGCGATCATCTTTGCCGGCTGGCTGATCCCGGCGATCAACCGGGGTGCGGAGTCTACCGGCTGGCGGTTGAGTTGGTTGGCATTGGGGGTGCTCTGCCTCGGTGTCTCTGTTGCCGTCGGCCTGCTGCTGCGCAACGATCCGGCCGATCTGGATCTGCAGCCGGTCGGCCAAATGCAGCCGCTGCCGCCGGAAGCGGTTGCCGCTCGTGAGGAAACCGGCGGCGCCCGCATCCTGGTGCATCTCGGCCTGCTTTATCTCCTCTTCGGCGCCACCTACATGGTCTACGGCACCTTCATCGTCACCACCATGGTCGTTGAATACGGCTTTACTGAAGCGCGGGCGGGGATGTTCTGGTCCTGGGTTGGTTTCTTCAGTCTCTTTTCCGGTGTGATCTTCGGCACTCTGTCGGACCGCATCGGCCGCCGCGGCGGTCTGGCGGCGGTCTTCACCTTGCAGGCGGCCGCCTACCTGCTCGCTGGCGCCGGTCTCGGCAGTGTCGCCCTTCTCCTTTCCGTCGTTCTGTACGGTCTGGCGCTTTTTGCCACACCGACGATCATGGCGGCGGCAGTCGGCGATTACATGGGCTTGCCACACGCGGCTGCCGCTTTTTCCTTCATCACCCTCTTTTTCGCCATCGGCCAGACCGCCGGACCGGGAGCCGCCGGGCTGCTTGCCGAGGGGAGTAATACCTTCACCATCAGTTATCTGGCAGCAGCGGCGCTGATCGGAGCAGGTGCGCTATTGACCGCCTTTTTGCCAAAGAGCCGCGAGTGAGCGCATAAATGCCAAATCGACGTGCCAAAATTGCTCTCTTCCTGCTCCTTGCCGCACTGTTGGTTGCCGTCTTCGCCCTCGATCTCCCCCGCCAGTTGACCTTGGAGGCATTTAAGACCAATCGGCAGAACTTCCAGCACTTTTTCGCGCTGCGACCGGGGCTGACCCTCGCCCTCTATTTCCTCCTCTACATCGCCGTTGCCGCCCTCTCCCTCCCCGGCGCCGCCGTTTTGACCCTCGCCGGCGGAGCGCTCTTCGGCTTCTGGCCGGCACTCGTCGTCGTCTCATTCGCTTCCAGCATCGGCGCCACCTTGGCTTTCCTGGTCAGTCGCTTTCTGCTCCGCGCTGCGGTGCAGAGGCGCTTCGGCGAACGCCTGCTGGCGATCAATGCCGGTGTCGCTCGCGACGGCGCCTTCTATCTCTTCACCCTGCGCCTGGTGCCGCTTTTCCCCTTCTTTGTCATCAATCTCCTCCTCGGGTTGACACCGATGCGCACCCGCACCTTCTACTGGGTGAGCCAACTCGGTATGCTGCCCGGCACCGTCGTCTTCGTCAATGCCGGTATCCAGCTCGGCCGGATCGAATCGCTCGCCGACATCCTCTCCCCCGGGCTGCTGTTCGCCTTCGCCCTGCTCGGCCTCTTCCCCCTCCTCGCCCGCAAGCTCGTTACCTGGATGCAGGGCCGCCGCAGGCCGGGCACCCAGCGTCGGGAATGAAACGACACGAAACGGACGAACCGATTAGAATCGCGCAAACATTTATTGCATTTGGAGAAAGTGTTCCCTATAATTTCCTTTATTGCCGCGATTTCATGGATTGGCAAGCAAGTATGAACAAGGGAGGTGGTTTGTGGCGAAGATCCTTGTAGTAGACGATTCCCTCTTTGCCCGTCTGAATATCTGCAATATCCTCAAAACGGCCGGACATACAACCTTCGAGGCGGGAAACGGTATCGAAGGCCTGCAAAAAGCAGCGGAGCACCAGCCCGATTGCATCGTCAGTGACCTGCTCATGCCGGAACTCGACGGCGTAGGTTTTCTTACCGCCCTGCAGGAAAAGCAGAACAAGATACCGGTCCTCGTACTCACTGCCGACATCCAGGAAGCAAAACGCCTGCAGTGCTTGCGTCTCGGCGCCGCCGGCTTCATCAACAAACCACCGCAGAAAGCCGAAATTATTGCCTTGGTCAGCCAGATCCTGAACACTGGGGAGGAGGGCCGATAAATGCCGCCGAACGATTTCCATCTCGATGCCCTGAAGGAGATCGTCAATATTGGCGTCGGCAAGGCGGCTGCCTCGCTCAATGCCATGCTCGAATCGCCGATCGATTTGGAAGTCCCGGCCATCACCCTTTTTACCCTGGAAGATCTGAATGGTGATCTGCAAAGTCTGTCCGGCAATGACATCGCCTGCGTGCAGCTTCATTTCAGTGGTTCCCTGACCGGCAGTGCGGCCCTGGTCTTTCCTCCACAAAGCGCCATCAATCTGGTGGCGATCCTGACCGGCGTCAACATCACCGGCAGCGGCCTGAATGCGGTGATGGCCGGCACCTTGAATGAGATCGGCAACATCGTCATCAACGGTGTGATCGGCACCCTCGGCAATATCATCGCCAAGCCGTTCGATTATTCCGTTCCCAACTATCTGGAAGGGAAATTAACCGAACTGCTCCGGTTGGAGGGCGCTGGTGAAGGGATGACGATTCTGCTTATTCGTACCCGTTTCCGGGTGCAGGAACGGCAGGTGGAAGGGAACATTTTTCTGGTTTTCGAGCTCGGTTCCATCGAGGCCCTCTTTCGCGCCATCGAAGATCTCTGTCAAACTGCTGAATAAATTTATGCTCTGTATTGAAGAAGCCGCCCGCCATTTCGCCATCCTCGACCATGTGCCGAGTGGCCATTTCATCCTCCGGCACGACTTCGTCGTCCTGTACTGGAACCGCTCCCTCGAATCGTGGACCGGCATCCCGCGCGAGCAGATCGTCGGTGCGTCCATTCTCGACCGCTTTCCGCATCTGACCTCCCCCAAGTATGTCAACCGCATCGAAGAGATCTTCAAGGGCGGTCCGCCGGCGGTTTTTTCTTCGCAATTGCACCGGCATATCATCCCCGCCCCCTTGCCGGGAGGAAAGATGCGCTTCCAGTACACGGTGGCGACATCGATTCGGACGCTTGCCGACGACGCATTCTGCGCCATGTTCGCCATCCAGGACGTGACCAGCCTGACCGAGGCGATTGAAAATCATCAATTGGCGCTGACGCAGGCGATGCAGGAAATGGAAGAACGGCGCAAGGTCGAAGCGGAACTAGTAAAAAACACCACAGAGTTGCAGCGGTTGAATAAGATTCTCAAAGAACGTTCGATTCGCGACAGCTTGACCGGTCTATACAATCACCGGCATTTTTACAAGGTCCTGCGGCGCGATTTCATGCTTTCCGCTCGCAACGAATCGGAACTGGCCTGCCTGCTACTCGATCTCGATCATTTCAAACAAGTCAATGATACCTATGGCCATCCCTGCGGCGATTCCATGCTGAAGGAAATCGCCCATCTTCTTCGGCGTTCGGTTCGGGAAACCGATGTGGTGGCCCGTTATGGCGGCGAGGAATTCGCCATCCTTTTGCCGCAAACGAATCTCGCCGGCGCCAGAACTCTGGCCGAGCATACCCGCACTCTCATCGAGAAACATGCGTTCCGCTTTGGACCCCTGACGATAAAGATCGCCATCAGCATCGGCATCGCAACCAGCCTCATGACTTTGCCGGGGAAACCAAAGGAACTCCTTACCGCCGCCGACCGCGCCCTGTATCGGGCCAAAAAAGAAGGAAGAAACCGGATTGCCGTTTTTTCGCCGGCAGACTCGCTGATCCCCAACGCCGGCGGCTTCTGCTAAGCCGGCTCCCATAATTTCCCTCCGTGCCGGTTTGACAATCTTTTCCCTTCGGCTTTAATTACCAAATCCTGTACTGGGCGCCCGTCCGCGCGTTCGCCTACCTCCTCATTCCGGCCATTTATATGTTTTCTGCTGTGATTAAGAACCCCCTTGCGCGTCTCGCTTACGGGAATCCCTTTCTCATGCGCTATTTCTGCCGGCAGAAGATGATGGCGGTCATCTGCTATCACCGGGTCCGGCAAAAAACCGTTCACGACCGCATGTCCATCGGCATGGAGGAACTTGAACAACATTTGCGCATCATTACCGAATCGAAAATTCTCGCCGGCGTTTCTGCCGCGCATTTCGAAAAAATCTGGACCGGCGAAGCAGCGAATGACGGCAGAATCCCGCTGCTGATCACTTTCGATGATGGCTATCGCGACAATCTGACATTGGCCGCACCTCTGCTGCAAAAATACGGTTTACCCGCGCTTTTGTTTATTGCCACCGATATTCTGGAGAACCGGCCGCTTTGGTACGACCTGATCCGCTCCATCCTGCGACAAAAAGGCAGTCTTTTTCTGCAGACGGAATTGGCAGCATTTTTACCCCCGGAGGTAAAAGTCCCCCAGAATTTCAGCGGCTGGGTAGCTGTGCTGAAGGAGCTCAAGAGCAGCGAATTCCGTGCTGTGTCTGCACACCTCAGGGAAATTGCCCCCCCGCTTTCCCCGGAAAACGAATATTTCAGTGTTGCCAACGTCCGCAACTGGGTCGGCATGGGGCTGGAGATCGGTTGCCATACCTGCTCGCATCCGCGCCTCTCGCGTATCGACCGGGAAGAGGCACGCACCGAGATCCGCACTTCCCGCGAAATCCTTGAAAAGATTACCGGCCAACCGGTACGGTTTTTCGCCTATCCTTTTGGTGAGAAAGATGATTTCTCCCGGCAAAACGCGGTGGATCTGCGAGAACTCGGAATATCCATGGGCTTTTCCCTCCTTTGCGGCAGCAATCGGGCGGGAGCCGACCCTTTCCTGGTCCGGCGCAATTGCATTGACAGCATGGCCGGCAGATCATTGCTGCGGAAAATCTCGCCCAGCTCCCTGCATGTGGCCATGCTCGGTTTAACCAGCGATGTTAAACGGCTCACCTGCTGGCCGTGCGAACGGCAGATGACCCTGCGGCCCCAGCCGACTACCGCTCTCTGAATGATGCCGCCGCGAGTCGAATGGATCACCGGCGAGGCCGCACTCGAACCGCACCTTGCGGCCTGGGATCGCCTCGCCCTGCAGGCGCCGCAGCAGCTGCCGATGCTCTCCGGCAGCTGGGTTCTCGCCCAGTTCGGCACCATGCTCGGGAGGGACGAGAGCTGGGAATGCTGCTTGGCCTTCGACGGCAAAGAACTGCTCGGGGTTCTCCCGCTGATTCGCCGGCATAAGAATCTTGCCGGCCGAAAGATTTCCCTCCTCCGCACCCCTTTCGATCTGCATACCCGCTCCGGCGACGCCGTCGTCAGAAATGGATATGAAGCCCCGGTCCTTGGCGCCCTGCTGCAGGCCGTCGCCGCGCGCCGTCCGTCCTTTTTCGCCTGCGGCTGGCGCCGTATTGCGGCCGAATCGCCGATGCTGTCCGTGGCCGACTGGCAAACCTTTCATAACCTCCGGCAGCCGGCCGGATACGGCTCGATTCTTTCGCTCCGCGGCAGCCTGGGCGATTATCGAAACAGTCTCGGCAGTAAATTCCGCGGCAGTTTGAACAACGCGCGCAACAAATTGCAGAAATTGGCTAATCCTGTTTTTTCCCACGTTGCGGGAGCAGCCGCCGGGGAGGCCAATCTATTGGCGGATTTTCTGCACCTGGAAGCCGGCGGTTGGAAGGGGAAACAGGGATCGGCCATTCGGCTCGATCCGGTTCTGGTGCATTTTTATGGCGAGCTGGTGCGCCGGCTGGCGACCAACGGCTGGCTGGAATGGCACCTGCTGCACGCCAACGGTCAACTCATCGCAGCCGAACTCGCTGTGCGCTGCGGGCGCACCCTGGCTTTGGTCAAAATGGCCTACGATGAGGCTTTTGCCGCCTGTGCTCCCGGCAATCTCCTGATGTTGGCGATCATCGAACGGGCGTGGCAGGAAGGGGATACGGACCGCATCGACTGCCTTTCCGATCAGCCCTGGCATGGCCACTGGAAACTGGAAAAACGCAAGTACTTCGATCTTTTTCTTTATCCACGCCGGCTCTTTCCTTATTGCGCCGGCTATCTGCCGCACCATACCTATTTGCGATTGAAGAGCAAGCCGGCGCTGCTGAAAACAGTCCGGCAATTCAAAATGAAAGTTCAACAGTGCAGGGAACGGCTAGGCTCGCATGCCGCCGGCGGGAAATCGCCGTGAGCCCCTGCTCCTTCGTCTGGAAGAATGATCTGGAACAGTTGATCGCCGATCGTTCTCTGGAGCGATTGCTCGCCATCGTTCCCGACGCCACGCTTTTCACCACTGCGGAATGGCTCGGTTGCGCCACCGCCTCCTTGCCACCGGATCGACATCTGCACCTCCTTTGCGCCCGCAGTGGCGGCAATCTGATCGCCTTCCTGCCGCTGACGCGCGGGCGGGAGGTGATTCATAATGTTCCGGTCATCTCACTGCGTTTTCTTGGCGATCCCCTGGCCGATCGCATCGCCTTGCCGATCGACCCGCAATATCAGGCGCTGCTTCCGGCTATTTTCGACCAGCTTCTCCTGCATGCCCCTTTTCCCTGGGACGTGCTGGTTCTCGGCGAACTTTTTCCTGATGCGCCCCTGCGGGAGGTGATCGAAAAGTGGAGCGTTGCAAATCGCACCGCTATCCACTGGCAACATACCTCCTGCACGCCCGTACTCCCCCTCTCCTGCCGGAATGCCGCCGAGCTGCGGTCAACCTATCCCAAATCGCTCGCCATTCGCCTGCGCCGCAGCCGCAAAAAGCTCGAAGCGGCCGGCCCAGTCGAATTCCGCCGCCTTCTTCCGACCCCGGAGGAAGCCGCCGATATCCTCCCCCGCTTGCAAGAGCTTGAAAACGCCAGCTGGAAGGGCGCGCAAGGGGTCGGAATCTTTTCCACCCCCGAAAGCTGCGCCTTCTTCCGTCGCCTCGCCCCGGTACTGGCGGCGAAAAGGCGTCTTGACCTCGGTTTGTTGCTGCAGGATGGACGATTGATCAGTTATCGCTTCGGTTTTCGCTTCCGCAATATTTTCCTTGACTACAACCTGGCCTTTCACCCCGATTGGGCGGCCATGGCGCCGGGCCGGATCCTGCTTGAAGAGATGATCGCCTCCTCCGCCGATCTCGGCCTGCGGGCGGTCGATGCTTCCCGCTCCGGACTCTTCCATGCCCATCAGTTGCAGGAGTGGACGGAGGAGAAGATCGACCATTTTCAACTGTGGATCTTCCATCGCACCGTTCGCGGCCACATCCTCAATTTGCTGCACACGCGCATTCGCCCTGCTCTGAAAAAGGTCGTCACCCGTGAAACGGGACGATGCTGAATCCGCCTGCGCCTCGCTTCACCCCTGCGGCATAATGGTGATCGTTACCCGCCGGTTCATCTGCCGGCCGGCTTCATTGGCGTTATTGGCAACCGGCTGGCTTTCGCCATAACCGGTCGCGACCATGCGGCCCGGATTGACTCCCTGCGCTGCCAGGGCATTCTGTACCGCCTCGGCGCGCCGCTCGGAAAGCTGCTGATTGTAAACCTCGGTGCCGGTGCTGTCGGTAAAGCCGGCAATACGGATATTCGTCTCCGGATACTGCTGCAGAACCTTGGCGACGCGTGATATTTCGTCGAAAGCACCGGCTTTGAGAATGGCCGAGTTGGTGTCGAACAGCAGGTCGGACTTGAACGTCACCGCCAGAAGGTCGGCATTGCGCTGGATATTGGCGCCTTCCACCCCCGCCAGTTGCTGCCGCATGGCCGCTTCCTGGTTATCCATATAGCGGCCGATGGCACCACCGGCCAGACCGCCGACGACGGCGCCGATACCGGCGCCGATCAATGTCCCTTGCGTATCACGGCCGATCGCTTGCCCCAGGCCGGCGCCGGCTACGGCACCGATGCCGGTGCCAATGGCGGCGCCTTTTCCGGTTTTCGTCTGCGGCGCGGTACAGCCGGCCAGAAGCAGCGCGCCGGCAAGGAGATATGCCAACGGCAGAAGAATAATTCTTTTCATCGCTGACTCCTTTGGTTTTCCAGGCGCATGGCCCATTGCCCGGAGAGTCTGGTAACACTTTTATTTAAAGCACGGCGGAGGGGAAAAGCAAACGACACTGGAGGATATCAGGCAGGTAACGAATGAATCCGGACTTCAAAAGATATCATCATCTCCAGCGCTGGTGAACGCCAGCTGCGCTTCCGCTGCAAGCCGTTGCGGGTCATCCTGATAGCGCGGAGAATGGTGGAAAACCAGCAGACGGGCGGCTCCTGCCTGTCGCGCCAGAGTGCCGGCGATCCGGGCGGAGAGATGATTGCGTTCCCGCCCGGGAAAGATCGGCGTGGGCGAAGGTCGCTTCAATGGCGAGCAGATGGGCATCGGCGGCAAGAGAAAGAATGCGGGCGCCATTTGCCGCCGTCGGTGCGACATCGGTCACATAGGCAATCTTCATCCCCCGTTCGCAATGGGTGAGCGCCGCGGCCAGATCCTGCAGCGGCAGGGTCGTCGTACCGCCGCCGACCAGCGGGACGCTGACCGGCGTTGCGTCGGGAGCAGCGCGGCGCAGGAGCATTTTCAGAGCGGTCAGCCAGGGGCCGGGGAGATAGCCGCGGGCATCGAGGGCCACCCGGTGAATCGCCACATGCAGCGTTTCTTCCAGAGCGAAGGCGAGGGAGATAATGTCGCCGTGTGCCAGCGGCGTGGCACGCACGCGAAAATCCGGGGTATCGAGAAGCACCCCGTGCGCGCAGGGTATAGCAATCGCCGAGGTCGGCCGAAATGCATCGCGGGCGCGAAAGGTTGTCTCCCGCCCAACCTCTTCCCCCCATTCGCGCACGATTACCGTCAGCGGATAGCTTTCGATCAGGTTCCAAGTGTAGCCGGCCAGCGTGTGCGCGATCTTCTCGCCGAATCCCGGCGGCCCGTAGAGACGCAGCGGCTGTTCGCGATAAAGAAAGTTGCGCAGCAGGACGGCAAATCCGGCAATGTGATCGATGTGCGCATGGGAAACAAAAACGTGCCGGATTTTCAGCAGATCGCGCGCCGGCAGGTTATGCAATTCGCCGCAGTCGAAAAGGAGTGCTTCCCCCGATGTGCCAGCCTTACATACAAGGCAGGATCTTCGAATGGATCGTTGACCAGACGCGAATAGAAGACCGAGCGCATGAAGACCTCCGCGGGCGGCGGACCTGAAAAAAGTTTATCGCCGAAAGCAAAAAGCCACGATGTATTCGTGGCTTTTTGAGATCAATGATTTGTCATCAATGGCGGTTCTTTACGCAGCGGCGGCCCCTGCAACGGCAGATGGACAATGAAAGTGCTTCCCTCCCCGGGAGTCGATTCGACGGTAATGCGCCCACCATGCGCCTCGACAATCCCTTTGCTGATGGCGAGCCCAAGACCGGTGCCGCCGGCGCGCGATTACGTGCCTTATCAATGCGATAGAAGCGATCGAAGAGCTTGGGCAGATGCTCGGCGTGAATGCCGATCCCGGTGTCGGCAATCTTGATCACCGCCATTTCCCCCTCGGTGGCAAGGACGATATCGATCCGGCCACCCGCTTCCGTATAGTTGATGCTGTTGGAAATAAGATTGAGGAAAACCTGTCGCAGACGTAGCGTATCGCCGCGCAGACGGATTTCCTCCGCCACTTCGAGGCGCAGGTTGGCGGCGATCTGTTTGCGTTCTCCGAGGGTGTTCGCCTGCAGATACATCTCCTGGAGAAGATCGCTGAGACTCAGGTCGCTGATGACCAGCGACAGTTCGCCGGCATCGCTTTTGGCCAAAGTCAGCAGATCCTCGATGATGCGCCCCATCCGGTCGATCTCCTCCAGGTTTGATTCGAGGGTGGACCGGTATTCCTCATTATCCCGCGCCCAGCGCAGTGTCACTTCCGTTTCGCCGCGAAGGATCGCCAGCGGGGTGCGCAGTTCGTGCGAGGCATCGCCTGAAAATTGCCGCAACTTGCGGAAGGAGGTCTCCAGACGGGCGAGCATGGCGTTGCAGTTTTCCGCCAGCAGGGCGATCTCGTCGCCGGAATGCTCGACCGGCAGCCGCAAATGCAGCTTCTCGGCATTGATCTGCCCGGCCACCCGTGCCATGCGTACCATTGGCGCGACCGCCCGCCCAGCCAGTGTCCAACCGATCAGTGAGAGTATAAGCAGCGCCGTGGGGCAAAAGAGAAAGAGGAATAAACGCAGATTGGCCAGGGTGTGCTCGACGGGAGCCAATGTGCGCCCCACCTGCACGATTCGGACGAGGCGATCGGCCTCCAGCTGCGGAACAGCTACCAGCCGCAGCGGCTCGGCATTGGTATCGGTGGCCATTTCAAAATAGGTTTCTTTTTCCTCGACGGTTTGCCGCGCCAACAGACTTAAAGGGGCCGAAAACGTCTGGCTCGCACAGATTTCATTGCCGGCAGGATCGAGAATCCGCATGAAGGAATCACGATGATGGCGAAAATACAGTTCGCGTGTGGTGGCGCATGGATCGCCGGCAACCGTATCCCGCCCTTGAAAAAAAATGACCTCATCGGCGAGGGTGAGCAGCTCTTGATCCGTCTCGTTGAGCAGTTTCTGCGCCAGATAAAAGTAGGCGAAAAAACCGACTGGCCGCCAGAATGACGGCCAGGGTGAGGGCGTACCAGAGGGTGAGGCGTGAACGGATGGAGGCGGAACGCAAATCAATCCTCCTTCAGCACATAACCGACGCCCCGCACGGTGTGGATCAGCTTCTTGTCATAATCGCGATCGACCTTCTTGCGCAGATAGTTGACATAGACGTCAATGATGTTGGTGAAGGAGTCGAAGGATAGTCCCAAACGTGCTCGGCGATCATGGTCCGGGTAAGGACCTGGCCCGGATTGCGCATGAAGTATTCGATCAGAGAATATTCCTTGGCGGTCAGCTCAATCTCCTTGTCGCCGCGCCAGACCTTGTGTGCCCACGGGATCAAGGCGCAGATCGGCAAAGCGTGATTTCGGCTCCGCGATCCTTCTGACCACGGCGCAGCAGGGAACGGACGCGCGCCAGCAATTCGGCGAAAGCGAATGGCTTGGTGAGATAGTCGTCGCTGCCGGCATCGAGACCAGAGACGATATCCTCAACCGCATCCTTGGCGGTCAGGCAGAGTACCGGGGTGTGGACATCCCT
>CAWKDO010000004.1:0-269603 GCA_963848425.1 uncultured delta proteobacterium
AAGTTTCTCCGGTAGAGGTCAAGGTGCCAGCTCCGCAGGAGGAAAAAACCGTTCTTCTCGTCGGCCAGCGACCGGCTGCCGCTCTGGCAGCTGTCAACCCGCTCCCGGCAACGGATTCAGGACGGGACGAAATCGGGGACGACATCATGTCACTCGACGAAGTGGATATCCTCGAAGAAGAGGATATTGCCGTACCACCGGTCGCGAATGACTTTGCCGAAACCTACATAATTCCTTCACCTGTGGGCGGTCAACCAGATCGATCCGATTGCTGAAAAAGCGTCGGTGGCGGTCGAGTCGGCTTGGGACGATATTGCCCAGCCAACACTGGCGCCGGCGGTGAGCGTCGGAACGGCCTGGGAGCTGGCAGATGAAGAAGATGCCATCGGCGATCCAGCCTGGAAAGATCTGACCGGAGGGATGACTGAAGAGGCACCGGCTGCTTCGATCTGGGATATCGAACTGGATGATACCGCTTCGGTTGCTCCTGCAACGGTCGTGGCCGCGCCGGTTCAGGCTCCGTCACCTCGTTCCGCTGCCGCCATCGAAACCCAGATGGGAGCCCTGCACCGAAGAGGACATCGCCCGCATTGTCGAGAAGGTTGCCGGCGCCGTGATCGAACGCCTGGCGCCATCGCTGCTCGAAAAGGTCATCTGGGAAGTTGTCCCCGATCTGACCGAAGCGATGATCCGCGATGAGATCCGCACCATCAAGGAAGGTATCCGGTAAAGTCAATCCGCCCTTTAGCCCGGCGGAGGTTAAAACCATTATTGAAGAAATGGGGATTGTCGCAATCCCCATTTCCATTTCTATCTGCATGCGGGGCGCAATCCCCGGCCGAATCAGATGAAGGATCTTGTCATGGAGCCGAAGCTCGCCAAGGGGTACGAACCGCACGACGTCGAAGCAAAGTGGTACCGCAGTGGGAGGAAAACGGTTATTTCCACGCCGACGAGAACTCGCCCAAGCCCCGCTATTCGATCGTCATCCCGCCGCCCAACGTCACCGGCGTGCTGCACATGGGGCATGCCCTCAACAATACCCTGCAGGATATCCTGGTGCGCTGGAAGCGGATGACCGGGCATGAAGTGCTGTGGATGCCCGGCACCGACCATGCCGGCATCGCCACCCAGAACGTCGTCGAGAAGCAGCTGGCGAAGGAGGGGAAGGACCGCCACGCCCTCGGCCGCGAGGCATTCATCGAGCGGGTCTGGCAGTGGCAGCGAGGAATCCGGGGGGCAGATCATCCAGCCAGCTCAAGCGCCTCGGCGCCTCCTGCGACTGGGAGCGCGAGCGCTTCACCATGGACGAGGGGCTGTCCAAGGCGGTGCGCGAGGTCTTCGTGCGCCTCTACGAGGAAGGGCTGATCTACCGCGCCAACCGCCTGATCAACTGGTGTCCGCGCTGCCACACCGCCCTCTCCGACCTCGAAGTCGAGCATGACGAGAAGAAGGGGCACCTCTGGCACCTGCGCTATCCGGTGGCCGGCAGCCGACCGCTTCCTGGTGGTCGCCACCACCCGTCCGGAGACGATGCTCGGCGACACCGCCGTGGCCGTGCATCCCGAGGATGAGCGCTACGCTGATCTGATCGGCAAGACCGTGCTGCTGCCGCTGCTGAATCGCGAGATCCCGATCATCGCCGACGAGTACGTCGACCGCGCGTTCGGCACCGGCGTGGTCAAGATCACCCCGGCCCACGACTTCAACGACTTCGAGGTCGGCCCGCGCCACGACCTGACCGGCATCAACATCCTCGACGAATCCGGGATGATCAACGAGAACGGCGGCCCGTACGCAGGGGCTGGAGCGCTACGAGGCCCGCGCCAACGTGGTTGCCGACCTGGAGACGCGCGGGCTGCTGGCCAAGATCGAGGATCACGCAGCACGCCGTCGGCGACTGCTATCGCTGCAAGACGGTGATCGAGCCGTACCTGTCGCTGCAGTGGTACGTCAAGGTCGAACCGCTGGCGGAAGCGGCGATCAAGGCGGTGCAGGACGGCCGCACCCGCATCGTCCCGGCGCAGTGGGAGAAGACCTACTTCGAGTGGATGTTCAACATCCAGCGACTGGTGCATCAGCCGGCAGATCTGGTGGGGGCACCGCATCCCCGCCTGGTATTGCGATGACTGCGGCGGGATCACCGTCAGCCGCGAGCGATGCCGACCAGTTGCGCCGACTGCGGCAGCGCGCGATGCGCCAGGAGACGGACGTTCTCGACACCTGGTTCTCCTCGGCCCTGTGGCCGTTCTCGACCATGGGCTGGCCGGAGCAGACGGCGACGCTGCGCAAGTTCTATCCGACCTCGTGCCTGGTCACCGGTTTCGACATCCTCTTCTTCTGGGTGGCGCGGATGATGATGATGGGGCTCAAGTTCATGGGCCAGGTCCCGTTCACGCGAGGTCTACATCCATGCCCTGGTGCGCGATGCCCAGGGGCAGAAGATGAGCAAGAGCAAGGGGAACGTCATCGATCCGCTGCACGTCATCGACGAGTACGGCGCCGACGCCTTCCGCTTCACCCTGACCGCCTTTGCCGCCATGGGGCGCGACATCAAGCTCTCCACCGAGCGGATCGCCGGCTACAAGGCCTTCGCCAACAAGCTGTGGAACGCCGCCCGCTTCGCCCTGATGAACCTGGAAGGGTTCGAGCCGGTCGGCATCGATCTGCGCGATCCGCAGCTCTCCGACGCCGACCGCTGGATTCTCACCCGTCTCAACGAGACCATCGAGCAGACCGACACAGGCCCTGGCCGAGTATCGCTTCAACGAGGCGGCCAGCGCGCTCTACGCCTTTACCTGGAACGAGCTTCTGCGACTGGTACATCGAGCTGAGTCAAGGACGATCTCTACGGCGATGATCCGGCCGCGAAGCAGCGCGCCCAGAGGGTCCTCTTCACCGTCCTCGAGCAGCTGCTGCGCCTGCTCCACCCGATCATGCCGTTCATCACCGAGGAGATCTGGCAGGCCCTGCCCGGGACGCGCCCGGTCGCTTCGATGATGCTGGCCTCCTGGCCGGACGGCGCGGCCATCTGCCGGTCGATGCCAGTGCCGCGCGCAGCGATGGAGCAGATCATGGAGGTGATCCGCGCCATCCGCAATATTCGCGGCGAGATGGACGTCCCCCCGGGCCGGCAGATCGCCGCCGTTCTCGACTGCAAGAGCGACGAAGCACTGGCGGTGCTCGAACGAAGGGGAACGCTACATGCGGGCCCTGGCGCGAGTCGGCGAGCTGACTGCGGGATCGGCGTCGCCCGTCCGGAACAGGCCGCCACCCAGGTGGCCGGCGACATCGAAATCCTGCTGCCGCTGGCCGGGCTGATCGATGTCGACGAGGAGGCGACACGCCTGCAGAAAGAGATCGCCAAGGTCGAGAAGGATGTCGCGCTGTTCGAAAAGAAGCTCGGCAATGACGATTTCGTCGCCCGGGCGCCGGCCGAGGTGCTGGAAAAAGATCGCGGCAAGCTGGCCGATGCGCAGGAGAAATTCAGCATCCTGCAGGGCAGTCTGGAGCGGATCCGCGCCATGATGTAATTTTTCCGGCGGCCTCGCCGGTTTTGCAATGCACCTTCTTCAGGGAGGAAACATGAAGCATGATCGGTCGCCGCTGCGGGCGAAAAGCCTGCGCTTTCTATGCGGAATAACGGTTTGCTGCCTCATGGCCGGCTGTTCCGCCACCACCACCTTCACTCCCTATCCGGCAAAAATAAACCCGTATATCGCCGATCTGCAGGAAAACCGGCCGGTCTCTTCCCAGTTTCTGGCGGACGAATGCCGCAGCCGGGATCGGCTCCTGTACTCCCTTGAGCGGGGGCGAATCCGGCAGATCCTCGGCCAGACCGATCCGAGCCTCGAAGATTTCCGTCTTGCCATGGAAGAGATCCGCGCGAAAGACGAACAGGCGCTGCTGAGCGTTTCCGCTGCCACCGGGCAGGTGGCCGCCGTAATGGTCAACGACAACGCGCTTTCTTACCAGGCGGCCGGCTACGAGCGGGTCATGCTGCACCATTACCAGGCCTTGAACTATCTGGCGAGCCACGATCTGGAGGGCGCCGGGGTGGAGATCCGGCTGGCAACGGCGGAGCAGGACGAAGCGTTGCGGCGGCATGAGCGGGAGGAGGAGAAGGCCCGCGAGGCGGCCGACCGGAAGTTCGGCGGCTGGAATCCGGATGAGGTTATGACCGCTTACGCCGGCATGGACGAGATCGCCGGTCAGGTGAAAAACTCCTTTCAGAACGCCTATACCTTCTATCTCTCGGCGATCGTCTACGAAATGCTCGGCCAATCCGATTTTGCCTACATCGATTATCGCAAGGCTCTGGAAATCGCCCCGGATAATCTTTATCTGCAACAGGATGTGCTGCGACTGGCCGAGACGCAGGCGGCAGAAGATCTTTCCCTCCTGCACCAGCGCTTTCCCGAGGCATCGGTGCAGCGACCGCTGCCGGGCGAGGGAGAGGTGATCCTGCTGTTCGAGGACGACTTCGTCCCGCAGTTGAAAGAAATCAAGATTCCCCTCCCCATAATCGATCTCCGGGGGCGGATCAAGGGGACGGTGGCGGTCGCCTTTCCGTATTACCCCCCCGAGAATAGCCCGAGCCGCCGCCTCACCCTCTCTTGCCAGGAGCGGGAGATCGGGAGTACCGTGCCGATTACCGATGCGCGGATTCTGGCCATGAAGGCGCTGAAAGAAAAGATGTTTCCCCTGATTGTCCGGCAGGTGCTGCGCACTTCCGCCAAGGCCCTCGCCGCCAGCGAGGCGAAGAAAAGACTTGGAGCTCTGGGGGAAATCGGCGCTTCCCTTTACAATCTGGTGAGCGAGAATGCCGATCTGCGCAGCTGGATCACCCTGCCGGCGCAGGCGCAGATCATGCGCGTTACCCTCCCGGCCGGCCGCCAGCGGCTCTCCCTGGCTCTGCCCGGCACCGGTACCGGCAGAGAGGTGGAGATCGACATCCCCGAGAATGGGACGACCATTCTGCATGTCGTCGGCATCGGCCGTCAGCTTTACAGTTCAATCTATTCTTTGCCCGCGCTCGCGCAGGTGCACTAGATCCGGCAGCCTGTCAGGAGGTTCCCATGCGTCCATTCGTCCCGACTTCCTTTGCCTCCCGCCGTCCGCCCCTGGCGCTACTGGCGGCCACCGTCTTTCTCCTGGTCACCGCCTGCGCCCAACCGACCATCGGCGGCATGAAAAACGAATACCGGCGGCAGAGCGCCGCTTTGCCGGAACGGCCGCACTGGATCGATAGTGTGCCCGCCGATGCCGAGGGGAGCCATTTTCTCGTCGGGCTTTCCGAATACCATGCCTCCGAGCGCGATGCCCGCGAAGACGCCATGCGCCATGCGAGAGAGCAATATGCCGAATACACCGGCGTCGATGTGGCCCTGGTCGATACTGTCGTGCGTTCGCTGCATGGCGTTTCCAGCGAGGTTCACGATCCGTTCGTCGATGCCGTGGAGAAGACGACGCAGTCAACCGATGCGCAGGTCAGCCGGATCAAGGCGCGGCAGTGGTACTGGGAGACGTACGGGCATTACAACGACGGCGAGATCGTCAACACGGCTTACAAGTGCTGGGTTTTGGTCTCCGTCCCCATCGACGAGTACGACCGGGTGCAGGCCTGGAAGAAGAGTCGCGAAGAAAGCCGCCTGGCCGAAGAGACGCGGCGCGCCCGGATGATCGAGGATTTCGCCAAATCAACGGCCGCCGAAGCCGGGGAGAAGGTCACCTCCGTTCTCCTGCCGACGCGTTCTCTGGCCGCCGTGCTTGATGCGGCCCGCCGCGAGGGGAACGAGGCGGCTTTGCTCGGCACGATGGAAAAACTCGATGCCCAGCTCGCCGCCAACCTGCGGTTGATGCTCCCCTTCCCGGTCAGTGCCGCCGCCGCGCCATCTGGCATTTGGCAGATTTTTTCGCCCGAAGAGCTGGCGCAGTTGCGGGCGACCGGCGCCCGCTATGCCTTGCGCCCGCGCATCGACAGTTTCGCCGATCTGACGGCGCAAAAGGATTACCCGCGTTTCGCCCGGATGGCGCAGGAGCGGCGGATCTCCCTCGCCGCGGCGGTGGAAGTCGTCGATCTGGCTTCCGGCGAGATCGTTCCGGCGTCCGCCTCCCTGCAACTTGACCGCAACGAAAGCTCGGGGATGGTCGCACCGGGGACGCCGGTGCGCCTGGAGCGCGTTCCCTTCGAGATCGCCAAAGAGATGGCCTTCCGCCTGGCCCGTGCCACTGCCGTCGCCGTCGGTCCGCCGCGCATCCTCTCCATCACCGGCGAGCAGATTCTCATCGACCGCGGCGGCGCCTTCGGCCTTAAAGCTGGAGAAACGGTCGCCCTCTTTGCCGCCCGCACCAGCCGCGCCGCCGGCTCGGGTCAGGCATACAGCGAAGAGCTGCCGGTTGGCAAGGCCCGGATCGTCCGGGTCGATGAAACCCGCGCCTACGCTCTCCTGCTGCCGCCGGTGGCGACCGTCCTGCCCGGTTTCGTCGTGCGGCCGATCGCGGGCGAAGAGGGGAAGGCAACCGTCGCGACCGACGATTACGAAACCCCCGGTTCGAGCGACAAGCCGGTCAACTGGAACGTCAACCTGAAATAAATGCCCTTGGGGCGGATCACTTGCGAAGGGAAGGTTTGTCTATGAAGAAAATTGCCGCGCACCTCAGTCTGTTTGCCGCGTTCCTCCTCCTGGCCGGCTGCGCCGCCAAGGTCCAGTATCACGATGCGCAGGAAACGCAGGCGGTTACCACCGATTTCAGTTCCACCGATCTGCAGCTCATCGCCGAAAAGATGGTCGATTCGCTCATCACCTTTCCCCCGATCGTGCAGCTGACCGAGCAGCGCCGGCCGGTATTGCTGGTCGAGCAGGTCAAGAACAAGACGATGCAGCATATCGACACCGAGGCGATCACCGACACGGTTCGCACCCGACTGATCCGCTCCGGTAAATTCCGCTTCATCGATCGCACCACCGACGATGCGGCGATCCGCGAAATCAGCACGCAGCAGGATGGCGGCCTCACCGATCCGAACAAGGCGGTCCAGTTCGGCCAGCAGCTCGGGGCGGAGTATATTCTCACTGGCAATTTCGCCGAGATCCAGCAGAAGGCGGGCGGGGTGAAGGATGTCTACTACAAGTTCACCCTGAACCTGAAAAACCTGCGGACCGGCATCCTCGAATGGTCGGACGAGAAGGAGATCCGCAAGGTCTGGAAACGCTCCCTGTTCGGCGGCTGAACCGTAGCCCCGGATCGATGAACGAAGCCGATCTCAGCCAGAGCTGGCCGCAGCTGCGCGAAGAAGTCGCGGCCCTGCATGCGCGCTTCGACCGGGCGACTGGCGACTGGCTCGCCAGGTATACGGGGGAAAGCGGCCGCATCCATTGCGGCCGCGGCTGTGCCGGCTGCTGCACCCTGACGGTCAACGCCACCCTGGCCGAAGCCGTCGTCGCCGCCGCGGCCCTTGATGAGGCGCAGGCTGCCGCCCTGCGCACCCACATCCCGCGCCTGCTGGCGGTCGCCAACGGCGCCGCCGACCTGAAAAGCTATTTGCGCCGGCAGCGGCAGGAGGTCGGCCCCTGTCCCTTTCTCGCCGCCGACGGCGCCTGCGGCATTTATGCGCACCGCCCGCTCGCCTGCCGCTCTCTCCATTCCACCCGCCACCCCGATTACTGCGTCACCGATTTTGCCGCCATGCACCCGCTGGAGAAGCAGGCGTTCCTCAGCTCTCTCGACCGCGATGTCGTCGCCTTCCCCACCCATTACGCCGCCGCGCCGCAGGAGCTGGGGCGGGAGCTGGAGGCGGAGCTCATCTGGCGGATGCGCGAGCGGCTCGGCTTCTCGCTCAGCGGCAGCTTTCCGCTTCTGGTCGGGCTGGTGCGGGAGAAGGATCTGCCGGCGTTGGCCGGGCAGGGGGCGGGTGCGGTTCGGAGTCTGTTGGCGGAGGAAGTGCTGGAATCACCGTTTCTGCTCAGTCTGGAAGAGGAGGGTGGCGGTTATTTGGCGCGGGTGCGGAGTTCGCTGGAGGACGTCAAGGCCGGGCGGGTGCAGAAATTCGCGACGGCCGGGGATCTGCTGAAAGCGCTTGATGCCGACGAAACAGCCGGATGAAGTCATGAGGAAGTGTATCGCTGAGGAAAGCGGAAATCCCGGCATCTGAGATTGCATAGCTTTTTGACAGGTGCTATCATCTGGTCATTTGATAGCACCACTTGGAGGCCGAAATGAATTCTAACCCGAAGTTCTCCGAAGATGTCGTCCCGATTTCCGATCTGAAGGTCAACCCGGGGCGGGTGATTTCCCAAGTCAACCGTACCCATCGGCCGGTGCTGCTGACCAGCCGCGGGCGTGGTGTGGCGGTCGTCCAATCGGTGCGGGATTACGAAGACGAAGCTGAGGAGCGGGCTTTTCTCAAGGCCGTTGTTCAGGGGCTGATGGATGTCGAGGAGGGACGGACGGTCAGTCTGGCCGACGCCAGGAAGCGTCTAGGGCTGGCTTGAGCGATGCCGGCGAAGAAGTCCGTTGAATTTGCAGAATCGGCTCTGGTCGATCTCGAGGAGATCCTCGCCTGGTATGCCGAACAGGGGGTTCCCGAGGTCGGCATACGGCTGGTGGGAGAGATTGTGGGTCAGGTGGAACAATTGGCTGTTTTCCCCGAAAGCGGCCGGAGCGTCCCGGAGATCGGACTTGCGGCAGTGCGCGAATTGATTCATCCGCCATTTCGGATCGTCTACCGTATCGGCGATACCCGGATCTGGGTTGTGCGAGTCTGGCGGAGCGAGCGGCTGATGGTGGCGCTGGAGGGGCGAAAATGAGTGATATTGTCATCTATCAAGCCAGTGACGGACAAACCCGACTAGAGGTTCAGCTTGTCCAAGAAACCGCCTGGTTGACCCTTAACCAGATGGCAGACCTGTTTAGTAGAGATAAATCGGTAATTTCCCGGCATTTGCACAATCTTTTTAGTGAGGGGGAGCTTGTTCGCGACGCAGTTGTTGCAAAATTTGCAACAACTGCCGCTGACGGCAAAACGTATCAGGTCGAATATTTTAATCTGGACGTCATCATCTCCGTCGGCTATCGGGTCAAGTCTGCACAGGGTACGCAGTTTCGCAAATGGGCCACGCGGGTGTTGCGCGACCACCTGGTCAAGGGTTACACGATCCACGAACAGCGTCTGCGTGAGGAGAGTGCCAAGCTTCTGGAATTGCGCCAGACCGTGGACCTCCTGGCCCGCACTCTTGCCAATCACGAGTTGGTTAACGATGCCGGCAAAGAGATCCTGCGAGTAATCAGCGATTACGCTTACGCCCTGGCCACCCTTGACCGTTACGATCACGGAACACTGGCGATGGAGGAGACCAGCGGGCCGGCTTCGTTCGAGCTTGAATATGAAGAGGGGATCTCCGTGGTCAATTCGATGAAGGTAGAATTCGACGGTCTTTTCGGGCTGGAAAAAGATCAGGGCTTCAAGAGTGCCCTCGGAGCCATCCGCCAGACTTCGACGGCAAGGATGTGTATCCGAGCATAGAAGAGAAGGCCGCTAACTTGCTTTATTTTGTCGTCAAGAACCACGCCTTCAGCGACGGCAACAAGCGGATTGCCGCCGCGATCTTCATCTACTTTCTCGCTGGCAACGGCATACTCTACCGTCCAGACGGTTCCAAGCGCCTCGCCGATAATGCCCTGGTGGCGTTGACGCTGCTCATTGCCGAGAGCCGGCCCGAAGAAAAAGAGACCATCGTCAAGGTCATCGTCAACCTGACCAATCGGAGCAATGACTGATGTGCCCATGACATGTTTTTACGCCGGCTGATGCTTGCCGGACGCGGGCGGGGCGGGGAGATAGTCCTTTACAGGCCGAGTTTGAGGGGGTAGATTAAGGCCGCTTTTGTTCTTTGCTGATGAGGGTGGGATGGCAGAGGGAAGGTGCTGAGTTTATTCCGAGGATAGCCGCTTGTGCCGGATGGGTGCGGGCGGCTTTTCTATTCTTGTGAGGGGGCTCGATCAGGCGGGGGCAAGAGCTTGAGGACCAGAGATTCACGACAGCAATATCATTATTTATCCAATGGTTATGATCTTGAGGTCACAAATTGTGACCTCAAGATTGTCTAATGTTAGGCTGAAGGAGGTGGGAATGGAAGTGCAGGTTGATCTATTGCAAATCGAGCGATCCATTCGGCTGATCCGCGGCGACAAGGTGATCCTCGACGAAGACTTGGCCGAGTTATACGGAGTTGAAACCAAAAAGTTGATCCAGGCCGTGAAAAGAAACATTGAAAGATTTCCGGTTGATTTCATGTTTCAGTTAACAAATCAGGAGTTTGCAAACTTGAAGTTCCAATTTGGAACTTCAAGTCAATGGGGTGGCCGGCGTACCCCGCCCTACGCATTCTCCGAACAGGGCGTCGCCATGCTCTCCAGCGTTTTGCATAGTTCCAGAGCCGTTCAGGTGAACGTTGAAATTATGCGGACCTTCGTTCGACTGCGGCGGATACTTGCTTCACACGCCGATTTGGCCGAGCGCCTGGAGGAGCTGGAGCAGAAATATGATGCGCAGTTCCGGGCGGTTTTCGATGCCATCCGGCAGTTGATGCAGGCGGAGGGGAAAGAACGGAAGGCTGTTGGGTTCAGGGTGGGGGAAGATGGCGCTGGATATTTGTAGAGGAGAGGATATGTCCCGTTTCAGGGGCTGACCCCCTTGTTGCTGCCCTTGCGGCGGCTGATCCTGGCCGTTCGGCGGCGGGGACGATAGTCCTTTACAGCTATGGTTTGAGGGGGTAGATTAAGGCCGCTTTTGTTCTTTGCTGATGAGGGTGGGATGGCAGAGGGAAGGTACTGAGTTTATTCGGAGGATAGCCGCTTGTGCCGGATGGGTGCGGGCGGCTTTTTATTGTTTGAGGGGGGGCGATGACCGAGCCGAAATCTTCTTCCGCGTTGATCGGACCGCATGGGGGCTACCGCAATCTGAAGTCTTACCAGACCTCGGAAATTATCTATGACGCCACAGCGGCCTTTTGCGATCGCTTCATCGACCGCCGCTCCCGCACTCATGACCAGATGGTGCAGGCGGCGCGCAGCGGCAAGCAGAATATCGCCGAAGGGAGCATGGCCTCCGGCACCTCGAAGAAGTTCGAACTGAAGCTGGTCGGGGTTGCGCGGGCGAGTCTGGAAGAACTGCTTCTCGACTATGAAGATTTTCTGCGGCAAAAGGGCCTTTCCCTCTGGGGCAAAGGACATCCGGAGGCGCAGAAAATACGACAGCTGGCCTATTTGAAAGATAGGTCCTATACGACTTATAAGACCTATGTCGAAATTGCTCCCCCGGAAACCGCAGCCAATACGATCATCTGCCTGATCCACCAGGCGAATTATCTTCTGGATCAGCAGTTGCGCCAGCTTGAGCAGCAGTTTCTCAGCGAAGGCGGGTTTACCGAAAAGCTCTACCGGGTTCGACAAGAGGCGAGGAAAAAAGAGCGCTCGTAGTGATGCCATCCGGCAGTTGATGCAGGCGGGGGGGAAAGAGCGGAAGGTTGTTGGGTTCAGGGTGGAGGAAGAGGGCGCGAAGTATTTCAGTTGATTGGTCGTTGTGGCGACGGTTGACATCCAAGGCCAGGTATTCGGGCCTTTTTTGTTCCTTGGAATTTCTGAAAATGATAACCTGCGTTTTCTTTTGATCATGTGAGAATTCCCTGAAATGTCGGAGGGATGCTATGGCCGTACCGGATTTCCAAAGTTTGATGCTGCCGATCGTAGAGTTTGCTGCCGATGGGCAGGAACATTCGCTTCGGGAAGCGCGGGAGTCCCTGGCGAAACGCTTGGGGGTCACCGAAGAAGAGCGCGAAGAGCTTCTCCCCAGTGGGCGGCAGGCGGTGTTCGACAACCGCGTGGCTTGGGCCAAGACCTACCTCCAACAGACCGGTCTGCTTAATTCAATACGTCGCGGCTACTTCCGAATCACTGATCGCGGCCGGCAGGTCCTTGCCGAGAAGCCGGATCGCATAGGCATCAAACTTCTCGACCGTTTCCCCGAGTTCGTCGAATTTCACCGCTCCGCCCCCCGAAAAGAAAACTCCGTCGAAGAGATTGTGGAATCCCAGGAGAAGGTAACGCCGGAGGAGATGCTGGAGTCTGCGCATCAGCAGATCCGCAACGACCTTGCCGGCGACCTGCTCAAGCGGATCAAGGCGGCCCCGCCTTCATTCTTCGAGCGTCTGGTAGTGGAGCTTTTGGTTAAGATGGGGTACGGCGGCTCGCGCCGGGAGGCCGGGAGGGCCATTGGTAAGAGCGGCGATGAAGGGATTGACGGCATTATCAACGAGGATCGCCTGGGGCTTGATACCATCTATATTCAGGCCAAGCGCTGGGAAGGGACGGTCGGTCGGCCGGAGATCCAGCGGTTTGTCGGCGCGCTCCAGGGCAAACGAGCGCGTAAAGGTGTATTCCTCACCACCGGATACTTTTCCGCTGAAGCCCACGATTATGTCTCTCGCATCGACACGAAGGTTGTCCTTATTGATGGCCAGGAACTGACCGGTTTGATGATCGACTTCGGGCTGGGAGTGACGACGACGGCGACTTACGAGGTCAAACGCGTCGATTCGGACTATTTTGGGGAAGACATCTAGATGAGACTCATTCTCACTCCTCCGGCAAAGTCTCTCAAGAAGGCCTATCTCAAACAGAGTCTGAAAAGGGAACAAATCGAGACGTTCAGGACGAATCTGGTTACGATGTACGATCGGCTAAAGCCGGGCGAAACGGAAGAGCACCTCAAAAACATCGTCGCTGATTTCCTCAAAGACACCTGGTACAAGCAGACTAACGAGATCAATACCAGCGGCCGCGCCGACCTGGTTATCCATAACGGCAGAAGCTCCAGCGACCCGGTTGGCGTCATCATAGAGGTGAAGCGGCCGGACAACACCGGCGAGATGATCTCGCCGGAGAAACCCAATGCCAAAGCGCTGCACGAGCTGCTTCTCTACTATCTTACCGAGCGTTATTTGCACAACAACAAGGAGATGAGACACCTCATCGTCTGCAACATTCACGAATGGTACATATTTGACGCCGCCGATTTTGAGCGCTTCTTTTTCGAAAACCAGAGGCTTGTCCGAGGCTTCCGAGAGTGGAAGGAGGGACTTTTCGGGCTCGACAAGACTGAATGGTTCTACCGGGAGATCGCCAAGCCTTTTATCGAAAAAGAGCTTACGGAGTTGCAGTGCACCTGCTTCGACCTGCGGAATTTTGTGAAGATTGCCCGCAAGCCCGAAGTGGACGAAGACCGAAAGCTAATAGCCCTTTACAAGCTCCTCTCGCCCCCCACCTGCTCAAGCTCTCCTTTGCCAATGACAGCAACGCTCTCAATAAGGAATTTTACAACGAGCTGCTGCACATCATTGGCTTGGAGGAGGTCAAAGATAAGGGGAAGAAGCTCATCCGCCGCAAGTCGGCCGGAATGCGCAACGACGGCTCCTTGCTGGAAAACACGATCAATTTCATTGCCACCCGGGGCCGTTTATCGTCCGTACCCAATCCCGCCCAGTACGGCAGCGATGTCAACGAGCAGTGCTTCAGCGTCTCTCTTGAACTCTGCATCACCTGGCTGAACCGGCTGTTGTTCCTCAAACTGCTGGAGGGACAGCTCATCACCTACAACAAAGGGGATCGGGGCCATGCCTTTCTCAACAGCAGTCGCATCGAGGATTTCGACGAACTGAACGAGCTCTTTTTCGAAGTTCTGGCCGTGCGCACCGGAGGGCGGAGCGCGTCTGTACAACAGAAATTCGGCGCCATCCCTTATCTCAACAGCTCCCTTTTCGAGGAAACCGACCTGGAGCGGGACACCCTGCGAATCAATGAGTTGAAGAACCGCCTCGATCTGCCGCTTTATGGTGCCACCGTGCTGAAGGATGGCAGCGGCAAACGGCTCACCGGCAGCAAGAAGACGCTTGCCTACCTGTTCGAATTCCTCGAAGCTTACGACTTCGCCAGCGAGGGGAGCGCGGAAATCCAGGACCAGAACAAGAGCATCATAAACGCCTCAGTACTGGGGCTCATTTTCGAGAAGATCAACGGGTACAAGGACGGTTCCTTTTTCACCCCCGGCTTCATCACCATGTACATGTGCAAGGAGACGATCCGACGGGCGGTGGTGCGCAAGTTCAACGAGCGGTATGGTTGGACATGCAGGGACATCACTGAGCTCTACAACACCCTCGACAAGATCAACATCAAGGAAGCCAACGAGGTCATCAACAGCCTCAAAATCTGCGACCCCGCCGTGGGCTCCGGACATTTTCTCGTCTCGGCCCTCAACGAGATCATCGCTGTCAAGAGTGACATCGGTATCTTGGTTGACTGCGAGGGGAAACGGCTGCGGGAGTATGCAGTCAGTGTCGAGAACGATGATCTGATAATCACTTGCGAGGACCGCATCTTTGCCTACAACCCCAAGGACCAAGAATCGCGCCGAGTGCAGGAGGCGCTGTTTTACGAGAAGGCGACAATCATCGAAAACTGCCTCTTCGGGGTCGACATCAATCCCAAGTCGGTCGCTATCTGTCGACTGCGACTCTGGATCGAGCTTCTCAAGCATGCCTACTACACGAAAGGGAGCGGCTATACCGAGCTGGAGACCCTGCCCAACATCGACATCAACATCAAATGCGGCAATTCCCTGGTCAGCCGCTTCGCCCTGGCCGGCGCCCCGAACGTCCTCCCTGCCGACCGCAAGAAGCTCAAGGAGCTCACCGAGCGCTACCGCCGGTATGTCTTCGACTACAAGCTCTCCCCCGCAAACAAAGCGCAGTTGCGCAAGGTGATTGATAATCTGAAAGAAGACCTGCAGAACTTCGGACTTCCCAACGACAAAGACCTGGCTGCGTTGCGCAAGAAGAAGAGTGAACTAGCCCAGCTCTCGCTCTTCGCCTACGACAAGAAGGAAGCGGCGTCACGGCAGAAACTTCAGGCGGAGTTCGATGCCCTGGAGAAGCGTTTTGCTGAGAAACAGCGGTCGATCTACTTCAATGCCTTCGAGTGGCGCTTCGAATTCCCCGAGGTGCTGGACGAAAACGGCGAGTTCGCCGGATTCGACGTGGTGATCGGCAATCCGCCTTATATTCCGATCGAACAGTTTAGTGATGATTCCCGCAGTTTTTTTCACGGCAAATTTTCACAGGTCGAGAGAAAATACGACTCTTCGGCACTTTTCTTCATCGAGGGGACGAGTCTCCTCGCCAAGGATGGAATCCTATCTTTCATTGCCCCTCTGACCTGGCAAACGGGAGATAATTACGCCAAGCTCCGCAAGTATTTGATTGAAAACAAAGGATTGCTTCGCATCATTAACCTGCCATTCGACATCTTCGAAGATGCCTATGTTGACACCGGCATCTACTTCATATCAGCGGAACGCAAAAACGAATACGAAATTTTTGCCTATGACAAGAAGGCCCGAGTCAATTCCTTTGAGGATATTGCTTTTACCAAGGTTCAGGTTGGCAGCTTGGAAAAAGCCACTCTGAAACTGTCAGTTGGTGGGTTTGGAGCTAACTTGGCGGAAAGATTAAATGGTGAGGGGTTTGTAAGGCTGGGCGACATCACCAAGTCAACCCAAGGGCTGGCAGGGGGCAGGTTTGCCAAAGTTGAACCAGGAAGGCCGAGCGCCTTTCCGTTCCTTGAAAAAGGCAATGTCTATAACTACTTGCTTGTCTCAGAAAAGACCTGTGCTGTAGACATGTTTGACAAGCCTTCACTTGTCCCGTTTTACCAAGCTGAACCGAAGGTGCTCATCAGGCGAATCATCAACCGTCAGGACAGGCTGTCGGTTGCCTATACCGAAGAAAAGCTAGTATTCAAAAAAGACATCAATCCGTTCATCCCGACCAGCGACCAGTATTCGGCCAAATACCTCCTCGGCATCCTTGCAAGTGCGTTCATCTCCCGCCGCTACGTGAATTCTTCGGTGATTGCCACCAAAGACGATTTCAGACAAGACCACGCTGAGTGAATTAAGGGCGCTTCCGATTCCGGCAATTCCACGCGAATCTCAAAAACCAATCATCGCCCTAGTCGACCAAATCCTCGCCGCCAAAAAAGCCGACCCCCAGGCCGACATCAGCACCCTTGAGCGGCAGATAGATACGCTGGTCTATGAGCTCTACGGCCTGACGGAAGAGGAGATCGCAATAGTCGAGAAAACGCATAATTAAAGATAACATTTACGTAAGGTGAGCCATGTCGGTTACTTCAGTTTTCGTTGCAGTTGCCATTTTTGTCCTGCCGAGCATCATCGCCGGGCTATTTTCCATAACCCTGTTCAAACGGTACAAACGAGACCGTCGATCGCCGCTGTCAACAAACCTACTGCGCGGCCCAGGTGAAACCTTACGGTCCGAGATCGAGAAAATGTCCGAGCGGATAGATGAGAATTTTTTCAATCTTCTTCTTATATCGATTCCCGCCCTTGCCGTGCTCCTCCTTGCTTCGCGTCTTGGCAACCCGTATATCCTCTGGGGGCTTTTACTGGCGGTGGTTATCTACGTGGCCTCAATTGTCTGGGCGACACGGCGCCTTTACTTGCTTTTCAAGCAAAGGAGCAGCCTTTATCTAGGTCTCGACGCTGAACTCGCCGTCGGCCAGGAGTTGAACCAGCTGATGCTCAACGGCTGCCGCGTCTATCATGATTTTCCCGCCGAGAATTTCAACATCGATCATGTCGTTGCCGGGCCAGGGGGCGTTTATGCCGTCGAGACGAAGGGCCGGGCGAAACCGGAAAAGGGGAGAGGAAGGGCGATGCGAAGGTTTTCTATGACGGGCAAACCCTTCGCTTTCCTGACCACCAGGAAAAAGCCCCCTTAGAGCAGTCGAAACGGCAGGCCGAATGGCTGCAGAGGTGGCTGAGCAGCGCTGTCGGCGAACCGGTCCCCGTCCGCGCCGCGCTGGCGTTGCCTGGCTGGTATGTCGAGTTGACTAAACGAGGGAACGTTTCTGTTTTCAATGGCAAAAACTCGCACTTTCTGGCCAGTCCACAGGACAAAAGCGCGCCCCTTTCGCCCCAACTGATCCAGCGCATCGCCCACCAACTCGAACAGCGCTGTCGCGACGTAGAGCCGGTGGCCTATCGGAAAGAAAAGAAGAAGGCGGCCTGAACTGATCGGCGGCAACCAGTTCGGCTTCTCCGCCGTCAACCCACTAACGCCACATTTTTACGATTATGTGGAGTTAGTGGGTTATCGCTATCGGCCATCTTGCAACTTATCAGGAGGATTGTCCATGAAACGATTTTTGCTCATAACCCTGCTCCTCACCGCCCTCTTCGGCTGGGCACCGGTCGTGTCTTCGGCACAGGATCTCGCGCAACGCGGCGCAAAACAGATCGAAGGGGTCGTGACGAAGCAGAGCCGGGGGAGTTTTATCCTCAAGGATGCGGCCGGGGAGGAGAAGACCTTCCGGATCGGGAAACGGACCCAGTACTTGCCAGCCGATTACCGATCGCTGGACGGCGACACCGTCCGGGTTGGCTATGTGGAGTCTTTCGGGAATACCGGCAAGCTGAAACGGTCTGTCCTCCAGATTGCCCCCATTGCGATCGCCGACAAGAACCAACCTTTGCCGAACCCGATCCGGGGCGAAATCGTCCGCTACGGCAAAGCGTCGTCGCATTATTGGGATTCGCTTCTGGTGCAGATCCCCGGCCAGGAGGACGCGATTATTATCTATCTCCCCAACGACACCATTCCGATCGAAATCAACGGCAAACCCGGAACACTCCCTGGGAAGGTCGCCGGGAAACGGGCCGAAATCGTCGCTCGCCGCATCCCCATCAAGCGCGGCAACGCTTACCTGTACGAAGCGGAAAAGGTGGCGATTACCGATCAGGCGGTCGCCGAAACTGCCAGCGCTGCTGCACCTCAAACGTCAACCCCAGGATCTACTGATGACAAACAATGATGTACTGCGACGTATCCGCTATATCTTCGACTTGAGCGATTCGGCCATGATGGCTGTTTTTGGCCTGGGCAGTTGTGAGGCAACTCGGGAGCAGGTCAGCGATTGGCTAAAAAAAGAGGAAGACCCGGCGTATAAGGAAATCAGCGACACGCAGTTGGCGAGTTTTCTCAATGGACTGATTATCGATAAGCGGGGAAAAAAAGAAGGACCGCAACCAGCGCCGGAAAAGCGCATAAACAACAATATCATTTTCTTAAAATTAAAAATCGCGTTGAATCTGCAGGCGGATGATGTTTATGAGATTATGGAACTGGCTGATTTCAGCCTGAGTAAGCACGAAATCAGTGCATTTTTCCGTAAACCGGATCATAAAAACTACCGGGCCTGCAAGGATCAGGTGTTGCGCAATTTCCTCAAGGGGTTGGAGCTTAAATATCGAGAAAACAGGTAATGATACCGCCACCCATTGTCGGATTGATCCCATGCCGCTGACCCGCCCCAACACTCTGATAATTGCCTCGATCGCCCTTTTGGCCCTGCTGGCGCTCTCCGGCGCGCAGCCCTACGACCGGCTGACCTGGACGCTGGAGGTCTTTCCCATTGTAATCGTCTTGCCCCTCCTGTGGGCGACGTACCGTCGGCTTCCGCTGACGAATCTGCTCTACGTCTGCATCTTTCTCCACGCGCTGGTCCTCATGGTGGGGGGCGCCTACACCTACGCGCGGGTGCCCCTCGGTTTTTATCTCGCCGATCTCTTCGACCTCAGCCGCAATCCCTACGACAAGATCGGCCATTTCTTCCAGGGGTTCGTCCCCGCCCTGGCGGCCCGGGAGGTTCTCATCCGCGGCGCTTACGTGCGCGGTCGCAAGATGCTATCCTTTCTCGTCGTCTGCATCGTCCTGGCGATCAGCGCCACCTATGAACTCGTCGAATGGGCGGCGGCTGTCGCCATCGGGCAGGGGGCGGACGAATTTCTCGGGACGCAAGGGGACCCGTGGGATACCCAGTCGGACATGTTCCTCGCCCTCATCGGCGCCTGTACCGTCCTGCTGCTCTTTTCGCGCTGGCACGACCGTCAAATGCTCCACCTTGAAGCGCGCGGGGGGAAGGGGGATGCATGAGCACAGGTTGCCCGGGGTCCGATCTTGAGTTCGGCTTTACCAACGAGGTGAAAATGAAAAAATGTCCCTTCTGCGCTGAAGACATTCAGGACGCCGCCATAAAATGCAAACACTGCGGTGAGTTTTTGGATGGCGCCAACCGCCCACGCCTTGCCGATGAAAGGGTTCCCTGGTATTTCCGAACCTCCTTCATCGTCATCGCCCTCGCTTGTGTGGGACCTTTGGCATTGCCCCTGATCTGGTGGCGGCCAAAAACGACTCTGGCGTGGAAAGTCGGACTCACAATAGGAATCCTTGTTCTCAGTTGGGTCTTGTACCTGGCCACGATGGAATCCTTCCGTATTCTCGAAGAGTATTCCAAGCTGCTCGGTTCGATGTAAATCGAGACAGGAGTCTCCACCATGACCCACCCCATCGCTGCCGGCAAGAGCAGTTTCGATCTGATCGATCCGGAAATCGTCTTTGCCCAGCTGCGGCTGCAGCCCGACGCCATCCTGCTCGATCTCGCCTGCGGCATCGGCAATTACGCCTTGGCGGCGGCGCAGTTCATCGGCCCGGCGGGAGCAATCCATGCGTTCGATCTGTGGCCGGAGGGGATTGCCGCATTGCGGGCGAGCGCCGCAGCGCGGGGGCTGGTGCAGATCCGGGCGGAAGTGGCCGACGTGAGCGGTTCTCTGCCGCTTCCCACCGGGAGCGTCAACATCGCCCTGCTGGCGACCGTCCTGCACGATTTGGCGGCGGAAGGGAAGGGGGAAGGGGCGCTTGCCGAGACAATGCGCGTGCTGCGCTCCGGCGGCCGGCTGGTCATTGTCGAGTTCGACAAGGTCGACAGCCATCCGGGACCGCCGGCGGCGGTCCGCCTTGCGCCGGCCGAAGTCGAGGCGCTGGTCGCCCCGTTCGGCTTTCGCCGCGAGAGCCAGACCCGGGCCGGCGATTCGCTCTATCTTCTTTCCTACATTCGCGTTATCTGATCTCTGCCGTCCCAAGGTTGGTGTCGGGTAAATAAAAGAGAGGGAAAACCTTCCGGTCTTCCCTCTCGCGTGTTCAACTTCTGTTGTTAATGCTGTCAGTTGGTCTTGATGAATTCAGCCCGCCGATCCCGTGCCCAGATCGCTTCATCATTGGCCGCATTCACGGCGTTTTCTTCGCCGTAGCTGATAATGGTAATTCGCTTCTCGGCGACACCAAGAGTCAACAGGAAGCTACGGGCGGCCTGCGCCCGTCTCTCGCCCAGGGCCAGATTGTAGGAACTGGAGCCGCGCTCGTCGGTATGCCCCTCGATGCGGATGCGGACCTCCGGCTGCGCCTGCAGCCAGAGAGCATTACCCTGCAGTGCCTCCTTGCTGGCAGCGGTCAGCAGGCTGGAATCGAAATCAAAGAAAATCACCATGGCGGCAGCCTCAACCGCCTTCTTCACCTCAACGACGGGGGGCGCAACCGGCTCGGTCACGATCGCCTCTTTAACGACAACAGGGGGTGCCTGTTCGGCAACGACAGGGGGCGCCTGTTCGGCAACAGGGGCAACCGCCGGATCGTCCATGGCGAGTTTCTTGGCGCAGCCGGCCAAAAGCAGAGATGCAATCAGAATCAGGGCAAAACTGTTTTTCATTTGATTTCATCCTTCCTTAAATGTTTACAAAACAGCGGCCACTTGATAGAAGGGCCGGGCATCGACATGGAATAAAGCAAAAAAAAGGCCAGATTATTAATTAAGCTTTTTCGCAGCCATGATTTCGCCCAAGGGAATGAACAATTACGGGCTTTTTCCCCGGTCCGCCGGTCGCCGGGTTTCGGATCCCGGTTGCTCGGATGCTGGCGGGGCGCCGCTCCTGGTTCCCTGCTCGGCTTCCCGCTCGATCCGTTCGTTGACCGCCGGCAGATCTGTTTTTTCAGAGACTTTCGGCTCCGGCACACTCTCTTTTCGTTCGCAGCCGGCAGCGGCAATGGCGACGAAAATTGCCGCCGCAGTCAGCCAAGTCGCTTGCATAGGCATCCTCCAGGTGGTGAATGATTAGCGGCCCATGGTCGGAATTAAATGATATCATCCCGAGCGCAACCCGCCAGACGCACCCAATTGGCCAGGAACCTGCAAGGTCGGCGGCGACGCCGACTTGACTGCCTGTCGGAGTGCTGAGTTAACCGCGGGCGAGAAAGAACGACTGAACGCATGTTGCTGCGCAAATTCATCTTCCATATGATCCTTCCCGGCGGCCTGTCTGGCAGTCGGCGCGCTGTGGTTTCTGAAATTCTGGACCCACCCGCCGGAGGTGACCGCTTTTCTGCCGTTGGTGCCGGCGCTGGTGTTGACCGTTGGGCTGCTCCTCGGTTGGTTCTTCAATCGCACGCGACTGGTCTACGTCCTGCTCCTGCTGACCGTCACCGATCTTTGCCTGAAAGAGGCGGGCGCTGCCGCCCCCATGGTCTACGCGGCGGCCGGGCTCCTGTTGCCCCTCAATCTGCTCCTCGTCTCCTTTTTTGCCGAGCGCGGGTTTTTTACCACTCCGGGCTATGCGCGTCTTTTTGTAATCGCGCTGCAACTCTTCATGCTGGCGGTCTTTCATCAGATGTACCCGCAGTTGACGCTGGCGGTCATGACCGCACCGCTCTTCGTCTGGCCGCGGCCGCTATTCACCAATCTGCCGCACCCGGCTTTAGCCGTGTCGATCATTGTCGGCCTCGTCCTGCTGCTGCGGGTTATCCGTCGCCCCGCGGCGCTGGAGACCGGTTTTTTCTGGGTCCTGATCTGTGCCGTGACGCCGCTGCTGCTCGGCCTGAAGGGATTGGATCTGACGTTGTGGTTTGCCGTGGCGGGGATCATCATGACCGCCGCCCTCATCGAGATGTCGCATAACATGGCTTTTCGCGACGAACTGACCGGATTGCCGGCGCGGCGGGCGCTCAACGAGGAATTGCTCAAGGTGGGGCGCACCTATGTGGTGGCGATGGTCGATGTCGATCATTTCAAGAAGGTTAATGACACCTACGGGCACGATGTCGGCGATCAGGTGCTGAAAATGGTCGCCGGCCGCCTGGAGCGGGTGACCGGTGGCGGCCGCTCGTTTCGTTTTGGCGGCGAGGAGTTCATGGTCCTCTTCCCTGGCCGGACGATCAAGGAGGCGCTGCCGCACCTGGAAGAACTGCGCGAGGCGATCGGCGCGGCCGGCTTCACTTTGCGCGATCCATCGCGGCCGCAGGAGAAATCGGCCGGTGCCGGCAAGAAGGTTGGCAGCAAGCAACTTTCGGTGACCGTCAGCATCGGCGTCTCGGAGCGTCGGGACGACTGCCATTCCGATGCGGTGATCAAGAGCGCCGACCAGGCCCTCTACAAGGCCAAGCAGGGTGGCCGCAACCGCGTCTGCACGCGGGCGGCGGGGAAGGGCTGACGATGTCCTACTATTTCAGCTACGAAGAGCCGGTATTCCGCCCGCCCTCCGAGGCCAATTCGTTGATTCTGCAGGCGACGATCGGCTGTTCACAGAATAGCTGCGGCTTCTGCGGCATGTACAAGATGAAGCGCTTCCGCCTCCGCTCGCTCGCCGATCTGCGTGCCGACATGCAGACGGTTCCCGCCCCGCATCGGGCGTATGTCCAGCGGGTCTTTCTCGCCGATGGCGATGCGCTTGTCTATCCGCAGGAGGGGTTGACAGCGCTTCTCGACGCCTTGGCGGCCACCTTCCCGAACCTCAGCCGGATCGGCATCTACGCTTCGCCGAACAGCCTGACGACGAAAAGCGTTGAAGAATTGCGGGTGTTACGGGAAAAGAAGCTGCGCATCCTCTACTTCGGGCTGGAGAGCGGCGATGCCGAGACGCTCCGCCTGGCGCGTAAGGGATTTGCCCCCGGCGAAATGCTCACCCTCTGCCGCAAGGCGCAGGAAGCGGGGCTGAAACTGTCGGTGACGGCGATTCTCGGCCTCGCCGGACAGGGACGCAGCGCCGAACACGCCGTCGCCACGGCTGACTGGGTCAATGCCCTATCGCCGGAATATTTCTCCCTGCTGACGATGTTCCGCCGGCACAACGATAGCTACTTCCAGACAATCCGGCCCCTTACCAACGGCGAAGTCCTCGTCGAGGCATTAACGATCGTCCGGCGCCTGGCGCCAAAACGCACGATCCTGCGCTCCAATCACGTCTCCAACAGTCTCCATCTGGCGGGCAGCTACCCGAAGGATCGGGAGCGGATCATCACCCAGGCGGAAGGCGCGCTCGCCGAAGCGCAAGCCCATCCGCAATGGTGCCAGACCGTTCCCGATTACGGGGAGAGCTATTTCTAAGATCTCGCCATTGCTTTCAATCAGGAAACCTGACTCATCTCCTTGTAAAGCTTTTCCACATCCTTCTTGCGGCAGAGTTCGGTACCGGGGGTCAGGACGGCGGCGGTGCCGGCGGCGATAGCGTAACGGAACGCTTCGGGAAGGGAGCGGTCGCCAGCCAGGGCGAAGACAAGACCGCCGAGGAAACTGTCGCCGGCGCCGACGGCGCTGACCACCTTGGCCGGCGGCGCGGCGAGGCGCAGCTGCAGCTCGCGGGTGGTGAAGAGAGCGCCCTGATTGCCGAGGGTGAGGGCGATGACCTCGCATTTCCCCTGTGCCACCAATTCCCGACACGCCTGCTCCTGGGCCGTCGGTTCGCCCAGATCGCGTTCGAGTGCCTCTTCCAGCTCCCGCCGGTTCGGCTTGATCAGATAAACCCCCTCCTGCAGCGTTGCCCGCAACGACACACCGATCGTATCGAGAATGAAACGGGCGCCGGCCTTTTTCGCGACCTGTGCCGCCCGGGCATAAAAATTGTCCGGAACGCCGGGCGGGAGGCTACCGCTGGCGACGATGTAGGCGGGGCGGGGCGTGAACAGAACGAGCATGTCGAGACATTGCTGCCATTCGCCACGGCGGATTGCCGGGCCAGGAAAAACGAAGCGGTACTGTCGGCCGCTGGCGGTCTCACTGACGGTCAGGCTTTCGCGGGTGAGCTTCTCGATTTCGATCCGCCGGTCCTCAATCCTTTCCCGCCGCAAGATCTTGTGCAGCAGCAGTCCGGTGGCCCCGCCGGCGATATAGAGGGCCATGGCGGTGCCGCCCAGACGAGAGATCACCCGGGCAACGTTGATACCGCCGCCGCCCGGATCGATCGTTGGTTCCTGGCAGCGCAGCTTGAGCTCGGGAACAACCTCAGTCACGCTGGAGGCGATATCGATACTCGGATTCATGGTTAGGGTGGCAACGGCTTTCATGGTTTCCTCCGGCTATTTGACAATCACCACCTCGGTCTGTCCTTCCCGACGCAGAACGTTGATCGCCACATCATCGGCATGGCGACGGAAAAACAGATCGACGCTGGCTTCGCCTACCCGCAGATGGCGAATGGAGACTTCCTGCAGAAAGGCGGGCAGGGCAGGGTAGCGGAACTGCACAAGCTGGTGCCGGGCATCGATTTGCAGCCCCAGACAGGCTTGCAGAAGGAGGAAGACGGCGGCGGCGGCCCACGCCTGGGGGGCGCAGGAGAGGGGATAAAGGATGGGGCCGAGACCGGGGCGGGAGCGGAAGCCGCAGAAGAGTTCGGGAAGGCGGTGCAGATCCATGGCGCTGGACGTCTGGAAGAGCCCCTCCATGACTCGCATCGCCTGCGGCGGTGAAACCGTAGCGGGCCATCCCGTAGGCGATCAGCGCGTTGTCGTGCGGCCACACCGAGCCGTTGTGATACGACATCGGGTTGTAGCGGACTTCGCCGGCGGCGAGGGTGCGGATGCCCCATCCGGAGAAGAGACTTTCGCCCATGAGGATATCGGCGACGATGCCGGGCGTGCTCCGGCGCGGCGATGCCGCGTAAAGAGGCAGTGCCCGGCATTGGAGGCGCGGACCAGGCAGGGGCGCTTGTCGCCATCCAGCGCCAGGGCGTAGATGCCGAGCTCCTCGCTCCAGAAATCCTTGCTCGAAACGATCGCTGCAGGTCATGGGCCTGCCGCCGCAGCTCGGATGCCAGCGCGCATGGTCGCCGAGCGCATCGGCCAGATTCGGCGGCCACGATGTTTCGCCTCGAAGACATAGCCCTGAACTTCGCACAGCGCGATCGGCGGTTCGGCCAGCGATGCCGTCGGCGTGAAAGACCGAATCGTGTGAATCCTTCCATCCCTGCTGGATCAAGCCCGTTGGCGGAATGGCGGGCATATTCGACGAAGCCGTCGCCGATCGGCATCGCCGTATTTATCGATCCATTCGAGCGCCCGCTCGACGTTGGGCCAGATCGATTCGATGAAAGTCCGGTCGCCGGTGCGCTCGTAATAGGCGCCGGCGAGAATGACGAACAGCGGAGTGGAATCGACGCTGCCGTAGTAGCGGCCGAAGGGGATCTCGCCGAGGGCGGCCATTTCGCCCTTGCGCGTTTCGTGCAGGATTTTCCCCGGTTCGGCATCCTGCTCGGGATTGACTTCCTGCGCCTGGTTGCGGCGAGGTACAGAGCACGCCGCGGGCGACCTGCGGATTGACCCAGAGCAGTTCGAGTGCGGTGATGATCCCGTCCCGGCCGAAAGCGGTGCTGAACCAGGGGACGCCGGCATAAGGATACATCCCGTGCGCGGTCTGGGTCAAAAGCATGTGCAGGTCGGCGAAGGAGCGGTTGATCCAGAGATTGAACTGCTCATTGCTGGTGGTGATCTGGCAATCCTGGCCGCGCAGGGTTTCCAGCTGTTTCCTGACTTCGGCAAAGGCGCTTTTGTAGTGGAAATGACCAGTGCGGAATTGTCGCATTCACAGCAGACGGTCAGGGTGACTCGGGTTTCAGCGTTTGGTTCCAGGGCGATGCGGAAGCGGGCGTGGGAAGGGGAGATTTCCGCCGGCGCCGGGGTGAATGAGCATGCGTGTGCGGCGGATACTCCCGTCCAGGCCATGGTAGGCGAGCATGACGGCTGTCGTTCTCGATGTGGCTCGCCAGGCGCGTCGCCTCTGGCCGGCGGCGGTGCATGCCGCGCACCTCGAAGATATCGGCGAAATCGGCATCGAAGCTGATGGTCAACTGAGAGGTATCGAGCTGTTCCATGCCGAAGTTGCGTGATGCGCAATGGCTTCGTAGCAGTTCGCCTTTCCAGAGAAACTTGGAGCGGAAGATGTGGACCGAATCCCGCGGGGCGAGCCTGCGTCCTTCCTCGTCGTCCATATCGGGATTCATCAGGTCGACCGCGAACATCTCGTTGATCTTCGTTGATCGTCGAGCTGAGCAGCAAGAGGGCGCAAGCCCGCCAGCCGCAGCGCCGGAGCGGGACAGGTAACGCGGTCCCTTGTGGTAGATGCCTTGCTCCCCCACGCCGATGGTCTGGATATCGCCGAAGCGATCGAAAACGCAGAAGGTTTCCGCCGTCTTTCAAAACGCGGGTTCGGGTCGGCCAGAGACGAAGTGGCCAGAATGTAGTACCGTTCATCGACCTGAATGACTTCCTGCATTGCCCTCATCCTCGCGTAGAGCGGTTCCGGGACCTGCCATCTACGGCCGCGCGTCGAATCAGGATCTGCTCGGTAGACCGCCAGATAATCCCCGGCCATGCGGCCGGCAGTGAAATCGTTCCTCGAAACGCCTCGCGGCAAGTCCTGCCGGCTCAGTTGGTCGACCGTTCCACGACCGCCTGCACCGCCCTCTCCGGGTCATCGACGATGAAACCTGTCACGCCGTCGTCGATGATCTCCGGAACCGAGCCGTTCCTGCAGGCGATGACCGGTGTGCCGCAGGCCATGGCTTCGATCATGACCAGTCCGAACGGCTCCTGCCAATCGATGGGAAAGAGCAGGGCATACGCGTTGCCGAGGAAGTCGTTTTCTCCGGCTCGCCGATTTCGCCAATGAATTCGACGAGCGGATGGTCGAGCCAGCGGCGGATCGCCGCTTCGAAGTACTCGCGGTCGGCCTGGTCCACCTTGGCCGCGATTTTCAGCGGTCTATGCCGGCGCGACTGGCGATGTCGATGGCGCGGTCGAGCCCTTTTCCGGGGAGATACGGCCGAGAAAGGCCAGATACTCTACCCGGTTCGGATGGAAATGGCAAGTCGTCGGAAGTCCGTGATGGACCGTTCCCTGCCAGTTCACCCAATGGAGGGGGGTGCGCTGGGCATCGGAGATGGAAACCACGGGCACGTCCCGGAACTCGCGGTACAAGGGGCAGCAGTCGGGCAGATCCAGGCGGCCGTGCAGCGTGGTAACGTGCGAACGTCCAAGCCGGCGCGAAAAGGGGAAAGTGCAGGTAATCGATATGAAAATGCACGATGTCGAACTGGCCGGTGTGTTGAAAAACCTTTTCCAATAGAAGAAAGTGATGCGGCAGATGATCCTTGCAGGCATTATCCAGCCGCAGCGATGCTGCGCCCTGAGGACAGAGCCGGGCGCCGGTCACCGAGTCGCCGCTGGCAAAAAGGGTAACTTCATGGCCGAGGCTGACCAATTCTTCCGTCAGATACGAAACGACACGTTCTGTGCCGCCGTAAAGTTTGGGTGGAACACTTTCGAAAAGGGGGGAAACTTGTGCGATTTTCATGCTTTTCCTGTATTGGCAGTGATGTCCCATCGGGCCCGATGCCGGCATGGGCCTTCAAACAAGTTGTTTTTTCGCTTTTTTGAGCTTACCGTGAGTCGAAGGGATTTCAAGAAATGTCCAAGCGTAAGCACTTTCGCTTGGCAGTAAATATTACAAAAATGGTGAAGAAATGACTTGACATTAAAGAATTTGCGAAGTTACAGATTAATCAAAATCTTATTGCACCAACTTGGGCGTATCTGTTTCCACTCCTTGGCAGATACGCCTTTTTTTTGCACCTTACCATTGATAAAAAAATGCCGACGGGTTAGCATAAGCGCGTTTTTTCAGCCATTCGCGATCAGAGAGGGTTTCGTAGATGAAATGGTTACTTTACACAATGTTTCTGCTGCTTTTGCCGATCAGTGTCCAAGCCTTTGCGCCGACTGCCGAGGAGAGTAAAAAGTGTGTTGAACTGCCATAAGCTGACCGTTGCCGAAGCCGGCAATCTGCTCCAAGGCGGGGTGGATCGCATCATCAAGGTAGAGAACTCGGAGGTCCCCGGCTTTTGGGCGGTGGAAGTCGAAAAGGGGGGGCAGAAATTCCCTCTTTACATCGACTATACGAAAAAATTCGTCTTTACCGGGAATATCATCCGTCTTGCCGACCGGCAGAATATCACCAGTCAGCGCATGGCCACTCTGAACAAGATCGATCTCGGTAAAATCCCCCTTGATGATGCCCTGTTGCTGGGCGATGCCAAGGCGAAGACAAAGATCATTGTCTTCACCGATCCAGAATGCCCCTTCTGCAAGCGCCTGCATGTGGAATTGAAGGAAGTGGTGCGACGCGATCCGTCGATTGCCTTTCTGATAAAACTCTACCCCCTGCAAATGCATCCCAACGCGTATGGAATTGCGAAAAGCGTCATCTGTAATAAATCGATGTCCATGCTGGAGGACAGCTTTGCCGGCAAGACGGTCCCGCCGCCTATTTGCGAAACGAAAGCAGTCGATCAGAATATTGCCTTGGCGCAGGAACTCGGCATCAAATCGACGCCAACGCTGATCCTCCCCGACGGTATGCTCCTCCCGGGTTTCAAGAAGGCCGATGAGCTGCTCAAGCAACTTGGTTCCAAGGCGGCTGAAGCTTCCCCCAAAGGGACAAAATAGTCTCATTGCCAGCTTATTTCTTGCCTTGTCGTAACTGATCTGCTAAACGTGTCCATTCACTTGGACATAGGAGGAAGCATTAAAATGGGTCTGATGGCTGGTAAGCGCGGCATCATCTTTGGTGTCGCCAACGAAATGAGCATCGCCTGGGGGATCGCCCAGCAGCTGCGCGCGGCCGGGGCAACCCTGGCTTTCACCTACTTGAACGAGGCGCTGGAAAAGCGGGTGCGCCCACTGGCGGAAAGTCGTTGATGTCGACACTGATCCTCCCCTGCGATGTTGCCAGCGACGAGCAGATCGAGCGGACTTCGGCCCTCGGCGAGAAAGCGTGGGGGAAGCTCGATTTCGTGGTCCATCGGTGGCCTTCGCCAACCGCGAGGACCTCAAAACGGCCCTTCACCCAGACCAGCCGCGAAGGTTTCATGCTGGCGCTGGACATCAGCGCCTACTCGCTGGTCGCCATGAGCCGCTACGCGGTGCCGCTGATGAACGAAAGGTGGCAGCATCCTCACGATGAGCTACCTTGGCGCCGAGCGGGCTATCCCCGGTTACAACGTCATGGGCGTGGCCAAGGCGGCGCTGGAGGCTCGGTCCGCTATCTGGCCGCCGAACTCGGCGAGAAGAAGATCCGCGTCAACGCCATTTCCGCCGGCCCGATCCGAACCCTGGCGGCATCGGCGGTCGGCGATTTCAAGAGCAAGATCAAGCTGATGGACGATTGCGCCCCGCTGCGCCGGCACCGTGACCCAGGAAGAAGTCGGCAAGTCGGCGCTTTACTTCCTTTCCGACCTCGCCTCCGGGGTCACCGGCGAGATCCACTACGTCGATGGCGGCTTCAATATCATGGTCAGCGCCTGATTTGATGCACCCGACCAGCTGTCACTAGCAGGGCTCAACACAGCACCCTTTCGCATTTTGTTTCGACTCGTGATTCAGCCCGGCCATACCGATGATCCACGGCCACACTTCCGGACTGCGCGCCAGGCAGATCAAGGCGCTGGAGCGGCTGACCCGCCGCCGGGTCCCCCCCGAACAGGTCGTCACCCCGGAGCTGGCCCGGGATCTGGCCGGAGCTGTCGCGCGAGCTGCGCCGGCAACTCGGCCTGGTCCTCGATCGCCAGGGGCGGTCGTCATGTGATGGTCGGCGACGACCGGGAAATCGTCCTCCCCGACCTCACCGACTCATGCTCTCGGCCGCAGCGGTCTGCGCGGACTGCGCTGCGTGCACACCCACCTCAAGGGGGAACCGCTCTCCCAGGATGACCTGACCGACCTGGCGCTGCTGCGCCTCGACCTGATGGTGGCGGTGGCGGTCGGCGGCGACGGCCTCCCCGGAGCGGTGCACTACGCCCACCTGGTTCCCCCGGATCCGCACGGCAGGGTGGTCAGAAATTCTCTCCGCAGCCCGGCGGTGCACGATGCTTGACTCTCGATCTACCGCGGTTTCATCCGTGCGCTCGATGCGGAACTCGAGGAGACACGGGCGCCGCAGCGATCGATCTGGGTGACACGACGAGAGCGGGCCATCCTGATTTCGGTGACCCAGGCATCGCGCCAGGAGGCCGACGATTCCCTCGACGAATTGACGGAGTTGGCCCGTACCGCCGACGTGGTGGTGCTCGACCGGGTCATGCAGCGGCCACGCCAGCTCAACCCGCGTACTCTGATGGGGGAGGGGAAGCTCAAGGAGGTGGTGATCCGCGCCCTGCAGCAGGGGGCGACCCTGCTGATTTTCGACCAGGAGCTGACCCCGGCGCAGGTGCGCGCCATCTCCGCCATCACCGAAATCAAGGTCATCGACCGCAGCCAGCTGATCCTCGACATCTTCGCCCGCCGCGCCCATACCCTCGACGGCAAGGTGCAGGTGGAACTGGCCCAGCTGCAGCTACATCCTGCCGCGTCTGACCGGCAAGGGGATGCCATGTCGCGGCTGATGGGAGGGATCGGCGGGCGCGGTCCCGGCGAGACCAAGCTGGAAATCGACCGCCGGCGCATCCGCGACCGCATCGCCCGGCTGGAGAAGCAGCTGGAGGATCTCGGCCGCCAGCGCCGGCCAGCGTCGACAGAAGCGGGTCGCCGCCGGGGTGCCGATCGTTTCCATCGTCGGCTATACCAACGCCGGCAAATCGACCCTGCTCAATGCCCTGACCCAGAGCGAGGTGTTCACCGAGGATCTGCTTTTCGCCACCCTCGATACCGCCACCCGCCGGCTGCGCTTCCCGCGCGAGCGCGAGGTCATCATCACCGACACGGTCGGCTTCATCCGCCAGCTTGCCGAAAAGCCTGATGGGTGCTTTCAAGGCGACCCTTGAGGAACTGAGGATGCCGATCTGCTGCTGCACGTGGTGGATATCGCCAATCCCGCGCTGCGAGGAGCAGATTCGCGCCGTCGAGCGGATTCTGCGCGATCTGGAGCTGCACGAAATTCCGCGCCTGCTGGTCTTCAACAAGAGTCGACCTGGTGCCGGCCGAGGAACGTCGCCGCCCTGTGCCGTCGCTTTAAGGCTATGCCGGTCAGTGCTCGTGACCGTTCGACCTTTCAGCCGCTGCTAAAAGAGCTGGAGAATCGTTTCTGGCCGGAAGATGAGGAGCGGAATTTGCAAAGATAGGGCAATCAATCATTTGCTTCTTCCTTGCCGTACCGCACCGATCTGTTCATTCCGATTTGACTCTCAGGAGGTTTTCTCTCCCATGAAACTATTCTGTCTTATACTCATTCTGCCGCTGCTCGGGGGATGCCTCGCGCAAATGCCGGGGGAGATCCCGTCGCCCTCGGGTAACGACTCGGTCCAGACGCCGAATGAGGTGCTCGACGACCCGATTGAAGCACCTCCAGCTAAGGCCGTGGCCGATTCTCGGCAGCCTCCTTTCAAAACGAATTTCAGTAATCTGTTTGACGACCAGAGCGGCACCCCTTTTTCGCTTCTCGATTTCGATGAGCTTTTTGCGGTCGATGATGGAACCGACGTTGATGAACCGGGCGATTCCGATGATCTCGCCGATCGACTGGCTCTTTCGGGTGTAGAGGAAGATCCGCCGGCGGACGAGGGGACTACGGTGGCGGCGAGTGAGGTCGTCTCCTTCGATTTTCCTGTGGTGGAAAATGAAAAGGTGCACTATTACGTTGATTATTACAGCGGTCCGGCGAAAAAGATCTTTAGTCGCTGGCTGGAGCGTTCGTCGCGTTATCTGCCGTTGATGCAGCAGATCTTCGCCGAGGAAGGATTGCCACGCGATCTGGTTTATCTGGCACTTGTCGAATCGGGTTTCAATAACCGCGCGTACAGCTGGGCGCATGCTGCCGGTCCCTGGCAATTCATTCGCAGCACTGGGGCTCTCTACGGCATGAAGAGCAACTGGTGGTACGACGAGCGGCGCGATTTTGAAAAAGCGACACGGTCTGCCGCCCGTTTTTTGCGTGAATTGCACGATGGTTTCAACGGCGATTGGTATCTTGCGATTGCCGCCTACAATGCCGGCCCCGGCAAAATCCAGAAGGCTATCGAGATGTACGGGTCCCGTGATTTCTGGGAAATCAGCAGGCATCCATATCTGGCCACCGAAACGAAAAACTATATCCCCAAACTTCTTGCCAGCTTGCTGATAGCGAAACAGCCGGAAAAGTATGGTTTAACCGAGATCAGCTATCAGGAGCCGCTGGCCTACGACCTGGTTACGCTTCCCGGCACCACCGACCTGGAAGTTGTGGCAAAAATCTGCAATGCCAGTTATGAAGAGATCCGGGATCTCAATCCGGAATTGAGTCGCTGGTGCACTCCGCCGAATCGTAAAAACTATGTCTTGCGTATTCCGGATGGGAAAAAGGAGGATTTCGAAGAACAATATGCCCGATTGCCGGCCGATGAGCGGGTTAATTTTTCTACTCACCGTGTTCGCAAGGGAGACACCCTGAAGGGACTGGCGAAAAAATTTAAAATTCGGGCAAACGATATTGTCGCCATGAACTCCCTCGCCCAGTCGAAATCGCTCAAGGTCGGTACCGACCTGATCCTGCCGCTGCGCAAAGGAAGCCCGATCCCTTTGCAGGAATTGATCGGGCCCCCGGTAGAGAGCAGCAAAAAGACGTATACGGTACGAAAAGGCGATACCCTGCGAGGTATCGGCAGGAAGTTCCAGGTTTCGGAAAGAGAATTGAAAAGCTGGAACCACATTGCTAATGTAAAGCTGATCAAACCGGGGCAGGTGCTGGCGGTTTCCGCCAAAGGAGCGAAAACGACGGCTAAAGTCAAGAGCGGTGGCAACAAAGGTGCTGCCAAAAAAACCACTGTTGCAAAAAACACCAGTGCTCCGGGCAAACGCAAGATCACCTATAAGGTGCGCCCCGGCGATACCTTATGGGATATCGGCCGTCGGTACGATGTGGCTGCCCGCCAGATCAGGGAATGGAACAAACTGGCCGCCGATGAAGTTCTTCAGCCGGGAGCCAAGCTGACCCTGATGGTGGCAGATGGAAAACAAGGGTGAGCCTGAGCGGTCGCTCTTCCTTAACCGTCTGACCGGAGCACTCCCCAGCGGCTTCCAGCGTCTATATTTCGGCGCCGAATTTTGCCCGTGGGCTTTCCCCTCTCTGACGGAAATCGAACAGGCCGTCGAATACGTGCGTGAACTTGGCGGCGCCTTTACTTTGGCCATCCCGGTCCTCGCCGAATCCCTGGTCCCCCGTCTGCGGTCCGTTCTGCGCCATATTCATCCCCTGTTACGGGGCGGCGATGAAATCCTCATCAACGATTTTGGCGCCATTCAGTTGGTGAATGAGGTGACGCCGGATGTGCCAATCGTTCTTGGCCGCGTGCTGTCAGGGCAAAAACGCGGACCGCAGATCCTTGATCTGCACCTTGGTGTCGATGCGCTTACCTATTTCCGGCAGGGGAGATGGTATGCCACCGAAGCAGTGAGCTTTCTCAGTGAACTTGGCATTTCCCGGGTGGAGCTGGATAATTTGCTGCAAGGCATCGCCCCTTTGCCGGCCGGGTTAAAAGGTTCGCTGCATTATCCCTATGCGATGGTGACCTCAAGTCGCAATTGTCCCTTCAGACCGGCCGGCGCGGAATGCGATGCCGGTTGCGGCGAAACTTTTACCTTAACCACGAGTGCCAGCCGTCTCCCGCTGATCCAGGGAGGGAATACCCAGTTTATTCGTCACGACCGACTTCCTGAAGATCGCCTTCGTCTGGGTATCGACCGCCTGGTTTTTCATCCGCGGCTTCCTCGCTGAAGCCCCTGGTCAGGTCGCGCCAACGTTCATCCATCCCGTCAAACCTCCCGAAAAGAGGCGCTTTCTCCCCTAATTGCTTTGACTTTCCCTGGCAGCGTTGTTAAACTCACCCTTCTCGAATTCCCTTCTGAATAACGCCGAAAGGATTCACCCCGCACATGTACAATATGCTTATTTCCCTGCTCATCTGTTTGCTGACCACTGGGCTTCTCGTCATTGCCGATATTCCTCTCTGGGGCGCCAGTCTCGCCGGCATCCTGCTTTTCACTGTCGCTTTCCTTCTGCTGGCACGCTTTACCTTCAAAAAAGTTGGCACTTTGATGGAAACCGCGCAGAAAGACATACAGGCAGGAAGGGTGGAGAAGGCGGTGAAAACCCTGGAAAGCGGCTACAAGTACGCGCCGTGGCAATTTTATATCCGCCAGCAGCTTGATGCCCAGATCGGCACTATCCTTTACCTGAAGCGGGATTTTGCCGCTGCATTCGAATACCTGCAAAAGGCCCTCGTCCGTCACTGGGTCGCCATGGGGATGCTGGCTGTCTGCTACATGAAACGCAACAAGCCGGGGAAAATGGTCGAAACCTTCGACAAGGCGACTACCGCTACCCGCAAGGAGCCGTTGTTGTGGAATCTCTATGCTTATTGCCTGGAGCGGGTTGGCGAGAAGGACAAGGCGATCGCGGTCATGGAGAAGGGGCTCAAGAAAACGAAAGGTGATGAGCGCCTGCAAGGGAATCTGGAGGCCTTGCGGGAGGGGCGGAAAATGAAGATGAAGGTTTACGGGGACATGTGGCTGCAGTTTCATCTGGAGAAGCCGGGTGAATTGGTCAAACAGCAAACCCGGGCCATCCAGGGCCGGCGCAAAATCATCAGGCGCTAACTTGGCCGGCGATAAGAAATCAAAAGATTTTTCGACCAGCCCCTTCAGGCCTCTGAAGGGGCTTTGTGTTGATGCCCGGAGCCATAAACCGGAGTCGAAGCCACCCGCCCCGCCCATGCCGACGAAGCCGGCCGCGGATGACAGCCTTTTTGCCGAGGAAATGGCACGCCTCGGGGTCAGGGGAGAACGAACAACCGATGCCCCGCCGGCTAAAAATGAAATTTCGGATGCCGCTACGGCCGTTCCTGCGCCCCTTGCCGACCGGGATCTTTTCCTCGCTGCCATCGGTAAATTGGAGACCACCTTTGCCGACGAACTGCCAGCGACGGATGAGCCGCCCGCCGCACCGCATCTGAAAAAACTTGTGCGCAGCGAAAAGTTCGTGCCCGATATCGAACTCGATCTGCACGGCTTCGATCGAATGCGGGCCCGGGAACGGTTTCGCTATTTTCTCGAAAATGCCATGCATCAAGGAAAGAAAACGGCCCTCGTGATTACCGGCAGGGGGCACGGTTCGACCGGAGAGCCGGTGTTGCGTAACGAGGTGGAAAATTACCTTGCCCGCGAAGCCGGAGCCTGGGTGAGCGAATGGGCGAAAGCACCGCGACGGTATGGCGGCGATGGCGCTTTTGTTCTTTTGCTACGGACGAAAAAGAAGGCATGAAAAAGGCCGGGTGGAAAACCCGGCCCCAGTCTCTTGACTGGGCCTTTCAAGAACCTAGAAGGTTCAGTTGTTTTTTGGTGCCGAAGAGGAGACTCGAACCACCAAAAAAATACCTTTAAAAATCAATAGTTAGAATGGGAGCGGACACAAAAATTGCAATGAATCTTTCCACTATTTGCAACGAAAATGCAACGATTTGCCGTCATTTGCATCATTATTAAAAACCATTTTTATGGTGTTAAGGGCTCGCGACCGGAGGGGGATGGTCGCGAGCCTCCGTAGGGTCAAACCTACAATAGGAATATAGGTAAATCCTCGGGGGGGAATCAAGGAAAATGGTCAAGGCTCTAAGAGGCGACCCTCGCTTGGCTAGATCTCCAACATTTCGAAGCGTATCTACCTGAAAAAGGCAAATCAGACAAAGTACTTCTCCGGCATTCCCAACCAGAGCCAGGGCGTGGCTCTGAGCCGCCCGAACCAGGTCTGGCTCGGGGATATCACCCACCTGAAGGTCGCGGGGCGCTGGCGTTATCTGGCCGTGGTGATGGACAAATACTCACGCCGGATCGTCGGCTGGAAATTCGGTCGGAACACTTATAAGGCCCCCGTCCGTCAATAGGCAAAATGGTGCCCGGACGATTTTGACTCGTTTTTTTACATGAATCGCTGCTGCAGCGTTTCCCTGTTCTGACTTTATTTCTCAACAACCGGCATCAGGACTTCTGTCCGAGGAAAGGTCCTGCACCAAACACTTATCGAGGTTCACACCGCTGCGGATGTGCACTGGCAGCGGTTGCGAAGGCATCACCTTCGCGACCTGGAAACTATACCGTACCCTCATGCCGTCCCATTCAAAAACGTCGGGCTTGTCCTGACGCATGGCGCAGTTAGTACCGGGCTCCGGCGAGGGGCAGAACACACTGAAACCGATAGAAATCGATTCATGTATGTAAGGAGCGGGACGGGGCTCCAATCCAGAACGACAGGTTGCCCGGGGTATCGGCATAGCGACCGGTTCGCGCTCGTATGGCGCACTTCTTCATTTTCACGGTCGTCAGTCATGCTCACCCCATGTCGGCTCCAGTTGGACATTCGGGCTGCTCCCGTCCCCTCCAGCTCTATGCCGTTGCCAGGAATTTCTCCACGGTTGAACGGCACGTTGTTTTTCAGCATGTAGTAGATCGCCCGCGCCAGCTTGTGGGCCAGGATGGACAGGGCTTTCCCCTTGCCGTGCATCTTGGCCAGCTTCTCCACCAGCTTCTTGGCCGGGGGATTGTGGCGCATGAAAGAGCACGGCCGCTTCGGAGAAGGCCCACTTCAGATGGGCATTGCCGATCTTGGCGCCGCCGGTTCCCTTTTTCTTGCCGGCCGATTCGTGGCGGACATTTCACCAGCCGGCAGTAGGAGGCGAAATCCTGCACCGTCTCGAAGCGGTTGATGTCGTGGATCTCGTAGAGCATCACCAGGACGAGGATTCTGGCCGACGCCGTGGATGGAGCGCAGCAAGCATGAGCGTACGCCGGTCGTGGCGGCGGGCCGTTTTCTCGATGTCCCATTCCAGGGCGCCTGAGGACATCGTCGTAGGCATCGATCATGGCCAGATCGATCTGGACGATCTTTCGCACCTCCGGATCGGGAAAATGCTCGGCAACCTCCTGCGCGGTTCCTTCGTACGTAAGCTGGACGCCGAGTCTCCGGCAGATTGTACTGGATGGCCGTGTTCTGCACATGGGCCAGCAGCTCGGCCCGTTTGCGGACCAGATAAGTAGCGGCGGCGCAGCAGATCGCGGGTGGCCCGCATCTCCGGCGGGTAGACGTAGGCCATGGGGAAACATGCCGCCGCGCAGCAGCACGGCGATCTTGTGGGAGTCGATCTTGTCGTTCTTGGCCTTGCCGCCATGGATCGGCTTTCATGTACAGGGCATGGCCGAGGACGAAATCGATTTCTTCCCTGCTGCAGAGATCGGCGAGCCAGTACCAGGCGAACATGCATTCCACGCCGACCACCAGGTCCTCGCGAAAGGGAGCGATGACCCTGAGGAAATCCTCCGGATGAGGTGGCAATGTTGCGATGCAGGAGCACTGTTCCCTTCAGCATCCAGAATGCAGACGATACATTTTTTTCGCATGAAGATCGATTCCGCAGTAGTGTTTGTGTGTTTTCGTGTAGAATCTCATCGTAAGGCCTCCCTTTGGATTCCTTTGGAATGGGTTCTCGCAAAGCTGAGCATACACCGAAAACGTATGCCCAAGGGGGGCCTTACATAGTATCCAGGGGCTGGATCTGACGCTGGATGCGTTCAACCAAGCCGTTTCGGCGCGAAAGCCAGCGCCCGGCTTGATCTTTCACACCGACCGAGGGATGGAGTATGGCGCATTTGGGTTTCGTGATCAGCTGCCGACTTGGGGTGCATTCAAAGCATGAACCGCCCAGCGGCCAAGCTCACCGACAACGCCCATATGGAGTCGTTCTTTCACTCGATGAAGTGCGCCGTCATCTCCGCTTCTAGACCGCGGTTGATAAGGGCGGCCGGCAGCAGTTTTCGATGCTGGGGCATCATCGATCAGAATGTTTTTGTCGAGCACTCCATTCCGGGGTAATCATTACGCTGTTTCTATCAAACCCAGTGAAGTGGCAATTGCAACAGCATGAATGCGACTTACAGCGTTTAGTTTTTTCATTATGCTATTAACATGAAATTTAACCGTTCGTTCACTTATATTAAGAATAACAGAAACATCCCATGTGCTTTTACCTTTACTTACCCAATTTAGAACCTCTTTTTCACGAATAGATATTTGCAACAAGCTTTTGTTTGTATTTTGTTTCCTTATAATGCCACTGAACGCAATATGCAAATGTGGAGATAAATTATTTAAGATATAGACTTCCCTATGGCTTTTTGAAAATTTACCTGCAACAGATAAAAGGCAGCCTTCTGTTTTTGAAGCATTCAATGTCCCATAAGAATAACCATTAATAATACCAAAATCTTCAGTTACGCTCAAGTAATCTTCATCTATTTTGTACTTTTTTTTTGTGTCCTTCCAATATTGCAGTCCGAAACGAGAAAAATTTTCTTTTGCAATTGGGTCTTTATCATAAAAATGATGTTCCCTGTATAGTTTAAGCCATTCCTGTGGATAGGAAAAATTTATATTATTATAGCTTGTAATAGAACCAGAAGCATTATATTTAGCTAGAACATAGATAGCTTTATCAAACCCAAGCAAAGAATTAATCTTTTCCATAATTGCATGAGTATCATCCAAAGTTGAACAAGATCCGCACTGATAAATCAGTTCCAAGAGAGTGATAGCATCCATTTTAGATATATGTTCTTTTGCTTTTTCCGTGTAATTTCCCATCATGAAACATTTCTCCTTTTGATCTTTACCTCCCAAACCCGGTGGCTCGGATCCGCCAAAAGTCCTAAAAATTCGCCGCCAGCCACCTTCTGCACGCCCCGTTAAGGTCGTGGCCCGGGATTTGCGGTTCTCCTGAGGGATACCCATCCCATCTCTCACAAAAACCCATTGAACGCCGGTCTTTGTGCACCTGTACACAAGTACAGGTGCATTAAAAGATATAAAATAATAAGTTACGTGTCAAGAAATTAGAACATGGTTTGTGCCGCAAGGTGGCCCAAATGCAAAGAATTACCATGGTTACAAGATTGAGCACACGTGTAAATCAAAAGCTGAGGAAGTGAAATAAAAGGGAGTTCTAGGATTGGCGGAGGGGATAGCTTTGTCGGTATACGCTACAGCCGCACTGGATCCACGCGAAGTGGCCGAACCGCACCATGGAGCAAAAATCACTACTCCCCCGGATATCAATACGGAACGGATTCTGTTGCATAGGGCCGAACAAACTTACGAAGCCGGAATATGCCTTTGCAGTTTTCCATCTGGAAACTCGGAAGAGGTCTTGTCACTTCTTAGCATGGAAGAAAGACAATGCCTTGCCAGGTTCGCCTTCGAAAAAAGAGCACTTAGCTACAGTGTTGGACGTTACGCAGCTAAAAAAGCCTTGATGATGATCAGCAACGAATTGCCATCTAATATCCACATTGAAAATGGTATTTTTAATCATCCAGTAGTCAGAAACAGCGGAAAAGACAAGTATGGCGTCAGTATATCTCATACATCTGAACTTGTAGCAGCAGTAGCTTTTCCAGATACTCATCCACTTGGGATTGATATAGAAAAAATTGATCATACAAAAGTTAAAATTATAGAAAAAGAATTGACTGTTAAAGAACATATCATTTTAGAGAAACACTCGTCAGATATTGAATACGGGGAACTAGTCATATCAGCATGGACAATTAAGGAAGCATTGTCAAAAATTCTTAAAACAGGTCTTACCACATCCCTTGATGTATATGAAATAATTGATTTTGTAAAGAAAAGAAACCACACTGTAAATAGTTTTAAAAATTTTAACCAATACAAAGCTATAACTTACAACATTAACAACCATATTTGCTCGTTAGTCGTTCCAAAAAAAAGTGAGTTGCAATGGAAATTTGTTGAAGGATTATTTAAATAGCAAAATTAAATCATAAATGGTCACAAAATGAGCTGTTCTATTGTATTCATGTTTTCTGGGCAAGGCTCGCAGTACTTCGGCATGGCGCATAGGCTTTACGACAGCCATCCTTTGTTTCAGAAAACGGTTAAAAAATTAGATGCGCTTGTGATTTCAATGACTGGCGCGTCGGTAATCGCATCGATAACCTCGAAAAGAATATTCAGAGAAAGTTTCTCGAGGACACTTTTTACGCATCCAGCCATATTCATCATCGAATATGGCTTAGCACTCATTCTGGTTACAGAAGGAATTGTGCCACATCTCACGATCGGCACAAGCCTTGGTGAATTTGCGTCGGCAACTATATCAGGAATAATTTCGGTTGAAGATGCGTTAGAAGCGATAATTGTACAAGCACAATCCATAGAAAAACTATGTCGCCCAGGCGGAATGCTTTCAATTTTTCATGACATTTCCCTTTATGATCGCTCTCCATTTTTGCGCGACCATACCGAATTGGCATCCGTATTTACAGGCACTCATTTTGTTGTCTCAGGAGATGAAAACTCTATTAGGCAGGCAATGAATCATCTTGATGCCCTCAATGTAAACTATAAAAAACTTCCAGTTTCACATGCCTTTCATTCAGCCCATATAGATCCTGCCTCACAAAGTTGCAAAAACCATCTTTCTGCTAAGACATGTTCGTCGCCTGATATTCCACATATTTCTTGCGTTACTGGCAAACACACTTCCGCTGCTATCCCGGCAACTTACTTCTGGGAAATTGCTCGCAAACCCGTCCTCTTTTCCAAAGCGCTGTGTGAGACAGAGAAGTTTGGTCCCCATATTTATGTGGATCTAGGTCCAGGAGGTAGTCTCGCAGGATTGGTTTCAAGGAGCCTGCCACTGGACTCCAAATCAACAGCCGTGTCCATTGTTACCCAGTTTAATCGTGAAATGGAGAAATTGGAAGAATTGCGTACCCTTATCTCCAAATGGGAACCTAAATTGAAAGGAAGTAACAAATGGTAGTGACATATTTGTTTCCGGGCCAGGGATCACAACAAAAAGGGATGGGAGGAAATCTCTTCGACGAATTTCCTGAAGTGGTCGCAAAAGCAGATGGGATACTTGGGTATTCTATAAAAGAATTATGCCTAGAGGATCCAGGCCACCAACTGGTTAATACAGCTTTCACCCAGCCAGCTCTTTACGTTGTAAATGCACTTTCATATCTGAAGCACGTGAAGGAAACAGGTAAAAAACCAGATTTCGTTGCAGGGCATAGTTTGGGTGAATTCGACGCCCTTTTCGCAGCGGGCGCTTTCGATTTTGAAACAGGGCTAAGACTGGTCAAAAAACGCGGCGAACTCATGAGTAAAGCGGTGGGAGGGGGGATGGCTGCAGTCATCGGCCTTTCTGCTGAAAAGGTGAGCGAAATACTGGAACGGAATACTGAACTGGTACTCGACATCGCAAATTTAAACGCACCATCACAAACGGTTCTCGCCGGAAAACGGCAGGATATCGAGAATGCAGCTGCCACTTTTGAAGCACATGGGTGCATGTACATAGTCCTGAATGTGAGTGGTGCATTCCACTCGAGGTATATGCAACCAGCGAAGGAGGAATTTGCAGAATTCGTTGCACAGCAGCAGTTTTTTAAACTTGAAATCCCAGTGATTTCCAACGTAACGGCCCGTCCTTACAGAGATGGAGACCTGAAAAAAAATATCATTGACCAGATAACCAGCCCGGTTCAGTGGACGGATACAATCCGCTATCTCATGGGCCTGGGGGATATTCAGTTTGAGGAGTTTGGCCCAGGAACTGTCCTGACTCGCTTAGCCCAAACCATACAAAAAGAAGCCACACCATTTGTGGGCGCTAAGATGGATTCAGAGACGAACAATGAATCTCTTTTAGTTACCAGGGGGATAGAAACTGAGAATGACAGTCCCTCCTTCAAAAGTATCGAAGCATCAAAAACAGATGCCAAACTCGATTCTTTTGTCAAAACAATTACAGCCCACTCACTGGGTAATCAGGAATTCAAAAGAGACTACAATCTGACCTACGCCTATCTCGTTGGGTCAATGTACCGCGGAATTTCCTCCAAAGAAATGGTCGTAAAACTAGGAAAAGCTGGTTTTATGGGATTCCTGGGTGCCGGTGGTTTGGATCTCAATGAGCTTGAAAACTCCATCAGATACATGCAGCAGGAGTTGAATAACGGCCAACCATTTGGTGTCAACCTGCTGCACAACCTGACCGACGATACCCGGGAAGATAAAAAGGTGGATCTGTTCCTCAAGCATGGCGTCAGAAACATTGAGGCGTCGGCTTACCTCACCATAACGCCTGCTCTTGTCCGTTATCGTGCCGCTGGTCTCAGCAGAAATCAAAACGATTCGGTGTCATGCAAAAACAGGATCATCGCAAAAGTGTCCCGCCCAGAAGTGGCGGAGGCATTCCTTTCACCAGCACCCAATAAGCTTATAGAAAAGTTGGTTCAAAACAACATCATTTCAGCAAACCAGGCTCAACTTTTACAAGAAGTCCCAGTGGCGGACGACTTGTGCGTAGAAGCTGACTCTGGTGGGCATACAGACGCAGGTGTGGCCTATGCGCTAATGCCGGTCATGCTAAAGCTGCGGGACGAAATAATGGCGAAACATCACTATAGGAAAAAAATAAGAATTGGCGCAGCAGGCGGAATCGGAACCCCTGAGGCAGCTGCAGCTGCCTTTGTCCTCGGTGCGGACTTCATACTCACCGGTTCAATCAATCAGTGCACGGTCGAAGCAGGAACCAGCGACGCAGCCAAAGATCTGCTGCAGCGCATGAATGTCCAAGATACGGAATATGCCCCTGCGGGGGACATGTTTGAATTGGGTGGGAGAGTCCAGGTACTGAAAAAAGGGCTCTTCTTTCCAGCTCGCGCCAACAAATTATTCGAGCTTTACCGGGCCCACGAATCACTGGACGATATAGACGAAAAAACTAAGGTCCAACTGCAGGATAAGTATTTCAAATGCAGCTTCGAACAGCTCTTTCAAAAATTGAAACCCCAGTTGCCCAAGGAAACAGTGGAAAAAGCAGAGAACAACGCAAAGTTTAAGATGGCCTTGCTGTTTAAGTCTTATTTTACATGGTCATCACAGCTTGCACTCTCTGGTAGCGAAGAGTCGAAAGTCGATTACCAAATCCACAGCGGGCCGGCTTTAGGAGCATTCAATCAATGGGTTAAAGGCACTGACCTGGAAGATTGGCGGAATCGGAACGTGGATGTTCTTGGGCATAAAATTATGAATGGGGCAGCAGAGCTGCTAACGGATCGTTTTCAGGCTATGTCCACCGCCGCGTGAAACAAGGGTACTGTCCTATGATTGACTACCAAAACGATCTCCATCACCAGTTACCTGATATCGATGCTACTGCAATGGCGGAGGCTGTTAGACACGGAAAGGTAACATCGTACGAATTGGTGCAAGCGCACTTAACCAGGATTGAAGCATTCAATCCCTCCCTAAATGCAATTGTGACACTTGATGGGGAACGAGCGCTCTCCAAGGCAAAACTAGCCGATCTAGCTCGGAAACGGGGCCATTTGTGGGGTGAACTGCACGGCGTTCCAATTACGGTGAAGGATTCATTCCAGACCGCTGGCCTAAAGACAACAGTGGGAGATAAACGGTTTGAGCGTTTCCTGCCCTCCGAGGATGCATTTGCTGTTGCCATGCTGCAAGGCGCAGGTGCAATCGTGATTGGAAAGACCAATTGTGCACCATTGTGCATGGATGTACAAACGGCAAATCCCCTCTTCGGGAAAACGGTAAACCCATGGAACCAGGAACGCACCAGCGGGGGTAGTTCTGGAGGAGAGGGCGCCGCAGTGGCTGCTGGGTTATCGCCACTCGGGCTTGGCAGTGATACGGCCGGAAGTATCCGGATCCCCGCGAGCTACTGTGGCGTTTACGGATATAAGCCTACCAATGGCTTTGTTTCGCGTACCGGCCTTATTCCTCCACTCCCGGGTAGAGTTGACCTTGATAACCATCTTACGACGCCGGGGCCACTAGCCCGATCGGTCAGAGACCTTGATCTTTGGAGACGCATTCTCTCGGGAGCTAAAACGCCAGAGGGGACAAATGAAAAAGAAAGGGAGCTGAGGATTGCAAGTTCCACCTCTCTTGCGGGTGTCCCGCTCGATGATCGTATAGGAAAAACAATCAAAAGTGCACTCGCTGCGCTGAAGAAGCCTGGGACGATATTTGTTGAAACCACATCGCCAATAGATTTGGCCCATGCTTTGCGCACAGCAACGGAACTCCTTTACTTCGAGTTTTATCCTTATGATAAAAATGACTTCTTAAAAAAAATATTTTGGAAAACCCTCTTTAGTGGCGGTACTTTTCGTTATTATACATCCCTTCTGGAGTATCGGCTACGCATAGCCGACGAACTGGACAGTTTCCTGTCAGATTTTGACTGTTGGTTGCTACCCGCGACCCCGACAGTCGCACCTCCTCATAATCCATCCCAAGCTGCTGTTTCGATCAGGCAAAACGGCAAGGATATTCAAGCACCTTATTTCCCTGCGTCTCTTGCACTGACGTTTCCTTTTAACCTAACTGGGCATCCAGTTGTGGTCATACCTGTAGCTTTGGATGATTCGAATCTGCCAGTGGCCGTGCAACTGGTTGGCCGGCGTGGAAATGATGAGGAACTGCTGCGGCAAGCAGCGCTACTGGAGAAGGAATTGCCTGGATTGGGAAAAGCCTGGTCCTCTGCGGAGAAAACATGAACCCGATGCCCCGGAAAGAAATCACACCGAAAATATTGCTGATGCTGATGCCATTTTGGACTCCGCTGATTCCTCCTCTCGGCATCGCCTGTATTAAAAGTCATCTTCAAAAAGAGGGGTACGATGTTTCAATTGCCGATGCCAATCAGCAAGCCGACATATGGAGGCACTACTATCTCTATAACAACCAGTTAGCCAAATGTGTTCCAGAGAAATTGAAAGGCAATTTCCTCAACACCGGTCACAACGTGTTACGTCATCACTGTATGGTTTTCCTAAACGGATCAAATCGCCCAGATCATTTAGATCTGATAGCAACAATCGTTTCTAAGCATTATTTTTGCGAAATAAGTGAAGAACAAGCCAAGGTACTGGATGAAATTGTAGGTCGGTTTTATGAAGATGTAGAAAAATATGTTCTAGATCAGTTAGCGAGATTCCGACCTACGATGGTAGGCCTATCAGTATATTCAGGAAACCTGCCTGCCTCGCTCTATACCTTTCAATTAGTTAAAAAATACTCTTCTGAAATAACAACATTCATGGGTGGTGGAATTTTCGCAGATCAACTTGCTGTTGGCACCCCTGATTTCAGCCATTTTATCGAAAACACTCGATATATCGACAAAATATTCGTCGGTGAATCAGAAAACCTATTACTCAAGTATTTACTCGACGATTTAGCTTCTAACAAGAAAGTATATAGCCTGGAAGACATCGAAGGTGAATACCTCAACCTGACTACAGCTACCCCGCCAGATTTTACTGGCCTTAATGTCCAAGGGTATCCCCAACTCGCCACCTTCGTATCAAGAAGTTGTCCGTACCAATGTAAGTTTTGCTCAGAGACAGTGCAGTGGGGGAAATTCAGAAAAAAAGACGCAGCCCAGGTGGCAGACGAACTGCAGGAATTGTACGATCGTTACAAGAAGCAGATTTTCATGTTTGGCGACTCATTGCTGAATCCTTTTGTTGATCAGTTCTCAGAGGAAATGATCCGTAGAGGACTTTCTTTCTATTGGGACGGGTACCTTCGTGCAGACAAACATGTCTGCGATCCCAGAAAAGCTCTTAAATGGAGGCAAGGGGGGTTTTACCGGGCCCGGATAGGAGTAGAAAGCGGATCTCAGAGAGTTTTGGACATGATGGACAAAAGAATAACCACGGAGCAAATCCAGGGCTCGCTCACCAGTTTGGCCCAGGTCGGCATCAAAACCAGCACCTACTGGGTCATCGGGTTTCCCGGGGAGACAGAAGACGATTTCGCCGAAACCCTTGATCTCATCGAAAAGATGAAAGACAACATCTGGGAAGCCGAGTGCAATCCCTTTTGGTACTACCCGTCAGCACAAGTCGGATCTGATTCCTGGTTCAGGGATAACGGCGTAAGTCTTCTTTATCCAGAACGTTTTTCAGACAGATTTTTTGTGAGGTCTTGGGTTGTTGATGGCGACCCAAAGCGTGAGGTGATCTACGACCGGGTAAGGAGGTTTATGGAACATTGTACACGGTTAGGTGTACCTAACCCTTATACCTTGCGTGACATTTACCTAGCTGATGAAAGATGGAAACAACTGCATCGCAATGCTGTGCCAATGATCAGCAAATTCAGCCCTAAGAATTTTATCGAAGAGAACAAAAGTGTAGAAAGCATGGAGTGACCGACATGAATGTGCTCGATATTTCACATTACGGAAATAACGTTGCTCTTATAGATGATTATGGCGAGATGCTTTCTTACTCGGGAATAAATGATTTAATCAATAAAATAGGTCAGGAATTGTCAGATCAAAGAAAGAACATCCTCCTTATCCTAGCGGGAAACAACATAGAGACAGTAGTTGGTTACCTGGCTGCGATTCAAAGCGGCAATTGCGTTATGCTTATCGACAAGGACCTAGATCGTGATCTGGTTGGAGAATTGATTCAAAACTATTCTCCTGACTTCATTTGGGCGCCATCGCCACACTCCATCAGCAGCCATTCGACATTTCAATACAAATCGTATTCCCTTGTGCGACAACTTCAAAAATCACAGCAATCACATCAAGAAATTAACCGTGATCTTGTTCTTCTACTTCTGACTTCAGGTTCAACTGGTTCGAAAAAAGTTGTACGATTGAGTGCACGTAATCTGTATGCCAATGCTTATTCAATCGCAAGATACTTAGAGCTTGATCATTCAGATCGTCCGATCGCCTATCTCCCAATACATTACTCATATGGTCTCTCAGTAATAAATAGTCATCTAATTGTTGGGGCCACCATTCAACTTACAGAATCAACCATTTTGTCCAAAAAGTTTTGGGAGTATTTCACATCAATTGGATGCACATCATTGGCTGGTGTCCCTTACACCTTTGAAATGCTCAAAAAAATAGGTTTCTCTGCTATGGAGCTTCCAACGCTTAGATATATGACTCAAGCCGGTGGGCCGATGACTGGTGGCATGGTTGAAGAGTTCGCAGGTGTGTGCAGGCAAAAAGGAATCGATCTTTTTATCATGTACGGAGCAACCGAAGCGACGGCGAGAATGATGTATCTTTCGCCCAAACTTGTATTTGAAAAGCCCGGTAGCATCGGGAAAGCCATTCCTGGCGGTCAAGTCCGTCTTGTGGACGATGCTGGCAACCTCATCAAGCAGCCTTTTACAAGCGGTGAATTAGTCTACTCCGGCCCGAACGTAATGATGGGTTATGCCTTGAACAGAGAGGATTTAGCCAAGGGAGATGAGCTTGCGGGCGAGCTTAGAACCGGCGATATCGGTTTTTTCGATGAACAGGGTTTCTTTTTCATAAATGGCCGCAAAAGCAGGTTCGTGAAGATGTTAGGTAAGCGAATAGGCCTGGCCGACATTGAAGCCCATCTTGGTGCGCTTGGATGGGAGTGCGTCTGCGGAGGGTCCGACAACAGATTGCAGATAGCCTCGCACCGCGATAACCACGCGGAAAATCGCGTAACGGTTGTAGATATAAGGAGGGAAGTATGTAAGAAATTCAAATTGCCTGGAGACATGCTTGAAGTGATGCAGATCAATGAGTTCCCCAGAAGTTCCTCTGGAAAAATCAGGTACAGCGATATTTTCTCAGTCAATACGACGAGTGGAGGGTGAAAATGAACGGGAATTTAAATGTTAAGGAACAATTTGATAAACAAGCGCACCTATTTGACGTTTGGCCAGTCACACGTAACGAAAAGATCCTTGGATCTCTTTACCATTTTTTTGGAATTGGGCCTGATGACAGACTTTTGGACGTGGCCTGCGGCACAGGAGCATTCTCATTGTACGCTGCGGAAAGAACTAAAAGTGTTGATGGTGTTGACATATCAGAAGGGATGATTGGTATCGCCAAAGGAGTTGCCAATCAAAAAGCATACAGCAATCTCGAATATATTTGCACGGATGTTGAGGAACTCCCTTTCGAAAACAATAGTTTCGACAGTGTGATTTCCAAGTCAGCCTTTCACCACATGAAAAATGCAGATGTAGTTCTCGGAGAAATGAAACGCTGCTGTGCGACTGGAGGTAGGGTCGGTCTGGAAGATATCATCGCCTATGGCAATGAGCACCTGGACACTTTTTTCGAAAACTTGGAATGCGAAATCGATGCTTGCCATCATCGTTCCCTCTCGAGGCAGGAAATTGTCGGGCTATACCGTAAATTAGGCATCGAGATAACTCGCATTTTTGAATCAGTTTGTGACCTTAATTTTTTCGAATACGTGGAACATGCATTCCAAAATGAAAAAGCAAAAGAACGGATTTCGGAACTGGTTAAAAAAGGGATGCAAGATGAGGAAATTGTTAAGTGGCTTGTCGCTAAGGACGGAACAATTTTTTGGAGGCGAAACGTACTTACGATTGTAGGTAAATGTTAAACTCATTTAGCTAGAATTAAAAAGGAGCAAAAATAATGTATGAAAAACTAAAGACATATATGGAAGATTCATATTTGTTTACCTTCAATGAAGAAATAACCACTGAAAGTGATTTACTTAAAATGGGGATTATTGATTCATACGGTTACATAAAATTGATTAATTATATAGAGAAAGAGTTTGGGATTAGATTCACAGAGGACGAAATACTGGATAATATTTTTGTAAGTCTGAGTGGCCTTGTTGGATGCGTTAATAGAAAACTTGCAGTTTGAAAAAAGTCAAATTGGTGTCTGAAGAAGAAGTTAATTGCAAGAGGGGGACCGAACTGTGAGTAAATTAGTTGAGTTGTTTGATATTGCCATTATCGGGGTAGGGCTTCATTTTCCTGGGGCTACTACGCTTGATATGTTCTGGGACACTCTCGCAGGAGGCAAATCATGCATCACAGTCGTCCCTTCACAGCGGTGGGATTCTACCAAATACTTCGGCGATCCTCGAAAAGAAAAAAACAAAAGCAACTGCATTTGGGGCGGTTTCATAGAGGATATCGACGCATTCGACGCATCCTTTTTCAATATCTCCCGGCGGGAAGCCGAACTGATGGATCCGCAGCAGCGAATTGCATTGGAACTGGCGTGGCAGGCAATGGAGGATGCAGGTTATCGCAGTGACCTTCTGCGCGGCACCTCAGTTGGTGTTTTTATGGGGGTGACGAATAACGATTACACCGAGGCAATCGAAAAAAAACTCGATGCCGTAGATATGTACCTTAACACTGGCACCTCCAATGCCATTCTTTCCAACCGGATTTCACATTGGTTCGACTTAAAGGGGCCGAGCATTACGATTGATGGCGCATGTGCCGGGTCATTGATTGCCGTACACCAGGCAACATTATCACTCAAAAACCACGACTGTGAGATGGCCTTTGCCGGTGGAGTTAACCTGTGCTGGTCTCCCCGGAGGTTTATTGGGCTTAGCCAAAGCGGGTCATTGTCCAAAACGGGTCTTTGTAAAACGTTCGATGCAGATGCAGATGGATATGTCAGGGGAGAAGGGGGCGGAGTACTTCTTTTGAAACCCCTGGCGAAAGCAATATCCGACAATGATCGGATTTACGGCATCATCAGAGGCTCAGGCACAAACCACGGCGGTAAAACCAACTCTTTGACGGTAACAAACCCAAAAGCTCATGCCGACCTGATTCAGAATATTTATCGGAAAGCAGGAGTAGATCCTGAGACAGTAACATACATTGAAGCCCATGGCGTGGGGACTCCTCTTGGTGATTCCATGGAGATAAAGGGCCTCAAAAATGCCTTCTCCGATCTGTACCAGGGACGAGAACCGCATAGGGGGTACTGCGGTCTCGGCTCAGTAAAATCGAATTTTGGGCATACGGAAGCGGCTGCCGGTATAGCTGGTATCCTGAAAATACTAGCATGTATGCAGCACGACACTCTTCCGGCAACGCTGAACTTCAACCGCCTCAATCCTCTGATCGATCTCAAAGAAAGCCCTTTTTACATTGTTACGGAAAGCACCCCCTGGCGCCAAAGCGGCCAAGAGATGCCTCGGCGAGCTGGTGTCAGCTCTTTCGGCTTTGGTGGTGGCAATGCACATGTATTGTTGGAGGAATATCTTCCGGAAAACCGGCCTTCAGAACCCGAAGCATATCAAAGCCCCTTTCTTGTTCCGCTTTCAGCAAGGAGCGTGGACCGCTTACGGGAATATGCGCAACGATGTCTGCTTTCCTGACGAAACAGTTGAACAGGCCCGATGAATCGGGAGATCATCTGCAGGCTTCACTCATTTCCCTTCTTTCAACCATTCTCAATGTATCTCCGGAAAATTTCGACTCCGACGTGCCACTCGTAGATTACGGCGTGGAGCCATTCCATTTTGTTAAGTTTCTCGAGGGGGGGCAAGAGCTCTGTCATGGAAGCCGGCAAACGACCCCATTATTTATCACAGATTCCATTCGCTCCGTTTCCAAAGCGTGCTGCCGCCAATTGCCGAAACAAAAATCCTCTCCTCGAGATCTTAGCAAGATCGCAGAAATCGCGTTCACCTTGCAAACCGGCCGTGACCAGATGGAGGAAAGGATTGCTTTTGTCGTCAATGATCAGTGGGAATTGATTGCGTCACTCGACGCATATGCCGGCAAAAAAGAAGATGTCCCCCAATGTTTCCGCGGAAGCATCAAAAAAGACCAGATAGTAACCCAAAATGAATGGGACGATGACCGGATCAGGCATTTGATGAAGAAAAAGCAATTCGATCAGGTAGCCGCCTTGTGGGTGTCTGGCGTTCCAATCAAATGGGAACTTTTATACGAAAAGGGTTACCCCAAGCGAATCGCTTTGCCAAACTATCCGTTTGCCCGGGAGCGGTTTTGGTTTCAATCGGCTGCCGCTGACTTGGCAGAAGAAGAGAAAACCAGTTCTGCGGTTACATTTGGTCTAATCAATCGAATGTTGTCGCCAATCCAAGATAAGGACCATGTAGCGAGCTTTGAATCAGTATTCACTGGCGAGGAGTTTTTCCTTTCAGACCACGTTATCAGCGGAGAGCGAATTCTACCAGGCGTTGCGTATCTTGAAATGGCCTGCGAAGCATTGAAAAAAGTGAAAAGAGATAGTGGGCAAAAAGTCAGTATCGAGTTGCGAAACATCGTCTGGCTTCGTCCACTTGTTGTTGGAAATCAACCGGTGCGGGTAATTACAACGGCTACCCCAGGCGCCTCCGGAGAATTTTCAATCGACATTGCTGTTTTAGGAGAAGAGGGAAGTGAACCGCCAACCCATAGCAAAATGAAAGGAACTCTGGTTGTAGATGCGGAGCGGCCTTCGATTGATATCAGCCAGTTGATCGGCAACTGTTCCAAGGACGTGATCTCCGCATCGGACTGTTATGCAAATTTCGCAAGGGCTGGATTTGTTTATGGCCCAGCACATCGCGGAATCACAAGTCTCAGAGTCGGCAATGGTGAATTACTCGCGCAAATCGAGGTGCCTCATTCTGCTGGGACAAGTGGAGACTTCCTGGTGCATCCAAGCATAGCTGACGCTGCACTCCAAACAGCCTTTGGGCTAATGCATGGTTTTGGTGAGATTAGACCTGCGATCCCATTCACAATGAAGGAGTTTCAGGTCTTTCATGTGTGCCCTGACAAAGTGTGGTGTTGGGTTCGAAATGCCGAGGGGAACGAAGATACAAACAAGGTCCGCAGATTTGACATTGATCTGTGTGATGGATCAGGGGCTGTTGCAATACAGATTCGGGGAATTGCTTTCGGGTACCTGGGAGTGAGTGAACCGGCTGCGACAAACGATAAATCGACAAATGCAGCTGAACTTGCCACTTCGGTTTACACGTCGGGAAAGGTGTCCAAAATGAACAGAGATATGCTGCAAGGGATTATAGAACGGGTACTTGCCGAAACGGTGTCGAGTCTGCTGAAGGTCGCAATCGAGGAGATCGACGCGGAGATAGACCTGAATGAGTACGGTTTCGGGTCTATTGCGTTTACCGAGTTCGCCGACAAACTCAATGATGCCTATGGACTCGACCTTGATCCGACTATTTTTTTCGAGCACTCAAACCTGAGAAGTTTTGGCTCCTTTCTGGCTGAGTCTCACGGTGATGCTTTTATGGAAAAAGCAGGGCGTGTCACCAAAGGCATGCCCGAAAATGTCGAGCTGCTTGACAAGGTTGACGAGAAAAACGCACCGGCCGATACGCCAAGGTTTTCCCCAGAACCGAACCTGACAGTCACCACATCTTTGCCGCTTGAAAAAATAAACCTCCATCCTGAACCAATCGCAATCATCGGAATGAGTTGTGAGTTCCCCATGTCGCCCGATGCGGACTCGTTCTGGCAGAACCTGCTGCAAGGAAGGGACTGTATATCTGAGATCCCCGAAGATCGTTGGAACTGGCGAGAACTGCATGGTGATCCTGCTACAGAGCACTACAAAACCGATATTAAATGGGGAGGCTTTATCGAAGGAGTCGATAAATTCGATCCACTTTTTTTCGGGATTACACCTGCCGAAGCACTGGTAATAGATCCACAGCAACGTCTCCTGATGACACATGCCTGGAAGGCAATTGAGGATGCTGGTTATGCCCCTCAAACACTTTCCGGGAGCAAGACGGGTATCTTTGTAGGCACGATGAATAGCGGTTATGTTGAGATGTTGTCACGAGCGGGGGTTGCTCTGGAGGGTTTTACAACCACCAGCATTATGCCTTCAGTTGGACCGAACAGAATGAGCTTTTTCCTGAATACCCACGGGCCCAGCGAACCTATAGAGACCGCGTGTTCCAGCTCTCTTGTCGCCATTCACCGGGCCGTTTCGGCTTTGGAGTCTGGAAGTTGCGATATGGCAATAGCTGGTGGAGTAAACACTATTGTCTCTCCTGATTTCCATATAAGTATCAGTAAATCAGGGATGTTGAGTCCTGACGGCCGTTGCAAGACTTTTTCGGACAAAGCAAATGGGTTTGTGCGTGGCGAAGGGGCGGGCATTCTCATACTGAAAACGCTCGAGGCAGCAGAAGCGGTAGGTGATCACATTTACGGCGTGATCAGAGCAACCTCCGAGAACCATGGCGGCCGTGCAACATCCTTAACTGCACCAAACCCTAAGGCCCAGGCAGATTTATTGGCCGAAGTCTACCAAAAGGCTGGGATTGATCCAAGAACGGTCACCTATATCGAGACCCATGGCACCGGAACTGAACTGGGAGACCCGATTGAAATAAATGGCCTCAGAGCAGGCTTCAAAGAGTTGTATGAAGCTAGCGGGAATGTGCAGGTCGAAAGCCTCCATTGCGCCCTGGGGTCGGTGAAAACAAACATCGGACATTTGGAAATCGCAGCCGGAGTGGCCGGGGTATGCAAGGTCCTTCTGCAACTAAAGCACGGGACATTGGTTAAAAACCTTCACTGTGATCAGGTGAATCAATACATCCATTTACATGGTACTCCATTTTACCTGGCGCAAAACAACCACGAATGGAAACGTTTAACAGACTCTGATGGCAAAATGATACCGCGGCGTGCTGGGGTCAGTTCGTTCGGAATGGGCGGAGTAAATGCTCACATAATCATAGAAGAGCACGTGCCAAAATCACAGATCTTTGCGCCATCTTCTGCTGTGCCGGCTATTGTTCTCCTGTCTGCCAAAAATGAGGCCAGGCTACAGGATCAGGTGTGTCAGCTTTTAACTGCAATTCAGGACGGACGTTATTCGGAACAGGATATCTACAGCATAGCCTATACACTTCAGGTTGGACGTGACGCTATGGAAACACGTCTCGCTATTCCCGCCTTGTCCTTGGACGATCTGCGCCAAAAACTGCAAGCCTTAACTGAGGATGCAATTCCTCCGGATGTCTGCAGCGGTCAGGTAAAGCGTAATCGAGATGTCCTTGCTCTTTTCTCCGCAGACGAGGATATGGCTGCAATGATCAACGCCTGGGTCCAAAAAAGAAAATATTCAAAGCTGATCGATCTTTGGGTCAAGGGCGTCAGCATAGATTGGGATTTCCTGTATGGGGAAGTAAAACCCCCGAAGATCTCGTTGCCAACGTATCCCTTCTCCAAAGAACGGTATTGGATCCGGGGCCCATCAAGCGCCCCGCAGAGAATGGCTCCCCATTTTAAACAAACAAATGTTGTTCCACCAACCGTTGATAATAAGGTTAATACACAACCAACACCTAAAGCAGATGATAGCAAAAAAGTAGATACAGGATGTCCCAAAGATTTTTTCATCCTGAGATTGACAGAAATGATTTCTGATGTAACAGGAATTGGCCAGGATGCCTTTGATGTAGAAACAAACTTTGAGGATCTCGGTATTGATTCCTTGATTATTGCCAAATTGAATAAACGCATTGAGCAGATGGTTGGAAAACTTGACTCGACACTTTTTTTCAAATTTAACAGCATAAAGTCACTTGGATGTTATTTGGATGATACATATCCTAAATCAAATTGTGTGCTATCTTCTACTAATATTTTGAAAAATAATCTTTCTGAAATGGCAGTTAGCGTGCCGACAGCTTCTCTTATAGTTAATCAAAATAATTTGCATAAATGTAACATGTCAGTTCAGAACGAAAAAAAAAATTTACCAGACGATATTGCGATCATTGGCATAGCAGGTCGTTACCCTCATGGAGAAACGCTTGACGAGTTCTGGGACAGCCTCAGCAAAGGCAGAGATTGTATCGATGAAATTCCCACGGCACGCTGGAAGATGGAAGGTTTTTTCGAACCTGACAGAAATCGTGCGATTGAAGAAGGGTTAAGTTATAGCAAGTGGGGTGGTTTCCTTAAGGACGTCGACTGTTTCGATCCTCTTTTTTTTAATATATCGCCCAAAGAAGCGGTGCACATGGATCCCCAGGAGCGCCTCTTCCTGGAAACAGCTTGGGAATGTCTAGAGGATGCAGGGTGCACTCGCAAATATCTAGCTAACCATGCTTCCCGGTGGAATATCGGTGTGTTTGTAGGCGCCACATTCAATAACTACCAGTTGCTGATGAGTGAAGCATCCTGCCATGAGAAAAAGCCCTTCTATGTTGCCAACAGCCAGATTTTCTCCATTGCAAACCGTGTATCCTATGTGATGAATTTTACCGGCCCAAGTCTGTCCGTAGACACAGCCTGTTCATCTTCTCTTTATGCAATTCACCTGGCATGTGAAAGCATCAGGAGTGGATCCTCCCGCATGGCTCTTGCGGGAGGTGTAAACCTCAACATCCATTCCAGCAAGTATATCACTTTGACTCAGGGGCAGTTTAGCGCCTCTGATGGGCGCTGCAGAGCTTTTGCCGAGGGAGGAACAGGATATGTTCCGGCCGAAGCAGTCGGAGCGGTTTTGCTTAAACCTGTCAAGGACGCCCTCAAAGATGGAGATCGGATTTACGGAATAATAAAAGGGACAGCAGCAAACCACGGTGGAAAAACCAATGGCTATACCGTCCCGAATCCGACAGCACAGTCTCTTGTTATTGAGGAGGCGTTACGCCGCAGTTCAGTAAACCCCCGAACAGTGAGTTGCATAGAGGCGCATGGAACCGGTACTGCCCTGGGGGATCCTATCGAAATTGCGGGGCTGAGCGAAGCGTTTGGAAAATTCACGGACGATAAAGGTTTTTGTTCGATCTCTTCGGTTAAATCGAATATTGGGCATGCGGAAGCGGCGGCCGGCATTGCGCAACTGACCAAGGTCCTTCTGCAGTTTAAGAAAGGAATATTGGCGAAAAATGTCATGCATGGTGACGGGCTCAATCCGAACATCAACTTCGATGAAACCCCCTTTGTTGTTCAGCGATCAACCGAACCATGGCAGCGGCCTGTAATTGAAGGTGTAGAGTTCCCCCGGCGCGCAGGGATCTCTTCTTTTGGAGCGGGAGGAGCCAATGCCCACATAATTGTTGAAGAATTTGTAGAAGAACAAGGACAGCCACAGAGTATCGATACGGCTGTCAACCAAGAGGTTGTAGTACCTCTCTCAGCCCGGACTTCTGAGCAGCTTTTGGAGCTTTCAAGACGATTTTTGGATGCAATAAGAAAAGGGTATCTGAAAAGCTGCCGTCTCGACGAAATCGCTTACACCCTGCAGGTGGGGCGCGAGGCTATGGAGGAAAGAATGGCCGTTTGCGTGATCTCTGTAGAGGAACTTGCGCAAAAACTCCAACAGTTCACCCAGGGCGACGAATTCTGGAATGGATGGGTTGGGAAAGCTCTCAGTTCAAAAGAACTAGGCTCGCTCGGTGGAGCATCTAAGGTAGATGCTGCCATAAGCATCCGAGACATGGCTCTGTTAGGCCAATTTTGGGTACAGGGAAATGAGGTGGATTGGAATAGACTGTATGGTGGCCAAGCTCCTCGAAAGATTTCCTTGCCAACGTATCCTTTTTTAAGGGAGCGTTACTGGATAGATGTACCTGAGCCGAAGGAAACAAAAGGCTTAGATTGCGAATCGCCTACTATCCTTCATCCTTTATTACACCAGAATACTTCTAATCTACGGGAGCAGCGCTTTAGCTCTGTTTTCAATGGTCGTGAATTTTTCCTTGCCGATCACATTGTCAAAGGTCGTAGCATTTTGCCAGCAGTAGTTTATCTAGAGATGGCAAGAGCCGCTGTTAAACTGGCAGAAGACACAGTAAATACGAGAATAGTCCTTAGCAACATTATATGGGCACAGCCTGTGGTTGTAGCTGAGCAGCCAGTGGAAATCAGCATCGGACTGCACCCTGAGCAGAACGGTGATATTTCCTTTGAAATTTATAGCCGAAACGTTGATGAAGGTGACGAAGCCACTATCTATTGTCAGGGTAGAGCAAACCTTACCCCCCTCACAGAGGCTCCTCACATTGATATAGAAGCGTTACGGCCCATGTATAATGGCGAAATCTACAGTGGATCGAGGTGTTACCATGCCTATCATGCGTTTGGTATAGATTATGGCCCTACCCATCGAGGGATAACCTCCATTCACATAGGAGATGCATCGGCTCTTGTAAGGCTGTCGTTACCTGAGGCAATGAAAACGACCCAAAGTGAGTTCGTCTTGCATCCGAGCTTGATGGATGGAGCCTTCCAATCGATCATCGGGTTGATGGCGAGTGTTCGTGGCGGAATTCTGCCTGAACAAGCATCCATTCCGTTTGCGCTGGATCAAATCACGATCTTCGCCCCATGCACCGATTCAATGTGGGCAGTTATCCGCTATGCGCAAGGAAGTGCTCCGGGCAACAATGTTGAAAAATACGACCTCGATATCTGTGATGATACTGGAGTGGTGCGAGTAAGCGTAAAGGGACTGTCATCACGTTTATTGGACGGGCCGCCACAAACCACGACCACAAGGGTAGAGACAGATTCGTCAAGTTTGCTGCTATCTCCGATCTGGTTGGAGCGGCATGCTGCTGCGGAATTGATTGGTAAAGAATACGAGCAGCGCCTGGTGATACTTTGTGAAATCGATGGTGTATCAATTGACGAAATTGAAACACAGCTTCCAGGTCTGCGATGCATCTCTTTGAATAATAAAGCACACAGCATCAATGACCGTTTTACGGATTGTGCGCTCACGCTTTTCAAGGAAATTCAGTCAATTTTCCTTGGCCGTCCGAAAGGACAGATTCTTGTCCAGGTTATTATGCCAGCAACCGGGGAGCAACTTATCTTCCGTGGGCTTGCCGGACTTCTGAAAACAGCCGAACTGGAAAACCCAAACCTTGTTGGGCAAATAATAGAGGTCGGAGGTGACGAGAAGGCAGAAAGTATAGCCCGAAAAATTGTTGATAATGGACAAGTGTCGTCTGACCTCCATATTGGCTATCGTGACGGTAAGCGCTGGGTCAGAGAGTGGAGCGAACTGGGTATAATCAGTGAAGTAGCGGTCTCTCCCTGGAAAGATGATGGAGTCTATCTGATCACTGGCGGAGCTGGAGGGCTCGGCGCACTTTTCGCGTCTGAAATTTGCCGGCTTGCAAAAGGCACAACTGTCGTCCTTACCGGTAGATCGTCCCTTGATGAAAGTACCGCAACCCGCATCAGTGCGATTGCTGTGCCCGGTACCCAGGTTGTGTATTGCCAAGCCGACATAACGAAGAACAGCGAAGCGACAAGTCTGATAAAGGGAATAGTTGGGAAATTTGGCAAATTAAATGGTGTCATTCACGCAGCGGGTGTTTTGAGTGACGCTTTCATAATATCCAAACAGGAAGTAGATTTTGCACGGGTCATAGCGCCAAAGGTGACCGGCACGATATGTCTGGACCAAGCGACAAAGCACCTTCCTTTGGACTTCTTCGTCCTGTTTTCGTCTATTTCTGGAACCTTCGGGAATCCTGGTCAGGCTGACTACGCTGCAGGAAATGCATTTTTAGGTGAGTTTGCCGAGCTTCGCAACGATCTTGCCAGGAGCGGTATGCGTAGCGGGAAAACTGTTTCTATGGCATGGCCTCTCTGGAACGATGGAGGCATGCAGGTTGACCATGAGACCTTACAGAACCTGAAGGATCGAATGGGAGTTGTGCCGCTGCGTTCAGATAAGGGGCTCTCTCTCTTTTCGCAACTTCTCCTATTGGGAAATCAGGTTGCCGTATTGGAAGGCATGGCAGATCGCCTGCGTTCTTTTTTTCTGAAAATGGGCCCTAAGCTTCCAACGAGCGGTTCCAGTCTAATTGCCCCGGGCGCCCCAGTGGTTCCCCCCAATTTTATCCGTGACAAATCCCAACAATATTTCAAAAAACTTGTAGCAAAGGTTATTCAGCTTTCTTCTGACCGCCTTGATGTTAATGAACCCTTGGAAAAATACGGGATTGACTCTGTAGTGGTTATGAGGCTGACAACTGAGTTGGAAAAGCACTTTGGATCACTTTCAAAGACATTGTTTTTTGAGCACAGAAATATTTCTGAATTAACAGAGTATTTTATCGAAAGTCATTACAATACCATTATTGAGCTTGCTGGTATTACTGAGCAACAAGTGCCGGTTCCAACTGCGGTTCCCCTCCAAATACCTAACACACATCCGTTTTCAAAATCGCGATTTTCGGAATTACGCCCTCAACCCCAAGCACCGATAACAACATCTTCTACAGAAATTGCAATTATAGGGGTTTCCGGACGATACCCTGGAGCGCGCACTCTCTCTGACTTTTGGCGGAACCTTTGTGATGGTGTTGATTCAATAACGGAAATTCCCAAGAACCGATGGGATCACTCGCTTTACTTCGATCCTGACAAAAATGCGTCTGGTAAAGCGTACAGCAAGTGGGGTGGATTCATAGATGGTGTAGACGAGTTTGATCCTCTCTTTTTCAATATCTCGCCTCGAGAAGCTGAAATCATGGATCCGCAGGAGCGCCTTTTCCTGCAATGTGCCTATGAGACGATCGAAGATGCAGGGTATACCCGCGAATCGATAATCCGGAGCAGTGGCGGTTCAGGTGATATCGGTGTCTTCGTTGGCGTCATGTATGAAGAATACCAATTATACGCTGCCCAAGAAACGATCCAGGGAAGAACCATGTCTTTCTGGGGAAGCCCAGCCTCGATTGCCAATCGCGTTTCATATTTCTGCAACTTCCATGGTCCCAGCATGGCGGTCAACACGATGTGTTCCTCGTCGCTTACTGCCATTCATCTTGCTTGCCGTACCCTCCAGTCCGGAGAGTGTTCAGTTGCACTGGCAGGAGGTGTGAATGTTTCCGTCCATCCAAACAAGTATCTTTTTCTGGCACAAGGCAAATTTGCTTCCAGCAAGGGGCGATGTGAAAGTTTCGGTGAAGGAGGGGATGGCTATGTTCCGGGAGAAGGGGTAGGGGCTGTCCTCCTTAAGCCGCTGGCCCGAGCCGTTGCCGACGGAGACAGAATATATGGTGTCATTAAAGGGGTAGCTGTCAATCATAGTGGCAAAACCAATGGTTACACGGTTCCTAACCCAATTGCCCAGGCATCGGTGATCCGGAGCGCGTTAAAAGAGGCTGGTGTGCATCCACGCACAGTAAGTTACCTAGAGGCGCATGGAACTGGCACATCATTGGGCGATCCAATAGAGATCGTCGGACTCAGTAAAACCTTCCAGGAACACACTGCAGACCGGCAATATTGCGCGATCGGATCGGTAAAATCCAACATAGGGCATTGTGAGAGCGCTGCCGGCATTGCCGGACTCACCAAGGTGCTTTTACAGCTGCGCCACCGCCAATTGGTACCTTCGCTTCATTCTGAAATCCTCAATCCGCATATCTCTTTTGCAACAACACCCTTTGTTGTCCAACAGTCGCTGGAGGAGTGGAAACGCCCGGTAGTGGAGTTAGACGGTCTCAAACGTGAATGGCCCAGGATTGCAGGCATATCCTCATTCGGTGCAGGCGGGGCGAATGCTCACCTGGTGATTGAAGAGTATATCCCGCATTTGGAATTTAATGAAACTGCGGCACACAGCGGCGATGACCCGGCGATTATTCTTTTGTCCGCAAAAGATGGTGAACAGCTCAAGGAGTATGTCCGCCGATTTGTGTCTGTGCTCCGGAATGGAGAGGTGCTGGAGAGCGATCTCGCCGACATTGCCTTTACGCTCCAGGTGGGTCGAGAGCAAATGGGAGAACGATTGGCTGTCATTGCCCATTCACTTTCTGATTTGGAAGAAAAACTTGCCCTGTTTGCCGATGGTCGTCGTGATATCGAGGAGCTTTACACCTCGCCGGCCAAAGAGGGAAAGGAGAGCATGGCCGTATTTGCATACGATGAGGAGTTGCAGGAAGCAGTCGCCAAATGGATGGCAAGAAGAAAATATCAACGGCTCCTTGATCTGTGGGTAAGAGGGCTGAAAATAAACTGGTCACTTCTGCATGCGGGGAAAAATCGCAGAAAAATATCCCTTCCTACGTATCCCTTCGCTAGAGAACGTTACTGGATACCTGAAGTGGAAACTACTTGCACGCCGGCAGCGGTAATCTCAAAAGCCGCATCTATCCTTCATCCGCTCTTGCATACCAACACTTCTGACTTCTCGGAGCAAAGGTTCACCTCCTTCTTTACCGGCGAGGAATTCTTCTTGTCTGACCACCAGGTTGGCGGCAAGCCGCTGTTGCCGGGAGTGGCATATTTGGAAATGGTAGTGAGGGGGATCCAACATGCCTTGGGAAGTTCTTTAAGTGAGGAATCGGCCATCCAACTGAAAAATGTCATTTGGGCTCGCCCAATCGACATTGACGATGGCCCAATCACGGTCAACCTGGTTCTGCGTCCTGAAATGGCCGGTGAGATAGCCTTCGAGGTCAGGAGCCTGGATGATGAAGCGCAACCGGTTATTCACTGCCGCGGTAATGCCATTACCGTTCCCCGCTCCCTGGAGGGGCTCCAATTTGAGAGTTTGCAACCTGAGAACGTAATAAGGGAAATAACCAAAAGAGAACTCTATGACGCGTATGACGCATTAGGAATCTCTTATGGACCAGCCCATCAGGGAGTTGAAAGAGTTTATGTAGGACAGGGGAAGGTTGTGGCACACCTCTCACTTCCGGCCTGCGTAAACGACACCCTCGGATCATTTTTATTGCATCCAAGTCTTATGGACGCGGCAATACAGGCAGTAATCGGTCTGGTGGTAGGGGATGGTGATCTTTCAAAAATGACACTGCTCCTGCCTTTCGCTGTAGATGGAGTTGAGGTGCTGACAAACTGCAGTTCTACGATGGTGGCATCAATTACCCGCAACACTGCAATGTTAGCTGATTCAGCGATAGAAAAGTTTGATATTGATCTTTGGGACGACCAGGGGCGGTATGTTGTTCGAATGCAAGGTATTTCCTTTCGCCGGTTTGAGATGGATGGCATTGGCATCGGCTGCCTGCGCTTCACGCCAAACTGGGAAGAGTGTCCGGTCACGCAGGAAGGCCGACAAAATACCTATACTGAACGCCTAATCGTTCTATGCGAACCTCACGCTAAAGTTGCAGAGAAACTTTCTCAAGCCATGCCTGCTGTTCATCATCTCACACTGTGTTCCGACAAATCAGCCCTCGATATCCGCTATCAAGAATATGCCCTACGTCTTTTTGAGGAGATCCAGCAGTATCTTCTGGGGAAACCGAAGGGGAACGTTCTTATGCAATTAGTAGTCACAAGAAAAGGTGATGGATCGGTATTCAGCGGTCTAGGCGGTTTACTGAAAACAGCGGGGTTGGAAAACCCCAAAATCTTGGGGCAAATCATCGAACTCGAAGATGGCGAGAACGTTGCCAATATGATGCGGAAACTTGAAGAGAATGCCTGTAACTCGCTTGATCGGCACATCCGATACAACGATGATAAGCGGTTTGTCTCCTCCTGGCGCGAAATATATCCTCAGTCAACAACAACAATTTCCTGGAAAGACGGCGGTGTTTATCTGATTACCGGTGGCGCCGGTGGATTAGGGTTTGAATTCGCCAAGGATATTGCGGGAAAAACTCACAGCGCAACGGTGATCCTCACGGGGCGATCTAAGCTTAGCGAAAAGAAACAGCTTGAACTACAAGCCCTAAACAAGCTGGCATTGATCAAATATCGCCAGGTAGATGTCACGCATCATGATGATGTGTCCAGCCTGATTGAATGGATCTTAGGTGAGTTTGGAGGTCTTGACGGCATAATCCACTCTGCAGGAGTGCTTCGCGATTCATTTATCATCAAAAAGAGCGCGGCTGATGTAAGCGAGGTGTTGAAGCCGAAGGCTGCTGGAGTTGTCAATCTTGACGATGCGGCCAAGGATGTATCGCTGGACTTTTTTGTCTTGTTTTCATCCTTGGCCGGGGTATTCGGAAATCCCGGCCAATCGGACTATGCAACCGCGAATGCCTTCATGGATGCATATGCGTACTATCGTAATGCGCTCGTTTCTTCGGGTGCCCGTCAGGGGCTGACCTTGTCAATAAACTGGCCTCTTTGGGAAAATGGCGGGATGCAGGTTGATGAAGAAACACGGAAATCTTTGCGTAAAGAGTTCGGACTAGTTCCACTTCGTACTTCCACTGGAATGGAGGTGTTTCGCGATGCAGTAGCTGCTAACCAGGCTCAGGTTGCCGTTACTGAAGGTGAAGTACGACGCATACGAAAACTTTTCGATAGGAAGTCCTCTGCGACGGAAATCATGCTCGAGCAGGATCACTATACAGTTACAACGCCAACAGTAAGAAGCGATGACACAATACAGGAAAAATTTTTGGACTATCTGAGAAATACACTCTCTTCTGTGATTCGACTCCCAGTTCAGCGTATTGAAGTGGATGTACTTTTTGATAAATATGGCATCGACTCGGTAACGGCCATGCAGATGACCAGTGAGCTGGAAAAAAGTTTTGGCTCGTTGTCAAAAACTCTCTTCTTTGAGTATCAAACCATAGAACAATTGGCTGATTATTTCCTTGATTCACACCATGAAAAAATTATTGCACTCCTTGGTGGCGAACAGAAAACAACTTCAAGTCCGGTACAACACAAACAAGCTACGCCAATCAGTAAGGCTCCTCAATCGCGTTTTAAACATCATTCCAACAACAAATCGCGGGAAACAACTGCAGCTCAGATTGCAGTGATTGGACTCGTTGGACGTTATCCTTTGGCACGTAGCATTGAGGAATTCTGGGAAAACCTACGCGAAGGTAAAGACTGTATCTCCGACATTCCGGAAAATCGCTGGAACAATTCCGCCTATTATGATGAAGATAGGGATGCAGAAGGCAAGACTTGTTGCAAATGGGGAGGATTTATCGACGGTGTAGATGAATTCGATCCAATTTTCTTTAACATCTCACCTCGGGATGCTGAAATTATGGATCCCCAGGAACGTCTTTTCATGGAGACTGTATGGAATTTGCTTGAGTTGACTGGTCACACAAGAGAAATCATACGGCACAAGTATAATTCCCGCGTAGGTCTTTACGTTGGATCTATGTATCAACAGTATCAACTTTTTGATTCTGATTTTGTGAATGAATCCCTTACCGCAGTTTCATCTTATAGCCTGATCGCTAATCGTGTATCCCACTTTTTTGATCTACAAGGTCCGAGCATTGCCATCGACACGATGTGCTCGTCGTCCGCTGTTGCGATTCACATGGCATGCGAAAGTCTGCAGCAGGGGGATACTGAGTTGGCCATAGCCGGCGGAGTGAATTTAACCTTGCATCCCAAAAAGTATGTTGGCCTGAGCAGAAATGGATTTTTGGCTGACAGCCCTGACAGTAGAAGCTTTGCCGTTGGTAGTGGCTATATCCCGTCTGAAGCGGTGGGCGCCGTCCTTCTCAAACCACTCGAACATGCAATCCGAGACAAGGACAACGTTTTGGCTGTGATTAAATCCACCGCCACCAACCACGGAGGCTACACGAATGGTTTCTCCGTACCTAATCCGAATGCACAAGCAAGGTTAATAGAGGAGAACTTCAGAAAATCGGGAATCGATCCCAGGACCGTGAGCTACGTAGAAGCCGCGGCGAACGGCTCGGCTCTGGGAGATCCCATAGAGGTAACCGCACTAAAGAAGGCGTTTGCCATCTTTACAAATGAACAATCATTTTGTGCCATAGGTTCGGTGAAGTCGAATATTGGCCATCCGGAAGCCGCCTCGGGAATAGCTCAATTATCCAAGGTGATTCTGCAACTGCAGCATAGGCAATTGGTTCCAACAATAAAGGCGAACCCATTGAATACTAACCTTAGTTTTGAGGGGTCTCCTTTTTTTCTTCAGCATGAACTGACTGAGTGGAAAAAGCCGGTGATACGATCAGCAGGGTCGGAACAGGTCTGCCCTCTGCGGGCAGCTGTGAGCTCCTTCGGTGCTGGTGGATCAAACGTACACATGATTGTAGAAGAATATGTGCCAAAAGAGCCCCAACCTAACAGGGACATCGCTGTAAACGACCGACAGATAGTGGTGTTCTCAGCTGCTAACAGAGACCGCCTGCGGGCGGTGGTTATGGGAATGTTTGATTACATCAAGTCACATCCTGATTTTCCAATGCTTGATTTTGCCCATACCCTCAGAACTGGAAGGGAGGCCATGGATGCGCGTATTGCGATGGTTGTCTCTACGCGTGAAGAATTGATTTCCATTTTGATCGCATTTCTCGCATCGGAAAATAGTGATGAAATCAGGGTCAGCTCAGTGCCTTTTTATTCGGCCGATCTTGGGAAAAATGGCCCTGAATTACGGAGTCTCCTGACTGGACGCACAGGTGAAGCGATGCTTCAGACTCTGCTAAAAGAAAGGGATCTTGAAAAGCTTGCCCGATGTTGGATACAAGGAGGGAATGTCCCGTGGGAGAAGGTATACCCGGATATAAACCTCCGTTTTCTGTTGCTTCCAACATACCCATTCAACAGAAGTCGTTACTGGCTATCCAACCCTGGAAAAACCGTCTTATCTACCCCGGCACCAGAACAGCTAAATGGCATAGCGCCATCTTTGGAAGCAGTTGGGCATGATTCGGTGCGGGAGTTCATAGAGTCTTTCCTTTTAAAAGAGCTGCGCATAGCAGCGGATTTGCTTAACCCGGATCGCAATATGTTGGAATTTGGCATGAATTCCATTCTTGCCATGAAGTTGATGAGAAGCTTGAACAAGAGATTTGATTTGAAAGTGACTGGCCGGGAAATGCTGGAAAACCCGTCTGTTAATGCACTAGTAGACCACATTGCAGAGAAACTGAATGTCCAGGTTCAAAGAAACAAGGGGAATGTCGTTTCGGAAACGAAATTAGAGCGAGAGACAACGGTCACAATGGGGAGAGACATGTCAACACCACCCCTTGCCCCGGACATGACCATGATGCAGGCCCTGGAAAAATTCCAAGCAGGGTTACTTGATCTCGAGGAAATGGAAGCATACGTCCCCCAGGAGAACTGCAATGACCGCTAAAGAAATTCTTCTCGCACTGAAAGAAGGGAAACTTTCTACAGCAGAAGCTCACGATCAACTCAATCGATTGAAGCAGACTCTTCACCAGTATCCTCTCACGGAAGGTCAGAAGGGTCTGTGGATGCTGCAAAACTCCGAGCCGGGGATGTCGGCCTACAATGTTCCTCTTTGCTTCTCCATTAGCGGCCCATTCGATAGGGCAGCTTTTTTTAATGCATGCCAGCTCCTATTGAGGAAACATCCTGCTCTGACTGCTGTGGTCGTTCAGGATAAGGATACATTGTATCAAAAGCTTGACCCACAACGACAGCCTAGTGTGGTGGAAGAGGATATTTCAATATTGTCTTCAGAAGAACTGGTTCCGTTTCTTAAAAAGAAAATAAAGGTACGGTTCGATCTTGAAAATGGACCTCTAATCCTCTTCTACTTATTATCACGCTCGGCAAATGAACATCTGATTCTTATCGTCGTTCATCATATTGTTTTTGATGGAGCATCGGTCGTTCCTCTTTTAACCACACTGCTCGAGACCTACAATGGCCACTTAAAAGGTGAAAAGGTTATCGAGCAAGGCAATCTGGCTTCCTATGCAGAGTTTGTGGAATGGGAACGTGAAATGCTCCGAGGCGAAGAAGCGTCGCAAGCAATTTTGTACTGGAAAAAGCAGTTGTCAGGCGCGCTACCTGCCATCGAGATCCCAACTGATCGCCCTAGGTTCTCTGCGAATAGATACGCAGGAGAAACCATTACAAAAAATGTTTCAGGCGATCTTTCCCTAAAGCTACGAGACCTAGGGAGAAATAAGGGGATCAACCTTTCTGTGCTCTTTTTCGGTATGTGGAACATGCTGCTGAACCGCTATACCGAGCAAGAAGACATCATCGTCGGCATGCCGGTGATTGGCCGCCCCGAAGAACGTTTCGAAGATCTGATTGGGTACTTCGTCAACATGATGCCTGTTCGAAGCAAAGTGTCGGAAACACAGTCGCTGCTGCAATACTTCAATGATCTGCGAACATCTGTTGTAGACCTGCTCGATCATCAGATCCCCTTCCCGGTGTTGGTAAGAGAGTTGAATATCCCCCGCTCAGGTGATTCCGCGATATTCCAGGTAGCCTTCAGCTATCAGAACTTCCTCGCTCCGACAACCGTAACAGAATTGCAGTCCTTCTATGGCTCACTCTCATTGAAATTTTTCGATGAAATACACCAAGAGGGTGAATACGAGTTGGTTTTGGAGGTTTTCGAGCAGGATGATGATTTTATCCTGAATCTGAAATTCAATCCTGACCTGTATGACCGTTCCACCATTGAGCGCATGCTCACTCATTATACGACATTGGCCCAAAATATTGTCTCCCAGCCTGATTCGCCCTTGCGAGAATATAGCCTTCTGCCTGCGGAGGAAGAACAGACGCTTCTGCATGACTGGAACTGCACCTACCTGGAGTACCCCGACAAGAGCTTTCATGAACTGTTCAAAGCCCAGGCAAAAAGCACCCCCACCAGTGTAGCGATCGTGCATGAAGGTAGGGCTCTTACCTACAGGGAACTTGACGAAAAGAGCGATGTCATTGCTCGTTTTCTCCAAGCCCAGGGAAGTGGTCCAGATGTGCTGATTGGTATTTGTACTGATCGTTCCTTGGATATGATGGCCGCGTTATTGGGCATTTTTAAGTCGGGAGGAGCGTATGTTCCTCTCGATCCGGATTACCCCGATGAACGCCTGCGGTACATGATCGAAGAAAGCAGGTTGTCTCTTGTGCTAACGCAATCCGCCCTTTTCGACAAGGTGCAGCGGTTGACGAGAAAAAATGTTAGGGCCGTAGCCCTCGATACCAATTGGGACCAAATAGTGAACGGTGCCAGCCAGCACGGAGCGAGCAGAGACGGGGTAGGACTCGACCATTTGGCATATGTCATCTACACCTCTGGTAGTACCGGTAAACCCAAAGGGGTCATGGTAACACATCGTGGATTGACCAATTTTCTTGTGTCCATGGCGCGTGAACCAGGTCTTGATTCCTTCGATCGATTACTGGCTGTCACGACCTACAGTTTCGATATTCATGGTTTGGAACTATACCTCCCGCTTATGAAAGGAGCCCAGTGTCACATCTGCTCTTCGGCAACGGCACGAGATCCTGATCTGTTGATGGAAGAAATCAAGAAAGCACGCCCCACGATAATGCAGGCTACGCCAGCTACCTGGAAAATGCTCTTCCAGAGCGGGTGGAAGAATCAGGAAAGGATAAAGGTTCTCTGTGGGGGAGAGGCTCTGTCAGAGGCCCTCAGGCGTCAGTTCGTAGAAACCGGAACGGAATTATGGAACATGTTCGGCCCAACCGAAACTACCATCTGGTCAACCGTAAAACGAATTGTCGGAAAAGAGCCGATCACTATCGGCAAACCCATTGCCAATACCCAAATATTTATTGTTGATAAAGAACTTAAACTGAAGCCAATAGGAATTCCTGGGGAACTTTGTATTGCAGGAGATGGTTTGGCTCGTGGCTATATCAATCAACCAGACCTAACAGCACAAAAATTTGTAGACAACCCTTTTTCACTTGGGAGGAAATTGTATTTTACCGGCGATTATGCGCGTTGGCGAAAAGATGGAGAAATTGAATTTCTCGAAAGATTGGACCACCAAGTTAAGATCCGTGGATTCAGAATTGAATTGGGTGAAATTGAGACAAATATACGTGCATATGCAAAAGTCAACGATTGTGCAGTTGTCGTAAGAGATCACGACGGCAACAAACAATTGATTGCATATTTGATTGCAAGAGAACTGCTGAACCACAAAGAGATCAAGGAATATTTAAAACAATCTTTACCTGAATATATGATCCCTTTTATTTTTGTCCAGATAGAAAAACTACCGCTTACACCCAATGGAAAAATTGATAGAAAGGAGCTTGCAAATCGACCCGTTCAGAGAAAAAAGCCAGAAAAGAAAGTTGACAAACAAACTAATATTGAAAGGAGTCTCATCGAAATTTGGGAAGAAGTGCTAAAATTAAGCAATATCACAGAGGAAGATGCTTTTTTCGAAACAGGCGGAGATTCTATTCTTGCAGTAACAATGATTCAACGCGTCAATAAAAAATTTGGTTGCGGATTAAATGTCACCTCTGTTTTCAAATTCCCGACAATTAAGAAACTTAGTGCCCATATTTCTGAAACCAGTGTAGTCAAATGTTCAGAGCCTTGTGATGTGGCGGCCATACCGTCGTGTCGACAAGCCACGACGCCCAAGCATACTGCAGCTTTTCCCGAATATTACCGGGAGTGTGTGGCTATTGTAGGAATATCTTGCAATTTCCCTGGTGCACGGACCATCAACAGTTTTGGAACAACCTCGTCACTGGGAAGGAAAGTGTGCGTTTCTTTGAGAAGGACGAACTCAGGATGCTTGGGATCTCGGAAGAACTTCTGCGTGACCCTCGGCTGATACCGCTGCAAGCAAGTGTTGAAGGTAAAAAATCTTTTGATCCGGATTTTTTCAAAATCTCTCCCCGTGATGCGGAATTCGCCGACCCTCAGTTAAGGGCGTTGTTGCTTCAATCCTGGAGAGCTGTCGAGGATGCCGGATATACACCCTCAAAGATTTCCGATGCCGCTGTTTTCATGTCTGCAAGCAGCACCCTTTATCGAGCCCTTCTCTCGCATGTGAATTTGGGCGGGGCCAGAGTCCTGTCTGATTCAGATGAATATGTCTCATGGCTTTTAGCCCAAGGCGGGACGATTCCAACGCTGATCTCATACAAGCTGGGACTTACCGGGCCGAGTCTTTTTGTACACTCGAATTGTTCATCTTCCCTCGTCGGGCTTCATATGGCTTGCCGTAGCATCACTTCAGGCGAATCCAAACACGCCCTTGTCGGCGGAGCGACTCTTTTTCCTTCAAACAATGTTGGCTACCTTCACCAGCCTGGTCTCAATTTTTCCAGTCTCGGACATATCAGAGCTTTTGATGCTTCAGCAGATGGCATGATCGGAGGAGAGGGGAGTGCGGTCGTCCTCTTGAAGCGTGCGATTGATGCCATAGAGGATAGCGATCATATCTATGCCCTTGTTCGAGGTGTTGGGATCAACAATGATGGGGCAGACAAAGTTGGTTTTTATGCCCCGAGCGTAAAGGGCCAAAGCGGCGCGGTTCGCAAAGCTATTGAGCAAACGAGAGTTGACCCTGAAACCATCTCGTTCGTTGAAGCTCATGGCACCGGAACAAAACTGGGTGATCCGGTGGAATTAACTGCCTTGAAAGAAGTGTATGGTGCCTTTACAGACAAGAAAAACTTTTGCGGAATCGGTTCCGTCAAGACCAACATAGGCCATCTCGATACGGCTTCCGGCCTCGCCGGGTGCATAAAAGCGGCGCTAGCGCTGAATCACGGTGTAATTCCACCAACAATCAACTTCAAAAATGCTACGCCGAATTTTGACTGGGAAGGTTCACCTTTTTACGTGGTGAATACCACTAAAAAGCTTGAAGATCGAGAAACACCGCACCGTGCTTCTGTTAGCTCTTTCGGCATCGGCGGAACCAACACTCATGCGATTTTGGAACAGTATCGTATGCCTGTGCAACCGCTGAAAAGTGACATTCCGAATGTCTTACCACTATCGGCAAAAACGGAGGAAGGACTTAAAGATTATGCCTCAAGCCTGCTTGAGTTCCTAAAAAACACAAGCGAACAAACAGAATTGTCAAATGCTGAAAATAAACTTCTAAAACAGGTAAAAGAATATATTACAAATATTCTTGGAGTTGATTACGCAGATTTTGAACGTCAATAGCGGTTTCAGTGAACAAAATATTGAAAGATTGGAAATTTCAGGCTTGCAGAGATACCTGCAAGAAACATTTAATATCAAAATTTCCTTTGATGAAATACTTAATCAGCGTTCCATCAAATGCTTGGTTCGTTTTCTTATAGTCAACAGCATACGACCCTCTTCACAATACAGTACAGATGCAGCGAGAAATCACGTTCAGTGGCGCGATGATATATCTCTACACAATCTTGCTTACACCTTCCAGGTTGGACGTGAAGCCATGCATATCAGAGTCGCGTTCGTTGCATCAGATTGTGCCGTGCTTTGCGAGAAACTCAATTCTTTCATTCGTGGAGAAACAGGGATCGGACATGTAATTGGAGGAGAATCAAAGCCCGATCAGGATGTAGTGCGGTTGGCACGGCAATGGGTCGTGGGAGAAGAGGTGGATTGGGATGGCCTGTATAATTCTACCGAGACCAGACCTCGCCGGATTAGTGCACCGACCTATCCATTTGCGGAAGAAAACTACTGGCCAGCCAATTTAGCTATCAATAGTCCGCTCAACAATGAACTATGTCTTTTCCACCCACTTCTTCACCGTAACATCTCTGATTTCTCAGGGCAGCGTTATGTCTCCGAATTCCATGGGAACGAGTTTTTCCTAGCAGATCATCAGGTGCAAGGTCGCAAGATTTTGCCAGGCGTAGCCTACCTGGAGATGGCCAGGGCAGCGGTGGAAGCATCCGCGGGAATCGAAAAGAGCAAGGAAACCGTCCTGCTTCGGAACATCGTATGGGCTCGCCCAATAACAGTAGACGCCAATCCCATATCGATCGAAGTCATCTTGGAAAAGGACGCCGGTAACCGGATTTCCTACGAAGTCCGCACCTCCTCTGAAGCAAACAATGACTCCTCTTTGGTGCACAGCCGTGGGACAGCTGAGGTTGTCGTTCTGAGTCAGCCGCCAATACTGGATCTGGATGAGGTTTCGAACGCTTGTAAGGAACATTCTCTCTCCTCTGCGGAATGTTATGACTTGTTTTTTCATGCCGGCGTTAACTACGGTCCGACTCACCGCGGGATTGATACCCTTCATTTCGGTGCCGATGTTGTCCTGGTAAGACTTGCCCTCCCGGAAATGCCCTCTACATCTCTCCAGACATTTCATTTGCACCCTAGCATTCTCGATTCTGCTTTTCAGGCGGCTGTTATTGGCATGCAGGAAACTAGAACCCCTGAAGAGCGGCAGTTGTCCCTACCGTTTGCCCTAGAACGCTTGGAGTCCTTTGCAGGCTGCAGTCAGTCTATGTGGGGAGTAATTCGCTATAGTCAGGGGGGAAAAGGAAAATCATTGGTTGAGAAGGTAGACATTGACCTTTGCGACGAAAAGGGCAGGGTGGCGGTCAGGATGCAAGGTCTTTCCTTCCGGCTAGTAGAGGCGGAAAAGGCAGATGTCGAGTGTTTGCACTTTGTACCAGATTGGGAGGAATGCCCGGTTCCTCTAAACACCGAACAATTTTCCTATTCAGAGCGATTGGTCGTTTTGTGTGAACCTCGATTGGAAGTTGCGGAGCAGTTCAGTTTAGCGAATGTCGAGACGTTTATTATGCGCTCAGACAAGACTCGCATTGATGAGCGCTTCCAGGAATATGCGGCCAGTCTTTTTGAAGAGATCCGCCGCCTTCTTAAAAAACCGAAGGGGAACATCCTCGTACAATTATTAGTCCCCCAGGAAGGCGAAGGCCAAGTGTTTAGCGGTCTAAGTGGTCTCCTGAAAACGGCCAGTTTAGAAAACCCGAAATTGATCGGCCAAACCATTGAGTTGGAAGGTGATGATGGGCTGGCTTCTACGGCGATTAAATTGATAGAGAACGCCTGCCGCCCGCTTGATCGGCACATCAGATACAGTAATGGGAACCGCTTTGTTTCCTGTTGGCACGAAAACAGTCCTCAAAGTCGCATCGGAATACCATGGAAGAATGAAGGCGTCTATCTGATTACCGGTGGCGCCGGAGGATTGGGGCTCATCTTCGCAAGGGAGATAACGGAGCAAGCTCAGGGCGCAATAGTGATTCTTACGGGGCGCTCTGAACTCAGTGACGCAAAAGAACTGGAACTGCGGACCTTAGGAGCACGGGTCGAATACCGCAGAACAGATATTACGCAGCGTGATGAAGTCTCTAACCTCGTCACTTGGATTATGGGCAAGTTTGGTCGATTACACGGCATTATTCACGCTGCCGGGGTCCTGCGTGACGCATTCATCATTAAGAAAAACTCCACCGAGATAGGTGCGGTGCTAGGCCCGAAGGTCGCAGGACTGGTCAACCTCGATGAATCGACCCGGACCATGTCAATCGAGTTCATGGTTCTTTGTTCTTCGTTGGCCGGCGCGGTTGGAAATCCAGGGCAGTCAGACTATGCAACTGCCAATGCCTTCATGGACGCCTATGCCGGCTACCGCAACGCTCTTGTAGCCTCCGGTCTCAGAAGTGGTTTAACCATTTCGATGAACTGGCCCCTCTGGAAAAATGGTGGGATGCGGGTTGACGAAGAGACACAGAAATCCTTGCGCAGAACGACCGGTCTGGTGCCGCTCCGCACGTCAACCGGAATAGAGGCATTGCGGTACGTTTTACAGACCGGGGTGCCGCGGTTACTACTCGCAGAAGGGGATCCTCAACATTTGCGACGGGTGGTCGGTTTAAACCCGACATCTTCCTCTGACAAACCAGAGGAAATTGTGAAAACAGGTGATGCAAATTCGTTGAAATCACGTGCATATGAATTGGTCGTATCTGTTTTGGTTAATATCGCAAAATTGCGCCGTGAGAAGCTCAAATCAGACGCAAATCTGGAGACGTACGGTATCGATTCGATCATCCAAATGAATATCATTCGGGAACTTGAAAAGGTAACCGGGGATCTACCCAAGACTCTCCTCTTTGAACATGTCACCATTGATGAATTGGTGCTCTACCTGGTTGAAAATCATTCCTCTCAATTATCTCGCTCAGAAACGTTCCAGGAGTCAAAAAGCGAAGGTATACCCACGGAGAGAGAGGAGGTCGTTTCTAAAATTCCAGTAGTGGAATTTAAAGACGGTCTGCACCCTGTTTTAGAGAACAAACGGCCCCAGAGAGAGGATGATGATATTGCCATAATCGGAATCAGCGGTCGCTATCCCATGGCAAACGAACTCGAGACCTTCTGGGAGGTCCTAACGGCAGGTAAAAATTGCATCAGTGAACCACCCCGGGGCCGTTGGAGAAACTCGTTGGTGCAGTCTCTTCTGGACAGCTCTTCCTCTTATGAAGACATATTTTTTGGCGGATACCTCAAGGATATTAACGGTTTTGATCACCAGTTGTTCGGCTTCAAACCAGAGCAGGTTCAGCAGATACCCCCTGAATTGCGCATCTTCCTGGAGACTGTCTGGGGACTCTTTGAAGACGCCGGTTATTCGCGATCCACCTTGAAGGAAATTCAAAAGAAGTATCCTATCGGGGTAGGAGTCTTTGTAGGCACTATGTATAGCCAATTTGCCTGGACGATGCCGTCAATCGAACAGGCTGTTTTGGCTTCGAACAGTTCCGATTGGCAGATAGCAAACCGCACTTCGCATTTTTTCGACCTTACCGGCCCCAGCATTGCCATTAATTCAGCCTGTTCCAGCTCATTGACCGCAATTCACCTGGCTTGCGAGAGCCTCAAACAAGGCTCGTGCAGCATGGCCATCGCAGGCGGTGTAAACCTAACGCTAGACCCCTCAAAATACGAAGTCCTGCGAAAAATCCAGTTCCTGGGAAGCGGGAACGAAAGCAAAAGCTTTGGAACCGGCGACGGCTATATCCCCGGAGAAGGGGTAGGGGCGGTCCTCTTAAAGCCTCTACGTTTCGCACAGAGAGACAAAGATAGAATTTATGCGATTATTAAGGGCAGCTACGCAAATCACAGTGGAGGCCGCCAAGTCTATAGTGCGCCTGATCCGAAGCAACAGGGGATACTAATTTCCGAGTCATTGCGCAAAGCGGGAATAGATCCATCGTCGATCAGCTACATCGAGGGTGCGGCTAATGGTTCCGCTTTAGGTGACCCGATAGAGGTGGTTGCGCTTAACAGTGTGTTCAAGAAGGCTACCGATAGACTTCAGTTCTGTGCGATCGGATCGGTGAAATCAAATGTTGGTCATTTGGAAGCTGCGTCAGGTGTGTGCCAATTGACCAAGGTGATTCTGCAAATGCAACACAGAACCCTGGTCCCTTCAATAAATGCAAACCCGAGAAACCCCAATATCAGATTCGAAAAGACGGCGTTCAGACTTCAAGAAGAGGCAAGCCCATGGGACTGCTTGCGTGACCCAAAAACAGGAAAAGAGTTGCCCCGTAGAAGCCTTATTAACTCCTTCGGCGCAGGGGGATCGTACACAAATCTTATAGTGGAGGAATTCGTCGGAACAGAGAACTCGATTGAAAACCGTAGCCAAGCAGGTGTTGCCAGGCTCTTCCCGTTTTCAGCAAGCACCAGGTGGAGTCTCTGGGCCTATCTGGAAAAAATGCGGGATTTTATCGAGAAAGATCCAGAAACCGATATTGGTGCAGTTGCACAGGCACTAGTGAGGACCAACCACAATCTGGAATACAGAGTAGCAATTATTGCTTCTTCTACCGGTGAGTTGCGAGAGAAACTCGAAATGGTCATCCAAGAGAGAAGGAAAATTTCTGAGGAAGGAGTTTATGCTCTTTGTAACAACGACACTTCCCCGGGTCAGATTTCATACAATAACAACGTAAAACTGCATCAAATTGCACACCAGTGGGTAAGCGGAGGGACCTTGTCTGTCAATTTTGGGGAAGAGGTGTACCCTCAGATTCCAATACCTCACTACCAGTTTGATCATAATATTGTTGATGAAGAAGTGGTTGAACACCTGAACATTGTAGAAGCAGTTCTAAAAGGCGAATTTACTGAAACAGAATTTAGAAACCTGTTTGTGATAGAGACGAGGTGAACGAGTATGTGTGCCGAAATAACCAAACTTTACAATAGAATTGTTGCCGGTGAATTAAATAAAGACCAGGCCGCTATAATGGTGAAAGACCTACAAAATAGGTTGCGTGGTAAACGTCAGGAATCAGATAATGTACCATCCGAGTTTTATACCTACAATGAACAGTATCTCAAAGATCATAAGGTTCATGGTCGGCAGGTTATTTTAGGTGTTACGTACGTATCGCTGGCGATAAACGAATTTTTCAATAATTTTCCTAACGATGATTGTGGTGGAATTCACAGATTGACGTTTGTTAAGCCAATCGAATTGACGCAAGGACAAAAAGCAGAAGTATTCATTGAAAAAGAAACGGAAGGAAAAGGCGGTTTCACAGTTCTGTACCGCCATAATTTATCGGAAGAGTGGCGGGAAACGGCAGTCGGCAGCATGCAAAGAGGCGTCGAGTTCAAAAAGGAAAACATTGAGTTTGACAATTTAAAGAAAGAGATGACCCAGATCCAAGATTTTGATTTCATATACGTCAACAACCCACCTGTCGAAATAGGTGATAGCTACAAGGTAATAACAGAAATGTATGTTACCAAAAACCTCGTTCTTGCTCGTTTCGATTTAGCCCCAACTTTACAAGAAAAAACACATTCCTATCGCATACATCCACTAATAGCAAATAGTGCATTCCATGCAGTTGGCCTGCTTCTCAATGAACCGGAAGGAGGCGATGGTTTCCTTCCATTCGGAGTGAAAGAAATTACTTTCAGGAAAACTGAGAGCCTTGAAAAAGGCTGGATTCTCGTCAAGGTGGTTCGAAACTCTGGTGAGATGATATTTTTTGATGTTGATGTTTTCGACGATGCTAATTCCAGTGCTGTTGTCAGATTCATTGGTTTCTCCATGAAACGCCTCCGGGTTCCAGATAACCGGACTGATCTCTCTTTGCAAAATAATACTTCTAAAAAATCGATTGACCGAGAGAATTCAGAGCCTGCAACGGAATCAGGCTTTCTCCAAAAGATCTTAGCTTACCTTCAGGGTAAGTTGGGGCAACTGATAGAGAATCATTCACGATTGGCGGACACTGGCGCTAATCTCATGGATCTGGGGCTTGAATCGTCACAGCTCGTGGCCTTGGCGAATGAGATTGAAACAGAGGTCGAAGTGGAGCTCTACCCTACCTTATTTTTCGAATATCCCAATCTCTGGGAACTTTCTGAGTTTTTTGCAGCGGAACACCGGGAGGCCTTTATAAAGTTATTTAGCAAATCATTAAGTCCTCCCTCTGATTCATCTCAGGAAGTTTTTTATGAAAAGGTCTTTAACATCAGTCAAGAACGATTCGCCCCATCAAAAGCAAATATTCACGTTTTGAAGGAAGAAACTAACGGAGACATTGCTGTAATAGGCATGCACGGCATTTTCCCTGGATCTTTGGATTTGGATGGTTTTTGGGAATCAATCTGTGCAAAGGACGATTTGATGCGGGAGGTTCCTCCAGACCATTGGAGCCTTCAGCCCTGGTATGATCCTGACCCTTCAGCCCCGAATAAGACGTACTGTAAGTGGGGGAGTTTTATAGATGATGTCGACAAATTTGATGCCGCCTTTTTCAACATTTCTCCGCGGGAAGCGGTCTGGATGGATCCGCAACTCCGGCTGTTTTTGCAGTGTGTTTATGCGATAGGGGAGGATGCCGGGTATATCAGCAGGCTGCGGGGAAGCAATACCGGTGTTTTTACGGGGGTATGCTTCCATGATTATGCAAGCAAGATCGCGGAACTCAACCTTCCGGTAGACCCCTATATGGGGACCGGCAATGCTTCTACAGTGTTAGCCAATAGGGTGTCGTTTGCGCTCGACCTCAAAGGGCCCAGTATGGCTATCGATACAGCGTGTTCATCCTCGTTGTTCGCGCTCCATTACGCATGTCAGTCACTGCGGAACAGGGAAAGCGACATGGCCTTCGCGGGGGGGGTGAATCTATTGCTGTCCTCGTGGCATTATCGCTACTTTAGCAGCATCGGAGCTCTGTCTCCTACCGGTCGTTGCCACACCTTTGACGAGGCAGCGGACGGGTATGTGCCAGGTGAATGTATAGCGGGGGTTTTGCTGAAACCGCTGCGGGCAGCAGAAAGGGATGGGGATCGCATCCACGCTGTGATCAAGGGTTCTGCGGCTTTGCACGGAGGATATACGCCTTCGTTGACTGCTCCGAGTGTAACCGGTGAAGAAAACGTTATCCTGCGGGCTTGGGAAAATGCGGGGATAGCCCCGGAAACCCTGAGCTACATCGAAGCGCATGGAACAGGTACGAAATTAGGAGATCCAATCGAAATCAAAAGCCTGAAAAATGCATTTAGCCGTTTCACTGCCAATGAGAGGTTTTGTGCAATCGGCTCGGCCAAAGCCAGCATCGGACATGCGGAAGGAGCTGCCGGAATTGCCGGTTTGTTAAAAGTTATTCTGCAAATGAAGCACAAACAGATACCAGCCATGCCTCGGTTTAGAAGCCTAAATCCGTATATAAAATTAGAGAAGACTCCTCTCTACATAAATCGCGAACTGGAAGATTGGGATACACACCCGGGTGTCCCGCGGAGGGCCGGCGTGAGTTCTTTTGGATTCTCCGGCGCCTATGCTCATGCTGTGGTCGAGGAGTACCAGGATAACCGTGAAGCTTTACGAATGGTGATCAACGAGGGGAATCCGGCCCTCGTAGTGTTGTCTGCAAAGAATATCGAGCGCGTCAGGAAGCAGGCGGCGCGCCTGGCTCACATGATTGAAAAACAGCACATGGACAATGACAACTTGGCTGATATCGCCTACACCCTTCAGGTTGGCCGGGAAGCTATGGAAGTGCGTTTCGCGGCGATAGTCTCCTCGATAAAGGAAACGGTAAACATCCTTAAAGGTTTTGCGGAAGGCAACACAGAACACGAAAATTCCTATCTGGGAGGCGAGAAGAAATCAAAAACGGGTTTTGCAGCTTTGGCTGCAGACGATGCGATGCAGGACACAATCCGAAAGTGGATTGCACAAAGGAAGCTCAACCAATTGGCCGAACTATGGGTGAATGGCGCAAATGTGGCTTGGATCGACATGTATGGGTACCAAAAACCCAGATTGATTTCACTCCCATCGTACCCATTTGCAGGGGAGCGATACTGGGTGCCAGAACCTGTTTCCCAGCCTGTTGCGGAGCAGATCCATGCCAGTTCCATTACCACACATGTCAACTATCCTTTGTCAGAGGATGGCTCAACAGAGTTTGTGAACGATATTGTGCGAACCGTCCTGGGTTTAGTTGACAATGCAGAAATCGACCCTAACAGGCAGTTGTCGGATTATGGCATGGATTCCATCACAGGAATTCAATTGCAAGGCCTTATCAGAAACAAAACGGGCGTTAAACTTGATGGACGACAATTCTTTTCAGAATTCACCGTCCAAGAAATTGTGAGGCAGGTAAACGCAGCCAAAAAGGAAGCCGGTCTGACTGAAAATTCGGACAATTTTCAATCGGCGGCATGGGTGGCAGATAAAAAGGTAAATCTGGAGTTGCAAATAAGCAATTTTGGCTTTGAGCAGAAAATTGCGCCTAAAAGTCTACTCATTACTGGTGCTACCGGTTTCTTAGGAGCTTTCCTGTGCAAGGAAATTCTCCAGGAAAGCCAGGCGACACTTTACTGCCTGGTAAGGGCCAAAACAGTTACGGAAGGTATGGAAAGAATTAAAGCAAATTTCAAGCATTTTGAATTGTGGGATCCGAACTACGAACAACGCTTGATCCCCGTGCTAGGTGAATTAGGGTTGCCAAAACTCGGAATCAAGAGCAAAAATTATAGGAAATTATGTAAGGAAGTAGAGGCCATTTATCATTGTGGCGCGGCGGTCAATCATGTTTTGAACTATCAATCCCTGAAAAAACAAAATGTAGAAGGAACTCTTTCGATTATTGATTTTGCAGGAACTGATCTTATAAAGCCAATACACTTTATTTCTTCTGCAGTTGTTTGTTTTCAATCTGACAAGGAAACACTTTTGACTCCGCACCAGCTGGAGCAACCCCTGGAAGATGGCCGCTATTTAGTCAACGGCTATGTACAAACAAAATGGGTGTCTGAGCATCACCTCTTGCAGGCTCAGGCCAAAGGAATACCCGTTACTATATTCAGGTGTGGCGAGATAACAGGGTCGAGTTACAACGGAAATGGTATTATAGAAGATATGTTCCACAGGTTTCTGCGATTATTTAGCGAACTGGATGTCGTACCTGAGTGGGATGATGCTGTTATTGAAGTATGTCCAATTGATTATGTCTGCAAAAGTATTTTGTCAATAAGTAAAAAACAAGATTGTTATGGAAAAATATTTCATTTGGTTCATCCACAACCAATCAAGATAAGTGACTTTTTCAATTTTCTGATGAAAATGAATGCGAATACGAAAAAAGTGTCATTTGAATATTGGGCGGAATCATGTGAAAAATTTGTGGAAAATATGGGGGAAAGTTACACCAAAACGATACTGGCGCCCAATTTTAAACTGCATGACAATGGGCATAGGCTCTTTGAATATTATTTTTACAAAATGGAACTCGAAACTACGAACACGCGTCAAGCATTAAACGGTACAGGTGTAACTTTTCCTGAAATTAACGATGACTGGTGGAAATTATGTACTGAACGACTCTCACATTTTAATGGTTTCAGCCATGAAAATGGCGGTTAAAAAACCTCCTGCGGTGAATGATGAAATAAAGGCGGATTCACTTTTCAAGTGCACCGCAAGCTTCGCAGAAGACCTCATGAGGTGTCCGGTGTTATCCGAGACATTTTCGTGGGCGATTATTTAGCCTGGCAATCGCCCTGATCAGCGCACTGCGCTTTTGCCGCCGCCGGCGCTTATGCCTTCTACATTGGTGGCGGTACAGGGTTCCATCCTGTTCGGCATCCGAAACACCCAGCGGTAGATGGTTTCATGGCTCACCCGCATACGTCGGTCGTGCGGGAATTCCATCCGTAGCCCCTGCGCGATAACTTCCGGTGCCATTCGGAGCGCAGCTTTTTCTCAACAGAGGTGGTCCCCAGAAATCGGACAGCGTGCTAAGGTGGGTCGCCGCACACTGACGAAGGAGGACCACCCGTGAGCAAGAACAAACGCAGACGCTTTTTTTCCGCCGAGCTCAAGGCCAAAGTCGCCCTGGAGGCGATTCGCGGCGAGCAGACCATCAACGAATTGGCCGCCCGCTACGAGTTGCACCCCAACATGAGGTAAGTTGAAAAAATCGGACACCAATGTTAAGTACCCCAACTAACGGAGGTGTCAAAATGACGAGAGGTCCATTTAACGGCCGCTATTCGAAGGAGTTCCGGAACGAAGCCGTGAAATTGGTTGTCGAAGGTGGCGTATCTGCCTATGAGGCATCGCGCCAGCTCTCCCTGCCGAAATCCACCCTTGAGAATTGGGTAAGATCCTTCAAGGCCGGGAAGCTCGGTGACATCGGTGGCCAGCAGCGCCCCTTGACCGAGGTCGAGCAGGAACTCGATCGGGTCAAGCGAGAGCTGGCGCAGGTCAAGCTGGAGCGCGACATACTAAAAAAAGCCGCCGCGTACTTTGCCAAGGAGTCGCTGCCCGGTACGCGGTGATCAAACAACTTCGACCGGAGTACCCTGTTCCGCTGCTCTGCCAGAGCCTGGAGGTTTCGCCAAGTGGTTACTATACCTGGCTGAAGCGTCCGGACTCGCCGCGCCAGAAGGAGGAGACACGGCTCACAGTCGAAATAAAGGCGGCTCACAAGAGAAACCGGGAGAGCTACGGGCCTGAGAGATTACAGACCGATCTCGCCGACCATGGCATCCGGGTCGGGGTCCACCGGATCAAGCGCATCCGCAGGGCACATGGCATTCGCTGCAAGCAGGTGAAGAAGTTCAAGGCGACGACGAACTCCAACCACTCGCTGCCAGTTGCCGAAAATCTTTTGGAACAGAACTTTGCGGCCAAGGCACCCAACCAGATCTGGGTAACGGATATCACCTATATCCCCACCGCCGAAGGCTGGCTGTATCTTGCCGGCCATAAAGACCTTTTCAACGGAGAGGTCGTGGGATACGCGATGGGCGAAAGAATGACGAAGAACCTGGTTAGTCAATCCCTTTTCCGCGCCGTCTCGGCCAAGCGGCCGGCGGCAGGCCTGATCCATCATTCCGACCGAGGCAGCCAATATTGCGCCCTGGAGTACCAAAAACTGCTTGCCCAGTTCGGCATGCAGGCCTCAATGAGCCGCCGCGGCAACTGCTACGATAATGCGCCGATCGAGAGCTTCTGGGGGACACTGAAAAACGAATTAGTCCATCACCGCCGCTACGCCACCCGGTGGGAGGCGATGCGAGAGATCACGGAATACATCGAAATCTTCTACAATCGCCAAAGACGCCAGAAGCGATTGGGCTATCTGTCGCCTGCTGCATTTCAGAGAAAATATTACAAAGAACAAAGGGCGGCGTAAGGCAATTTGGTGTCCGCTATTGACGACCGACCCCAAACCTGGCCACGGTCTTTGCCGGCACCGTCGAGCGCAGCAACAAAGCCGATGAAGACCAGATCAACAACCTGCACGCCAAGATCGGGCAGCTCACGGTCGAGCGCGATTTTTTGGCCAAAGCCTTCGGTCGCGTTCGCTGAGTCCGACGCGAAGGAAAGAGCTGGTTGAACCCGGCCATCCCCGACTCAGCATTGCCCGGCAGTGCCAACTCCTCTCGATCCAAAGGTCAGCTTATTACTACCGACCGGCTGGCGAGAGCTTGCAGAATCTGGAACTGATGCGCCTGATCGATGAGCAGTTTCTGGAAACACCGTGGTACGGCGCCCGCCAGATGACACGGCACCTGCGCCGGGAAGGGCATGCCGTCAATCGCAAGCGGATCGGCCGTTTGATGCAGACGATGGGGCTGTCGGCGGTCTATCAGAAGCCGAACACCTCGAAGCCGCACCCGCAGCACAAGGTGTATCCCTATCTGTTGCGCAATTTGACCATCGACCGGCCCAATCAGGTCTGGTGCGCCGACATCACCTACATCCCGATGCGGCGCGGCTTCCTCTATTTAGTAGCGATCATGGACTGGGCCAGTCGCAAGGTTTTGTCCTGGCGGCTGGCCAATACCCTGGACGCCGATTTTTGTGTTGCGGCACTTGAAGAGGCTCTGGCTCGCTACGGCACCCCTGAAATCTTCAATACCGATCAGGGGAGCCAATTCACCAGCGATACCTTCACTCAGGTTCTCAAAGACGCCAACGTCCGCATCTCCATGGATGGCAAGGGGCGTTGGCGGGACAACATCATGATCGAACGGCTCTGGCGCTCCCTGAAATACGAGTGCATCTATCTGCACGCATTCGAAACCGGTAACGAGGTTCGGCAAGGCCTCAAGCGCTGGATCGACCTCTACAACACGCGGCGCCCTCACTCCAGTCTGGACGACAAAACTCCGGATGAGGCATATTGGCAAAAATCTCGGCCCGGCTACGCCGGCCCGACTCTCTCGCTGGCGGCATAACCATCATGGCGATCCACCTTAACCCCGCCGCCTACCTGTCCTAACGATGGGGATCACCTCTATTCTTTGGACAGACTGAAATACTGTCGAAAATTGCTTTGAGCACGAACATCAATCAATCAAAAATATTTTGGTCGGATGATTTTTCCAGCCTTTGGCAAGTTCTCAAATTATAAAACAGCCGTATAATGCCATCTACCTTTCTCATGTTCTAATACCGGAAGGACCTTCTCCCAGCGTACATTGACCGCTAAGTCGGTGGTAGGGGCAATATCCCGCAAAACACTCTTCTAGACAGCCGGATTGAAAAAGTAATCGCCATTTTCCCAAATGATAAAACATTTTTTCGCTTGACCAAATAAATAATAATATTATATAACAACCATATATTACCTGCCCGTGACCCGGGCAACTTAAAAAAACACTACGAAATGCACGCCCCAGGGGGCTTGGACTACATAAGGAACAGACAGCATGTCGCCCAGGAACACTCAGTTCAGCAAAGAAGAGATTGTAGATGCTGCGTATGCCCTGGTTCGTGAAAGGGGCTGGGGTGGCTTTTCGGTGCAGGCCGTAGCAAAAGCAGTTACCTCTTCCACGATGCCCATTTATTCACAATTTTCAAACGTACGTGAACTTGAGGATGCAGTGGTGCTCAAGGCATTTGATTTCCTAAAAAAGCAAATGCTTGTTGTGGTAACAGGAGATACCTGGATAGATCAGGCGATAACCTTCCTCCGTTTTGCGGTAGATGAAAAGTTTTTATATCGTTGCATGTGGGATGGCAGAAATCCTGAGCTCCAAAGAGAATGCGGCATCGATCTTTGGAAATTCATTGATGAACAATTGGTTAATTATGCTTCATTTGCTGGGTTCAGTAAGCAGCAGTTTATGGTGGTTCGATATTCGAGAAGTCTTTTGGCAAGAGGATTAGCGTCATCGTTGAATGTAGATAAAGAGTGTTTGCACGAAACAGGTATTAGTTTTGAGGAATTCATCAAAAACTCAAGTTTGGCTCTGTTGGAAGGTTTTAAGTCGCAATTCTCACGTGAAAAGGAACATTCAATTGGTAAAGGGGGATAAAATGAACGAAAGAAGAAGTAATATTGGAACCAGGTTGCTGAAAACTCTCGGTACATTGGCTACAGTGGCATTGCTATCTTCTCCTGCGTATGCGGCGAAAGCAAGGCCGGCAGCAGGTCCTACTGCCGGTGGCACCTTGACTGTTGGAATTGAAGAGGACAGCAAAGGCTTCGACCCAATCAAGGCAGGGTATCTGAGCGTCCAGGCCAGAAGCATTGCATTCGCGGTTGAAGAACGGCTTTTTGACATCGACAAGAAGGGCAACCTGATCCCGGAATTAGGTCTTGCAGCAACTCCGTCCAAGGACGGGAAAAGTTGGACCATCAAACTGCGGCAAGGCGTTTCGTTCCATGACGGCGTACCTTTTAACGCCGACGCCGTTGTGAGTCATTGGGAAAGGATCCTCGATCCGAACAATCGCTTCCGTGGCGCAAGTCTTATGGAGCCCATCGAATCCGTGAAAAAAGTGGATGAGTTTACTATCCGCTTTCAACTGAGATACCCATGGATTCCACTCAAGGATCTGCTCGCTTCCACCAACGTGATCGCTGCGTACATTCCCTCACCTAAAGCCGTAACGGAGGGCACGCAAGACCGTTCACCAGTTGGAACTGGCGCCTTCATGTTCAAGGAATGGCTGCCTAATGACCGGCTGGTGGTGGTCAAGAACCCCAATTATTGGCAAACGGGGAAACCGCACCTGGATAGTATCGTTTTTCGGACCGTACCCGATATGCAGACCCGTTTCTCCGGGCTGAAATCAGGTGAACTGGATATCATCCTGACCGATCGTGGCGCCAGCGTTCTGCAGGTCAAAGATGACAACTCCCTGAAGCTCTACAGCAGCAATGCCAGCGGTGCTGAAACGATCCTCTTCAACACCTCGAAACCTCCGCTTAATGATTTACGCGTGCGTCGAGCAATTGCCCATGCCTGGAATCAGGATTTTTACATCAAGGCCAGCTACAAAGACACCATCCCGGCGATTGATTCTCCATTCGGGGAAGGGGACAGCTGCGGCAACCTCGGTTACCCGGAATACAATCAGGAGAAAGCTCGCAAGCTGATTTCAGAGTACGAGAAGCCGGTAAACCTCGAATTGCAGGTCACCAGCACTCCCAGGGGTAGGGAGTTCGGCGAGATAATTCAGCGAATGCTCAAAGAGGTCGGAATAACTGTCACCATTACACCCCTGGCGCTGAGCCAGCGGAACAAACTGGTCTTTGCTGGTGAGTATGAGATGACCGGATGGCAGATGTTCGATGCTACGGATATGGGGCCGACCCTCTATGCCAATCTCTTTTCAACCAGTGCGCTTAATTTCAGCAAATACGGGAGCCCTGAATTAGACAAACTGCTCACATCAACCCAAACCAGCACAAATGCAAAAGAGCGGCAGAAGGCGATGTGTAAGGTGGCAAAACACATCAATGACGAAGCGATTTTCCTCTATCGCGGGGGAATTCGTTACAACGCCATCGCCAAGGCAAGTGTCAAAGGTGTTGATCGGGTCAACCGCGGCATCGTGCGGGTGAAGGATATCTGGTGGGAAGGGCGGTAAAGAAGCACAATTGGTGATGACAGGAGCGGCCTCAGAGCCGCTCCTGTAACTCAAAAGGGTGCCACATGCGTTTCATTGTCGGAAAATTCCTACATCTAATCGTGGTGATTTTTACAGTAACCGCTGTCACCTTCATTATGCTTGACCTGTTGCCGATCAGCATAGCCCACGAGATAGCCGGACAGGGCGCTACCGCTGATGATGTCGCTGCAATCCAACGGCAATTGCAACTTGACGACCCAGTCCTGGTTCGCTACGGGCGGTGGATCCTCGCGGTGCTCCAGGGGGACCTGGGCAATTCCCTTAACTCCGGTCAGCCAGTTTCAACGGCAATACGCACACACCTGCCGGTCACTTTAGAGCTTATTGTTTTCGCCCAGTTCATCGCACTAGTTGTGGCTGTATCAACAGCTATTATTTCAGCCTGGCAACCAGGATCCCGTTTTGATCACTTATGCGGAACGATCGGCTTCGGTCTCACTTCCATACCCAATTTCGCTCTGGCCATGATTCTGGTTTATCTGTTTTCCCTCCGGATCAAATGGTTTCCCGCTACCGGCTATACGCCTCTTAGTGAAGGCCTATGGGCCAACCTTCGAGGTTTCGTTCTCCCTGCCCTGTCCGTGGCCTTGATTGAGTGGGTTATCCTAATGCGCGTCTTGCGCAGCGATTTGATCACCACTCTCAGGGAAGACTTTGTCCTGCTTGCAAAGGCAAAAGGTTTGCCGACATGGAGGATAATGTTTTTCCATGCGCTGCGCCCATCCTGTTTTTCGATGATAACGATACTAGGAATGCATGTCGGAAATATGATCGGAGGCGCAGTAATTATCGAAAACCTTTTTGCCCTCCCTGGTATGGGAAGACTGTTGCTTTCCGGCATTTTTGCACAAGATTTCCCGATGGTACAAGGATGCGTGCTTTGTATCGCTATTGGTTATGTCATGCTGAATTCCGGGGTTGACCTCTGTTATGCCCTGCTTGATCCAAGGGTGCGTCGGGAGGGTGCCGATGGGTAGAACTGAGATTTCCCAGTGGTTGGCAATTGGCTGGCTCGTCATGGTTGCAATCTGCGTTGTGGGCGCAGGTTTTTTGCCAATACCACTTCCGGATCAGATTGACTGGTCTAATCTGGCGACGAAACCCGGAGTTTGCGGCCACCTTCTTGGTACCGATACCATGGGGCGAGACATCTTGAGCCGTATATTGTTCGGTGGACGTGTGTCGCTGATTGTGGGTATTTGTGCCCCTGCCATTGGTCTCATCGTCGGTGGCCTCTTGGGAGTGACTTCAGGATTCATTGGAGGCGTTGTAGATAAGGTGGTAACAGGGGCTATTGACATTTTTCTCGCATTTCCTCGGCTTATTTTTCTCCTTATCACTATGTTCGTCTTTGGTGCCAACCTGTTGAACCTAACTCTCGCTCTCGGTTTGATCTGTGTACCGGTTTTTGCTCGAATGGCTAGAGCCAACACTATAAAACTGACCGGCCGGGAGTTTGTTTTGGCGGCGAGAGCCATCGGTGCAAGCGACACCTCCATTATCCTGAGGGAAATAGTGCCAAACGTCATCGGGCCTCTATTAGCCTACATGCTTTTGGCAATTGGACTTGTCATTATCGCCGAAGGAGGACTTGGATTTCTTGGTTTGAGCGTTTCGTCTCCTACTCCGAGTTGGGGAGGGATGATAGCAGAAGGACGGGAGGATCTGGATCAGGCACCACACGTAAGCATGATACCAGCCGGGGTGATGTTCCTTACCATACTTGCTGTCAATTTGGTTGGGGATAGGCTGCGTGGAACCAGCCAGGAGATTCATTCGTGATCAAAGGGAGCGAAATATGCTGACGGTCAACGCAATTTCTGTTCACATCCCTTCAGCCAAAGGAATCGTCCGTGCTGTGGATCGAGTCTCTTTTGGTGTGGCACGAGGCGAGACTCTGGCGTTGGTCGGTGAATCAGGCAGCGGTAAAAGCATGTTGTGCCGGGCGATCATGGGGATCCTTCCTGCAAAAGCCCAACAGTCCACTAACGCCCGTATTATCTTTGATGGACGTGAACTGTCCAATTTCTCTCCAAAAGAACTGAACAATATCCGCGGCCGAGAGATCGGTATGGTTCTGCAGAATCCACTTTCCTCCTTGAATCCAGTGCATACCGTTGGGCGACAGATAATGGAGCCGATGCAGTACCACTTGGGGATTTCGAACGGTGAAGCTCAAGCGCGGGCTTTGGAACTGCTCAAAGCAGTTGGTATACCACAACCAGAGGCACGGCTAAAATGTCACCCACATCAGCTTTCGGGAGGAATGCGCCAGCGTGTGGCTATTGCCATCGCTCTTACCTGCGAACCGAAATTGTTGATTGCGGACGAACCGACTACGGCTCTCGATGTGACGGTACAAGCCGAGATTCTCAATTTTTTGGGACGCCTACAGCGAGAACGGCAGATGGCGATTATACTGGTAAGCCATGATTTGGCAGTGGTCGCCGGAAGGTCTCACCAGACAGCCGTAATGTATGCCGGCCGAATGGTCGAAAAGGCTTCGACACCCGAACTGTTCGGTCGGATGCGTATGCCTTACACCAGGGCATTATTCAATGCCATCCCCAAAATAGAAGACCCTTCACATACATCTTTGCAGGCTATTGTTGGCCAGCCGCCTGACTTGTCAGTCGTTCTCACAGGTTGCCCGTTTGCCCCTCGCTGTCCTCGTGCCCAGGAACGCTGTATCGAAGAGGAACCGAAACTCAAGGCTGTTTCAGCAGAGAAGAGCCATTCCTATGCATGCTGGTTTCCCCACAATCCAGAGGTACGGAATGAAAAATAGTGGCCAGCAGCCAACTAAAACGCTCCTGAAAGTAGAGGACTTGGAGGTGAATTTCCCCGCGGGTCGTGGGCGTAAGGTTCATGCAGTCTCGGGAGTGAGCTTTACGCTGAATAGTGGAGAGACTCTTGGTTTGGTGGGGGAGTCTGGTTGTGGAAAGTCTTCCTTGGCGCGGGCAATCATGCAACTCCCCGGGCCTAATCGTGGTCGGGTGCAACTTGACGGTGTGGAACTGACTACTGCCGATCCAGTCAGGCTACGAGCATTACGGAGCCGCTTTCAAATGATCTTTCAAGACCCTGTTGCTGCGTTGAATCCCTCCCGCTCAATAGGAGAAAGCATTGCCGCTCCGCTCAGAACACTCAGTGGAATTGACAATGGTGAGCAAACCCTGAGGGCCAAAGAAATAATGAAAGCAGTCGGACTCGATCCTAACCTCCATTATACCAGGCTCCCCCAACAACTCTCCGGCGGCCAGTGCCAGCGCGTAAGCATTGCCCGGGCCCTAATGACTGAGCCGCAGCTTCTCGTCTGTGATGAGCCGGTGTCGGCGCTTGATGTTTCGATTCAGGCGCAAATTCTTAATCTTCTTCGGGAAGTAAAAATGCGTTACGGGCTATCCATCCTGTTTATCGCACACGATCTGGCTGTGGTGAAAAATATCTGTGACCGCGTAGCTGTAATGTATCTGGGGCGTATGTGTGAGATAGCGCCTTGTGAAACACTCTACAGTAGTCCAGCACATCCTTACACCGCAGCTCTTCTGGCGGCTGTGCCACGGCCGGACCCGCGGCGGCCAGTATCGGAGACTGGGTTACTGCCGGGAGAGATCCCGTCTCCGCTTGCCCCCCCATCAGGTTGCCGTTTCCGGACCCGCTGTCCGCGCGCAAAGGGAATTTGCGCAGAAGAAATGCCTGAATTGAAGCTTGTGGCTCCTGAGCATCAGGTGGCTTGCCATTTCCCGCTTAGTGTTTCAGAAGAGGAAGAGAGTGCGTTATGAAAAAGCGTGTCCTGATAGTGGTGGGTGGTTTTCTCTTGCTGACCGCTGCTGGTGGTTTTGGGTGGTACTGGTTTAGCGTCGGTCGTTTTATCCAAAAAACGGACAACGCATATATCCGGTCTGAAATCACCCAGATCAGTGCAAAAGTGCAAGGATACGTAAAGGATGTGCATGTTGACGATAACATGCCGGTTAAAGCTGGTGATCCGCTGGTCCGAGTCGAGGATCTTGAGTACCGTGTACGCTTGGAAAATGGCCGCCAAAAGCTCCAAGAGAGAGCAGCTGCACATCAGGTTGCCCTGAATAGGACAATGCAGCAGAAATCAAAAATCGACGTCTGTAAAGCCCAATTGACCGCTGTAGAAGCAGAGCTCCACAAGAGGACCAGCGACCTTCAGCGGGTAGAGAGCCTGCGTCCGTGGGGCATTGTCTCAGCGCAAGATTATGATGCTGTTATGACAGCCGAAAAAAAAGCCAGGGCAGATGTGGGTTCCGCTCATGCCAACCTGGAAATGGCTGAAAAGGAATTAGAGGTTCTTTCATCTGATCAAATCCGCACAGACGCAGAAATCCGCCAGCAAGAAGAGGAACTGAAGCTGTTAGCAAAGGAGTTGGATGACACCACAATCCGCGCTCCTATATCCGGCGTGGTGGGCAATCGTCGTGTCAGAGCAGGTCAATACGTCAAGCCAGGAAGTCTCCTCCTGTCGATTATTCCACTGAGTAATATTTGGGTGGAGGCGAATTTCAAGGAGGTCCAACTCGAGTGGATGCGGGAAGGACAACGGGTTTCAATTGAGGTCGATACTTTCCCGGGGCGGCCCTTGAGCGGGCGTGTTGAATCTCTCTCTCCTGCAAGCGGAGCGGAGTACAGCCTGATCCCACCGGAAAACGCCGCCGGAAATTTCAACAAGATCGTCCAGCGGATACCGGTCAAGATTCGCTTCGAACCTGACCAACCACTGCTGAAGTACCTGCGTTCAGGCATGTCCGTGATCGTGAAGTTGGACACCCGTGCTGATTCCAACGGCAGGCTTGCGGCCGGCCGTCTGGAAAATCGCTAGAGGCGAAAGATGGCGGAAAGCACAGTTCCGCTCAGGGCCTGGATTGGCTTCATTGCCATCTGCTGCGGCTCTTTCATGGCGCTCTTGGATACACAAATTGTTGCCAGTTCCCTTCCGGATATCGCGGCAAACCTGGGCGCCACGATAAAAGAAGCCTCCTGGATACAAACTGCTTACCTGATCGCTGAAGTGATAGCGATCCCGTTGTCTGGCTGGCTTTCCCGCTCCATATCACTACGCTATCTTTACTCTCTCGTCTGCACGCTCTTTACCTTGACAAGCTTGTTGTGCGCCTTGGCTTGGTCCATAGAAGCCCTCATTGTCATCCGCATTCTTCAAGGATTTTGCTCCGGCTTTCTTACACCTCTGCTTTACCAAAGCATCTACCTGATTTTCCCTCGGGATAGGCAGCCGTCCGCCACTCTCTATGTTGTCATCATAGTGTCATTTGCCCCAATTATCGGGCCCACTCTCGGAGGTTGGATCACGCAGGAATATTCCTGGCGATGGCTGTTCCTGATCAACCTGCTGCCGGGAGCTCTAGTTGCGGCAACGGTATTCGGCTTCGTGCGCTGCGGAGAACCAGATTGGGCGTTACTCAAGAAATTTGATTTTTGGGGGATCATGCTGGCAGCGCTTTTTCTCGGTTCTCTGGAGTATATCCTTGGAGATGGCCCGGACAACTACTGGTTCGACTCCAAATTGATCGTGTACCTGTCAATAGTGGCCGGGGTTGCTGGCGTTCTTCTGGTTTGGTGGGAACTGGTCTGCCAACATCCGGTCATGAACCTGCGGACCTTCAAGGATCGTAATTTCTCCACTGGCTGTATTTTCAACTTTTTTATGGGAGTGGGATTGTACGGCAGTGGCTATATCATGACCATCTTCCTGAGTACAGTCAATGGTTACAACAGCATGCAGATGGGGCAAATTATGGCCGTCCCGGGGATTGCCATGCTGGTATCTTTCCCCCTCGTGAGGCTTGTGAGGCGTTTCTTTGACGCCCGGACGTGCCTGGCCATCGGCCTGGTCATGTTCAGCGTGTCGCTATGGATCAACAGTTTTTTGACGGCGCATGTCGGGTTTGAGCATCTGTTTTGGCCACAATTTCTCCGTGGCATGACAATCATGTTCAGTATGGCCGCAATCACCGAATTGGCCTTAGGGAAACTTCCACTACAAGCGGTTCCCAACGCAAGCGGTCTTTACAGCCTTATGCGCTCTCTGGGCGGAGGTATAGGGATAGCCTTCATTAATTATTTGGTCGAGAAGCGTATTGGGCACCACTATTGGCGGTTGGCTGAGACTCTCAATTCAGACACGTTCTCTGAATACGTTGACAATTTTGCCGCGCCGTTCGCGGGGAGAATGGCAGATCTTCAACAGGCAGAGCAGGGGGGAGTAAAACTGATCTGCAAACTGGTGCGTAGAGAATCACTGGTAATGGCGTGTAACGATGTGTGGTTGGTAGTGGCCCTGTTATTTGGTTTGATGGTGTTTCTCGTACCAATAGTGCGCAAGGTAGAGGCAAAAAAATGAAAAAGACTCCTTCTCTAATGGCCGGTACAGACTTTTTTCTGCAAATGGCAGGGGGTGCATCAATCTTTTGATAATCATGGCTAATATTGCTTTTTAACATGTTTCCCTGCATATCCTAGGCTGCAGAAGGTGAAGAAACTCCTCTCGATCGCTGGAACGAAGCCGTGAAATTGGTTGTCGAAGGTGGCGTATCTGCCTATGAGGCATCGCGCCAGATTCTCCCTGCCGAAATCCACCCTTGAATTCGGACGACGAAATTCGCAGACTCCTGGGTGATGTCGCCACGGCGGTGCAGAAAGCCGATTCCTACCGGGAGACGTTGCAACGGCAAGAAACCAATCTGGCAGGCTATCGCAACGATCTGGAGCGGTTCTAGTAAGGAAGTCAACACACTTACAAAGGAATTAGGTGCTCGGGAAGCCGACCTCGAAACGGGCCGCAAGGATGCCTCAGCTATGGCCAAGCAGCTTAAGGATGAGATCGATAAGCGTGAGGACGCCGAACGGAAGGCAATTGCTGCTGAGCAAGCCACAAACCACCTCCAGCAGATGGTCAATATGCTGACTAGTCAGTTGGAGAAAATGGAACTGCAGATTGTGGATCTGGAGGAAGGAGCAAAGCCCTAGGCTGCAAAGGACAGCAACAAATCGGCAACGCTAAAATCAGAAGGGGCTGTAATCTTAATGATTACAGCCCCTTACTTTTATTTGGTGCCGAAGAGGAGACTCGAACTCCTACGACCAATTGGTCACCACCCCCTCAAGATGGCGTGTCTACCAGTTCCACCACTTCGGCAAGAGGCTTGTTTATACTGATTTGCCTTTGTGCTGTCAAGGGCAAATGGTTGCCGGCATACTTTATTTCTGTTCTGCCGGCGGTGCCGGAGCTTTCTGCTGTTCGGCAGGAGCGGGAGCCGGTGCGACCGGCGTCTGACTGGCACCGGGCAGCGGGGTAGTTCCCTGCGAGGTCTTCTGGACGGTGGCTGGCATGACTGAGTTCGGCTGGCCGTAGAAATAGGTCAGGGTCAGACTGGTCAGCATGAAGATGATGGCAGCACTCGTCGTCATTTTGGTGAGAAAACTTTTGCCGCCGGTGGCGCCGAAAACAGTATGGCTAGACCCGGAACCGAAAGAGGCACCGATTTGCGCCCCTTTGCCGGCCTGCAAGAGAACGATGATGATCAGGGCAATCGATACCAGAACGTGCAGTACAAGCAGAAACGATGTCATGACTCTTAATGCTCCTTTTGGCGCGCGCTTGTTTTCGGGCCAGCAATCTAGCACGAATTCTCACCGGCGCAAAGGGGAAAAGTTGGGCTGCAGTTTCAGTTGCGCCGGAAGCGGACAATGCGGGCGAAATCGTCGGCTTTCAAGCTGGCGCCGCCGACCAAAGCGCCGTCGACGTCAGGCTGGGCCATCAGATTATCAACATTATCCGCCTTCACGCTGCCGCCGTAAAGAATCCGCACCACCTCGGCAGTCTCCCCGAACAACTCGCGCAGCAGGCCCCGGATAAAGGCGTGCGCTTCCTGCGCCTGGGCATCGCTGGCTGTTTTGCCGGTGCCGATCGCCCAAACCGGCTCGTAGGCAAGCACAACCGTATTCATTTCGGTGGGGTTGATATTTTGCAGTCCCAGGCGCACTTGGCGGGTGAGGACGTCGAACATTTGTCCCCCCTCGCGTTCATCGAGCGTTTCGCCGATGCAGAGGATGACGGTAAGCCCCTCACGGAGGACGGCCCTGACCTTCTGGTTGATGAAGGCATCGCTTTCGCCAAAGATCTGCCGCCGTTCGGAATGGCCGACAATAACACAGGCGCAGCCGACATCTTTGAGCAGGGCAGGGGAGACCTCACCGGTGAAGGCGCCGGAATTTTCCGGATAGCAGTTCTGGGCGGCAACGACGATATTGCTGCCGGCCAGGACTTCGGCAACCCGCGCCAGGACGGTAAAAACCGGGGCGACGACAATATCGGCATCCTTGATCCCGGCGACGTTTTCCTTGAGGCTGTTGACCAGCGCCAGCGACTCCGAAATATTTTTATTGAGTTTCCAGTTGCCGGCGATCATCGGTCTGCGCATGGCAGCACCTCCCTGTGTCAATGGATGGAATCAGGCCTTATCGGTGAGTGCGGCGACCCCGGGCAGGATCTTTCCTTCGAGGAACTCCAGGGAAGCGCCGCCACCGGTGGAAATGTGGGTCATCCGTGCCTCAAGTCCGGCCTTGTTGACGGCCGCCACCGAATCGCCGCCGCCGATGATCGTCAGGGCGCCGGATTCGGCCAAGGCACCGGCAACGGCAAAAGTGCCTTTCGCAAAGGCATCGAATTCGAAGACGCCCATCGGCCCATTCCAGATGATGGTTCCCGCGCCCTCAAGGGCTCCCGTGTAATCGGCAATCGTTTTCGGTCCGATATCGAGGGCCATCCAATCGGCGGGGAAATCCTTATTGCTGCAAACGCGCGCTTCGGCATCGGCCTTGAATTCGCGGGCGATGACATGATCTTGCGGGAGGAGAAGCTTTACCCCCTTTTGCCTGGCCCGTTCCATCAATTCACGGGAAAGATCGATCCGGTCTGCTTCGACCAGCGATTTGCCGACCTGCACCCCCTGGGCGCGCAGGAAGGTATAGGCCATGCCGCCGCCGATGATTAGGGTATCCACCTTCTGCAGCAGATTCTCGATAACCGGGATTTTATCGCTGACCTTGGCGCCGCCGAGAATGGCAATAAAGGGGCGCCGGGGCGCGGCGAGCGCCTGACCGAGATAACGCAGTTCCTTCTCCATCAAGAAGCCGGCCACTGCCGGTTGCAGAAAACGGGTGACCCCTTCGGTGGAAGCGTGCGCCCGATGGGCGGAGCCGAAGGCATCATTGACGTAAATATTCGCCAAAAGCGCCAGTTGTTCGCTGAAATCGGGATTGTTCTTCTCTTCCCCGGCATGAAAACGTACGTTCTCTAGGAGCATGACATCGCCATTTTCGAGCGACTGGGCCAGCGATTGCACCGCCGCGCCGACGCAGTCCGGGGCCATGGGAACCTTTTTCCCGAGCAATCGACTCAGGTAGGGGGCCACGGGAGCGAGGCTGTATTTTGGATTCGGGGTCCCTTTGGGACGGCCGAGATGCGAGGCGAGAATCAGTCGCCCACCGCCATCGATGATGTGGCGGATGGTCGGCAAGGCAGCGACAATGCGGGTATCGTCGGTAATCTCACGATTTTCGTTGAAAGGGACGTTGAAATCGACCCGGCAGAAAATCCGTTTGCCTTTGAAGTCGATGTCGCCAATCGTCAATTTATTGAACATGGGCGTCTCCGTAAACACCTGAGCGAAAATAACAAGGGCAGGATAGCATCCTGCCCTTTGTTGATGAAGGCTCTGTTACAGTCCTTTTTTAACCAGGAACGTGACCAGGTCAACAACGCGGTTCGAATAGCCCCACTCATTATCGTACCAGGACATCACCTTGACCATGTTGCCGCCGATGACTGTGGTTGTCATGGCATCGACGATCGAGGATGCCGGGTTGCCGTTGAAGTCTTTGGAGACCAGCGGCAGTTCGCAGAATTCGAGAATCCCTTTGAGCGGGCCGTTGGCGGCGGCTTTGAGGGCAGCGTTGACGGCGGCGACGCTAGTCTCCTTTTCGGTGGTCACGACCAGGTCGACCAGGGAGACGTTCGGGGTCGGGACACGCACCGCCAGACCGTCGAGTTTTCCCTTCAACTGCGGCAGGACCAGGGAGACCGCCTTGGCGGCGCCGGTGGTGGTCGGGATCATCGACAGGGCGGCGGCGCGGGCGCGGCGCAGGTCCTTGTGCGGCAGATCGAGGATCTGCTGATCGTTGGTGTAGGCGTGGACAGTGGTCATCAGTCCCTTGGCGATGCCGCAAGTCTCAAGGAGGACCTTGGCGACCGGGGCGAGGCAGTTGGTGGTGCAGGAGGCGTTGGAGATGATGTGGTGTTTGGCTGCATCGTAGCTCCCCTCGTTGACGCCCATGACGACGGTGATGTCCTCGTCCTTGGCCGGGGCGCTGATAATCACTTTCTTGGCGCCGGCGGCGAGATGCTTCTGGGCGTTGGCGCGGTCGGTGAAGAGGCCAGTCGATTCGATCACGATCTCGACACCGAGGGTTTTCCACGGCAGATTGGCCGGATCGCGCTCTTTGCAGACCTTGATTGTCTTGCCATTAACGACGATAGCATCTGCTGTGGCACTCACTTCGCCGCTAAAGATGCCGTGCACCGAATCGTATTTGAGCAGATGGGCCAAAGTCGCGGGATCAGTCAGATCGTTGATGGCGACGAACTCGATGGCCGGATTGCCGGCGGCGGCGCGGAAGACATTACGGCCGATGCGGCCAAACCCGTTAATTGCGACTTTTACTGCCATGAATTGGTTCTCCTCAGGTGAGAAAGGGGGCACCCCCGTGAACAGGAAAAAGACCCTATAGCCAAAATCGGCAGGATGATATCGGATCAATGAAGCCTAGTCAACCCCTATACCGCGGATTAATATGAAGATGAATTATGAATATTGCCCTTTAGGGGGTTGATGTGCTACAAGTGCAAAAATTTGCTCCGACAAGGCTACATCAGCTTTTAAAAAACGCAAATGCAAAGATTTCCTCACCGGCGTTCCTTGTGAGATTTATGCTGCGGCCGGCGGTTTTCTCCTCCACTTCTGATTTTGCCCGTCCGGTCCCTCATGAAAAGCACCGAAAAACGCATTCTCGTTTTTGCCTTTCTGATCTTGACCGGAACCGTTGCGGTCAATACCGTTTTTCATCTGCAGGCATTCCACCGCATCTACTTCGACGGGGTCATTCTACGCTGCCAAAGCGCAGCCAACGGGCTCAAAACGTTCGTCGAGATGAATCTGCAACGAGGCCTGCCATTAAATGTGCTGCAGGAACTTGACGAACGCTGCCGGCAGATCGTCGGCAACGACCCGGACCTTGCCTATTGTCTGGTGGAGAATGAACTCGGAAGCGCCGTTTTCACCAGCAATCCAGCCCAGAATTTCAATGCCGGCATTGGCCCGGTAACTTTTCTCTCGAAAACCACCACGCTGATCGAATTGCCGGGTCTTGGGCGTACATTCGATTTTTCCCAGCCTCTATACGATACCGGCAGTCGGTTGATCGGGCGGGTGCGCATCGGTTTTGCCGAAGAGGCGCTGCAGAAACATGCGAGAGGCCTGCTGCAGCAAACAGTGATCGTCCTCAGCACCGCACTCTTGAGCGTTTTTGCCCTGGTGGTCCTCTTTATCAGGAGACACCTGCTTACGCCGATCCGGCGCCTGAGCGGGGTGGCCAGGGAAATCGCCGACGGCAATCTCCGGATTGCCATCCCGCCGATGGCTACCCGTGAGTTCAATGAATTGGCAAACGCCTTGCGGGAAATGTCCGGTTCTTTGGAAATGCGTGAAGAGGCTGCAACCAAGAGCTATCGGCAACTGGAAAATACCAATCAATTGCTGCGGCAAGCCAATGAACAACAAGAAAAAACCAGCAATGAACTGAGCCGCAGCCAGAAAATGCATCGGGTGCTGTTCGAGAATGCCTCCGATGCCATCATTATCTCCGATCATGAAGAACGCATTCTCCTTTTCAACAAACAAGCCGAGAAATTTTTCGGAATTTCTCGTGACCATGCCCTCGGCTGCAATTTGTTTGAATTTGCGACGAGGATACGCGGCGATGTGCATGCCCAACGTCAACAATATGCCGAATTGCTTGAAAAAGGTCGGATCGAATCGGAAATAAAATTTGTCCGTGCCGGCGATGAGCAGCTGGTCGTCGGTTGGAGCAGCGCCTCGGTCGTGCACGAGCGAAGAGGAAAATTTTGGGTTCAGACCATCATCCGTGACATCACTTGGGAAACCCTGCTCAAGGAAAATCTGGAACAGAGTGCCCAAGGGTTGAAAAAGTTGAATCAAATGAAGGATTCTTTTCTCGGACTGGCCTCGCATGAATTGAAAACTCCGCTTACTGTCATTATTGGTTACAGCGATCTGCTCCTTAACGATGCCGCCGTATCGGTTGACGAATCGGTGCGCAATATGGTTCGACATATCTCCGATGCGGCCGAACGCTTGGCCTGTATCGTCCACGACATGGTCGATGTCTCGATGCTCGACAATTGCCGTTTGCCAATGGAAATCTGCCCCCTTGATCTCAATGCCCTGCTCACCCAGATTGTCACGGCTTCGGGACATTCTCTTGAACACCGCCGGCAGCAAATTGCCCTGCAGCTGAAAGAGGAATTGCCGAGCATTGATTGTGATGCCGCGCGACTGAAGCAGGCCTTCGGCAATCTCTTGGGCAACGCCATCAAGTTCACCCCGGATGGTGGGCACATTACCGTGCAGAGTCGCCTGTTCGAACCGGCGGGGGGGGCGAGAAGAAGGTCGAGATTCTCATCGCCGACACCGGCATCGGTATTTCGGATAATGATCGGGAACATATTTTTGAAAAATTTTACGAAGCCGGGCAGATCGAGGAACATTTCACCGGCAAGATAGCATTCGGTGGGAAGGGGACCGGCCTTGGCCTGACGATCGCCAAAGGGATCATCGAGATGCACGGTGGTCGCATCTGGGTGGAAAGCCCCGGTTACGATCCACACCGCTGTCCGGGCAGCGTTTTCCATGTTTTGTTGCCGATTCATCCGCCAGCCGGCACGGTGGTACAAGCCGGTTTGTCTTGCGGCTGAAGGCGAATTCCGGTATATACAGCGCGCTTTTGGATTTTTTGCAATTTGCTGGAGGATGGTGTGCGCGTTTGTTTGCTGGCCAGCGGCAGTAAGGGAAATGCCGTGTATATTGAGAGCCGGCAAAGCCGTATCCTAATCGATGCCGGTCTTTCGGCCCGTGAATTAACTGCCCGTCTGCAGACGATCGGTGTCGCCGGCGAGGACCTGGATGCTGTTCTGATTACCCATGAACATTCCGATCACTGCCGGGGGATCGGTCCGATCGCACGACGTTTTTCATTGCCAGTTTTCATTCATCCGGAAACCCGCCGAGCTCTCCCCAGCCATGGGCGCATTGACGATGTGCGAGAGTTCGAAACCGGTGCGTCTTTCTGCTTTCGCGATCTGCAGATTGAGACTTTTCCCCTCACCCATGACGCGGCGGCGCCAGTAGGCTATACAATCGAAACCAATGAGGGGAAGATCGGCATCGCCACCGATCTGGGGATTGCGACGCGTCTGGTCATGCAGCGTCTGCAAGGATGTCGGGCGCTGGTGCTCGAATCGAATCACGATGAAGAGATGCTGCGCGATGGCCCTTATCCCTGGCCGCTGAAACAGCGAATCCGCAGCCAGCATGGACATCTATCCAATACCGAATGTACCCGGTTGCTCGGGGATCTTCTCGGCAGCCGTCTGGAGTCCGTATTTCTCGCCCACCTCAGTGAAGTGAATAATCTGCACTCACTGGCCGAATCCGCCGCTCGCACCCTTCTCGATAGTCAGAACCTTTGCCAGCCACAGCTCATTCTCGGCTATCAAGAGCAGGCCAGCATCTGTTTTTCCGCATGAGTCGGAACAATACCGGCAAAATCCAGGCCGCCGTTGACTTTGAACCGCGGCCAAGAGGAGAATGTAGAAATGGTTGAACGTTACACCCGCAAAGAGATGGCGAAAATCTGGGAAGCGGAAAACCGTTTCCGCATCTGGCTGGAGATCGAAACCCTGGCCTGCGAGGCCCAGGCCGAGCTGGGGGTGATCCCGAAAGAGGTGGTGCCGGTCATCCGCGAGAAGGGGAATTTCGATATTGCCCGCATCGATGCCATCGAGGCCGAGGTCAAGCACGACGTGATCGCCTTTCTGACCTCGGTGGCCGAGTACGTCGGTCCGGAGGCGCGCTTCATCCACCAGGGGATGACCTCCTCGGATGTGCTCGATACCTGTCTGTCGGTGCAGATGGTGCAGGCCGCCGACGAACTGCTGGCAGATCTGGACATGGTGCTGGAGTCGATCAAGACTGCGCGCCTATGAGCACAAGGATACCGTCTGCATGGGGCGCTCCCACGGCATCCACGCCGAGCCGGTGACCTTCGGCCTCAAGCTGGCCTCGCTGGTATGCCGAGATGGCAGCGCAACCGGCGCCGTCTGGCGGCCGCCCGCGAGAATATCGCCACCGGCGCCATCTCCGGCGCGGTCGGCACCTTCGCCAACATCGACCCCTGCGTCGAGGAGTATGTCTGCGCAGAAGATGGGGCTCAAGCCGGAGCCGGTCTCGACCCAGGTCATCCCCCGCGACCGCCACGCCGAGTACTTCTGCGCCCTGGCGATCATCGCCTCGTCCATGGAGCGGATCGCCATCGAGATCCGCCACCTGCAGCGCACCGAGGTGCTCGAAGCCGAGGAGTTCTTCAGCAAGGGGCAGAAGGGCTCGTCGGCCATGCCGCACAAGCGCAACCCGATCCTCTCCGAGAACCTGACCGGCCAGGCCCGCTACATCCGCGCGCATGTGCATGCCGGCGCTGGAGAACGTGGCCCTCTGGCACGAGCGCGACATCTCCCACTCGCTCGGTGGAGCGCTACATCGCCCCCGATGCCACGGTCGCCCTCGATTTCTCCCTGCGCCGCCTGAACGGCCTGATCAAAAATCTGGTCGTCTATCCCGAAGAACATGCTGCGAAATCTCAACCAGATGAAGGGGCTGGTCTTCTCGCAGAAGATTCTGCTCGACCTGACCCAGGCCGGGGTGTCCCGCGAGGATTCCTACCGCCTGGTGCAGCGAACGCCATGAAGGTCTGGGAAGAGGGGAAGGATTTCCTCACCGAACTGCTGGCGGACCAGGAAGTGGTCGGGGCCCTGGGCGAGGCGAAGATCCGCGAGTCGTTCGATCTGAATTACCACCTCAAGCATGTCGACACCATCTTCAAGCGGGTCTTCGAGCAGGATAGTTCATATTGATATTATTGTAGGGACAGGCCCCCGTGCCTGCCCATGAACGGGCACCCACAGGGGGGTGCCCCTACACGTTTTCGTACACGTTTAAGGAGTCATACATGCCCTGGCGCATAGAAGTTGCCCTGAAGGACGGTGTGCGCGATGCCCGCGGCGAGCGGGTGCGTCGCGAGATTCGCGAGCATCTCGGCATCGAACTGGCGAGCGTGCGCACCATCGACGTCTATACCGTCGATGCTACCCTTTCACTGGATGAACTGCAGGCCGCGGCCCACGGTCCGTTCTGCGATCCGGTGATCCAGAACGTGGCCATCGATCGCCCGCTGGCCGGCGATTTCGACATCCTCATCGAGGTCGGTTACCGCCCCGGCGTCACCGACAACATCGGCCGCACCGCCAGCGAGGCGATCCAGTATCTGACCGGCCGCCCCTTCGCCGCCGGCGAGGGGGTCTACACCTCGGTGCAGTATCTGCTCAAGGGAGCGATCGATACCGCCACGGCCGAGCGGATCGCCGCCGGCTTTCTTGCCAACAGCCTGATTCAGCGCTGGACCATTGTTCCGGCCGTCGCCTTCGACCGCAGTCAAGGGCTTGCCGGCTTATGTGCCGAAGGTCGACGTGGGGACCGCATGCGCGCCCGCCGTGCAGGAGATCGATCTCGACGTCTCCGATGCCGAACTGATGCGGATCAGCAAGGACGGGGTGCTGGCCCTGACCCTGGAAGAGATGACAGATCATCCAGGCCCATTACCGCGATCCGCAGGTGCTGGCCGCGCGCGGCAGAAGGTCGGCCTGGGCGCCAAGCCGACCGACTGCGAGCTGGAGGCCCTGGCCCAGACCTGGTCCGAGCACTGCAAGCACAAGATCTTCGCCGCGCGCATCGATTACGAGGATACCGTCACCGGCAAGAGGCAGGAGATCAACTCCCTGTTCAAGAGCTACATCCAGCGCCACCACGAGAGATGTCGCGAGCGGGCCGGGAAGAACGATATCTGCCTCTCGGTCTTCAAGGACAACGCCGGGGTGATCAGCTTCAACGACGACTGGACCCTGGTCTTCAAGGTCGAGACCCACAACTCCCCCTCGGCCCTCGACCCTTACGGCGGCGCGCTGACCGGCATCGTCGGCGTCAACCGCGACCCCTTCGGCACCGGCATGGGCGCGCAGCTGATCTTCAACACCGATGTCTTCTGCTTTGCCGCGCCGTTTTACGACAAGCCGCTGCCGCCGCGCCTGCTGCATCCCCGCCGGATCTTCGAGGGGGTGGTCGAAGGGGTCGAGCACGGCGGCAACAAGAGCGGCATCCCGACGGTCAACGGCTCGCTGGTCTTCGACGAGCGTTTTGCCGGCAAGCCGCTGGTCTTCTGCGGCACCGGCGCGGATCATGCCGGCCGTGATCAACGGCGAGCCGGCCCACGAGAAGCAGGCCAACGTCGGGCGATCTGATCGTCATGACCGGCGGCCGCATCGGCAAGGACGGCATCCACGGCGCCACCTTCTCCTCCGAGGAGCTGCACGAGAGCTCGCCGGTCACGGCGGTGCAGATCGGCGACCCGATCACCCAGAAGCGGATGTTCGACTTCCTGATCCGTCGCCCGCGACCAGGGGCTCTACAGCTTCATCACCGACAACGGCGCCGGGGGGCTCTCCTCCTCCATCGGCGAGATGTCGCAGGAGAGCGGCGGCTGCCGAGATGGACCTCGCCCAGGCGCCGCTCAAATACCCCGGCCTGCAACCCGTGGGAGATCCTGATCTCCGAGGCCCAGGAGCGCATGACCCTGGCCGTGCCGCCGGAGAAGATCGACGCGTTCCTGGCCCTGGCCGCGCGAGTTGGACGTGGAGGCGACCGTGCTCGGCGAATTCACCGACTCCGGCTACTTTCATATGCTCTACAGCGGCAAGACCGTGGCCTGGCTGCCGATGGAGTTCCTGCACGAGGGGCTGCCCCGCATGCAGATTCCGGCAAGCTGGGTGCCGCCCGACACGCAGCGAGCCGCAGCTGCTCGAGCACAGACCGATTACACCGACGACCTGAAAGCAGCTTCTCGGCAGCCTCAACATCTGCTCCAAGGAGAGCGTGGTCCGGCGCTACGACCACGAGGTGCAGGGCGGCACGGTGGTCAAGCCCTTCACCGGCGTCGACAACGACGGCCCCTCCGATGCCGCCGTGGTCCGGCCGATCCTCGACTCCTTCGAGGGGGTGGTGGTGGCCCACGGCATCTGCCCGCGCTACTCGGACATCGACACCTACCACATGACCGCCAACGCCATCGACGAGGCGCTGCGCAACTATGTGGCGGTCGGCGGCATCGCTCGATCATGGTGGCCGGACTCGACAACTTCTGCTGGTGCGACCCGGTCACAGTCGACAAGACCCCGGACGGCGCCTACAAGATGGCCCAGCTGGTGCGCTCCAACCAGGCCCTCTACGACTATCTGCCTGGCCTACGGCCTGCCGCTGATCTCCGGCAAGGACTCGATGAAGAACGACTTCTAGACGGCGACACCAAGATCTCCATCCCGCCGACGCTGCTCTTCTCGGTGATCGGCAAGATCGAGGACGTGCGTCGGGCCGTGACCATGGACGTCAAGCGCCCCGGCGATATCGTCTATCTGCTCGGCAAGACCGCGACGAACTGGGCGGCTCGGAATACTATGCCCTGCGAGGCGTTCATCGGCAACAACGTGCCGCAGGTCGATGCTCCAAGCGCCATGGCCCGCTATCGCAGCCATCAATGCCGCGCAGGATACAGGGGCTGGTCGCCTCCTGCCACGACCTTTCCGACGGCGGCCTGGCGGTGGCGCTGGCGGAAACCGCCTTTGCCGGCGGCTTCGGCATCGACGATCGACCTGCGCCGGGTCGATGCTGCAGCGGACATGACCGATGTGCAGCTGCTCTTCTCCGAGTCGGCCAGCCGCCTGCTGGTCACTGTCCACCCGGAAGATCAGCGGCCGCCTTCGAAGCCCTCTTTGCCGGCCAGAGTTGCGCCTGCATCGGCAGTGGTCACGCGCCATGCCGGAGCTGCGCATCATCGGTCTTGCCGGCACCGTGCTGGTCGTCGCCGTCCATCGACGAGCTGAAAGGGCCTGGCAGGCGCCGCTGAAGGAGCTGTAAATCATGGTCCAAAACGTCAAAGCAATCGTCATAACCGGCAACGGCACCAACTGCGAGATGGAGGCGGCCCACGCCTGCCGTCTGGCCGGGCGACGAGTGCGACATCGTCCATATCGCCGAGCTCCTCGCCGGGCGAGATCCGGCTGGACGACTTCCATTTTCTCAACCTGACCGGCGGTTTTCTCGACGGCGACGACCTGGGAAGCGCCAAGGCCCAGGCCAACCGCCTCAAGCATGCCGCGGTCGGCGGCAGCAGCGAACATCTGGTCGATCAGCTTGCAGCGCTTCATCGCCGACGGCAAGCTGATCCTGGGGGTCTGCAACGGTTTCCAGCTCATGGTCAAGATGGGGCTGCTGCCGGCCTTCGGCGAGAATTATCTGCACACAGAGCGCTACCCTGACCTTCAACGACTGCGGCCGTTTCCAGGACCGCTGGGTCTACCTGAAGGTCGATCCCGCTTCCCCCTGCGTCTTTACCCAGGGGATCGAACGGCATCTACCTGCCGGTGCGCCACGGCGAAGGGAAGTTCGTTGCCGAATCGCCGGCGATCCTGGAGCAGATCGAACACGCCCACCTGGCGTCCTCAAATATTCCGATCCCGACTACGACGCACCGACCATGGAATTCCCGCTGCAACCCCAACGGTTCGCAGAACGCCATTGCCGGAATCTGTGACGAGACCGGCCGGCTCATGGGGCTGATGCCCCATCCCGAGGCCTTTGTCGCATCGCACCCAGCACCCCCGCTGGACCCGCGACGAGCACCTGCCGGAAGAGGGGATGGGCTTATCCTGTACAGGAACGCGTCCGAGTTCATTCAGCGAGAACTGTTGTAAAAGCACTACCGGATATGTTACTTTCGGCTGAGTTTACACAACGCAAAACTTCCCTATAACGGAGTACATATGAAATGTTTGACAAGTTCAACGAAGAATGCGGCGTTTTCGGCATCTTCGACCATCCCGAGGCATCCAACCTGACCTATCTCGGGCTCTACGCCCTGCAGCACCGGGGGCAGGAGAGCTGCGGCATCGTCTCCTCCGACGGCCATCGTCTGCATGCCCACAAAAGCATGGGGCTGGTGGCCGACGTCTTCAGGAACGAGACGTCTTTCAAGAAACTGCCCGGGCAAAGCGCCATCGGCCATGTGCGCTACTCCACCGCCGGTGGCAACGATCTGAAGAATGTCCAGCCGATCATGGTGGATTATTCGCGCGGCTCCATCGCCGTGGCCCATAACGGCAACCTGGTCAATGCCCAGAAGTTCGCAATGAGCTGGAGCATGCGGCTCGATCTTCTCAGACCACCATGGACACCGAGATCATCATCCACCTGCTGGCCACCGCCCAGCAGCAACTCGCTTGTCGACCGGCTCACCGAGGCCTTGCAGCCGATCAAGGGCGCCTACTGCCTGCTGTTTCTGACCGAGACCCGGATGGTCGCGGTCCGCGATCCCACGGCTTCCGGCCGCTGGCTCTGGGCAAACTTGACGGCGCCTACGTGGTTGCCTCGGAAACCTGCGCCCTGGACCTGATCGAGGCCGAGTTCATCCGGGAGATCGAGCCGGGCGAGATGGTCGTCATCGACAAGGACGGGCTGAAGTCGTTTCATCCTTTCGCCGAAGGTGAACCCGACCCCCTGCATCTTCGAATTCGTCTATTTCGCCCGTCCCGACTCCACCATTTTCGGCAAGAACGTCTACAGGTGCGCAAAGAGCTCGGACGCCAACTGGCCCGCGAGCATCAGTCGATGCCGATGTCGTCATCCCCGTCCCCGATTCCGGGGTGCCGGCGGCCATGGGTTATGCCGAGGAATCCGGAATCCCCTTCGAACTCGGGCTGATCCGCAACCACTATGTCGGCCGGACCTTCATCGAGCCGCAGCAGTCGATCCGCCATTTCGGGGTCAAGATCAAGCTCAATCCGGTGCGTGAAGATGATCGAGGGGAAGCGGGTGGTGGTCATCGACGACTCCATCGTGCGCGGCACCACCTCGCGCAAGATCGTCAAGATGGTCCGCAATGCCGGGGCCAAGGAGGTGCATGTGCGCATCTCCAGCCCGCCGACCAGTTACCCCTGCTATTACGGCATCGACACCCCCACCCGCAAGGAACTGATCTCCTCGTCCCATACGGTCGAGGAAATCAGCCGCTATATCACCGCCGATACCCTCGGCTATCTTTCCCTGGAAGGGATGCTGGCTGCCACCGGCATCAAGCGCTGGGAGACGGCGGTCAATTCTGCGATGCCTGCTTCAGTGGCCAGTATCCGGTCAAATTCCCCCGTCTGAAGTCGAGACAGCCAGATGGGATTGTTCTGAGAATGAATGTAGGGGCAGGCCTTGTGCCTGCCCATGGAAGAACCGAGGGCACCCACAAGGGTGTGCCCCTACATTTAATATTGGAGGATATGTAATGACTGAAGGCAGAACGAGATGAGCTGATGCGGATTATCCGCGAGCTTTCGTATGAAGAGCGTGAGGTGACTCTGGCCTCCGGGCGCAAGAGCAATTTTTATTTCGACGGCAAGCAGACGACGCTGCATGCCCGAGGTGGATTGCTGGTCGGCAAGGCGTTCTGGCAGGAGATCAAGAAGTTCCCCGGTCCGATCCACGGCGTCGGCGGCTTGACCCTGGGGGCCGACCCGATCGCCACGGCGACTTCGATTGCCGCCTGCTCTGGAAGGGCGAGACTGTTGCATGCCTTCATCATCCGCAAGGAACCGAAAGGGCACGGCACCGGCCAATGGCTGGAAGGGCGCAAGAATCTCCCGGCCGGTTCGCGGGTGGTCATCGTCGAGGATGTCACCACAACCGGCGGTTCGTCCATGAAGGCGGTGGAACGGGCGCGCCAGGAAGGTCTGGAAGTGGTCGGCATCGTCACCCTGGTCGATCGCGAAGAAGGCGCCCGCGAGAATATCGAAGGGGAGGGGATGGTTTTGCGCGCCGTCTTTACCCGGACGCAGGTTGTCGGGTAAATAGGGTATCAGGTTTCAGGAAACAGGTTCAAACGGAAGGGCGCCCGACTATGGCGCCCTTTATTTTTTTTGTTTCTGATACCTGGAACCTGACTCCTGGAACTTGATAATGGTTACTCTTCCTCCGGTATTTTGAACACCTCCAGCACTCCGGGCAATGCGCGCAATTCGTTCAAGTTTATGGCTGCGGTATTGCCGATGACGCCAAGAATGATGCGGTTGGCTCCGGTTGACTGATGAAAATCAAAATCGCGGACGATCAGATACTGCTTGATCCCCTGCAGATCCTCCGCTCTGGCTGTCTTCTTCATGACGATGAGCATGCTCAATTCCTTTCGTGCGGATGCGTTCCAGGCGCCGTGATTCATCGATAACCCGTTCAAACAGCCGAATAATGGCGTCATCTTCAAGGGGACCGGGATTGGCTGCGCGCATCCGCTCAAAGATTTGTCTGTTCCCGCGCCGGATCGTAGACCGGCAGATCCCCGTTCTTTTTTGATCTCACCGATACTCAGCGCCAGTGCCGCCCGTTCATTGAAAATACGCAGCAGTTCATGGTCGAGCCGGTCGATTTCCCGGCGCAATTGCATCGATATCCACGATAACTCCTGCTGATTCCTCAAAATTGTCTTGCGGATGATGGTGTCGCGTTTCCAGTGAACATCGTCGGTCTGCGGATAGTCGATGGTGTAATGCAGTCCGCGGCTTTCCCGGCGCTCCAGGGCGCAGCGGATGATCAGTTCGGCGACGGTGGCGATGTTGCGCAGTTCGATGAGGTCGGAGGTGATGAAGAAATCCCAGTAATAATCGGCAATCTCTTCCTGGATCATCTGCACCCGGCGCAAGGCGCGCACCAGGCGCTTGCTGGAGCGGACAATGCCGACGTAGTTCCACATGCAGCGACGGATTTCATCCCAGTTATGTGCAACGACAACTTCTTCGTCGCTGTTGCGTGGCACTGCCGGTATCCCACGCCTTTATGGGCGGGAAAGGGGCGGGTGGAGCGCTCAGCCGCTCTTTGGAGCGCTGCGCTGCCCGTTCGCCGATAGACAATCCCTTCGAGCAGACTGTTGCTTGCCAGTCGGTTGGCGCCATGCAGGCCGGTGCAGGAAACTTCGCCGATGGCAAAGAGGTTGTGGATGTCCGATTCCCCCCAGCGATCGACCTTGACGCCGCCGCACAGGTAGTGGGCGGCCGGCACAACCGGGAGCGGCTCGCGCGTCATGTCGATGCCGTAACCGAGGCAGGTTTCGTAAATATTCGGGAAAGCGATCTTTGACGTAATCGGGGCCACGGTGGGTGATATCGAGAAAGACGCAGTCGTCGCCATGCACCTTCATCTCGTTGTCGATGGCGCGGGCGACGATATCGCGTGGGGCGAGATCCTTCAGCTGGATGATATTGCTTCCATGAATGCCGTGCCATCCCGCCGCCGGAGGATCGCCCCTTCGCCGCGCACCGCTTCTGAGATGAGAAAAGATTTGGCATGTGGATGATAAAGGGTCGTGGGGTGGAATTGCATGAATTCCATATTGGCGATGGTCGCGCCGGCGCGATAGGCCATGGCCACGCCGTCACCGGTGGCGATATCGGGATTGCAGGTATAAAGGTAGACTTTGCCGGCGCCGCCGGTGGCCAGAATCGGTGATGCGCGCGCCAAAGGTCACGACCTCTTTCGCCTTGCATGTCGAGAATATAGGCGCCGAGGCAGCGATTCGGCTGCAATCGTCGATGGGTGAGCTTGGCTTCGGTGATCAGATCGACGGCCACATGGTCTTCATAGATGGTGATGTTCGGATGCCGTCGTACCGCCTCGACCAGTGCGCGTTCGACCTCCGACCGGTTATGTCCTGGGCATGAAGATGCGCCGGTGGCTGTGGCCGCCTTCGCGGGTCAGATCGTAAATCATCGTCTTCGTCTCGGGTGAACTGGACCCCCAGGCGATCAGATCTCGGATGGCTGCCGGGCCGTTCTCGACGACCAGCCGACCATTTCCTCGTTGGGGAGCTAGGCGCCGGCGACCATGGTGTCGCTGATATGCGCATCGAAGGAATCTTCTGCCGAGAAGACCGCGGCAATGCCGCCTTGGGCAAGAGCGGTGGCGGTTTCGGCTATTTCTCGTTTGGTGACAATGGCGACACTGCCGTGCTCGGCCACTTTAAGTGCATAGGAGAGACCGGCGATACCGCTGCCGATGACCAGAAAATCCGATGTGATTTTCATCTCTTGCCTCATTGAAGAAGGGCAGGTAACTGCTTTGGGAAGAGTGGCTCTTATTTTGCATAACAAGCGGAATATGAATGGTGGCACAAGGCTGAAACAGTTGGCGCCACATTATTCTTTTCACAAAGAACAATGTCAAGATTTTTGCTATTTTTAGCCGTATTCGCTAAACCGCTTGAAATACATACTTTCTTTCGTTATATTCGCTTTCAGTGCAATGGTGATAATTGATGAAGATCTATTGGCTGACTAGGATAGGTATCGGTTTCGGCCTGGTGCTTATTATCGGTCTCCCCGAGAGCTTCATGCCGATATTTACCGGTATGTGGATGCCAATGGTGTCTCGCACTTTACCAATACTCCTACCAATAAACATTATGCCTTTTATCGCAAGGAACAAGGTAAAAGCGGAACAACTCCAAACCTGGATACGGGAAACTCGGCACATGAGGTAACCGATATCATCCGTCGCTACGCCGGTGTTTTTAACTTGAAGAAGCGCTCATCGGGCGGTGATCAAGGCGGAAAGCAATTACAATCCGTCGAGCGGTGTCCAAAAGGGCGCGCATGGGAATGATGCAATTGATTCCCGAAACGGCCCGCCTCATGAATGTCGACGATCCCTTCAATCCCGAGGAAAATATCCGTGGCGGCAGTCGTTATCTGCGTCATATGCTCAATCAGTTCAACAACAACCTCGAATTTGCCATTGCCGCCTACAACGCCGGACCGAATGCGGTACGCCGCCATGGCGGCATCCCTCCTTACGAGGAGACCCGAACCTACGTCAAGCGAGTCAAGAAGTACATTTGAACATTACCGGCAGGAGACAGTCTTGTTATGAATTTCCGCACCGGGCTCTCAATCTCCCCAATCTTCTGACTCTGGCCCGGATTGCCGCCATTCCGGCGGTGGTCGATCTGCATGCTTTTCGATGGCCGCGAGGCCGGATTCTGGGCCGCGGCTGATCTTCGGCGCTGCCGCCATTACCGATTGGCTCGATGGCTGGCTGGCGCGGCGCTGGCAAGTCGTCACGTCCTCGGCAAGTTTCTCGACCCGCTGGCCGATAAGCTGATCGTCATGGCGGCCCTGATCATGCTGATCCCCCTCGGGCGCGTATCCCGCCTGGGCGGTTTTTCTCATTCTGGCCCGCGAGATGATCGTTACCGGGCTGCGTTCGATTGCTTCTTCCGAAGGGATCGTCATCGCCGCCAGCGACTTGGGCAAATACAAGACGATCTATCCAGATGGTGGCGATTCCCGGCTTTGCTCCTGCATTACGATTATTACTGGTTTTTCGGTGTGCGATCGAATTGCTGCATGTCACCATGCATAATGCGGACATATTTTTCTTCTATGTCGCCTTCGCGCTGACCTGTGGTCGGGTGTCGATTATCTGCTAAAATTTTTCAGCGTTTTTGCCCGCTAGACCCGTTCCGTGCGGCCAAGAATAAAATTATTTGCGGTTGACTTGCCGGGAGCGCTTTTGTTATAAATATCGCTTCGCTTCGCGAGATGGACCATATAAGCGGGAATAACTCAGTGGTAGAGTGCAACCTTGCCAAGGTTGAAGTCGCGGGTTCGAATCCCGTTTCCCGCTCCAGATCAGAAAACCCCCGGTCCGAAGTTGGACTCGGGGGTTTTTTCGCTTCCTGGTTGTTTGTTAGAGAATATAAATTATATTGACACTTCATATGAGCAAAAGGTATGGAATAGGTTGCCCGAACGGTTGGCGGTCGGGATCAGCTCATAGTAGGGGGCCATACTGGCCCGTAATGGAAGAGGAATTGTCCTAGGAGGAAATGATGAGCAAGAAATGTGGAATGCTGATGCCGCTTCTACTGCTGGCTTTGGTGCTGCCGGCCACGGTGTATGCCCAGGATGCGGCCAAAGCAGCGCTATCGGTCGGTGATTGCGCCAAATGTCACGAACGTCAACCGGCCGAGATAGCGAGCAACGGGGCCAAGCACAAGACCGAAATCAACTGTCAGGATTGTCACACCGGTCATCGGCCGGCCGTTGCCAAGAACATCCCCCAGTGCGGCATGTGCCATTCCGGACAGAAGCATTACGAGCTTGAAGGTTGCATCGGTTGTCACAATCCGCATCAGCCTCTCGATATTACCCTCAAAGGTCAAATGACCGCCCCTTGCCTGACCTGCCATGCGGGCGTCGGTGAGGAGCTGGTTTCGCAACCGAGCAAACACACGAAACTCGCCTGCAACACCTGCCATGCGGATAAGCACGGCAATATCCCTTCCTGTGGAGTGTGCCACCAGCCGCACTCGGCCGAGATGACGCAGAACGACTGTAAGCTCTGTCATCAGCCGCATCAACCGAAGACTCTGCAGTATGGAGCACAGACCGCTTCCGTTCTCTGCGCCAGCTGCCATAAGCAGGCGTTCAACATGTTAGCCGCCAGCAGCGCCAAGCATCACGATGTTACCTGCGTCACCTGCCATCAGAACAAGCACAAGAACATTCCGCAATGCAACGACTGCCATGGTCTGCCGCATCCCGAAGCGATGCACCAGATGTTCCCGAAATGTTCGACCTGTCACAACATTGCTCACGACCTCAACAATTGGTCGGCGCAGGAAAAAGCCAAGCCTGTTGTAAAGGACGGGCAAAAAGAACCCGTGAAAAAAGAGATCAAAAAAGGAAAATAACAACCCGCATGACGGATGCATTGACGGTCTCCGCTTTCTCGCTAAAATAGGGAAAGCTAACACAGGAGGCCGCAATGAATGTCTTCGATTTTGCTCTGAAGATGGAGGTCGAGGGTAAACGCTTCTACGAGAAACTTGCTTCCGAATCGGTGGATACCGGCCTGAAGAATATCTTCTTGCGCCTGGCCGAGGACGAGGAGAAGCATTACCAGATTTTTCTGGAACTGAAAGAGAGATCCGGCACCCCGACAATGGAGGACAGTACCGTCCTGGAAGGTACCCGAACCGTTTTTGCCGAACTGATGAATAACCGGGAAGCGGTACTGGGAAACATGCAGGGGGATCTCGAAGGTTACCGGTATGCGATGAAACTCGAAGCGGACAGTGTCCGGCTGTACGAAGACGCCGCCCGACAAGAGACGAAGGAGGAACTGAAAACATTGCTCCTGCGCATTGCCGGTGAGGAACAAAAGCATTACAACATCATGGAAAATGTTTATGATTTCTTCAACGCCCCGAACGAATATCTGGCGTGGCGTGAATTCAGCAACCGCGGCGAATTTCATCAATTCGGTCGCGACGTAGACCTCTGATCCATTTTCCCGCTTTATGAAAGACAAAAGCCCGGTTCCGACATGGAACCGGGCTTTTTTTTGATGCTTGGCATGCGCATCTGTTTTTCAGTAAGCGAAGTTATTTATAACCTTATAATTTTAAAATTATTGATTAACTTATGGAAATTGCATTATTAATCAAAGATAAACTTGAAAATTCAATGAAAAGCACAATGTCGGCTTACCTTGAGATTGTTAAGGTCAGATCGATTTTTGGCATTTTGATTTGGAGGTATTGCATGAGAAGAACGTTTATTGCCTTGTCGGTACTGCTTGCAATCTTTTATTGGGCGACTGCCCAAGGGTGGGCCAGTGATTGTTCACGGGCAGAAACGCTTGCCAAAGAGGCTACCGAAGTCATGGGTAAATACCCGGCCTCGGCAGAGTTGCTGCTGCGCAGTGCCGTCGATGCATGCGAACAGAGCGCCGCCCTGCATTACAATTTGGGCGGCGTTCTTTTTATGCAGAAGAAATATCAAGAGTCTGCCAGCTCTCTGGAACGAGCACTGGAACTCCGACCCGGCTTCGCGCAAGGCATGAACGTCCTGGCTAATGTTCATTTGGAGATGGAGGGCGGCTCCTTTATTCGCGCTGAAGAGTTGGCAAGGAATGCCTTGCAGATAGACCCTAGGAATCGGGGGTTCAATGAGACGATGGCACGTGTGCAGGCGATGCGCCTCGATAAAGACAAGGTCGATGCCCCGCCGCGAACCAGCCTGACTCGTCCGAATGCCGTGGCGGTGGTCATCGGTAATGCCAGTTACCAGCGAGCGCTGGTTCCGGCGGTTCAGTATGCTGTCCGCGATGCATCCATAGTGAAGGATTACCTCGTCCAGGCGCTCGGTTTTCGCGAGACCAACATTCTGTATTACGAAGATGCCCGGCTGGTCGATTTCAAAAGCCTGTTCGGCGATGAAAGCAATCCGCGCGGCCTGCTTTATACCCGGACCAAGCCTGAGTTGACCGATGTATTTGTTTACTACTCCGGTCATGGCGTTCCCGATACCAACACGCAAAAATCATATCTGCTACCCGCCGATGGCGATCCCAATATGATTTCGCTGACCGGCTATGCCATGGACACCCTGTACGCCAATCTGGACAAACTCAATAGGGATAAGCGGCCGAAGAGTATCACGGTGGTATTCGATGCCTGTTTCAGCGGCAGTTCTCCCGCCGGAGCACTGGTTAGCGAGGCCAGCTCGATCGGCCTCAAAGTCCGGCCGGTTGCGCCAATCCCGGGCGACAACATCGCCATTCTCACCAGCGCCACCGAGAACCAGATCAGTTCCTGGTATACCCAGCAACGGCACGGACTTTTTACCTACTTTTTCCTGAAATTCCTCAAAGAGGGGATCGTCTCCGGCCAAGACGTCGCCCTAGCTGATATGCAGGAAAGACTTGTCTTTGAGGGCGTGGTCAACGACCATGCCCTGCAATTATTCAATCGGGAGCAGAACCCCAAGGTTCACGGCAATCTGCAATTGATCTTGGCCCCCAAGGCCGATTTGCTGAAGGAGGAGATCTGATGAAGGCGCTGTTATCTGTTCTGCTCGTCTTTACCCTGATCGTGCAGGCGCAGGCGGTATTGGCGGTCCCCATTTTTGCCCCAGAACCGGTGGAGAAAGAGGTTCTGGAGAAGGAGCGTATTGAACAAGAGCTCTCCACCCCCACATCCCAGTCAGCGCCGGCCATTGAAACTGAAGCTAAAAAGTCGGGCATCCGCTGGTATTGGTGGGCACTGGCGGGGCTGGTCATTGTCGGCGGTGGTGCTGCTGCGGCGGCCGGAGGCGGCGGTGGGGGTGATGACAGTGGAGATACAACGACGACACCGACTGGCAATACCGGGGTAAATGTCGGGTGGTAACGGCTTTAATTCATGTTTCGCTTCTGGGCAAAAAGGGGTGATTGGATGCGATATTTAATTTTCAGGGTTTTTCAACTTTTTGTAATTTTCTCCAGTGTTCTAATCCTGATTTCCTGCGGCAGCGAAGAGGGATCAACCGGCGGGACGACTAGCGGAACGACTGGTATGGCTTTCACTCTCGAATGGGCAACGGACGCAGACAGCAGTCGGGCGGTCTCCCGGGCGGCTTCCGGTGACGTGTGCCAGGATTACCTGATTCAGAACGTTATCGTCAACGTGTACACCACCGGCAACTCCCTGGTGACGAGCAGTACCTTTGCGTGCTCTAGTCACAGCGGCTTTGTCGCCGTCGATGCCGGCACTTACAACATCATTATCGATGGGACGACGTCGGGTGGTATCGCCGACTGGCGAGGACAAAAAACGGGGATCGTCGTGACCTCGGGCGCGACTGCCGATGCCGGCACGGTGACCATGGCCTACATCGGAACGGACACCATCAAGCCTGATGTGCTATCGACAACGCCGCTGGCCGATGCGATAGGTGTCTCATCCGCAAGTTCTGTGACGGCGGTTTTCAGTGAGGATATGGCCGCCTTTTCGGTCGATACCTCGACCTTCTTGTTGAAGAGAGGGGCGGTTGCGGTATCAGGGACCGTTTCGTATACCAGCGCATCCAAAACCGCCGTTTTCCTCCCAACCACGCCCCTTTTGCCTTCGACGGTTTACACTGCAATCGTCACCACGGGAGCCCTCGATTTAGCAACGAACTCTTTGGCGGCTGAAAAAACCTGGAATTTCACCACCGCCTCCGATCCAACGCAGGGATCAAGTCTGTGGGACTATTTGATTTGGGATGGCGACGTTTGGGACTAAGGCCAATACATAGTCTAGGTACTTACTTTACAGGGAGGAAACGATGAAAAGAACGACTCTTGCTGCTTTTTTGGTTCTTTTGTTAAGTTCAGCAGTTAGTGCAGGAAATTTACCAAATACATTCACATCCGGAACGCCAGCCAAAGCCGCGGAGGTAAACGCCAATTTCACTTATCTGGAAGACCTGATCAATACCCTGTCCAATCAGTTGGCTAATCAGGCTGTGCCTCCGGGGACGGTTGTTGCCTTTGCTGGGGCTACGCCCCCGGAAGGGTGGCTTCTCTGTGACGGCTCGGCCGTGAGCCGCACCACCTATGCGGATCTTTATGCTGTAATTGGCAATACCCATGGTCGGGGGGACAACGTCAGCACCTTCAACAAGCCCGATTACCGCGGCCGTTTCCTGCGCGGCGTGGACGGGACGGCTGGTCTAGACCCGAACAAGAGTGATGCGGAACGGCCGCCGATGAATACGGGTGGCAATACTGGGAATAACGTGGGATCGGTGCAGGGGGATGAGTTTAAAAGTCATACGCATGTATTCACTACATACCGAGCAAATGGTGCCTTCGATAGATCTGGGGTAGGGCGGTTCTCTGATTACGATACTTCTAACTCGAATTCAGTATCATATTCAGGCGGAGGTGAAACAAGGCCGAAAAATGCCTATGTGAATTTTATAATAAAATTTTAGATCACATAATACTTTTGACAACAAACAGCCCGGTTCCGTTTTGGAACAGGGCTGTTTTTTAGGTGGTCAGCGCAAACCGGCGACGGCTCAGAAAAAGCAAGATTCAAGAGTTAAATCCCCCCCTGATCTTGACATTTCCCCGCAATAAATTAAATGGAAGTAATCCTGTGCGGAGGGAAAACATCATGAAACGTATCCTTTTCTTCCTGCTGATTCTTCTTGTTCCCCTTTCGGTCCATGCTCTGCAAGTGGAACCGGCGGCTTACGATTTCGGGACGGTGTTGATTGGGGAAATCGGCAGTCGCGAGTTCCGCCTGAGCAACAGAGGCGATGAAGATCTGCGGCTGGTCTCCATCTCTATGGCAGACGATCCGTCCTTTTTCCGGATTGCCGGGAGCACGTGCGGCGAAAGGCTAAGAGAGAAAGCCAGTTGTCGGGTGCGGGTGGAATTTGCCCCCCTGGCGGTGGGTACCAGGACAACCAATCTGGTCATCGTTTCCGATGATCCCGAAATGGCTATCCAATTGCAGGGGACCGGCGGTGGCGTGACCACCGAACCTCCGACCACCGAACCTCCGCCCATTGAACCTCCAACCACCGATCCGCCGACCACCGACCCTCCAACGACCGAACCCCCAACCACCGAACCTCCGAGCGGTGGAAATCCTACCTTGTCGGGAATCCTGATCAGGGATTCGGTCGAGCCGTTTGACGACCGGACCATCCCCTTCGGCACGGTTCCGGTCGGCGTCGCCAAGCGCAAGATCTTCCAGATCGCCAATCGGAACGAGGGGGAAATGGAAATCATGCTGCTGACACCGCCGCCAGCGCCCTTTTCCATCGAGAATGATGGCTGTTCCGGAGCGAAGCTGGATTTCATGGACAGCTGCAGTGTCGAGGTGGTCTTCACGCCGACCGCAATTGGCGACCAAACCGCCGATTTAGCTTTCACCAGCACAGCGCCCGGGGAAAATCTCATCTCGATCGTCTTGAGCGGCAGCGGCATCGCGCAAGTTATCGATTTTCCCGCACCCGTGCTGATTCATCCGGATAACGGCAGTACCAATATGAAAGATGATGTTATTTTCCGCTGGTCCAATTGCCGGGATGCGACGGGAAAATTTGCCAACTACCGCCTCCATGCAGGCACGCAGCCGGTGTTGCCCGAAAGGCCGCTGCGGCGGGTGACGAGCACGGAAGCGAGCCTGGGTTTTGCCTTGGGCGGGTTGCTCTGCCTTTACCGGAGTGGCAGAAGCTGGCGTCGATGGAGACGGATATTGCTTTCCATCGCGGCTGTCTTTCTGATTGCTGCCTGCAGCGAAGATATCGAGGACAGTTCCATTGAGGAAGTCGGCAACCTGGCGGATGAGAGCACCTACTTTTGGCAGGTCGTTGCCGAATACGACGACGGCATCGAGGCGAAGAGTGAAATCCGCTCTTTTACGACACGCTGAATTCGCGCATGGGGCTTGACAAGTATCGGAGCAAGCGGGATTTCTCCCGGACTCCAGAACCGAAGGGAGACGAAAAGGAGGGTGTTTCCGGTCGCTCATACCTGATCCAGAAGCACGCCGCCCGCGCCTTGCATTACGACCTGCGTCTCGAACTAGGCGGCGTCCTGAAAAGTTGGGCTGTGCCGAAAGGACCATGTCTTGATCCCGGCGAAAAACGGCTGGCTGTGCATGTCGAAGATCATCCCCTCGCTTACGGCGATTTTGAGGGCATCATCCCCGAAGGGGAGTATGGGGGGGGAACGGTTCTTCTCTGGGATCGGGGGGAGTGGGAGCCGGAGGGAGACGCGGAAAAGAGCTATCGCAAGGGGCATCTTTCCTTCCGCCTGCATGGGGTAAAGCTGCAGGGGGGATGGACGCTGGCCCGCATGGGGGGACAGGGGAACGTCGACGGAAAGAACTGGCTGCTTATCAAGAAGGATGACGAGGCGGCCTGTCCCGGTGATGATGATCATTTTCTGCAGGAGAACCCGCGCAGTGTCCTGAGCGGCCGCTCGATGGAAGAAATCGCCGCCGCCCGCGATCTCGTCTGGCACAGTGGCGAGGCGCAACAGACGGTTTTAACGGCTATCGATCCCGCCGACCTGCCCGGTGCGCGGCGGGCCGCGCAGCCGGAGAAGATTACGCCGCAGCCGGTGCAGCTGGTCACTGTTGTGCCGGCCGGGGCGGAGTGGCTGCACGAGATCAAATTCGACGGTTACCGGCTGATCTGCACCATTCGGGACGGAGCGGTGCGGCTGTGGACGCGCAGCGGACAGGATTGGACGGAACGTTTTTCTCCGATCGCCCGTGCGGCAGCTTCCCTGCCGGTCAAACAGGCTATTCTGGATGGCGAGGTCGTCGTTGTCGATGCGCAGGGGATCTCCGATTTTCAGGCGCTGCAGAATGTGCTCAAAGCGGGGGAAAGAGGCCGTCTTCTTTATTATCTATTCGACCTGATCCATTGCAACGGTTTCGATCTTTCGCACGTCCCCCTCATCGAACGCAAGAATCTTCTGCGGCAGATTCTCGCCGGAACCGGCCCCGAAACTTCACCGCTACGCTACAGCGATCATATCCAGGGGGAGGGGGAGCGGGTCTTTCAGCACGCCTGCCGATTCGCCCTGGAAGGGATCGTCAGCAAGCGGGCCGACAGTTCGTACGTGGCGAGGCGCGGCGGCAGTTGGGTGAAGGTCAAATGCCTGCAGCGGCAGGAGTTCGCCATCGGCGGGTTCTCGCCGCCGGGCGGCAGCCGCACGGGATTCGGCGCCCTGCTCGTCGGCTATTATGACGAGAAGAAGGAGCTGATTTACGCTGGCAAGGTCGGAACCGGTTTCAGCGACCAGACATTGCGCACCCTCGAAGAAGAATTGCGCCGCCGGCTGAGCGAACAGCCGCCTTTCCGCAATCCGCCGCGCGGCCGCGAAGCGGCCGGCGTCAGCTGGGTGCGGCCGGAACTGGTAGCGGAGGTCGAATTCAGCGAATGGACGCAGGACGGGCGGCTGCGGCACCCCTCCTTCAAAGGGCTGCGGGAAGACCGTCCGGCGGCCGAAATCGTGCGCGAAGAACCGGCGCCTTCGCCCGGGCCGGCGAAGAGAACGGCCGGCAAGGGGAGGGAGGAGTTTATTACCATTGCCGGGGTCACCCTTTCCAACCCGGAGCGCATCCTTTATCCGGAACAGGGGGTGACCAAGGCGGATCTCGCCCGCTATTACGAACTGGTCGGCGACCGGATCCTCCCTTTTGTCGCCAGCCGGCCGCTGACGATCGTCCGCTGCCCGCAGGGGCGGCAGAAGGAATGTTTTTATCAGAAGCATCTTAACGAAAGCTTGCCGGCGCCGGTGCGCGGCATCCAGGTGCGGGAGAAGGAGGGAGAGGAAGTCTACCTGCTCATTGACGATCTGCCGGGCCTCGTCACCCTGGTGCAGCTCAACGCCCTCGAATTCCACCCATGGGGGAGCCGCGAAGATAAGGTCGAACAGCCGGATCAGATCATCTTCGATCTCGATCCGGCCCCCGATGTTCCCTGGCTGGAGGTCATCCGCGGCGCGGTTCATCTGCGGGAAGTTCTGCAGGAACTCGGACTGCGCAGCTTCGTCAAGACGTCCGGCGGCAAGGGGCTGCATGTCGTCGTCCCCCTGACCCGCCGCGCCGAGTGGGATGAAGTCAAGGAATTCTCGCGCGCGGTGGCCGAGGATGTCGCCGGGCGGCATCCGGGACGCTACGTCACCACCATGAGCAAGGCCCGGCGGCACGGCAAAATCTTCATCGATTTCTTCCGCAACAACCGCGGCGCCACCAGCATCGCTCCCTACAGCACCCGCGCCCGTCACGGTGCGCCGATTTCCGCGCCGCTCTTCTGGGAGGAACTTTCCGCCGACATCGGCCCGGACACTTTCACCATCCGCAATCTCCCCGCCCGTCTCGCCCGCCTGCCGCACGACCCATGGGCCGACTTTTTCAGCGTCCGTCAGTCAATTACGAAGAAGATTCGCGAGCGGTATGGTTTGAAATGAAAATCGAAAACCGTTCACGCGGATAATTTCGGATAGAGTCGGATAAGAATCTGATTAAACAAAAAGCAAGGGTTTATCCGATTTTTATCAGAACTTATCAGATTTGATCCGCGTGCAACGATTTTGACCACAGCCTCTTACCATCTGACCTCCGTCCTCCGTGTCTTCGTTCCCGATTTTCCCTTGCCGATTTCCCGTTAAAGCGCTATTTTTGAGCACTCTTAATGTCAATGCCGGAGGGTTTGCTTATATGTTTTTCAGGGGGAAGCGCAGATAAAGAGGATCGCCGGTCCGCGCAGGATCGGCGGTTTTGTTTGATATTGGACTGGATCCACCTACAGGTGCATGGATCTATTTTGATGGTTTTTCATGTTCAAATGTTCCATTTGGGTAGATCCTCGGTTTACGCGCGCGTGTGAACCGTGTTATTTGGCCAACACCCAAAAACGGAGGATGGCCGTGGAGTTATGGCAAAAGACTCATATGCCCCTATTCAATCGAGAAGAATGTCTTCGTAGACGACTAAATACCTTCTTGTCGCAAACATTCGGACTTCCCGAGCTTGATTACTATGCGACATTAGGCCCAGAGGCATTTCTCGGCCTCAAATCCGTGCTGTCGGACATCAACAACATCCTCACACTCAGGGTGTCATTCGCCTTTGCCGAATGGATTGCATCGCGCCTCGAACTTGATTCACAGGCCAAGCTGGCACTTAAGAAGATTATTCTTGAAGCTAAGCCGAATTCAAATGGTTTTAACGTCTGGCTTGGCCACCCAATCGCCTTCGTAGCGGAAGTGAAATGCAACATTCCGATTAACCAAGGCTCAATCTACGGCTCAGCGCAGCGCCATGGAATAGAAAAGGACGTGTCCGCCCTACTGCAGGGAAAGAGAAGAGCCAGCATCAATTCTCAATCTTGTCCCAAGTTCATTGCTTTCTTAGACTTGCCAGAAATCAGGAGCGCCAATGCTCACCTGCTTCGAGTTAGCACAATTTGCAAAGAGGGATTGGTATTTGTTTCGGAAAGTACAGAGTTGACCAGACTCGATGTGGTATACGGCGTCTATGTTTCGCCCGAGTCAAAATAGCGCAGAAACAAGGAGTCGCCAGTATGAAAAGAATAAAAGAGCACATGGTGCATGTCGTGGCGCGTTCAAGTGCCGATCTTGTCAAGCTGTCCAGCAGTGACAGTTCGATGAAACTGCCTTGCGGCGCTATTGGACCACTCATCGCAAAGAACGTGCTTGACGGCAACGGTCAAGCTCTTGTCTCAATTAAGCACATTAGGATGGCTATTGATACCACGGATGGCGTCAATGCCCTCCTTGACAATTTTGATCTGAATGATCCTCATACCGAGAGACCCTTACTTTTTGCCCTCATCAGGGATCTATAGGAAAAGGAATAAGTGTCAGGTCTAAACATTGACATGCAGCGAAACGTGTCAATGTTTAGACGCGACACCGTTATTCGCCTTAAACTCTTAACTTGTTAGAAAGTAAATATGAATGTCGGGGACTTCATAGAACAAGTTTTAAACAACCAGTCAGTCGGCGCTTTTGTTGGTGCTTGCGCGGCATTCATGCTTGTTGTGCTGAACGACTGGCGGCGAGAGCGAAAGAAGGTTGCTAATATTTGTGCCGAGATCGAAATGAACCTTGGCCTTGCAAATGCGAAGCTCGAAACCGTGCGTCGCAATCGCAATGCTCTACGCGAGGAGAGTAGGATAATTCCGGCTCCAATTCTGAAATTTAACACGTTGCTAATCCTTCAGTTAGCTGCCGAGGTGCTCGGACGGCTGACGCTAGTGTCCCGTGCGGTTAGTCCTTTTCATTAAGTGTCGTCCCGTGGTATAGTTCGAACATGGGACGCCCTCACGAAAAATACGAATTGACCGTAGAGGACCGGCAGGCTCTCGAAGTGCTGCTTCGGTCCCCCAAGACAGCGCAAAGCATTGTAATGCGGGCACGGATTGTTCTGCTCAGTGGCACAGGACAGACCGTAGAAGAGGTCGCCGATTCGCTCGGCTCCTCCAAGCTCGCAGTGTACAAGTGGCGCAACCGATTCAAGGCCAATGGTGTTGATGGCCTCAAAGACCTGCCGCGTTCCGGCCAGCCGAAGAAGCTCTTGGCGGCCAAGGTCAAAGAGGTTTTGACGCTGACGGTGGAGCGCATTCCCAGGGAGGCCACCCATTGGAGTGTACGCCTGATGGCCAAGGCGGCCGGGATCACCACCTGGCAAGTCCGACAGATTTGGGAGGCCTCAGATCTCAAACCTCACCGCCTCAAAACCTTCAAGATCAGCAACGATCCCGAATTTGCTGAGAAGGTTGTGGATGTGGTCGGTCTGTACATGAACCCTCCCGACAATGCCCTGGTGCTGTCGGTGGACGAGAAAACTCAGATTCAGGCACTCGATCGGACGCAACCGATGCTGCCGCTACGGCCTGGTCAGATCGAGCGCCGCACTCACGATTACAAGCGCAATGGCACCACGAGCCTGTACGCAGCCTTTGACATCCTGACGGGGAAGGTCATCGGTCGAACGACGAAGCGGCACCGGGCCAAGGAGTTTCTCGACTTTCTGCGTCAGATCGATCGCTCAACACCCAGAGAGTTGGACCTGCATCTGATTCTGGACAACAGCAGCACCCACAAAACGCCGGAGATTCAGTCGTGGCTCGCCAGCCATCCGCGATTCATCATGCACTTCACGCCAACCAGTGCGTCTTGGCTCAATGCGGTAGAAGGCTGGTTCTCCCAACTGGAGCGCCGGGCCATCCACCGAGGTGTTTTTACCAGCATAAAGGAACTGCGCACCGAGATTCATCGGTACATAAAGGCTCATAACTCTGAAAGCGCCAAGCCGTTTAAATGGACCAAAAGCGCCTCTGTCATCATCGATGCTGTGGACAGAGCAAAGAAGCAAATTAATCAATAGGACTAACCAAACAGGACACTAGACCAAAGACGCTCAGTTGAAGCACTATGCTACACAATGGAGGCTACTGATGGCATCTTGGAAGAGATATACTCATTGACCAAGCGAGTTCGAGAGCCTCTGGAAGGGATGGACTTGAGGTCCGCAATAATGAATCTAGGAAACGAATACGACGATGCCATTGTTAACTTGAAGCGCCTTTGCGAGATGTGCCAGAAATACGTTGCTGGTCAGTATAAATCTATTACAGAGAAGCAATATGACAGATCGGAGTATGAGGAGTAATAAGAGGCTCTCTAACCAAAGTGCAACACCGGTCAGCAAAACCGCTGCCGGTGTGCTCTCAGCCGTTATGCCACTTTAAAGTACCTCAGTGATGACACCAAAATCTGAATCAAAAGACACTTGCCAATCGCTCACCGCTGACATGGAATCCCATCTCCAGAGGGCATTGAACTGCGCCCACCCAAAAATCTGGATGTGCCTGTTACACATGCTGGCGAATGGTAAACCGGTTGCTCCGACCGGCATGGCCGAAGCGCTCCGGATACCGGTGAGCAACGTAAAGGCGGCACTGGCAGATTTCAGGGACACCATGTATGACGATGACGGCAGCGTGGTGGCCTGCGGCCTCTCGCTGATCCCGACACCACACAGCTTCCAGATGAATGGCCGGAACCTGTTCACCTGGTGCGCCCTGGATACGCTGATGTACCCGGTGGCACTGCAGCAGACGGCGCAGGTGGAATCCCTCTGCCCCGTTACCGGCCTCCCGGTGCGGTTGGAGGTTTCACCGGGAGGTGTTACCTTCCTGGACCCCCCCGAGGCGGTCGTTTCCATTGTGGTGCCGGCCGCTCAGGGCGGTTGCTGCAGCGTGCGCAGCACTTTCTGCAGCCAAGTCTACCTCATCAGATCGCCAGAAGCGGCCGATGAATGGAGGTCAACACATCCGGAAGCAACGATTCTGTCTGTGGAAGAAGCCTGGCGGTTGGGAAGAGAAGTAATCACGCGACGCCTTGTCGAAAAGTAGAATTCAGCTCTTTTTGCGTCATTCAAAACCGCTCCACATAAAACCACCTTCCCCCCTTGCCGAACGCCCCCCATCCCGCTATAATCCGCCTCTCATTTCAGAACCAGGAGGTTCCATATGTTTCGCGAAGAAAAAGCGGATTTAACACCCTCAAGGACAGGCTCGATGAGCTGAGGAGGTATCTTTGACGTAGCCGGCAAGAAGGAGCGGGTAGCCGAGCTGGAAGCCGAAATCGCCAAGCCCGATTTCTGGGATCCGGCGAGCGCGCCCAGGAACTGCTGCGCGAACGCACCAGCCTGTCGAAAATCGTCGATGGCTGGGAATCGGCCTGGCGCGAACTGGACGATCTGCTGGTGCTGGCCGAACTGGGCGAGGAGGGGGAGGACGAGGCGACCCTGGCCGAGATCCGCGAACTGCTGCCGACATCTGGTGCAGCGGGTCGGCCGAAGATGGAGTTCGCCCGCATGCTCTCCGGCGAGCACGACGCCAGCAACGCCATCGTCAGCATCAATGCCGGCGCCGGCGGCACCGAGGCCCAGGACTGGGCGGAGATGCTGCTGCGCATGTACCTGCGCTGGTGCGAGAAGCAAGGGGTTCAAGACCGAGATCACCGACTACCAGCCGGGGGAGGAAGCCGGGATCAAGGGCGTCACCTTCACTGTCGAAGGGCGACTACGCCTACGGCTATCTGAGGGCCGAGAAGGGGATTCACCGGCTGGTGCGCATCTCCCCCTTCGATTCCAACGCCCGCCGCCATACCTCCTTCGCCTCGGTCTTCGTCTTTCCCGAGATTGCCGACGACATCGAAGTCGAGATCAACGACAAGGATCTGCGCGTCGACACCTACCGCTCCAGCGGCGCCGGCGGCCAGCACGTCAACAAGACCGAGTCGGCGATCCGCATCACCCATATGCCGACCGGCATCGTCGTCGCCTGCCAGAACGAGCGCTCCCAGCACAAGAACCGCGCCACCGCCATGAAGCAGCTGAAGGCGCGGCTGTACGAGCTGGAGATGCGCAAGAAGGAGGAGGTAGGCCGCAGACATTACCGGCGAGAAGAAGGACATCGGCTGGGGGAGCCAGATCCGCTCCTACGTCCTGCATCCGTACCGGATGGTCAAGGACCACCGCACCAGCTTCGAGGTCGGCAACACCGACGCCGTGCTCGACGGCGATCTCGACGGTTTCATCGAAGCCTATCTGCTCGAGCCGGAAATCAGACTTTCCCCTCGGACTGCCGAATCAAGCGGCTTTCCCTTGACTTGACCCGGCTGCGGGATAAGGTGACCGCCGAGAAAACGCAAGAAAGGGCTTCGTTACATGGAAGAACTAAACGATCTGCTGCTGCAGCGCCGCGCCAAAGCTCGATGAGCTGCGCGGCGAGGGGATCAACCCGTTTGCCAACGATTTTCGCGTCAGCCCATACGACGCCGAAGTGCACGCCGCCCATGCGCGAGCAGGATGCCGCCGCCCTGGACGGGTGCAGCAGCCCGCTACACCCTGGCCGGCCGGATCATGGCCCGGCGCGACTTCGGCAAGGCCGCCTTCATCCAGCTGCAGGACCGCCGCGGCCGACTGCAGGTCTACGTCGCCCAGGATCAGCTCGGCGAGGCGGCCTTCGAACTCTTACCGTAAGCTCGATATCGGCGACATCGTCGGCGGTCACCGGCACGCCCTTTCGCACCAAGACCGGCGAACTCTCGCTGCGCGCCGACGCGCTGCGGCTGCTGACCAAGTCGCTGCTGCCGCTGCCGGAGAAGTGGCACGGGCTGACCGACGTCGAAACCCGCTACCGCCAGCGCTATCTCGACCTGATCGTCAATCCCGAGGTGCGCGAGGTCTTCCAGCAAGCGCAGCCGCATCGTCAGCCCTGATCCGCGAGTTCATGGTCGACCACGACTTTCTCGAAGTCGAGACGCCGATGATGCAGCCGATCGCCGGCGGCGCCACGGCGCGGCCCTTCGTCACCCATCACAACGCCCTGGACATGGACTCTGTTCCTGCGCATCGCCCCCGAGCTCTACCTCAAGCGCCTGGTGGTCGGCGGCTTCGAGCGGGTCTTCGAGATCAACCGCAACTTCCGCAACGAGGGGATCTCGATCCGGCACAATCCCGAATTCACCATGATGGAGTTCTACCAGGCCTACGCCACCTACGAGCGATCTGATGGACTTCACCGAAAAGCTCATCTGCCACGTGGCGCAGGAGGTGCGTCGGCAGCCTCAAGTTCAGCTACGGCGGGCAGCGAGGTCGATCTGACCCCGCCCTGGGAGCGGCTGACGGTGCGCGAGGCGATCGTCAAGTACGGCCAGCTCGACGCCGGCGGTCCTCGACGATCACGCCGCACTGCTCGAGGTACGCCAGAAGCCTCGGCCTCGACGTCGAACCGACCATCGGCCACGGCAAGCTGCTGACTGCGAGATCTTCGAGGCAGTGGCCGAGCCGCACCTGTGGCAGCCGACCTTCATCACCGAATATCCGACCGAGGTTTCCCCGCTGTCGCGCAAGAACGACGCACAACCCGGAAGTCGTCGACCGCTTCGAGCTCTTCATCGTCGGCCGCGAGCTGGCCAACGCCTTCTCCGAGCTCAACGATCCCGATCGACCAGAAGGAGCGCTTTCTCGCGCCAGTTGGCCGAAAAGGAGGCCGGCGACGAGGAGGCCCACGCCATGGACGAGGATTACATCCGCGCCCTCGAATACGGCCTGCCGCCGACGGCCGGGGAGGGGATCGGCATCGACCGCCTGGTCATGCTGCTGACCGACTCCGCCTCGATCCGCGACGTCATCCTCTTTCCGCAAATGCGGCCGGAAAAATAATGAAGCGAGTACCTTTTGCTCTAGGAATCTATGTCCTACGAATGGTTCGTCAGTCTGCGCTACCTGCGGGCCAAGCGCAAGCAGACCTTCATCTCGGTCATCTCCTTCATCTCCATCGCCGGGGTGACGCTCGGGGTGGCGGCGTTGATCGTCGTGCTGGCCGTCATGACCGGTTTTCACGATGGCGTCCGTCAGCAGATCCTCGGCAACATCCCGCATGTCCTGATCCAGAGCTATGGCGAGGATCTCGCCGACTACGCAAAGGTGTGCCGAGACCGCGCGCGCCAGCCTCGCCGCAGATCGATCGGTGCGACCCCCTTCGTCTCCAAGGAAGCGATGCTCCTGCTCGCAGCGCAATGTGGCGGCGGTGACGCGTCAAGGGGATCGAAGCACGGCAACAAGATCTTCGACCAGCGTTTCTCACCCTCGACGGCAGTGAACCGTCGCAGGAGCTGCTCTTTGCGAGGCAAATAACCGGTCCGCCGGGGATCGTCATCGGCCTCGATACCGCCACCACCCTCGGGGTAGCGGTCGGCGACACGATCAACGTCATCCCGCCGATGTTCAATATCACCCCCTTCGGCATGATCCCGAAGATGAAGCCTTTCCGCGTCGTCGGCATCTTCCGGCAGCGCGGCGGCTTTCTCGATACCTATTTCGCCTACATCGACCTTCGCCAGGCGCAGCGTTTTCTTGGCGCCTGAACGGGGCAGTCAGCGGCATCGAGGTCGAGGTCGACTTCCTTTGATCAGGCCAATCCCGTGGCCGCATGAGCTGCGCCGCGAATTTCGTTTCCCTTATGTCGGTGCGCTCCTGGGAGGATCTTTTCGGTTCCTTCCTGTCCGCGCTCAAACTGGAGAAGCTCGGGCTTTTCATCGTCCTGGCGATCATCGTTCTGGTCGCCGCCTTCAATATCGCCACTACCCTGATCATGGTGGTCATGGAGAAACACAAGGATATCGCCATCCTGCGCGCCATGGGGGCGACCTCGCGCGAGCATCATGAAGATCTTCGTCCTCGAAGGCTTGATCATCGGCACCATGGGCACCGCTGCTCGGTACGCTCCTCGGTCTGCTGCTGGCAAAGAACGCCGATCCGATCATCAAGGGGCTGGAGCGTCTGTTCGGGGTGAGGATTTTCGATCAGGCGGTCTACGGCATGGAGCAGCTTCCCGTCGGTGGTCAATCCGGCGGACGTCTGGCCGTTGTCGCTCGTGGCGATGAGCATCTCTCTGCTGGCGACCATCTATCCGGCCTGGCGGGCGGCGCGCATGGATCCGGCGGAGGCGCTGCGTTATGAGTAGAAGGTGTCGGGAATCAGGCTTCAGGAATCCGAAGCAAAAAAATCGTTTCGATGCCTTTTACCTGCATCCGCTTACCTGAAACCCGTAACCTGAAACTTGCTTTTATGATCGAAATTAAAGGTCTGACAAAAAGTTTTATTTCCGGTGACCGCCGGGTCGATGTGCTGCGCGGTATCGATCTGCCGTTGCCCGTGGCGAACGGGTTGCGGTGGTCGGGGCTTCCGGCGCCGGCAAGAGTACCCTCATGCATATCCTCGGCGGACTCGATCGTCCGCAGCGGCGGCCGGTGCTGCTTTGCCGGGGACGGATATCTTCTCCCTGCGCGGGCCGGCTCCTCGACGCCTTTCGCAATCGCACCGTCGGTTTTGTCTTTCAGTTTCACCAGCTCCTGCCCGAATTCACTGCCCTGGAAAATGTCATGATGCCGGCTGCTGATCGCCCGCCAGCCAGCGAACGAAGGCCGCTGCGGCTGCAGGGACTGCTCGCTGAAGTCGGTCTTGGGCCATCGCCTGCAGCCACAAGCCGGGGGAACTCTCCGGCGGCGAGCAGCAGCGGGTGGCCATCGCCCGGGCCTTGAGTCATGGGGCCGCGCCTGCTGCTGGCCGATGAACCGACCGGCAATCTCGACAGGCGCACCTCCGAAGATATTTATCATTTGCTGCAGGAACTGCACAGCAAACATGATTTGACCATGGTTGTGGTCACGCATAGCGAAATACTCGCAGAGCGCCTGGACCGGATCGTCCATATGGAAGACGGGCGAATTGTCTGATTAATTCAGGATTTTCTTTGCACCCCTGCCGGTATTCGACTAATATACGCACTTTCATATTGTTTGCATGGAGAGATGAACGGATGATCCGCACAGCGGTTCTGACCATAATATTAATGTTCCTTCTGTTGCCGACTATTGCTGGCGCCCAGACCTGGCGTGTCGATGAAATCGTCATTGAAGGGAGCCGCCGGGTTGAGCCGGCGGCGATACGTGCCATTCTTTCCGTCCGACCCGGGGGAGGCAGTATCGGCCGAGGAGATTGACCGGGATCTGCAGGCGATTTTTCGTCTGGGTCGTTTTCGCGATGTTGCGGCTGAAATCGAAGAACGCAGCGGCAAAAACGTCCTTGTCTACAAGGTGGAGGAGCGCCCGCTGGTCCGGAAGATTGAATTTGCCGACAACAAGGAACTTTCTGAAGAGAAACTGCGGCCGCTGCTGACGATCAAGGTTCCCGACATCTACAGCCCGCAAAAGGTCAAAGAAAGTGTTGAGGCGTTACGCAAGGCGTACATCGAGGAAGGCTACTATGCCGCTTCCATCGATCCGCAACTGGTCGTCAATGACGAAAACGAGGGGACACTTACCTTCCGTGTCAATGAAGGGGAAAAAGTTTATATCGGCAATATCCGTTTCGATGGCAACAAGATCTTGTCGGACAAGGAACTGCGCAAGGTAATGGAAACGAAGGAGAAGTGGATTTTCTCCTGGCTGACCGGGCGCGGCACGTATAATGAACAGGTTTTGCAGAACGATCTGGATATCGTTGCCGATCAGTACTACAACCAGGGTTATGTGCAAGTTAAGGTGCGCCAGCCGCGCATTACCCTGAAAGACGATAATAAGAAGATGGATGTCGATATCGAAATCGACGAGGGGGAGCAGTTTCGGGTTGGCGAACTGACTGTTCAGGGAGACCTGCTGCAAAGCAAGGAAGAGATTCTTGCTCTGAGCAAGTTGAAACCGAACGATATTTTTAGTCGTGAACAGTTACGTGCAAGTGTGCTGGCTGTCAATAACCTCTATGCCGACCGTGGTTATGCTTATGTAAACGTTTCTCCCCTGACCCGGATCGATCCGGAAAAAAAATTGGTGAACCTGGCTTTCGACATTGAACAGGGTATTCAGGTAACGATTGATCGTATCCGGATCACCGGCAACGAAAAGACCCGGGACAAAGTCATTCGCCGTGAAATGAAGGTTACCGAAGGGGAACTTTATAATGCCAGCAAGCTCAATGAAAGCCGGCGCAAAGTCAACAATCTGGGTTTCTTCGATGAAGTGAAGATTGCCACGAGCAAGTCGGCTGACGATCGGATGGATGTCAACGTCGAAGTGAAGGAACGGCCGACGGGTACGTTCAGCGTCGGGGTTGGTTATTCTTCGGTGGATGGTGTCGTTGGCCAAGGATCGGTTACGCAGGAGAATTTTCTCGGGCGCGCCCTCAAGCTTAACCTGGCCGCCTCCGTTGGGAGCAAATCGACGACCTATCAGATCGGTCTGACCGATCCGTGGTTTCTCGATCGCGATCTTACCCTTGGCTTCGATCTGTACAAAACCGAACGCGAATGGAACGATTTCAGCAAACGGACGGACGGCGGCGATCTCAAAGTCGGCTTTCCAGTGGCGGAAGATACCCGGGCTTATTTCGTCTATCGGTATGAAGAAAAAGAGATCTTCGATGTCGATGAATCAGCCACCGATTTTGTCAAACAACAAAAAGGCGAATCGACCCTGTCATCGATTAGCGGCAGCCTGACCCGCAACACCACCGACTACCGCCTCGATCCCTCCAGCGGCTCCGTAGCCTCGGCCTCAGTCGAAATCGCCGGTTTAGGCGGCACGCAGAAATTCGCTCAACTCAATCTCGATTACCGGCACTTCTTCCCTTTCAAATGGGATACCGTTTTTTCCACGCATGGCCACCTCGGTTATATCCACGGTCTCGCCGGTGAGGAAATCCCTATTGACGAGCGTTTCTTCCTTGGCGGACTGAATTCGCTGCGCGGCTTCGAATCGCGAACCGTCGGCCCGCGCGAACTCAAACTGGATGGCGATTATGAGTACACCGGCGGCGACAGGGCGGCTTATTTCAATTTCGAATATTTGGTGCCGCTGCTCAAGGAAATGAACCTGAAAGGGGTCCTGTTCTTCGATGCGGGGAATGCCTGGGATGAGGATGAACGTTATGACGGTTTGCGTTACAGTGCCGGTGGCGGCATCCGCTGGTTCAGCCCGATGGGTCCGTGCGCCTTGAGTGGGGGTACAATCTCGAACCAGAAAGAGGATGAACCGCAATCGAATTTCGAATTTTCCATAGGCAGCTTTTTTTAACAGTAACATACAAGGAGACTGAACAATGAAAAAGATCGTGGTTTTTGTTCTGGCGGCCGTTATTTCTGGTTGCTTCCGTATCGGCTGCCGAAATCAAGATCGGTTATGTCGACCTGCAGAAAGCGCTGAATACGTCCGAGTCCGGCAAGGCTGCCAAGGAGAAGATTGGCAAGACAGTACAGGAATACCAGGGAACGGTTGAAACGCGGCAGAAAGATCTGAAAAAGATCAAGGAGGACCTGGACAAACAGGCGCTCGTCCTTTCGGAGGAAGCCCGCGCCGTCAAGGAGAGGGAATATCAGCAGAAATTGAAAGAGTACCAGCGTTTCACCAAGGATATCCAGGAGGAATTGCAGCAGAAGGACGCTGAATATACCCGCCAGATTCTCGAAGACTTGCTCAAAGTGATCAAGGGGATCGGCCAGAAAGAAGGGTATACCCTGGTTCTGGAGCAGACGGAAAGCTCGGTCCTGTATGCCGACAGCAAGATCGATTTGACCGAAAAGGTCATCGCTGCCTTTAACAGCCGCAACAAGAAGACTGGTAAGTAAACGCGATGACGACACTCAGGGAACTGGCCGAACGGGTCGCTGGTCAAGTCATTGGCGATGGCGATGCGATTATTCGCGCGCCTGGCGCCTATCGATGCCGCCGAGGAGGGGAAATCACCTTTGTTTCCAATCCGAAATATCTCGACCGGCTGCAGGCTTCGCAGGCGACGGCGATTATTGTCGCGCCCGGTGTTGAAGCGCCTGGGCGCAACCTGCTTGTTTCCGCCAATCCCTATCTTGTCTTTGCCAAGGTCCCAGACCTTTCTGCAGGGAGCACGGCCTGCCCCCAAGGGGGTTTCGGGTGCTCGTATCCACCCGGGCGCCGTACTCGCCGAAGGTATTACCGTCCATCCGGGCTGTGTCGTTGGCGACCGCGTGCGGGTCGGTGCGGGGACGATCCTACATCCCGGCGTCATTCTCTACGACGATGTTGTTGTCGGCGAGGAATGCATCATCCATCCGGGGTGATCGTGCGAGAGGGTTGCCGTATCGGCAACCGGGTCATCCTGCAGCCCTCGGCGATGATCGGTTCGGACGGTTTCGGTTTTGCGCCGGACGGCGATCGTTATTACAAGATCCCGCAGGTAGGAATCGTCGTCATAGAGGATGACGTGGAGGTCGGCGCCGCCAGCTGTATTGACCGGGCGGCCATGGGAGTGACCCGCATCGGTGCGGGGGTAAAGATCGACAACCTGGTGCAGATCGCTCATAATGTGGACGTTGGCGAGGATACGATCATGGTCTCACAGTCGGGGATCGCCGGCAGCACCGTGTCGGCCGGCATTGCACCTTCGGCGGTCAGTCGGCAATAGCCGGCCATCTCACCGTCGGCAACAACGTCATGATCGCCGGTCGCGGCGGCGTCAGCCATAATTCGGCGATAATCAGATCCTCTCCGGACTGCCGGCGATCCCCCATAAGGAATGGTTAAGGCATCGATGACTTTCACCCCACTGCCGGAAATGCGCAAGGATCTTCACCAGGTGAAGAAACAGCTGAATGAACTTGAAATGAAACACAAGGAGAATGAAGTGCATGGAACTTACAACTCTGGAAATAATGAAGCTCTTGCCCCACCGTTATCCCTTTCTGCTGGTGGACCGGATCATCGAGTTGGAGGAAGGGAAGCGGATCGTCGGCATCAAGAACGTCACCATCAACGAGCCTTTTTTTCAGGGTCATTTCCCCGGCCATCCGGTTATGCCGGGAGTTCTCATTATCGAAGCGATGGCGCAGGTCGGCGGAGTCTTCGCCATGGTGAGCGATAAAATCGGCAATGACAAGGTAACGTACTTCGCCGGCATCGATAATGCCCGCTTCCGTCGCCCCGTTGTCCCCGGGGACGTGTTGCGTTTTGAGCTGGAACTGGTCAACTTCAAACGCGGCCTTTATTGTTTTTCCGGCAAGGCGTATGTCGGTGATGCCCTTGCTGCCGAAGCCGATCTAAAGGCCACGTTTGCCGACCGGCAGAAAGTCTGATAAGACGATGATTCACGAAACCGCTATTGTTCATCCCGGCGCTCAAATTGGCCAGGGTGTGGAAATCGGACCTTTTGCCGTTATCGGCGAACATGTCATCCTCGGCGAGAACAGTACCGTCGGTCCGCATGCTGTTATTGAAGGATGGACGGAAATCGGTCGGCAAAACAAAATCTTATCAGTTTGCTTCGGTGGGCGCCGATCCTCAGGACCTGAAATATCATGGCGAACAAGCCTGGCTTCGCCTTGGCGACCGCAACATCGTCCGGGAATTCGTTACCCTGCATCGGGGTACCGAGGGTGGCGGCGCGGAGACGGTGATCGGCAATGATAATCTGTTCATGGCCTATTCGCATGTCGCGCATGACTGCCGTGTCGGCAACCGGGTTATTCTTGCCAATGGCTCCACGCTGGCCGGGCATGTGACGGTCGATGATTTCGCCATATTCGGCGGGCTTTCGGCGGTTCACCAGTTTACCCGCGTCGGTGCCCATGCCATGATCAGTGGCGGTTCGATGGTCGCCCAGGACATCCCTCCCTACACCATCGCCCAGGGGGACCGGGCTAAAACGGTTGGTATCAATCTGGTCGGCCTGCAACGGCGGGGTTTTTCCGAGGACTCCATTCGCGGCATTAAGCATGCCTACAAGCTGGTTTTTCGTTCCGGTCTGCGGCTGGAACTGGCGCTGGAAAAAATCGCGGCAGAGGTGGAGGAGACCCGGAACTGAAGGTTTTCATCGATTTCATCCGCGGCAGCGAACGGGGAATCGCCCGCTGAAGAGCCAGGATCAGGAATGCAAGGGGTTCTGTGGGCGGCGGTAATCGGCGTTGGCTTTCTGGGACGGTTTCATGCCCAGAAGCTAGCTGCCGCGAAAGGGGTTGAACTGGTCGCGGTGGTCGATATCGAGCCGGGAACGGGCCGAAGCAGTTGCCGCGGAATCGGGATCGCTTGCATTAACCGATTATCGGCAGATCCTCGACCAGGTTGATCTTGTCACCATTGCCGTGCCGACCCGCTGTCATTTCGCTATCGCACACGATTTTCTTGCCGCCGGCCGACATGTCCTGCTAGAGAAGCCGCTCACTGAAAAAGTCATTGAAGCCGATGCGTTGATTAGTCTGGCTGCGATAAATAATGTGGTCTTCCATGTAGGTTATCTGGAACGTTTCAATCCGGCGATCATGGCGATGCAGGGTGTGGTTAAAGATCCCCGTATCGTCTTTTCCCACCGCCTCGCTCACCAGTACACCATCCTGACCGCGGAGCGTGAATCGCTGCAAAAGAGGCTGAGTGCTGCTGTCGCTTCGGCCGTCTACTATTCAATTCCTTTGCACCGGCAGGAAGTCTATCGGGAAATGTTTGCCGATATCGTCTTGCCACAGGCTGAACAGACAGCGTGTCAGGTTCTTTCCCTGCCGATGTATCCCGAACTTACTGAAATGCAGATCGAACGGATTTGCACGGTGCTTCTCGCGGCATGTGAGAATTAAGGAGCCAAGAGAAGAATTATGAATGCGAAGCGCAAGGCTTTGATCGTAACCGGGGAAGCGTCCGGCGATCTGCATGGCGCCAATCTGATCCGTGCCGCTCGGGAGATCGATCCCGACTTGGCTTTCTTCGGGGTCGGCGGCCGCGCATGGCTGAAGCCGGCTGCGAGATTCTCATCCCGGCGAAAAATTGCCGTCATGGGGCTGGTCGAGGTGCTCGGACATTTCCCGGTCATCTGTCGGGCCTTTCGCCAGGCTTAAGCGTATTTTGACGGGACTGAACGTCCCGATCGCTGATCCTGATCGATTTTCCCGATTTCAACCTGACGACTGGCAGCAGTGGCCAAGCAAGGCCGGGGTGCCGGTTCTTTATTACGTGAGCCCGCAGGTCTGGGCCTGGCGGCGGGGCCGGGTGAAGAAGATTGCGCGGTTGTCGATCGTCTGGCGGTCATTTTCCCTTTTGAGCCGGAATTTTATCGCGGGGAAACCGATCGAGGTCGAATATGTGGGCAATCCCCTGCTCGACGAAGCGAAGGTCGGCCGGAGTAAAGAGGAATTCCTCACGCACACGGTATCGATCCGGCCCGGCCGGTGGTCGGCATTTTTCCCGGCAGCCGCCGCAACGAAATGCAATATAATCTCGAGACATCTGCTCGACGGCCGCGGCCTGATCTACAGCAGCGACCGCATATGGTCGTTTCTGCTGCCGGTTGCGCCGCTTCACTCTCGCCGTGATACGTTCGAACAGCTGCTGGCCGCACGGCCGCTGCCGGTTACCATGGTCAGCGACGATATCTACGATGCGGCCAATGCCTGCGATGCGATCCTCGCCGTGTCCGGCACGGTGACCTTGCAGATTGCCCTGGTCGGTACGCCGATGGCGATTGTCTACCGGGTGGCGCCGACTGACCTATGCGATCGGCGCACGCCTCGGTCAAGCATCCGCTTATGCGGTCTGGCCAATATCGTTGCCGGCGAGGAGATTGTCGTGAGTTCATCCAGGAGCGGCCACGCCGCGGCGATCTGGCCGCAGAAATCGTGCGCATACTGGAAGACCCTGATATCACGCCGCATGCGCAACGGATTGCGCTGGTGACGTGACACGGATGGGCGAGCCGGGCATGCTCGGCCCGGGTCGTTCGAAAATGGCGTCGGCAAATGATGCGGTGATGCCGGATAGATGCAGCAGCAGTGCAGAGAAAAATCTCATCGACAATGTCTACAAGCGGCTGCTCGGCTACTCCCGGCCCTATACCTGGCGGATCATTCTGGCTTTGGTCGGCTCCCTCGGGGTAGTCAGCGTCGATATCGCGACGGCCCAGCTCATGAAGCCGCTGGTTGACAAGATTGTCATCGCCAAAAGCTATACGTCTGGTCAATCTGGTGCCGTTCATCATTGTCGGCATGGCGATGTTCAAGGGCGTTTCGCGCTATATCCAGGAATACTCCATCAAGACTGCCGGGCAGTTGATCGTTCAGGATGTCCGCAACGATCTTGTACTCCCACTCGATGGGCCTGTCGATGAGGTATTACGTCCGCAATTCGACCGGCAACATGATGTCCCGGATCCTCAACGACGTCGGGGTCATGCAACGCTCCGCCGCGGATGTTCTGGTCGATGCGATTCGTGAAACCTTTACCCTCGTCGGTTTGACCGCCTCGGCATTTTACAGCGACTGGCGCCTGGCCTGCGTGGCCTTCCTGGTCCTGCCGACGGCGCTGCTGCCGGCCTCCATCATCGGCCGCAAGATCAAGGATATACACGCAGCGCAGCCAGGCGACCCTGGGCAATCTCACCGCGGTTCTCCAGGAGAGTTTTTCCGGGGTCAAGGTGATCAAGGCGTTTGGCACCGAAGGCCTAGGAAACCTTGCGGTTCCGTGCCGAGAATCTGGCTTTCTACCGGTTTATCCGCAAGACGCTCAAGTACGATTCGGCCTCGGCGCCGGTCATCGAAATTCTGGCATCCCTTGGCATTGCCGGGATTTTCTGGTACGGACTGCACCGGGTCATTTCCGGAGCAATCACCCAGGGAGAGCTTGTTTGCCTTCATTGCATCGGTGCTGATGATGTACACCCCGGTCAAGCGTCTGATCAAGGTCAACAACTAGATCCAGCGTCGATCGGGGCCGCGGAACGGGTCTTCGAGGTGCTGGACGAAATACCCGAGATTGACGATGCTCCCGATGCGCAGGCCGTTACCGCCGGGTCCGGGGAGAGGTCGAATTCGACGCAGGTGTCGTTTCTCCTATGATGATGAGCCGGTGCTGCAGGATATTCTCTCTGCGGCCGAGCCGGGCGAGGTCGTCGCCCTGGTCGGGCCATCCGGCGCCGGCAAATCGACCATGGTCGGTTCCTGATCACCCGTTTTTACGATCCGCAGGCCGGGAGCCATTCGCATCGACGGTGAGGATATCCGCCAGGTCACCCTGGAGAGCCTGAAAAGGAATATTGCCCTGGTCGATCAGGAAACCTTTCTGTTCAATGACACCATTCGCAACAATATCCGTTACGGCCGCCGGGAGGCGACGGAAGCCGAGGTGGAGGAAGCGGCTCGGCTGGCTTATGCCGACGAATTCATCCGTCAGTTGCCCGAGGGTTACGAAAGCTGCATCGGCGACCGCGGCGTGCGCCTCTCCGGCGGTCAGCGCCAGCGCATCTGCATTGCCCGGGCGATTCTGCGCGATGCGCCGATCCTGATCCTTGACGAGGCGACCAGTGCTCTCGATACCGAGAGCGAGGCGATGGTGCAGAAGGCTCTGGCCAACCTGATGCAGAACCGCACGACCTTTGTCATTGCCCATCGGCTCTCGACCGTCATGCATGCCGACAAGATCGTCGTTCTGGAGGATGGGCGGATCGTCGATAGCGGAACCCATCAGGAGTTGCTCGGGCGCAGCGGTCTCTATCGCAAACTCTATGACATGCAGTTTCAGGAGTCGGCGATGGCCGGTGTCGGTGACCGCCTTCTGCTTGCTCTGGCACCGCCTCTTGGCGCTGCATTCGTTTATCTGCTGAACCTTTCGATGCGAAAAGAGTTCATCGGGGAAGAACACCCGCGCGCCTGGTGGCAGCAAGGGAAAGGTGTCATCTTCTCCTGCTGGCACGATCAATTATTGATGACGCCAGCAGTCTACCGGGGGCCGGGCGCAAGGTTACTTATCAGTGCCTCGAAGGATGGCGAACTGATTGCCCGAACCGTCAAGTTTTTCGGTCAGGGAGTGGTGCGCGGTTCTTCAAGCCGCGGCGCGCGGGCCGCTTTCCGGACGCTTTTGCAGGCGGCGAAAGAGCCAGTCGATCTGGCGATTACCCCCGATGGGCCGAGAGGACCGCGGCATCAGCTCAAGGAAGGGGTGGTTCAACTTGCCCGCCTGACGGCAAGGCCGGTGATCCCAATGGCTTTCGTTTGCAGTCGCGGTCATCGTTTTGCCTCATGGGACCGTTTTCTGCTCCCTTTCCCCTTCTGCCGGGGAATATTGTCTTATGGAGCACCGCTCTTTTACGCACCGGAGGAAATGGAGGTGAGTTTCCGTAACCGTCTGCAGCAGGCGATGGAAGAAAATGAAGCGAGAGCGCGCAACCGTTTGGAGGCGACAGGTGTATCTGCTGTATGATCTGATTCTGCTTGCCTTCTCCCTCCTCCTCGTCCCCTACTATCTGCTGCGGGGATGGCGCTACGGCAAATCCCGGCGCGGTATCCGCGAAAGGCTCGGCTTTTACCTGCCAGAGCGCATGGGGTCACTGGCCGGGCGCCGGGTGATCTGGGTCCATGCCGTATCCGTGGGCGAAACGCGGGCGGCAATCCCCCTGATCAAGGCGTTGAAGAAAGAATTCCCCGAGCACGCGTTGGTGCTGTCAAACGTTACCGAAACCGGGCATGCGATTGCCGGTGGCATTCAGGAAGTCGATCTCTGTCTGTTCTTCCCCTTTGACCTTTCCTGGGTGGTTCGGCGAGCTCTGCGGCAGGTAAGGCCGAAGGTTATCGTCATTATCGAGACGGAAATCTGGCCGAATTTTGTCCGCCTGGCGCACCATGCCGGGATTCCGGTTTTGCTGGTGAACGGTCGTATTTCCGACCGTTCCTTCCCTCGCTATATGCGTTTGCGCCCGCTGGTGCGACCGGTCCTCGAGAAATTTACCGCCTTCTGTATGCAATCGGCGCAGGATGCCGAGCGCATCCGCGCCATGGGAGCGCCGGAAGCTCTTGTCGAAGTGACGCGTAACCTCAAGTTTGACATGCAGTTGCCGAATCCCGGTCCCGACAAGGGTGAGGACGTGCGGGCAGCCTTCCGCCTGCCGGCCGACGCGCAGATCTGGGTGGCGGGAAGTACCCACGCCGGGGAAGAAGAAGTAATTGTCGATGTTTATAAACGCCTGTTGGCCGAGCAAAAGCGGCTTGTCCTGATCCTCGTCCCACGGCATCCGGAGCGCTGCCGTATTCTGGCGACGATGCTGGTCTCCCGCGGACTTAACGTCACCTTGCGCTCGCAGGTTGAAGAACGCTCTGATCTGCTGCAATCGGGAGAAATCCTGCTGGGCGATACGCTGGGAGAGATGTTGAAATTCTACGCCGTCGCCGATCTCATTTTTCTCGGCGGCAGTCTGGTGGGGGTCGGCGGACACAATGTCCTGGAAGCTTCCCTGCTGCGCCGTCCGGTGGTATTCGGCCCGTTTATGCACAATTTTCGCGAGATTTCTCGGCTCCTCCTCGAAGCGGGCGGCGGGGCGCAGGTGGCCGATGCGGATGAACTGCACGCGACATTGAGGCGGCTCCTTGTCGATCCCGGATTACGGCAGCGAATGGGGGAGGGCGGGTATGCCCTGTTGCAGCGAAATATCGGGGCAACACGGCAAACGGTGGATGCGATCCGGCAGGCCATGGAGGTCCGGTGAACCGATGGCATGATTTGCATCGGCGGCTTACCGGCTCCTTTTCACTCTCCTGGCAAGAGCGTATAATTGCCACTGTGCTTGTTCCGGCCGGTTGGCTGTACGGACTGCTTGCGGCGGTCCGGGTGACCCTGTACCGACTTGGCTTTTTCTCCGTCTACCGCGCCCCGGTTCCGGTCATCTCGATCGGCAATCTCGCTGTCGGCGGCACCGGTAAAACGCCGGCCGTCAACTGGCTGATCAAACACCTCCTGGCCCAGGGGCGCAAGGTGGCTGTTGTCAGTCGCGGTTACGGCGGTCGCGGGGTTCCCGGCGGGGTGGGGGTCGTCAGCGCCGGCGCGGGACCGCTGCTGGCGCCGGAAATATGTGGCGATGAACCGTTTCTTCTGGCCCGGCGCAATCCCCGGGCGCTGATCGTCGTGGCCCCGAAACGCGCCTGCGGCGTGCGTCAGGCGATTGAAGAGCTTGGCGCTGATATTATCGTCCTGGATGACGGTTTTCAGCATTTGGCGGTTGCCCGCGATCTCGATATTGTGCTTCTCGATGGCAATTACCCCCTCGGCAATGGGCGTGTGCTGCCGGCGGGACGGTTGCGGGAACGTCCTTCGGCGCTCGCACGCGGTGATCTTTTTCTTCTGACCCGTTGCGGAGATAAGATACCGCGGTTGCCCGTGCTTCCCGGGCCTGTTCTCTGCAGCCGCCATCGGCTCGATGCCATTGCCCTGTCTCTTGATGGTGCGGAAATTCCCCTCACCAACCTGGCTGGCCGGCGTGGTGTCGCATTTGCCGGAATTGCCGATCCGGAAGTTTTTTTTGCCGATCTGCGCCGCATGGGCTTGCAGTTGGTGCAAACCGTGGCGTTGCCCGATCATGCCGTCTTTGGTGCAGATGTAAGAGCGCGATTGAAAGCTGTCGCAGCTGGCGCGGATTATCTGATCACCACGGAGAAGGATGGCGTCAAACTCATGAACGATAAATTTGCCGTTCCCTGCTATCAGGTACCGGTGCAGCTGCAGGTGCAGGAGAACGATAGTTTGGAAAAACTCGTCTGGAATATCATTGATGGAGGTGCGCGTGAGTCTTTCCCCCGAACTGCTTGATATTCTCGCCTGCCCGAAATGCAAAGGACCGATTCGGCCGCGTGAAGACGCGATGGCTCTTCTCTGCGATACCTGTCGGCTCGCCTACCCGATACGAGACGACATTCCGGTCATGCTGATTGACGAGGCGGAACCGTTTGGCACCGAGCAATAATTCTTTAAAGATGATAATCAAATCCAAGGCAAACCGAATCCTTATCCGCGCCGTAAACTGGATCGGCGATGCGGTAATGACCACTCCCGCTATGGGAGCGGTGCGGGCGGCTTTCCCGGGGCCGAAATCGTCGTGGTTGCCAATCCTCTGGTTGCCGAACTCTTCCGGGTGCATCCGTACTGCGATCGGGTACTGGTGTACGACAGAAAAGGTCGGGATAAGGGTCTAACCGGGCTGCTGCGCTTTGCCGGATTATTGCGGCGCGAGCGGTTCGATCTTGCCATCCTTTTGCAGAATGCCTTCGAAGCGGCGGTACTCGTCACCCTGGCGGGTATTCCGCAGCGGGTCGGCTATCGCAGCGACGGCCGTGCCATGCTTCTCACCCGTGGGGTGCCTGTTGGCGACATCGAGCGCCGGCTGCATCACACCGAATATTACCTGCGGATGTTGGAAGCGGTCGGCATTCGCGGCGGCGACCGGCGGCAGCTTCTCACCTGTACCGTGGAGGAGGTCGCTTGGGCAGGAGAGACCCTCGGTCCCGGCGATTGGCTGGCGGTCAATCCCGGCGCCGCTTACGGGTCAGCGAAAAGGTGGATACCTGGCCGCTTCGCCGAGGTGGCCGATCGTCTGGCAACCGAATTCGGCGTCAAGGTTCTGCTGACCGGCGGCCCGGACGAGGCCGAGATCGGCCGGGATATCGAAAAGGCGATGCAGAACCCCGCTCGCAATCTGATCGGGCGCACCACGGTCCGGCAGCTGATGGCTCTTTTGGCTGGTTGCCAATTGATGATCACCAACGATTCCGGACCGATGCATGTGGCGGCCGCTTTTGGCGTGCCCATCGTCGCTGTTCTTCGGCCCCACTGATCACACTACTACTTCACCCGTAGCCGAATCATGCCGCATTGTCCGCCGGGAAGTCGGCTGCGCCCCCTGCCTGCTGCGCCAGTGCCCGACCGATCATCGCTGCATGGAGGCAGTGTCGGCGGAAGAACGTCCTGCTCCAGGCGCGTGAGCTGCTGACGAGGGTGCGATGCGGCTCCTGATCGTGAAAATGAGCGCACTCGGGGACATTGTGCATGCTTTACCGGTACTTGCGTATCTCAAAAGCGCCGCGCCGGAAGTGGAGATCGACTGGCTGGTCGAGGAAGGGTTTGCCTCTCTGCTGCATAAGCATCCGCTGATCCGCAAAGTGCACCCGGTGCGGATGAAATTCTGGCGTCAGCAGGGGCTGGTGAAAAGTTTCGCGGAAATCCGTCGTTTCCGGCAAGGTTTACGTCAGGAGAAATACGATATTGTTCTTGATCTGCAAGGGAACAGCAAAAGCGGGCTTTTCACCTTATTCTCCGGTGCGCCCCTGCGTTACGGCTTCGGCCGGGATGGGGTGCGCGAATGGCCGAATCTGCTGAGTACCAACCGCCATGCGCTGCTGGGCACTGGCGGTCACCATATTTCCGAGCGTACCCTCACCGTTGCGCGGGCGGCGCTGTCCGGGGGGGCGGCTAACGTCCTGGCCGGACCTCTCTCTCCGGATGCGGAGGCTCTGGCGAGCGTCGATCGCCTACTGCAGGCGCAGGATTTAAGTGTGGGCAGACGGGTGGTTCTGCATTATGGAACAACCTGGAAAACCAAGCTCTGGTCCCTGGATCACTGGCGGCAACTGGTGCTGCGTCTGGTGAACGAACTCGATCTGCGGCCGATCCTCACCTGGGGCAACGATGACGAGCGACAGGCGGCCGAGACAATAAATGAAGCCGGTAGCGGCAAGGCGGTAATCTGGCCGCGCGGCTCATTGCCCGAATTGGTAGCGCTTCTCGCCCGGGCCGATCTGGTCATCGGCGGCGATACCGGGCCGGTGCACATCGCGGCCGCCGTCGGAACGCCTACCGTCTCCCTCTACCGAGTCACCGATTCCCGCCGCAACGGCCCACGCGGCGAGCGCCATATCCTGTTGCAGGCGCCGCTCGAATGTTCTCCCTGCCTGCGCAAAAGCTGCGAACGTGATGCCGAATGCGGCCGCAGCATTTCGGTCGAAGAGGTTTTTCGCGCCGTCGAGCGCCAACTGGATGCCCGGAAAGCCAACCAATGATCCGGGTGCTGCATATCATTCATCGTTATCGGGGCAATTACGAACTGCTTAATTTGCAGGCCAGCCTCGATCCAGCACGCTTCGAGACTGTCGTTTGTTTTCTCAGCGGCGAACCCGACGGCCAGAACCGGTTGGAAGAAATCGCCAGTAAGGTGATCTATCTGCGCAGGCGTGGGAGCCTTCTTCGCTGGTTCAACCTGCCGCTCATCAGGCGTTTGCAACGGATCATAGAACGCGAGCAGATACAGGTCGTCAACTGTCAGCAGCACCGGGCCACCCCCCTCGGTGTTCTCGCCAGCCTGCTGGCCAGGCCAAGACCGGTAGTGATCTCCACCTTGCACGGACTCGGAACGGCCAAAACCTGGCAGCGCAAATTTCTCAACCGGCTGCTGCATGCTTTCGTCTATCGCATTGTCGGTATCTCCGACGGGGTAGCGAACGATATCGTTTGCACCAATTGGGGGCTGCGATCGGAGAAGGTCGTCACGATTTATAATGGACTCTCCCTCGAACCGTATCTGGAACCGCTCGATCGTGAACGGGCGAGGGAAGATATTCTTCCCGGCATGGGGGAGAAATTCTGGTTCGGCACCGCCGGCCGCCTCTCGCCGGTAAAGAACCATTTTTCGCTTCTGCGCGCCTTTGCCGAGGTTTTCAAAGCTTTGCCGGATGGTATTCTGGTGATTGCCGGCCAAGGGGAATTGGAGGTGGCCTTAAAAGCGGAAGCGCGGCGGCTCGAAATTGCCGATCGGGTCTTTTTCCTCGGATTCCGCCATGACATCCCCCGCCTGCTGCGGAGCCTGGACGTATTTCTCCTCCCCTCTCTCCGCGAAGGCTTCGGTCTGGCATTGCTGGAGGCGATGGCTTCGGGGCGACCGGTGATCGCCTCCCAGGTTGGCGGTATCCCCGAGGTGATCGGTGACAGCGGCTGCGGAATGACAATCGCGGCAGATGATAGCCACGCCCTGAGCGAAGCGATGCTGACGTTGCGCCGACTGCCGGAGGAAGTGCGTGAGCAGATGGGAGAAAAGGGACGCCAGCGAGCATTGACTCATTTTGCCGCCGGGCAGATGATCCGGAATTACGAGAATCTCTATGCAGCGGCTTTCGCCCACTGGCGAATAACCCATTCCGCAAGCCAGGAGGTATGCAATTGACAAAATACCTGGTTACCGGCGGCGCCGGTTTCATCGGTTCGCATATCGTTGACGAACTGCTGCGGCGCGGCCATGCAGTTCGAGTTCTGGACAACTTCGCTACCGGCAAGCGTGAGAACCTGGTGCACTGTCGCGAGCGCATCGAACTGATCGAGGGGGATATCCGGGATCTGGAGACCTGCCGTCAGGCCTGCGCCGGCATCGACTTCGTCCTGCATCAGGCGGCGCTCGGTTCCGTGCCCCGTTCGATCGAGGACCCGCTGACCACGCACGAAGTCAATGTCACCGGCATGGTGAAAATGCTTCTTGCCGCCCGCGACGCCGGGGTGAGGCGCTTCGTCTATGCGGCTTCCTCCTCGACCTACGGCGACCATCCGGGTCTGCCCAAGGTGGAAGAGAAGATCGGCCGACCGCTTTCCCCTTATGCCGTGACCAAATTTGCCGATGAGCTTTATGCCCAGGTGTGGAGCCGCTGCTACGGGCTGGAGACTGTCGGCTTGCGTTACTTCAATGTTTTCGGACCGCGGCAGGATCCTTTTTCCCAGTACGCCGCTGTCATCCCCCTGTTTGTCAGCGCCCTGCTGCGTGGCGAAGCGCCGACGATCAATGGCGATGGCGAGCAGACGCGCGACTTCACCTTCGTCGCCAACGCCGTCGCGGCCAACCTGCTCGCCAGCACGGCGCCGACGGCCGCGGTGGGAGAGGTATTCAACGTCGCCTGCGGCGAGCGCACCTCCCTGAATCAGCTGTATCGGCAGCTGCAACAGCACTTGCAGACGCACATCGCACCGGTGCACGGACCATCCCGTCCCGGCGATGTGCGCGACAGCCTGGCCGATATCGGCAAGGCCGAACGCCTTCTCGGATATGCCGGCAAGATCCGGTTTGCCGAAGGGCTGGAGCAGTCGATCGACTGGTACCGCTGTCATCTCGCTGTCTGAAATATCGAGAATTTTGCTTTGCGATGAATCTGGTGCGATGAATCTGGCTTTCTGTCCGTTCCAATATTTCCCCCATGGCGGTCTGCAGCGCGACTTCGTGCGCATCGGCCAAGCCTGCCTGGAGCGCGGGCATCGTCTGCAGGTTTTCGCCGCTGCCTGGGAAGGGGAGATTCCGCCCGGCTTCGAATTGACCCTGGTCCCCTGGCGCGGTTTCAGCAATCATGCCCGCTGCCGCAGCTTCATCGAGCAGGTGCAACCGCTGCTGGCACAGCAGAAGTTCGCTGCGGTCGTTGGTTTCAATAAGATGCCCGGCCTCGATCTATATTATGCGGCCGATACCTGTTTTATGGCCCGGGCGCGGGAAAAGCACGGACCGCTGTTTCGCCTGAGCCCCCGTTACCGTTCTTTCGTCGCCTGGGAACGCGCGGTCTTTTCTCCCGGCGCTGCGACGGAGATCCTATTGATTGCCCCCACCGAAAAGAAAAAATTTCAGGACAGCTACGGCACGCCGGTGGAGCGCTTCCACCTGCTTCCGCCCGGCATCTCTCCCGATCGCCGCCGACCGGCCGATGCAGCGGAGATCGCCGCGGCCGTGCGCCGGGAACTGGCCATGACTGCCGATGAGAAACTGGTGCTGATGGTCGGCTCCGCCTTCCGGACCAAAGGTCTGGATCGAGCGATGCATGCCGTGGCTGCTCTCCCGGAAGAGCTGCGCCGCCGCACCCGCCTGATCGTCATCGGTCGCGGCGATGCGGCGCCTTTCGAGCGGCTGGCCAAACGGCTGCGGATTGGGGAGCGACTTGCCATGCTCGGCGCCCGCGACGATGTCCCCCGTTTTCTCCTCGCCGCCGACCTGTTGCTGCATCCGGCCCGGACCGAGAATACCGGGACCGTTCTGCTCGAAGCCCTGGCTGCCGGCTTGCCGGTTCTGGCAACCGATATCTGCGGCTACGGCTTTCATCTGCAGCAGGCCGGGGCCGGCCGCCTTGTCTCCTCCCCCTTCCGGCAGGAGGAACTCGACACCTTTCTGCGGCAGATGCTGACAGCGGATGCGGCCGAATGGCGCCACAATGCGCTCGATTACGTGGGGCGCACCGATATCTTCAGTATGCCTGTTAAAGCGGCCGAGATCATCGAACTGATTGGCCGCCGGCGAGGTGCCCATGCTTGAGCTGCGCACCGATCTGCAGACCGAGTTCGCCGGCGATGGCGCCTTCGACCGCCTCCTTCGGCTCGAAGGAAAGGTTTATCGCCATGTGGCCGGCCGCCGGACTGTACGCTTCGAGATCGCCGGGCGGAGCTATTTTCTCAAAGCGCACGCTGGTGTCGGCTGGCGGGAGATCGTCAAAAATCTACTGCAAGGGCGGTTACCGGTCCTCGGCGCCGCTAACGAGAAGGAGGCCATCGAAGCGTTGCAGCGGCTCGGCATCGAGACGATGACTATCGCCGGATACGGTGTACGGGGGATCAATCCGGCCCGGCGGCAGTCCCTGCTCATCACCGATGAATTGGCCGATACCGTCAGCCTGGAGGATTTCTGCCGTCCCTGGCCGAACACGCCGCCTCCTTACCGGTTGCGAAAGATTTTGATCGACAAGGTGGCCGATGTTGCCCGGCAATTGCACAGCCACGGCGTCAACCACCGGGATTTCTATCTCTGCCATTTTCTTCTGCAGCTCCCTTTGCCAGCCGAGGTGCGCCGCCCCGCCGATCTTCGGACCTATCTGATCGATTTACACCGGGTGCAGGTGCGCGTCAAAGCACCTCGCCGCTGGCTGGTCAAGGATGTGGCCGGTCTCTATTTCTCCAGCCTCGATATTGGCCTCTCCCGCCGGGATGCCTTACGTTTCGTCCGCCGTTACAGCGGCATGCCGCTGCGCCGCGCCCTGCACGAGAACGGCCGCTTCTGGCGACAGGTTTGCCAGCGGGCTGTCCGCTTGTACGAGCGGGATTTCGGCCGTACTCCCCGGCTGCCGCTCGGATGAGAAGTGGAAAGGAAGGCATGCGGTTTTCAGTCGTCATCCCCGCCTACAATTATGGCCACCTGCTTCCCCGTGCCCTCGAATCGGCCCTGGCGCAACCGGGTGAGGATTACGAAATCCTGATCATCGATGACGGTTCCAGCGATAATACGCCCGCCCTCGTTGCCGAACTGCTGCAGCGTCATCCTGGTCGTTTCCGTTATCTGCGTCAGGAAAACCGCGGTCTGGCGGCGGTGCGCAACCGCGGGGTCGATGAAACTATTGGGGAGTACCTACTTTTCCTCGATGCCGATGACCGCCTGCTGCCCGATGCCCTTGGTCGGTTCCGGCGCTTTCTCGGCGAGCGTGCCGATTGGGGGATGGTATGCGCCGGGCATCGTTCTGTGCATCCTGACGGCAGGACACGGAACCATCCGATGCCGCCGCTGACCTCTGATCGACGCCGGAACTTTCGCGCCTACCTGCGGAAGACGTTCGGCATCTCCAACGGGGCGACGATCATGTCGCGGCGGATTTTCGAACGTGTCCGCTATCCGGAGCAGCTGCGCAACAGCGAGGACATTCCCGTTTTCGCACAAGTTCTGGCCCTTTTCGATTGCACCTCCTTCGCCGACCCGGTGCTGGAAGTCTATAAGCACGACGACAGTCTGCGCAACAATCTTTCCCTCATTCTCAAGGCTGGGCCGGAGATCGCCGATATTCTGTTCGACCCCCAAATCCTCCCCGGCGAATGGATGGCATGTCGCCGTGAATTCGAAGCCCGCCAGCACCTCTCGCTCTTCCGTTCCCTTTACCTGGCAGGGCATTTTACCGAAGCGCGGCAGCAGTACCTTCGGGCGATCCGTCTGCAGCCATCGTTTCTCGCCGATTTCTCCCATTTGCGCAAATTCCTGCGTCTCCTCGGTCAATCATGATCGGGCGCAAGGCGGATGGATCCGTAACTCCCACCCGCCGGATCCGGGTTGCACAAGAGCAGTACAAGAAAACCTTTGAACTCTTCCTGCAGTCGCCGCAGAAGTACATCGAAGGAGGCAGGGTATTCAAGCCGGGCAGCCGCGGATTTGCCGTCATGGCCGAAATTGGCGGCAGGGCCTGCTTTATCAAACATTATCGGCCGCTCGGATGGCTGTACCGGTGCGCAACATCTTCCGCGCTTCCCGTGCCGCCGACACTTTCAGGACCATGCAGCGCCTGCGCACCCGAGGGGTTCCGGTGCCGACGCCCTTTTTCTATCTGGAAGAACGCCGGTTTTTAACGTTGGGGGATGCCTATCTGGTGACCGACTTCGTTGACAACGGTATCGATTTACAGCAATTCTGGGAGAAATGCGATGTGACGGCACGCTGGGACGTTCCTGCAGTGCTGTGCGGAGACTTTCGGCAAGATGCACGCGGCGGGATGTTGCCATGGCGATCTCAAGTGGAACAACCTCCTGGTCAAACAGAAAGGGGAAAACCTCCAAATCGTAATGGTCGATCTCGATGCCGCCTCCTGCTTCCGGCCGTTCAGTCTGCTTCGGAGAAAAGCCGATTTGCGACGGTTTCTGCGTGATCTGGCTGTGGTCGATGGGGCTGCCGCGTACCAGGACCGATTTGTCGCCGAATGGAAACGATGGACAACAACTCCCTGAATGCCTCTCCGATAGAAGATCTCCAAGTGTCGCCTGAAGTGAAGGGTACTCTGACAGATCCGGATTCGGCGCTGGACCTTCCTGCCTTTCTGCATATCGAGTGGCCGTCCCTCAAGTTTTTTGAGAAGCGCCAAATGGTCCAGAGCTTGGCGGCGCATTTTGCCGTCACCCACCAAGCCGGTCGGAGAAGTCGAAAGTTATCAGCGGCGATGCTCCGGATTCTACGGTGTCCATCAAGCTGGCATATTTTGTCGTATGGCCGATCCAGGGCGCTGCCCCCTATTCGCCGGGAAAGGGCGCGCATGGGCGAACTGGCGAGCCTTTACGCCGATCTGCTGCCGCAGATTGGCCGGGCTTGGTCCCTGCGCTTTCTGAACGATTATCTGCAGAGCCCCGCCCGCGATGTGCGTCGCCGCTGGTTAACTGTTATCGAAAAGCAGGCGCTCGCGATCGCTCGTCGCCGTTGGCGGCGGCAGACCCGCCTCGCTTTTGGCGACGGTCGGGAGTTCATCCGCGAGAGCCAAGGCGCATTCCGGATCTATCGCCGGTCAAATGTTCCCCCGGAAGCGTTGGCAGCTCTCCTTGCCGATCCCGATGGTGTTCTTGACGAGGGCGAAACCCTCTTCGGCCGCGGCCATGATTGTCTGACGACAAAGGTTGTGATTGCCGGCCAGCCATATCTTCTCAAGCGTTACGACTGCCGCGGTCTGTGGAACCGCTTCCGGCACCTGTTCCGCCGTTCGCGGGGACTGCGCTACTGGCTTTCGGCCCGCGCCTTCCAACTGCGCGGCATGCCTCTGCCGCAGCCTTGCCTTTGCCTGGAAGAGCGGCGGTTGCGGATTCTTCTTCGCTCCTATATCTTGACCGAGTTCTTCGAAGGCTCGGCACGGTTGTCGGATGTCTATCAGCGCGAGACAGCGGCCTGGCGCTGGGATATTCTGGTTCGCCTGGCCATCCTGTTTGGCCGCCTGCACCGCTTCGGTGGCATTCATGGTGACACCAATTGGGACAATATTCTCCTGCGCCCCATGGGGAAGAATGTCGCTTTGACATTGGTCGATCTGGACGGCAGCTGCATTCCCCCCTTGTCTCTGCCGGGCCGACCGGTCAAGGATATTTGGCATTTCATCCGGGACATGCGAAGAAGGGGAGGGGATCGGCAGGAGGAAATATCCTTGTTTCTGCGCTGCTGGGGGCGTTGGTCCGGACAGAAAAAAGCAATCGGTCTTTCCCGATTTAGTTCGTTTGGCATGTAAAGGGGATAAGCAATGTCAATCATGTCTTCTGACATATCACCGAATGGTTCCTTTCTCACGCGACTTTCGGAAAAAAATATCGGTATGTATTATCTGCTTGTTTTTTCCTTCTTTCTAAAATTGTTTCTATTTTACAGAGTTGAAGTAATCACCAACGACGGCCCTATGTATATAAACCAAGCTATTCAGATTCTTGATGGACAACTGTGGATAACGGTAAAAACCTATATTACTGTTCTTTACTCAATATTGATAGCCGCTTTGAGTTTCGTTATTCCGGACATGGTTCTCGCCGGGCAGGCGATATCGTTGACTGCTTCCGTTTTAACGATCATACCTTTATATTGGCTGATTCAGGAAATCTCAAACTCGCGTGTTGCTTTTTGGGGATGCTCCTTCTTTATAGTGCTTCCTTGTTTCAACGAATATGCAGTCGAGGTTATGCGCGATCCGCTGTTTCTTCTTGTTTTTTCCAGCATGGTATTGTGCTCTTGGCGGTTCCTAAACGGTGGCGACCGCAAATACCTGATTGTCACGATGCTGCTGGCATTTGCCGGACTCTTTTTACGCATCGAAAGTCTCGTATTTATACCTTACTTTCTTTATTTCTGCTTTGCTAGGTCATTTTTGAAAAGAAATTCACTGTTTGTTTTTCTTCTAATAACGATTTTAGTTTTAATTATTTTGGCTCTTTTAACTTATAACTTAAAGAACTTTGAAATTGGCGGGCGTTTTTTTTCTTTTGATCATTTTTTTAGATATCCACACCACATAAAGGAAGTTTTAAAATCAATAGAATCTTTACTTCCAGGGCTTGGAAATGAAAATACTTTAATAACAACCGTCGGCGACAATGTTCGATTGATATATCTTTTTGGAATAATATTGATTTTTTTTAAACAAATAACTTTTATAGGTATTTTTCTTTTTCTTGCTGGGATATGTCCAGGCGCAGATAAATTTTTTTCAGGAAAATTTTACATAACTGGAATTACTCTAATATACCTGCTTATGGCTTTTGATTTTAACCTGCGTATGGGTTTTATAAACGAACGGTATTTGTTTGTGCCGGTTTTAATGACCTTGCCGTGGTTAGGGATCGGTGTAGAAAATTTTTCAACGATGATATCTGGAGGATTCTTCAAAATTTTAGCTCCTTCATGTTTGATTCTTTTTCTTTTAATCCCACTTGGCATGACAATAGATGAAAGTTTTTCACCACAACAGATTTCCACCAAGATGGCTGGAGACTGGATTAGAACAAAACCAGATCTACAACACATTTCTTTGATCACTAATGAAAGGAAAGTAGCCTTTTATGCCAAAAAAGGGGTAGACTTCATCCACTTAGAATTCTCCTCTTTTCCGGATCTAATTCAATTATCATCCAAGCCAGGCGAGAAGCTGGTGTCGATAACTCTAAGGAAAAAGAATATTGACGAATTAAAAATTTTGGAAGGATATGATCTAGCAGCGAAATTTGAAGATGAAAAATTTGCAAGCCTAATTTTTTACAAAAAATATTAAAAACGAGAATATCTATGTGTGTATCAGTTATCATTCCATCTTACAATCATTATAAGTATGTTGTTCAAGCTATTGAAAGTGTTCTAAGTCAATCTTGGCCAAATATTGACCTGATTGTCATAGACGATGGTTCCCGTGACGGCAGCCCGGAAGTGATTCAGCGGCTCTGGCAAGAGCGGGGGGGATTTCGTTTCATTTCTCGTGAGAACCAGGGCCTTATAAAAACACTGAATGAAGGGCTCGCCCTTGCAAAGGGTGAATTCATCTGTGAATTGGCTTCCGACGATTATCTCCCTTTGGACAGTCTTGAGCGTCGTACGAATTTTCTGACAAAGAATCCGGAATGTGTTGCCGTATTCGCCGACGGTATTCTCATTTTTGATGAAAATCGGACGGAACAGACTTTTCTCGATGAAAGAAGACGCAAAATGTTGGGGGCGGCAGATCCGATCCCAGAGATGCTGCAAGGTGCGCTGCCGGTCTTTTCCACAGGACTATTCCGTACCGAAATCCTGCGCAAGATTGGCGGGTTTGATGAAGAGGATTTTCGTTTTTACGAGGACCTCGATACGCCGATTCGTCTTGCTCTGGCAGGTCGATTCGGATTCATCGATGCTCCGGTAATTTGTCGGAGACAGCACGAAACTAATATTTCGACTTCGACTTCCCACATCCGGGTTGAGAAGGTCTTTTGGTATGCCAAACTTTTGCGGATGTCAGGGATGGTGCCCTACAAGGCAATCGTGCAAAAGCAATTAAGGCGTTCGGTGCTCAAACTGATGCAAGTTCTTAGCAGGCAGAAGAAAGAATTGAATGAACGGGAATTGACCGCACTGCGTATGGGATGGCAATATGCTTGGCATGATCCGCGGATTTTATTTTATCTGCTGAAGCTTCGAGTACCGGTTGCTTGACATGAGTCATCGAGTTTATTTCATCGGCGCCGGCCCGGGTGATCCCGAACACCTGACGCTGAAAGGCGCCCGGTTCTTAGCCGGTTGTCCGCATGTTTTTGCTCCCACCCCTTTTGAATTGACCTTCGCCGGACCGCTCGCCGGCAAGACGGTCCTCATTCCTTTCAATTTCTATTTCCGTGAACTTCTCGATCGCATCGAGCTGCTGTTGCGAGAAGGGAATGTCGCCTTTCTCGTTCCCGGCGACCTGACCTTTTATTCCCCTTTTCAGGCGTTGATCGATGCCCTCGGAGAGCGGGCGGAAGTCATTCCCGGGGTGGGTACGGCCAATGCCGCTTCCGCCAGCCTGAAGAGGACCTTCGATCTGCCGGGCGTCTGCAACCGGGCGATACTCGCTTCGCCGCGCACCTTGGGGGACGGCCCGGATTCGCCTTCCCTGCGCGATCTGGCGGCTCCCGGCGTGACGCTCCTCATCTACATGAACAACCTGCCCCTCCCTGAACTGGTTGCGCAGTTGCGCGCCGGCTATGGAGGCAATGTGCCGATTGCCATCCTGCATCGTCTTTGCCTCCCCGGCGAGGAAGTGATTGCCGGAACTCTCGACGATATCGAGGCGAAGGTCGGCGGCCGCGATTTCTTTGCGCTGGACGGGGTGAAGAAGCGCCCGGCCCTCACCTTGGTCATTGCCGGTGAGACACTGGCCGCGCCCGTGGACAGCACCTGGTGGGATTGGCGGCGGGAACATATCTGGAAAGATCAGGACGAGTAGGCCGTATGAAAATCATTTCCCCGGTGGATAACCTTGCCGAAACCCCTCTGCTCCTTGAAGCAGGGGTCGATGAGCTGTACGGCGGCTGGGTGCCGGAGGAATGGCTGAAAAAATTCTCTCTTTTTGCTTCCCCCAACCAGCGCACTTTTGCCGCGGCGCAGCTGGCGACCCTGGAAGAGCTGACGGCCGTCGTGACCCTGACGCACGCCGCCGGCCGTACATTTTCCCTGACTCTGAACGCCCCCTTCTACACCGACGAACAATTGCCGCTTCTCCTCGCCTGTGCGGAACAGGCGGTGGCGGCGGGCGTAGACGGGATCATTCTCGCCGACATCGGTTTGCTGCGCCTGCTGCGCCGCCGGCATCCGCAGGTGGAATATCATGGCAGCACTTTGGCGCACCTGATGAATTCGGCGGCCATCGAACTCTACCGCCAGCAGGGGATTAGCCGGGTTGTTCTGCCGCGCCATCTGCCTGTCGCCGAAATGGCAGAAATCGTCGCGCGCGTGCCGCAGGTGCGTTGCGATGCCTTTCTCCTGATTGGCAAGTGCCCCAACACCGAGGGGCTGTGTACTTTTCATCACAGCAGTCCGGACCGGCTCTGGCCCTGCGAAATCCCCTATGACATCTGTCCGGAAACGGAACCCGCCTCGCCACGGCTGCAGGCAGCGATGGTCCGGCAGGACAGCTGGTCGAAAACGGATCGACGGCACGGCTGCGGCCTGTGCGCCATTCCGCACCTGCGCCAGGCCGGCCTGCACGGGCTCAAGCTCGTGGGACGGGGGGCGCCGGCGGCGCAGAAGGTCAAGAACATTCAACTGGCGCAAAATTTCCTCCGGCTCGCGACCGAAGAAGTTGATTTTGTCGACTACCAGCGCCAGGCGCGGGCGGCGCACCGACAACGTTTCGCTTCCCCCTGCTCCGCCAATGTATGTTATTATCCGGAATTCTTTAAAGCCGACTAAGTTGCGATGATTCGACTGCTGCATACCGCCGATCTGCATCTGGGTTCCACCTTCTCTTCGCTGGGGGAGAAGGCCGGTGAACGCCAAGCCGCATTTCTCGCCACATTCGAGCGCCTGTTGACGCTGGCGATCAAGAGCGACGTGCAGCTTTTTCTCGTTGCCGGCGATCTATTCGATCAGCCGCGTCCCGAGCCGGCACTGGTCGGGCGGGTGCAGGCCGGACTCAAGCGCCTGGCCGACCGGGGGATCGTGCCGGTGCTCCTTCCCGGCACGCACGACAATGTGGTGGCCGCCGATTCCGTTTACCGGCAGACCGATTTCCCCGGCGCTGTCGTGCTTGCCGAGCCGACGGTGGGAGAACCGGTTTGTCTGAAGATCGGCGGCGAAGCGGTTTACCTGTACGGTTTCGCCTATCGTTCCCTCGCTTCAGGCGACGCCTTGGCCGGTATGGCGCGGCGCCGGGCGGAAGGGATTCATCTCGGGCTGCTGCACGGCTCAAAGCAGGGGAGCCCGGAATGGGATTACCGGAAGAAAGATCTCCCCTTCACGGCAGCGACGCTGCGCGGGTGGGGGCTTGACTACGTGGCGCTCGGCCATTACCACGGCTTCGAGATCATCGAGGAGGGTGGGCGCGTCTGCGCCTGTTATCCCGGCTCGCCGGAAGGGAAACGCTTTGGCGAGAACGGTCCCCGCCATGCCGCGCTGGTCACCGTCGCCGCCGGCGGAGCAAAGGTTGAGCCGATGGCGGTAAATACCCAAGTGCTCGAAGAAAAGAACTTCGATCTTGCCGGTTGCGAAGATCTCGCCGGGGCGGCGACGGCGATTACCGGCCTGGGCCGTCCCGACCTGCTGCTGCGTCTGGCGCTGACCGGCATCGTCGAGGCGCCGATCGATCTGCCGGCATTGCACGCCCGCTGTCGAGACGTCTTTTTTCATCTCGAATTCGAAGATCGCACCCGCCTCTTCGACAGCGCTTTTGCCGCCCGCATCGAGCGGGAAGAGACGGTGCGCGGCGTGTTCGTCCTGCGCGCCCGCCGACTGCTGGCAGAGGTTCCGGCCGAACAGCGGCCGCTGGTCGAAGAAGCCTTTCGCGAGGTGCTGGTGCGTTTCCGGCATTTCGGCGGAGACGGCGCATGATCTTGCGGTCACTGGAGTTGCGGCACTTTGGCCGTTTCGGCGAGCGGAATTTTGAGTTCCGGCCCGGCCTGAACCTGGTGGTCGGTGCGAATGAAGCCGGCAAGTTGACGCTCATGGCGGCGATTCCGGCCGTCCTCTTCGGGGTGCGCGACAAAGAGCGCTTCAAGCCATGGGGGCGCCAAGGGAGCTGCGCGGCGGTCCTGACCTTCGAACAGGGGGGATGCACGCGGCGGATCGAACGGGACATTCTCGCCGACCAAGTAAAATTGACCGAAATCGATGCTCTCCGCCAGCCTCTTCGCGACTTCGAAGGGAAGGTGTCGCCGCAGGGACGTTCATCGGAGCGCACCGAATATCTGGATCAGTTGCAATATTTTTTTGGAATCACCGAAGAGGACGTCTTTCGCGCCTCCCTTTTTTTCGGGCAGGGAAGTCTGGAAATTTCCGGGGCGGGGATGGCCGGCAAGATCAAGGGGCTCCTTTCCGGTTTCGCCGAGGTCGATTACGACCGGGTGCTGCAGTCGCTGCAGGATGATTATTTTGCCATCACCCGGACGAGCCCGTGGGGGAAGGACAAGACCCGCAATCGCGAACTGGACGAGGTGCGCCAGCGCATCGCCGAACTCGAGCGCCAGTGGTACACCGCCCAGGGGGCGCTCAAGGAGCTGGAAGCGCTGCGTGTCCGGATCGGCGAGCTGCAAAGCGGGATCGAAACGGACCGCTCGGAATACCAGAAGGGCGAGCATTATCTCGCCTGGGTGCGCAAGCAGTGGCAGCTGGAAGAGAAACAGGTGGTGCTGCGCAAGGATTTCACCCGGGTCAACCGGCAATCGGAGAAGGTTGCCGAGTTGCAGCAGCAAAAGCGGAGTCTGGAAAAAGAACTGACGCAGAGCGGTCTGCCGCGCTCCATCCCCGGACAGCTGCCATTATTACTGGCGGAAACGGAGGAGGTGCGGCAAGCACTCATCCCCCTGCAAAAAGAATCCGCAGCGATCCGGCAGGCGCTTCTGGCGCATGCCCAACCGCCATGGCAGCCTTCGGTGGCGCTGACCATGCTCTTCCTCATTATCGCCGCGGGCACTGCCTGGCTGCGGCCGGGAATGCTCCTTCCTCTGCTCGGCGGCGGCCTGCCGGCCCTGGTGGTCTGGGGACTTTATCTGCGGCGGGCGCTGGCGAAAAAACGGGAGCGCAATCGGTTCAAGGCACAAGGAGGGATTGTGGAGGCGCGCCGCCAGGAGTTGCAGGCCCGCCTGGCCGAGCTCGATGAACGTTTTCAGTTGATCGGCCTTTCCCCCTCGGCGGTGGATATCGCCCGCATGCAGAAAAATCTGCCGCGGCATCAGGAGATCGTGACGCGTCTGCGCGAGGTTGAAAGCGCCTTGACGGTGCTCGAAAAGGAGGAGGAACTCAGCGGCGAGAAGGATCAACTCACCCGCGAACTGGCGGTTCTCGATGAGCGCCGGGAGCGGGAGCGGCCGCTGCAGCCGAATCTTCTCCCCCCCGATGCGCTCCCTGATGCCGAAGATAAATTGGCTGCTCTCGGGGAGAGTCTGAGCGAGCGCGAGAAACAATTGCTCGAATTGACCCGGCGCGAAGCGGCCATGCAGGGGGAGCTGGGCAGCGTACAACAGATCGAGGAAGAAGGGGAGCGGCTGAAAGAGCAGGAAGAGCGCCTGGCTCGCCGCAAGAATGCCCTGGCCATCGCCTTCGATCTGCTGGCCGGCGCTGTGGACGAATTCCGGCGCACCTACCTCGAACGCTTCGCCACCGAGATCGGTTATTATCTGCAGATGACCACCGCCGGCGGTTACGAGAGAGTCCGTCTGGATGAAGATTTCTCCCTGTGGCTGCCGGGGCGGGGAGGGGAGTGGCAGCCGGTGGAGCAATTCAGTCGGGGGACGGTGGACGGCGTCTACCTGGCGGTGCGCCTTGCCCTTACCAAGCATTTGTCGCAAGGAGTGCAGCTTCCCCTTTTTCTTGACGATCCGCTGGTAAACTTGGATCGACATCGTCTGGCCGGAGCGCTGAAGATGCTGGAACGTCTCGCCGGCGAGCACCAGGTGATCCTGTTCACGCACAACGAGAGTCTCGCCCGGCGGGCGCCACGCGACCGCTGGCACGTCATTTCCCTCGATGAAGCGCAAGCCTCTGCGCCCGTTCGGACGGTGAAGAAGAACGAGCTTGACGGACAGATGTCGTTTATATGACAAAACCGAAGAGCGAGTGATGCCGCATACCGCGTCCCGACTTACCGAAAGGAGCAACGATGGAGACCTGTATCTTTTGTAAGATCGTAAATGGCGATATCCCGGTGCAACCGGTCTACCAGGACGAGCAGGTCGTGGCCGTGCGCGATCAAAATCCGCAGGCGCCGCACCATTATCTCATCCTTCCGCGCAAGCATATCCGCACCACTCTCGACCTGACCACCGCCGATAATGCCCTGGTCGGCCACATCTTCCAGATTGCCGGCAAGCTGGCGCACGAGTTCGACTTCGCCGAAGACGGCTTCCGCATCGTCAACAACTGCAATGAAGCCGGCGGCCAATCGGTGTGGCATCTCCATTTCCACCTCCTCGGCGGCCGCGATCTCACCTGGCCGCCGGGGTAGGTAGTGGCAAAAATGCTTTTGTAATCAACTAGTTAAATTTTTTTTAAGTTGCAACACGGGCATTGCCGTGGTATCAACTCCCCCTTGAGGTTTTTTTCAGCAGGGGGCTTTCTGAAGACCGCATTCCATTTATTATTTTTTGCGCTTTGCGCTTTTCCCGCCCTCGTATTCGGCGCCCCCGCATCGCCGGGCGTTCCCCTGGATAGCTGGATTTATCCGGCCATCGAAAAGCTGGCCGGCTTCGGTTTGATCGATTCCGGCCTGCAGGGGTCGCGCCCCTGGACCCGCCTGGAAGCGGCCCGCCTGACGGCGGAAGCGAAAGCGCAGGCCGAAACTGAAGAAGTTCCTCCGGTCGCCCGGGAAATTCTTGCCCGCCTTCACCGGGAATTTGCTTCCTCTCTGTCCGAGTTGAACGGCGGCGCGGCCGAAAGCTACTTCAAGCCAATCCGGGAGATCCGCCTCGATTACCTGTACCAGGAGGGGCATCCCTCGGCGATTGCCGGTTCCAATATCGTTGCCCGCCAGTTTTCTCTCAATACCAATAATTTCGGCATCGACTACAAAGAAAATAATAATTTTCAGGCCGCTCTCGAAAGCGAGGCGCGCCTCGGGCGATTCTTCCTTCTCGATTGGCGCCCCCTGCTGCTGGTCGACGAAGCGGAAACCGACCTGACCACGCTCGAAGGCAAAGCCGCTCTCGCTCTCGGACCTTTTGAATTCTCCGCCGGCCGGCAGTCCCTCTGGTGGGGGCAGGGGCGGCATGGCTCTTTGGTACTGACCAATAATGCCAAGCCGCTCGACATGGTGCGGATCACCAATCCATCGCCGATGCTCCTCCCCTGGATCTTCAAATATCTCGGCCCCATGCGTTTCGATCTCTTCTGGAGCGAACTGAACGACTATATTGCCGATGACGTAACCGGCCGCGGCAACGAACCCTATTTTGGCGGTCTGCGAATGGACTTCAAGCCGCTGCCGTGGCTGGAGATCGGCGCCTCGCGGGCGGTGATTTTCGGCGGCGACGACATCGATGTCGATACCGAGGATTTCGTCACCATCCTGGGCGGTAAGAATCTCAGCGGGGATGAGGATACCAGCAACAATATTGCCGCCATCGATCTTCGACTGCATCTTCCCTTCCTCTGGGGGGCCGAACTGTACGGCGAAGCCGGCGGTGAGGATGAGGCCGGCGGCTGGATCGCCAACAATGCCTGGCTGGCCGGATTGTATCTGCCTCGCCTGGAGCCGAACGGGCGGCTAAGCCTGCGGCTTGAGCACGCGGACCTTTCGATCGTCGACAACAATTCCCCGGTCTGGTACCGGCACGGAATTTACAAATCTGGTTATACCTACGAGGGGAAGATCCTCGGTCATCATGTCGGCGGTGCAGCGAAGGACACCTTCGGCGAACTTGAGATCCTTCTGCCGCGGGATATTCTCCTCGCCCTTTCCGTCGATTACGAAGAGCGGGGCTACGATCAGCCGGTCAAAGAGGAGCACGTGCAGCCGGGGGTCCGGCTGGAGTGGCAACCCCGCGAGCACCTCTCCCTTATGGCCCATTATACCTTTGACAAGGTCTCGAATTTCGGCTTTGTTGCCGGGGACGACCGCAATTTTTATCTCGGCATGGTCGGGGTAAAGCTTGAGCTATAGACGACAGGTTGGCGGCAAGAGCCGTGCCCTGTTTTTCAGATTTGGAGGCTAGACCCGTGCATCACAGAAAGTGTCTCTGGTTACTTCTGCTCTTGCTCATCCCTGTCGGCGCCTGGGCGCAAGATCCGGCTTTCCCAGCCGCAAGATCTTCCTTCCCTGCGAATGAACAAGTTCGACCTTTAACCCTCGGCAACTCGGCCGGACCCGGTAACTCCGGTCCGCTCACGTCCGGTATGCCGGAGCGCTATTCTCGAACCGAGCAGTTGCAGGCTACAGACGAAAATAGAGGCGATGCGGAGGGGAAGGATGCAACAGGCACCTCTCTGCCAGAAAAGTCGCGCGCTGAAGAATTTTTCGCCCGCCCCGAACTTTCCATCGGCGAAGCGGTGGGCAACCGGAGTTGGACCGTTCCGACCAAAAATTATACGTTGCTGGATCAGCTTCTTTTCCCCGAAATTGAGCTTACTCCCTATCGCAAAATCCAGATTTTTCGCCAATTGCCACCTCAACAACAGAAGGATTATCTGCAGCAACTGCCGCTCGCCGAGCGTGAAACGTTTTTCAAGGCGATTGGGCGGGACGAGGCATGGACGGATCGCGACCTGGTCCAGGATCAGGTCGATCGCGACCTGGTGCAGTTCGGCTACAGTTTCTTCCAGACGGGTGGGCAGGGTTTTCCCGCCGAACGACTCGCCCCCGTGGGGCCCGATTACATCATCGGCCCGGGCGATACGCTGGTCGTAGATGTCTGGGGGAATATCGAGGCGAACTATGAGGGGACGGTCGATCGCGCCGGCAACCTGATTCTGCCCAAGGTCGGTTCCGTCCACCTGTGGGGACAGAGCTTCACCGAGGCCAAGGAGACGATTCGCCAGCAGATCGCCAAGTACTACACCCGCTTCGAATTGAATGTTTCCATGGGCGCCCTGCGCTCGATTCAGGTTTATCTGGTCGGCGAGGTAGCGAAGCCCGGCACTTATACGGTCAGTTCCCTGGCCAGCATCTTGAATGCGCTGGCTGTTGCCGGCGGGCCCGACAAAACCGGAAGCCTGCGCAAAATCCAACTGGTCCGCAACGGCGAAATCGTTTCGACGATGGATTTCTACGATTTCTTTCTTGGCGGGGATCGGAGCCGCGATGCCCGGCTGCAATCGGGTGATACCATCCTCGTGCCGGTGGTCGGTCCTCTGGTCGGGGTGGCCGGCGCCGTACGCCGTCCGGCCATTTACGAACTGAAAGAAGGGGAATCGCTTGCCGACGTGCTGAAGATGGCGGGGGGGACCATCTCCTCTGCTTATCTGAAACGCATTCAGATCGAGCGTATCGATCCCATCCACGGGCAAACGGCAATGGATGCTGACTTGTCGCAGGGCGCCGTCGCCGCTGCGGCCAACACCATGCTGCAGGACCGGGATCTGGTCAAGGTCGCCGCCATCTCGGCGGCCAGCGCCCGTTATGTGATGCTCAAGGGGTATGTCTCCCGTCCCGGCCGCTACCAGTTCACGGACGCGATGCGGGTGACGGACCTCCTCCTCCCTTATGACAACCTCCTGCCCTCTTATTATGGCGGGATGGCGGAAATCCTGCGCATCGAGCCTCCCGCCTTCCGGCCGGAAAAGATCACGTTCGACCTGCAGAAGGCCATCGATGGCGATCCTGAGCACAACCTGCCGCTCAAGGGGTTCGACGAGGTGCGGATCTTCTCCCGGCAGGAAATGGAAGAAGTGCCGGAGGTGCATGTCACCGGTGCGGTGCTCGATCCCGGAACCTTCCGCCTCTATGACCGGATGACCGTCAAGGACCTCGTCACCGCTGCCGGCAACCTCAAGCGGAGCGCCTACCTCGCCGAGGCGGAAATCACGCGCAGTGTCCCGATGGGCAGGGAAACGAAGTCGGAACGGTTTCAGATCAATCTCGAAAAAGCCTTACAGGGGGATCCGCAACACAACCTCACCCTCCTCCTCAACGACACCCTGTTCATCCGCGGCATTCCCGATTATGCGGAGAAAATATCCGTCCTAATCAACGGCGAGGTCCTTTTCCCCGGCGAATACGTCATCGGCAAGGGGGAGAAGCTCAGCTCGGTGCTCGAGCGCGCCGGCGGTTACAGCAACGAAGCGTATCTGCGCGGCGCCGTCTTCAATCGTGAACCGCTGAAGGAGTTGCAGGCCAAACGGCTGGAGAGCCTGATCTTCGAGCAGGAAAAGGAGATCGCGCGCCTCAGTTCCGAAATGGCCCAGGGTTCGATGAGCGAAGAGGATCTCAAAGCCGCCTCTGCCATTCTCGATAGCCGCCGCGTCATGCTGGCCAAGCTCCGGCAGGCGCCGATCACCGGCCGCATGGTCGTCAAGCTCGCGCCGATTACCGTCCTGCGCGGCAGCGACGATGATATCGAGCTGCTGAACGGCGATGTGCTGACTGTTCCGCGCAGCCCGCAAGCGGTCACGGTTCTTGGCGAGGTCTACAACCCGACCTCTCTCACCTATCGGATCGGAAGTTCGGTCAGCTTTTACCTGGATCAGGTCGGTGGGGCGACGAGAAACGCCGATACCGGCCAGATGTTTATTATCCGTGCCGATGGCACCGTCTCCAGCAAGCAGCAGTCCGGTATGGGTATGCACTGGGACAGCGGCAATGCCCGCTGGGTCGCCGGCGGTTTCAACTCGACGACGCTTTATCCGGGCGATGCCATACTCGTCCCGGAAAAGGTCAAGAAGACCGACGTGATGAAAGAAACCAAGGACATCACCACCATCCTTTACCAGATGGCCCTCGGCGCGGCAGCGGTAGCGGCTTTCTAGCCGCGAAGCGGCATAACAATACTAATACTTAAATTTCATTTTATGACTAATTGGAATCCGAAATGACTGACCACCAAAATAAACAATCCACTCACCACCAGGATCGAGCCCACGAAGCAACCATTGCTCGCGATCAGATGAAGGTGGAAGAAGACGAAATCAATCTCCTCGACCTTCTTCTCGTCCTCCTCAAACACAAGAAGATGATCCTTGGCGCCATGGCCGTGGCTTTTTTGCTGGCCTGCGGGGGCGCGCTGCTGATGCCAAATATCTATACTGCAACAGCCCGCATTCTGCCGCCGCAGCAGGAAAAGGGAGGAGGCCTTGGGGCTTTATTGGCAGGTGGGATGGGGGATTTGGCGTCGCTGGCGGGCGTTTCTGCTGGGGGGAGCTCGGCTGATCAATACGTCGGGATGCTGCAGAGCCGGCGTGTGGCCGACCGCATCATCGAGCGTTTCGGTTTGATGGAACGGTTCGAGTGGCAGAGTCGGATGGGCGCCTATCAGACACTTAATGGGAAAATCAAAGCATCCTCGGACAAAAAAACCGGTTTTATTACCATCAATGTCGAAGATAAAGACCCCAAATTTGCTGCAGAGCTGGCCAATGCCTATATAGATGAGCTGAAGAAGCTCAATGTGCAGATCAACCTCAACAGTGCCGGGCGGGAGCGGCTCTTTCTTGAAGAACGCCTCGGGATGGTGAAGGTAGATCTGGCCTTGGCGGAAGATCGGCTCCGGGAATTTCAGCAGACGAACAAGGCCATCAAGATGGATGCCCAGGCGACGGCGGTCATCGAGGGGATAGCGCAGTTGAAGGGGGAGATCGCCAGCAAGGAGGTTGAACTTGGTGTTCTGTTGACCTCCCAGACCGAGCAGAACCCGCAGGTGCGTGCTCTGCGGGAGGGGATCGGCCAGCTCAAGGCGCAGCTGAGAAAATTGGGGGATTCTTCCACCGGGAGAAAGGTTTCGTCGGATATTTTCATCTCTGCTGCCGATGTGCCGAATGTCGGTCTGCAATATGCGCGTCTCATGCGCGATTACAAAGTGCAGGAAACCCTTTTCGAGCTGCTGACGAAGCAGTTTGAGATGGCGAAAATCAATGAGGCGAAGAATACGTCGGCCCTTCAGGTGCTGGATGAAGCAATGGTGCCGGATAAGAAGAGCAAGCCGAAGCGGAGTCTGATTGTACTTTTGGCGACTTTTGTTGTCGGATTCATGGCGGTCTTTTTCGCCTTCATCCGAGAGTATGGGGCGCGGATGAATGAGGATGATCGGCAACGGTGGGGTGAGATTCGTAAGCAAATGCGGGTACAAAGAACAATCAAATGAAAGTCATTATGCCTGGGATCAAACAGCAAACAAATTCGCGATGGTCCCTGGACGATTATTGAGACTAGAAGGGAAATCTGTAATGAAAGTGGTCATACTTGCCGGTGGCTTCGGCACCCGGATCAGCGAAGAATCGCATCTGAAGCCGAAGCCGATGATCGAAATCGGCGGAAGGCCGATCCTCTGGCACATCATGAAGATCTATTCCCATCATGGCATTCAATGATTTCATCATCTGTCTGCGGCTACAAGGGGTATGTGATCAAGGAATATTTCGCCAATTATTTCCTGCACGAGTCGGACGTCACTTTCGATATTGCACATAACCGCATGGAGCGTTCATCCAGACATACGGCCGAGCCATGGAGGGTGACACTGGTCGATACCGGCGATGAGACCATGACCGGCGGACGGGTCAAGCGCGTGCAGCGTTACTGTCGGGGAAGAGCCGTTCATGCTTACCTATGGCGATGGCGTGGCAGATGTCGATATCAGCCGATCTGGTCGCATTTCATCGTGCCAACGGCAAGCTGGCGACGGTGACCTCGACCCAGCCACCGGGGCGTTTCGGTGCCTTGGAATCTCGGCAGATGGGATCGTGGTCGAGGCTTTCAAGGAGAAGCCGAAGGGCGACGGTGGCTGGATCAATGGCGGTTTTTTCGTCTTGCAGCCCGAAGGTCTTCGACTATGATTGAAGGTGATGCCACCATCTGGGAACGTGAGCCGCTGGAAAGTCTGGCCGCGCGATGGGCAGCTGATGGCCTATCAAGCATACATGGCTTCTGGCAGCCGATGGATACCCTGCGCGACAAGAACCACCTTGAAGAACTCTGGCAGAGCGGGCAAGGCCCCCTGGAAAGTGTGGGAACTGAATGACGCACGTGATTTCTGGTTCTGGCAAGGGAGACGAGTTTTTCTCACCGGCCATACCGGTTTCAAGGGTTCTGGCTGGCCTGTGGCTTCACGAGCTTGGGGGCACGAAGTGACCGGTTATGCCTTGCAGCCACCGACCGAGCCGAGCCTGTTCGAACTGGCCGGAGGTCGGCGAGCTGGTCTCGACCATCGCCGATGTGCGCGACCTGGAGGCCCTGCAGGCTGCAATGCTTGCCGCGCGCAGCCCCGAGATCGTCATCCACATGGCCGCCCAGCCGCTGGTGCGCGATTCCTACAGATCCCGGTTGAAACCTATGCGATCAACGTCATGGGCACGGTGCACCTGCTGGAGGCGGTGCGCCAATGTCCGGGCGTCAGGGCGGTCGTCAACGTCACCACCGACAAGTGCTACGAAAACCGCGAATGGGTCTGGGGCTACCGGGAAAATGAGCCGATGGGCGGATACGATCCCTATTCCAACAGCAAGGGATGCTCTGAACTGGTGACCGCCGCTTACCGCTGTTCGTTTTTCAATCCGCGGAGCGCATTGCACGAGCACGGTGCGGCCTGGCCACGGCCCGGGCCGGCAATGTCATCGGCGGCGGCGACTGGGCCGGCGACCGGCTGATCCCCGACATGCATCCGTGCCCTCCTCGCAGGGGAGACTGGTCCGCATCCGCAATCCCCACGCCATCCGTCCCTGGCAGCATGTGCTGGAGCCGCTTTCCGGCTATCTGCGCTGGCGCAGAAGCTTGCACGAAGAGGGCGCCGGTTATGCCGAAGGCTGGAATTTCGGGCCGGCCGATGAAGACGCCACGGCCGGTGGAATGGATCGTGCAAGCGCATGTGCTCGGCAGTGGGGCGAGGAGGCCCGCTACGAGATCGACAGCGGCGACCACCCCCACGAGGCCCATTATCTCAAGCTGGACTGCTCCAAGGCCCGACTCGACTCGGCTGGCAGCCCCGCTGGAGCCTTGAGACGGCGCTGGACAGATCGTCGACTGGACCGACATCTACCGTCCGGGCGAAGACCTGCGAAGCGTCTGCCTGCGACAGATCGCAGACTTCACTAACATATGACTAACGGGTCGAGGAGCGTGAATCGACGAGCGGATATCGGAAGATAAAGAGTTGCGGCAGCAGGCCATCGACGCTGCGGTTGCCTACTACGAGCATGCCAGCACGCCGACAAAAAACGCTTCACGCCCGGTGACCGCATCCCCTATGCCGGCCGGGTGTTCGATGAGCGAGAGATCGACAACCTGATCGATTCCTCCCTTGATTTCTGGCTGACCACCGGCCGCTATGCCGAACGATTCGAGCGGGAGTTCGCCGAGTTTCTCGGCGTGCAGCACTGTTCCCTGACCAATTCGGGCTCCTCGGCCAATCTGCTGGCCTTCATGGCGCTGACCTCGCCGAAGCTCGGCGAGCGGCGCATCCAGCCGGGCGACGAGGTCATCACCGTCGCCGCCGGCTTTCCCGACCACCGTGGCGCCGATCATCCAGTACGGCGCCGTGCCGGTTTTTGTCGATGTCACCCTGCCGACCTACAACATCGACGTCACCCAGCTGGAGGCGGCCCTTCCGCCGGACCAAGGCCGTCATGGTGGCGCATACCCTCGGCAATCCCTTCGACCTGGCCGCGGTCAAGGCCTTCTGCGACCGGCACGACCTCTGGCTGATCGAGGACAACTGCGATGCCCTCGGCTCCCGCTACCTGCATCGACGGCGAGTGGCGCTATACCGGCACCATCGGCCATATCGGCACCTCCAGCTTCTATCCGCCCCACCACATGACCATGGGCGAGGGGGGGCGGTCTATACCGATGACCCGACTGCTGAAGCGGCTGGTGGAATCGTTCCGCGACTGGGGGCGCGACTGCTGGTGCCCGTCCGGCAAGGACAATACCTGCGGCAACCGCTTCGGCCAGCAGTTCGGCGAACTCCCCTTCGGCTACGACCACAAGTATGTCTATTCGCCACTTCGGCTACAACCTGAAGGTGACCGACATGCAGGCCGCCATCGGCTGCGCCCAGCTGGAGAAGCTCCCCGGCTTTCATCGAGGCCCGGAAGAAGAACTGGCAACTGCTTGCGCGACGGGCTGGCCGGCTTCGAAGATCGCTTCATTCTGCCCTGAGGCCACCGAGAACTCCGATCCGTCCTGGTTCGGTTTTCTGCTCACCGTGCGCGAAGGGGCCGGCTTCAACCGGGAGCAGATCGTCAGCCACCTGGAAGCGAAGGGGATCCAGACCCGGATGCTCTTTGCCGGCAACCTGATCAAGCATCCCTGTTTCGACGAGATGCGCAAGGACGGCGTAGGGTACCGGGTTGTCGGCGACCTGACCAACACCGACCGGATCATGCGCGATACCTTCTGGGTCGGCGTCTATCCGGGCATGACGGAAGAGATGGTTGGGTATATGGTGGAAGCGTTCACGAGGTTTGCCGCTAAATGAGAGTCCTCGTCACCGGCGCGACGGGTTATCTGGGTAGTCATATTGTAAAAAGACTTCTTGAGGAAGGCCACAGCGTTTCCATTCTTAAGAGAAGCTCTTCCGACACGAACAGACTTGCATCGGTCATGGATCGGCTGGATAGCTATGATATCGAAAGAGATGGGCTGGAGCGGCCATTCGTGGGTGGTGGAATTGATATCGTTATTCACGCAGCGACTTGCTACGGGAGAAAAGGAGAGCCATTTCACAAAACCCTTACATCCAATACGGTCTTCCCCTTGGAGCTTCTTGAAATGACACTTGCCCATGGTGTAAAGGCCATTATCAATGCGGATACCAGTTTGCCTCGAAATCTTAATGCTTACTCCCTCTCCAAAAAACAATTCGTAGAATGGGGGAGATTTCTGTCTAAAGACCGACTCTGCTTCATAAACCTTGAGCTCGAGCAGTTTTACGGACCGGGTGAGGATGACAGCAAGTTCACATCTCACGTGCTGAAGGGTTGTTTAAGAAACGACGAGAGAATTGATCTTACACTCGGTCAACAGATGAGGGACTTCATCTATATCGATGATGTGGTAGAAGCGTTTGTTCTTCTGGTAGCGAGATCGCCGGAGCTTCGAAAAGGATTTCACGAGTTTCCTCTAGGATCCGGGGTGGCGATCACAATCCGGGAATTCGCCGAAGCAGTAAGAAAGGTGAGTGGTGCCAGAACCGCCCTCAATTTCGGAGCGCTCCCATACCGGGAAAATGAGGTCATGGCATCCTGTGCCGATTTAGCTGAGTTCACCGCTCTGGGTTGGGCGCCGAGGTTTTCACTGGCCGAAGGTATACGAAAGATGATCAAAATAGAAAGAGAATTTGAGGGAAGGAAGTGATGCCATGAAGTTGTTGATCACCGGTGGTTGCGGGTTTTTGGGGAGTAATCTGGCCGCCCATGCCATTGAAAAAGGCTTGGAGCTCGTCGTTTTTGACAATCTATACCGCGAAGGTTCGCTCCATAATTTGATTTGGCTGAAGGATAAAGGGGCATTTCGCTTTGTCCATGGAGATATTCGTAACCAGAACGATATAACCAGGCTCGTACAGGACTACCGGCCTGAGGCAGTGTTCCATCTGGCTGGCCAGGTGGCAATGACTACTTCGATTGCCAACCCCCGGATGGATTTCGAAACAAATGTAGTTGGGACACACAACTTACTTGAAGCGATACGATCCTATGCGCCAGAAGCAGCTGTTGTCTATTCCTCCACCAACAAGGTTTACGGTGATCTGGAACAATACGCTTACCGTGAAACCGGCACCCGTTACGAATGCGTGGATAAACCGCGTGGTTTCGATGAATTGACACCTCTTGACTTCCATTCGCCCTATGGCTGTTCAAAAGGTGCCGCAGACCAGTATATGCTCGATTATGCCCGCATTTTCGGGCTAAAGACGGTTGTGTTCCGCCATTCATCCATGTATGGGGGCAGACAGTTTGCCACCTATGACCAAGGGTGGATCGGCTGGTTCTGTCAGCAGGCTGCGGCGACGAAAAATGGGACGCTCAAAAAGCCATTCACCATCTCAGGCAATGGCAAACAGGTGCGAGATGTGCTGCATGCCGATGACATGATTTCTCTCTATTTTGCGGCAATTGAAAACATCCAAGTCGCTAGGGGTAACGCCTTCAATGTCGGCGGAGGTATCGCCAATAGTCTCTCGCTGCTCGAATTGTTCGTACTGCTTGAGGAATTCAGCGGCGCAGAACTTGTGTATACCAAAATTGCCCCGCGCGAGAGCGATCAGCGAGTATTTGTGGCGGACATCGCCAAAGCCAGAAAACTTATCGGATGGGAACCCTTGGTATCGGCGCGGGAAGGGGTGCGGCGGATGCTTGAATGGGTGGAAGGTTCTTTTTAAAAGTGAGATTTGCTGTAATTTCCGGATGGACTGCAAGGGCACTTGTCATCATCCTGTCACTTGTCAATTCAAGGCTGTTGATTGAGTTGGTAGGGGTCGATGGCTTGGCTGTTCAGTCAATACTTATTTCATTGGCGACATGGTTTTCATTATTAAATCTTGGTATTCCACCGGCTGTACAGAATCTGATTTCTCGCTATCGTGCAGAAAACAGGGATTATGAACGCCTCAAGCAAACGGCAAGTAGCTCTATTCTCTTAATATTTGCCATCCTTTTACCGTTTGTCATAGGAACCGGCTTTCTAGTTAAATATTTTGTTTTAAGTCGCTACCCAATAGTAGCAACGTCAACGGTCGTTTTGTTTTGCGTGGGATTATTTATTGCGGGACTTAGTATATTGTTTAACCAGATACTCTATGCAGAGCAACGAGGCCATTGGCCAAATTTGTACCCAGCAATAAATGTGCTTTTTGTAACTGGATCTCTGATCGCATTTCGATCTCTTACTATTTACAACTTAAATTCAGTTTTGCTTATATTTGTGACTGCAAATATTCTTGTAACAATTCTAGGTGTTACGCAAGCAAGAGGCTATAAGATTGGGTGTCTTGACACACGGATTCTTAAAGAGATCTGGATCAATTGCCGTGGCTTTGCACTATTTGCATCGCTTGCAGCATCTGTATTGGGCATAGATTATCTGATTATGTCCCGCATCTTATCAGCGCAAGATATTGCTATTTACAATATTTGCCAACGTGTCTTTATGGCTATTTTTTCAGTGCATGCCATCCTCCTGACGTTCCGCCTGGCCTGGGATTTCAGAAACTCTCTTTAATAAGCAGTGGAGGTTCGCAAGGAAGAAAGTAAAAAAACTTCTTTTTTTTGGCGGAGGTCTTGTCATAGTTGTTGGTGGAACTTTCATGTTTTTTATGGAAATGATCGCAGATATTATATCTAATCATAAGATCACGTCAGTACCATTATCACTGACCTTTTTGTTCTTAGTTTACATGGTCCTTCGGGTTTGGTCTGATACGTTTGCAATGGTTTTACTGAGTTTCAACAAAACAGGTGTTTTAAATCGTTATATTCCTTTTCAGGCTGCAGTAAGCATTGTAGCGCAGATATGGCTTGGGAAAGTTTTTGGCTCTACTGGTATTATTTTTGGACTTATCGTTTCATTTATTGCAACTGCTGCGTGGATACTACCACGAACATTCTATAAGTTAACAAACGAGAATATTCATGATTTGTGATAGCAATCCTCAAGTTAGTGTCCTCATCCCTGTATATAATCGCGAAGCTTATATTGGCGAGTGCATTCAATCTGCTTTGGATCAAACATTTACTGATTTAGAAATTATTGTAGTCGATAATGCCAGTAATGATAGAACATTTGAAATTTGTCAGGAATATGCTTCTCGTGATTCTCGTGTTCGAATTTTTCAAAATGAATCTAATATCGGTCCGGTGAGAAATTGGCTACGTTGCTTGAAAGAGGCTCGTGGGGGATATTCAAAGATTTTGTTTAGTGATGATCTAATAGCACCAGAGTACGTTGCACGCACTTTACCTTTATTGCAGGATTCGACGGTTGCATTTGTTTACACTGCTGCTTTTAAAGGGGAGGCAATAGGGGAGGGCGCCCTTACTTGCGTGAATGGAAAAAAGACTAAATATTCTATTGACGAGTACTTTTTGTTGCTGATACGAGAACAAGTGCCTTTTAGCCCAGGAGCTGCGATTTTCAGGACTGCCGATATTCGAAAAAACCTCCACGACACATTACCGACTTGTCGGACGCATGACTTTTGGAGGCATGGTGCAGGGCCAGATGTTCTATTATATGCATTGACTGCTTTGAATTACATGTATGTAGCAGCATTAGAGGAACCACTCGTTCTTTTTCGGGAACATTCTGGCTCTATAACTATCACCAATGCAAATAACGAGGTTTCAGAGGGAAATCGAGCAGCTTTGTCATGGTTTTTTGTCAAACACGTTTCGAATGCGGCCTGGTGTGAATATATTGTATGGCAATGGGTGAATGAATCAAAAAAAACTCGTTCATGGATTGGTATCTTTGATTTTATCAAAAAATATGAGGGTGATGGCTCCTTGCGAGTAAAAATCCAGTTTGGAGTCAAAGCTCTAAAAATCCTAAGTGCGAGATTTTGGTCTTGGTTGATATGTCGTCCCTTCATCCGCAGAATTCATTGTTGAATTAATACTTCAATGTTATATCGGGATTTGTGAGTATATTTACTCATAAATGATGGTTTTTTTAAAATGACACATCTTGAATATTATCTTAAGATTTACAATAATATCCCATTATACATATTTATACTGTGTGTATGTACTTTCCTGAGTTTTAAAGTAACAAAAGATTATATTAAAACTTGGTTTGATCCTCTTGCGATAGCCACTATAACAAATGTATTTACTTCTGCGGTTGTAATATTTCTGTATTTAACAAACGACATTGATTTTGAAATGTTTTTGCATTTTGTAATGTCCATATCAATTTTTTGGTTTTCTTTAACTATATTTGCTAAAAAGTTGCCAACATACTCTGAATTGAAAATAATTAATTTCGATCGATTTCATTTCCCTTTATTTATTCTCTTCTTTGCGTTGTTTGTTTCTTTTACTGGAGCAACTTATGCAATATTGGGCATCCCACTTTTAGCAGAATCAAGACTTGATATCTACGCAGGTTCGGGAATGGGCGTGTTTGGGAGGATGATCCCTTTTTTTGTTGTCTACTGCTTGTTTTACGTTTTTAATTTATGGGGGAAAGGCAGTAAGTTCAGCGTAAGTAAATTGGTTGTACTTTTTGTTATTTTAACATTTGTTATCGAAGGTATACTCTCAGGGAGCAGATCAAGTTTTAAGCATCTAATTTTTACATATTGGGGTTACTGCCATTTTTATAAAAGGGATACAAGTAAATTAAAGAAGTATTACGGTTTGTTTATTATCTTAATATTGTTAAGCCTACTATCTTTTTCTCTTAAATCAGATTCTTTCAGTATATTTGATTCTTTTTCTCAGTTTATTTTGAGAATAATTTCATCTGGTGACACTTATTATATGGCATTGCCTAATAATATATGGCTTAATCTTGAGACCGGACCATGGTACGAGCATTTATTTTATGGGTTGCTTGGACCGTTGAGGATTATTAGCAGTGTGCCACCCTTGGGGTACCAAATGAATTGGCTTATTAATCCCAGTATCCATGGTGTTTCTACTGGGCCATTAAGTAGCCCAGCATTTCTTGGTTTCATGTACTTTGGATGGGGAGGTGTAGTTTTTTCGCTCGCTTTTGGACTTCTTTGTTCATATGGGATCTTCAAGCTACCTTATATATTTCCAAAGGGAATTCTAACATCCAGTATTAGCGCATATGTTTATTTTAATATGCTTTCGTTTGTTGGGGATGTATGTCTAGGAATGGGTTATCTATTTGATACAATTCTAAATATTGTATTTACTTTTATTATTATCTTAATTTTTCTTCTCATTCTTAATAGTAAAAAATTATTAGCATATAAGAATGCTGAGCAATAATATGATTAAAATTTCAATTGTTACCGTTGTTTATAACGCGATAAATGATATCGATGAGACGATCTTGTCTATATTAAATCAGAATTATGGTTGCATTGAATATATCGTAATTGATGGTGGTTCTGATGATGGTACTGTTGAAATAATAAATAATTATACTGCAAGGATTAAGTATTGGTGTAGCGAAAAAGACAACGGAATTTATGATGCTATGAATAAAGCTATTAGTCACGCGACAGGTGATTTTTTAATTTTCATAAACGCTGGAGATATTTTATGTTCACGAGAAATTATATCTAATGTTGTTGATAAATTAATACATAAAAATTATGTTTATTACGGTAACGCTTTATATGTAAATAAAATTAAAAATGAAACACGTTGGCGAGGTGGTCCTTTCTCGAAATATAGGTTGTCAAAAACAAACATATGCCACCAAACTCTTTTCTACCCGAGATCCATTTACAGGGACTTGAAATATAATACTAAATACAAATTATTGGCTGACTGGGTTTATAATATGCAGGCATATTCAAAGGTGAAGTTTGTCCATATTAATCAAGATATATCATATTATGATGATATGGGCGTAAGTGCGTTGAATAATGATGAGGTATATAGGAAAGAACGATTATACATTATTTGCAAATATCTTGGGTTTGATTGCATTGTTTATCTTTTTTTTAACAAAATTGCGAAATTTTTTTCCAATAAAAATTACAAAACAATTTAACCATATGATTCTAATCAGTCTAAACGATAAATTTTTTGTCGATCAATAAGTAAATTTTTTTTAAAGTGACTTCATTGACATGGATAATAATTTGTTAAAAACATTTGGCATTTGCATACCTACCTACAAAAGACCAAACTTATTAAAAGTTTGCTTGGAGTCAATTTTTTGTCAGGCTGATCCGTCTTGGATATCTGTGTATGTAATAGACGATTCTGTATCAGAGATAAATAAGTCGGTTATTGAATGGTCAAAAAAAAGTTACCAGAATTTTCATTTTTTTTCTAATCAGTTTAATCTTGGTATAGATGCAAATATAGAACGTGCACTCAATTTAGCTGGGACTGATTACGTTTTAGTGATTGGTGAAGATGATATATTGTTGCCTGGTGCAATAGAATATATAAAAAATGCAATCAATTACAATAATTATAATTATATTTTTGCTAATTATTTATATTTAGACAATAACCAAAGTAAAGTAATCGGCCGTTCATCAGATAAAGGTGGCGATATCGATTCAATTGATTTTATTGAAAGATATCTTTGGGCTTCAGGGTTTATTGGTTCAAATATTTTTTCAACAAAGGCCTTAAGCGCCTCAAGTCGAAGATATCTAGGTACCTATTTTAATCATGTTGGACGACTAGTTGATTCAATTGAATCCGTAGATGTTGTCCATATGTCCCACATGCCACTCGTAGGGAATAGGGCGGATGATATTGGATCTTTTTCGTGGACTAATAGTTATTATGATGTTTTATTTGGCTTTGAGCGGTTAATGGATGATTTATCATTGTCCTGTAAATTTACTTCAAGCCTTTCAATGGCCAAGATGAAATTCAGGCACAATTTTGGATACACCTCATTGGCAAGGGTGATGCTTATGCGTTCTTATGATCTCTCATACAAGTAACGTATTTGACAAATATTTTTCAAAAGAATTTTCGGGGTGGAAGTTGTGGCTTTATCACAAAGTATCAAAAACTGAGGCAATTTTATTTCTTCCGATTAGATATTTCTTTATATGTGGCAGGAAAATCAAAAGAATTATTTTTTCTACTAGCTTTGAAGTTTGAGTATTTCTCTCAAAAAATTTAGATATCGGGTTTTGAGTGATGAAGATTATCCTAGACAACGTTAAGTTTGCAGATCAGAAGGCTGGTGGAGTGTCTGCATATTGGTACGAATTAATTATTTACCTAATTAATAATAATGCTGATTTTAAAATGATTGAGCACAAACGTGCGTCAAAATTCAATATATTTAGATCTAATATTCAAATAGATGACCGCTGCATTCTTCCTGATTTTAATATTCCAATAAAAATTTTGAGATATTTGCCAGTCACAAAAAAACTTGAAAAAAATAGTATTTTTCATTCTAGTTATTATAGATTCTCTCCACACCCAAATATTTTTAATATAACTACTGTGCATGATTTTACTTATGAAAAGTTTCGATCTGGATTCCCTAGGTTTTTGCACCATTTTCAAAAAAAGCAGGCTATATTTAATTCGCATGGCGTAATTTGCATTTCGAATAATACTAAAAAAGACTTGCTTGATTATTTCCCATCTGTACCTGAATCGAAAATAACTGTTATTCACCACGGAATATCAGATGACTACTTCAAGATGTCAATGATCGATATAATACCTGAAAATTTATTTAAGTATTTAAAAGATAAATATATAATTTTTATTGGTGATAGAGCAGGTTATAAAAATTTTGATATTGTTTTGAAAGTTCTTCATCAATTACCAAACTACCACCTTTTAATTGTAGGTGGTGGTAATTTGTCTTCTGAAGAACGAAATCAATTGGAAGAGAAGTTGGGTGGTCGATATCATCATTTAACTGGAATTGATAATAAGCAACTTAATATCCTTTATAATAATGCATTTTGCATGATTTACCCTTCTTGCTATGAAGGATTTGGCATGCCTGTTGCCGAAGCTATGAAGGCTGGATGTCCAGTTGTCACCACTCGTACGTCATCCATCCCCGAAGTGGGTGGGGATGCAATACTTATGGTTGACGATATTGGCCAAGATGATTTTATAAGTAAGATAAAATTATTGGAGAACCATTCCCTTCGACTTGAAATTATTGACCGGGGATTGAAGCGAGCAAAAGACTTTAGTTGGGAAATAACTTTCAAAAAAACCTACGAATTTTATGAGCATATCTACGCCAAATATTCTCTGTAATTATCAATTTTGATCCCAACTAAAAGCCAATAACATTTTTATTGTCACTCTGGAAAGTCTATGGTATGCGTGTTTTAATATATGGTATAAACTTTGCCCCGGAGCTGGCTGGGGTTGGCAAATACACCGGCGAACTAGCACAATGGCTTGCAAGCAGTGGTCACGAAATACGCGTAATTACAGCTCCCCCTTATTACCCTGAATGGCGTATAGGTTCAGGTTATTCTGGGTGGCGATATCTGCACGAAAAAGTTGGGGACGTAACAGTGCTCCGGTCTCCGCTCTGGGTTCCCGAAAGACCTACGACAGTCAAGCGGCTATTACATTTGGCAAGCTTTGCTTTAAGTAGCTTGCCTCATCTACTACGTCAGATACCCTGGAGGCCAAATATAATCATTTGTGTTGCTCCTTCTTTTCTCTGCGCTCCAGCAACCATCCTTTTCAGCAAGCTCTCAAATACTCCTAGTTGGTTGCATATCCAGGATTTTGAGATTGACGCTATGTTCGGCCTTGAAATGATGCGGGGAGGTGGAGGTGGAGCTTTTGCGCGTTCCGCTCTGTTTTTTGAAAGTTTTCTGATGCGATGTTTCGATCGAGTTTCGTCGATTTCTCACAGCATGTGCGCCTGCTTAAAAGATAAAGGTGTAAAAAAATCTATTGTTTATTTTCCGAACTGTGTTGACACCGATTTCATTACTCCGAATGCAAATAGAGACAGATTTCGACAGGAATGGGGATTCAGTACTAAAGACAAAATTGTTCTTTACTCAGGTAATCTTGGCAAGAAACAAGGTCTTGAAATCATTCTTGAAGCAGCAATGAAATTACGTAAAATAGATGATCTTCATTTTATCATTGTAGGAGAAGGGGCACATAAATCTGCTCTTTTAGCCGTGGCCAAAGATAGTGCCCTGCAAAATATTCACTTTTACCCATTGCAGCCACATGAGGCGATGCCGGACCTACTAAGGATGGCTGATGTTCACTTGGTAATACAGAAACGAGGCGCCGCCGATGCGGTTATGCCATCCAAGTTAACGGGAATTCTTTCCGTTGGTGGAGATTCGATTATTACGGCTGATGAAAATACTGAGCTCGGCAGATTGGTCCAGGACAATCCTGGAATCGCCACCTTGATACAACCAGAAAATGCCAGTGCACTAGCTGCAGCGATTGAAGAACTTTTTAAGAAAGGCCAGGTTAATTTAGGTGGGCATAATAAAATTGCCCGGCAGTATGCGGTGGAAAATCTTGGCAGAGACAGTGTGTTGGGTAGATTTGGAATGGCACTGGATGAAGTCGTCAATCTTTAGAATGAATATTTAAGAGGGTGTATTCTTCGATAGTCTGATAATAAGCATCGTGAATTATTTTGCGAGGGCTTCAATCAAAAGGAGTGATTATGATATCAAAGGTTGCATTGATTACCGGCATTACCGGCCAGGATGGCGCCTACCTGGCCGAATTTCTGCTGAAAAAAGGATACATCGTCCACGGCATCAAGCGCCGTGCCTCGCTCTTCAACACCGACCGCATCGACCACCTCTACCAGGACCCGCACGTTGAGCACCGCAACTTCATCCTCCACTACGGCGACCTGACCGATTCCACCAACCTGATCCGCATCATCCAGCAGGTGCAGCCGGACGAGATCTACAACCTGGCCGCCCAGTCCCATGTGGCGGTTTCCTTCGAAACCCCCGAGTACACCGCCAATGCCGACGGCATCGGCACCCTGCGCATCCTCGAAGCGATCCGCATCCTGGGGCTGGAGAAGAAGACCCGTTTCTACCAGGCCTCCACCTCGGAGCTCTACGGCCTGGTGCAGGAGATCCCGCAGAAGGAGACCACCCCCTTCTATCCCCGCTCCCCCTATGCCGTGGCCAAACTGTACGCCTACTGGATCACGGTCAACTACCGTGAGGCCTACGGCATCTATGCCTGCAACGGCATCCTCTTCAACCACGAATCGCCCGATCCGCGGCGAAACCTTCGTCACCCGCAAGATCACCCGCGCCATCGCCCGCATCGCCCTCGGCCTGCAGGATTGCCTCTATCTCGGCAACCTGGACGCCCTGCGCGACTGGGGCCATGCCCGCGACTACGTGGAGATGCAATGGCTGATGCTGCAGCAGGAACAGCCGGAGGATTTTGTCATCGCCACCGGCGTGCAATATCGCGTGCGGGAATTCGTCGAGGCCGCCTGCAGGTCTCGGCATCAGCCTGCGCTGGGAAGGGAAGGGGAAGGAAGAGGTCGGTGTTGTTGAAGAGATGAACTGGGACCGCAGGCAAACCGAAGATCGCAGAGATATCGGTCCCGCGGCAGACCGGCGCGCCGAGTTATCGGCGAATGGGAGCTTAAGCCTGGCACGGTCATCGTTAAGATCGACCCGCGCTATTTCCGGCCGACCGAAGTCGAGACGCTGCTCGGCGACCCGACCAAGGCCAAGGAGAAGCTCGGCTGGAGCCGAAAATCACCTTCAGGAACTGGTGCAGGAGATGGTCCTTGCCGATCTGGATGAGGCCGAAGGCGATGATTTGGTAAAACGGCATGGTTTCAAGGCGTTCGATTACCATGAGTAAGCCTTTTGTAATGAAGCGAGATATATAGATATGGAAAAGAATAGTAAAATTTTTGTTGCCGGTTCCGGCGGTCTTGGTCGGTTCGGCTCTTGTGCGCCGTCTGCAAGCCGGCGGCTACACCAATTTGCTTACCCCGGAGATCGATCGTTTGGATCTGACCGAACCAGAGGCGGTCGCTGATTTTTTTGAGGCGGAAAAGCCGGAATATGTGTTTCTCGCCGCCGCCAAGGTCGGCGGAATCCACGCCAACAATACCTATCCGGCCGAGTTCATCTATCTGAACTTGATGATCCAGAACAACGTCATTCATCAGGCTTATCTCCATGGTGTCAAGCGTTTGCTCTTCCTCGGTTCCTCCTGCATTTACCCCAAATGGCGCCGCAGCCGATGCGCGAGGAACACCTGCTCACCGGCCTGCTGGAGCCGACCAACGAGCCTTATGCCATCGCCAAGATCGCCGGCATCAAGATGTGCGAAGCCTATAACCGCCAGTACGGAACGCGAATTCATAGCGGTCATGCCGACCAATCTCTACGGCCCCGGCGACAATTTCCATCCGGAAAACTCGCATGTCTTGCCGGCGTTGATTCGCCGATTTCACGAGGCGAAAGAGGCCGGTCTCCCTGAAGTAGTGGTCTGGGGTTCCGGGACGCCGATGCGCGAGTTTCTTTATGTCGACGATATGGCCGACGGTTGCGTTTATCTGATGAACTTGCCGGAACCGATTCTTCGGGAGCAACTGCTCAGTTATCCTAAGCCCTTGTTTTGTCAATCTCGGAACCGGGCAGGATGTCACCATCCAGGAACTTGCCAGACCATCAAGGAAGTCGTCGGCTATGGCGGTCGTATTTCCTTCGATGCCACCAAGCCGGACGGCACCCCTCGCAAGCTTCAGAATGTTTCGCGAATGAAGGGACTCGGTTGGCAGGCGAGAATTAACCTGCCGAAGGGATCGAGCGGACCTATCAGTGGTTTTTGGAAAAAAAGGGAATGTATCGGCAATAACTTTGCTATGAAATTATGGAGACAACTTGCATGATCGTACCAGTGATCCTGTCCGGCGGTGCTGGCACCCGCCTCTGGCCCCTATCCCGCGAGCTTTACCCGAAACAGCTTCTCCCTCTGGCCGATGAGCGGACCATGCTCCAGGAGACTGTTGCCGCCTTGGCGGGCTGCCGGATCTGGCGCCGCCGCTGGTTGTCTGCAACGAAAGCCACCGCTTTCTGGTCGCCGAGCAGCTGCGATCGGTTGGCCATCACCCCTGCTGCCATACTCCTTGAGCCGGTCGGGCGCAACACGGCCCCGGCCGTAGCGGTCGCCGCCATGCAGGCGATGGCCGAGGGATACGATCCCGTTCTGCTCGTCCTGCCCGCCGACCATGTCATCCGCAATGCCGAAGCTCTCCGTACGGTTATTTCCTTGGCCAAGCCGCTGGCGGTTCAGGGGCAACTCATCACATTCGGTATCGTCCCGACGGCTCCGGAAACAGGGTACGGCTATATCAAGGCCGGGCGGAAGACTGAAAGCTGAAGACGGCTTCAGCGTCGACTCCTTCGTCGAAAAACCGGATCTGGCAGACCGCCCGCGGATACGTTGCATCCGGCGACTACTACTGGAACAGCGGCATGTTCATGTTCCGGGCTTCTGCCTACCTGCAAGAGCTGGAACGATTCGCTCCCGAAATGGTCGATATGCCTGCCGGAAGGCCTGGGCGGGGCGGTGCGGGACCTTGATTTCGTCCGTCTCGAAAAAGCGAGCGTTTTGCAGTTGCCCGGGCGACTCCATCGACTACGCGGTCATGGAGAAGACCTCCAAAGCCGTCGTGATGCCCCTCGATGCCGGATGGAGCGATGTCGGCTCATGGTCGGCTTTGTGGGAGATCGGCGAGAAGGACGGCGAGGGAACGTATCTTCGGGGATGTCCTGCTCAAGGATACCGACAATTGTTACTGTCCGTGCGCAGAGCCGGATAGTTGCTGCCATCGGGATGCAGGACCATATCATCGTCGAAACCGCCGATGCGGTTTTGGTGGCGCATCGGGACCGGGTGCAGGATGTCAAGGAGATCGTCGGCCAAGCTGAAAAAGAGGGGCGCGACGAAGCCCTGCTGCACCGACTGTCCATCGACCCTGGGGGAATTACGAAGGAATCGATAAAGCCGAGCGTTATCAGGTGAAAAGAATCACCGTTAACCCCGGCGCCGCCCTGTCAAGCCAGATGCACCATCACCGGGCCGAACACTGGATCGTCGTCAAAGGAACCGCGCAGATCACTTGTGGGGATGAAGTTGTTCTTCTGACTGAAAACCAGTCGACATATATCCCCCTCGGCGTTACCCACCGGCTGGAAAACCCTGGCAAAATCCCACTGGAATTGATCGAGGTGCAATCGGGGAGTTATCTCGGGGAGGATGATATCGTGCGGTTTGAGGATAATTACGGCAGGAGCTGATTCGATGAAATTGACTTGTTTCAAGGCCTACGACATTCGCGGCCGCCTTCCCGATGAACTGAACGAAGACATCGCCTACCGTATCGGCCGGGCCTATGCCGAGTTTCTCAAGCCGCAGCGGGTGGTGGTCGGGCGCGACGTGCGCCTGACCAGCGAATCGTTGTGCCGGGCGCTAGCCGCAGGGCTGACCGACGGCGGCGCCGATGTCTTCGATATCGGCCTGTGCGGGACCGAGGAGATCTACTTCGCGACCTCTCGCCGAAGACATGGACGGCGGCATCATGGTGACCGCCAGCCATAATCCGCTGGACTACAACGGCATGAAACTGGTGCGGGAAGGCTCCAGGCCGATCAGCGGCGATACCGGGCTCAACGACATCCGGGACCTCGCGGCCCGCAATGTTTTCCCGCCACCGGGGCGAAACGGGGTGGTGATCCCCCTTGACACACAAAAGAAATATATCGCAGCACCTGCTCGGATATATCGACCGCAGCGCTCTGAAACCTCTGAAGGTGGTGGTCAATGCCGGCAACGGCTGCGCCGGACCGGTCATCGATCTTCTGGCGCCGCATCTGCCCTTTGAAATCATCAAAGTCCACCACGAGCCGGACGGCGCCTTTCCCAACGGCATCCCCAACCCGCTGCTGCCGGAGAACCGCGGCGCCACCGCCGCCGCGGTCGTGGCGCATGGCGCTGACGCGGGCATCGCCTGGGACGGCGATTTCGACCGCTGTTTTCTCTTCGATGAACAAGGGGACTTCATCGAGGGGTACTACATCGTCGGCCTGCTGGCCGAGGCGCTCTTGACCAAAAACCCCGGTGCCCGCATCATTCACGATCCGCGCCTGACCTGGAATACCATCGATATGGTCACGCAAGCCGGCGGGGTCCCGGTCATGAGCAAGACCGGGCATGCCTTCATCAAGGAGCGGATGCGCCTGGAAGATGCCGTCTACGGCGGCGAGATGAGCGCCCACCACTATTTCCGCGATTTCGCCTATTGCGACAGCGGCATGATCCCGTGGCTGCTGGTGCTGGAACTAATGAGCACCTCGGGGAATAAGCTCTCCGCCCTGGTCGAAGAGCGGATGCGCTTTTTCCCTGCTAGTGGCGAGATCAACCGGCGGCTTTCCGACCCTGAAACGATCATTGCCGATATCGAAGAATTCTACCGCCCCACAGCCATCGGCATCGATCGCACCGATGGCCTGTCGATGGAGTTCGAAGCATGGCGCTTCAACCTGCGTAGTTCGAACACGGAACCGGTGGTGCGCCTCAATGTCGAAGCTCGGTCGAATGTCTCGTTGATGCAGGAAAAAACGGAAGAACTGCTCGGCAAACTGGATGGATTAAGGTAAACCCCTTTTTTTCTTGAAGTTAACACGGGAGTGTGGCACAAAAGCGGATTGAAGAACGGGTGGAAGGACGGGGATGAATACTAAACTTGTGTTGGTCGGGGCCAATGGCATGCTCGCCCAGACGGTGCGGCGAGTCGCGGCTGGTTACGAGATCATCCCCCTGGATCTGCCCGATTTCGATCTCACGAATAGCCATCAGGTGATGGGGACCGTTCGGGACATCCATCCCAATGTCATTATCAATTGCGCCGCCTACACCAACGTTGACGGCTGCGAGACAAACGAAGAGCTTGCCTCGCAGGTGAACGGCCGTGGACCGGCGCACCTGGCGGCGGCGGCGATGGCGACCGGCGCGACGCTGGTGCACGTCTCCACCGATTATGTCTTCGATGGAAGAAATACATCGCCGTATGTGGAGGATGAGGCGCCGAATCCGCTCTCCGCGTACGGCCGTAGCAAGCTCCTGGGCGAAAAAGCCATTCTTGACAGCGGCCTGGAACGGTTCTTCATCCTGCGTACGAGCTGGCTTTACGGCCCCGGCGGCAAGAATTTTGTCGAGACGATCGTCCGGCTGGGGAAAGAGCGCGAAGAGCTGCGCATCGTCGCCGATCAGGTCGGTTCCCCCACGTATACTCGCGATCTGGCCGTAGCGATCTACAGCCTCCTCGATGTTGCAAAGCCTTCCGCTCCCCGCGTTCCGCATCCCGGCCCTAATGGCATCTACCACTTCGCCAACGAAGGTTCTTGCAGCTGGCATGAATTCGCCTGTGCCATCCTGGCAGAAGCGAAAGCCGCGGGCGAGCCGATCGTAACCAAACAGGTGCTGCCGATTCGTACCGAGGACTACCCGTTGCCGGCGGTGCGGCCGGCCTATTCGGTTTTTTCGAAGAAAAAATATCAGCAGGCGGTCCAGGAGCCCATTCCGGAATGGCAAGAGGCGCTGGCCGCGTATTTCCGGATTCGGACCTGATAGTTTTTTGAATTGATAACAGAAGGGATACTTCAATGATTCGCAAGGGCATCATTCTCGCCGGCGGCGCCGGTAGCCGCCTTTATCCGCTGACGCTCGGTGGCCAGCAAACAGCTGCAGCCGGTCTACGACAAGCCGATGATCTATTATCCGCTGGCGACGCTGATGATGGCGGGGATCAAGGAAATCCTGATCATTTCCACCCCGCACGATACCCCGCGCTTTCAGGCTCTGCTCGGCGACGGCAGCCGCTTCGGCGTTCGCCTCTCGTATGAAGTCCAGCCGGAGCCGAAAGGGATCGCCCAGGCTTTTCTGGTGGGGGAGGAGTTCGTTGCCGGCGATCCGGTCTGCCTGATCCTCGGCGATAATATCTTTTACGGCAAAATGGGGCTCGACCGCATTGCACATGAATTTACTGGCGGTGCGCGTGTCTTCGGTTATCCGGTCTCACGATCCCGAGCGCTACGGGGTGGTGGAATTCGACAGGGAAGGGCGGGTGCTGAGCATCGAGGAGAAACCGAAGCGCGCCGAAATCGCATTTCGCCGTCCCCGGCCTTTATCTCTATGACGGCAAGGTGGTGGACATTGTCCGTCAGCATGAAACCTTCCGCGCGCGGCGAACTGGAGATCACCGATGTCAACCTCGAGTATCTGCGGCGGGGGGAGCTGACGGTCGAAAAGCTCGGGCGGGGGATCGCCTGGCTTGATACCGGCACCCATATGAGCCTGCTCGAGGCAAGCCATTTCATCGGCACGCTGGAGGCGCGGCAAGGGCTGAAGATCGCCTGCCTGGAAGAGATCGCCTTGCGCAAAGGTTTCATCGACCGGATGCAGCTGGAGCGGATTGTCGCCGCGACGCCCAAATCGAGCTATCGGGAGTATCTCGAAGCAATTTTGCGCGATGGGGTGGAACTGTGAACGTTGTCCAGACTGAAATCCAGGATGTACTTATTATCGAGCCGAAAGTCTTCGGCGATGCCAGGGGCTTTTTCTACGAGAGTTATAACGAGCGAACCTTTCGCGATGCAACCGGTCTCGATGTCCCTTTCGTTCAGGACAATCACTCCCGTTCGGCCAAAGGGGTTTTGCGCGGGCTGCATTATCAGATTTGCCAGCCTCAGGGAAAACTGGTACGTTGCACGGTCGGCGAGGTCTTCGACGTAGCTGTCGACCTGCGGCGCAGTTCCTCCACCTTCGGCAAGTGGGAAGGCGTTCATCTGTCAGCGGAAAACAAGCGCCTTTTTTGGATTCCCGCCGGCTTCGCGCACGGGTTTCTGGTTCTTTCGGAATCTGCGGAGTTTCTCTACAAAACGACCGAATATTACGCGCCCGAGCATGAGCGGACCATCCTCTGGAATGATCCCGCCCTTGCGATCGCCTGGCCGAAAGATGTCCAGCCTATTCTTTCAAAAAAAGATGCCGAAGGCTTGGAGTTCAGGGATTCGGAGACTTTTCCCTGATCCAGGTAAATGGATTGACGATTAAGAATACGGGTCTCCAAAATGTTAAAACAGCAAGCCTCTTTCTTTCGCAATGCCAGTATCCTGGTCGATTTTCTCGTCCTCGCCCTTGCACTGTGGTTAGCCTATCTCACCCGTCAGCAGGCTGGCGGCCTGCTGCAGCCGTTTTTGGGTCATTCCTGGATCCTCCTGTTCGCCGCCCCCATTTGGTATTTGCTGCTGGCTCGCTATGAGTTTTACATTTCCCTTCGTCGGATTAATACTTACGAGATCTTGACCCGCTTGGTCAACGTTCATTTGCTGGGCGGATTTCCTTTGGCTGCGGTCATCCTGTTCCTCGACAAACACGAATACAGCCGTGGCGTTTTTATTGGTTTCATCTTCTATTCCTTCGTCCTGCTGAGCCTTGAGAAAGTCTGCCTGCGTAAACTCCTCACCTTTTTCCGCCGCCGCGGCTTCAACACCCGTCATCTGATCATTGTCGGCACCAAGGAAAAGGCCAAGCGCTTATGCCAGCTATTGGATGAACATAAGGATTGGGGGCTGGAGGTCCTCGGCTTCGTGCAGGTGGAGAAAACGTTATCAGCCAAAACAGTTTCCGGTCATCCCGTGCTGGGGCATGCTACCGACCTGGTGGAGATCTGCAAAAAGCACCCGGTCGACGAAGTCGTCTTCTGCCTGCCCAAGGCTTACGTCCTCAATACCGAGGACTATTTGCGCGATCTGGAGGAGTTGGGCATCACCGTGCGCGTGCTGCTCGACTTCTACGATGTCTATTACTCCAAGCGCGAACTGAGCCTGTTGCACAACGAGCTCCCTTTTCTGACCTTCCATACCAGGTCCCTCGATGCCCACCAGCTTTTCCTCAAACGCATGCTCGATATTGCCGGCGCCCTAGTTGGACTTGGCATTTTTGCCGTTTTTCTCCCCTTTCTCGCCTGGGCCATCCGCAGGGACTCGCCAGGACCCATTTTCTTTTCGCAGAACCGCGTCGGTCAGAGCGGGCGTATTTTCACCTGCTGGAAACTCCGCTCGATGTCCATCGACGCCGAGGAGCAAAAGAAAGGCCTGATGGCCCAGAATCAGATGAAAGGTGCCATCTTCAAGATCAAGGACGATCCCCGCATCACCAGGATCGGCAAGTTTCTGCGCAAGACGAGTCTTGACGAGTTCCCCCAGTTCTGGAACGTTCTGAGAGGGGATATGAGTCTGGTCGGCACCCGTCCCCCAACCCCCACCGAAGTGGCCCAATACGAAAACTGGCACCGCCGTCGCATCACCATCAAGCCGGGCATCACCGGTAAATGGCAGGTGAGCGGCCGTAACCGCATCGAAGATTTCGATGCCATCGTCCGCCTCGATCTCGATTACATTGATAACTGGTGCATCTGGCTTGATATCAAGATCCTGCTGCGAACCCTGATCGTGGTTTTTCGCCGCGAGGGGAGCTGTTAGTCGGATCAGAATTTCACCCGCAGGAAAACGCCCGCCTTGTCCAGTCCATAGCCGTTTCCCCGGTAGTCCGTATCAATCTGCGACAGCTGCGGAAAATCGAAATCCATGATCCGGTAAAAGCCGGAGAGCCTTGCCCAGGGATTGATGTCGTAATCGATCTGCACGATGGTGCTGCGCTCGATACTGTCCATCGCCGGGTCCGCTGCATTGTAAGCCGCAATGTCCTTCCAGACGAGGGCATCGATGCGATCGATTTCCTCGTAGGTGGCGTACAGGCCGAGACGGTCGAAAAAGAGTAATCCGCCGGTAGCGAACCAGCCGTCCTTGCGTAGATCATTGCTCTCTTCCGGTGTCTTTTCCCCCTGATGGCCGTCCTCGGTAAGCCCGTCTTCAAAACGCGAGAATTGCCCGATGAGGATGAGGCGGTTGAGCCAGGGGCCGAGCCGACCGGTCTGCAGACGGGCGCCGGCGATCATCCGGTTGTCATTGTGTTTGCCGCTTAAGAGTGAACCGGGCGCACTGCCGGTCTTGTTGCAGTGATAACCGCCGGAGAACTGGATGTAATCCTTCCAGCGCAGCGTCGCTTCCGCCTCGACAACCGGAGTATTATTGCCTTTGGTGTTGGGGTCTGTCCGCCCGTCCAGATACCAGTTGTAATCGCTGTCCGGCCGGCCACGGCCGCTGAGGACCGCACCTTCGAGGCGCAGCCAGGAAGTTTCCGTCGCCACCGCCAGACCGTTGAGAATTTCCTTGCTCATGAAATGGGCATGCGGCGAATCGTTGCGCCCCCAGAAAGGGACTTCATCCTCCTCGAAACCGATGATATTGACCATGCGGCCCACGCGCACCCGGGAATCGAGCCATTTGCCGCTGTGCAGCCAAAAAGCGTAGGCATTGCGGGTTTTGAAATCGCCATAGTAGAGAAGTTCGGTACCGAGATTCTTGTAATAATCGACATAGGCTTTGTTGCCGTCTTCTCGTTTCGGCTCATCCGCCATGAAATTGTATTCGAACAGCCCGCCAAAGCCGCTCTCGTGAATGACTTCAATGCCGAGCAGGCCGCGTGACATCTTGAAATCCTGAGTCTCGCGACCGGCGGTATTCTTCAAAGCCTCATCGGTGAAGTAACCACCGATGAAATCCCCGCTGATGTTCAATTGTACGGCTGGCCAGAGATCGAGTGGGGCGGCACTTGCCCGGATGGAGGGGAGCAGCAGAAGACAGGCCCAGAAAGCAACGTACAATTTTCGCATGGCGGGATCGCTCGCAAGTTGATAGAAGCAAACCACCTGAAGGATGATTTGAATCTATCAATTAAAGATATGCGCGCAATTACCCGTTGGTTTTGTTCTTATTAAACAAAAGTTTTGGAAATTCCTACAACTTGCCCAATTCCGGTCCGCCGAGGCGACGGGCCTGTGCCTCCAGATCTTCCTTGCACTCGACACAGTAAGGGGTATACGGCTGGATTTCGAGCCGTTCGATGGGGATTGGTTCACCACACTGCTGGCAGATGCCGTAATTCCCATCGTCCAGACGCCGGAGCGCTTCATCGATCCTGACGATCTCTTCGCGTTTGCTATCGCTGAGCAGATGCAGAAAGTCGCCCAGGTAATCGTTCAGACTCATGTCGCCGGGATCGGGCACGCCGGTGTCGCCCAGCGCCGCCGCTTCCGCATTCTGTTGACGGAATTCCCGCAGAAATTGCTCCCGTATGTCGATCAGGCGACGGCGTATGGTGGCAATCCGTTCTTCTCGCATAATCGAGGCTCCTTAAGGGGAAAAGTGTTTTATTTCAGGCTAGAACCGGATAGGCCTCTTGTCAAATCAGTTGCCGAAACAGGCAATCTCAACTAATATAAACTCCCCGCTTAAGGTGGGATTATTTGACCTGTTTCGGAGATATCCCTTGTCCAACCCTGATGATCGCTATCAACAGAGGCTGGTGAACGAAATCATGGAGCTGCTGGTCACCCATCACGGTGGGGGGCTGAGCGAGCAGGAGCTTGATCGGGGAATCGGCACCTTGCAGCAGGCGGTCGCTTCGGCGCGGCAGTCGCACGCCGGGCAGATGCGCAAATCGGGGGAGCCTTACATCATCCATCCGTTGCGGGTGGCGCATCTGGCGGCGCGGCACTGGATGGATTTCGCCTCGGTGACCGCCGCGGTGCTGCACGACGTAGTGGAGGACAGCCCGACGACCTTAGCCGAAATTGAGAACGATTTTGGCCAGGAAACAGCGCTGCTTGTCAATGGGCTGACCAAGGTCAGTTCGGAACATCTCAGCCGGGAAATGCTGAAGGCAGAGACGTATCGCAAGCAGTTGCTGGTGGCGATTGAAGATGTTCGGGTGCTTTGTCTCAAATTCTGGGACCGCATGGATAATCTGGAGACGATCTGGGCACTGAACCCGCAGAAACAGTCGCTGATCGCCGAGGAGACCCGTTCGGTTTATGTTCCCTTGGCGCGCCATCTCGGCATGGGGCATGTCGCCTCCGAACTCGACGCGCTTTCCCTGAATATTGTTTATCCCCGGCGGGGTTCCCGTTATAAATCGGCGGTCGGGCGCTTGCAGTTGGAGTCCGAAGCGGATCTGCGCCGAGTGCGAACCGAATTGCACAAGGGCTTTGAACAGCACAAGATCCAGGCGCTGCTGAAGGATCGCTGGCTGCTCTTTCGATTACCGGGGCACAGGAGATGAGCCGTGGCCTGACGGCGCTGTACACCCTCGAAATCCAGGTCGATCGCACCATGGATGCCTATATGGCCCTTGGTTTGCTGCATGGGCTCTTTCCGCCGATTCCTGGAAAGCTGCGCGATCATTTGCACGTTTCTTCCCAGTTTGGCTACCAGGCTTTAAAAACGACGGTGCAGGCGGGAGAGAACCGGATGCGAGTCGAGATCACGACCCGCAAGTTGGCCCGCTTCAACGAAGCAGGGGTGCTGGCCCCCGGTTTTGAATTCCGCAAGGCCAATTTCCAACATCTGATGCGCTCGCTCCTGGAAGGGGAATCGGCATTCGACACAGAAAGCCTGCGGCTGGCTTCGGCATCGATCCAGGTCTATACACCGCACGGTGAGACCCGCACTCTGCCGGAGGGGAGCAGCGCCCTCGATTTCGCCTTCGACATCCACGAGGATCTCGGCCTGTGCGCCGGCCGCGCCCGGATCAACGGTCACACCCGGCTTTTGCGCTCGCGGCTGATGGACGGCGATCAGGTGGCGATCGAACGCGCCTCTTCCCCTCAGGTGCTGCCGAAATGGCTGGAATGGGCGGTAACCCCGAAGGCGCGCAACAGCATCCGCCGTTACCTGAGCAGCCGGGTCAAAGAGGGATGATTCAGAGTTTTGCTGGCGGGGGTTCGGGTGGACGGGTGGTCCGGACGGCCGCATTGCTGGCATCCGGCTCCGGTGCCGGCGTGTCGGTTCGCAGGTTGACTGAGGCGAGCAGGCTCAGCCGGTTCTGACGCATCATCCTCTGGATGTCATGAATATACGCCTCACCGCGCACTGAATAGGCGGTCAGCCCGACGGCAAGTTCGCTGCCAACCAAGGGCCGGCCTTGACGGCGCTGATCGGCCCGCCGAAGGCGAAACAGGGTATAGGCCGGGTGGGTATTCAGATTCTTCATGTACGCCTGGACCGAATCGTAAAGAGTTGGAAAATCCCGGAGCCGATAGTACTCGCTTCCCGCCGCCGTTCCCCGCCACCGCCGCGTAAGAAAATTCGCCGAACAGATTATTTCTATTCTTGGCAACATAGGAGGTTCCGAATCCTGATTCGGTCGCTGCTTGTGCCAGGACGAGGGAAGGGGGATGATATCGAGTCTTTGCAAGAGCAAAATTTCTGACCGGACATTTCCCAAAGGATCGCCGACAATCCCGTATTCAGCCGCCAGGTCTATAATCCATTGCCGGTCGTCGGCGGTGACCGTCTTACCTGCCCGGCTGTCGGCAATCAGCGATTCCAGGAGTTTACGCTGGTTGTCGATTTCTTCATTGGCCAGCAGCACCATCGGTAACAACGAAAGAAAAAATATCTCCTTTTTCTCGCTGATCCGGGAAATGCGGGAGAAATCGGTCGGCAGCGTTTCCAGGATGAATGGCGGCACTCCTTCGCCGACGGAGTCCCAGGCGTAGTCGCGGGCGGCAAAAAGGGCCTTCAGTTCCCGATGACTTGTCGCAGCCAGAATTTCCGGGGATTGACGCGTTTCCGTCGGCATCGGCTCACTGGTGCAGCCGGATGATATGCTTAACTGCAGGGATAAAAAGGCAGCGAGGGGAATTCTCTGTAATCGGTTTATCATGAAACCACGTACTAGCATGGATTCCTCTACCGGGCAATCCATTTCGCTGATGGTCCCTATCGGGGTTGTGCTACTCTTCTCAGTGTGATAAGAATTTCAAATGAATGATCAGTTAAGGAGATCGGTTGCGATGGCGCAGGAACAAGCTTGTTATACATTCGAAGCCGCCCTGGAAATGGCGGTCGCCATGGAAGAACAGGGATTCCGTAACTATCTGGTTGCCTTGCGCCAGTTGAAGGAGCGGAACGCCCGGCTGATCCTTCGGGATGCCGCCCTTGATGAATTGGAGCACAAACATCAACTGGAAAAGGCATTGGTCGAAGGGGAAATCGCCTGAGAACCTTCTTGACCGCCCAGTACCGACAATGAATCTCGATTACGTTCTAAAAAAGACCGATATCAGCCCGAATGCCGACGGTCGTCAGGCACTTGCTTATGCCATTCACCTGGAGAAGGAATCGCTCGAATTCTATCGACGCATGGCCCAGGGGTGCGCCGGTGCGCCAATGGCCAAGCTCTTCGAACAGATTTCCAATGACGAGTCAAAGCATCTGCAGTCATTGGAAGATCTCTACGAAAAGCACTTTCTCCCCGAGAATTGAAAAGCGCAATCCTGCATGATCCACCAGCGCTATCCGTAACGGATGGCGTTTTTTTGTATGCAGCGGGTTTTTGGTCTTTTCAGGAATAGATGCGGAGCGAGCCGCGGGCGATCTTCCGCTGCAGATAGCGGAGGAGAAGACGTTCGAAACAGGCACGTGTCCAGGGAATCAGGAAAAGAAAGCCGAACAGATCGCTGCCGAAACCAGGGGTCAGGAGGAATATTCCACCAACCAGGATCAGGATGCCGTCGAGAAGTTCTTTTCCCGGCAGTCGCCCGGCGTTTAGTTCGCGTGACAAACATTGCAGAGCCATAGCTCCCTGGAGGCGCAAGAGGTAAGCACCGGCGAATGCGGTCAAAAAAATTAGAGCGAGAGTAGAGGGAAGACCAATCAATGAATTAACCTGAAACAAAAGATAAAGCTCGATTGCTGTTATGCAGATAAAAACCAGCAGAAGTTTTATTAACATTTATGCCTCAAAAATATATATTCCTTAATTTTAATGCTGTGCATCGCGGCATAAATTCAAAAAAATTTGTCATATTTGGTAACTTACTGTTTTTTATAAAGAAATATTTTGTTCAAAAAATGGGCAAGTTGTCAGCCCTAGGGAAGATTCAAAAGGAAATGATCCCGTGCACATGGTTATGCACAGCTTATCAACAATCTTTGTGGAAAAGGCTGCAAGATGATTGAAAGAGCATCGATTTTCAAGCTTCCATGTCATTTTTCATCTTTTTCCGCTTCTTTCGCGCCCCGCCAGAGAACGTCCATTTCATCCGGCGTGCAAGTCGAAAATATTCGCCCTTGGCGAGTCAACGCCTCCTCCATGTGGGAGAAGCGTTTTTGGAAACGACCGATCGCCCGATTCAGGGAATCCTCGGCATCCATTGCCAGAAAACGGCCGAGATTGACTAAAGTAAAAAGAAGATCACCCAGTTCGTCTTCAATGGCGGTCCGGTCCTGCACTTCCAGTGCTTCCTCCAATTCGGAAAGCTCCTCCCGCACCTTGGCCCAGATGCCAGCCATGTCGGGCCAGTCGAAGCCAACCCTGGCCGCCTTATCGCCGATCTTGCGCGCCTTGCGTAAAGCTGGCAGCGATCCGGGGATACCGGCCAGAATGCCAACCGGCCCGCGATCCGTTTTTTCTTCCTTTTTGATCCGCTCCCACTGGTCGGCAAGAGCTTTGGCGTCGTGAGCAGTTTGCCCAGCGAAGACATGCGGATGTCTCCGCACCAGTTTGTCGCCGATACTGTCGCAGACGTTCGCCATATCGAAACAGCCACGCTCCTCGAAAATTCTGGAGTGGAAGACGATCTGCAGAAGCAAGTCTCCGAGCTCTTCGCGGATCGCCCCGGTTTCACCCAAATCGATCGCTTCAAGCACTTCGTGGGCTTCCTCGATCAGATAGGAGCGGAGACTCTCGGGCGTTTGTTCGGCATCCCACGGGCAACCGGCGGGAGAGCGCAGCAGTGCCATGATTTCCAGCAGGCGGACAAAGGACTGGCTTGCTCGGGAAAGGGACATCGGTTACTCTTCGAGAGAATTGATTTTCTCTTCTACCTTATGGCAGACCAGATTGCAAGGGGGTGCCGGAGAAGCAATTAATCACTTGCAAATAAGCCGCGATTACGCTAATAGAGAACCTCATTCCCGGTTTCGACGGCAGGCGTTTTCTCTTGACAATGGGAAGTCAGTCCTTATACTAGCCGTCTCCGGGGGGTAGGAGCAGGAAATATCGATGCGCATCCGGATCGATGACATCAAGGAAAACGGGCTGACGCGCGATGCTTGCGAAGCGCCCGAGCTTTTTCCAGCCCTGGCGGAACTCGATGACTCGGCAACAATCGTGGATCCTTTGCAGATACATTTGCGAGCCATCCGGGTTCAGGACTTTATCGAGATCGAAGGTAGTATTAAAACCCGTCTGCGCATTGCCTGCAGTCGGTGCCTGAGTGAATTCGAGACGCCGCTGGAAGTCCCGTTCGCTCTTACTTACACCCGGAATCTGCCGGAGATCGATACGGATGCGGCGGACGACGAGGGGGTTGAGATTGACGCCGAATCGATGGGGCTGATCCTCTTTCAGGGTGAAGAGATCGATCTGCGTGAGGGAATTCAGGAGCAGGTCGTTATGAGCCTCCCCCTGCAACCGTTATGCGATAGAGAGTGTCGCGGGCTTTGTCCGCAATGCGGGATCGATCTGAACAAGGGCAAATGCAACTGCAATTCAAATCAACCCGAGTTTCGCAATCGGTTTACCGCACTGAAAGATTTCAAGATCGAAAAGAAAGAAGATCGTTAGACGCCTGATCGCTCAGGCCTGTTTATGTATATCAGCCCGGCCGGATGTTATAACCCAAGCCGATGCAAAAGGAGAGTTCCAGCCATGGCAGTACCAAAGAAGAAGACATCCAAATCACGGCGTGACATGCGCCGCGCCCATGATTCCCTCACGGCGCCGGGAATTTCCCTCTGCTCGCAGTGCAAAGAGCCGAAGCAGCCGCATCGCGTCTGCCCAAGCTGTGGAACCTACAAGGGCAAAGAAATCGTTAGTACAGAAGAGTAAGGACCTCCGCTTGAAGGAACGCATTATTGTTGCGGTCGATGCCATGGGCGCCGACCATGCCCCAGCGGTGGAAGTCGAAGGGTCGGTAGCCGCTGCCAGAAAATGGGGAATCCCCATTATCCTGGTTGGCCAGGCGGGCAAGATCGGGGACGAGCTGAAGAAGCATCGGATCGAGGGGCTGGATATCAGCATCCGTCATGCCAGCGAGGTGGTGGGTATGAGCGATTCCGCCTCGGACGCTGTTCGGAAAAAGAAGGATTCCTCCATCCGGGTCGCCTTCGATCTGGTCAAGAACGGCGAAGCCCACGCTGTGGTCAGTGCCGGCAACTCGGGTGCGACCATGGCTGCCGGAATGTTCGTTCTCAAGCGCGATCCGGGGCATCGACCGTCCGGCCATCGCTACCATTTTTCCGAATCTCAAGAGCGAGACCCTGGTTCTCGATGTCGGCGGCAATGTCGACTGCAAACCACATCATCTGGCCCAGTTTGCCCTCATGGGCGAGGTATATGCTCGCCACGTTCTGGGCAAAGACCAATCCCCGGGTCGGACTGCTCTCCAATGGGGAAGAGGAGAGCAAGGGGAATGAACTGACCCGTGAAGCCCATCAACAGCTGAAAGACGCTCCCTTCAATTATCTTGGTTATGTCGAAGGACGAGATATCTTCAACGGCAATGTGGATGTAGTCGTCTGCGACGGTTTTGTCGGCAATGTCGTACTGAAGGTTTCCGAAGGTTTGGCTGAGGCGCTCGCCTGACGATGTTGCGGCGCGAGTTTAGCGGCCGTTTCCTTTCCAAGATCGGTTATCTGCTGGCTCGACCTGCTTTCATCGCTTTCCGCAAGACGGTCGATTATGCCGAATACGGCGGCGCACCTCTGCTCGGTATTGAAGGTACCGGGATGATCTGCCACGGCGGATCAAGCCCGCGGGCGGTGATGAACGCGAATCCGCATGGCCCATGAGTTCGTGGCCAAGGAAGTGAATGAAAAACTTGTGCAGCAATTGCGTCAGAATGAACATCTCGGCAAAAACGTTCTCAGATCCGGAGCCGACGATGCAAGGGCAAAGTAACAAAGGAGTATCGGAATGAACAGAGCGCGCATCATTGGGACCGGATCGTACCTCCGAAAAAAATCCTTACCAACGTTGATCTGGAAAAACTCGTCGATACCACCGATGAATGGATTTTCACCCGTACCGGCATTCGCGAACGGCAGATGGCGGCGGAAGGTGAATATACCTCCGATCTGGCGACCAAGCCGGCAGAGCAGGGCGTTGGCAATGGCCGGCGTCAGCCGCCGACAGATCTTGACGTGATCATTGTCGGCACGATCACCGGCGATTTCTCCTGGCCGGCTACCGCCTGTCTCGTGCAACACCAATTAGGTGCAAAAAAAGCGTTTGCTTTCGACATTTCGGCAGCCTGCAGCGGTTTTATTTACGCTCTGGATGCTGGGGTAAACACAGATACAATGCCGGCGCTGCTCGCCGGGTCCTGGTCATCGGCGCCGAGATTTTTACCCGCATCGTCGACTGGAAGGATCGCAATACCTGCGTGCTGTTCGGCGACGGGGCCGGTGCCGTGGTGTTGGAAGCCAGCAAGGGGAGCAGTGGCATACTTTCCACCCACCTGCATACTGATGGTTCCTGTTTGGAATTGCTTTATCAGCCCGGCTTCGGCTCCCGTCATCCGGCTTCGATCGAAGGCATCAATGCCCGTCTCCCCTATCTTGAAAATGCAGGGGAATGAAGTTTTTAAAGTGGCCGTGCGTTCCTTGCCCGAGGTCGCGCTGGAGGCGCTGGAGGCCAACGGCATGCACCGCCGCCGACATCGATCTATTCATCCCGCATCAGGCCAATCGACGCATTCTTGAGGCGACCGCCAAGCGCATCGGCATGAGCGAAGAACAGGTCTTCGTCAATGTCGAACGCTACGGCAATACCTCCGGTGCTATCGATTCCGATTGCTCTTGACGAAGCGAATCGCAGCCGGCCGGATCAAGGAAGGGGATTTCCTCCTGCTCGATGCCTTTGGCGGCGGTTTTACCTGGGGTGCGGCCCTGGTTCGCTGGTAATGCGGGCGGTCTTTGCAAGAGGATTGAATTCTCATGATCGCATTTGTGTTTCCCGGCCAAGGATCGCAGTATCCTGGCATGGGCAAGGATCTGGCCGACAATTTCGTCGTTGCCCGGCAGGCGTTTGAAGAAGCCAACGATGCCCTCGGCTTCGATCTGGCCAGTCTCTGTTTCAATGGGCCCGAAGAAGAACTGCAAGCTGACCACCAATACCCAGCCGGCGATCCTGACCGCTAGCGTTGCCGCATTGCGGGCGCTGCAACAGGAGACCGGACTGGCACCCGCTTATGCTGCCGGCCATTCTCTTGGTGAGTACTCGGCTCTGGTCTGCTGCCGGTACCCTTGACCTTTGCCGATGCGCTGCGGACCGTGCGCCGCGGGGGGCCTTCATGCAGGAGGCAGTGCCGGTCGGCACCGGGGCCATGGCGGCGATCCTCGGGATGTCGGCAGAAGAGCTGGAAAGCGATCTGTCGGGAGGCGGCGCAGGGAGAAATTGTCGCACCGGCCAACTTCAATTCTCCGGGGCAGATTGTCATCGCCGGCCATGCCGCCGCCGTCGAGCGGGCGATCTGAAATTGCCCGCGAACGCGGCTGCCGAAAGGCGATGCTGCTGCCGGTCAGCGCCCCCTTCCATTGTGCCCTGATGCAACCTGCCGGCGTGCGTTTGGCTGAAGTGCTCGCCGCCATTGATATCCGCCCATTGGCGATGCCGGTGGTCACCAACGTGGAGGCGCAGCCGAACGGCGATTCGCAGCGCGTGAAAGAATTGCTGGTGCGCCAGGTCAGCGCCCCGGTGCGCTGGGAAGAGTCGGTGGAAAGCATGGCCGATCTCGGTGTCGAGCGTTTCGTCGAGATTGGCCCGGGCAAGGTCCTGTCCGGACTGGTCAAGCGGATTGCCAAAGGAGCGGTCATCCAGAATGTCGAAGATTCAGCCGGTATTCGAGGCTCTGACCCGATAGATTCGTTGCAATTGTATGAAAAGGAGATATGATATGCCGAAAGGTAAGGTAGCCGTGGTCACCGGCGCGTCCCGTGGAATCGGGCGCAGCATCGCTCTCGCTCTGGCCGGCGCGGTGCCAAGATCGTGGCCGTCGATATCAACGTGGAAGGAACGGAAAACCTTGCCCGGGAAATCAAAGCGGCCGGAGGTGAAGCGATTGCGCGTGCAGGGGAATGTGACTGCAGCGGCGGATGCGGAGCGATGATCGATCAGGCGGTCGAGGCCTTCGGCCGGGTCGATATCCTGGTCAACAACGCCGGCATCACCCGCGATGGCTCTGCTGCTGCGCATGAAGGACGAGGATTGGGATGCCGTCCTGACCGTCAACCTCAAAGGCGCCTTCCTCTGCACCCGGGCCGCCTCCAAGGTGATGAGCAAGCAGCGCTACGGCCGCATCATCAATATCGCCTCGGTCGTCGGCCAGATGGGCAATGCCGGCCAGGCCAACTACTGCGCCAGCAAGGCCGGGCTGATCGGCCTGACCAAATCGAACGCCCGCGAACTGGCCAAGCGCAATGTCACCGTCAATGCCGTTGCCCCCGGCTTCATCGCCACCGACATGACCGATGCCCTGCCGGAAAAGGTCGCGCAGGAGACTGGCCGCCCAGATCCCGTTGGAGCGTCTCGGCAGCGCCGACGATATCGCCAATGCCGTGGTCTTTCTGGCCGACTGAGGCGTCCGCCTATATCACCGGCCAGGTACTTGCGGTCAACGGCGGCATGTACATGTAAAACAGTCGAATACTGTCGTACCACAATCACGACCTGATAGTCGATCCTTGATCGGCTCGAAACAAAACCACCAAGGAGGTGAATCAAATGTCTTCGATTGCAGAAAGAGTAAAAGAGATCGTTGCTGAACAGCTGGGTGTAGAGAGGCTCAGGTGACCAACGAGGCTTCCTTCATGGATGATCTCGGCGCCGATTCCCTGGACACGGTTGAACTGGTCATGGCTCTCGAAGAAGAGTTCGATATCGAAATCTCCGACGAAGATGCCGAAAAGATCCAGACGGTTCAGGACGCCATCGACTACATCACCGAGCACACCTGATCAAAGTCACAGGGAGGAGGGCAGTCCTCCTCCCTGCTCTTCACCCTTAAGCTCTGGTGACGCCGTTGCGACGGCCGTGAGAACGCGAGTTACCTTTCAAGGGAGGATGTATGACTCATGCGAAGAGTTGTTGTGACGGGAGTCGGTGTCGTTTCCGCCCTTGGGTACCGGGGTTGAAAAGAACTGGAATGCCCTGATGCAGGGAAAATCCGGGATCGACCTGATCACCCGTTTTGATGCCTCGGATATGCCCGTCAAGATTGCCGGCGAGGTCAAGGATTTCGATGCCGAAGATTTCATCGACAAAAAAGAGATCAAGAAGATGGATCTCTTCATCCAGTACGCCCTGGCGGCGGCCGACGATGGCCATGGAGGATTCCGGTCTGCGTGATCACTGAAGAGAATGCCGAGCGGGTCGGTGTGCTGGTCGGCGCCGGACTCGGCGGCTTGCCGGCCATCGAGAGATATCATGAGGCGCTCGCTGGAGGGCGGCTACAAGAAGATCTCCCCTTTCTTCATCCCGATGCTGATCATCAATCTGGCTCCCGGGCATATTTCCATCAAGTACGGCGCCAAGGGCCCGAACATTTCCTCCGTTTCCGCCTGTGCCACCGGCACCCATTCCATCGGCGATGCCTATCCACATGATCCAGCGCGGCGATGCCGATGCCATGATCGCCGGCGGTACCGAATCGACGGTCACCCCTCTGGGCATCGGCGGCTTCGCCGTCATGAAGGCGCTTTCCGACTCGCAACGATGACCCGCAGGCGGCCAGTCGCCCCTTCGAAAAGAACCGGGACGGCTTTGTCATGGCGGAAGGGGCCGGCATCGTCGTTCTCGAAGAGTATGAAGGCGGCCAAAAAACGCGGCGCCAAGATCTATGCCGAAGTGGTCGGCTATGGCCTGACCGGCGATGCCTATCACCTGACCGCTCCGGCGCCCGGTGGCGAAGGGGCGGCCCGCTGCATGAAGATGGCGCTCAGAACTGCCGGGGTCAATCCGGAAGAGGTCGACTACATCAATGCCCACGGCACCTCGACCCCGTTCAACGATCTCTACGAAACCATGGCGATCAAGTCGGTGTTCGGCGATCACGCCAGCAAGGTGATGGTCACTTCGACCAAGACCATGACCGGTCATCTGCCTTGGTGCCGCCGGCGGCATGGAGGCGGTCTTCTGCTGTCCTGGCCATGGAAAGGGCGTTGTTCCGCCGACCATCAACTACCAGGAGCCGGATCCCGAGTGCGATCTGGATTATGTCCCGAACACGGCCCGCGAGGCGAAAGTGCAGGTTGCCATGAGCAACTCCTTCGGTTTCGGCGGCACCAACGCCACGCTGCTCTTCAAGAAGGTCTGAGGCATGATGATTGTCATCGGCAGTGATCACGGCGGACTGGAACTCAAAGAGGCAGTCATGAGGCTGTCTTGCAGCGACGGGCGGTCTGAAGTGCGACGATCTCGGCACCGACAACGACGACTCGGTCGATTATCCCGATTTCGGCGAGAAGGTGGCGCAGCACGGTTTCCAGCGGCGAGGCGCGAATGGGGATACTGATCTGCGGCACCGGCATCGGCATGTCGATCGTCGCCAACAAGTTCCCCGGCGTGCGCGCCGCCCTGGTCACCGACGCGTTCATGGCCCGCATGGCCAAGGAGCACAACAATGCCAACATCCTGGTGCTGGGCGGGCGGGTGCTGGACGCCGGAGCAGGCCTGCCGGATGGTCGGCGACCTGGCTCGATGCCGCCTTTGAGGGCGGACGCCATCAGGGGCGGCTGGACAAGATCGCCCAGTTGGAAGAAGATGTGCGAGCACGGGCGGATCTGACCGGCATTCCAATCGAACGGGCAGGCCTGCAGGCCTGCCCGTTTCTGTTTCATGCCAGTACATCAGCAATACCGACATCGAAGGAGTAGACCATGTCAGACTGTCTTGAACCATTTGACCCCGAAGTCGCCGAGCGCCATCCGCCACGAAACCGAGCGCCAGGAATACAACCTCGAACTGATCGCCTCGGAAAACTTTGTCAGCGAGCCGGTGCTTGAGGCGCAGGGCTCGGTGCTGACCAACAAGTATGCCGAAGGTTATCCCGGCAAGCGCTATTACGGCGGCTGCGAATATGTCGATGTCGCCGAGAAGCTGGCCATCGACCGGGCCAAGGAGCTGTTCGGCGCCGAACACGCCAATGTCCAGCCCCATTCCGGCTCCCAGGCCAACATGGCGGTCTATTTCTCCGTCTGAAGCCGGGCGATACCATCCTCGGCATGAACCTGTCCCATGGCGGTCACCTGACCCACGGCTCCCCGGTCAATTTTTCCGGCAAGCTGTTCAATATCGTCCCCTACGGGGTCAAGCGCGAGACCGGACCGATCGATTATGACGAGGTCGAGCGCCTGGCGCTGGAGCATCGGCCGAAGATGATCGTGGTCGGCGCCAGCGCCTATCCGCGCATCATCGATTTCGCCGCATTCCGCCAGATCGCCGACAAGGTCGGCGCCGTGGTCATGGTCGATATGGCGCATATTGCCGGCCTGGTGGCCGCCGGCCTCCATCCCAGTCCCGGTCCCCCATGCCGAGTTTGTCACCACCACCACCCACAAGACCCTGCGCGGCCCGCGCGGCGGCATGATCCTCTGCCGCGAAGAGTTTGCCAAGACGCTCAACAGCAACATCTTCCCCGGCATCCAGGGCGGGCCGCTGATGCATGTCATCGCCGCCAAGGCGGTGGCCTTCAAGGAGGCGCTGCAGCCGGAGTTCAAGACCTACCAGCAGCAGATCGTCAAAAATGCCAAGGCCCTCGCCGCCGCCCTGACGGAGCAGCGGCTTCAAGCTGGTCTCCGGCGGCACCGACAACCACCTGATGCTGGTCGATTTCTCCGGAACCGAACTCACCGGCAAGGTTGCCGAGGAGACCCTGGAGAAGGCCGGCATCACCGTCAACAAGAACGCCGTCCCCTTCGATACCCGCTCACCGTTTGTCACCAGCGGCATCCGCATCGGCACCCCGGCGACCACCACCCGCGGTCTCAGGAAGCGGAGATGGAACAGGTCGCTGCCTGGATCGACGCAGGCGCTGGAAAACATCGACAATGACGGCGGTGCTCGGCGAAAATCCGCGGGGAAGTACGCGAACTCTGTCAAGCGATTCCCCCTCTACGCTCACCGGCTGGTTAGGATGACAATGATCCGCCCGTCCTGGGAAGAGTATTTTATGGATATCGCCCGTCTGGTGGCCCGGCGTTCGACCTGCCTGCGCCGTCAGGTCGGGGCGGTGATGGTCAAGGACAAGAATATCCTGGCCACCGGCTACAACGGCACCCCCTCGGGGATTCGCCCATGTGCGGAGACGTCGGCTGTCTGCGTCAACAGCTCGAGTATTCCTTCCGGCGAGCGGCACGAACTGTGCCGTGGTCTGCATGCCGAGCAGAATGCCATCATTCAGGCGGCCAAGCACGGCATCAATATCGGCGGGTCAAGCCTCTTTACTGCACCCATTCTCCCTGTCATGATCTGCAGCAAGATGATGATCAATGCCGGCGTCGAGCGAATTGTTTTCCTCGAAGGCTATCCCGATACCCTCTCTCTGGAAATGCTGCGGGAGGCGGGGATAGCCGCCATTCCCTTAAGCCAGTTTCTGTCGAGAGACCGACGCATGAAATGCCCTTTCTGTGATTTTCCCGATACCAAGGTGATCGATTCGCGTCTCGGCAAGGAAGGGAACACGATCCGCCGCCGTCGCGAATGCATCGAGTGCGGACGCCGCTTCACCACCTACGAGCGGGTGGAGGAGAGCATCCCCCTGGTGGTGAAGAAGGATGGACGGCGCGAGGCATTCGATCGGCAGAAGATCATCGCCGGCATGCAGCGTGCCTGCGAAAAGCGCCCGGTTTCCATTGCGCACCATCGAGAAAGTCGTCGATCGTCTCGAACTGTCCTTGCAGGAGAGTGGCGAGAAAGAGATTGCGTCCAGCCGCATCGGTGAGCGCCGTCATGGAGGCGCTGCACGGTATCGATGAAGTTGCGTATGTACGCTTTGCCTCGGTCTACCGGCAGTTCAAGGATATCAACGAGTTCATGGCCGAACTCAAGGATCTGCTGGCGAAAGGGGAGAAGGGAAAAGAAAGAGATTAAAAGGGCTCTTCACATGATGACCGTTCACGAACAATTCATGCAGCGTGCCCTCGAACTGGCGAAGCGGGGGGAAGGGCGGACCGCTCCGAATCCACCGGTGGGTGCTGTCGTTGTTCGAAACGGTAAGATCGTCGGCGAAGGCTTTCATCCCCCGCGCCGGCGACCCGCATGCGGAGATTTTTGCCTTGCGCCAGGCTGGGGAGGTGAGCCGTGGCGCCGATCTCTATGTCACTCTCGAGCCCTGCTGCCATCAGGGGCGCACCGGCCCCTGCGTGCAGGCGGTGATCGCGGCTGGCATTGCCCGCGTTTACGTTGGCGCTGTCGATCCGAATCCACAGGTAGCCGGCGCTGGTCTCGCCGCTTTACGGGCCGCAGATATTGACGTACTTAACGGCATTCTCGAACTGGAATGCCGACGATTGATTGCTCCCTTTGCCAAGCATGTGGTCACCGGCCTTCCTTATGTCATTCTCAAGTCGGCGCTGACACTGGACGGCCGCACCGCTACCCACACCGGCGAATCGCAATGGATTTCCGGGACGGAAAGCCGGCTGGCGGTGCATTGTCTGCGCGATAAAGTCGACGCTGTGATGGTGGGGATCGGAACGGTTCTGAAGGACGATCCACGGCTTACCACCCGCCTCCCTGAGGGGGGACGCGATCCGCTGCGGGTGGTCGTCGATGCCGATTTGAGCATCCCGGAAGCGGCGGCGGTTCTCGATTCCGGATCAAATGCATTAACCCTGGTTGCCGTCACCCGTCGCGCCCCGGCGGAGAAGGTTGCCCGCCTGCAAGCCCGCGGCGTGCAGGTTCTTATCGTGACGGAAAAGGCGGGGAAACTCGATCTTGACGATCTGCTGCGGCAACTCGGAATGCGGGGGGTGCAAAGCATTCTGCTGGAGGGGGGGGCGAGACTCAACGCCGCCGCCCTGGAAGCCGGAATCATCGACCGGGTCATGCTTTTTATTGCGCCCACCCTCTTGGGGGGCAGCGAAGGAGCGGGGCTTTTTGCCGGTCCTGGCTTGGCGCATCTTTCGGGGGCGATTCGGCTTGCCGATATACGGGTTGGACGCAGTGGCGAAGACATTCTCATAGAGGGGGAAATCAGCCGATGTTCACAGGACTGATTGAAACTCTTGGTACCATTCGCACTTGGCAACGAAATGGTGAAAATACCCGTCTGACGGTCGCCTGCACTTTCCCGAAGAGGGAACTTTCCATCGGCGAGAGCATTGCCGTCAATGGCGCCTGCTTGACCGTTGTTGCTTTTGACGAAGGTCTGTTCAGCGCCGATCTGTCAGCGGAAACGTTGCAGCGCAGCACGTTGGCGAATCTCGGTCCCGGTACCCCGGTGAATCTTGAACGGGCCTTACGCCTCAGTGATCGTCTCGGTGGCCATCTGGTCACCGGCCATATCGATGCCGTGGCCAGCGTCCGCGAACGGGTGCGCGACGGCAACGCTGTGCGTTTCACCTTTGGTCTCGATCCGACGGTCAATCGTCTGCTGGTGGAAAAAGGGTCGGTGGCGATTGACGGCATCAGCCTGACCGTCAATACGGCAAGCGAAGATACCTTCAGTGTCGCAGTCATCCCGCACACCCTGCAAATGACCACCCTTCACGACTGCCGGGAAGGCAGTCGGGTGAACGTGGAAACCGATCTAATCGGCAAGTATATCGCGCGTCTGCTGCAGGGGAGACGGGAGGTAAACGGCACCAATCTCGACCTCCAATTTCTTGCCAAGCATGGTTTTCTGTGAGATAGTCCAAAGTCCGTTTAGGAGAGTCCAGGTAATGCCGATTGCCAGAATTGAAGCCGCACTTGAAGATATCCGCCAGGGAAAGATGGTTATCCTGGTTGACGATGAAGATCGGGAGAATGAGGGGGATCTGGCGATGGCCGCCGAAAAGGTCACCCCGGAAGCGATCAATTTCATGGCCCGCGAAGGTCGGGGCCTGATCTGCCTTTCCCTGACCGAAGAGCGTGCCGATCATCTCGATCTTCCGCTGATGGTGCAGGAGAATTCCTCTTCCTTCGGCACCGCTTTCACCATTTCCATCGAAGCCCGGCGAGGCGTCACGACCGGCATTTCTGCCGCCGACCGGGCGCTGCACCATTCAGGTGGCGATTGCCGATGAGACTACTGTCTCTCGATCTGGCTCGTCCCGGTCACGTCTTCCCGCTGCGGGCAAAAAAGGGTGGGGTGCTGGTACGCGCCGGACAGACCGAGGGTTCTGTCGATCTGGCTCGCCTGGCCGGCTTGAAATCGGCCGGGGTGATCTGCGAGATCATGAACGATGACGGCACCATGGCACGCATGCCGCAGTTGCAGATATTCGCCGAGCGGCACGGCCTCAAGATCATCACCATCGCCGATCTGGTCGCCTATCGCATGCGCAAGGAAAGGCTGGTGCGGCGCGCCGCCGAAACAGTTCTGCCAACCCCTTTCGGCGGTGAATTTCGCGCCATTGCCTATGAAAACGATGTCGATAAGGCGCAGCACCTGGCCCTGGTCAAGGGGGTCATCGATCCGGACAAACCGGTGCTGGTGCGTGTGCATTCCGAATGTCTGACCGGCGACGTTTTCGGCTCACTGCGCTGCGACTGTGGCGATCAACTGCACTCTGCCATGCGCCAGGTTGCCCGCGAGGGAAACGGGGCCATTATTTACATGCGCCAGGAGGGACGTGGGATCGGCCTGATCAACAAGCTCAAGGCGTATGCCTTGCAGGATCAGGGACACGATACTGTGGAAGCCAATGAGATTCTCGGTTTTCAGGCCGACCTGCGCGAATACGGTATCGGCGCCCAGATCCTGACCGATCTCGGAGTGCGGCAAATCCGTCTGATGACCAACAATCCGCGCAAGATCGTCGGCCTGGAAGGCTACGGGCTGGAAATCGTCGAGCGGGTCGCGCTGGAAATTCCGAGCCGAACGGCAGCAACCGTAAATATTTACAGACCAAGCGGGAGAAGATGGGGCACCTGCTGGAGAACCTTTGATCTTCGTATGTGGAGTTAAAAATGCCCAGATTCATCGAAGGAAAACTGGACGCCTCCGGGTTGAAATTCGGCATTGTCATCAGCCGGTTCAACAGTTTCATCAGCGAACGGCTGCTCGAGGGGGCACTTGATGCCTTGCTGCGCCATGGGGTGCAAGATGAAGCGATTGAGGTCCTGCGTGTTCCCGGCGCTTTCGAAATCCCGCTGGCAACGAAAAAAATGGCCCTGTCACGCCGCTACGATGCGATTATCTGTCTGGGAGCCGTTATCCGCGGTTCGACCCCGCATTTCGACTATGTTGCCTCCGAGGTTTCCAAGGGGATTGCTTCCGTCAGCCTGGAAGCGGAACTGCCGGTGGCCTTTGGCGTGCTGACGACCGACAATCTTGAACAGGCGATTGAGCGGGCGGGAAGCAAGGCCGGCAACAAGGGAGCGGAAGCGGCAGTGGGCGCCATTGAGATGATCAATCTGCTGAAAAGTTTCTGAGCCATGAAGGGTTCCCGGCGGACTGGGCGCGAATTGGCCCTCAAGATCATCTACAGTTTACAAGACAAGGAAGCCGGCATTGAGGCGGTTCTTACCGACTTCTGGAAGAATTTTCGCTTTCAGGAGGATATCCTGGGGGAACCGTTCGATGATTTCGACAGCCAGCTTCCTTTTGAGGTACGTCAATTTGCCGAGGAACTCGCCCGCGGCGTTGGACCAGTATCAGGAGGAACTCGATTCCCTGATCAAGGAACTTTCCACCAACTGGGCTCTCGAGCGCATGGCCCGCGTCGATGTGTCGCTTCTGCGCCTCGGCGCTTTCGAACTTCTGCACCGTCCTGAAACCCCCGTCAGTGTCATCATCAACGAAGCGGTCGAGATCGGCAAACGCTACGGGACGAAGGAAACCCCGGCCTTTGTCAACGGTATTCTGGATAAGATTTCCCGACTGCACCGGCCGACAATCGCATGAACCGCGGCCTTTTGTCGGCACGCGGGAAAGGACGATATGACTTCCATTAAAGTTGGACTTCTTGGCTTCGGCACCATCGGTACCGGCGTTGTCAGGATTTTTCAGCAGAATGCTGCCCTGATCGAAGGACGCCTCGGCGCCCGTCTCGAACTGGTGCGCATAGCCGATCTCGATATCGTCCGGGACCGTGGCGTTACCGTTGCTCCTCAACTTCTGACGACGCAGGCGGCAGCGGTTCTCGATGATCCCGAAATTGGCATCGTTATCGAATTGATCGGCGGTTACGAGCCGGCCCGCACCTTTGTACTGCGGGCGATCGCCAACGGCAAGCACGTCGTAACGGCTAATAAGGCTTTGCTGGCGTTACATGGCGAGGAGATTTTTGCCGCTGCCGCTCGCAAAGGGGTCGATGTTTTTTTCGAAGGGGCGGTTGCCGGCGGAATTCCGATCATCTCGGCGATTAAAGAAAATCTCTGCGCTAATAATTTTCTTAGCGTATTCGGAATCCTTAATGGCACCTGCAATTATATTCTCACCCGCATGACGAACGAAGGGGCCGACTTTTCCGAGGTGCTGCGCGATGCCCAGGCGAACGGTTATGCCGAGGCCGATCCGACCTTCGATATCGAGGGGATCGACACCGCGCACAAGCTGGCGATCCTGATCGCCCTCAGCTTCGGTACCCGCGTCCGGTTCGACGACATCTATACGGAAGGGATCAGTGGGATTTCCGCTCTCGACATCCAGTTTGCCGGTCAGTTCGGCTACAAGATCAAATTGCTGGCGATCAGCAAAATGAGTGATGGCGCCGTCGAGGCGCGGGTGCACCCGACCATGATCCCACTGAATTATCCACTGGCCGATGTCGATGGCGTATTCAATGCCGTCCGTCTGGTCGGAGATTTCGTCGGCCCGGTTATGCTCTATGGGCGTGGCGCCGGAATGGATCCCACCGCCAGCGCCATTATGGGGGATGTGATGGCGATCTCCCGCAACCTGATTGCCTGCGCCGCCGGACGCACACCGGCTATGGCCTATCGTCCGGAAGCGATTCGCGATCTGCCGATCAAGCCGATGGATGCCATTGTCACCCAGTATTACCTGCGTTTTGCCGCTTTCGATAAGCCCGGCGTTCTGGCGAAGATCGCCGGCATTCTCGGCAGCCATGATATCAGCATCCGTTCGATGATCCAGCCGGAGCGACAAATCGGCGGCGCGGTGCCGATTGTACTGATGACGCACGAGGCGCGAGAGGCGGATATCCGCGCCGCTCTGCGGGAGATCGACGAATTGACGGATATCTGCGACCGCAGCCGTTTCATCCGTATCGAGAACGAATTGCTCTGATTTGTTTTTGCCGAAGATAGATAGGAGGCGTCCTGGTTATAGGGGCGCCTTTTTTTATTGGCCCGTTGCCGGATCGATCAGGCGGCCGGTCTGGCGCAGCGCTTCATAGAGGATGATGCCGGCGGAAGTGGAGAGATTGAGGCTGCGCACGGCTGGCGAGAAGATCGGGATGCGCACGGTAAATTCGCGATGGGCAGCGAGAAGCTCCTCCGGCAGCCCTTCGGTTTCCTTGCCGAAAACGAGAAAGTCACCGACGCGGAACTCTGCTTCGGCATATATTTTCGCTGCTTTTTTTGAAGTGAACCAGAAGCGGCCGGCAGGATAGGCCTGCTTCAAATGCGCCAGCGAATCCCAGCGACGCAGGTCCACCGCTGGCCAGTAATCGAGACCGGCCCGTTTCAGGTAACGGTCCTCAAGGGAAAAACCAAGCCGCCCGACCAGGTGCAGGATGGTGCCAGTTGCTCCGCACAGACGGGCGATATTGCCAGTGTTTGGTGGAATTTCCGGCTCGATCAGAACGATATGGAAGAGGGAAGTGGGCATGGTCCGTATTATCGCCAGCGCCGGTGCAGCCAGAACCACTGGTCGATATCCTGACGGATGGCATTTTCGATGCGGGAGGTGAGAAGGGCGCTCAGAGTGGCGACATCCGCATCCTTGTCGGCGAGGATCATCGGTTCGACATTAACCTGATGGCGGCAATCAGGGGTTCGCAGTGCAAATATCGGCACGATCGGCACACCGAAGCGAATTGCCATTTCGGCAATGATCGGCGTGGTGTAGGCCCGTCGGTCAAAAAAGGTAACGCCAATACCCTTGCTCGGTGAGACGTGCTGGTCCAGAAGTATGGCTACGCCGCGTCCCGCCGAGAGTGAACGAAGAATGGCCCGGGCTCCATGCCGGCTGCTGATGCACCGGCCACCGGCATATTCCCGCAGACGCCACAGGTAACGATCGATGAAAGAGTTCTTCATCGGCTTAACGACAAAATCGACTGGAAAGCCGAGGCTGGGAAAGAGAAATGTTCCCGCTTCCCAGAATCCTAGATGTCCTGTGAGGAGGAATACTCCCTTGTTCAGCGCATAGGCGGCGTGCAGGTGTTCCAGCCCGCTGGTCTGGAAAAGCTCTTGCAACTCCTTATCTTTCGACAACTTATCAAGGCGCAGCATTTCCATGGTGCCAATGCCGATATGGCGGAAGATAGCCTGCACGTGCTTTTTAATCTCGGATTGCAGCATTTCCGGAAACGCCTGTTCCAGATTCCGATGGGCGACCCGCCGCCGCGGCGGCAGGAGCCAGCAGGCGAAATTTCCCAGAGACTCTCCGAGCTTCAGGGCGGCAGGGCGCGGCAGGGCGCGAGCCAAAGCAGAAAAGAGGTAAAAGAGAGAGAATTCGAAGATGTTTTTGACGAACCGTTTGGGTAACGGGCGACCAGGGAATAATTTCATTTCAGTTCGATAGGAATAAGGGGACGCGGGGAGAGATCAGCGAATCCACAACCGCGGCATCATAGCATTAAATCGCCCCGCCCTGGTAACAAAAAGGCGGGCCTTGCGGCCCGCCCGGGGATGCTGGCGTAGTTATCTATTGACTCGCGCGCAGTGCCTGATCGAAATCGGCAAGAATATCCTCAATTGCCTCGATCCCTACCGATACCCGCACGTAATCGGGGCTGACGCCGGCGGAAATCTGCTGTTCCGGGGAGAGTTGCTGATGGGTGGTGGTTGCCGGGTGAATGACCAGCGTCTTGGCATCACCAATATTCGCCAGATGACTGGCAAGGCGAACACTATCGATAAAGCGGGCACCGGCAGCGGCTCCACCCTTGATGCCGAAGCCGAGAATCGCTCCCTGACCGGCCGGCAGGTACTCTTTCGCCCGCTGGTGGTCGGGATGGCTCGGCAGGCCGGGATAATTCACCCAGCTCACCGCCGGATGCTGCTCAAGGAAACTCGCTACCCGCATGGCATTCTCGCAATGCCGCGGCATGCGCACATGCAGAGTTTCGAGCCCCTGCAGGAAGAGAAAGGCATTGAATGGTGAGAGGCAGGCACCCAGATCGCGCAGCAGAGTAACTCGCATTTTTATAATATAGGCGAGATTCCCCAGCGCCTCATGGTAAACCAGTCCATGATAACTTGGGTCCGGGGTTGTGAATTCGGGGAAACGGCCGCTTGACCAGTCGAACCGGCCGCTGTCAACGACGGCTCCGCCGATGCTGGTGCCATGGCCGCCGATGAATTTGGTGAGGGAGTAGCAGACGATATCGGCACCATGTTCGATCGGCCGGAAGAGCACCGGCGTTGTTACCGTATTGTTGACGATAAGCGGCAGACCATTGTCGTGGGCGACCTTGGCCAGCGCCTTGAAATCGTCGATGTTGTTTTTTGGATTGCCAATCGATTCGATGAACACTGCCTTGGTTTGCCCGTCGATAGCGGCAGCGACGTTGGCCGGATTGGAAGTATTGACGAACTTTACTTTTATCCCCATGCGGGCCAGCGTATGATTGAAAAGATTGTAGGTGCCGCCGTAGAGATAACTGGTGGATATGATATTGTCCCCAGCCTTGGCCAGATTGAGGACGGCCAGCGATATTGCCGCCGACCCGGAGGCGAGTGCCAGGCCGCCGACACCCCCATCCATCTCAGCCAGACGTTTTTCGAGCACATCGGTAGTGGGGTTCATGAGACGTGTATAGATATTCCCCATTTCTTTCAGGGCGAAGAGGTTCGCTGCGTGCTCTGAGGAGTTAAAGACATAAGAGCTTGTCTGATAAATCGGAACGGCGCGGGAATTGGTGGTGGGATCCGGTTGCTGGCCGGCGTGCAGGGCCTTGGTGCCGAGTTGAAATTGATCTGCCATTGGACTCTCCTTTAATATGTTGACCTATAGACTAGCAAGCTGGTAAAGAAAATTGCTTGAAATCGGTATCATGATACATCCCCACTGTCAAGAATAAACCCAGGGTGATGCGCCCTGGCACTGGGATAATAACAGATCCTTTATCGTATTAAAGGGAAAGTTAAAGGCGGATCAATGGATACTTTTTTCATCGAGGCCGTTGTCCAGGAACTGACTGGACGCACTGCCGGTGCTCGCATCGACAAAATCCATCAGCCGGAAGCCGAAATCTTCATTTTGCGCCTGTGGACCGGCCGGGAGACGTTGCGCCTGCTGCTTGATTTCGGCGGCGATCAGGCAAGACTGCACCTGACTGAAGGGCGCTGGGGCAATCCTTTTACCCCGCCGCGATTCTGCCAACTTTTGCGCTCGCGGCTGGCGCGAATTATCGATATAAAAAAGGTCGCGCATGAGCGGATCGTGCATTTCGCCTGCAAAGGAATTACAGGGGAGGATTACCTGCTGATTGCCGAACTGCTGGGGTCGCAGGCCAACCTGCTGCTGCTGAACGGGGAGGGGAAGATCGTCGATTCCCTGAAGCGCCATGCGGGGGGACGGAATGCCACACCGGGTCAGCCCTATCGGCCGCCGCCGACGCCGAATCGTTATTCCCTCGCCGATCCCTTGCCGGTAATACCTCCGGAAACGGTTGGATCATCCACCTTCGAACGTTGGCTTCTCGATCATATTACGCCCATGTCGCCGCCGGTGGCCGCCGATCTGGCTGTAGGCGTTGCCGGCGGCGCCGCTCCCGCCAAAGTGCTGGCGGATTTGCGTCGGCGTTGGCTGGCCAGAGAATTTCGTCCGGCAATCGCCTCTTGGGGGGGGCAAAGCGTCCTAACGGCGTTGCCTCTATCGCGTTTGCCGCTGACGGATATCGAGGAGTTTTCGTCCCCGTCTTCGGCCGCCGATCGGTTTTATTCGACAGCATCGGCGCCAGCAGCCGGGCAGGAAGAGGTTCGTTCAGCCATCACCCGCGGTTTGCGCCGCCTGCATGGCCGGATGAAAAAGATCGAAGCCGACCGGCAGCAGGGAGGGGGAGCAGAGCAGGAGCGAGAAATGGGTGAATTACTTCTGATCAACCTGCACCGGTTGCGACGCGGAATGCAGGAGGTCACGGTGGAAAACTATTTTGCCGATCCTCCTTCGCCCCTCCGTATTCCCCTCAACCCGCGGCTCTCTCCCCAGGAAAATGCCGAGCGCTATTTTCGAGGCTATAAGAAGAAGCAACGGGGCCGCGAACATGTTGTGCGCCGGTTTCGGGAAACAGGGGAGGAGATTGTCTGGCTGGAAGAGGTGGCGCATTTCTTCGAAGAGGTGCAAACCGGCGAGGAACTGGCGGCGATTCGTCGGGAGCTGGTCGAGGCAGGACTCCTCCCCGCCGTCGTTGCCCATGCACCTCGGCAGAAAACGCCCGCCATTCGCGATACTTTGCGGCGCGGGCAAACACCGGGCGGTTTTCACCTCTGGTGGGGGAAGAACAGCCGCAGCAACGAATACGTCAGCCGCGAATTGACCGGTCCCGAGGATCTGTGGTTTCACGCTCATAACCGCCCCGGCTGTCACCTGGTGCTGAAACGTGCCGGTCAACCGGCAGTACCCGAAGAAGACCAGCTTTTCGCCGCCGCTGTCGCTGCCGGCTATTCCCAAGCAAGGGGGGATGGGAAGGTGGAGGTAATAATAGCGGAAGGAAAATACGTGCGGCAACCGAAAGGCGCGCGCCCAGGCCAAGTTGGCGTTGAGCGCTTCCGGACACTGATGGTCGAGCCGCAGCGCATCGAGGAAACAGATTTGTAGGGCAACAGAAAGCTCAGAAAGACTCAAGGGGTAGACACAAGAGCACGGAAAAAGCAAAAAGGGCCAGCGGAAATCCGCTAACCCTTTGTTTTTTACTGGTGCCGAAGAGGAGACTCGAACTCCTACGTCCCTACGGACACTAGACCCTGAACCTAGCGTGTCTACCAATTCCACCACTTCGGCGCGAAGCGAAATGTTTTATAGCAGATGGGTTTACCTTATGCAACAAAAAAATCGGCACAAAACCCCTCGAAGAATTAGGCAAGAAGAAAGAAAAAAACCCGGATTCCTGGCGAGAATCCGGGCAAAACTCCTGGAGGGCTTTAGGTAGGAACCCCCGGGAGCGTTGCCGGGGCTAAGGTGGGAAGCTCCGGCATTGTTCTTGATTTTTCAAAGTTAACATACGCTTTGACCCTGGCAAGCGTTATACGCCATCGATCCAATGGTTTTTCGGGAAACAGGTTAAAAAAAGACCCAAGATATGGAATCATCTTGGGTCTTTAGTTAGTGATCGTCCGGTCCTTCAGAGACACTGTGGAGATAATCAGGCTTTCTTGTTTCTCCGGCAGGAGGCGAGTCCGAGGAGACCCGAGCCGAGCAGGAGGAGGGTTGCGGGCTCAGGCACCGGTGCGACCTGGTTGTCGTCGGTGATTGTCCGGATAGCGATAACGAGGTCGTCGAAATCGTTGTCGCCGCCATTAAAGAGATCTTCGAAGCCGATAAGAATCTGTCCATCGCTCTCCCTTACCGCCCACATATGATCCGCAAGATCAATATTCTCGGCAGTTTCGCTGTAGAACCGGCCCTCGGGAGAATCCAGGTAAAAACCGAACTCCGTCGTACCGAGACGGGTGGCAATTGCCGTGAAATCGAGGGCGAGGGAATTACCCTCTGCAGCACTTCCTGTAAAAAGTTCAATGTAGTTGCCGCCACTGTAGACGCCTAGCGAGTTCTGGTCACGATAGTCGGCTTGTTCTGTCACGATACTCGCTTCAGCTTTGCCGGAAAAATTCCAGATGGAATCGGTTCCGTCCATCATGGGCGAGGCAGAAAAGGGGATGGCCATCGCCCCTGCAGGCGCCATGATCATTACACTCAGTATCGCCAACATTCGGGTAAAACGATTCTTCATTTTCTTCTCCTCCTTTGTTTGAGTAATGTTGCATGGATTTACGCTAACCACTCCAGCAATCCCCGTGCCACTCTCCAAGTAATTGAAATTTCGACTTATTTTCCTCTCCTATAGTACTGACTGGCTGGTCTGTAAGATTTTTCGACAGGCGAGTCGAGCCGCCAGCGCCACATGTCTCTCCCTTTAGCAGACTGCCGCCACATTCTGTCAAATGCTGATTTAAAGCGGTTTCTCCCGAGGTTTGGATGGGGAAATCGCAAGGGAAGGTATTTTCTTGGGGGGATGGAAAAAAGAACATTGATCTTTCCTTTCCTGGGGTAATTGCAAAAGCGGAAAGTTTTGCTACAACATAGAAGACTTCAAATTAAAAGGAAGTCACGAATCTTCCGCACTCCTCGCCAAGGACTCTCATGTATAAAAGATTGGAAAACTCAAAAAAATCGAAGGCAATTTTTTTGCTTTTTACGGCTTTTATTTTCCTGGGCACGGCCGGATGCAGCGGATCGAGCCGGGAAGATCTTCTGAAGGGGGCGACGGACCAAATCAAGGAAAAGAATTACCGTGGTGCCATTGTGCTGCTGAAAAATGCGTTGGAGAAGGATTCGGCCGATAGCCAGGCCCGCTATCTTCTTGCAGATTCCTATCTGCAAGAAGGGAAGTATGAGATTGCAGAAAAAGAATTTCAGAAGGTCGCAAAAAGCGACGCATTCCCTGAAATATCGGTGAAATTGGCGCAGTTGTACAACCGGATCGACCGTCCCCGTCAGGCGATTGAACAGGCACGTAAATACTTGGATATCCATCCGCAAAGTATGGAAGCCCGACAATTGCTGGGTGAAGCCTATGTCATCTTGGGTGAACTCGACCTGGCCGAAGAGAATTACCGCGAAGCATTGCGCCTCTCTCCGGACAAAGGTCCCCTTGTCATCGGCCTTGTGGACATCCTGCTTCGTAAACGGAAAATCGAGGAGGCACAGAGGCTTCTTGAACCGCTTGTTCTGCGGGAACCTGGGTATGCAAACGCCCATTTTTATCTTGGCCGGCTCGAAAACATGCGGGGAAACCGCAACGGTGCCTTGGAGCACTATCGCCGGGTCAATGAACTCGATCCGGAAAATGTTCCATCTCTTTATACGACCGGACTTTTGCTGCTGGAAAAAAGGGAACTGGCGGAGGCGGAAAAAATTGCCCGCCACTTGCGGGAGAAATTCCCCGAGCTCACCAGGGGGTATCAGCTGCTCGGATTTGTCGAATGTGTCAAAGGGGAGTTCGGGGAAGCGGTTGCGCAACTGCAAAAGGTTGCCGAAGTAAATCCGGATCAACTGACTTCTTACATGCTCGGAATGAGTTATTACAAGCTGGAGCAGTTTGAACAGGCGGTGAATCAATTTCAACGTGTTCTCGACCTTCGCCCGGATGCGGCCCAGCCGCGACTCATTCTTGGCGTCATTCTGCTGCGGCAAGACCGGATCGATGACGCCATCGAAACGATCCAGCGCGTTCTTCTAGCCGATGAGAAGAATGCCCTGGCGCATAGCACCATGGGAAGCGCTTATTTGAAAAAAGGGCTGTTCGATCAGGCGGTAACGGAATTCGACCGGGCGATCGAACTCGATCCGAAGCTGATCGAGGCGCATTACCGGAAAGGTTTATTCAACGAAAGTCGCGGAGATCTGGCGGAAGCCGAGGAAGATATCATGGCGGCGCTGGCGATTGCGCCGGAAGTCCCCGATTTGCGGCTTCTGCTGGCAAGAAATTATCTGCGCCAGAATAAAAATTCCGATGCCATTCGTACCTTGCAGGAGGGATTGACGGGGAAGGAAAGCGATGCCGTTATCTACAACTTCCTGGCGGCCGCCTACTTTGCCGATAAACAACCCGAGCAGGGAGTAGCCAGCCTGAAGAAAGCCAAGGAGCTCAAGCCGATCTATCTGACACCTTATTACAATCTTGCGGCCTTCTATGTTCTGCAGCGGGATTATGCCAAAAGCGGGCAGGAATATCAGGCGATTCTTGCCCGCAAACCGGACGAGTTCAAGGCACTGCTCTTTCTCGCCCTGACTTCCGAACTGGCGGGCGAGGAGAAGGAAACGGATAAATGGTATCGCATGGCCCAGCAGAGCAGTAATCCACTCGGTGCTTTGGCTTTTGCCAATTACCTGCAGCGGACGGGAAAAGCAAGTGAAGCGGTGGCCGTGCTTGATGAACTTGCAGCAAAAGATCCGCGCAATCCCGATGCTTGCGCCATCAAGGGAAAAATCCTGCTGGCGGCCGGGCAGTACGAAAAGGCAATCGAATCGTTCACCCTTCTTGACCGTATTGCCCCGGGCCGCGGTTCGATCTTTCTTGCCGAAACTTATCTGCGTCAGGGCAATGCCGCTAAAGCTGGCGAAATTTCTCTCCAGCTCGTCGAACGTTCACCGAAGCAGGCAGTCGGCTATCTGGCTCTTGCTGCAGTTCGCGAGAAAGAGGGAAAAAGGACCGAAGCGATCAACCTGCTCAAGGGGGCCATCGCGCAACTGAAGGACAATGTTCCCCTGCGCATGCGGTTGGCGGAAATCTACGAAGGAAATGGAGAAACGGAGGCCGCTCTCGATATCTATCGGCGGCTGCTGCAGGAGGATGAGAATTTCTATCCGGCCATCTATGCCATCGGCGCCGTGCACGAAAAGAAGGGGGAGAAGAAACAGGCCATCGATTTTTATCGGCAGACCCTTAACCGCAATCCCGATTTTCCGCCGGCATTGAACAATCTCGCCTATGCCTACGCCGAATCCGCCGGCCGGCAGGAAGAGGCGCTCGAAATGGCGCTGCGCGCCTATCGCCGCCAGCCGGAAAACCCCGCTATTCTCGATACGCTCGGCTATGTCTTTTATCGTAATGGCCGCGTTGAAGATGCCTGCCGGGTGCTGGAGAAAGCTGCCGTCATGTTGCCGGATGCGCCGACAGTGCATTATCACCTGGCCCTCGCCTACGAACGAGCGGGGAAACAGGAGCTATCCATTCGCGCCCTGCGGCAGGCGATCGGCCAGGGGACTTTCCCCGAAGCCGCCGCTGCCAAAAATCTGCTGGAGAGAATCGCCGAAGTAAAACCGACCGGGAAATTATGAGCAAGACACCGCTGATTCTCATGGTAGGAGATATCGCTCTGGCCATGCTCGCCTATGGCTGCGGACCTGTCCTGTGGGCGGTACCGTCCGCGGATCGGCTCTTTCGGGAGGATCTCTGGCATCTGGCCGCGCTTGTGGCCGCTATTTTGATCGCCGGTTTTTTTGTCAACCTTTTTGCTCCGGAGAAGAACCGATGGAAGAGGGAAATCCTCCTGCGCATTATGGTCGCTCTCGGGATCGCCTTTGCTCTTCTCGGCGGCGTCAGTTTCTATTTTCCGGAGAAGGCGCAATCCCTGTCGACAGTGGCGCTGGTTCTGGGAATCTTCGGATTGCTGCAGTTCATCTTACATAGCTGTGTTCACCTGCTTTTCCGGCTGCCTGGCATGGCAGAGAGAATCCTGATCTTCGGCGGCGGAGCGGTAACGGATCAGATTACGACTTTATTAGCTGCCGGTCCGCACAATTACCTGATCGCCGGAATTCGATCAGCCGATGAAAAAACGATAGAGGGGACACAGACCGTCAACCCGGAGAGCCTGACCAAGCTGGTCTTGCGTGAAAAGATCGACAAAATCGTCATCTCCCTGACCGAAAGGCGGGGGGTGTTGCCGGTGGGAGACATTCTCGGCTGCAAGCTGAGCGGCATCGAAGTGGTCGATGCCATGTCCTTTTATGAACAGATGACGGGCAAGCTGATGGTCGAGAAGATCAATCCCAGCTGGTTCATCTTTTCCGACAGTTCGCGCATGACCGCCAGCATGCGTTTTTACAAGCGGGTATTCGATCTCTTCTTTGCCGGAATCGGGATCATGCTGTCGCTACCGCTCTTCCCGCTCATCGCCCTGCTGGTCAAGATCGATTCGGCGGGACCGGTCTTTTTTCAGCAGATACGAGTCGGCATAGGGGAAAAGAATTTCACTCTCTATAAATTCCGCACCATGCACAAGGATGCCGAGAAAGCGACCGGTGCCGTCTGGGCAACGGAAAACGATCCGCGTGTAACTTTTGTCGGCCGCTGGTTGCGGCAAACGCGCCTGGATGAGGTACCACAGCTTTTCAATGTGCTGCGGGGGGATATGAGTTTTGTCGGCCCACGCCCCGAACGACCGGAGTTCGTGGCGAAGCTCAAGACCGTGATTCCCTACTACGCCAACCGGCATTACGTCAAACCTGGAGCTACCGGCTGGGCGCAGGTGAAATATTCGTACGGGGCGTCCGTTGAAGATGCCATCGAGAAACTGCGTTACGACCTCTATTACATAAAGAATTATTCGATGTGGCTCGATCTGATCATCATCCTGGAGACCGTCAAGGTTGTCCTTTTCGGGCGCGGCGCCAGGTAGAAACGGATAGGAGGCTTTATGAAGGGCGTCATTTTGTGGGCAGTCATGTTGTTCATGCTCGTCGCCTCCCCCGCACAGGCGGGGGATTACGTCATCGGTGACGGCGATATCCTCGATATTTCAGTCTGGGGTGTCAAGGATCTGAGTTTTTCAGCCATTGTCCGGCCGGATGGGAAAATCACCGTTCCCGGTCTGGGCGAAGTCAAGGCAACCGGCAGGACGCCCAACCATCTGCAAAGAACTCTGACCGACGGGCTGAAGGCGCTGGTAAAGAATCCGATCGTCACCGTGTCGGTCCGCGAGATCACCAACAACCAGGTGCATATCTTCGGCGGCGGCGTTACTTCTGGGGTGTTCGATCTGAGCCGAAGTACAACACTTTTGCAGCTGCTCTGCCAGATCTCCGATTTTACCAATGCCGATCTCAATCGCTCGTATGTCTTGCGGGGAGAACAGAAAATCAAGACGGGGTTCGACAAGCTTTTTCTCAAAGGAGATTCTTCCCAGGATGTCGTCCTTGAGAGTGGTAACGTCATCTTTATTCCCATAGCCGAGGAAAAAAATGTGTATGTCCTCGGGGCGGTGAATTCTCCGCGCTTCATCGTTTATCGCGAGGGTTTGACGGTCATGGAAGCGATTTTGGAGGCAGGAGGATTCAATAAATTCGCTAAACCGAACGACACGCAAATCCTGCGGGGCATGGAAGGAAAGAAGAAATCGATCGCGGTGAAAATGAAGGATCTGATCAATGACGGCGATCTCAGTCAAAACATAAAACTCTCGGTTGGGGATTACATCATCGTAAAAGAAGGAATTTTTTAGGAGGAGAAGGGATGGCCGCCGAAACCGATTATCGCACTTACCTGAACATCGTTTTGCAGAAGAAGTTTTTATTTACCGTCATCGTGCTTGCCGTCTGCACGCTCGGGATTATCGGTTCTTATTTGTGGCCCGAGAAGTATGAAGCCAAATCGACAGTCTTCATTGAGAAAAGTGTCATCAATGAGCTTGTCGAAGGGCTTGCCGTAACACAATCGGTCGAAGGCCGGCTGAAGGTGCTGACCCACACTCTGGGAAGCCGGAGCTTGCTGCAGAAAGTCACCAACGAACTCGATACCGATCTGGTTGATAAAGATCCGGAAAGTATCAATGCCTTGATCAAGGACTTCCAGAAGAAAACCACCGTCACCATCAAGGACGACGATCTTTTCATCATCCAGTACGCCAGTGCCAATCCACGACTGGCCAGGGATTACGTCAACACGCTCATTCGCAAGTACATCGAAGAGAATCTTTCGGCAAGCCGGCAGGAATCGTATGGCGCCAACCGTTTCATCTCCGAGCAGATGGAGCATTTCCGCGGGAAGATTCAAGAAGCGGAAAATCGGCTGGTCGAGTTCAAACAGCAGAACGGTTATGCCGCCTATGTGGACGATGCCCAATTGGTGGGCGAAATCCGCCTGGCCGAGGCGGCACTGGAGGAAATGCAGATGCAGAAGGCGGCGCTCCAGGCTCGCCGGGCGATAGCCAATCGGGGCAGCGTCAGTGGCGGCACCTCGGGCGATCACCTGGGCGAACTGCAACGCCGTCGCGATCAGCTGTTGCTGACTTATACCGAAAATTATCCGGAAGTCATTCTGATCAATGCCGAAATCGAGCAGGTCAAGCAGGCGATGAAAAACAAAAGGCCGGAAGCTCCTGCCGAGGTCGCGGATGTCGGCATGGAAGGAACGCTCCTCGGTATCGAGACCAAGGCATTGCAAAGCAGGGAAGCCAACCTGCAGAAAACGGTGCAGGAAAAGAGAGCGGCTCTTGCCGAGCTTCCTGAAAAACGCAAGGTTTACGATCGACTGGTTCGTGATCGTGACACCTACAAAAGCACCTTCGATCAGCTTGTGCTGCGCTACGGGAAATCCGAGTTGTCGAAGCAGATGGAAATTCAGGACAAGGTAGACACCTTTCGTATCGTCGATCCGGCCATCCTGCCGGAGAAACCTGTCAGTCCGAACCGGGTGGTCACCATTCTCCTCAGCCTGGTGGCCGGCTTTGGCGCCGGATTTGCCATCCTTTATGCCCTGAACTATTTCGATGATTCGGTGAAAACGATCGATTCTGTCGAGGAAATCGGTATCCCAGTGCTGGCCCTGGTTCCTCTTTTCATCACCACTGAAGAACAGGTGCGGCAGCGCCAGCAGGCGATGTCGCTGAGTGTCTTTATTGCGGTTTATCTGCTTGGCTATTCGGTGGTCCTCGGCTACGAAGTCCTGCAGATGATCGATCTCCCCGTCGTCGATCGCTTCCTGAACAGCTTGCCCTTCGGGGCACAGGTGGCGAATCTCGGCGGAATCATCCGACACACCATCTAGCCGGGAGGATGTCTTGAGCCGAATCGATAAAGCATTGGAAAAAGCCGCTGAATTGCGGGGAAAAGAAGCTTCGGCGGCAGCGTCCGGGCAAAGCGCCGAGTCGCATCGGAAGCAGGGGACCAACGTCACTGGCGCGCCGAATAAAGGTGTTTCGGTTTCTCCCGTGCAGAACCTGCAGATCGATCATCCGATGATTTTCACCTACAACGATCCGCGTTCGCCGATTGCCGAGGAATTCCGAAAGATCAAGTCGAATATTGTTCATACGGTGCGGCAGGGAGAAGGGAAGAAAAGTCTGATGATTACCAGTTCTGTTAGTGGCGAGGGAAAAAGCGTCACCGCTATTAACCTGGCGATCACGCTTGCCCAGGAATATGACCATACGGTGCTGCTGGTCGATGCCGACCTGCGCAAGCCGAGCCTGCATAAATATTTACACCTTTCGCCGAAAGCCGGTTTGGCCGACTGTCTGTGCGACGGGCTCGATCTGTCGGCGGTGATGATTCGAACCAATATCGGCAAACTGTCGTTCGTCCCGGCTGGCCGCGAGGTGGAAAACCCGGCGGAACTGCTTGGCGCCCAGCGCATGAAGGTGCTGGTGCAGGAGATGAGGAGTCGTTACCCCGATCGGTTCATCATCATCGATTCGCCGCCAGTCCTGCCGGTGGCTGAAACCCGTTCGCTGAGCACCTATGTCGATGGTGTGTTGTTCGTCATCAAGCAGGGAGCGGTCTCCCGCCGGCAAATCGATGACGCCCTGAACGTCATCCACCGGAAAAAGGTCATGGGACTGGTCTATAACCAAATCCCCAGTGAATCACTAAACGGCCGTTATAACTACTACTACAACGGTTATTGAAATGTATGAATCCTTCTTCGGCTTGCGCAAGAAGCCGTTCGAACTGGTACCCAACCCGGATTTCCTCTATCAGAGCAAATCCCACAGCCGGGTTGGCGTCTATCTCGATTACGCAATGAAGGAGAATTCCGGCTTCATCCTGCTGACCGGGGAGGTAGGGGCGGGAAAGACGACGATCATCCGTAATCTGGTCCGCAATCTCGGGCAGGACGTGCAGGTTGCCAAGATTTTCAATACGAAACTTCAATCGATCGAACTTCTGGCCGCCATCAACGACGATTTTGGGCTGCCGATCGATGGCCGCAATAAGGTGCAGTTGCTCAAGGACCTCAACAGCTTTCTCATCGAACAATTCGCCCAGCAGCGGCGCGCCGTTCTGATCATCGATGAAGCGCAGAACCTCTCGACCGATTCGCTGGAAGAACTGCGGCTTCTGTCGAACCTGGAAACGGACGATTCGAAACTGTTGCAGATCATTCTCGTCGGCCAGCCGGAATTGAAAAAAGTCCTTTCCGTTCCGGAATTGCGGCAGCTTCGGCAGCGCATCGGCATCCACTGTCACTTGCAGCCGCTGCGAAGGGAAGAGACGGAGAACTACATCTTTCACCGGCTTGAAATCGCCGGCAATCGACAGGCGGTGCATTTCGACGAAGACGCCATGGAACTGCTTTTCGAGTACACCGGCGGGGTGCCGCGGCTGATCAATATCCTCTGCGATTTCATTCTCCTTTCCGCCTTTTCCGATGGGGAAAAGGAAATATCGGCGCAGATGGTGGCGGAGGTGGCGGAAGATCCGCAATTCGAGGGGCAGTTTCAACCGCGGACGACGCCGGTGCCGGTGCCGACAGCCAGGCGCGCTCTTCCGGTTCCCGAGCCGGAGGAAAAAGAGCAGGCCACTCCCTCGGTGGAGATACTTCCGCGGACCAAGGAGATGCCGATTGCACCCGCGTGGGCGATTGCCCCGGAGAGAATGACACAGATCGAAAAGTTGTATGACCGGCTCGATTATTTCGAGGCGGCGATCAGGGAAGTCAACACGACTCTTCTGGGCGGGGATGGTGCAGCGGTGACCGAACCGGAGAAGGATATCGTTCTGAACATGCCCCGCTTCGATAACCTTACGCAGAAGAAACCTGGACTATTCGGCGGTCTGTTAAAGATTTTTTCCAGGTAAATGAATGGACGCGGTTATGAAATCAATCACTGGACTGGCGCTGATTCTCCTGCTCCTGGTTTCGGGCGCCGATGTCGCCCAGGCCGAATTCAAGATCTATCCATCCCTGGCTATCAGCGAAATTTACGACGATAACTTTTTCAATGCCGAGACGGACGAGGTCAGCGAATTCATCACCCGTTTCATGCCTGCTATTGCCCTCGATTACCAGCAGGCGCGCATCGATGCGAACCTGGCTTATACCCTCGATTATCGTTTTTACGCCCAGGGAGAACGGGGTAATGAGGCGGTCCATTTTCTCGATTTTCTCACCTTGCTGAACGCGAACGATCGCTATTTTTTCGAAATCGCCGACCGACTCTCCCAGGTTTCACTGAGCAGAAGCCGTGATTTTGGCGAAGAGAGTCTGTTTGCCAACCAGTCGGATCAGAATATTTTTTCCCTCAGCCCCTATGTCCAGCTGGCGACCTCGAAGCGCGGCACGTTCAAGGGCGGTTATCAGTTCGTCATGACCACCTATCTTGATGATGAGGGTGTGGACAAGTTCGGCCACACCCTTTTTGCCGAACAGTCGTTCGAGCTGACCTCCCACATCAATGCGCGCGGCGGTTACCGCTACCTCAACGCCGATACCGATGAGCTCGATTACGACAAGCAGGACATTTGGGGTGGTCTGCGGTTCGAGTTCGACGAGGACTCTTATCTTTCCGCCAATGTTGGCTATACCTGGATCGATTTTGTCGAGGAGGACAAGCAGAACGACCTCTTTTGGGATCTGGCTCTGACACGCGATTTCAACGTACTGGTGGCGACCCTCGGCGCCGGCATCAGTTATGTCGAGGATCCGGAAGGGACGGTTCTGCGTGAGGAAGGTTGCCGGCTGGCGCTCAGTCGGGACTGGACGCGCTCGCGGCTGAGCGCCTCCGTATCCTGGTCCGATTTTTACGACGCCGATATCGACCTTCGCGACACCCGTCGTTATGGCGGCACCGGCAGTTTCCAGCATGAGATTACTTCCCGGCTCAGCGGAACGCTCGTCTTCAGCGGCTTCAAATACGAGGAAGAGACGGACGATACCTGGACGCGGCGACTGATCGGCAGCGCCGCCCTGGCCTATCTGCTGGCCGACGATTTCACTTCGACGCTGACCTTGTACCGGATCGATTCCCATTCGCCGGAATTGCCGGATGACCGTTTCGAAACGAATCGGATTTTTTTTGAGTTGAAGAAAGTCTTTTGAGCGATGACGGAGGCGCCGTAACAAGATGCGCAATGCGCTGACGATCGATGTCGAGGATTACTTTCATGTCGCTGCTTTCCGGCGCGACATCCGGCCGGCGCAATGGGACGACTATCCGCTGCGCGTGATCGACAACACCTGGCGCATTCTCGACTGGCTGGAGGGGTACGGCCTGCGCGCAACTTTCTTCGTTCTCGGCTGGGTAGCCCGGCGCGCTTCGGGTCTGGTGCGCGAGATCAAGGTGCGCGGACATGAAATCGCCTGCCACGGCTTCGGCCACCAGCTCCTTTACGAAATCGGACCGGAGCGCTCGCGTCAGGATATTCGCATGGCGAAAGGAATCCTTGAGGATATCTGCGGCTGCGCCGTCACCGCTTACCGGGCGCCGAGCTATTCGATCACCAACCGCTCGCTCTGGGCGCTCGACATCCTCATCGAGGAAGGCTTCACCTGTGATTCGAGCATCTATCCGATACGGCACGATCTCTACGGCATTCCCGGCGGCCGCCGCTTTCCCCATATCATCCGGCGTCCTTCCGGTTCGATCCGGGAATTTCCGATCTCCACCCTGCGGCTGCGGGGGGTGGGACGGCATTGGCACCTGCCGGTCGGCGGCGGTGGTTATCTGCGCTTGTTGCCGGCGCCGCTGATTGCCCGTGCTTTTCGGCATATCAATAACCAGGAAGGGGTGCCGGCATTGCTCTATTTTCACCCCTGGGAAATCGACCCCGGCCAGCCGCGGGTGCGCACCGGCTGGAAGTCGCGCTTCCGCCATTATCACAATCTGGAGAAGACGTTCGACAAGCTCGACTATCTGGTGCAACGCCTGAACTTCGCTCCTTTGCGGGAGGTGCTGGCAACAATCGACTGGGAGAGCGCCGGCATCGATGGCCCGATAGTCGAGAAACCGGCACCAGCGTGGACGCCCGTTACAACGCTCATGGCGGAAAAACGTCAGGAAATACGATGAACAAACTTTTGATCGTCGAAGATGACGAGAGTATCCAGAAACAGCTCAAGTGGGGGCTGGCGAAGGAGTATCGCGTCTTTGGCGCGGCCAGGGTCAAAGAGGCCATTACCCTGCTTCGCGCCCATCAGCCGCCGGTTGTGACCCTCGATCTCGGCTTGCCGCCCGACCCCCACGGCGTACAGGAAGGTTTCCGCTGTCTGGAAAGCGTGCTGTTGGAGCGGCCGCTGACCAAGATCATCGTTATCACCGGCAACCATGAACGGCAGAATGCCCTACGGCGGTGCAGATGGGCGCCTACGATTTTCTGCCGAAGCCGCTCGATCTCGGTCAACTCAAGACTATCCTCTCCCGGGCGGTGCATGTCGCCGATCTCGAAAAAGAAAACCTGCCATTGCAGAAAACGGCCTATGTGCAGCCTCCGGACTTTTCCGGCATTTTCGGGCAATGCCCGGAAATGCAGGAAATTTTCAAACACATCAAGAAAGTCTCAAGCTGCGATGTTCCGGTCTTGATTCTCGGCGAAAGCGGCACCGGCAAGGAACTGGTCGCCCGCGCCATTCACGAGCGGAGCCTGCGGAAAGGTGGTCCTTTTATCCCCATCAACTGCGGCGCCATCCCTGAAAATCTCCTCGAATCGGGAGCTCTTCGGCCATGAGAAGGGAGCTTTCACCGGCGCCCAGCTGCGGGTGCAGGGAAAGGTTGAATACGCACATCGCGGCGAGCAGGGCGTAAGGGTTGTCGCCTCCCATCACGACCAGGGTCTCCGTTTCGGTGCGTTCGCCGGGCGCGAGGCTCCATCCCGCGAAGTCGGCGCACGCCTCGATCCCGGTGATGCCGCGGCCGCGGTCGAAGGCGTGGGTGATCGTGGTCAGGGTCCGGTGGAAGGTCACGAACCCCAGCAGCATCGCGGCGCGCTCGGCCCGGTTGTACAGCAGCACGTGCACCTGGCTCTCGGTCGGGCACTCGGGATCCGAGAGGAACCGCACCGAGCGGAGGGGCTTCCGGTTGTGGAAGTGCAGGCAGACGATGTCCGCCGATGTCGTTCCCACGGCGACGGGGCCTCCCGCGTCGAGGAGCCGGATCTTTCCCAGGGCGCACGGGCGGCTGCCGGTGTTCGCGAGCCAGGTGCCCACCGTCACGGTTCCCGATCGCTCGTCTTCGGCGAAGCGCGCGTTCCACACGATCCCGCTGCCGCCCAGGGTGATGGCGATCTCGAGCGGGTCGGGCGCCACGACGCGGGTGACGATGCCGCGCTCGCCGGTGCGGTACCGCGCCCCGTCCACTTCGGCGGACAGGCCCCAGCCGGCGAGGGAGCAGCGCCCGGCGCTGAAAACAAGGGTGCCCGTGGCGGCATCGAAGGTGAGCATGGCGCGCAGCATACACGTTCCCCCTGATGTGGCCAACGTGGCGGACGGCCACCGGCCGTGGACACGCGGGGGCCGGGCCGGGTACGCTACCCGACCATGGCGACACACACCAGGGCGTGGTGGCAGAAGCCCCTGCGCATGATGCGGGTGGACCCCTCAATGACTTCACGTGGCTTCTCGGCCTGGACATGGCGGAGCACGCGCGCGAGCTGCGGCAGACCTGGCACTGCAATTGCCAATGGGTGATGGCGAACGGGGGCAGCGCTCCGGGCACCGCGCCGATCGTCAACTTCGACTTCACCGCACTTCGAGCAGAACCCGACCCTGGGCGGGCGCGACTACCTCAGGGAGTACGTCCCGCACGCCCACGCCGCGGGCCTGCGCGTGATCGCGTACGTCAACCTCCACTGGTTCTCGTACGTGTTCGCCGACGCGCACCCGGGCTGGGAACAGCTCCTTGCCGACGGTCGGGCGTACGGGCGGGTGAACCCGCTGTACGGGAATGGCACCACGCTCTGCGTGAACACCGCCTGGCGGGACTGGGCCTGCCTCCTCCTCGCGGAGACCATGCGGACCGGCGTGGATGGCGGCTTCCTCGACGGGCCCGTCGTATTCCCGGGCGCCTGTCATTGCCCCGCCTGCCGTGCGCTCTTCCGCGAGAGATCCGGCGCGGAGCCCCCGACGGGAGACGAGGCGGAGCCGCGCGCGCTCCAGCAGTGGCAGGACTTCAGGGAGTGGTCGATGGAGCGCTTCGTCGACGGGGCCAGGCAGGCAGTGCAGTCCGTCGATCCCGAGGGCATCGTATTCACGAACGCGGGAGGATGGACCCTCTCCACCGTGGTGGCGCGGCATCCCTGGCGGCTCGAGGCGCACCAGCACCTGACGGGTGCGGAGGAGTTCGTGCACTTCGGCGCGCCCCGGGAGGACCTGCTCGACACCTCGGTGATGGCCAAGTTCCTCTCGGCCGGGCGCAATCCCGCGGTCGTCTTCAGCGACCACGCCCTGGGCAGCTGGCATTACGTGGGCATGACGCCGGCGGACCTCAAGCGCGAGTTCTACCAGACCGTCTCCGGCGGGGCGAACCCCTGGATTGCCGTGTTCACGCCGGCCCTCATGCACCAGCGGACAAAGACCATGGACGTGGTCGCCGAGAGCTGGGGGTTCCTGGAACGCCACGAGGCGCTCTTCGAGGGGGACCGCAGCGCGGCGCGCGTGGCGGTGCTCCGCTCCGAGACCACGGCCCTGGCGTACCTGTCCTCGCAGCCCGGGCTCGGCAGCGGCATGGGCGTCGCTACCGAGAAGGACCTCATCGCGACGGCCCGGCGGGAAAACACCGCCGACCGCGTGGCCCTTCGACGGAAGTGCTCCGAGCTCGAGGCCCAGGAGTTCCGGGGGTGGTGCTACCTCCTCACCCGGCAGCACGTCCCCTTCGCGGTGATCCGCGAGGCGGAGCTGGCGGCTTCGTCGCTGGCGCGCTTCGATCTCGTGGTGCTGCCGAACGCGGCCTGCCTCTCCGACGCGCACCTCGCGGCGCTCGAGGCGTACCGGGCCGCGGGGGGGCGCGTGGTTTCGACCTTCGAGACGGGGTGGTACACCCCGCACGGTGAGCTGCGACCCGCCGGCACGGGCGGCATGGGCGTGCCGCGCCCGCGTGAGCTCGCCATGTTCGCGCCCGCCACGTTCGAGGAGTACGCCGAGATCACCGCCGCGGGCGCGGCGCTCGCGGGCTTCGACGCCGGGGAGCTGCTGCCGCGTCCGGAGTACGCCCTCCGCACCGGGGTCCCGGAGGGATCGGAGGCCCTCGCGTTCTACCTCAACCCCATCGGTTACCACTATCGCTCGCCGACGGGGCTTTCTTCGCAACCCATGCTCCTGTCCGGTACGGCGGGCTCGGGCTGGACGGCATTCCCGTGCCTGCCCGGTGCCGAGTGGATGCGCTTCAAGGTGCCGCAGTGGGAGCGCCTGGCCGGCTCGGTGGTCCGGCGGCTCCTCGGTGATCTCGCCCAGCTCGAGACCGACGCGCCCGCCACCGTGCAGGTGGAGATCCGCGCCCAGGATGATCCGCGACGGCTGCTGCTGCACATCGTGAACAACACCGGGGACGGGGTGTTCCCGCTCGGGGCCGTGCTGCCGGCGGGCAGGGCCGCCATGCAGGTGCGCTGCGATCGGCCGAAACGCGTGTGGTCCACGAGCGGACGGGAGCCCGCGTGGAGCTGGCAGCACGGGCGCCTCCGCCTGGAGATCGACGTGCGCGAGCAGTACGAGATCGTGGCGCTCGAGGGGTAGCCCCGAGCCCGACGCGCTCAGGCGTAGATGATCTCGGCGAGGTCGGTCTTCCTGATGCGGACGGTGAGCGGGTCCACGATCTCGATGGACGGGTCGAAGCGCGCCGCGTAGCGGTACTGCTCCGTCAGGTCCGTGGAGAAGTAGCGCTTCTCGAGCACATACGGGCCGGGCCAGCGCAGGGGCTGGAGGGGAGCCGTCCGGTGCCCCTCGAGCGCTTTGACGGTAGCCTTCGCGGATCATCCGCCGCGCGCGCTGCGCGCCGATCGAGACTGCCGAGTTTCTCCCGAGGCCCTTTTTTACCGCCGCGGTCGTGATGCCGGGGAGGAGCGCTTCCGCCTCCCGGCAGGCGGCTTCGTCGCCCGAGAGGAAGATCACGGGAATGCCGTAGGAGCCCGCGAGCAGGGCGAATTGCGCCGTCTCCCCGATGAGCTTCCCGTTCAAAGTATACGAGGTGATTCCCCGGGAGTTCTGGGTGTGATTGAGGTTCCCGTCGGGCACCCCGGCCATTGCGTGCTGCCCCACGAGGAGCGCCACATCGCACCCGTCGAGCAGCGCCCGCCAGTTCGGGTCCAGGGGCCTGCCGTGGATCAGCCGCGCGTCGGGGTGGAGTTCCTCGAACGTGATGGCGCCCGGCCCGTGAGCGTCGAAGACGAGCACGTCGGTGGCGCCGGCATCGAAGAGCCCCTGCGCGCACGCGGAGACCTCGGCGGTCAGCAGGTGGTTGGCCTGCTCCACGTACTTTCCCCCGGGGTACGTCTGTTCCGCGAACGAGACCACGCCGGCCACTCCCTCCAGATCCGTGCAGATGAACGCCTTCACTCCTGCCTCCCGTGCGGTTCGCGGTATGCCGTACCTTACGGTCGCCGCCACCGCCCGTCAAGCAGAAGCGCCTGCGGCGGGCAGCTTTCGCGGTGTTCTTCCGGGTGGGCGTGTGGTACCCTGCGTGCATGTCCGCGCCCATCCTGGCGACGAAACTGTTCATTCCCCCGGTCCAGCCGAACATCGTCCGCCGCCCCCGACTGATCGAGCGGCTGAACGAGGGTCTGCACCGAAAGCTCACCCTCATCTCCGCTCCCGCCGGCTTCGGGAAAACCACGCTGGTCAGCGAGTGGCTCGCCGGCTGCGGGAAGCGCGCTGCATGGCTGTCGCTGGATGAAGGAGAGAACGACCCCGCGGGCTTCCTGGCATACCTCGTCGCCGCCTTGCGGACGATTTCAGGGAATTTCGGCGATGGGGTGCTGGGCGCGCTTCAATCCCCCGGATCCCTGCCGGTCGAATCGATCCTGACGGCCCTGCTCAATGAAATCTCCGCCCTGCCGGACGATTTCATCCTCGTCCTCGACGATTACCATGTTGTTGAATGCCGGGCCGGTTGACGATGCCCTTGCCTTCCTGGTCGAACACCAGCCGCCGCGGATGCGCCTGGTCATCGCCACCCGTGAGGATCCTCAGCTCCCCCTGGCCCGATTTCGCGCCCGGGGTCAGCTGACCGAGCTGCGCGCCGCCGACCTGCGCTTCACCCCGACCGAAGCCGCCGATTTCCTCAACCAGGTGATGGGCTTGAACCTCACGGCGGAAGACATCGACGCACTCGAAGCCCGCACCGAGGGCTGGATAGCTGGTTTACAGCTCGCCGCGATTTCCATGCGTGGACATCAGGACACCGCCGGCTTCATCCGGTCGTTCACGGGCAGCCATCGATTCGTGCTGGACTACCTGGTGGTGGAGGTCCTGCAGCGGCAGTCCGAAAGCATCCAGGCATTCCTGCTGCGCACGTCGATCCTCGATCGCCTGTGCGGCCCGCTGTGCGACGCCGTCCTGGGTACTCCTGCCGCTGCCGGGCAGGAAACCCTGGAATATCTCGAACGCGCCAACCTGTTCATCGTTCCCCTCGATAACGAGCGGCGCTGGTACCGCTATCACCATCTCTTCGCCGAACTCCTGCGGCAGCGGCTGCGCCAGGGCGCGTCCGAATACCACGTCCGTGCCAGCCGGTGGTATGAAGACAACGGGCTGGATTTCGAAGCGTTTCAGCATGCGGCCGCGGCCGATGATATCGAGCGCGCGGAGCGGCTCATAGAGGGAAAGGGCATCCCGCTGCACTTTCGGGGTGCGGTGACCGCCATACTGGGGTGGATGGCGTCGCTGCCGAAGACCGTACTGGACGCCAGGCCCTCGTTGTGCGTGAGGTATGCCACCCTGTTGCTGACTGCCGGAAAAACTACCGGCGTGGAAGAGACCCTGTTGATCGCCGAGGGAGGCCTGCACGGCGCCGAGTCGGACAACGCCACCCGCGACCTGATCGGGCAGATAGCCACCGCACGGGCGACGTTGGCGCTCACCCGCTACCAGCCGGAATCGATGATGATCCAGGCGCGCCGCGCCCTCGAGTACCTGCCACCCGGACAGTCCGCTCCGCAGCAGGGCCATCTGGACGCTGGGGTTCGCGTACGAGGTCCGCGGGGATCGCGCCGCGGCTCACCAGGCCTATTCCGAGGCCATAGCTGACAGCCAGGCGTCCGGGAATATCCATTACGCCTCCGTGGCTACCATCAGCCTGGGTGTACTGCAGGAATATGACAATCACCTTCACCAGGCGGCCGAGACGTATCGCCGTGGCCTGCTCCTGGCCGGTGAGCACCCGCAGTTGTTTGCGAACGAAGCGCTCCGTGGCCTTGCCCGCATTTCCTACGAATGGAACGACCTGGAGGCCGCTGAACGGTACGGGCAGCAGAGCCTTCACCTGGCTCGGCTGTACGACCGCGTGATCGACAGGTACATCCTCTCCGAGCTGTTTCTCGCCCGCCTGAAGCTGGCCCGTGATGATGTGGCCGGCGCGGCCGCCCTGCTCGCGCAGACCGCGCAGTCCGTGCGCGAGAATAACTTCGTGCATCGGGTACCCGATGTAGCCGCCGCGGAAGTGCTTGTCCTGCTTCGCCAGGGCGACCTGGCGGCGGCGGCTCGCCTGGCCGAGAAGCACGAGCTGCCGATCAGCCGGGCCCGCGTGCTCCTCGCCCGGGGAGACCCGTCCGCGGCGCTGGCGGTGCTGGAGCCCGTTCGCCGGCAGATGGAGGCGAAGGGGTGGCAGGTAGAACGGCTCAGGGTGATGGTGCTCCAGGCGGTCGCGCACCAGGCTCGCGGAGAAAAGCGACAAGGCGGCACGGGTGCTGGGTGAAACGCTGGCCCTGGCAGAGCCGGAAGGGTTCATCCGTCTCTTCGTCGACGAAGGCGAGCCGATGCGATTGGCGATATCCGATTACCGATCGTCGATTGAGGGGCAACAGCGCAACCACGATCATGCACGGCTCGGTTACGTGGATAGACTCCTGGCTGCTTTTGCACGACCGGCGGCCGTGCCGCAATCGAACAACGAAAGAGCGAAGCCCGCAATGCCCGAGCCATTGAGCCCGCGCGAGCTGGAAGTACTGCGGCTTGTCGCCCAGGGACTCTCGAATGGTGAGATCGGTGAGCGGCTGTTCCTCGCCCTGGACACGGTCAAGGGGCACAACCGGAATATTTTCAGCAAGCTGCAGGTTCAAAGACGCACCGAAGCCATAGCACGCGCCCGCGAGCTGGGATTGTTGTAGGCGCACGGGGCGGGCGCGGTGCGCTTGACAAAATAGGTTAACCAGGTTAACATAAAGGAATGGCGGAAGAAACCATCCTCGGTCTGATCTACCGGGCGCACCGACGGCTGGGGCAGCTCGAGAGCACCCCGCGCGACTACGGAACAGGGGAGCTCCTGTACTCCAGCGACATCCACACCGTGGAGGCCGTGGGTCGGCAGCCGGGCTGCAACTTGACGCAGCTGGCAGCCGCCCTGGGGGTATCCAAGCCCGCGGCATCCAAGTTCACGCGGAAGCTGCTCAGCCGGGGATTCCTGTTGAAGGGCAGGCAGGCGGGAAAATGCCAGGGAGGTCTCATTCTCCCTGAGCCCGAAAGGGCGGCGGGCCGAGCAGGCGCATCAACGGTTCTCGCGGAAGGTGTTCGGCCCGCTGCAGGCCGTCGAGTCCGGACTCAGCGAGTCGGACCAGGCGGGTGATCCGCCGCTTCCTGGAGGCGATCGAGCGGGCATCGACATGGTAGCGGCGGCGGTGCCGCATCGGCGGGTGGCTGGTGTTGATGTTAACCAGGTTAACCAAAAGAAGGAGAGGTGCGATGGATGAGCGGTATCCGGGCGCTGACGGCCCGGCGGGCGCGGGGAAGGCTGGCTCGACACATGAAACGCGTCAGGGTAGCCGTGCTGTACGCGTTCATGTACGTGGGTGGTCCCCTCCTGTGGGGGGGATGGATGGTCTTCAGGCTCGAGCTTCTCAGTCCCGGAGCATACGCGCGTTGTCTCCTGTCTCCGCTCACGCTGGCGATGCTCGCGGTGTTCCTGGCCGGTAACCTCGTCAACGTCCACCGGGCGGCAGGCGCGCGGGATGTCCGGTCGATCTTCCGGGTGCACGGCGCCGCTCTCGTGGCGTTTGGCACCCTGGGGACGTTCGTCTTCCTCGTGCCACTGCGCGCCATGTACGCGGGGGATTGGTTGTCCACGATGGCTGTCGGGGCGCTTATCGGGAGCCTCGCTGGTGTTCCTGATCTATGGGTACTCTGACGATGGTCATCTTCCGGCTTATGACGCGGGAGCACCGACATCCTCCAGCGTCTTCGACGATTCTATTCCGCGCTGTTTCCCCTGGGCGCTGTCTTCTTCGTGACGGCGGCTGCTTTGGCCGGGCGCCTCCAGGGGTTGACCCTGCTGGGCGGGGCGTCGCTGGCGTTCCCCCTGGCGACCAGCGGGTTCCTGTTCGTCAGGGCCATGAGCCGCACCAGGGTCGTCCGTGGAGGAGTGATGCATGGCGCCGCGTGAAACTGTCTGAATCGGCCGCGTTCGCGACGATGGGTCCTGCCCCTGGTCCAGGTGTCGTTCTTCGGGCTCTTCATCGCCCTGCATCTCGCGGGATTCACCAGGATCTGGCTGTTCATACTGATCGCTGGAATCATCGCAAGCCTGCTTTTCGGGCGCGTGTACTGCCGCGCCGTATGTCCGGTGAACACCTTCAACCGCTTCGCGGCCTTACTGCCCGGGGGTCATGCGGATCATGAAGCGGAAGACCCCTGGCTGGCTCGCTCATTCCGTGTTCCGCGCGGCCTGGTTTGCCGTTCTGCTGACAACGCTGGTGAGCGCGATGATCATGGGGATGCGGTTCCACCTGTTCACCATCATCACCGCCATCGGGGTCATTCTCTGCCTCGTGTTCCCGGCGGCCGTGTGGTGCAATGGCCTTTGTCCCTGGGGCGCACTGCTTCAGTGCGGCTCCCGGTACTCGCCAATCCGGCGCAGAACCTGATCCATGGTGATGACGATCTTTCCGCGCGGGTGGTCCTTCTCGTAATGCCGGAAGGCATCCGCCGTTCTCTCCAGGGGGAAGCTCGCGTCGATCAGGGGAATGACGTTCCCCTCCTCGAGCAATCTCTTAAGAAATAGCAGGTCTTCCCTGCTTTGCTCCAGAGAGAAGGTCTCGACCTTCTTCCCGCCCGATCCCTTCGTCGCTTTCTTATGTGAAGCCGCCTGGATGACGAGCCTGATGGCACCTCCCGCGACGACAAGGCGTCCCTCTGGCTCGAGAGCCCGCAGGAATTTTCCAACAGGGTGGTAGCCGTTCACCACGAGGATCAGATCGTAGGTCTTTCCTTCCCGGGAAAAATCGGTCTTCCGGTAGTCGATCGCCCGACTCGCTCCGAGGGAAAGGGCCGCCTCCAGGTTGCGCGCGCTGCAGGCCGCGGTGACCTCGCCTCCCAGGGCTTTCGCGATCTGCACCGCGAAGCATCCCACCCCGCCCGAGGCTCCCTGGATCAGGACCTTCTCCCCTGGCCGAAGCTTTCCCTTGTTCCGCAGGGCCTGAAGCGCCGTGAGCGCCGCGAGGGGGACGGCGGCAGCCTGCTCGAACGATACCTTCGCGGGTTTGAGGACGACCTCGTCTTCGCCCGCGAGGGCGTACTCGGCGAAGCATCGACCTCGATACCGTCTCAGGTAGCCGAACACCTCATCGCCGACCTTAAAGCTTTTCACGCCCGCACCGATCGCCTCGATGGTCCCGGCAGCGTCGGCTCCGAGTATCCGCGTCTTCGGCCGGAAGAACCCGCCCGGCTTGAAGCGGATGAAGAAGGGATCCGCCCTCATCATGCGATCGTCCCTCGAGTTGATCGAGGACGCGTGGACCCTGATCAGGACCTCGCCCTCCGCCGTTGTGGGATTCTCGACGTCTCGTAGAACGAGGACTGACGGCGATCCATACCGGTCACACACAATTGCTTTCATGTTCGCTACCTCCCCTGGAGTATCGGGCACGCCCAGCCCCGAGACACAGACACGCAAGGGTGGTTCCGAGTGTGTTTTCGATCGGAGTCAAACGACACTCCGAATGACACTTTCGTGTCTGATCGCCGAGCAGCTGAATGGACATGCTTGCACCAGCAAACGATCACGGAGGCAATTCATGGACACGTATCGACGATCGGGGATCGTGACGGGGGTCTTGTTCATCGCGGCGACGGCACCTGGTGTGCGTGCTTGTTCCTGCCGCAGATTCTCGAACGCTCCGGACTACCTGACGGACATCGCCGCGAATGAACCGGCGGTCTTCGCACGAGCCCTGCTGGTCTTCCTCATGGGCTGGGCAGGCGCGGCCATCGGCATCTCGATGTATCCGGTGCTGCGGAGGCACAACGAAGGCCTCGCCCTGGGTGCTGCCGGCTTCAGGATCATCGAAGGGGTTTTCCATTGCATCAACGCCGTGCTCATCCTCCTGCTGGCAACGCTGAGCCGGGAGTTCCTCAAGGCGGGACCAGCCGATCTGGCGCAGTTCCAGAACCTCGGCACGCTGTTGACTGAAGGGCGCACCTGGGTGCGCGATGTGGCGGCTCTCCCCGCCTGGTGCATCGGCGCGTTCCTGTACTACGCGCTGTTCTTCAAGACGCGGCTGGTCCCTCGCTGGCTGTCCGTATGGGGGCTCGTCGGGATAACCCTGACGATGGCCGGCAGCATCCTCGTGTTGTTCCGCCAGATCGCTCCCCTGTCGACCGTCCAGATGCTCATGAACCTGCCCATCTTTCCCCAGGAGATGGTCCTCGCGGTATGGCTCATCGTGAAGGGATTCAATCCATCCGCGACCGTTTCGCCGCAGCACAGAGCCGCATGAAGTACGAAATACGGGTCGAGGGCGAGCTGGGTGAGGAATGGGGTGACTGGTTCGGAGGCCCTGCCATCTCTCGAGGGGGAGACGGTGTCACGCTCCTGAGCTGCACCGTAGCCGACCAGGCTGCGCTGGACGGCCTGCTCAGGAAAGTACGCGACCTGGGGCTGCCCTTGCTATCGGTCAATCGCATCGACGACAGGAGGTAGGAATGAAATTTCGAGGGATTCTTCCAGGGTGGCGGTGCCCGCGGCGGTGCTCATCGCCGTGGCGCTCCTGGGCTCGTGCACCACGACCAGCCTGGCGAGCAACAGGACCGGGTGGTCGGACTACGCGACCGTCGCGATCAAAGACTACACCGTCGTGGGAATCGTACGCGTCGTGAGCGAGGAGGTGACCCGGCGCGGCTTCCTGGGCATCGCCCATTCCCGCACGGGTTCGCAGGTCACATATGACCTGCTCGTCGGCGAGGCGAAGAAGATCGGGGCCGACGACATCATCAACGTCAGGATCGATCGTACGGACAAGAGCACTCACGGAATCTTCGACTGGCTTGTCGGGTACACCGAAAGGTACGCCTACACCGCCAACGCACTGGCGATCAAGTACACACAGGCCGTTGCGGGAACTTTCGCCGATGGTGCCAGCGGTCCCTCCGGCATGGGCGGTGGGCCGGTTTCGGAAGCCGATACCGCTTCCGCGACTCCGCGGCAGCAGGACGGGGACGCCCGGATTGGGAGGGATCAGAAGATGGCCGTGGCACAATAGCCATGGCTGTGATTTCTGGAGCACATGCCGCCGCGAAACATGGCCGGCAACGTCACCACGAAGGAGGCTTGAAATGAGCACGTACAGGAAGACCGCGATAACCGTGGGAATTCTATTCATCATCGCCACGGTCATCGGCGTACTTGGCAAGGTCGTCATTCTGGACCCCATCCTGGATGCCCCGGATTATCTCGTTCAAATTTCTGCACATGAAAATCGTGTGATACTGGGCGCACTTCTCATGTTTTTCGGAGCGTTTGCCTGCGCGAGCATTGCGATCTGGCTGTATCCGGTATTGAAGAAGCATCACGGCGCGTTGGCCCTGGGCTCTGTCGGGTTCAGGGTTGTTGAGGCCATGCTCTACATCATTGGCGTGGTCGGACTGCTGTCGCTGCTTGCGTTGAGCCAGGAATATGTGAAAGCGGGAACCTCGAGTGCCTCCGCATATCAAGTGTCAGGCACGGTACTGCGGGCGATCAAGGAATGGGCCGGCCAGTTGGGCGTGATCGCATTCACCGTGGGTGCCCTGATGTATTATTCCGTCCTGTATCGCTCGAAGCTGGTTCCCCGGTTGATATCCGGCTGGGGGATCCTGGCAGCCGCATCATCGCTTGCGGCAGCTTTGTTGACGATATTCGGCCTGCTGGTGCCTTTTTCAACGGCTTTCGTGCTGATGCAGCTCCCCATTGGCCTGCAGGAAATGGTTCTTGCCGTATGGTTGATCGTGAAGGGATTCAATCCCTCCGCGGTCGCTTCCCGCGTCACGGATTGAGCCTGGCGGGTTGGGGGAGGGCTGAACCCCCTCCTTCAACCCTGTCGAAGCGGGCACCACGCGTCATAAGGAGAAGGCCCAATGCTGAAAAAGGGTTCGATCATTCTCTCGATCTGGAGCGGCATCAATTTCCTCCTCGCCGCCTTGATATTGACCAGTGTTGTCGTATTCAACGCAGACTCCCCGATCCTGTTGCTGGTGTTTGAACGATCCGAGATCGCAAACCTGGATGCCAGGGTCATTGAATCGCTCAACGCGCTGACGATCCTGTACAACTCCTGCTCCGTGGTTCTCTCGGTGCTGGTGTGGCTGCTCATCCGAAAGAGTCTGATGGTGGGCCAGCAATGGGCCTTCTGGGTGCTGCTGCTCGTGATCGGCTTCGTGGAAGCGATGGCCTTCATCGCTTCCGCACCCATCGGAAACGCACGCTGGCCGGTGAATGTCGTTCAGAGTGTTCTCTACGTTGTGGGTGTCGGCCTGGCGGGCAATTCCTTGTTCAGACGTGCCCCGTCGGGTCATGTCCGTCGCGGCGATCATGGCGTCCGATCCTGAACCAGGGTCACGGCACGCACGCGACTTCCCCCTTGACCACGATCGGAGGATTCGAGAAGGTACCGTGACGCCGGACGGCGGTTGCGCGAGGAACGGGAGGCTGAAGCATGAACGGCGAGGCGATCCGCGTGAGCGGGCTCACGAAGCACTACGGCACGACGCGGGCCGTGGATGGGGCCAGCTTCACGGTCGAGCGGGGCGAGATCTTCAGCCTGCTGGGACCCAACGGCGCGGGCAAGACCACGACCATCTCGATCCTCTCATGCCTGGCCCGTCCCACGGGAGGCGAAGCCTCGATCTTCGGGCACGGTGTCGCGCGCGAGCCGATGACGGTGAAGGCCAGCATCGGCCTCGTCCCGCAGGAGATCGCGCTGTACCCCGACCTCTCCGCGCAGCAGAACCTGATGTTCTGGGGCCGGATGCAGGGCCTGGGCGGGGCCCGGCTGCGCCGCCGCGCTGACGAGGTGCTCGAGATCATCGGTCTCGCCGACCGACGCCACACCCGGGTGGGGGCATATTCGGGTGGGATGAAGCGTCGGGTGAACATCGGCGTAGCCCTGATGCACGAGCCCGAGCTGCTCATTCTCGACGAGCCGACCGTGGGCATCGATCCCCAGAGCCGGCGCCACATCCTGGACAGCATCAAGGAGCTGAACAGCCGCGGCATGACCGTGTTGTACACGACGCACTACATGGAAGAGGCGCAGGAGCTGTCGCGCCACATCTGCATCATGGACGCGGGAAAGGTGATCGCCTGCGGCACGCACGACGAGCTGGTGAAGACCGTCGGCGAGCTGGACCGGGTCGAGCTGACGCTCAGCGCGGAGTCCGCGGTCGTGCCGGAGACCTGGAAGGCGGTGGAGGGCGTGCGGGCCGCGAGCGGCACCGACGGCAGGCTGGTCCTCCTGGTCCAGGACGGCACCACCGTGCTGCCCCGGCTGTTCGAGTCGGCCGCCCGGGCGGGGGTGCGGATCCAGTCCGTCGAGGTGCGCGAGCCCAACCTCGAAGCGGTGTTCATGCAGCTGACGGGGCGCGCCCTGCGGGACGCGGGTAACTGATGAAGCTCCTCGCCATCGTGCTGAAGGACGCGCGCCACCAGGCAGCGAGCGTCTTCGGCCTGTTCATGATGATCCTCGCCCCGCTGCTGGTCACGGGACTCATGTACTTCGCCTTCGGCGGTCTCGCGGGCGGCGGCGCGCCGGATTTCACGCCGACCCGGCTCGTCGTGGCCGACCTGGACGAGCCCTCCCCGGGCGGGGCCGCGGCGCTCGGCGGGGTGATCGTCGAGCACCTCGGCGAGGGGGTCGTAGGGGAGATGCTGTCGGTCTCGAACGTCGACGGCGAGGCGGCGGCCCGCGCGGCGGTCGACCGGCGGGAGGCGGATGCGGCGCTGGTGATCCCCCGGGGGCTCACGCGTTCCGTGATGGGAGCCTCGGCCGGGCCGGCCGAGGTCATCGTGTACTCCGACCCTACGCTCACCGTCGGGCCCGCCCTCGTGCGCTCCGTGGTCACCTCGATCACCGACGCGATGGTCGGCGCCCGGATCGCCGCGACGATGAGCGGGTCCCGGGCCTCCGATGTGGCGGCCCGCTACGTACGGTGGGTGGAGAGCAGTCCCGCCGTCGCGGTGCGCCCGCCCGTCGCGGGTGCCGCGGACAGGAGCGAGTTCACCGCGATGGTCGCTTCGATCATGACCGCGATGCTCATCTTCTTCGTGTTCTTCACCGCGGCGAGTGGAGCGCAATCCATCGTGCGGGAGCACGAGGAGGGCACGCTCGCCCGGCTGTCGGCCACGCCGACCCGGCCGGCCGTCGTCCTCGCCGGCAAGTCGCTGGCCGTCGCGCTCGTCGTATCCGTCCAGGTCGCGTTCCTGCTCGCGGTTTCCTCGCTCGTCTTCGGCTTGCGATGGGGCGGGATCGGGGCGACTCTCCTCGCGGCTGCCGGGCTCGTGCTCGGCGCGACGGGTTTCGGCATCATGCTCATGTCCTTCGTGCGGACGAGTCGGCACGTCGGGGTCATCCTCGGTGTCGGCCTGACCCTCACGAGCATGTTCGGCGGACTGTTTACGAGCTTCATCCCCGGGAGCCCCCCGGCGCTGGAAATCGTGAGCCTCGTGCTGCCCCAGGGGTGGGCGCTGCGGGCGTGGAAGCTGGCCGCCTCGGGCGTGGACGCGGGGGGGGTGCTCCTCCCCGTCGGGGTGCTGGCGCTCATGGGCGTCGGATTCTATTGCCTTGGCGTGCTGCTGCATCGCCGACGTTTCGCCTAGGAGGGCGGCATGCGAGCACTATCGATCGCCATCAAGGACCTGCTGCAGATCATCAAGGACTGGAAGTCCGGTCTCTTCCTGCTCGCGATGCCCCTGGCGTTCACCGTCTTCTTCGGCGTGGTGGTGAATTTCCCCGGGAGGGACCCGCGCCTGCTCGTCGGGTTCGTGGATGAGGACGGTGGATCCGCGCTCAGCCTCATGGTGCGCGAAACCCTCGCCGGCTCCGCCGACATCCGCCTGGCGGACGTGGACAAGACCACGGGCGAGAAGGACGTGCGCGACGGGCGAAGGGACGCACTGGTCATCGTGCCCCGGGGATACCAGGCCGACGCCCTGGCGGGCACCTCTCCGCGGCTTGATGTCGTGGCAGACGCGTCATCTCCGGTCGGCCGCGAAGCCGGCGAGGTCGTGCGGGTGGCCGCGGGCAGGATCCTCGGATCCGTCCAGGCTGCCCTCATGTCCCAGGAGCCGGCCCGCGACTCCGCCGCGCTCCTTGCCGCGACCCGCCGAGCCCTCGATGAGTGGAAATCGCCTGCCGTGCGGGTAACGACGCAGACCGCGGGCGGGACAGACGGCGAGGTGCGCACGAGCACCGGTTTCCTGCAATCCTCGCCCGGCATGCTCGTCCAGTTTGCCATCTACGGCCTCATAACTTCCGCGATGCTCCTCGTGACCGAGCGCCGGTCGAGGGCCCTGTCCCGGATGCTCTCGATGCCCGTCTCGGCACGCTCCATCGTGGGCGGGCACGTGGCGGCCATGTTCTTCGTCGCCCTGCTGCAACAGCTCATCCTCATCGCGTGCGGCCAGCTCCTCTTCGGCGTGGATTACCTGCAGGCCCCGCTCGCCTCGCTGGTGATGATCGTCTCTCTCGCCCTGTGGGCGTCCTGCCTGGGCCTGCTCATCGGCGCGCTGGCGAAGAAAGAGGAGCACGTGATCATCTTCGTGATGGCCGCGATGTTCCTCCTCTCGGCTCTCGGGGGGGCCTGGTTTCCCCTGGAGGTGGCCGGTGCGGCCTTCGCCCGGGTCGGCCACGTGCTGCCGACGGCCTGGGCGATGGACGGCTTCCAGAACATCGTGCTGCGGGGATTGGGCCTCGCGTCCGTCCTGCTTCCCGCCGGAATACTCCTGGGCTATGCCGTGGTGTTCTTCGGCCTCGCGGTCTGGAGGTTCCGGTTCGAGTGAGCCGGGGACGGAACGGTACACCGCTGGACGCCTTCGTACCCGCGTCGTGGAATCACGACAGCGGATGCTCCGCTTCGCGACACGACTGCGTCCAATCGTCATGGGTATATTCCCCGGCGGGAGGACCAGGATCATGCAACGCAGATGCCGTAGTCGTGGCGGCGCGCGCGAACCGCGGTGGTTCGGCTTCGCTGCCGCGCTGATGCTCCTCGGCGCTTCGGTTGCCGGCGCCCATGGCACCGGCTCCGAGATGGACGCCGGGGACGAACGGGTTGCGAACAACGGGGCACTCATCAGGATGCTCTCACCGGAAGACTCCTCGCACTTCATGGTCGGCGTTGACATCCCCGTGCGGATCGAAGTGATCGGCTTCGCACTTGGTCACGACGGAAATCACTGGCATGTCAACGTCGACGGCGAGCCCTGGTGCATGATCCTGGACGAGTCGACCGAGGCCGCCCTGCAGGGCCTCGAGCCCGGAACGCATGTGGTGGAAGTCCTTCTCGCCAACGGAGAGCATCGTGATCTCGAGGAGGGGGACCTCATCACCCTCGTGGTCGAGTAGTCTCCCCGGTCCCGGCGCGGTGGCGAGCCGCGCGCGGCGCGAGCCGCTTGCCAGTCGTACGGTGCGATTGTAGAATCGTCCCCCATACATGAAGAAGTACCTGTTCGCCGCCTGGATATCGTTTCGCACCCACACCGTGTACCGCGCCGAGATCGTGCTCAGCGTGCTCTCGACGCTTTTCACCCTCGCGGTGCAGGTGTTCCTCTGGAAGTCCCTGTATGCAGCCTCTCCCGGGGCGATGGAAGTGAGCGCCGACGCGATGGTGAGCTATTTCATCATCGGGTCGGCCATCAACCTGTTCCTTCGGAACGCCAATACGACCTGGCAGGTCTCGCAGGACGTGAAGAAAGGGACGATCGCCACCTCGCTCTGTCGCCCCGTGCCGTACCCCCTGCAGACGCTGGCCGGGGCGGCGGGCGGGTGCGTGTTCTCGCTCCTCTTCACCGCGGTGCCGCTGGCGGCGGCAGGGGCGCTCCTGTTTCACCTGCAGGGCCCGGCCAGCCCCGTCGCGGCGGGCCTGGCGGTCGTCGTCGTCCTGGCGGCGCTCCTCATGTATTTCCTGCTCTGGCTGATCACGGGGATGATCTCCTTCTGGGTCGGCGAGATGCCATGGGCGCTCCCCAGCTTCATCAACGCCTTCATCTGGTTCTTCTCGGGGAGCACCATCCCCCTGTGGATCTACCCGTCGTGGCTGCGCCGCGTGGCGGACGTGCTGCCCGGCCGCTTCGCGTTCGACCTCCCCCTGTCCCTCTACATCGGACGCATCACGCCCGCGGAGGGACTGGCCGGGCTGGGCATGGAGATGGCCTGGATCGGGTGCCTCGCCCTCGGCGCGTACGGGGTCTGGCGCGCGGGAATCCGCAAGCTCGCCATCCAGGGGGGGTGATCCCGTGAACATCGTCATCTACGGATTCTGGCAGGCGATCAAGAACCGGCTCGGGTTCGGACGGGTTTTCCTCTACGAGTGCATGGCCCAGACGCTCTGGTTCGTCCTGGAGGCCGTCGGTTTCTGGGTCATCCTGTCCCGGTTCGGGAGCGATCGGGGGCTGGAGCCCGCCCGAGGTGTTCCTGCTCTTCGCGGTCGAGCGGCGTGGTGTGGGGCATCGGGGGCGGATTCGTCTCCCGGGGCAATTACGCGGTGGGGTGGTGCTTCGAGACCGGGTTCATCGACATCGGCCTCACCAAGCCGGTGAACTTCTACGCGAGCTTCATGGCCGGGAACGTCAACCCGTCGCACTTCCCGCGGATCCTCCTCAACATCGCCCTCATGATCTACTGCATCGCCCGGTTCTTCTCGCCCCTTCCCGCGGCGAGGATATTGTTGTTCGTGGTGGGCATCCTCGGCGGCATGCTCCTCTGCGCCGCGTTCAACACCGCCTGCGGGGCGATGGGCTTCCGCATGGCGCGGGGGGAAAACACCATGTACCTGGTGGACACCCTCTCCGAGGTCATCTCCTACCCCATCCACATCTTCCCCCGCGTCCTGCAGGTGACGGTGACGTTCGTCGTGCCGTTCGCGCTCGCCACGTATTACCCTACGCGCTGGCTCGTGCGCGGCGACGTGCCCCTCGGCGGCCTGCTCATGCCCGTCACGCTTGCCATCGGCTTCCTGGCCTTTTTCGCCGCGTACAAGTTCTGGATGGCCGGGCTCGAGCACTACCAGAGCACGGGAAACTGAGGGGAGACACGGCGTTGGAAATCATCAGGACGGAAAAGCTGCGCAAGGTCTACAAGGTCCTCCGCCGCCAGGAGGGTGCCAGGGTGCTCCGCAACCTCGTCTACCGGCAGTGGGACGAGAAGCTCGCCCTGGACGACATCGACATCTCCGTGCAGGAAGGCGAGATCGTGGGCTACATCGGCCCCAATGGCGCGGGCAAGTCCACCACGATCAAGATCCTCGCCGGCGTGCTCTACCCCACGGCGGGGCGGGTCCTGGTGGCGGGTCTCGAGCCCTTCCGGCACAAGAAGCAGAACGCCCGCGCCATCACCCTGGTCATGGGGCAGCGCACCTACCTCGTCTGGGACCTGCCCGTGCGGGACTCCCTGCTCCAGATGCGCCACGTGTACAAGATCCCGAAGGATCGCTTCGTGAGGAACCGCGACGAGCTCTGCGACCTCCTCGCCATCGGTTCCTTCTACGATACTCCCGTGAAGCAGCTCAGTCTCGGCCAGCGTATGAGGGTGGAGTTCGCCGTGGCGATGATCCACGAGCCGCGCATCGCCTACCTCGACGAGCCGACCATCGGCCTGGACATCGTGGGCAAGGACGCGATCCGCGAATTCATCAAGGAACGGAACCGCGAGACCGGCATGACGGTGATCTTCACGTCCCACGACGTCGTGGACATCGAGCGCCTCTGCACCCGGGTGCTCGTCATCGACAGCGGGAAGATCGTGTACTCGGGCGACACGGAGACGCTCAAGCACCGCTACTGCGGCCAGAACTGCGAGATGCACCTGCTCCTGAAGGAACCGAGGGCGACGCTCTCCGTCCCCGGCTTCCGATGCGAGCCCCGAGGAGACCGGCACGTCCTGTACTTCGACCGGGGCGAGATGGCTCCCCCGGACGTGCTGTATCTGCTGGCCGAGAAGGGCATCCGCGTCGCCGATTTCACGCTGAAGGAGCCCACCTTCGAAGAAGCCGTGAAGCTGATCTACCGCGCCACTCCCGCTTCCGCACAGGCCGTCGACCAGACCTTCATTCCACCAGGCCATTCTTGAGGGCGTAACGGACCATCTCCGCGTTGTTCTTGAGGCCCAGCTTGCCCATGATCCGCGATCGGTACGTCCCGACCGTCGACGGGCTCAATCCCAGCTCCCGCGCCGCCACGGACAGGCTCCGGCCCGCGGCCAGCAGGCACAGCACCTTGTACTCCTGGTCTGAAAGGCGTTCGTGGGCAGGCTTACCCGGGCGCTGCCAAGCTCCATTGCCAACCGCTCCGCCAGGGCAGGGCTGACGTACTTGCCGCCCGCGGCGACCTTGCGGATCGCCGCCAGGAGCTCCGCCGTCCCGCTGCCCTTCACCACGTAGCCGTCGGCGCCGTCGCGCAGGGCGCGCACGGCGGAATGCTCCTCCGTGTGCATGCTCAGCACGAGGATCGCCGATCCGGGCCGCTCCGCCTTGATGGCTTTCAGGATCTCGAGGCCATCGGGGCCTTCAGGGTAGGAGATGTCGAGGATGATGACGTCGAAGCTGCGCTTGCGGATCTTCCCCAGCAGCTCGTGACCGGTGGTGGCCTCGTCCTCGAGCACGATGTCCTTCGTGTCGCCCAGCACGAGGCGCACGCCTTCGCGCACGATGGGGTGATCGTCGCAGATGATGGTCCGGATCATCGCATCTTCCTGGGGGCGCGCCGCCGTGGGGCGGGGCCGGGTGTCGCGGATTTCCCCCCCTCCGGACGCAGGCTGGCCAGCGGCACCACCAGCGTGCACCGGCTGCCGGTCCCCGGCGTGCTCCTCAGCTCCATGCGCCCACCGACGAGGCTCATGCGCTCGTGAATGCTGAACAGGCCGAAGCCGCCCGCGCCGGGTTCCGTTTCAACCTTTTCGGCGTTGAACCCCTTCCCCCTGTCCGCCACGCGGATCCGCAGCAGGTCCCCGCGTACCTCGAGCCGGAGGTCCGCGCTCTTCACCCCCGCGTGCTTCACCACGTTCAATAGAAGCTCCTGGACCGAGCGGAAGAGGAGCGTTGAAATTTCCTCTCCCGCGGGATCCACCTCGCCCCTCGTCGTCAGCCTGACCTCGAGGGAGTGCCTCGCGCGCATCGAGCGTGCGAGCCACGCGAAGGCGGGAACCAGCCCGGCGCCGAGCCGGAAGGGCGGGCTGATCTCCAGGGCGAGAGATCGCGACATCTCGATGGATTGATCCAGCAGCTGGGCGACCCGGCGACTCGTCGGGCCGGGCCCCTTTCCGCCTTCGGCGATCACCTTGTCCATCTGGAGCTGGGCCCCCACCAGGAGCTGCTGCAGGCCGTCGTGGAGGACCGAGGCGAGCCGGTGACGTTCGCGGTACTCGGTCTGGGCGAGCTCCCCGGCGAGTTTTCGCAGCTGCGCCGCCTTGCGCTCGCAGTTCTTCGTTGGTGCGGCGAAGGAGGGCGTCGGCAGCCTCCAGGTCCGAGAGGTCCGCGGCCACGATGCAGATGCTCGGCTCCTCCTGCTGCGGCAGGAAGCTCGCGGAAACGTGGGAGGGAACGGGGCCGCCCGGGCTGTGGAAGCGGAGCCTGCCCTTGACCGGCTTCGCTGCGACGGCCCGAAGGAGCGAGGCGAGGACGGGGTGATCCTCCCCGGCCACGAGATCGGCGAGCTTCCGCCCGAGGAGGGTGTCCTGGGGGAGCTTGAGCATCGTGGCGAACTGCCGGTTGCAGAACAGGATCCGGCCCCTGGGCGTCGCCGTCAGCGCCGCCTCCTGCATCGATTCTACGATGAGACGGTAGACGGAATCGGCGCCCGCGAGGGAGTAGACCTGCATCCCCCGTTTCCCCGAGACGACGATGGCATCCACCTGTCCCTCGCGGATCGCGGCGAGCGCCCCTTCCGCCTCGCCGAGGCGCGCGGCGAGCTCAGCGGCCTGGCGCAGCAGCTCCTGGCGGGAAGGGGCGGTTTTCACGACGAAGGCATTCCCGCGATGCCTGCCAGGACCTTTTCCAGGTCTTCCATGGTTCCGATCAGCTTCCGCGGCGGCAGGGGACGCTTGATGAGGAGCGTCGGTACGGCGATGATCCGATCATCGCGGCGCCTGCTCGGGCTGCTGGTAGATGTCGACGATCCCCAGCTGGTACCTGCCCTCCAGGTGTTTATCGCAGAGCCGCGTGATCGCCTTGATGGCCTCGCTCGATTTCCGGTCCATGCCGGCCACGTACAGCACCAGGTCGAACTGCCAGGGGCGATTCGAGCGACCGCCGGCACGGGAAGCGCGGGCCGCGGGGACCTTCCCGCGTCCCGGCGTGCCCGCCTTCTTCGATTTCATCGGGGCCGGATGTCGAGGCCGATGAGCACCCGCTCGGTGTTGGAAAGGTCGCCGATGATCCTGCGCATCGGGGTGGGGATGTTCCGTACGAGGGTGGGGACCGCGACGATCTGGTCCCCCCGGGCCAGCAGCGGTGTCTTCAGAAGATCGATGACCACGATGCGGTACGCCCCGGCGAGGTGCTCGCGGCAGATCCGCTCCAGGTTCTCCAGTGCCTTTTCGGCCCTCGGGGTGCGGCCCGCGATGTAGAGTCGCAGGTCCCATCGGGGCCCCTTCGAGGATCCGCGCGGCTTCGCGGCCTTTGCGCCGGTGCGCTTCGTCGCGGTTTTTGCCATCGTCTAAGTCCGCCTTCCGGGCGATCTTCAATTGGTTGCGCTGCCGGCTCTGCCGGGTCGTCCGCTGGTGTTCCCTGCCGCTGGCGGCGTTCATCTCCAGCGCGAGGTTGTTCAGCAGCAGGCGCATGGCTTCGATCTGGGCTTCCAGCTTCTGGCGCTCTCCCTCCATCTCGCGCTGATGCCGCTCGAAGCTCTGCCGCGCTTTCCCCGCCCGCTCCCGGTCCCGTGCCTCCTGCACCTCGCGGGATGAGCCCATGAGGACCTGCCCTGGCCCCACGTACGGGTCGCGCAGCTTCACGCCGGTGTCCGTGAGGAGGAACTCCCTCACCTGGTTGGAGTGCGCCATGCCCCGGCTCTTGATCACGACGAGCCCGCGGGCCCGCTCCCCGCCGGATTCGAAGGTCCTCAGGTGCAGCCAGGTGTCGATCAGGGAAGAGATGCTGACCTCGGTCTCCTCATGCTGATCGTCGCCCTTCGACAGGGTGGTGAAGAAGGCGGTGATCCCGCGGCCTTTCAGGTAATCGATCGTGCGCGTCAGCATCGCCTAAACTTCGTTGCTCGGCCCCTCGCCGACCAGGCTCGTGACGGGATCCATGATCACGGTGGCAGGGGAGAAATCCTCGACCCAGAGGTGGAGGTTGGCGAGGTGATTCTCCAGGCCGTACATCGTCACCCGCTGGCTCTGGAACCGCAGCAGCCCCGGCGTGCCCAGCGCTTGAGGTCGATGCCGACGGACGTCATGTTGCGGATGAGCTGCTCGGGAGATTCCTCGAAGGAGAGGAAGAGGCACTTCTGTCCTGCGCGGCAGACGCTGTCGGCGAATGCCGCGGCCAGGCTCGTCTTGCCCGTACCCGCGCTCCCCGACACGAGGACGCTGCTGCCCCGGAAGAATCCCTGCCCGCCGAGCATGGCATCGAGCCGCGGGATGCCCGTGGAGATGCGCGCCTTGCTCACGGGGTAGCTCAGGCCGAGCGAGCTGATGGGCAGCACGCTCAGGCCCTTGCTGCTGATCATCGTCGGATACTCGTTGGTGCGGTGCTGGCTGCCCCGGTACTTGACGACGCGGAGCCGCCGCGTGGCGATCTGGTTTCTCACCCGGTGGTCGAGCTGGATGACGCAGTCGCTGACGTACTCCTCCAGGCCGTGACGGGTGAGCGTCCCCTCGCCCTGTTCCGCGGTGACGATCGAGGTGACCCCTTTCGTCTTCAACCAGCGGAACAGCCTGCGGAGCTCCGCCCTGAGGATGGCCTCGTTCGGCAGCCCGTCGAACAAGCCGTCGATCGTGTCCATCGCGACGCGTTTCGCCTTGACCTGGTCGATGAGCGTCCCCAGGCGGACGAAGAGTCCCCCGAGGTCGTATTCCCCGGTCTCCTCGATCTCGCTGCGCTCGAACCGCACCTCGTCCATGGCGAGCAGTCCGCGTCGGCTCAAATCCCGCAGATCGATCCCCAGGCTCGCGACGTTCGCCGCCAGGTCCTTGACGGGCTCTTCGAAGGACACGAAGACGCCCGGTTCGCCGTACTCGAGTGATTCCGTGGGTGAGGAACTCCATGGCAAGGAGGGTCTTGCCGCAGCCGGCTCCGCCGCACACGAGGGTTGCCCTTCCCCGCGGCAGGCCGCCCTCCGTGATCTCGTCGAGCCCCCGGATGCCCGTGGGACATTTGCGGATGCCCTGGGGCTTCGCCTTCGGGGATCGTGCTTTCGGCATGACCTTACTCCGTTTCTTCATTATTCGATCCTATCCAATGCATCCGCGAAGTCAAGCGCGCTGTAGTGGTTTTTCTACACCTCGGCCGCCCTTTTCTACGATGAATAAATGGATTCTGCGACTGTTACTACCCGACCCCGTGCGGCGATACTGCAGGTGTGGTGGTGAGCACATGGTCGGGGTCATAGAACGTCCAATCGTGTACCGGGGCGAGAGATGGAGAGCCGTTGAGCGTGCCCGACAGCCGTCAGAACCATCTGCTCGCCGTCCTGCCCCGGCCCGAGTCCGAGCGCCTGCGTTCCCACCTCGAACTGGTCCCGCTGCCGCTCGGCAAGGCGCTGTACGAGTCCGGTGACCATGTTGAATCACGTCTATTTCCCGACGACCGCCATCGTGTCCCTGCTGTACGTGATGGAGGATGGCGCGTCGGCGGAAATCGCCGTGGTCGGCAACGAAGGGATCGTGGGCATCGCCCTCTTCATGGGCGGGGACACCATGCCGAATCGGGCCGTGGTGCAGAGCGCCGGCCACGGCTATCGGCTGAACGGCCAGCTGCTCGAGCAGGAGTTCAGCCGCGGCGCCGCCCTGCAGCACCTGCTGCTGCGCTACACGCTCGCGCTGATGACCCAGATGGCGCAGACCGCCGTGTGCAATCGTCACCATACGGTGGACCAGCAGCTCTGTCGCTGGCTGCTGCTCAGTCTCGACCGGCTTGCCCTCGAACGAGCTGAGCATGACCCAGGAGCTGATCGCCAACATGCTGGGGGTGCGGCGCGAGGGCGTGACCGAGGCCGCCGGGAAATCTGCAGAGTGCCGGGTTGATTCACTACAGCCGGGGCCGCATCACGGTGCTGGATCGACCGGGCCTGGAAGCGCGGGTCTGCGAGTGCTACGAGGTCGTGCAGGAAGGAGTTCCGCCGCCTGCTCCCCGACGTGAAAGCGGTCTGACGCTTTCTGCGCGGTTGGGCTCCGGGGGGCTTCACTTCGGCTGGGCCACCGAGCCGGTATAGAAGGGCGTGCACGCTCCCGGTTCAAGAGACTCCTGGTCTGTTCGAACAGGCCGAAGATCGATGCCGCCACGGTTTCCAGGGCGCTCACCCTGTCGAGCTGCGGGGCGCTGAAAGGGCCGGAGATCGTCTGCCGGATCTTCGCGCACCCCTTTCCGTCGAGCGCCGCCACGGTGACGTCCACGAACCGCTCTTTCCCGATGTCGAGCTTCCCCTTCAGGGCGATCCGGTTCTTCAGGGTCGCGAACGCCACGTCCCCCGCCTCCGCCATGCCGTCACGCACCGTCCATTCGGAAACGAGCACCGTGACCGCGCTCTCGCCGCCATTGGCGGAGGCTCCGTCGACCGCGTCGAAGCGGACTCCTCTTCGTGATCGCGGCCTGCAGGGGACCCACCAGGAGGAAGGCGCCCAGGTCCGCCAGGTTCGTCTTTTGCGCCTGCTCCACCGTCGACAGTATCTCGTCGATGTCCATGCCGTGAAGGGTCAGGTCTTCACCGCTCAGCGAGACCTGGCCGCGCACCGTCCGCTTCATCTCTTCCACGCTGCCGCCGCGGAAGGAGAGCTCCGCCAGGACGGACATCGGACCGCTCACGATTTTCTGCTGCGTGATGGCCGCGAGCGACTCCTCGGCGCGAAACCCCGCCAGGGCGTACGTGACCTGGAGCTGCCGGCGTCCGCTGCGACACGTCGATCCGGATTCCCCCTTCGCCTCTGCCGCCGAACAGTTTCATGGTGAACGGTCGGATGTCGTAAACGCCGCCGGAGGCGCTCACGTCCGCCTCCACGTCGCTCGCGGCGAAGCCCTTGCCCCTGATTTCCTTGACCTTCATCGTCCCGACCAGGGAGATCCCCTTCTCCAGCGGCGTGTCCGGGTCGGCCGGGAGGGAGAGGCTCTTCAGGGAGAGATCGATCCCGGATACCTCCGTCCTGGCGCCGTCTGTCCTGTCCAGGAACACGAGGCTGCCATTCTCGAAAGCGCCGCCCGTCACGGCCAGGGAGAAACCGGGTTGTTCCCCTCCCGTCGGCGGCTGCTTCGGGGAGCGGGGCGGGGTCTCGTAGTTGAACGTGCCGTCGGTCGCCTTCTCGATCCGGATCACCGGATTCCTCGAGGACGATCGCCGTGATCTCCAGCCGGCGGCTCAGCAGGGGGCGCAGTTTCACGCCCACCCGCAGCGTCTCCGCCGTGGCGAGATCGGTGCCCCGATTCCGCAGGCGGATGTCGGACAGGACGATGCTCGCCGAGGGGAGCAGGCGGAGCCTCGCCTTTCCCTGGATCCGGAACTCCATCCCCAGCGCGTCCGAGACAGCGGCCTCGATCCGGGGCTTGTAGGCGTTCACATCGACGAGGAAAACGATCGCGATTCCCGCGAGGAGGATGAGTCCGAGCAGGACACCGAGGGCGATCAGGACCTTCTTCATGGGGAGGACACCTTCAATTATAGACACCTACCAAGATAGGGATGCCGGCCGCCGCGGTCAAATCACGAAGGTACCGGCCGGCGGGCTCGCCCGCCTGGTCTATCGCGGCGGGACGAGCGAGTCCGGCATGGGGCAGCGGTACGGCTTCCCGGCCGTGCGCTCCGCGAACTCCCGGCGCGCGCGCTCGAGGTGCACGGGATCCGAGTACAGGTCGATCCCCACCAGGGTCATGATCTTCGCGGCGTGCATCATGCCCTTGTGCCCGATCGAGGTTCCCGCCGCCGCCGCGTTCGCCCAGCTGTGCCCCGGCGCCGCGGTCGGGAAGCACGCCGTGGAGAGCATCGACAGCGGCGTGATCCAGCTCACGTCCCCGACGTCGGTCGACCCGGTCTGCACGCGGTCCTCGTCCCAGGCCGGGAAGTTTTCCGCGATCGAGCGGCTGGCGCGCGGCCGCCGCGGCGCGCTCGCGCCAGTCCGGCGGAATGCGCAGGCCTTCGAACGGGCGCACGGCCTCGGGGGGAACTGCGCGTTGACCGCGCGGGCGAACGCCAGCTCGTCGTCCGAGAACGCGATCGGCCCCAGCTCCTCCATGGCCTTGAAGTGCAGGTCGGCGAGGTAGTGGTTGTTGAGCACGCTGGAGCACGCGCCGTTCAGCGTCACCGCCAGCGCGGTCTCCGTCATGAGGGCCGCTCCTTCGGCGATCTTCCTCACGCGGGCGGTCACCTGTTCCAGCTCCTCCGAGCTCCAGGGCCCGCACGAAGTACCACGACTCCGCCAGCTCGGGGACCACGTTGGGCAGCTCGCCGCCGCGGGTGACGACGTAGTGGATGCGGACCTTCTCGGTGACGTGCTCGCGCAGGTAGTTCACCCCGACGTTCATCAGCTCGACGGCATCGAGCGCGGAACGCCCCAGGTGGGGCGAACCGCCGGCGTGCGCCGTGCGGCCCCGGAACCGGAACGTCAGGTCGCGGACCCCCACCGCCCGGTCCCTTGCCCGGCATGGTGATCCTGCCCCGGGGTGCCAGTTGAGCGCGGCGTCCAGGTCGGAGAAGGCGCCGTCGCGGGCCATGAAGACCTTGCCGGTCACCCGCTCTTCCGCCGGGCAGCCGTAGTAGCGGACCGTTCCCGGCACGACCGGTTGCTTCCAGCCACCGGCGCAGTGCGGCGGCCGAGGCGACGCACGCCGTGCCGAGCAGGTTGTGGCCGCAGCCGTGCCCGGGGCCGCCTTCGACCTCGGGCATCGGCGTCGGCTGGCGCTTCTGCGACAGGCCCGCGAGCGCGTCGTACTCCCCGAGCAGCCCGATCACGGGACGGCCCGGTGCCCCATTCGGCGACGAACGCGGTCGTCGATGCCCGCGAGGCCCCGGCGCACGCGGAAGCCGAGCGACTCGCAGGTAGGCCGCCTGGAGCTCCGAGGCGAGGCGCTCGTGGAAGGCGATCTCGGGATGGCTCCAGATCTCGTCGGCCATGCGCGCGAACGCGGCGCTCTCCGCGGCGAGCCAGTCGAGGATGTCACGTCTGCCCGTCATGCGTTCCTCCGTGGGGTGCGCAGAGTATCGAGGCGATGCGGGGAAATGGCAAGTCGAGGGATGCCCCGGCGCCGGATTGCCACGGCGCGGCGTTCCGTGCTACCGGTCGCTCACCCATGAAAACGCCGCGCCCCGAGTATCCGCGTCCGCAGTTCGCGAGGCAGGACTGGCTCTGCCTGAACGGTGAGTGGGAGTTCGAGATCGACGCCGGCGACTCCGGGCTGGAGCGCGGCCTCGGCGACCGTCCCCTCGCGTCCCGGATCACGGTCCCGTTCTGCCCCGAGTCGACGCTCTCGGGGATCGGCACCACGGATTTCATGAACGCGGTCTGGTACCGGCGGAAGGTGGCCATCCCCGCGTCGTGGAAGGGGCGCCGGACGCTGCTCCATTTCCAGGCCGTCGATTACGACGCGACGGTCTGGGTGAACGGCGTGGAGGTCGCGCGACACCGCGGTGGCTACACGCCGTTCACGGCGGACCTCGCGGGCGTCGCGGAGCCGGGGAGCGAAGCGATCGTCGTCGTGCGCGCCCGCGACGACCACCGGGCCGCGCAGCCGAAGGGCAAGCAATCCCCGCCTCCGCGAACGCGGGCTGCCTCTACACGCGCACGACGGGGATCTGGCAGACGGTGTGGATGGAGCCGGTTCCCCGGACCTCGCTCGAGCGGCCCCGCATCACCCCCGACCTGGCCGGCGGCAGGTTCTCCCTGGAGCTGCCGCTCGTCGGCGACCGGGCCGGGATGAGCGTGCGCGCACGCCTGCTGAGCGGCGGCGAGGTCGTCAGCGCCGGCGAGTGCGCGGCCGATGCCGACTTCGTCCCCCGGCTCGATCTCGTCATCCCCGAGGCTTCGCGTCGGCCCTGGTCTCCCGCGGACCCGCACCTCTACGACCTGGAGATCGAGCTCGTCGGGCGATCCGGCGAGCCGATCGACCGGTGCCGCAGCTATGCCGGCCTGCGGTCCGTGACCATCGAGGGCGCGGCGGTACTCCTGAACGGGAAGCCCGTCTTCCAGAGGCTGGTGCTGGACCAGGGCTTCTACCCCGACGGCATCTGCACGGCGCCCACCGATGAGGCCCTGCGCCGCGACATCGAGCTCTCGCAGGCCGCCGGCTTCAACGGCGCCCGCCTGCACCAGAAGGTGTTCGAGGAGCGCTTCCTCTTCCACGCCGACCGGCTGGGATACCTCGTCTGGGGGGAGTTCGCCGACTGGGGATGCAGCGGCCGGGGCCCCGAGGACGACCACCAGCGCATGGACGCCAGCTACGTCACGCAGTGGCTGGAGGTCCTGCGAGCGCGACTACTCGCACCCCTCGATCGTCGGCTGGTGCCCGCTCAATGAGACCTGGCAGCTGGTGAGCGACCGAATCGCGCGGCCTCGACGACGTGACGCGCGGGATGTTCCTCGCCACGCGCGCGATGGACGGCACGCGCCCCGTGCTCGACACCTCGGGGTACTCCCACCGCGTCGGGGAAGCGGACGTCTACGACAGCCACGACTACGAGCAGGACCTCGCGCGTCTTCGCGGCGCACCACGCCGGGCTCGCCGACGGGAAGCCCTTCCGGAACATGAGCCGCGCGGAGAAGGAGATCTCGATCCCGTACCGGGGCCAGCCCTTCTTCGTGAGCGAGTTCGGCGGGATCTGGTGGAACCCCGGGGCCCGGCCCGGCGACCCGTCCTGGGGCTACGGCTCGCGTCCCGCCACCATCGAGGAGTTCTACGCCCGGTTCGAGGGCCTGTGCCGCGTGCTGTTGGACAACCCCGCGATGTTCGGTTATTGCTACACGCAGCTCACCGACGTCTTCCAGGAACAGAACGGGATCTACGCCTTCGACCGCACGCCCAAGTTCGACCTGGAAAGGATCCGGCGGATACAGGCGCGGAAGGCGGCGATCGAGGGGTAGCGGGGAGGGTCGATTGACCGTCGACCGCTCTTTCCGCAGTATGCTGTCGCCAGCGCGGCAACCATCATGCACCAGACCGACGATCTCCGCCACGACCAGGACGTCCTCGAACCCCTCGTGGACCGCACGCTGCGGGCCGCCGGGCTGCCCATCCAGGAGGAGCGCAAGCGCCTGTGGGCCGATCACCAGGCATTGCGACCGACGAAGAAGATCCCGGTCTGCGTCTACTTCGAGGGCATCCCGGTCCCCCAGTGGGACGCGATGCTCGGTCCCGGCCCGCTCGCGTGCCGCGGAGAGCTCGCCCGCTCCATCGAGCTCGACCTGCGGCGGGTGCTGTGGATGGCCGAGCACGTCCCGGACGACCACATCGTGTGGCCGTCGATCGTCATCGATGCCGTCAGGACCCGGGCCGAGGACTGGGGCCTGCCCCTGGGCTGGGAAGGCAGCCGCCGGGGGTCGACGACCCCCTGGAAGCCCGGCGGATCGTGGCCCCGCTCGCCGACGGCATCAGCATGGAACGGCTGGCGTTCACCGACATCGAGGTCGATCCGACGCTGACGCGGCACCGGGTGGAGGAGGCGCGGGCGTTGACCGGCTCCGGATGGCCGTGCACGTGCGCTGGCCCGATCTCGGCCACAGCCCCTTCGACATCGCCGCCCGGCTCTGCGGGCTCGAGTCGCTGCTGATGGCGTGCAGCGGAATGTCCCGAGCAGGTCCGGGAGCTGATGGATTTCCTTTCCCGCAGCCACCTCGCGCACCACGAGCGCCGGGAGCGTGAAGGCAGGATCAACTGCCACCGCGAAGGGGAGTACGCGCGGGTCGGTTTCCGGGTCCACTGCTGGCGGCCCGTGACTGCGGACGGAGAGAAGCCGCGCCTCGCGGACGAGTGGGCCTACGTCTCGGCGCAGACCTCCTCGGGCCTCGGGCCGCGGCAGTACGAGGAGCTGGTCCAGCCGGCGAACGCGGCGCTCGCCGCCCCGTTCACGAACCGGACGGTCTATTATCACGGCTGCGAGTGCCTCGACGGGAAGATCGATTCGATCGTGCGCATCCCGAACCTGCGGCGCTTCCACGTGTCGCCCTGGTCGTCGGTCGCGGTGGCCCGCGGGAAGCTGCGGGCGGCGGTGGTCTGCGAGGTGCACGCCAATCCCTCGGAGGTGTTCTTCGGAGGGACGCGCGAGGACATGCGCCGGGGCCTGCGCGCGCTCGTCGACGCGGGCGAGGGGATGCCCATGGACCTGAACCTCAGCGACATCCACTCCGTCAACGGCCGGCCCGAGCTGCTCACCGCGTGGGCCGAGGCGGCGCAGGAGGTCTCATGAGCGAAGAGCGGCTGCGGATCCTGGTGATCGGCGCGCACCCCGATGATCCCGATTTCGTCTGCGGGGGGACCGCCCTGCTGTGGGCGGACGCGGGCCACGTCGTCAAGTTCCTGTCGACCACCAGCGGCGACACCGGCCACCACGCCATCGGCGGCATCGAGCTGGCCCGTCGCCGCCTGGCCGAGGCACGCTCCTCGGCGGCGATCGCCGGCGTCGTCGAGTACCAGATCCTCGACAACCACACCGGCGAGCTGGAGCCGACGGTGGCTCATCGCCGGGTCCTGATCCGCCTGATCCGCGAGTTCGTCCCCGACCTCGTGCTCTCCCACCGGCCGAACGACTACCACCCGGACCACCGGGCGACCGGGCAGCTGGTGATGGACGCCTCGTACATCCTCACGGTGCCCAACATGGTGGCCCTCACCGACATCCTCCCGCGATCGCCCGTCATCCTCTCCTTCGCGGATGCCTTCACCCGGCCCTGCCCGTTCCAGGCCGACATCGTCGTCGGCATCGACGGGGTGATCGAGCGCAAGCTCGACATGCTGCACTGCCACGTCTCCCAGGTGTACGAGTGGCTTCCGTTCAACCAGGGGGTGCTCGACCAGGTGCCGTCGCTCGACGCGGACCGGCGCCGATGGCTCGCCGAGCGCCACAACGCGCGGTTCGAGGAGCCGGCCCGTCGGTACCGGGAAAAGCTCGTCGAGCGCTACGGCGCCGAGCGGGGGAAGGCGATCCGGTTCGCGGAAGCGTTCGAGGTGTCCGAGTACGGGGCCCAGCCGGACGAGAAGGCGATCCGCCGGCTGTTCCCGTTCTTCGCTTAGCCGGGACCCGCCGACTACCGCGGGACCTCTTCGGTGCGGATGCGGCGGGAGATCTCCCGCCACGTGTTCCACACCTCGACGGACTGCTCCTCCATCCCCGCGTTGCCCATGAGGAAGTAGCCGCGCGCGGCCATGCTTCGCCAGGCCGCAGGCCCGGCGGACGACCCGTTCCACCTCGGCGATCGGGTGGCGGTACAGGTCGCCGATCGATCCCCCGCAGAAGACGACCCGATCGCCCCAGCGGCGCACCATGCCGGGCAGGTCGGGATTCTCGTGCCAGTCGAAGGGGTTGATGATGTCGATCCCCGCGCCGACGAGCTGGTCCATCACCGGGGCGATGTTGCCGTGGGAATGCAGGTGAACCCAGGCGCCGCGCGCGTGCACGACCCGGACGAGCTCGGCGTACCAGGGCAGGAAGAAGTCGGCGAAGAGGGCGGGCGAGATCAGCATGCCGTCGGCGTTCCCGAGGTCGTCGCAGACGTCGATCACCTCGACGCCACGCTCGAGGTACATCTCTACGGCGTCCAGGCTCATCCGGGCGAGCCGTTCCGTCAGCCGCCGCATGAACCCGGGCTCGAGCAGCAGGTTCTCGAGGGTCGGGACGAACTCCATGAAGGAGTTGTGGATTCCCGAGAAGAACCCCTGGATCGATCCCGTCGGCACGAAGCCGGCGTCCCGGAAGGCCCGCGCGTCGGCCGCGACGTCCTGGAACCTCGCCGGGTCGCGCATGTTCGGGAGCTCGAGCCGCTCGAGATCGTCCGGGCCCCGCACCGGGAAATCGTAGTAGCGGACGGAGTGCGGGTCGTAATGCACCATCCGCCGGTGGCCGCCCTCGTAGCGCAGGACCTTATGCGAGGGCGCCCGTTCGATCACCTCGGGCATGATTTCTCCGGGACCGCCGTGGCCGAAGGTCGTCACCCCGCCCTTGCCCACGCCGATGAAGGCGGTGTCGAGGTGCCGGGCCAGCCGGATCGCGCACGCGCGGCTCTCGGCGGTCCGCGGCTCGCTCGAGAACCGGTCGCGCGGCGGTTCGTCGGAGGGCGTACAGAGGGTGTTCTCGTCCCAGCACTCCCGTGGAGCGAGCTTGTGCATCGCGCGCTCGTCCCAGAAGCCGAAGTGGGCGCAGGGGATCCTCTCGGGCCGCCCGCCGCGCATCACCGCGAGGACATCGTCCCGGTTGCTCACGCCGTCATCCGTTGCAGCGATTTCAGGAGGTGCATGAACGCCCGGGTGATGTGGTAGGGGTCCTTGACGGGAAGCGCCACCACCTTGTCCTCGGGCTTGCCGGCCCGGTCGCGGATCTGGATCCACTCCCCGATCGCGGGATCGGGCTGCGGGAACGTCGTGAACACGTACTCGTGGTACTTCCCGTACGTGTCGAGGAACCACGGGTCGCGGGTGTGCTCGAAGGAGAGTATCAGCGCGTAGAGGGCCTCGGAGTGGACCCACCAGAGCTTGTTGGACCAGTTCTCCCGCAGCGCCCCGAGCATGTGGTCCGCCTCGTTTTCGCTGCGCACGGAGCCGTGCGGCTCGCCCCCCTGCACGTGCTGGAACTGCGGCAGGCCGCCGTACTCCCCGTCCCAGTACCGCTCCGTCATCCACCGCACCACCTCGGTGGCACGCGAGATGGCGTCCCGATCGCCGATCCGGGCGGCGAAGTGCATCATGAACCAGGCGTCCTCCAGGGAGTGGCCCGGGTTGCAGAAACTTCCCAGCATCTCGTCCCACGACGGTGTGCCGTCCGCGCGCACGTACTCGAGAAGCGTCCGCTGCGACGGCTGCACGAAGGTGTGCGAGGGTCTCGCGCATCGAGGAGCGCGCTATCTCGGCGAGTCGGAACGCCGCGGGATCGCGGAAGTGGACGGCCACGTCCGCGAGCTCCTGCGACAGCTCCAGCATGCCCATCGGCGCGCCGTGGGCACGGAAGCCCTTCGGCAGGTCGTGCGGGAAATTGGGCGCATCGCCCGTGCGCTCGCGCTCGCGGATGGCGTCGAACAGCGCCAGCGCCCAGGCGTAGGCGTCGCGGTCGTCGGCGGCGCGCGCGTACTCCGCCATGCCGTAGACGAGGAAGTGATCGGCCGAGATGCCGAGGTCCAGGCGCTCGCCGGGCTTCACCTCGACGCGGTTGCCCTTCCGGTCGGTGAGGATCGGGGAGCCCCGCTCGTCCAGCACCCAGGCGCAGTGACCGTTGGGGAGCAGGGCGTGCTCCCTGAGGAACCGCGCGCCTTCCCGGGCCGCCGTCAGCACCTCCGCGGTGAGCTTCGGTCCCATGCGGTCCGCGAAACCCCACGCGAACCGGCCGAGCATCCACAGGAACCTGCCCTGGGACCAGACGTACTTGTTCCTCGAGACGAGCCGGTCGCCGGCGTTCGTGAAACAGGTGAAGAAGGCGCCGTGCTCGCGGTCGATCCCGCCCCGCATCCAGAACGGCAGCAGCACGCGGAAGAGGTGGTCGTCGTAGAAGGCGGCCAGCTCGCCGAGCGGCATCGGTTGCATCGGTTATCCTTTCACCGATCCGATCATGATCCCGCTCGTGAAGTACCGCTGCAGGAACGGGTAGATCGCGAGGATGGGGAGCATCGCGGTGATCGTCACCGCCGCCTGGATCGCCTCGGGGCCCGCCTTGCTCATCAGGGCGCCGCGGTCGAAGGGGAGCTGGTCCTCGAGCATGTGCTGGGTGAGGATGTCGCGCAGCACCACCTGGATGGTGTACTTCGACGGGCTGGTGAGGAAGAGCACGGCGGGCATGAAGATGTTCCAGTTCGCGATGAGGTAGAACAGCCCGATGGCCGCGATCACGGGCTTCGAGAGCGGTACGAAGATGCGGAAGAGGATGCGGAGCTCTCCCGCGCCGTCGATGAACGCGGACTCCTCGAGGCTGTCCGGTATGGTCTGGAAGTAGTTCTTCACGATGATCATGTTGAACGTGGTGATGGCGTAGGGCAGGATGAGGGCCCACAGCGAGTTGATGAGCCCGAGGGACTTCACGAGGATGTACATCGGGATGATGCCCGTGGGAAACAGCATGGTGAACACGACGACGGTGACGAAGCTCTTCCGCAGCGGGAGGCGCTTGCGCGAGAGCGGGTAGGCGATGAGGGCGCTCATGAGCGAGGTTGACGGCCGTCCCGACGACCCCGACGATGAGGCTGTTGCGGAACCCGAGGATGATCCCCTGCGCCTCGAAGATCTTCTCGTACCCGTTCAGCGTCACCTTCACCGGCCACAGCCAGACCTGCCCCTGCTGGATGTAGAACTCGGGGCTGAAGGACTTCGCGAGCACGTTCACGAAGGGAAACGCGCAGGCGAGCGCGAACAGCACGAGGAAGGCGTGCGCCGAGGAAGATGAACACCTTCTCCGTGACGAGGTAGTTCTTGAACTTCAGCCGCGCCATTCCGTGCTCCTCACCACAGCCCGTTGTCGGTCAGCCGTTTCAGGATCCAGTTCGACGACAGGACCATGATGAAGCCGATGGTCGAGTTGAAGAGGCCGAGCGCGGTCGTGTAGGAGAACCGTCCCGCCCTGGATGCCCTGGCGGTAGTTGAAGGTGTCGATGACGTCGCCGACCTCGTACACCATCGGGTTGTAGAGGATGTAGACCTGCTCGAAATCCACGGTCAGGACCTGGCCGAGCTTCAGGATGAAGAGGATCGTGATGACGGGGGCGATGCCGGGGAGCGTGATGTGGCGGATCCGCTGGAACAGGTTGGCCCCGTCGCAGATCGACGCCTCGTAGATCTCCTCGTCGACCCCGGCCAGCGCGGCCATGTAGATCACGGTGTAGTAGCCCGAGTTCTTCAAGAGGTCGGAGACGACCAGGATGGGCCGGAACCAGGCCGGGCTCGCGAGGAAGTAGATCGGCTTCACCCCGAGCGCCTTGAGCAGGAAGTTCAGCATCCCCGCCGACGGCGAGAGCAGGGAGAAGAGGATGCTCGCGTAGATGACCCACGAGATGAAGAAGGGGATGAAGGTGATCGTCTGGATGGTCTTGCGGAAGGCGGCGCTGAGCACCTCGTTCAGGAGGATGGCGAGGAGGATCGGGAAGGGGAAGCTCACCAGCAGCTTCATCCCGCTGATCACGACGGTGTTGCGGAGCACCTTGAGGAACTCGGGGTCCTTGAACAGGGCGCGGAAGTTGCCCAGGCCGATCCAGGGGCTCTTCGCGAACCCGAGCCCCCACTGGAAATCCTTGAACGCGATGATGTTCCACCAGTACGGGACGTAGCGGAACAACGGCGTACCAGACGAGGATCGCCAGCGTCATGAGGAAGAGGAAGCGGTTTTTGCGGATCTGCCGCGCGAGGGCCTGAAGGCGTGGTGTCATGGGTACCCTGGAATCACCTCGTGGAAATCGCAGGACGGCGCCCGTGCGCCGTCCTGCGGGATACGAACGTGGAACCGTGCCGCCGCGCTCCCTACTTCACCGGGATGAGCTTGTTGACGTCGGCCTCGATCTCGGGTCCGCCGTTCGCGTCGTAGAACGCGAGCCAGTCGGTCCAGATCTGGTCGGCGTTCTGGCCCGAGACGATCTTGCGTGGCCGTCTCGCGGAACTTGGTCTGCAGGTTGACGAAGTACTTCGCGTCGGCGGGGACGGGGACGGTCTTGCTCGTGGTCACCGCCCACTTGTCGGCGAGGGGGTTGCCCGCCGAGGTCTCGGCGCCCTGGGTGTTCTTGTACGTCTGCAGTGACGTGCGGTCGCGAGGGTGCGGTTGGGCCAGTTCTTCGTCTGGTTCGGGTTCTCCAGGGAGAAGCTCGTCCACACCTTCGAGTACATGATCTCCTTGCGCCGCACCTCGTAGGCGGGATCCGTGGACATCTCGTGGGCGGTGTAGAACACCGGCCAGCTGGTTCGCGCCGAGCTCGGCCTTCGGCGCGTAGTAGGCGTCGCAGCTGTCCCTTGCTCGCGAGGAAGAACTCCTGCGTGTAGGTGTAGTTGAAGACCTCGATCGGCCTTGTTGACGTTCTTCGCGGCTGAAGAACGTGCCCCAGGGCTGGCCTTCGTTCGTCGTGCCCTGGCCGTACGGGCCCTTGGGCGGGTCGATGGGCCACATCTTCGCGTTCTCGATGCCGGCCTTCTTCAGCGTGGCGTTCATCTCGGGAAGCCGCGCGGGCTGGTGGTACCACATCCCGATCTTGTTCTGGAGGTACTGCGCCCACCAGTTGTTCCAGTCATAGGTGAGGGACTCGGGGGCGATCAGGCCCTCCTTGTACCACGAGGCGAGGTTCAGCAGGGCTTCCTTCATCTGGGGCTGGACCCAGTCGTTGGTCTGCTTGCCGTTCCTGACCCGCCACATGCCCGCCTGGTGGTGGCCCGGGGCGACGCCGTAGGCGTGGAAGAAGCTGTCGATGAAGTTCACGTTCTGGCGGAAGGAGGTCCCGTAGGTGTCCTGCTTGCCGTTGCCGTCGGGGTCCTTCAAGGTGAAGGCGCGGGCGACTTCGCGGAACTCCTCCATGGTCACGGGCACCTTCAGGCCGAGCTTGTCCAGCCAGTCCATGCGGATCATCTGCGCGAAGTACTTCAGGCAAGTACTGGTTGGGGATGGCGTACTGCTTGCCCGCAATACTGGCCGAAGGCGAGCTGGCCGTCGCGCTGGTTGGCGACGATGTCCTTGCCGACCTTCGCGAGCGGCTCGTCGAGCGGGGCGATGAGGTTGCCGGCCACGAGCTGCGGCAGGTAGCTCTGGACGTTGGCCTGCAGGATGTCCGGCAGGTCACCGGATGCCATGAGGACCGGCATCTTGTCGTTGATCGCCGAGTACAGCATCGGCTCCCACACTGAAGGTCGACCTCGGGGAACTTCGCCTTCAACGCGGTCATGAAGGCGCCGTTCTCGACGTTGCCCGTGGCCTCGGGGATGCCCGTGACCCGCAGCGTCACCTTCGGCATCTGCTCCGGCTCGGGATTGGCCAGGGCGAGCGTCGCGGACACCGCGAGGAGGAGACAGACGAAGAGAGAGATTCTTCTGCTCATACGATTCCCCTTTCTGCTTGGACGTCGTGATCGCGAGGGATTGTACCATGGAGGTATGTCGCCGTCAATGAAATGCTCTGTTCGCGCGTTTCAGTGTAATTCTGATCGGCGTTGACACCTCCGCGGCATCGAAATACAGTCGCGGCATGGCACTCGCGCACGTTTCCCTCGGGCCCGTGACCGTGAGCCGGCTCGCCATCGGCGGCAATGCCTTCAGCGGCTTCTCCCACCAGGGGCCCGCCCGCGACCTCGAGATGCGGCGCTATTACACCACGGCGAGGATCAAGGCGGCGCTCCGCAAGGCCGAGGCCGCCGGGATCAACACCCTGTTCGCCCGGGCGGACAACCACGTCATGCGCATGCTGGAGGAGTACTGGGACGAGGGCGGTACGATCCAGTGGTTCGCGCAGTCGGCCTCGGAGCAGGACGACTACCTCCGCAACATCGACATGGCGGCCTCCCGCGGCGCGAAGGGGATGTACCTCCACGGCGGCGTGGTGGATTACTACTTCACCCGCGGCGAGACCGACCATTTCGCCCGGGCCCTCGATCGGATGCGGTCGCACGGGCTCGCGGCCGGGTTCGCCGCGCACAACCCGCCCCCGCACGAGTGGATCCGCGACCACCTCGAGCCCGATTTCCAGCTCTGCTGCTACTACGACCCGTCGCCGCGAGAGGCGAGCCCGCACCACGTCGTGAGCGACCACGAGCTGTTCGATCCCGCGCACCGCGACGCCATGGCGCGCTGCATCGGCACCCTGCGCGCCCCCGTGGTGCATTACAAGGTCCTGGCCGCGGGCAGGACTCCCGTCGAGGAGGCGTTCGCGTACGTCGCGCGGACGATCCGGCCCGCGGACGTGGTGCTGGTCGGGTTCTACCTCGGCGACGACGAGGACCGGATCGCGAAGACCGTGGAGGCGTTCGAGCGAATCGTCCCGGGCGGCGCGGACGCTCAGCGGGCGCGCGCTGAGGCGATCCCCGCCTTCGCCGCGAGGTCGTCGAGCTTCGCCAGCATCGCCTCCTCCACGTTCACCCCGTCGGCCTTCGGGCGCGGCGCAGCGCCGCGAACCCCCGCTCGCCCGGCAGGCGGATCGAGGCGACGCCGGGCCGGGGGCGGCTGGACTTGACGTGGCGCACGAAGCGCCCGATCTCGGCGAGGTAGTGCTCGCGGCCGCCGAGCGCCGCGGGGTCGATCACCTGCAGGGTGAAGTTCTGCTGCGTGCCGGGAGCGCGGGTTGTTGCACTCCCCTCCGCCGGCCGCCGTGAGCGCCTCGCACCACAGCGACAGGCCGTAACCCTTGTGGCCGTGGTGCTCGCCGCCGGTGAAGAGGATCGTCCCCCCCTCCTTCACCACCCCGGGATCGTTGGTGAGGGTGCCGTCGCGGTCCATGAAGATGCGCTCGGGCGCCTTCTCGCCCCGGCCCGCCATGAGACGCGTCTTGCCCATGCTCACCGCCGTGGTCGAGAAGTCGGCGACGATCGGATCGCCCGCGGTGGGGAATCGCGAGGGCCAGGGGATTGGTCGAGAACCGGGCGTCGATTCCCCCGACCGGGGCGCAGTCCTTGCAGGTGTTCGTCTGCGCCCAGACCTGCGCCAGCATTCCGCGCTCCGCGATCGGCAGGAGCTGGACGCCGAGGGCGGCGAGCCAGCCCGTGTTTCTCACGCTGACCATCGAGATGCCGAGCGCCGAGGCCTTCTGGAGGGCGATATCGGCCGCGCGCCGCATCGCGAGCTGGGCGAAGCACCGGCCGCCATCGATGACCGCGGTCGCCCCGCGCGTCACCCACCACCGTCGGTACCGCCTTCGGGTCGACCACGTCCGGGATGGCCCCGTCGGCATACGGGAGGAAGGCGAGGCCGTGGGTGGTGATCCCGAAGGCCTCCGTGGTCACCGACGATCTCCGCTATCGCGCGCGCCTCCTCTTCGGGAACCCCCTTCGCGGCGAGGAACTCCCGCGCGAAACGAGCCAGCTCCTGATAAGCGATCTTCGGCATTCCCGGTACCCTCCGTCCGTGTTTGTAGCACGTGCGGCCGTCCCGGTTGACAGCGCGGTCGGTTCCGCCGCAGGCTCCGTGGCCGTGGACCTCGAAATGGAGGGCTACCTCCGCGACGAGTCCCGGCTCGTGGGCGCCGCGGACTCCCTCTCCTTTCCCGTGGACGAAGCGGAGGTCAGGGAGCTGCTCGCGCGTTTCGCGGCGGCCGCGACGCCGGTGACGGTGCAGGGAGCGCGGACCGGCATCGCCGGCGGCGCCGTGCCGCTCGCCGGTCACGTCATGAGCCTCTCGCGGATGAACCGGATCCTCGGGCTGCGCGAGGTACGGGGGCGAGAGCATCCTCGCCGTCCAGCCCGGCGTCCTGCTCCAGGATCTCGACGTCTTCGCCGCCTCGCGGGGGCTGTTCCTTCCCCCCGATCCCACGGAGCGGTCCGCTTCCCTCGGGGGGATGAGCGCGACGAACGCTTCGGGTGCCCGAAGCTACCGCTACGGGCCGATGCGTCGCCACGTGCGGTCGCTGCGCGTCGTGCTGAGCGACGGGTCGACGCTGGCGCTCCGTCGCGGCCAGGCTGCCGGGTCCGGCGGCTAGCGGGCGCGCGGCCGGTCTTTTCGCCTCGAGACCGATTCGGGACGGGTGATCGAAGGGCGCCTGCCGGGCTACCGGATGCCGGCGGTGAAGAACGCGGCGGGCTACCACGCGCGGGACGACATGGAGCTCATCGACCTGTTCATCGGCTCCGAGGGCACCCTGGGGGTGATCACGGAGATCGAGATCGCCCTGGCTGCCGCGCCGGCGGCGATCTGGGGGATCATGGCGTTCCTGCCGGACGACGAGTGCGTCGTGCGGTTCGTCGAGGCGATCCGGGGGAGCCGGGAGGATCGCGAGCGCGGCCCGCTGGCAGCCGTGGAGTACTTCGACGGTCGGGCCCTGCGGTTCCTCGAGCGACAGCGGTGCACCGTCGATGCGTTCGCGGCGCTGCCGCCGCTCGGCGAGCGCGCCGGCCCGCGGTCTACCTCGAGTACCACGCGGATGACGAGGCCGCCGTCGAGGAGGCGGTCGCCCGGATGGGCGATGAGCTGGCCCGCTGCGGGGGACGCGACGCGGACACCTGGCTCGCCACCCGGCCGGCCGAGGTCGCGCGCCTGCGCGACTTCCGCCATGCGCTCCCCGAGGCCGTGAACCTCGCGATCGACGAGCGGCGCCGGATCGACCCGTCGCTCGCCAAGCTGGGCACCGACATGGCGGTCCCCGATCCGCTGCTGGGCCGGATCCTGTCCCGCTACGACGAGGACCTCTGCGCCGCGGACCTCGAGTACGTGAAGTTCGGGCACATCGGCGACAGCCACGTGCACGTCAACATCATTCCCCGCAGCCGCCGCGACTACGACGCCGGGCGCGAGCTCTACCTGCGGTGGGCCGGCACCGTGGTCGGGATGGGCGGCACGATTTCCGCGGAGCACGGGGTCGGGAAGCTCAAGCGCGAGCTCCTGGAGCTGATGTACGGGGCAGCGGGCATCCGCGAGATGCGGGACCTCAAGCGCTGCTTCGATCCCGCCTTCCTGCTCGGCCGGGGAACGATGTTCGAGCCCTGAGCGGAGCCGCTAGCGCGCGGCCTCCAGGTTCTCGGCGACCTGCCTCCAGTTCACCACGTTCCAGAACGCGGCGATGTAGTCGGGCCGGCGGTTCTGGTACTTCAGGTAGTAGGCGTGCTCCCAGACGTCGAGCCCGAGGAGCGGGACGAGGCCCTGGCTGATCGGGGAGTCCTGGTTCGGCGTCGTGACGATGGACAGCTTCTTCGACGCGTCCGCCACGAGCCAGGCCCAGCCGCTGCCGAACACGCTTCCTGCCGCGGTCGAGAACTGCTCGCGGAAGGCGGCGAAGTCGCCGAACGCCTTGTCGATCGCGGTCGCCAGGGCGCCCGTCGGGCTGCCGCCCGCCGCTGGAGCCAGGAGCTTCCAGAACAGGCTGTGGTTGAAGTGGCCGCCGCCGTGGTTCCTGACCGCGGTGCGGATTTCCGCGGGCACCGTGTCGAGCGACTTGAGCAGTGCTTCGACCGGTTTCTCGGCGAGCGCGGGGTGCTTCTCCAGCGCCGCGTTCAGCTTCGCCACGTAGGTCGCGTGGTGCTTCCCGTGGTGGATCTCCATGGTCCGGGCGTCGATATGGGGCTCGAGGGCCGCGAAATCGTAGGGAAGGTCAGGGAGCTTGAATGCCATACATCACCTCCAGGGGTCTGTCTAAATACTATCAATAAGGTAGTAAATAGATCAGTGATCGGGTAGTGCCATCGTTGCACGGTGTCGCGCGGCCCGGTAGGCTTGCGAGTGCGGAGGGACCCATGGCCCGCGACGTCTTCGCCCAGATCGCCGCCGAGCGTGCGGCAGGTGCAGCAGGCCGGGCTCGTGGAGCCTGCGCCGCGTCGCGTACCGCGCGTGGAGCTGCCGTCTGGCTCCCGTGCCGCGGGGCAGGCGCCCGACCCCTTCGCGGACGAGCGCAGGATCGCCACCGCCGCGGACCTCGAGCGGGAGCTGGTGCGGCAGCGCCGTCGCCACGCCCCGTTCCTGCGCAGCCTCGCCCCCGCGGCGACGAGCCACCGGATCTCCTTCGCCGTCGCGGAGATGGACTGGCGCGTCGAGACCGACGAGGACCGGCGCGATTTCTCGCGCGTGCTCGCCGGTGCGGGGCCCTGGACGCGCGTCCGCGATCCCGCACTACGGGGAGCCGATCGGCAGGGCGGTGACGTACTACCGCGCCGAGTTCGGCGTGAGCGCCGGGATGCGGGCCACGGGCAGGCTGTTCCTGCGCTTCAAGGCCGTGGACTACAAGGCGCACGTGTTCGTCAACGGCGCCTACCTCGGCTCGCACGAGGGGTTCTTCGCGCCGTTCGAGTTGGATTTCACCGCCTGCGCGCGGGAGGGTGCCAACACGCTGGTGGTGAAGGTGGAGAACGACTACATCGCCTCGGGAACGACGACCCGCCGACGGCGGCAGGAGGGGAGTTTCACGAGGGCGACAAGATCTACGCCGCCACCGGCCTCGGCTACGACGAGCCGCTGCACGGCTGGCACCACTGCCCGCCCGGCATGGGCATCTGCCAGGGTGTGCGGTCGAGGCCCGGCCGCGACCTGTACATGCGCGACGTGTTCGTGCGGCCCTTTGCCCGAGGAGGACCGCGCCGAGGCGTGGATCGAGGTGACCAGCGCACGTCGCGGGCAGTTCGACGTGCTGATCGACATCTCGCTGTTCGGCGAGAACTTCCCGAAGACGGTGTTCGCCGGCCGGGCCATCGCCCGAGGTGCAGCCGACGCTTCCGGCCGCGGCGACGTGCCCGACAAGCACGCCCTCGCTGCCATCGCCGTTGCGCGCGGGGCCCGGCGTCAACCAGTTCCGCGTCCCGCTTTCGACGTTGCCGTCCCCGCGCCTGTGGAGCCGGACGAGCCCTGGCTGTACCAGCTGCAGGTGCGCCTGCGGCGACGGCGAGACCGAGCGCGACACCGCGAGCCGGTCTTCGGCATGCGCACCTTCCGCATGGACGAGCGGCGAGCCGCCGAAGGGGCGGTTCTTCCTCAACGGCCGGCGAGATCCGCCTGCGCGGCGCCAACACGATGGGCTTCGAGCAGCAGGACGTGATCCGCAAGCGACTGGGATCAGCTGATCGACGACATCCTGCTGGCCAAGATCTGCAACATGAACTTCCTGCGCCTGACGCAGCGGCCCGTGCAGCCGGAGGTGTACGAGTACTGCGACCGGCTGGGCCTGATGACGCAGACCGACCTGCCGCTGTTCGGCTGCCTGCGCCGCAACCAGTTCTCCGAGGCCGTGCGCCAGGCCGAGGAGATGGAGCGGCTGGTGCGCGGCCACCCCTGCAACATCATGGTCAGCTACATCAACGAGCCGTTCCCCAATGGCCAGCGGACAAGCCGCACCGGCACCTGCTCGCGCCCCGAGCTGGAGGCGTTCTTCGAGGCGGCCGACCGGGCCGTGCGCCTGGCCAACCCCGACCGCGTCATCAAGCCGTGGACGGCGACTACGATCCGCCCGGCGGCGGGCCTGCCCGACAACCACTGCTACTGCGGCTGGTACAACGGCCACGGCGTGGACATCGGCAGGCTGCACCGGGGCTACTGGCAGCCGGTGAAGCCCGGCTGGCTCTACGGCTGCGGCGAGTTCGGCGCCGAGGGGCTGGACCCGGTCGACGCTGATGCGCAAGCACTATCCCCGCGGACTGGCTGCCGCAGACGGCCGACGAGGAGGCGACGCTGGACGCCCGAACGCATCTCAAGGCGCAGACCGGCCGCTTCCACTACATGTGGTTCGACACCCAGCACACGCTGGCCGACTGGGTGCGCGAGAGCCAGCGCCACCAGGCGTGGGTGACGCGGCTGATGACCGAGGCGTTCCGCCGCGACAACCGCATGAACACCTTCGCCATCCACCTGTTCATCGACGCCTTCCCGTCCGGCTGGATGAAGAGCGATCATGGACGTCGAGCGGCAGCCCAAGCCCGCCTACTTCGCCTATCGGGACGCGCTGACGCCGCTGATGGTCTCGCTGCGCACGGACCGCACCGCCGTGCTTCGCCGGCGAGAAGGTGCGTTCGAGGCCTGGGTCTGCAACGACCGCCACGATGTGCCCGAGGGATGCCGGATGGTCACGCAGGTCAAGCTGGGCAGGGACATGATCGCCGAAGGCGAGGCGCAGGCATAGGTCCCGCGTGCTCCGCCGCGCCGCAGGGGTACCTCACGCTCGAGGCGCCGTCTCCGTCGCGCCGCGATCGGAGCTCGAGTTCCGTGTCGGCCTGAAGGACCGGACGGCAAGACTATCCACTCCAGCCGGCAGCTCGTGAGCGTGTTCCCGCGGCCCGCCGCGGTTCCGGCCCGCGAGCGGCCGCGCGCCGTGGTGCTGGGCGCCGAGGAGGTCCTGCCGCGACGCTGTGCCGCGGCCTCGGCCTGCGCGAGGTCCAGCTCGCCGAGGCCAAGGGTCTCGGCCGCAGGGTGGTGCTGCTCGTGGACGACTGGGCTGCATGGAGCGGGCCGCGCGGCCGACTCTTGCCGCGGTCGAGGGCCGGTGCGACCCTGGTGTTCCTGGAGCTCCCCCCGGGAACGTACGCCCCGCTCCCCGGGCGCGGGCCGATCGAGGTGCAGCGCACCGGCATGGGCGAGTTCTTCTTCGTCTCGCGCGCCACGGGGCACGCGCTTGTCGAGGGCTTCCAGCCCGACGACTTCAAGTTCTGGTACGACCCCGCGGAGGACTGCGTGATGCCGCTGATCGGCGCGGTGCTGCTGGCCCCGGGCTGGACCCCGTGCTCGCCTCCGGCGTGGTGGGGTGGGGCGCCGAGGGCGGGCCGGCGCAGGCCGCGGTGGAGCGCCGCGAGGGCGAGGGGACCTGCGCGTCTGCCAGGTCCGGCTCGCCCGCATGCTCGTCAACCCGGCGGCGATGCTGTTTGCGCGCCGACTCGTGGGGATGGGCGGCGCGGACGTCTTTTAGCGGCCCGGGGCGTAC
>CAWKDO010000005.1:0-470000 GCA_963848425.1 uncultured delta proteobacterium
CCAAGCCAAGGCGGTTGACCGTCTCGCCGATGAAGCGGCGGAGCGCCAGCGCAAGGCCCTGGAGGAAAATCGGTAAAGAGGACTGTCGATCCTGTCGCCTTCTGGCCGGAACCGCTCGAAAACCGAAATAGCCGCGACGTATACCTTTACATCTCCAGCAGAGAAGGATTAAAATTTCCTGGCGGCCCTTTACTGCTGCTGCCTTAGGAGAATGTCATGCTTAAATGGATAACCGATGGATGTCGGTGAAGATCGTCATCGCTCTATTTCTCGTTCTGTCGCTGATCATGGCGGCCGCGACCTGGCTGTTGGTGCGCAGCCGCGGCGAGGCGCTGCGGGAGCAGTCGTTCGCCAAGGCACAGACGATGGCGATTCTGGGCGCCGAAACGATGCATCTGGTGCTGGAACAGGCGTATCTCGGGGGCACCTTCACCCGGGAGGAGATCTTCGATACCCATTACGAGCAGAGGGCCAGCGGGCCGAAGGCGGGCAGTTCCGTGCCGAAACACCATACCGCCTACGACCGCTACCTCGATGGGCACATCCGCAAGACCCTGGATACCATGGTCGAGCAGGACGCTGCGATTCTGTTCGCCGTGCTGGCGGACCGCAACGGTTATCTGCCGAGTCATAATACGAAATATTCCCAGTCGCTGAGCAACGATCAGGTCGGCCTGGCGGCGGCGCGTTTCGCCGGGAGCAGCGGAAAGTCGGTGCTGTGGCAGGAATATCGGCTGCCCGGCGGCGAGATGGTGGGGGATGTGGCGGCGCCCGTCTTCGTACAGAGCCAGCACTGGGGAGCGTTCCGGATCGGGCTGTCGATGGCGCAGGTGGAACTGGCGGTGGCGCAGCTGCGCAATTCGCTGATCGTGTCGATGGGGCTGATCCTCCTGGCATCTTTCGCCGCCCTTTTTGCCATATTGCACACATTCGTGCGTCCCCTCAACCGGCTGACGGTGGTGGCCGATCGCATCGCCGACGGGCAGTTGGAGGAGACGATCGAGGTCGGCTCGCACGACGAGATCGGCCGGCTGGCGAGTGCCTTCAACCGCATGACACAGGTGATCGTCAAGGACCTGAAAGGGGAAGTCGGCAAAAGTAACCGGCTGATCACCGGATCAAGGAGGCGATCCGGCAACTGACGGCCAGTACCAACGGCATCATGGTGCTGTCGGCGCAGCAGGCCACCGGGGCGACGCAGCAGGCGTCGGCGGTGCAGCAGGCCACGACGACGGCGACCGAGATAGCGGTGACCTCACGGCAGGTGGCGGAGAATTCGGCCCAGGTGGAAAGCCAGGCGGAGCAGGCCAGTAGCGCCTGCGGCGACGGCTTGCAGGCGGTGAGCAGCGCGGTGGCGGGAATGGGGCGACTCAAGGCGCAGGTGCAGTCGATCGCCGAGGCGATGGTGGAGCTGGGGGAGAACTCCCAGAAGATCGGCGGAATCGTGGATATTATCGACGAGATATCGGACCAGACCAATCTGCTGGCGCTCAATGCGGCGATCGAGGCGGCCGGGGCTGGCGAAGCCGGCAAACGTTTTTCCATTGTCGCTAACGAAGTAAAGCGGCTGGCGGAGCGGACAGCGGACGCCACGGGGCAGATCAAGGGGCTGGTCGGGGAAATCCAGAAGACGACCAACACCACCATCATGCTCAGCGAGCAGGGGACCAAGGGGGTGGATGCAGCGGGCGCCCTGGTGGGTCAGGTTTCGGAATCTTTTACCGCCATCATCGGCCTGGTGCGGGAGACCACCGGCTCGGCACGGGAGATCCGGTTCTCGACGCAGCAGCAGACGACGGCGAGCGAGCAGATGGCGGAGACGATCATCGAGGTGCGGGACGTGGCGGAGCAGGTGGCGTTTAGCGCCCAGGAAACCAGCGAGGCGATCACCGAACTCAATGCACTGGCGGCGGGACTGCAAGAGATGCTGCTGGAGGAGCTGCAGGCGCAGGGGAAAGAGAAGGTACAGGCAGGGGCTCGGCTGATGGAGCGGGTCCTGACGCGGGCAGTGGAGAGCGGGCGGTTTACCATGCAGGAGCTCTTCGACGAGAAGTACCAGCCGATTGCCGGCACCGATCCGCCGAAGTTCCATACCGTCTACGACGGCTGGCTCGACGAGACGATTTCGGTGCTGCAGGACGCTTTCCTGCAGGACGAGCAGGTGCTCTTCGCCGTGCTGGTGGACCGCAACGGCTATTTGCCAACGCACAATACGAAATTCTGCCAGCCGCTGACCGGCGACCGGGAGAAGGACCTGCTTGGCAACCGCACCAAACGCAAGTTCGACCAGCCGGTGGGACTGACGGCCGCGCGCAATCGGGGAGGGGTCCTGGTGCAGGTATATGAACGGGATACGGGGGAGAAGATGCTCGACATCTCCGCCCCGGTTTCCCTTGCCGGCCGGCATTGGGGCGCCTTCCGCCTGGGCTTCGCCATGTAACGGCAACGAAATGAATACGGGCTCGACGGTCGGGAACCTAACTTCGTAGGCAATCTATCCTTGGACATATTCGGATGACACAGAATTTTTATTTTGCGGACTGGCTCGTCCTGATCCTCTATTTCGCTGGCACGATGGGGATTGGGTTTTATTTCTATCGCAAGACGCGGTCGTCCGAAGGCTTTACCGCCGGCAACCGCTCTCTGCCGGGCTGGCTCTGCGGGCTTTCGATCTTTGCCACTTACGTGAGCAGCATCAGCTACCTGGCGCTGCCGGGCGCCTCCTTCGCCGGCAACTGGAATCCCTTCGCCTTCTCCCTTTCCATCCCGCTGGTGGCGTGGTTCGCGGCCCGGTATTTTCTGCCTTACTACAGGAAGAGCGGAGAGGTTTCCGCCTATGCGCTGCTGGAGCATCGCTTCGGCGTCTGGGCGCGGATTTATGCCAGTGTCTTCTACCTGCTGACCCAACTCGCCCGCATTGCCGTCGTTCTCTATCTGATGGCGCTGCCGATGCAGGTCATCTTCGGGTGGAACATCTATACGAATTCTGATCGTGACCGGGGTGTGCGTCACCGTTTACTCCTTTGTCGGAGGAATACTCGCCGTCATCTGGACCGACGCCTTCCAGGCGATCGTGCTGATGGCCGGGGCCGTTCTGTGCCTGATCGTCATGCTCTTTCAATTGCCGGGCGGCGCCGGTGAACTCTTTGCCGTGGCCGGCGAATATCACAAATTCAGCCTGGGCAGCTTCGGCGGCTCGCTGACCGAATCCACCTTCTGGGTCGTCCTGCTCTATGGGCATGGCCATCAACCTGCAGAACTTCGGCATCGACCAGAGTTATATCCAGCGCTACATCTCGTCCGGTTCGGACAAGGAAGCGAAGAAAGCTCTCTGGCTCGGCGCCTTGCTCTATGTGCCGGTCAGCGCGCTTTTCTTCTTCATCGGGACGACCCTGTTCGTTTTTTACAACGGTCAGGCGGAAAACGCGAAAAATGTAGCGCCGGTTGCCATCGAAGCCTCGGCCCTGCGGGAGACTCCCGGCGATCTGGAGCAGGTGAAAGGGATCGTCGCCCGGCAGAAGCTGATTCAGCAGGGAGTGTCCCCGGAGGACCGGGATTTCGACCTGCGGCAGGCGGAGGCGGCGCGGGGGCTAGGTTTGACCGATATCGGCGACCGCGTCTTCCCGCATTTCATTGCGACGCATCTGCCGCCGGGGTTGACCGGGCTCTTGATCGCTGCGGTTTTTGCGGCGGCCATGAGTACGGTTTCCACCAGCCTGAACTCCTCGGCGACGCTGATCATGAGCGACTATTACCGCCGGTTCGTCAACCGGCAGGCGAGCGAGAAGCAATCGATGCGGGTTCTCTACGCCGGCACAATCGCCTGGGGCATTCTCGGCACCGGTCTGGCCCTCGTCCTGGTCAGCTTCACCCAGGGCGCGCTCAATATCTGGTGGACGCTCTCCGGCATTTTCGGTGGCGGCATGACCGGGCTTTTCCTGCTCGGGATGATCAGCCGGCGGGCGCGTAATCCCGCCGCCATCAGCGGGGTCGCCATTGGCGTTGCCCTGATCCTCTGGCTGTCATTGCCGAAGCTGGTCCCCGGTTGGGAGAGTCTGGTGCACGCCTACCTGATCCCCGTCATCGGCACTCTGGCTATCCTACTGGTCGGCATGGCGATCAGTGCCGTCATGAAGAAACCGCCGATTCGGGAGAGGATCTGACAAAGCGCCCGCGGACTTTTATCCGATCTCTTCCATCACCTTCGCCATCTCCGCATCGAGCTGTTCGCAAAGAGCCGAGGCCTTGAAGAGATCACCTTTCTCCCCGGCACTCTCCAGCTTCCCGGCCAGGCAGCCGGCAGTATCCGCTTTGAACGACAGCAGCGCTCCCTTCAGCCGGTGAGCCGATCTTCCGAGTTGCCTTGAATCGTTCGCCTCGACCGCTGCCTTGATCTCTGCGAGCTGGGTGGGAACGTTGTGGCGGAATGTTTCGAGTATGTCCTCCAGGTCGCGCGGATCCCCGCCGATCTCACGGAGGAGTTTGCCGGTATCGATCGCCGGCCGCCGCCTTTGCCGGGTCCAGAGGACCACCTTGGCGGTCAAGGCTTCGGCGGTTACCGGTTTCGGCAGGTAATCGTCCATCCCCGCCGTCAGGCACCGTTCCCGGTCTCCCTCCATGGCGTGCGCCGTCAGTCCGATGATCGGCACATCGGAACCGCTCTGCCGGATTCGCTTCGTCGCCTCGAACCCGTCCACCTCCGGCATCTGCACGTCCATCAATACCGCATCGAAGGATGCCTCGTCGAGGGCTTCGACGGCCTCCGCTCCATTGGTGGCCGCCGTCACGTTGACCCCCGCCTTGCGCAGGATCGTCTCGGTGACCATCAGGTTCACCGGGTTGTCTTCGGCCACCAGGACGTGGATACAGATCGGAGTGGCTAGCTCCGGCGGCTCTTCCAGGATTACGGCCGTCTCCCTGGCCGCCGTTTTCTCTCTGACCAGGCCGGTGCAGAGAAGATCTATTTCAAAAGAGAAAATGCTTCCCACCCTTTCGCGGCTTTCGACCCAGATTCGTCCTCCCATCTGCTCGACCAGGCGCTTCGAAATGGTGAGCCCCAGCCCGGTTCCTCCATAGGAGCGAGCCGTGGAGGTGTCTACCTGGGTAAAGCTTTCAAAGAGCATCTCCAGCTTGTCCTGCGGGATACCTATTCCGGTGTCGGTGACGGAGAAAAGGAGGCGCCAACGGTCCCCGCCTTCCATGGGGCTGCCATCCACCTTGACCGCAATCTCACCGCGGTCGGTGAACTTCACCGCGTTTCCCACGATGTTTATGAGCACCTGCCGCAATCGTGCCGGGTCTCCCATAAAGAAACCGGGGAGATGCGGTTCGACATTCACCGAAAGCTCCAGCCGCTTCTGGCGGGCGCCGATCCCCAGAATCTCTCCGGCCTTTTCCACCGACTCCCGCAGGTCGAACTCCACGCTGTCGAGCACCATCGCCCCGGCCTCGATCTTGGAGAAGTCGAGGACGTCGTTCACCACCGTAAGCAGCGCCTCGCCGGAACTTTTCACTATTTCCAGGTACTGTCGCTGGTCGGCAGTGAGGTCGGTATCGAGGAGGAGGGCAGTGACGCCGAGAATTCCGTTCATGGGGGTGCGGATCTCGTGACTCATGTTGGCCATGAAGTCGCCCTTGGCCTTCGCTGCCGCCTCGGCTGCGGCGCGGGCTCTTTTGAGTTCCTCCTCGGCGCGCTTGTGTTCGGCGATATCCCTGAAGAGGATGGCGACGCGCCGCTGCTCGGGCTCGCCGATACGAAAGGCATAAACGTCGTAAAATCGGCCCAGCGCCTCGGCGGGGTTCTGAAAACGCACCGGCTCGCCGGTGAGAGCGATGCGGCCGTAGATTTCGAACCACCGTTCCTCGTGTTCTGGCGCAATCTCGCGCATGCGCCGTCCAACGGCATCGTTAATGCCCGTCTGCGCCTCGAAGACGGCGTTGACTTCAACGAAACGGTAATCGACCGGCTTGCCGGCATTGTCGAAAAGCATTTCGACGATGCAGAAGCCCTCGTCGATCGACTCGAAGAGCGAGCGGTACTTGGCCTCGCTTACGCGCAATTCCGCCGCCGAACGCTGCTCCGCTTCCAACAGTTCGTGCTGCGCCCGGTCCCGCTCCTCCAACACGGTCTGCCGATCCTGATAAAACCGGGCGGTCTGCCGTCGGTCGAGGAACATGAGGGCGGCTCCTGCCGCAACGAGAAGCGCGGCCACCAGCGAAGCGAGCAGGATGGCGTCCTGCCGCAGATCGGCATAAACTTCCCGCCGGTCGATCTTGGCCACCAGCCCCCACGGCGACCCCGGCACGGGACGATAGGCGGCGAGCACCGGCTCTCCCCGGTAGTCAAGCCCTTCGATAGTACCGGCGAATCCCTGGGCGGCTTGGACGGCAGGCAGAGTGCCGTCGGCAAGCGGGCGGCGGAGGGTGTGCGCCGCTCCCGGGCGGTGCCGCAGGTCGTTCAGGTAGACGACCTCGTCCCCCTGCTTCTCCACGAGCAGGGTCTCCGCGGTTTGACTAGGGGTCGGCCAAAGTTGAATGAGCGGATAGAGGAACTTGTGCGGGTCGATTATTATGCCGAGAAAGCCGACCGGTTCCCTTTCGGAGCGGTCCGGATCGCGTATCTGGGAGAAAAGGCTCAGCACAATCTGACCATCATCGCCGGTGCGGTGAAAGTCGAAAAAGAGCGGGCCGCTTCCCGGCGGCGCTTTCAGGACCTGTTCGCGTACGTACGGATCGACCGGAATGGCGTCTGGGACCGAGACCCGCACCTTTCCTTCGCGGTCGAGAAGGAGTACGTTCCGATATTCGTAACTCTCCTGGAAGCCGCGCATCCAGGTTTTGACTTGCCTCTGCAGAGTGGCATCCTCCGGACGGACGAAGTAATCCCGCACGGCCAGCGCCGTGAAAGGATTCCGCGCGCGAGCAAGAGCATCGGCAATCCGCTCTCTCCGCCACGCGGAGATTTCACGCACCTTCAGCTCGGCGACAGCGGAAAGTTCATTGAGAACGCTCTCCTTCAGGCTTGCCTTTCGCTCCGCATAGAAACTAAGGCCCGCAGCCGCAATCCCCAGCGCCAGCAGACCGAAAATGGCAAGCAGGAGTAAACGGATTTTGACTGGCTTTCCCCGGTCCATCATTCCACCCTTGCGTGACCGTGTTTTTTAAAACATATCATTTTGCACTGTAAGGGCGATAGGGGGCACGTTCGGGCAGGTTCGGTGATTGGTTTGCCGGCTGAAGCGATAGCCGATTGGGGGGATATACTGACAGGTACGAGACGAAATCGCCCTAAAACCGTCAATTCAAGTGTTCGGTTTCTCCTCTTCGGTGGGGCAAGAGCCGGACCGGAGTCGTGGATGACCTCGGAAACTTCTCCGTCAAAACCCGAGCACAAGCCGCCGATGGCCGGCGTTCTTGAACGCAATATCCGTGATCTTCTGGCGCGGCGGCAGGAGATGGAACGGCGGCAACCGCGGCAGGAGCGGATTGCCGGCGCCATCTCGCGCTTTACCGGAAGCATGCCTTTCGTTTATCTGCACCTGGTTATTTTCGGGCTCTGGATCGTCGTCAATCTGGGCTGGACGCCCCTGCCGAAATTCGACCCGACCTTCGTCATTCTGGCGATGTTCGCCTCGGTAGAAGCGATCTTCCTTTCGACCTTCGTCCTGATTACACAAAACCGAATGGCGGCGCAGGCGGACCGACGGGCCGATCTCGATCTGCAGATCAGTCTGCTGTCCGAGCACGAGGTGACGCGGCTGATCGAGCTGGTGAGCGCCATGGCCGAAAAGATGGGGATCGAGGCGGCGTTGGATGCGGAGCTTGAGGAGTTGAAGCAGGACGTGCATCCGGTCGATGTCATGGAAAAGATCGAAGAAGAACATCTGCACTAATCGGCTACTGTTCCGATAGCAGCGGGTGACCAGGGCTCCTTCAATCTCCGCTGCCGATTTTTCGGATTGCCCGCTCCGCCTCCTTTCGCACCCACTCGTCCCGATCCTCCAAGAGGGATTGGAGTACCGGCAGCGCCTCACGGGCAGAGGGACCGATCTCGCCCAGTGCGGTCGCGGCGAACTGCCGTGTGCCATAAGTGGTGCTGCCGAGAAGTCCGATCAGCTCCGGGACCGCCGCGGCGGCGGCGGGACCGATGCCGCCCACCGCCACCACCGCGCTGTTCACGACGATATACTCCGGGTCGGCCATCGCTTTCCTCAGGGGCTCCAGTGCCGGGAGCGCCGCCGCGTCCAGCTTGGCGAGGACGTTCGCGGCCTCGTGGCGGACATATCCGTCGTCATGGGCCAGCAACGGGATGAGGACAGGGAGCGCTTCGGCTGGGGGAATCCCCTTCGTTTCCCGAAGCGACCAGAGCGCTATACGTGCCACCGCCGGATCGGTATCGCCAGCGGCGACCAGAAGCGCTGCCACCACCTCCGGCCGCGCCTCCGGGACGATCTCCGCCAGCGACTGAGCCGCGGCAATGCGCATCTCCGGCTCCGCTTCCTGCAGCGCCGCCAGCAGCAGCGGTAACGCCAGCTCGGGTGGCGCCTGCACTTTCCCCAGCGCCCAGACGGCATAACGCCGGACTTCAGGCTCGCCGCTCTTTTCCAGGAGGCGGGCAAGGGCGGGGGCGGCTTCCCGATAGGCCGGGCTCCGGACGTTGCTCCAGAGGTAAGCGAGCGCCGCCTCCCGCTCCTGCCGCTCCTTTACCCGAAAGAGTTTGCGGGTGAAGGAAAAATCGTTCAACCACAGCTCCCGAGAGTGGCGGTAGGCCTCCCCCTCCTGCAAAAGGCAGCCGACGAGATAGTCAACTATCGCTGCATCGAAGGGTATGGCGGCCAATGTCTCAGCGAAGGTCCAGTTCCCCTTGCCGCCCGTCGCGCGGGGAAGCTGCTGCGATATGAGGAAGAAGCAGAGGGCGACGGCGATGATCGCCTTTCCCCAGATATCCGCCACCCCGCGCATGATCCAGCGGCGTGCCCGCGCTTCCCCCGAATCGGCAAGAAAAAAGACATGCTGGATGTCCCGCGCCGGCGGAATCCCCGTCTTGCCAAGAAAAAGGGAGGCGAAGGAGTTGGCGACCCCCGTTTCCAGTAGCGGCTTTACCACCAGGGCGTCGGATCCCACAGCCGAAGAAGCCTCCGGGTTCGGCATGACATTGCCGATGATATAGACCGCGTCGCCGGCCAAGAGGCGCATCGACATCGGGCGCGCGATCTCCGGCCGGGTGACCCGCTTCGACAACACGATCTCCAATATCCGGCCGCCGTAGCTGGAAGCGCGTCCGCGGCGGAACTTCGCCCCGCGCGGGTTGACGAGGATGCGGCCGGTATCGTCCTCCAGGTAGAAGGGGGCGAGAAGTTCCAAACCGTCTCCGGTCGAAGAAAGTATTTCCCCATCTTTCCCATCCAGCCGCCGGGCTCTGCCGCGAAATTCGCCGATGCCGAGCGCCGCCGACCGGGTCTTCGAGGTCGGCAAATTTTCCACCTGCCGGGCTTGCCGGAGCCGCCAGAAGGTATCGAGAAGAGTGGCGGTCAGGATAACGGCAATCCCTGCGACTCCGACCGCCAGGTCGAACCGGGCGACCCAGGTCGCATTACCGAGAATGTCGGCGGGGGCATGGTAGGGGATCCCCGGGATGAGTTGATAGCCGAGGAGGCACAAGGAGCGAAACGGCGCTGCCGTGCCGGCAAGAAAAAGCGGTATCCAGACCAGCCGCACAACGTTCTGCGGGAAGTACTTCGGAACGAAAACGGAAAAGAGGGCGACCAGGAGCAGGATCGCCGTGAGGCCCGCCAGGAGGAAGGGGAGGGTAAGCCCCAAAAGCGCTGTCGCGAGAGGAAGAGTGAGGACGATTAGCACCTGCAGGAGGAACCAGCGGAACCAACCGTAGCTGTAGGCCCACGTCCACAACCCCGGAACGAGTTCGAATGCCGCCAGTATTCCCAGCCACAGCAGGGCCGGCCAGCCCGGCAGAGGGAGAAGAACCAGGTTGCACCACAGGAAGGCTGCCGCGATATAGAGGGCGAAGAAAAGGGTATGGGTCAGTATAATGGCTAATAGCGGCGGGAATTTCCCGCTCCCCAGCAGAGCCTCCCCCACGCTCGAAAGCCCAGCTTGCCGCCCCCGGCGGAGGTCCAGCCAGATCCTGAGCCCGATAATCAGCAGAGTGGAGGAGAAAATGAGGAAGCCGGAGCTTTCCGGCGGTATCCCGGTGACCAGCACGGGATCGTGCAGATCCAAGCGGTCGATCCGTACGAGAACCGGCCCTTTGTGCTCTTCCCACCATCCCGCCGGAATGCGGAAGATTGCGGCGAAGCCGTCGTCCCAACTGCGTTCGCGCGCCACGGTGAACCGCAGGTTTTCGATCTCTATTTTCCGACCGTCAGCGGGGTCAACGAAACTCCACTCCCTTTTTTCCCGCACCAGCTCCGCTATCTCCCAGTTGTGGGAACGCAGGCCGGCGGCGATGTCGCGCAAATCGGGAAAAATGGCGAAGAGACCGAGGACGATGAGGGCCCAGGCGATGGCGGTTCCGGCGCCAAGGCCGAGCTTCCCCGCGATCGGGATCGAATATTGGGAGGGTGACCGGGGGGACGCAGGTGCTTCGTCGGCAGGGAAGGCAGAGAGGGACAGGGGTTGCCACTTGCCCGCCACCGGGTTGTGGCAAAGCGCCTTTACCGGCTGAGGATGTTGCAGCGGCGCCCCCGTCGGATCTTCGAAGCAAACGACGAGACCGTAGCGCGCTCCGCCCTCCCGCAGCGTTGTTTTCACTTCCGACACACTGCCTTTATGGCGCAGGGCGTCGATCTCGGCATGGGTGCCGTGCAGCCGTGGATGCAGGGCGGCGACCCATCCTGCGGCCTGGCTACGGATATATTTTTCGCGTTCCTCCGCTGTCCAGCGCTGCTCCACCTGCATCTTCTCCTGCCGTCAACCTGCGGCGTTTATCAAGCAAAATTCATCGCGACATCGGTTTTTTTCTCTTGGGGGATTTCCAGATATCCCTTGCGCTGGTAGCTAAGGATTTTGGCGAGAAGGACATCCGGAAAGCGCTCGATCTGGATATTGTAGATATTGATGCTGTCATTGAAGAACTCCCGGCGGTCGGCGATGGAGCTCTCCAGACCACTGATGCGGCCGAGCACCTGAGCAAATGCCTGCACCGCCTTCAGATCGGGGTACTGTTCCCACACCATGCTCAGCCGGCGCATCTCGCTGTTGATGCGGTTCTCGATCTCCACCTTGCGCTCCACCGTCGGCGCCTGGCGGTAGCCGGCGCGCAATCGGGTAAGACTGTCCAAGGTCTCCCGTTCGTGGGCCATATAGGCCTTGCAGGTTTCGATCAGCTTTGGAATTTCGTCATGGCGTTGTTGCAGAAGTACGTCGATGTTCTTCCATGCCTTGTCGGTATTGTTGCGCACCTGGACCAAGCTGTTGTAGATCATCACCAGGTATCCAATCGACAGGATCAGCGCGACCCCGCCGGCGATAAGCACTGCAACAGATGACATCAGACCTCCTTTTCTCTCATTGAAAGTTCTCCCATCGTTGGCTCCCAATTACAGCCTGAAGGTGCTGATTATTATCCAAAACAACAGGATCGTCCAGATTTTTAATCCCCTAACAGAAGCGGCATTCTGAATGATCGCCTGCCGATGGACACGGAATGAAAGATGAACCTCTTTGGCGGCGTAGTTGATTTTTCTTGACGAATGCTTTGCCTGCAATTAGTTTCGCAAGGTGCCGGTCTGCTCCAGCGGAAAGCCGGTAAATCGCCCTTTATTTTCTGGCCCCACTTTTAGCCCAGGAGGAAAACAATGAAAGCTGTAAAAATCCTGCTTGTCCTGCTTATCGCCAGCCAGCTCAGCGGCTGTCCTTTACCAAAGTCGTCACCGTACCGATGCGTGTCGGCGGTGCCGTAATTTCGATCATTCCGGTGGCCGGCAATACCGCCCATGATACGATCGATAAGGCTGCCGATGTCGTTGACGATGTTCCTCTGTAGGACGCTGGCTTCAGAGAACGACTTTACCGATCCGAAGAGCCTGCGCCTCGGCGCGGGCTCTTTTGTGTGTCCGGCTATGACCTGTCGGCCAGTCCTATGGAGCTGAAGGAAATCGGGAAAATCATCGCCGCATGGGCGTTGCATGTTCCCGAAATTGCAACTGTTTACCTTTACGGGAGCAGAGTCAAAGGAACCCACAGGAAGACCAGCGACCTGGATATTGCCATCGAATTCGATCAACGGATCATTGCTGCTGCAGAGAATGCGGAAGGGATGACTACCTGGTTCCTTAAAAGGCGGGAATGGCAAAAGCAGTTGCAAAACAGGTTGCCAATGGAAGTCCAATTGGAATGGTTGCATCCCGAGAAAACGAAGATCGTCGCTACCGGCATAGCGGAAGCGTCGCGAGTCGTGTACAAAAAGCAACGGGGACGCTTGCCAGCGCCCCCGATATACCGGAAAATTAAAGCCGACCTGCTCCATCAATGATGGCGAAGGGCCTCGATAAGCTCCTGTTTCTTCATTTTCGTGTTCACCTGCAGGCCGATTTTTTTGCCCTGCGGAACAGGTCTCGTCCTTTGATTGCTCCTCATATTTTGGTGCATGGCCCCCCCGTTCTCCTGCCTCATGCCGCGGGGTATTGGAAATCCGCGCTGCCTTCTCTTTGCTCATCCCTTCCTCCCGGAGTTTTTCGTAGCGTTCCGGGTCCTTGGATGCTCGAACCGTGACTGCGTGCCATCTGTATTCGCCTCCTTTCCTGTCTATTATACCGCCATAGAAAAGAGGCAGCCTAGCCGATTGAGAACATTCAACTATCGGTCTATCCGGCTTGAAAAAAAATCCGCCACTCCTTATAATCCGCCGCGTGAATCTGAAACTAATTTTCAAGGAGGTATGCAATGGGACTGTTTGACAAGTTGATGGGGAAGGATGTAAAGCTGACCCCCAAGAGTGCGTTCCTGCTCTCGGTACTTTCGGTGATTGCCGTCGATGGGCATGTGGACGAAGAGGAATTGCTCTTTTTGCGCCGTCTGGCCAAAGGGGATGCGGACGCTCTCGACCGGGCCGTCAAGGTGTTCCGCAACACGCCCCCCAAGGAGTGTGTCCCCCTGGTTGCTGCTGTTCTGGATGACAAGCAGAAGCGGACTGTCATGGCCAACTTGGTCGATCTGGCGATGGCCGACGGCTTTCTCGCCGGTGCCGAGAAGGATCTGCTTGCGCTTTATCTGGAACAGTTCAAAATGAGCGAGGCGGAGATCAAGGATGTCGTCGAGGTGGTTGCGCTCAAAAACAACTACTCGGTATTCTGAGCTTCACCAGGTCCGTTATAAAAGGCCCGCACCGCGGGCCTTTTGCCGTTCAAGACAGGTTTTCGTAAACAGGAGAATGGATGCGGCATGAATGAGTACATGAAAAAACTCGGACGTATCATGCTCCGGGGGTTGGTGGCCATCCTGCCGGCTGCTTTCACCCTCTACATCCTGTACTGGTCGGCAACCTCTGCCGAGGAGATCCTCGGCCGAATCCTCCAGGTGATCCTCCCGGAAGGATGGTATCTTCCGGGCATGGGGCTGCTGGCGGGGCTCTTCGTCATTTTCCTCCTTGGTCTCGGGCTGAACGCCTTTCTGGTGCGGCGGGTCTTCAACCTGAGCGAGGCGCTGCTGAATCGCATTCCGATGATCAAGACCCTCTACGGCTCCGCCAAGGATTTCATCGGCTTCTTTTCGCAACAGCGGGACCGCGCGTTCAACCAGGTCGTCACCGTCGAACTGGAGTTCGGTGGCGTGCCGATGCGCCTGCTCGGCTTCGTCACCCGCACCGATTTCAAAGACCTGCCGGAAGGGATCGGCTATCCGGGAGAGGTGGCGGTTTATCTTCCGCTGTCGTATCAAATTGGCGGGCACACGATCATGGTCGCCCGCTCGGCGGTGAAACCGGTTAATATTTCAATGCAGCGGGCCATGGGATTCGTGGTTACCGGTGGCATGTTCACCGAAAAGAGTCGGACCGACACGGCCGGAAGTCCTCCCGCCGCCAGCGTCTGAGGTTTTTCTTGCCTCCAAAGAGCGGAATTCTTCCATGACCTATTACCTGATCAAGCTTGCCGTGACTGTCGTATTGGTGATCCTGATCTCGGAGATCGCCAAGCGCAGTTCGCTCCTCGGCGCCATTCTGGCCTCCATGCCTCTGGTGTCGGTTCTGGCGATGATCTGGCTGTACATCGAGACCGGCAAGGTGGAAACGGTCAGGGCTTTATCCCTTGGCATCTTCTGGCTGGCAATACCCTCGCTCGCCTTTTTCCTGGCCTTGCCGGTGTTGCTGAAGCAGGGTCTCTCTTTTTATCCGGCAATGGCTGTTTCGCTGGCAGCGACCGCTCTTTGCTACTGGCTGATGGTGGCCATCCTGACGCATTTCGGGATCAGACTCTGATGAAGCTGCTCAAGACCTACGGATTCTCGCTGCTCCTGATCCTCTCCATCGTCGGCGGGGCTGCTGCTCGGCCGTTACTCGCCGGAGACGGCGCGGGCGATCCGCCCGTTGGGCGATCTCTTCCTCAACCTCATCTTCATGATCATCGTGCCGCTGGTCTTCTTCACGGTCTCGTCGGGCATCGCCGTCGAGCGCCAGTGCGAAGAAGCTCTCGCGGATCTCCTGGGCGATGCTGCTGGTCTTCCTCTTCACCAGCCTCGTGGCGGCGGTCGCTTCGCTGCTCTTCATGCTGCTCGTGCAGCCGACCCCCGGCGCCGGCATCGTGCTCACCAGCTCCGCCGGCAGCAGGAAATCCCGTCGTTGCTGGCGCAGCTGGTAAAGGCTTTCACCGCCGCCGATTTCCCGGAGCTGATCTCCCGCAAATCGATGCTGCCGCTGATCGTCTTCTCCGTCGGGGTCGGTCTGGCGACCCTCTCCCGCCGGGAAGCAGGGGGGCCGTTTGCGCCGTTTTCTCTCCAGCGGCGCGCAGGTCTTCACCCGCCTGGTCGATTACGTCATGTACGTGGCGCCGGTGGGGCTGCTCGCCTGGTTTGCCGCCACCGTCGTCGACACCGGCGAGGCACTGGCCGGCCGCCTATGTGAAGGTCTTCATCGTCTACTACACCTTCGCCGCCGTCTATTATTTCGCCGGCTTCTCGCTCTACGCCTTTGCCGCCGGGCGCCTCGCCGCCGTCAAGACGCTTCTGGAAGCACATGCTCGGTCCCTCGCTCACCGCGCTCGGCACCTGCTCCAGCATGGCGACCATGCCGATCAACCTGGAGGCGGCGCCGAAAATGGGGGTGCCGCAGGAGGTGTGCGACGTGGTGATTCCGGTCGGCGCGGCGCTGCACAAGGACGGCTCGGTGATCGGCGGCGTGCTCAAGATCCTCTTCGCCATGAGCCTTTTCCAGCAGCAGCTGACCTTCGAGCGGCTGCTGGTGGCCGTCGGCGTCGCGATTCTGGTGGGGGTGGTGGTGGGGGCGATCCCGAGCGGCGGCATGATGGGCGAGATGCTGATCCTGTCGGTTTTCGGCTTTCCGCCGGAGACGCTGCCGCTGCTGGCGGCGATCAGCGTCATCATCGATCCGCTGGCGACGCTGCTCAATGCCACCGGCGACAACGTGGCGGCGATGATGGTGACGCGGATGACATCTGGCAATGTCTGGCGAGAGGAAAGCTGAGGTAAAGTTTCGATCGCCTTTTCCCTTCATCTTTAAGAACCAACGTTCGCCGCCATTTTCCGCAAAATCTTTTCCGTCCCCATGACCATCGCCGGGTTCTTCGCCGGATCGAGCCAGCCAAGAATCCTTAAAAGATCCGGCTCGGCCACAGCAACACACCCGGCCGTCGGCTGCCCTGCACCGCTCCAGACATGCAAGAAGATGGCGCTCCCGTTTCCCCTGATGACCGACTCCGTGTTGTATTCGATGATCACCCCGTATTTGTAGAGCTCGTCGCCGCGCCGCAACTCCTCAAAGGAAGCGGCAGCCGTTTCCCCCGCTTCACCCAGCGATTGTAGTCCGGGGCGTCGATGTCATCGACCCAGAGATCTTCGGCGGTGACCTGCCGGTAAGTCATTCGGGTGGGGGCGGTCGGCATATAACCGAAGGCCGTTTGCAGGCGGAAGACGCCTGAAGGTGTCTTGCCGTCTCCCTCTTTTTTCCCGCCCGGATCGGCAAAACCGCCTCGACCGGTCACGCCATGTATCGGCGGCATCGCAATCGACCACTTCCCCTTATTTTTCTCCAAGGGAGTGATAAGTGAGTAAATAGAGGTGGATGCCTCGCTGGTGACCAGCAGTACCTGCGAGGCGTTCTGAGGAATGAAGCCGACTCTTTCCAGCGATTCGATGATTTCCTGGAGATCCGCAACGGCGGCCGGCACCTTGATGTTCGGTTTTCTGCCAAACGTGCAGCCGGCAAGAAGGAGGATGAGAATCGCGGCGAAGGTTCGGCAAGAGAGCAAACGGTGCATGGATTTTCCTTCAAATCGGAAGTCATCAGGACTTCCTTTTGTATTTCGGCTATTTTGGTACATAATTCAAATGAAATCCAGGGGGAGAATGATGAGTCCGGTGCAAGAATAACCGGACAGTCGGAAAGTCGAACGGATTCATTCTGATTAACCATTGCGCATCGGACTGTCGATGAACGATCGCATTCCCCAAGATGTGACCCGCACGACGCTCGCGGTACTTTTTATTGGCATCTTGATTGCCGCCAGCCTCTGGACCGTTCGCCCCTTCCTGACCCCTTTCATCTGGGCGACAATGGTCGTCGTCGCTACCTGGCCATTGTTTCTTGCGTTACAGGAACGTTTATGGCTGAAACGCTGGTTGGCGGTTGCCGTCATGACGATGGCGATCCTCCTCGTTTTTTTCCTTCCCCTCTCTTTGGCAATCATAGCCGTGGTCAGCCATGGCGATACGATTGTCGATCAGGCCAAGGCACTTGGCAACCTTTCCATCCCGTCACCCCCCTCCTGGCTGCTTGAACTCCCCTTTGGGTCGCAAATGACCAGCCGATGGCAGCTATTGGCCGCCATGCCCCCGGCGGAAATCGCCCAACGCCTGGAGCCGTATTTTGGCCAAGGGGCGCAGTGGATGCTTGCCCAGGCGGGGAGCGTTGGGCGGATGCTGCTAGGGTTCTTTCTCACCGTGATTATCGCGGCAATCCTTTTTGCTAAAGGGGAAAAGGTTGCCGAGGGGGCGCTGCGATTCGCCGATCGCCTCGCCGGGGAGCAGGGAAGGGAGGCCGCCATTTTGGCCGCGAAGTCGGTCCGGGCGGTGGCGCTCGGGGTGGTTCTTACCGGTTTTATTCAGGCGGGTGTTGGCGGCATCGGCCTGTTTGTTACCGGGGTACCGGCGGCGGCCGTGCTGACCGGGCTCATCTTCATCCTCTGTCTCGCCCAGGTCGGGCCCGCCCCGGTTCTCTTTCCGGCCGTCGCCTGGGTGTACTGGTCGGGGGATATGGTCCGCGGCACGATCCTGCTTGTCTGGGCGATCTTCACCAGCACTTTCGACAACTTCCTTCGCGCGGCGCTGATAAAAAAAGGTGCCGACCTCCCACTGACGTTGATTTTCCCCGGCGTTGTCGGCGGCCTGTTCGCCTTCGGCGTCATCGGCCTGTTCATCGGTCCGATCGTTCTGGCGGTGACGTATACGCTTTTGGCCGCGTGGGTGAAGGGGAGCGGAGAGAAGGTTGTCCCCGGTAATGGCGACGAGGGATGAGGCGGTTTTCTGCTTGCCTCGGTATCGATTAGTGCTTGCCGTATCGATTTTACCTGAATATAATCTCCCCCAAGTGGGGGGAGTTGCAACGGTTTCGGCACTTGGAAAGGGCAGGAGGCAGGATGACGATCATCAGACGCAAGGGGGAAGCCTTTCTTACCCCCGAACAGAAGGAAGCCCGGCGCAAACTGGAGAAGTGCGGCCTGGCCGGATTTACCATTCGGGACGCCTACAAGGAGGCGCAGAAATTACTGACGGCCGGTGAGGTAAAGGCGCACTGGCGGGGATTGACGCAGGTCGCTTCCCGGGCCGGAATGCAGTGGCCGAAATTGCGCAAGCTGCTGAAGCAGGCCAATTAAAGATTTCCCGGGTTCGCCCCGTTTTCCAAGTCGTTTTCCATTATTTTGCGGAGGCTCTCATGTCGCGATCTCTTACGCTCTCGCTTGTGCTGCTCGTCTCCTTTTCCCTGGCCGGTTGTTGCTGGCGCCCCTGCCACGGCCCCGGTTACCGGAATGCCTGCCAGAAGCAGACGCCGTGTGCCAGCCAGACTCCCTGCCCCTGCCCGCCGCCAGCCGCGGAAGCGCCAAAATAACCAGAACGCCATCGGTTGCTGTACTGCCGATGGCTGGCGATCTCCCATGCCGGTGCTAGACTTCCCTGAAAAGTCGGCCGGAGGGTAAATGGACAATCTTCTCGCGGCCCGCGCACTGATGGGGGTTTCGCTCGCCTTCCACATCATTTACGCAACCATCGGCATCGGGCTGCCGCTCATGCTGATGATCGCCGAAGGGCTGTCGCTGCGCACCGGGGACGAACTCTATCATCAGATGGCCCGGCGCTGGATCCGACCGGCGGGGCTGTTCTTCGCCATCGGCGCCGTTTCCGGCACCATACTTTCCTTCGAACTCGGCTTTCTCTGGCCGAGGTTCATGGCCTTCAGCGGCCCGCTGATCGGCCTCTCCTTCTCGATGGAAGGGTTTGCCTTTTTTACCGAAGCGATTTTCTTGCCCTCTATACTTTATGGCGAAAAGCGGCTGTCCCGCCGGGTGCTGTTTTTCTGCACCATTCCCATCACCGTTGCCTCCGCCGCTTCGGCGGTGTTCGTCATCAGCGCCAACGCCTGGATGAACACCCCGGCCGGTTTCAGCCTCGGAGAACGGAGTGCTGGCGGATCTCCATCCCCTGCAGGCGCTTGCCAATCCCGCCTGGGCGCATGAGGCGGTACACGGTACCTTTGCTGCCTATGTCGCCACCGGCTTCGCCATGGCCGGCATCTATGCTCTTTCCCTGTTGCGCGGACGACATTACCGACTATAACAAGCGGGCGCTTACTCTGGCCCTGGCGGTCGCCGGCGTTTTTCTCCCGCTCATGCTTATTTCCGGGCGACTGGGCGGCCGCACTTCCTGGCCAAGCATCAGAAGCCGAAACTGGCGGCCATGGAGGCGCATTTCAAAACCGACGCGGGGCGCGCCGCTGATCATCGGCGGCTGGCCCGACCCGGCTTCGCGGAACAGTGCCGTATGGCATCGAAGTCCGAAACTGCTCAGCGTTCTGGCCCATCGGGATCCGGAAGCGGTGGTGGAGGGACTCGATGCCTTTCCCCCGGCACCACTCCCGACCCGCGCCTGGTCCACCCTTTTTTCGACCTGATGGTCGGCTCCTTTTTTCTCATGCTTGCCGCTGCCGGATGGTTCTGGTGGCTGCGCTGGCGCGCACGAGACGATCCCCGGCGACAGGTGGCTGCTGTGCGGCTGTCCTGTGCGCGTCGCCGTTCGGTATAATCGCCCTGGAAAGCGGCTGGCTGGTTACCGAATTCGGCCGCCAGCCCTGGATCGTCCAGGGACATATGACGAGTGGCGCAGGGTGTTACACCGCATCCCGGGATGGACCTGGTGTTCTTCGTATTCTCTGTCGCTGTATATCCTGCTCACGATCGGCCTGCTGAAGCTGCTGCTTCAGCCGGCCACCGGCGGGAAAGGCAGCTCGAAGCACGAAAGGAGGATCGGCATGTTGACCTTGAGATCTGGCGGCCGTCGTCCTCCACTCGGCCTTGTCATGTATGCGCTCTTCGGCGGCGCCGACTTCGGCGGCGGCATCTGGACCGCCTTTGCCTCCGGTCCCCGGGCCCGGGAGCAGCGGGACAGCCTTTTCCTTGCCATAGGCCCGGTGTGGGAAACCAACAACATCTGGCTGATATTCATGGTGGTGACGCTTTTCACAGCTTTTCCCACAGGCTTTGCGGCTATCTTCATCGCCCTGCTGGTGCCGTTCGTGATGGCCCTCGTGGGTATCAATTTTCGAGGGGCGCCGCCTTTGCCTTCCGTCATTTCGGCAGTCAGACCGGTGAAGACGTCCCCTTCATGGGCCAGAACCTTCGAAATTGCCAGCATTCTCACCCCCTTTGCTTTCGGCATGGCGGTTACCGCGACCGCTGCAGGCGGATCATCCTCGAGGACGGCAGGTGTCCAGTACGGCCTATGGGCCTGGATCTCCCCCTTTACCCTGGTCGGGGGACTGGTGGGGATGGCCATCTGCGCCTATCTGGCGCCGATCTACATGACGGTGCGCACCACCGGAGAACTGCAGGAGGATTTTCGGCGGCGGGGGATGATCGCCGGCCTTGGTTCTCGGGGCGCTGACCACCCTGGAGATCCCGGCCGCGCGCTTCGATGCGCCTCTCTTTTTCGCCCGTCTGCTCTCGCCGGAAGTGGGATGGATCGTCGGGGGGGCAGTCGCCTTTGGGATCGCTACCGAAATTCTCCTCTGGAAGCGCCGTTTTCTTGGTGCCCAGATCGCCGCCGCCGGTACCGTTAGCCTGACCCTGCTCGGATTCGGGGCGGCAATCTATCCGGATCTCATCATCGGCCAGCTCACCCTAGCTGCCGCAGCGGCGCCGCGCGCCACCTTTATCGCCTTTTTTACCGTTCTGCCTTTCGGCGTGATTATCCTCGTTCCCTCTCTCTTCTTCCTCTACTGGACGTTCCGCGGGACACCAGACCCGGAAGCGCCACCGAACTAAAATCGAAGGTTCCAATTGCCCGCCGATATTTCTTGTCTGGAAAGCCGGCGGCAATTCTGTTAAATGTAAGGCTCGGATTTCCGCAGTTTGACTTTGATCCTCCTATCGAAAAGAGTCCGCCATGAATATCGAATCGTTCTGCCGGCAGCTGGCCGTCGGCCTTTCCTCCGTGCCTCAGGAGAAACGTGCGGAGATGACGGCTTGTGAAATCGCCCTTTTTTTTGAGGTGCAGGAACACGAGATAGGGCTCTTCCAAATCAATCCAATCAGTCACATGGCCGTTTTGCGGGCGCCGGTTTCGATCGGCAATCCGGCGACCATTCCCATCCAGTCGATTGCTTCCTCCCAGCTCGTTTCCACGGTCCGTGAACAACGCGGTTCCATAGACAATAATTTTTCCCGAACCCCGCACCTCCACATGGTGGAACGCACCCTTGCCGAACGCGAGCAGCGTGTTCCGGTGCAGAAGATCATGAGCGCGCCGATAGCCGCAGAAGGCGAGGTTCGCTGGGTCATTCAGGTGACCCGCAAGGGGAAGACGCGCGACGAAGCAGGCGCCGATTTTACCGAAGGCGACCTGCGCCATCTGGAAAACATGGCCAAAGCTGTAGCGGGACTGCTTTAAAGTAAAAACCCGCTGCGCGCTGACCCAAATGTCTGCAAAATCGCATCTCGCCCCTGGCCGAGGATAATTCCATGCACATGGCCGATGCCCTTCTTTCACCCGCTGTCGGCGGCACCTTCTGGGTAGCTGCCGCCGGCGCCATTGCCTGGTGCGCCCGCCGGGTGAAGAGAAATCTGGATGACAGCACCATTCCGCTGATGGGTGTGCTCGGCGCCTTTATCTTCGCGGCCCAGATGGTGAATTTCACCATCCCGGCCACCGGCTCCAGCGGTCATCTTGGCGGCGGTCTGCTGCTGGCCATCTTGCTCGGGCCGTGCGCGGCGTTTCTTGCCATGGCTTCTGTTCTTACCGTGCAGGCACTTTTTTTCGCCGATGGCGGGCTGCTTGCCCTTGGCTGCAATATCTTTAATCTGGGAATAATTCCCTGTTTCATCGCCTGGCCTATCTACCGCCAGATCGCCAGGGAATCGTCAGCGGCCGGGCGGATCGCCGCCGGCGCGTTCATCGGCGCAGTCGTCGGACTTCAGACCGGGGCCCTGGGCGTGGTGCTGCAGACCGTACTTTCGGGCATTTCAGCGATTCCCTTGCGTACCTTTTTCTACCTGATGCAATCCATTCACCTGGCCATCGGTGTGGTCGAGGGGGTGGTCACCGCTCTGGTGGTGACCTTTGTCTGGCGTGCCCGGCCGGAGATCCTGGTTGTGAATGCCGCCCGCCCCATCGGACCGGTGCCGCGGCGACAGCTTCTGCTGGCCTTTGCTACAGCCGCCGTCCTGACCGGCGGTCTTCTTTCCTGGTTTGCCTCCTCGCGGCCCGATGGTCTGGAGTGGAGCCTTCTGCACTCTTCCGGGCAGGAGGAATTGCCGGCGCCCGCCCAGGGAGTACATCCGTTCCTCGCCAACCTTCAGGAACATACCTCTCTCTTCCCCGGTTACACCTCTAAAAAACAAGAAGGGGATGGGGTAGCGGCCGTGGATGGCGGCAGGACGGCGGCGGATTCCGGCGCCAGTCTGTCCGGCCTGATCGGTGGAGTGTTGACCCTGCTGCTGGTGGGGACGATCGGTCTGGCGCTGAAACGACGCGGAAAAAATCGGGACGGGGTCTCGCGGGAAAAGTAGGGTCAATTGCCTTTTCGCCGGAAAACCAGGCGGGCACGGGGCAGAGGGATGCTGAGGCCGGTCAGCTTCAGGCGGCCAAGGCGCCACGCCTCTTCCTCAATGTGCAGACAATCCAGCATGGCTGAATCGGCTGCGAGCGCCAGATATTGCGTCCGCAACGAATCCACGTGGCGATTGAAGGCATGGCGCGAAGCACCGTGGGCGAAGTTCCTGCCGGCAAAGCGGCGGATATCGCCATCGCACTTTTCCGAAATGTGATAGAGCTCGTGGATGATGGTGGAGAGTTTCTGTGCCATGGAAAGCCGCAAAAAGCGCGGGACCATGACATAGATGATATAGAGGATGTCCCGCCCTTCGTGGCGCAGTTCAGGCAGGCGGAAGGTTTCGAGCCAGCGCCCGCGCCGGCGGGTCATTTCTGCTGCACCGGTGGCAAAGCGCAATGGAACGATACGGGCATAGGTGCCGTGGTTGCCGTCGGCGCGCGAGCGTGACAGGGCAAAGACGATCCTATCCCGGTCGATATGCCGCAGCGTCGGCAGGCGTTGACAGAGGTCCTCGGCGAGCGTGGCAAATTGCGCCGAAAGATCGATGGTGGTCTGCATGCTCGATTCGGAAGACTAGCGCTCTTCCAGCTTGTGGCAGAGGAGGCAACGGGCTTTCGGTGGATGCCCGTCGGGGAGCGGCAGCTGCTGCGGATTGTGGCACTCCTCGCAAAATTTTTCCGCGGCCTTTTTCCCCTCCTGTTTCACCATTGAATAAAACTTTTCATGCGTTGCATCAAAAGGGATCTTGCGGGTCGATTCTTCCGGTGCTGCCCAGAGCACGACAACAATTCCCACGGCCAGCAGGATCAGCAGCCAATCGCGTTTTTTCAGGGTCATATTCTCCTCGTCAGGACCAACTTGGTAAATTGGACTGTTAGCGGCTGCCGCCGAGCATTGCGCAGCCGATGGCGCCATTGTGCTGTGGATGGGCCGGTACGAAGGGCTCGACGCCGGTCGCAATCCGCAGCAGTTCAAAAAAAGCCTGGCTGCGTGCCACGCCGCCGGTCAGGACCAACTGGTCCGTGGGAAAACGGTGCAGCATCGGTCCTACCCGCTTGATCAGGGTGCGATTGACGCCGGCGCACAGTCGTGGAAGGGAATGGCCTTCGATAAGACGACCGATGAGTTCGCTTTCCCCGAAAATTCCGCAGGTGGCATCGAGCGGAACCGGGTGGTGATAATGAAGTGAAAGCTCCTCCAACGTCACATCGAGAACCTTCGCCATATTCTCCAGGTAACGGCCGGATGAAGCGGCACATTTGTCATTCATGATGAAATCGACGAGCCGATTGTTTTCGACACGGGCCACTTTGGTATCCTGCCCCCCAGATCGAGCATGGTGAAGGTCGAAAACCCGGTCTGACGGCGTACACCGGCCACATGCGCCTGGATTTCCGGAATGACCAAAGCGCCTTCGAGATCGATCGTATTGCGTCCATAGCCGGTCACCACCAGGGGGACATTCTCCAACTCCTCGGCAGTCAGCAGTCCCGTGCTCTTGAAATCGATGGTCAGCTTGCCATTGCGCATCCCACCGAACTGTTTATAGAAAGGGACGGTATCGAATTCACGGAGCCAGACAATCGTATCCTTCTGCAGGGCGGCTATTTTTACCTGGCGACTGCCCAGGTCGAGTCCGAGAGTGGTGATCACGAGTGGCTCCTCAGCATTTCCACAAAACCTTCAAGACGGATGCGGGTGCGGGCATCGAGAGGCCCGGGACGATCCCCTTCCAGGGTCAAAACCGGCACCGGCAAACGCCGGCGTACGACCATATCCTCGATCTGCCGGAAGCAGAACGCCTGCACGTAGTGAATGACACCATCGATCTTGCGCCGCGCCAGTTCCCGTTCGATATCGTCCAGGCGGGTGAAGATATCGTAGGGGTAGGTATAGCGGCGATATTGCTCCACCAGAGTATCGGTGTCAAACGGCATGGAGAATTGACGCTGCGTCTCATTGAAAACGACCCGCGCCCCCATTTTTTCCAATTCCGGGTATAGATCGGAAATGATCGGCGGCACCCCGATGTACGCCAGCCTTAACGCTTCCTGACGGGGTGGGCGGCGGCTCACCTCGGCGAGGAAAGACTCGACCTCTTTTTCGTAGGCGTCAGGATCGCCATTCATGTCGGAGGTGCAGACTTGGTAATAATGGTTCTCGCCGCCGCTGACCCGGTTCTCCTCCCAGGTCAGGCGATCAATTTCATGGACCTTTCGGCGCACCTCGTCCAGCCGAATCTTGGCTCTGTGGACGGCGGCCGGTGTTGTATCGAAGTAGCGGGAGAGCTTTTCGATCTCGCGTGCCAAAGTAGCGGCATCACGCCCATAGGGGTAAGCGAAAGGTACGGTTTTGACCCCCTGCAGGCTGAGGACTTCCATCAGTCCATGCGTATTGGAACAGTCCCCTTCGGTAACAGCGATGACTTCGCGGATGTTGTGGCGCTGAACAACGCTGTAAAGTCCCTTGATCCAGCCGCAAATATTGCGCGGAAAACCGGTCATCTCCGCATCTTCGATCAGGGCCGACGGATCGGGATCCGTAATGAAGATATTGTTGAGATCGACCGGACGCCGGCCGGCGGCGACCAGAATCTCCAGGGGAATGGTTGTGGTAAAACCGACCATGTTGGGCAGGAATGAGTCTCTTGAGAGGAGTTATGGTTATTCTTTTACAAAGAGGAAGTAAATGACCAGGCCGATCAGGGCGACCCCGCCGCCGACGAAAAGCAGCAAGGTGTCACTGGCCAAGCGTCCCTGCAGTTCCGTTCCCCGTTGCTGAATGTAATAGATCAACCAGACAAAACCGGTAGTGGCCATGAGCGTCACCAGCAGCACGCGCCAGCGCATGATCAGAGCGATCAGAGCGAGCCCGCCGATGGTGCCGAGCAGGTAGGGATTCCGGATAAGCTGCTGCACATCCAGTTGTTCCAAGTATTTCATGAGACGCCCGGTTTCCAGGCCTTTCACGAGCGAGGACAGATCCATGCGCATTCTTCCCCTAAAAATGTTTCGCTACCATAACAGGTTTACTGTTGTAAGGTAAAGAGGCAAAAGGGGTAATCCCTTGACTTCACCTGGGGCATTGCATAGTATCCCTTCTTTGCCGGCGGCACCATTTCTCCCTTCCGGAAAAGCCGCCCGAACAGCAGTCCCTTCAAGATGGAAAAGCAAGTGTCCGAAGATGCAATAGGCGTATTTGATTCAGGCCTCGGCGGCTTGACGGTTCTCAAGGAAATCATGCGGCTCCTCCCCGGCGAGGAGCTTCTTTATCTCGGGGATACGGCCGAGTGCCATACGGTACCAAAAGCCCACCCACGGTTCTGCGTTATGCACTCGAAGCCGCGGCCTTTCTCGTGCAACGGCGGGTGAAGATGCTGGTGGTTGCCTGCAATACCGCTTCTTCCGTAGCTTTGCCGGCACTGGAAGAACGTTTCAGTCTACCGGTGATCGGGGTCATCGAACCTGGGGCGGCGCGAGCAGTAGCGTTGACCCGCAATCGCCGAATCGGCGTCATCGGCACCGAAGGAACGATCAAGAGTTGCGCCTATACCCGCGCTATCCATGCCCTCGATCCCGACATCCAGATTTATGCCGCCCCATGCCCCCTCTTTGTTCCTTTGGCCGAAGAGGGTTGGGCGGAACATCAGGTAGCGCTTCTGGCCGCCCGCGATTATCTTGCCCCACTGATGGAACAGGGGATCGATACCCTCGTTCTGGGCTGCACCCATTATCCATTGCTCAAGAATACGCTCCAGGCGGTTCTCGGAGATAGCGTTCAGTTGGTCGATTCGGCCGAAGAAACCGCACATCTTGTTGCCGGACAGCTGGCCGGCCGGGATATTTTCCGCCGCAGCGTCCCGGCCGCCACGCGTTTTTTCGTCACCGATATTCCGGCCCGTTTCGAAAAGGTCGGCGGCGCTTTTCTCGGCGCCCCGCTTTGCGGGGTACAGCAGGTGGAATTGGATTAACAATAGCGAGTAGCGCCAAGGAGAGGTTCTGCATGAAAAGCCCGTTCAAAGACCGCCTTCTGCTCGCGGCATTTCTGCTCATCCTGGTGGTTTTCGGCGCAGTTATCGGCCGCAAGTTAATCGTCTCCCGGTCACCGGGAAAATCCATGCCCACCCAGTCTTCCACTCCTGAGAAAGCGATGCATGAAGTGCTTCTCTACTTTGGCGCTCCGGCGGCGAATCAGCTTCTTCCCGAGGCCAGGGAAATCGAAGATTGCCAGATCGAGGAGGAGTGCGTGCGGGCAACGGTGCAGGCTTTGATCGATGGCCCGATGGGCGATCTCGTTCCCATTCTTCCTTCCTCTGCCGTGCTGCATGGAGTGACTTTGCGTGACAATACCGCCGAACTCAATTTCAACAGTCAGCTGGTTAGCGATCATCCGGGCGGCAGTATTTCCGAACTCCTTACAGTTTACGGTCTGGCCGACACCCTGGCGGTCAATTTCCCTCATATCCGCCAGATTCGTATCCTGGTGGACGGAAAACCGGTCGAGACGCTGAAAGGCCATTTCGGTCTGCTGGAGCCGATAAAGGCCGATTTTTCCTATACCCGGCAGGCGGAAGAGAGCGGCACTGCGCCGGCGACAACGGGAGAGGATCGACAATGAACGATTTTCGGGCGGCATTAAAAAATCGGGTACTGGTTCTCGACGGAGCCATGGGAACCCTGCTGCAGGAACGCGGGCTGCCCCCCGGCGGATGCCCCGAGGAGATGAATCTGGCAGCCCCCGAGGTCGTTGTCGGCATTCATCGGGAATATGCCGAGGCCGGCGCCGATATCCTCGTCAGCAACAGCTTCGGCGGCAGCCGCGGCAAGCTCGCCCACTACGGCCTCGAAGGCCGGGTGGCGGAGATCAATGCCCGGGCGGTCGAAATGGCCCGCAGGCGGCCGGTGCAGGCAGCTTCGTCGCCGCCTCCATCGGCCCGACCGGCCGTTTCCTCGAGCCGGTCGGGGATGCCGGCTTCGATGAGATGGTCGAGATCTTCGGCGAACAGGTGCGGGCTTTTGCCGCCGCCGGGGCCGACCTGATCACCCTCGAAACTTTTCTCGATATCCGTGAACTGCGCGCCGGCGATCATCGCCTGCCAGGAATTTTCCGCACCTGCCGATCATCGCCCAGATGACCTTCGACGACGCCGGCCGTACCGTCCTCGGCACCCCGCCGGAAGCGGCCGCCGTCACCCTCGATGCGCTTGCGGGTCGATGTCATCGGCTCCAACTGCGGCCTCGGGTCGAGGGGATTTACGCCATCCTCGAACGGATGCGCACCGTCACCCCCCGGCCGCTGATTCCCAGGCGAATGCCGGGCTGCCGGTCTTGCGCGACGGCGCAGACCGTCTTCCCCGGCACGCCCGGAGGAGATGACCGCCTACCACGAGCGGATGATCGCCCTCGGCGTGCGTATCATCGGCGGCTGCTGCGGCACCACTCCGCGCCCACATCCGCGCCATCCGCGCCGCGCTGGAAGGGCGAAGCTGCGCCTGGACGCCGCCGCCGCGCGCGCACTCTTCCTTTCCAGCCGCACCTCCGTCGTCGCGATCGGCGGCACCGCCCCCTGCGCCATGATCGGCGAGCGTATCAATCCGACGGGGAAGAAGGGATATTCGCAGGAGCTGCGCGAAGGGAAGACCGCCTATATCCGCCGCGAAGCCCAGGAGCAGATGCGCCGCCGGCGCCTCCCTTCTCGACATCAACTGCGGCACACCCGGGGTCGATGAAGCCGGCGGCTCTGGAGCGGGCGGTCTTTGCTGTTTGCGGCGTGGCTGCCGCCCCTCTGGTTCTCGATTCTTCCGATCCGCTCGCCCTGGAACGGGGGCTCAAGGCGGCCGATGGCAAAGTCCTGATCAATTCCGTCTCCGGCGAAAGCAAGAGCCAGGCGGTGATCCTGCCGCTGGCCCGCAAGTACGGAGCGGCAGTCATCGGTCTGGCGCTCGACGAATCCGGTATTCCGTCAACCGCCGCAGGACGGGTCGCGATCGCCGGAAAGATCCTGCACGCTGCCCTCGATGCCGGTTTGCCGCGCCACGATGTCATCATCGACTGTCTGACCCTGACCGTCTCCGCCGAGCAGGCGCAGGTGCGGGAAACGTTACAGCGCATTGCGCCTGGTACAGCGAGGAACTGGGGCTGGCCACGGTTCTCGGCGTCAGCAATATCTCTTTTGGTCTGCCGGCGCGGCCGGTCCTTTCCGCAGCCTTCTTCGCCATGGCGTTGGAAGCCGGTCTCGATGCCGCCATCGTCAACCCGAGCGAAGAACGGATGATGGATGCTTTTCGGGCGGCGATGGTCCTGCTCGGCCGGGATCTAAGGGCGGAGACGTACATCGCACATTATGCAGGGGCCGGTGCATCTGCGGTGCTTGCTACTGCCTCTGCGTCTGCTGGTGCAGCGCAAATCACAGCGACTGCCATGGGCATTCGCGAGCGTCTGGCTGCCGCCGTCATCGAGGGGGACCGCGATGGCATTCTGGCGCTGGTGGAGAGCGCTCTGCAGGAGGGACTACCGCCGCTGACGATCAGCAACGAGGGTCTTCTCCCCGGACTGGAGGAGGTCGGACGGCGCTTCGGCGCCAAGCGGATCTTCCTTCCCCAGGTGATGTTGTCGGCGGAAACAATGCAGGCTGCTTTCGCCCGGCTGAAGACGGCCATGCAGGGAACGGAGATGCCGCGCCGGCACAAGATCCTGATGGCCACAGTCGAAGGGGATATCCACGACATCGGTAAGAATATCGTTTGTACCCTGCTCGAGAACCATGGCTTCGAAATCATCGATCTGGGTAAGAACGTCCCTGCCGCACGCATTGTCGAAGCGGCCAGCGGAACATGCCGTCGATGCCGTTGGCCTTTCGGCGCTCATGACCACCACCCTGCATCAGATGGAAACCACAATTTGCGCGCTGCGGGAAGCCGGAGTGAGGGTGTTTACCATGCTTGGCGGGGCGGTGGTTACCCAGGATTACGCCGATTCGATCGGCGCCGATCTTTATGCCGTCGATGCTTTGGAAGCGGTTGCCCGAGTCAAGGAACTGTTCCAGCAATCCCGTTCCTGAACGGGCGCATATATTGACGTAGAGCCGGCAAGCGATTGTTCAATGTACAACTAAGTTCTTGCGCCATTTCGCGGAGCATGCTATTTTACTTCCGCTATTTCACAGTCTTGCAGGGATCTCCATGGTTGTCGGTTTTAATCATAACTTCCGTTATAAAGATACGGTTTATCACGTCCAGACCGAAGATGGCGGTGTGAAATTCCCCTTTATCATTACCCACCTGTTCATTGGCGGCACCATCCTGCAAACAAAGAAAACCTCTTACGCCGACATCATCAAGGCCGACCGGCTGGATCAGGTGGTCGAAGAATTGATGAAGGATCAGCATCGGGATATGTTGCGGCGCCTTCATCATGGCGAATTCGACGCAATCATCGGCAAGAGCTCGAATTCACCCGCAGCCGAAAAAAGTCAGGACGCCTCCGTAACGAAGGAGGAAGCGCCGCTGATCAAGGTGGCCGATCCCCCGCCGGTTGCCGCTCCGATGCCGCAAGCGCGGCCACCCATACCAGTCGCGACTTCAAAAACACCTCCTTCGGGGGAACCGAGTCTTGACGATATTATTCTGTCTTATCTGCTAGGAGAAGGCCGTTAGTCGCGCCGGCTTGCGACTAATTCTCCGTTGCATTGCGCTCTCCCGACAGGGAGATGGAAGGGAGTTGAAATAGGATGTTATCAGATCAGAGCGCCCGGGAGCTTGGCGAGACCGCCCGGCATCTTCGGGTCGAAATCCTCAAGATGCTCAATACCGCCAACTCGGGACATACCGGCGGCAGCCTTTCGGCAATCGATGTCCTGACCGTTCTTTTCTTTCATACCATGCGCCATGATCCGGCTAATCCCCGCTGGGAGGAACGCGACCGCTTTGTTCTTTCCAAAGGGCATGCGGCGCCCGCCCTCTACTCCTGTCTGGCCCACGCCGGGTATTTTCCCACCGATGATCTGAAAACGTTGCGCCGGCTGGGAAGCCATCTGCAGGGACATCCGGACATGAACAAAACTCCCGGCATCGAGGTCTGCACCGGTTCTCTCGGTCAGGGGCTGTCACAGGCAGTCGGTCTGGCCCTGGGCGCTCGTCTGGCTGGCCGCTCCTCGCGTACCTTTGTCCTTCTCGGTGACGGCGAGTTGCAGGAGGGGCAGAACTGGGAAGCCGCCATGGCCGCCGCGCATTATCGGCTCGATCGGCTCTGCGTTGTTGTCGACCAGAACGGCCTGCAGATCGATGGCGAGGTGGCGAAGGTCATGGCTGTTGCCCCGCTGGGACCGAAGTTCCTCGCCTTTAACTGGCATGTGCTTGAAGTCGATGGGCACGATCTTCAGGCCATCAGCCAGGCTTTCGATGACGCCGGAAAGACTGAAGGGCGGCCAACCATGATTATTGCGCGCACGGTCAAGGGGAAAGGGGTTCCCTTTTTCGAGCACAAGGCCAGTTATCACGGGGTACCGCCGAGCAATGATGAACTTAGCCGCGCACTCGAAATTCTGGGCCAGTCTTAGCGGCGTTCCGTCGGGCGTCCGACTTTTTGAAGGGAAGACAGACGTGGAAATGATAGCAACCCGTGATGCCTATGGTAAGGCCTTAGTCGAGCTGGGACGGAACGATCGAAGAATCGTGGCACTCGATGCCGATCTTTCCGGATCGACGAAAACCGGTCTTTTCGCCAAGGAGTTCCCTGAGCGTTTCTTTAATGCCGGCATCGCCGAGGCAAATATGATCGGCATGGCTGCCGGTCTTGCCGCCGCCGGCATGATCCCGTTCGCTTCGACCTTTGCCGTATTTGCCGCCGGGCGCGCCTTCGAACAGATCCGTCAATCGGTGGCCTATCCCCGACTGGGGGTAAAGATCGTGGCGACGCACGGCGGGATCACTGTCGGTGAAGACGGCGGCTCGCATCAGTCGATAGAGGATCTCGCCATCATGCGCGTGCTTCCGAATATGAGCGTTCTCTGCCCGGCTGACGGCCCGGAAACAGAGGCGGCGGTGCGGGCGGCGGCGGCCTTTTCCGGTCCCGTTTTCATTCGCCTCGGCCGCTCCAAGGTGCCGGTGATCTTTCCGGAAGGTTCGCCTTTCGTCATCGGTCGCGGTGCTACCTTGCAGCCGGGCGATGATCTGACTTTCATTACCACCGGTATGATGAGCGCCCAGGCGCTCGCCGCCGCCGCCATCCTGAAGGAAGAAAAAATTTCCGCCCGCGTCATCCACCTCGGTACGATCAAGCCGCTCGATCTCGCGCTGGTTCTCAAGGCCGCCCAAGAGACCGGCGCCGTGGTTACCGCCGAGGAACATTCGATCATTGGCGGCCTCGGCGGCGCTGTCTGCGAAGCGTTGGCGGAAGGGTGCCCGGTGCCGGTGGAGCGCGTCGGCCTGCGCGATGTTTTCGGCCAATCAGGAACGGCAGAGGAACTTCTCGTCCATTACGGGCTGACTCCGGCGCATCTGGTGGAGGCGGCTGAAAGGGTACTGCGTCGCAAGTAGTTCGGGTTATGGAGCTGCAGGTAAAGGCATTTTGCCGGTAAAGCGGAAAAGGAAAGCGCAGCTTGTTCATCAACAGCCTCATCAGCCGGGTCATTATCCTTAACATCGTTATTCTGACCATCGGCGTCGGCGCTTTCTCCCTGTTTTTCATCAACCGCGAGCATCGCTGGATGGTCACTTCGACGCTGAAGAGCGCCGAAGTGGTCCTGGCTACCGTGGAAAAATCGATCTTCAATGCCATGCGCAACGGCAACAGCGCCGATGTGCAAGCGATTCTCGAAATGGTTGGACGCAACGATACATTGCTGGCCGTGCGGATCTTTCATCCAAATGGAACCATTCTCCGTTCGGCGCACCCAGAGGAGATCGGCAGCAATGTTACCATGCAGGATCTCACTCTTTTCCAGGCGAACGGCCGCGAGGCGACCTACGAGATCGATGGCCAGGAGATCCTCGGCATCATCAAACCAATCGTATCGGACGAGCGCTGTTTCCACTGTCATGGATCGGGTCACCGGGTGCTCGGGGTCCTCAATCTCAATCTGTCGCTCGCCGAAACCAGTTTTAAACTCCGGCAAAATACCGAATATTTCATTCTTGTGACAGCCGTGATCATTTTCCTGCTGTCTGTGGGAATCTCCCTGGTCCTGCTGCGATTCGTCAAACGGCCCATCAAGATGCTGGCCGACAAGATGGCCCAGGTGGAGGACGGCAACCTCTCTGTGCGGCTCGATTCACGTTACGACGACGAAATCGGCCGGCTGACCACCAGTTTCAATTCGATGGTCATCAATCTGGAAAAAGCAAAGCATGAACTGGAGCAGGTTCATTATCGCCAGATGGAGCGAGCTGACCGTCTGGCCACGGTTGGCGAAATGTCCTCAGGACTTGCTCACGAGATCAAAAATCCGCTCGCCGGGATCGGCAGCGCCATTGCCGTGCTTGCTGATGATTTCCCCGCGAACGATGCCCGGCGCGATATCGTCCGGGAAGTGCTGGTACAGCTTGCCCGTCTCGATAAAACGGCCTCCGATCTTCTTTCCTTCGGCCGCCCGAGTCCGCCGGAATTTTCCTGGGTCGACATCAACTCCCTGGTGAAGAAAACCTTCTTTTTCATCGCCCAGCATCCGGAAGCGAAAAATATCCATGGCATCAAAGATTTGTCTCGCGATCTGCCAGCGGTTTGGGTCGATGAAAAGCAGATTCAGCAGGTTTTGCTGAATATCATCATCAATGCCATCCAGGCGATGAAAGAGGGTGGCACCCTGCTGATCGAGACCGAAGCTATCGACCGGAAAGGGGAGAATTTTGTCCGGGTCCGGGTCACCGATAGCGGCAAGGGAATAGCGCCGGAGGAACTTGGCAAAATTTTCACTCCCTTCCATACGACCAAGACGCAGGGGACTGGATTGGGCTTGCCAATCAGCCGACAATTGCTCGAACAGCATGGCGGCTGCATTCAGGTTGACAGTCGCCCCGGTAAGGGTACCACCTTCATCATTGAACTGCCTGTATTGGCGCGACAGCCGAGGAAAGAGGTCAATTGTGCGCAGACATAAGATCCTGGTCGTTGACGATGAACATCTGATTCGCTGGTCCCTGGAGCAGAACCTGAAAAAACAGGGGTATGAAGTCTTTACCGCCGGTTCCGGCGAAGATGCTTTGCGGATTGTGCGGGAGGAGTCACCCGAACTGGTCCTGCTCGACATCCAGCTTCCCGGCATAAACGGCCTGGAGGTGCTGGAAAAAATTAAGGAGATTGACGAGGAGATCATCGTCATCATGGTGACCGCGCTCGGCGTGCTGGAAACCGCGGTCAAGGCGATGCGCATGGGCGCCTATGACTATATCAACAAGCCGTTCAATCTCGACGAACTGGCGATCATCATCAAAAAGGCGCTGGAAACCGGCGACTTGCGCAAGGAGGTCGCGCACCTGCGTGTCAGAGCAGTCGCGCAAATACGGCATCTACAATCTCATCGGCAAAAGCCGGCACATGAAAAATGTGCTGGCCATGGTGGACAAGGTCGCCAGGAGCGATGCCAGCACCGTCCTGATTCAGGGGGAGAGCGGCACCGGCAAGGAGCTGATCGCCAAGGCGATCCACTACGAAAGTGCCCGCGCCGACAAGCCGTTCATGGCCATCAACTGCGCCGCGGTCCCCGCGACCCTGCTGGAGAGCGAACTGCTCGGCCATGAAAAGGGGGCCTTCACCGATGCCAAGATCCAGAAGAAGGGTCTGTTCGAGATCGCCGACGGCGGCACCATCTTCCTCGACGAAATCGGCGACATGGAAATGGGGATGCAGGCCAAGCTGCTGCGCGTCCTCGAGGAGCGCTCCTTCCGCCGGGTCGGCGGCACAAGGAGATCTCCGGTCGATGTGCGCATCGTCTCGGCGACCAACAAGGATCTGCTCAAGGAGATGGAAGAAAGACCTTCCGCAACGACCTCTATTACCGCCTCCAGGTCATCCCCATCTACCTGCCCCCCTTGCGCGAGCGCCGGGACGACATCATGCCGCTGAGCCGAGCATTTCATCAGCCACTTCAACCGCGAATTCGGCAAGAACGTCAAGGGGGTTTCCAAGATGGCGGAAAAGTTCCTCGTCGAATACGACTGGCCGGGGAATATCCGCGAGCTGAAAAACATCATCGAGCGGGCCATCATCCTCGAAAACGAAGAGATCCTGCTGCTCGAGCATCTGCCGCAGGAATGGTCTGCCAAGACCGGCGGCGGCGGCGGCGGCCCGCTCACCTTCCGCCTGCCGCCCGAGGGGATCGACATCGAGGATGTCGAGCGCGAACTGATCCGCCAGTCCCTGGAAGTCTCCGAAGGGAATCAGTCGAAGGCGGCCAAAAAACTCAATCTCGGCATCGATGCCTTCCGCTACCGCATGAAAAAATTCGGTTACCTATAGTCCTTTCCTTTTTAAGTTCTTCTTCTTATAACCGGCCTCCAATAAAGGAGCGCCGGTTTTCTTATCTAAAACTAAAGTATAGTAAGGAAGGAAAGAATTTAATTTTATTTAATGGCACTAAAGTTGCAATTTTCGGAATTGCAACAAAGGGAATAAAACGGGTCCATTCCAACCAAACTGTATTGGGTTCGCCATTCAGGAGGCATTTCGATGACACGGTCTCGCACGAGGTTCGGCCAAATCGCCCTGCTCGCCCTAGTTTTCTTAGCCATATGGCCAAACACGGTGCCGGCGGCAGCGCCGGTGATCACCTCGCTCGGGCAGATTCGTGAGGGGCTCTACCGTCCTGTCCGCATCGATATAGACGATAGTGGCAATCTCTACATCTCCGATGTGCGTTTGAAGGCGATTCAAAAATTGGACATGTACGGCAAGCTGATTGCCAATTTCTCCGGTTTCCCCGTTACCGGGTCTTTTGCCGTCACTCCCGACGGCAGTCGTCTCTATGTTTGCAACACCACCTCCGTTACTATTGTCGATGGCCATAATGGTGCGATTCTCGGCGTTCTTGGAAAGGGAGAAGGAGAGTTCGGGTATTCCTACGATCTTGACCTGGATGCGCAGGGAAACGTCTATGTTGCAGACGCCAAAAATACTATTGTCCGTGTCTACGATCCGCAAGGGGAATTCCAATACTCCTTTGGCACCAAGGGAGTCACCGACGGCCTCCTTTATGGCATGAATGTTCTGGTCGTTCATCCTGGCCGAGGCGAAGTCTACATTGCCGATTCCAGCTTCCCTGATCCTTATTTTCCGAAAGTTCAGGTCTTCACACTCAAGGGTGCCTGGCTGCGTTCCCTGGACAGCCGGACTGCATTCGGTAAAGAACTGTATAACTTTGGTGGCATCGCCTTCGATGATTCCGGCCGTGCTTATTTTCTGAATTTAGCTAATTCGTGGATGTCCGTCGTTGACCTGACGTCCACCTATCGAAGTGCCTATGGTGCCTATGGAGAGATCGCCGGTACTTTCATGGCACCCCGCGATGTCGCCTGGGACCCGGCCAATAAGCGCCTGTTTGTTCTGATGGCTGATGCCCGAGTGGAGATCTTCGGAATTGATGGTGGTACTAATCCGGTCAATCGCAATGTCGCTCCCGGTCTGCCAGTTCCGATCGGTCCCGTTGGCGGCCACGAAGTCAACAGCGCCACCCCCGCGCTCACCTTCGCGAACGCCGTCGATCCCGATGGCGATGTTCTGACCTACAATATCCGTCTGCAGCAGAACGGGCAAAATGTGGTTCAGTACACAGGTATTCAGCAAGGAGTCGGACAAACCGCCTACCAGGTTATTCAAACCTTGACTGAAGATTCCACCTATACCTGGAGCGTACAGGCCAGTGACGGTCAACTCACTTCGGGATGGACCGCTCCACAAGGATTTACTATTAATGCTATTCAGGCGCCGCCAACCGTCCCGGTCGCTCTTAGCCCCGTCGGTGGCAACGAAGTCGCCAGCGCGACTCCCGCACTCACCTTCGCTAACGCCAACGACCCCGACAGTGCCGTTCTTACCTACAATGTCCTACTGTTTAGAAATAGCGAAATTTTAGCCCAGTACAATGGCATTCCGCAGGGAACCGGGCAGAGTGTCGCTCAGGTAATCCAGGGTCTGGCCGAGAACGCCAACTACACCTGGTCCGTCCAGGCGTTTGACGGCCGGCTCACCTCCGGCTGGAGCGCACCGCAAGGTTTCAAGGTCAATGCCGTTGAAGAACCCCCCAGCGTACCGGTAGCGCTCACCCCCGCGGGCGGTGGCGAAATCAACACGGCCCTTCCGGCACTCGCTTTCGGTAACGCCAGCGATCCCGATGGCGATACGATCACTTACAATCTTCGCCTGCAGAGAACGGCCAGACTGTCGCCGAATTCAGCGGCATCAGCCAAGGCGAAGCCCAGAGCATTTACCAGCTAAGCCAACCGCTCAGCGAGAACGCAACCTATTCTTGGTCTGTTCAGGCCACGGATGGTTTGCTCTTTTCCGACTGGAGCACCGCACAGATTTTCATTGTCAACGCACTTCAAGAAGCGCCTGGTGCACCGGCCCTCATTACTCCCGCTTCCGGCGAATCGGTTGACGGCAGCGCTCAATTTGTCTGGGCACAAGCCGTCGATCCCGATCCCGGCGATACAGTAACCTATCAATTGCAGATCAGCGATGAATCCGGGTTTGCCGCCGTGCTTATTGACGAAGCCGTTGATACCACCAGCATCACCTTTGCTGACTGCGCCGCATATCCCGATCTCGTCGAAGGCAAAACCTATTACTGGCGTGTCCTCGCTACCGACAACGAAGGTTTCTCCAGCGAAGCCACCAAGGTCGGCAGCTTCGTCTATGACACCACCGTTCTGACTGTTACCGCTAATGTGCCCGGGACCCGCATTTACCTGGGTGGCAACTATGCTTATGCGGGACAATACATTGGCGAAGCACCTCTTGAGTTGCGCGATCTCGTCGCCGGCACCTACCGATTTGTCGCCGAACGTGCCGGTCTCGAGTCCTACGTCAGCAACATCATAATTGGCGAGAGGCAGAATATCAAAGTGGTAGCCAACCTGATCCCCGCCCTCGCCCCCGTGCTCACCGCCCGGGTGCCTTTCACTGCCGACGGGCAGAAGATCGTTATCGACGGCCATGCTGCTCCGTTCGTCATCGATCTCGACGGCGACGGCAACCTCGATCTCGTCGTCGGCAATGCCAATGGTGTCGTCAACTTCTACCGTGGTCTGCCGAGCGACGAGCGCATGCTCCTTCTCGATGCCGGCAGCAGCCTCGGCCAGTTCATGGCCGGCGCCATCCCCTTCTTTGCTGACTGGAATAACGATAGCCGCGTTGATCTGCTCCTTGGCGAATTTCAAGGCACCGTTTCCCTCTACCTCGACCAAAATACCAGCGGCCCGCCGCGATACACCGCCGGCCAGCACCTCGCGGTCAACGGCGTGCCGATCCAGGTGGGCAATACCGCTGCGCCATTCGTTATCGATTTTGACGGTGACGGCGATAAGGATCTCCTCGTCGGCAACGGTAGCGGCTTCCTTTATTTCTATCCAAACTCTGGTAGCGATGAGGCCCCCCTCCTGGGCACCCCGGTCCAGATCGCCAAACTGCCCGCCCCTGCAAGCTATTTCCTGAGTGACTGGAATGCTGACGGTCGGCAGGATCTGCTCAGCGCCGATGGCGCCGTTGTTTCGGTCCATACAAGGAATCCCGACGGCACCTTTGCTGCTCCCCGGGAAATAGCCAATTTGAAAAAAAATGACCAGATCAAGATGCTGCGACCGTTCGCCTGCGACTACGACAACTTCAAGGGTAAGGATCTTTTCGTCGGCGCCGCTGACGGCCAGATTTATCTCGCTAAGGGAAATGGCAAGGATCAGGTGCCCAGTCTCCAGGGGGCTTTGCTTGCCAAAATCGGGCAGATTGAAGAACTCGCTTCCGAAACAGACTTGATCTCTGAAATTGTGTCGCTTCGCGCCGCTATTGAGGCCAGCGATTACAAGACAGCCCGGCATCAGAACGAACTCCTGCTGCCCAAAGCTGAAGGGGATGCTGCTAAAGCACTCGACGAACTGTCGTGCTTGCTGAAAGAAATTCAATAGTAAGAAGGAAAACCCATGAAATTTATTAAAAACAAAATATTATTTTTCCTGATGTTTCTCCTTTTTATTTGCACCGGCATTGAAGCTTGGTGTCTCGGGCCGCAGGGTGTGTCTGAAACCGTGCATAACTTATCCATGACAGGGCCTGATGAACAGCTTCAATCAAAGGATGAGCCGGAGATTTGCATCTTTTGCCACACGCCCCATGGCGGCAGCCTCGATGTGGCACTCTGGAACAAGGATATATCCGTAGCCGGTCGTCCAACCTACAACCACTACACCAGTGAAACGCTGTCTACGGAAATAGCGGCTGATCATGCGGCAAATAACATTCAAGATGAATCGATGCAGTGCCTGACCTGTCATGACGGCACTATCTCAATGTATGACGTAATCAATCCCAGCAACCGCACTGGCTCCTCTCCCCTCCCGCCAGATGGCCTGGATGCGGGGAAAATGAACGATTTTGGATTGGGTGTTAACGGGCCAGTGATCGGAACCAATCTCACCAACGATCACCCGATTTCTTTCGATTACCAACCGGTATACGACGACCCTACCAACTTGAATGCTTTGTGGCCGGCAGCTGATGCCAAAAACAAGGGAATCATGTTCTTTGGTGTTGACCCTGTGTTTCGAGTGGAATGTCCTTCCTGTCACGATCCGCACGTTAATTACACTTGGGCAACCGGCGATCAAGCCTATCAGCCCTTCTTGCGGACTGCAAACACCGGCAGTGCCATGTGTTTAGCTTGCCATAATAAGTAAAGCTGTTGCTGTTTCAATATAATACAGGAGCGTGGCATGCGAGCGAGACATCTGATAGGTGCACTTGCAGTATTATTTCTGGTACTTGGCGCGGGGGAAGTTGGTGCGGTTGCCAAGCATGATTTCAGCTGCAAGAAATGTCACGATCCCGCTGTGACCATGGCCCAGATGGGCGCGACCAATCTATGCCAGACATGCCATAATGACGCCTTACCCGCCGCTACTTTTTTAACCCGAACCTGGGTGCCTACCGTCGGGAATTTCGAAACGGGTGACGCCAGCAATGCCTTGGTCATTCCCGACATACCGATACCGGTCGGTGATTCCCATCGATGGGCTGGGAAGGATGTAAGGCTGGACGCCGGAGCCAGTGCACCCCCGAACGGTTTCTATTATTCCCGGTATGGGGTTTCCAAAGGCAAGGTTACCTGCACCCGCTGTCATCAACCGCACGAACCTATTTCTGTCGCCAATCCCTATATCCTGCGTCCTGTCACAAATCTACATAAAGAAATCTGCACCGAATGTCATGCGGGATGGACGATTGATAACCCGAATGCCACTGTGACGCATCCGGCCGGAATCCTTTATTCCGCCTATACCGGCCCGACAAACGATCCACTCGGTCGTTTCAGAACATCGGTCGATGCGACCAATGAGGGGAATGCTGGCCCTGATTCAACCGTTGGGTTAGTAGATGGCATGGTGCTTTGCGGCTCCTGCCATCAGACGCACTATGCCGATTCCGATGCCACGGCCACGGGCAATGGCGATGGCTTTCTGCTGCGCAGCGACGGCGTGCAGACCGTCGGAGCCGATCCGATTGCAACGGCGCAGCGCCACTCCAATCTCTGCCAGGCGTGTCACATTTATAAAATGCACGGGAAAACCGCTTCTCTTCACCCAATCGGCTGTCTCGACTGCCATAGTGGTCACGCGTATAAGGAGTCCTTGCCCAACGTTTATGTTCTGCGCTACAAGACAACGGCGTGGCAGCCCAAACTTCCCGGCAGCGGCCTGGTGACTTTTCAGGCCTACACAGCTCCTTATAATCCGGTTAGCAGCAAGGTCTGGTCGGATCTTGTAGCCACGGACACCGGTTTTTGCGAACAGTGTCACGGCGATGTGGAATCAGGAGCGGTACTCAACGAGTCCAGCGGGCATAATCCGGCTACGGCTCCGCCAGAAGGGTGCATCAGCTGTCATCTACACAGTGGTGCTTACAGCTGGGAACCGACAGTAACATCAACCGGTTGTTCGGACTGCCACGGTTTTCCTCCCTACATCAATAGCAGCGGAAATAGCAGCTTAGGCGGAACCCCGGGTGGTTATGGGTATATTTCGCCAACAAATAACTATGCCACTTCGGGTACCAACCTGAACGAGACTACCACACCCCACAATACGCATGCGGGTGGGGGGACGGGTCTGGGCAATTCGCCATCCACCGACTATAAATTTACCGGTTCGAGCCCATGTGAAGTTTGTCACTACGGTCGACCCAACCACAACAGCGGCGGCACTGGTACCTACCAGAGCATCAACTTCAGTTCTCTTCCCACAGCCAGCGGCGCCCTGATCCCCCTCGCGTACAATACCTCCGGATATACCTGCTCCGTTATCTACTGCCACAGCAATGGCGGCAATCGGACGGCCGCTGGAGGAAGGAACAACTACATCACTCAAACCACCCCTTCGTGGAACGCCGGTGATGCCAAAATTGTCGGTCAGACGACGCCGACGCACAACTGCGCCTTTTGTCATGGCAACACCAGTGCATTGATGACCAGCCGCAGCAATACCCCGGCGCATTACAAGCACCTTGATCGGGGAATCGGCTGTAACGTCTGCCATGTCCAGACCGCCGCCAGCAACACCGCACTGCAGACCACTGCCCGCGTCCTCGGCACGCACGTTAATGGCAGTGTCAATGTCGATATCAACAGCGCTTATACCCTGCGGGCGGCCGGAAACACTCTCGGGACCGGCGCTTATACAGGGGGCAGCAACGGCACCTGCTCGGTCTATTGCCACTCCAATGGCACAACCCGCGCCACACCGACTGGGACAGCGGCATTGGCGGCGCTCCGTGCGGCTCCTGTCATGGTGTGACCAACCTGACCCTTACCACCGGTTCCCATGCCGCCCACCTCGACCCGGCTGGGGCGAATATCGCTTGCGACAAGTGCCACACCCACAAAGGCGATGGTGCCAATGTACCTGGGCTTGGCGATCATGTAAACGGCGGACAGATCAGCCTGCTCGCCCAATCGGCCAGCTGCGATCTCTGTCACGGTTTTGACACTGGTGAGGTGAGTCCGACCTGGGGTAGCAGCTCCACCGCCAAGTGCAGCACCTGTCATACGGGCACCAATAGAACCTCGTACAGTGACAAGGATTTCATTACGCGCAGTGTAACCAGCCCGCTGTACGCCTCGGCCTCTTCGGCCAGTCTTGATAAATCGTCATTCGCTACTACCGGCCACGGCAAGGGGGCGATCGCCAGAGCCTGCGAAGACTGCCATGATAATACGACCAGGGTCGGCCACTTGACGGCCGCCTCTACCGTCGTCTCAACGCCAGCAACGGCGATTTCGTGGCCGACAGCACCGCCTATTGCAATAGCTGCCATTCGGCCGGCTTCAAGGTTAAAGTGCATTATGCCGGCACAACACCAACAATTCCGGAAGCGACCAATTACACGTTCGCAGCCAATGCGGAGAACTTCACCGCTACGGCCGGTGGCACGGTGCCGCCAACTTCACCTCCGGGTGGGATGCTACCCAATCGATTTTCATTCAACTTACCGGCACCACCAGTAAAACCGCCACTTACAACTATGACCGTACCTTCACCTATGCCAGCGGCACGCCGGAGTTGCTGTCGTTCAGTGCCAAATATCGCGTCCTGAACTTCACCCAGGCCACCGGTACCAACAACTTCAGCATCGTGTTGGTGAAGCCCAATGCGACCACATACACACTGATCGCCTCAACCCCTTTTACTGCGGTGATGGGCTCACCATCTACTGTCTCCAATTTGACCATCCCGTTGACGGAGATGACGCAAACTGGCAGCTACATAATCCGGATCACCGGCCAGCTTCAGGTCGGCACCGGTAGCCCGAATATCAAGGTACTCTTTGACAACGTCAACCTGATCAAAACTCCCGCTGTCGGCCACGTCGGCGGCGACAAGTGCAACCTCTGTCACGACCTGCACGGCCAAGTCGGCAACAGCATGGATGCCATGGTTCGCAGCAAGATCGGCGGACTCACCGTCGCCGGCTTTACCGACCGCACGCAGCGGACAAGCTATTTCGCCAATAGCGCTACATTGGCCACCGGACAGTACGGCATCTGCCAGGTCTGCCACGCCAGCGGCAGCACGGTTAATCACTTCAACCGGACGACGGAAGAGAACAGCACGCATCAGGCCGCGTCGGGTAAGTATTGCATCGAGTGCCACGATCATCAGAACGATCCGGTGGGATTCAAAAACTCCGCCGCCGACAATTGCAACGGCTGCCACGGCAACCCGCCCTATGCCGGTGACATCTGGAATTCCTCGGCGCAAATGATCGGCGCCCACGCGGCCCACACCCGAGTTGCATCTCATCTTCCGGCGGAAGAAGACAAATACGATTGCGGCGTGTGTCACGTCAATGCCGAAAATTTCGATTTGAGCCACTCGGCTACCAGTATCGAGGTAAGTATTGGTTACACCCCGGCTAATGGAACCTGTACCGGCGCCTGCCATAAGTCATCTGTGAGTGATGGCTTCTGGACCGACAGCAACGGTCTCGATTGCAACTCCTGCCATTACTGGGGCAATCCGACCAACGCAACAGACAACACGAATGCCCTCACGAGGGCTCTCTCCCCCAGCCATAGCAAACACTTCGACAAAACCAAGCCCTGTACCGCCTGTCATGCCGACAACTCCGGCGATCTCGGGTCGAAGCCGCTTGGCCGCGTCCACATCGACAATCACGAGGCATGGGACCTGAACCTGACCAACGACGGTGACGTTCTCGCCGATCGCGGGGCGGCGACCCAGGACGAAGCGACTGTTCTGGCCGCGACCCTCGGTACCGGCTCCGATCCCGATCCGGGTAATCCGACTTGCGCCGGGGCAGGTGTCGCCCTCGGCTGCCACAACACCAAGCTGACGCCGGCTTGGACGACCACCGTCACCTGCACCAACTGCCACGATGTTACCGGTAGTGCGACTGCCGACCCGAAATCGGGCCTGCACAACATGACGCAGGCGAATGTGCAAAAGCACGACAGCAATATCACCGGCGGTTGCACCGCCTGCCACAATACCGCCAAGTCACCCACCCATACCGATGGCAATTGGCAGGCGGATCAGGCCAGCAACACCGAGAGCCGTTTCCTTAACCGCAGCGGCCTGGTCTACAGCGACGCTGGCGGTCCCAATATGGGGAGCTGCTGGGACAACGGAGCCAGCGGCGTCGGCAGCCTCGACTCCAACGTCACCTGCCACCGCGACAACGGGGTCTGGAAGCGCCTCTGGACGTCGGAGGCGGACTCCACCGCCACGACTCCCGGCCAGCCGCGCTGCAAGGTCTGCCACGGACAGTATCACCAATCTCAACAGCAATCAGGGCGGCGGCTGGAACGAAGGGACCAGCCATAACCTGACATTGGGCGGCCGCGTTCCGTAAGAGGCGAGTCGCACAACAGCCAGCGCGCTCGGCGATGCCAGCGCCTGCGAGGATTGCCATAGCTTCCCCTCCCTCGCCAATCATGAGAACGCAACATTACCATGAATGAGCGACGCTGCGACGGGACACGGTGCATGATACCCGGGTGCGTTTTCTGCGACGAATTGCCACGTTACCGCCGACCCTCTTATCGCCGGCACCTTCACCTTCACCAATCGACCGCTTTCGCGATCCGTCGGGTCACCGGCACTCATGACCCGATCATGCAGTGCAATTCCTGTCACGGGGTCGGCGGGGGCGGCCGCTACTGGCCGGTCGCACCGAATGGCGATCCCGAACACCCGTCAACCATATCGGGCGTCACGAGATCCACATGGCGCGCCTGGCCAAGAAGGTCTACGACGAAACCATCGCTCAACTGCTGACACCTACCACGCAGACCTCCGACATCAAGCAGAAAAATCTCTGCGAATACTGTCACACGGCCCCTGCCGGTTTCAACGGTCACCACAACGAGACTCTGCCGGCCGAGGTGGTCATCGCCAATCTCTGGAACAAGGTGGCCGACACCGGCGCGGCCTATCCAGCAACCAGCAGGGGCCGGCGGCAATGACACCTGCGCCGGCATCAATTGCCACAACAACAAACTGACTGTTGATAACTCGTACGGCTGGTACGATAGCGTGACCGGGCCGGCTGCGTCGTCTGCCACACCGTCGGCGGCACCAACGACCTGCCGAAAACAACATCCACCCCAACAGCGGTCTTCATAACGTCACACCGACGTCTCGGGCGTGCGGCATGACGACAGCTTCTCGACCAGCGGCACCTGCGCGAGCTGCCATACCGGCATCGCCAGCGCCATGGTCAGCGTCGGCGGTACCCACATCAACGGTACAGCCGTTGGCCGAAAGCGGGACAAATACCAATGCCGAACGCGGCCTCTTCTCCGCCTACAGTGAGGCCGCGATCAATACGGCACCTGCTCCGGCACCGGCGTCGACAACACCGTCCAACTGCCACGCCGACGGCGGTACCTGGAAGCGCCGCTGGAGCACGACCGCGAGCGCTAGCGATGGCGCGACCGAGTGCGGCAACTGCCACGGCACCTTTCGCCGGCTGGCGGTGGGACAACCCGGCCCCGGCGGGGACGACCGATCACAGCGACCCCTCCGCCCTCAATACCACCCCTGGCGATATGATGGGGGTTGCCGGCAAGCACCCGGATTGCCGATCTGCCACGGTTGGGGCAAGGCGAGGTTACACACCGCCTGGCACAACAAAACCGTCGGCGCACACCCCAGGCCATGGCGACGGCCGAATCACCATGAACGGCCCGCGACACCCGGCCACCGGCGCCGGCGCGAAATACAACGACATCACCTGGGGTTGCGCCGCGGCCTGCCACAGCGCCACCTGGGTGCTGAGCGACAGCGGTCTGACGCTCAACTACGGCGACTACGGCGCCGGCTCCTGCTTCGGCTGCCACGGCGACGGTATCAGCCAGTACTGGCCCGATGGCGACAACGACGGCAAGCCCGGCTTACGTCGATGACAATTTCAATTCGGCTGCTCCGCCACGGTACCCATATCGAGGCGATCAGCCAATACAAGTTCCAAGAGAGTTCGACAGTTTTGAAAACCACCACGGGCAAAGGAACGGGCGATGCCAAGCAAAAAGCGGTCTGCGCCTTCTGCCACCTTAACCCCGGTGCGGCTGGGCACAACAGCAACGGTGGCCTCGACTTCCGCGTCGATGTCGCCAGTGGCAGCTTCCGCAAGTTCACCGGTAGTGGCTTTGCGGACGAACCCGACAGCGGCACGGCCACCTATGCTTCGGCCACCAAAAGCTGCTCCAACCTCGTCTGCCATAATCTGGTGACGACCCCGACTGTCGATGGGGTTGACAATTGGGAAGGGACGTCGGCGCGCCAACTGCACCAACCTCTGCCACAACCCGAACATCGACTTCGCCACCGGCCGCGAGGGCCACAAGAAGCACATAGGGACCAAGGGCTATGCCTGCACCCAGTGCCACCCGAACAACGGCACCTACGGGCATCTTAACGGTATGGTCAATCTCAACTTCCTGGTGTCCGGCTCCATGGAGCAGACCTACGGTTCGGCAACGGCCGCGTCCTATAGCAAGCCGGATTTCGCTTACAACCGCAGCACCCCAAGCGGCACCTGCCTCAACGTATACTGCCACGCCGACAAGCAGACCCCGACGTGGAATACGGTCCCAACCGACACTAATTGCATCGCGTGTCATACTGCCGGTGCCGTCGGCAACAATCCGAGATCCGGTCTGCATGCCATGAACGCGAACAACGTCCAGAAGCATGCCGATAACTTGGCAACTGCTGGTTGTACCGAATGTCACGCGACCTTGGCGGCCGATCCGGCTACGCATGTCAACGGTGTTTGGGAAGACGATTCGGCAACCAACAACAGCACTCAGTCGCGCTTCCTGGCCCGCACGGGCACCGGCCTGGTGTACACCGAAGGAGCTAGCAATAGCAGTACCTGCTATGATAATGGCTCATCGAGCCTTAACAGCCCCGGCTGCCACAGCGACAACGGCGTCTGGCAACGTCGGTGGTCTATCGACGCCGACACGGATATCGTGGCAAATCCGGATTCTGGCCAGGCAGTGTGCAACGTCTGCCACGGCCAGCTCGGCAGCTGGAATGCCGGTACTGTCCACTACCGCTCTGGTGACGGCGCCAGCGAAGACAAAGGTAGCGGCCATACCGATGCCGATCCGATCAAATGTCAGGATTGCCACGGTTATCCGTTGGTATCGCGACACAACAGCAACGGCAAGATCGACTTCAGCGGTAACGGTACCTCCTATATCATGACTTGGGGCACCAACGGCACCAATCCGGGCTGGTTCTGCCTGGCAGGCGGCTGCCATTCGGCGGCGTCCGCCGGAATCGAGGATGCGGCGGCAACTGACAAACGCACCTATTTCGATTCACTGGCCTTTCCGTCGCCGACCCGAGCAACGCCGGAGAGCATTGCCTATGTCGATACTCCGCCGCCAACTGCCGGCTGCTCCGGTTGCCACATCAACCCCAACGGCGAACTCTGGCCGTACGGTCCCACCAATGGGTCGACGCCGAATCGTGTCGGCGCGCACCTTGTGCATGTTCAGACCATCGCCGACAAAATGCTCCCGGTTACGGGCCCGGGTACGGGCACACTGGTCTGAGAAGAATGCCACCTGCGAGTACTGCCACCCGGCCAACAGTCACGCCGGTAATGACAATGGCAGGGCTGATGCCGAACTGTCCAGGGAAGACACCAATAACGATGACAGCGTCGATATCGATGTCGCCAACTACAAGCGCATCGTCAGTCCGTACTCGGCCGACAGCACCGGCTTCTACCGGCCGACGCCGAAGACCTGCTCCCTTACCGCCTGCCACGCCAGCGCGCCGTTCACTCCGGCCTGGTACGGCGATACCGTACCTCCGGGCAACGTCACCCTGAATCACGAAGATGGGCCGGAGCCGCGCTCCATCAGGCTGTATTGGATTGCCCCTGGCGACGATACTAATATCGATGGTACCGCTTACAAATACGACATTCGTACCGGTCCCGATGCGGGGACGGCGGCTAACTATGCGCTGACCACGAACTTTGTCGGCGATGTACCGACGGTCAAACGCGTTGGCCAGCCGCAGGAGGCGATTATTCGCAACCTGACGCCGGGGAACACATATTATTTCTCGTTGCGCACTTACGACGAGAACGTTATTGCCGATCCGAATACGCTTATTTTCGGAACCTCGGACACCGTCAGCCATACCGTCGCCGCCGACCTTACGCCGCCGGTTCTGATCGGCTCACCGCAGTGGTATGGGGTTGACTCGGCCAAGGCGCTCGATGACGGATCGGTTCTCCTGCGCTGGACCCGTGGCGAAGACCACTCCATGCCCATTACATACGACATCTTCCACAGCACCGGGGCTATCAATTACGGCACCCCGCAAAAAAGCACGCAGGCTGTCGCCTACCGGCTTTCCGGCGCCGGCATATCCGCAGGGCAGTCGGTTACGGTAGCGGTGCGGGCCAAGGATTTCTATAACAACACCGATACCAACACCGCCACTTTACAGGTCATCCCGCAGGCGCTGTCCACAGTACCGAAGGCGCCAGGGGTCTATTACGCGAACGGCTTGGTGACGAGCAATATCCCGATGCAGATTGCAGAGTATACGACGGATGGCACAGCGACTACCCTGCCGGCCGTGTTCATCGGGCCGACTACCTTCACGAAAGATACAAATATTTTTGCCAACGGCTTCAGTATCAATGCGGACAACAACAATGTCGCTGCGACAACCCTGCGGGCCGAACTCGGTTACATCACAGGGGCCTCTACCTTTAATTCCTTCGACACCCCTGCCGCAGGGCAAGCGGTACTTTTTGCCACTAACCAGGTCGTGGCCAAGCGGTCGGTTCGCGTTGTCACCTTCAAGTTCAACGGCGCCCAGCGGTTGATGAAGAGCACGATGGCCGGCAAACTCGGCGTGCGCATCAGCATCTCCGGCACCGACAATAACGACCTCATCGGTTGGGGACCGACCAGCAAGGGCGGCATCCTGACCTTCACCTCGCAGCCGGTCAACGCCAGTCCGACGGTGCCGGTGGTCACCTTCAACGCAGTATCCGGGGCCAACGTCAGTTTCTACTGGCCTGCCTCAACCGATGACATCGATGACGTTGCCGATACCGTTCACTACGATGTCTACGGCTCCGCCAACGGCGGGACGGACGGCTTCCCCTACGTCATCAAAACCGACCTGACCACCAACGCCACCGCCGGTGCCCCGCTGGTCTGGAACACCCAGGAGAGCGGCATTGTCTCGAGTAGCGACCATCCAGGTCAAGGTTCTGGCCGGCGACAGCATCAACGGCAAGACACTTTCCCATGCGCCGTCGGTGCCGATCAACCTCACCGTCAATAACTCCGGCGACAATAATCCGCCGGGGACGATCTACAACTTGAAAGCGGAAACACGGCCGAAACAGGGCTCGATTTACCTTCATGGACCGCGCCGGGTGACGATAACGGCGACAACGGCAGAGCGAGTTACTACGACATACGCCGGTCTTCGACAGAGATCAATACAGATATCAAGTTCAATGCGGCGACACCGCTTTACGCCGAACCTTATCCGCTCTTCGGCGGTCAGGATCAGGGGTACGAGATACTCGGCCTTGCCGACGGCAACTATTTCTTCGCCATCAAGGCGGTGGATGACGGCGCCAAGACGTCGCCGCTCGCCTACACCTTGGCGAGCGATCCCGTCGCCGCCGGGCCGAAGTGCGGCATCTGCCATTCGACACCGCCCGACGAAGATGCCACCAAAGGTAACCACGCCAAGCATGGCTACACCATGGACGACTGCGGCAACTGCCATGGCAACGATGCGGCTACGGGAGCGCAGACTTTGGCACTGATCACCAGGACGGCGCCATCAAGCTCGGCTGGAAGACCGCCAGCCCGGTGACTGGCGTTGTCAACGATGTGGCTGGCTCGGTCACTTATACCCAGAACGGCTATGTCATCTATGCCGATCCTGGCGCCACCGGGACCAGCGGCGTCGGCGGATTCAACGAGACCTCCGGCGGAGCGACAAAGGTTGACGATGGCACTTGCGGTAACTGGAGCACGCAGCAGATCAGCGGCTGCCACGGCTCGGCCAACAATGTCAGCTGGAACGCCGCTGCCACCCTGGTTTGCAGTGCTTGCCACGGCGATAATCTCCGCGTGCTCGACGACTACGCCCACTCGTACGATGACCCGAGCACGGACATCAAGGCGGCGCCGCCGATCGACAATCACGGCTACTCCGGCCTCGACACCGATCCCGAAGCTAAGCGCAAGTATATCGGCGCCCATACCAAGCACCTCAATTCATCCTTCCGCCTGAGCAAGGGCGATTCGTGCCGCATGTGCCACGTCGGCAATAATCATGCCGATGGCATCATCGACGTCAAACTCGATCTATCGGCAGCTGGCATTAATGCCACCTGGACAGCTGGCGCGGATGCGGATACTGCCGGTTCCTGCGCCAGCATGGCTCCCGAATCGTGCCATCCGACTGGCGGGACACAACCTACCTGGGACAGTGCGGAGACTTTCGCCTGCAGAAACTGCCACGGCATGAACGGTATAACCCCGAGCCATGTCACTGACCCTATCGGCAGCAATATCGATTTGCCGGACAATGATCCCGATATCCCCGTTCTGGAGAGGATGCCGGGTAACTGCACCTGGTGCCATATCGGCGGTCATCCGAAGGAGAAGAAGGTTGTCTCTATCACCAAGGCCTCGCCGGCCGTGGTCGTCACCGAGAACAACCACAATATGGCTACCAACGATAAGGTGACCATTCACACGCAGAGCGGCATGATCGAGATCAACAACAAGACCTTCCCGGTCACGGTCATCAATGCGACCAGTTTCAGCCTGCAGGGGTCGAATACGACCGCCTACGGTACTTTCGATTACGGCACCTGGATCGAGGGGAACGGCTACGGCACCATCCTCATCCCCAATGACAGCCGTGTCGGTATCAATTACCGCTCAGGCGGTGTCCATCTCAAAGCCAACATCGGCGCCCGCGGCGAAAAGCAAAGTGAGGCGGAGCTCTGCTGGGGCTGTCATACTCCCAATAACATTTCCGAATGGGGTGCCGATAGCGCGCCGACCAAAGCCACCGAGTTCCTGTCCGGAAACGGCAATGACTACAACTTTGGCCAGATCTACCTCAATGCGGCCGGCGGTACCGTCACCTCAAACTGGCTCGGCGACGGCCAAGGCGCGTTCTGGCGCTCCGGCAATACTCCCGGCTTCAATTACAAGGATGGCCGGATCCGTTCGACGCACTCGACCGACCCGACTGGCAGCTCGGCATTGATCGCCGGCTCGGCCTACAATTACAGCAACACGGCTAACAGCGAACGGCTCGATGCCGTCAACATCATACGCTGCAGCAATTGCCACGACGTTCACAACACCAATATGTCGCCGATGGCGGCCGACCTCCTCGATCCAACCGGGCCCCCGTACCTGCGCGGTAAATGGAAGAGCAGCCCTTACAAGGAGGACGGTGCGCCGCAGTTGGGGACGAGCTACACAGCACAAATTACGACCGGTCTGCCCGGCTACGGATACGGTCCCGTTCCGCGCGCCAACACAAGTACAACCCAGCAGATGGGTGGCTACTGGATCGACCAGAACAGCGGCAACCCGACCGGCACCTGGAGCTACGAGACCTCGGCAGCGCTCTGTCAGCTCTGCCACAGCAAGACGGTCGATAGCCTCGAACAGGCCGCCGATTCTGGGGGTCTGTGGATCAGTGCCACAAACGGCCATGCCAACTCAGTCCTTGGAGGCACTGGGACCGGTGCGCCGAACATCTTCTTAAACGGGGCCGGCGGGCGCAACGGGACCGGCGGCGCACAAGTCGATCCCAACCCTGGGGCATGGATGGGTTTCCAAAACTCGCTTGCGTCCAACACCAACACATACGGATACGGCCCACGGTCAACCGACGGTGGCTATTTGGCGCCCTTACAGACTCCGTCCAAACCAAATATTTCGACCAACCTGAACTTTGGCTGGGGGGTCACCGTCGATGCAGCGACCATAGAGGGTGGTTATCACCAGTTCTCCTGCTCCAAGTGCCACAATCCGCACGCTTCGCGACTGCCGAAGCTGATGATAACTAATTGTCTCGATGTCGCCCGCAATACCTGGGAGCAGAGCTACGATACCATTGCCGAGAACGCGGACTGGAGCATTTTCAATACGGCGGCCTCCTCTCGCAGCACGATGAAGCTTTCGCATCTCTCGACGGCGCAGAACTGCCATCGGTACATCGATGATAACGGCGATAATGTTCCAGAAGAGAAGGGATGGAACAAGGTTACCCCATGGTAAAAAGATTTTTTAACCCCAAGGAAGGAGGTTCATACGATGAAGTACATGAAACCGCAAGTGGTAGGGAGCGGCAACGTCCATCCCTGCTGAGATAAGAACGAAGGGCCGGGTATCCCCGGCCCTTCGTTTTTTGCGTGGAATTCGACTTCGGATGACTCTCCGCAGGCGCTCTCGATTCTATTGCAAGCCGCTGATGTTCACTCAGAACTGCCCTCACGGGGCCACGCCTAAGGTCGCGGCGAGTTCCCCTTGTCGGCGGCGCTGGCGGTCTGGCGACGCTCGTCGCCGGAGGTGCAAGAGGCATTGATAAGATCGAGTTGACTGCAAAAGAGGGCCGGCTCGCTCGCGGCCCTCTTCGCAGTAAGTCATTTATTGGCCCGACGCAGGCTCGGAAATTTGTTGAATATTGGCTGACAAGTCTGGGTAATAGACCTTCGACCAGTGCATGTCGCTAAGGGTTTTCAGGCGGATTTTCGCTTCATTCTTCTGACCTGCTTGCAGGTGGGCCTGAGCGAGATTCAAGGCAATGAAGGGATTCTCTGTAAAGGTGGATTGCGCCAGACCGAGCATCCGGAAGACTTGATCAGGCAACTGTTTTTCTTGCGCTGTTTTGGCCAGGTTCAAGTATTCCAGGGCATAAACAGGATCTGCTTCAACCGCCTTCCGCAGGTATTCAAGCGCCTTATCCCCCTCTTTGAATTGCCGGGAAAGATCGTAAAGAGCGAACTGAATGGAGGGGTCGGACGGGGTGTTCTGCTCCATCTCCAGATAGATCTTCCGCATTTTCTCCTTCTGGAAAAAATTTTCGAGATAGAGCGCCCGTGACCGGGAATCCCACTGTTCAGGCAATGAAGAGTTCAGATATTCTGGGTGCTTGAAGATCGCGCCAAGATCGCGGCCGACAAACCGGGAAGCGAGCGGCACTCCGCCCTCCAGGCAGGAGAAGGAGATCGAAACGGCAAGAGTCGGCCAGTTCTGCTTCTTCAAGGCGGTGAGGGTAGTGCCGAGAAGAGGGTAAAGGGGGGTCTTGATCTCGCCTTTGTAAACAGATTGAAAATAAGTCAAATCGATGTGCAGCAGAATCGGCTTTTCGATTGCCGGCAATTGCGCGATGGTCAGCGCCTGAAAGGGTTTGCCAGCTATTGTGCCGGAAAATTGTCCTTTATGGAGGGTCAGGTTGGCTGCTTCTTCTTCGCTGGCCATCCCCGATTCGAGCATCTGTTGCCGAAATTGTTCAACATTCAGCTCTTCCGGATCGGTTTTCGAAGGAAAGATCCAGACGAGCCGGGAGACCAGGCCAGCCTCGATGGTTGCTCGCACCGCCATAGTGGGCAACATAAGCGGATCGGCAGTAAGGCTTGTAGCGCGCACTGCCAGTTCTTCCGTTGCGGCATCGTCAGCCAACCCGACGATCTCCGCTTTTCAATCCGTCCGGCAGGAGTTGCGTGAAAAGGAGGTTGGCCAACAGGACCAGCGCAGGTCGCGCCTCGCGAGAGTCTCCGCCATACCGGCAACGCCATGGCCGGCGTTTCGACCAGTACCGGCGTCATCGGATCGGCCAAAAGTAGCCCGGCTGTGGGAGCAGTTTTCGCGACGGGAGATGGGGATATCTTTGACTTTGGTGGAGTATCGGCCTCTTTGTTTTGGCAGCCGCAGATGAGTAGCGGAAAGAAAAGCAGGATAAGGACGAAATGTTTCATGGACGGATCTCCGGAGGGTTTATGGCCGGGAGTATAAATCGAATGCGGTCATTTACCAAAAAGAAAGAGAGCCTCACTGGATAAGAGCGATATTGGATTGAATTTAAGCCGAGGTCGAGGTTCAATCCGCAACAACTTCGGCCGCCTTGCGCATGAAGAGTTCGGCGTCATTATTCCTTCCAATCCGGGCGAACCCCTCCCGAGATCACGCAGCGACATGGCGATTTCATCCGGAGCCACTCCCAGATTCACGATTGGCAGATAAACCTTGTCAATTACCTTGAGCAACGCCTGGCATGTTCTGCTGCTGAAATTGCCCCGATGAGTATTCTCTCCCAGATTATACCTGGCAGAAAATTCGAGGACCGGCCGATCGTCGGTATTCAAACGCGCTCCGTCGGCGAGCCGCCGGAGCGGTTCCTCCGAGTAGAGGTAGTGCTGGGCAACGAGATCGCCGGGCGCGAAGATATCGATGTTAGATAATACTGACTGAATGACCGGGAACGCCATGCGTTGCCGAAGCTGCTGATAATCGAAATTCAGTTCATGCTGTGCGCCGACCATGATCAGATCAGTCCCGGCTTTGAAAACCATTACCTTAGGGAAAGTTTGCAGAAAGGTATTGGCGGCGATGCGCAGATTCTCCGGGGTGATATCGTACAGGCCGATCCATTGGCAGAAAATGCCGGAAGGATTTAGGCGGCTGGCGGCCAGCTCGTAGAAGTCCGCAGTAAAAAGGTTGGCGTTCCCCGATTGCCATGGGTTGGAAGGCTCGGAGATGATAACGTCGTACATCTTTTTCGACTTTTCCAGCAGGATACGGCCATCATCGACGATCAGGCGTACTTTGGGATCGTCAAGAACATGGCCATTATCCTCGCGGAACCATTCAGAAACTTTGACGACTTCCGGGGAAATTTCGACGCAATCTATATGTTGTGTCGGATGCGCGCTCAGGCCGCGCAGGGTTATGCCGGTGCCAAGGCCGATGACAAGTGTTTCGCGAGGGTTTGGATGCAGAAGCATCGGCAATTGGCCGACGAGAATCTGGGTCGACATGTCGCGGCCGTTGCCGCCATCGGTCTTGCCGTTGACGGTAAAAAAGCGAAATTGCCCGTCGAGACTCTCGTGCACTGCCACAGTGGTATCGCGCCCTTCGATAACTTCGATGATCTTTTCGGCACTGAGAATCTTCTCCAATCCCCCCATCTGCTTGTATTTCGGCGCATAGATATAAACACCACTATTCATCAAGTCCTGTTGCCATGTGTAAGGGAAGACGGCCAGCACCAGTCCAATACAGATGGTGACTGGAATCGCAAGACGCATACGACCGGCGGGAAGGAAATATAGCAGGAGAACAAGGGCAAGGAGAAGATTGAGGGCGGTCAGGAGACGGAAGCTGTCGAGCATGCCAAATGACGGGATGAGAATGAAGCCGGCGACCAGGCTGCCGAGCACCGAACCGATGGTATTGTGCAGGACGACCAGCCCAACCCCTTCGCCGGTGTGTGTTTTACCAGGATCGAGGATCGCCACCGCTGCCGGCAAAAGTGAGCCGGAGAGAATGGTCGGGATGCACATGATGGCGAAAACGATGAAGAAGGAGAGCATCGATAGATGCCACCAGCGCTCGCCGGAAACCTCATGGGCAAACTGAAAAAAATAAGCAAGTCGGTCGTAAAAAGGGACGGTGATCAGAACGGAAAACGCCATCAGTGTGGTCAGGGTGATGAAGACCTTTTTCTCATCGAGATCCGGCCGCACCTTGCGGGCGTAAAAGGCGCCGCCGAGAGCTATCCCGACCAGATAAGCGCTGAGCATGAGGGAAAAGGCGTAGGTGGTATTGCCGAGAAAGAGGAGAAGCACGCGCGTCCAGAGGATTTCGTAGGCCAGCGAAAAGAAACCGATCAGGCCGATGGCGATCAGGGTCAGACGATGCTGCCGCGCCTGCAGCGGCTGCTCCACCCGCTTGGCCTGGGAAACGTCGCGCGGGGCGGTTTCCCCAACCTCTTTGGCCATGCGGAAGGAAACAATGGCAATACCGATATTCAAGCCGGCGGCCAGAAAGCAGGTCGTAGAAAGACCATAGGCAGGAATAAGGACAAAGCCGGCCAGAAAAGCCCCGGCCGTTGCCCCCAAAGTATTGATTGCGTATAGGCGGCCGATCTGCCCACCGGATTTTTTTCGGGCAAAAAACCGGCACATCAGGGGAAATGTGCCGCCCATGAGGGCAGTTGGCGGAAGAATGAATAATGCGGATAGAAGAATATGGAAAAAGTTGCCGAGCAGATGATGATCGGGGGTGAGATGATGCAGGGTGAGATGGATTTTTTCAATCAGCTGAAGATTCAGAGGGAAAAGGATGGCGGTCAGGGCAATCCCCAATTCGAGAAGGGCATAAACCCGCAGCAAGTTGGTTTCCCGGTCGGCATAGCGGCCAATCAGATAGCTGCCCAAAGCCAGCCCGCCCATGAATGTCGCCGCCACGGCGCTGATCGCCATCATGGTGGCACCGAAGGTCAGGGTCAGGTATTTAGTCCAGAGGATCTCGTAAACCAGGGCGCAGAATCCGGATGTCGCGAAAAGAAAATAGAGCACGGCCTTGCGCGAAGCCTGAATCTCCATTCGAAATCCTCCTGGGATAGAAAAGGCGAAAACCGAAAGTAGTGCAAGTTGGATACCGCCATGAAAAGAAAATAATCATAGTCTGGAGATCGCCGAAATTACAAGCAATATCCGGTTCCGATGAAATTTTCTTATAAAGAGAAAATGTATTTCTATCAAGGGCCAGTCTCTGCTACGCTTTTTAGCCGAGGTTCGCATGATTCATATTGGGTAAAACACCGGAAGGGTACTCAACAAGAGGAGATTCTTATGCAGGCTGCCATCAACGATGTCTCGCTCGCTTACGACGATTCCGGCTCCGGGCCGGCGATTGTCCTCATTCATGGTTTTCCCCTCAACCGGCGCATGTGGCAGCCGCAGAGCAAGGCCTTGGCTGAGGCCGGTTTTCGGGTGATCGTCCCCGATCTGCGTGGCTTCGGTGAAAGTTCGGCGCCGGCCGGACCTTATTCGATGTCCGTGTTTGCAGATGATATTGTCGGCCTTCTCGATCACCTGGGCATTGAGAAGGCAATGATCGCCGGCATGTCGATGGGCGGCTATGTTCTGTTCAATCTGCTCGAACGTCATCCCGGCCGGGCGGCGGCGGCCATCTTCATCGTCACCCGCGCCGGGGACGACGATTATGAGGGGAAGGCGCGGCGGACGAAGCTGGCGCATGCGGTCGCCGAGGAGGGTCCGCAGGTGGTAACAGATGTTTTCACCGATCTTGTTTTTGCCGAAGCGACGCTCGCCCGTCAGCCGGAGTTGGTGCAAAAGGCGGCCGGTTGGATGCGCGCGGTGCAGCCGCATGGTTTGCAAGGAGGGCTGCTGGCGATGCGCGACCGCAAAGACTTCACTCCCGACCTGCCGGCGCTCAATCTGCCGGCGCTGGTCATCGGCGCCGAAAAGGACCGTGCTATCCCGATCGAGCAATCCCGCATCATTGCCCGTGGATTGCCACGGGCGACCTTCTGCGCAATTGCCGATGCCGGTCATCTGGCGAATCTGGAGCAACCGGAGGCATTCAATAAATGTCTGCTCGACTTTGTTCGCACGGTGCCGTTTGCATAAGCGTTTCCTTCTACTCGTTGCGTTGACAGTCGCCGGCGCCCGGTGGTAAGGTAACAAGCTTATTTAGCGGCGGAGAAAGGAGGATCAGGATGGACCAGAAGCTGCAGATTCTCCTCGACACCGTGCGCAAGCTGATCCGCCGCGGCGCCTTTCCCAATCTTTCGAAAGTTCTGGCCAAATCCCACCCGGCCGATATCGCCCACCTCTTCCGCTATCTCGAGCTCAAAGACCAGCGCATCCTCTTCAATCTGATCGAGAATCCGGAAATTGCGGCCTCCGTTCTGGCGGAGATCGAACACAGTACCGGTGCCCAATTGCTCGAACAGATCGCGCAGGGAAAAGATCACCGAAGTGCTGCAGGAGATGCCGTACGACGATGCCGTCGATATCATCCGCAACATGCCTGAAGAACTGGCCGAGGAGATTCTCGGCAGCATGCAGGAGGAGCATTCGGAAGAGATCGAGGAGCTGCTGCGCTACGAGGAGGATACCGCCGGCGGCATCATGGCGACGGAAATCTTCTCGCTGGAGGAGAATCTTACCGCCGGCATGGCGATCGAGGCGCTGCAGCAGGCGCAGGATGTGGAGATGGTTTTTTACTCTATGTGACTGATGTGCACGGACATCTGGTTGGCGTCTTGTCGCTGCGCCAGCTGCTGACCGTGCCGCCGAGCACCACACTGAAGAACATCATGACCCGCGACGTGTTCAGCGTCCGCACCGAAACCGACCAGGAGGAGGTGGCGCAGGTTGTCGCCAAGTACAATCTGCTGGCGGTCCCGGTCGTCGATGAGGAGAATAAACTCAAGGGGATCATCACCGTCGACGATGTAATCGATGTCATGCGCCAGGAGGCGACCGAAGATATTTACATGATGGCCGGGGCGAGCGAAGAAGAACTGTTGTACGGCAACCGGTCGCTGAAGATTGCCCGCCTGCGCCTTCCCTGGTTGATGACCAATCTCTTCGGCGGTGTCATCACCGGTTATCTGATGTGGGTATTCAAGGCCACGCTCAAGGAGGTTATCGCCCTGATTTCCTTCATCCCGGTTATTACCGGCATGGGCGGCAATGTCGGCGGACAATCGTCGACCATTGTCGTGCGCGGCTTCGCCACCGGGCGCATCGATTTCAACACTCTAAAGCCAGGTTTTTTACAAGGAATTACGGGTCGGGATGATCATGGGCGGGGTCTGCGGCGTCACTGTCGGTCTGGTGGCTCTGGCCTGGCATGGCAATGCTTATCTCGGCATGGTGGTGGGACTCGCCATGGTTACCGCCATGACCGTCGCGGCCTGCATGGGGGTGCTCGCCCCCTCCTTCTTCAAGAAATTCGGTATCGATCCCGCCATCGCTTCCAGTCCCTTCGTCCAGACCGCCAACGACATTACCGGCATCCTCATCTATTTCGGCATGGCGACCGTTTTCCTCTCTCACCTTCGATGACTCCGGGGCAGGTCATGGTGCGCTGAAAGCTGAGCCCCTGCCGAATCCATCATGCAGATCCATTCTTCCGAAGCCATTGTTCTGCGCCACCTCAATTACGGTGAGGCCGACCGCATCGTGACCTTTCTCACCGCCGATCGGGGACGGCTGAAGGGATTCGCGCGCGGCGCTCGCAAGAGCCGGCGGCGTTTCGGGGCGGCGCTCGAACCGTTTGCGCGGGTGCGCCTGCAGTGGAGTGCCGGCCGCGGCGAAATGGTCTCCCTGCGCGAGGCGGACCTGGTCGATTTGCGGAGCGGGCTGCGCACCGATCTGGCGGCGTTTGCCCTCGCCGGTTACGGCTGCGAACTGCTGGAGGAACTACTGGGAGACGCCCAGGGACATTCGGGGGCATTCCCCTTGCTGGAGGCGTTTCTCGCCCATCTGGCCGCCGGCGGGACGGCGCTTGAGGCTCGCCTGTTGTTCGAACTGCGTTTGCTGCAGGAGGCCGGCTATATGCCGCACCTGCTGCACTGCTCGGAATGCGCTGTCACCCTGGCGGCGCCGGAGGCTGCTTTCGATCCGGCACGTGGCGGCAGCCTTTGTCCGCCTTGCGCCGGCTCCGCCCGCCGCCTTTCCCTCGGCACACTGGGGAGCCTTGCCCGGCTGCTGCACACGCCAGTGACCGCTTTTGACGGCATTCGGCTCGGCGAACGGACGCTGCTGGAGGGAGGTGTCGCCCTGACCGCCGCCCTGCGCCCGCATTTATTACACCCCCTGCGCAGCCTGCCTTTTCTGGAGCAGGTCATGGGGGAAAGGCAGGGTGCGACTCCGCTTGACAGCCCTGTCCTCACGAGCTAATATTCTGCCCTTAGTTGTATACAGTATACTCTTTGCCGAACTCTTCCGGCGGCGAAGTTTCCCCCGTATGGAGGTCTCGTGACATTTCAGGATCTGATTCTCTCCCTGCAGGGCTACTGGGCCAAGCAGGGGTGCGTGATCCAGCAGCCCTATGATACCGAGAAGGGGGCCGGCACCTTCAATCCCGCCACCTTCCTGCGCGTCCTCGGCCCCGAGCCGTGGAACGTCGCCTACGTGGAGCCGTCCCGCCGCCCGACCGACGGCCGCTACGGCGAGAACCCCAACCGGCTGCAGCATTACTACCAGTTCCAGGTGATCATGAAGCCGTCGCCGCTGAACATCCTCGACCTCTACCTCGATTCGCTGCAGGGCCTTCGGCATCGACCCGAACCAGCACGACATCCGCTTCGTCGAGGACGACTGGGAATCGCCGACCCTGGGCGCCTGGGGACTCGGCTGGGAGGTCTGGCTGGACGGCATGGAGATCACCCAGTTCACCTACTTCCAGCAGGCCGGCGGCATCGACCTGAAGCCGGTCTCCGGCGAGATCACCTACGGCTGCGAGCGGATCGCCATGTACCTGCAGGGGGTGGACAACGTCTACGACCTGGAATGGGTGAAGGGGGTCAAGTACGGCGACATCCACCACCAGAGCGAGGTGGAGTTCTCCACCTACAACTTCGAGGAGGCCGATGTCGACATGCTGCTGCAGCTCTTCACCATGTACGAGAAGGAGTGCATCCGCCTGGTGGAGAGGGGCTGGTCCTTCCCGCCTACGACTACGTCATGAAGTGCTCCCACACCTTCAATCTGCTCGATGCCCGCGGCGCCATCTCGGTGACCGAGCGCGCCTCCTACATCGGCAGGGTGCGCAACGTCGCCCGGCTCTGCGCCGAAGGTTATCTGCAGATGCGCGAGCGGCTCGGCTTCCCGCTGTTGAAAGGAGGCCGCTAGATGGCCAAGGAACTGTTTCTGGAAATAGGCACCGAAGAGATCCCGGCCGGCTTCCTCCCCAAGGCGATGGCCGACATGGAGGCGTCTGATCCGCAAGGAGCTGGAGAACGCCCGCATCGACTTCGGCGAGGTGCGAACCCTGGCCACGCCGCGCCGTCTGGCGCTGCTGGTCAAGCGATGTGCCGGCGGAGCAGCCGACGATCCGAATCAACCGCCATGGGCCCGGCCAAAAATGTCGCCTTCGACGCCGACGGCAAGCCGACCAAGGCGGCCGAAGGGTTTGCCCGCGGTCAGGGGGTCGACGTCGCCGCAGCTGACGCTCGTTGACGACGGAAAAGGGCGAGTACGTCTGCGCCGAGAAGGAGGAGACCGGCCGCCCGACCGCCGAGCTGCTCGCTGAGATCCTGCCCCGCCTGATCAGCGGCATCCCTTTCAAGAAGTCGATGCGCTGGGGGGATCTCGATGTCCGCTTCGCCCGGCCGATGCACTGGATCGTCGCCCTCTTCGACGGCATCGTGGTCCCCTTCACCTTCGGCAACATCGAGAGCGGCAGCGTCTCCCGCGGCCACCGCTTCATGGCCAACGACGCCTTTCCGGTGCGCGACTTCGCCCACTACCTGGAGGAGTGCGAGCGCCACTTCGTCATCCCCGATCCGGAACAGCGCAAGGAGATCATCCGCCGCGAGATCGAGCGGGTGGCCAAGGCCGCCGGCGGCCATGTCCTGCCCGACGAGGAGCTGCTGGAGCAGGTTACCTACCTGGTCGAATACCCGAGCGCCGTTCTCGGCACCTTCTCACCCGATTTCCTGCGGTGCCGAAGGAGGTGCTGATCACCTCCATGCGCAGCCACCAGCGCTATTTCTCCCTGGTCGACGACGACGGCAAACTCCTTCCCGGCTTCATCACCATCAACAACACCCTGACCGAGGACCCGTCCGTGGTGGTCAAGGGGAACGAGCGGGTGCTGCGCGCCCGCCTCTCCGATGCCCGCTTCTTCTTCGAGGAGGACCGGAAGGTCTCGCTGGAGACCCGGGTCGAGGCCTGAAGAGCGTCGTCTACCAGGCAGAAGCTCGGCACCTCCTATGAAAAGATGGAGCGTTTCCGCGACCTTGGCCGAAGGGCTGGCCGACGCAGCTGCAACCCGGCGGTCAAGGAGAAGGTCTCCCGCGCCGCCACTCTGTGCAAGGCCGATCTGGTCACCGGCATGGTCGGCGAGTTCCCCGAAGTGCAGGGGATCATGGGGCGCGAATATGCGCTGCTTGACGGGGAGGATGCCGGAGGTGGCCAAGGCCATCCCGAGCACTACCTGCCGATCCAGGCCGGCGGCGAACTGCCCGGCCTCCGATATCGGCGCCTTCGTCTCCATCGCCGACAAGATCGATACCATCTGCGGCTGTTTCGGCGTCGGGCTGATCCCGACCGGCTCGGCCGATCCCTATGCCCTGCGCCGCTGCGCCATCGGCATCATCAACATCATCCTCGACAAGCGGCTACCGCCTGTCCCTGCCGAAGCTGGTCGACCAGAGCCCTCGATCTGCTCGCAGCCAAACTGACCCGGCCGCGCGACGAGGTGCAGGCAGATGTGCTGGAATTCTTCCGCGGCCGCTTCGTCAACCTGCTGGCCGAGCGCTATCCCCGCCGACGTGGTCGATGCGGTGGTCGCCGCCTCGCTTCGACGATCTGGTCGATGCCGCGGCACGGATCGCGGCGCTCGCCGAATTCAAGAACGCAGGCCGATTTCGAGCCGCTGGCGGTGGCTTTCAAGCGGGTCTGCAATATCGTCAAGGGCGGCGTGGACAGCCCGGTCGATCGCGGCGCTCTTCCAGGACTGACTGCGAAGAGGAGCTTCATAAGGCCTGCAGCAGGTGCCGAGCGCCGGTGTAGAGTCGCAGGTTGCCGGGGGCGATTACCTGGCCGCGCTGACCGAGATTGCCACCCTGCGCGGGCCGGTCGATGCCTTCTTCGACAGGGTCATGGTCATGGCCGAGGACGAACGGTGTGCGAACCAACCGCCTGGCCCTGCTTACCGGAGTTGCACGGTCTGTTCAGGGAATCGCGGATTTCTGCGAAATTAGCCGCTTAGAAAGGCAGCGCTTCATTCGGATCATGTTTCAATCTGACAAGTGCAGGTTAGCAGCTGTACGTATTGAATTAAACAGCGGATAAATACTTCTGCAAGGCTGTAATCTGATCAATGTCGGTTGAATGTCTGTAGAAAGCGCAAAGCAATCAAGAGGAGGAGAGAAATGGCGGCAAAGTATGTCTATTTCTTCGGTGACGGCAAGGCCGAAGGGAACGCGGCAAGATGAAGAATCTGCTGGGCGGCAAGGGGGCCAACCTGGCGGAAATGACCAGCATCGGCCTGCCGGTCCCGCCGGGTTTCACCATCACCACCGAGGTCTGCACCGAGTTTTACAAGAACAACCGGAACTATCCGGCCGGGCTGAAGGAAGAGGTCGACGGCCAACCTGACGCAGGTCGAGACGCTGATGGGGAAACGTTCGGCGATGCCGCAGAACCCGCTCCTCGTCTCGGTCCGCTCCGGCGCCCGGGCCTCCATGCCGGGGATGATGGACACCATCCTCAATCTCGGCCTCAACGACAGCACCGTGCAGGGGATCATCGCCCAGAGCGGCGACGAGCGTTTCGCCTACGACGCCTACCGCCGTTTCGTGCAGATGTACTCCGACGTGGTCATGGGGATGCGACAAGGATGATCCTCGAGCATCATCCTGGAGCAGATGAAGGAACGGCAAGGGGGTGCATCTCGACACCGACCTGACCGCCGACGACTGGAAGGAACTGGTCAGCGCTGTTCAAGGCAAAGATCAAGGAGACCCTCGGCCAGGACTTCCCCGAGGATCCCGCAGGAGCAGCTCTGGGGCGCGATCGGCGCCGTGTTCGGCTCCTGGATGAACCAGCGCGCCATCACCTACCGCAGGCTGAACAACATCCCGGCCGAATGGGGGACCGCGGTCAACGTCCAGTCGATGGTCTTCGGCAACATGGGGAACGACTGCGCCACCGGCGTCGCCTTCACCCGCGACCCGTCCACCGGCGAGAACTACTTCTACGGCGAGTATCTGGTCAATGCCCAGGGGGAGGACGTGGTGGCCGGCATCCGCACCCCGCAGCCGATCAACAAGGCCAAGCGGCAAGACCGGCGACCTGCCCTCCATGGAAGAGGTGCATGCCCGAATGCTACCAGCAGCTGGTGAAGATCCGCGTCGATCCTCGAGAAGCACTACAAGGACATGCAGGACATCGAGTTCACCATCGAGAAGGGCAAGCTCTACATGCTGCAGACCCGCAACGGCAAGCGCACCGCCAAGGCCGCGGTCAAGATCGCCGTGGACATGGTGAAGGAAGGGCTGATCGACGAGAAGGACCGCGGTCCTGCGCGTCGCGCCCGAGCAGCTCGATCAGCTGCTGCACCCCTCCCTCGATCCGAAGGCGCCAAAGAAGGTGATTGCCAAAGGGCTGCCCGCCTCTCCCGGCGCCGCCTGCGGCGAGGTGGTCTTCACCGCCGACGAGGCCGAGGCAGCCGCCAAGATCGGGCTCAAGGTGATCCTGGTCCGGGTCGAGACCAGCCCCGAGGATATCCACGGCATGCACGCCGCCCAGGGGATCCTCACCGCCCGCGGCGGCATGACCTCGCACGCGGCGGTCGTTGCCCGCGGCATGGGCAAATGCTGCGTCGCCGGCTGCGGCGACATCAAGGTCGACTACGCAGCCAGCAGTTCACCGCCCAGCGGCGGCGTGGTCATCAAGAAAGGGCGATGTCATCACCCTCGACGGCTCCACCGGCGAGGTGATGCTCGGGGCAGGTGCCGACCGTGCAGCCGGAGCTGACCGGCGATTTCGGCAAGCTGATGGGCTGGGTCGACAAGTTCCGCCGGCTGAGGGTGCGCACCAACGCCGATACCCCGCACGATGCCAAGGTGGCCCGCGAGTTCGGCGCCGAAGGGATCGGCCTCTGCCGCACCGAGCACATGTTCTTCGAAGCCGACCGGATCATGGCGGTGCGCGAGATGATCCTCGCCGCCGATCTCGAGGGGCGCAAGAAGGCGCTGGCCAAGATCCTGCCGATGCAGAAAGGGCGATTTCATCGGCATCTTCCGGGAGATGAAGGGGCTGCCGGTCACCATCCGCCTGCTCGATCCGCCGCTGCACGAGTTCCTGCCCGCAGGACCGACAAGGAGATCGAGGCACTGGCGCAAGACGATGAAGGTGCCGTCCAGGCACGCTCAAAGCACAAGGTCGAATTCCTGCACGAGTTCAACCCGATGCTCGGCCACCGCGGCTGCCGTCTCGGCATCACCTTCCCGGAGATCTACGACATGCAGGTGCAGGCGATCATGGAGGCGGCCTGCGAGCTGATCAAGAACGAAGGGTTACACGATCGTCCCCGAGATCATGATCCCGCTGGTCGGCGAGGTGAAGGAACTGGCGGTGCTGCGCGAGAACGCCATCCGCGTCTGCCGAGGAGGTGATCGGCCGCTACGGCGTCAAGGTCGAGTACCTGATCGGCACCATGATCGAGCTGCCGCGCGCCGCCCTGACCGCCGACGAGATCGCCACGCGAGGCGGAGTTCTTCTCCTTCGGCACCAACGACCTGACCCAGACCACCTTCGGCCTTTCCCGCGACGATGCCGGCAAGTTCCTCCCCTTCTATGTCGAGAACGGAACTCCTGCCCGAACGATCCCTTCGTCGCCCTCGACCAGAACGGGGTCGGCCAGCTGGTGAAGATGGGGTGCGAGAAGGGGCGCGCCACCCGTCCCGACATCAAGCTCGGCATCTGCGGCGAGCATGGCGGCGAGGCTTCGTGTCATCTTCTGCCACAGATCGGCCTCGATTACGTCTCCTGCTCTCCCTTCCGGGTGCCGATCGCCCGGCTGGCCGCGGCGCAGGCTGTGCTGCTGGAAGAAAAAGCGAAGTAGGGGCGCAGCGAAGCCCGGATCCAATGTGACATCAAGCCCCCGGCCATCCGCCGGGGGCTTTTTAACCGTCCGTCTAACGAAAGAAATGAACCGATGAAACTGATTGTCCTCGATGGCCATACCCTCAACCCCGGCGATCTGAGCTGGGAACCTCTGGAAGCGCTGGGCAACTGTACCGTTTACGATCGGACGGCGCCGGGAGAGGTGTTGGCGCGGGCGATTTCCGCGGACATCGTTCTCACCAACAAGACGGTGCTTGACCAGCCGACCATCGATGCGCTTTCTTCGCTCAGGTACATCGGTGTTCTCGCGACCGGCTACAATGTGGTCGATCTGGCGGCGGCGCGCGCGCACGGGATTCCGGTGACCAACATTCCTGCCTACAGCACCGCTTCGGTGGCGCAGATGGTTTTTGCCCTTCTCCTCGAACTTACGCAGCAGGTCGGCCACCATGCGCATCTGACCCGCTGGGGGCACTGGAGCGAATGCCCCGATTTCTCCTTCTGGGACCGGCCGCTCATCGAACTTGCCGGTCTCAATCTGGGGATCGTCGGCTACGGCGCCATCGGTCAACGGGTTGCCCGGATTGGCAGCGCCATGGGGATGAATATTCTGGTCCACACCGCCCACCCGGAACGCCATGCCGAGGAAGCGCAGAAGACGGAAGCGCGTTTTGCCGATCTCGACGAAATCTTTTCTGCCGCCGACGTGCTCACGCTGCACTGTCCTCTTACGGACACGACAAGGCATCTGGTTGATGCCAGCCGCCTGGCCCAGATGAAGCCGAGCGCCTATCTGATCAATACCGGGCGCGGTCCGCTCATCGACGAGGGCGCTCTCGCCCGGGCTCTCAAGGAGAAACGGCTGGCTGGTGCCGGCCTCGATGTTCTTTCTCAGGAGCCGCCGCCGGGCGACAATCCGCTCCTTACCGCACCCAACTGCTTCGTTACTCCGCATGTCGCCTGGGCCACCCGCGCTGCCCGCCAGCGCCTGCTGACGACAGCGGCCGGCAACGTCCAGGCGTTTCTCCTGGGAAAGCCGCAAAATATCGTGAATGGCTGATAAAACAGAACGTTAATGCAAGCAGGCATCCTTGACAGCTGCGCCGCCGGAATGCTATAAACAGCGACGCTAATCAAAATACAGTTTAAAAAACAGCAATTTGAAACCACAGGTTTCCTGTGGTTTTTTCTTTGAGGAAAAGGAAGATGACGAAAAAACCGAAAGTTGCCGGAGACGATATCGAAGCACGCTGCACCCGCTGCCGTGAGGAAACCAATCATACGGTGGTTGCCTTGGTGGAAGGAAAGGTGGCGCGCGTGCAGTGTCACATCTGCGACGGCGTGCACAATTATTATGCCCCGGCTGAGCCTCGTCCGGCACGTCCAGTGGCCGTAAAGCCCGCTAAGGCGCCGCGGGCATCGAGCAAGGCGGCGCTGCTGAACGAAAGAGCGGAATGGGAAGCCGCCACCAGCAAAGCCGAAACGGGAAAAGTCGTTCCCTATGCCATGGATCGCAGCTTTCGCGCTCACGACGTGGTGCGGCATCCGGCCTTCGGCCTGGGTGTGGTCAAGGCACTCGTTCCGCCGGGGAAGGTAGTGATTCTTTTCGAACTGGGAGCGAAGCTGCTGCGCTGCAGCTAGCGGAGAGAACCAAGGGAAGGGATGGATTTTCCCGAATTACACAGCTGGGACGTCGATTACCGCCAGGCGGTGGAATTACAGCGGATGCTGGCCGGCCGGATCACCTTCGGCAACGAACTCCCCCGGCCGGTGCGCACGGTTGCCGGGGTCGATGTCTCGTATGAAAAGCATGGGCACCTCTTTTTTGCCGGCATTGTCGTCCTCTCTTTCCCCGATCTGGCCGTTATCGACGAAGTTTCCGCCAGCGGCCGGGTAGATTTCCCGTACATTCCCGGACTCCTTTCTTTTCGCGAACTGCCCATCCTGCTCCAGGCTTTTCGCCGTCTGCGCACCATACCCGATGCCGTGCTCGTCGATGGCCAGGGGATCGCCCATCCGCGCCGCCTCGGGCTCGCCAGCCATCTCGGCCTATGGCTCAATCTGCCAACGATCGGCTGCGCCAAAAGCCGGTTGTGCGGCGAACATCCGGAGCCGGGGACGCGGCGTGGCGACCGGGTGCCGTTGCAGCATAATGGGGAGGAAATTGGCGCAGTCCTCACCACCCGTGACAGGATCAAACCCCTCTTTATCTCCCCCGGGCACCAGATCAACAGCACTGCGGCCACCGAACTGGTCCTCGCCTGCGGCCTCCGCTACCGCCTCCCCGAACCGACGCGACTGGCCCACCTGCTGACTAATCGGGTTCGAAGGGAAGGGCAGAAATAAAGCCCACTTTTATCCCACCGTTACTTCCAGTTTTCCCACCTGCTCGATTTCCGCTTCCAGGCGATCACCGCAAACGATGGCGCCGACGCCGGCCGGAGTACCGGTGAGGATGACATCCCCTTCCTCCAGGGTGAAGATCTCCGAGATTTCACGGATGATCTGCGGCAGGCGGCGCAGCATCAGGGCGGTAGTAGCGTCCTGGCGGACGTCGCCGTTAACCCGCAGGGAAATGCGCAATTGATGCGGGTCGGCAATCCGTTCTTTCGGTACGAAAGCGGTGAGGGGGCAGGCGGTGTCAAAGCCTTTGGCGATCTCCCAGGGAAGCCCCTTCTTCTTCAACTCATCCTGCACATCACGCAAGGTCAGATCGATCGCCACCCCGTAACCGGCCACATGCGCCAGCGCTTCTGTTTCGGAGATATCCTTCCCCGCACGGCCGATAAGCACCGCGAGTTCCACTTCGTGATGACATTCCCGCGAATAGGCAGGGATGCGCACTGTTCCGCCCGGGGCGAGAAGGCTGGTAGCGGGTTTGATGAAGAGGACCGGCCGCTCCGGCACTTCATTGCCAAGCTCCAAGATATGCTCGGCGTAATTACGCCCCAGACAGACGATCTTTCCCACCCGGTACGCTCTGTCACTGCCGATCAGTTGGACATTCATGTTGCCGACTCCTCTGGCACAGGATTGAAAAAAGGGGAGGATAGCGGCCGGGGAGAGAAAATGCAAGATTCTGAACCGGCAAATAATACGATATGCTGTAGAAGCTTTGGCTCAGACCCGGGTCCAAAAGCACGGCGAGGAAAAAGATGCTCCTGCCCATCGGCGACACCCCGAACCCGCGTGGCAAGCCGTACGTCAACAATCTTCTGATCGCGGCGAATCTCGCCGTTTTCGTCCTTGTTTCCCTCCCCCTCTCGCTGCAGTCGCCCGATTTCGCCAACCCCCTTCTGCTCGAATACCTGCAGGCACTCGGCGCTGAGGGGCACGTCAGCATCGAGCAGATTCTGCAGCATGTCACGTCGTACGATCTGTTCGTTTTTCAATATGGCTATCGTCCGGATGCACCATCACTGCTGACCCTCTTCTCTGCCATGTTTCTGCACGGCAATTGGGCGCACCTGGCCGGCAACATGCTCTTTCTCTGGATCTTCGGTGACAATGTCGAGGCACGCCTGGGGCATTCCGGCTACCTTCTGATCTATCTGCTGACCGGCATTGCCGCCACCCTTTTTTTCGCCCTCTTCGTTGCTGAATCGGCCGTGCCGCTGGTCGGCGCCTCGGGGGCGATTTCCGGCGTGCTCGGCTGCTATTTCCTCTGGTTTCCCCGCAATCAGGTAAAGATCGTCTTCTTTCCCTTTGTCCTGATCCCCTTTCTTGTTTCCGCCCGCCTGGTCCTTGGCGTTTACCTGCTGATGGATAACCTGCTGCCCTTTCTGGTGAATGGTGGAACTGGAGCGGGGGTGGCGCATGGCGCCCATATCGGCGGTTTTCTCGCCGGGATGGGGGTTGCAGGGACGCAGCGGTACTGGTCGCGCGGCGACCGGGAGAGCGGAACCGAAGGCGGGGGATTGAGCGGGGCCGAGCAGGTCAGCCACAGCCTGGGTCTGGGAAATATTTCCCAGGGAATTTTACGCTATCTTTCGTTGCCGGAGCGGGAGCAGCGGCACGTTCCGACGGAAGATCTGCTCCTGATGGGCGATTTTCTTCTCGATCGGCTGGACAACCATGGTGCTCTCGTATTTTATCGCCGTATCATCGCCGAACGCCCCAACGACCCTCTTCTCGACCATGCCTTTTTCGGCGCCGGCAAGGCGCTCTACCGACATCCCCGGCGCCGCGCCGGCGCCCAGGAATATTTTCTCGCCGCCATCGATATCACCGCCGACCCGGTGCTCGCCTTGGAAGCGCGCAAATACCTGCGTGCCATCGAGCAGGGGGGGTGAACTACCGTTATTTTGCCTCGGTCGGGTAGCCGGCAATTTGCCAAGCGTTCCACCCGCCTTGCAATGCGTACACTTTTTTGAAACCTTGCGCCATCAGCTGCCGTGCCACACTGGCACTGGTTGCTTCGCTCGGTCAGGCGCAGTAGAGGACCAGGGTTTTGTTCTTATCGTATTTTTGCGCCCAGTCAAGCTCTCCCGGCTCTTCCCGCACCGCTCCGGCAATCTTCTCCTGGCTGCTTTTCCAGTCGCGGCCGGCGCGCACATCGAGAACGACCACCTGCGGATCGTTCAGCCTTCCCCGCAGTTCATCGACACCCATGCGAGGAACATCCTGGCTCTCCACCCATCCCGAAATGCCACCAATAATCAGCATGATCAGGATGCCGCAAAGTACCGACCATAAGTTTCTCATCGACTCTCCTCCATGGCATATCATATCTAACCATGAAGATGGGCGGATTCAAGAGCAAGGGCATAGGTTTATGGTTCAGGATAGTCGCTGTCCTGCATCAGATCCTGCCGACACGCAGAACGAGCGGCCAGCGTACTTCGTGCGTTGAGTTTTCCTTTCCCCAGAGCGTCGCCAGCTCTTCAGCCACTTCCGGCACCGGGTCCCGCTTTTCGCGAGTCTTGAATTCCTTCACTGCCGACCAGGTGGCAAAATAGCCGAGCAGCCGCTGCAGATCCCAGCCCGCGCCGATGGAAAAGTCGGGAGCAGGAATCTCGGTGAAGGGAAAGGGAATAGTGCGATAAGCGTTATCGACGTGCCGTCGCTCCGGCGGCCAATAGCTGCCAAGGATGTCGTAATAGAGCCGGCCGATCACGGCATCCACAGCGGGTGAAACCGTCAGCAGCCCGTAGCTGAAGGCGGCAAAAATGCCCCCTGGCGTGCAAAGGCGGCGCACCTCGGGATAGAAGCGGTCGAAGTCGAACCAGTGCAGCGCCTGGGCGGCGATCGCCAGATCGACCGCGCCGCTGGCAAGCGGAATCTGTTCCGCCGGGGCCACCAGGTACTCGACGCCATCCTTCGAAATTGCGTTGCGGATCTGGTCGGCGCTTGGATCGACGGCGATGACACGGGAGAAATGTTCCGCCAGCATAACCGCCGCCTGGCCATTTCCGCAGCCGCAATCGACCGCCATTTCCCGGCGCGGCGGGAGCTGCGCCAGCCAGGTGAAGAGCTCCGGCGGGTAGGTGGGGCGATGGGCGCGGTAGGCATCGGCGGTGGCGGAGAAGTGGTCTTTGAAGGTCGTCATCTTTACTCCCTTTGCCGGAGGGGCGGAAATATTTATGGGCGATCCGTGTCGGGCATTCGGTTCAACTTTTCGATGAATGTGCCGGCAGCGATGGACGGATCGGCAGCGGCGAGAATGGCGGAGATGCAGGCGATGCCGGCAGCGCCGGTGGCAACGATCTGCGGCAGATGGTCGAGCTTGACGCCGCCGAGGGCGAAGACCGGGAGGGAAGTTGCCGCAGCCGCCTGGCGGAGGTTTTCGCAGCCGACGGGAGCGCCGTAGCCGGCTTTCGATGGGGTGAAGAAAACCGGGCCGAAGGTGACGAAGTCGGCGCCGGCAGCGGATGCCGCCTCGACCTCCGGCACCGCATGGGTGGAGACGCCGATCAGCCGCTTTTCCCCGAGCAGACGACGGGCCGTTGCCACCGGCAGCGAATCGCCGCCGAGGTGGACGCCGTCGGCTTCGATAGCCAGAGCGATGTCGATGCGGTCATTGATCAGCAGCTGGGCGCCGAAACGGCGGGTGAGGAGGCGCATTGCCCGCGCCAGCCGATAGAGCTCCCCGGCCGGCAGATCCTTCTCCCGCAGTTGCACCGCGCGCACGCCGCCGATAAGTGCCCGCTCCACCGCCCGCAGGAGATCGCCGCCGGGCACCTGCTGACGGTCGGTGATCAGATAGAGGGTGAAATCGACCGGCATGGTGTTATTAAACCGCCGCGGGAGCGACGAACGCCCCGTCCCAGTCCTTCCACACCGCCTCATACCCCTTGTCGCGAATTAATTGGCAGACTTCCTCCGGAGTGCGGTCGTCGTCGATGGCGAACTGTTGCGTCGCTCTCGTCTCTCTGCCGCCATAGCCGCCGGGGGCGGTGCAGCGAGCCGGCGCTCATCTGGGTGATGCCGAGCGGGAGCAGGTGGTCGCGCAGGCTGGCGCTTTCGCGGGTGGAAAGCACCAGGCCGGCATCGGGGAGCAGCAGGCGCAGGGCGCAGATCAGCTGGACGAAGTCGCGGTCGGAGACCGGATGCAGGGGCTGGAAGCCGCCGTCGGCGGGGCGCATGCGCGGGAAGGAGACGGAAATCAGGGTGCGCCAGAAGTGGCGGGCCAGGTACAGGGCGTGCAGGCCGGTGAAGAAGGCTTCGACGCGGAATTGCCCCAGCCCGAGCAGGGCGCCGATGCCGATCCGGCGCATCCCGGCCGCGCCGCCGCGCTCCGGGGCGAGCAGGCGCCAGTCGAAGTCGCGCTTGCTGCCGAAGGGGTGCATCTCGGCGTAGAGGCGGCGGTCGTAGGTCTCCTGGTAGATGGTCAGGCCGTCGACGCCGGCAGTCGATCATTTGCCGGTAGCCGGCCTCTTCCATCGGATAGACCTCGATGCTGATCGAGCTGAAGAGCGGGCGGATGCGCCGCACCGCCGCCGCCAGGGCATCGTTGTCCGGCTGCTTGCGGCGCTTCGCCGGTAACGAGCAGCAGATGACGGAAGCCGCGCTCGATGCAGCACGCGTGCCTCGGCTCTCGACCTCATCGAGGGTGAGGGTGCGTCGCGGCACCTTGTTGTGGGCATTGAAGCCGCAGTAGCGGCAGCCGTTGGTGCACTCGTTGGAGAGGTAGAGGGGCGCGTACATCAGGATGGTGCTTGCCCGAAGCGCTGCACGGTGCATGCGGTGGGCGCGCTGCGCCATCGGCTCCAGATAACCGGCCGCCGCCGGGGAGAGGAGCGCCATGAAATCGTCGAGGCCGCAAGCGCTCGGCGGCCAGGGCGCCTCGACATCGGCACGTCGCGTGGCCGTCTTTGGCGCTGCGATCCGCGCCAGATGACTTCTCGTCAGTAGGGTCGTACTTTACTCTGATGTTCGTCCGAGAAAGCTCATGCCTCTTCCCTGCAGAAAACCGGTCAGCGGGCTGGACGCTTCGGCCTGCTGTCGCTGCTCCGCCAAGACCGGCCAGATAGGCCTCGCGGCCGGCTTCGACCCCTTTGCGGAAGGCGGCGGCCATGCCGGCCGGATCGCGGGCCACGGCCAGGGCGGTGTTGACCAGCACCGCATCGGCCCCCATCTCCATCGCCTCGGCGGCGTGGGACGGCGCGCCGAGACCGGCATCGACGATCACCGGGACGATCGCCTGCTCGATGATGATGGCGATCTGCTCGCGGGTGCGCAACCCCCTGGTTGGTGCCGATCGGCGCGCCCAGCGGCATGACCGTGGCGGTGCCGATCTCCTGCAGGCGCTTGGCCAGGACCGGGTCGGCGTTGATGTAGGGGAGGACGATGAAGCCTTCCTTGACCAGGATCTCCGCGGCCTTGAAGGTTTCGATCGGATCGGGGAGGAGATAGATAGGGATCGGGGGTGACCTCCAGCTTGATCCACGGCTCGCAGCCGGCGGCGCGGGCCAGCCGCGCCAGGCGCACCGCCTCCTCGGCGTCGCGGGCGCCGCTGGTATTGGGCAGCAGCAGGTACTTCTGCCGGTCGATGTGGGCGAGCATGCTGTCGCTCGGGGTTGTCGATATCGACGCGGCGCAGGGCAACGGTGACGATCTCGCACCCGGAGGCCTCCATGGCGGCGACCATGGCCGCGTTGGAGGAGAATTTGCCGGTGCCGACGAGCAGGCGCGATTTGAAGCTGCGGCCGGCGATGATCAGGTCGTCCATATTCTCAACCTCTCCAATTATCCTGGAACAATTATCACTAATGCCTAAACCTAAAGCCCAAAGCCCGCTTTTCTACCCGCCGCCGACGAACTGGACGATTTCTACCTTGTCCCCATGGGCAAGAACGGTTGCCGCAAAGCGTTCTTTCGGCAGGATGGCGCGATTATGTTCGACCGCCACGTGAGAGATGTCCATCTTCAGCAAGGTCAGAAGGTCGTGCACGCTGGTGCCCGGCGGCAAGTCGCGCACCTGCCCGTTTACGGTGATATTCATCTTCTCTCCTAGGCCGGCTGATGAAAAACGCCCGTCTGCGGCGTTGCCTTCACCCTTCGTCCCTGCGGCGTACCGGTGTACGCCTCAGTCCTCAGGCTTTCAGGCGCCTTGCATCCAGGCATTTTTGCTCAGCCTGAGTTTTTCAGCAAATCTGCTAAACCGGCTCTTCCCCGAGGAGCAGCCGCAAGACGGCATTGGCCTGATGATGGGCGGCGATTCCGACGCGCGGTGCCATCAGTCCCTCGCCCGGGCGGGCGGCGCTTTCGCCGTCGCCCACAGATAAAAATTGTTGGCTGCACGGCGGGTGCGGATTGTCTCGGCCGGACCGTAGCCGGCCAGGCCGGATGCAGCCACCAGGGGGATGCCGGGAAAGTGGCCGCGAAAGGTCTCGGCCAGCATGGCCTTCTGGTCTGCCGCATCGAACGCCTCGACCAGCACATCGATCTCGGTGAAGACGGCCGGAATATTATGCCGGGTCAGCCGGCCATTGAAAATCGTCACCCGCACGTACGGGTTGATCCGCGCCAGGTTCGCCTGCAACGCGTCCACCTTCGGCAGGCCGATCTGGTCGATGAAATACTGCTGACGGTTGAGATTGGAGGGTTCGACCACATCGAAATCGGCGACGATCAGAGTGCCGATGCCAAGCCGCGTCAGGGCGACAGCAACCGCCGAACCGAGGCCACCGGCACCGGCAATGCCGACAGTGGCGCCGCTTAGCCGCTCGTGCACTCCGGGGGTATGGCGGGAATAGAGAAGCGCCTCCATCTCCTCCTCCGCCGGCTGCTCGCCGCGGCGGATCAGTACGACCCGGTCCCCTTCCTGCAGCGGAATATCCCCTCCGGCGGGAAAACCGTTGCAGATCAGAACGTCGGCCTCGGGATGGAACCGGTCACGTACCTGGAAGAGAGTGGCGCCGGTGGCGACTTCCACGAATTTTTCATTGATCTGAATCTGCATATTAAACGCGAAAAGGCCGCGAATACGCGGCCAATTAAGAGGAAAATCCCCAATGCTGCCGCTTCCCTACGCCGGTATGACCCGGATCAGGTTCGAAGGGTCGCCATACCTTCCGGCACGGCTCTCAGTGAAACACTCCCCTAGCGTTTTGCTATTCGGTTGTCGTGCTGTTAAGCTAGCAGCAGCCATTGGGGATGTCAACTTCTTTTCCTCCCCTGTTTTCCTGTTTTCCCGTTGTTTTATCCACTGTTTTCGCCTATATTTCGCTTCACCAAAGCGCCGGGAATGACCGGCAGAGAGAGGCCGCATGAGCATTTCCGACCGTTACCGGCAAGTAGCAGAAGATGTCCGCATATTCATGGAAACCTTGCAGACGCAGCTCGGTAGCGAGGGGAAAGAGATGCAGATGGTCGGCAAGGCAGTCCATGGGCTGGACGAACTGCGGGAGCAGGTCGGGGAGATTCCGCGCATCCGCCTGGAGGCCGAACTTACCCCGGTACTGCTGAAGGCGCACAGCAATCTCGACCGCGCCCGCCTGCTGTTCGAGGAAGTTGGCGCCGAAGATCGTGCCGCCGCCACCTGGGAAATGGAGCAGAAGATCTATCGGCTTTTGAACGATTTGTAGGGGCAGACGTTCGCCCGCTTCAAAGTACTTGCTTGTTCCCGTCTGTGCTGCGATCGACGGCACATATTTTGCTCATTTCCTGCCCGACATTTCGATTTTTTATTTCAACACTGAAAGTTTCGTATGCATCGCAAATTGCAGAAAATCTTTTACGAGGTCCGCGACCCCGCGCTCGGCTGGGACGATATCGGCGGCTACGCCGACGTCAAGGAAACCCTGCGGGAGATGGTCTGCCTGCCGCTGAAAAAGCCGGAGATGATCCGCCGCCATGATCTTGGGCTGCCGGCCGGGGTCATGCTGTGGGGGCCGCTGGGCACCGGGATCACCATGCTCGCCGAGGCCTGCGCCAAGGAGGCGGGGGTCACCTTCGTCTACATCTCCGGCCAGGAGATGCTCGGCAAGGGGGAGGAGCTGGTCGAGGCCTTCGACTGTGCCATCCACGAGGCGCCCTGCGTCCTGTTCATCTCCGACTGCGAGTGGCTCTGCCCCCGCGCCGGCTGCGACTACGAGTGGAGTCCGGGGAATCTGCCGGGCGGTGCCGCCGACCTTCGCCGACAAGGAACTGACCAAGCCTGTTCATCGAGCAGGTCGACCGCATCAACCAGGTCAAAGGGGTGGCACTGCTCGGCTCCTGCTACCGCATCGACACCGTCGACCAGGCGCTGATCAAGGAGAAGAAGCGCTTCAACCGCAAGGTCTTCGTCCATCCGCCGACCGCCGATCGACCGCCGCGGCATGCTCGATATCTACATGGACAAGATGCCGAACCTGGCCGCGGAGATCGACCGCGACGAGCTGGCGCGGCTGGCCGAAGGGTACGTCGGGTGGGACATCGAGAGCCTGTGCAAGCGGGCCACGGTGAATGCCATCAAGACCGATGCCGCAGATCGTCGACGCAGGAGCACTTTCGCCGGGCACTCAAGGAGGTCCGGCAGTTCCTCACCCCGGACATGGTGGCCAAGTACCACGAGATCCGCGATACGGATTGTCCGCATCATTATGAGTTCTAAAAATATTTTTCACGCCCGCTCGCGTGGCTCGCTCAAGGCGCAAAGATCGCAAAGAAAATACGTTTAGGTTTTCTTTCGTAGTTCTTTGCTCGCTTGGCGCCTTTGCGAGAGATGATTTTTTATGTCTGCTCCCCCCGAAATCTTTGCAGCCATCTACCGCCGGCACGGCCATCGCTGCCCGATGAGCACGCTTGGCGGGCGGCTCGGCCTCGCTGCTCGGCTGGTGTTGGGGGGCGGGGATAAAATGCAAGCCGTTTATCACATTCGCACCTGCGCCCTCGACGGTATTGCCGTGACCACCGGCTGCCGGGAAGAGGAGGGTAATTTGCGGGTGGCGGAACGTGGGGAACACCGGCTGTGGCTAACCAATGGCGACAGCACCGTGATGGTGACTTTACGACCTGCCGCCCTGGAGATCGCCGGTCGTTACAGGCAGGCGAGCGAGGCGCTGGAGCGGGAGGGGGCTGCTCTGACGGAGCAGGAACGGCAGAGGCGCGAGGCGGCGGTGCAGCAGATCCTCGACGAGGTTCTGCAGGCGCTGTGGACGTTGCCCGATGAAATATTGCTGGATGCATCGCCAACGAGTGGGGAGGCTTGATGCCGGAATCAGTCTGGTTGCGGATTCTCACTGTCATTGGGGAAGAAATCGCCCGCATGTGGTGGTTTTTCCTCCTTTCCGCCCTGCTGGTCGGGATCATCAAGGGATACAAGCTCGATCTGCGTATCCGCGACTGGGTGAACCGGGCCGGGGCGGCAGGGGTCATTCTGGCCGTTCTGGCAGGGCTGGTGTCGCCCCTCTGTGCCTGCGGCATCCTGCCGATCGTCATCTCCCTGGCGATGATGGGGACCCCCATCCCGCCCCTGATTGCTCTGCTCATCACCTCTCCCACCATGGCTCCCGATGCTTTCATCCTCACCTGGCGGGGACTCGGTCTGGACTGGGCTCTGCTCAAACTCGCGGGATCGACCGCCCTCGGCCTTTTCGGCGGCTTCGTTGCCCTTGCCCTGGAGCGGCGGGGCTGGTTTGCCGGTGAAGTTCTTCGGCTGAAGCCGGTTTACCGGGAGGATGGTTCCCTGGCGAGCGCCTACGAAATCGGGATGGCCAACGGCGTGGCGGTGCGGACGATGACGATCGTGCCGCGGGCAAGCCGCCTGCGTTTCATTCTCGACCGCTCCCTTGATGCCGCCCTTTTCACCGGAAAGTATCTGCTCCTGGCCATTGTCCTGGAGGCGATCATCGTCACCCTGGTGCCGATGAACTGGATTACCGTGCTGGCCGGCCAGGAGAGCTTCCTGTCCGTTCTGGTCGCCGCCTTCGCCGGTCTCCCCCTTCCCGTCAATCAGATCCCAGCCATCCCCATTGTCGCCGGCCTCCTGGAGCGGGGGATGGATCCCGGGGCGGCTTTTACTTTTCTCATGGCCGGGCCGGTTTCCAGTATTCCAGCCATTGTCGCCCTCTGGGGCATGTTCCGGCCGCGGGTGGTTATTACCTTCCTGGCCGTCAGTCTCGGCGGCTCGATGCTGCTCGGCTGGGGCTGGCAACTCCTTTCGTGATGGACATTTGACCGCCGTTCGTCCTGATTGACGGCTTTTCGTCAAGCTGGCGGACGCAACAGGACGAACTGTGACCGAGTATCCCGCTCTTCGCTTCGCATCCTTCCTGCTTCTCCTCTTCGCCCTTGCGGCTCCGGCGGTTGCCGCCCCGGTTGCCGGTAAACTTACTCTGCAGTCAAAGGGTGTGGCGGGAGCACGTCTCCTCGCCTGGCCGGCAACAGCAAACTCTTTTGCCGGCGAAGCGCCCTTTCGTTCCGCCCCGGCGGGCGAGGATGGCCACTACCAAATCGATCTGCTGGCGGGGGAATATTACCTGTTCGGCGAAGGACCGGAACTCTTCGCCTTTTACGGGCGCAATCCGGTGACGATTCCGGCCAGCCGGTCTGCAAGAGGTGAATATCGGCCTGCTGCCGCGCAATCTTTCGTTCCCCACCGGCAAATCCACACTCCCGAGCGGTATTTTCGGCCGGGTGACAGCAAACGGCAAGCCGCTCGCCGGCGCCACCGCCAACGTCTATACCGACTTGAGCAATCGCCTCAAGGGGGTAAGTCTGGGGATGGCGATCACCGATGCCGACGGTCTGTTCGAAGCGGAGTTGCCGGCCGGAACCTATTATCTCCTTGTCCGTTACCGGCGCAGTCAGGAACAGGCCGGACCGCTGCGTGCCGGCGATTCGATCGGCTACTTTGCCGGCAATCCGCTGCGGATCGGCGAAGGGGAAGTCGCCCGGGTGGCGGTGCCGGTATTGGCGGTGCCGGATAAGGTGGAGCGCCTCGCCGATTCTCTCTTCGGCCAAACGAGCATTCACGGCCGCCTGCTCGACAAGGCGGGCAAGCCGGTTGCCGGCGCCCGGGCGGTTCTTTACGATGAGCCGACAATGCTCAACCGTCCTCTCTACGTCTCGCAACCGACCGCTGCCGATGGCCGCTTTGTGCTATCTCTGCCGAATGGCGGCACTTACTACATTGCCGGACGCAATACGCTCGGCGGCGCGCCGTCCCCCGGCGATCTTTACGGTACCTTCGACGGCCGCACCGATCATTCGATAAAAGTCGAAACCGGCCACGATCTCGCCGGTATCGAGATCGTGCTGGAGGAAATGTGGTAAAGCGCTTCCCCCTTCTCCTCGTTCTTCTCCTTGCCGGCTGTGCCGATCGACCGGCGTCACCGGCGCGGACTTCGGCGCCGGCTTCCGCCCCAGCCGTTCTGCGCGGGGTGGAGATCGGCACCGACAGCGTCTGGGAGGGACGGATCGTCATCGACGGGACGGTGAAGGTGACGAAAGGGGCAAAGTTGACAATCCGGCCGGGGACGGAAATTGCCTTTCTGCGCCGGGACGACGATCGCGATGGACTGGGGGACGGCACCCTGATTGTCGAGGGGGCTTTGCACGCCGAAGGGACGCGGGCGCAGCCGATCCGGTTCCGCAGCGCCGCCATCGATCCGCATCCCGGCGACTGGCTGGAGATCCGCGTCGATTTTTCGCCGGAGGTGCGCCTGCGCTTTTGTGAAATCACCGACTCCGCGTATACCCTGCATGCCCATTTTACGCGTGGCTACATGGAAGACTGCACCATTCGCCGCAATATCGACGGTAGCCGTCTCGGGCAGGCGAATTTCGCTTTCCGCAACTGCCTGATCGAGGATAACGAAGGGAAGGGGCTCAACTTCCGCAATTCGCAGGTAGAGATCGTCCGCAACATCATCCGCCATAATGGTGCGGGCATTTTTCTTTTTGAAAACGACCGTTCCTTCACTATCGATGATAACAATATTTATGGAAACGGCGATAATTTCCGCCTTGGGGATTTCTATACGGGTAACGTGCACCTCTCTGGCAACTGGTGGGGGACGAACGACAAGAGGGTGGCGGAAAAGACCCTCTATGACCATCGCCGCGATCCGGAAATCGGTGTGGTCACCCTCGATCCGGCCCCGGCCTGGATCGCCGGAACCGGCCCGCGCGACAGTCTGGCGCTGCACGAAGTCTGGCGCTTCGAGACGGCTGGCTTTGTCGATGCCGGGGCAATCGTCAGTGACGGGATCGCCTACGTCCCCTCCTGGGACGGCTTTCTCTATGCCCTCGACTCGGCCGGAAAACTGGTGTGGAAGAAAAACCTCGGCGATGTGATGGATGCGCAACCGGTTCTCGGCAAGGGGGCGATTTTCCTCCAGAACTGGCAGCGGGAAGTCCATGCCCTCGATCGTCAAAATGGGCGGGAAATCTGGCGTTTCACCTACGCGCCGTCAGCGGCCGATGATCACCGCCAGGGTGGGTTGCAACTTGCCGGCGATCTGCTGCTGGTGCCAGGATGGAACGGCAACCTGTATGCTCTGGATGCCGTAAACGGGGTGCATCTCTGGCAGGCTGCGGCCGGCCAGCCATTGCGGGCGGCGCCGGTCGTCGATGGCGATCGCATTTATCAGGGGAGTGGCGCCGGCGTACTGAGCGCCTGGGATCTTAAAGGCGAGAGTCTGTGGCAAGTGAAGATGGGTGCACCGCTCTTGGCAGCGCCAGCGATTACCCCGGAAGGTCCGATAACAGCCAATCGCGATGGCCTGCTGATCGCCCTCGATCGGAAGGGGAGGGAACGCTGGCGGCGCTCGCTGGGGGAAGCCTGCTATTATGCCGCTCCCCTCTATCACAACCGGGCGCTTTATGTCGGCACCGTCGAAGGTTATCTGTGGAAGCTGGACGCGGCGAGCGGCCGCACTATCTGGCGTTTCCAGGCGACCGGTCCGCTGTACGCGCAGCCGCTGCTGGCCGATGGCCGCCTGATTATCGGCGACAACAGCGCCCGTCTGCTGGTGATCGGTGCCGATAGCGGCGATCTGCTGGCAAGCTTCCGCGCCGAGGGAGAAATCCAGGGAACTCCGGCCCTTCTCGGCAAGCGCATCATTTTCGGTTCCCGCGATCACCGGGTTTATGGTCTGGAGATGGAGGCGGGGGAGCAGATGGATGGCCATTCCGAGGTGAAGCCTGCACAAAACCTGCTAGGTAAGAGTTTTTAAAAGGGAAGTTTCGAATGGTACCGTTGATGCATCGTAGCGACAGTGGCAGGTTGTAATGGAGGGGATGCACTGTGGAGCAATTGCGGCGGCAGATAATCAAGAATAAGGATTTGAGATGAAATGTCCGGTCAGATTGATATTGAGTTTTTTACTTTTGAACGTCAGCATTGGCTTCCACGGCATTTGCCGGAGGAACGATTTCCGGCAAGGTCAGCTCGCAGGAAAAAGGACTCGGCCGGCGCGACCGTCTCCCTGTACGCTGTGGGCGGAGAACGCATCACCGGGCGGGCCGACTTTGAGGCGGCCAGATAACCGCTGCGGACGGCACCTTTGAGATCGCGGCCAAGCCGGGGCAGTACTTCCTGGTGGTGAAAAAGTACCAGGACCCGGCCAAACCGGGGGCCGCCGGAGATATCTTCTCCTATTATGGCGGCAATCCGGTAGCGGTTGAGGAAGGAAAGACCATCAACATCGGCGTCAATGCCGCTCTGATTCAGCCGCTGACGGAGAAGAGCAAGAAGGGGGCCTGGCATCCGCGGCAAGATCTTCGCCGATGGCAAGCCACTCGCCCGCGCCCGCGTCACCCTCTATCAGGATACCACCACCATCTTCCGCGGTATCGGTTATGCCTCGACTGTCACCAGCGAACAGGGTGATTTCTCCTTCAACCTGGAGCCGGGGGACTATTACGTCATCGCCCGCAAACGGGTCGGCGAGGAGAAGATGGGGCCCCTTGAGCAAGGGGGATTTCTTCGGTTTCGCCCACGACAATCCGGTTAAGGTCGAGGACGGTCGAGTTCAGCCTGGTGAGCATCAATGCCTCGACCAAGTTCGACAAGGTCAAGCAGGGGGGGCAGGATATCACCCTCGGCGGCACCGTGCAGGCCGGCGGGACGACCATCTCCGGCGTGATCCGCGACAAGAGCGGCAAGCCGGTGGCCAAGGTCTACGCCGCTGCTTACCGCGATTCGATGATGACCATGAAGCCCGACTTCATCTCCACATCGACCGGGGCCGACGGCGCCTACACCATCTCGCTATCGGAGGGTGGCGAATACTATATCGGCGCCCGCAACACTATCGGCGGCCCGGCCGAGCGCGGCGATCTCCTCGGCCGCTATGCCGGCAACGAAGATCATATGGTCAAGATCGACCAATGACGAAAAGCTGTCCGGCATCGACGTCGTGGTCGAGCCGGTCGAATAGCATTTGGAGGCCGGTTTGTTTCCGGCCGGGAGAACTCGCATGAAGCGTGCTGTCCAGTCGTTGCTCCTGTTCGGTGTGACCCTCCTGTCCACTGGGACTGTTCTTGCCCACGAAGCACTGCCGGTTCCGCCCAGCCCGCCCCGCTTGCTGCCAGGCCGTTCCCGGCACCGGCTTTGAGGGGCGGGTGGTGGTGGACGGAGCAGTGATTCCGGGGGCGAAGGTCTACGCCTACAAGAGCTTCACCGATTTTATCGCCTCCAAAGCCCTTTGCCGCCTCCGCCCTGACCGGCGACGACGGCAAATACAGCATGGATCTTCCTGGCGGCAGTTATTATCTGGTGGCCAAGAAACGCCAGGACATGGCCCAGGATGGCCCGGTGGCGGTCAGGGATTTTTTCTCCTTTCAGGGGCTCCAACCCGATCACCGTGGCTCCCGGCAAGTATACCCACGTGGGTTTCTCCATGCTCCCTTACCGCAAGGGTATCGACTATCAGCCGTACGATACTGCTGACTCCGGCGGCATCTCCGGGGTGGTTACCCTGGACGGCCAGCCGCTGGAGGGCGCTTTCGTGACCCTCTACGTGGACACCGCCGAGGACCTGCGCGGCTCGACCTACGCCACCTCGCCGCCACCGGCAAGAGAGGGGTTTTTCCGCTTCGATTACCTGCCCGAAGTCGAATATTACGTGGTCGCCCGCAAACGTTCCGCGGGGCGCCGCCGGGCCGCTGACCGACGGCGACTACTTCGGCTTTTATCCCGCTCAATCCGGTTCCGTGTCAAGGTCGGCAAGGTGGCCCAGAATCGAGATGCGCGGTCAACAGCAAGGCCGGCGAGATCGGCATGGAGGACAGCCTCTTCCGCAACACCGGCACCCAGATAACGGGAAGGTGCTCAAGGACTGGAGGGCAAGCCGGTGGAAGGGCGTCTATGTTTTCGGCTACCTGGAGAAGGTCATGGCCCACAAACGCCCCGAATTCATCTCCGAGGTGGTCGGACAAGGAGGCCGCTACGTCCTCAACCTTCCAGAAGGGCAACACCTACTACATCGGCGCCCGCTCGGACTACGGCGACACCCCGGCCCTCGGAGAGTGGTACGGCCGCTGGGAGGGGACGGGCGATCATTCGGTCAACGTCGAGACCGGCCAGGTGCTTAAGGACATCGACATGATCGGTGGAGCAGATCCTCCCCTGACGCAGGCAAAGGGCCAAAGCCCGCAACGCGCGGCGTATGGCATCGCCACCGGAGAAAGTCCCATGCAAATCCAAATCTTTATTCTCAATCGCTTCTGGCCTTCCTCGCCGCTTCGCGGTTTCACGCGGCAGGGCGAGCCGACTCTCTTCTTGACAAGTCCTATATCACCAAGGACACCACCTGGAGCGGCACGGTGGTGCTGCGGGGCCAGAACGTGGTGCGCCGCGGATAACCCTGACTATAGTACCCGGCACTGTCGTCAAGTTCGAATGGATAGACGAGGACCACAACGACATCGGCGACGGCGAACTTACCGTCGAGGGAACGCTGATAGCAAGGGGAACCAGGGAGAAGCCGATCCTCTTCACCTCCGGCCAGCAAAGAACCCGAAGATGAGCGACTGGACCTTCGTGCAGATCTCGGTAAGCCGCGACTCGGTGGTCGAGCACTGCATCTTCGAATACGCTTTCTCCGGCCTCCAGGTCCACTACTCGAAGCCGAGGTCCGCGACTGCCTCTTTCGCTACAACTACGAGGGGATCCGCTTTTCCACCACCGACATCCTCATCGAGCACAACGATTTGCTGGAGAATTATTACGGCATCCGCTGCGAGGCCAATGGCTCGCGCACAACCATCACCAGGAACAACGTTCCGCGACAACGAATATGCCTTCTTCCCGGTGCGCAAGACCGGCGCCTCGGTAAAGGTCTTCGACAACAACATCGAGGCGAGCAAGATTTATCAGGTGAATCTCGGTCAGACCCAGAATGAGGACCTCGACTTCACCAACAACTGGTGGGGCTCGTCCGACGCCCAGGTGATCGCCGCGGAATCTTTGATCATGCCAAAGAACCGACCCTCGGCCGCATCAAGTTCGAGCCTTTTCGAACCGGACCGGTCAAGGAAGCCGGTCAGAAGCTCAACTGTCCGCAGTTGTGACCACCGCCGGAGACGCGTTCATGCACGCAGAAAACGATCGCCGCGAATTTCTGAAGAAAACGTTACTCGCCCTCGCCGTGAGCGGCTGCGTCCCTTGGGGGGAGTGGAGCCGCGTCTTCGGCAGTCGGGCAGCTTGGGCTGCAACAATGCAACCGACCCTCGGCATTGCCAGGAACGGCGCCCCGGAGGCCCTGACCCGAGCCGCCGTAGACAAGCTCGGCGGAATGAAGAAGTTCATCGCCAGCGGTGACGTCGTCATCGTAAAGCCGAATATCGGCTGGGACCGTACTCCGGAGCTGGCCGCCAACACCACACCCCGAGGTGGTGCGTGCAGTGGTGGCGATGTGCCTCGAAGCCGGAGCCAAGCAGGTCAAGGTCATGGACCGCACCTGCAACGATCCGAGCCGCTGTTACAAGCGCAGCGGTATCCAGGACGCGGTCCTCGCCCTTAATAATCCGGCCGCGACCGATCGAGCACATGGACGAGCGCAAGTTCATCGATATCCCGCTGAAGAATCCGGCCGGGACCCTCAAGAGCTGGACCTTCTACAAGCGACGTCCTGGAAGCGGACAAGGTGATCAATGTGCCGGTCGCCAAACACCACAATGCCACCCGACTGACGATGAGCCTGAAGAACATCATGGGGGTGCTCGGCGGCAACCGCGGCAACATCCATCACGATCTCGACCAAAACATTGCCGAGCTCAACCAGGTCTTCCGTTTCCACCTCCATATTCTCGATGCGGTGCGCATCCTCACCGCCAACGGGCCCCAAGGGGGGAAGGTCAAGGATGTGCGCGACCTCCACACCGTCGCTGCCAGTACCGATCCGGTGGCTCTCGATGCCTTTGGCGCCACCCTCTTCGGCATCACCGCGGCTGATGTGCCGCATATCCTCCATGCCGCCAAGCTCGGCCTCGGCCAGGGCGATCTCAATCAGGTGAAGCTTGCGGTGGCGAATCTCGGTTGACGCACTATTGACGGCACTCCTGCTGCTGGTCGCCGTGATGACGACTAAAGCTGCAGCTGCGCCCTGGTTCGAGGACGTCACCGTTGCCGCGGGGATTGCGCCGCTTCGCCATGGCGAAGGGGTCAATGCCGTCGATCTCACCTGCGACGACCACCCCGATCTCTATCTGCCGAGCGTGCGCGAGCCGGGTCGGCTGTTGCTCAACCTTGGCGATGGTACCTTCCGCGACATCACCGCCACAGCCGGCGTGAACGCTCAAGGCGGGGTCGGCGCCGCGGTTGGTGATCTCAACCTGGACGGCCGGCCCGATATTTATGTAGCGCGGGGTGCCGATCCCTATGTGGCGCCGAACCTGATCTATCTGCAACGGGCGGACGGCACCTTCAGCAATGCTTCGGTGGCGGCCGGAGTCGGCACTAAGAACAGCGGCCTGACCGTCACCCTGGCCGACTTCAGCGGCGACGGCGCTCCCGATGCCTTCCTTCCCGGCTGGGGATTCGATGCTCTATATGCCAACGACGGTAGCGGTCGCTTCAGCGATGTCAGCGGCCCGGCTGGCATGACGCGCTCCGGGCGCGGTTGGACTTCCGTCGTTTCCGATTTCGACGGTGATGGCCGGCTCGACATCTTCTCCACCCATGGCAGCCCTGCCGAACCGAGAGACAATCGGCTTTATCACAACCGGGGGGATAACAGCTTCGAGGAGTGCACCGAGGCGGCGGGATTGACCGCTTCCCCCTGGTCGATGGGTGCGGTGAGCGCCGATTTCGATGGTGACGGCGATTTTGATCTCTATGTGTCCGGGTTCAGCAGCCGGGGGCGCTTGTATCGCAATGAGGGCGGCATGCGCTTTACCGAGGTCACCACCGGTTCCGGAATAACCGCGCAAAAATTGGTCGGCGCGACGGCTGGTTCGATTGATGGCGATTTGTTGCCGGATCTGGTGGTCGGCGGCTTTGCCGGCCCGGTGGAGCTGTACCGGAATGTTGGCCAGATGAAATTCGCCAAAATTGGTGCGGACTCGGGACTCCAGCCCTTTGCCCGCAACGAGGGGCTCACCCTGGCCGATCTCGACGAGGACGGCGACCTCGATCTCTATATTAGTAATGTCGATGGGAAGAACCGGCTCTACCGCAATCACTTGAACGACTCACGGTTTCTCAAAGTCCGCTTTCTCTGCGGTGGCTCCTCGCTGGTTGGCGCCGTGGCTCGCCTCAGCCGGGATGGAAAAGTGTTGGCAACCCAGGAACTCGCCGGCGCCGTTGGCATGGGGCAGGGGCCACAGGAATTCCTCTTCCGATTACCGGATGATGGTTCATTCGACCTCTTTATAAGTCTTCCCGGCGGACGGCAGATCGAACAACGTGGGGTCAAGCCTGGCACAATACGCTTGCCGGTGCCAGTAAAGGAGCTGTAAAAACCATGGATCGTCGCGAATTTCTCACCACTACCACCGTCCTCGGCGCCGGACTTGCCATTGCCCCGGCGTGGGGTGGCAGTGCATTGGCCGCCGAAGGACCGCTGGTGATCAAGGCGCAGGGGGGAAGCCCAGGCAAGCTGGTACGGGCCGCCGTCGCCGGGCTCGGCGGGATGAGTGCTTTTGTCGTAAGGGGCAGACAGTGGTGGTCAAGCCGAATATCGGCTGGGACCGCACCCCGGAGCAGGGGGCCAACACCCATCCCGAGGTGGTGCGCGAGGTCGTCGCTCTGTGCCTCGAGGCCGGGGCAGCCAAGGTCAAGGTCTTCGACCGCACCTGCAACGATCCCCGCCGCTGCTACGTCAAGAGCGGCATTGCCGCCGCAGTGGAAAGGCTCGATGCCAAGGTGGAACTCTCGCACATCGACGAGCGCCGCTTCCGCGAGGTGGAGATGCCGGCGGCACTGCTGCTCAAGCGCAGCTCCTTCTACGAGGAGGCGCTTGACGCCGACTGCTTCATCAACCTGCCCGTCGCCAAACACCACAGCGCCTCCGGGCTGACCATCGGCATGAAGAACATCATGGGGGTGATGGGCGGCAACCGGGCGGTGCTGCACCGCAACATCGCCGAGGCCCTGGCTGACATGAACCGGGCGTCCGCTCCCATCTGACCATCGTCGATGCCACCCGCATCCTGGTCGCCAACGGCCCGCAAGGGGGGAAGCTGGAGGATGTCCGTTCCCTGGAGACGGTGATCGCCAGCAGCGATGTGGTGGCGGCAGATGCGGTCGCCGCCGCGCTCTTCGGCAAGGGAGCAAAGGATCTGAAGTATCTCCAGCTCGCCCATTCGCTGGGGCTGGGTGTCGCCGATCTCGATCGCATCCGCCTGAAGACGGTCGGGGCCTGACCATGACCCTGCGCTTGCTCAGACGGGGGTCGCAACTGCTGATCTTCGCCCTTTTCGTCTTCCTCTTTCTGCAGACCGAATACAAGGACAACGACGTCCTTCCCTACGCGGTGAACATTTTCCTGCGCTTCGACCCGCTGGTGGCGGTCGCCGCCTCGCTGGCAGCGCATACATTGATTGCGCTGGTCTGGCCGGCGCTAATCACCATCCTCCTGACCCTGCTTTTTGGCCGTTTCTTCTGCGGCTGGGTCTGTCCCATGGGGGCGCTTCTCGACTTCACCAGCGGGCTCCTCGGCAAGAACCGGTCGCCGCGCCATCTGTCGCCGCGCCTGAAGCAGCTCAAATATCTCCTCCTTTTTGCCCTGGCCGGTTCGGCCCTTTTTACTCTGCAGCTGGTCTATCTTTTCGACCCGATCAGCCTGTTGATCCGCTCCCTGGCGGTGGCCGTCTACCCGGCGCTGAACGTGACCGCCAACGCCCTCTTCGGCGCACTGTACAGTACCGATAATAGCGCGATAACAGCGGTTTCAGAGCCGGTCTACGCCTTTCTGAAGGACCACTTTCTAGCTTTCGAACAGCCCCATTTCCAGTCAGCTCTGCTTGTTGGCCTCCTTTTCGCAGCCATTCTCGCCCTGGAAGCGGTCGAGCGTCGCTTCTGGTGCCGCTATCTCTGCCCCTTGGGCGCCTTTTTCGGTCTGCTCGCCAAGATCGGGCTGGTGCGCCGCAAGGTCAGCGAACCGGACTGCACCGGCTGCTCTCTCTGCGCCCGCTCCTGCCGCATGGAGGCGATTCAGGACCGATTACATTACCACTGAGCGTGCCGAATGCATCGCTTGCTTTGATTGCGAGGCCCTCTGCCCGGAGCGGGCGATCCGCTTTGGTGCCGCTGGCGGGATCGCGGCGACAACCCCCGATCTCACCCGCCGCGGGCTCCTTGTCGCCTGCGGGATCGGTGCGGTCGCGGTGCCGCTCTTTGGCGCCGAAGCCACGGAAAAGCAGGCGAGTCCAGCCCGCATTCGCCCCCCCGGCGCCCTGGCCGAAAAAGAATTTCTGGCGCGCTGCACCCGTTGCGGCGAATGCATGCGCGTCTGTATCGCCAACGGGCTGCAGCCCGCAATCTCTGAAGCCGGGGTGGTCGGGCTCTGGAGTCCGGTGCTAGTGTCCCGCATCGGTTACTGCGAATACAACTGCACCCTTTGTGGCCAGGTCTGTCCAACCGGCGCGATCACCCGTTTGGAGTTGCCGAAGAAACAGAAGGTGAAGATCGGACTGGCCGAGGTCGACCGCAGCCGCTGTCTGCCATGGAATGGAAGTTCGGAATGCATTGTTTGCGAGGAGCATTGCCCGACCCCGGTAAAGGCGATCAGGTTGCGTGAGGAGGAGGTCTATTCAGTCAACAATGGGACGAACACCACAGTGAAGCGTCCCTATGTGGACGAGAAGCTCTGCATAGGCTGCGGCATCTGCGAAACCAAATGTCCCTTGAGCGACCGCTCGGCCATCCTGGTAACCTGCCGCGGTGAAACCCGGGCCGAGAAAAGCTGAGCTTCGAGATCAGTAAGAGTTTAACCTGTTTTCCCTGTACCCTTTGCTTCAGGGCCGGTGCCCGGCACTCGCTTTTCCTTCCACCCATCGAATTTGACCCGGTCCTGCCTGTACTCTCCCGGCCACCCTTCGTAGGTGCGGGAAGGGATATCGAAGCCGTCTTTGATCGTGGAAATATTTGCCTGTGACCCCTTGGCTTTCATTTCAATTGTCGTTTCGCGGCCCCAATAATTATTTTTTGCATTGACGAACCCCTCGGATTCGATATTGACCTGAATATCCTCGGGCCTGGCACGGCCTTGCTGCACCAGGACCTCGTTTTGTGCCTGCCGATTGCGTTTCGGTTTTTTCTTGGCACGGAGCTCCCAGTCGTAGCTCATGTTGTCAAGTTCAAGGTGCAAACCTTTTCCTTCGAAATTGTTCCCCTCTAGATGTGCATAGGAGGAAAGGTGGAGGTAAACGGCCCTTTTATTATCTGTAAAATCGTTACGTAATATCCTTGGGTTGCACATTTGGACGCAGCTGAGGGCCTTTTCGTTTTTCACCAGCAGATTTTGACGGATAGTTGGGCTGGAAGATTGAAAACATTCAATTCCCTTTTCACAACCTTCAACGATATTGCGTTCGATGATCGGAGACGAGAACTGCTGACAGCCAATGCCTGTTTTCGAGCCTGTGATCTTGTTGCCGCGCACCAGAGTGTTGGGAGTGGACTGGATTAGGACGATCCCGATTTCACATTGATCCAGCACGTTGCCTTCCAGCGGAGGGGCGTCGCCGTTGACGAAAATTCCGAATTTTGCCCCTGAGATCCGATTGTCGCGAACAGAAACGACAGCCTGTTTGGCGACTTGGATGCCAAAGTTGGTCACCCCTTCAATCTTGCAGGCGATAACTTTTGCTTGCGCACGAACGCTGGCGTCAATCGCTCCCTCGCTCATCCGGCGCACGGTAACACGCTCGATCGTAGCATGCGCCTCGGGACCCAGAACGATTCCGGTTTTTCCATCCTCCAAAGTGGAAGAGACTATATGCACCATGCTTCCGGCAATGGACAAGGACTGAACCGCACCCGTAATGCGCACGTTTTGCAGCACGGAACCCTTGCCTTCACCCTGGAGAAAAGAGATTCCCTGCCAGGAATCAGGCGTGGTAGCTGAATCGGAGCGAAATACAATTGGTTTTTCCGCAGTCCCTTTCGCCGACAAAATTCCTTGCACAGAAAGCGCTGCATCTTTGGTGAACCGAAGTTCCGTACCCGGCTTGATCGTCAGGGATGAACCGGAGGGGACGATCACATCCCCGGCGAGGACCATCTTTCCCGACCATGTTTCGTGGCCGTTGATGGTGCGGGAAGCCAGACTCTCGGACGCAAAGAGCATAAGTAATAAAACAAGAAAGAGACGAGGCATAGGAATCTCCTGAAGAGAGTAAAAACCTGCTCTTCTGCATCGGAAGAGTCGGATTTCATCCCGGCGGCCAAATCAGATCAGGCGGTTGACCTTAAGAAACTCTCGGGCCACCTCATGCACATTCCCTTTTCCCACTGCTGATTCGAGCCGATGCATGGTGGGACCGTCGATTACTCCGCCAAGTTTATTGAGCAAACGAGCCAGGGCCGGGAATTTCTTCAGGGTGTCCTTGCGCACAACCGGCGCTGCCTGGGCCGAAATCTCTACTGCTACGACCCGGGGCTCGTCGAACCCGAAGGGCTGCAACCAGACTAGGTTCAGTTCCTCGTTATACCTTTTTTTAACCGCTTCGAATAACTGATCCGAGTCGCGGATCGGCGATCCCTTGAGCACTTCCAATTGACTCGCCCCAGTGTATTCCATCGCCATGTCAAGGTCGGCCTTGAGCAGCGCATCGTGGGTAGCAGCAAACGAGTCAAAACGAACCACCTTAACGGTAGTGCCAGTCCTTTCACTAATCAGCAAGGAAACGATTTCGGCTAACAAGTCTTGTTGAATGCTGCCGGCGGAGCCGATCATCAGAGATTTCCCGACACAGGCGTGCGCGGTGGCAGGCGTAGCAAGCGGCAGCAAGGCCACCATGATCAGCAGAAATATGGACTTGACAGTCTCCACGAAATTCCTCCTTTAGAATGATTCGATTTCGGAGTGAAGACAGGAAGAGTTGGCTTGACCTGCTGCAACCCGAAAAGAAATCGGCTTATTTTTTTGGACCGCAATCAGCCACCGGGGCGGTCAGCCAAGGGGCAAAGTGGATGACATCGACGGCGTAACTTTCCGGGCCAAAACCCTCGTATTTTACTTGAGGCTGGTCCCGTCCATCCTGAAACATCTCAAGGTTGCCTTCCGCACCAGCCTTCTTAAGCTTGGCACTATCATCACCCCACCAATTCTCGCGGACATCGACTGCTACATTGATTTTCGGAGGTGTTTTGACCAAGAGCGGATTCCGGCTTTTGCGAGCCTCCGCCTCTTTTTGTCTGATGGCATTAGATCCGAAACGTTTTTCCCAGTCGCCACTCTGATAAATCCCGAGTTTAACCCCCATCCCGTTCTTCGAGAAGTTGTTTCGGTGAACAATCGGGTAAGATGAGAAATCGCAGAGAAGTGCCAATTGGTTGTTCTCAATCAAGTTGTATTCGACAACTGGGTCCGACTTACGGTAGCTGTAGATCGCCGTTTTGTTGTTGAGAAAGTGGTTGTGTACTACTCTAGGCGTACTGAACTGATCATTATGGATACCGGTTTCATTGCCAATGAACATGTTGTTTTCCACATCGGGATAAGCATAAGAAAAGTTAAACAGACCTTTTCCATTTTTTTCAAAAGTATTGTTTCGGATTGAAGGAGAACTCTGTGTCTGATTACAGAAAATCCCGGTAACATTCTCGCGGAAAGTATTGCCAGTTATTCGGTCCGGGTATTTTTGGATAAGACCAATTCCCTTTTCATTTCTTTCGAACGTATTTCCTTCGATCGGCCCAGAACTGTTGTGGGAAGCAAGTATGGCTGTTTTTTTGTGCCCCGAAAAATGATTTCCCCGAATAAGGGGAGATGATTTGGTTTCATTATCGATGCCAATTGCATTTCCGGTAAATTGATTGGTCTCTATCTGGGGGTTTGATTCCCGCAACAGCTTGATAGCTGTGCCGCAATTTTCAAAGGTGCAGAAGCGGACAGCAAAGGAGGAAGCACTGCTGCTGATTGCCGTTTCGGCGTCGATAAACTGGACGTGTTCGAGGGTGCTGCCAGAAGCGGCTTCCATGAATTCGATCCCCTGCCAACCCGGCACACCGAGGAAAAGGATCGGCTGAGCGGCGGTACCTTGCGCTTTCAAAACCCCTTTTATGGCAATCCTCGCCCCCACCTTCAAGGGGCGCACTTTCGTACCCGGAGCGATGACTAAAACTTCCTGAGGGCTGATGAAAACCGATTCCCGCAGGTTGATTTCCCCCGACCAGGTCTGATTTCCCCCCAATGTGCCTGCGGCTGTCTGGCAGAGGGCGACAGAGGCGGTCAACAGCAGGAAGACGACGGATAGGCTAAGTGCCTCTCTTGGGCTCCACATGGATGGTGACCTCATATTGCATTTTCCCAGGGGGGAGAGTTGTTCCTTTTTTGTTTTCTCCCTCGTATCTACCATACATTTCCCCTTCGGCTGCCGGACCGCCGAAGGATTCCCTGGCAAGTAGATACCAAGGGCCATCGGAGGGCAGATAGAGGTGATAGCGGCCATCTGGCCCGGTCGGGGAAGAGAAATGATCGGGAGTTCCAGTCATATCGGATGTGCGATAGGCGAAAACGCGCACCCCGGCAACCGGTATCATTCCCGATTTTAAAACCTTGCCGGTAAAGCCATGAGTTGGGGTAGTTTCCCCTTCCTCAATCGTGGAGAGGCGGGTGACCGTCTCAATTTTGATTTCACGAAATTGCCCTGTCTCCAGGTGCAGCGGATTGCCATGATAAAAATTGAAGTAGTCGCCGATCTCGATCGGGCCGAACTGACCTCCCTTCCCGCGTTTACGGGCAAGAAGCCAATAATCCCCCGGAGGCAGCCGCAGTCGGAATCTTCCTTTTTCCACCGGCTGGACCAAATAGGCTGGTCCCTTGAAACCGTGATCGGGGTCACGGTAAATGTAGAGATAGCATTTCTCCAGTAAATTCCCTTGAAAAGTGATCTCTCCGCGAATTCCGGTCCCTTCTCCGGCTCCCGTGGGCGCCTCCTCGGGAATGCGAATCAGGTTGAAATGTACAGGGGTCCAGGAACTGTCGGTAACCCGAGCCGGTGCGCCGCTGAAGTAGCAGAAATGCTTTCCCGGCCGGGGTCTGTCTTCGTAATCGCGTGCGGTCAGGTAGTACTCCCCGGCGGGAAGGGCCAAGGTGTAGGCGCCATCAGTAGTGGTAGGAGCACTGGTCGCCAAGGTTTTTCCAATAGCGATATCTGCAACCGAACGGTAGGCGCGCACCTTGACCGCAGGGACGAGTTTTCCCTGCCAAGCCACTCGGCCTTGAATGCCGCCGGACCAAGCCGATGCTACCAGCAAGAAGACAAGGAAAAAAGAGTAAGTAACTGATCTGAAATTCATATGTCTTTTTTTTGTGGGCAGCGGCATCCGATTCCAAATTCACGGTTGGAAAACAGAACAGCGTGAACAAATGACAGTATTTCGCCAAATTCTTGCTGGGGCTCTTTTGCAAGCAAGTGCGGGAGAACTTTTTCAGCCCCCAGATCTCAAGAATCTTTCATTCCCAGAAAGGGAGAGGATGTTCGTGTACGGAGGGTTTAGCAAGCAGTGTGCCGGTGAACAAAAACAGGGGCTGCCCGCTGGACAGCCCCCGTTCGATCCTGTGAAAAATCGTTGAGCTTATTTGGGCTCGACGATTTCCAGCGACTGGCCAGGTTTTACGCCGGCTTTCTTGACGATGCTGCCACTGGGGAAGATGACTTCGAGGTCATATGTTTTTCCGGCCTTCAGTCCGAAGTGAGCTGTCGCCGGCTCCTGGGCACAGAATCCGGTGGCGGAACGTACTTCGCGCAGCGCGATCAGCTTGCCGCCGCTGTACACTTTCACTTTAGCCCCGTAAGCATTGCGGTTGGAAATGCTCCCGGTCGGCTTCACTTTCAGCCAGTTGCCGTCGTTTTGCTGGTTCTCAAAAAGTTTATTCGGAGCGCCCCACTTGATTACGTAAAGATCGAGGTCACCGTCGTTGTCGATGTCGGCGAAAGCGGTTCCCTTGGTGCGCGAACCCTCGCATTTGAGGTATGGCATCTTGTCGGCGACGTTGGTGAAATTCCCCTTGCCGTCGTTGAGATACATTTGATTAGCCAGCTTGCAGTCACCTTCGTAGAGGTCGAGATCGCCATCGTTGTCGATATCGCCGAAGGCCGGACCTTTGCCCCAGCCGTCGTGGGCGCCCTTGATCTGCTCGGTCGCCTTGGTGAAGATGCCTTTGCCGTCGTTCAGGTAGAGATTGTTGCCGCCGACATAATTGGAGACGTAAAGATCGAAATCGCCGTCGTTATCGATATCGCCGAATGCGGCGCCCAGACCCCAATTAGGATCGTCCACGCCGCGGACTTTGGCCTGCTCGGTGAAGGTGCCGTTGCCGTTGTTGATATAGAGCTTATTCGGTTCGCCGGCGGGATAGCGGCCGTTGACAACGTAAAGATCGGGCCAGTTATCGCCATTCACGTCGGACCACACCCCCATCCAGCTCCAGGAGAGATCGCCGACGCCGGCGGCATCGGTCACATCGATGAAGGTACTGTCACCGTTGTTGCGATAGAGAATGTTCTTGGCGCCCACGCCGTAGTTGGCGCAATAGATATCGAGCAGACCATCATTGTTGTAATCGACGAAGGAAGCCGAATAGGTAAAAGCTTTCAGGCCAACGCCTGCCTTTTCCGTGACATCGATGAAGGTGCCGTCGCAGTTCCCTTTGAAGAGTCGATTCGCCTCGATCTCGTTCTGACCGCCGGTCGCCAGATAAAGATCGGCGCAGCCATCATTATCGTAGTCGCCGAACACGCTTCCCATGGTGAAACCGGGATGATCGATACCGGCACCGGCGGTGGCGGTAATATCGCTGAAGACGCCGTTCCCCTGATTGAGATAGAGTTTGTTGGCGCCTCCCTTGTTGGAGACGTACAGATCAGCAAGCCCGTCATTGTTGATATCGGCGAAGGCCACCCCTTTGCCGAGACCATCGTCTGCTACTCCGGCTGTAACGGAAATATCGGCGAACTCTCCGGCAACCGCCAACCCTGCGCTACATACCAAGGCAAACATGAATCCGACAGCATTCCACCATTTCACCATGCCTACTCTCCTTTTCACCGAAATTACCAGATAATCCTTCGTTGAATACACAGCTGACTGTTGCGAGTTTAAATCTGGGAAAAGAGCCATATTACAAGCCCTTTCCGAGACAATAAAGAGCTCTCGAGGAACATAGGGAAAAGATTAGCTTTCCCAGCAGGCCTTATAGATGCAAGATTTGAACCGCCTAAATGGCGGCCTCTCAATAGTCCAAGGGGGCATCAAGTTTTTGATTCATGGCGCCGGGAAACGGTTGGGAAAATTTCGTCGAACAGAGAAAAAATAATTGGCAGGAAACCGTCTCGGAAAAAGAGAAGGCACTCTGTTCCGTCCATCCAAAACGACCGACGGATGAAGATGTATTGGTATGTTAATTGCTCTTGATGCCTGCCTGTTCCTTTGTGAAATTCGGCAGCTGCCGTATTGTCTGGATGCTCATGGACCTGTTTTGTTCCCGACTGTTAGTTGTCCTCGCGATCCTGCTTTTCCTGGTTGGCTGTCGGGATATGCCAGCGGATCGACTTTATGCCCTTTCCCTGGATCATCCACCAACAGCGGCGGACTGGGAACGGGCGCTGCCGCGCACGGTGACGGTGAAAGGGGGCCGGCTGCATAAACTGGTTCTGTTGCCGGAAATCGATGCCGATACCGTGCATACGTCCACCGCCTCCTGCCATCATGGCGCCGCCCTTCCCGATCCTCTGCCGGTGGACATGCGTGCCTTCTATACCAGAAAGGAACTGTTTCTTCGCCTTTCCTGGCCCGATTCCACCCGTGACGAGGGGATCATGGAATGGCGCTTCGATGGTGAAAAGTGGGTGAATTCCGGAGGCATGGAAGACGGCTTTGGCCTGTTGTGGGACGTTGCCGGGCATTTTCCCCGTTTTACCTGCGCCGTCGCCTGTCATCTGCACGACTTTGGCGTCAGTCGGGGAGGATTTCGAGCCAGCAACAAGATGAAGCTGGCGAAGAAAGAGGAATGGCTGGATTTCTGGAACTGGAAGGCGCAACGCACCAGTCGCTATGGTTTCGCCGACGATCGCTATCTGGACAGCGAAGGGATGCACGGCGACGTCTCTGGCGAGCTGTTTGTCGAAAATTCCCGTACACGCCTGGAGAAAGGGGACCTGCCCCCCTTTGCCGAAGGGGATGCGCCAATCTACGATGCCGAAGGTTTGCCGGTCGTTAAAAAATTTCGACCGGCCGGCAGCACCGCGCCCGGCTATCTGACCGAACGGCCGACCGGCGGGCGAGCCGATGTTGCTGCCTTCACCACCTGGGCGAACGGGCGCTGGACGGTCATTTTGCGGCGGGCGCTTGAAACCGGCGATCATCGGGACGCCACTTTTATGCCCGGCGGGAAGGCTCTTTTTTTCGGTTTGTCAGTGATGGACCATACGCTGAACGAACATTACGCCTCGGTGACCGAGGAAAGCATTGTCCTGCTCCCGGTAGGGAACAAGAAGCTGGCAGAGGAGAATTGATGATGATTCTGTGTCGTTCGTACGTTCTTTCCATTTTCCTTTTTCTTCTGATTCTATCCGGATGCAACGACCGGACCGGGACGGGGTTGGCCGCCGGCGGAATGGGGCGTATCCAGGGGCAGGTGCTGGTTCCGCTTGAAGGAACGTATCTGTATATCTATAAGAAAGGGATGGATCTCTACGGTCCGGCTTTTGCGGTGTCCACCGCCACCGGAGCGGATGGTGCATTCGATCTGCAGCTTCCCCGCGGCGATTACATTGCCGTCGCCCGCAAACGGCAGAATGGCGATAGCGCCGGTCCGGTGCTGGCTGGCGACAACAAGAGCGATTTCATCAATTTCAGTGTGCAAGCGACGGAAACCCGGCTCACCGTCATTGCTCCGGCCAAAATCGGTGACGAGCGGCGCCTGACCGCCGAGGCTGCCATCGGCAAGACCGGTCTGGCCGGTCATATTGTCGATGCCGATGGCAAGCCGGTGGAGGGAGCGCGGGTGCACGTCTACGATCATGTGCAGATGTCCGAGCGGCCGAAGTTCGTCTCCGAAAAAACCGGCCCGGACGGTGTCTACATGATCTCTCTGCCGGAAGGTGGAACCTACTATCTGGCCGCCCGCGACAAGTTCGGCGGCCCGCCGAAACTTGGCGATCTCTACGGTCGCTACGATCAGGGGACGATCGAGCCGTCGGCAGTGGTGGTGCGTGAAGGTTTGATTCTGCAGGGGACCGATATTACGGTGACCAAGGTATGGTAGTCCGTCGCTTGCCGATCATTTTGCTCCTTCTGCTTCTTTGCGCCTGTCGGCAGGAGACGCCCCTCGATCTGGAGGCGGTGAAAGGTCGGGCGCAGGCCGGGGACGCGGACGCCTGTAAGCAGCTGATTTCTCTGCTGGCGACCGCCGAGAACGACATCAATAGCCGGGTCTATCCGGCGGTGCTTGAAGCGGGCGAGCGGATTGTTCCGTACCTGCTGGAAAATATCGAAACCACCGACCGCATCCGCCGCGAGCATGTCATTGCCGCTTTGGGAACGCTGAAGGTCAGGGCGGCGATCCCCGCCATCGGCCGTGTTCTTGGTAATCCCGGTCTGGAGCGCCGCTATGTCGCCGCTTGGGCACTAGGGGAGATTGGCGACCCGGCAGGGGTTCCCCCGCTGGTGCAAGCCTTGAGCGATGCGAATGGCGAAGTGCGCCGTTATGCCGTCAAGGCGCTGATTCGCCTCAATCGCCTTGCCGTTCCGCTCCTGCTCGATTTTTTGCCGAGCGCCTCCCCGATTGGCGAATCGGGGGCGGTGCGGGCACTTGGCGATATTGGCGACCTGCGCGCCCTAGAGCCGCTGCTGGCACGAGTCAAAGGACCAGCCCGTCAGGACATTTTTCTCGCACTGGGCAAGCTCAAGGATCCGCGCGCCGAAGCGGCACTCATCACCGGACTGGCCGATGCCGACTGGCAGATTCGGATGAACGCGGCAATGGCTTTGGGACCGCTCGCCGGGCCGCGAGCGCAAACAGCGCTGGAAAAGACGCTGGAGGACGAAGTGATGGTGGTGCGGGAGTGGTCGGCGCGGTCGCTCGATATGTCCAGCGGTCGGCGTTTTCTTTATCGCAACGAAAAGGGGAAGTATGTCGCACCCTATAGCGTTTACCATTAGGCCGGCCCTTCTGGGCCCCCTTGGCGGGAACTGCCGATGTTGAAAAATCTCCTTGCCATTCAGATCCTCGGTCCGTTGCTGCGTTCCGTCTGGATCTGGCGGCTGCTCCGTTCTGGTCTCCTGATCCTGCTCTTGGCCATGATTGCTTACGGCTGGCATCAGCATGGCATCCCCGGAGTGGAGGCCAAGGACCCGCTGATGTATACCAATCTCACCACCCATTTTTTTTGGGTCTGGTGGCTCATGGGGGTGGTCTTCCTTGCCTTTTTTTTCGGTCGCATCTGGTGTGCCGTCTGCCCGGTCGGCTGGCTGAACGCCCTGGTTGCCGAGCATGGCCTGCAACGCGAGCTTCCCCTCTGGTTGCGCAACTTTATGCCGGTCACCTTAACCTTGCTTGCCCTGCAGTTGGCGGTCTATTTCCTGACTATCCACCGTTACCCCGATTACACGGCCGTTCTTTTAGCGTTGATGGTGCTATTGGCGGTCGTGGTCGGCCTGTTCTTCCGCAAGCGCGCCTTCTGCTCTCTTTTTTGTCCGGCCGGTGCGGTATTCGGTCTGTATGCGCGGGTGGCGCCATTTCAATTGCGGGTGAAGGATGCCGCGGTCTGCGCCGCCTGTACCGGCAAGGAATGTGTCGCCGGCGATCGTATCTGGCAGCGTTTCGCCCTGGGGAGAGCGATCCTTTTCTGGCATGGCCGACGCGGCGACTGTCCGGTCGATCTGCTCCCGGCGGAGATGCGCGACAGCGCCGATTGCCACTTGTGCCTGAACTGCGCCCGCAACTGCGGTAGCGACAATATCCTGCTTGGGCGCCGCCCTTGGCTGGCCGATCTCGGCCACGGAATCCCTTCGCCATCGGAAACCGTCTTTTTTCTCGTCCTGCTGGGGATGCTCACCGCCAATTTCAGCAAGGTCTATGTCGATCTGCGCGAGGCGATCTTTTTCCTCCCCGAGCAGGCGGCGCTCCTTCTCGGCTGGCAGGCCGGCGGCTATTTCCTTCTGGCCGTTCTTTGGGTCGCGCTCCTCTTTCCCTTTCTCATGCTTCTTCCGGGCTACCTGATTTTGCGCGTCGGTGATTTGCAATCGGGGGTGGTGGCTGCCGGGCCAGAGGAGGCGGGGAGAATGCCCACGCCACCGCTCCGTCCCGGTCTCTGGGAAGCGCTGGGTGTCCTGTCGCTTCCCTGTATTCCATTGGTCCTGTCGGCGCACATGGTGCTGGCGGTCGTGAAGATCAATGCCAAGGCTGGCTACCTGCCCTTTGTCTTGCGGGATTCGAGCGGTGTCCAGAGCTATCTGGCAATGAATGTGATGCAAACGGTGGCAGCACCGGGTGTCCTGATACCTCTCGACCTCCTCAAATGGCTGGTGGTGCTCCTTCTCGCGGGCGGCTATCTGCTCTCCCTCGCCGGAGCCGGGCGGGTTGCCCGTGGGCTGCAGGGGCGATTCGCACCAAAAAACTATAAGGTTGCAGCTGTTGCCGGTCTTACCCTTATCGGCGCCCTCTACCTGGCAACGGCCATACGTTGGTTATTCATTCGTTGATCACAATTTTTCGGAGAAATACAGATGGAAGAACCAAAACCGGAAATGAAGGTGGAAATCCAGTTAGACGATGAAATTGCCCAGGGGATCTACGCCAATATGGCTGTGGTGAATCATAGCGAAACCGAGTTCACCATCGATTTCATTTTTATGCAGCCGCAAGCGCCGCGGGGGAAGGTCCGCACCCGGATTATCACCTCACCGCAGCACTGCAAGCGGCTGCTGCGCGCCCTGGAAGATAATTTGCGCCAATACGAACAGAATTTTGGTCGCATCGATCCGGCAGCAGTCATTTCCTCTCCGGCCGGCAGCTGCAATTGAAAAGACGAAACCGCATGCGTGCAGGAGATTCTGGCCAGATCATCTGAGCCCCTTTTCATCCGTCGATTGTTTTCGCCAGTTCTGGGGATAAAGTGAGAAGAAGCAAGGAATAGCAATCCTGGAACGAGATGAGGAGGTCACATGTCGCTGATGAAAACCTGGTACACGCCACAGGAAGCCGAGGCCAAGTTTGGGATAAGCAAGGAGCAGATCCTGGAATGGGTAGAGGCGGGTCTGGTGCGCAGCGAAGAAGAAAGCGGGCAGGTCATGCGGGTCAATATCGACGATGTGCAACTGCAATCGGATACGCTGCTGCGCGAGTCGTAAGTGGAACAGCTTTTCGATGTGGCGGTGATTGGCGGCGGCATTGTCGGCGTTGCCACGGCAGAAGCCCTGACCGAAGCAACCTCCGGTCTTTCCCTGGTGCTGCTGGAAAAAGAGCACCGCCTGGCCGCGCACCAGACCGGCAACAACAGCGGGGTCATCCACTCGGGGCTGTATTACCGTCCCGGCTCCCTGAAGGCGCGCAACTGCATCGCTGGCCGCGACGCCCTGTACGAATTCTGCCGGTCGTGGGAACTGCCGTTTGAACGCTGCGGTAAGGTCGTGATAGCGGTCCGCGACGAAGAGTTGCCGGCGCTGGCGGAGTTGGAAAGACGGGGGCGGGAGAATGGGCTGCAGGGGCTGGAGCGCCTTGACGGCGGGCAGATCCGCCGGATCGAACCGCATGCGAGTGGCATCGCCGGACTCTTCGTACCAGACACGGGGATTGTCGATTATGTCCGGGTCACCGAAGCTTTTGCCGATAGGGTGCGCGCGCAGGGGGGTGAAATCCGCACCGGCGCCCGGGTCTGGGGGGTGCGCCGGCAATCCGGAGGCTTCCGCCTGCTGACCACCGTCGGTCCGGTTTTCTGCCGGGCTCTGATTAATTGCGCCGGGCTGCACAGCGACCGGGTGGCGCGGCTCTGCGGTATCGACTCCGGCGTGCGCATCATCCCCTTCCGCGGCGAGTATTACCGGCTGCGAACCGAGAGCCGTACGCTGGTGAAGAACCTGATTTATCCGGTCCCCGATCCGGTGCTTCCTTTTCTCGGCGTCCACTTCACCCGGATGATCAACGGCGAGGTGGAAGCCGGTCCGAATGCCGTTCTTGCCCTGAAACGCGAGGGCTACGGCCGCCTCAGCTTCTCTCTGCGCGATACCCTCGACACCCTGTCCTTCCCCGGTTTCTGGCGCATGGCCGGTGGTTACCTGCAGACCGGTCTCAACGAATACCGACGTTCCTTTTCCAAACGGACTTTTGTGCGCGACCTGCAGCGTTTATTGCCGGAAATTCAGGGGAGCGATCTGGCGGCGGGGGGGGCCGGAGTGCGGGCGCAGGCGGTGGGGGTGGACGGGAAGTTGCTCGACGACTTTCGCATCGCCGAAGAGGCAGGGATGATTCACGTTCTCAACGCCCCCTCGCCGGCGGCAACCGCTTCCCTCAGCATCGGGCGTACGGTGGCGCAACTGGCGCGGAAGAATTTTGGCCTAATGTAGGCGGCGACGTGCTGTTTTACTAGCAGCAATCGCTGCCGCCGCAGTCGCAATTCGGCTCCTCACCGGTCAGCCAACCATGGATGATGGCGCTGGCACAACCAACCCCCGGCTTGACGCTGATCGCTTCGGTCGGGCAGTTGCGGGCACAGGCGCCGCACTCCATGCACCCGTTGCGATCGCCGATGACTGCCTTCCCCGCCTGGATGATGAAGACGGCGTGCGGACAGACACTTGCGCACAGGCCGCAGCCGATGCATTTACTCGCTGCAAGCGCGAGGGTCGTCACATCTCCCAAATAGCGAAAATCGCGCATCTTAGCCTCTAGACAAAAGTCGCGCCCAGCCACAGAACGGCGGCGACAAGCAGGGCCGCACCCTGCAGGGGGATGGCCCGACGCATCTCCTTCTCCACCCCGGAAGGAGAGGTGAAAGGGGTGGAGCCGGTGAAATTCATGGCACCATAGGAAGCGACAGCGGCAAGGAAGAGGAGGGTCGCCGCCGCCAGGAGGGGTGGCTGATGGAAGGTGAAGATGCCGACCAGGGCAATGAGTGCGCCGGCAAACGCCCCCTTGGCGGCGAAGGCGCGTCCTGGCAGCCAGGGGAGGAGAACCGGCGTAGCAACGCAGCCGGCAAGCAGCCCGGCGAGATAGATCAAAACCGTTGCCCCGCCGCGTTCAGCGACCGCCGTCAGAGAGAAGAAGCCCGGCCCGATGCCAGAGACCAGAAGGAGCGCCGGCACCACCCACAGGCTCATTTTACCCATGCCGGTCATTTCTACCGGCGTCAGCACCAGCCGCTCGCCAATGCTGAAAGTCACCTGACGCATCGCCGCGGTCGCCTGCATGCCGGCGGCCAGAAAGCGGTGCAGATCGGCTGCCCGCACCGGCCCATAGACGACCCGAAAGCCGCATTTCCGCCTGACCTCATGCGCCGCCACCCCTGGTGCGCCCAACTGCGGTAGGATCAGGGTGCGGTGTTCCACCACCTGCACCAGCTTCGTCGCCGCCACCCGGCCGACAAGCTCTGCGGTGCCGAAAGTCCCCTTGCCGGCTGCGCACCAGACGTTGATCCCCTTGGTGTCGAGAACCAGTATCCAGGCATTCAGGCCGGCCAACTCCCGGCGCAGGGCATCGAAGCTCAGCTTGTAATTGGCGGTGACCAGCACCGGCGAACCGGCTTCCGGCTTCCCCACGGCATATAGCCCCGGCGCCACCCGGTAGCGGCTGCGCCCGAACCCCCAACGCATCAACCAGCGCCCAACGACATCGCGCCAGCGCAGATCGGTTGCGACCTGCGGCACCGGTCCGGCGGCGGTATTCAGCGTCCCGCAGATAAAATTCCAGCGCCGGTAAACGCGGCTTTCCGCCAGCCCTTGCGGCGGGCAGCATCCGCTGGTTGCCGCGGCCTGCGACATGGAAGGGGTTGAACACTCTGGCACCGCACCCGGCGGCGCTTTCGGCGGTCAGCAGGGAGGCTGCCCCGTCGGCGGCGGGCAGCAGGTTTTTCAGCCTTGACTATCTTTGCAATTTTCATCTTTCCCGGCTTTGCTTCTGGTTATGCAGTCGAAGTGATTTTACCCGACCTTCCGCCCGCCGTTTGCCTTTAGTTGCTGGTGGACATGGCGCAGCAGACGTTCGGTTGTCGTCCCAACCGATGCATTTGTCGGTAATCGAGACGCCGTAACGCAGCTGCGACGGATCTTCGCCGAGCGGCTGGTTGCCGTCCTCAAGATTGCTTTCGATCATCACCGCGCAGATGGTGCGGTTGCCGGCGGCCAACTGGTCGAGAACATTGTCCAGCACCTCCTCCTGGCGGGTGTGATCCTTGTAGCGAATTGGCGTGGCTGCAGTCGACCATGATCGTCTGGTTAAAGTCCGGCCTTGGCCAGCAGCTCCTCGGTCTGGCGGATGTCCTCCGGCGAGTAGTTGGGCTGGTCGTTGCCGCCGCGCAGCACGATATGGACATCGGGGTTGCCGATGGTCTGAGACGATCGACGTGCGCCCTTCGTTGTTGATGCCGATGAAAGCTGTGCGGGTGCAGGGCCGCCTTCATGGCATCGATGGCGATCTGCAGATTGCCGTCGGTGCCGTTCTTGAAGCCGACCGGGAAGGAGAGGCCGCTGGCCATCTCGCGGTGGGTCTGCGATTCGGTGGTGCGGGCGCCGATCGCCCCCCAACTGATCAGGTCGGCCAGATAATGCGGGGTGATCGGGTCGAGCATCTCGCCGGCGATCGGCAGGCCGCAGGTCGGTGATGGCGCAGAGCAGGCCGCGCGCGACGCCCAGGCCCTTGGAGATCTGGTGGGTGCCGTTCAGGTCGGGATCGTTGATCAGCCCTTTCCAGCCGATGGTGGTGCGCGGTTTTTCAAAATAGACCCGCATGACCAGCAGCAGCTGCGTCCGACAGTCTCGCGGGCCAGCTCGCCAGACGCTCGGCATAGTCGAGGGCGGCTTTGGGGTCGTGGATCGAGCAGGGGCCGACCACGGCCATCAAGCGCGGATCGCGATTGATGCAGGATGTCGGTGATCTGCTCGCGGGATGGGGTGACGAATTCGGCGCCGCGTTCCGAGAGCGGGAAGACCTGTTTCAGATCGTTCGGGGCGATGATCGGGGTCAGGCCGCGGATGCGGAGATTGCTGGTGCGCTTCATGGCAGTTCCTCAGTTGAATGAGTTGTCCACGCAAAGTGGAAGAGGTAATTTAGCGGTTTGACCATGCAAAGTCAAAGCCTCGCGTATAAGGATGATTTTTATCTAAACACCTTGATTTCGCCAAACGGATAAGGCCGGGTCGCATGAGCACCGGCCTTACGAAGGAGCAATCAGTTGTCAGTGGGGCGAATCCTAACAAAAGGGTGGGGAGCTTTCAACTTTTTTATAAGGTAGCAATAGCATGTTAACTCCTTAGAGATGAGCGTGAACTCGTTTGGGGCATGATTATGATTAAAAATTTGGCTCTCTTGAATAATTTAGTCATTTGAACTTTTATTAGGACTTTTTTATGGTTTAATTAAGATCACTTTTCGCAGGGGGAAAGCGTTTGACACCTTTGCAAGGATTCGGTATAAGAAAGCCGTCCGTTATTTATGACATTTAATACGTTTAAATAACTAGTTAATAGGAGCATCGAATGGGTTTTGGTGGCGAGATGGTTATGGTGTTCGCCCAGATGATCAACATGATAATTACTGTCTACATCTATATTATTGTGGCGCGGGCGATTATCTCCTGGGTAAATCCTGATCCCTACAATCCGATCGTACGCTTTCTGCACAATGCCACTGATCCTGTTCTGTACCGCATCCGCCGCCTTATTCCCCTGCAGTTGGGTGGTATCGATTTTTCCCCCATCATCCTGCTTTTTGGTGTCTACCTGCTGCAGCGGGTGGTTATTGTGCTTCTTACCCGGTTGGCGTACAGCCTATAACGAAAAGAGGGCCGCAATGATCACACCTATGGATATTCAGCAGCATCAGTTCAAAACCCGCCCCTTAGGTTATGAAAAGGGCAGCGTCGATCATTTTCTCGAATTGATCGCCGAAGAACTGGAACTTCAGCTCCGGCAGAATCAGGAGCTGAAGGAGAACCTGGTTCGCACGCGCGCTGCCCTGGAGGAGATGCGCGAGCGGGAGATGACGCTGAAAGATACGCTGATCACGACCCAGCGGGTGACCGATGAACTGAAGGCGAACGCCCGCAAGGAAGCCGAGCTGATCATCAGCGAAGCGCAATTGCGGGGAGAGAAAATTGTGCGGGACGCCGAAACGCGGCGCCTTCAGCTCGTCGGCGAGATTCAGGAGACGAAGCGGCAGAAGGTTGCCTTTGAGACCGGCTTGCGCAACCTGGTGGAAAGCCACCTGCGGCTGCTCAGCCTGGATGTCGTTCAGATGCGGCCGGAGGACAAGCGGATGATCGAACAGCCGGCGATCCGCAAGCCGGATCCTGGCGTCAAGCCGCGTGAAGGGTAATGGCTCCCTGTTTACGACAGACGCCCGAAGGGGTTTTGATCAGTTTGCACGTACAACCCCGTGCCTCCCGCAATGAAATTGTCGGCCTGCAAGGGGAAGAATTGAAGGTGCGCCTCACCTCGCCGCCGGTGGATGGGGCCGCCAATCGCTTGTGCACCGAGTTTTTCGCCCGCCTCCTCGGTGTGGCGCGCAGTGGGGTTACCCTGGTTGCAGGTGAAAAATCCCGTCACAAACGGGTCCTGGTCCGGGGACTCAGCCTGGAAGAAGTGCGCCGGGCTGTCACCGAGCGGATCCCGGACTCCTGACCAGCTTCGATTATCCCGCGGCCACGATTCTGCTGTCCCTCCCTCCCATCCGCAGCCAAAAAGAGCAGATTACCACCCGCATTCCTTCCCGAATTTTTCTATTCATTTTCCCATTTATTCCGCACCTAACATGGTTTGACAACGGTAAAATGTTGTTTTACAGTATTGCCTGATAGCTTTCATTGAAATTGGCCCAAGGCTTCGTCTTGGGTCGGAACCTTGCCTCATGAGAGGTAGCGCATGTCCATGCAATTCGCCCAATGGGCTGTTTTGACCGCGCTCGCTTCCTCTCTGCTGCCGCTCCCCTTCTTTCCCCACCGGCGCATCTTCAAGGGACTTGCCTTTGCCCTGCTCGGCATCTCCGGCTTGGCCGCGCTGGTCGCGGGGGGGCTGGCTCTGGGCGGCGCCGGCCGTTCCGAACGGGTGCTTCCTGTCGGTCTTCCCTGGCTGCATTGCCATCTGCAACTCGATCCCCTTGCCGGCTTTTTCCTGATGATCATCGGTCTGGTGACCGCCTTGGCGGCCGTATACGGACCGGCCTACGTACGTGAATACGAGGGGGGTGCCCAGCCCCTTGCGCCCCTAACCCTGTTTACCGGGACCTTCGTCACCGGCATGTACCTGCTGGTGCTGGCCGCCGACGCCTTCTCCTTCATGGTCGCCTGGGAACTAATGTCGGTTTCCAGCTACTTTCTGGTCGCTTTCCAGCACCAGCACGCCGAAAACCGCAGCGCCGCTTTTATTTATCTGCTGATGGCGCAGGTCGGCGGTCTCTGCATCCTGCTTGCCTTCGGCGTGCTGGCCGGCTTCGGCGAGGGATTCAGTTTCGTCGCCATGGCCGCCGCGCCGCTCAGCAGCGGCTGGGCGACGATTGCCTTTCTCCTCGCCTTCATCGGCTTCGGTATGAAGGCCGGGGTGGTGCCGCTGCACGTCTGGCTGCCGCAGGCGCATCCGGTGGCCCCATCGCACATCTCGGCGCTGATGTCCGGGGTGATGCTGAAGGTGGCGGTCTACGGCTTCATCCGCTTCACTTATGACCTGCTCGGTGATATCCAATGGCAGTGGGGGGTGCTGACGCTGGTCATCGGCAGCGTCTCGGCGCTGCTCGGTGTTCTCTACGCCTTGATGCAGCACGACCTCAAACGGCTTCTCGCCTATCACAGCGTCGAGAACATTGGCATCATCTACATGGGAATAGGATTGTCTCTGCTCTTTGCTGGCAGCGGACTGCCCGCTCTGGCCGCTCTCGGGCTGGTGGCCGCCCTCTACCACTGCCTGAATCACGCCCTGTTCAAGAGCCTGCTCTTTTTCGGCGCCGGCGCGGTGCTGCAGCAGAGCCACGAGCACGATCTGGAGCATATGGGCGGGCTGTTGCGGCGCATGCCGGTGACCGCCGTCTGCTTTCTGATCGGCTGCATCAGCATCTCAGCCCTCCCCCCCTTCAACGGTTTCGTCTCCGAGTGGCTGACCTTCCAGGCAGCGTTGCAAGGGCCGGCGCTGGCCAGCGGCGTGCTCGGCTCGCTGATTCCGGTGGCCGCGGCGGTGCTGGCATTGACTGGGGCGCTGGCGGCCGCCTGCTTCGTCAAGGTCTTCGGCGTGGCGTTCCTCGGTCAGGCACGCCGCCGGCAGGTTCGCCAAGCGCGGGAAGCGGCGTCCGGGATCCTTTTCGCCCAAGGAGTGCTGGCGCTCCTCTGCCTGTTGTTCGGTATCCTGCCGACCTGGACGGTGGGGGCGCTCGATGCCATTCCGCTGCAATTGCTTGGCCGCGGTCTGCCGGAAACGACCGCCCATGGCTGGCTCTGGCTGACTCCGGTGGCGCCGCAGAGCGCTTCCTATGGCGCTCCGTTGGTGCTGCTGGGCATCGGCTTGGCTTGGCTGCTGGCCTGGCTCTGGCTGCACCCCCGCCGCCGCCGGACCCCGGTGCGGATCGGTCCCCCCTGGGATTGCGGCTTCGGTCCGCTGAATCCGCGCATGCAGTATACGGCAACCGCTTTCAGCCAGCCGATCCGCCGCATCTTTCATCCGCTCTGGCCGATTACCGAACAGCTGGAACCGGGGGAGGGGAAAAATCCCCCCCGCTACCGACTGCAGGTCGGCGACTGGGCCTGGGAGAAGGTTTATCTGCCCCTCGGCCGCCTGCTGCTGGCCAGCGCGCAGCGGGTGACGCTGATCCAGGGAGGGAATATCCGCGCCTACCTCGCCTATTCGTTTTTCACCCTGCTCTTCCTGCTCTGGGTGATCGTATGAAGGGCTGGCTGCTGGCGATCCTGCAAACTGCCCTGTTCGTGGCTGCCGCGCCGCTGCTGGCCGGTTGGATCAGATGGGTCAAATGCCAGTTGCAGAACCGGCAGGGACCACCCCCTTGGCAGCCGTACCGTAATCTGGCCAAGCTGTTCCGCAAGGAGGTGGTAGTCGCGCAGCAGGCCTCGCCGATCTTCCGGGTGGCGCCCTACATCGTCTTCAGCGTCACCGCCCTGGCCGGTTCGGTGATCCCGCTGGTAGCGGTGGGGCTGCCGACTTCAGCCATTGCCGATGTTATCGTGCTGGTTGGTTTTTTCGCCCTCGGCCGCTTTTTTCTCGCCCTGGCCGGAATGGACGTGGGGACCGCCTTCGGCGGCATGGGTTCATCGCGGGAGATGACGGTCGCCTCAGTCGCCGAGCCGGCCATGCTGCTGGCTGTCTTCACCTTGGCGATGAGCGTCCAAAGCACCAATCTCTCGACGATGATCGGGCAGCTGGCCGCCGCCCCCTTTCAGCTCCACCCCTCGTTCATTTTTGCCGCCATGGGGCTGATACTGGTGGCCGTGGCGGAAACCGGCCGCATTCCGGTCGACAACCCGGCCACTCACCTGGAGCTGACGATGATTCACGAGGCCATGATCCTCGAGTACAGCGGCCGGCACCTGGCACTTATGGAATGGGCGGCGATGCTCAAGCTGCTGATTTACGGGGTACTGATCGCCAATCTCTTCATCCCCTGGGGGGTGGCGTTGAGCCTGGCCCCCGCCGCCCTTGCGATAGGCCTGCTGGCCATCGTCCTCAAGCTGCTGCTCTTCGGTGCTGTCCTGGCCGCCGGAGAGACCGCCCTGGCCAAGATGCGCCTGTTCCGGGTGCCGCAATTCCTCGCGCTCGCCTTTATCCTTTGCCTGCTGGGGATGCTCAGCCACGTCATCCTGGAGGTGCGTTGACCATGGCCATGGCCCACCTGACGTTCACTGAGCAGTGGATTCTGACGTTGGCGGCGCTGATTCTCTTCACCTCCTTCCTGCTGCTGGCGCAGGCCCGCCTGGTTGCGTTAATCCATACCTTCGCCTGGCAGGGGGCGCTGCTGTGTCTGGCGACGGTGCTGATGGCCGTCACCTCCGGCCGCCATCACCTCTTCATCTCCGCCGTGCTGACGCTGGTGCTGAAGGTTTTCTTCATCCCCTGGCAGCTGCGCCGGTTGGTGGTGCGCCTCGATATCCGCCGCGAGGTGGAAACGGTGGGGGGCGCATCGCTGGTGATGATCGGCGCCGGCGCCCTGACCCTCTTCAGCTATTACGTGGCGCTGCCGATCCGTGAGCTGTCGCTTCTCGCCACCCGCAATACCATTGCCATCTCCCTGGCGGTGATCCTGATCGGCATGCTGATGATCATCACCCGGCGCAAGGCTGTGGCCCAGGTGATCGGCTTCATGTCGATGGAGAACGGCTTGTTCTTCGCTGCCGTCGTCTCTACCTATGGCATGCCGATGGTAGTGGAGCTGGGGGTGGCTTTCGACGTGCTGGTGGCGGCGATCCTCTTCGGCATCTTCTTTTTCCATATCCGCGCCGGGATCGGCTGCCTCGATGTCGACCGGCTCAACCGCCTGACCGAGGTGGACAAGTGACGGCGCTCTACCTCACCCTGCTCATCCCCCTCGCCGGTACCCTGCTGCTGGCGGTGATCGGCCACTGGCGGCGGGCCGGCAGCGTCAACCTGCTTTTTACCGTCGCCACCTTCGCCTGCTCGCTGCAACTGGCACTCGATGTGTTTAATCAGGGACCGCTCCTTTCCCCGGGGAAGTTCTTCTACGTCGATGCCTTCAACGTCTACCTGGTTCTGCTCAATACCTTTGTCGGGATGACGACGGCGATTTTCTCCGGCCCTTATATGGCGCACGAAGTCGCCATCGGCCGGGTCGACGACGGCCGTATGCGCCTCTACCATGCGATGTTCCAGGGTTTCCTCCTGACCATGCTGGTGGCCCTCACGACCAACAACCTGGGGGTGCTGTGGGTGGCGGTGGAAGGGGTGACGCTGGCGACGGTACTGCTGGTCAGCCTCTACCGCACCCCGGAGTCGATCGAGGCGGGGTGGAAGTATTTCATCCTCTGCGGCGTCGGCATCGCCCAGGCCCTGTTCGGGACGGTGCTGATCTATTTCGCTGCCGAGCGGATCCTCCCCGGCAGTGACGAATCGCTCCTCTGGAGTGTCCTGTACAGCCGCGCCGCCGAACTGGAGCCGGCGGTGCTGAGCCTCGCCTTCGTCTTCCTGCTGGTCGGTTACGGTACCAAGGTCGGGCTGGTGCCGCTGCACAACTGGCTGCCGGACGCCCATTCCGAAGGGCCGACGCCGATGTCGGCCATCCTCTCCGGCCTGCTGCTGAACGTCGCCCTCTACTCGCTGGTGCGTTTCAAGATGCTCATCGACCCGGCGTTGCCCGGCGGTCTTCCCGGCAAGATGATGATGGGCTTCGGGCTGCTCTCCTTTACTGTCGCCGCGCTGTTGTTGCATCGGCAGCGCGACATCAAGCGGCTTTTCAGCTACTCTTCCATCGAGCACATGGGACTGATGACCTTCGCCTTCGGCCTTGGCGGGCCTCTGGCCACCTTTGGCGCCCTGCTGCACATGATCGTCCACTCGCTGACCAAGTCGGCGATGTTCGTCACCGTCGGCCACGTCGCCCACGTTGCCGGCACCCAGTCGATCGACCGGATCCGCGGCCTGATCCATACCCAGCCGATGATCGGCTGGTCGTTCCTGATCGGCACCGTGGCGATCGCCGGCTTCCCCCCCTTCGGCATATTTGCCAGCGAGTTCCTGCTCTTCACCGCCACCATGAAGAGCTGGCCGTGGCTGGTGATCCCGCTCCTGTTCGGCTTGTGCGTGGCCTTTGCCGGGCTTTTCCGCCACCTGCAGATGATGGTCTACGGTGAGCCGCCCCGGGACAGGTGCCGGTGCGTGCCAACCTGTGGCCGGTGATATTCCACCTGGTGCTGGTCCTCTGGCTCGGCGTGGCGATTCCCGACGTGCTGGTAGGATGGCTCGATCAGGCGACGATCATGGTCGTCGGCGAGGGGGTGCTATGAGCCGCCAGCCGCCGCGGGTGCGACCTGCACGCTGCGCCGACCTGGCCGGATTGCTTGCTGCGGCGGGGATCGTCGCCGTGCCCGGCGCCGGTCCGGCCGGCCCGGCCCGGCTGCTGGAAATCGCCGCCGCCGACTGGGGCCGGGTGGCCGCGGTCGCGGCGGCGGCCGGGCTGCGCTTCAGCGCCGTCTGGGGGGAGCATCGTCCGCCGCAGCTGCTGGTGACGGCCCTTTTGGCCGGCGGCGATGGTCACCTGCTGCTGCGTGCTTCCCTCCCCGCGGAAGCGCCGCAACTCCCTTCGCAGACCCCCTTCTTCGCCGCCGCCGACCGCCCCGAGCGGCACCTGCAGGACATGTACGGGGTGCGCTTCGCCGACCATCCCGATCCCCGCCGCTGGACCCGCCATCAGGCGTGGCCGGAAGGTTGCTTCCCACTGCGCCGCGAAGTCCCGGCCGCCGGGGAGCCGGCGGCGGAAACTCCGCCCGACTGCGACTATCCCTTCGCGCCGATCGGCGGCGCCGGGGTCTACGAGATCCCGGTCGGGCCGGTCCATGCAGGCATCATCGAACCGGGGCATTTCCGTTTCCAAGCGGTCGGCGAGGATGTCCTGCGCCTCGAAGCGCACCTCGGCTACGTGCACAAGGGGATCGAGAAGATTGCCGAAGGGCGCGATCTGGCCGGGCTGGCGCGCCTCGCCGGGCGGGTCTCCGGTGACAGCACCGTGGCCCATGCCTGGGCCGCCTGCCAGGCGGCGGAGCGTGCCCTGGGGGTCACTCCTCCGCCCCGCGCGCTGGCCCTGCGGGCCATTTTTGCCGAACGCGAGCGTATCGCCAACCACCTCGGTGACATCGGCGCCGTCTGCAACGACGTTGGCTTCAGCTTCGCTTATGTGCAAATGACCCGCCTGCGCGAGCTTTGGCAGCGGCAGAGCGCCGCCGTCTTCGGTCACCGCCTGCTCATGGATCGGGTGGTGCCGGGCGGGGTGGCGGTCGATCTCCCCCCGGCGCAGCGCGAGCCCCTGCGACAGGAGGCGCAGCGACTGCGGCGGGAGGTCGCGGCGCTGATGCCGCTGCTGCTCGAATATCCCTCCCTGCAGGACCGCCTGCGCGACACCGGGGTGCTGACCCTGGCGGCCGCCGAACGGCTCGGCGTTCTCGGCTATCTGGCACGGGCCAGCAACCTGCAGGAGGATCTGCGGCGCGATGCGCCCTATCCCCCCTATGATCGACTGCAAGTCGAGGTCCCGGCCTACCTGGAAGGGGATGTGGCGAAACGGGTGCGGGTGCGCGGCGATGAGATCCTGATCTCCCTGAACCTGATCACCTCCTTATTGGAGAATTTGCCGGCCGGGCCGCTGCGGGAGCAGTTGCCGGCTCCGGGGCGGGAGTGCGAAGGGCTTGGCCTGATCGAGGGATGGCGCGGCGAAACGGTTGCCTATCTGCGCCTCGATGGAGCAGGGCGGGTGCTGCGCTACTTCCCGCGCGATCCAAGCTGGCTCAACTGGCCGGCCCTCGAAGTGCTGATCGCCGGAAATATCGTCCCCGATTTTCCGGTCTGCAATAAATCGGTGAACGGCTCCTATTCGGGGCAGGATTTGTGAACCGCAATTACGAACATTTGTAGGGGCACGGCGGGCCGTGCCCGATTGCCGTGCATTGGACCAGACAGGGCACGGCACGCCGTGCCCCTACCGAGGAATGACCCATGCTGCGTATCTTTAGTAAAATCCTGCGCACCGGGCGGCTGACCGAGCCGCTCCCCGCCGCTGACCAGAAGGTGGCCGAGTTCGGCGCCGCCTGCCAGCGGGAGATTGCCGCCAGGTTCGGCGGCTCCCTCGCCATCCGCATGGTAGATGCCGGCTCCTGCAACGGCTGCGAGCTGGAGATGCACGCGGTCAACAACGGTTTTTACGATATCGAGCGCTTCGGCATCCACTTCGTCGCCTCGCCACGCCACGCCGACCTGTTGCTGGTGACCGGTCCCGTCTCGCGTCACATGCAGGCAGCCTTGCAGCGCACCTATGCGGCGACACCGGCGCCAAAGTTGGTGGTGGCGATGGGCGACTGCGGCGCCGATGGCGGCGAGTTCGGCATCTCCTACGCGAGTTGCGGGGCGGTGGCCAACGTTATCCCGGTTGACGCGGTGATCCGCGGCTGCCCGCCGACCCCTCTGCAATTGTTGCAGGGACTTTTGGAACTTCTGCAGCGCCGCTGAGCAGGTGCCCCCCCGCTTCCGGCCAAATTTCTCCTTGACAGCTGTCCCAATTTGAGAATAGTGTCCACAAATGTCCATAGCTCGGGCTCGATTTCATCCCTTGGGGGAAATGTGAATATTTCGGTCAAGGAAGCCGCCAGGCTTCTGGCGGTTTCGGAAAAGACCGTTTATCGGTGGATCAAGGGAGAGATCATCCCGGCTTACAGGGTCCATGAGAGTTACCGGTTCAACCGCGCCGAACTGCTGGAATGGGCAACTTCGCGGCGACTGGGGATCGCCCCGGACGTTTTCGATGAGCCGGAGACCGATGCCCAGCCGCTGCCGAGCTTGGCGACCGCCCTGGAAGATGGGGGGGTTTTTTATCGCATCGAGGGAACCACCCGGGAAGAGGCGCTGGCCGATACGGTGGCGCATCTGCGGTTGCCCGAGGAGGTGGATCGTAATTTTCTCTACAAGGTGCTGCTCGCCCGCGAGCGGATCGCCTCCACCGGCGTCGGCAACGGAATGGCTATTCCGCACCCGCGCGATCCGGTTTTGCTGCACGTCTCCCGGCCGACGGTGACCCTCTGTTTTCTGGAACATGCGGTCGACTACCAGGCGCTCGACGGCCGGCCGGTCAATACCCTCTTCACCCTGATCACCCCCACTCGCCGTGCCCATCTTTACCTCCTCTCACTGCTCGGCTTCGTGCTGCGCGATCCGGCCTTTCTCCAGGTGTTATTGCACCAGGGGAGCCGTGAGGAGATCTTCATCAGTTTGCGCCGCGTCGAAGAGAGCCTGAAAAAATGAGGTTGATACGTTGTTAATACTGGCCCTGCTGATTATTCTTGCCGGCGGCAGCGCCGCCCTCCTGGCCGGCCGCCGCACCGCCCTGGCCGCATCGCTGGCGGTGGGCGCCACTGTAATCGGCTCCCTGCTCGGGCTTTGGAGCGCCGTTTCCATTCTCCTCGGCCACACCGCCAGCCTGAGTACGACTCTTCCCTGGCCGGTGCCGGGCGGAAGGATGGCGCTGGCCCTCGATCCGCTGAGCGCTTTTTTCCTGGTACCGATTTTTCTCCTCTCCCCCCTCTGTGCCATCTATGGGGCCGCCTACCTCAAGGGGGAAGGCGCCCATCGCTCTCTCGGCCCCCAATGGTTTTTCTTCAACGGCCTGGTCGCGGCGATGGCGCTGGTGGTCACCGCTGCCAACGCCGTCCTGTTTCTCGCCGCCTGGGAAATCATGTCCCTTGCCTCCTTTTTTCTGGTGGCATTCGATCACCAGCGGCCGGAGGTGCGCCGGGCGGCCTGGACCTACCTGCTCGCCTGTCATCTCGGCGGTGCCTGCCTGTTTGCCCTCTTTCTGCTCGCCGGGCAATTCTGCGGCAGCCTCGACTTTGCCGATTTTGCCCCGCTCGCGACGGCCGGTGCGGGGCTCGCCCTGATGCTCTTTCTGCTCGCCCTGATCGGCTTCGGCACCAAGGCGGGGCTGCTGCCGCTGCACGTCTGGCTGCCGGATGCCCATCCGGCCGCTCCCAGCCACGTCTCCGCTCTGATGTCCGGGGTGATGGTCAAAACCGGGATTTACGGCATCCTGCGCGTTCTTACCTGGTTGCCGCTGCCACCGGCCTGGTGGGGCATCCTGCTGGCGGTGCTGGGAATCCTCGGCGCCCTTTTCGGCATTGCCATGGCGGTGCTGCAGGGGGACATCAAACGCTGTCTGGCCTACTCCACGGTTGAGAACGTCGGCATCATCTTTCTCGGTCTCGGCCTGGGGCTGTACGGGGTGGGGGAAGGGTTGCCCGGTATCGCTGCCCTCGGCTTCGCGGGTGGGTTGCTGCACCTGTGGAATCATGCGCTCTTCAAGGGACTGATGTTTCTTGGCGCCGGCAGCCTCGTCCATAGCACCGGCACGCGCGACCTGAGCCGGATGGGAGGGCTGCTGCGACGGATGCCGATGACCGCCACCCTGCTGATCGGCGGCAGCCTGGCAATTGCCGCCCTCCCGCCGCTGAATGGTCTGGTCAGCGAATGGCTGATCTACCTCGGGCTGCTCCAGGCGGGACTGCTCTATGGCAGTTATGCCGGACTGGTGCCGTTGCTCATGGTCGGTCTGCTCGGGGTGACGGGCGCCTTGGCAATGGTGGTGTTCACCCGACTGGTCGGCATTGCGCTGCTCGGCGAACCGCGTTCCCCGGCTTCAGCCGCCGCCCATGAGGCGCCTCTGGCCATGACCTTGCCGATGCAGGTGCTGCTCGCCGGATGCCTGGCTATTGGGCTCTTCCCCCAGGCCGCCGGCCGTCTTTTGACCGGTCCTTTGCAGATCCTGGCGCCGGGGGCTTCTCTGCCGCTTAATGAGCTGTTCGGACCTCTTGCCCGATTGGGTCGCTGGGGCGGTCTTCTGCTGCTGGGACTGGCGGCTGCCGGTTTGCTTATGGCGTGGTTGCAAAAGGTTCGACCTTCGGCCCGGGCGGCGACCTGGGGGTGCGGGTTCGCTTTTCCTTCGGCACGCATGTCTTACACCGCGGTAGCTTTTGCCGAGCTGGCCCAGTCCCGACTGCTGCCGGCAGTCCTGCGCCCGGAGATCGAACAGTTCAGTCCCCAAGGGCTCTTCCCGGTGCCGGGGCGATTGCAGCAGACCTCCCGTGATCCGTTGCTGAGTCGCTGCTTCCAGCCGCTGTTCACCTATCTTGGGGATCGGGCGGTGCGTCTGCGCTGGTTGCAACAGGGGCGGTTGCCGATCTATCTGCTCTATATCTTCCTGACCTGCGTTGTGCTCATGGTCTGGAGCATCCTGGCTGAGCGGGGTTGGGGAGGCGGATGATGCTCTGGCTGATTGCTGCCGCGCTGTCGATTGCCCTCTCGGGGGTCCCCGGCCTGTTTTTTCGTCCTGACCGCAGGGCCGGTGAACGGCTGGCCTGTCTGCTGGTGCTGGCCGGGGCCGCTTGCGGCTTTACCGGCGTGGCTGGCGGTCTGCTGGGCCGGGGAGGGGAGGTTTTTACTCTGCCCTGGAGCATTCCGGGTGGCGAGCTGGTGCTGCGCCTCGACCCTTTGTCGGCAATCTTTCTATTACCGCTCCTGCTGGTTCTTGCCTGGGTGCGGTCTACGGCCTCGGCTACTGGCCGCAGCGCGAGCATCCCGGCAACGGCCGGCGCTTCCGCCTCTTCTTCGGTTTGCTCGGCGCCTCCATGCTGCTGGTGCTGGCCGCCGACAACAGCCTGCTCTTCCTGCTTGGCCTGGGAAGTGATGGCGGTCGCCGCCTTCTTCCTGGTCACCACCGAGCAGGAAAAGGCCGAGGCGCGCCGCGCCGGTTTCATCTACCTGGTCGCCGACCCACACCGGGGCGCTGGCCCTCTTCGCCCTGTTTGCCCTGCTCGCGCAAGATACCGGCTCCTTGCACTTCCCGGCCGCGGCCAGACCTGGCCGGCGGCGGCGCCACCCTGATCTTTCTCCTCGGCCTGTTCGGCTTCGGCCTCAAGGCCGGCCTGATGCCGCTGCACATCTGGCTTGCCGGTCGCCCACGCCGCCGCCCCCAGCCACGCCTCGGCGCTGCTGTCGGGGATCGATGATCAAGACCGGCATCTACGGCCTGCTGCGGCTGACCTCGTTCTTTGTCGACATTCCCCCCTGGTGGGGGTGGACGGTGCTGCTGCTCGGCGTGTCTCCGGGATTTTCGGCGTGGCTCTGGCGCTGGCCCAGCACGACCTCAAGCGACTGCTCGCCTATCACAGCGTCGAGAACATCGGCATCATCGCCATCGGCCTCGGCCTGGCCCTGCTCGGGCCGCAGCTTCGGCATGGCCGGCAACTGGTGCTGCTCGGGATCGCCGGCGCGCTGCTGCACGTGATCAACCACGGCCTGTTCAAGTCGCTGCTCTTTTAAGCGCCGGTGCGGTGGTCCATGCCACCGGCAGCCGGGAGATCGACCATTACGGCGGGCTGCTGCAGCCGGCAGCCGTGGACCGCGGTCTGTTTCCTCGGCGGCGCCGTGGCGATCTGCGGCCTGCCGCCGCTCAACGGTTTCGTCAGCGAGTGGCTGATCTATCTGGCGGCTTTCGGCGCCCTCAGCGGCGACGGCCTGACCCTGCGCCTGGCGGTGCTGGCGGCGCCGGCCCTGGCGCTGATCGGCGGCTTGGCGCTGGCCTGCTTCGTCAAGGTCTTCGGCGTGGCCTTCCTCGGCGCGCCGCGCACCGCCGGCGGCCGCAGCCGTCGCGCACGATGCCGCGCCGAGCATGCGCTGGGCCGATGCTGGCGCTGCTGGCTGGTCTGTGCCTGGATCGGCCTGCTTCCCGGTGACGCTGGCGCCGCTGCTGCAGAGCGCGGCGGTCAGCCTGGGTCGCCGCTGGCGCGGCGCGCCAGCTCTGACGGCGACCGTTGGCGCCGCTGCCGCTGGTCGGCGCCGTCGGCTGGGTGCTGCTGCTGGCTGTCTGCGGTCGCTTGGCTTGTGGCTGCACCGCCGCACGCGCGGCGGCGCCGCGCGACGTGTCCGACCTGGGGATGCGGCTATGCCTGGCGCCGACGCCGCGCATGCAGTACACCGCCTCGTCGTTCGCCGATTTCCTGGTCAGCCAGTTCCGCTTCGGGCTCGTGGACCGAGCGCCACGGCGGCAAGGTGCGCGGGCTCTTCCCCGCTGCCGGGACAGTTTGCCAGCCACACCCCCGATAGCGTGCTCGACCGCGCCCTGCTGCCGGGCTTCCGGCTGCTGGCGCGTGGCTGCAGCTGGCTGCGCGCCCGGGTCCAGAACGGCCTGGTCGCCCACCTACCTGCTGTATGTCGCCGTGACCTTGCTGGTCCTGCTGATCGCTGATGGCGCGTCTGAAGGGAGAGCGACCGTATGATGCTGGCCCGCACTGCTGCTGCACCTGACTCTGCTGCTGCTCTTCGCCCCGCTGCTGCTGGGGGTGATCGTCAAGACCAAGGCGCTCTTCGCCGGCCGGGTCGGGCGCGCCGCTGCTGCAGCCGTATTACGATCTGGCCCGGCTGCTGGCGCAAGGAGTGCGTCTTCAGCCGCACCACCACCTGGGTCTTCCGGGCCGGGCCGGTGGTCGGCGTGGCGGTGCCGGTGCTGGCCGCGCTGCTGATGCCCTTCGGCGCCCTCCCGGCGCCGCTCTCCTTTACCGGCGATCTGATCCTGTTCGTCTACCTCTTCGGCCTGGCGCGCTTCTTCACCGTGGCCGCGGCCCTGGATACCGGTTCGAGCTTCGAAGGGATGGGCGGCGCCCGCGAGGTGACCTTTTCCTGCCTGGCCGAGCCGACCGTGCTCTTCTGCCTGATCGTCCTGGCCCGGCTCGCCGGCGGCCTGTCCCTCAACGCCCTGCTCGGCCCGCATCTGGCCGCCGCCTGGCGGGGCCGGCCGGCGCCTCCCTCGGCCTGGTGCTGGTCTGCCTGCTGGTGGTGCTGCTGGTGGAGAACTCCCGCATCCCCTTCGACGACCCGAATACCCATCTGGAACTGACCATGATCCACGAGGTCATGGTCCTCGACCACAGCGGCCCGGCCTTCGGCCTGATCCTCTACGGCGCGGCGCTGAAGCTGATGGTGCTCGGCGCCCTGCTGGTGCGCCTGCTGCTGCCGGTGGCCACCGGGCACCTGGCTGGCGATGCCCTGCTCTTTCTCGGCCGGGATGCTGCTGCTGGCGGTGCTGATCGGCGTGATCGAATCGGTCATGGCCCGCCTGCGGCTGGTGCGCATTCCGCAGCTGCTGATCGGCACCACCCTGCTGTCCGGTCTTTGCCCTGGTCCTGGTGCTGCGCTGAACGTCGCTCGGACGCACGGGAGTGACGAGTCGATGACCGAACTCGAGCAACTTCTGTCCTGCTGCTGGTCATCCTGCATCAACTTCTTCGCTCTGGGCAGTTCCCGGCTGGGCGCCTGCATCCGCGCGGTCGCCCTGCAGGGGGCGGTGCTGGCGCTGCTGCCGCTGGCCGCCCACGGCTTGTCCGGCCATGCCCTGCTGCTGGCCGTCGGCGCCCTGGCCCTCAAGGGGGTGCTGATCCCCTGGCTGCTGCTGCGGGCGATCCGCGAAGTGCACATCCGTCGCGAGATGGAGCCGCTGATCGGCTTCGTGCCGACCCTGCTGCTCGGGGCGCTGGCCACCGCCGGGGCCTTCATCTTCGCCGACCTGCTGCCGCTGATCGACGCCCATCAGGGGGGGCTGTTCATCCCGACCTCCCTGGCCACCCTGTTCACCGGTTTTCTGCTGCTGATCACCCGGCGCAAGGCGATCACCCAGGTGCTCGGCTACCTGATGCTGGAGAACGGCATCTTCATCTTCGGCATCCTGCTGGCCGAGGCGATGCCGCTGATGGTCGAGGCCGGGGTGCTGCTCGACCTGCTGGTCGGCGTCTTCGTCATGGGGATCGTCATCGACCAGATCAACCGCGAATTCTCCACCCTCGACACCGAGCGGCTCTCGGCCCTCAAGGAATGAGCTGATGCTCGCCGTCCTGATCCTCGTTCCCCTGCTGCTGGCCGTCCTGGCGCCTGTTCGCTCCCCTGGTACCGGGTGCGCTCCTGGCTGCTGCCGCTGGCCGGCGGCGTGCACCTGCTGCTGGTGGTGCTGAGCGCTGGGGCACGTGGCCGACGCCGCCCCCGGCGACCTGGATCGGCCTGGATCCCGCTGTCGCGCCTGGTGCTGCTGGTCGCCAGCCTGCTCTTTCTGGGCTGCGCCTTCTACGCGGTCGGCTACCTGGAGCTGCGCCGCGACCGCGGCAACCGGGTGATGGTCCCCTGCCTGCTGGTCTTCCTGTCCGCGCTGACCCTGGCGGCCATGTCCCGCCATCTCGGGCTGCTCTGGCTGGCGGTCGAGACGACCACCCTGGCCAGCGCGCCGCTGATCTACTACAACCGCAACCGGCTCTCCATCGAGGCGACCTGGAAGTACCTGCTGATCTGCTCGGTGGGCATCGCCCTGGCCATGCTCGGCATGCTCTTTGTCGCCTATGCCGCCCTGCGCGGCGGCGGCGCCGGTCAGCCTGCAGCTCGACGACCTGCTGGCCGCCGGGCCGCTCCTCTCCCGTCCCTGGCTGCAATGCCGGCTTCGTCTTCCTGCTGGTCGGCTTCGGCACCAAGATGGGGCTGGCGCCGCTGCATACCTGGAAGCCCGATGCCTACGGCGAGGCGCCGGGGCTGGTCGGCGCGCTGCTGGCCGGCGGGCTGACCAGCGTCGCCTTTCTCGCCGTGCTGCGCGGCATGCAGATCATGGACGCCGCCGGCGATCTGGCCACTGGCCCGCCAGCCGCTGCTCGGCCTGGGGCTCCTCTCGCTGCTGCTCGCCGCGGTCTTCATGGTGCGCCAGACCGACATCAAGCGGATGCTCGCCTATTCCAGCGTCGAGCACATGGGGATCCTCGCCGTCGGCGTCGGCATCGGCGGGCTGGCCACCTTCGGCGCCCTGCTGCATCTGGTCAACAACGCCCTGACCAAGGGGTGCCTGTTCCTCGCCGCCGGCAACATCCACCGCGCCTTCGCCAGCAAGCAGCTCTGCCGAGGTGCGCGGGGCGCTGCGCCGCCCTGCCGCTCTCCGGCAGCGCTCTTTCTGGCCGGCTTTCCTGGCCGTCACCGGCTCGCCGCCCTTCGGCCCCTTCCTCAGCGAATTCACCATCCTGCGCGGCATTTTCGGCGCCGGCCAGATCTGGGTCGGCGGCGCTGTTCCTGCTGCTGCTGGCGACGGTCTTCATCGGCATGGGCGCGACCGTGCTCGCCGTCACCCAGGGGGAGCCGATGCGAGCCCGAGCTGCACCTTCAAGGATCGGCTCCTGCTGGTGGCGCCGCCGCTGGCTTCTGCTGCTGGCGGTGCTGGTGCTCGGCCTCTACCTCCCGCCCCCGTTGCGCCGCTGCTGGAGCAGGCGCCGCCCTGCTGGAGGTGCAGCCATGAGCCTGCGCGATGCATGCCGCATGACAGAATGGCGGCGCGATTCCCCTGGCCGATCTGCCGGCTCTCGCCTATGCCGATTTCGCCGATGCCCTGCTGCCTGAAGTGAGCCGAGCGGGGCCGGGTCGTCGCCTACTTTGCCGTGCCGAGCGCGGGCAGATGAGCTGGAACTTTTCGCCATGATCGCCCGGGACTGGCAGGGCGATCTGCTGGCCTGCTGCGCACGCGGATCGGACGACCGTTTCCCTCCCTGACCCCGCGATTGCCCGCAAGTCCACCTCTTCGAGCGGGAGATCGCCGAACAGTACGGCGTCGTTCCCGAGGGCCACCCCTGGTTCAAGCCGGTGCGCTTTCACCCAGCTGGCGCGCCGGCCGCGATGCCTGGGGCCGCGCGCAGGAGCGGCATCCGATTGCCGGGCGATGATGGACTTCTACCGGGTCGAGGGGGAGGAGGTCCACGAGGTCGCGGTCGGCCCGGTCCATGCCGGGGTCATCGAGCCGGGGCATTTCCGCTTTCAGTGCCACGGCGAGAAGGTCATGCACCTGGAGATCTCCCTCGGCTACCAGCACCGCGGCATCGAACCGCTGCTGCTCGGCGGGCCCGCATCCGGCCACCCTCCATCAGATCGAGACGGTCGGCCGGCGACACCACCATCGGCCATGCCAGCGCCTACTGCCATGGTGCTCGAAGGGCTTGCCGGGGCCACCGCGCCGCCGCGCGCCGCCGCCCTGCGCGCGGTGGCCCTGGAACTGGAGCGGCTGGCCAACCACGTCGGCGATATCGGCGCCCTGGCCGGCGATGTCGGCTTTCTGCCCACCGCCTCCTTTTGCGGGCGGATGCGCGGCGACTACCTGAACCTGACCGCCGAGCTCTGCGGCAGCCGTTTCGGCCGCGGCCTGGTGCGTCCCGGCGGGGTGCGGCTTCGATCTCGATGCAGCGCTTGGCCGGCCGGCTGCTGCAGCGGCTGGATCGCGGTCGAACGGGATACGCGCGGCGCGATCGAACTCTTCTTCGATACCCCTTCGGTGCTGGCCCGGCTGGAAGGGACCGGGCGGGTGACGGTCGATGACGCCGAGAGCTCTCGGGCTGGTCGGCGTGGCGGCCCGCGCCTGCGGCCTGGCCGTCGATGCGCGCCTGCACCACCCGCTCGGCGCCTATGTCAGACGACTTTGACCAAGCGGTCATCGAAGAGGGCGGCGATGTCTATGCCCGGGCCAACATCCGGCGCCGGGAGATCTACAATTCGCTGGAACTGGGTCAAACAGACCTTGCGCGAACCTGCCGGCCGGCGAGTTTGCCGGGAACTGCCGCCACCGGCGCCGGACAGCTTGGCGGTGGCGCTGGTCGAAGGGTGGCGCGGCGAGGTGGTCCATGTCGGCGCTGACCGATCCCAGCCGGGCGCTTTGCGCGCTACAAGATCGTCGACCCGTCCTTCCGCAACTGGAGCGGGCTGGCCATGGCGCTGCGCGGCGAGCAGATATCCGATTTCCCGCTGTGCAACAAGAGCTTCAACTTATCCTACTGCGGCTTCGATCTGTAGATCTGTGGGGCGAATCTTGTATCGCCCAGGGCGATCACAGGATCGCCCCTACAAATCGGGCGCCTGGCATCTGAGCATTTTTGCTCAGCCTGAAAGACGAAATTTGCAAACCTGCGACGCAAGGAGACTCATCCATGCTGACGATCATTCGCGAACGTTTGCGCCAGGGACACCGCACCGGCAAGTTCCCAGGGAGGAGCCGGTGCTGCCCGAGCGGTTTCGCGGCCTGCCGCTGATCCGGCCGGAACTGTGCCCGGAGGGCTGCCGCGACTGCGTGCAGCGCTGCCCGTTCGGCGCCTTGAGCTTGGAGCGATGGCAAGCTGCGGCTCGATCTGGGCCGCTGCCTCTTCTGCGCCGACTGCGCGGCCGCCTGCCCGCACGGGGCGCTACCTTCACCCGCGACTATCGCCTGGCCGCCCGCCCCGCGACGAGCTGCTGCTGGATGAGCGAGGGATGCCGCCTGGCCGAAGCGCTCAATGCCCGGATGCTGACGCCTCTTCGGCCGCTCCCTGAAGCTGCGCCAGGTCTCGGCCGGCGGCTGCAACGCCTGCGAGGCCGACCTCAACGTCCTCGGCACCCTGGTCTTCGATCTCGGCCGCTTCGGCATCCAGTTCGTCGCCTCGCCCCGCCATGCCGACGGCATCCTGGTCACCGGCCCGGTCACCGAGAACATGCGCAGCGCCCTGCTCGACACCTACGCCGCCGTTCCCGGCGCCGAAACTGGTGATCGCCTCCGGCGCCTGCGCCATCGGCGGCGGCCCCTTCCGCGGCAGCCCGGAGAGCACAACGGCATCGGCGATCTGCTGCCGGTCGATCTCTACATCCCCGGCTGTCCGCCGCATCCCTACACCGCCCTGGACGGTCTGCTGCGCCTGCTCGGGCGGATTTGAATCAGGATCGCACCAGATTTTTCAGTGAACTGAAGGTCTCGGTTCCCGTTCCGGAGGGACCCGGAGATAAGCCTCATCCTTCTTCCAGGCGTGCTGCTGACCACAGTGCGGGCAGGTCACGGGGCGAGTTTCGATGTCGGCTTTGAGAAAAACATCCGCCGGCAGGGCGATACCGGTCGGCACATCCTTGTCGGTCACAGGACAGCGGATGAGGATTTCAGGCATGTCGTCCTCCTTTCCACAATAAATCCATTCGCCTTCACTTTCACTATAACGTGAACCGGTAAAAAGCAAATTGTTGAAACCGTGCCGGTTGTGCTATGAATGACTGACTTTCAGCAGCATTCTCTGCCTTTCCCCTCATACTGACGGGAGACTTGTATTGGCCAAGAAAATCTTTATCTCCGCCACCAACCAGGATGTCGGCAAGACGACCACCAGCCTCTCCCTCCTTTATCAGGCGCGGCAGAAGTACGAGCGGATCGGCTTCATCAAGCCGATCGGGCCGAAGCCGATCGATTTTCATGGTCGCCGCATCGATACCGATCCGGCGATGATGGCGCAGGTTTACGGGCTGGAGCATCAGATCGACTGCATGTGTCCGGTGGTGGTCGAACGGGGGATGACGCAGCAGGCGATTGCCGGCGAAATTACCCCGACCGAACTGGAGGGGCGGATTCTGCGGGCGGTGGAGAAGCTCGATCGCGAGTGCGATTTTCTCATCGTCGAAGGGGCCGGCCACAGCGGCGTCGGTTCCGTGTTCGGCCTGAGCAACGCACGGGTGGCGGCGATGGTCGGCGCGCCGGTGCTGATGGTCACCGGCGGCGGTGTGGGCAGCGTCATCGACGCCGTGTGCATGAATCTTGCCCTCTATCGCGAGGAGGGGGCCGAAATCCGCCTGCTGGTGGCGAACAAGTTGATTCCCGACAAGCGCGACAAGACGCTGGAACAACTGCGGCTTGCCTTTCGCAATGCGAGTTTCGAGGTGCTCGGCGGTTTCAATTACCAGCCGGTTCTGGCAAATCCGACTCTCAGGCATCTGGCCGCGGTTCTCCGTGTCGAATGCAACGGCAACCGCGAGCAGATGCGGCGTATCGTGCACCATGTGCAGATCGGCGCTGCCGCCACCCAGAATGTTGTCGATGTTCTGCAGGAGGATACATTGGTGCTGGTGACCAGTTCGCGCGACGAACTGCTGATTACCTTATCCAATCTCTACAGCGTCCCCGAATATCACCGGAAGATCGCCGGCCTGGTCATCGCCGGTACCTCGCCGATCGCCACCATTACCCAGCGCATCCTCGACAACAGCGGTATTCCTTACTTGCGCACCCATCTCAGAACCGACCCGGTTTTTCTTATCATTCACGAAGATGTCTCCAAGCTGACCGCCGAAGATGCGGAAAAGATCGCCCTTATCCAGCGGCTGTCCATGTTGCGTTTTGACTTCGACTACATCGATCGGCTATTTTCCTGATGACGCAGGAATTCGCCAAAGAAGCGCCGATGGAGTGCCGGGCCGGTTGCGGCGCCTGCTGCATCGCGCCGTCGATTTCCTCCCCCATTCCCGGCATGCCGAATGGCAAGCCGGCCGGAATGCGCTGCGTGCAGCTGACGGCGGACAACCGTTGCCGCCTGTTTGCTTCCCCTGAGCGCCCGGCTGTCTGTAAAAATCTGCGCCCGGCCAGGGAAATGTGCGGCGAGAGTGCCGGCGAGGCATTCGCTTGGCTGGAAGAAATGGAAAGCGCAACATGCGGTCTCCCTCTCCCTTGATGGGAGAGGGCTGGGGTGAGGGTGATCGCCCCAAAACTACCCCCTCCCCTCAATCCCCTCCACCAGGGGAGGGGAAGCAAATTCGACAGGTGATTAGCACATAAATAAAGGTAAAGGAGAACCATCATGTCCGAACTCGACCGCTTTAGCCTCAATCGTGAACAAGCCGTCCTGCTGGTGATCGACGTGCAGGAGAAACTTATTCCCGCCATGCCGCAGAAGGTTTACCGGCAGACGCTGCGCAGCATCGATTTTCTCGTCAAGAGCGCCGATTTGCTGCAAGTGCCGGTGGTGGCCACCGAACAATACCGGAAGGGACTGGGACCGACAGTGCCGGAACTGGCTGCGCGCCTGCCGCGCCAAGGTGGTGGAGAAGGTCAGCTTCGGCTGCTGCGGCGAGCCGTCCTTCATGCAGCATCTGCAAACGCTGGGGCGCAAGCAGGTGATTGTCACCGGTATGGAGGCGCACGTCTGCGTTTTGCAGACGGTCCTCGGGCTTCTCGCCGCCGGCTATCATGTCCATCTGGTGCGCGACGGCATCATCGCCCGCGGCAAGATCGATTATCTCAATGCTTTGGAAGTGGCCAGGGAGGCGGGCGCGGTAGTCACCACCGCCGAAACAACGGTCTTCCAGTTGCTGCGGGTGGCCACCGCCCCCGAATTCAAGGCGATCTCCGCTCTGGTCAAGGAACGCTCGGCCGAGATTTAGAAATTAAGGATGGGGATTGCATGGAGCTGATCAAAGACAACGGCTGTTTCGTTTGCGGACCGGTCAACGCCCACGGTTTTCGGGCGACGTTCAGCTTTGACCACGAGGCGCGCACCGCCAGCACTCATCTGGTTATTCCCGAATGGGCGCAGGGGTGGCAGGGGATGACGCACGGCGGCATCCTTTCCACCCTGCTCGACGAAGCGTGCGCGCACGCTTGCCGCACTGTCGGGCCGTATCCGGTCACGGCGGAGTTGACGGTACGCTTTCGCAAGCCGGTGCCGCTGGAATGCGAAATTTTCGTGCGGGGAGAAGTCGTCGAGGTCCGCCGCCGGGTGCTGCAGGCGCGGGCCGAGCTGTCGGTCGTGGGAGAGATTTACGCCGAGGCGCAGGCGCGCGTGGTTTTGATCGATCCGCCGGGAAAATAGGAGGAAGGCAAATGCAATACCAGATTGGTCAAGCCCACACGCCCGGCATGTACATAGCGCCGATGGAGTAGCGGAAGGCATCTTTCCAGTGTTCAGTGGTCACCGCATCGGCCTCGGCCGGGTTGTCGAACTTGATGCGGAGTTCGTCGAAGCGTGCTCCAGTTGGTCCAGGTGATATCCGCCATTACCGCGACTTCCCTGGTAAAGTTATGCCCGAGACTCACGGACAAGTTATCCGGCACCGTGGTATCCGATTTGATCCCGGTGTCCAGGAATCGACCGGTCGGGTTAGGAGAGGGGACCCCGGAAAAATCGGCATCCCCGTGCAAGGTATGGGTCGATGTGCGAGCGATAGGCAATGCCTGCCCGGGTATCTTCGGTCAACTGGTAAAACGCCCCGAGGTTGTACCCCCAGGACCAGCTGTCCCCCTTGAAAGTAACGAACCCGTCGTTTTGCTGCGGCGCCATGCCGGCTGCACTCAAGGCGGCGAAGATGGCGCCGAAGTCGATGGCGTTGCTCAACTCCGCCTTGATGTACTGGACGTTGATTCCTGCACCGAGACTCAGCTTGTCCGTCATGCGCCAGGCAATGGCCGGATTGATATTGAGGCTGATCAGATCGGATTTTACGGCATGGTAGCGGCCGACCCAGGTGGGATGATACTCCGTGCTCAAGCCGAAGGGAGAAGAGACCCCCAGGCCGACATGGAGGCGATCATTCAGTTGGCGATTGTAGTAAAGGTTCGGAACGGCAAGGGTACTGCCGGCATTTCCGCCCCCACCGCCGCTCAGGGGTTGCCCCGTGAGGTCGGTGGAGCCCTGATTTCTGAAGCGCGCCGATGGGAACACCACATGCGTGCCGACAATCATATGAGACCCTGAGAGGACGGGTGAGTCCGGCGGGATTGTAGAATACGGTCGAGGCATCGTCCGCAGCCGCGGCGCCTCCCGCAAACGCCGTACCCAGCCGTTTGACACTTTGCTCCAGGAGGGAATATCCGGCGCCGGCAGCGCTGCCGTTGGCCATCATCAGGGCACACAGGGTCAGCAGCACTCTCTTCCGGGGAAACAACCGGTTGCTCATGACAAACTCCACTTTCCCTCTTCCCGTTCACCTATATTCTCACGTGATGGAGGAAAGGCAACCTGCCGGCCATTGTTGCGCGTCCCGCAAGTTGAGGCGGAAAATTGCACACCTGGCCATTTGCCGCTGTAAGTCCGGGGGGCGAAATGACTATTCCTGTCGTCAATGTTAGTATTTGAACCGGCATCTGCTTATGAAACAGGAGAGGTATGGGAAGCGATCGTGACCATGAAAAGACTGGGCACTATCACGATTTGTACAAGGAGCAAATCTTCACTGAGCAGGTGAGGCAGCTCTATGCCTTGGCACCGATAGGCTTTCTGGCTACCTTCATGAATTCTCTGATTGTCTTCTTCGTCCTGAAGGATGTGATGCGATAATAAGATTGTTAAAAGAGCAGACTAGGAAACCGCCGGCATGAGCGAACGGCAGCGCTCCACCCCTTTCATTCTCAAGGATTGTGACTTGATCACCCTGGCGACCGGCGTCAAGGCGCAGACGCTTAAGGAGCTGCGCGATGGGCTGCAGCGGGTGCCGGTGGGGAGCATTTACCATCACTTTTGGGGGCGCCTGCTGCGACCGCAGTTCGACGAACCGGAATACAATAACGATTTCTCCTCCTGGGCCTATCGCGGGCTGCACGACAAACTGCTTGCCGAGCGTCTGAGCATGATCATCCCCACCGACTTCGAAGATCTTGAAGGGCTGCGGCAGGGGCTTTTGGAAGTGGTGGAGCAGCGTCTCGACGAATTCGAGCTGGTCTTGTCGGCAAACGCTGACGAACAGTTCCACTTTCTGAAAGCGCAGATCGTGATTTTCGACACGGGCCGGCGTTTCGACCAGCCGGCCGACCTCCTCCCCGTTCTCCCCGAGCTCTCCACCGGCAGCATTTTCTACCATTTTATCGACGCCCGCCAACGTACCGGCAGCCGCTGCGACGATTTCAGCGTTTGGCTGAGCGCCTTCGGCCCGCCGTACGAAGAAATCGCGCAGCACCTGTGCGCTATCGATCCGTACTTTTCCTCCCTGAAGGAAATCGGCCATATGGTCACCGGCATCTTTCAGGCCGTTTATGCGTGGGGCGACTGATGGACACCCTGGATCCCCTCCTGGCCGAAGCCCTGCGTAATTTCGTCGCCGAATATGAAGCGGTGACCGGGCGCACGACGATCCAGCACCTGGAGCAGTTGGCCGCCTCATTGCGCGGCGCCACGGTCGTCCATGTCAACTCCACTCTGGAAGGGGGCGGGGTGGCGGAGATTCTGCAGAAACTCATCCCCTTCAAACAGGCGCTCGGGATCGATGCCCGTTGGGAGATCATCGGCGGCGATGCGCTCTTTTACCAGTGTACCAAGGGCTTTCACAATGCCCTGCAGGGTCAGCGCGTGCAGCTGTCGGAGCAACTGCTGCCGGCCTATGAGGCGACGAACGCCGCGAATGCCGAGCGGCTGCGGGAGGTGCTGGAGACGGCCGATTTCGTCTTCATCCATGATCCGCAACCGGCGGCGCTGCTGAACTTCTGCCCCGGCCGGCGGGGGAAGTGGATCTGGCGCTGTCATATCGACGCCAGCCATCCGTATCGGCCGGTGTGGAAATATCTGCAGCGCTGGCTGCTTCCCTACGATGCCGCCATCTACTCCCTCCCCGAATTCGCACAGCCGCTGCCGTACCCGCAGTACATCATTCCGCCGAGCATCGATCCGCTCAGTGAAAAGAACATCGAGCTTCCGCCACAGGAGGTGGCGGCGGTGCGCAGCCGTTTTGGGCTCGATCCCCAATTGCCGTTGATCGTGCAGGTGTCGCGCTTCGATCGCTTCAAGGATCCGCTGGGGGTGATCGAGGCCTATCGGCTGGTGCGCAAACTCACCCCGCTGCAGCTGGTGCTTGTCGGCGGCAGCGCCAGCGACGATCCGGAAGGGGCGGCAATGCTGGAGGAGGTACGCCGGGCCGCGGTAGGGGATCCGCATATCCATATCCTGGATCTGCCAGCCGACTCGCATCGTCTGATCAACGCCCTGCAGCGCAGCGCCGATATCGTGGTGCAGAAATCGTTACGGGAGGGGTTCGGGTTGACAGTCGCGGAAGGGCTGTGGAAAGGGAAGCCGGTAATCGGCGGCGATACCGGCGGCATCCGGCTGCAGGTGGTGAACCATTATACCGGCTTTCTTGTCAATACGCCGGAAGGGGCGGCGCTGCGCATCCGTTATCTGCTGCACCGGCGCGATTTGCTCCGGCAGATGGGAGAGCGAGGGCGGCGTTTCGTTCTGGAAAATTTCCTACTCACTCGCCAATTGCGTGAATATCTGACTTTGATGGTCGGCCTGCAGCATGGCCGGGCCGAGCGCATCGAGGTCGGCTGAAGAGCGGGGGCAGCCGAAGAATGATGAATCGTACGCATTCCAAACCGCGGCTCGAAAGGCTAGCCAAGCACAATCCGGTTTAGAGGGTTGACGTTTTCAAGGCTGTCCAGTTCTCCAATGAGATCGTTCCCGTAGTAATACAGCAGGTCGTCCCGGCAGCCCCGGTAGAGGGTAATGCCTTTCGCCAGACACATCAGGGAATCGTCGGCCACCTCGGCCGAAGGGCGCAGAGTTCCGGCCTCGGCCGTCACCGGGAAGAGCGAGCTGAGCATCGGTTTCAGCAGGTGGTGATCCATCCCCTGCTGCAGGCAAAAGGCATGAAGCCGGCAGCCGTTGCCGCTCCGGTCGAGAAACACGCAAGCGCCCTCGATAACCTGGGTGCGCCGGTAACCCCCGGCCGGATATTCGGGGTCCGGGACAGACTCACTCGTGAACCACCGATCGCGCGGAATTCCGACGTACTGCTCCAGTTGAAGCGCCCAGGTTTCGATGCGCCGGATGTTGTCAAGATCGACGCTGACGCCGAAGGAACAGCAGGAGCCGTTGCAGGTTGCGCACTGCGGCAGGAAGGTTCGCTCGAAGACAGCCGTATCGATGCGCTCGATGATCGGGACTTCATGGCGATTGAGGTAGGGTCTGCTCAGTAAGACGATCATCGCAAGTTCACCGAAGACAGAAAAAAACCGCCCGAGCTCGATAGCCCAGGCGGTATAGTTATTTTCGGCGTTTTCCTTTGCAGAAAACTCATGGCGGCTTCCTCCATATCAGATTAGAAGGTCACCAACATATCTTTTTAATAGAGAAGGAGCAAGGAAAAATCAGGGAAAATTCCTAAAACTCCACGGCGACTTGTGCCGTCACCAGATCGCAAGAATCGGCGATGCGTCACCATCGACCGGCGCGAAATCCCGGTCAATGGTGACGCGCAGGTATTCGCGGGAGAGACTCACTTAAGGGATTTGGCCGACCATAAAACCCGAACGCCGAGCAAAACGAAGAAAATGAGCGCCAGCCCGGCGACGATCGCCGGCGATGTAGGGATATCCAGCTTGAGGGACAGGAATATCCCCCCATGCTGACCAGAACCCCAACCAGCCAGCCGACCATGAGCATCTTGAGCGGTTCGCGGAAAAACAATCGACCACCGCCCCCGAATTCAAGGCGATCTCCGCCCTGGTCAAGGAACGCTCGACCGAGATTTAGAAATCAAGGAGTGTACGCCGAGCGCAGGCGCGGGTAGTTTTGATCGAGCCGCGGAGTAGCAGGAGGAAAGAAGATGCAATACCAAGTGGGCCGCAGCGGCCGGATTTTGGTGGTCCGCTTCGGCGACGGCGACGACGTTCTGGCCGGGTTGGCGGAACTGGCGAGGAAGGAAAACATCCGGGCGGCGCATTTCCAGATCGTCGGCGCCCTGCGCCGCGGGCGCTTCGTCGTCGGGCCGGCCAAGGAAGAAATGCCGCCGGTGCCGCCTATCTAATTCAACGTTTGACCTGAGCGGCATCTTCCAACGGGCGAAGCCCGCGGGAAGACGTCCGCTCGATGGCAGGATTGGGTCTTCAGCCCTTCTCGCCGGCGATGAATCGATAGGCGCCTGCTCCGAGCAAGGCGCCAGCGATTGGAGCGAGCCAGAATAGCCAAAGCTGAGCAACAGCCCAGCCACCGACGAAGACCGCGACCCCGGTGCTTCGTGCAGGATTGACTGACGTATTCGTCACCGGGATGCTGATGAGGTGAATCAACGTCAGGGCGAGCCCAATCGCGATGGGCGCAAAACCTGCGGGTGCGCGCTTGTCGGTGGAGCCGAGAATGACCAGGAGAAAGAACATGGTCATGACCACCTCGGTGACCAGCGCAGCCAGCAGTGAATAGCCTCCAGGCGAGTGCATGCCATAGCCATTAGAGGCAAAGCCCTTGGACACATCGAATCCTGGTGCGCCGCTGGCAATCACGTACAGCACGCCTGCGGCCGCAATGGCGCCGAGCACCTGAGCCACGATATAGGGCATAAGTTTGGTGGCGGGGAAGCGACCACCGGCCCACAGGCCGACGGAAACAGCCGGATTCAGGTGGCAACCGGAGATATGACCGATGGCGAAAGCCATCGTGAGGACAGTCAAGCCGAAGGCGAGCGAAACGCCAAGTAAACCGATACCGACGTCAGGAAAGGCAGCAGCGAGAACAGCACTGCCGCACCCGCCGAGAACGAGCCAAAAAGTCCCGAGAAACTCCGCACCGTATTGCTTCATTAGTTCCTCCGTGTGGTAAGTAGATAGACGGACTCTGCTCTTAAGACGCAGAGAACTACCAGATACTGCGAACCGTTCGTGAACCACTACTATATTACCATCCGCTGCATCTGATTGTGTTCGCCCGACATGGGCGTGAACTTGTGGGGTGCAAGTCTCCTTGGACATTCTCGACGCGAGGGCAGTTGTCTGCTACGCTGCGATCGAAGCAGGTCACTCGGGCGCGGAAGTTTCCCGGCACATTCAGATGACCCGTTCCGGGGTTTTTACGGCAAAGAAGCGCTGGCGGGCGGACGCGGAAGATGTTGGCAGTGAATAACGAAAAATCAGCATGTTACGCCTGCAAAATCGACAAAATGACAACGTCCCCGATCTTCTCCCCAATCTTATACTCTGTTCGCTAATAGGCTTCCCATTTTTTCCCTGAATCTTTTTCTCGTACGAAGATGTTCGACGTATCCGACTGGGCCATGTATTCGATGTTTGTATCGCGCCGATAGCACACCAGCACATATTCTGTCTTGGTCATCTTTTCAGGGGAAAAAACTATATCCGCGGATTGATCGCATTTGGCATCAGCGAACACCAGAGGATACTGCTGGTGATCTGCATAATATGCCTCCACCATCGTCCGGCAATTCTTGAGGGCAGCAGCAGCTGCTCCGCTCCTGAGCTTCTGAGCGGTATGTACTTCGCCTGACCAGGCGCCATACAGCAGACCGCTGAGCAGTATGGACCCGAGCAAGGCGAGAAAGAATGGGATCTTGTTTGTCTTGAGCACGATTACCGCCCGCAGCTCTTTCAATGCAATTCCCGCTACGCCCCCTGCCAAACAACCCATAATGGCGCAAGGAGGCGGTCCAATTGCTGCATCTCCCGCACCTGCCATGGCGCTTGCATCGGCAATCAGTCCCCCAACGAGACCCAGCGTGCCACCCGTCCAGGGAAGGAAGTTCAGGGCTTTTATGTGCTCCCGGACCTGCCCGTCGATCGTTTCCTGTTCCTGGAGATACTTCATTGCGAGGGGGGTGATAGCGAGGCCCAGTACAGAAATGAAATATGCCAGGACCGGAAAAACATACACCTGCCATTGCCTGAACGGCGCTATGTTCTTTGATCGAAAATGGAAAAAGATGGCGCAGCCGAGCAACAGAGCGGCTCCCAGGCTCAGTGCAATCCTTGTATTCTCGTTCGCGGCTAAGGACTCACCATCCCAGTTGACAATGAACAGCACATAGAGGTAGCAAGCCTGCAGGGCAGCGGCACTCAGAGTGAAAAACAGGATCATCCTTCGTGCATTTTTCATAATCAGACCTCATGTGCGTATGATATTTTACTAAACTAAAGCTAAATACTCGCATCATTTATTTCCTAACGGCTTGAGGGTCTGCTGTGGAGCAAAGCGAAGACAGCAGCACCCGAGAGTTGGCGAATCATTTGAACTACTGCTCTTCGTATTTTCTGATCTCCACGGACCGAATTCTAAGCTCAAGACCTTTTAGGGTGAGCTTAACGACCGCAGTTCCCCCGGTAGGGCAGCAATTTGCATCCTTTTCCTTGTACAACTCCGCCTTCGCGGTCAATGCTTCCATGTCTGGCCAGATACCTTTATTGATGGATAGACCAGCGGGAACTCTTTTCGCCAGTTCGCTAACCCAGCTTCTCGTATTAACCTTCTTCCAAGCCGTACTTTTGTTGTCCCAGATGTAATACTCACTCTCGTTGCCGTTGCCAGTGCCATCCAGCCTTATTGGGATATGCATGAAAGTTCCAAACTGGTTTTTAACAACTACTGGTTTCTCATAAACATTGAGGCCAATGTCTGGCTCTCCCCGCTCAAGGAAGAGTTTTGTCTGATTTCCTGCCCCTTCCTCCACAAAAATACCGAGACCTCGTTCGCGGTAATACTGCCCTGGAAAGGATTCTTCTCCGCACTTTCCCGGTCCCGAGGAATAATCGGGGATAATACAGTAGATAACGTAGTAGTACGTGCGACCAGCTACATTGCCAAAAGCCCCTGCTTCGGTGATGCCGCAGTCACGGACTTCAGTTATCTCATTGCGTTGAAGAAATTCCCTACAGTTAGAATGGGTGGGGCGAAAGGGGAGGGGAAGAGTTACCTCGGTGGTTCCCGCCATGGCAGATCGTTTGGATGTGATTACTAATGCTAGCAATAGTCCTGTTATGAGGATAAGTCTGCAACTCATGATATCTCCTGCCAACGGGGCTGCGCTTGACCTGCCGGGCGGCTTTATCGCCCGGTCACGGTCTGAGCGCGTGTTGGGCTATCCGTTAAAGAACTTGAAGAAGTAAAGAGGTGGTCCCCAGAAATCGGACAGCGTGCTAAGGTGGGTCGCCGCACACTGACGAAGGAGGACCACCCGTGAGCAAGAACAAACGCAGACGCTTTTCCGCCGAGCTCAAAGCCAAAGTCGCCCTGGAGGCGATTCGCGGCGAGCAGACCATCAACGAATTGGCCGCCCGCTACGAGTTGCACCCCAACATGATCACCAACTGGAAGCGGCAGGCCATCGACAACCTGGCCACGGTCTTTGCCGGCACCGTCGAGCGCAGCAACAAAGCCGATGAAGACCAGATCAACAACCTGCACGCCAAGATCGGGCAGCTCACGGTCGAGCGCGATTTTTTGGCCAAAGCCTTCGGTCGCGTTCGCTGAGTCCGACGCGAAGGAAAGAGCTGGTTGAACCCGGCCATCCCCGACTCAGCATTGCCCGGCAGTGCCAACTCCTCTCGATCCAAAGGTCAGCTTATTACTACCGACCGGCTGGCGAGAGCTTGCAGAATCTGGAACTGGATGCGCCTGATCGATGAGCAGTTTCTGGAAACACCGTGGTACGGCGCCCGCCAGATGACACGGCACCTGCGCCGGGAAGGGCATGCCGTCAATCGCAAGCGGATCGGCCGTTTGATGCAGACGATGGGGCTGTCGGCGGTCTATCAGAAGCCGAACACCTCGAAGCCGCACCCGCAGCACAAGGTGTATCCCTATCTGTTGCGCAATTTGACCATCGACCGGCCCAATCAGGTCTGGTGCGCCGACATCACCTACATCCCGATGCGGCGCGGCTTCCTCTATTTAGTAGCGATCATGGACTGGGCCAGTCGCAAGGTTTTGTCCTGGCGGCTGGCCAATACCCTGGACGCCGATTTTTGTGTTGCGGCACTTGAAGAGGCTCTGGCTCGCTACGGCACCCCTGAAATCTTCAATACCGATCAGGGGAGCCAATTCACCAGCGATACCTTCACTCAGGTTCTCAAAGACGCCAACGTCCGCATCTCCATGGATGGCAAGGGGCGTTGGCGGGACAACATCATGATCGAACGGCTCTGGCGCTCCCTGAAATACGAGTGCATCTATCTGCACGCATTCGAAACCGGTAACGAGGTTCGGCAAGGCCTCAAGCGCTGGATCGACCTCTACAACACGCGGCGCCCTCACTCCAGTCTGGACGACAAAACCCCGGATGAGGCATATTGGCAAAAATCTCGGCCCGGCTACGCCGGCCCGACTCTCTCGCTGGCGGCATAACCATCATGGCGATCCACCTTAACCCCGCCGCCTACCTGTCCTAACGATGGGGATCACCTCTGCAAGTCCGTTAGACTTACAAATAAACATTCTGGAGTAAACTTGTATGAAACTTGTAAACCTAACTAATAGAAGTTTTCATGTTTTTATTGCTTTCATTCTTATAACATCTAGCTTTTCATATGCCTCTAGTCCGGTCAATATGCAGCCTGGGTTATGGTTAATTGGAACTGCATTATATGCCCAGGATGGTACACGTTTGATTCCTATGAGTAATAAACAATTCTGTTATACAAGGGAGGATCTAGACATATTAGAAAGAGACCAAATTACCTTACCCCATCCAGAAGCTTCGAGTGGCGGCCTACAAAAAGATGATGGTTGTGAAATTAGCGATTACAAACACGTCGGTGATAAGATTACTTGGGGTCAGAGATGTGAGAAAACGGTAAATTTCCCCAATGAAAAACGTGAATTTTTGCCTACTACTTTCATTTCTTTGGACGATGGGAGGGGCGAGTGCAATTACAAAGGCGATGCATTCTCTTGTTCTCTTATTTATATTTCATATATCGAGCCAGGTTCCCAAGGTGCACCTCATAAACAGTACTTTATAGGTAAGCGCATTGGAAATTGCCGTTGATCAAATGATAACCTTTGTCTAACAATCAAACGAGACCTTACGGGACGTTGTCATTTTGTCAAATCTAACTTTCTAACCACCTGAATTATTGGGGAAATTGGGACATCTCCCGTATTTCCGCTAAGATGCCTTTCCCCGCGTCGTTCTCCTCTCGTGGTGTCACATCGACGGAAGCATCAGCGCCTGATATCCACAGCAGCCAGTAGCGCCTTTTCGATTCCGGCAAGAATTTCGGGCGGCAGCATGCCGATGCGGGTCGTCAGCTTGCTTCGATCAAGAGTAGTGATCTGATGGCAGAGTGCGGTGCTGACTTGGGTGAGGCTGGCGGTACCGGAAGGCAGAAAGACGATTGTCGGGCCCCGGCGGGCCTGGGCGGCGGAAGTGGACACCGGGATGACGATAATCGACTTCCATCCCGGTGTCTGATTGAAGGCGTCGTGCGAAAGAACGATCACAGGCCGGCGACCGCTCTGCTCCGAGCCGGAGCGGGGAGAAAGCTCTGCCCAATAAACCTCTCCCCGCTTCACGATTGACGATCCTGATCCAACATGTGCTCTACCGCTGCGACTTCGAGATCCTGGTCGAGATCGTCGCTGCTCCCTGCTTTTGCGGCGGCATAATGGGCAATCTCTTCATGCAAGGCTAACCGCTCCTGCTCTTCCAGCCAATATTCCACCGCTTGCTTGGCCAGTTGGGTAGCCGGCTTTTTCTGGCGTTGCGCCTCGTTCTTGAGCCTGTCGTAAACTACGGCCGGAAGTGGGACGTGAAAATTATGTGTAGTTTTCATGGCGAGCCTCCTGCCATGCATTTTATGGCATAAACCGTGCTCTTGCAAGGATCAAAACCTTGTCAAGAAATTACAGCCCCTCCTCGCGCAGCTTCTCCAGTAGCTCCTTCTGCCGAGCCGTCAGTTTCGTCGGCACCATCACCTCCAGGACGGCATACAAATCGCCGTGGCTGCCGCGAAACGGCACGCCGAACCCTTTAAGGCGGATCTTGCCGCCGACCTGCATGCCGGCCGGCACCTTCACCCGCTTTGTCCCCTCCAGAGTGGTCACGTCCACCGAAGTCCCGAGGCAGGCGCCGCTGAAGGGAACCTGCACCTTGACGTAGAGGTCCTGCCCGTCGCGGCTGAAGAGCGGATCGGCTTCCACCTGGATTTCCAGTAAAAGATCCCCTCCGGGCCGCCGGTGGGGCTGGCGCCCCCCTTTCCCGCCACCCGCAGTCGTTGCCCCGATTCGATCCCCGGCGGGATGCGCACCTGTAGTTGCTCTACGCTGCCATCGCGCTGAAAATCGACGCGTTTCTCGCCTCCCAGCACCGCCAGACTGAAGGGGATGGCGAGGCGCAGGACGTAATCCTGTCCTTTGAGTGCCTGCGCCGGGCCCCCGCCGTGGAAAGTCGTGCGGCCACGCATGCCGCCGCCGAACAGATGGCCGAAGATGTCCTCGTTGCCAATACCGAATTCGCGGAAAATGTCGCCAACATCGAAATTGCGGAAGATATCCTCCTGACTATAGCGCTGATGGAAACCGCTCTCGCCGAACTGATCGTACTGCTTGCGCTTTTCGGCATCGGAGAGGACCGCGTATGCCTCGGTGATCTCCTTGAACTTCTCCTCGGCTTTCTTGTCGTCCGGATTTTTGTCCGGATGATACTTGAGCGCCAGCTTGCGATACGCCTTCTTGATCTCTTCGGCACTGGCGTCTTTCTTGACGCCGAGAGTGCCATAATAATCCTTCGCCATAATGCCTCGAATAAAGAAAATTGCTTCTCATCAATATAATGAGCCGCTTGCAACGCGTCAAGGGCGCTTTCGCCGTGCGCCACCCAAGAAGGATCTTGACTGAAATGGTTATTCCGTCTAATATTTCGTAAACCGAAATGTTTGGAGAGGAAAATGAAAAGGATTGAGCGCCTTGCCCGACTTTATCCGCACCTGCTGGGAAGGATGGGACGGCTGCGCACCCTGGTTCACGAGGGGATGGACCTCACCTACAACCAGTACAAGACGCTGCTGACGATCGCCGGCCAGCCCGAATGCTCACTCGGCGATCTGGCGCGCGAGCTGGAAGTGGCGATGAGCAGCGCCAGCCAGATGGTCGAGCGTCTGGTTGGGCAGGGTTGGGTGCACCGGCAGCAGGATGCCGGCAATCGCCGACAGATCCTGCTGCGGCTGACGCTGCAAGGGGAGGAGCTGGTGGCGGAGCTGCAGCGGACCAGTCTGAGCGGCTATGAAAAGATACTCCGGCAGTTGCCGGACGAGGAACAGGAAGCCCTGGTGCAATCGTTCGAGACGATTGCCCGCATTCTCGCCAAATTGACCTGAGGCCACAGAAACGGAGGTTGCATGACTCGCATTGCTGTCATCGGCGGAGGTATTTCCGGTCTTTCCACCGTCCACGCCCTGGAGCGGCTGGCCAAGGAGGCCGGGCTGGAGATTTCGACGGTGCTTCTGGAAAAGGAAGAGCGCATCGGCGGCAAAATCTGGAGCCGGCGCGAGGAAGGCTATCTCTGCGAGTGGGGGCCAAACGGTTTTCTCGACAGCAAGCCGATGACCCTCGAACTCTGCGATCGCCTCGGGATCCGCGAGCGTCTGCTGCGCTCCGACGACAACGCTCGCAAGCGTTTCATTATTACCGGCGGTCAGTTGCACCGGCTGCCGGAAAACGGCCCGATCGTTTCTCAAATCGAAACTGATCTGCTGGCCGGGGAAGGCTGCGCCTCGCCTGCGAGCTGTTCATTCCGGCCAAGCGCGACGGCGTAGACGAGACCCTCGCCGACTTTCGCCCGCCGCCGCCTCGGCGCGGAAGCCCTCGATAAATTGATCGGGCCGATGGTCTCGGGGATCTTTGCCGGCGATCCGGAGACGATGAGCCTGCAAAGCTGCTTTCCGCGCATCTATCAATTGGAACAGGAATACGGCGGCCTGATCCGGGCGATGATCAAGCTGGCAAAGAAGAAGAGGCCGAACGCAAGGCCGGCAAGGCGGTGGCGAGCGCCGCCGGTCCCGGCGGGGTTCTGACCTCTTTTCGTGACGGGAATCCAGGAGTTGACCGATGCGACCGCCGCCGGGCTGGCCGGCAGGTGCGTAGCGGCGCCGAGGTGACGGCGATCTGTGGCCGCAAAGGGCGGTTTTGAGCTGCAGACTGGCCGACGGCGGCAGCGGTCGAGGCCGAACTGGTGGTCAGCGCCGCCCCGGCCCATGCCTTGGCGGCGATGGTCGAAGGCCTCGACCCTGAGATGTCCGCCGATCTTGCGCGAGATCCCCTATGCGCCGATGAACGTCGATCTGCTTCGGCTACGCGCGCGAGAAGATAGCCCGCGATCTCGACGGTTTCGGCTATCTGATCCCGCGCAAGGAGGGGAAGCATATCCTCGGCACCCTCTGGGATTCGAGCATCTTCCCGAATCGCGCGCCGGAAGGGCAGGTGCTGCTGCGCTCGATGATGGGCGGGGCGACCAATCCGGCGGCGATCGACCTCACCGAGGCCGAGGTGATGACAGCGGGTCATGGCCGACCTGCGCGAGATCATGGGGATCGACGCCGAGCCCGACTTCGTGCGGATCTTCCGCCACCACCGGGCGATTCCGCAATACATCGCCGGCCACAGCCGGCGTCTGCTTGCCCTTGATGAGCGCTGTGAAGGCTACCCCGGCCTCTTCCTGACCGGCAACGCCTTTTTCGGCGTCGGCCTGAACGATTGTGTCAACGCTTCCAATCAGGTGGCAGGCCGCGTCATGGGATTTCTGCAGACACGATGACAGAAGGGGGGTTCCCTTTTGCCCGGCTCCTGAGGTAAAATGTCGCACTTTCAGCCAGTTCGACTTTATCCAAGGAGTTCCATGCCCGCCGGAAGCCATCGCCGCTGGTTCAGCCTGCTCACCCTTCTCGTTATTCTGACTCTTCCCGCCACCGCCGGTGCCAGCCGCGATCCGGTTGCGGCGGCACCGGCGCGGGATCTTCTTGCCGATACGTCGCTGCGCGTCCGCTCCTGGGAAAGGGACGGTCTGCTTGGGGCCGAGATCGCCGGACTTCTCGACTACCCGGTCGCGCAAGTCCGCGACACCCTCAGCCGCCCGGAGGCGTGGTGTGAATTCCTCCCCCTGGTCTTCAATATCAAATCATGCACCTACGCCGGGGAGGATGGACAACAACGGTTGACCGTTTATGTCGGGCGCAAATTCTACGAGGCGCCGGAAGAGTCATATCGCCTCGACTACCTTTTCCAGGTGCAGGAGCAGAGTAAGGATCGCGTCCGGATTCTGCTCTTCGCTGCCGCCGGGCCGCACGGCACAGGAGATTATCGTATCGAGGTCGAGGCGCGGGCCGAATCCGGCAACAGCACTTCGCTGCGCCTGTATTCCTCCTTTCGGCCGAGCCTGCGCAGTCGGCTGGCGACTCAAGCCTATCTCTCTTCCGCCGGCCGCGACAAGATCGGCTTTACCGTCAAGGAGAGAGTCGATGGTGAACCCGTTTATATTAGCGGAACCAGCGGCATCGTCGAGCGCAATGCCATGCGCTATTATCTGGCCCTGAAGGCTCACCTCGAGACGCTGCAGTTGCCGGAGTCGAAGCGGTTCGAGGCCCGCCTGCATGCCTGGTACGATATGACCGACCGCTACCCGCGGCAGCTTTTCGAAATGTCGAAAGCGGAATATTTGGCGGGGAAGAGGAAGGAAAGGCAGGCGCAGCTGGAAATGCAGCGGGGGCTCGGTTACCGTTCACAACCGGTGCGCCCGGGTGCGAATTCCTGAGGCAGCGGCGAACCGGTTAATTTACTTTTTGCGGCGGAAGACGTCGGTCTTCAGGCTGGAGACGCGGTCGAGAAAGAGCAGGCCGTCGAGGTGGTCGAGTTCGTGCTGGATCGCCACCGCCTCGAAGCCGCTGGCGCGGATGACCCGCTCGCTGCCCGTCGCGATCGAGAAATTCGACGACGATCTCTTCGGCGCGGGTGACGTTGCCGGTGTAATCGGGGACGCTCATGCACCCTTCGCGCATGACCTTCTGCCCCTCGCGGGCGATGATCTCCGGGTTGACCATGGTCAGCAGGCCGTGGTGGTTGTCGCGGCCGAGCTTGCTGCGCGAGACATCGACCACCGCCACCCGGCGCAGATCGCCGATCTGCGGCGCGGCGACGCCGACCGAATGGCCGGCGGCGAGCATGGTGTCGACCAGATCCTGGATCAGGGCGCATCGGCCGTCGCATCGAGGCTGCTCACCGGGGCGCAGACCGTTTTCAGCCGCTGGATCGGGATAGATCAGAATGTCGCGAACCGCCATGCTTACAGCTCCACCGGGGTGATGGAGCGCACGGTGATATCGACCTTCATCTCCCCCTCCAGCTGCTGCATGACTCCCTGATCTCCTCCTCGCTGATCTCCTCCGGCAAGACCGCTTCGAGCATCATCACATAGACCGGCCGCTCCTCGCTGCCGACCAGCTTGGTGTTGAGATCGGTAGATGTTGACCTTGCGCTCGGCGAGCTCTTTGGCGACGCGGTAGACGATCCCCGGCTTGTCGGAGCCGTAGACCGAGATCATGCAGATCTCGCCGCCGATGCCGCGGCAGCGGAAGACTTCCGGATCGATCTTGCGCACAAAGGCGGAGAGCTTGGCCTGCTCCAGCGGGGCAAAGGCGGCGGCGATCTCCTCCTTGCGAGTCGATCGGTCGGGTGGGAGACGATCATGGATCATGGCGTACTGGCCGCCGAGCAGGGTGCAGCTCGAATCGGCGATGTTGCAGCCGAGGCTGTAAGAGGATTTCGGTGACTTCGGCGACGATGCCGGGGCGGTCGCGGCCGATGATGGTCAGGGCGTAATGGTGCATGGCGGCTCCTGCAGAAAAGGGAAGCGTCCTGGCGCCGAGGCGTGTATCCTTCTAACATGAACGGGCGGGAAATTCCAGCTTCGGTTAGGGCGGTATGGATATCGACGACAAAGACCTGGTGATCACTTTCTACAAGTCCTCGGGACCGGGCGGGCAGAAGAAAAACAAGACCGAATCGGCGGTGCGCATCAAGCATCTGCCGACCGGCATCATCGTCACCGCCACCGAATCGCGCTCGCAGTTCGACAACAAGGAGCGGGCGCTGGAACGGCTGCGCGAGAAGCTGGCGGCGCGCAACCGCCGGCAGAAACGGCGCATCCCCACCAAAGCGGGCCTCGGTGCCGTCGAACGCCGCCTGACGGGCAAGAGCCGCCGCAGCGATATCAAGCAGGCGCGCCGGCCGGTGGATGACTGATACTTTTCCCTTTCCGGTTACTCTAGTTTTCTTTATTATAACAGCACGCAAAAACGCCGCGAACCCTGGAAAGGCTTCACGGCGTTTTTGTATCTGATGAACTTCAGATTGTCCGTGTCAGGGGCTGACCCTTACCCTTACGGTTTTTCTCTGAGCGCCCTATCTAGCGGCAGAAAGCTTGTTTGCCATCTCGCATCAAATTATAATTACCATCAAGCACAAAGCCATTGCGTCCATCTGGCAAACGAATTTTGTAAATGAGGTAATGTTTCACGTCCACGCATTCTGTAACTGGCACACTTTGGCCAGAGGACAATTCTGTCATCGCCTTAGGGTTGGGCCATGTCATGGCTTGTTCTTGAGTTGCATATACATGCACAGCATCTCCTGCAACCAACATCAAACCATTAGTTGAAAAAATAAGATGAACCGCAAGGGCTGCCCCAAAAGCAAGTAAGACTAATGTCGTGACAATGATCATTGTTTTTTTCTTCACCGTGCCCATGGTGCATCATCCCAAAAGCCCCGCGATGGACCTTCATAAAATTTTGAACCCTCGTAATTAGGCGAGTTAAGCGAGTCGTTACCGATATTAACCGGAAAAAAAGAATCTGAAAAAGCTATCCCTGTCGCCGCTTCTAAACAGTCTTTGTGTGGATCTCCGCAGTTATTTGTAAATTTACCGTAATTCTTTTTTCGCTTTTCGTAACACTCAACCAGTTTCTTTTCTTGATCTGATGTAAGGTTAAGAATAGTACCAACCCCAGAACGAAACCCCTTCTGCCGCTCAGCATAACTTAAAGCACTTTGATTAGTGTCCCATCCTCCTGGAGCCCAAGAGTAATTTGCTCCATTTACGTTTGAGGACACATGACCGAATGAAGATGTAGTCCAAGTTACTGGCTGCCAGACTATGATTTCTGTATAAAGTCCAAGGGGATCTTTAAAATTAACCGGATTATTTTGAACATAGGAATAAACATTTGGCCCACCTTCCAAGCCAATCGGATCCGGCTCAATGAAACGAGCGAAGGCATTCCCACAATAGCAGACAAACACGAGCAAGAGCGGCAAAAGAGTTCTAATCTTGAACGCAGACATACTTACCCTCCTTACTGATTTGATTTCGCACGGCTGACGGTTTCAAGATAACGAATCATTTGGGCTTTGTCCGGTTGACGCCAACCAAGTGCCTCTGCTTTTGAAAACCAAAGTTCATTCTGCTCAGATAAGTGCTGAAAGAATGGCCTTTCATTTACGGGTATATCTCTTGGCGTCGGGTACTTGGCCGCGAAATGTTTATCGATGAGGCGTGCATAGGCACTACCCTTTCCGAGGATAAGTGCCACATTCTTGGGGTAAAAGGGGAGTACGGCATCCGCAATTGCTAACATTTTTTCAGGCGCTTGTTTTTCTGAAAAATTCTCAGCCAGAACGGTCGCCATGACGGCGGCTGTTTCTTTTTTCGTAAGCTTTTGCAAGTAAATCCCGTTGGCGATGGCCTCATCGGTCATCGGCATTTGCTGCCGATACCATGCATCCCTGGTCGGGTTTGCCCCGCTTGTCGCTTCGAGGTTGTACGTGATGCCCGTTTCGGGCTCGGTGTATTTCACGAGAATATGCTCTGGCGCTGTAGAGGCCGTTACATCAATGCCGAGGCGCTGGCCAAGTACGATGAACAGAAAAGGCATGCTGATGCAATTACCTTTCTTCGAGGCTAAGTAATTGGGTAGAAGCTTGTTTTTGATCTTGGTGCCTGGGGGATCATCGAAATCGTAGTGATATACCTCGTACCCGTTCCATGGGCCTTTTTCGTACAAGTATTTTTTGAGAGCGAGCAGGTTGTCATTACTTGAGGGTCTTTGACCTGCCATGGCGCGTATCTGTGCCACGATGTCGTCAATCTGTTTCAGGTTGGTATCGATGTTAATGGTGGGATCGATCATTTTATCGATAGTCAGTTTTATTCTTGCAAGGTCCAATTGGCTTTCCGGTTGCTGGAGGATAGCCCTCATGCGCTTGGCTTCAGACAAGGCTGGAATCTTTTGCTCAAATGGCGAACCATTCGATTGCGCCTGCGCAACCGACAGGCAACCTACAATTAGTAACTGGAAGCTAACCAGAATTGTGGCTCGAAAAATGGTTATACGGCAGATTTTCCGGGGCAAATTAGAAAAACGCCGCCGCAACCAGCATCCTTGATGCTGATCGCAACGGCGTCGCCAAACTAACTTGAGCGTCCTGCCCTTCATCGTCCCCCCCAAAAACTCCTCTTAGGCGTCGGATGTACATCGTTTTACCTTGAGCCAAGCTTCATTGTCAAACTTTTAATCTGGAGAGCAAAATTTAATTTTTACATAGGAAGAATGGGGTCAAGACTTTGACAGCGGGACAAACGGGCGGCAGTTGAACCGTTCGCCAACCCGGCTGTCCTGTTGAAAACTCCAATCACGCAACGGGGGAAACGATGCTACCGAAACGGAAGGTCTGTTAGGGTAAGCCCTTGACACGGGACAATCGGGAAATCGCTGAAAGGGACAGGCAACTTTTTAAACTGCAAAGCAGCCACCCCGTGGCAATGTGGCTTCTTTAGAAATTTACTGTTTGCTGGTTTGGGGAAGCAAGAGGTTTGGCTGGGTCATACGGGAGAATATCCCCCTCAGGATTTTTTGAACTTGTCGCCGAGCCCGGCGAAGGGGGAGTGGGCGAGGGTGGGTCGGCCTTGGCGATCGACAGGACCGTCCTGACTGCGCTGCTCCTGTATGCCGCGGGTATGCTCGTGGTCGTGGCAGTAAAGGCAGAGCAGTTCCCAGTTGCTGCCGTCGGGCGGATTGTAATCGTGGTTGTGATCCCTGTGGTGCACCGTCAACTCGCGCAGTTTTTTGCCCTCGAATTCGCGGCTGCACCGGCCGCAGACATGGGGGAAGAGCTTCAGGGCCTGTTCACGGTATCCGGCCTGCCGCTTCTCCTCTTCCTGGCGCATCTGTGCGACAATACGGTCTTGTCGTTCGGCATCGGACTCGGCCATGGTGACTCCTTGGGTCTTTTGATAGGGGATAATCCGGTTCGGTTTCGGCAAGAGCTATCTTATCAGATGTTGCTGCAAAGATGGACCCCCTTTATACCCGGTACCCCGGAGGTTTCCCCTCTTTTCTCTGCCGGGTCGCATCTTCCGCTTCAGCACCGTTTCCTTCACCTCCCTTCCTGTTGAACCCGTCGCCAACCCGGCTATCCTGTTGAAAACGCAAATCACCACGGGGGAAACGATGCTACCGAAACGCATGCTCGGCAAGACCGGCATCGAGGTGACACAGCTTGGCCTCGGCGGCGAGGGGGTGCTGCGCACCTTCGGGCAGGAGGAGGGGGCGCGGGCGGTGATCGAGCAGGCGCTGGCGGCCGGGATTCGCTACTGCGAGTCGGCGCGCGCTTACTCGGGGAGCGAGGCGTATTACGGCGCGAGTCTTGGGCAAATGCGACAGGAGATCTTCCTCGCCAGCAAATCGCACGACCGCACCGCCGCCGGCGCCTGGACGCACCTGGCAACGACGCTGCAGAACCTGGGCACCGACTGGCTCGATCTCTGGCAGGTGCACGACGTTCGCAGCGAAGCCGATCTGGAGGAAATCTTCGGCCCCGGCGGCGCCATCGAGGCCTTCGACCGGGCGAAGCGGGACGGGCGGGTGCGCTTTGTCGGCATCACCGGCCATCAGGATCCACATATCCTCCTCAAAGCTTTTGATCTGTATGATTTCGATACCGTCCTGCTGCCGGTCAATCCGGCCGAACCGGCCCTCCTCAGCTTTCTCGATACGGTTCTGCCTGAGGCATTGGAGCGCAATATGGGGATCGTCGGCATGAAGGTTCTCTGCCGGGGCTTCGGCCTTCAGGTCCCAGGCTGCGATTCGCCGGCGCCCTGGATTCGGTACGCTCTCGGCCGCGGCGTTTCCACCATAGTTATCGGCTGCGATGATCCCGCGCAGGTCAGCGAAAATGCGGCGGCTGCGGTTATGGAGCCGATGACACACGAGGAGATGCGACAGATGGAGCAGATGGTCGCGCCTTACGCCCGGCAGCTGATGTATTACAAATAGGGGCGGAGCGGAGGAGTTTATTGGGTTGCGGCGGTTTCTTTTTCCTGCAGGACGAACTGGAAAAGATTGCGGGTCATTTCCAGCCGCTTGCGGAAGACCTTGCGCGGCGATTCGGGCAGGTTTTCGATCTGCAGCTTCATGCGATCGCAATCGGCAAGCAGTTGCCGCAATTCCTCTTGGGAGAAAGCCATGGCTTCCGGAGTCTTGGCGCGAATCGCTTCGAATTCCGCTTCCCATGCGGATGGCGCGGGGACACTTTCATCATTGGCGGCGGTGGCGGTGGCCGGCCAGGCTGCAAGAAACAAGAGCAGAAGAGCGAGAAAGCATTTTATGGGCAGGTGAGGGCGCATCAATATATTTCCCTTACTCCAGGATGGCAGCGGCCGCAATCGGTCATCGGGAAGGCGACCCGCAGGTGACAGACACCGCAGAATTCACCGTGGAGAATGGCGCCCATGCGGAAATTTCGTGTTGTTTTTGCTTTGATATTGAATATGGCGGGGTGACAGGAATCGCACCCCACCCATTCGGTGTGGAGCCGGTGCGGAAAAATCGCCTGTGGAATGCGCGCCATTTCCGACCTTAGCATCAGCAGTTTATCGAAAGGCAGCTGTACCGTCTCTTCCTGCAGGTAGCGGACCGGGGCGATCAGATTCCGGCGCAACGATTCGACCCAATCGATGCCGTTGCCGTAAGTGGTGGCAGGGAAGGGTCGGCTGGAGAATACGGCATCAAACAGCTCCTGGCCGGTATTCGGATCGCTGCTGTGACAACGGTTGCAGTTATCCTTGAGATTGAAGGCGGTATCCCCGTCATGACAGGATCCACAAAGTTTCCCCTCCGAGAGGCTGTCCATGTCGATTCCCGTCCCCCCCGCCGCCATTTCGAACTCCAATTCGACATGGCAGGTACCGCAGGTGTAGCCGAGCCGGTGCACCCAATGGCGAAAAACGACCGGATTATAGGGAGCGTCAGTGTAACCACGATTGATCAGGACATTGCCGTAGGCATGCGGCTGCGGCTGCGGCGGAAGATTGTAGAATCCTCCGGCTGACCGCACCGTCAGCAGTCCGGCCGCAAAAGCGACGAAAATCAGGGCTATGGTTCGGACCGGATGTGACATCTCTGGCAATCCGTCTGGGGAAAGGCTACTTTGTCATGGCAGACGCCGCAGTATTTCCCCTCGAAAAGTTCAACCATCGTGTATTTGCTGGCCCCTTTCCTGACGCCCAGGAAAATCTCCGGATGACAGAGTTCGCAACCGTTCCAGATCGTATGTTTCTGGTGCGAAAAGATGATTTCGGTCATTCCCTCCATCTTGGCCGGCAAGGCGAAATCTTTCTGCACCATCAATTCCGGGCGCGAAGCTCCCTCGAGATACTGAACCGGTTTAATCAGTCCGGTATTTTCGGCTTTTTCCCAATCGATGCCGTTGCCAAACCGTTCATGGGGCATCCTGGTAGCGAATTCGGCAAAGCCCTTCTCCCGTTCCGGGCGCCTGTTGGTGCCGTGACAGCGTGCGCAGCGAGCCAAATCCTCCTTGCGCGGCTGGTCCGCGCAGGCGGCGAAGATTGGCCGATCGTCATAGCGGTGCTGGCCGTCATGACAGGTGCCGCAGAAATAGCCGTGCATGTTGTCGGCGGCAGTCACTTCGGATGCCCCTGCTGTCATAGCGAAGCCGATGTCCACGTGACAAAGACGGCAGGAGAACTTGGCCCGATGCGGCCAGTGATCGAAAGTGACCGGCGCCATTTTCGCCTTGGAGGAAAAATTGTCGATGACCACTCCGCCATATTGGTAAGGACGCGGTTTCTTCTTCTGGATGCCGTCCTGCGCCAGAGCGGATACGGTGCAGAAAATCAGAATCACTGCCGCAGTGAACAATCGAGTCATCATGTTTTACCTGCCTGAAATACTGGTTAGTTCCCGGTCGGCGTTCGGATGGCCTTCCCGGCCGAAAAGAGAGTCGAAAAAGGTGGCCTTCTCGATTTCCCGGGTATGACATCTCCGGCAATCGGCCTGGGGAAAGGCGACCGTGTCATGGCACACGCCGCAGTATTTGCCATTAAACAGCTCAGCCATCGTATATTTGGTGGAGCCTTTTTTGATGCCCAGGAAAATTTCCGGATGGCAGAGTTCGCAGCCGTTCCATACCGTATGCTTCTGGTGGGAAAAAACGATCTCCGGCATGCCTTCCATTTTTGTCGCCAGACTGAAGTCCTTTTGCGATGCTAGATTGCTGTTGGAAACCGATTCTCCATCGAGGTATTGAACCGGATGGATCAACCCTTTCTTCTCTGCTCCTTCCCAGTCGATACTGTTCCCCAGTCGCTCTCGCGGTAGCGTGGCGGCAAGTTCGCCGAAGGTCTTTTCGCGCGCCGGACGACGGTCGGTACCGTGGCACAATGCACAACGTTGCAAATCCTCAGCATCCGGCTTTGCCGCGCAGGAAGCGAAGACGGTCCCTTTGCCGAACCGGCGCCGATCATTGTGGCAAGTGCCGCAGAAATATCCCCGCATATTGTCGGCTGCGGTTATCTTGGTGGCACCGGCTGTCATGGCGAAACCGATATCCACGTGGCAAAGACGGCAAGTGAACTTGGCGCGGTGCAGCCAGTGATCGAAGGCGACCGGCGCCATGTTCGCTTGCGAGGAGAAATTATCGATGACCACCCGGCCATATTCATAAGGCCTTGGCTTCATCCGTCTGACACCATCTTGGGCGAATGTGGATGTCGCACCGACAAACAGAACAAGCATTATGAAAAAAAGAAAAGTCCTCATGATCTTCCCCGGAAAATAGTAGTTAAATTTAATAATAATTATTAACCAAAAAAAATACAATCTTTAGTTTGGACTTTCAAATCTTTGGTTTTACCCTCTGTCCGGTCTTGCCGCCTCCGGGGGCTTCTGCTACATTGCGGCATCTTGAAAAACGGAGGAGACCCATGGACGAGCTGGCGGAACGCATTGTTGAGCTGGAGATCCGCTATGCCTATCAAAACCGGCTGCTCGAAGAGTTCAATCAGATCCTTACCGAGAGCAACCAGCGCCTGGATAAGCTGGAGCGGGAGAACCGCGCCATGCGTGAAATGCTGAAATCGATCGCCCCGGTTCTCGACGAATCCCCCGACGAATGAAATGGCCAAACGCTGAGTTCCAGCGCATTGTTCTCGAGGCGGTGATTATCGCCGCGCTCGGGGCGGCGCTCGGCCTGTCTTTTCATTATCGCTTGATCGTCGATGCCTTCGCCGCCGGAGGGCCGGCCGCCACCGCGGCAACGCCGGTGCACGAACGCTATCCGGTGCCGGTCGCCCTGGCGGAAGTGCAGACGCTGCTGGCCGGCGGCGCTCTGGCGGTGGATGCCCGCATTCCCGAACTCTATCGGGAAGGGCATCTGCCCGCCGCCGTTTCCCTCCCCCTTGCCGAAAGCGAAGCCTTGCTGCCGACCTTCCGGAAGAACGTCGCCGCCAGTAGAACGCTCATCGCCTATTGCAGCGGCTACGGCTGCCCCGATTCCTTCGACCTTGCCGTCTTGCTGCTGCGCGCCGGCTACCTGGATGTGCGCGTTTTCGAGGGCGGGCTGCCCCAGTGGCGCGATGCCGGACTGCCGGTCGAGGCTGGGCAATGAAGGGGAGCAAAGGACAACGCCTCCTATATCACGCCTGCCGCCTTCTGCTCGGTGGCCTCTTTCTTTATGCGGGGGTGCTGAAGGCGCAGGATGTAACCGCCTTCGCCGGCAGTGTAGCCAGCTACCGGATCCTCCCGTACGCCTGGAATTTCGTGGCGGCGGCGATTCTGCCGTACGTCGAAACGATCGCCGGCACTTTGCTGCTGATCAATCAGCGGGTGCGGCCGGCAGCATTTCTTCTCGGCATTCTCACCCTCATTTTCGTGGTGGTTCTCGTCTCGGTTCTGGTGCGTGGGCTAGAGATCGATTGCGGCTGTTTCAATCCGGCCGCCCATACCACGCCGCTAGCCGCCCTCGGTCGGGATGGCGGCATCCTGCTGCTGGTGATCGTCACTTATTCCTTGCGTGGCAGAGCGGTTGGCGAGCCACCGAAGTGACCGATTTTCTGATCATCCAGCCGCCGGCGGTCAAACCGGCCGAGCCGCCGCTCGGGGCGGCGGTGCTCCTGCACCATTTGCGACAGCAGGGCTTGACCGCCCAGGTCATCGACGCCAATCTCGCCGCCACCCTCTATCTGCTCGATCCTGCCCGCCTGGCTACCGCCGCAGGCGCGCAGCCCTCCACCGCCGTCCGCCGCGCGCTGCGGCATGCGCCTGCCGCCCTCGATTTTCTGCGTTTGCCGGCGGCCGCCAACTCCTTTCCCCGCTATGTCACCGCTGTCGGCCATCTCAACCGGGCGCTGACGGTGTGGGGCCGGGAAGGGGAGCGGCTGACCCTTGGCGATTACGAAAATGCTGGTCTATCCGAGTTCCTGCCGCACGATCTGGAGCGTCTCACTGCCGGTGCGGCGGCGACCCTCTTCGCCCCCTATTTTCGCGAAATTCTGCTGCCGCAGGTAGCGGCGCTGCGGCCGCAGCGGATTGCCATCTCGGTCAACTACCGGCACCAGATCCTTCCCGCCTTCGAGCTAGCGGGGTTGTTGCGCCGCGCTTTCCCGGCGCTGCCGGTGGTCGGTGGCGGCGGCGTCTTCAGCAGCTGGCGGGCGATGCTGCGCCGGGACGACCGGCGCTTCGCCGCTTTCGACCGGATCGTCTTCGGTCCTGGCGAGGCATCGCTGACGGCGCTGGCGACCGATGCCGCCCCGGACGACTACTTTCTCGAAGACGCCGCCACCGTCGCCTTCCGGCCCGACTATTCCTTCGCCCGCTTTGCTGATTATCTCTCGCCGTTGCCGGTCCTGCCGGTCAGCGCCTCGCGCGGCTGCTACTGGCAAAAATGCCTTTTCTGCCCGGAAGCCGCCGCCCCCGTGCATCCGTATGCCTGCCTGCCGCCGGGCGATTTCCCGTTGCTGCTGCGCCAGTTGGCGGCGGAAACCGGCGTGCGCCACTTCCATTTCACCGATGATGCCGTGCCGGTTTCCGTGCTGCGGCGTCTCGGCGAAGCAGCGGCAGAAATGGCCGGGCTCGGCTGGCACGGCTTCGTCCGTTTCGAGCGGCCGCTGACCGAGCCGGCTTTTGCCGCCGCTCTCGCCGCCTCCGGCTGCCGGCTGCTGCAACTCGGCCTGGAAAGCGGTTCACAGGCGGCTCTCGACCGGCTGCGCAAGGGGACGCGGCTGGCCGATGCCGCCGTTATCCTGCAGAATCTGCGGCGCGCCGGGATCGCCACCTATGTCTACGTGCTGCTCGGCGCTCCCGGCGAGACCGCCGAGGAAGCCGAACAGACGTTGCGCTTTCTCGAAGAGCACGCCGATTCCATCGATTTCCTCAATCTGGCGATCATGAATCTGCCGCGGCAGGCGGCGGGCGACGAGCTGCCGGAAGATGCGGCCCTCGGTTTCTACCGGGAATCGCTTCCTTCCCCCGGCTGGGACCGGCTGGCGGTGCGCCGCTTCCTCCAGCAGCGCCTCCTCGGCTCCCCCGCCATTCGCGCCATCGCCAACCGCACGCCGCCGATCTTCACGTCCAATCACGCCTTTCTTTTCCCGCCGCATTCGACACCTTCCGGCTGATGTGCTAAATTTCCGTTTCGCCACGACGAAATTCAGGGGCAAAAACAGCGAGAAGTTGCCGGTTTTCGGCATAGAAAGATTTGATTTGCCGATGGAACTCTGGCAAAAATCATTGCAGCAAAGCATTACCGCTCCGGCCGCACTTGCCGAGCGCTTCGGAATTGATCCCGCACCCCTGATAGAAGTGGCGGCGCGCTATCCGCTGCGCATCACCCCGCACTATCTGCGGCTGATCGAGGCGCCGGGCGATCCGATCTGGCGACAGTGCGTCCCCGATCTCCTTGAATTGGCGGTGGACGATCTTGCCGCCGATCCGTTGGCCGAGGAGAATCTCGCCCCGGTGCCCGCCGTTATCCATCGCTATCCCGATCGGGCGGTCCTGCTCGCCGCCAATGCCTGTGCCGTGTACTGCCGCTTCTGCACCCGCAAGCGGCGGGTCGGTTGTGCCGGGGGGGAGCTTCCCTTGCCCGAGCTCCGCGCCGGCATCGACTATATTGCCCGTACCCCGGCGATCCGCGATGTTATCCTCTCCGGCGGCGACCCGCTCCTCCTTCCCGATCCGCTGCTGGCGGAGATTCTCGAACGGCTGCAACGGATTCCGCATCTGGAGATGATACGCATCGGCAGTCGCGTCCCGGTGACCCTGCCGGAACGGATTACCGAAGAACTCACCGTCCTGCTGCGGCGTTTTCATCCCCTCTATCTCAATACCCATTTCAACCATCCGCGGGAGATTACCCCCGAAAGTACCGAGGCCTGCCGGCGCCTGGCCGATGCCGGCATCGTTTTGGGGAATCAGACGGTATTATTGCGCGGGGTCAATGACGGGGCGGAGGTTCTGGCCGAACTCTTCAAAGGATTGCTGCGGCTGCGGGTGCGTCCGTATTACCTGCACCAGATGGACCTGGTGCGCGGCACCGGGCATTTTCGCACGAAGGTGGAGGCGGGATTGGAGATCATGCGGCAATTGCGCGGACCATTATCGGGGCTGGCGATCCCGCAATATGTGATCGATCTGCCGGGAGGCAAGGGAAAGATCCCCCTGCTCCCCGAATATGTCGTGCAACGGGGAGAAACGATGCGGCTGCGCACGCCGGCCGGAGAGGAAGTCTCCTATCCCAACCGGCTGTGAGCGGCCAATTATAGATATCTTTGGATCGGCGGATCAGGAATGTTTGGGAGAACCCTGACGCTCATGATACGGGCGGGTGCGTTCTTCGACCAGGTGGGCCAGGTAGAACCAGAGCTGCAGGCCGAAACAGGCGCCAACAATAAGCAACAGTGAGAAGAAATAAGCTTTCATCGTTTACCTCCCGCAATAACCCTCTGCCGCACCAACGGATCAGGTCAGGTTTAAAAATTAGCCCTGATCATGCCAGAAAACAAAATAAAACAAAACAGTTTTTTACTATAGATCTTCAGGCGTGAAGGCGACCACCTCGTCGATGCTGTCGGCACCTGTCAGCAGCATGATCAGGCGATCGACACCGAGGGCAATGCCGGCGGCAGAGGGGATGTCGGCCAGTTCCCGCAGAAAATGCTCCGGTTCCGGATAGGGGCGTTTACCTGCGGCACGCCGCCGCTTTTCCGCCTCGGCGAAACGCACCCGCTGCTCGACCGGATCGGTCAGCTCGGAAAAGGCATTGGCCAGCTCGATCCCGCCGACATAGAGTTCGAAACGCTCGGCCAGGCTGGCATCCTCCGGCTTGCGGCGCGCCAGGGCGGCGAGCGGGGCGGGATAATCCACCAGAAAAACCGGTTTCTCCCAGCCGAGTTGCGGTTCGATCTGCAACGCGATCAATTCGTCGAAGCGCCCCGCGGCCAGCGCCGCCTCTGGCGTCATGTCGGTGAAACGGGCAAAGGCTTCGGCCACGGTCAGGCGCGGCCAGGGCAGGGTGAGATCGATGCGCCGCCCCTGCCTCTCGACAAATCCCGCCGGCGCCAGCGCCAGCAGCAGCGCCTCACATTCGGCCATCAGCGCCCGGTAATCGACCCCCGCCCGGTACCATTCAAGCATGGTGTATTCCGGCAGGTGGCGGCGCCCCCGCTCCCCCTCCCGCCAGCAGCGGCAGATCTGGAAAATTCGCTCGAATCCGGCGGCGAGCAGGCGCTTCATGCAGAGCTCCGGCGAAGTGTGCAGAAACCAGTCGCCGGCAGCGACCGCCTCGATATGTTCCTCCGGGGCGTTGCCCGGAAGGCGATGCGGCGTCTCTATTTCGAGATAGCCTTCAGCAATGAAAAAAGCCCGGATCGATTGCACGATCCGGGCTCGCTGCTGTAGTTTGTCAAGTTTTCTGGCTAGTGCCCAGTTGATTTCCATGTCAAACCCCAAGGTATCAGGATCGAAACCCGATACCTGAATCCTGATACCCGAATCCTTATTCTTTGACCCGGGTAGCGTACTGGCCGGTGCGGGTGTCGATCTGGATCATATCGCCCTGCTCGACAAAGGAGGGGACGGAGAGGGTGTAGCCGCTTTCGACGGTGGCCGGCTTGTTGTTGCCGGCGGCGGTATCCCCCTTGACCCACGGGTCGGACTGGGTGACGCGCAGATTGACGAAGTTCGGCAGGGTGATGCCGATGCCGCGGCCATTGAATACCAGGATCTTCGACCTCCATGTTGTCCTTGAGGAAGTATTTGTCATCATCCAGGGTCTCGGCGGTGAGCGTGATCTGCTCGAAGGTCTTGTTGTCCATGAAGACATAGCCGTCTTCGTCCTGGTAGAGGTACTGCATGTCGCGGTCCTCCAGGCTGCGCCGGCTCGAACGATTCGCCCGAGCGGTAGGTGCGTTCGAAAAGGGAGCCGGTGATCATGTTGCGCAGCTTGCATTTGTACAGCGCCTGCCCTTTGCCGGGCTTGGTGAAATCGAAGGCGACGATCACATGCGGCTCGCCGTCGATCATCAGCTTGAGCCCTTTTTTCAGGTCGGCGCAGGAATACATGGCCATGGGTGAATCTCCTTCTATCTATATTGATGTAGCGAATATCCAGATCCAAAATCCAGGAAACCCGATATTTAACCACAGGCGGGTGCCTTTTGTCATCGGAAAATTGCTGACCGCAGCAGTGACCTCCTTGGCGTAAAAGGAGATCATCCGGAACTTTCTGTTATATTAAAAGTCTCTCTTTATTTTTTATACTTGGTCTTGTTCCCCGGTTTCCGCGAGGTTTTCCCATGCCCCCTTTCATGACCGCCATGCGTCCGCAAGGTCTGTACGATCCCTGGTATGAACACGACTCCTGCGGAGTCGGTTTTGTCGTCAACATCAAGGGCGAACGCAGCCATACGCTAATGCGTCAGGCGTTGGAAGTTCTCGCCAACGTCGAGCATCGCGGCGCCGTCGGCTGCGACCCGGATACCGGTGATGGCGCCGGCATCCTGATGCAGATTCCGCACGATTTTTTTCTCGAGGAAAGCATCGAGAAAGCATTCCCGTTGCCGGAGCCGGGGCAATACGCGGTGGGGATGCTTTTTCTGCCGCGCGAGAGCCTCGAACGGCACCGCTGCGAGCGGCTGGCCGAACAGATCATTGCCGAGCATGGCTTCACCTTCCTCGGCTGGCGTACCGTGCCGACCAACAACAGCATGCTCGGTGAAGGCGCCCGTTACCTCGAACCGGTGGTGCGGCAGATTTTCGTGCGGCGGCCGAAGGACGTGGTCAACGATCTCGATTTCGAACGCCGCCTTTATGTCTGCCGTCGGCATCTGGACAACCGGGTCAAGGCGATGGGACCGCTGCTGGAAGAGACCTTCTATGTCTGCAGCTTTTCGGCGCGCATCCTGATCTACAAGGGGATGCTCACGCCGCGGCAGCTGCCCGAGTATTATCTCGATCTGCGCGATCCGGAGATCAAGACCGCCCTGGCGCTGGTGCATTCGCGCTTTTCCACCAATACCTTTCCCAACTGGATGCGCGCCCACCCCAATCGCTACATCGCCCATAACGGCGAAATCAATACGCTGCGCGGCAACGTCAACTGGATGCATGCCCGCCAGGCGCTGCTGGCCAGCCGGCTGTTCGGGAGCGAATGGGCGAAGATTCTGCCGGTCATCGACGAAAACGGCAGCGACTCGGCGATGTTCGACAACTGCCTCGAATTTCTCCACCTCTCCGGGCGTTCCCTGCCGCACGCGGTGATGATGATGATTCCCGAGCCGTGGTCCGGGCACCGGCAGATGAGCGACGAGAAAAAGGCCTTTTACGAATACCACGCCTGCCTGATGGAGCCGTGGGACGGTCCGGCCGCCATCGCCTTCACCGACGGCGTGCGCATCGGCGCCGTTCTCGACCGCAACGGCCTGCGCCCGTCGCGCTACTACATCACCAAGGACGATCTGGTGATCCTGGCCTCCGAAGCCGGCGTTTTGCCGATCCCGGACGATCGCATCGTCATGAAGGGGCGGCTGCAACCGGGGAAGCATGTTCCTGGTCGATACGGAAAAAGGGCGGATCGTTCCCGACGAAGAGATCAAGGAAGAGATCGTCAGCGCCCACCCGTACCGCCGGTGGCTCGACGAGAACCTGGTGCGCCTGGAGGATCTGCCGGCCAGCGATCTGCGGCCGTCACCGGAACCGGCGACGTTGCTGCAGCGGCAGCAGGCGTTCGGCTATACCTTCGAGGATCTGCGCGCGGTTCTGGCGCCGATGGCGCGCAGACGGCATCGAGCCGGTCGGCTCCATGGGCAACGACACGCCCCTGGCCGTGCTGTCGGAGCAGCCGCAGCTTCTCTACGACTATTTCAAGCAGCTCTTCGCCCAGGTCACCAACCCGCCGATCGACAGCATCCGCGAGGAGATCATCACCTCCACCGCGACCACCCTCGGGGCCGAGCGCAAATGCTGAGCCATCCCGAAGCGCAGTCGTGCCGGCAGATCCGGCTGGCGACGCCGATCCTCGGCAATGACGAGCTGGAGAAGCTGCGCCAGATCGACCGGCCGGGCTGCAAGCGGCCACCCTGCCGATCCTCTTCCCGGCGGCGAAGGGGGCGGTCGGCCTGGAGAAGGCCTACGCGGAGCTCTGCCGACGCGCCGATGCGGCCATCGCCGCCGGCGTCAACATCCTGATCCTCTCCGACCGCGGCGTCACGGAGAAGTTGGCGCCGATCCCGGCGCTGCTGGCGGTGGCCGGCCTGCATCATCATCTGATCCGTCAGGGGCACGCGGACGCTGGTCGGGCTGGTCGCTGGAGTCGGCGGAGCCGCGCGAAGTCCATCAATTTGCCCTGCTCATCGGCTACGGCGCCAGCGCCATCAATCCGTACCTGGCTTTCGAAAGCGTCGACGACATGATCGCCGACGGGCTGCTCACCGGGCATCGACCAGCCGAAGGCGGTGAAGAACTTCTCAAGGCCTCCATCAAAGGGGTGGTCAAGACGATGGCCAAGATGGGGATCTCCACCATGCAGAGCTATCGCGGCGCGCAGATTTTCGAGGCGGTCGGGCTTAAGTCAGCCGGTGATCGACAAATATTTCACCTGGACGCCGTCGCGGATCGGCGGGATCGGCATCGACGGGATCGCCGACGAGGTGCTGCAGCGGCACCGGCACGCCTTTGCCCCGCGCCGCGACCTGGCGGAAGGGCTTGGCGCCCGGCGGCAAGTACCAGTGGCGGAAGGACGGCGAAGAGCACCAGCTACAACCCGCTGGCGATCCATCTGGCTGCAGAAGGCGGTCCGCACCGGCGATTACCAGCAGTTCAAGGATTTCTCCGCCCGCGTCGACGACCAGAACGCAGAAGCTGTGCACCCTGCGCGGTCTGCTCGAGTTCAAGTTTCATCGCCGAGCCGATCCCCCTCGATGAGGTCGAACCGGTGGAAGAGATCATCGCGCTTCAAGACCGGCGCCATGTCCTACGGCTCGATCAGCCAGGAGGCCCACGAAGCGCTGGCCATCGCCATGAACCGCATCGGCGGCAAATCCAATACCGGCGAGGGGGGCGAGGATCCCGGAGCGCTTATCTGGCCCGACAGCAACGGCGACTCCAAGAACAGCGCCATCAAGCAGGTGGCCTCGGGCCGTTTCGGCGTGACCAGCAACTATCTGGCCAATGCCGAGGAACTGCAGATCAAGATGGCCCAGGGCGCCAAGCCGGGCGAAGGCGGGCAGCTGCCCGGCCACAAGGTCTATCCGCTGGATTGCCCGGACCCGCCATACCACCCCCGGCGTCGGCCTGATTTCGCCGCCGCCGCACCATGACATCTATTCCATCGAGGATCTGGCCGAGCTGATCCATGACCTGAAGAACGCCAACCGCAGGCCCGCATCAGCGTCAAGCTGGTGTCCGAGGTCGGCGTCGGCACCATTGCCGCCGGGGTGGCCAAGGCCCATGCCGATGTCGTGCTGATCAGCGGCTATGACGGCGGCACCGGCGCCTCGCCGCTGTCCAGCATCAAGCATGCCGGGCTGCCCTGGGAACTGGGGCTGGCCGAAACGCACCAGACCCTGCTGCTGAACAACCTGCGCGGCCGGATCATCGTCGAGACCGACGGCCAGCTGAAGACCGGCCGCGATGTGGCCATCGCCGCCCTGCTCGGCGCCGAGGAGTTCGGTTTCGCCACCGCGCCGCTGGTGGCCCTGGGCTGTGTCATGATGCGCGTCTGCCACCTCAACACCTGCCCGGTCGGCGTGGCCACCCAGGACCCGACGCTGCGCAAGCAAGTTCACCGGCAAGCCCGAGCACGTGGTCAACTTCATGCGCTTCGTCGCCCAGGAGGTGCGCGAGATCATGGCCCAGCTCGGCTTCCGCACCCTCGAACGAGATGGTCGGCCGCGGCGACCTGCTGCGAAGCCAGCGAAGGCCATCGACGCACTGGAAGGCCCAGGGCCTCGATCTCGCCAACATCCTCTACCAGCCGGAGGTCGGCCGCGAAAGCGGCGCTACTGCCGCGTCGGCCAGGATCATGGTCTGGAGAAATCCATCGACCGCACCGTCCTGCTCGAATTCTGCGAGCCGGCCATGGAAGCGGGGGAGAAGGTCAGCGCCGAACTGCCGATCACCAACGTCGACCGCGTGGTCGGCACCATCCTCGGCAGCGAGATCACCCGCCGCCACGGCGCCGGCGGCTTGCCGGAGGACACCGTCAGGCTCGCTTCAACGGCTCGGCCGGCCAGAGTTTCGGCGCCTTCATCCCGCGCGGCATGACCTTGGACCTCGAGGGCGATGCCAACGACTACTGCGGCAAGGGGCTCTCCGGCGGCAAGATCATCGTCTATCCGCCCGCGCACCTCGATCTTCAATGCCGGAAGAGAACATCATCGTCGGCAACGTCGCCTTTTACGGCGCCACCAGCGGCGAGGCCTACATCCGCGGCATGGCCGGCGAGCGCTTCTGCGTGCGCAACTCCGGCGTCGACTGCCGTGGTCGAAGGCGGTCGGGGATCACGGCTGCGAATACATGACCGGCGGCAGCGTCGTCGTTCTCGGCCCGACCGGGCGCAACTTTGCAGCCGGCATGTCCGGCGGCATCGCCTATGTGCTTCGACGAGCAGAGCGAGCTTTCGCGGCCGCTGCAATATGGAGATGGTCGAGCTCGAGAAGCGTGAGCGATCCGGCGGAGATCGACGAGCTGCGCAAGCTCATCGAACGCCACCAGCAGCATACCGGCTCGACAGCTCGCCGCACGCGATCCTGCTCAACTGGGAATTGAACTGTGCCGCGGTTCGTCAAGGTCATGCCGAGGGATTACAAGCGGATGCTGCAGGCCCTGGAACGGCCGAGCGCCGCCGGTCTCAGCGGCGAGCCGCATGGCGCCTTCGAGGAAATCGCTGCGCTTTTGAACGGCGGAGATGTCCCGCAATGACAGACTGTCCACGAGTACGGAGCGGATAGAAACGAACATGGGAAAACCCACCGGATTTATGGAATATACCCGCGAGCTCCCGGCCGACCGGTCGCACCCTGGAGCGCATCAGGACTGGGACGAGTTTCATCTGCATATGCAGCGACGAGAAGCTGCGCACCCAGGGGGCACGCTGCATGGACTGCGGCATGCCCTTCTGCCACACCGGCGTCTGATCAGCGGCATGGCCACCGGCTGCCCGGTCAACAACCTGATCCCCGAATGGAACGATCTGGTCTATCGCGGCCTCTGGCGCCAGGCGCTGGACCGGCTGCACAAGACCAACAACTTCCCCGAGTTCACCGGCCGCGTCTGCCCGGCCCCCTGCGAAGGCGCCTGCGTTCTGGCCATCATCGACCCGCCGGTGACGATCAAGAACATCGAGTCAGCATCGTCGAACGCGGCTTCGAAGAAGGCTGGATCGTGCCGCAGCCGCCGGCCGGCCGCACCGGCAAGAAGGTCGCGGTGGTCGGCTCCGGCCCTGCCGGCCTCGCCTGCGCCGCCCAGCTCAACAAGGCCGGCCAGAGGTGACGGTCTTCGAGCGCGCCGACCGCTCGGCGGCCTGCTGATGTACGGCATCCCCAACATGAAGCTCGACAAGACAGGTCGTCCAGCGCCGGGTCGATCTGCTGGCCGCCGAGGGGGTCCAGTTCCAGCACCGGGGTGGAGATCGGCCGCGAGCTTCCCTTGCCGCAACTGCTGGAGGAGTTCGATGCCGTCGTCCTCTGCTGCGGCGCCACCCGGCCGCGCGACCTGCCCATCGCCGGCCGCCAGCCTGAGGGCATCCATTTCGCCATGGACTTCCTGACCGCACAATACCCGCGCGCCTGCTGGACGGCACGCCGCTGCGATATCAGCGCCGAAGGGCAAGGACGTGGTCATCATCGGCGGCGGCGACACCGGCACCGACTGCGTCGGCACCTCCCTGCGCCAGGGCTGCCGCAGCGTCACCCAGCTGGAAATCATGCCGCGCCCGCCGCAGGAGCGCGCGCGCCGACAACCCCTGGCCGCAATGGCCGAAACCTACAAGGTCGATTACGGCCAGGAAGAGGCAAAGGCGAAGTTCGGCGCCGATCCGCGCCGTTTCTGGTGACCGCCGAAGAATTCATCGCCGATGCGGCCGGTCGGGTCAAGGCGATCTGCATCCACGATATCGAATGGCGGCAGGAGGCCGGCCGTCTCTGGCCGGAGAAGGTGCGCGGCAGCGAACGGCGCATCCCGGCCGACCTGGTGCTGCTCGCCATGGGTTTTCTCGGCCCGGAAGAAAGCGTGCTCAGCGGCATCGGGGTCGAGCAGGATCCGCGCAGCAACATCAAGGCGGATTACGGCCGCTTCGCCACCAGCGTGCCGAAAGTCTTCGCCGCCGGCGACGCCCGCCGCGGCCAGAGCCTCATCGTCTGGGCGATCAACGAAGGACGCGGCGCGGCGCGGGAAATCGACCGTTTTCTGATGGGGACGACGGATTTGCCGTAATTGGCAATGAACCAAAGTCCATTTACTACGCCGTCCCGCCCCGAAAATGAAAAAAGGAGCTACGAAAACTCGTAACTCCTTCATTCTTTAGTGGAGCCACCCATCGGATTTGAACCGACGACCTACTGATTACGAATCAGTTGCTCTACCAGCTGAGCTAGGGTGGCGTACGAACAAGGCCCAAGTATTTACCGTAATTTGCCTAAACAGTCAACTGGTTTCCCCGCTCGTCGCCTCGGGAGGTCTCTTGCTCACTTGGTGAAGATCATCCGATTTGAAGGAGGCTTCACTTTCGGGTTATCCGAAGTAATCGCCTTTCTCCCTCCCACCTCCCCCTGGCCCTTGCTGCGGATAGACCTGCCTTTGTCCTCTTTCTGATCAATTCCCTTTCGAACTGCGCCAGACTGGCGAAGACAATGTATCAGGACAAGTCGATCAGCCTGGATGAAATCTGCCGAACCCTCAATATCTCCCGCTCCACCCTCCATCGTTATCTCGCCCTGAAATAGCAGAACCGCAGACATTCAGAAAGTAGAAGTAAAAATGACTGTACGCATTCCGCCGAAGACAGCATGGCAATTGCTCTGGTCAGCATTAGGCTTTACCACTGTGCTGATCGTGAGCAAGAAATACGATTCCCTCTTCGTATCTTTGGCCCCTGCATCGAGGTCGAGGGCCAATGGCGTTGCAGACTCCGTCGGCGCGAGCACGAGGATGATGCTGGGAAGACCCCGAAAACCAAAATAGAAGAATAGCAACCTTCATGGGCAAGGGGAGTGTCTTCGGATGCTCCCTTTTTCATTTCAATCAGTAGAACTTGCCCTGAGCGTTGAATCAAAATCTCTAAAATTTTAATTCGGCAAAGAAGTTATAAATTTATTTGCTTCATCTGCGGCATATTTGTAGCCAAATTTTTGTTTTACTGCTCTATTTAAGAAAGTTTTTGCTTGACTTAAATCATTTCTGTCGAGGAAAAATTTGCCTAATTCCAAATACATCCTCTGCCTAATCTTTTCTTTAAAGTCATGTCTTTTACAAAGAGAAATGGCTTCTTCATAGAGGTTTCTACCTTGATCAAGATGGCCATTTTTTATCAAATACAATCCATAAGTTGCGGTGCAATATGGATCTAAATGAACATATTTTTTTATCTTACTTATAAAAAAACCTGACTGTTTAACGTCGCCAAAATAAAGGTAGCAAAAGTTTATGTTGTTAAAAACAAAAGATTTGCTTTCCTCGGACAAGGCTGGACCAGAGATAGTATTATAAATTCGCAGCATTTCATCAATAGTTTCGTAGGCCATATCTTTGTTATTGTTAATAACAGTTTGGCAATGGACCTTAAAGACAAGCAACAAAAGTTTACTCTCAATATCTTCAATATTTTGGCGAAGAGCGTCATCTATAAATGAGGATGCTTCTTCAAAAAGACCAAGTGATTCAAGAGCCACTAAATACTGAATATATATTTTATAAAGTATTTTTTCCTTAACCCCAGTGGTGTTTTTTAGACGAAATCTATCTAAAACCGCCCGGCATCCCTTGTGATTGTTCAAATCATTTAACAAACAAGATAAATTTAACGCTGCGTAAGAAGACTTGGAGCGGTCGCCTATTGCATCATTGTAAGCCTCAACTAAATGACTAGCAGCCTTTTTGTGCTCACCTAATTTCCAATAAACAAGACCTAAATTATTTAAAACAGATGAGTCCTTTGAAAATGAAGCCAAATTCTCAAGAGCGAACTTCGCCTTATTATATTGGTTAGTATAATAATATGATCTCGCTAGTCTTTCCCATACAAACTCTGAACGGTCGTTATATTTAACAAAGAATTCAAGCGGTTCAATTGCTTGGTCATATTTGTTGAGACTGAACAATGCATCTGAATAGAAGACAAGGCCGTTCTCGTTTAGGGGGTTAATAGAGATTGCTTTTTTCAGTTCGCGAATAGCTTTTTCGGCATGCCCCAACGACCAATGGGATGCCGCTAAATTCACGTAAAGAGATGAAGAATCTTTTTTTGTCTCCGCAGCGACTCTAAAATTTCTTATAGCCAGCTCACACTCGCCAGAGTTGAGGTAGATAGCCCCAAGAAACATCCTTGCTCTAAAATCCGTCGCATCAATATCAACTGCCTTTTCCAAATAGGCTTTTGCATCTGCAATGCGGTTTTCTTTCGTTTTGATATATGCAAGTCGCAAATGTGCAAATACATTATTATTCAATTCTGGGCTATGAAAGATGCTTTCCGCCTTTTCAATCTCACCTTTGCTCAAGTAAAGATTACCAAGCTCGTTTCTTAAGTTTTCATCGATGAATTTGCAATTTAGAATGGCGCTTTCCGCATCATCGTAGTCACCAGAAATGGATGCTACGCCGCTAAATTTACTTAGAAATGTACTTGAATCTTTAAATCTCTCAAGTTTTCTTTTGAGACTAGAAAACTCAACTGAAAAAAGTTCTTTCATATTGAATGGATCTTGGGTGCAGATCTGACTCATTGAAAAACTGGGAATCGGAACACAATGATCTTTAATCAGTCTCTCCGCAGATGGAATTTCAAATGAAAAGGTGAGATCACTATCTTCCTCAACTATGATGTCAATGTCCTTCTCTTTTGCTTCTACTTCTTCTTTGTTATAAGTGGATTGAAGACTTAGCATGTAATTTTCCCTCTCAAAAAAGCATGAAGCCTTTTTTCTTTATCTTGTAGTTTTTTTAACTTATTCTCCCGAAAAATCCTTCTTCTCTCACTTCTTATTCTTTCCTCTTCAACATTATTCAAAACCTGAATTGCTACATCAATTTTTTCACGAATTTTATTAAAATCATGCAACCTTTTATTGAAGTCAAACTCAGTTAATTCAGCAAGAAGGGGACCAAGAATTTCAACAATTGATGTTGGTGCATTGCAGGTCGGTCCTTCAAATGGGGGAAAAACGACCATCTTTTCAATTTTGTTTACGTTTTCATCCCACGCTGAAAGCCGAGCTTCTGGGGATCGATGTGCTGATATAATCATTCCGATCATTGACAATGCTAATTGGAAGTTCTGGTTTTTATATAATTCAGCGAAGAATAAGCTGTCGTTAAATAGTTCATACAAAATGCACCCGAGAGCAAAAAAATCTGTATAGCTTGCAATTTGTCTATCACCAGAGAAGCCAACAAATGTCTCGGGCGCTGAGTACAGACTAGCACCAACTTGAGCACCATATTCTGTTAGTATTTGTTTTGATTCATGTTGTGCTGCTGTCCCAAAGTCGATTACATATACGATCAAGTCCCCACTCTCACGTTCAGCCCTCATGTTGTCAGGCTTCAGATCCCGATGAAAGATAGATTGCCGATGGATTGCCTCGACCGCAAGAATAATTAGTTTAAATATTTCCAATTTCTCTCGGGCATTATAATTGGCACGCGATAAAAAATATCCATCAATATCAAGGCTTATCCACTTTGTGACAAAGTATTCACAGGGAAAAGAAATTTCATTCCCGGGAGCAATAGGAATTTTAAGGGAAAACTTGTTTAGTTCATTCTTAATCTGCAGACATCGGCGTTTTTTCAATAGGTGAAGAAGTATCTTTGGCTCTCGTTTAAAGCAGTTTAGGCGATAATCGTCACCCAAAAAGTCAGGGTCCATGAATTTGATTGCTACCGGCTGCCCATCTTTGATGTCCACGGCCTTAAACACCAGGGAAAAATATCCCCGCTTTGCTTCCCCTGGGGGGGGAGGATAATTAAGACAAGTGATTTGCCTATACTCGCCATTCAGAGTTTCAGTGTCTGCAAGCTGCTGTATAAGGTAATCCTTGGTTGTCACAACATCCTCCCTCAGTGCTAACCACTTCTACATTAAAAATTTGGAACACATCTTACAAAATAACATAATTTCTGACGTTTGGAGAGAACGAAAAAAGAAGGGGCTTAAGGTGGGTTTTATATGGGGGCGAGAAAGAGCCGAGATCCCCCGCCGGAGGGGGGTGGCGGGGTCCTCGTAAAGAGTCACCACCTATAATTATAGAAATGTTTTTTATCATTAATCAAGATAAAAATCGCTGCAAATGCTGCCCTAGCGAAGGGATACGCTACACACCGAGTATTTCCTCGAACGGTCAGGGCGAATTTTATGGCATAGCATTCACGTGCTGCTAGTGCTTCAATTGAAAAAAGGCCACCCTTCCTTCGGAAAACGGCCTCTGACCCACTCCCAGGTTTTCCCCTGAACCAGTATCCTCGTATTGCCAAAAAGCAAAAGGGCTACAGACCGATGTCTGTAACCCTTTGCTTTTACTGGTGGGCCGGGGGAGTCGAACCCACGGACCATCTGATTGAAAGGGTATGACCCCAAAATCATTGAAGAATTAATTTCGAAAGAGTATTCTCCCCGCTAACGCGATTACGGGTGGCGGCAGTCAGTCAGCGAAGAGGACTAAATATGAGATTCTTGTTCCAATGGCTGGTCAGCGGTTTGGGCATTGTCATTACCGCTTATCTTCTTCCCGGGGTCGAGGTCGAGGGCTTGTTCGCTGCCCTTGTCACGGCCCTCATTCTCGGCCTCATCAACGCTTTCATCCGGCCCGTACTGATTCTTTTCACCCTGCCGTTGACTATTCTCACTCTTGGTTTGTTCACTTTGGTGATCAATGCCCTTCTTGTTCTGCTGGCTGCCGCCGTCGTCCCCGGCTTTGCTGTGCAAGGCTTTTGGTGGGCGCTCCTTTTCGGGCTTGTACTCGCTGTAATCAACTTCGCCCTTGGGGCCATGGTGCCGAAAGAGGAAACGGTGAGGTGAACCCGATGTTCCACAGCCTCCTCCGCAACCGCCGCAGCATCCGCCAGTTCAAGGCGGATAAAGTCGAGCCTGAAAAGGTCGATCTGCTCCTTGAAACCCTGCTCCGCGCCCCCTCCTCGCGCAGCCGCAATCCCTGGCAGTTCGTGGCGGTCGACGATCCGCAGCTCCTCGCCGGCCTCGCCCATGCCAAGGCGCACGGCGCCGAATTCCTCGCCGGGGCGCCGCTGGCGGTAGTGGTCTGTGCCGATCCGGCGCGTTGCGACGTCTGGATCGAGGACTGCGCCATCGCCGCCATCCTTCTGCAACTGGCCGCCGAGTCCCTCGGCTTGGGGAGCTGCTGGGCGCAGATGCGGCTGCGCCGCGATGCCAACGATATCGATGCCGAAACGACGGTTCGAGGAGATCCTCGCCCTGCCGCCGGAGTGGACCGTCCTCTGCATCGTCGGCATCGGTTACCCGCTCCGCCGCCTCGCCGGCCATCCCCGCGAGCGCTCCCCGCCGGCAAGATCCACCGCAACCGCTACCAGGGAGTGAAGACGATGCTGCCCCCGCCCCCCTTCACCGGCTTCACCCCCAGCGCCGTCGCTTTTCTCGCCGAACTGGCCGAAAACAACAGCAAGGACTGGGTCGAGGCGAATCGCGACCGCTACCAGCGCGACGTTCTCACTCCGATGCGCGCCCTGGTCGCCGATCTCGCCGGGGCGATGCTGACCCTCGACGATCAGCTCGTTACCGCCCCCGCCATCGGCAAGACGATCTCCCGTCTCCATCGCGACACCCGCTTCTCGCGCGACAAATCCCCTTACCGCAGCAACGTCTGGCTGGTCTTCCGTCGCCCCGCCGCCGACTGGAAGATCGCGCCCTGCTTCTACTTCGAGATCATTCCCGACAGCTACCGCTTCGGCATGGGCTTCTACGAGGCGCAAGCCGCAACGATGGCGCGGCTGCGCGCCGTCATCGCCGCCGATCCCGAAGCTTTCCGCAGAGCCGTCGCCGGCATCGAAGAATGGTTTGCCGTGGAGGGGGAGCGTTACAAGCGGCCGCCGGGGCCAGCCTTGCCCGAGGATCTGCGGAGTTGGGGGGAGTGGAAAAGCTTCTACCTGGTCTGCAACCGCCCCCTCGACGAGCGGCTCTACGCGGCGGAACTGGCCGACGAACTGCGCGAGGCGTTCACCCGTTGCCTCCCCCTTTACCGACTGCTCTGGCGGGTGGTGCGGGGGTAAATAAATTCCAGGGATCACTAAAAAATTTTCCCGACCGGGAAAAAGCGGTCGGGAAAATTGTTCGGGGATATCTCTCTTTTCCGTGCGGGAAATATTTATAGCGCCAGATTGCGCTTCACTGCGGCGCCGTTGAGCATTTGGGCGAATGTCTTCCCCTGATCGGCATCGATGAGCAGATAGCGGGGCAGACGGTCGAGCTTTTCCGCCGCCGTCGCGTGCCGGCGCTCGATGGTGAAGGTGGAGATATAGCCCGCGGCGACGGCTTTGGCGAGCAGGTCTTCATCGTAAATGCCGAACGGCCAGGCGAGCAGGTCGATGTTTTTGCTGAGTTCCTTCTCCAGCTTCGCCTTCGACTTGCGTAATTGACTGTTCGTGAATTTGTCGAATTCGTCCGGGGAGAGCTTTTTCCGCTCTTTCTTGAAATTCGGATGCCAGTAGGTGTGCGACTGGGAATCGAAGAGACCGGTCTTCTCCAACTCGCGCAACTGATCCCAGGTCATCGCGTATTTGGCGTTGGAGATGGCGGAGGGATAGATGAAAAGGGTGACCGGCACCCGGTATTTCTTCACCAGCGGCGCCATCTCCTCGTACACCGAACGGTGCCCGTCGTCGGCAACGATGACAACCGATTTCGGGGCAGGCGCCGGCCCTTTCCCCTGTTGCCAGTCGATCAGCTTGCGCAGGGGGATGATGGTGTAGCCGTTCTCCTGCAGATACTTCAGGTGCGCCTCGAAAACGCTGGTGCGTATCGTCATGCTGTCGGCGACCGTCGGCCCGAAACGATGGTAGAGAAGGATCGGGACGGCCACGGTGCGGTCGGCAGGGAGGGGCGGGGCGGCGGCGGCGATAGTGGGGAAGAGGAAAAGGCTCAGCAGCAGCAAACGAACAACAGTACGGCAGGACATGGACGAAACCTCGCAAAGAGAAAATTTCGCCGATCATACTGAAGTTGCGACGATTTTTCAATCCTTTGTATGATGTGAAATTGACAATCTTGTAACGCAGGGATTTCCTTCGATAAGGAAGCGCAGCGGCCAGTCACGCGCCTCTCCGGCGTAATCGACGCCGATGCGCGGCGTCGTCGCAATCGCGTCCGCCGCCACCTTTTTCCCTTCTCGCACGAAGAGCTTTTCCCCCGTCAAATCCTCGCCGTTCATTTCCCGCCCGATCCCCAGCGCCCGGCAGAGCCGGCCGGGACCGGCGGCAAGGCGCTCCGGCCGCGGCGCCGCCTGGCGCGCGTGCATCAGCTCCACTCCGACCGTCGGCTGCAAGGCGCGGATGAGCACGCATTCGGCGATCCCGGCTGCCCCCGTCGTCAGATTCAGACAATGATGCAGGCCGTAGACCAGATAAATGTAGGCGCGGCCGCCTACGGCGAAGAGAATTTCGGTGCGCGGCGTACGCCGGCCGCCGAAAGCGTGCGACGCCGGATCGCCTTCGCCGAGGTAGGCTTCGGTCTCGACGATGATTCCAGCCGCCTCTCCCTCAGCAGTCCGGCAGACCAGTTCATGGCCGAGCAGGTCGCGCGCGACGGTGGGCGTATCGCGCAGGTAGAAAGAACGAGGGAGGGTCATGCCGCCTCGGCTGTGGGAAGGGGCGTGCTATCGTTACAGCATACCGCACCGAATCCGCCCTTCAGCTTCAGGAACTGTCAGCCATGCCGAAGGAAAAATCCTGCGCCCATCCGGAAGAGCATCAGCAGCACCTGTGCGAGCTGGAGAAGCGGCTTACGAGGGCCGAACTGAATCTTCTGCGCAAGAATCCGAAGTACGTCTGCGCCATTTGCGGCGGGAAGGTCAATCAGGGGCGCAATTTGTGTGTGCCGAAGAAGATCAAGGACTGACAGTCCCGGCCAGCTCCGCCGCCATCTCCGCGGAGCTGATCACCTTGCCGTAGACCGCCCCGAGCGCCGCGAGAAACGCCGCGTGCGTGTGCGAGGCCGGAACCTCGATGCCGTTGAACGTGAGTGCCCGGGTGGCGCAGGCGTCGTGAATGACGGCGCAGGCAAAGCCCTGGTCGAAGGCGGCCCGCACGGTGGCGTCCACGCACATGTGGGTCATCATGCCGCAGATGACCAATCGTTCGATCCCTTTTTCGGTAAGCAGCCGCAGGAGCTCGGTTTCACGAAAACTGTTGGGATAGTGCTTCATGACGACCGGCTCGCCATCGAGTGGCTGGACATTCTCATGTATCTCCGATCCGGAGCTGCCGGGGAGAAAGAACGTGGCGTCTGGGCGCGCTGCAATGTGCCGGACGTGAAGAATGGGGAGGGCGTGCCCGCGAAAGAGCGTGAGGAGTTCCTTCGCTCGCAGACTTGCTTCGTTGCTCCCTACCAATTCCATCCTGCCGCCGGCAAAATAATCGTTCTGAATGTCGATAATCAGAAGAGCGGTTTTCACAGGGAGTTCTCCTTATCTGTTTAGATTCGGTAACTTTTAAACCGGCAGCCGGATGCGAAAGTGAACGCCCACGTCGCTCGGCTCCAAGGTGATTTCGCCATCATGGGCGGCGATGAGGGAATGGACGATAGTAAGCCCAAGGCCGCTTCCACCGCGATCTCGTGCCGTGGTAAAAAAGGGGCGAAAAACCTTTTCCCTGCTGCCGGCAGAAATACCGGGGCCGTTATCCCGATAATCGATTTCGGCCAAAGCGTTTTTTTCTAAAAGTATTTCCCGCACGGCAATCGTGACCTTGACAGTGGTGCCGCCATGCTGGCGCGAATTTTCGAGCAGATTGGAAATGATCGAATCGAATACCTCTCCGGCCATCCCCAGCGTCGTAACGGGACCCTCGCCAAGGTCCAGGGTCACTGCCATGCCACAAGCGGTAAACCGGCTGATGCTTTTTGGCAGGGCCTCGGCGAGCACGATCCGCTCGTTGCCCGGATTCATCGTATCCGCTTTCGCTAGATCGAGAAGCCGCCGCAAAAGCCGGTCGAGACGGTCGGTATCATCGGCGATGATCTGCAGAAAGCGGCTGCGCTCGGCCGGCGTCATTTCCGCGAGGTGATCGTGCAACAGCTCTATCGTTCCACGAATCGTGGTCAACGGGGTTTTGAATTCATGGGAGACGTTCGTGGCGAATATCCGTATGTACTCGGCCCGGTCCTCCAGGGTTTTCGCCATTCGTGCCATGGCGTGCGAGAGGTGATCGACTTCTCTGGTTCCCGGGTTGGCCAATGGTATTGCCGCACCATTTTCCCCTTTCACAATCCGCTCCGCCTGCGCTATCAACGCCTTGAGGGGTCGGCTGATGGTGAGAGAGGTCAGGAGCGTGATCACGAGCAGAACCAGGAACAATATGGTTCCAGCTATCGCAATCGGCTCCCGGATGTTGTAGAGCGCCTTGCGGATATCGAGGGGGGTCCTGGACAGGAGTATCGCTCCGAGCACCCGACCTTCGTGAACGACCGGTACGCCGACAAAGACCCGATATCTTTCGCCGCGACTGAGAGAGGTCAGGGGCGGGACAGGTTCGTCGGAAAGACGCTGCCGCAGAAGGCTAACGTACGCCCCGGTCAAGGCGCCGATGGCTTCTTCCCGGCGCATCAACGACAACCCCTGATCATCACCGGTGGTGGCAACTATCCTGCCGGCGAAATCGACAACGCGAATGCCGACGAGAGTGACATCCTGCGCGGCAAGCAGGAGAGGTTTTATCAACTCCCCCGCCTTAAGGGCGTGCGGATCGGGCGCATCGGCCGGCAGCGCAGCAGGGGCCGGCGGCAGAATCCTTTCGGCGGCGACATCGAGCTTCGGCAAGATCGGATGGTATTTCCCCGAAGGGTCTTGATTTCCGGCCGGCGGAGCCGTGAAAGGGGTGCCGTAATCCGTCAGTTCGCCCGCTGCCGCCGTCTTGGGCAAAAGACGCAGGAGTTCTTCCCGATAAGCTGTCCCGATGAGCGTGCCTTGGGCGATCAGCTCCGACTCGGTGCGCCGGACCAGCTCACTTTCGTAGAGGCGAAGGACACCGACGCCCCCCAAGGGAAGCAGGAAGATAATCAGATTGATGAGCAGCAGGATTGTTCGCAGGCGAGGTTTCCATCTCAGCATAGCGCATCCGCTCTCAACAGGGGCCGAGTCGATAGCCGAGGCCGTGAATGGTCTCAATCGGATCGCCGCCGGCATCGCCGATCTTGCGCCGGATCCGGCGCACATGGCTGTCGATGGTGCGATCGGTAATGTGGTTGTCGTGATCGTAGGCGCCGGCAATCAGCTCGTCGCGAGTGAAAACCTTTCCCGGGAAGCCGAGCAGCGTCTTCAATAGGCCGAATTCGGTTACCGTCAGGACGATCTCCCGCCCTTCCCAGCGCACCTGGAATCGGTCAAGATCGAGCGTGAGGCGGCCGAAGCCGATGGTGCGACATTCGCCGGCGACGGTGGCGGCGGTCGCTTGAGCAACGGCGGAGGAACGCCGGAGGACGGCAGTTACCCGGGCGACGAGCTCACGGGGGCTGAAAGGTTTGGTGACGTAATCGTCGCCGCCGAGTTCGAGGCCGATGATGCGGTCGATCTCCTCATCTTTGGAGGAGAGGAAGATAATCGGCACTTGAGAGCCGGCGCGAATCCTGCGGCAGACTTCGGTGCCATCCATCTCCTGCATCATGACATCGAGGATGATCAAGTCGGGGCTGAGCTCGGCAAAAGCTTTCAGGGCCTCGCCCCCGTCGCCGGCCTCCGCGGTGCGAAAGCCCCCTTTTCCCAGGGCGAAGCGGACCACCTCGATGATATGCGGGTCGTCATCGACCACCAGAATCAATTGCGGTTTAGCCATAAGTACTCCCTGGGTATCATTACAATCTGCGCTCTGCACAAATTCTGCATCGAATCTTCGCCATTCTTCCTTCCCTCTGCCATCTTCAGGCAACGGATCGGTTCTATCCTCCCAACCATCTGAGGCAGAACATCATTACTGCAATTCGGCTGGAAATGGGAGGAATAAAATATGAAAAACGGCGAAAAAGGGGCGATGGACGTCATCGCGGCAGCGGCAGTATTAGGCGTGACTGGTGACATTCTTCTGCGGGCGACCCCCTGGGGTGTAAACGTCACGATCCTGATGACGGTGTTGATCGTCTGCATTGGGCTGCTGATCCGCTGGCGCGGCGTTCCCGTAGCTACGGCAACCCGCTGGCTTTTTTTGCCGGCGATTTTTTTTGCCTTTGCTTTTGCCTGGCGAGATTCCGAGACGGTGCAGGCCCTCAACGGTTTAGCCATCTGCCTGTTGCTGGCGTTGATTGCCCTGCGGAACCGGCAGGGAACTCTGTGGTTCGGAGGTATTCTGGAGTACTCCGCTGGCTTCCTGAATGTCTGGTTGTCCGCCCCCCTTCTGAGCGCCAGATTAGCTCAGCACGAATATCAGACGGCCACCGCCGATAAAATCGCCGGGGCAAAGATCGTCGCTGTCGGCCGCGGGGTTCTGATCGCGACCCCGTTGCTCCTTCTTTTTGGCGTGTTGTTGATGTCCGCCGATGCAGCGTTCGAACAATTTGTGGTTGCGGCGCTCGACTGGGATTTCCGCACGCTCGCCTCCCACCTGTTTTGGTCGCTCTGCATTGCTGCCGTTGTCGGCGGAATTCTTTACCGAATAGTGCGCGGATCGGATCTGCCGTCCCCGGTTATCAACGAGAAATCTTCGTCATTTTCCTTGGGCAAAATAGAAATGGGAGTGATTTTAGGGATTCTGAACGCCCTCTTTTTAGCTTTTATCGCCGTGCAGTTCGGTTATTTTTTTGGCGGTACGAATGCTTTGTCTGAATCGATGACCATTGCCACCTATGCGCGGCGCGGTTTTTTCGAACTGGTGACGGTAACTCTGCTGATGCTGCCCCTGCTCCTGCTGTTCCATTGGCTGCAGCGCCAAGAGTCGCTCCGGCAAGCCGGCATTTTCCACTGGCTGGCCGGCACTCTTATCGGCATGCTGTTTGTGATCATGGGTTCCGCCCTGCACCGCATGTATCTTTACCAGGAGATATTCGGTCTGACCGAACTTCGCCTCTATACGACCATTTTCATGGGCTGGCTTGCCCTGGTTCTCCTCTGGTTTATCGCTACCGTCCTGCGCGGCCGGAGGCCCCGGTTCGCCTTCGGCGCCCTCGCCGCAGGCATTCTCATTATCGGTCTCCTCGATGTTGCCAACCCCGAGGCGTTTATTGTCCGGGTAAATACGATGCGGGCTATCAGGGGGGATCATGTGGATGTTGGTTATCTTACAACGCTCAGCGCCGATGCCGTTCCAAAGCTGATCGAAACACTTCCCCTAATCGCCGTATCGGATCAAAAAAAAGCCGCCAACGCACTTCTTGCTACCCTGTACAGTGAAGATGTCGCCGATTGGCGTTCGTGGAACCTCGGTGTCCGGATGGCTCAGGATGTCATCAAGGCTGAGCAATCCAGGCTCATGGCAATGGCGGCTCAGTGAATTACTTCATATGCGGGAGGCAAGGTCAATCAAGGGCAGAATTTGTGTGTGCCGAAGAAGATCAAGGACTAACTGCGAAGGATTCGGTGGACCTCGGAAACTCCAGCAAATTTGTTCTCCGGAACCACCGCTTATTTCAAGCCGACCAGCCGGATTCGAAAGCGAACGCATTTAGCCCCCCAGGGGAATGAACTTTTATAGAGTTGAGGGCTGACCCCTACCTACTCCTCTTTTTTTCACAGATTGTGACAATAATAATTAACAAAGCACATAGTAAGATATGATTTAAAATATTTACTTAGTTGGTGGTTTTGGTGTAATAACTTGGCATTTTTATTATTTTTTCTTTTCCCTCGAAATCAAAATTATGGTTTAACAAAAAAAAGAACAAATCGTTATTTTCATCCGTAGAGCACTGCAAGCAAAGCTTCCAATCACCATCTATATTTCTAAAAGTGTATGGAATCGGGATTTTGCCAACTGATATTTTAATAACAACATAATTGTTCAATTGTTTAAATTCAAATTTCTTGTCTATGTAAATATTTCTATTTTTAAAAAAAGTATTAGCCTGACTTTTAAACTTTAAAAATTTTTCATAGCTTTCTATATTTTCCACATCAAATACCAACTGTTTACGCCAATCATAATCCCCGACATACATCGAAGATAGAATATTTATTAATGCATTTTCTGGTGTCTTTAAATTAAGTTTGCCTTTCTCAACCGGAATTTCTGGTAAATTATTTCCGATATATGCCTTTTCAATAAAATTATATACTTTGTCTCCGACAATAAGTTTCTTTTCTACACCTGCTGTTACATTCATATCGCTTGCTAAACATTCAATTGCAGAAAAATTGACGATTTGAACCAAAAGAATTGTCAAAAAAAATCGAAACATAGTATTCCTCCATTTCAAGCCGACCAGCCGGATTCGCAAGTGAACGCCCTCACTTTCCCTTTTCCCACCAAGGTTGATCAAAAGCGGTTTTCGCATCTTTTTCATTCATAAATATTTGTTTTTCACTGATGATAGGCGGAGAAAGAATTGATCTAAACTCTGGAGATATTATTTCAACTTGGCCACCCTTATTTATGTCGATAATAAGCATACGGTAAGCATCGACTGGTTCTAACCCAGCCTGCTGATATAATATGCGGCCGCCATATTTTTGATAGAGACATTTGTCTATCTTCCAACGACGTACTTCTAATTGGGCCATTTTATATTGCTCTTCATCCTCAGCCTTGCGTTGATCAAGCGTCATGCTGGATTTTAGTTCATTAATATATTTGTACTTATCCTTGTACTTTGACTCTATCTCTATTCTTTGTTTGGCTTCTAGATAAGCCTGTGTTTCCTTTTCTGTGGGCGTATAGCTATTTTCACCAAAAGTATAAGAAAAAGCCTTATCAAAAATGATCTTCGACAACAAAAGACGCTCCAAAATTTCTAATTCTTCTTTAATTTCCTTTTCAGTTCTGCTTTTTTTCCATCCCTCTTTTGCTTCTTTAGAAATAGAAATATCACTTCGGTAGATGGGTTGCCCATAAATTCTGGCAACAAGTTCCTCTGCGTGTGAGATTTGTACTGAAATAAGAAGGGCCGAAAAGATAAAGACAACATCTCTAAAAATCATAAAGCCCCAATTCTTGTTTCATGACATAAGTCTGTTTGATTGGTGGCAGCATCACTAAGCTTTTAAATGAGTTGTTCACCGCGACTCAAATTCTATTTCAAAGGCAGAAACTGTATTTTTCTTTGGTAACTCTGCCAGCTGTCTGATCTCGAATCAATATGGTTGCATTTTCCATCCGCCACCGGTTGCGACCAATTTCGCTGCGGGTGAACCCGAATGGGCATTTTGTATTTCAATGCTAAGAAAGTATTCTTGTTCTGAAGCAGGGACGAAATGTGTTTCGGGGGACCAAAGCTCAGAAGTTTTGCCATGAATCGGGCCCGACCAAATCCAGTCTTTAATAGCTGCCTTTTTCTCAAAGATGATTAACCCTCGAGTGTCGGATAACCGCAGGGTAGCTACGCCTTCCGCCCAAACAGGAAAATGAAGCTCCAGATCTTTTCGGATTACATAAAGTGGGTCGGGATGAGGGGAGTCCAAAAAAATTATGAGGCTAAGCTTAGTCTCTGGCAATCCCTTGATTCTGTAAATTTTTGAATAGTTATGGGATAGATCCACGCTGCCCAAATCAAGGTTAAATCTTCCGATCGCACTACAGCGGCCATAATCAATAAAACTGCCATCACCCTCGTAGGTGATCTTGGGATAGCTTTTATCATGCGCAAAAAGGCAACAGCCCGGCAGTAGCATCACAGTTATAATGAGTATTGCACCCTTCAACCATTTATTGTCCAGATCAACAAGCCTATTCCTCATGCAGTTTCCTTGGCAGCCCCAGAGCCTGGCGCGCCTCCTCGAAATGGTCCAGCTCCTTCGGCGACGAGCCAAGCCCCAGATAATCACGGTACGCCTGCACGGCCTCGGGGCGACCCATTGCCTCCAAGGCACGGGCTTTGTAGAAATAGGATTCGACCAAGTCGGGACGAAGATCGATGACCCGATCAAGATCGGCCAGTGCCTTTCCCGGCTCATGCAGTTCCAGATAGACTACCCCGCGCTCAGCCAAGGCCTCAATCCAGGCGGGCTCGGCAGCAAGTACGCGATCGAAGTCGGCGAGCGCCTCCCGATAGAGTCCGACTCGTTTCAGGGCCAAGCCACGATTATAGAACAGGACGGGGTTGGTGATGCCGAGTTCGACCGCCTCGTTGAGGTCCGGCAATGCGCTGGCACCCTCATCGAGCTCCACTCGACAACTGCCCCGGCCAGCGTATGCATTACCCTCCTGTGGGTTGAGCTCCAAAATGCGGTCGAATTCGGCAATGGCCTCTTTGTATTGTTGACGAAGGAAATAAACATTAGCCCTGTTCTGCAGCGCCAGCATCATGTTGGGGTCGATCGACAACGCCTTATTGTAATCAGCCATGGCGCTATCGTACTGCCCCAATACCTGCTGGGCATAGCCGCGCGAATTCAGCACATCGGCGCGCTGCGGGTAATCGAGAAGTATGCGATTGAAGTCGTCAATGGCTAAAGCCGGTTGCCCCTGTATCAATAAGAGCTGGCCACGATTATAGAGCGTTGGCAGCTGCTTGGGCTCTTGTTCGAGAACGCGATTGTAATCGTCCAGCGCCTTAACCGGGTCGCCGGCCCAGGTATAGGCCAAGCCTCGGTTTGCCCAGTAAGCGATTTCGGGTGAGAGTTCGATGGCGGCAGTAAAGTCATCGATAGCCGCCAAGTAATTGCCCAATTGTTGAAAAACAAGCCCTCTTCCGGCATAGACGTTTGCCAAGGTGCCGGTACTCGCCCCCTGCGGGGCCAGATCGATCGCTGTCGTGAACCGCTTGAGGGCCTTGTCGAGTTCACCCAATCCCAGGAGGGACTGGCCGACCATGCTGTGCATCGATACGACACAGCGCGGACAATCCTCTTTGAGTTCTATAACCCTTTCAAAATCGGAAATGGCATCGCGGAAGTGCTTGGTTTGGAAATTCAGGTACCCGCGCTCCAGATAAGCATCGGTAAAAAAGCGGTTGAAGAAAAGCCGCCGATTCAAATAACTGATAGCCTTCTCCGGCTCTGACTTCAGTCGCCAAAAGTTCTCGTCCAGTTGGGCATTGGAAGCGCATCCGGCCAGAAAAAAGAGCACAAGAAGGAGGGCTTTTTTCACCATCAGACCTTTTCAGAAAGGAAACTATTTGTAGGAATTTAATCTTCACTTTCAGGATGAAAGCTGGTTTGTAACGGAATACTTTTGACAACACTCTTCCCAGCTATACTAATGATCAGCTCACCTAAAGTTTCAGGGTGATACGATCTAAATCCATCACCGTCAAACGCAAACTGACCTTCTTCACCTGATTTCAAGTTTATAACTTTATATTGCTTTTCTATTGAAGGTTCATTCTTGTAATAAACACCAGGTTTGGTGTAGCCAACGTAGAAACAGGATACAATTAGTTCTACATTGGATTTTGCATTGTTTTTTATTCCAGTAATAATCACAAATTTTCCGAATCCTGGTGTTCTCTCACTGAAAACAGGATTTATTTTAGTAATTTCTAAATCGTTGGAATTTCCGCCATCCAAGTCCTGCCGCAGGTTCGTCAGCGCTATTTCGAGCTTCTTTTCGAATTCCGGCAAATTATCTCGCGTCAGACTTCTCGCAACCTCGCCCAAGCCACCATGGATGGCATAGGCAACATTCATGTGTTGCTGCAAGAGAACAACCCCCTTTTTGTCCTCGGCAGAGATATCAATTAATGTCTCCGTTATGCTGCGTTCCTCTTCTTCTTTGGGGAACTTATACATCCGTTCGTTAAGGTTCGTTTTCACGTAGATTTTCAAATCCGCATGTCCCTCCCAAGGAAGTGCGGCGATCTTGGTCGGGTGGCCAAGCCCGGTCATATGAGATAACAGTGTCTGGGCAGCTTCCTCGCCTACTGGTCCTTCCCACAAAATGATGATTTCCGGGCGCGTCTGAGATTTTGGTGTAATTGTCGTTGGATCTGTAAAAAGTGTCGGCTCACTGCTGCCTAAGACAGAAACTTCTTCATTTCGTTTTGCAGTTTTATTTTCATAATCCCTGATGGTTCCCTTTTTCAATGGTGGTTTGTCACTGAAATAAAATGGTTTGGTTTCATTTATACAAAATGATGGCGTGCTAGATAATAAAATGCAGAAAATGGTGAAAAAGAAAATTTTCATACTGAGTCCTAAAAGATTTTCATTGAATTTTTGGCTGTAAAGTGTCCGGATCTCCGGTCACTGGATCAGGTTCCAATCAGAGGGCCAAGCGGTCCCTAAAGGTAAGTTCGCTTCCAGCACGGGTGAATGGTCCATTTGGCTTGGCGCGCGAAAGGGTAGTCGCTGACCGAACGTCAATATTGAAATATTGGGGGCCATGGTGGCGGCGGGAAATTTCTGGTGAAGCAAAACGCCATAGCAAACGGCATCCTCGGATGCTGATCGTACGGCGTAAATTCTGCGGCAACTGCTTCCCCATCGTCTCCCCCCCGCAAGACACCCTCCGCGGCAACAATCGTTCATTCTTTTACCTTGAGCAAACCTTCATTGTCAAAGTTTTAATACGCCTTCAGATTTCAGCGCTAGCTGCCCCTCCCCATTGCGGTCGTAGATCCCAAACGGCCGGTCTACGCCACGCCAACTGGATCTCCTTCCCATTTCTCTTCTTCCATCCAGTTGCAGAAAAAGCTCGAGACCTGAAGACTGCGACCTATTGGCAGGCGCCGCCCTGGATATTCACCGGCGCCAGTTCATTGAGGGAGGCGGTGGTGAGAGTGACCGAGGCGGTCGCGTCGCTGCTCGCTGGTACGTCAACAGCGGGGGGGGCGGCAATGACCTGATCGGTACCCGTATAGGCCTGCGGGAAACCGCAATTGCTCATTGTCGTATCGAACTTCAGTAGCCAGAACCAAGTGCCGAAATAGGAAAAGGAGCCGGCGCCCAGCAATCGGCCGTCGGTGGTCCCGCGCAGCTTCAGCAGGTGCCGTCGGTCGGGCCAGCCGCCAAAGGTTCTCAGCGCCACGGGCGTGCCGTTGATCCGCAGTTGGAGTAGCCAGGCCTGGACCGTACTGATGTCCATCTCCTGGTGCCCGGAAATGATCAGGGAACCGTCCGCCGCCGACCAGCCCCCCGTCACCGCCAGCCCGTTCCCCATGGCCAATAGTTTCTGCCAGAGAACATCGCCGCTGGCATCGAGGCGCAGAGCCCATATCCAGCCTCCTGGTTTCGTCGTCTCCCCGACAGCAAAAAACTCCCCCCCGGGCAGCTCGCGGACGTTTTTGATCGCGAAGGTCGAGTCGGAGGTATCCCCGTAGCTTTTGCTCCAGATGATGTCCCCGGCGGTATTGAGGAGGAGGAGCCGGGGGCCGACAGCAGCGATCAGATTGCCGGCGGCGGTCGTCGCCAGGGCAGCCACAGTGCCGCTGCCGTATGTTTTCTGCCAGACGACGGCGCCGTCGCCGCCCAGACGCAGCACCCAAACCTCGGTTCCGAGCCGGCCGGCGGCGGCAAAGCCGCCTTGATAGGGGACGGCAGCATTGAAGAAATCGACGCTGGCGCCACCGACCGCCTGTTGCCAGAGGATATTGCCGCCCCCGTTCAGCCGTACCAGCCGACCATCGGCGCTGTCTGCGAAACCGATGCCTTGCCCGGCCAGAAGAGCGCCACCGTCTGCAGCCGCAGCCAGATCGGCCGCCTGTAGCTGGACGCCGCCCGTCAGCCGACGCACCCAAACCGGCTCCCCGGTATTATCGGTACGCAGCAGGATCTGTTCGCCGGCATCTCCGCCGGCGAACAGATAGCCGTCGCCCAACTCCACAGCCGCGCGCGCTTCGCCGCGGGCGTAACCATATTTCGACCAGAGGGTCCGTTCGACAAATCCGAGATCGGCCGGTTGCCCGTTGCAGATCGACACCGCCCGATCTTTCGGCGCGAAGTAATAATCGGCCGGCACCGGGGCGACGGTATATTCGCCGTTCGGCAGGTTCGCGAAAAGGAAGTCGCCGGCGCTGTCGGTGGTCACATTGGTCACAACAGTTCCTCCCAGCCCGACGCGAATTCCCGCCATCCCGGTGCCATCAGCGCCGCCAACCCGACCGGAAATGACATACTTTCGGTCGCTCAGATAGGTCGCGACGAAATCCTGCGCTGGCAAATCCGCATCGGTAACCAGCGGATTGCGTATCTCGGGAGAGAAACGAAAAGTGGGGCAGGCGGTGCCCGGGGTCAGGGTGTAGGCGTTGCCGTAAATGCCGCCGAAGGAGAAGCTGCCATCGGCGGCAGATTTGGTTGTGGCATTTTCGACCGGCTGGGGCGCCAGGGTGAGAGTGATCCCAGCCACGCCCTGGCCGTTTGCAGTGGTGACCCGGCCGGAGAGGGTGCGGCCGATCGGGATGGCATTGAAATCAACGTCGGCGAGATCGGCAGTGCCGAGGGTTACGGGCTGGCTTTCCGGTTGATAGGCGTAAGCCGATGACGCCGGGGTAATCGTATAATCCCCCGGCAGCAGATGGTCGAAGCGGAAGAGGCCGGCCGCGCCGCTGGTGGTGCTAACCAATGCCCCGCCCGGCGCCAGCAGCCGGACCGGGATGCCGGCAATACCCAAGCCGTTGACGCGGATTGTCCCGGAAAGGGCGTGCGGTATAGCCGCGGCCAGAAAATCTTGCATGGAAATGGCGGCATCGGTCAGCAACACCGCGCGATCGGACGGCGAAAAGATATAACCGGTGCTAAGCGGGGTGATCTGGTAGTTTCCCTCCCGCAATTGGAGGAAAGAGAAACTGCCATCGGTGCCGGTGGCGACCGAGCAGTTTTCGGGGCCGGTCAGTTGGACCGTCACTCCGGTCAGCGCGGTGCCATCGGCGGTGGTCACCCGGCCGGTGATATCGAACTGCCGCAGGGCGAGAAAATCGATCCCTTCCAGGCGGTCGCCGTAATTGACCATGATTTTGCGAGAGGAAGGCTCGAAGGCATATTCCGGACCGCCCCCCGGCGGCGAATTAACCGGAATGATGGCCACCTCGCCACCTGAATAGCCGCTGACATATCTGTCGTAAGTGACAATGACGTAGTTGCCGTCCCGTCCGGTAACGGTTTCCCAGGTATTTGCGGTGCAGCCCGAACCGTCGGTGGCATGGATGGGGACACCGGCCAGGCCGACTCCGGCGGTCGAAATCACTTGGCCGGAAATCGACGTTTCCCTGTCATGATCTTCTCCGGCGCCACCGCCGCAGCTGATATTGATCAGGAGGGGGAGGAGAAGGGCAAGACTGGCGAAAAATCGCTTCAGGACATGCATGGGGCACCTCCGCGGGCGAAACGAACTGCAGGGATGTTCCCGTTTTATCCCTTTTAGCCCCCCCTTACAATGTATTTTTCCGTTCAGATTTCCGGCTGCAGCTGCCCCTCACAACTGCGGCCGTAGATTAATTCTCCCGCTTTCACCCGGACGAAAGGAGGAAGGGAATGCTCGCGCTGCGCGTTCGCGGTGATGAGATGGATTACCCCGGGATATAGCCATGGCGGCCGGATTGGCCGTAGGCTTGCTGTTGTTGCCATGAGATCATAAGCCTAGCCGGACAATGCCGTGAGATAACTATAAAACGGCGCCAGGAGGAAGAATCCCTTGCGCAGATCGTCCGCGAGTCCCTGCGAGAAGAGGGATTCATCCGACTGTCGGTTACAGACGAGGTATAGGTTCTTGCGGCGGTGCCACCTTTGCAGGTCATCCGCCAGGTCAGGCTTCAGCATGCGCTTGTAGAGCTCCCCCTCCAGCACCAACATATCCTGTTCCTCTAGAAACGCCACCGCCTGGCGGAACCGCTCGGGCCGGTGTTCGATCTCTTCTCGCAAGCGGTCCATCTTGCCCTTGGAAGCGCTGTAAAATCCCATGCCAAAGCGGTAGGAGTCAGCCGTTAATTCGAAGAAATAGGCCGGTGCATCCTGCCAGGCGGTGAGCGGGCGTTTGTAGGTAAGCCACATAGTGGTTTTGTAGGGGGATTTGTCCCGCGAAAAGCGGGTGTCGCGGTAGATGCGGGAAACCACCCGGCGCGGTTCAGTGATCAGGTCCGGATCAATGGCCATGAGCGGACCGCCAAGAGCCGCGGCCAGCTGTTGGAGAGGCTCCTGAAGGAACTGGCGGTATTCCTCCTTGTGTGCCTCGAACCACTCCTTACGGTTGTTGGCGGCAAGGGCGCGCAGGAAAGCCGACGTGTTGGGCGTGAAGCCGGTGAATGATGTCGCTCTCTCCACTCCATTCATAGCGTTATCCATTTCTTCTTTCCCGTTCGTGGCAGATGCATAGTAGGGGCGATTCCGCCCGGCATGGTTCACCTCTATCCGAACCTGCCGCTTGGTGTCACTTCCCCAAGCAGTATTTCACGATGCTTTCAACATGAATGGCGGTGGTATTCAGGAACTTGATGCCGTGTGCCTCTCCGGGAAGAATCAGCGGCAGCTCGGTGCAGCCGAGGATGAGGGAGTCGATTCCGTCCCGCTCGATCATCCGCTTCGCAATTGCCAACAGCGCTTCCTTTGTCTCATCCTTGAAAATCCCCAACTCGATCTCTGAGAAGAGCTTCTCGTGGATGAACTGCTGCTCTTCCGCCGAAGGGACAACTACCTCGATGCCGCGCTGATGAAACGGCTTCTGGAAAAAGTCCGCCTGCATGGTGAACTTTGTCCCCATCAGACCGGGCCGCTTCACTCCCAAGCTCCCCGCCTTTGCACAGGTCGCTTCCACGATACTGAGGAGCGGCAGGGGAGCACGCTTTTGCACTTCAGCAAAGACGACATGCGGAGTGTTGGAAGCAATAGCGGCAAACTCGGCACCGGCTCGATGGAGCGCCTCGACTCTGGCCACAAGCCACTCCACCAGCTTATCCAGAGCATTTGCCTCCAGGATGCCGAGAAGCTCGGTCAGATTCGCACTGTAGACGATGATATCAGGGTAATTCATCCCTCCCATGCGATCCCGGAAAGCCTCAATAATGCCTTGGTAATAGTCCATGGTGGATTCGGGCCCGATGCCGCCGATAATGCCGATTTTCTTCATTTGAGTGTCTCCCTATGCCGTCATTCTTACTAAGGAAAATCATCGCATTTTAGCTAAGGTTATGCTTAGATTACATGCTTCTTTCCGCTTTGACTTCCACGGTTTATATTCTTCTGAGACATCCATCTCTTGAAAGCCGCCACGCCCGGCCATTCATGGATGACGAAGAGTTCCGGCATCCATGCGCCTTCAATGACCTCCATTCCCGCGCTCTTGAGTATCACTTTTCCTCCGTAAAGTTCGATCGTCGGCAGATGCCCCTTTACATATTCTCTAAATTTTTCTGCATCCATTACTTCGACTTGGATCAACGCCAAAATAGGTCCCATTGCGCACTCTCCTCTTCAACTGATGTTCACAATATTGCGCGAGTAAGATCCAGTGCCTTCTGGCGAACTTCAGGAGATTTCCAGCCCACGATTGTGTCCGAGAACAGGTAGTCCGCTAAATGTTTAGACCAGGTGCATGATTCCTAACCTTCTGAGAATGCGGATCTTGCCTGCCTCTTCACTGGCAGCAGACTTGCGGAAGGGAAGTATACAGCTGAGAATATTTCATGAAAACTGATTTCTGATTTGCTGCCACCCGTTGCGTGTTCAGATATCCAGCTCCAACTGCCCCTCACTATTGCGGTCGTAAATCAGCTCCCCCGCCTCTACCCGTGCGAAAGGCGAGAGGGAATGCTCGCGCTGGGCGTTCGCGGTGATCTGGATAAAGCCCACGCGGCGCATCTGGATTACCAGGCGGGAAAACAACTGTTCGGGGGGATGAACAGTGTGCGAGTTTTGTCTGAAAAACAGTGCGGGGGAAAAGTGGTAGATGCCTGGCTTGTTGGCTTGGCCCGAAATTGGTTGCGAGGCGTTGTATTTCCTTCCCCCGATCGGCTATTCTCCCGGATCTGGGAGGAGTAGAGATGACCGTTGAAGAAATGGGTTGCATTAGGGGACTGGTGGGTGATGTCTCGCCGGAGCAGCTCCGCTATGTGGAGTGTTTCGTCGGCCGCAGGTTGGCGCTCTTCGTGCCTGCCGTCGGGCCTTGCTTCTATGCCGTCACCCCCGATCACTCCCATCCCGCCTACTCCTTCTTCCTCGGTTTTGATGACCTGACGCAGGTTGCGGTAAAAAAAGAAGTGATAAGACTTGAGCCGGGAAAGGTCCTGGCTGTGGATCCTGAGGCGGTTCACCAGGAAATCCCGGCGGACAAGCCGCCGCGCTACATCGGTGTCTTTGTCGAAAGGGCGTATTTCGAGGGTGAACTGGGTCTCTATCCTGCAATCGGGAAGCAGCCGTTCGCCTTTCGCAGCTTTTTGCCCGGGCCGGAGCTGATCTCCCTGCTCAAGGAGTTCATGAAAGAAGCAGGAGCCAGCCTGCCGGGACGCGACGCGCTGCTGGACGCCATTGGGACCAGGATCGTCCACTCCCTCATCCGCGCGGCATTCCCAGTCCCTGCAGTTTCGGAGCGCATCGGCGAACGGATCGAGATTCACCGTGTCATCGAGCATCTGCACCGTCATTTTGAGGAAAAGCTGACCGTAGCGGCACTGGCACAGATCGCAGCCATGTCAACCGCCCACTTCAGCCGGGTCTTTCGCAGCGAAACCGGCTCTCCACCCCTCGATTATCTGATTCATCTCCGTCTGCAAAAGGCCCGCCTGCTCCTTTTGGCCGGTGACGAAAATATCACGGAGATCGCCTTCAAGTGCGGCTTCGCCACCCCTTCCCATTTCGCCGCCTGCTTCCACCGGCAGTGCGGCACGACCCCCTCCGAGTATCGTAAGAGCCGAGGCTGAGCATGATCCCGGCAAAAACGGGCAGAATTGCGAAAGCGGCCTGTGCCTGAATTGCGTACCCTGGGGCAAATGCATTTTCAGGAGGCAATGATGGAACGGAAAGACCTGCTCGCGCTCATCAACCGCAATCCCGCCTTTTTCCTCGCCACTATCGAGGACGGAGAGCCCCGCGTCCGGGGCATGCTCCTTTACCGCGCCGATGAAGATGGCATCGTCTTTCATACCGGCTCGATGAAGGACCTTTACCGTCAGCTCATAGCCAATCCCGACGTCGAACTCTGCTTCAACGACTGGCAGCAGAACATCCAGCTGCGGGTGCGCGGCAAGGCCGTGCCGGTGGTCGAAATGCATTTTAAGGAGGAGATCGTCAACAGTCCGGGCAGAGAGTTTTTGAAACCGTGGGTGGAGAAACAGGGCATGGATATGCTTGCGGTTTTCCGGGTAGTAGGTTGCCAGGCGCACACCTGGAGCATGGAGACGAACTTTGCGGCAAAGGAGTACATACCGCTCTCGGTTCCGTAAGAATCAGGATTTTCGGGTTACTTTGGCGTCGGAGCCGCCGCACATCCAGGAATAGTGGTCAGCCAAAAGATTTTCATAATGATGCCTGCCCGGTATTTGTCCATGAACATCATCCGTGAGGCAAAAGCTTTCGCTACATGCAGTTTGTCATGTCGCTCCTGGCGATTTGGCGATCATTCTTTTGGTTCCTAGGGCATGCAGCACTTCCAGATTCAGCCAGATTCCGTCCTTGGTGGAGAGTTTTTCGATTTCCTGCAGGTGCTCATTCCTGAATTTATGAAGGAGATCGGTCGGCAGCTGCTCGATCAACCCTCGAAACCCTCCGTTCCAGATCACGTCCCACCACTTATCCGCACTCTCCAGGTAGTAACCGAGGTCTTTCCTGTCTACCCGGATGTCCGTTAACCCCGCATCCTGAAAAAGTGACGTACATCCTGCCTCGGTGGCAATTCGCTTCCATCTCAGCGGCGGCCTTGCAATGCCGTACTGTTCGATACGATCCAGAAACAGATCCACGCACGGAGAAAAACTGCCCTCATAAAAGCAGGAAACGAGAATTCTGCCGCCGGGTTTTACCTTGTCGGAGATATGCTTGAGCTGTCGTTCCATATCTTCGACGAAAAAGATGCCGAAAGCGCAAACAGCAGCGTCAAAACAATCACTTGGAAATTCCAGCGCCTGCATATCCATTTCCAGAAATTCGACATTCCCTATGTTCTCTGCCATTGCTTTGGCCCGCGCCTGTGCCAGCATGGCGGGCGAGAAATCGACGCCCGTTATCTTTGCCCGCGGCAGATATCCGGCGAGCGTAATGGCCGCATTACCAGTCCCGGTCGCAACATCGAGCAGATGAATATTTTCCACGGGGCTGAAATAAGCCGCCATTTTCCTGGCGCTATCCTGAAAAAACCGGAGCGACTGGTTGTCATACCCTGCCGCAACGGTGTCAAAGGTCTCTCTGACGGATGCCACAGTTTTTTGTTCTGTGATGGCGCTGCTCATTTTTTCATCTCCTTTCCATAGGTCATGGCATGTCCAGGGCGCCGCAGGGGTCTGGCTATAACTTGCTGCAGCGCAACATTTCATTCCCCCCTTTCTGGAATTCGTAGTCGACCTTTTCCAGGCTTACTCGATAACCCTCGGCAGCGAGCTCCGACGCTACGGCTTCGACATGCCGGGACTTTACGGAACCCAGCTCCATTACCGGAAATACCCGCACCTCACGCGCCACCCGGCAAAGCTCCCGCAGGGACATCAAGTGAAACTCCAGATCGTAATGCCCGCTGTACAGGAACAGGAAATGTGAACAGAGCGCGAGTTCGAACGCTCCGTCATTAAAGGGGAGCTTCGGCAGTTTCCCGGGGATATACCTGCCGGCGTGCTTTCCCTGGGGATAATCGGCCAGGAAGTCGCGCATGGCGCCCATCCGCAGTTGCCCGAGCGCTTCGATGGAGCCTATGTGGGACCAGGAAAACTCGTCGGCATTCTGCCGCATTTGCTCCATTACAATGTCGTAGGTTTGCTCTATGCGCCCGGCTATTTCCGCAGCCGAGAACTGATAGATCGGGTCGATGGATAGAACCGAACCGCTGCGCCTGGTAAGCGCAGCATTAAAGCTGGCAGGCCCATCGCCACAACCAAGGATTCTTTTACCCAAGTCATTGCTATCAAGGGCAAACATGGCGACGTACTCGTCAAGCGACCGTCCCCACGGCACTACTTTTTCAAGGGTGAAAGACATCTTTACATCCCCATCATTGCGCGCAACACGAAAACCGGGAGGGAAGTATACAGGGGAGGATATTTCATGAAAACTCATCTTTGATTTGCTACCACCGTTGCGTGTTCAGATATCCAGCGCCAACTGCCCCTTACTATTGCGGTCGTAGATCAGCTCCCCCGCCTCCACCCGGACGAAAGGAGAAAGGGAATGCTCGCGCTGCGTGTCCGGGGCGATGAGATGGATGACCCGGGCGCCGGCAATCAGGAGGGCGTCGGCGATGAACCAGCGGTGGCAGCGCCAGGGGAGGCTTTCGGCGCACAGGATCGCCGGCCGGCCGTCTGCGGCGGCGAGGATATCGGCGATAGGCTGCCCGGAACAGGGGCGTCCGCATGTGGTCGGCATAGGCGCGGAAGCTGGCGCTGCGCAGGGCGGTGTGCGGGGAGTCGACTCCTTCCCGTCGCCGGCCGCCCAGGCGCTCTCCTTCCCAGCGGTAGGCGATACCGACGACCGGCAGGGCGTGCTCCAGCGCCTCGCGGGCAAAATGCGGATGCCGGCGCGAGCCGGGGTAACGGCGCACGTCAAGCAGCAGCGTAATGCCAGCCTGGTGCAGCAGGGCGACGAATTCTTCCCGCGTACGGTTGCCGTGGCCGACGGTGAAGACGAGGGGATCGCTGCTCATTGTCGTCCCGGCTGCTCCAGATCGCGCAGGTGCAGGTCGAGCGCCTGTACCGAGATGCGGATCTCGACGACGGAGAGCCAGAACGACCAGAGGAGCAAGAGGAGGCTGACGGCGAAGAGAAGCTTGCCGAGGAGGAGCTGGCCGGCGAAGAGGACGAACATGCAGAGGACGCAGGTGAAGAGGCTGAACACGCCGACCGCCTGCATGTCGCGGATAAGGCGGACGCGCCGGCGCAGGTTGGCGATCTGGCCGATGAGGAGCTCGCCCGGATCCATCTGGTAGCGGGCGTGCAGGGCGCGGATGAGGGCGGACAGGGCAAGGAAGCGGTTGGTATAGGCGAGCATCAGGAGGGAGACGGCCGGGAAGAGCAGCGCCGGGGTGGTCAGGGTGATTTCCATGGCATGTTCGCTATCCGCTTTTCAAGCTGTCAAGATGCCGAATAATTTACAGGCTGAGCAAAAATGCCCGGATGCAAGGCGCCCGAAAGCCTGAGGAGTGAGGCGTACACCAGTACGCCGCAAGGCCGAAGGGTGAGGGCAACGCTGCAGACGGGCGTTTTTCATCAGTCCGCTAAATTTTTAAGCCCGGCGAGATAATCGAGAACTTCCCGCGGATGTTCTTCCGCCTTCGCCACCTTCGGCCAATGTTTCAGAATTTTCCCGTTCGGGCCGATAACGACGGTGGAGCGGATCGCCCCTTCCGTTTTCTTGCCATCCTGTGTTTTTTCCCCGAAGGCGCCGTATTCGCGCATCGTCTTTGCCTCCGAGTCGGTGAGCAGAACGAAGGGCAGGTCGAAATCGGCGATGAACTGGTCGTGCGATTTCATGCTGTCCCGGCTGACGCCGAGGACGACGGTGTTGAGCCCCTGAAAGGTCGGAAAGTGGTCGCGAAAGGCGCAGGCCTCCTTGGTGCAGCCGGGGGTATTGTCGCGGGGGTAGAAGTAAAGCACCACCGTATTGCCGCGATAATCCGCCAGCCGGTGCCGCTTGCCGTCGGTGCCTTCCAGATCGAAATCCGGGGCGTCACGTCCTTCAAGGCTCATGGGGCCTCCTTTCCTGCGTTATATTCTCATTTTAGACGAGGCACGGCCGGAAGCAACCGGGTATCTGCTCTCCTGGCTTGACCCTGTCGCAGGGAACTGCGCCTTCCCGTTGAAGGCATCCCACCTGATCTATAATGGGAAAAGAGGAGGCTCCCATGCAACCGCTCATCATCATGGGCGCGGCCGGCCGCGACTTTCACAATTTCAATGTTCTCTATCGGGACGATCCCGCCGTCCGGGTGGTGGCTTTTACCGCCGCGCAGATCCCCGATATTGCCGGTCGCCTCTACCCGCCGGAACTGGCCGGCGGCCGCTACCCACAGGGGATTCCGATTTTCCCCGAAGCGGAGCTGCCGTGGCTGATCGCCCGCCATCGTGTCCGGCAGGTGGTTTTCTCCTACAGCGACATCGCCCATAGCGAGGTCATGCACAAGGCGGCGTTGGTCACCGCTGCCGGCGCCGATTTCGTTTTGCTCGGCGCCGCCCGCACCATGCTGGCCTCCCATCGCCCGGTCCTTTCTGTCTGCGCCGTGCGCACCGGCTGCGGCAAATCGCAAACCACCCGCCATCTTTGCGGCATCCTGCGCGCCGCCGGCCGGCGGGTGGTGGTCGTTCGCCATCCGATGCCATACGGCGATTTGCGCCGGCAGGCGCTGCAGCGCTTCGCCAGCTTTGCCGACTTCGACCTTCACCGATGTTCCATCGAAGAGCGGGAGGAATTCGAACCGCTCGTCGAACAGGGGATCATCGTCTTTGCCGGCATCGATTACCAGCGCATCCTGCGGCGGCCGAGGCGGAAGGGGAGGTCATCGTCTGGGACGGCGGCAACAACGATACCCCATTCCTGCGCCCCGATGTGCACATCGTCCTTTTCGACCCGCACCGCGCCGGCCACGAGCGCCTCTATCATCCGGGCGAGACGAATCTGCGGCTGGCCGACATCGCCGTCATCAACAAGGTCGATAGCGCCGCGCCGGCGGCGGTGGAGCAGGTGCGGCAGAATATCGCCGCGCACGCGCCGCGCGCCACGGTGGTGCTGGCCGAATCGCCGGTCGAGGTGGACCGGCCGGAGCTGATCGCCGGCCGGCGGGTGCTGGTGGTGGAGGACGGACCGACCCTCACCCACGGCGGCATGAGCTTCGGCGCCGGGGTGCTCGCTGCCCGGACGCACGGTGCGGCGCAGCTGATCGATCCCCGCCCGCAGGCAGTGGGGAGCATTGCCGAAGCCTTCCGCAAGTACCCGCATATTGGCCCGGTTCTGCCGGCGATGGGCTATCACCCGCCACAGATCCGCGAACTGGAAGCGACGATCGCCGCCATCGACTGCGACCTCATTCTCTTCGCCACCCCGATCGACCTGCCGCGCCTGCTGAGCATCCGCCAGCCGACGTTGCGGGTGCGTTATGCCTACCGCGACCATGGCACGCCGACCTTGGCGGAAGTGCTGGCGGCGCGCCTGCCGCTGGAGAAAAGCGCATGACGAGACCTGATACGCGGGAGATCCTGCTGGTTGCCCTCGGCGGCAATGCCCTGATCCGTCCGGGGCAGCGCGGCACCGCCGAGGAGCAGATCGACAACTTGCGGCTGCCGCTGCGGCAAGTGGCGCGCCTCTCCCGCCAGTACCGCCTCATCATCACCCATGGCAACGGTCCGCAGGTGGGCAACCTGCTTTTGCAGCAGGAGAGTTGCAGCGCCGTGCCGCGCCTACCGCTGGAAATCCTGGTGGCGCAGACGCAGGGGCAGATCGGCTACATGATCGAGTCTGTGCTGGAGAGCGAACTCGATCCCGCCGCCGGCCAGCTGCTGGTCAGCCTGATCAGTTACGTGATAGTCGATCCCGCCGATCCGGCTTTCGCCGCGCCGGACAAGCCGATCGGCCCCTTCTACAGCGAAGCGGAGGCGCAGGCGCTGCCGTGGCCGCTGCAGCGCACCGCGCGCGGCCTGCGGCGGGTGGTTGCCTCCCCCCGGCCGCTCACCATCGTCGAAAAACGGGAGATCCGCACCCTCATCGACCTCGGTTTCATCGTCATCTGCTGCGGGGGCGGCGGCATCCCGGTGGTGCGCGAGGGAAGGGGGTTCCACGGGATCGATGCGGTGATCGACAAGGATCTGGCGAGCGCCCGGCTGGCGCAGGACGTGGGGGTGGATCTGCTGCTGATCGCCACCGATGTGCCAGGGGCGGCACTTGATTTCGGCCAGGCCGGGGAGCGCTTCCTGCGCCGGTTGACAGTAGATGAGGCGCGCCGCTACCTGCGGGCGGGGGAGTTTTCGCCCGGTTCGATGGGGCCGAAGGTGGAAGCGGCGGCGCAGTTCATCGAGGCCGGCGGCAAGCGGGCGATGATCTGCGCCCTTGATGCCATTGAGGCGGCGGTGGCCGGGAAGGCCGGCACGGAGATCATCCCTGACGGGCCTGAAGGCCGCGCTCCAGGGTGACGATGAAGTCCTGAACGTTGGTGAGAATGGCGCGGGCGGTCAGGGAACCGCGATCGACCAGCTTGCTGATGGCAAATTCCGACATGTCCACCGAGTAGAAGTAGAGCGGCCGTACCCGGCCGCCGACGACGCAGAAGGCGGCGGTCAGATTGCCGGTGGCGATGGTATGCAGCTGCGTCGCCAGGGCAACGATGGTGGTGGCGCGGGCGGTGAGAGCGCGCATGCGGTCTTGCGCCAGGTAGACGTCGCCAGTGACCTCGGGGAGCGGCCCGTCGTCGCGGATCGAGCCGGCCAGCACAAAAGGAATGCCGCGGCCGACTAAAGCCCGCATGATGCCGTCGCCGATCAGGCCGGCGGCGACTGCCGCCTCAATAGAGCCGGCCTGACAGATGGTGTTTATGGCATCCAGGTGCCGGTAGTGGCCGAGGGGAACGAGGTGCTTGCTGTAGAGTTCCTGGCCGAGGGCGGTTCCCGAGAGCGCCCCCTCCAGATCGTGCGTCGCCAGGCCGTTACCGGCGAGCAGGCCGTGCACGTAACCCCGCTCCACCAGCCGGGTGAAGGCGTCGCGGGCGTCGCGATCGAAGACCAGCGCCGGCCCGCAAACCCAGAGCAGAAACCCCTCCGTGCGTTCGTGCTCGAGCAGTTCGTACAACTGATCGTAATCGATGGAAAAGGATGTCTCCCGCGTCAGGTGGGTGCGGAAGGCGAACTTCTCGGCCTCCTCGGGGGTAAAACTGAAGCCGTTGGTGTGGACGAAGATGCCATCCTCGCCATTCTCCCGCCGCCCGCAAGCGACGAGATCCTCCGGACGCAGATGGCGAAATTCTTTCACCACCGGTTCGTCGCCCTCTCCGAGCACCACGACGCAATCCATGCGCGACGGCTGGGCGAGCCGCCATTTCCCCGGCTGAATCTGGAAGTACTCGGGAAAGATCGAGGTGGCGTGGTAGTCCTCCGGCGCCACGCCGGCGTGCCGCACCGCCCGGAAGGTGGCCGGCGGCGCTCCAGCCAGCTGCGGTCGGGAGAAATCGGGGGGGGTGTAGGGGGGGAGCTGAAAGGGCATGGGCACCTCCGCATCCGGCGGCAGTTTGTTTGCCGGTAGCTTTCATTCTAGCAGACCGCTGGCGGGGACGGCTGAAAAACATCGTCCTTACGGAGAGCCGGTCCGGTTGGATTAAAAGCAGGATTAAAATCTTGACAATGAAACATCGTTCAAGGTAGAAAATCAATAAATTGAATTGGCGCCGTGGGGGCGCCTTGAGGGCTAAGGCCGATGGGGATGGGGATGGGGATGGGGATGGGGATGGGGATGGGGCGCAGCACCAATTTGACGCCGTAGCGATCGGATCGAGGATCCGGTTGCTGCGGCGTTTTGCTTTTGAAGCACCGAAAAGGGGCGAGATGTCAAAAACAGGGGGGAGGGGTGGCGTCATATCGATGCATCATTCAGAAAACATTCAGATTAGCGGTGGCCCATCTAATTTAACCTCAAAAATAAACCTGATTAGCACTGATCTTCCGCTAAGCGGAGCCTGCGCTCTGGACGTTTGCCTGTTCTAACCGCAGCGAAGATCATGCGGGGCAATATCGCTGCCAAATCAAAGCGGCGGTTGAAACGATACTGATACTCGCCCAGATAACGGTGAGCGTATTTTTCGAAGTCGAATCTATGGTAAGTACCGCTAATGGCGGTTTTTAGATTGCCAAGAATCGTATTGACCCAAGTAAAGCACTCCATATCGGTGCTTTTGCGGCCTTTGCCGACAACCTCACACTGTTGAAAGCAGTTTGCTTCTGTAACAGACTGGAAACACCATAGACCATCAGATACAACCGTTGTGGAGGGGCCAGCGATCTCTTTGCCCACGTAGAAACTTCTTCACCGCTGAAGGCCTTGACCTTTGAAAAAACGGCGTACAAAGGTTTGTCCTGGTTGTTGGTCTGAACGGCGGCGATGAACGGAACTTTATTCTCGGAACCGCGACCGACTTTGCCTCCTGGGTTTTCACCACCCAGATAGGCATCGTCAATCTCAACCCGGCCGGACAATCGTGTGGAGGTTTCTCGTTCATACATCACCTGCATGATCTTGTGCTTCATCCGCCATGCCGCAGGGTAGCTCAGACCGACCAAACGCCTCAGTTCCAAGATCGAGACGTTATTTTTGTTCTGACTTAGAAAGTACATCGCTTGGAACCACTTGGTCAGGGGCAGCTTGGTTGAGTGAAAAATGGTCGCTTCGGTCAACGTCGTTTGCGATCGACATGCGCGGCACTGAAAGACCTTCACGCCGCCCCGCCGATAAGAGCTATGCCCTTTGGACTGGCACTTCGGACACTGGAAACCTTGGGGCCAGCGAGATTGCTCAAGGACCTGCTCACATTGCTGTTCAGCGCCATAACTGTCGAGAAACTGAGTCAGGCTCATGCCTGCCTGAAACTGGATTCGATTCATCTTCACGATGCACCTCCTTGGAGCGATGCCGTGAAGATAATCCTTGATTGTGTCAGAATATGTCACTTCTACAGCGGAAGATTGGTGCTAATCAGGAAAATAAAAGGAGAACGGAACATGTCAATATTTAATATAACACTTAAAGATTACGATAATGTTGTTGCTGTAACTCAAATTGCAGTGAACCAGACCATGGGAGAGTACCTCCAATTCCATCCTAAAGAGATCGCCATCTATGCCAAAGACGATGGTAGAGGGAATCTTATCATTGTATCCAGTGATGCAGAAGCCTCATACATCCTTACTGGAACACTTGCATTGGAAAAGGATGCAAGTGGAAATTGGATTGAACTGGTAAATCTTAAAACAGACAAGGGAAATCAAACTGTTAAATATAACGTCACTATTCAAAATGGTGAGTTTAAAGCTCCGGACTATTCTATAGATATAAAACAAAATGGATCTACTCCGTGGATATTTTCATTTTTTGTCAATTTAGCAATGCAGGACATCAGCAAGAATGAATTGCCTGACGACATAAAGCATCAGATGGAAAAAGTAGATGAAAATATTTTTTCCATTCAGCAGTTATATGTGGATCTAAACACTGCAGCTTTGGATGCAATATCCGGTGTGGAAATGCCATCACTGATCAAATCAACAGTTGCAGCGATGATGAAAGCATATTTGGAACAACAACAGAAGCAAGGGAAGCCGCTGTTTGGTGTTTCAGTTAAATATAAGGATAAGAATACATTGCCGCCCACATTAACTCCGACTTATGTTAATTTTTGCGTGACTCCATATCACGACAATAGTGGTCAGAATACTAATCCAAGCTTGGATACGCTGAATTATCTTGTAATGACCAATAATAATCAGCCACCGGCATATCCACCTGAAAGCTTTTCATTTAACTGGATAGAGGATGTAAACATTCACGGGACAATGGCAATCCGACGTAAGCCATTTGCTGATTTCATCGTGCAACAGTTGAATCCAATTCTGAAAACGATTTGTCCGGTGATGTATTGCAAAGCCGATGGGCATAAAAGTCCGCCTAACGATGTCGTTATTCAATTAAATCCTGGGTCGGATCACACATTTAATCGGACCGATAATCCAACTTCGGGTCTTATTGCATCTTATTCCTACAACACACATCATTCGAATACAGACACGGGGCCATTCTATGCATATTATCGCTTTACCGTTTCTGGAAATTATAGTAGTAACATAAATGTATATTTAAAGAACAATAAAATAACCCTTTCCGGTTCCATAGCAGCAAGTGGCAGCACATCATGCAGCTACAACAGTGGTGGTTCATCAGAAGTCGATATGCCGAATACCACCTACAACTGGTCGGTCGATTTACAACTTTATATTGATACTGCAAACAACGGACAGCTTGACTTAAAAGTGGGTAATGCCAACTTCAGCAGTGATCCAATTGTTGAAAACCATGATACATCATGGTGGGAAAAATTTTTGGAGTCGCTAAGTGGTTTTATGCAATCTTACACGAATGATCTTGGCGACCTGCGGGAGCAAATCCAAGGGAGCATTGAAGGCACAATAGCTAAGGATCTGAAAAAGGTATTAAATACGGCCAATCACTTTGTTTTCCCCGGTGCAAAGACTTTCAGCTTTATGAATCCGGCTTTTAGTGACAGCGGGGATCTCGTGTCAAACATCACTTATCTCAATCCCGATGCATAATCTATAACCTTCGGAGGGAATTATGAGTAAGATTCAAGTTTCAAATGAACTGATGAAAAACCAAAAAGCTGCCTCTGTATTACCGCCACAATCGCTTTTTGAGTCCCTGCAGGATACAAATGGTAATGCGATGTTTTTCTCTATCGGAGATGACAAGGTATTCAATCTGACTATTGAAAAGCCCGGCAACAAAACCGGTTGGGAAGCAGTAGACCTTAGTTCGGAGTTGAGTGCTTTGCATAATAATAAGCCAATTATGGCGCAAACATTTTCAGTCACACAGAATTATGAGGATGGCAATATTACGATTGCACTTGTTGTGCGTGCTGATGGAGAAATAACAGATACACTCTATGTTCTTTCTTCGTTTTCCAATGCGGCTGATGCAACTTGGATAACGTCTCCGGCTGTCAGAAAGTGGGTTGCGCGTCCTTATGATGACTCCCAACATCCATTGGACTCATTTACTATAACATATGTGTATCTAACTCCGACGCAAGAAGAGTCTTCGGACACTCAACTGGTAGTAGAAGTTCGTAGAGATTCTACCGGATATATACAAAACTATACAGTGAATTTGGCTGGCAATAATGCTTGGGCTGTTCTGCAAACAGGAGAGAATTTCGACTCGGTACTTGACCGAGTCATCGGCAGACCGGAAGCATCCTGCTATACAGGGTTGTATCAGCTAACGAGTTTAAATGAGGGTTTGACAATTGATTTCATTCCAATGCAATCAATATTCGGTCCTCCGACTATTATAAAGATGAAGGCACCTGACGGAGCCTCACAATTAGCTGCAATTACGGTAAATGATCAAAACCTTACAAATCTTTTTATCGCTGCAAAAGATGGACTCTATCTCTTTACGCCGGATAAACAGGTCAACTTTGGCGAGCCTGAAAAAGTGGTGGATAATCCTATTTTCGCCGGCACAAAAAAGCTTTACGCTCACCAATCCTGCACTCATACCATTGCATGGGGTTTAAATCAACAAGGCGATGTTTTTTATTCAAGGTGCGCAAAAGGGCAGGAGGGAGTAGCGACTGCCTGGTCTTATCCAATTCCTATTTTGAGCGGAGTAGAGCAGATTTCGTCTTTCCTGAACTGGCAGAACGCAAATAGCGTGCTCTTTGCTCATACTCAGGGACAGGAGATTGTTCAACTTACTCAGGACCCGCAAACCACAAGTTGGCATCAACGCAGAATTCTTCTGCCAAATCAAAATATAAATCATGTAGTGGAATACAACACTTTCAGCACACATATTCAAATCACTGGTGATGATAATCTACCATTGTCCAAGGCCACACTTTCCATAATTTCAACTAGTAAATGCAGCGTTTATGTCAATGATATTTTTTACATTCTTTCACCGGATATACCGATTGACATTACCACAAACGCGACCGGAACAGTCACAATCATTCAGGAGACGCAGGGTTTAGGCGCTGTCTGCTACCGTCTCTCCTTGAAAAACGATGGAACAGAAATAGATGTGAATCCCATGACAAAGCTCGTCAAGATCATATCCGGTATAAAAAAAGGCGAGGATCTTGCGAATGTGACCGTTACTAATGCTGACGGGACTACCCAAAAACTGGTCCCCCAAAGCACATCCAAGCAGGATACAGATAACGTCGCAGCCGCATTACAGAAATTCACTAGCATTGCAGAAACAATGCCGCAGGATGGCTCCCTGAAATCTGTTGCACTCAAGGCAAAAACGTTCCCTGAAACACCCGCGTCATTCGTTGTGCAACCGGACACGATTTGGGGATTGTCATTTGGCTCTGATGGAATAACATATCATGAGAGTTCTGCAGCGATGACACATTATGGCTTGCAGTTAAATGCAACAGGAACCATCATAGCTGTATCATCACCCACCATACAGCTGGATAGCATTTTGGATGCTATCGAAGTCACCGCTGGTGACATTTTTAGCTGCCTAAAACATGCCTATGAAGAAGTGACTCAATTTTTTGTCACAATCGTTGGCGATGTCTACCATTTTTTTATCGAGCTGGGTGGACAGTTTTTCCGCTTCATAATGGATTGCGTTAGTGATGTTGTGCATGCGATTGAATTTGTCTTAAACAAAATAAAAATTTTCATTGAAAACCTTGTTAAATGGCTTGGTTTCCTTTTTCAATGGAAGGATATTATTCGCACACACAATGTCCTTAGAAATATCATCAAACAATATCTTGGTCACTCTATACAGCAAATCGGCACGTACAAAACAAATGTTTCCACTGCGTTCAACGATGTTGAAAAGCGACTGAATGAATGGTCGGGTCTGGAGTCATTGACGGGCAGCCTCAGCGAACAATCGGGATCCTGTAGCAGAATGGAAGGTCAAAACGATCCGCAAGCTCACTGGGGCAATTATCACCTGAAGAATAACGCCGCCTCATCTAGTGTCCTGTTTGGTTAGTCCTATTGATTAATTTGCTTCTTTGCTCTGTCCACAGCATCGATGATGACAGAGGCGCTTTTGGTCCATTTAAACGGCTTGGCGCTTTCAGAGTTATGAGCCTTTATGTACCGATGAATCTCGGTGCGCAGTTCCTTTATGCTGGTAAAAACACCTCGGTGGATGGCCCGGCGCTCCAGTTGGGAGAACCAGCCTTCTACCGCATTGAGCCAAGACGCACTGGTTGGCGTGAAGTGCATGATGAATCGCGGATGGCTGGCGAGCCACGACTGAATCTCCGGCGTTTTGTGGGTGCTGCTGTTGTCCAGAATCAGATGCAGGTCCAACTCTCTGGGTGTTGAGCGATCGATCTGACGCAGAAAGTCGAGAAACTCCTTGGCCCGGTGCCGCTTGGTTGTTCGGCCGATGACTTTTCCCGTCAGGATGTCAAAGGCTGCGTACAGGCTCGTGGTGCCATTGCGCTTGTAATCGTGAGTGCGGCGCTCGATCTGACCAGGCCGTAGCGGCAGCATCGGTTGCGTCCGATCGAGTGCCTGAATCTGAGTTTTCTCGTCCACCGACAGCACCAGGGCATTGTCGGGAGGGTTCATGTACAGACCGACCACATTCACAACCTTCTCAGCAAATTCGGGATCGTTGCTGATCTTGAAGGTTTTGAGGCGGTGAGGTTTGAGATCTGAGGCCTCCCAAATCTGTCGGACTTGCCAGGTGGTGATCCCGGCCGCCTTGGCCATCAGGCGTACACTCCAATGGGTGGCCTCCCTGGGAATGCGCTCCACCGTCAGCGTCAAAACCTCTTTGACCTTGGCCGCCAAGAGCTTCTTCGGCTGGCCGGAACGCGGCAGGTCTTTGAGGCCATCAACACCATTGGCCTTGAATCGGTTGCGCCACTTGTACACTGCGAGCTTGGAGGAGCCGAGCGAATCGGCGACCTCTTCTACGGTCTGTCCTGTGCCACTGAGCAGAACAATCCGTGCCCGCATTACAATGCTTTGCGCTGTCTTGGGGGACCGAAGCAGCACTTCGAGAGCCTGCCGGTCCTCTACGGTCAATTCGTATTTTTCGTGAGGGCGTCCCATGTTCGAACTATACCACGGGACGACACTTAATGAAAAGGACTAACCGCACGGGACACTAGTGCCGATGTTACCGCAAGTACCGGAACAAGTTCTCGGCTAGAGGATCTAATGAAGATTCTCCTAAACGCAATTACCGAAGAGGGGGATATCTTTCAGCAGGCGTTTAATACACTGCAAACTGAGGTTTTAGACCAAATTCAAAATTTGCCTGCCGGAGAAATCATTAAGCGTATTATAGCCATCATCGGAGACCTGCTTATCGGAAGCGTCGAGAATATCATTGTCTCATCTATTGAAATAATGGTGGTCCTTGTAGAAGGTGTTTTGGCAGTTCTGGATACTCATGTCGAAATTCCGGTGATCTCATGGCTTTATAAAAATATTACAGGTAATGATTTAAGTTTGCTTGACGCGCTATGTCTTGTGATCGCAATTCCAAGCACTATTATTTACAAGCTAACTTATAACAAGTCACCTTATCCTGACAACGCCTTCACCAATTCGCTAATCGATGCATGCAGCTGGCTGGATCTTCAAAAAGCGTTTATCCAATCATCTGTTGCTAACAATAACAATAAACTCATTTTGGCTAATAAATCATCTTCTGCTTCCATGATAGCAGTTTCTACTAAGAATAGTGATGCCGACGTAACGATTGCAATGTTAAGAATATCCGCTATGTTCAGTAGTTTTGTTTTTATTGCATTGAGTGTTGCAAAAGCTGAGGATGGTAATAGCAAGACGATTTCTGTACTACATGGTATTTGCGTCTTCACAACAACTGGTCCAAACTTAGCCGCATCTCTCTTTGCTTCGACAGATCAGCGCTGGGATAAGGTCCTGGGTGAAGTAGTTTATGGTATTACTTCAATAGAAAAAATAATTGATATCTTTACCTACCAAAAAGAGTCTAATACTATCATGAAATCTTGGTCGGAAATTACCAAATGGGTCGATTTTGTTCTAGGTATTGCTGGTTTTGTCCCCACCATTGCCAACGTTTGTTACGGACAGGATGCCAAAAGTATAACAGCTATGATTGGCAATGCCTGCTGGAATGCCAATCGCCTGACAACACCTTTCGCAAACATCAATGATACACCAGAAATCTTTGCCGCAAAAATGGGTCTTATAGGATTATATGGCGTAGATCAGGGCATTCTTGTTTGCTACGAATAATATATAGGTTGCCCTAAAGTGACAGTCCCCCCGGTAATGCAGATACCTCAACCTAATGGAGGAGTCTACATTATCGGGGGAACTGCCGCCTGATGAAAAGCAGAGCGAGCAGGGACATTGTTTATTTGTCCACTACACTCTTTCCCCCCCAACAACGTCCCAAGTGAGCCCTCCGACGGCGTGCCTTCCGCCGATACCCTCCGGCAGCCTCGCCGCTCTTCAGGTGTTCTTGGAGCTATGAGTCATCGCTTTACCGGATTGTCCTCCGGGTTGAGGTAATCGATCCCCCAGGGGCCGGTGCCCTGCAGCTGAAAGACCGTTTCACCCTCGGTAAAGGCGAACATGGTGACCCCCGGCTGCATGATGGCGACGCTTCCGGGCCACAGCGTCTGCGCCTTCTCCGGCTCGAATTTATCCCCGATCCCCAGATGGAGGGCGCCGGAGAGGACCGTGACCCGCTCGGTCACCGGATGGGTGTGGAGCGGGATCTTAAAATTGGCCGGGAGCTTGATGTGCGCAGTAAAGGGGGAATCATCTTTCATTGTTCCCTCGAGGACGGCGATCTTTGCTCCGGGGCCGAGGGAAGGTAGATCGGCCCATTGCATCTCGTCCGGCGTTATCATTACATGTCCGCCCGCTTGATTCTCGGGCGTCTGTGCCCAGGCTCCGCCCGAAAGCGCCAGCGCCATAGCGGCAGAGCATGCGACCAGAATGCTGACTCTTCTCATGGCTTCTTCTCCTTATTTATTGATAAGTTAAAATTATTATACCACCTGGTAACAAGCTCCGGCGCGACTGCCTTCGCAGCCTAACTTGACCATTGCCGAAGGTGCGTTAAAAATGAATTAAAGCCACCAAGAAGGGAGGAAAAAACGATGATGACCTACGTGATGCTGACCCGCCTCTCCCCCGACGCCCTGCACTCCCCGCGCTCCCTGGAAGAGTTGGAACATCAGGTGAAAGCCCAGATCCGGGTCGAGTGTCCAGAAGTCGAATGGGTGCATAACTACGCCATCCTCGGCGACTGCGACTACCTCGACATTTTCAAAGCCCCCGACATGGAGACCGCCCTCAAGGTCACCACCATCGTGCGCACCTTCGGCCACGGCCATACCGAGATCTGGACGGCGACCGAGTGGAGCACCTACAAGGATGTTATCCGCGAGCTGCCGGAGCAGCCAGAGATGGAGCCGAGGCGGACGGAAACAGGTTTCAGGGGGGAGGAATTCCAGAGTCACGAATAGGCAAGGAGCGATTGCGGCGAGGCGGCGTGCGCTCGGTCAGACGGAACGGAATACACGAAGGAATGCTGTTGGTCACCCGGAAGGCGGAGGCTGGCAAGCCGTGAGGGATTCAGAGCTGATAACCATTCCGGCGCTGCCGATCAAAAACGCCGTCCTCTTCCCCGATCTCGCCATGCCGCTGGCAATCGGCCGCCATTATTCTGTGAAGGCGGTCGAGGCTGCCCTGGCCAGCGAGGAGAAGCTCCTCGCCGTGTTCACTCTGACCGACCCCGAGAATGAAAATCCGGTAAGTACCGATCTCTATCCGATTGGCACCCTGGCGGTGATCAAGAAGATGCTCACTATCGAGCACACCATGAATATCGTGGTGCAGGGGCTCCGGCGCGTGGAGATGGTCGGTGCGACCATGGAACGGCCCTATATCCATCTCCGGGTCCGGCTCCTCCATGAACTGATCAAGAACGGCGCGGAGACTGATGCGGTGCATCGAGCGGTCCTCGAGCTGGCGGGGCGGATGGTGGGGCTGGTCCAGCCGCAGATGCAGATGAGCCTCAATTTCATCATTTCCGAGGTGAGCCAGCCGGCGCAGCAGATCTACATGCTGGCCACCCTCCTCTCCCTCGACATGGAAAAGGATATCGCGCTGCTTTCCGCCGCCAGCGAACGGGAGCTGTTCGAATTGATGCACCGCTACCTCAGCTACGAGGTTCAGGTGCTGGAGCTGCGCCAACGCATCTCCAGCCAGGCGGAGTCGGAGTTGTCCCGGACGCAGCGCGAGTACCTGTTGCGCCAGCAGATGCGCGCCATCCAGGAGGAACTGGGGGAGCAGCGCCCCGAACAGGCCGAGATGGCGGAGCTGCGCAAACGCATTGAGGAGGCCGAGCTGCCGCCGAAGGTCCGCCAGGAGGTGGAAAAGGAGCTGCGGCGCCTGGAGCGGATGTCCGCCGTCGCCCCCGACTACCAGATAACCCGCACCTACATCGAGCTGGTCGCCGATCTCCCCTGGGAGAAAACGACCGAAGACATCCTCGATCTCGACCGCGCCCAGCAGGTGCTCGATGAGGATCATTACGATCTCAAGGATGTCAAACAGCGCATCATCGAACACCTGGCGGTGATGAAGCTCAATCCCGGCGCCAAGGGGCCGATCCTCTGTTTCGTCGGGCCACCGGGCGTCGGCAAGACCTCCGTCGGCCAATCGATCGGCCGCGCCATGGGCCGCGAGTTCGAACGCATGAGCCTGGGCGGCCTGCACGACGAGGCGGAGCTGCGCGGTCACCGCCGCACCTATATTGGCGCCATGCCGGGGCGCATCCTCCAGGCGATCCGCCGGGCTGGGGTAAAAAATCCCCTGCTGATGCTCGACGAAGTGGACAAACTGGGGCGCGAAGGTTTTCACGGCGACTCCGCCGCCGCCTTGATGGAGGTTCTCGACCCGGCGCAGAATTTCGCGTTCCACGACAATTATCTGGATCTCCCCTTCGACCTCTCCCAGGTCTTCTTCGTCACTACCGCCAACACTACCGACAGCATCCCGCGGCCCCTTCTCGACCGCATGGAGGTGCTGCGCCTCCCCGGTTACAGCGACGAGGAAAAGCGCATCATCGCCCGCCGCTACCTGCTCCCCCGCCAGATTACGCAGGCGGGGCTGAGCCCCGATCAGCTGCTGCTGCCGGAAGAGACGCTGGCCTACATTATCCGCCGCTACACCCGGGAGGCCGGGGTGCGCGAGCTGGAGCGGGTTTTGGGGCGGATCGCCCGCAAGGTAGCCACTCAGGTCGCCAAGGGGGCGCCGATCGAGGCGACGGTGAACCGGGAACGGCTGCCGGAGCTGATCGGCACCGAGCAGTTCTACGCCGAGCCGGCCCGCCCCGAACTTCCCCCCGGTGTCGCCGCCGGTCTGGCCTGGACCGAGGCGGGTGGCGACGTGCTCTATGTCGAGGCGGCCCTCCTCCCCGAAGGGAAGGAACTCATCCTGACCGGCCAGCTCGGCAGCGTCATGCAGGAGTCGGCGAAAGCCGCGCAGAGCTACCTCTGGTCGCGCGCCGAGGAGTTGGCGATCGAGAAGGAGCTGATCCGCAAATCGGGAGTGCACATCCACGTGCCGTCCGGTGCCGTCCCCAAGGACGGGCCTTCGGCCGGGGTCGCGATGATTACGGCTCTGGCGTCCCTGTATGCGGGCATTGCCGCCCGCAGCGACACCGCCATGACCGGCGAGATTACCTTGAGCGGCCTGGTGATGCCGGTGGGCGCGATCAAGGAGAAGGTTCTCGCCGCCCACCGCGCCGGGATTCACCGGGTCATCCTGCCGCGGGAAAACAAGAAAGATCTAGGCGAGCTGCCCGAGCACGTGCGCCGGGAGATGGAATTCGTATTTGCCGAACATATCCGGGAGGTCCTTGATGCCGCCATTCCGGCGCTGAAGTGATTACTGCTGCTGCGGATTATGCGTGCAAAATCCAGTTGTTAAGTTCGCCGGTCCCGGCCGGCAGCCGGGTGACTTCTTTGCTCGTCCAAAGAAGTCACCAAGAAAGGACGATCGCTGCGCTCGGCATTTCTGTCGCCACCGTGCGCAGGTTCTGCCCACTATCTTCCGCAGCTGACAACCGGCGCGTCTCCGTTCGCTCCATCTGCGAGCAGTTGTGGTTCGCAACCAGCCTACTGGGCTGTATCGGACACCGGCGCTGCATGTTTTTCCTTCGGACAATGTTTGTAGGTGCCGGTCAGCGGAAAACAGAAGAGTGCTCGCATGACGAAATTTGCCTCTGCGCTGCCACGGAGCGTTGTGGGCCTAAATATTTGCGGTCGGCGATAAGAGAGGTGAATAGTTGCGACAGAAATGCTCCCGGCAGGGCCGTCCTTTTCTTTTGCCGACTTTTCTTTTGGGCGGAATTCAAAAGAAAAGTCGGGCGGGGTGCGGGGCGCAGCGCCCGCGGTCTTGTTTAACAGGGGAATTAAGTATTACGACCCCCGAACCCCCTAGGTGAACCGATGCCGGGGGATGATTAAAGATTTGACAATGAAACTCGGCTCAAGGTAAAAGAGTTGAGTTTTGGCGCCTTGGGGGCGTCTTGCGGGGGAAGACGATGGGAATGGAGCGCAACACGAAATCGACGCTGTAGCAATCGGGATCAAGGATTCCGGTTTGCTACAGCGTTTTTGTTTTTTTTGTCCCTGAACAATTCCATTTGGTTAGATGACCGGTTTACGGCCGCGTGCGTGACTGATCATAATGAGTTGAGAAGAAAAAGAACATGGCCAAGCTAAACAGCAAGAACCTAATGACGGGACAGAGATTATGATCATTAACGAGAAACTTGTGCAATCGTTGCTATTTGAGGAAGAGAGCACCACTCTAGACTTTAAGCGAGATCAATACAAGTTCGTAGGCGGGACCGAAACAGATAAGGGCGAACTCCTAAAGGACATCCTCGCATTTGCCAACGCATGGCGAAGAGCTGATGCTTTTATTATCATTGGTGTGAAAGAATTAAAGGGCCGCGAAAAAACAGTTGTTGGGGTGACGGAATTTCTAGACGACGCACAGCTGCAGCAGCTTGTAAATTCAAAAACTCAGAAGCCGATATCCTTCTCCTACCAAAATATAGCCTTTCGCGGGATTGACATCGCCATAATCCACATCCCGGTGCAGGAGCGCCCTTTCTACATTACTAAAGATTATGGGAAGCTCAAGAAAAATATTGTTTACATCAGACGAGGATCGGCTACAGACGAAGCAACACCCGACGAAATCGCAACAATGCGGCTTGCGTCGCACGCTGAAAGCGCCTCTACTGCGCCGAAGCTAAGTGTTTCTTTCCTTCTTCCAAACCGTGGGGATACTCAGCATCTTCAGGTGCTCTCTCGGAAGAAACTTGATCAGGTTGAGGTGTTAGCTCATCTAAACAAACTTGTGTTGCGACCTGAGGATCTTAATTTGGTTAAGAAATATTCGGCTGAACTAGAGCGCATTAAAGACCGGTATCCGAGTGGTGAAGAGTTTTCCGTCTTCCCTATAGAGGATGTCACTGACTTCCAAAAAGAAATATTGAATGAGATAAAGCTCACAACGGACAACTTCGAAGAATTCCTTAACCGGTTCGAGTTGGCGTCAAGATCTTATGAACTTTTCTACGACAATATTTCAAAAGTGTTAAGGAAGAGCGGAATTCCGCCACTCCATCATGTCTTCATCAACCTTCGAAACACTGGAACCTCCCCAGCCGAAGGGATAATCGTTTACATCAAAGGATTCAGCAAAATACGGTTTTTAAAAAGGGAGAATCTTCAAAAGGAAACTATCCGACTTCATCAGGCAGTTCCTGAACGTGTTATGAAGGTAATTTCGCAGGCCAGAAAAATTGATCTCGGCATCACAGAACCATTTATAACCATGTATGAACGCGTGCATAAACGCAAATATAATAACCTTTACGGTTTCGATCAATCTCGGATCTCCATGCCCACGTTCTCTTCAAATGCCCCCGACCCGTACCAATGTTCAGTCAAAGCGAACAACCTCAAGATTTCTGTCAGGGACGCTCTCATGCACAATCATGATTTCGAAATAGATGCCGAACCGTTCTGTTTATGTCCTCTCTTGGACTTGGCAGAGACGGTAGAAATTGAGTACGAAATTCACGCAAAAAACTTACCTCGACCTTCATCAGGGAGGTTGCTAATTGAGGGTGTGCAGGCCCTTGGGGAAAATTTGAGGTGACAGTATATTCCCCAACTCTCGCGTGGATACTGACGCGATAAACCTACATCGGTCACGCTTATCCCGTTTTTTTTTATATTAAACAACTAGGAGAAACTTAAATGGCACGAACAAGTGATCGAGAAATATTTCTAAATCGACTGAAGAAACTTGGCGGCAAGAATAACGATTTCGTTTCAAAGCTGAAGCTCCGCGAAGAACTTAAATGGGAAGAGGAGAGATATCGTTCGATTCACGGTGCTCTACGCCAAGAAGGAAAGATTATTGGCCGTCGTGGATGGCATGGCGGCTCCGTCGCACTTGCATCTCTGAATCAGGCAGACAAGCTAACAGTCTTCATTTCGTACAGTCATGCCCGATGCTGAGCTGAAGGATAGGCTTGTGAAGCATCTTCGCCCTCTTGAACGAGAGAATCTGATTAAGGCTTGGGTCGATCATTTAATTCTGCCAGGCGATGATTGGGATAAAGCGATCGCTGAGAAAATTAACAAGGCTAACATCGTTGTTCTATTAATTAGCATTGATTTCATAAACTCAAAATACTGTTATGAAATAGAACTTGAGCGCGCCATTGAGCGAGAAGCGAAGGGCGAGACAAGGATTATCCCGGTCATCCTTCGTAACTGCCTCTGGAAGCACTCACCGTTCATTGGTCGATTCAAGGCATTACCAACTGATGGCCGCGCCGTGTCGGCATGGCCTGACCCTGATGAGGCGCTAACAATTGTGGCTGCAGGGATCCGAGAGACGGCGATTTCAATTCTCGAAGATCTTTAGCGAATTTGGGCTTTAACAAGAGGGGAAATTATGTCGAAGATAAAAGGAGACCTTGCAAGGAATGGCATCGTTATCACCAAAGATGTCGAGTTCACAATAATCACACAAGAAAGTCATGGAAAAAGAACTACCGTTGGCACCTTTAATCTACCCGCAAACGTGAAAATTGATTTTGAAAGTTTTGACTTAATGTTCGATGTAATACTGCAAGATGGGAGAAGAGGAAGCATTGCTATCGCAAAGCGTATTTTTCAAGGGAATACGCAACATTTCTCGTTTTCAGCATTGGGCCTCTAGCCCTTATTGAAATCAAGCCCTAACACTGGCATCCAGGCATCCACCGGTCGGTGATACAGTATTGGTTTCGAAAAGTGAGGTGGCATACGAGGGCGTAGCGCCGCCGGTGATCCCTGATTCATTATGTATCAAAGGAGAAAATATGGCAATAAAAGAGGTACCAATCGCCGAAACCATAAAAGAACTTGGGTTACCAAACGATTCGAAGTTTTTAGGTTATGTTGTACATCTACCCGCAGAAGAAGAATTTTTATCTAAAATCATTGAATCAAAAGAATGCATTCAGAAAGTTTTTGCAAAAACGCCAGAATTAGCAATAGTATACAGTGATCATAAAAAGGCAATAAAAGATTCAAAAAAGTGTAAGCAAGAAACACTTGTTTGTTTATTGTTCGATATAGGGGACCAATTAATCATAATAGATATTGGAAGTTAATATTAACATATTTCGGTACGCCGCTCCCGAGTGAAAATTGAGGGGTCAAAGCTCCAAATATCAATAACAAGATGAAGTGGATGTCTTAACGAGAACTGTGGACCCGGTCGCGATAAACCTGCGCCGGGTCACCGGCCGAGACGTTGCCCGAAAGGAGGAGCCTGGATACCTCAACCAAAGAATACGGCGTGAGTGCCGTTATCACCCAGCCTTGCGCCGCAGGGTGACCGATTCGCCGCCAATCCCCCAGTTGTCTGTATCTACCTCGTCGATCACCACCACTGTGGTGGCCGGATTTTTCCCCAGCACATCCACCAGCAGTTGAGTGGCCCCCTTGATCAGTGCCGCTTTCTGTTCAGTCGTTGCTCCTTCGCGGGTAATCCTGATGTTTACGTAAGGCATGGGCTTGCTCAGAAGCGGAAAGCAAAATAAACATTGTGGGTTTTGTATTCCGCCTGCACACCGTTGAATTCCGGTTCATCGGTGGCGAAGTAGCGGTAGCCGATGTCGAACCACCCCGGATTCATCGGAAAACTGATTCCGGCCAAGCCCTGCCAGGCGAAGACGTCGTCACGTTCGCTTCCCGCCTCACGCAGATCCTCTTCGATCCTGGCTCTACCGGCGCCGGCGCCGATGAAGGGATGGAAGAGCGTGTCGAAATGGAGATAGCCATTGATCATGGCGCTTATCGTGTTGAACTTGCCGTCGAGATCCGTGTCCAAGACGGTATCGAGGTCGTTGCGGCGATACGCCGCTTCCACTTCCAGTCGGAGATGTTCGTCCTGTTGTCCCAAGACGACCATAGCCCCCCAGCCTCTATCGAAACTCAGTTGGGCGTCTGTTCCGTCCCTTTCGGACACACTGATGTCGGAGTCACGCAGATCGACCCGCAGGACACCCAGGCCGAAGTACGGTTCGGCCGAGGCACTGATAGCAACGAAAAGTATTGCCAGACAGATGAAGAAAATTCTTTTCGCCATGAGTTCCTCCTGTGAGAGATTTTTTCTCTGGGGGCCATGAGGCAAGATTTCCCATTAACAGTCTGGTGGAATTTTACCCGTTATTCCGGTTTGTCAATCGTAACCTTCCTCGTCCGACAAAAAAAACGGAGCGTCACGCGACGCCCCGTTTCCTTTCTGCTGATTTTCTTTAGCCCTACTTCCCTTTGTGCGCCGTCTCGGCAGTCATCCGCTCGGCCTCGTGGCGGATTTCGACCAGATCCTTCTGCATCTCGGCCAGGCCGTACCAGGTGACGTAGTCGGGGTTCATGTGGAACGCCCCCTGGAAGGCGCGCATGCGGTGCTCCAGGAACATCACATACAGGGTCTGCTCGATCGGGGTCCTGGTGTCGTAGAAGGTGAGCAGGTCCGGGTAGGCCGGCTGCCCTTTCTGCGGCTTGATGATCCCTTTCTCGTAGAGATCGGCGACGATGGTGATCGCCTCGGCCATCAGCTTGTCGGCTTCCTTGATCATCTGGTCGGCGTTGCCGAGGCTGGTCTTGGCGTAGCTTGCGCTGTGGCACTGCGTGCAGACCTTGATCATCTTGTCGCGGCGTCGCCTGCCACTCTTCCTTGGTCAGGCGGGCGACCTTGCCGGCCTTGACCAGATCCAGGCGGGCGGTCGGCTTGCCGGCGGGATCAAGTACGCCGAGCCCCTTGAGGATGGTGGCGCGGTAGCCCATCCACTCGGCGTCGTCTTCCGGCAGGCGCAGGGCCAGGAAGCCCCAGGAGGTCATGACGCCGTGGTCGCCGTCGCCCATATGGCAGGTCTGGCAGGTGGGGGCGCGGCCGGTGTCGCCTTCCATCTGGTAGATCGAGCCGTGCTTGGAGGTCGACCACATCTCCCACTGCGGATGGTCGAAGCCCATGTGGCAGGTGCGGCAGGCTTCGGGCTTTTTCGCCTCGGCCTTGCTGAACTTGTGGCGGGTGTGGCAGGAGTCGCAGGCCGAGCCGTAGCGGCGCGTCGGCGCGCGAGGCTTCGTCGCGGATGCCGACCTTGTGGCAGCCGCCGCACCCCTTCATCCCCTGGATGTAGGCGTGGGGCTGGATGCCGTTGGTCGGCATGGCGCTCATCGCCACCCAGGCCGCGGCGTGCTTGCCGTCGGCGTACTGGTCGTGCTGCTTGGTGTGGCATTTCTGGCAGGTCTTCTCGGTCGGCAGCTGACCTTGGCGACGTCCGTGGCGCTCTGGTGTCCTTTGCCGTGGCAGTCGGAGCAGTCGACGCTGCCGCTCTTGCCCATCTCGCCGGCGAGGAAGTCCTTGACGATGTTCGGGGTGACGGTCTTGTGACAGGTGACGCAGTTGCTCTCGGTTTTGGCCGCGGCGAAGGCCGGCCAGCAGAGGGCGAGGGTGAGGGCCAGGGCGATTCCCAGGCGTTTCAGTGTACGACTCATAATTCATTCCTCCTATGGGATAAGAAAAAAGTTGCCCGACTGTAGACGGAAGCAGCATCCCGTACCTTGACCCAAGTCAAAAGCGGAGCGATTCGGTAAAATTTTCTGCACTTGACCAGCGCCGAAGGTGGGTTAAAAAATGAATTAAAACATTGCCGCTGCTTTCGGGGTGAACCGATGGCCGTCCACAATGCCGATATTGCCTTGGTGTTCAGCAAAATCGCCGATCTGCTGGAGATCCAGGGGGCGAACCCCTTCCGGGTGCGGGCCTACCGCAACGCCGCCCGCACCATCGGCGACCTACCCGCAGAGCATGGCGGCGCTGCTGGAGGAGGGACAGCAGCTCTGGAAACTGCCGGGGGTCGGCAAGGATCTGGCGGGGAAGATCGGGAGATCGTCGAAAGCGGCAGCTGCGCTGTGCTCCTGGAGCTGGAGCGGGAGATGCCGCCGGTGCTCACCGACCTCCTCACCCTCCCGAGCCTCGGCCCGAAGAAGGCGGCGGCGGTGCATCGCGAGCTCGGCGTTCGCACCTTGGAAGAACTGGCGACCGCCGCCGAGGCGAAGAAGCTGCGGACCTGAAAGGTTTCGGACCGAAGAGCGAGGAGAAGTTGCTGGCGGAGATCCGCCGGCACGCCGGCGTGCCGAAGCGCTTCAAGATCTCGGTGGCCGAGCAGGTGGCGGAAACCCTGGTCGCCCGCCTGAAGGCGATGCCGGGGGTGGGGGAAGTGACGACGGCGGGCAGCTACCGCCGCCGCATGGAGACGGTGGGGGACCTCGACATCCTCGTCGCCTGCGCGCGAGAGCGCGGCGGTGATGGACCGCTTCACCGGTTTGAGGACGTGCGGAAGGTGCTCGCCCGGGCGGCACCCGATCCTCGGTGCGTCCTGCGCTCCGGGCTGCAGGTGGACCTGCGGGTGGTGCCGGAGGAGAGCTACGGCGCCGCCCTGCACTACTTCACCGGCTCCAAGGCCCACAACATCGCCATCCGCCAGATGGGGCGTGAAGAAGGGACTCAAGATCAACGAGTACGGCGTGTTCCGCGGCGAGGAGCGCATCGCCGGCGGCACCGAGGAGGAGGTCTACGCCCAGGTCGGCCTGCCCTACATCGCGCCGGAGCTGCGGGAGAACCGCGGCGAGATCGAGGCGGCCAAGACAGGGCGCGCTGCCGCAGCTGATCGTCCTTGAGGACATCCGCGGCGACCTGCACGCCCACACCGAAGGAGACCGACGGCCGCGCGACCCTGGAGCAGATGGCCGAAGCGGCGCGGCAACGCGGCTACGAGTACCTGGCGATCACCGATCAATCCGAGCGCGTGGCCATGGCCCACGGGCTCGACGCCGGAGCGCCTGCGCCAGCAGATCGCCGAGATCGACCGGCTGAACGGAACGTTCGAAGGGATTCCGTGCTCCTCAAATCGATCGAGGTGGACATCCTCGAGGACGGCTCCCTCGATCTGCCGGACGACGTCCTCGCACGAGCTCGACCTGACCGTCTGCGCCGTCCACTCCAGCTTCGACCTGCCGCGCGAGCGGCAGACCGAACGCATCCTGCGCGCCATGGACAACCCGCTACTTCCACATCCTCGCCCATCCCACCGGCCGGCTGATCGGCGAGCGCGAGCCCTACGAGGTGGACATGGAGCAGATCATGCGGGCCGCCCGCGAGCGCGGCTGCTGTCATGGAGGTCAACGCCCACCCCGACCGCCTGGACCTCGACGACATCCACTGCAAGATGGCGAAAGAGATGGGCGTCAAGGTCGCCATCTCCACCGATGCCCACAGCATCGCCGGACCTTGCCTTCATGCGCTTCGGCGTCGGCCAGGCCCGCCGCGGCTGGCTGGAGCCGGACGACGTGCTCAACACCCGGCCGGTGGAGGAGCTGCTGAAGCTGCTGCGGCGGAGATGAGACGGGCCCTTCTTATTTCAGACAAATTGGCAAGGAAACATAAAAGGTGCTTCCCTTCCCGACGACGCTTTCAACCCAGGCCCGTCCGCCATGGGCAAGAGCGATTTTCTTTACCAGCGCCAGCCCCAGGCCGGTTCCGCCGGTAGTGCGGCGGGCCGTGTTATCGACGCGGTAGAACCGGTCAAAGATCCTGTCCTGCTCTTCCGTAGCGATTCCTATTCCTTCGTCTTTTACCCACAAGGTAACGTTGCCGTCTTCCGGTCGCGCACCGAGGACGATATTTCCGCCTCTCGGTGAAAATTTGATGGCATTGGAGAGGAGGTTATTCAGTACCGTCCTGATGTCCTCCTCGTTCCCAGCGACCAGCGGCAGCTCTGCACTGGCCTCAACCGTTATCCGGTATTTATTCGACGCACTGGCAAAGAGCGTAGCGGCTTGTTCCAACAAGGGTCTCACCTCCAGGGGCTTGTAGTCGCAAACCTCCTGCCTTGCTTTTAAACGCTGCATGTCGAGAAAGTTGCCGATCAGCTCGTTGAGTCGCTCCGCTTCTTTATGCACGATGCCGAGATATTCTCTCGTCTGCACCTCATCGACCCTGTTTTCCATGATGAATTCAATGTAGCCCAGCATTGCCGTCAACGGTGTGCGCATCTCATGGCTCACCGCGGATATCATTTCGTCCTTCAGGCGGTCCATCTCTTTGCGTTCGGTGATGTTGGCCGTTATGCCGAGCAGGGAAATTATTTCTCCGTTGTCGTTTCTCAGCGGAACGGCATGGGTTTCAAGCCAGAGCGGCCGTCCTTTGGCCCCGATTATCCTGAATTCGAGATGTCCGTGTTTGCCGTTGAAGACATCCTTGATCACTGTCTCGAATGCTTCCACGTATTCCGGGTCGATGAAGGGATAGAGCGTTTTGCCATTCACCCGATCGAATGATTCCTCCTGAATCATGTCGAGTCCCGCCCGATTCATCATGAGAATGGAACCGTCCGATGCAAGAAGTTTGACGCATTCCGGTTCGGTTTCGATGATGGCGGCCAGGAATTTTTCATTTTCGCGCAAGGCCTTTTCCCGCAGCGCAAGTTGCCGGGCCATGCCATCGAAGGTCTGCCCCAGTCGCCCCAACTCGCCTCCTACCACGAGGTCGGAAACCCCGGTGTCAAGATCGCCCGCCGCCAGCCGCTGGGATGCCTGTTCCAACAAGGTGACACGGTCAACAATGGATCGTTTGCCGATAAACCAGGCGAGCAATAATGCTCCCGCAAGAAATGACACGAAGACCGTCGCGTTGAACAGGAGCATCCTGTTGGCTCGCTCGAGGGCGACCTCGACCGGGACCCCCGCGGTGACGTACATGTAGGGGGTCTGCTCCCCCTTCAGGCTCAATTTGCGATAGCTGATGATCCTTTTGTCGCCGGCAAGACCTTTTCTGACAGAAGTACCTGTTTCCGGTCCCTCACGCATCCGTCTGAATAGCTTCGGGTGTGTATGGTTTGCCGACGAACGGTTCCGGATCGATGCCTCTGGTCAGAATGATTCCCCTGTGGTCGATGAGCACGAAGCTGGTGCCGGCAGGAAACTCGCATGCGTTGCAGCAACTGCCGGTATTTGTCGATGATGAACCCACGCTTATGACCCCGGCAATATCGCCATGCGTCATCTTTGAAGGGGATAGGCAAAATTGAAAGGCAGTAGGCTTGGAGGTGGCCCGGCTGATAACGTATTCACCGGATGAAAGCCGCCCGCTTGCCAGGGCATTTTTGAAGTAGCGCCGATCACCCATGTAAGGTGGTTTTACCGGGAGCGGCCGTAGCCCAGACCATGCCGTTTCGGTCCGAGATGGCTATGTTCGAATACATGGGATTGAGTTTGGCGAGCTCCCTCAGTATCGGCTCCACCTTCGCCGCTTCATGATGTTTGACTTCAGGGAGCTGAGCAACAGCGGCCATCAGCTGCTCCGCACCGGTTACCAGGTTCTGCTGCTCGGCTACAATCCTGTCGACAAGTATTTGCGTGTCTCTGAGGGCTTCGTCAAGCGCTTCATGTCGAAGCTTGACTCCGGAGTAGATGATCGTTGCAGCTGCGGGAAGGGCTACCACAAGGACAATGAGTAGCAATTGCCACCTGATTGGCACCAAGAGAAATCTTTTCACTGCTTTGTCTCACTGAGTACGCAGCATGAACAGATGTACTTCAAGCATTTGAATAAAGTATGCCATCCTGCAATCAAACAAACAGTGTCGATTTTCTATTCTATCATGACGACTCGGCACCTGAGAGAGACAGGCAGTTTCTTCTGGTGCGTGAACTGATAATGACCTCAAAAAACTTCCGGTTTTTCATCTCTAATGAAGGATCCAAGCAAACCCTCTTTGACAACCAGCAATAATCGATTAACTTGATTAGTAGGAAAGGTCCAAAAACGGACCATAAACAAAAGCAATGGAGGCGAAATTGGCAGAAGGTACAGTCAAATGGTTCAATGATGCCAAAGGTTTTGGTTTCATCGAGCAGGACAACGGACCCGATGTGTTCGTTCACTTTTCGGCGGTCTCGGGTGAAGGTTTCAAGTCCCTCGCCGAGGGCGACCGCGTCAGTTTTGAGGTCGTCAAGGGCCCGAAGGGGCCTCAGGCCGAAAACGTGCGGAAGATCTAGCCGGCGGTGCAAAACGCCCATCTGCGGCGTTGGCTCATCCCGCGGATACTCTCCCCACCCAAAAGCCTCGCGGCTTTGCCGTGAGGCTTTTGCGCCCCCCCCGCGATCACCGCATCGTCGTAGCGGCATTCTGAGATAAATCGCCGGACCGGTCCCGGTCGTTTCGGGCCATCTTAATACCGAAAATCATTGCACAAATTGTCACCATCAAGTACGATTTCCGCCTTTACCATACGCCTGAGGGGGCGGCATGATCTTCTCCAGCATCAAAACCCGAATGACCCTGGCGGCATGCGTACTGGTCGCCCTGCTGCTGACGGCGACGGCCGTTTTCACGTTGACCTACTTCCACAAGGAATTTACCAGCAGCATCGCCGACCAGCAGTTTACCCTCCTGACCTCCATCGCCAAGGAAATCGATGACAAACTGGCCCGCGCGCAGGCCATGCTGGTCGCCGAAGCTGCGTCCTTGCCGGCCGAAGCCCTGACCGATGCCGACAAGGCGCAGGCCTTTCTCGATAACCGGCGGGGGCTTCTGTCCAACTTCGACAACGGCCTCTGTCTTTTTTCTCCCTCTGGGGAGCTGATCGCCGAGAGCCCATTCCTGCCCAAAAGGCGGGGTCTTAATTTTTCCTTCCGTGAATATTTCCAGACGACCGTCAAGACCGGCCGGGCCCACATCTCCGTTCCCTATCGCTCCTCCAAGCATCAGCACCCGGTCATCATGCTGACCGCACCTCTTTTCACACCGGATGGCGAACTGCGGGGAATCCTGACCGGCGGCCTCGATCTGCTGAAGCCCAATGTTCTGGGCGAACTCTCGCAGGTCAAAGTCGGCCAAACCGGCTATCTCTATATCTACGGTCGCGACCGGACCATGATCATCCACCCGGATCCGAAACGTATTCTGCAGCAGGATGTCCCGGTCGGTGCCAATCGCCTTTTCGATCTGGCTGTGGAGGGGTTCGAGGGGACCGGGGAAACGGTCAATTCTCGGGGACTGCACGCCCTGGCCTCTTTCAAGCATCTGGAGAGCGTCCCCTGGATCCTGGCCGCCAACTACCCGGTGGCGGAGGCGTACGCCCCCATTTTGCGGGCGCAGCACTTTTTCCTGGCGGCGATTCTTCTGGGCGCATTGTTGAGCATGGTCCTGGCCTGGCTGATGATGAAACGGTTGACCCGCCCGCTGCTGCATCTCACGAATCATGTAGAGAAGATGGCGGAACTGGCAGGGGAGGACAAGCTTTTCCCTTACCACGGTCGCGACGAGATCGGCACCCTCGCCCGGACTTTCAACCGCATGGTTACCGAGACCGAGAAGCAGACGGAGGCGCTGCGTTACCTCGGCAGCCACGATGCGCTGACCTCGCTGTACAACCGTCGGTATTTCGAAGATGAGATGGAGCGGCTAATCCGGGGGCGCCAGGCCCCCATATCGGTGATCATCGCCGACGTGGACGGCCTCAAGCGGGTGAACGATTCCCTCGGCCATGCCGCCGGCGACGATCTCATCCGCAGTGCGGCCGATGTATTCGCCGGCGCTTTCCGCTCCGAGGACATCGTGGCGCGCATCGGCGGCGATGAATTTGCGGCTCTGCTTCCCGGCGCCGGGCTGCGGGAAGCAGAGGAGGCGCTGGTACGCATCCGCCGCCGGCAGACCGAGGCGGGTGTGCCGGGCGGATTGACCATTTCCCTGGCCCTGGGGTGTGCGGCCGCCGAATCGCCAACCGAGCTCGCAGCCGCCCTGCGGCAGGCCGACGAACACATGTATCGGGACAAGAAGGGGCGGAACGGGGAAAATTGAAAGCGGCCCGTTCTGCGCCGGTCCGGCGGCTCGCGATTTTCGTGCCCGTCACCGCATCGTCTTGGCTGCCTCGTCAGGCTCGATAATCTGGACGGCCCCCAAAGAAGCCATTCGGGTAATATCCTCGGCCTCCGCCTTACCGAACACCGTCCGGACCGTCTCCTCCTGCACGATCTCCTCCAGGCCGGCACTCTCCAGTTGCCGCACTCCCTCCTTCCAATTCACATTCTCCGCCAGGGTCACGATGACCCGCAGCGGTTCATCCGGTCCGGCGGTGCCCATTCTCTCCTGCAAACGCGAACTGATTTTTTTCATTTCTTTCTCCTCTAGCGCTCTGAGGTCAGCCGCCGGACCGGATCTGCATCAATGGATAGTCGGCATGACGCGCGCGAAGGCCGCCTGTTCCGCATCCACCAGGCCGTATCCGTAATTAGGGTCACGACCGGGCGGGCCGAGATCGTCCGCCGTCCTTTCCAGGATCTGGCGGATGACCTGACCGGGGATAAACCGATGGGAAGAGATGGCCAGAGCCGCCGCCCCGGCGACGTGCGGAGACGCCATGCTGGTGCCGTTCAGCCGGCCGTACCGATTTCCGGGCAGGGTGGAGAGGATTTGCACCCCTGGTGCCGCGAGATCCACATGCTCACCGCGCGAACTGAAATTGGCCAGATTTCCCGCCTGGTCAACCGCGGAAACGGCCATGACGCTGCCGTAGCGGGCGGGATAAGTTACGGAATCCTGCTGCGGGCCGGAATTACCGGCAGCGGCGACCAGCAGCACGTTGTGCCGGAAGGCGTAATCGCAGGCATTTTCCAGCGCCTGGACATGCTCGCGGCCACCCAGGCTCAAGTTGATGACATCCATCCCGTTGCGCACGCACCAGACGATGGCGCTGATGATATAGCTGTACTGGCCGCTGCCCTGACGATCGAGCGCCTTGACCGAGTAGAGGCAGCAGTTGGGGGCCACGCCGACCACGCCCGAGCCGTTCTGGCGGGCGCCGATAACCCCGGCCACATGGGTGCCGTGGCCGTTGCCGTCGGTGAACGTCTCTCCCGGCACGAAGCTGACCCCGCCGGCGAAGTTCGGCGCCAGATCCCGGTGCAGGTGGTCGATCCCGGTATCGATGATGGCCACCTTGATGCCGGCGCCGCGCGTCACTTCCCAGGCCCGCTCGGCATCGATGAGGTTCACCCCCCAGGGGAGGGTGTCCGCCATTACGGCCGGAACATCCTCGGCAATCAAAGGCTGCATGCCGGGAAGCGACGGCTCGAAGGCCGGTTGGAAAGCCGGCAGGGCGAACGCCTGCCGGTCTTCCTCAACCATGGCGATATTCCAGTCGCTGCGAAGCGCCTGCACCTCCTGATCGGTGAACCGGCCGGAAATGATCGGCAGCTCATACAGGTTGACATCGAGGCACTGCGGGCTTTCCTCGAATTGCCCGGGCACCCCCTCCATGTCCCGCATGGACAGGATATTCGAGAATTCCAGCCGCGCCTGCGTGTGGCGGCGCACGATATCCTGCTTGTCGGCTTCCCTCTCGGGACGCTGGTCCTTCTTCTTGAAGGTAATGATCATGGGTCGCGTTTGTTCTCTTTCCATCTGGATCCTCCGTGAGTTTGGTGTTGAATCTGTTGGTGGTGGCGATGGCCGGCTCCTTCTCCGGCTTGGATAGTTTCACCAGCCTACCGTGTTCTCAAGAAAACACAAATCAATGATCGATTAAGAAATTTCTTGTTTCTGTAAATTCGAGAATGCACCGAAGGTAGGAAGATATCAGATGGAAATGATGCCAGAATAAAATGAATAAAAGGACATCATGAAAAATGAAATGATGACATTAGAAAGTTAACTTCCATGTTCATGAGCATTGAATTCGAAAAAGTGCACCGAAAGATGGATGCGAAATACTTCTGGTTGTGCCTGGACGTGAAGAGAAAGTTACACGTCCGGACGGTAGAAAGTGGATGTGGCTGATAAATACCGGCGGAACCACTCGGTCGCCAGGCGGGCGACCTCATCCAGAGTTCCCTTCTCCTCGAACAGATGGGTTGCGCCGGGAATGATCCGGAGATCTTTTTCGGCACCCAGCAGGGCGAGCGCGCGTCGGTTGAGATCGAGGACCGCATGATCATTGCCGCCGACGATAAACAGGGTCGGCGCTTGCACCCGGGGCAGAAACTTGTCCGCGAGATCGGACGGCCGCCGCGCGAGACGACGGCGGCAACGGCGTCGGGGCGAAGGGTGGCGGCAATGAGGGCTGCCGCGGCGCCGGTGCTGGAGCCAAAATAGCCGATAGCGAGGTTCTGCGTTGCCGGGTCCTGCCGCAGCCAGTCGGTGGCGCCGACCAGCCTTTGTGCCAGCAGGTCGATGTCGAAGCGAAACTGACGTGTCTTCAGATCGATCACCTCCTCCTCGGCCGTCAGCAGATCGATCAACAGGGTAGCCAGCCCGCCTGCCCGGAGCACAGCGGCGACCATCCGGTTGCGGGGGCTGAATCGGCTGCTGCCGCTGCCGTGTGCGAACAGCACGAGGCCGGCAGCGTGCTCCGGAACGCCGAGATTGCCATCCAGGGTCACCGCGCCGGCGGTTACCTGCGCGGGGCGTCCTTCATCTTCCGAAACCAGTCGTGTCATTTTCTCCTCCATAATGGCGATTGTCCTGAAAAAAGGCATTTACTCGCGCAAAGGTGCCTGAGGTAAGTTGAAAAAATCGGACACCAATGTTAAGTACCCCAACTAACGGAGGTGTCAAAATGACGAGAGGTCCATTTAACGGCCGCTATTCGAAGGAGTTCCGGAACGAAGCCGTGAAATTGGTTGTCGAAGGTGGCGTATCTGCCTATGAGGCATCGCGCCAGCTCTCCCTGCCGAAATCCACCCTTGAGAATTGGGTAAGATCCTTCAAGGCCGGGAAGCTCGGTGACATCGGTGGCCAGCAGCGCCCCTTGACCGAGGTCGAGCAGGAACTCGATCGGGTCAAGCGAGAGCTGGCGCAGGTCAAGCTGGAGCGCGACATACTAAAAAAAGCCGCCGCGTACTTTGCCAAGGAGTCGCTGCCCGGTACGCGGTGATCAAACAACTTCGACCGGAGTACCCTGTTCCGCTGCTCTGCCAGAGCCTGGAGGTTTCGCCAAGTGGTTACTATACCTGGCTGAAGCGTCCGGACTCGCCGCGCCAGAAGGAGGAGACACGGCTCACAGTCGAAATAAAGGCGGCTCACAAGAGAAACCGGGAGAGCTACGGGCCTGAGAGATTACAGACCGATCTCGCCGACCATGGCATCCGGGTCGGGGTCCACCGGATCAAGCGCATCCGCAGGGCACATGGCATTCGCTGCAAGCAGGTGAAGAAGTTCAAGGCGACGACGAACTCCAACCACTCGCTGCCAGTTGCCGAAAATCTTTTGGAACAGAACTTTGCGGCCAAGGCACCCAACCAGATCTGGGTAACGGATATCACCTATATCCCCACCGCCGAAGGCTGGCTGTATCTTGCCGGCCATAAAGACCTTTTCAACGGAGAGGTCGTGGGATACGCGATGGGCGAAAGAATGACGAAGAACCTGGTTAGTCAATCCCTTTTCCGCGCCGTCTCGGCCAAGCGGCCGGCGGCAGGCCTGATCCATCATTCCGACCGAGGCAGCCAATATTGCGCCCTGGAGTACCAAAAACTGCTTGCCCAGTTCGGCATGCAGGCCTCAATGAGCCGCCGCGGCAACTGCTACGATAATGCGCCGATCGAGAGCTTCTGGGGGACACTGAAAAACGAATTAGTCCATCACCGCCGCTACGCCACCCGGTGGGAGGCGATGCGAGAGATCACGGAATACATCGAAATCTTCTACAATCGCCAAAGACGCCAGAAGCGATTGGGCTATCTGTCGCCTGCTGCATTTCAGAGAAAATATTACAAAGAACAAAGGGCGGCGTAAGGCAATTTGGTGTCCGCTATTGACGACCGACCCCAGCCAAGTTCGCAAAGAAATTCAAATCAGGTGAAAAGGCAAGATCAAAAGAACCGCATGCTTTCCTTTGCGTGCTTTGCGCCTTTGCGCGAAAACTGTTTTTTTGGGGGGAATAACTTCCCGCCATTCTCAATGGACTCCCCCATGTAGACGGATAATCGTTTCCGCCAGCAGTTTATCCAGACTCACCATTTCCATTGGCACCACCTCAGTCGGCGGGGGAACGCTGTCGGTGGTCAGGATTTTTCGCACCGGCAGATCTCTAAGCCGGGCGACGGCAGGACCGGCCAGCAGGGCATGGCTGGCGGCCAGGGTGATGTCCGGCCGACACCCTTTTGCCAGGAGGGCCTCGATCGCTGAAATCATCGTCCTGCCGGTGCTGATCATGTCGTCGATCAGAATAGGCGAACGCCCTTCGATCTCCCCGATCACCGAACGCACGCTGACCTCGCGGCCACTGTGGCGGACCTTGTGGACGTAGGCCACCGGCAGATCGAGAAACTCGGCATACCTCTGGGCCAGCTTGGCCGCCCCCAGGTCGGGGGCGACAATCACCTGATCGGCGGCGCGCTCCGAACGCAGGGCTTCGGCCAGAAGGGGGACGGCGGACAGGTGCTCGACCGGGAGGGTGAAAAACCCCTCGATCGCCGGCGTGTGCAGGTCAACTGTAATAAGCCGCTGCAGCCGGCTGCTCAGCAGGTCGGCCAGCAGCCTGGCGCCGACCGGCTCCCCACCGTGCGCCCGCCGGTCCTGGCGGGCATAGCCGAAGTACGGCACCACGCCGGTGAGGCGGCCGGCTCCGGCCCGTCGGCAGGCATCGGCAAGCAGGAGCAGTTCGAGCAGATGATCGGCGACCGGCGGGCTGGTGGGCTGGATCAGGTAAACGTCGTGCCCCAGGATATCCTGCTCGATTTCCACCTGGATTTCCCCGTCCGGGAAATCTTCCAGCAGGCACCGGCCGGGCGTGATGCCGAGCCTGGCCGCGACGGCTTGAGCCAGCGGGTAATTGCCCCGGCCGGCGAATACGGTCAGGATCACGGCGGCTGACCTGCCTTCGCGGCGGTCTCGCGGAAGAGGCGGTCGGCTTCCCGCAGCAGGCGGATCACCTCTTCGTCGCCGACCTGGGTGAAATCAGCATAAAATTGCCCGATCGCCGCGAACCGCTCGGGGGTTTCCAGGCAGATCCATTCGTTGAACCGTAGGCCGGATCTCAGCGGCCGTGCTCGGCGGCGCCACTGGCAAGGCCACAACCAGCTTCTGCAGCGGCTCGTTCTTGAGGGTGGCGATGGCCGCTTTCATCGTTGCGCCGGTGGCCACGCCGTCGTCGAGGAGGATGACGATCTTCCCGGCAAGTGCGATGATTTCCCGTCCCGGCCGGTAAAGAGCGGCCCTCCGGGCGATCTCCTGCCGTTGCCGTTCCGTTTCCCGCGTCAGATAATCAAGGGTGATCCGATGCAGGGAAATGACATCCTCATTGAAGACTTGCGCTCCCGTCTCTGAAATGGCCCCTGCCGCCAGTTCCGGCATGCCGGGGGAGCCGATCTTGCGGATGATCAGGACGTCGAGGGGGCAGCGCAGTTCCCTGGCCACCTCAAAGCCGACGGTGACGCCGCCGCGTGGGAGAGCCAGAACCACGACATCCTCGCGGTTGCGGTAGTGGGCCAGCCGCGCAATCAGCCGCTTTCCTGCCTCGCTCCGGTTCTTGAAGATGATCATATTGCCCTTTCCGCCTCGGCGATCGTGCGGATGACCCGCAGGACGTGGCAAAGCCGCCGGGAACGCGGATCCCTTCTTCCTGCAGCCTGCCGATCATCTCGCCGAGGGAGGCGTTTCTTTCCCCCGACGAGAGGCACATCTTCGCGGGTCACATCCTCGACAGCGGATAAATTCGGCCATAGTTGCCTCCTCTCAATTGTCAGGCATTTTCCATCTCAATTCCCCAAAACAAGGTCCACCGCCGCCAGCAGGAAGGCTGCCGCACCGAGAATGATCGCCACAAAAACCGCGCGCCGCAGCGAAACGGCCGCCGCCGTCAGTCCCGCCACCTGCGCCGCCATGGCGTGCAGCACTTCCGTCTGCCGCTGCAGATCGGCCGCCAGCGCCTGCACGTCATCGGTTGCGCCGGCCGCCGCGGGCGATACGGGCCGCTTCGTCCGCTGCCGGAGTTCGCGGGCGAGCGATAGAATCTTCGGTGCGTGCCGAATCAGCTTGAGCCAGGGTATCAACAGTTCCTCGGCGTGATCGTCGGTGAATGGTGACAGGTATAGGATAGCAGGGGAGGGGAGAAAGGCGAGGTACGGATCCAGATGGATTAAAGCTTTGACAATGAAGCCGCGCTCAAGTAAAAAGATGATCTGCTGTGCCAGTTGGTAGCGTTTTAGGAAGACGATTCGTGCTGTAGTGCCGCTTTGGTTTTTGGCTTGAAAATGGTTGTTCTGCCAGTGCTGCAGAAAGGAAATGATATGAATGAGGATTTAAAGCATTTGGAACTACTGTCTATTTTCCATTATATCGTAGGTGGAATAACGTATCTCTTTTCACTTTTTCCTATCGTATATGTGGTGATCGGTTTAATAGCCATTGTCTCACCGGAAAAAATGATGGGCCAAGGCGGGAACGCTCCGCCCCCATTTTTAGGCTGGATCTTCCTTATCATAGGATTGCTATTCATGCTAGCAGGTTTCGTCTTTGCAACATTAACGATTGTTTCAGGAAGAAAAATATCAAAACTTAAAAATTATTGGTTCTCTTTTGTAATAGCTTGTTTGGAATGTCTCTTTGTACCGTTTGGAACAATCTTAGGGGTTTTCACCATCATAACTTTTTCAAGGGATTCAGTGAAATCTCTTTATGGACTGAAAGTCTCAAGTAATAGTTCAGAGAGCTGAATACCTGATGAGATGGTCGTTATCATTTGTAATGCCTTGAAGGAGGATGTATGAGTCAACTTAATATTACCTGCCCGCATTGCGGATTCAGTAAAAACATTGACCAACAGCGGATCCCGCCTGGTGTAAAAACCATCAAATGTCCAAAGTGTCAGCAGTCTTTTGCCTTCGAGCCGAATCAGGAAACTGCATCTTCAATTGAGTTAGCAGAAATCCAGCCGCGTCAGGAGTTGCCTCCCGCCAGTTCTCAAGCGCAGACGACCAATGGCGGAGGAGACGGCGAGTACTCGAAGCCATTCAGATTCTGCTCCAGCTGCGGACAGAAAATTCAGCTCGATGCCGAGAATTGTCCAAAATGTGGCGCCAGGCGCGCTCCGTCATCAAATGCGGTTAGCAAGGTGGGTCTGCTCCTCATCACTTTCTTTTTTGGCGGGCTGGGGGGGCACAGGTTCTACCAAAAGAAATACCTGCTCGGGATGCTGTATCTTCTGTTTTTCTGGGCATACATCCCGTCCCTTGTCGCCTTCATCGAATTCATCATTTACGCAACCAAGAGCGAAGCCGAACTGCAGCAAAAATACCCCGAATCAAGCAATGGTGCGATTGTGGCTGTCGCCCTGGTGTTTTTCGGCATTGCTATCATAGGCATACTGGCCGCTATTGCCATTCCGCAATTTGCATCTTATCGAGAAAAAGCTTTTAACGCCGTTGCCCGCAACGATCTCAATGCCTGCAAGGACCAGGTTGAAGCCTATTACGCCGCGTATCGGGTTCATCCCACCAAGGCTGGCCAGATGCAGTGCCAGGCATCAAAGGATGTTGCCCTGTTTTACCTCGTCAGTGGGCCCGACGCGTATCAGCTGATCAGTTTTCATGACCATGGAAAGAAGGCTTTCCTGCTCGAAAGCAGCGGTGTTGAAATTGCTGAAAACACCAAGGACGAGATTGAACAGCAACTCGAGAAAAAATTCGGTAGCTCGGCACTTGCACGGTCTTTTCATTTCATGGAGTGAGCAGCATATACTGAGTTAAGAAACCAGAAATTGGGCTTGACGGCTCTATGCCGCCGGCGAGCTTAATCCTTAGCCAATCAGAAAAAGGATGCAAAATGAACAGTTTGCCGCCATGCCCCAAATGCCGTTCCGAATACACTTACGAAGACGAAAATATGTATGTCTGTCCCGAATGCGCGCATGAATGGGCAAAAGATGCGGCCGTAGAGACCCCTGAACAAAAACTGATTGTGCGCGATGCCTACGGGAATTTGCTGCAGGATGGTGATACCGTCACGGTGATCAAAGATCTGAAAGTAAAAGGCTCTTCTTCGGTCGTAAAAGTTGGCACCAAAGTAAGGGGCATCCGCCTCGTCGAAGGCGACCACAATATTGACTGCAAAATTGATGGTATCGGTGCAATGCAGTTGAAATCGGAATTTGTAAAGAAGGCCTAAAGGGACGCAAAGGCCCTGGGTGAGTGGAATCTCCTGCCCTCCAGAGTAGTCAATCGACTCTCAAAGCTCACGTACAGTACACACAAAAATTGCCTGCCAACCAATAAAAACCCCCCGTATGCCAAAATTTTGGCAATCAACTGCCTGATTTTACGGCAATTGCGCTAGCAATTTAAGCATCTCTCCCGTTTGGGCTTGCTACGTGCATTATTTATGTGCTGCCGCAGGCGGGCGGCAAAGGCCATGTTCTTATTTCTCCGGCATTCCGCAAGGTTACGCCCATGACACTCTTTCAGGAGGAAACGATGAAGCAGTATTTAGGGAAAGTCCTTCTGCTCACCATTTTGATGCACATTATCGGCGCAGCGGCCTTGGCTGCTGAAATTCCGGGCGCTTCCCTTTCAGAACTCGGCGATGTGCAGAAGTACGAGCGGGCCATCCATATCATGGCCATGTTGCTGGTCGGTTTCGGCTTCTTGATGGTCTTTGTCAAAAAATATGGCCGCTCGGCACTCACCGCAACCTACCTGCTGGTCAGTGTGGCACTTCCTTTGTACTTCCTGAAGGAGAGCTATCACGGCAACGGCAGCTCCGCAGGGGTTATCGACAAGCTTATCCTTGCCGAATTTGCCGCGGCGAGTTTGCTGATCTGCGCCGGAGCCGTGCTGGGCCGGCTGAAAATGCACCAGTATCTGCTGCTCGGGCTGTTCTTTGTGCCGTTTTATGCCCTGAATGAATGGATCGTCCTCAACGGCGGTTTGGGTCTGATTACGGGGAAGGTTGTGGATACCGGCGGGTCGATCGTCATTCATGCCTTCGGCGCCATTTTCGGCCTTGCCGTGGCGGCTTCGATGACCACGCAGCGGGAATATGCAACCGCCATCGAGTGCGATGAAACGAGTGACCGGTATTCGCTGCTCGGAAGCATGGTGCTCTGGGTCTTCTGGCCCAGCTTCTGTGCGGCGCTGGTTGCCCCGGCCGATGTCCCGAAAACGGCGGTCAATGTCATCCTGGCGCTGTGCGGTTCGACGCTTGCCACCTACTTTGCCTCGGTTAAACTGCGAGGAAAGATCTCGGCGGCTGATATTGCCAACGCGACCCTGGCCGGCGGGGTGGCTATCGGTTCGACCTGCGATCTGGCTTCTCCGGCGGCCGCCTTTACTATCGGCATCCTTGCCGGCGTCGTCTCCACCTTCGGTTTTGCCGTCATCCAGGCCAAGTTGACGGAGGCGGCGAAAACCGTCGATACCTGCGGCGTGCTCTACCTCCACGGTCTTCCCGGACTCTTCGGCGGCATTGCAGCCCTCTTCGTCGTTGCCGGCATCAATTTCGGTGCCCAACTGACCGGTATTCTGGTTACGATCGTCATCGCCGCCTGCACCGGCCTGATCACCGGCAAGTTGATTGCTGCCCTGGGCAGAAGGGCTGAGCCGTATGTCGATGCCGAAGAGTTCGAGTGTGAAGAAGGCGGGGAGAAAGCGGTCCAGCCGTGCATTGCTGCCAGTGACCTTATCGCCTGATCAGCATGAGTTTTGAGTTTGGATTGGAAACAGAAAAGGCGTCCTGGGCGGACGCCTTTTCTGTATGATTTTGTGAGAGCCGGCTTTATTCTTTTTTATTTGCCTCCACCAGCTCGATCCTTACCTTGCGGATAGCTGTCTGCGTTACCTTGACACAGGTCAGAAGATAATCCCCCCACCGCGCCTGTTCTCCTTCCACGGGGAAATGCCCCAGCTCGAAAAGAATCAGCCCAGCCAGAGTATCGTAGGGCATTCCCTCAGGAAAGCGGACTTTTAAAAGATCTTCCAGATCGTTGAGGGAAATAAAGGCATCGACCAGATAGCCGCCCTCTTTAAGGCGCTGGATCCGCTTCGGCTCGCCGACATCGTGCTCGTCCTCTATTTCCCCGACCAATTCTTCCAGCAGATCCTCGGTGGTGACCACTCCGCTCAAGCTTCCGTATTCATCGACCACCATCGCCATGTGCAGGCGGCGGCGCTGCATCTCCCGGAGCAGCTCGTCTACTTTCTTCGCTTCCGGAACGAAGAAGGGAGGCCGTATGAGCGTTTCAATATCAAAATCGGGGTTTTGCACCGTCCTGCCGAGAAGATCTTTGGCATGGATAAAACCGACAACGTTCTCGATCTCTCCCCGATAGACCGGATACCGTGAATATTCGTTTTCCAGAACCGTTTGCAGAAGTTCTTCGCGGCTTCTTTCCAGGTTCAGCCCGACAAGCCGGGTGCGAGGGACCATGACCTCCCGCACGTGGGTCCGGGAAAACTCGAAAACGTTGCTGATGAATTCCTGCTCGCCGGGGGTGACGCCGCCCGTCTCCCGCCCTTCTGCCACCAGATGCTGAATTTCTTCCTTGGTAATGAATGCCTGCACCCCCGCTGCCTTGATCCCCAGCAGGGCGAGGACGGTTCGGCTCGACAGTGTCAGAAAGTAGACCGCTATGCCCCCGATCCGGGCAAGGAAACGAATCGGCCGGGCTACGCCGAGGGCGATTCCTTCCGCGTGTTCCAATGCGAGGGCCTTAGGCACCAGTTCTCCAAGGATCAGGGAGAGGTAAGCGATGGAACCAACCACCAGAAAGAGCGCCAGCGGCTCGGCTGCATTGCTTACAAACTGGATGGGAAGCTGCTGCAGATGCGGCTTGATGATCTCGATGGCGGCGGCGCCGCCGACGGCGGAAGCCATGGTGCCGACCAGGGTGACGCCGATCTGGACCGTGGCGAGAAAACGATGCGGATCGTCGTGCAATTGTTCCACCACTTTCGCGCGCTCGTCTCCCTGCGCCGCCAACTGGGCAATGCGGCCGCGGCGCACCGAGACAATGGCGAGTTCAGCGCCGGCAAAAAAGCCGTTGGCCAAGATCAGAAACAGGATGATGACGAATTCGATCCAGATGGTTCCCATTCAAGTCCCTTTTTTCATCCGCGGGAAGTCAAAGATGATGCGATATGTTGGGGGGCATAGCAGAGGACATGCGAGGGATGGGAGGATAATCGTATTTCACGGCGACACATTTGCTTTTCTCAAGAAAGATAAATGAACAGACTGTCAAATACCCTCTTTCCGCTTGCATGTCAATTTTTGTTTTACCCGACAGCTGGGCTCAGGAGGAGGAAACCACCTGCGCAATGGGGAGCGAGACGTAAAAGGTGCTCCCTTCGCCGGGCGCGCTTTCCACCCAGACCTCTCCACCATGACCTTTCACAATTTCCTGCACCAGGGCAAGTCCCAGTCCGGTACCCGGAGGCCGACCCGTGCCCGGGTTGGCAATGCGGAAAAAGCGATCGAAAATTTTATCCAGCGCTTCCGCCGGTATGCCGATTCCCCCGTCCCGGACCCATAGCGTGACGAAGTTCTCCTCCCGCCTCGCACCGAGAACGATGTCGCACCTGCCGGGGGAATATTTGATGGCGTTGGAGACGAGGTTGTTCACTACCTGGTGTAGTCGCGCCTCGTCGCCGTATATCGGCGGGAGGTCCGGAAGAGCTTCCATCAGAATCCGGTGATTTCGAGAGGCGTTGGCGAAAAGGGCGGCGGTCTCCCGCAGCAGCCCTCTCACGTCAACATTTTCGAAATCGTACGCCATCTGCCGGGCTTTGATCTTCTGCAGGTCGAGGAAATTGCCGATCAGTTCGTCGAGGCGCTTCGTTTCCTTGAACATGGTGGCCAGGGAATCCTTCAGGGTGGATTCATCGACCTCATTTTCCAGCAGGAACTCATGGAATCCGAGCATGGCAGTCAGCGGCGTCCGCATGTCGTGGCTTACGGCGGAGATCATTTCATCTTTCATCCGCTCGAGCTTCATCCGCTCGGTAATATCCTCATGTACGTTGATAAATCGGGCAGTGCCAGGTATTTTGCTGATCCGTGCGTAGGTGTGGAACGAGGTGCCATCTTTTTTCCGGTTGTGCAGCTCGCCGCACCAGACAGGACTCAGCTGCAGATGCTGTATAACCTGGGCACACAGTTCACCGCTCCTGCCGATGGGATCTTCCAGCAGGGTCTTCATTTCCTTGCCGAGCAGCTCCCCCTTGCCATAGCCGAACATGGCATCGAAGGCCGTATTGGTGAAGAGGAGCTTCCCGTTCACATCGCACTCGCTGACCCCTTCCCCGATGTTCTCCAGTACCAGCGCCTTTGCCTCCAGCGCTCCCCGCTGCTTCTGGAGCTCCTCTGCCATGGCATCGAACGATTCCCCCAGGCTCCCCAGTTCGCCCCCTTTTACAACTTCGGAAACCCTTGCCCGGAAGTCCCCGCTGGCCAGTCGCTGCGAGGCTGCCTGGAGCACCGACACGCGATCGAGGATTGACCGTTTGCCGATCACCCATGCGGCGGCGAATCCGAACAGCAGAACCGTGGAGAGGAGTCCCAGGTTGAGGAAAAGAGCCATGTTTGCTTTCGATAAAACCGCATCGACCGGAATGCCGGCTCGGACGTACATGTACGGGGTCTGCTCCCCCTCCAGATAGAGCTTGCGGTACGTGGCGAACCGTCGGATGCCATCCAGTGTGCCATCGTTAATATAGGTTTCCGTTTCCGGTCCCTGCTGCATTTGCCGCAGCATCTCCGGGTCAATCGGTTTGCCGACAAAAGGCGAGGGGTTAATCCCTCGGTTCAGGATGACTCCCTTATGATCCGTAATAAGAAAGCTCGATCCCTCGGGAAGGCGCGCATTTTCCAGGAGTTTGTCGCAATATCCTAAGTCGAAATTGACGACGATGACGCCATCCAATTCCCCTTGCGCACTTTTATACGGATAGCTGAAGCTGATCGTTGGCTTGCGCAGGAGTCGACCGATGATGCACTCTCCGGACGAGAATTGGCCGGTCGCCATAGCGTTGATGAAGTGCTTGCGGTCGGCAATATTGAGAGAAGAGGTGGAGGGGACGGCCGAAACCCACACCGTCCCCTGGCGATCCGCAATGAAGATGTTCAGATACTGCGGGTTCATGGTCAGGAGGTCGGTGAGGATCGGCTGGACCTTCTCCCGGTTGTGAGTTTTTACATTGGGAAGTTGGGCGAGGCCGCTCAACAGCTGTTTGGCGGAGTCAACACGGGACTGCTGCTGGTAGGCGATGCTGCCGGCCAGCGCTTGGGTTTCGATGCGAGCCTCTGCCATGGCGTCCTGGCGAGCCGCGAATCCGGAGTAAAGGATGATACCGGCAGCCGGCAGCGCTATAATAGCCGCCATGAGAAAAAGCTGTGCGCGGATGGAGGTCTTGAATGTTTTCAGCACGGACGTGACCTCGGCTTTTCACCGGCCAGCAGAAGCAGCAGTGCGAGAGAACTTGAGCCCATTCTCCGGCAGAAAAATAAAAAAGCCACCGGCCCGTTTTGGGGGGTGCGGCAGCTTGCGCGATCTGGATTGTGCCAACAAAAATGCATTACTCCCGGCTCTCATGAAATCTGAATGCTGGCAAAATATCCCTTTTTAATCCTTCCGTCAACGGCAATTTTCTCCAGCCATGGCAATGTAAAAAGAACGGACCGCTCGCAAGCGATTCACGGCATAGCGGCCGGCAAGGATGCGGGCCGCTATGCACGTGACTGTAAAAATTCCTGTCTCCTTATTACTGCATCAGACCGGGAACGATTTCCACCTTCAGCCATCCCTGCTGCCGCCGGTCAAAGGCCTGGTACGCCTCGATCGCCGACCCGAACGGCTCCACCTGAGAGAGGATTTTGGACGGGTCGATCGACCCTCGCTCGACCAGTTCGAGCAGCATCGGAATATACTTGCGATGGTTGCAGTTGCCCATTTTCAGGGTGAGATTCTTCAGCATCGCCTTGCCGATCGGGAAAGAGCGGACGGTTTCCGGATAAACACCGACGATCGACAGGGTGCCGGCCTTGGCAAGGCACTCGACCGCCCAAGTGAGAACCTGCGACGGGGCATCGCCCGGCTTCCAGAATTCCCCCTGCGGATGGACTTCGGGTGCTATTTGCTGCAGCTCGCGCTGAAACTCGGACTCCATCTGCGCTGCCTTCTGTGCGCCGGGACCGCCGTGCGGGTGTTCGGCATCCACGCCGACGGCGTCGATCGCCCGGTCAACACCGATGCCCCCGGTCAGTCGGAGGATTGCTTCGACCGGTTCCTCGCTTTCAAAGCTGATGATTTCTGCACCCTGCTGACGCGCCATCTCAAGTCGATCGAAGATACAGTCCACCGCCAGCACCCGCCCGGCACCGAGCATCTTGGCGCTGGCAATGGCGAATTGGCCGACCGGACCGCAGCCGAAGACCGCCACCGTGTCGCCGGCCTTGATCTCCGCCAGTTCGGCGGCGAAATAGCCGGTGGGAAAGATGTCGGAAAGGAGCAGGGCCTGATTGTCGGTCACCTTGTCGGGGATCTTCACCAGCCCGACATTGGCGAAGGGAACGCGCACCTTCTCCGCCTGCATCCCCTGGAAAGGACCGGTCATTTTCGGTCCGCCGAAAAAGGCAGTACCGGCAAGTTTGCCGTGCGGGTTGGCATTGTCGCACTGGGCGTAGTAGCCAACGCGGCAATAAGAGCAGAAGCCGCAGGCAATGGTCGCGGGAACGACCACCCGGTCGCCCGGATTGAGGTTGCGCACCTCATCGCCGATCGCCTCGACGACTCCAACCCCCTCGTGGCCGAGGATCGTCCCCGGTTCCATCATGGCCACGGTGCCGCGCACCATGTGCAGATCGGTGCCGCAGATGCCGCTGGCGGTCAGACGCACGATGGCATCGGTGGGTTGTTGGATCTTCGGTTCGGGTACATCGTCGATGCGGATGTCGCCGATCCCGTGAAAAACGACAGCTTTCATGATTTTTTCTCCTTTTTTCGTGGTCTTAGAGGGCATTCATCTGCGCTGTTGCGAGTAAATGTAACGGTGCCGGACGGCTTGTCAACGCTGCGAATTCCTCTGGCTGCACACTTCCCCGCCCCAGTCGCCCTTCATTGACACTCGGATATCCCCTGCTAAACGTAATCGATAGCCGAGTTGCTGCGGTCTACCCGCCGCAGGTCCGATTCCCCCACAAGGAGGTGCACCATGAGTATGCGCAGTGTGGCTGTACTGGGCGCTTTTCTTCTTTTCACCCCCACTGCCGTCTTGGCTGTGGACTGCGTCGGCTGCCATCGTGAGGCGACGCCGCGGGTCGTTTCCGACTGGGAGCTGAGCAAACACAAGGCGAACGATGTCAACTGTTCTGCCTGTCACGGCAGCGAGCACACCACAGCCGAGGATGTCGCCAAGGTGCAGCTTCCTACCCCCGACGTTTGTTCGACCTGCCATCCCGAGCGGGTGGCGCAGTATAAGAAGGGGAAGCATGCGCTCGGTTGGGTCGTGCAGAATGCGATGCCGACTGTGCATTATCAGCCGATGGAGCTGATCGAAGGGATGAAGGGGTGCGGCGGCTGCCACAAAATCGGCATCAAGAGCACCGAGGAGATCAAACAGCTCAAGGCGAAGGGGGAAAGGTTCGGCAATGCCGCCTGCGACTCCTGCCACACCCGCCACCTCTTCTCGGTGATCGAGGCGTGCTCGCCGCAGGCCTGTCAGACCTGCCACATGGGCTTCGATCATCCGCAGTGGGAGATGTATTCCACCTCCAAGCACGGCGTGCGCTACCTGTTGAAACAGCAGGGGGTGCTACAGCAGGAAGTCGCCGCCCCGACCTGTCAGACCTGCCACATGCAGGAGGGAAATCATGAGGTGCGCACCGCTTGGGGCTTCCTCGCCGTTCGTCTGCCGCTGCCGGAAGACCCGCAGTGGAAAGCGGACCAGGTGACGATCCTCAAGGCGCTCGGCGTTCTTAACCCGCAGACCGGTGAGCCGACCAAACGACTGGATGCGGTGAAGGCCGCCGATGTGGCGCGCCTGACGAAAGAAGCCTGGGATGCGGAACGGCAGAAGATGCAGACCACCTGCAACAACTGCCATTCGGAAAATTTCGCCCGCAACGAGCTGCAGAAAGGGGATCGGATGATCCGCGAGGCGGACCGCCTGCTGGCGCAGGGGATCGAGATTGTCGCCAGCCTGTACAAGGACGGCGTGCTGCAGAAGCCGAAAAACTACGCCTACGCCTATCCGGATCTGCTCGCTTTCCACGATGCACCAACGCATATCGAGCAGATCCTCTTCGACATGCATCTGGAGCACCGCATGCGCACCTTCCAGGGGACATTCCACAATAATCCGGATTACTCCCTCTGGTACGGCTGGAGCGCCATGACCCGCGATCTCACGCAGATCAAGGAACTCGCCGCCGACATGCGCCGGAGCCACGGCAAGGGCGGGAAACCGGCGAAAGCGCCGGCACCGGCCGCACCGGCGAAAGGGAAGACGGGGACTTAGAGAAGTAGTTTAGGTAACAAAAACCGCCGTACCGGCAAAAGGTACGGCGGTTTTTGTCTGCGAAGCGAATTATTCGTTAATCGAAACGAACCATTGACCTGCGAAGTGCATGCTGATGCCATCGATTTGGGCTTTGATCTAGCCATCCCGCCACCCTTCTGCAATAATCCCCGCCATGAAGATCATCCACGCAGAAATTATGCGGCACCTGCCGAGCCATGGCGAAACGCGTCGTCTCTTCCACGGCCGAGGCCACTGTTTTACCGGTTATGATGACTTGGTGATCGACTATTTCCCGCCGGTCGTCATGGTGGTCCTTTATCGTCCACGGCCGCAGGCCTGGCTGGAGGAACTGACGCAACTACTCGCTGCGGCACTGCCGGACAGGCCCCGTGCGGTCCTTCTGCAGGAGCGCTTTCTGCCGAACGGCCCGAGCCGGCTGCTGCACGGTGAGTTGCCGGAAAGTCTCGATGCCCTGGAGGCGGGATTGTCCTTCCGGCTGCGTCTCGGCGAGGCGCAGAATACCGGTTTTTTCCCGGATATGGCCGTCGGGCGTAAGTTGGTCCGGCAACGGGCGGCCGGCAAACGCGTTCTGAATCTTTTTGCCTATAGCTGCAGCTTTTCCGTTGCCGCCCTCGCTGGCGGCGCGACCCAGGTCGTCAATCTCGACATGAACCGCGGGGCGCTGGAACTCGGCAAACTCAATCATCGGCTCAACGATCTCAACCTGCGCCGCGCCAGTTTTCTGCCGGTGGAATTTTTCCGCAGTCTCTGTAAATTGCGGCGACTCGGTCCTTTCGACCTGGTGATCTGCGATCCCCCCGCATCCCAGGGCAAAAGCTTTACCGCCGAGCGCCACTGGCCCAAGCTGGTACGCAGCCTGCCGGATCTGGTCGCCTCCGGCGGTGAGATCCTGGCCTGCCTCAATGATCCAAATCTGGGTCCGGAATATCTCGACCAGCTGCTGGCGGAGACTTTTCCTTTAGCGGAAAACCTCGGCCTCTATCGTGCCGGGGAAGACTTTCCCGACGCCCATCCGAACGGCAGCGTCTCCATTCACCATTACCGCTTACCTCGGCGATAGGTCACCTCAACATCGGCATTTAAAGTTCATTGGTATCGCCCCAATTGCATTTCAGGGAAAGGCAGATTTCTGATATTATTGCTCATTAAACTTCAGGAGCGGCCATGCAGGATAATGATTTGCGAAAATATGGGGGAATATCTGGGTTGCTTTGCGGCCTGATCCCGCTCCTCTTCCTCTTCGCCTGCCGGGAGGCTCCGGATCGGGTTTACCAGGGGTATGTCGAGGGGGATTTTGTCCTCGTTGCTTCGCCGCTGCCTGGCCGTCTGATTGCGCGGCCGGTGCAGCGCGGAACGCAGGTGCGGAAGGGCGACCCGCTCTTTATCCTGGAACCGGAAGAGGAGTCCGCCGCCGTCGATGAGGCGCGGCAGGGGGTGGCGCAGGCACAGAATCGGCTGGCCGATCTGCGCAAGGGGGTGCGGCCGAGTGAGCTGGCGGCGATCGAGGCGCGGCTGCGGCAGGCGCGCGCCACCCTCGCTCTCTCCAAGGAGGAGTTGGCGCGGCGACAGGATCTTTATCGGCAGCAGATGATTTCCGCCGAGGAATTGGATCGGGCACACACCTCCGTCCAGAGCGCCGAGGCGGCGGTCAATGATCTTCAGGCGCAGGTGCAGACCGCCCGGCTGGGCGGAAGGCCAGACCTGATCCGGGCGGCGGAGGCGGAGGCGGAGGCAGCGGCCGCCCGGCTGGCCAAGGCACGTTGGGCGCTGGAGCAGAAGAGCCGGCCGGCGCCGATTGCTGGTCTTGTCTTTGATACCTTTTTCGAACCGGGCGAGTTCGTCCCGGCCGGCCGGCCGGTCGTTTCCCTGCTGCCACCGGCAAACCGCCTCGTCCGCTTCTTCGTCCCCGAACCGGTGGTCGGCACCCTGTCCGTCGGTCAACCGGTGCAAATTCTTCTCGACGGCCGCGAGCAGCCGGTTGCCGCCGTCATCGATTTCATCTCGCCCCAGGCCGAGTACACCCCACCTGTTATTTACAGCCGCGAAACGAAGGAGAAGCTGGTCTACCTGATCGAGGCCCGTCCGGCGGCCGATGCGGCGACCAAACTGCATCCGGGACAGCCGGTCAGCGTCCGCCCGGAGCCGCGGCCGTGAATGGGGAGATGCCGGTCATTGCCGTCGAGGGTTTGCGCAAGTCGTTCGACGGCAAGACGGTGGTGAAGGATCTTTCACTGCAGGTGAGGCGGGGGGAGATCTACGGTTTTCTCGGTCCCAACGGCAGCGGCAAGACCACCTTCATCCGCATGCTTTGCGGGCTGCTGCGCCCCGATGCCGGACACGGCACCTGCCTCGGCTATGACATTCTCACCGAATCCGAGCAGATCAAGCCGCACATCGGCTACATGGCGCAGCGTTTCAGTCTGTACGAGGATCTGAGCGTCCGCGAAAACCTCGACTTCATGGCGCGCATCTACGGGGTGCGCGACCGGCGGGGGGCGGTTGCGGCGACGCTCGAACGCATGGGGCTGGCCCGCTTCGCCGGGCAGCTCGCCGGCACCCTTTCCGGCGGCTGGAAGCAGCGCCTCGCCCTCGCCTGCTGCCTGCTGCACCAGCCGCAGCTGCTTTTGCTCGACGAGCCGACGGCCGGCGTCGATCCCAAGGCGCGCCGCGATTTCTGGGACGACATCTACGCCCTTGCGGCGCAGGGGGTGACCGCTCTGATCAGCACCCACTACATGGATGAAGCCGAGCGTTGCCATCGCCTCGCCTACCTGGCCTACGGCGAATCTGCTGGCGACCGGGACGGCCGAAGAGGTCGTCACCGCTTCGGGGCTGCTGACCTGGTCCGTTTACGGGCAGCAAATGCACGAGCTGGCGGAAAAACTCAAGCCGCTGCCCGGGGTCGAACAGGTCGTCCCCTTCGGCAATACCCTGCACGTCAGCGGGCAGGACGCCGCTCTGCTCGAAGAGAGTATCCGCCCGTTCATGGGCGGGCCGTATCGCTGGGAAAGGACGCCGACCAATCTGGAAGAGGTCTTTATCAGCCTGATGCAGGGGAGGGTGGGGTGAATGATGATCCATAGATGGTTCTCTTTTTCCGCGCTTCGCCGCCATGGTGCACAAGGAATTCGTGCAGATGCGGCGCGACCGTCTCACCTTCGCCATGATGCTCGGCATCCCCATCATGCAGATGATCCTGTTCGGCTTCGCCATCAACTCCGATCCCCGCCATCTGCCGACCGCCCTGCTGACCGCCGACAACAGCGTCTATTCGCGGACGATCGTCGCCGCCATGCAAAACAGCGGCTATTTCCGCATCGTGCGCACGGTAGCGAGCGAGGCCGAAGGGCAGAAGCTGATCGATACCGGCGAAGTGCAGTTTCGTGCTGAACATCCCCGAACATTTCGGCCGCCGCCTGGTGCGTGGCGAGCGGCCGGCGATCCTGCTTACCGCCGACGCCACCGACCCGGCCGCCACCAGCAATGCCGTCGGCCGCCTTCCGCACCCTGGCGGAGGCGGCACTGGCGCGTGAACTGCAGGGGCCGCTGGCCGATCTGCGCCGGGGGAGAGTCCGGTCGAGGTGATCGTCCACCCGCGCTTCAATCCCGAGGCGATCACCCGCTACAATATCGTCCCCGGCCTGATGGGGGTGGTGCTGACGATGACCATGGTCATCATCACCGCCCTGGCCGATTACCCGCGAGCGGGAGCGCGGCACCATGGAGAACCTGCTCGCCACCCCGGTGCGGCCCGCTCGAGGTGATGCTCGGCAAGATTGTTCCCTATATTCTCGTCGGCTATCTGCAGATGACCGTCATCCTCCTGGCCGCCCGCTACCTTTTCCAGGTGCCGCTGGTCGGCAACATCCTGCTGCTGTTCGCCGTTTCCCTGCTGTTCATCGCCGCCAATCTCGGCGTCGGCCTGACCTTCTCGACCCTGGCGCGCAACCAGCTGCAGGCGATGCAGATGTCCTTCTTCTTCTTCCTCCCCTCCATCCTCCTCTCCGGCTTCATGTTCCCCTTCCGCGGCATGCCGCACTGGGCGCAACACGTCGGGCGAGATCCTTCCCCTCACCCATTACCTGCGCATCGTCCGCGGCATCCTGCTCAAGGGGAACGGGGTGATGGAAATCCTCCCGCACCTGTGGCCGATTGCCCTATTCCTCGCGGTTGTGCTGGCTGTCGGCCTGAAGCGCTATCGGCAGACGCTGGATTGAAAATCACGACTCGGCTGCTCAATTCCGGGTCAACCTCAGGTTTGGAACAGACGCCTTGACCGATTCACCCTAAATCACTATGATTGAAATTGAATCGACAAAAACGAGAGGATTTTTTCATGGCACAGACCGAAACCAAAGTGATTACCGCACATGTTCCACTGCCGCTTGCGGAGAAGGTTGACCAGATGGCAGAACGGCTGGAACGCTCACGTGGATGGATCATCAAGCAGGCTTTGTCGGCCTGGATCGATCAGGAAGAAGAGCGCAGTCGCCTGACCCGTGAAGCCCTGGCAGATGTCGATGCAGGTCGGGTCATCGACCAGCACGCCGTGCAGGCGTGGGCCGAAAGCCTCGGTACTGACAATCCCTTGCCGGTGCCGCGTTGATGGAGCTGAAATGGACCAGTAAAGCGCTCTCCGACGTGGTTCGCCTGTACGATTTTCTGTCAGCAGTCAACAAGCCGGCAGCCGTTCGCACCGTACAGGCACTCACGACGGCGCCATCCGCCTTGCTGGCAAATCCCCGCATCGGTGAACGATTAGACGAGTTCGAGCCGCGCGAGGTCCGGCGAATTCTCGTCGGCCAATATGAAATACGTTACGAAATCCAGGGTTCGGTTATTTACGTACTGCGGCTTTGGCATACCCGCGAGGATCGTTGAGACGATTCCTACCCTCCATCACTCTCGCCGCCAATCTCGGCGTCGGCCTCACCTCCTCCAGCTGGTGGAGAAATAAATGATGGGTCTTGTTCCGGCTAAAAAAAAGGTATTTTCCCCATACAAAAGTAACGGAGTATTTTTCCGTAAGAGCCATGCCGTGCCTATCAAAGCCACCGTCGCCATAGATGATGCCCTGATGACAAGGCCCGAGACTTCGTCCGCAGGCGCCGCGTCAAGGCATTCAACGCCCTGGTCGAAAAGGCTCTCCGGGAGGAACTTGAAAAAATGCGCGCCGAAGAATTGAGCGCAGAAATCCGTGCCGCCGAAGACCCCGGCTTTCTGGCGGATATCGTTGTGAATTCTTCGCATATAGTAGTTTTTTGCGAGATTGGGATTATGCCGTTCCGCCTGATCTTGATCTCCAGGCAGTATGAAGATCAAGATGGTAAGAAAAGGGGCTGCCAATCATCGGGTGTGCGGCCCAAGCTCCGCACACCCTCTGCCCCGTTAGGTTCCTTAGCCGGCTAAGCTCCGCTTAGGAGGGATCATGAAGTTTGAAGCTAGTTGTGGGTGCAGTCTTATCCGGGGTGCCACGGGTCGGATATCAAATTACTTGAATTCTACTGACGCGACAGATGAACAACTGATCAAAGAATGGGTGAAAGCAGGTGATCTGCATCATCCAGGCGCGGCAAAATTCAGGGATCTGATTACGGGACTAAAGTCTGAGATTCCAGAACTCTTGTTATTTAGAGGAAGGTTTAAGAGCGAGGATATGCAGCCCATGCCGAGCGCAGGGCACTTTGGGCCACCGCGAAAGGATGAGGCGAAGGCGGGCCGGTACAACCAACTGGGACGGCCCGTGTTGTATTTAGCCACCTCAGCAAATGGTGTCGTGCGCGAGCTTTGCGCTGAGTTGCCGCCAGTAGATCTGTACTGTCAGAACTATCGCCTCCCTTTTGGTGTACTGCGAGTTGCGAACTTTTCTAGCTCCGACCTCGAAAATTTCGTCCATATTGCGTTTGACTATGCCGAGTACGGGCTAGGTTCAGGCGGAATCAATGACCGTGAGTACGGGTTTAGTCAAGTCCTTGCAGAAATTGTTGAAGCTGCGGGCTATGAGGGGATGATCGTGCCCGGTGTAAGAGCGGTGCCCGACGCTAGATATTGCAACGTTGTGCTGTTTTCTATCGAATCTTGGGAGGAATGGGTGGTGGGGAAACCATTCCTCCTTACATGAAGCAGGGGAAACTAACAAATCGCCGGGGGCTTGTGGGACATTGACTGCCTCATCTGAAAAGCTGCATTACCCCCCCCCCGCAAAATGGCCGGCGATAATCCACGTTGCTAATCAAAATACCATTGCCGCTCACTTCCTCAGTGACACGGACATTCGACCTTGCCATGATTTCTCCTGTAGTATATACATTAGGTATATATTTCAGCATCTGGAGGCCGGCATGAAAAAAGCGAAAATTTTCCAGAACGGGCAGAGCCAGGCCGTCAGATTGCCGAAGGAGTTCCGCTTCGACGATACCGAAGTCTTCATCAAGAAAGTCGGCGATGTCGTGTGCCTCATCCCCCGAAGCGAATCCTGGGACACCCTCTTCGGCAGCCTGAAGAAGTTTTCCCCCGACTTCATGTCCGAGCGTGTCCAGCCCGAACATGACCAGCGGGAGAGCTTTTGATGAAGGTCATGCTCGATACCGATATCTGTATCTACATTATCAAGCAGCAGCCGGCGGCAGTCCTCAATCGCTTTCTGGAGTATCAGGTCGGCGATATCTGCATCTCATCGATCACCCTTTCCGAACTGCGCTACGGCGTCGCCAAGAGCCTGCAACGGGAGAAAAACGCCAGGGCGCTCGACGAGTTCGTCATTCCCCTGGAGATCCTCCCCTTCGACGAGCAAGCGGCGCGGCCTTATGGAGAAATCCGCGCTGCACTGGAGAAGGCGGGCACCCCGATCGGCTCGATGGACCTGCTGATCGCCGCCCATGCCGTTTCGCTGGGCGTGCTGCTGGCGACCAACAACACGCGGGAGTTCAGCCGCGTCTCCGGCCTTAATCTCGTTGATTGGTCCGTGTGAGACTGGGGGAAAACCAGGGACGTGGAAGCAGAAAGGGACAGGCATTTGGCCTGTCCCTTCGTTCTTGATTGTTGCCGTTATTCTAGCCCGCTTCCGGCCGCGGCCGGGGGTTGATTTCCAAGCCGCTGGTCAGCCCGGAATGGCGTACTGCAGCTTCCGCCGGCCCCCGGTAGCCGACCGGGCCGGCGCCCCAGCCGACGTGTTCTTCCGGATAGGCGGTGATGTGGTGGACCGCCATGTCGGCGCCGGAAAATTCCTCTTCTGCATTCAGGCGATAGGCAAAAACCCGGTTGAGCAGGGCGTATACGGCAAAGCCGACCGCCAGGGCATAACCGATCGCCAGCAGGCTGCCGGCCAGCTGGGAGAGGAAGCTGACGCCGCCCATGCCGCCGAGGCCGGCATGGCCGAAGATGCCGGCGGCAATGCCGCCCCAGGTGCCGATCATGCCGTGCAGCGGCCAGACGCCGAGGACATCGTCGATCTTCAGCTTTTCCTGCTCGTACTGAAAGCCGTAGACAAAGATCAGCGAGGCGATGCCGCCGATGAAGAAGGCGCCGAGCGGGTGCATGATGTCGCAGCCGGCGCAGATGGCGATCAGCCCGGCCAGGGCGCCGTTGTGGATGAAGCCGGGGTCGTTCTTGCCGGCGACCAGGGCGGCCAGGACGCCGCCGACCATGGCCATCAGGGAGTTGACCGCCACCAGCCCGGAGATCTTCTCCAGGTTCTGGCGCTCATGACGTTGAAGCCGAACCAGCCGATCGCCAGGATCCAGCTGCCGAGCGCCAGGAAGGGGATGTTGCTGACCGGGATCGGGATGGCACTTGCCGCGCACGTAGCGCCCCATGCGCGGGCCGAGGATGAGGACCGCCGGCAGGGCGAGCCAGCCGCCCATGGAATGGACCACCACGCTGCCGGCAAAATCATGGAATGGGGCGCCGACGGTGCTCTTGAAGAAAGCCCTGCAAGCCGGCGCTGTTCTGCCCCCAGATCAGCGACTCGAAGAGGGGATAGGTGAGGCCGGCGAAGATCGCCCCGGCGATGACCTGCGGCCAGAACCGGGCCCGCTCGGCGATGCCGCCGGAGATGATGGCCGGGATGCAGGCGGCAAAGCAGAGCAGGAAGAAGAAGCGCACCAGGTCGTAGCCCTGGTTCGTCGCCGAGCAGTTCGTCGGCCGGATTCAGGAAATGGATGCCGTAGGCGATCGGGAAGCCGATCAGGAAATAGACGACGGTCGAAACCGACCAGTCGGTGAGGATCTTGACAAAGGCATTGACCTGGTTCTTTTTGCGAACCGTGCCGACCTCAAGAAAGGCGAAACCGGCGTGCATGGCAAAGACCATGACCGCGCCGAGCATCAGAAAAAGAACATCCCCTGAGTGGCCGAGGGCCTGTGCGGCTGATTCCATCGTATGACCTCCTCGTCAAGTGGCCGGGGCGACATTGTCCCGGCCGCGAAGATCCATTACAACAGGCGTGCCGAAGAAAAATCACCATTTTTCAGCCACTTGCAATTGCAAGAAGGTACAATCGGTGATTGTTCGGCTCAAATCGTAAGCAGCCGCGCCGCAAAAGTGAACAGTAAGCAGGTGGAAGATTTTCCGGAAAGGTCTTTTCGTACTGCCACTCTTCTGCGATAATCACCGGCTATGATTCTCTCTCCACTCAGAGCCTTTTTTCTGGCTTCACTCCTGGTGCTTCTGTTTGCCGGTTGCGAGAAGGTGCCGCATCTTCAGGTGATGCCGCCGGATGCCGTCATCCTCGCTTTCGGCGACAGCCTGACGTACGGCACCGGCGTCGCCCGCGAAGAGGCGTATCCGGCGGTTCTCGCCGGCCGTTTGCAGCGCCAGGTCATTAATGCCGGCATTCCCGGCGAAGTTTCCGCCGAGGGATTGGCCCGTCTGCCGGGGCTGCTGGCAGAGCATCATCCGGCCCTGCTGCTCCTCTGTCATGGCGGCAATGATTTCCTCCGGCGGATCGATCCGGAAGAGGTGCGCAGCAATATGCGGCGGATGATCGAACTGGCGCGCACTGCCGGAGTGCAGGTGGTGCTGGTAGGGGTACCGCAACCAGGAATCTTCCTTGCCACCGCCCCTCTTTACCGGGAAGTGGCCAGGGAATATCAAATCCCCAATGAAAATGAAATCCTGGCGGAGATCCTTGCCGACCGCAGCCTGAAGAGCGACACGATCCATCCGAATGCCGCCGGCTATCGGCAACTGGCGGAAAGCATCGCCACGTTGATCAAGAAGGCGCAGGAATAACCCTCCCTCCCCATTTATCTCAGGAATTTCAACCCATGCCGGAATTGAGTTTACGCGACGTTAGTCTTGCCTTCGGCGGCGCGCCCCTTCTTGACAAGATCAGCCTGCAAGTCGAAGCGGGGGAGCGCATCTGCCTTCTCGGCCGCAACGGCGCCGGCAAATCGAGCCTGTTGCGCCTGCTTGCCGGTGAAGTGCCGCCGGATGCCGGTGTGATCGATCGCCGCCAGGGGCTGCGGGCGGCGACCTTGCCGCAGGATGTGCCGCGGGACATGGTGGGAACCGTTTTCGAGGTGGTGGCCGGCGGCTTGGGGCCGGCCGGCGCCGGATTGTGCCGCTATCACGAACTCAGTCATCGCCTTGCCGAGAGCGGCGATCAGACATTGCTGCCCGAACTGCTGGCGGCGCAGAAAGTGCTGGAAGAAGGCGGTGGCTGGGAGCTGCAGCAGCGCACGGAACAGATCATCATCCGCCTGAAGCTGCCAGAAGATGCACAGATGCGCAGCCTTTCCGGCGGGGTGAAACGGCGGACGCTGCTGGCGCGGGCGCTGGTCAGCGAACCGGATTTGCTCCTGCTTGACGAACCGACGAACCATCTGGATATCGAATCGATTGCCTGGCTGGAGGATTTCCTCCAGCGCGCCCGCATCGCCCTGGTTTTTGTCACCCATGATCGCTCCTTCTTGCGGGCGCTGGCCACCCGCATCGTCGAGATCGATCGCGGTCGGCTCTTCGATTTTGCCTGTGACTACGATACCTTTCTTGTGCGCAAAGAAGAGCTGCTGCATGCCGAGGCGCAGGAATGGGCGCGCTTCGACCGCAAGATGGCGCAGGAGGAGGTCTGGATAAGGCAGGGGATCAAGGCGCGGCGCACCCGCAACGAGGGACGCGTACGGGCACTCAAGGCGATGCGCGAGGAAAGCCGGCGCCGGCGTGAGCGTAGCGGCACGGCGAAATTGCAACTGCTCGAAGCGGAGCGTAGCGGCAAACTGGTGGCGGAGGTAACGGGAATAACCTTCAGCTACGACGAAAAACCGATAGTACGTGAATTCTCCACCAGAATAATACGCGGCGACCGGGTCGGGATCATCGGCCCGAACGGCGCCGGCAAAACGACGCTGCTCAAGCTCCTCCTCGGCCAGCTCGCCCCGCAGCAGGGGCAGGTGCGCCTCGGCACCAACATGGAAGTCCTTTATTTCGACCAGTTGCGCGAGCAGCTCGATCCGGACCGGACCGTGCAGCAGAACCTCGGCCGGCGACGGACACGGTTCTCATCGGCGGCCAGCCGCGCCACGTCATCGGCTATCTGCAGGATTTTCTCTTCACCCCCGACCGGGCGCGTACCCCGGTGCGCATCCTCTCCGGCGGCGAGCGCAGCCGCCTGCTGCTGGCGCGGCTGTTCGCCCGCGAGGCGAACGTCCTTGTCCTGGATGAGCCGACTAACGATCTCGATCTGGAAACCCTCGACCTGCTTGAAGAGCTCCTCGCCGATTTTGGCGGTACGGTCTTTCTGGTCAGCCATGACCGCGACTTTCTCAACCGCATCGTGACGAGCACCCTTGTCTTCGCCGGAGAGGGGCGAGTGGAAGAGTATTTCGGCGGCTATGACGACTGGCTGCGGCAGCGGCCGCAGCCGGCCGTTGCGGCGTCGCCGCCGAAGCCGCTGCGTGAGAAGCTGGCGAAGGAGCGGCCGCGCAAGCTCACCTTCAAGGAGCGGCAGGAGCTATCCGAGCTGCCGCAGCGCATCGAGGGGCTGGAAAAGGAACAGGCGGAACTGCATGCGCGGATGGCCGATCCCGCCTTGTACCGAGAAGGAGGGGAGCAAGTTACCCTCTTGCACGATCGACTGAAGGAGGCGGAGAAGGAACTCGAAGCCGCCTACGCCCGCTGGGCGGAGCTGGAAGAAGTGGAATCGTAGGGGCGATCCTTGTGATCGCCCTGGGCGAATACAAGATTCGCCCCTACCGATCTAAATCTCTCTTCAGGGGGAGGTAGGTGTAGGGGAGCTGCAGGTAATCGAAAACCGGTTTTTGCGTCCAACGATGGAAAAGTTTACCGAGGTTCAGGCCGATTCCCGCGTACAGCGTACGCTCCCAGTCCTCCGGATCGCGGGCATAATAACCGACCTGCAATTCCAGGTACTGCAGGTATTTATTGCGGATGAAGTCGAAACCGTCAGCCTTGATCGCCAGCAGAAATTTATGATGTTGGTAATCGGTAAAGAAATCCGCCTCGAAGTCGTCGCCAAACTCCGGCCAGTATTCGACGCGGTAAGCGAATTTGCGGCGCAGTTCGGGATGGGAATTAAGAAGGTAGCCGAGGGTCACCCCGGCAACATTCATCGTCATGTCCTCCCAGGAAAAGCCGTACTTCCCACTAAAGGAATCCCCCACCTCCATCAGACTCATCACCCCCAGGGAGGAAAGGGCGCCCAGTTCGGCGGCGCGCTGCGGCGTATATCCCCAGGTTGTGTAAAGCGAGGTCAGCCCATCAGTCAGACCGTAGGAGATATAGAGGTGGCCAAGCTTGTCCATCCCCGCTTCCGGCGCGTCGCGATCGAACCACCCCTCACTGCTGGCCTTGGGTGACGTTCGGAAATAATCCCAGCTCAGGGTGCCGATGGTGATGACACCGGCGGCCAGCCCCAAATTCGTCAGAAACACCTTGCGACCGCGTTCCGTGTCCAGCTCCTGGTTTTCCTCGGCGCTCGCTCGGCAGGTAGGAGCGCTTAAGAAGATCGACAGCAGCAGAAATAACAGCACAAGACAGTGCCTGTAAATGTTTGTCAGCATTAAATACATGTTCCGGAAGAGAGTTGCGGTAGAAAATACCCTGCCTTTATAGCACATTACGAGAAAAATTTCCCGTTGGGACAAAGGATGAAACTGCCGACCCCGCTCATCGAAGGCCGCCTGCTGCGGCGTTATCAGCGCTTTTTTGCCGATGTGGAACTTGCGGATGGTCAAGTAGTCACCGCCCATACGGCGAACACCGGCAGCATGCGCGAATGCGCCATCCCCGGTTATCCGGTCCTTATTTCCCTCGCCGCCGGCGCGAAACGCAAGCTTCTCTACAAACTCGAGTTGATACGGGTGAACGGACATTGGGTCGATATCCACACCCAGCGCAGCAACCGGGTGGTGGAAGAAGCGTTGCGGGAAGGTTGGATCGCCGATTTCGCCGGCTTCAGCATTCGTCCCGAATACCGCTTCGGTGACAGTCGCCTCGATTTTTTCCTGCAGCGGGAGGAGGAAGGGGTCCTGCTGGAGGTCAAGAATGTTACCCTCACGGATGGCCAAGGGATCGCCTGTTTCCCTGACGCCGTCACCCTCCGTGGTCAGAAGCATCTGCGCGAGCTGTTACGGGCAGTGCAGGAGGGCTATCGGGGGGTGATCTTCTTTCTGGTGCAGCGGGGGGAGGCGGTCGCCTTTTGTCCCGCCGACGACATCGACCCGGAATACGGGCGGTTGCTGCGGGAGGCGGTCAAAGGGGGAGTCGAGGCGATGGCCTGGCGCAGCATCGTTTCTCCGGCGGAGAACCGGGTGGGCGAGCGCTTGCCGATAATTCTTTAGCTACTCAGACGATTAAATTGGGCAATTCGTCGGTGTCATCGGCTTTGCGCGGGAACTTCACCGCCAGCAGGTCGCCGCAGCGGCCGATTGCGGCGCAGAGGGCGTCGGCGGTCTGCCCCTGGTGGATACCGGCGGTGATCGACTGGACGAGTTCGTCCCAGGTATGCGGCGGGACGACACTGTTGATGCCGCGATCGGCCAGCACATAAACCCGGTGTTCCAAGAGGGAAATGAGAATGAGAATGCCGGTGGCGTCCCGGGTGTGGTGCAATCCCTGCTCGACGAAGGAGATAAATGCTTTTTCCTCCACCTCGGCGGTAGCTTCCGCCGCCGGAATCAGCCGCCTCTTAAGGGGTGGGCAGGCGCGGATCACTCCCTTGCAAGGGAGATAGAAGAGGAAGAAGAGGAGAAGGAAAATCCACTGGTTATCGTGGCCGAAAATCCAGGTGAGAAAGGCGGCGAGCCCGATGGCGAAAAAGCCGGCGCTGACGATCTCCGTCCGCGGATAATCATAGGAGGCATCAATGACCATCGGCACAATCTCGCCGCTGGTGCGTATTTCCGCCTCGCGCACCGCCGTCTCGATCCGCGCCTTTTCTTGCTCAGAAAAGAAATTTTTGGCTGTGATCATGATCATGCCTGATGTTTAGGGCTGGGAAAAAATAAATTGGGGGCTGTAGGCGATTGGCCGAATCCGACTGATCCTCTCGCCTGACCCGATGCCGCTTGGCTCACCAGCCTCCGGAAGCACCGCCGCCGCCGAACCCACCGCCGCCGCCGGAAAATCCGCCACCGCCGCCGGATCCGCGGCCACCGCCGAATGGGCTGCCCATATAGAAGCCGCCGCGACGGTGATGCGAACCGCGACCGCCACCGAGAAGCATCAGACCGGGGCCGAGAAAAAGGAGGAGGGCCAGAGTCCCCCAAGGAGAGCGTTTGCCGCGTCGGGTTTGTCCGGTTCCCTGATACTCACCTCGCACCGCCTCAGCCATCGCCTGCACGCCGGCGAGCACACCACTATCGTAATCGCCGGTGCGAAAGCGGGGTTTGATCTCGTTATCGATGATCCGCCCGGCCAGCAGGTCGGTCAAGCGCCCCTCCAGGCCATAGCCGACCTCGATACGGATTTGCCGTTCGTCGCGGGCGATCAGCAGCAGCGCACCGTTGTCCTTCCCCTTCTGCCCGATTCCCCACTTTTCCGCCACCTTCAGCGTATAGTCCTCCAGCGCCTCTCCTTCCAGCGTCGGAATAGTCAGTATGACGATCTGGGTCGAATCGCTCTGCTCAAAGCCCCGCAGAAACTGCTCCAGTTTCTGTTCCGTGGCCGGAGTGAGAATGTCGGCCTGGTCGTTGACATAGCCGCGCACCGCGGGGATATCGATAGCGGCGGCCGGTCGCGGCAGCAGCAGGCAGGCTGCGAGGAAAAGAAAATGCAGGCGCATCAATTGAAATTTACCTGAGGGGCATTCTCTGCCCCTGCCTGCGCCTTAAAGGGCTCCTTACGCTCCAGATGCAGGAGGAAATTGTTGGTCAGGCTGTTGGGGAAAGTGCGAATGGAGGTGTTGAATACCTGTACTGCCTGATTATAACGCTGGCGGGCGACGTTGATGCGGTTTTCCGTCCCCTCAAGCTGATGCTGCAAGTCACGAAAATTTTCGTTCGCCTTCAGATCGGGATATTTTTCCGCTACCACCAGCAGCCGCGAAAGGGCGCCGGAGAGTTCGCCCTGCGCTGCCTGGAACTTCTGCATGGCGGCCGGATCGGAAAGTTGGGCGGGGCTGAGATTCACCTGCCCGACCTGGGCTCGGGCCTTGGTGACCGACTCCAGTGTTTCGCGCTCGTGGGCGGCATAAGCTTTCACCGTCTGGACCAGGTTCGGGATAAGGTCGGCGCGACGCTGATAAGTCGCCTCCACATCGCCCCAGGCGGCGGTGACCGCTTCTTCGTTCTGCTGTATTTGGTTATAGCCACAGCCGGCGAGCGGGAGGAGAAGAAGGATGAAGAGAAGGAAATGGAGTGGACGGGTGGACATTCGCAGCCTCCTTGCGTGTGTGAAATCGGATGGCTGAGAATATAGCCGCCAAGAATGCGGATGTAAAGAAATTAGCGAGCCGTCTCCCTCAGATTGTCCAGATCTTGACCTCACTCATCTCCATGTTGTTCAGCAGATGCTTGACCGTGCTCTCGCTCTTTTTGTACCAGAACGTTGAACTCCGCCTGGTGGTCGCGGGCATAATCGTAAAATGCTTCGAACTGCTCGCGGGTGTAATCGAGATCGAGGGTATCGCTGGTTTCGACCTCGAAAATGTATTCTTTACCTTCTTTCCAGGCGATGACGTTCCCGATGTATAGGTATTGCCGGTGCGGCCCGGCATTTCCACTGGATCCTCAAAATGTCCGAGGTGGCTCGATTTGATATTCGAATATCCCTGTTCGATCAGGTAGCGCACCAGGGAAGTGATCATATAATCATGCTTGCTCTGGGATTCCGACGTGCGTTTGCCCATGCAGGCCTCCTTTGCGGTAATTGCGAAGTTACCGGATGGTCGGGGTTGTTATTAGCCTACAATCTACCCATTAGAAATTCTTAGTCAAGCATGGGCCGGTGGATTTGCGTATTTTTACCGTAAGGGCGCTGAGAACGGGAAGGAAAACGCAGAAAAAAAAGGCCGGCGGATTGCTCCGCCGGCCTTCTCTTTCCTGCTTTAGAATGGAGAGATTATTTGCGCTGAAAATCGGATTTGGCAAACGAGTACTCGAACTGCATGTGATCGGTGTAGGTCCCTTCAAGGATGGCGGCCACGTCTTCGGTAAAGACCAGTTCCTCGTCGGTCGGGATGACGAAGACCTTGACCGGTGAATCATCGGTGGTGATCAGCGTCTCCCGCTTGCGGGTCATGGTGTTGCGGTTCTTTTCCTTGTCCAGATAGATCCCCATGAATTCCAGCCCTTCGATGGCCTTCTCGCGGATCAGGCCAGCCCATCTCGCCGACGCCGGCGGTAAAAACGACGGCATCGAGTCTGCCGATAGCCGCCATGTAGGCGCCGATATACTTCTTCAGCCGATAGGCCTCGATATCCAGCGCAAGCTGGCAGCGCGTTGTCGCCGTTATTGGCGTGCTCGATGACGTCGCGGCGGTCGGTGAAGCGCCCGGTGATGCCGAGAACCCCGCTCTTCTTGTTGAGGATGCTATCGATCTCCTTGGCCGAGAGGTTTTCCTTCTGCATCATGAAGGCCGGGATGGCCGGGTCGATGTCGCCGCAGCGGGTGCCCATGACGGCCCCTTCCAGCGGGGTCAGCCCCATGGTGGTGTCGACCGAAACGCCGTTCTTTGATCGGCGCAATGGGAGACGCCGTTGCCGATGTGCATGGTGATGATGTTGCAATCTTGGGCGGGTTCTTGCCGAGCAGCACCGCCGCCCGCTTGGAGACGTACAGGTGACAGGTGCCGTGGAAGCCGTAGCGGCGCACGCCGTGCTTTTCGTACCACTCGTAGGGCAGCGGATAGATATAGGCATGTTCCGGCATGGTCTGGTGGAAGGCGGTGTCGAAGATGGCCACATGCGGCACGTTGGGCAGGACCGCCTGGGCCGCCTCGATGCCGGCGATATTCGGCGGGTTGTGCAGCGGGCGCCAGGTGCTGCACCTCTTTGACCGCCTCCAGCACGTTCTCGTCGATCAGCACCGAGCAGGTGAACTTTTCGCCGCCATGCACCACCCGGTGGCCGACCGCGGAGATCTGGTTCATATCTGGTCACCACGCCATGGTCGTGGTCGGTGAGGGTCTTGATGATCAGGTCGATGGCCACCTGGTGATCGGGGCAATCCTATTCCTCGCGGTAGGTTTCGCGGCCGGGAACTTCGTGGATGATGAAGGAATCGCCGATGATGACCCGTTCGACCATTCCCTTGGCGATAACCTCTTTTTTCTTCCAGTCAAAAAGCTGGTATTTGACCGAGGAACTGCCGCAGTTCAGTGCCAGAATATCCATTAAATTTCTCCTCCAGAAAATAATCTCCCGTTTCCGGCCTTCCGAACAACCAGAACAGTGTTTTTGCCGGTTCCGGTTCCTGTCCGATTTGTGGAGCAAACATCCCCGAAATTGCGCCTATTCAAGATCGGATGCGGGAAAAAATGTTATAAAACACTATAGGAACAGCAGTGGAAATGCAAGCAGATTGTTCCCTTCTTCGTTCTCCTTTCGCGCAAAAGAAGGTGGACAAAAAAAGAATTCCCGATGTATGCTTCGCCGAATTTTACTTATTTTAGGGAGGTTTTTACCATGGCTTACATGATTACCGAAGAATGCATCAATTGCGGCGCTTGCGATCCCGTCTGCCCGGTTACCGCCATTAGCGAACAGGGAGATGCCCGCAAGATAGATCCGGCGGCTTGCACCGATTGCGGCGTCTGCGCTGACACCTGCCCAGTAGCGGCGATCGAGCCAAAATAAGTTCTTGATCGCGAGCTTACAGGAGGTTGGGCATGTTCGGACTGGGCGGCACGGAGTTACTCATCATTCTGGTTCTGGTCCTGGTTTTTTTCGGGGCAGGCAAATTGCCGGAAATCGGCGGCGCCATCGGCAAAGGGGTTCGCAGCTTTCGCAATGCAGCCAGAGGAAATGAAATCGATATCACCCCCAGAGATGAAGCAAAGCGGGGTGATTTAGAACAGAAAAGTTAGCTCCGGGGCTGGTTGCAAGGTAAAAAAAGGGCCGCTTTCCTGAAAGGAAGCGGCCCTTTTTTTCTGTCTATGTCGGGATGTCGTGGTTCAGTCGGAGCCCGGTTTTGAATCGGAAACCTCGGCGGTGAACTCGGCCAAACCGGCTGGAAGATTTCGGAAAACGATGGTGAAGGGAAGTGATTTTCCCGGCGCGATGTTCAGATTGGAGAGAGAATCACCAAACTGGTTGTTCATGCTTTCTTCGATCTTGGCAAAGGGAAGAGTACGCAAGTTACTTTCGTTCAGCATGTTGCCGGGAAAGACCGTCTGCTGTACCAGCGCTTGCCCGGATTGATTGAAGAGGACCCCCTTAACGGCTATGGCGGAACGGGTTTCGGCGTATTCGTTAACGACCCGCCCCTGAACGACAAAGAGTTGTCCAGCTTCGGTGTTATCGACGAAATAGCTGTTCAGATCGGTCACCCGGATCTGGCCGACGATAGCCGGAGGCGGGGTCTTGCCGGTAAGGAGGGCTCGCAGTGATGAAAATTCGGGGATTCCCCCCTGCCAGAAGAAATAGCCGGCAACGCCGCCGAGCAGAAGCAGGAGCACGATAAGCAAGCCGAGGATGGGGCTTTTGCGCCGCTCCGGCGCTGGCATGAGCAGCTCATCCTCCGGAAAGGAGGGTTCTCCATATTCCTCCTTTGGCGACGCGGAATAAGTCGCGTCCAGCGGCGGTAAGATTGCGGAAACGGCGGGGGAAAGAGGCGGTGTCGAAGAAGCAGAGGGACTTTCTTCGCCAAAGCTCAAAGTGCTGAAATCGAATTCCTCCGCGCCACTTGTCGGGTCGGCCGGGGTAAAATCGAAATCGTCGTGCGGACCTCCGCCGGAGCTCCAGGTCGATCCTTCTGTGGCGCTGGCCGCATCAGGCTTTTTTGCTAACGGCGGCGCATCGATGGAAAGAGCCGAACTTGGGGAGAGATCGTCGAAAGAGAACTCGTTTCCGTCCGGCTGAAAAGAAAAACTTTCCTCTCCATCGGTTTTCGTCGCATCACCGACAGGCTCCTCATTAAAGGGATCATCGGAGGAGATTTCGGCTTCAAAAGAAAAATCTTTTTCCGCAGCTGGGTCGGAGAAATCGAAATCAGCATCGGTTGTCTTTACTTCGTCAAAAGAGAATTCGGTTGTCGCCGAACTGTCGTCATCGAATGTAAAATTGTTGGTTTCGGGAGCCGGCTGCGTGGCGGGTTGCGGTTCATCCGTATTGAAATCACCAAGGTCAAGCTCGTCGGAGCGGTCGGAAGCAAATGCCGAATCGGTTGTTGTCTCGGTATCGAGACTGAAATCAGCCAGATCGAAGCCTTCAATTTTGGGGATCGAGAAGGCTGGTTCCTTCGTTTCTTCCGTTCCAGGGAAGGTACCTGCCTGGTCCTGGTCGAAAGCGGATTCTTCGTCGAAAACGGACGAGGAAATGGCAGCGGCGGTCGATGCTTCGGGGGCGATGTCCGTCATGGCCGGTGGCGACTTCGGTGCGGCAGCGGGAACACCTGGCGCGCCGGTCGATTCAGATGTGACTTGCACCGGAAAGACCTGCTGGCAACGGGAGCAGCGAACTTTGACTCCTGGTCTTGCCTTTTCGTCGGCCATCTTGAACCGGGCCTGGCATTCGGGACATTGAATAACCATTTAGTTTTCTCCTTGCGGCCTCAAACGTCTTCCAGCAGGTAAATGTCCGGAAGATTGCGATAACGTTCGTCGAAGTCAAGGCCATAGCCGACGATGAATCCATCCCCCATGCTCAGGCCGACATAATCGGCTTGAATATCTACCTCTCGCGTACCGCGTTTATCGATCAAAGTACAAATTTTGAGGGAACGGGGGCGGCGCAACAGCAGACGGTGATACAGGGTCTCCAAGGTGCAGCCGCTGTCGATGATGTCTTCGATAATCAGCACATCCCTCCCTTCCAGGGGGATTTCCAGATCCTGACGAAATTCTACGATGCCCGACGAGCGGGTGTCGCAGCCGTAGCTGGCAAGCCGGACAAAATCGACGATCAGCGGAGAGGTTACGGCGCGAACCAGGTCAGCTAAAAAAAGGAAAGAACCTTTCAAAACACCGACTGCGAGAAGTTCCCGGTCATGGTAGTCGCGGCTGATTTCCGCCGCCAGACGCTGGACCTGCACATCTATTTCTGCCCGGGGGAAAAGCAATTTAAGTACAGGCTCGGGCATAGTGCTCCATACATAACAAAAGGTAGGATGTCAGGGGGTTATTCTATAGCAGGGACGCGCTCTTGTGTCAATTGTTTAGAGCCCGTCTGTGATTCTGGTGGTTGTCGGAAAATTGTGCTAGCATCGCTGCATGCTCATGATTAAATCTTGCGGTGAAAGGATGCCTCTATGCGCATTGCAGGCACAGCAGTTTCGATCTCGATATTTTTCCTGTTGACGGCGGGCACGTTGCCCGCACTGGCCCAAGGTCCGCAATTAACTCTCGACAACTCTGATTTTAATTTCGGTGAAATTCTCCAGGGGGAGAAGCTGGAGCATGTTTTTACTTTTCGCAATACCGGAGGCGAAGATCTCGTCATTAATGGCGTGCGCAGCTCTTGTGGCTGCACCGCTGCCCTCCTCTCGGCCGAAGTAATTGCCCCCGGAGGAAAAGGAGAGGTGCGCGCAACTTTCAATTCCGGCAATTTCCGCGGAGCGGTGGAGAAGAGTATTTATATGGCCAGCAACGATCCGGGCCTGGCCTCTGCCACTCTACATCTGCGTGGGAAAGTGTTGCCGGCGATTGAAGCGCCACTCGATATCAATCTGGGAGTGCTAAAACCTGGCGAGTCACGGGAGGTCCGGGTAGTCCTGAGCAATCGAAGCAAGGAGACAGTCACCCTGAAGTCGGTGGAATCCACCGTAGCGGCGGTGCGGGTGGCGAAGGCAGCCAGTGCTCTGCCCCCCGGCGGGACCGGAGAAATTTTGTTGCGAGCTGAGGTCTCCGGCAAGGAACCGATGAACGGATATCTGATCATCCGGACCGACAGTCCGAGCGCTCCCGAACTGCGCCTATTTATTTTCGGCTCGCCGGTTCCCCATTGATGGTTATTAAAATGTTACACCTTCGCCACGACGTACTAGCGAAAAAAACCTCGATCCTCAGGCTTTCAGTTGCTTTACATCGAGTTTTTTTGCGCAACTTGTGAGCTTTTCAACGCTAAGCGCTCGCTCAAAACCCTTTCGATGTAGTCGAGAACGGTTTCCTCCAGGGCGACGCCGACCAGGGCGTTGATCTCCCGCAGGCACGAGGGGCTGGTGATGTTCACTTCCAGTACCCGTTCACCGACGATATCGACGCCAGCCAGGTGAATCTCCTCCCTCCGCAGCCAGGGACGGAGTCGCGCACAAATATCCCGATCGTTCTCCGTCAGCTCGCACGGAACGCAGCGGCCTCCAGCATTGATGTTGGTGCGGAACTCGCCACTCGCCGGCAACCGGCGTACCCAACCGAGAATTTCTCCTCCCAGCAGCAACACCCGTTTATCTCCCTGCGCAATTTCCGGCAGAAAGCGCTGCCCCTGAACGAAGCGTTCCCCCTTTTCGGTGGCCTGCGCCAACCGGTCGGCCGCCAGCGGTTCCCCCCGGTGCAAGGCGAAAATGCCACGCCCACTGCAGTCCTCCAGCGGCTTGACAACGATTCGGCCGTGCCGGTCGAGAAAATCGAGCAGCTCGGCGGCCGAAGCGGTAACTATTGTTTCCGGCGCCAGTCCGGGGAAATAGAGCGGGATCAGCTTTTCTCCATGCAGACGAAGAGAGTGTGCCGGATTGACCTGCAGCACCGCCGGTGGCAGACGGTCGAGAATGGCGGCCGCCTGCAGATAAGCGGCGTCCACCGGCGGATCTTTGCGCATGAAAAGGACGGAAACACTCGTCAGGTCTATATCTTCTGCCGGCCCGGTTGTAAAAAGCCCGACATCATGAGGAAAGACGACGGGGCGAACGTGGGCGCGTGGACGCTCTTCCAGACGCAGGTCCGCCAAGGTGCAAAAAAAAACAGCATGCCCGCGGTCGATGCTTGCGCGCATCAATGCGAGCGAGGTATCGGTCGGCGGATCGAGGCGTTCCGGCGGATCGAGAATAAAGACCGAGATCAGATCGGGCATGGAGCGGCATCCTTTGAGCAGAATCTTATCCGCTTCCTTCAATAGGGCAATGGATGATTCCGGCAGCTATTCCGGTGCACCTGAGCTTCACTTTTGCAGGGTATCCTTGAGATTCGCATAGGCTCGCTCGATATTGACCTTGAAGAACTGCCGATAGCCGGCAAGCTTTTCATGCCGGGGAAGGGAGAAGGTGCGCAGTGTCTTTTCCAGACTTTCGCCGGCCTCGATATGACGCAGCACCTCGGTGAGAAAATCCTTGAAGAATTTTTTGAATTCGGCCACATCTTCCCTGCTTCCGACCGGACCGTAACCGGGGATGATTTTATCGGCACCAATCTGCTCAATAAATTCCAGCGCCAGCGCCCATCCTTGCATGTGCCCGCTCCCCAGAAACCCGACACCATCGAAATAGAGCAGGTCGCTGGCGAAGAGAATGCCACTTTCGGGGAGATAGGCCAGGGTATCGCCGTCTGTATGTCCTTTTCCCATATTGGTGAGAATAAGCGTATGTGCCCCAATCTTCAGAGTCATACCTTCGCTGAAAAACAGGACTGGAAAGCCGATTTTCCGCGGCTCACTGCTCAGATTCTGCCAAGTCTGCCAGGACATGATGACGTCGATGTCGGGAGGGAAATCGAAATCGACAGCGGTGTACCCCTTATGATGATGCGGAAGGATGAAATAGCGGATCGGTTTTTTCGTAACTGCCGCCACCGCCGCAATCAAGCTGTCGATTCCTTCTTTGTTCAGGTGCGCGCCGCCGGCAACCACATATTGGTCGCCAACGACAAAAAATGCATTGGAGGTGGTTGCCCCGGCGGCAATCGCCGCATAAACCCCTTCAGTTAACTGCTCAACCTTGAAACTCTGTACGCCAACGGCGGCAGCTTTATACGGAAAAAACAACAACAGCAAGAGAACGCAGATCTTTCGCATGCGGTGCTCCAGAATGGGAAAAGCCAAAGGTGGTCATTATACGTGCCGTCGCTCAGCGCGACAAGAGGAAGGTAATGGTTAGCTGTTGCAATCCGATTCCGGATGCGGTATATAAACCAGTCTCAGCGCGATTAGCTCAGTTGGATAGAGCGTTGGCCTCCGAAGCCAAAGGTCGCAGGTTCGAGTCTTGCATCGCGCACCAATAAAAAACAAGGGCTTAGCAGGTATTCTGCTAGGTCCTTTTTTTGGGGCACTTTGGGTGTCCATTTTACATACGGACCCTTGGCGGGCTGCGTTATTCCGTTTTAAGAATGGCTATAGTCCCTTGTTTCAGATTAAGGAGCTGTGTTAGCCTCTCTGGTCATGGACTTGCTGCGAAACTCTTCCATGTTTCGGAAACAGTTGCCGCCCATGCTGGCGCTTGCCCCACCCCGTTGCTTTTTCTTCATCTAAAATCATCCGGAGAATTGATTAGTGGGTATTTGGAAGCGGTGGTCATTCGTCAGACGGGCGAAGCTTAACTTTTTGCGTTTTGCCCGCATGGACGGAGCACCTGACGAAATCGCCAAAGGTTTGGCGTTGGGGGTGTTCATCGGCATGATCCCGGCGTTTGGCTTGCAGACGCTCCTGGCTGTTCTTCTTGCTTTTTTGCTTAAGGAAAACCGACTGGCTGCCATTATTGGCGTGTGGGTCAGCAATCCATTTACGGAACCCTTCGTTTACGCCCTTGAATATGAATCGGGGCGACTTCTGCTTGGCATGCCGCGCGTCAAGATGCCTGATGAATTCACTTTCGAGGCGTTGCGGCATCTCGGCTATCAGATCCTGATTCCCCTCTGGTTTGGAGGGCTGATCTATGGCGTGATCTGCGCCCTGCTAGCTTTTGCTCTCACTTTGCGCTTCATCCCCGTCATAAAAACCTGGCACATCCCCCGCTGGCCGCGACCGAAAAAAAACATTTGATAAGCAATGCCCAAGCACTGCGAGGGCATGACGCTTGTGTCAAAATCCTCCACTACCTTCCTTTGACACCTGGGCCGGGCTCAGCCATTCCGCAAAGTCTCCGTATCGGTATAATACTGCGAGGGTAAGTTTTCCTGGGCGATCATGGACTTAGGGCTTGCGATGCCCTGCTCCTGGCATTCGCCGAATACCGCAGGGATGGTAAAGTTGCAGGATGGAAAAGAAGAGCATGGACCGGTGGCAATTGATATTGCCGGGCGGTATCGGCGCGCGCCTCTTTCTCCTCATTTCTCTGGGGCTGCTGCCGCTTCTGCTGCTGTTTGGGTGGAGTTATCACAAACACTATGAGGCCAGGCGTGCGCAGGAGCTGCAGAATGAACTGGAGGTAGCGCAGGGGGTCGCAACCGCCTTTGACAACTATGTCGATGGCTTACACCAGACGAACCATGCGGTCGGCCAGGCGATCCTTGCTTTCCCGTATGAAAAGAAGAGGATTACCCGCCTGCTGACGACGGCGGTCGCGGATTATCCCACCATCCGCAACCTGAGCTGGGCGAATCCCGAGGGGAAAGTTCTGGCATCGAGCATGCCCGAAATCGTCGGCCGCGATCTGTCGGATCGCCCCTATTTCCAGCGGATCTTGGCCGGAGAATCCTTGTCAATCGGCGATCTCACCCGTACCGGCATAACGGTGCAGGCGCCGACCTTTGTCGTTGCTGCGGCGATCCGAGACGATGCGGGAACGCTGCGCGGCGCGGTCATAGCCTCAATCGAGCCGGAGCGCATCGGCGAGTTGACCCTTATCCCGAAGCGTCCGGCCGATGGCGCCTACGCCATCTTCGATCGGCAGGGCGTTCTTGTCTACCGCAATCCCGACGTACCGCACGCCTGGGAAGATCGCATCCGCTGGCGGGACTGGGATCCGTTGCTGCAGCGCGCCCTGACAACGGGGCAGGCACAGACCGGCGTCATTCGCCTTTTCGAAAAAGAGTGGATAGCGGCGCGGGTGCCGGTGCATGCTCTTGGCTGGGTGGCCGGCGCCAGCCGACCGGTCGCTACCGGTCTCGCCCCTTTGCGCCGTGCCCAGCGCCAGGACGCAGCGCTTGCATACCTGATGTCCGCCCTTGCCTTCCTTCTTACCTACCTTCTCGCGCGGACGATTGCCGATCCGCTGCGCCGATTGGAACATGACGCGCAGGCGATGGGTGCGGGCGAGATCAAGGAAGAGGAACACCCGTATGCGCCGACTGAGGTGCGCCGTTTGCACCGCACGATGGCCGGAATGGCGACCGATCTTATCCACCAAGCCGAAGATATGCGCCGCAGCGAGGCCCGGTTCCGGGCCATCTTCAACGGCATCTCCGATGCCGCGGTATTTGCCGATATCAACCGCCACATTCGCATGGTAAATCCGGCTTTCACCAGCATCTTTGGTTACACCGCCGAAGACGCACTGGGGCGTTCGACGGAATTCCTCTACGCGGAACCGGCCGATTATAAGGCACAGGGACGGCAGCGTTACCACCTGGACGAGGAACCTGAAATCGCCAGCTATCAGGTTCGTTACCGGCGCAAGGACGGTTCGGAATTCTGGGCGGAGTCCCTGGGTGTGCGCATCCAGGGTGCCGATGGGAAGTTCATCGGTTTTTTGGCATTGCATCGCGACATCAGTGCCCGCAAGGCGGCCGAGGAGGCGTTGCGGGAGAGCGAGGAGCGACTGCGCCTCTTCATCGAGCACGCGCCGGCGGCATTGGCGATGTTCGATCGCGAAATGCGCTATATCACTGCGAGCCACCGCTGGCGGCACGATTTCGGGCTGGGCGACAAAGATTTGAGTGGATTGTCGCACTACGAGGTCTTCCCTGAAATTCCCGAGCGCTGGAAAGAAATCCACCGCCACGCCCTTACCGGCGAGGTGCTGCGGGCCGACGAAGACCGCTTCGAACGGGCGGATGGCTCGACGCAGTGGGTGCGCTGGGAAATTTACCCTTGGCGCGACACGAGCGGCGCTTTCGGCGGCATTCTGATGTTCAGCGAGGAGATTACCGAACGCAAGCGCGCCGAAGAGGAGATGCGCGCCAACGAGGAGCGGCTGCGGCAGGGGGTGGAGGTCGCCCATATCGGCATTTTCGAGCATGACCACCGCACCGATATCATCTATTTCTCGCCGGAAATGCGGGAGATCGGCGGTTATGACGCCGAGGAGCCGGTGACGCTGCCGGTTCTCCTTTCCCACATCCATCCCGAGGATCGTGAGAGGATCTCCGCTGCCATCGAGCGGGCGCACGATCCGGCGGGGGACGGGATGTTTGCCGTCGAGCATCGCATGTTGCATACCAACGGCTCCATTCGCCAGATCAGCGTTCGGGCACGGACCTTCTTCACGGGGGAGAGCGGCGTCCGCCGGCCATTGCGCACTGTCGGCGCCGCCGTGGATATTACCGAACGCAAGCGCATGGAGGAGGATCTGCGCTCGGCCAAAGAAACCGCCGAGGGGGCGAATCGCGTCAAAAGCGAGTTCCTGGCCAACATGAGCCACGAACTACGCACCCCTCTGACCGTCATCATGACATCGCTGGAGATGCTGCGCGATCCGGCCTTTTCCGGAACCGATGCGGCAACGTTCTACGAAATGGCCGACAGCTCCGCCCAACATCTGCTGGAGATCATTGACGACCTGCTCGATATCACCCGCATCGAGGCACGGCAGCTGCGGCTCGAGGAGAGCGTGTTCGATCTGCGGCAATGCGTTCGTCGGGCAGCGGAGAGATTCGCGGCTCAGGCGCGGGAGAAAGGGCTGCTTTACCGCTGGGAAGTGGCGTCGCAGCTTCCGGGGCAAGTAGTCGGCGATCCGGTCCGGGTCGGCCAGGTGCTGGTCAATCTGGTGGATAATGCCGTGAAATTCACCAATCATGGCGAAGTGACAGTCACTGTAGCCGAAGACCAGGAGGGGATAGTTTTCACCGTCCGCGACACCGGCATCGGTATCCCCGCTGAGAAGATGGGTCTGCTTTTTCAGCCTTTCACTCAGGTAGACAGCTCGTTGACCCGCAGGCACGGCGGCACCGGCCTGGGGCTCGCCATTTCGAAAGAGCTGGTGGAGCAGATGGGGGGGGCGATCCGGGCCGAGAGTTCTTCCGGGGGAAGCACCTTCATCTTCACCCTGCCGCTACAGCCGGCAATTTCCGGCAAGCCCCCTCTGCTTCCGGCTGCGGCGCTGGAAGAGGGCCGACCGGTGCGGCTGCTGCTGGCGGAAGACGATCCGATGATCAGGAATCTGATCGAAATGGTTTTGCGCCGGCGCGGCTGGGACGTGAAGACCGCCGAAAATGGTCAAAAAGCGGTGGATATTTGGGCGGAAGGGGGAGTCGATCTGGTGCTGATGGATCTGCAAATGCCGGAAATGGACGGGCTGGCGGCGGCCCGGATGATCCGCGCCCGTGAAACCCCGGGCGCCGGTCGGATCCCCATTCTGGCTCTGACCGCTCATACCCGGCCGGAAGATCGGGAGGAATGTCTGGCGGCAGGAATGGATGGTTTTCTCTCCAAACCGATCAGCATGGAGGAACTATATTCGAAGGTGGAGAGCTGTCTGTACGACCAATGTCATTCGGCGCGCGAGCCGATTTAACTGTAATCGGCCGCGATCACCGGCTTCGCAAGTACTCATCGATAGCCGCCGCCGCTCGCTTGCCATCGCCCATGGCGAGAATGACGGTGGAGCCGCCGCGAACGATGTCGCCGCCGGCGAACACGCCCGGAAGACTGGTGTCGCCGTTTTCGCCGATTTCGATATTCCCCCATTTATTCAGATGCAGGCTCGGCTCACTGGCCGTCAGCAACGGATTGGCGCGGGTGCCGAGGGCATTGATGACCACCTCCGCCGGCAGATCGAACGTGCTCCCCGCCACCGGTATCGGCCGACGTCGGCCGGAGGCGTCCGGCTCGCCGAGTTCCATCTTTTGACAGCGCAGGGCCGTGACCCAGCGTTTGTCGTCTCCGACCACTTCCAGCGGTGCGGTCAGCAAGAGAAATTCCACCCCTTCTTCTTTGGCGTGATGGACTTCTTCAATCCGCGCCGGCATCTCCTGTTCACTGCGGCGATAGACGATCATTGCCTTTTCTGCGCCGAGCCGGCGGGCGGTGCGGACGCAGTCCATCGCCGTATTACCGCCGCCGATCACCGCCACGTTGCGGGCGCGCAGGATCGGTGTTGTCGCCTCGGCCGTCTGTCCGGCGCCCATCAGGTTGACGCGGGTGAGATATTCGTTGGCGGAGTAGACCCCCTTCAAATTTTCGCCGGGAATATTCAGCATCATCGGCAAGCCGGCGCCGTTGCCGATGAAGATGGCATCGAATTCTTCGCGTAATTCCCCGAGGGTAATCGTCTTGCCGATAATGACATTTGTTTCGATCGTGACGCCAAACTGCGCCAGGCGCGACACCTCGATGTCGATGATCCGTTTCGGCAGACGGAATTCGGGGATGCCGTAACGCAGCACGCCGCCGGTATCGTGCAACGCTTCAAAGATGGTGACGGCGTGGCCCATGCGCGCCAGTTCGCCGGCCGCGGTCAGTCCGGCCGGTCCGGCGCCGATGACCGCTACCTTGCGGCCGGTTGCGGGCGGGAGCGGTTCTTGCCGCAATTCCGCGGGATGGGCGAGCGCCCAGTCGGCGACAAAGCGCTCCAGGTAGCCGATGGCGACCGCTTTCCCTTTCACCCCGCGCACGCATTTGGCCTCGCATTGCACCTCTTGCGGGCAGACCCGGCCGCAGACCGCCGGCAGGGCGTTATCGTGTTGCAGGATGCGCGCGGCCTCCGGCAGATCGCCGGCCGCCAAACGGGTGATGAATTCGGGAATGGACACCCGCACCGGGCAGCCGGCAACGCACTGCCGGTTCTTGCACTGCAGGCAGCGCTGCGCTTCGCGGATCGCCTGTTCTTCACTCAGCCCGAGATTGACCTCAGTGAAATTGCGGCTGCGCTTTATCGCGTCCTGTTCCGGCATTTTCACCCGGTCGATGGCGAGTCTTTCCTTGGGGGTTAAGTCGTTACTCAACTTCAAAGCTCCTCATAAGTCGTATGGGTCCTATATGACTTATAGGACCTATTGAAATTTACTTCTTCTCCAGCCCGACCCGGCATCCCGCCTCATGCTCCCGGTACATCGTCAAGCGGTCGGCCAAGATATCGAAATCGACTTGATGGCCGTCAAATTCCGGCCCATCGATGCAAGCGAATTTCGATTCGCCGCCGACTACCACCCGACAGCCGCCGCACATGCCGGTGCCATCGATCATGATCGGATTGAGGCTGACCGTGGTGGGAATATGGTAGGGGCGGGTGAGATCGGCGACCGCCTTCATCATCGGTACCGGGCCGATGGCGAAGACCGCCCGCGGCGGTTGTTCCTCGGTCATCAAGTCGGCAAGGGCGTGGGTGACAAATCCCTTGCGTCCCTGGCTGCCGTCCTCGGTGGTGATCAGCACCCGGGTAGAGAAAACAGCGAGTTCGTCGGCGAGAATGATATAGGGAGCGGCGCGGCCGCCGATGATCGTTGTTACATCATTGCCGGCCGCCGCCAGTGCCTTGGCCAACGGATACAGGACGGCCGTACCGACGCCGCCGCCGACGCAGGCGACCTTGCCCCATCGTTCGATGTGCGTCGGCATCCCTAGCGGACCGGCGACATCGCGCAACGCCCCACCCGCCGGCACGTCGACGATGCGCTGGGTAGAAGCGCCGATCGCCTGGATGAAAAGGGTGATCGTACCCCGCTCCGGGTCGGCATCGCCGATCGTCAGTGGAATGCGTTCCGCCCCGACCATGGCGCGGACGATGACGAACTGGCCGGGATGGCGGGCCGCGGCCACCCGCGGCGCCAGCAGCACCATCTTGTGCAGGCCGGGCGCCAGAGTTTCGTTGCTGAGAACATTGAACATGCTTTCTCCCGAAGATAAGCAGGGCGGTAAAACTTGTTTATTAAAGACTAACAGAACGGCGGGAAAAACTCAAAGCCGGGTCGCGGCGATGAGAAAAGAGTGTCTGCACGGAGCTTCGGCGCGCGGTTGACAAAAGGCTGGGTAACCAAAACACTGCCGGTTCTTGAGGAGCATCTGCAACTGGCGCGAACGGCCGCGCAGACACTAGGGGTGGATGTCAAAAAAGCTGAAGATGAAGGGCGGCAGGCGGCGGAAAAAGGAAAATAAAGTCGGTTCGGAGCATTTTTAACTGTGATGGCCTGCCGCTCGGCAGGCCATCACGCATTTCCTGATTCTTCCAGTAAGCCCGCTTCTATCAGCCAGCGGCGGATTCCGGCAAGTTCCGTCCGAAATTCAGCCAACATCTTGCACCCTTCGGCGGAAGAAAATTCCTCCTCAAGATCGATGCCTCTGATCAAATCATTTGCCAGCATCGCTTCGAACAGTTCACCGGTCTCAGTTGGGTGCCGACCGGTGGCTTCGGAAAGAATCTGCAGGATGATGTCGCGTCGGGTCATGGCAATCGTTTACTCGGGTTGATCGCAGAATAGCCCGAACCGATCCTAACTATAAATGAAAAGACGATGTCCGGGTGCTCTTTGCTCAAGCATTCCACGAACCGAGATCAGGGCTGTTGCAGCTCTTTTAACGCCAAGCGGGCATCCTCGCAAAGAGGGCTTTGCGGAAAATCCTTGAGAAAGGTCTCGAATCCTGCCGTAGCCTCTTCCTTCTTCCCGGCTGCGGCGGATTGATACGCCTCCTGAAAACGCGCATATTCATCCTCGGCAACGATCTCTTCTTCGCCCTTCCAGTAGAGGGTATCTCCCGATTGATCTTTTGAGCCGCGGATCCCCCCGACGGCGGTCGTTGCCGCTCCCTTTTTTTGCGGAGAAATATGCGCCAGTTTGTTTTTCAATCTTTCCCAGTAGCCGTTGCCGCCGTCCTCGGCGGAACTCAGCAGCGGCAGAGAAAGGACGAAGATCAGAAAGACTACGAGCATTCGGCTAGACATCGGTTTTCTCCTTAGTAAGTCGATCCAAGAGTAATGGCAAGGGTTCGGTACTTTTTGACAATCTCCGGGCGCATGGTCATGGCCTGCTGAAAGGACGCTGCCGCATCCGCATTTTTTTCAAGGCGCAGCTGAACCCGGGCAAGATTAATCAATATCTCCGGATCGTCGGCTCCGAGCTCTATGGCCTTGAGATAGGCGGATTCGGCTTTTATATAGTTTTCAAGCATGAAGTAGGCATTGCCGAGATTGTTATGCGCCATTGCCTGATCGGGAAGGAGAGCGCAGGCCTTTTCGAGGATGCCGACGGCTTCTTGCGGTTCTCCGGCGCGGGCATAGGTGCTGCCGAGTTGCAGCAGGGCCAGGCCGTTTTTCGGATCGGACTGGAGTTGTGCCCGGTACCGCAGGCCAAGGTTTTTCAGGCGGATTTTGCGCAGGGTCGGCAGCTCATCCTTGAAGCGTTTTTCAGGAATCGGCGCTGTCGATCGTTGGCGGTCGCCAGTCGTTCATTGGCAAGCTGGCTGGTTTGTAAGTTCCCCAAGCGGCTCTGATGTCCATCAAGGTCAAACCTTTATCTTTGAAATTCCCGTAGTTCTTGATGCCGACATCCCAAGCTTTCATGAAAGGGGACCCGATCCGTGTCACTTCCACCGGAATCCACAAGGTCCCGGCATGTTCGATATACGACGGATCGCTGACGCCCTTCGGATCGAGGCTCGTGTCGAACATAAGGAACATGTGCCCAGGGACTTCCACCACCTGGGTGTGGATACCGAGGCTTTCGAGAATAGCGCTGTACAGGCCGGTCAGATCGTCGCAGTCTCCCGACTTGCGCGATAGTGTTTCGCGCGGGTATTGGATGTAATCGATAAAGTCGGTCTGTCCGGAGGTGACCTGGTAGGGATTGCTCGGATCCTGCAGATAGCCGACCCCAGCCATCCCTAAGGCATCGAATGCGACTCCGGCAAAAAGGATCGGATCGGCGAACTCGCTGAACTGGCTGGCAATGCTCCGGGCGAATTCGAGAATGAGAGGATCTTTGGGGGTGACAAAAGCGGCGAAGCGCTCGCGTTCGTCCCAGGTCATCCGGTGTTTTTCGAATAGACGGATGGGCTGAAACTTGGAAAAGGTCGTCAGACTCTGGTTCTTGTAGTAAGAGGCGACGATTTCCGCTTGTACCGAAGTGTCCTCGGTAAGGTTCAGGATCAGATTGTTGAAGATCGGCTTCAGGACAAGTTCTTCGCTGGCGTGCGGTGCGAGGTTGCTGATTTCGACCTCGGAGGGGTAATCCATGAAGTCTTTGAGTGTAAGTGCAATTTTGATTTTCGAAAGCTGGTCACGGGTATTATTGGTGATCCGTACTTTACCGATCCCTTTGGTTTCGTAAAGCTTGTAGGTGTTGGAGTAAATATCATCGAGACTTTCAATGGCGATCTCCAGCGGTGGACGCGTCGTTGCCAGGGTCTCGGTCTTGATGGCAATGCGCGGGCTCTCCACGCCGTCGATGCTGACTGCAGTCAGTTCATAGTCGTAGGTTGTTTGCGCATCGAGGTTTCCATCGTAATAGGCCGGGGTTTTGGGCGATCCAAGGAGAACGTCCTTGCCGCCGAGCTGCCGATAGATATGATATTCGGCAACGATATCGGGCTGGTCGATGGCCCAGGCGAGATCGATCGACCACTCCTGGGGGGTTGCTTTGAGCTCTTTCGGGAGTGGCGGAACGAGTTTGGTCGGGGTTATTTCGATCGCTGCCGTTGCCGCGCTCTCATTGCCATTTTTTGCCAGAGCGGTGATGCGGTAGAAGTAAGCCGTCTCCGGTTTGACCTTTGCATCCTGAAGCGTCGGGGTGCTGATGCTGGCAATTTCCTCATAATCGTCGTCCCGCTTCTCGCTGCGATAGACCTTATAGCCGGTCACATAACTTTCCTGACTTTGCTGCCAATCCAGGGTAGCCAATCGCTGTCCGGCCGTGCCGGTGACCTTGGCCGGAGGGGCGGAGGTGTAAATCGTCCGATACGTCTGCAGCCGCCGATTGCCTCGATCCGCCACCAGCAAATCGGTATCGTCGAGCGCCACCATATCCGCGGGGAGAGACAAATCACCTGCACCCGAGCCGGCAGCACCAAGGGAACGAAGGTATTCTCCCTTGCGGTTGAAAACAAGGATGCAGCCGAATTTGGCATCAAGGATCTGAATTTCATTGTGGGTGACCGAAAGGGCAACCGGATTGGCGAAGCGTTCGACTGTCTTGTCGTTGCCGCTGAAGGAGAGGAGAGGCCGACCTTCGGGGTCGAAAGCGGTTACCGTCATTTTCTCATTGTCGAGGACGAAAAGATTCTCCTCTTCATCGAGGGCCATGGCAGCAGGGGAGGTAAAAAGATCTTTTTCCCGGTCGCCCCCAAAAATTTGCAGAAGAATTCCCCCGGAGTTGAAGACCTGGATCCTTTTGTTGTCCTTATCAGCCACATAAATCAGACCCTTGGCAGAGACGAGCAGATCGGCCGGAGCATCGAAACTGCCATCGTTAGATCCGGACGAGCCGAAGCTATCGAGAAGTTTACCTTCCGACGACAGATGCAGAACCTTGCTCTCGCGGGCGTCGAGGACCCAGAGCGTGCCGTCTGCCGCGAGAGAAAGGGCGACCGGATTCCATTTGGGGAAGCGGATGTTCCGTATCATTTTTTTGTCTTTGATGACGGCGACACTCTTCACCTTATCGGAGATGATACCGAAAATCGTACCATCCACGGCCATGGCGAGACGGTCCAGGGAAATTCCATCCGCCACATCGTTTAACCGCACCGACGTTATGGCCGGAGCTGCGCCCAGACGGGGTAACATGGCGCAGGTATCGGTCGTCAGGATATGCACGACCCCCTTCTTCGGATCGCCGACCAGCATGCGGCCACAAGGGCTCATGGCCAGGCTACCGACGGCAAAGAACTGGGACCGGTCTTCTCCTTTGGAGCCGAAGCTGAAGAGTTCTTTCCCTTTGTAGTCGATCTTGACGACCTTCAGGGTCTTCTCATCCGCCAGCAGAATCCCTTCAGCATCGGCGGCGAGGACTGCCGGCCGATACGGGGTGACGATCATACAAAGGAACTCGCCGCTCGGCTTGAAGAGCTTTATCTTTCCGCCATCGAGAATAACCAGTCGGCCTGCCGGATCGACCGCAATCTGGGTCGGTTCGCCAAGTAAGGCGTCACCGACGCCGGAGCGGCCGATCATGGCCAAATAGATCCCGTCAAGGCTGAAGACCTGCACTCGTTTGTTCCCGGTATCGGCCACGAAGAGGAGTCCGCAACCGATGGCAAGCGCAGACGGCGAATCGAACTCTTTCGGTCCGTCGCCGTTCTGGCCAAAACTGCGGAGATAAACGCCTTTCGTATCAAAGAGAACAATTCGATGGAGCTTTTCGTCGGCGATGTAGATGGTGTCGTCATGGATGACGATGCCGCGCGGCCGTTTCAGAATGGGCTGGCCATCGGACGTTTTCGTTGGCAGGGACAGGAGCGCTTCGCCGGAAGCAGACAGGACATGCATGCCCCCCTCGACATCGGCCAGATAGATGCGCTCCTCGCGGTCGGCGGCAATCGCACTCACCTTGGGCGCGGGGAGGAGCAGCGGCGAAGTGATTTGCCGCATCGCCGCCTCGGAGAGGCTGGCAACAGCTGAAAGGCAGAGGAGTGATAAGGTGGTCAATGCAATCTTCATAGAAAAATCCTGTCCGTCATGAAATGCCGCAGGTTGTCGGCAAAACTGCAAATTCTTTGAGTGCAAAAATGTCGATCGGGATATCTTTTCCCTTGACCAGGACCGGGCCGAGCGGTTCGACAACGACCAGCTCCCTGATTCGGTCATAGAGTGCTTCGGTCATGACCGGGGCATTGGCCTTACGGCTTTCGTTTTGAATACGGAAGGTCAGATTGACGGCATCGCCGATCACCGTGTACTCCATTTTTTTCCCTTCCGCGCCGATATTGCCGGCAATGACCTCTCCGGTATGAAGCCCGATTCCGCAGCAGAGCGGTTCGGTCCCTTCTTTCGCCCATTTAGCATGCAAAAGTTTCAGCCGCCGCAGCATTTCCAGAGCGCAGCGGGCAGCCAGTTCCGGATGGTTTGCCTGCGGGAGCGGTGCACCCCAGTAGGCCAGAATGCCATCACCCATGAACTTGTCGAGAGTGCCGTCGAAATCGATGATGGCGTGCGTCATTTCCGCCAGATATTCGTTGAGCGTCTTGACCACTTCCTGCGGCGTACGGCGTTCGCTGTAAGAAGTGTAATTCTTGATATCGGCGAACAGGATGGTGATGACCTTGCTGTCCCCTCCCACCTTGGCCAGTTCCGGGTTTCTGACCAGTTCATCAACCACCTTGCGGGAGACATAACTGGAGAACATCGCCCGCATCTGCTTTGAGCGGCGATCGAGAAAGAAAAAGCGCAGGTACGAGGAGGTCAGATAAACAAGGACGATGGCGAGGAGGGGGTACAGGAGATTGATCCAATGGCCGTGCGCGAGCTGAAAACAGGTGAAAATCGTATAGGCAGTCGTGAGAAGGATGACCAACGGGAAGGAGAGCGCGGCCCGCAGTCGTATAGCGATCAGGGCCGCCAGCAGGCCGCCGATGACGATCGCCAGCAGGTCGAAGAGAGTCTCGACCCCCCCGCGCTCGATGAAATCGCCTCGGAGCAGGTTGTCGGCAATATTGGCATTAACTTCAACACCCGAAATATTGTTGGAAAAGGGGCTGATCCGCATGTCATAGAGGCCAATGGCGGTCGGCCCGACCAGCAGGACCTTGTCCGCGCAGCGCCGCCTCCGGAACGCGGCCGAACAGGACATCGGCGAAGGAGAAATGCTCGAAAGTGCCGGGCGGCCCACGATGGTTGATGAGCAGGGTGTGGTCGCCGTCGGTCGGGATCCGCAAATCCCCCGACTTAAGGAAGAAATCACCCGTTTCGAAACGGGAGGCGCCGATGGCGGTGAGCGCGGCGGCATAGGCCAGTGAAGGGATACTCTGCTCCGCCAGGGGGAGGCTCAGGCGGGTCCAGCGCAGGACGCCATCTTCATCGGGGAAGATGTTGATATGGGCGATCTGGCTCGCGGCGGCTTGCAGCTCGGGGATATTCCGCAAGAAATTGCTGGGGGTGCCATCCGGCGCGAGATCGAACGCGCCGGAGAGCGTCACCTTACCCGACCGGGAGATCGCGGCGGCAAAGGCCTTGTCGGCCGTTTCCCCTTCCGGTTCAGGAAAGAGGATATCGAAAACAAGGCCCTTGGCGCCGGCTGCGGTCGCTTTATCGATCAGATCGGCAAAAAGTTTCCGGCTCCAGGGAAAGCGGCCGAGTTCCGCGATACTCTTGTCATCGATGGCGACAATGGCGAAGGTGCCGGTTTGCGCAACGGGGCCGCGCCAGACACGCAGGCGCCAGTCATAAGTCTTGGCCTCGAAGCTCTCCAATAGTCCTGGTTGCCAACAAAAGAGAAATAATACCAGAACGATCAGAAGAACAGGCGGAATCCAAAGGATTTTCCCAAAATGGCGCATGGCGCCAGACTAACAGATAAAGCGAATGCTTGTAAAGAATCGATTGACTCGATTTTTTCTAAATAAAAAGCTCGAAATTTGTCATTTATTAGATATGAGTGACTTCTGGATAGGAAGCCTGCAAGTTTGTTATCTCTGTACTGTTATTTAGATCGGTTCGCAGCTGACTAATATTAAATTCACGCACTCTAATATTTGTTTATCCAAAAGCGTAGCCAATTTGCATCTGTAAAACAGCACTTAAGGGGGCGCCTGTATCAATGTCCCGGTTTACGATATAGATGGCATGACTTCGAACGAACATCTGATGTAGATGGAGCTGACGCGGGGCGGTTATTGCGGCACGATTTCGCCGATGTAGATGGAACCACCGCTCAGATGGATCTCTTCCAGCACACCGCCCGCCGGCAAGGTCCCGCTCCCCTCCATCTTCCCGCTCACCCGCCAACTCTGCCAGCGTGCCGGGTGCACCAACGGCAGACGGACCGTGATCGTTTCTGTCCGCGGATCTTTCTCCCACCCCGATGCCGGATTGTTCGTCGGCGGCGGGGTGCGCAGCCAGGCGACGACAAGCCAGTTGCCATCACTCTCCTCGAAGGCAAAGACCTCGCTCTGCGACTGTGTTGTACGGCCGACGGTCACCGGGACGGCACGGAAGGGGTGGTCGAAAAGCCTTTGATAAAGGCGAAAGGCCGCCAGCGCCGGCTTCGGTTCCCCCTCGATGTCGAGCAGCCCGAGGTGCTTGTTGTTGTCGTCGCCGATCACCCCTTCAGCTTCCGGCAAATCGTGCAGGCGGTACCAGGTGGTCAGGGAGACGTCCTCCGAGGCGGCGGCCAGCACGTGGTGCTTCCAAAGCGCGACCGCCTGGTACTGCGGCGTGTGCTCGAAACGGTAGCGGATATTGACCCATTCCGAAGCCTGATTGCAGGAGAGGCGATAGTCGCTGTAGCCGAACTCGGCGAGCCACAGATCGAGGTGCGGCGCGGTCAACTCGATCAGGTCGCGCACATCCTGCAGCATCTGCGGATAATCTTCCGCTGGCCGCGGATCCCAGGTTTCATAGTAGCCATGAACATTAATGACATCGAGTTCCTTTCCCAACCCATGCTGAATGAGCAACTCCTCCAGAAAGGGGCTGCGCCCTTTCGCCATGCCGCCGAGGACGATCTTTGCCTGCGGATCGGCGCGTCGCACCTGCCGGGCGCCCTCGCGAACCATCGCCGCGAACTGGGTGACTGTTCCGGTCCAATAATTCTCGATATCCGGTTCGTTCCATAATTCCCAGGCGGCGATTCGCCCTTTGTAGCGGCTGGCAATGATGTACATGAAGGCGCCGAAACGCTCGAGATCGTCCGGCGGATTGCGCCAGAAGTTCTGCGGATCGGCATTGAGCCAGGCGGGGGTGTAACAGACGTAGGGAAGGAGGGTGATATCGTACTTGGGAGCGAGGCGCACCAGTTCGTCCCAATACCCCCACTCGTACTTACCCGGCGCCGTTTCCACCCCGTCCCAACCGATGGCGAAGCGGAAGTAACGGGCGCCGCTGGCCCGTAATACTTCCAGATCGCGACGGATCCGCTCCACCGTCGTCGTCTCCTCCGGGTAGTCGTCGGCCATTCCGGCGGGTTGGAAGTAGAACCCTCCCGGCGCGGTACCGGTGTCCCGCGAGGGGATGGTTGGCCGGTGAGGTGCGCAGCCGGCAAAAAGTGCTAGCGCCAGGAATAGGGCCAAAACGCGCCAAATAAAGCCATTCGATTTGAATTCTCTTCGAGTCATCCCGGGATATCCCCCAAATTTCCATATTAATTAGCATTTACTTGTGATTATTCAATTGAAGTCGGCAACTTATTTCAGCAGGCGTCGTCTCGGGCGGCCTTTCTTTGTGGCTATGGCGATCACAGCTTGTCCACCTTGCTATACTGGAAAAAACTAAACCGCCCATGGAGAAAGCGATGAAAGAGAAAACTATTCTGCCGCCGGAAGCGAACTGGCTGACCCCCTACCTAACTGTCAGCGATGCCGAGAAGAGTCTGCTCTTTTACGAGGCGGCTTTCGGCTTCGGCCGCGGCAAAATCGTTCTCGGAGCGGATGGCGCGATCATGCACGCGGAGATGACCTGGCAGGGGAAGAACGTGATCATGTTTTCACCGGAAACAACCATGACAGCGCGGCCGATGCGAACGCCGGCCCATAGCTGCCTGCAGATGCCGGTGACCTTTTACGTCTACTGCGCCGATGTCGATGCGCTTACGATGCGGGCGCGACAGGCCGGGGCAAAGGTTATCGACGAGCCGGAGAATATGTTCTGGGGGGATCGCATGGTCAGTCTGCGCGATCCGGACGGCTATATGTGGTCCTTCGCCACCCGAGTGGGAGAATCTGCTCCGGCCCCGAAAGATTGGGGGCAGCAGATATAAATCCCATAACTGCTGCGGTCGGATCGATCCGGCGGCTTTTTAATAAAATGCCGCTCCTCCTCCATTGACAACCCGTCTCCCCTCGCTATACCTGCTGCAATGCATTCTGCCGATCCATTGATAACAGGAGGTGAAGCATGCGCGTGATCGCAATCGCGGTTTTTCTCCTTGTTGTCGTTGCTGGAGGATCCTTCGGGGCGACGGGAGATCCGACCATCGATAGCCTTGTCGAAAAGCTGGTGGAAAAAGGGGTTATCGATAAAGAGGATGCCCAGGAGTTGAACGCGGTTCCGGACGAAGAGGTAAGTGCGGCCGCCGTTCCGGAGCTCCCGTTCGAAATCGAACTGCGGATGCAGACGCGCTTCGATGCCGGCGACCTGCTCGTCAACTCCGGTGATAAGTACGAGACGGAGGGCGACCTTTTCCTGCGGCGGGTCCGGCTCGCGATCGACAAGGAATTCGCGAACCTGCCGCTCGGCAAGGAGTTGGAACTGAACCTCACCTTCGATGCCGACCGGGCGGAGCAGGACTTCCGGGGCGGCGAACGCGAGGATCCGAGCAACCGGGCCGACCTGCACTATATCTATGCGGATTGGACGATCGTCGAGGCCTTCGCGCTGAAGATCGGCAAGCAAAAGCTCCCCTTCTCCCGGGTCTCGCTGACCTCCTCGGCGCGGCAGCTCCTCATCGAACGCCCCGCCGCCACCGAACTGGCGAAAGATTCCCTCGGCGATTACCAGCAGGCCCAATTTCAGCTGCACGGTGATTTCCTTGACGGTGCAGTCAGATATTCTTTTGCCTACGCCGACGGTGCCAATAATCTGGATGCCCTCGAAGATCTGGACAGCGAGGCCGATGTTGTACGGGAAAGACGCTGGGGCAATGCCTACCTCGGACGGATCGAGATCTCGCCGCTCGGCTTCACCGGCATCCCGAGACTCGTTGAAAAAAAGAGAGACGACACCGGCATCGGCGAGGAGAATCATCTCACCCTCGGGATCAATGCCGGCCTTCAGGATGACATCGAATATTCGATTATCCTGGATGAGGATGACGATAGCCTGGACGCAACCCTCGACACGCGCCTGTTCGGTGCCGATCTCGCCGGCAGATACCGGCTCGGCACCATGGGAACACTCACGGGGCAGGCAGAATACGTCACCTTCGAGCGGGACTTCAATTACCGGGATGACGAAGAACCCGACGGCTACTATGTCCAATTGGGGTATCTCCTGCCCGCAACCATACTCCGCGGCTGGCTCGAACCAGCGCTGCGCTACGAGGTTTTCGATCACGACCGGATCGAAAACGAGGGGGAACGCGGGACCAAAGAAAGAACCTTCACCGCCGGTTTCAACCATTATCTTGCCAAGCATCAGCTCAAGTGGTCGTACAACTTCGTTCGCACGAGATTCGATGACGGCGTTGCCGAAGCTGTCAATGACAGCACTAGAGATCTTCATCAAGTGATGCTGCAGCTCTCCTATTAAATGCCTTATGCCGCTCTACGGGTAAATTTTCATCCCGGCATTTAATCCAATTTTATTACCTGATCTATCCTGCCCCAGTGTGCGCTTGCTGGCATCCATGCTTCTGGGCCTCCCGCCCGTTGGAATGACCGCTGGACTGTAGAACTTCTCCGGCCGGTAGCGGTATAGTTATAAAAAACCAACAGGAGATGCGAGATGCTCGGGTGGATGAGAAAGGTTGTTTTCGCCTTCATCCTGCTGGCCTTGGCCTTCCCTTCCGCTTTCGCTGCAGGGAAGGAATTCAGGCTTGGTGTGATCAGCGACAAGCCGGTCGGCAGGATCAATCAGTATGGTCCTCTGGCGCGCTATGTGGCCAAAGACCTGGAGAAATTTGGCGTCACCGGGGGGAAGATGGTGATCGCCAAAGATAGTGAGGCAATGGCGGAGAAGTTACGCAAGGGGGAAGTCAACATCATTTTCGAGAGTGCTTTCCCTGTCATCGAACTGAGGGAAGAGGCGGGCATTATCCCCAGGCTGCTCATCTGGAAAAAAGGGAGCAGCGAATACCACAGCGTGATTTTTGTCCGCAAGGAGAGCCCAATCCAGAACCTGAATGACCTGAAGGGAAAGACGATCGTTTTTGAAGACCCGCTCTCCACCTCTGCCTATCTGCTGCCGAAGGCCGATCTCCGACGTACCGGCCTGACCGTTCTTCCCTTGGGGGATAAGAAAGGGCCAGCCGAGGCGGTTCGCTTCGTATTCGGCGGGGAAGAAGCGAACCAGGCGTTCTTCGTGCTCCAGAAAAAAACTGACGCGGGGGCCTTCAGTTCCGATGACTGGAAGGAGTTGCCTGTGGGTGAGAAAAACGCACTTCGGGTGATCCATGAAACCAAACCGGTGCTGAGATACATTGCCGCTTTTAACCCTGACTTGCCGCCCGAGCTGAGGGACGCCATTGCCTCCGTTCTCACCCAGATAAGCAATGATCCTGAAGGAATAAAGATTTTGAAAAAGGCCGACATTGAAAAAATAGAGGAACTTTCCGAACAGAATCTTCGCTCTCTGCGACAGGTAGAGGAACTCATCCGCGTCCTTGGGGAGTGAGGCGGAAAGGGGCGAGATGAAGGTTGGAATCAGCAGGAAATACGCCCTCTGGTTCAGCGCGGTCAGCTTCATCATTCTTGCCACGGTGCTGCTGACGACGGCCGTTTTTATTGCGAAAAGCTCAAGCCGGCTGCGGGAGAGCCTGCAGGAGGGCACCACCAAAAACTATGCGGCCTTCCAGCAAACCGCGATGCATAATCTCGCGGAGTTCATGCGCAGGGAGCTCTTTACCCCCCTCCTCGAGCTCGATATCGAGCGCATTGACCGTACACTCAAGGATCTGCGCAAGGGCACCCCGGTTAAATCGATCTTCATCGCCGATGATTCCGGCAAAGTGCTCACCGACGGCACGGATGAGAACCGTTCCTACGGAATGCAACTGCAGATCGACCGGAAACGACTGGCGTCCACGCCGGTCCTGATCGAGCCGGCAGGGTCAGATCGCCGGATCACTTTTCAGATCGGGGTTGAGGATTACGTCGCCGGCTACGGAGAGATTATCTATTCCGAGGCGCCGATGCGCGAGGCGATCGCGCAGCAGGAGGCGACGGGGCTCCAGATCTGGCGGGATTTCCAGAAGGACTTCCTGGTGGTAGCCGTTGTTGCGGCGGCAGGTGTCAGTTTCCTGGCTGTTTTCATCAGTATCTATTTTTCCCGTACCCTCACCTGGCCGCTTATTGTCCTGCGCGATGCCAGCAGGCGGATTGCGGCGGGCGATCTGGAACATCGGGTCGATATCCATTCCCACGATGAACTCGGCGAGCTTGCCGCCGCCTTCAATCAGATGCGCGAGAATTTGCAAAAACGTACGGTGGAACTGGCAAGGACGAATGAAGCGCTGCAGGCGGCAAAGGAGGCGGCGGAAGCGGCCAGCGCGGCGAAGACCGAGTTCCTCGCCAACATGAGCCACGAAATGAGGACACCGCTGGCCGGCGCCATGGGGATGATCAATCTGGTGATGGAAATGAAGCTCGGGGTGGAGGAAAGGGAGCTTCTCCAGATGGCAAAACGATCGACCGACTCGCTCCTGCGGCTGATATCGGACCTGCTCGATTTTTCCCGCCTCGAAGCCGGTGCCATCCAGTTCGAGAAAGGAGTCTTTTCGCTGCCGGAAGTGGTAAAAACGGCGATCGAGGTTGTTTCCATTCAGGCGAATGAAAAGGGGCTGCGCCTGCTAATGCAGGTGGACGAGCGGGTACCGGAGAGGGTGGACGGCGACGAAGGGCGGTTGCGTCAGGTGCTCGTGAACCTGTTGGGGAATGCAGTGAAATTCACGCACCACGGTGAAGTCGAGGTGTCGGTTGGCATTATCCATGACTCCGAAGCACCTGAAAGAATATCCCTTCTCTTCTCCGTCCGTGATACCGGAATCGGCATTCCTCCCGATCAACTGGAGAAAATCTTCGGTAAGTTCACCCAGGTCGATGCTTCAACGACAAGAAAATACGGGGGCGCCGGCCTCGGACTGGCGCTTTCGAGACAGATCGTCGAAAAGATGGGGGGGCGCATCTGGGCCGAAAGCCGTGTCGGCGAGGGGAGCGTCTTTCATTTCACCTATCCACTGGAACCGTCGTACTTGGCAATAAGCGAATAGAATTGTGGAAAATCGATCGGTTTGACAAGGTAATCATCCATGCCGGCGGCCCGGCAGAGTTCCTTGTCTTCAGCCCTGGCATGGGCGGTCATGGCAACGATCGCCACATGCTCGTCTTCCTTTTCCCGCGCGCGGATGGTGCGGGTCGCCTCCAGACCGTCCATTTCCGGCATCTGAACATCCATGAGAATCAAATCGTATTTATCGCTTTCCCAGGCTTCGACCGCGCCCACCCCGTCCCCCACCAGCTTGCAGCTTATTGCTTTGGTGGACAACATTATGGAAACCATCTTCCGCAAGGTCGCATCATCTTCGGCGACGAGAACGTTCATCCCATATCCTCTTTTCGTACATCGCACCGGTCGCAAGATACGGTCATAAACCTCATTATCCCACCTTTGGCGAAAAACCTCCATCTGCTCGGCGGAATCGGGTGACAGCGGTGACGCGAGCTTGTCCGCAGCCGGCCCGATGCTAGACTGGTCGATAACAACTTGGCAAAAGGAGCGGCCATGAAGGCGATTCGCGTACATGAGACAGGCGGTCCCGAGGTGATGCGGCTGGAAGACGTCGCCGATCTTTCTCCCGGGTCTGGCGAGGTGATGGTGCGGGTGCGGGCGGTGGGGATCAATCCGGTGGATACCTACATCCGCGCCGGTACCTATCCGATGGTGCGCTCTTTTCCCTATACCCCCGGCCAGGACGCCGCCGGCATCATCGAGGCGATTGGTGAGGGGGTGGGGCACCGGCGGGTCGGCGAGCGGGTTTATGTGGCGGGAAGCCTGTCGGGCACCTATGCGGAGCAGACGCTCTGCCGGGAGTCGCAGGTCCACCCGCTGCCGGAGAGGATTTCCTTCGCTCAGGGGGCGGCTCTCGGTGTCCCCTACGGCACCGCCTGGTACGCCCTCTTTCTACGGGCCCATGCCCTGGCGGGGGAATTCGTTCTCGTCCATGGCGCCAGCGGGGGCGTTGGCACTGCCGCGGTGCAGATGGCCAGAGCCGCCGGCCTGCGGGTGATCGGTACCGCCGGCACGGAGAAGGGGCGGGCACTGGCGGCCGCGCAGGGCGCGCATCACGTTCTCGATCACGGCGAAGCAGACTATCTGGCGCGGATTCCCGAACTGACCTGCGGACACGGGGTCGACGTAGTGCTGGAAATGCTGGCGAACGCCAATCTGGACAAGGATCTGAAGGTGCTTGCCATGCACGGGCGAGTGGTGGTGATCGGCTGCCGGGGGACGGTGCAGATCGATCCCCGTGATGCCATGGGGCGCAATGCCTCTGTTCTGGGAATGGTCCTGTTCAATGCCACGGAAGCTGAGCGGCAGACGATGCACGCCGCCATCGTCGCCGGGCTGGAAAACGGCACCTTGAATCCGGTCGTCGGCCGCGAACTGCCGCTGGCCGAGGCGCCAGCCGCCCACGAGGCGATCATGGCGCCGGGTGCCTACGGAAAGATCGTGCTGGTACCCTGATCGCCACAAACAACCACCCCCCCGCCCCTCCTTATCAAGGAGGGGAGCCTTCAAAATCCCCCTCCTGGATCAGGAGGGGTTAGGGGTGGTCGGGTTCATGTTCCAGCCGGTCAGAATTTCGCATTCCCCGGCGTGCGCGGGAAGGGGATGACGTCGCGGATATTTTCCATGCCGGTCACGTACATGAGCAGGCGCTCGAAGCCGAGGCCGAAGCCGGCGTGCGGGCAGCTCCCCCAACGGCGGATATCGAGATACCACCAGAGGCTCTCCGGGGCGATCCCCGCCGCGCGCATTTTCGCCTCCAGCAGGTCGAGCCGCTCCTCGCGCTGACTGCCGCCGATGATCTCCCCGACCCGCGGCACCAGCAGGTCCATCGCCGCCACCGTCCGGCCGTCGTCGTTGCCGCGCATGTAGAACGCCTTGATCGCCGCCGGATAATCGATGACGAAGACCGGTCCGCCGACCACCTCCTCGGTCAGATAGCGCTCGTGTTCCGATTGCAGATCGAGCCCCCACGCCACCGGAAATTCGAAATTGCGCCCCGCCTGCTGCAGGCGCTCGACCGCCTCGGTGTAGGTCATCGTCGCGAAGGACGCTTTTGCCAGCGCCTCCAGTTTGGCGAGTAGTCCCGGCTCGACACGCTCGTTGAAGAAGGCGAGATCCTCGCTGCAGTGCTCCAGAGCGTAGACAACCAGGTAACGCAGGAAATCCTCGGCGAGCGCCGCATCGGCGGCGAGATCGGCGAAGGCCATCTCCGGCTCGATCATCCAGAATTCCGAAGCGTGCCGGCTGGTGTGCGAATTCTCGGCGCGGAAGGTCGGGCCGAAGGTGTAGATGTCGGCGAAGGCGGTGGCGAACAGTTCTCCCTGCAACTGGCCGCTGACGGTCAGACCGGTGCGCTCGCCGAAGAAGTCCTGCCGCCAGTCGATCTCGCCGCCATTGGTAAGCGGCGGCTGCTGCGCCGGCAAGGTGGAGACGCGGAACATTTCCCCGGCCCCCTCGCAGTCGTTGGCGGTAATGATCGGCGTCTGCACGTAGAGGAAGCTGCGCTCCTGAAAGAAGCGGTGGATGGCAAAGGAGAGAGTGCTGCGCACCCGGAAGACGGCACCAAAAGTGTTCGAACGCGGCCGCAGGTGGGCGATAGTACGCAGGTATTCGAGGGAATGCCGCTTTTTCTGCAGTGGGTAGTCGGCGTCGGCATCGCCGAGAATCTGCCCTTCCCGCACCCGCAGCTCCCATGCCTGGCCGGCGGCCGGCGACGGGACGAGTTCGCCGGTGACCGCCAGGCAGGCGCCGGTGCCGACGCGGGCCAGCTCTTCGTAATTAGCTAACTGTGGGTCGAGAACGATCTGCAGGGAGGCGAAGCAGGAACCGTCATTGAGAGCAATGAAGGTGACATCCTTGCTGCGGCGCACGGTCCGCGCCCAGCCTTTGACGCAGAGAGATTCCTGCGGGACGGCGGCGGCGAGAGCTTTACGTATGGGGGTGCGGGGGAGTTGTGGATTTTCGGACACTGTGACCTCGGCGAAAGGGGGTTCGTTATGCCGAGAATTATCGGTTATTTAGTAAGGGGGCGCAACCGGGGAAGATGATGTTGGTATCTCAAAGTTCAGATACATAGGTTACACTTTTGCAGCGCCCGCGGCGTTCGCTCGCAAATTCATACCTTTAAGTTCGCCGGTCCCGGCCGGCAGCCGGGTTACTTTCTTTGCTGGTCCAAGAAAGTAACCAAAGAAAGGACCTTCGCTGCGCTTGGCATTTCTGTCGCCAAGGTTCACCGCTTCTCCCAACTTCTGTCGCAGATGACAACCGGCACGTCTTCGTTTGGCCCACTTGCGAGCAGTCGTGGTGGCGCAAACGGTCTACTGGGCTGTTGCGGACACCGGCGCTGCAAGTTTTCCTTCGGACCGTTCTGGCAAGCGCCTGCCTGCGGGGTAGAGAAGACTTAGTGCATCGCGAAATTTGCCTCTACGCTGCTACAGAGCACCGCCGTTCTAAACATCACCGCCCGCCGCAAGAGAGGTGAATATAGGCGGCAGAAATGCCTCCCCGGCAGGGGCCGCTCTTTTCTTTGCTTACTTGTATTATTGACCCATGATGATCTTTACCACCGGGAGTTGGCAGTCCGTTTGCTTACAGGTTTAAAGACCGCAAGAAAGCATGGTCGCCAACTCCTTTTCAGTCCTTAACTCGAAGGGTTGCCAGAGCTTCAAGCTCGTATCTTCGCAAGTAAGAGTTGTACTGAACGGAGGCATTGTCATGGCAAATAATTCTGGGTGTTGTCACATCGGTATTGATATCTCCAAAGAAAGCTTGGATGTAGCAGTGCATGAAACTGGAGAAATTTTTCAGTATCCAAATTCTCCTGGTAATTTTCCGACGGTAATTGCACACTTTCAAAGCCTTGAGCCCAAACTCATTGCGATGGAGGCCAGTGGCGGCTATGAGCAGGAGCTCCTATTTTCTTTGCTCATCAGTGGCTTGCCCGCAGCCCTGGTCAATGCTCGCCAAGTGCATAATTTCGGCAAGGCCATAGGGCGGTTGGCTAAGACAGATCGTATCGACGCTGCTCTGCTGGCTCACTTTGCCCAGGCGGTACAACCGCGAATCTGTGAGACTCCCCCCGTCGCACAAATTATGCTGACAGAGCTTGTCAACCGCCGCCACGCCATGGTGGAAATGCTCGCGGCCGAAAAAAACCGTCTGCATGTGACACGCACTAAGCCGGCCCGAGGCCATGTTCAAAATCATATCCAATGGCTGAAGTCTCAGATCGGCGATATGGATCGAGAGTTGAAGGACCTGATTCAGCTCTCTGAAACCTGGCGAGAAATGGATTCTCTGATTGAAAGTGTTCCCGGCGTAGGTCATGTCGGAGCGGCCACACTGGTGGGTTTGCTGCCCGAACTTGGACGGCTCAATCGCCGGCAAATTGCGGCTCTGGCAGGCGTAGCTCCTTTCAATTACGACAGTGGCAAGAAAAAGGGACAACGTCATATCTGGGGAGGCCGCGCCGCAGTGCGTAGCGCGTTGTATATGTGTGTCGTTGCAGGACTTCGCTGCAATCCGATGCTGCAAGTCTTCTACAAACGTCTTGTGGAAAAAGGTAAGCCTCCAAAGGTGGCACTGACGGCGTGCATTCGAAAGCTGCTTATTGTCCTCAATGCGCTTGTAAGGACGAGAACGCCTTGGGACCCGTCACGATTCGTAATCGCTTGAACCCTTGACAAGAATAAGGGTTGCTTTCTTTTGAGCGGGATCAAAAGAAAGTAAGGCGGGGTGCGGGGCGCAGCGCCCGCGGTCTTGCAGTTGCCTCCCCTCACGCGAAACCTGAGATTGCCGCCGGCCGGGAGCCGCCTCTCTCAATTATGCTCGCGCGTCTTGTGGAAAATTACCTGCGGCCATTGCTCGATGGTATGCCCGAGGCGCCATTCGCTCGGGGCGAGAAAGGCGAGATTCCCCTCGGCGTCGTGCGCCAGATTCCCCTGGCACTTCTTTTCGAATTCCGCCAGCATCTTGCGGTCGGTGCACTCGATCCAGCGGGCAGTGGCGTATTCGACCCCCTCATAGACCGCATCGACACCGTATTCGTCCTTCAGCCGGGCGATGATCACATCGAACTGCAGGATGCCGACGGCGCCGAGAATAAAATCATTGCCCATAAAGGGCCGGAAAACCTGCACCGCCCCTTCTTCGGCGAGCTGCGTCAACCCCTTCTCCAGCTGCTTGGCCTTGAGTGGATTCTTCAGCCGCACGCGGCGGAAATGCTCCGGCGCGAAGTTGGGAATGCCGGTGAACTTCAGCGGTTCCTTGTCGGTGAAGGTATCGCCGATCTTGATCGTGCCGTGGTTGTGCAGGCCGATGATGTCGCCCGGATAGGCCTCTTCGACGTTGCTGCGGTCCTGCGCCATGAAGATGGTGGCGTTGGCCAGATTCACCTCTTTGCCGATCCGGTGATGCCTCACCTTCATGCCGCGGGTGAACTTGCCGGAACAGATGCGCAGAAAGGCGATGCGGTCGCGATGCGCCGGGTCCATGTTCGCCTGGATCTTGAAGACGAAACCGGAGAAATCATCCTCATAGGGGGAGACCTCGCGACTGACCGTCGGCCGCGGCCGCGGCGGCGGTGCCAGCTCGACAAAGGCATCGAGCAGTTCGCGCACACCGAAGTTGTTGATGGCGCTGCCGAAGAAGACCGGCGTCTGGTTTCCCTTCAGGTATTCGTTGAGGTCAAAGGGATTGGCCGCCCCTTCCAGCAGTTCGATATCGTTGCGCAGTTCGTCGGCCTGGCTGCCGAGCAGCTCGTCCAATTGCGGGTCGTTCAAGTCCTTGATGATGACGCCATCATGGCTGAGCCGCGCCTCTCCCGGCGTGAAGAGGAAGAGTTCCTTGCGATAGAGGTTGTACGTCCCCTTGAAGCGCTTGCCCATGCCGATCGGCCAGGACATAGGCGCGCACTCGATCTGCAGCGTCTCCTCGATGTCGGAAAGAAGGTCGAGCGGCTCGCGGCCCTCGCGGTCGAGCTTGTTGATGAAGGTGATGATCGGCGTGTTGCGCATCCGGCAGACTTCCATCAGTTTTCGCGTCTGCGTCTCCACCCCTTTGGCGCTGTCGATGACCATCAGGGCGCTGTCGACGGCGGTGAGCACCCGGTAGGTGTCCTCCGAGAAATCCTGGTGGCCGGGGGTATCGAGCAGGTTGATCTCGTAGTCGCGGTAATCGAACTTCATCACCGAGGTGGTCACTGAAATGCCGCGTTCCTGTTCCATCGTCATCCAGTCGCTGGTGGCGTGCCGCGCGGCCTTGCGCGACTTGACGGCGCCGGCCATCTGGATGGCGCCGCCGAAGAGGAGAAGTTTTTCGGTAAGGGTGGTCTTGCCGGCATCGGGATGGCTGATGATGCCGAAGGTGCGGCGGCGGTCGACTTCCTGCTTGTGCTGGTTGCTCACGTGTACCTCGAAATGAACTGCGGACAAAAAAAGTGGGCCGGATAGGCCCATCAGTGTGGGGAGTTTAGCGCGAAACGGCCTAAATGGTCAATGCCGGACGGCGAAACTAAAGGCTGACGATGAAATTCCCCCTCCCCTTTATCCCCTCCCACAAGGGGAGGGGGAGTGTAAATCAGGTTATGACCGATGATTTACCCCCCTCTCCCCTTTGTGGGAGAGGGTCGGGGAGAGGGGATATCTGCGGATAATCAGATTTTCCCCGCTCTGGCCTGCTGGCGCAGCAGCAGATCGATCAGCACCAGCGCCGCCATCGACTCGACGATCGGCACCGCGCGCGGTACGACGCACGGGTCGTGCCGGCCTTTCGCCTCCAGCACGACGTTGTTGCCGTCGAGATCGACCGTCTTCTGCGCCTGGCCGATCGTCGCCACCGGCTTGAACGCGACCCGGAAGAGGATCGGCTCGCCATTGCTGATCCCCCCCTGCACGCCGCCGCTGTAATTGGTCAGGGTGCCGAGCCGCTCTCCCTTGCGGACGAACGGATCGTTATGTGCCGAGCCGCGCATGCGGGTGCCGGCAAAGCCGGAGCCGATTTCGAATCCCTTGCTGGCGGGCAGGGAGAGCATCGCCTGCGCCAGCAGCGCTTCCAGTTTATCGAAAACCGGCTCGCCTAGACCCGCCGGTACCTGGCGGCAGACGCAGGCAATCACGCCGCCGACCGAGTCCTGCTCCGCCCGCGCCCGCAGCACTTCTGCTTCCATGGCCGCGGCGGAGGCCGGATCGGGGCAGCGCACCTGATTGGCATCGACCTGCTCGCGCGTTACCGCAGCGCTGTCGATCTGGGGCGCATCGACCGTCCCTACCGAATCGACCCAGGCAACGATCTCGATGCCGAACTTTTCTTGCAGATATTTATCGGCGATGGCGCCGGCGGCCACCCGGCCGATCGTCTCACGGGCGCTGGCGCGGCCGCCGCCGCTGACCGCCGCCAGGCCGTACTTCAGTTGATAGGTCAGGTCGGCGTGCGATGGGCGGGGCACCCGCGACATCTCGCCGTAATCGCCCGGGCGCTGATCCTTGTTGGCGACCAGCAGGCCGATCGGCGTCCCCAGCGTCCGCTCGAATTCCACCCCGGAGAGGATGCTGACCTGATCCGCCTCCTGGCGATCGGTGGCCATCCGGCTCTGCCCCGGCCGGCGGCGATCGAGTTGCCGCTGGATATCCTCCGGGCGCAGTTGCAGCTCCGGCGGACAACCGTCAACGACGGCGCCGACTCCCTTGCCGTGCGATTCGCCGAAGGTGGATACGGTGAATAAGGTGCCAAAGGTGCTCGACATGGCTAATGGACTCCCGAGTGGAAATAAAATCGACTGATTCTAACGGAAAGCCGACGGCAGAGGAACCCGATTTTTCATCGATGAAGAAAAGACCCCCTCCTCCCGTGGTGGGAGGAGGGGAAATGAGGATAAAATTTCAGTCTTCGAACAGGCGGCCGAAACCGCCGAGGACGGAGCCTTCGCCGGTGGACTTTCCGCCGAGCCTCGGGGCGTTGGCGAGGATGCGATCGGCGAGGCGGGAGAAGGGCAGGCTCTGCAGCCAGACCTTGCCGTGGCCGCGCAGGGTGGCGAGGAACAGCCCTTCGCCGCCGAAGAACATGCTCTTCAGGTTGCCGGCGCGCTGGATGTCGTACTGAACCGTCGGTCGAAGGCGACCAGGCAGCCGGTGTCGACCCGCAGCGTTTCGCCGCGCAGTTCGCGTTCGACGATGGTGCCGCCGGCGTGGATGAAGGCCATGCCGTCGCCGCGCAGGCGCTGCAGGATAAAGCCCTCGCCGCCGAAGAAGCCGGCGCCGAGTTTGCGCTGGAAGGCGATGCTCGACCTCGGTGCCGAGCGCCGCGCAGAGGAAGGCGTCCTTCTGGCAGAGGATCTCGCCGCGCATCTCGCCAAGGTTCAGCGGGATGATCTTGCCGGGGTAGGGGGCGGCGAAGGCGACCTTGCGCCTTGCCGGCGCCGTGGTTGGTGAAGTGGGTCATGAAGAGCGATTCGCCGGTGAGCACGCGCTTGCCGGCGGCAGAACAGTTTGCCCATCAACCCCTGATCCGGCTTGGAGCCGTCGCCCATGCGGGCCTCGAAGGCGATGCCGTCCTCCATGTAGTTCATGGCGCCGGCCTCGGCGATGACCGTCTCCCCCGGGTCGAGTTCGATCTCGACCATCTGCATATCGTCGCCAACAATCTGGTAATCCACCTCGTGACACTTCATTACCGATTATTCTCCATTATTTGATTTTGCCCAGCACCGCCGCCGTATTCACCTGGCCAGCCCACGATGCCACTTCCGCTTCCGGTCCTTCGAATTCGATGATGATGTTGTTGATAATATTTTTGGCTTTTAGGCCATCGTCTGGATAGGGCAACTCCACCCGTGACAGGGTTTCCGTTTGCTTCAGGGCAACCGGATCGAAATAGATGACGATATGGGCCAGCCCTGATTCGGCCGGCTCTTTCAGGGCGATTAATCCCTTCTTCTCAAAAATCACCCCGTCGGGATCGATGGCCGAATCGCGGTAATCGTTCGCCTCCAGGGTGATCGCAATCGGTTTTTTTGCCGCCGATTTGGTGTCTGCATCCTGTACCGCAAGGGTGCCTACCCCCTTCTGGAGCTCCATGATGGCCGAGTAATCCCCCTTGGCCACTGCCTCCATCATTTTTCGTTCGAGATCTTTTTCGGCGGCTTCGGACGATTCCTCCGCTGCCTTCAGGTCGGTGCCGAATTTCAGGCGGAGGCCGGGAGAAAGGGGATAAAAGCGCCCACCGCTGCCATGCACCCGGTAATCGGTCGGCAGATCGAAATTCTCCTCCAGCCGGACGTAGCCGGTCGGCGGCTGCCCGATGGCGGCAACCAGATCGGTGAGAAGGGTTTTGAGTTCTTTCACTTCGGCGCGGGTAAGGGCGAGATTCTTGCCCCCCTCGCCATCCGCCCAGGCGCTACCGGAGACAACGAGAAGCAATAAAATGGTCAAGCCGAATTTTCCCCACATAAATCCTCCTGAAATGCAGTAAGAAGATTATTTACAAGGTCCCAGGAAACGGCCGCTCATCTTCTGCGTCATCTGCGTCTCGCCATTCTTATCATTCGTGGTCATCAGAATCGTCCCGTCAAAACCGCTGCCATGATAAGTCACCTCCCCTTCCGCGTGCGTAGAACTTTTCTTGTCCTTGCAATCGACTACCCAGGTAACCACGTTCCCTTTGATCTGCGTATCCTTCATGGTGCAATCCTGTCCTTTTTGCTCCGGTTGCGGCGCCAGATTCTCTTTGGTGATGCAGGTGGTGCTTTTCATCGGCGGCATTTGAAACGGCAGCCCCGGCATATCCATCTTGACGGTGATTTCCCACTGTCCTTCCTTCATATCCGGCTCGGCGGCGGCAATACCGGTTTGCATGAAGAGCAGAGAAACGGTGACGACCAGCAGAAGAACGAAATGACGCATGACAACCTCCTGTTTTGGATGATGATCCGGCACCGGCCTTTTTGCCGGTGCCGATTAGTATCAAGGTGGAGCAGGCATCGCCGGCAGCGGCGCGCCGGCATCGATCTGTTCGGGACGCAGAAAGGCCGCGGCATAATCGAGATAAATCCGCTCGCGGATAAAAAGGTCGAACAGGTCGGAATCGAGATGTCCGTCCTGCCGCATGCGTTCCATGATTTTCAGCGCTTCCGCCAGGGTATTGGGGCGACGGTAGGGACGGTCGGCGGCGGTCAGTGCTTCGAAAATATCGGCAATGGCAAGAATTCGCGCTTGCAGTGGCATCTGGCCGGCGGTCAGGCCAAAGGGATAGCCGGTGCCGTTGATCTTCTCATGGTGGCCGCCGGCTATGAGCGGAACAAGCTTGAGCTCTTCGGGGAAAGGGAGTGTTTCCAGCATGTGAATGGTCGAGGTAACGTGCGATTCGATGATCTTGCGTTCTTCTTCGGTCAATGTCCCGCGGCGGATGGAAAGGCAGTGCAACTCATCCGTATCCAACAGCGGCACATCGCACCCAGCCATCCGGATGTGAGCGGCCGCCAGCTTTTGCAGCCGTTGCAAATCGGCTTCCACCATCGTTTCCCGCCCCTGGTTGCAGCGGCGCAAAAACTCGCGGTCAGCGGCGAGTGTCTGCAGCCTTTCGGACAACTCGGTGGTCAATAGGGGGATAATGTGCAGCTGACCTTCTTCGAGCGCGGCAAGCTTTTGCTCGAGAAAGGCGATGCGCGCGTCGCGAGCCATGATTTCAATGCGCGTATCGATCGCCTGAATGCGGTCCCAGACCGTTTCCAGCTTGGTATGTTTGTCGATGATGTGTTCCGGTGTAATCAGCTTGCCGCAGTCGTGCAGCCAGGCGGCCATTTCCAGTTCGTAGCGCTTTTTTTCGTCCAGGCTGAAATTCGCGAACGGCGGCATTTGTGAGCGGTTAACGGCATCGGCGAGAAGCATGGTGAGGACCGGCACTCGCCGGCAGTGCCCCCCGGTGTAGGGGGATTTCTCATCGATGGCGTTAGCGATCAACCGAGTCAGGGAATCGAGGAGCGTTTTGAGTTCCTCGATCAGGCGCTTGCGATTCAGCGTCACCGCCGCCTGCGACGCCAGGGAGGCAACCAGTCGCTCGTCCTCGGCGGAGAAGGGAATGATCTCTCCCTTTTTCGGATCGATCGGATTAAGGAGCTGCAGAACGCCGATCAGGCGCCCCTCGTGATCGTTCATCGGCACCGAAAGGAAAGAGCGGGAACGGTAGCCGGAGCGGGTATCGAAGGCGCGGGTACCGGAAAAATCGTAAGCCGTCGAGGTGTAGGCGTCGGGGATGTTGATGATGCGGTTTTCCAGGGCGGCGCGGGCGGCCACCGTGTGCAGATTGGGCAGTCCCTGTTCGTTGTAGAGGGGGATGGCGGGAAAAGTCACCGGCTGACCGCTGCATCCGCCCATGGCGATCCCGAGGGATGCGGTCTGGACGATCTCGAAGCGCAGCTCCTGCCCGGAAAGAAGGTACAGGGTGCCACCATCGGCATGGGTGATCTCGCGGGCGCCGGAGAGCAGCATCTCCAGCAAGCGGTCATAATCCTTCTCGGCGGAAAGAAGGATCCCCAAGGTATTGAGTTTTTCAATCCGGTCGAGCAGGCTGTCGGCGATCGGTTCGCTCATGCTGCAGGGCTCCCTTCCGGTTGCATCGCGGAGAGCGACGGGCAGGAAGGAAGATAGCAAAAACCGGCATTTTAATCAAAAGCTGTTTTTGCCCGGCAATCCCAGGCGTAAAGCTCCGCTGAATCAGGGCGCATTGGCGAGGGTTTCGAGCATCAGCTGGATATTCAGATAATTGTTAAATGCCACCGTCACCGTCAGAACCGTCAGGAGAAGGAGGCGGCCGGTCCGAAGCGCGAGCGGTGGCCAAGGATGCCGGCGGCGAGAAAAACGGCGCCGGGCAGCCAGTGCTGGGAATAGAGAAAGTACTCGTTTCCCCAAGCGGCATGAAAGAGGGCATTGAAGGCGATTACCGCCAAGGTGCACCAGAGCAATCCCCGCCGGGTGCCGCCGGTCTTGAAGTGGCCGATGGCGCCCGCCAGCAGCAGCAGGAAGATGGCGCTGCCGAGAATGTTGCCAGCGGTAAAGACAGCCGGCGTATCGGCGAGGGTGAACTGGAAGGCGTAGCGCGAATCGGGCGGAAAGAGGTAGCGGATATTGGTGACCTCGGGTTCCGGCGAGGCGATCGAGTCGGCAAGTGCGGTGGGAAAGCGTAAAAAATTGGCGATCGTATCGGGACGGAGAAAGTGGATGCTCCAAACGACGGCATTTTTCGACCGTTGCGGTTCGGCGTCATAGCCAAGATTCAGGAGCAGATGGCTGGCGAAGGTCAGCAGGCTTACGGAAAGCAACAGGAAAGCCGCTTTGCGGGTGGCTCCCGGTCGCCGGCAGCAGCGCAGCGCTCCCCAAAAAAGCAGGCCGATAATGGCCAGATTGCTGATGGTAATGCTGGCGGTCAGCCAGCCGACAAAAAGCCAGGCCGGCCAGTTAATAGTGCCTTGGCGCTGCAGCAGATCCGCGGCGAGTATGAGGGCGCAAGTCAGAAAAACCCCACTCAGGACGAAATGATCGGGAATGCTGCCGAAGATGATCTGACTGAAGGTGCAGGCGCCGAAAAGGGAAAGGAGAAAGGCTGCCGGACGGGAGAATCCGAGACGGAGAAAAAGGATGAGCGTCGCCACGGCTTGCAGGGCAGAAAAAAACGGATTCACCAGCAGCGCCAGCGCTTCGCGCAGGGCCGGCAGGTCGGCGCCGCCGAAACCAGCCAGCTGCAGACCGTGGGCCACGAAGCGCAGCGGCGGATTGATAAAATTGGCCAGGTTGGGATGCAGCAGATTGCGGTTGAAGGGTCCCCAGCCGTGGCTGAAGCCGATCAGCCGAATGTTCGGATCGGTGTCGAAGAGGACATCATACTGCTTGAAGGCGTGCAGGTGCGAGAACTGCAGTTCGAGGAGGTAGTGCCCGGCAAAGACGCCGCTGGCCAGGGTGGCGGCCAAGGCGGCCAAGGCCAGGGTGCGCCGCTCCAGTCGCCAGCTTTCGCGCCAGGCGAGGAATGGCGCCGCTTCCCGGCTAACGAAGTTTTCCAAGTTGCAGCTGCGCTCGGCATCCTTCATGTGCGCGCCACCAAAATGGCGCCGGTCGCAACCAGCAGGGTACCTAAGAGGCGTGTCGCTCCCAGTGGTTCGTCAAGCAGGAAAAATCCCAATATCATGGTCAAGATGAAACCGAGCCCGACAAAAGGGTAGGCCAGTGTAACGTCGAGGCGGGCCAGCACCAGCAGCCAGAAAACCGCGCCGAAAGCGTACAGAAGCAGGCCGAGAAGAACCTGGGGACTGCTGGCGATGGCTCCCAGCGGCAACCGGCTGTGGATCAGCGCTTGCTGCACTGCGGGGGCGCTCATCCCGGATTTGAGGGCGATCTGCGCCAGGGCCGAGAGACTGACGCTGACCAGAATCAGCAATAAGATTCGGATATTCATCGTTTTCCGTTATTGGGCAAGAAAGACCATGATGACGCTCACCAGCAGAACCAGACGGCTGGTGCGGTCATGCACGGCGAAAAGAAGCGGATCCTCGTTCATCTCCCCCCGCCCCGCCTTGACCCAGATGCGGCCGATCCAGTAGAGGAGCACCGGGCAGAGAAACCAGAGCGCTTCCGGGTGGGCGTAGTCGCGGGCCAGTTCCGGACTGTTGATGAAGAGGGCAAATACGACGATTGAAAGAAAACCGCTCGCCGTCCCCATGCTGTGCAGGATGGCGATATCGGTATGACTGTAATCGCGGCCACGGGGCGCCGCTGACCGTCTTGGAGCGAGCGCCCGCAGTTCGGCGTAGCGCTTCACCAGCGCCAAGCTCAAAAAGATGAACATGGAGAAGGAGAGGATCCAGAACGACGGGGCGACATTGATGGCGGCGGCGCCCGCCACCACACGCAGAGTGTACAGGCCGGCCAGGGTGACGACATCGACCAGGACGACCCGTTTCAGGTAGAGGGAATAGGCACTGGTCACGCCGATGTAAATGAGGAGCACCCAGAAGAACGGCTCCGGCAACCGGGTCGCCAACAGCATGCTGCCGGCAAGGAGAAGAGAAATCAAGGGCAGGGCGTGCGCCAGCGGGATCTCGCCGGCGGCAAAAGGGCGCCGGCGTTTGTGCGCGTGCCGGCGATCGGCCGGCAGATCGAGCAGGTCATTGATCAGGTAGATGGCCGAGGCGCTCAGGCAAAAAGCAAGAAATCCGGTCCCGGCGGCAAGCAACTGATCGGGCTGGTGCCATTGATGCGCCGTCAGGAGGGAGAAGAAAAGGAGCAGGTTTTTCAGCCACTGGTGCACCCGCATTCCCCGCAGGTAGGGGAGGATTCTTCCTTGCCGGTCCTCGAAAATCTGTTGAGGGACGCTACTCCGGCGCATCCCGAGCGCAAGCCGCCAGCCGGCATTGACGAGAATGGCCTGGCGCGCCCGCTGGCAAAGAGGGAGGTCGGCGGCGGCATTGCCGGCATAATCGAATTCCCCCTGGTCGCAGCTTTGCAGGATTTCGCGCAATTTAACGCGGCCGCTCAGGTTGCGCCGCCCGGTGCTGGCGAGAATCGACTGAAAGATCCCGAGGTGATCGGCAATCTGCCGGGCCAGACTCTCGTTGGCAGCGGTCGCCAGGACCAATTTGCGCCCGACCGCTACCTCGGCGCGCAGAAAATCGAGAAAGGGGGCGTGATACGGCAGGTGCGGGATATCGAGGGTAGTATGCAGCGCCACCTGTTCCTTGAAATAAGCGCGGCCGCGACCGAGCCAGCCGAGCGCCGGAAACAGGAGGAAGGGATTGCGCCGGATCAGGGCGAGAAATCCTTCGAACAGCAGATCGCTTTTAACGAGAGTTCCATCGAGATCGACAAACAGCGGGCAGCTATTCGCGCTGCTGCTTTTTCCCGATTCCTCGGGCATGGCCTTTTTTGTATGCAAAGCATCCATGCTTGAATTGAATATCTCTCATTTTCTCTCTGTCAATCTGGCGTGGAGAAATTTAATTCTCATTATAAACCCTCGTATGCTGTCGATTCGGTGGCGAAAACGGGAAGGAAAGAGAAGAATATTGCGGAGATGAAGCCAATGGCAACTAGTTGCCGGCAGGGATTTCGGTCTGCCGCCAAAGGCGGGCCAGCAAGGTAGTGAGGACGATGGCAAGCAGAATCCGGATGCCGAGCATGATCCAACCGTTGGCGCCGAGGACGACGAAAATCAACGTATCCTCGACTACCGCATGGCAGGTGGCGAGAAACAGTCCCATCAGGAAGAGTTGGCGGCGCGGCAGGCTTTTCTCCTGGGAGACCCGGATGATGATGCCGGCTCCGTAGGCGATGCCGAGAAAAATGCCGGTGAAAAGGGGAACGGCGGCGTCGCGCGTCAGCCCCATGCCGCGCATCAGCGGATCGACCGCCTTGCCGGCGCGGCGGAATACCGGCAGGTAACGCAGCACCTCGAAAAGGGTGACCAGGGGGACGACGATCAGCAGCAGCTTGCCGGAAAGCTTGAGCGCGCCCCAAAGCGCGGCCAGGAGGATCTCCATCAGAAGCCTCCCAGGCGGTGTGCGGTTTCGAGCAGGAGGCCGGCACCGGCGGCGATCGCCAGTCGGCAAAGGGTAAGAACGCCCCCACGGGTCCCGGTGCTGCCGAGAACCGCCCCTTCCAGCAGCAGATTATGGGCGATCCCCAGCATCAGGCCGCACTGGGTGAGCTGCCAGGGGGTGAGATCGAGGGGGGCGAGAATCGCCAGGGCAGCGTACAGGTTGAGCAGAAAGGCGGCGATGAAGGCGAAGGCCGCTTCGCCGGGGAGACCGAACAGACTCATCAAGGGGGCGAACCAGCCGCCGAGAAGATCGATGACCGGCGTACGTTTGAGCAGATCGACTGCCACATAGATCGGGATGACGAATTTGATCAATTTCCAGGCGGTCAGCAGACCGACCGACAGACCGGTGCGCAGCCGCTGGGGAATCGAAGGGATCGGCGGGGCGGCGTCCATGCTTTAGCGCAATCCTCTCCGCTTGCAGTCGGGAAAATGCGGATGAATTATCACAGATTCGCCGGTAAAAGCGAGCAGAGAATTCTCTTTCAATCTATAATCTTTAAACCTGTATAATCTTTTTCTCGCCAAGGCGCAAAGAACGCAAATGAAACCAAAACCTTCCTTTGGTTTTAGTGGCTTCAAAGTTCTTCTTTGCGACCTTTGCGCCTTTGCGCGTGGAGAGGTTTTTGACTCAGTCGTTGCGCAAGGAGCCGCACTATGGAGAAAAAACCACCGATCCCGGCGGCACGCGGCGCGACAATCCGGCAGCAGATCGAAACGGTCCTGCTCGGCGAGGCGCAAAGTGCCCGCGACATTTCCGCCGCCGTCGGCATTCCGGAGAAAGAAGTAGGCGCTCATCTGGAGCATCTGCGCCATTCGCTGCACGGCAGCGGCCGGCAGTTGCGAATCATCCCCGCCGCTTGTCGCAGTTGCGGTTTTCTTTTTGATAAGCGTGACCGCATGGGCCGCCCCGGCCGTTGTCCGGTTTGCCGAGGAGAATCCATCTCCGTGCCACGTTTTGTCATCGAATAAGGTTGAAAATCTTCTGCCCATGGCTGCATTTCGGAATGCCGCTATGCAAAAGAAATTCTTCATTGGTTGAAATCGGTCATGCTATAATCCCGCGCACGTTTTGATCTCCGAAGGAATTCGCGCTTTTATGAACGACCAGCACTCGCAGGAAAACCTGACCGCCGGACTGGAAGAGTTCGTCATTTCCCCGCCCGGCGGCGATGAACGGCATTTTACTCTTGCTGCCGCCATAATCATGGTGCTGGGACTTTTTCTGGCTTTGAAACTGCGATTGTTGACCAGTCTGCTGGCCGGATTGCTGGTGTACGAGCTGGTTCAGGTACTGGTGGATCTGCTGAAGCTTGGCAATCTGCGTGGTTATCGGGCGAAAGTGACCGCCATTGCGGTGATCGCTACTTTTACCGTCGCCCTGCTGACACTTGCTTTTTTCGGTATCTTTGCCTTTCTGCAAAGCGGCGCCGAAAGCCTCCCCAACCTGCTCAAGGAGATGGCCGCTGTCCTGGAGAGTACCCGGACCTTACTGCCGGCCGGATTGAGCGGGCAACTCCCCGCCGATGTCGAAGATCTCAAACTGCGCGCGGTCGAACTGGCTGCGCCGGCATGCCATCGATCTGCAGTCGATGGGGCGCGAAGCCTTGCGTTCGGTCGCCCATATCCTCATCGGCATGATCATCGGCGGCATGATTTCCTTGCGCGAGGCGATCTCCGTTAAGTCTTATCCGCCGCTCGCCCAAGCCTTGGCCGAACGGGTGGATCGATTCAGCAATGCCTTTCATCAAGTTGTTTTTGCGCAAGTGCGTATTGCCGCCCTGAACACCTTATTTACCTGGACCTACCTCGTCGTCATTCTCCCCCTTCTTGGCGTCGAGCTCCCGCTGCTGAAAACGCTGGTGGCGGTCACCTTTGTCGTCGGTCTCCTGCCGGTGATCGGCAATCTCATATCGAATACGGCCATTGTCATTGTCAGCTTGAGCTGGTCAGTCGAAGTGGCTGGCGTTTCCTTGATCTATCTGATGATCATCCATAAACTCGAATATTTTCTTAACGCCCATATCATCGGCTCGCGCATCCGTGCCAGCGCTTGGGAGCTGCTGATTGCCATGCTGCTGATGGAAGCCGCCTTCGGCATACGCGGGCTGGTCGCTGCACCGATTTATTACGCCTATCTCAAAGAAGAGCTGATGTCGAAACGCTGGATCTGAATAGGCTGATGATAGAAAAAACGCCCGGCTGCTCGTTGCAGTCGGGCGTTTTTTTATCCGCCTATTTAGGGATTCGGCGCGCCATACCCCTCCACACCTTTTATTTGTAAATTTGTTTACCGGCTGACCGGCGCTCCGCCGCCCCGTGCCAGCTCTTCCAGTCGGGCGATCCGCTCTTCCATCGGCGGGTGGGTGGAGAAGAGCTGGAGCAGCCCTTTGCCGGTGAGTGGATTGGCGATGAACAGATGAGCGGTTGCCGGCCGGGCATCGTCCATCGGCATCGCCTGCACACCCATCTCCAATTTGCGCAGAGCATTGGCGAGCGCCAGCGGATTCTGGCAGATGCGGCCGCCCGTCTCGTCGGCCAGATACTCGCGTGAACGGGAAACCGCCATCTGGATCAGCATCGCCGCAATCGGCGCGATGATGGCCATCGCCAGGGACCCACCAATCAGTCCGCCCCCCCTCCTCTTCGTCATTGCGTCCCGCACCGAAAATGCCGCCCATTGCAGCATGCTGCCGAGCATCGAGATCGCGCCGGCGATCGTGGCCGCCAATGGTCGAGATCAGAGTGTCGCGGTTGCTGCACATGGGCCAGTTCGTGGGCCATTACCCCTTCGAGCTCGTCCGGCGAGAGCAGGCGCATGATCCCCTCGGTGGCGGCGACGGCGGCATGCTCCGGATTGCGACCGGTGGCGAAGGCGTTCGGGCTGGCGGAGGGGATGAGGTAGACGCGCGGCATCGGCATGTTCGGCCTGCAGGGCGAGGCGCCGCACCATGCCGACAAACGCCGGCTGCTCGGCTTCGGTCATTTCACGGGCGCCGTACATCTTGAGAACGATCTTGTCCGAAAACCAGTAGGAGAAGAAGTTCATTCCGCCGGCAATGACAAAGGCGATGATGGCGCCGCTTTTGCCGCCGATGGCGCTGCCCATCGCGACGAGCAGAAGGGTGAGGCAGGTGAGGAGAAAGGTGGTTTTCAGGATGTTCATTCTTTACCTCCGTGTCTGGGCGTCGCAGGTAAAAGAAAAAGACCTTTACCCGCGGCATGATGAAATGCAGTGGACAAAGGTCTTGCAAGTTTCGACGCTTGTCGTAACCCCGCGTCCGGGTGGCAAGCCACCGTCCTGACGAAGCGCGGGCCGGGCAAAAGCCCAGATGCTACTCCCCTTTTCAAGGGCCGATTTTATGAAACCCGCTGCGAGCTGTCAACAGGAATCGGATTCCGCTGAGCGGCGGTTGCTTCCGCGTCGCCGCCCGCTAGACTGCAAAGGGCAGGGATGCCGTTTCCGGCGGCGGGAGAGAGCCCGGCCCACCACACCACCTGAAGAAACGGAGAGGAATAATGGCCGCGACAAATACTGGCCGTCCCACAACTTTCACGACCCCGTCCGATCGGGAGATCGTCATGACGCGCGTCGTCGACGCACCGCGCCAGCTCGTCTTCGAGGCCTGGACCAACCCCGAGCACCTGCCGCACTGGATGCTGGGCCCGAGAAGGCTGGACCATGCCCGTCTGCGAGATCGATCTCCGCCCGGGCGGGGCGTGGCACTTCGTCTGGCGCCGTTCCGACGGCACCGAAATGGAGATGCGTGGCGAGTATCGGGAGATCAGTGCCGCCCGATCGGCTCGTCTCGACCGAGTCGTGGGGCGGAAACTGGCCCGAAACGCTCAACACGCTGGTTCTCACTGAGGAGGAGGGGAGGGCGACGATCACCCTTACGGTTCTCTACCCATCGAAGGAGGCTCGCGACGCGGCGCGCGAGACGGGGATGGAGGAAGGGGCGGGCGAGAGCTTCGATCGGCTTGCGGAATACCTGCGCACCATGATGTAAAGCAGCATAACGGGCCGGAGGTCATCGCCTCCGGCCCTTCGCGTTTGTTACTTGCCTTCGGTGAGGGGGGCGCAGGCCCAGCCCTCCTGTCCCTTTTCCAGAATCAGCAGGCGCTCGGCCGCGATCCCCTGGGCCAGCAGGTAATCGTAGGTCCGGGTGGCGCCGCCGGCGCCGCGCGGGCAGACGATCACCACCGGGTCGCCGTTGCCCTTGAAGGATTCGATTACTGCGTTGAGCTTGCCCTTCTCCTCTTCGCTCTTGACGGGAAAGGCGTAGGTCGCCACGGCTCCCTTGATGTGATGCCGGGCGAACTCCTGCTCAATCTGGATGTCGATGATGGTGGTCGGCTGTTTGGCAAGAAGGCGGGCTTCGAGATCCGAGGCGCTGATGTAATTGTACTTCGGCTGGACGTCGGCGGCGAGGGCGCCGTTGCACAGAAGAAGCGAACCGAGCAGCAGCAGGGCGAAGCGGCGAAACAGGGGCATAATATCCTCCTTTGGGGGTATAAACGGGCAGACAGGTTCCGCCCCGGCCAAGGAGAATAAGCGGCGGGGAGGAAAGAGGCAAATTCAAAATATCAATCAATTCAGCGGGAGTCAGAGGTAAAATCAATAGCTTACAGAAGCGGCAGGTTCAGGCGATGAAGAGGAGGATGGCGAAGTAGTGGCAGGCGCTTCCCGCCAGGACGAAGAGATGCCAGATGCCGTGGAAGTGACGGACCTTTTTGTCGAAGGCGTAAAAGACGACGCCGGCGGTATAGAAAACCCCCCCGGCCAGCAGCCAGATAAAACCACCCAGGGTGAAGACTTGCAACAGCGGCTTGAGGGCGAGGATGACCAGCCATCCCATGAGGAGATAGATGACAATCGGGACAATGCGCCGCCCCCGACTGGGGAAGAATTCCAGAACGATGCCGAGGGCGGCGAGGCTCCAGACGGCGGCGAAGAGGGACCAGCCCCAGGTGCCGCGCAAGAGGACCAGGGTGATGGGGGTATAGGTGCCGGCGATGAGGAGGAAGATGGCGTTGTGGTCGAATTTGCGTAAAACAGTTTTGGCGTCGCCCTTGGCCCGGTGGTAAAGGGTCGAGGAGCCGTAAAGGAAGAGGAGCGTGCCGCCAAAGACCGAGAAACTGACGATCTTCCAGGGGTCGCCCTGGCGTGCCGCCACGACCACCAGCACCAATACGCCAACCAGGGCGGCGACCGTGCCAAGCAGATGGGTGATGACGTTGAAGCGTTCGCCGTGAGTCATTGGGCCTCCATGAAAGAAGGTATTATGGCTCAAAGGCAATGGTGTCGCCCGGCCCATTTTTTCTTCTGTGACGTTTGCTGCGCTGGCCCCCCGAGTGGTGTCGGTTCGGCACCAGAGTAAGATCCATTCCAATAAAAAACACTCTTGAAAGCGGCGGCACCAATATAAACGCTAGCCGACAACCCCTGTCAGCGAGATTATCCGGTTGCGAAAATCCCGATATTCCTCGTCATTCCCATTGGCCATTAGCCGCGAAAGACAATAGAAGCGGTTTGTGGATGGCGATTCCCGCTGGGCCATAGCGATGTCGATTCGGTCAACGTTAACGACGGTCCAGCACTCGTGGTACCCGGCATTGCGCGCCTTCTGGTGACTCTTCTCGGCTTCGCCGATCCGGTTGTGGATGTTGGAGAAATCGGTGCCGGCCTTGATTTCGATGGCGATAATGTTCCGTAGAGAATTCTTGTCCATCTGCTCGCGGATGATGATATCCGGATCGGAAGCAAATTCGATAAGCACCTTGCGACCGGCGGCGTTCAGGATTTCGATCTCTTTGGCATTGGAGGAAACGGACGCATGGCGGACGATGTCATGGATGATCTCGAAGACTTTGACTGTGCCTGCGATGCCGATCTTGTTATTGGCGCCGCCTTTCAACTGAGGCCCAACGGTGAGCAGGGTCAGATCGTCGAGAAGTTCGCGCGAGATCCGATCCGTGCCGATTCCGGCAACCAGCGCTGCCAGCGGCTGAATCAGTGCCGCGCAGAGGGTCGGAATCAACTCCTCATTACCCCGCGACATTATTCCTTTATCCTCCATTCCCTTGAACCGCGAAGCGCCTGTTTCCGTCGCGTAAAAACCTTTCTGGCTAAAACCAAGGAGCAGGCGGTAATAGCCAAGCAGGCGCGGGTTGGCCAGCAGAACGCAGGGCACGGGAAATACAAGTTCGCCCCGCAATCCCTGCCGCGCCAGCGATTTGAGGCTCTGCTTCGGCACCATTGCATTCAGTTCGCGATCAATGCAGCCGATATCAAGTTTTTCCACGGTTTCCAAAAGGGCGTCCTGCAGGAATAGACTGCGGATCTGGGCAAGGGCGAAAGAGAAATCGATCTGCTGCTGAGGGATCGGAATATCGATATTCATGGCCATCAGACTACCAGCCGGAGAACGCGGTCTTCGCCGGTGCGCAGGCGTTCGGATGCCAATGTAATGTAGTCGGGATTCAGTTCGATGCCGACATATTCGCGGCCATGCTCGCGACTGACGATGCCGACAGTCCCGGAGCCGAAAAACGGGTCGAGAACATAATCGCCAGGTCGGCTTGACGCAAGGATGCAGGGCTCGATCAGCTTGGGAGGGAAGGTCGCAAAATGTGCACCGCTGAACGGGAGTGTGTTCACATTCCAGACGGAACGCCGGTTGCGGCCGTTCTCTTCCAAAACAGCTGCTCTGTCGTAATAATATTTTTCCGACTTGGAAAAAAGAAACAGGTATTCATGGGAGCGGGTGGGACGATCCTTGACGCTCTCAGGCATGGCATTTGGCTTGTTCCAGACGATATCGCTGCGGAGAAACCAGCCGTCATTCTGCAACGCTAACGCTAGCCGCCAAGGAACGCCGATCAGGTCCTTCGGTTTGAGACCCTCGGGCGTATCGGGGCGAACGCTCATGGCCCGTGCCGGATTTTTCTTGTCCGGCGCGCGATACCCCCGATTGCCACTGGTATAGCCGTCGCCGATATTCAGCCACAGGGTTCCATCGTCCCGGAGAACCCTCTTGATCTCGGAAAAAATAGCGACAAGGTGATTAAGAAACTGGTCGAGGGTAGGTTCGAGGCCGATCTGCCCTTCTATTTCGTAATCGCGGAGTCCCCAGTAGGGGGGGGAGGTCACAACCGACTGAATAGATTGCGACGGCAGGCGGCCGAGAGCGTAAAGGGCATCCCCCTCGATGATCATTGAACCATCTAGATTGAACCATGGCGGGCGGACGAACTTCGTCTGCTTCATTGTTACTCTCCCGTAAAAGGCTGTTTCTAGCTTGGCCTATTTCAATCCCAGTCTGCGACAGAATATGTCAATCAATATGAATGCGAATTCGCCGGAACTTCACTGCCGCCGTTCAGCGTGGATGATAAACCACTTCACCCCCGCCCCGTCTACCCTAATCAGGTCCCATGATAAGTGAAGTCATGAGTGGCGTGTTCCGAAGGCGGCCAGCTCCCCGTGGCTCATTTCTCCGACTCCCTTCATAGCGGCTTGTCTTTCCGCCGTGGCCGCTGGCGGGCGAGCAGGAGCCTTTCGCGCTCCTCTTCAGGATAAAAAGTCAGGGCCTTTTCGAGAAGCGCTTTGATCTCGCCGAGGAGAGGATATCCGGGATTGAAGGTATAGATCCGGGTGCGTCCGGCGAGGCGGCTGACGAGGAAACCCCCCCGCTCCAGCGCATCGAGCTGGCGCTGGATGGGGGTCAGGCCGGTCGCAAAGAAGCGCGCAATGTCGCGCGGGTAACCCTCCCCCCTGGCGTAGAGAAAGAAAAGGACCCGTTCCTTGTTCGCTGACCCGAAAAGCGCTTCCAGCATGGTCAACCTCGAATGTGCTCATGACCTCATTTAAAGGTCAAATGAACTATTTATGAGGTCAATAATAAAGAACGCGGGCGAATTTGCCAACAAGAAAATTACGGTATGGATGGATATCGGGCACCCACTCAATCGGGCGTGGCGCGCGCTTTTTCAATCTTTTCCCGCAAGGCTTCCCCTTCCTGCAGGAAATCGGCGGGGGAGCGGCCGGAAACAAGGCGGAAGGCGGGGGGTTTCAAGGTGGCCTCAAAGGAAGGGTCCTTGAGAAAATCCTCTTTGACCGAATTGAAGAGGAAAATCACGCCGATCAGGGCGGCCGAGACCAAGGCCGCCGCTCCTGCGAGGCGACGCGGGAGGGCGCTGCTGGCGAATTGCAGATGAGTGAAGATGACCGCGGTACAGAGCAGGTAAAGTCCCAAAATGCCCACGTACTCCTGAATACCGTCGAGACCGGCGGCAAAACAAAAATATTCCGTGCCCGCTTGCAGAAACCCGAAGGAGAGCAGGCCAAGACCGGCGATGCCGCAGTGGGCCAGGTAGTACCAGCGGGATTTTGCCAAACGGCTGGCGAAAGCCCAAATCCCCGACCAAAGCAGGAGGGTAATGGCCGGTCCGACCAGCCCCTTCATCACCGCGATTTCCCGCAGCCTCTCCGAGGAAGATAGGTACAAGTCGAGCAGAATATAGCCGATGGCGGCGGCGAAAATCAGCAACAGGGGGAGGCGTCGCTCGAGGATACCGAGGGAGCTGCGGGATAAATGATCGACCAGGGCGGGGGCGACGGGGTGATCCTTGCCGTGGAAACGGACCGTGGTGCGGCCGATCCGCAGGCTTTCCCCCGAGACGACGATGATCGACGGCTGCCGCTTGCCGGCCGCGGTGTGCAGGCCATTGACGCTCCCGGTATCCCGGAAGAGGAGGCCGGCCCCGGCGGGAAAGATCTCGGCGTGAAGAGGGCAGACGTAAGGGTCTTCGAGGACGATGTCGTTCGAATAGGCGCGCCCGATCCGCAGCGGGCCATCCAGGACCGGGAAGCGCTGGCGCACCTGGCCGGTTCGGCTCAGAATCTCGATATGCCCCAGCGGCAGCTGCGCCTCGATATACGCCGGGTCTTTCGGCCATTCCTCAAGAGTGACTACCGGTTCCATGCAATCGCCTCCAGGTAAGTGCGGGAGAAAGCCATCGCGTTCTCGTAGCTGACTCCCTTCAGATCGAGGGCGGAATAGAGCGCTTCCCGGTTTTCGGCCAGTGTATTGGCGGCGAGAAAGAGATCGAAGAGGCCCTCCAGCTTCCGATAGCCGCGCAGGCAAAGGACCACCTTGGACTGCAGGCCGTTGTGGTCAACGAATCCGGTGCTGCATTCGAATTCGGTAACATCCTCCTTCTCCCCCGTCCAGGAGAAATGGGATCCCTGGAAATGGTCCTGGAGGAAGCCGTAAAAACGCAAGGCGCCGATTCCCTTGGCCCGGATCCACTCGTGCCGGAATTCGATGCTGCCGGTCGACAGCTCATCGGAAAGGAAAATATCGTCGGAGGTCGAGCAGGCCCGGTAGGTCTTCTCATAGAGCCAGTCTTCGCGCGTCGGGGTATCCCCCCAGCACTTCACGTAGGACGCGAGCGGCCCGGGGAGGGAGAAACGGTCCATTTTCTCCAGGGGGAAGGGGACGGCCAGCAGTCCCTTCAGGTAGGTGCCCTGATTGGCCAGCAGTTGGTCGCGCACGGACTGCAGCAGGTCGGCAGCCGACCTTTCCCCGGCCGGGAGGCGCGCCAGAAGGCGCTGCACGTATTTGGCAGGGACGAGAAAGCCGACCTGCTCCCCGGCGGAAGAGACATTCACGCCGACGACCCGGCCGGCGCGATTCACGGCCGGCCCGCCGCTCATCCCCGGATTGATGGACCCGGTGAAATGGATCTTCTCGTAAAGGGATTTCTCGATCAGGCCGTTGAAGGTGCCTTCGACCACAATCATTCCCAGGTCATAGGGATTACCGAGGGAGAAGAGCCTTTCCCCGTTGGCGGGGAGGGCTTTCTCGACCGGGAGAAAGCGGGAGGAGAGGTTCTCAGCCCGGAGGATAGCCAGATCATGGACCACGTCAACTTCCAGGAGGGTCAGGGGGCCGAACGTCTCATCCGCCAGCACATATTCCGCCCGGTACTGCCCGGGTCGGTTGATGAGCCCGGAAATGACGTGGAAATTCGTGACCACATGCCCGTCGGGCGAGACGAGGAAACCGGAGCCGATCGTCGCCTTGGCGCCGGAGGCCGAGTTGAACGACGCGGACCTGAAAGACCTGATCCTTGCAGCGCAGGTAAATCTCCCGGGACGGGTCAGCCGCGCCGGCAACGGCGGAGAAGCCTGACCAGGAGGGGGCGAGGAGAAGGAGGAACAGGCTGAGGGTGAGCAGAATTTTTCGGGCGATTTGCATACAACTCCCTGCCGGCAAATGGATGAAGACGGCAGAAGATATCGTAAAAGGGCGGAAGTTGCCAACAAATACCTGTCGCGGGCGTCTGCTGATTGAAGACCGCGGGCGCTTCGAGGACTAACCCGACTGCGACCCCAGCCCGGAGGAGATTGCCGATCGCTGGAAATGACATACAGTAGGATAAACCAGAGCCAAGGAGAGGATCCCATGCCCACGATCACGACCAAAGACGGCACGCAGATCTATTACAAGGACTGGGGGAGCGGACAGCCCGTGGTCTTCAGCCACGGCTGGCCGCTGAGCGCCGACGCCTGGGAAGACCAGATGCTGTTTCTCGGCGCTCACGCGGCTACCGCTGCATCGCCCATGACCGCCGCGGCCATGGGCGATCGAGCCAGCCCTGGCACGGCAACGACATGGACACCTACGCCGACGATCTGGCGGCGCTCGTCGAAGCGCTCGACCTGACGAACGCCATCCATGTCGGCCACTCCACCGGCGGCGGCGAAGTCGCCCGCTACATCGGCCGCCACGGCACGAAACGCGTGGCCAAGGCCGTGCTGATCGGCGCGGTGCCGCCGCTGATGCTGAAGACGGCCGCCAATCCCGGCGGCCTGCCGATCGAGGTCTTCGACGGCATCCGCGCCGATGTCCTCGCCGACCGCTCGCAGTTCTTCAAGGATCTCACCATCGCCGTTCTACGGCGCCAACCGGCCGGGCGCCAAGGTCTCGCAGGGGCTGCGCGACTCGTTCTGGCTGCAGGGGATGCAGGCGGGCCTCAAGGGCGTCTACGACTGCATCAAGGCGTTCTCCGAGACGGACTTCACCGAGGATCTCAAGAAGTTCGACGTGCCGACGCTGATCATCCACGGCGACGACGACCAGATCGTGCCGATCGGCGCCTCGGCCCTGCTCTCGTCCAAGATCGTCAAGGGCGCCACGCTGAAGGTCTATCCGGGCGCGCCGCACGGCCTGTGCGCGACCCACAAGGACCAGGTCAACGCGGATCTGCTCGCGTTCTTCAAGGCGTGAGCCATGGCAACTAAGGGAATTTGGCTTGCGCCCGCTTCGGATCAGCGAATGAAAAGAGCGCGTTCCCTCCTGGATCGCCGAAAAAGATCAGATGGATAACTGGCAGGCGAGCACCCGGGAAAGGCGAGACATCAGCAACGTGCCGGCTGAAAAAGACAAGGGTGAGCATTTCTAGGGGATGGGTGTGCATTCATGTTCAAGCCGCCGTGCGATGAAGGTGTAGCGCTTGGGGCTCCTCCTGCTGCCGTCTGCGCGAAGTCCGCCCGTCCCTGGGTTCTCACGGCTACAATCCTCGGGTCGAGCATTGCTTTTATAGACGGTACCGTCGTCACCGTTGCTCTGCCAGTACTTCAACATGCCTTTCACGGGACCGTCGCCGACGCCCAATGGATCGTCGAGTCATATGCGCTTTTGCTGGCGTCCCTGCTTCTGGTCGGGGGCGCCGCCGGGGATCGTTTCGGTCGCCGGCGCATTTACCTGATCGGGACCGGGGTGTTCGCCATGGCATCGGTGTGGTGCGGGCTGGCGACGAATATCGATGCGCTGATCCTGGCGCGGGCTGTCCAGGGCTTCGGTGGTGCTTTGCTCGTTCCTGGAAGTCTGGCGATCATCAGTGCGGCCTTCGGCGAAGAAGATCGCGGACGAGCCATCGGCACCTGGTCCGGTTTTACCGCCATCACGGCTGCCATAGGCCCGGTGCTGGGGGGCTGGCTGGTCGAGCACGTTTCCTGGCGCGCGATTTTTTTCATCAACATCCCCCTGGCGGTTATCGTGATCGGGCTGGTGCTAAGGTGGGTGCCCGAGAGTCGCGGCGAGAACAGGGGAGCATCTCTGGATTGGCCGGGAGCTGTTCTGGCTGTCCTCGGCTTTGGCGGCCTCGTCTACGGTCTGATCCAATCGTCCACCATCGGCTGGGGCCATCCGACGGTTGCCGGGGCGCTGGCCGGCGGCGTTATTTTGCTGATGGTATTTCTGCTGGTCGAGGCGCGCTCGCAGGCGCCGATGCTGCCGCTGGCGCTGTTCCGTTCCCGCAATTTCAGCGGCGCCAATCTCCTGACGTTTTTCCTGTACGCGGCGTTGAGCGGCGCCTTGTTCTTTCTCCCCTTCGATTTAATCCAGATCCAGGGATACACGCCGACAGCAGCGGGCGCCTCACTTTTGCCCTTCATTCTGATCATGTTTCTTCTGTCTCGCTGGGCAGGGGGACTGGTCCGGCGCTACGGGTCCAAGAGGCCGCTGGTGGTCGGGCCGATGACAGCGGCCCTCGGTTTTGCGCTTTTGGCTGTGCCGGGGGTCGATGGCCCTTATTGGACCACCTTCTTCCCCGGCATCGTCGTGCTGGGGCTCGGGATGGCCGTGAGCGTGGCGCCTTTGACAACGACCGTCATGAATGCCGTGCTGCGGGAGCAGGCCGGCATCGCCTCGGGGATCAACAATGCCGTATCGCGGCTGGCAGGACTTCTTGCAATAGCGGTGTTCGGCATCCTACTTGTCCATGTCTTCAGCGCCCATCTCGATCGGAGATTGTCGGCTCTCCCCATCCCGCCCCGGGATCCGGCAAGCGATCGACGCACAAAAGACGAAGCTGGCCGAAATCGAGATTCCGCCCGACATGGCATCCCCGCTGGTCCAGCCCTTCAAGCGAGCCGTTGCCGAATCGTACATAGCAGGATTCCGCTGGATCATGACGGTATCGGCCTGCATGGCACTCCTGAGCGCGTTCTGCTCCTGGCTCCTGATCGGGGGGCGGGGTACGGAACCGTGAAAGACGGGACACGCCATGGCGATGAGGGGGGTGAGCGCAAATTTCCCTTCGGTAAAATCGATCACCTGGATACCGGCAGGGCGCTGGCGTCACAAATCCCGATTCAAGGATATTCCTGCGCGGCCTTCTCGATGAAAGCGGTTGCATTTGCCAGGTCTTGAACGTTCATGACGGGGGCCATCTCGACCTCCGCATCGAACGCCAGGAACCAGGGTTCGGCAAGACGCGGAAGGTGGGAACTGTCGGGAATGTCGAGAAAAAGGTAGCCGCCGCGTTTCCCGTTCTCGGCAATGAAGTAAGCCGCTTCCGGGTTCAGCTCCGCTAGTATTTTCTGTATCGTACTGCCAAGTTTTCCCTCGCGCGCCAGGGCATTCGCCTTTTGGACCGGAAAATTTACCTTCAGCATGACTCGCATGATTTTGCCTCCTTGGTTTCCGTTTCCAAACCTTAGCATCAGGGTCCGACCCCGCAAGGCTGCAATCGCCATCGCCATCGGCCGGATTGAATCACGTGCGTTTTCACGCGTAAGGGTAGATGGCGGCGGCATTGCCGGCGAAGGGACCCGCGGCGGCGCACTTTTCTTCTCGGCCATGGTCTCCTCCCGGATGTTTTCTGCCAGTGTACCCGGAGGGACGGGCGGGGCAAGATACGCCTGGTTCGGCAACGAGAATGTAATCAGCGGGGGGTGTCAGGCGAGCGGGATGAAAAAGGAGAAGACGCTCCCCTCCCCGGGGGTGCTCTGGACCTGGATGGCGCCTCCCATGCGCTCGACCAGTTCTCTGCTGATGGCCAGCCCCAGCCCGGTTCCGCCGTGCCGGCGGGTCGAGGTATCGTCAACGAGGGTGAAGGGGTGAAACAGGCGGCCCAGCCTATCGGCTTGGATGCCGATGCCGGTGTCGCGGACCGAGATGCGGATCGATTCGCGGTCTCGCAGGCAGTCGGGACAGAGTTCGATTTTGAGGATTACCTCCCCTTGGCCGGTGAACTTGACGGCGTTGTCAGCGAGATAGAACAGCACCTGCCGCAGGCGGTGCGGATCACCGATCATCGTCGATGGGACGTCGGGCGCGAAGGCGATTTGGAACCGCACCCCCTTGCGCGATGCTTCCGCCGCCGGCCGCTCGACTGCTTCCCGCACGCAGGCCGGCAGGTCGAGGGGGCGTTGCTCCAGGTTCAATTCATCGAACCCGGAGAAGAGGAGGATGTCTTCCACCAGCGCCAGCAACGATTCGGCCGCCTTTTCGGCGGTCTCAAGATAGCTGCGCTGTTCCCGGGGAATCTCGCCGGCCAGCGCCAGCTCGACCATCCCCATGAAGATCGTCATCGGCGTGCGGAGTTCATGGCTGACGATCGAGAGGAAGCGGCCTTTGGCCGAGCTCGCCTCCTCGGCCGCCTCTTTCGCCTGCCGCAATGCACGATCCGTTTCCTTGCGGGCGGTGATGTCCTCGACGGTGCCGACGAAGCGCGTACCGTTCCCCGCCGCCGATGCCACAGCCTTTTTCAGGGTGCAGACCCAGACGGTCCGGCCGGTCGGGTGCAGGAGGCGGAACTCGCACCGCCAGATCCCCGGTTCGGCCGCCGACCGGCGCCACTTTTCCAGAACCCCGGCACTGTCCTCCGGGTGCAGCGCCCGATGCCAGCCGTTGCCGAGACTCTCCTCCACGCTCAAGCCGGAAATCGCGACCCACTGCGGGTTCAGGTAGAGCCAGCACCCCTCTCCGTCGCATTCGAAAACCGCCACCGGCGCCGACTCCGCCAGCATGCGGAAGCGCGATTCGCTCTCGCGCAGAGCGGCCAGAAGGTGCTCCCGGTCTACCTGCATCTGCTTGCGCTCGGTGATGTCCACGAGATCGGCGGCCGCACCGCAGATCCGGCCGCGCGCGTCCCGTATCGGCACGGCGTTCACGTAGAAGGAGACCCGCTCGCCATCTCCGCGGTCCATCGCGAAGACTTCTCCGCGGACCGATTCGCCCGCCAGAGCCCGGCCCAAGGGCTGTTCCTCGGGGGGGACCGGTGCACCGTCGATGGTCATGAGGCTGCGGCCGAAGCTGTCGAGCGGGAGGCCGATCAGTTCGTCGCGCGATTTGCCGAGCAGGCGACGAGCGCTGTTGTTGGTGAAATTGACGCGCCCCTTGCCATCAACGGTGACAATGCCGCAGGCGATGGTATCGAGGAGGGTCTGCAGGCTTTCCGGGTGTTCCCGCAGTTTGCGGAATCCCCGGGCTTCGGCGGACTTGCGCGCGATATTCATAAGGCTGCTCCAGTGGTCGTGATCTCATTCGGTTAATTCTAGACAGAAACGGTTAAGTATACTACCCGCAGAATGAATAATTTATCATAATTATAAGGCCGCGGGCGCTACGCCCGCACCCTGCCTGAAGAAAAGGGCGGCCTTACCCGGAGCATTTCTGTTGCTGGGATTTCAGGATTTGACCGATTTTAGTGTCAGGGATGACTTCCGGCCTTTTTTTTCACTGGAGCGCCGAGCGGTGGGCAAAAAAGGAAGGTAAGATAATTTTGCATTCATGGCTGGATCTGTCCTCCACCCACCGGGTTTTCCTAAAGGAGGGGCACTGCGATGAACGGGCAAACTGAATATCCTGTCAGGGCGCATCAGCTCTGCGTGAATCTTAATCAAATCCTGCTGCTCATCAGTGAAAGTCATGATGTCGACCAGATTCTGCATCACATTGTCGAGCAGACCTGCCAGGCTTTAGGTTGCGAGTCGGCGCGGATTGCCATGCGTGAGGGCGAGAGCTGGGTCATCCGGTATGTCAACCAGTTGCCGGATGACCTGATCGGACGCTCTTTCACCGACGAGGAACTCCCACTTGCGGCCTTGGTCAGGATGACAAAAAAACTTGTTGTCATTGATGATGCTTTTCATGATGAGCGAGCGAATACCGAGCTGATGAAATCGCTCGGGATCAGGTCGGTAATAGTGCTCCCCCTCTTGGAGAAAGGCATGGTAACCGGCACGCTGTTGTTCGGTTACCATGGGGCGGCGGTAGCCTTCACGCCTGGTGAGATCGATTATGCGGAAAGGGTGGCGACCGGAGTTTCCATCGCCCTGCAGAACGCCCGCATGTATGAGGATCTACAGCGAACCGCCGCCGAGATGGAAGAAGCCAAGAAGCTCGCCGATGCCCTGAACGAGCTGGATGCCCTCCTTCATTCCACGAAAAATTATGAAGTCATCATGCAGAAAATGCTGCAGCTGGCAACCGAGGCCATCGGCGCCGAAACGGCAATGATTTTTTCCAAAGAAGGCGAGCGGTGGGTCGTCCGCTATGTCTATAAGCTCTCGCAGGCGTTGGTAGGGCAAAGCTTCAACAATAGCGAGGTGCTGCACACCGCCATTACGGCCGGAACCAAGAGGTCGATTGTCGTACCGGATGCCTTGCATAGTCCGGATGTGGATCAGCAATTTGTCCGGATGCTGGGCATCCGCTCCCTTCTGGATTTCCCCTTGATTGACCAGGGCGAGGTGATCGGCGATCTGGCCTTTCATTACCATTCCGATGCCATACCGTTCAATGAGCGGCAGGTCGAGTTCGTGCGCAAGCTGCAAAATTCCATCTCGCTGGCACTGGCCGCCGCCCGCCTCCGCAATACCGCTAAAGAGAGTGAATTGCGGCTGAAAGAAGCCGAGAAACTGGGGAAGTTCGGGCACTTCCACTATGACCGACGCACACGCAAGTTAACCTGGTCGGAAGGGATGTTTCACCTCTTCGGTCGTGACCGGGACCTCGGCGAGCCCACGGTTGAAGATTTTTTTGCCTTGTATGTGGTCGATCCGGGCATCGAAGCCATGACAGAACTTGTGGGGACGGAAGAAACAAGCGAGTTCGATGCGAGAGTGAAGCGTGGCGATAACCCTTTTCACGTGCATATCACCGTACGTACGCTGCGGGACGAAGACGGTAATGCTCTGGCCCGTTTTGGCACGGTTCAGGACATTACCGAACGCAAACAAGCCGAGGAGGCACTGCGCTTCAGCGAAGCACGCTATCGCGCCCTGTATCGTGATAATCCGACCATGATCGCTACCATCGATGCCGACTTGAAGATGCTCTCGGTCAATCCTTTTTGCGCCAGCCAACTGGGCTACACGGCAGATGAGCTGGAAGGTCAGTCGGTGTTGAAGATATTCCATGAGGAAGATCGTTCCGCCGTGGCCGAGCAGTTGCAGTGGTGTCTGCAGAACCCCAATCAGGTTCGTAACTGGCAGTATCGCAAGGTCCGTAAAGGCGACGGCGGGATGGTGTGGGTGGATGAAATAGCCCAGGCGGTGTATGACCTGAATGGCGAGCTCAACGTGCTGGTCGTCTGTCAGGATATCACCGAGCGCAAGCGGGCGGAGGAGGCGCTGCGGGAAAGTGAGCGGCGCTTTGCCGCCTTCATGTTTCAATTGCCCGCCGGCGCCTGGATCAAGGATGTGCATGGCCGTTACATAAACGCCAATGCCGAGACGGAACGGATTTTTTCCATTCCCTTAGCCGAGATGGTCGGCAAGACGGACGCAGAACTTTTTCCACCGGAAACGGCAGCCAGATTCGTCGAAAACGATCGCAAGGTGCTTACCGAAGGGGGCAGCATTAAGACAACCGAGGTGCTGCGCCAGGCGGATGGCGTCGATCATTACTCCATTGTCAGCAAGTTTGCCCTGCCCGGACCCGATGCGCAGCCAGCGCAGATTGCCGGCGTCGCCTTCGACATCACCGAGCGCAAAAGCATGGAAGAAAGGATCGAGAAGCTCAACAGCGCCCTGGCGGAGCGGGCCGGCGAACTGGAGGAAACGAACCGCGAACTCGAAGCTTTCAATTACACGGTCGCCCATGACCTGCGCAAGCCATTGACCGTGATCAACGGCTATTGTCAGGTTCTCATCGCCATGTGCAGCAATAACCTGGAACCGAAATGCAAAGACTACCTGAACGAGGCATATGAAGGCACGCTGCACATGAATCGTCTCATCGATGCCCTGCTCGAATTCTCTCGCATGTCGCATGCGGAGCCGAAGCGTGCCGCCGTGGACCTCTCGGGCCTTGGTGAAGAAGTCGCGGCGGAACTGAGACTGGCCGAACCGGAGCGCCAGGTGGTTTTCCGCATTCCGCGGGGAATCATTGCCGAGGCGGACGCTGATCTGCTGCGCGTTGTCATCGGCAATCTTTTCGGTAATGCCTGGAAATACACCAGCAACCGCGAGGAAGCGGTCATCGAGTTCGGCGCCATGAAGAAAGACGGCAAACAAGCCTATTTTGTTCGCGATAACGGAATCGGCTTCGATCCCGCACAGGCGGATAGGTTGTTTGCCCCCTTTCAGCGCCTGGAGCGAGCTAAAGAGGTCGGCGGCTTGGGCATCGGCCTGGCCACGGTGGAAAGAATCGTCAAGCGGCACGGCGGGAAGGTGTGGGCCGAGGGGGAACCGGGCAAGGGGTCGACCTTCTACTTCACGCTGGCAGAAGATTAAATCTTCACATCTTGCCCGAGTCGGGTTTAAAATCGCACCGATACCAATCTGGCCCGCGCACCTTCATTCGCCCTTGGGCGGTCGTGAGGGAACGACATGCTTTGGTTCGGTCGAAGTAAAGAAAAACGGCACGGAATGCTTCTCGATGGGCGGCTGGACGACCCGCTGCCCTGCCGCAACTGCGACGGCGCCTGCTGTCGAGCCTTCCCCACTGTCGAGCTGTCCTGGGACGAGTACGAACGCCTTTTGGCTCTTGGCGCCACACGCTTGCATTTCCCTCTCGCCGGATCCCCCAAGTTGATGATTGAAAACGGTTGCGAGTTCCTCGCTGGCGGCCGCTGCTCTATCTACGAGCACCGGCCCGAGATCTGCCGACGTTTCACCTGCGACAAGTGAGAGCTGGCGCGCGCGGAGCAGGCAAACGGGCTATTTTCTGATAAGGTTGGGTGGCAGGGCGCGCCGACTGTTAAATCATCGGCGCCTACCGGTGTCTGGAGGGCTTTGCAGTTCGCCGACAGGGGGATTGAGGGAGCCAAGATGAAAGCCGTGGCGGTCTTTCCCGGCAAGCCGAATTCGGTGCATCTGCGAGATATCGGGAAGCCTGCCGCCGATTCCGCTGGCGGCCGATCGGTTCTGATCAAGGTCCTTCAGGTGGGGCTGGACGGCACCGACCGGGAGATCATCGACGCATAGTACGGAAATCCGCCGCCCGGGGATGATTACCTGATCTTCGGCCATGAATCTTTCGGCGTGGTGGAAGCGGTCGGCCCCGCAGTCGGTGAATTCAAAGTCGGAGAATACGTGGTCGCGACCGTGCGTCGCCCCGGGCGCTCGCATCTATGACCGCATCGGCCTGTACTGACATGACCACGGATGACGATTACCGTGAGCGCGGCATCAACCTGCTGCACGGCTATCTTGCCGAATACTTATATCGAGGAAGCGGATTATCTCGTGAGGGTGCCGTCCGGGTTGCGGGAGATAGGGGTACTTGCTCGAACCGACCAGCGTGATCGAAAAAGGGATAAGCCAGGCCTATGAGGTCCAGCGGCGGATGCGGATCTGGCGCCCACAAAAAGCGGCGGTCCTCGGCGCCGGTCCCATCGGGTTGCTGGCAACCATGGTCTTGCGGCTGCGCGGCCTCGAAGTCTGCACCTTTGCTCGCACCAGTCCCCCCTACTACAACTCCGATCTGCTCCAGGCCATCGGCGCCTGCTACCACAGTACGCAAGACATTACCCTCGCCGAAGCTTCCCGTGAGGATGGCCCGTTCGATCTAATCTTCAAGCGACCGGCTATTCGCCCATCGTCTTCGAGGCGATGAACATCCTCGGCAAGAACGGCGTCCTGATTCTCTCCAGCGTGACCGGGGGCGGGCGCACGGTCGAAGTTCCCGCCGACCGGATAAATCTCGGGTTCGTGTTGGGGAACAAGGTCGTGGTGGGGACGGTTAGTTCCAACCGGGAGCATTTTGAGGCGGGGGTGAACGATCTGGCTCAGTGCGAGACGCAATGGCCGGGCTGGGCCTCCCGGCTGCTGACGCATACGATAAGCGGCCTCGAGAACTTTGCGCAGATCCCGCCCTTTTGGCAGACAAAGATGCGGTGAAGGTCGTGGTTGAAGTAGGCAAATCGTGAATCCCGAACCGGACGAGGAAGCATGGCCTACCTCCCCATTGAAGATTACGGCATCATCGGCGACATGCATACGGCGGCGCTCGTCGGGAAGAACGGTTCCATCGATTGGTTCTGCTATCCCTTCTTCGATTCGCCGAGCATTTTCGGCGCCATTCTGGACGACAAAAAAGGCGGGCGCTTCCGAATTTATCCCGCCTGCGACTGTTTGACGCAAAAGCAGCTCTACTGGCCGGAAACGAATGTTCTGATCACGCGTTTTCTCTCGGCCGAAGGCGTTGCCGAAGTCTTCGACTTCATGCTCCCTTCCAAGCTTGCCGGCGCGGGAATGCCATGGCCGCCAGCTCTTCCGCCGGGTCCATTCGGTGCTGGGGGAAGTCCCCTTGGTGGTGGATGTCAGCCGGCTTTCAACTATGCGCGGGATGAACATCAGGTGGGCATCACACCGGAGGGTGCCACCTTTCAGTCACCTGGGCTCGCCATGGGGCTGGCGACGCGCATTCCGCTTTCACACCTCCGGGACCGGAGCGGTCGGTGAATTCTCGCTCAAGGAGGGGGAATCGGCGACTTTTGTCTTCCGCGAAATCGAGCCGGGAGCCGGCGCCGGGTCCTGTCCTTCCGAGCAGGAATCGTACAAGATACTTTCCGATACCGTTAACTATTGGCTGCGCTGGATTGCCAAATGCACCTACACCGGCCGCTGGCGCGAGATGGTGCATCGCTCCGCACTGGCGCTGAAACTGCTCACCTTCGAGCCGACCGGGGCGATCGTCGCCGCCCCGACCTGCAGCCTGCCGGAGGTTCCGGGGGGCGTCCGCAACTGGGACTATCGCTACACCTGGATTCGCGATGCCGCTTTCACCTTTTATGCCCTCATGCGGATCGGCCTGACGGAGGAAGCGAGCCGCTTCATGGAATGGCTCGAAGCGCGCTGCCATGAACTCGAACCGGACGGCTCCCTGCAGATCGTCTACGGGATCGACGGCCGGCACGACCTGACCGAGGTCACCCTGGATCATCTGGAAGGCTACAAGGGCTCAGGGCCGGTAAGGATAGGCAACGGCGCTTACCAACAGCTGCAGCTGGACATCTATGGCGAGCTGCTGGATTCGGTCTACCTGTACAACAAGCACGGCACGCCGATCTCCTATGAACTCTGGGGGCATCTCAGAGTTCTCCTGGACTGGGTGTGCGACAACTGGCACCGGGAGGATGAAGGGCTGTGGGAGGTCCGCTCCGGCAGACAGCACTTCGTCTACTCGAAACTGATGTGCTGGGTGGCGCTTGACCGCGGGCTGCGCCTGGCGGAAAAACGATCCTTCCCGGCCCCGCAACGGGGTCGCTGGCTGGAGGTCCGGGACCGGATTTACGAAGAGGTCATGGCCCGTGGCTGGAATAATGACCGGCAGGCCTTCGTCCAGCACTACGGGAGCGAGTGCCTCGATTCTTCCAATCTCATCATGCCGCTCGTCTTTTTCATGTCGCCCACCGACCCGCGGATGATCAAGACGGTAGAAGCCATCATGCGCAGCCCCCGCAAGGGAGGATTGCTCGCCAACAACCTCGTCTACCGCTACGATCCCGACAAGTCCTTCGACGGCCTGACCGGTGAGGAGGGAACCTTCAACATGTGCACCTTCTGGCTCGTCGAGGCGCTTACCCGTGGCAGACGGGCCAACCCGGAGTGGGGGCAGCAGGCCCGGCTCATCTTCGAACAGATGCTCGGTTACGCCAATCACCTCGGGCTCTATGCCGAAGAGACCGGCCACCAGGGCGAGGCGCTGGGAAACTTCCCGCAGGCCTTCACGCATCTTACGCTCATCAGCGCCGCCTTCAACCTGAACCGGATGCTTGGCGACAAGAACATGACTTAGATGTCAACAGGCAATTATCTGATATAGGTTTCAGGACTGGTTGCGCAGGCTATTCGCAAAGGAAAAAAGCCATGGGAGCCGATCTTCAGGAAGCACAACGGATCATCGCCGCCGACCGGCGCCTGAAGGATTTTGCAGTGCGCCGACAGGAAGGAGAATTTCACCTGGAAAAGGCCGGGGAAAGCTTCGCCCGCCTGCTCCCCGTCGAGGCGGGAGGGTGGCGGCTGGAGGTTTTTCGCGCGGCTGAGGGGTGGGAGATCGTCAACGTGGCCGGCACCCTGGAGGAATGCCTGACCTATCTGGCCGAGCACCCCCGTTTGCAGTTCTGGGAGGGATGAGGGATTGCTGTGCCGGCAAATCGCGATACGGGCGACCAAAAACGACACTCCCCACCCTACTTGAACAACAATAAATGGTAATTTCCCACCCTCTTTCACTTTTTTGATCTGCCAAACTCCTGAATAACCGATCACTTTTCAGAAATAGATAATCAATTACAGCTCCGGCGACGAATGGGGTCCGCTACTTGCTAGGACAAAAGGCCAGTCATCTGGACCCTTTAAACCGTCATTCAATAAAATTCTAGGAGGCACACATGAAAAAACTGCTCGTCGCAATTGGCATTCTGCTCCTTTCCGTCGCTCCGGCGATGGCCAGCAACTTCTATGGCAAAGGTACTCTCGGCTTCTTCTCCCCCACCGAGAGCGAACTCGACAAATCCGTCACGCTGTATATCGCGGGCGGGATGAACCTCAAGGACCAGTTCAACGCGCCGATCAGCGCCGAAGTCGGCATCGGCTACATCGCTCCTTCGGAGAGCTTCATCGATGTCATGATCATACCCGTGACCATGACCGTCCTCTACGAACTCCCCATCCCGTGTTCCCCATGTTGTTTTCAATGTCGGCGGCGGCCTCGGTCTCTACTACTGGGACATCGAAGAGGATTTTGGGTTACCATTAATTACGAAGACGACGGCATCGAACCCGGCCTCCACGTGCAGACCGGCGCCGATTTCAAACTGAACGATCGGGTCAGTCTGGTCGGCGAGCTGAAGTGTTAGCGTGACAACTGATGCCGATAGCGCCGACATCGGCGGCCTTTCGGCCAATGCTGGCGCTAAATTAAACTTTTAAGACTTCGTTTTCTCGATCAAGAAGCGCCCCGCCGATTTCGGCGGGGCGCTTTTGTTATGTGCGCCAATCCCAGAACAAACCCGTTCCCCCCCGACTTGCCCCTCCCCCCACTCTTCCTGTTATTATTGAAAATAGTTGGCCCGATTGCAAATAGCAGCGAGAGCAATGTAATTGCACAACCAGTAACCGACCAAAGGAGCGCCCCATGCCGCATCCGACCTTGAGCAGGAAAAGGCACGCCGTGAACAGGAATTGGGAGTCCAGCGGCAAATAGCTTTTGCTTCCGGACTTTTCCAGGGCGATATCACGATACGCACCCTTCTGGAGTCACTTGCCGAAGGGGTTGTCATCATCGACATACGTGGGACCATTCTGCTTGTTAATACCCTCGCCGAGAAAATGTTCGGTTATCCAAAAGAGGACTTCATCGGCAAGCCCCTTGCCGTTCTCTTTCCCGAACGCTTTCGCGAAATTTATGAAGAACATATGGCGCATTTCTTCGCAGAGCCCATGATCAGGCCCAATGAGCCAGCTCCTTGACCTTGCCGGATGCCGCCAGGACGGAAGCGAGTTCCCCGTGGAAATCAGCCTGGGCTTTATCGAAACCATCAACGGCGTTTTCGTTCTGGCCTTCGTCAGCGACATAACCCTCCGCAAGCAGTTGGAAACGGAAATCCAGGATGCCCGGGAATATGCCGAGAATATTGTGGAAACCGTGACGCGAGCCACTTGTGGTGCTGAATTCCGACCTGAAGGTTCTCACAGCCAACCACAGCTTCTACGATACCTTCAAAGTAACGCCCGAGGAAACGATCGGGAATTTCATCTACGACCTCGGTAACCGGCAATGGGACATTCCCAAGCTGCGGGTACTCTTCGAGGAGATCCTCCCCCATGACACCGTGTTCAATGGCTATGAAGTCGAGCATGATTTTCTCGATATCGGCCGCAAGATCATTCTGCTCAACGCCCGGCAGATTTTCCGGGAAAATATCGGCTCGCACATTATCCTCCTGGCCATGGAAGACATCACCGAACGCAAGCAGTTGGAAGCGGAAATCCAGGATGCCCGGGAATATGCCGAGAACATTGTAGAAACCGTGCGCGAGCCACTGGTGGTGCTGAATTCCGACCTGAAGGTTCTCACAGCCAACCACAGCTTCTACGATACCTTCAAAGTAACGCCCGAGGAAACAATCGGGAATTTCATCTACGACCTCGGCAACCGGCAATGGGACATTCCCAAGCTGCGGGTACTCTTCGAGGAGATCCTCCCCCAGGATACCGTGATCAATGGCTATGAAGTCGAGCATGATTTTCTCGATATCGGCCGCAAGATCATTCTGCTCAACGCCCGGCAGATTTTCCGGGAAAATATCGGCTCACACATCATCCTCCTGGCCATGGAAGACATCACCGAACGCAAGCAGCTGGGAAGCGGAAATCCAGGATGCCCGGGAATATGCCGAGAACATTGTGGAAACCGTGCGCGAGCCACTGGTGGTGCTGAATTCCGACCTGAAGGTTCTCACAGCCAACCACAGCTTCTACGATACCTTCAAAGTAACGCCCGAGGAAACAATCGGGAATTTCATCTACGACCTCGGTAACCGGCAATGGGACATTCCCAAGCTGCGGGTACTCTTTGAGGAGATCCTCCCCCATGATACCGTGTTCAATGGCTATGAAGTCGAGCATGATTTTCTCGATATCGGCCGCAAGATCATTCTGCTCAACGCCCGGCAGATTTTCCGGGAAAATATCGGCTCAAACATCATCCTCCTGGCCATGGAAGACATCACCGAACGCAAGCAGTGGGAAGCGGAAATCCAGGATGCCCGGGAATATGCCGAGAACATTGTAGAAACCGTGCGCGAGCCGCTGGTGGTGCTGAATTCCGACCTGAAGATTCTCACCGCCAACCACAGCTTCTACGATACCTTCAAAGTAACGCCCGAGGAAACAATCGGGAATTTCATCTACGACCTCGGTAACCGGCAATGGGACATTCCCAAGCTGCGGGTACTCTTCGAGGAGATCCTCCCCCAGGATACCGTGTTCAATGGCTATGAAGTCGAGCATGATTTTCTCGATATCGGCCGCAAGATCATTCTGCTCAACGCCCGGCAGATTTTCCGGGAAAATATCGGCTCACAACATCATCCTCCTGGCCATGGAAGACATCACCGAACGCAAGCAGTGGGAAGCGGAAATCCAGGATGCCCGGGAATATGCCGAGAACATTGTGGAAACCGTGCGCGAGCCGCTGGTGGTGCTGAATTCCGACCTGAAGATTCTCACCGCCAACCACAGCTTCTACGATACCTTCAAAGTAACGCCCGAGGAAACAATCGGGAATTTCATCTACGACCTCGGTAACCGGCAATGGGACATTCCCAAGCTGCGGGTACTCTTCGAGGAAATCCTCCCCCAGGATACCGTGTTCAATGGCTATGAAGTCGAGCATGATTTTCTCGATATCGGCCGCAAGATTATTCTGCTCAACGCCCGGCAGATTTTCCGGGAAAATATCGGCTCGCACATTATCCTCCTGGCCATGGAAGACATTACCGAACGGAAATTTGCCGAAGAGCAGATCAAAATTCTGAATACCAGTCTTGCAGCCCGGGCTGCCGAGCTGGAGGCCGCCAACCGGGAACTGGAGGCGTTCAATTACACGGTGGCCCACGATCTGCGCAAGCCGCTGACCGTGGTCAACGGCTACTGCCAGACAATCAAGGAGCTGTGCGGCGACAAGCTCGACGAGCGTGCAAAGGTTATCTCCGGGAGACCTACGAGGGCACCTTGCGCATGAACCGGCTCATCGACGCCCTGCTCAAGTTCTCCAGCATGGCCCACGTCGAACCGCGTCGGGAGATGGTTGATCTCGCCGCCATGGCGCATGAGGTGGCTGAGGAACTGAAGCTGGCCGAACCGGAGCGGCAGGTGACTTTCCGCATACCCGAGCGGAATAGTGGCCGAGGCAGATCCGGATTTGCTGCGAGTGGTCCTGGCCAACCTTTTCGGCAACGCCTGGAAGTACACCAGCAATCGTGAGGAAGGGGTCATTGAGTTCGGTGCAACGGAGATCGACGGAAAGCCAACCTACTTCGTAAGAGACAACGGGATGGGCTTTGATCCGGCAAACGCAGGCAGAGCTGTTTGCCCCCTTCCAGCGCCTTGAGGCCGGCAAGGAGGTCGGAGGTCTGGGAATCGGCCTGGCTACCGTTGCCCGCATCATCCAGCGCCACGGCGGAGAGGTGTGGGCCGAGGGGGAACCGGGGAAAGGAGCAACCTTCTATTTCACTCTTGGTCAGAGCTAAGTACCAGGTTTTAGGAAAGCAGACAATGCCTGCGCTAACTCCGAACAATTTAGGTGGTATGCTGAAAAACGACATTGACAGGCTATTTTGAGACGAAACTCAACTCCGGGAGGTAACATTCATGGGAGGAAAACCTTCTTCAGATCTCGTGACGACAGGCATCCCCGGCCTTGACGACATCCTCCGTGGCGGGCTCACGGCAGGAAAGATGTACCTCCTTTCCGGCACCCCCGGGACCGGGAAAACGACTTTTTCGCTGCAGTTCATCGCCGAAGGGATCAGGAGGGGGGAACGCTGCCTCTATATCGCCGTCGGGGGTGCGCGGAGAGGACCTCGTCGCCCTGGCAAAAGCCGGCGGCATTTTCCTCGACCCCGATCTTTTCAGCATCCATGCGGTGGAAATCAGCGGGGAAATCCTGAAGGGGCCGGAGCAGAGGGTTTTCCACCCGGCGGAAATAGAACCCGACCGATGCGATGAAGGATCTCCTCGCGGAGATCAAACGGGTGAACCCGCAGCGCCTGGTGATGGATTCCCTGTCCGACCTGCGACTCATCGCCGAGGACCTGACAACCTTCCGCCGCCTGATTCTGGCCATGCGGCGGGAGTTCGGCGGCGGAGAGTGCACGGTCCTCCTTACCAACAACATCGGCCAGAGCGAAATCGATTCCCACCTGGAAACCATTTGCCACGGGGTCATCCGCCTGGAGCAGGTGGTGCTCGGCTACGGTCCGGTACGGCGGAGGCTGCTGGTTTTGAAACTGAGGGGAAGAGCCTACCGGAGCGGCTGGCACGATTTCAGGATCGTGACCGGCGGGATTCGCGTCTTCCCGGCCCTCATCGCGGGCGAACAGGTGTGGCAGAAGAAGCACAGGGAACTGGCTTCCAGCGGCAACGAACGACTGGATCTCCTTTTCGGCGGGGGGGTGGACAGGGGAACCACTACGGCGATTATTGGAGCCTCGGGAACGGGGAAGACGACGGTGGCGAACCAGTGTGTCGTGGCTGCGGCACAAAGGGGCGAGACCGTGGCGGTGTATCTCTTCGAGGAGACGGAGGATTCGTTCCGGGAACGGGCCGCGGGGGTGGGGTTGGCGGTGGACGACTTTATCGACAAGGGGCGTGGTCACGCTTCACACGGTCGATGTGGCCGAATTTTCCACCGGAGAGTTCAGCGCGATGCTTCTCCAGGACGTGGAGGAGAGAGGTGTCCGAACCATCGTCATCGACACGCTGAGCGGCTACCTCAACGCCATGTCCGACGAAACAGTATCAGTTTATCCAGCTTCACCAGCTTTTGACCTATCTGTCGCACAAGGAGGTAACGACGTTCCTGACCGTGGAGCAGCACGGCATCTTCGGCACCCCGGCGACGGAAGCGAAAAATGTCAGTTATCTCGCCGACGCCATTCTCCTCCTCCGTTACTTCGAGCACCGTGGAAAAATCAGGCGGGCCATCTCCGTGGTCAAGAAAAGGAGAGGCGCGCACGAGATGACGATACGGGAATTTGTCCTATCCAGCGAAGGCATCCTGATCGGCGAGCCCCTGGCGGAAATGCAGGGGGTGCTTACGGGAGTTCCGATCCTTGACGTCTAGCGAAGGGACATACGGCGGCAATGACGAGCGGGTGCTCGTGCTCCTGCCGGAGAGCCGGGATGCCGAGTCGATTCCGCGAGTGCTGGAGGTGATCGGCGTGGCCTCGATGATGTGCGCCACACCGGAAGAACTCTGCGCGGAAATCGAGAGGGGGGTCGGAGCTCTCATGATCGAGGAGGAAGCGCTCTCTCCCCGCGTCGGAGCTTGCCTGCACGCCACCCTGGAAAGCCAGCCCTCCTGGTCCGAATTGCCGATCATCATCCTTTCAGGCCGCGGCCCGGAAACCCAGGTCGCCCGGGACGCATTGCTGCTCCCGGGCGACGTGACCCTGGTAGAACGGCCGGTGCGCGTAAACACGCTGGTGTCACGTCGTTCGCTCGGCCCTGCGGAGCAGGCGCCGCCAGTACCTGGTGAGGGACCAGTTGCGGGCACTGGAGCAATCCGAAAGCCGCTATCGCACGCTGTTCGATTCGATCGATGAAGGCTTCTGCACCATCGAGGTGATCTTCGATGAAAACGACAAGCCGATCGACTACCTCTTCCTGGAGACCAATCCTGTCGTTCGCAGAAGCAGACGGGAATGGCCGATGCCCAGGGCAAGAGAATGCGCGAGCTTGCCCCGCAACACGAAGAGCATTGGTTCGAGATCTATGGCCGGGTCGCTTTGACGGGCCAGCCGGTTCGCTTTCAGAATCGGGCCGAACAACTTCACCGTTGGTTCGATGTGTACGCCTTCCGTATTGGCCGACCGGAGGACCGGCATGTCGCCATCCTTTTCAATGACATCACCGAGCGGAAGCGAACGGAAGAGGAGATCGAGCAACTGAACACCGACCTGGCGGCGCGGGCAGCCGAACTGGAGGCTGCCAACCGTGAGCTGGAGGCATTCAATTACACGGTTGCCCACGATCTGCGCAAGCCGTTAACGGTGATCAATGGCTATGCCGGTATGTCCGGGAGCTGTGCGGCGATGAACTCAAACAATGGATGCCAGGAGCACCTTCAGAAGGCCTACGACGGCACGTTGCGCATGAGCCGGCTCATCGACGCCCTGCTCGATTTCTCGGGCCTCGCCCGCGTCGAACCAAAGCGGGAAAGCGTTAACCTGAGCGCCATGGCGCAGGAAATCGTGGAAGAGCTGCGGCTTGCCGAACCGAAGCGCCAAATTACTCTTCGGATCGCCGCCGGAGTCAACGCGACGGGGGATCCGAGCCTGCTCCGGGTGGTTCTGGCCAATCTCTTGGGCAACGCCTGGAAGTTCACCCAAATGCGGGACGAGGCGGTGATCGAGTTCGGCGTGACCGAAACCGAGGGGGGGAAGACCTGGTTCGTCCGGGACAACGGAGCCGGCTTCGAGATGGCCGATGCGGCCTCTGTTTTCGGCTCTTTCCAGCGCCTCCGCGGGACGGCACAATTTTCCGGCCATGGCATCGGCCTTGCCACCGCTGCGCGAGTCATTCAGCGCCATGGTGGGCGGATATGGGCCGAGGGGGAACCAGGAAAGGGGGCGACCTTCTATTTCACCCTACCAACCACCGCGCCTGAACCTCACCCGACAATTACCTCGCGGTGGAACGGACTGGCACCTGATCGACCACTCCATTTCCTGCTGGCGGAAGACGAGCCGGCCGTGCGAGGTCTTGTCGAAAGGGCTCTGCGCCAGTGCGGCTGGGAGGTCGATATCGCCGAGAACGGCAAACAGGCGGTCCAGAGATGGGAAAAGGGAGGGATCGATATCGTTCTCATGGACACCAAGATGCCAGAGATGGATGGCATTACTGCCACACGACAGATTCGCGAACGGGAGGGGGGAAAGGAACGGAGATCCTGCATCATCGCGCTCACCGCCCATGCTCGCCCGGAGGACAGGGAGGATTGCCTAGCGGCCGGCATGGATGGTTTTTTGACCAAGCCGATGCGCATAGACGAGCTGGAGACGGCAATAAAAAATTGCCTTCACCAGTAATCTATTGGTCATCCGAGCTGTAGCGATTCGGTGAACAAAACCGACACCCTCAAAATCGACCAGTCGTTTGTGCAGGGGCTGGACAATCCTACAGACATTCGGGCGAGGCCATCGTCAGCGCCATCATTGCGATGGGGACGAGCCTCAAAAAACGTGTCGTGGCGGTAGGGATTGAAACGCAAAACAGTTGGTTTTTCTGAAATCCCAACAATGTGCCGAGGGTCAAGGTTATTACTTCAGCCGGCCCGTGCCTGCCGATGAATTTGCCTTGCTGGCAACCGATCAAAAACGATCAGGATGTCAGGGCAACAGCATCAGTCGCCTTTCTGATTAAACCGTATCTCACCGGCGACCCCTACCCACCGCGCCCATCTCTCGGCCTTCGCCGGTGGCAAAGCGAACGCCGAGGTCGTTCAGGGCGGCCGGGCTCATTCCTCCAAGGGCTGGGGACGGTGCGGGGAGGAGCAAGAAAAGAAGGAAGGTGGCCGCCAACAGCATTTTGCTCATGGCAAAAAGGACCTTTCGGTAAATCATGGAAATTGGCGCGGAACCTTGGGCGCCATATCAATGCCGGCAAAGTTCCATCATCCGCCATCTGCGCGAGCTTACCAGTTCCTAAAGTTTATTTGCCAAAAAATCCTTGGGTGGGATTACGTATATGGGGGCCAGGTTCGGAAGCTTTGCTGTCAGTGAAGGGAATCCTCAGTTCATTCCAGCTCCCTTTACAGGCCTTGCCCCAATGTTACCCTAGAGCCAGAAAGCTTATTTCGGCCGGCGAAAGGAGGCGGTCATGAAGATCCTGATCGCTGAAGACGACCCGACAACGCGACAGATGATCGTGCTGTTTCTATCCCGGAAAGGCATTTCCTGCACCGCGGTGGATAACGGCTTGCGGGCGGTGGAGAAATGGGAGGAAAGCGATTTCGATGTCATTCTGATGGATGTGCAGATGCCGGTAATGGACGGACTTAACGCGACGCGAATGATCAGGGAAAAGGAAATCGGTCGGGGAGGGCATACGACCATCATTGCCATAACAGCCTATGCGATGGCTACCGACAGGAAGAAATGTCTCGATGCCGGAATGGATGAATACATGTCCAAGCCCATTGATTTCGATCGCCTGCTCTCTCTTGTCCGCAACTATTCACAGGGTTCTCGCCAGACCGACTTTTAATCTCCTGTTTAGTCAAACCTCCAGACAATCTCGGCGCTGATGATGTCCACATTGCTGCTGTAAGAGCCGGAAAGGGCACCACGGAGCCGGTCCTCGCCCGTGGCTGTCTTCCTGATCGCCGCGTCCTTGACGATCAGATGCGCGTAGCCCATGTCCAGAGAGAGCTTTTCGGTGAATTTATACCCGACCCCGCCGGCAATCCAGATGCGGTCACTGTCGGGAATGCGTGGCGTGCGATGGGCAGCGTCGGGCACCGGACTTTCATCGTAAGCCACTCCGGCGCGGAACAGGACGGGTCGCGGTTATCCGTTTCGGCGACGGCGAGGATGTTCTTGCCGGGCTGAGGGAGATGGCCAGTGGTTCAACGGGGCAGCCGTTGACCGGGCGCAGGTTTTATCACAACCGGGTCCACTGGTCTCGTTGGGACCTCCTATTCAGATTTTAATATTAGAGCGTTGGCCATATATCCTCTACAGCCTTTTTTCTCTTATTTGGTTAGAGCGAGTACCCCAGCAGCAAGAGCGGATTTTGCTGCGTCAGTTTCACTGGCCCTGGGTCAGAACTCGAAGGCGAGTTGGGCGGTGCCGATGTGGGTGCGGTTCTCGTTGCCATTGCCCTCGTCTGCCACCAGGTACTCCAGGGCGACCACGGTATTCTGGAACAGGCCGTAAGAAATAACGCCGCCGTAGCGGAACAGATCATCCTGAAAATCCTTCGCCCCTTCCATCTTGGCGGCGATCTCCCAGCGGTCGTTCGGCGCCAGCGCCAGCTCCACGTTCCAGGCACTCGGCTTATTCCCGGTCAGATCGGCACCGGCGGTGACTAGGGCGGCGTTGAAGCTCTTGAGCGCCGTTACGTACTCCCCCTCCAAGGTGAACGGCCCGTAAGCGGCGGTGAGGAACGCGGCCACCCCGGGGACGCTCGCCGTGTACAAAGAGGCGTCGGTCACCAGGCCGATTCCGCTCTCGGCCAGGTCGCTGATGTAGGAGGCGCCGAGGGTGAGGCCATGGATCGGGGTCGTCTCCACCGAGGCCGCGAAAGAATCGATGGCGTCGTTGTCCCCGACGGTGTCGGTCCCTCCGGCAAAGATTGTGGTCTTCACCGTGATCCGGTCGGCCACGCCCCAACCGAGGTTGACGGCGCTATCGTTGGCCTCACCGAGATCGAGGGTCAACGGGTCGGTGATGAAGTGGCTATTGAACTTGCCAAAAGGAAGATACATCTTGCCGCCGGCGAGGCTGAATTTCCCTGGGAAGAAGGTTGGGGAGTGGCCGAGGGTAATCACCGCCTCATCGACGGCCACCGATTCCTCGGCGCCCTCCTCGTGCAGCAGGATGATATGGCCGCCAATGTTGTCGTCGATGGTCGTCTCGATCTCAAGCTGGGCAGTGGCGAGAGCCAGGTCGCTCGCTTCGTCCCCCCCTCCGTGTCCGCATAGAAGCCCTCCAACTCCAGCAGGCCGGAAAAGCGCAGCTTCTTCGCCAGCGCCTCGATCAATAGCGGCGCCGCCGGTTTTCCCTTCTCCGCTTCCAGCGCCTCGATGCGCTTACGCAGGTTTTCGATTTCGCCGCGCTCGTCGGGATGCACGGCAAAGGCCGGGGAGGCCAGGCTGAGCAGGCCGATCAGCAACAGAGCAGAGAAAAGTTGGGCTTTCTGGGACATTTTTTCATTCCTCCTTATCAAGTGTTTTAGATTTAGGCTATGAAATTCATTTTCAATAGAATTGCCGATTTAGGCCCCCTCTGCAGGGGGCCGGGAAATCACTTCTTGTTACAGCCGCCATCGCAGCCGTGGCAGGACCCCTTCTTTTTCCACAGGAAGTGGTAGAGGAGCCAGCCGGAGCCGCCGAGGATCAGTGCCATCCAGATGATATCGGCGATTCCCATGTCAACCTCCCAGGCCGAGGAGCCGGCCCCCCTGGTAGACCATGCACGCCATCGCCCCAGGCCAGGACCGATGGTAGGCGAAGGCGACGCCGAACCATTTCCAGGTGCCGAACTCCTGGCGCATGGCGATCGGCGACCACCACGCACGGCATGTAGAGCAGGACGAAGACCATGAAGGCGTAGGCGGTGAGCGGGGTGAAGGCGCCGCCGACCGCCGTCCTTCAAGCGGCGATCTGCCCCTTCTTCGTCCTCGGCGGCCAGGCTGGAGACGCCGAAGGTGGAGACGACGTTGTCCCGGCGTCCTTGACGGCCGTCGCCGAAGGAGACGACGATCTCCTTCAGATCTTCGCCCAGGGTCGGAGCGAGCTCTTCCTTCTTCTCTTCGCGCTCTGCGGGGCGTAGATCTCGCCCATGGTGCCGACCACGATCTCCTTGGCGATGACGCCGGTGATCAGGGACGAGGCCGCTTCCCAGGTGCCGAAGCCGAGCGGGGCGAAGATCGGGGCCATCACCTGCGCCGGCCTGGCCGAGATAGGAATCCTTCTTGCTCTCCACCCCCCAGGGGAGGTTGAGCAGGAACCAGACGAGGATCGAAACCGCCAGGATGTAGGTGCCCGGCCTTGATCAGGAAGTGCTTCCCCTTCTCCCAGGTATGCAGGCAAAGGCTCTTGAAGCGACGGCATCCGGTAGGGAGGAAGCTCCATGATGAACATCGGCGCCTCGCCCCGGAAAAGGGTCTTCTTGAAGATCATCCCCATGAAGATGGCCAGGACGATGCCCATGACATAGAGGGACCAGATCACCGTGCCGGAGTTGGCGGCGAAGAAGACGCCGGCGAACAGGACGTAGACCGGCAGCCGCGCGCCGCACGACATGAGCGGGATGAGCAGGGCGGTGAGCGCCTTGTCCCGCGGGTTCTCCAGGGTCCGGGTGGCGTAGATGCCGGGGACGTTGCAGCCGAAGCCGAGCAGCATCGGGATGAAGGACTTGCCGTGCAGGCCGATGGCGTGCATGGCCCGGTCCATGACGAAGGCGGCCCGCGCCATGTAGCCGCTCCCTTCGAGGAAGGTGATGAAGAACATCATGGCGAAGATGACCGGGACGAAGACCAGCACGAAGCCGACGCCGGCGATGACCCCGTCGGTGACCAGCGACACCGTCCAGTCCGGCGCGCCGATGCCGCCCAGCAGCGCCTCGGCCCAGCGCTTGAAGGGGCCGGCGATCATGGCGTCGATCCAGTCGCCGAAAGGGCGCGGAGAGGTCGAAGGTGAGCTTGAACATCAGCCACATGGCGGCAAGGAAGATCGGGATGCCGAGGAAGCGGTTGAGGACGATCCGGTCGATCTTCTCGGTCAGTTCCATCTTGCGGCAGCTCCGGCTTGCGCAGCACTTCGCGGGTGAGGCCGGTGGCCAGGGCGTAGCGGGCGTCGGCCATGAGCGCCTCGATATCCTCGCCGTGGGCCCGTCGCAGGTGATGCAGCGCCTCGTCCATGGAGCGCGTCGCTGCCGATGTTGATCTCCTTCGCGCACATCGGCTGTCCCCTTCCATCAGCTTCAGCAGCGAGCCAGCGCTGCGGGTATCTGCCGGCGAGTGCGGGATGGTTCTTCTGCAGCGACGGCTCCGACCGAAGCCGGCGGCCGTCTCGATATCGTCCCCGTAGTTGAGCTGCTGCGGCGCGTGGCCGGCGGGGTCGTCGGCGGTCGCCAGGACGCTCTCGAGCAGTCGTCCAGGCCGCTCTTCTTCGTGGCCGAGGTGGGGACGACGGTGATCGCCGAGCATCTTCTCGATCCCCTGCGACGTCGATGCGGTAGCCCTTGGCCTCGGCCTCGTCGTAGATGTTCAGGGCCATCACCACCGGGATGCCCAGCTCCAGGAGCTGCACCGTCAGATAGAGGTTGCGCTCCAGGTTGGTGGCATCCACCACGTTGATGATCAGGTCCGGGCGTCTCGTGGACCAGGTAGTCGCGGGCGATGATCTCCTCCTGGGTGTAGGGGGAGAGGGAATAGGTGCCGGGCAGGTCGACCAGCCGGATGCTGCTGCCCTGCGAACTCGAAGATGGCCTCTTTCTTCTCCACCGTCACCCCGGCCAGTTCCCCACGTGGAGCCGGTGCCGGCGATGGCGTTGATCAGGGTCGATTTGCCGGCAGTTGGGGTTGCCGGCGACCGCCACGGTGATGGTGCGCTTTTCCACCGGGTGGAGCGCCGCCTTCTGCTGCCCTTCGGCGATCCGCTCATTGTCTCTTCGTCTGCATGCTCATGCCATCACCTCCACGCCGATCCCTTCCGCTTCCTTCTTGCGCAGCGAGAGGTTGTAGCTCTTGATCTTCACCTCGATGCGGGTCGCCCAGGGGGGCGACTTTCATCACCTGCACCTCTTCGCCGACCAGCACCCCCATATCCATCAGCCGCCGCTTCAAGGGGCCGATCGCCCCGATGGCGGTGATCGTTCCCTTCTCGCCCGGTTTGAGTTTCGCCAGATTCATTGCTTACCTCCTTTTTCTTTATAAAACCTCCGAGGTTTTCAAAACCTCGGAGGTTTTAACCTGTCAATTGGCCTCGCCACTACGCCGCCCGGCGCACCATGATCTTCATCGCCAGACCGCGATCGACGGCGATTCGCGATTCGTCCACCCTGAGCAGGACCGGACTGCCGTTGGTCAACATCTGCACGATCTTGCCGACCCGAAGTCCCAGGTCTTCCATCCGCACGCCGTCCTTCTCCCGCGAGCTGCAGCAGGAAGTGCCGCAGGCGGCGCCGCAACAGGTAATTTTTTCCTGCAGCCGGATTTTCACTATTTCTCCTTGTTCGCCGGGGCTCAACAGTCCAAGGGGCATCATCGTTGTATCTCCTTCAGGCGTCCGCAGGTAAGCGCTGTTCATGAAATTGAAAACCGTTGTCAAAATATAGGTAGCCGCGGCCGCTGTCAAGCGAAAAAGAATATCCTTTTCAAAATCAAAGAGGGAATTTTGGTTTTCATTAAATCTATGCGTTTACAGCGTTTTTTGTTTATGTGGCGGCTAATTGACAGCCATTAAGACTTTGTTAGAAATGGGGACAGCAGGCCTGCTCCGGTGCGGAGGAAATCATGGGCAAAATGTACCTGCTGTTGACCATTGTTTTTTTGGTGGGGATGTTGGGCGAGGGAAGAGGGGAGTCGCCGCATCAGGCGGCAAGGCGCTGTTTCGATCGGTTTACCGCAGACTGCGACAAATCTTGCGACATCTGCCATATGACGATCGGGATAGAGCCGCCAGCGGCGAAATCGATCAACGATTTTTACCCGGAATTTGAGGCCGATATGCGGGCAACCGGGGTGCCGGCCGCAATCGGCGATATTCCCCTGTGTATGGAATGTCATCCGAATAAAGGCCATGGATTCGGTCATCCGGTTGGTGTTCGCTATCCGGCAGACTCACGGAGGAAAAATTTCAGAGCTCTTCCTCTGGAAGCGAGATCCGGGCATAGGGATTTCATTCCACGGAGGCAGGGACCGAAACTCTTTTGCGATGAAACCGGCAGCGAGTGCTGGGTCTTCTGCTCAACCTGCCATGATCCGCACCAAGGGGAGAATAAATTACTCCGACGTCCGGCATCCGGCGATTACTTCTGTCTTTCTTGTCATCGGAAGTGAGCTGCTAAAAGATCAGGCGGGGTTCGCCCGCACCCTTTCTTCCGGTCTTTCCTTCTTCTGCGTCAGCAGAGAAACCACGATCAAGGCGAGAAAACTCAGGGGAATAGATATGGCGGCCGGGCTGTTGAAGGCGATCGGCGCCTGAGAGGGGAGGAGTCCGTAGCGCACGTACATGTCCGGTGAAATCAGGATCAGTCCCATGGCGGCGGTCAGGCCGACCAGGATCGAAGCGGTAACCCCCTGGGCGGTCGTTTTCGGCCAGAAGAGGAGCATCAGCAGTGCCGGCAGGTTGGCCGAGGCGGCCAGGGCGAAAGCCCAGCCGACGAGAAAGGAGACATTCATCCCCTCGAAGGCGATGCCGAGGTAGATGGCGGCAAAACCGACGATAATGGCGGCGATCTTGCCGGCGATGACCTTCTCCCGGTCGCTCATGCGCATGCCGAGAAAATTATCCATCAGGTCGTGGGCAACGGCGCCGGAAGCGGCGACGATCAGGCCGCTGACGGTGCCGAGAACGGTGACGAAGGCAATGGAGGTGATAATGGCAAAGAGGAAGACCCCGAAGGAACGGGCGAGCAGCGGCGCCGACATGTTGTCGTCCCAGAGGTTGACGACCCCGCTGGTCATGGCGCCCAGTCCGAGGAAGAGGGTGAGAATGTAGAAGAGTCCAATGGCGGCGATGGCGACCAGCGTCGATTTACGGGCTGCCGCCTGGCTCGGTACGGTATTGTAACGGATAAGGATATGGGGCAGGGCGGCGGTGCCGCAAAAGAGGGCGAGCATCAGGGAGATGAAGTTGAATTTTTCGGTAGCGCTCCCCTCGACCTTGAATTTCTGCCCCGGCCGCAGCACTTGGCTTCCCGGCGTTGGCTTCGGAGTGTGGATCGTCAGCACCGCATCGTCCATGTGAACGATCTTCGTCTCCCAGAGGACGACAGTGCTCTTCTGCAGGGTGGTCAGAAAGTCGAGGGGAGCGAGCGCTCCCGTCTTCGTTACCGGTTCACCATTCAGGCGGATCTCCTGCAGGTGGCCGACCGGGAAAAACTTTTTTTCCTCAATGCGTGCGCCGTTGAAGAGCCGGGCACCATTCGCCAGTTGCGTAGTATAGAGAGTTTCTTCGAGGCGGATGTTCTTGTCCGTCGCCGCATGCACCTGCCAGATCGACTCCACCCCCTTCCGGGTCAACAGAACGAATCCCGCTTCACCCAAGGGCGAGCCGCGCCAGTCCGCCGGAGCGACGTAGGAAGGATCGGCGGGTTGCAGCCGACCGTCCTCATCGATGTTTGCGGCCAGCGTCTGAAATCGATGATACGTATTATCTCCGTGGTCGGGAGGGGTGCTCAGTCCGCGCAGCAGAACGGCGATCACCAGAATGGTGGAAAAGATGAGCAGCATCGCCCCTTTGACAAACTGCACCACGGTGGTCGAGGCCATGCCGGCGGTGGCGACAATGATCGTGACGACAATGCCGACCATGGCAACGCCGGCGGCGTGCGGCAGACCGAACAGTGGCGTAAGCAGGGTGCCGGCGCCGACCATCTGCGGGATCAGATAGAAGACGGAGACGATCAGGGTACTGATCGCCGCCATGAGCTGGATTCCCTTCGAATTGAAACGGGCATCCAAAGCATCGGTGAAGGTGAATTTGCCGAGGCGTTTCATCGGCTCGGCCAGCAGAAAGAGCGCGACCATCCAGCCGGCCAGATAGCCGATGCCATACACCCAGCCGTCGTAGCCGACCGTGGCAATCATGCCGCAGATGCCGAGGAAGGATGCGGCGGAAAGGTAATCGCCGGCGAAGGCGATGCCGTTGGTGAACCAGTGGACTTGGCCGCCGGCCGCATAATAGCCGGCCGAGGAGGTGGTACGGCGGCCGAGATGGAAAGAGAAGCCGACGATAGCGCAAACGAAAAAGCAGAAGAGGGTTATGGCCAGTGGCGAATGCGCGAAGAGCATGGCAGGTCTTTAGCGACGCAGCCGTTTTTCGGCTGCGGTGCAGAAATGATTGTAGATGCAGGCGAGGACGAAAGCGAAAACGATCAGGCCGAAGCCATAGAGGATCGCCAGGTTCAGACCGCCGAAGCTCTTTTCCATCAGCGCGGGGATGAGGGTGTTGATGGCGATGAAGCCGGCATAAGTCGCGGTATAGAAGATGAGCATCCGGATACCGATGCGGGTTTTGTACGCCGAAACCTTCTCCTCGATTGAATTGCCAACAGAATCGGGGCGCATGTTGAGTCACTCCTTTTTGCTGGGCAGCCGCCGGCGCCCTGTGCTAATTTGCCGGCCGGCAGCCGTCAGATCGGAATTCTCTTCTTTTTGCAGTAGGCGCGGATGATCATCTCCGCCTGACCGATGCGGGAGAGCTTCATATTCCGCGCCTTGTTGGCTGCGGCATCCTCCGCCGCGATCTGGACCTGGCGCAGTTCGCGGCCGACAATCCCCAGGTTGGCGATGATGATCTTCATGTCGGCCGGGGTATAGAGTTTCAATATCGGCGGAGAAAGGCTGAAATAACCCTCGGCGAGTTCCTGGGCCAACTTTTTCGGACTGCCGGCTATCGGCATAATGCCTCCACGCAGAGGAAAGGGAAAAAACGGATGATCCGCTACAAGGTTGTTGAGGCCAGCGTCGTCACCGATGAGGCGCTGGAGGAAATCCTCAATGAATGGACCGGCAACGGCTGGCATTTCGAGGGCATCCAGTTTGCCATGCGCGAATCGAGCAAGCGGCCGTCGATGGCCTTCGTTCTTTTCACCCGCGAAGCCGACAAATAGCATCCCTCTCCCAGGGGGAGAGGGAAGTTTTATTCAATAAACCAATCCCGCCTTCTTGCGCACCTTGCGCATCGTTTTCACTGCGGCATAGCGCGCCTTGTCGGCGCCGCGGGCGAGGGTGGCGCGGATGCCATCCGGATCGGCCAGCAGTTCGCGTCGCCGTTCCGCAAAGGGCGCGAAGAAGTCGCGCACCGTCACGAACAGTTCCTGTTTTACCTCTCCGTAACCGAGTCCGCCGGCCAGATAACGTCGGCGCAGGGCTGCTTCCTCTTCCTTGCCGAGAAAGAGCCGGTAGATCTGGTACACGTTGCACTTGTCCGGATCTTTCGGTTCCTCCACCGGCGTCGCGTCGGTGACGATGCGCATCACCTGTTTGCGCAGGGCGTTCTCCTCCAGAAACAGGTCGATCGAATTGCCGTAACTTTTGCTCATCTTCTGCCCGTCGAGACCAGGGACGGTCGCCACCTCGTCATCGATATCCGCTTCGGGAACGACGAAAAGCTCGCCGTACTCGTTGTTGACCTTGATGGCGATGTCGCGCGCCACTTCCAGATGCTGTTTCTGGTCCTTGCCGACCGGCACCCTGTCGCTCTGGAACATCAGGATGTCGGCGGTCATCAGCACCGGATAGGCGAAGAGGGCGTGGTTGGCGGCGATGCCGCGGGCGACCTTGTCCTTGTAGCTGTGGCAACGCTCCAGCAGTCCCATCGGCGTGAAGGTGGAAAGGAACCAGGCCAGCTCCTGCACCTCCGGCAGATCCGACTGCACCCAGAAGGTGCTCTTTTCCGGATCCATGCCGAGGGCAAGGAAGTTGGCTGCCGCCTCGATCGTCCCCTTGGCGAGCGCCTTGCCGTCACTGACGTGGTCATGGCGTGATAGTTGGCGATGAAGCAGAAAAGATCGGACTGCTCCTGGTACTCGATCATCTTCTTCATCATGCCGAAATAGTTCCCCAGATGCAGGGAACCGGAAGGCTGGATGCCGGATAGAACGCGCATGCTTACCTCGCAGACGAATTTGGAAACAGCAAAGCCGCGGTTGGCGCCGCGGCTTTTTCGTTAATCGAACCGCGGAATCAGTCCGCAGCGAAAATCAGAAGAGCGGGCGCGCGGTCCGAAGGGGAAGTGGGCGCCAGCGCCAATCTTTTAGAATATGTACGGTTTGGTTGCTCATGGTCGGTCAAACTAGCAGTTCAGGGCATTTTCGTCAACGAGAAAGCTCATAACACTGGAAAGCTGCAACAGAAATCACGAGTGTTTAACTGTATATATCGCGGCGGTTGCCAAGCCGAACGACCAAAACTCGCAACGCGCCATCCTGAAGATCGCAGATGATCCGGTAATCACCTACCCGGTATCGCCACAAGCCGCCAAGTGGTCCTCTCAACCCCTTCCCCAAAGTGCGGGGTTCATCGAGCACGGCAACTCTTTCATCCATATAGTCGAGGATGCGTCGCGCCGCCTGGCGATCCAGTTTGCGCAGCTGGGTTTTGGCCGATTCGGTATATTCAATCGTCCAAGCCAAGATCTTTTCTCACTTCAGCTGCAGGATGAACCTTCTCCTCCCCTTTGCGAACCCGCTCCAGCACCTCGGCAGCCAAGTAATAATCTTCCATCTCTTCAATGCCACGCTCGATTATCTCACGCAGATAATACGCTTTGGTGCGCCCAGTCTGTTTGGACAGGGTATCAAGCCGCTTTTCAATTTGCGAATCAAGTCGTATTGAGGTAGCCATACAACCTCCTTGTAATATTTGTATTCAATGTATCATGTCGGGTTTTCTTTGCCAATGGAAATACCTTTGCATGGGAAGGGCATTCGATCTCCCATGGATCATGGCGTGGTTGGAGGCAGAAATGTGGGCAGTGTCCCTCGTTTTCCTCGTTTTCCCCCTCAGCCCTTCCCCGGCCTCGCCCTACCGGCGAAGGAGGTAGCGTCGGAACGCGAAGCCCAGGGCCGCCAGCACCACCACGCAGATCAATAACAGCTGCACGAGCCTGAGAAATACATAATCCACGAGTCGTTCAAGGCGCTCACTGGTTTCTGCCAATAGCCGCTTGCGGATCTCCTCGATGCTTTTCGCCAGTTCGTTCGTGTTGGTTTGGATCTCATTTTGAATTAGCGGGGCCGACCGTTCAGCGAGGCGCTGCGCGAGCTCTTCAAACTCCCGAAGGGCCGCGATGCGCTCGCTTTGAACAATGTCCATTACCGTCGCCCGTTCGCGCGCTGCCAGAGAGGGGAGGGTTTCCGCCACGGCTGCGAGCCGGCTCGCGTCTCGCGTGACCTGCTCGAATTCGGCGGCCAACTTTTCCGCCACGGCAGCGACCCGGCCCGCGTCCCTCGTGACCTGCTCGAATTCGGCAGGCAACTTCCGAGTGTCGGTCTCGTGCGCCATGTCGATTGCAGCCAGCTCGGCTTCCCAGCGCGCAAGCCGCGGGAGATACATGGTATAGAGGTCCATCCTGGTCATCATGTCGGCTGTCGTCTCTTCGAGACTGCCGAGCGCCGAGAATATACCGCCGTCCTTTGACTCCGCCAGCGCCTTCGCCTCCGCCGTGTCCATGGATGGTCTGCGGTAGAGCGCCCCCTTGATGGGGTGGTTCTCTGCCCATTTTCGCAGGGAGGCTTCCACAGAGTCGGCGAAAGCACTGGCTTGTATACCAGTGGCAAACTCACGAAATTGTCCCTCGAGACTCTGTAGTATTTCGGCGGCCTTCGTCGCATATTCGCCGTACTTTGCCCTTGTCTCGGGGCGTTTGAGCGCGTCCTCACATTGGAACACGTACCCCCATGAATCGGCAAGCGCCATCACCGGGTCGGTTCGGAGCATTGCAGCGAGCATCGTCGTCAACATTTCGATCTTTAGAACGAGAGCCCCCCGACGGATAACTGGGTCCGACGACTCCGCGATGATCTCGTCGGCGCCCTCTTCGATGGTCCCAAGCGTGGGACGGATGATGGCACGCACGCGGATGCGGAGTTCTTCCGGGGACATCTTCACACTCTTGATTGCGGGAGTGACCGAGTCACGCTTTGCGAGAAGAACCGCCTCCGGATGGACAGACACCAACCTGCTGTCCTGCATTTGCGGAACAGACCGCGCCTGGACTCCGCTGATGGTAGTCAGCGCCACCATTAAAGCGCAGGATATTATCCCGATCGTCTTGGTCATTGGTCCTCCCCGGCGTGCAGGGAAATGGGTCTGCAGGAGCAAACATTGGCCATAACTCATTTTATATGAGGATCCCGAAAAGGAAACATGGGTGCTCAGCACTTGAAGGCGTTGATTCGCTGGCGGGCGGACGCGGAAGTTGTTGGCAGTGAATAACGAAAAATCAGCTTGTTGCGCCTGCAAAATCGACAAAATGACAAACGTCCCCGATCTTCTTTCGAAAATGTGAAGAATAGAGGTGGTCCCCAGAAATCGGACAGCGTGCTAAGGTGGGTCGCCGCACACTGACGAAGGAGGACCACCCGTGAGCAAGAACAAACGCAGACGCTTTTCCGCCGAGCTCAAGGCCAAAGTCGCCCTGGAGGCGATTCGCGGCGAGCAGACCATCAACGAATTGGCCGCCCGCTACGAGTTGCACCCCAACATGATCACCAACTGGAAGCGGCAGGCCATCGACAACCTGGCCACGGTCTTTGCCGGCACCGTCGAGCGCAGCAACAAAGCCGATGAAGATCAGATCAACAACCTGCACGCCAAGATCGGGCAGCTCACGGTCGAGCGCGATTTTTTGGCCAAAGCCTTCGGTCGCGTTCGCTGAGTCCGACGCGAAGGAAAGAGCTGGTTGAACCCGGCCATCCCCGACTCAGCATTGCCCGGCAGTGCCAACTCCTCTCGATCCAAAGGTCAGCTTATTACTACCGACCGGCTGGCGAGAGCTTGCAGAATCTGGAACTGATGCGCCTGATCGATGAGCAGTTTCTGGAAACACCGTGGTACGGCGCCCGCCAGATGACACGGCACCTGCGCCGGGAAGGGCATGCCGTCAATCGCAAGCGGATCGGCCGTTTGATGCAGACGATGGGGCTGTCGGCGGTCTATCAGAAGCCGAACACCTCGAAGCCGCACCCGCAGCACAAGGTGTATCCCTATCTGTTGCGCAATTTGACCATCGACCGGCCCAATCAGGTCTGGTGCGCCGACATCACCTACATCCCGATGCGGCGCGGCTTCCTCTATTTAGTAGCGATCATGGACTGGGCCAGTCGCAAGGTTTTGTCCTGGCGGCTGGCCAATACCCTGGACGCCGATTTTTGTGTTGCGGCACTTGAAGAGGCTCTGGCTCGCTACGGCACCCCTGAAATCTTCAATACCGATCAGGGGAGCCAATTCACCAGCGATACCTTCACTCAGGTTCTCAAAGACGCCAACGTCCGCATCTCCATGGATGGCAAGGGGCGTTGGCGGGACAACATCATGATCGAACGGCTCTGGCGCTCCCTGAAATACGAGTGCATCTATCTGCACGCATTCGAAACCGGTAACGAGGTTCGGCAAGGCCTCAAGCGCTGGATCGACCTCTACAACACGCGGCGCCCTCACTCCAGTCTGGACGACAAAACCCCGGATGAGGCATATTGGCAAAAATCTCGGCCCGGCTACGCCGGCCCGACTCTCTCGCTGGCGGCATAACCATCATGGCGATCCAACCTTAACCCCGCCGCCTACCTGTCCTAACGATGGGGACCACCTCTGAAGATTACAACCCTGCGCGAAGCGTAAAGGGATCGATGCGTTGAAACGGCCGTGATTCTATGTGGAACTTTCTGGATTATCTGACTGGCATAATATTTCCGTTAGTGATGTTCTATTTCTTTTTCTTGATTCCCCTGCGAAGAGTTCGCAGTGCAAAGTCTTGGCGAAAGACGCCCTGTGTCATTGTCTCCAGCTCGGCAAGTGAAGATGCGACGGACTCAGGGCTCTACAGGATGCTCGTGACATACCAGTATGATTTTGCCGGTCGTAATTACCGCTCGAGGCGATATAGCTTCTCGCCGTCATCAGCCACATGCGGCTACAGAGGGAAGAAGCGGGTCGCCGACCGCCTTGTGTCCGGCACGATGACTTTCTGCTACGTCAACCCCGACAACCCTGGTGACGCCGTCATCGAGCGCGGGTTGACCTTGGATATGGTTGTCTGGGGTGTATTCGCGATCATCTTCCTTGGCGTCTTCTTTTTCTATTTTGGTCACGGGGTTGTTTAGGCTGTGTTGATTAGTGAGTCAAGACGGCGGGAGTTTCGGGGACAGTTTATAGAATTCTTATCAACCAAATTTCAAAATAGAAGGCCGCAGCAACCGACATCCTCCGATGCTGGCCGCTGCGGCGTTTATATTTCGTTATCGCAATTCCTAATCGTCTCCCCCGGCAAGACACCCTCTCTAAAAGGGCTTAGGGCTGAGCCGCCTCGAAGCGGATATCGTCGATCAACAGCCCCTCCCGCTCGGCCTTTTCGAGAAAGAAGACCAGGTGCAGCATGTGCGTCTTCGGCCCGGTTCTGAACGGGATATCGACTTGGCGTTCCGCCGTTCCGGACAGACGGATCCCCTCCCATGCCCCCGTCTGGTGTTTTTCCGCCAGACTGCGCGGATACTGTTCGCCGACCCAGAGGAACTCGTCGAATTCGAGAAAACCGATCCCGGCCGAGGCGCCGGCGGGCAACTTTGTGCGCAGCCAGGCGGTAAGACGATAGGCGGTGTCGGGCTGCACCGCCAGTGGCGCGAAGAAGCCCGCCGATTCGAGGCCGCCGATGCCGCGTAGATTGAAGGCACGATGGTGGGTGAGGGGAAGCGGCAGGTCGATCACTCCCGATACCTTGGACAAGTGTTCGATATAGGTCCGCCAGTAGGAAAGCCGTTCGTTATCCGCATCTTCCGGCCGAAAATCGCTGAGGCGCGGGAAAAGGGAGAGTTGCGGCTCCCCTTCGAAATCTTCGTGCACCGGCGGTGCGGGGGGTGGCGATTCGGTGACGACCTTCTCCGCAGCCGGCTCCGGCGGGGTCGGCTTGTCGCAGGCGGTGAGCAGAAGGAGGCAGCAGCAAATGGGGAGGAGCCAGTATCGGCAGGTCATAAATAATCCAAGATTAAATTGGAGAACAATGTCATGCCCGAACGTTTTTGTCGGGCATCCATGGATTCCCGCCTTCGCGGGAATGACGTTCATACCGTCCCGTCGAAGGCGAGACGGTAAACGTCATCAAATTCCCGGACGAAATGCACGTCGAGACCTTCCTTCAGATAGTCGGGAAGCTCGTCGAAATCCTTGCGGTTGCCTTCCGGGAAGATCAGCGTCTTGCAGGCCGGCGCGGCGGGCGGCGATGGTCTTTTCCTTGACGCCCGCCGATGGGCAGGACGCGGCCGGTCAGGGTCAGTTCGCCGGTCATGCCGAGCTTGTTGCGCACCGGCTTGCCGAGTGATCATCGAGAGCAGCGCGGTGGCCATGGTGATGCCGGCCGAGGGGCCGTCCTTGGGGGTGGCGCCGGCCGGCACGTGCAGGTGGACGAAGTGGTTGTCGAAGAAGTCCGCCGGGGCGCCGTAATCCTTGCAGGTGGGCCATGACGTAGGAGTAGGCGATCTCCGAGCTCTCCACCATGACGTTGCCGAGCTGGCCGGTCTGCTTGAACCCCTTGGTCTTGCTCGGCATGGCGGTCGCCTCGATCTGCAGGGTGGCGCCGCCCAGGCTGGTCCAGGCCAGGCCGGTGACCACGCCGGGAGTCTCTTCGAAGACCTCCTCGGCGGTGAAGACCGGTTTGCCGAGGAAGCTTTCGACCTCGCTGCGGCCGATGACGATCGGTTCCGTTGCGGCCGCGTCGGCAAAGTCCATGGCCGCCTTGCGCATGATCTTCTTGATCTGGTTCTCCAGGCTGCGCACCCCGGCTTCGCGGGCGTAGCCGTCGATGATCTTGCCAGCGCCGCCTTGCGGATCGCTACCTGCCCTTCTTCAGGCCGTGGTTCTTGAGCGCCTTGGGGATCAGGTAGCGCCGGGCGATCTCCAGCTTCTCCTCAAGGATGTAGCCGGAGAGGCGGATGACCTCCATGCGGTCGAGCAGCGGCGCGCGGGATGGTGTCGAGCTGGTTGGCGGTGGCGATGAAGAGGACGTTGGAGAGGTCGAAGGGCACGTCGAGGTAGTGGTCGCGGAAGCTGACGTTCTGCTCCGGGTCGAGCACCTCCAGCAGCGCCGAGGCCGGATCGCCCTGGAAGGTGGCGCCGATCTTGTCGATCTCGTCGAGCATGATCACCGGGTTGGCGGTGCCGGCGCTCTTCATCGCCTGGATGAACTTGCCGGGCATGGCGCCGATGTAGGTGCGGCGGTGCCCCTTGATCTCGGCCTCGTCGCGCATGCCGCCCGAGGGAGAAGCGGTAGAAGCGCGCGTCCCAGGGCATCGGCGATGCTGTGGCCGATGGAGGTCTTGCCGACGCCCGGCGGGCCGACGAAGCAGAGGATCGAGCCGGAGATGTCCCCCTTCATCTTGCCGACGGCGATGAACTCGAGGATGCGCTCCTTGACGTCCTTCAGCCCGTAGTGGTCGCGGTCGAGGATGCGCCGGGCGCGGTGTCGAGATCGTAGCGAGTCCTTGCTGAACATGCCCCAGGGCAGGATGGTCAGCCAGTCGAGGTAGTTGCGGCGTGACCGTGTACTCCGGCGAATGCGGCTCGAGCAGGCGAGAGCTTCTCCATCTCCTCGTCGACCGCCTTCTGCGCCTCGGCGTTGAGCTTGAGCTTCTTGCAGCCGCTCCTCGAACTTCTCCAGTCTCGGTGTTCTTCCCCTCCTTCTCCAGGCCCAGTTCCTTCTTGATCGCCTTGAGCTGCTCGCGCAGGAAGAACTCGCGCTGCTGCGGCGGAGATCTTCTCCTCGATCTGCTTGGTGATCTTGCGTCTGCAGCCGCGAGACCTCCAGCTCCTTCTTCAGCAGCACCAGCACCATGTCGATGCGCTTGCGCACATCGAAGGTCTCGAGGATCTGCTGCAGTTCCTGGCCGTCGGCGGTGGTCAGGTTGGCGGCGAAGTCGGCCAGCCGGCCGGGATCGTCCATGCTGGAGCGGTTGAGGAAGAGCTTGATCTCCTCCGAGTAGAGCGGGATTGATCTGCACCAGTTCCTTGAGGGTGGCGATGATCGCCATGGAATAGGCCTTGAGCTCCGGATTGACCGACAGCTCGGGGGCATAGTGATAGCGGACCCGGCGAAGAGGCCGCGGTCGGCTGGCGATAATCTCTTGATGGAAAATCGCTCCAGGCAGTTGATGAGAAAATTGGATTCGTCGTCGTCGGCGTGCAGCACCTTGAGAATCTTGCCGGCGACGCCGAACCGATGCAGGTTCTCCGGGGTCGTCCTCGCCTTCGGGATCACGGGCCAGAACCAGTCCAAGCGCCTGGGACGGGGTTTCCAGCGCGCGCGCCAGAGGCGGCAACCCGCTCCCGACCGCTGATCGCCATCGGGATCAGGATGCCGGGGAAGGCCGGGCGCGGACGCACCGGGATGATCGGCAGACCGTCAGGGAGGATTTCCGCCGCCAAGACCAGCTCGCCGGTCTTCGCCGGCCGCTCTTCCGCCGTCGCCTCTCCCCGGGGTTCGCTTGTTTCTTCCTCGTTTCGCATGCGGACTCCTCGCAGGTTCGTATCAGGAAAACCTAATCATCCGGACCTCGGTTGTCAACAGCAAACGTAGGGTCGATGAAATTGGAAATATTTTAAATACTTACAGGCGGTGGCGCAGTGCCAGGTGAAAGACGACATCCGGGGCGGAATCGACGACAAGATCCTCGCCGACCCCGATATCGAGAGACGTGTTCCCCCAGTCGAGGGTGCCGCCGAGGGTGAGCAGGAGCGATTCGCTCATTTCAGGCAGGTCGCTGTTGAAAAAAGCGGTATGGCCATCCAACTGCAGCTTGAAGATGATGCCGGACCATGGACGCCAGCCACCTCCGAGAGTAGCGAAACCGACGAGATTGCGTTGCCGGTCGGGGAGGATGTCGCCGTCGGTAAGGAACAAAGCGCCAGTGGCGGCATAGACGGCGAAGGTTTTCCCGGTGGCGTGATCTCCCGCCAGCCAGAGCGCCAAATCGGTGCTGCCGCTACCGAGCAGGCGGTCGCTGTCGCCGGTCGGCAGCTTCAAGGCGGCATGCAGAGCCAGCGCCGACTCTTCCCGCTGCAGCAGGCGCCAGCCACCATTCAGGCGCAGATCCCCAAGACCATCCGCCGGTTCGTCCAGGCGCAGACGTTCACCCTTTTCATCGGCATAGGTGAAGAGAAGCCGTTTGCGTGGCGCTTCGTCGCGTCCCCCTTGAGGGAGATCGAAGGTGTCGTGCCAATCGATGATAAAAGAGTCTAGAAAGCCGTCGCTATGCAGAACGTACGGAAGCTCCAGGCCAATCGCCAGATTTTCGCCAATGCCGTGGCGCAGCAAGAGGCTGAAGCGGTACGTCTCGCCATCGAGGAGGATTTCTTCTCCGCCAGCGCTGCTCTCGGTAAAGTGGCTGGCGCAATCCGCCGTGAGCAGGGCTTCGCTGCTGCCAGCCGGCGGCAGCGTTCCGGTGGCGGCTGGCAAGCCGTAAATCTGCACCAGCGGATTCTGGTTGCGCACCTGGAAAGGGGCAATTTCAAAGGCTGTGACAGGGAGCGGCACGGCCCAGGTGAGAAGGAGAAGGGAAAGGAAGCCGATTTTCCGCATGCGTACGCCTCCGCTCTTTATTTGGCGAAGACCGGCGTCGCCAGGGTGCCGTTGATGCGCAGCGAATAGCTGCCGTCGCGACCGGGGGTGGCGAACAGGTCGAGCAGATCGCGCAGGGTGCGATCGAAATTGGCGCCGGGGCGCAGGGTGAGGTTGAGGTTGATGCGGCTTTGCTCGACCGGCTGGCTCAGTATGAACGAACCGTTCCCGGAAACGGCCATTTCTCCGCCAGTCGCTTCCAGACGATCGATGCGATAATTGTTTCCCCGCCCATTCCCCGTGCAGGTAACCCGGCCCAAGGTCAGGTTGCCATCGGCGATGCCAAGTGATTCCATTCCGTTCAGCTGCAGAGAGTCGAAGAGCAATTCGAAACGGCTCTCGGTTGTCGCTGCCGGCGGCAGGGCGCCGGTAAAGGTTGCCTGTCCGAGAACGCCCGCCAGTTCAAGGGCGGAACCGGGGGTCAGCGCTTCGGCAAAGGCGAGTTGCTGCGCCTTGGCTTCGATCGGACCGTTGCGGCGGGCGCGTCCGGAGATCTCCCCGCCAAGGAGGCTGGCATCGAAATCGGCGCCGGGCGAATTCCCGAACAAGGTCAGCCAGAGGGGGCGCAGGCGCAGGGAAGCGACATCAAAGCGCTCCCGGCCGGGACGCGCGACCGCGATGCTGAGCGATCGTGCTTCAAGGGCCGGCGGAAAACCGAGATAAAGGCGGCCGATACTGAGGGGAACGCCGGTTCTTGCCGAGAACTCCCGTTCTATCTTCTCCTTCAGCGCCTGGGTGGGAAAGAAAAGATAGAATCCTACCAGGAAAGTCAGGCACATCAATCCCAGGCCGATCAAATAGAAACGGATGCGATCCCAGGTAAGCAGAGGGAACATTCTTCTGCCCGGCAGACGCTGGAAGCGGGGAAATTTCATGCGGCCCTCCCGTACATGGAGACGGTCATGACCGCATCGAGGAGGGACTTGTCATCGAAACGGGCGCGAATGCGCAGATTTTTGATCTGCAGTGCGGCGTCGGCGGACTCGAAATCGTAGAGAAAGCGCACCAGCTGATCGAGCCGGACTTTTTCCAGCTTGATCTCGACCGATTCCTCACGAAATCCTTCTTGAGTGGAACCGGTCTGCGGCCGCATGTAAACCAGCTTCTCCCGGCCGGCCTCGCGGGCGGCGGTGGTCTCGACAAAGGTAAAAAGCGAAAATCCCTGCCCTTTGTCCAGACGGGTTTCCGCTTCCGCTAGCTGTTGCTGTAATTCAAGATATTCCTGGCGTAAGTCCTGGATTTGCCGTACCTGTTTCTGCTGGGAGACGATGCGGGCGTCCAAGCGCCGCATTGCCTTTTGGTAGGGGGAGACGATGCCGAGATAAATCAGGGTGGCCAGCACGAATACGGCGCCGACAATCAGGACCAGACGCTCGCGGGGATTGATCTGCGGCAGGTTCATCGTTATTCCTTCTGCCCGTTGTAGACGAGGTTCAGGCGAAAATCGACCCGAGTGTTATCCAGGCTCATCTTGGCATCGGCGATCTGCGCCTCGGCGAACAGGGGCGATGCCTCCAGGGCGCGGGCGATCTGGTTGATGGCATCGAAAGAGGTGGTAACCCCTTCCAGGCGCACCGATTCCGGGGTGTAGCTGATATCGCGGATATCGAGGGAAACGGAACCAGGAGTGGCGGCGGATATTTCCCGCAAAACCAGCAGCGCAGTTGTATGCTGACCGGCGCCGATGAGCTGGCCGCGGTCGCGCAGTTCGCGCAGCTTGCTCTGCATCTGCTCCATCGGCTGGGCCGTAGGGCGGGAGCCTGGCAATGTCTGCTGGAAAATACGGTTGATTTCGGTACTCAGGGCGTCGGCCCGATTCGCCTTATGGGCATAATTAAGGTAACTGGCGCCGATGATGGTCAGTCCGGTCAACAGCAGCAGGACAGCGGCAGCGAACAGCTCACGACGGAAGGCGGTCCATTCGTTTTTCAAGGCGAAAGGGCCGCGGCGGAAATTGAACTCCCGCTCCCGCGCCGGCACGCTGGCCCGCAAGGCAAGAGCCACGGCGGGGAGAAATTCCGCCTCGATCTCCCGCCCATCGACAAACAGATGCGGAATCCGCGGGGTGACCCCCCCTTCATGCAGCAGCGCCATCAATTCCGGCGTAACGCCGGGGCCAATGAGGAAGAAGGGGAGATTTCGGTGTTTTTCCTCCCGCTGCAGGGCGGTGGTTTCGCGCAGGAGCATTGGGGCCAGCTGCGCCCGGTCGCTGACGCCGGCCGGGAGGCTCCGGTAATCGACGATCTGCCCATCGACAATAACGGAGAGGGAGATTTCCTCGTTACCCAGGTGTGCCAGAAGGGCGTCCGGGCAATGTTCGCGCAGCCCGCGAACAAAGGCGAAGGGCGCCAGATCAAGGATGTGCAGGGAGATGCCGGCGGCATCGAGAGGTGTCAGGAACGATTCGAGCCAGGCGGTGCGCACCGCCGCCGCTGTAACGCGGTGCAGCCCGTCCGTGGTGGCGCGGGGAGCCTGGAAATCGGTAACAAAATCCTCAATCTGTACCGGCAGCTGGGCCGCCAGTTCGAAACGCAGCGCCGGCTCGATTTTACGCGGGTCGGCAAAGGGGAAGGTGAGACGGCGCACGAAACTCTCCAGGGCGGGCACCGCGGCGGCCAAACGATCGCCGAAAGCCCGGGAGTCGCCGATCATTTCATGCAGCGAGGCGACGAGTTCTTCCTGGTCGGCATATTCGCGCTTGCCGACGGCGATCAGGGCGGCGCGGTCCTGAGTGACGATGGCGACACGCACGCACCGGCCGTCAATATCGATCCCGATCTGTCGTTTCTCCATGCGGCTCAATCGACTTTCATGTAATGGACGGTTGTCTGGAGTTTTCCATTCTTTACGACTTTTTCGACCACCGCAGTTGCTCGCCTTACACCGTCGTTCACGACCCCCTCGGCGTCGATCTGAAAGAACTGCCCTTTGACGGAAAATTTTGCGTGCAGCATCGTCTGTAGGCCGCTAATCGTCGTAACTTCCTGCGTATTTTTGAACGGTGTGTTCTCACGCCGGGCGACGATCTCCTCGGCAGCCTGATCGTCGATCGCCTCATCCATTGCTTTCAGCACCGGGGCACTGGCGGTGTTGAGGTTAATTTTCTTGTCCCCGAAAATCGTCAGATACGGGAGAACCTGCCGGAGCACCCCCGGAGTAAACCCTTTGACCAGCGCCAGCTCGTCGAGCGTGTCGAGGGGGTTCCCCTTGCTCTTGTACGGCCTCTCCAACCGCTCATAATGGCTGTCCTCGGCTCCCTCGGCACGGATTGTTTTGCCATTGTCGAGCGTGAACGCCGTGCGGGGCTGGGAATCGGAATCTATCCAGTCGGTCAGCGCCGCCGTCAGATCGGCCGCCTCCGGCTCCGGGATTCCGAGCTTGTCGAACAGGCGGTAAAGTCTGGACGCGGTATCGCTGTCCAGCGTCTGGAAGCTGTCCAACAGCTTGTTGACGTTAATGCGGGCACTCAGATCTTCAATGGCCACCGACACCGTTCCTTCCTCGCCGACCGGGTAGGCGGGAATTCCCGCCGCCCACATCTCCCCCAGGTGATCGAAGCCGTTTTGGTCCTCCTGCAGGATCATGCGGCCAGCCTGGATCCCTCCTTTGGCCAGATACCAGGCGCGGGTGCGGTCGCGGAAGGTTTCGGTCAGGCGCAGGTCGACCAGCGTCGAAAAGGCGAATTCGGTCACCAGGGAGGCCAGCAGCGCCACAATCACCAACACCAGCAGCAGGACCATCCCCTTTTCGTTCTGCGCGGCCTTCATTGGATACGCACCACTTCGAAGGCAGAGCGGAACGGCACCGGCACGCCATTGACGGCAATGGTCAGGGTCAGTTCCACCATCTGCGGCAAACCGTCGCTGGCGCTGGTCCATCCTTCCAGCCACTCGCCATTGCGATTGAAACGAAAGTGCATCTCCTCGATGCCGGTGGCCAGACGATAGCCGGGGCGCTGCGCCCCTTCCGCGTCGAACAGGTTATATTCGCGGCGCATCAGTACCTGCGGTATTTTCCCATCGACACTCCGTTCGGCGTCCGGATCGGGGCGCAGATCGTAGCGCACGACGGCGATCCCCCCCCGATTGCCGCCGTACGGGGTGGTAGCGGTGGTGGAGAGTTCCAGAAAAGGCTGCTGTTCCTCGTTCAAGCCGCCATTGAACAGCGTCTGCGGGCGGGTCGTGAGAAAATAGGCGCCACGCAGTTCGCGGCCGATGCGGTCGAAGAGCACCCGCGCCTGATGGTATCCCTCGCCGTCGCTCTCGACCCGCTCCTTCGCCCGGCTGACGGAAGTGAAAACGCCGTACACGGTGACGAGCAAAATGGCGGTGATAGCGACTGCCACCAGCATTTCCACCAAGGTAAAGCCGTGTTCCCCCGCGCGTTTCATGATGTTTTAAAAACGAAGGAGGCGAGATCGACCGCTTCATTCTTCCTCGCCTCCCCCCAGGAGACGGTGATCCGCACAATCCGCAGATAGGGCAGTGGACTCTCCTCATAGGCGATCGACCAGCGGTAATTTTCAAAGGGCGCTTCGAAAACGCCCTCCTCGACATTGAACTCGAAACCGGGTGGGGCCGCCTGCACCTCGATTTCGGTCATGCGCTGCTGTGCCAGCAATGTTGCCTGGGTGATTTTCTGCAGCCGACCGTTGACCTCGATGCTCCGATTGCTGAGCCCCAGAAGGGTCACCATGGAGATGGCGACAATCGAAAGGGCGATCATCACTTCGAGCAGGGTGAAGCCCTTTTCAGAGGCATCAGGTTTCAGGCCACAGGAAAAGCCTTTAAACCATTTGTTTTTCGCCTGATACCCGATGCCTGAAGCCTGCCTATCAATCATCATCGCTGCGCTTCAAACTCCCGATATCCGGTAAAGATTTCGGTGGCGCCGGTGAACGGCATCAGCCGCAAGGTCAGCACCTCATCGTTTCCGGCATCGAGATGGATGACTGTCTCTTCCAGCCAACCGACCGGCAGGATGTCGGTGGTCACCTCGCCGGAAGTGAACTGTCCGCGTCCGGTCACATTGACATCGCGGAAACGCACTTCCTTCTTCAGCCGCTGCATCCGTCCGGTGCCGAAAACCTCCACCAAGTCGCCGTTCGCCTCCAGCCGTTTGGCGCCGAAGGTCGATTCCTCCAGATTGAAGACCAGGCGGTACGGGCGGCCGGTGAGCGCCGATTCGTTGTACAGGTATTTGACCGTACCGGCCAGCCGCCGCGCCGAAGCATCGAGACCGTTTTCGCCGATGCCGGTGATCATCGGCACGACCAGTGCCGAAAAGAGAGCGATCAGCAGCAGGACGATCGACAATTCGATGAGGGTGAAGCCGGCGCTACTGGATCTCCCAGCTGTTGATGTCCGCATCGTTACCGTCGCCGCCCGGCTGCCCGTCGGCGCCGAAAGAGGTAATATCCAAATCCCCATGACTGCCGGGCGAGATATAGGTATAGGGGTTTCCCCATGGGTCGGCCGGGACCTTCTTCAGGTAGCCACCCTCCGCGATAACTGGTGGGGATGCGGCCGATCGCCGGTTTGCTCACCAGCGCCTCGAGTCCCTGCTCGGTGGAGGGATAGAAGCCGTTATCGAGTTTGAAAGCCCCAGCGCCTTCTTCGATTCCCTTGATATCGACGGTGGCCTTGGTGCGTTTGCGCCTCGTCCGGGCGGTTGAGGAGCTTGCGGGACGACGAGGCCGCAAGAATGCCGAGAATGACCACGACTACCATAATTTCGATGAGGGTAAAGCCGCGCTCCGAGCTGCAGGGCATTGAACTTCTTTTTGTTCCATCATGTAACTCCTTCTAGGACTGGTTTACTTCATCCCCTGACTGGCTTGGAAGATCGGCAGCAGGATGGCAATGACAATGAAACCGACGACACCGCCCATGAACAGGATCATCAGCGGTTCCAGCAGGGAAAGAAGGCCGGTGATCGCCATATCGACCTGTTGCTCGTAGGTGTCGGCCACGCGCAACAGCATGTCTTCGAGCTCGCCGCTCTTTTCGCCGACGGCGGTCATCTGCGCCACCATCGGCGGAAAGACGCCGGAGCGGCGCAGCGGCGCGGCCAGTCCCTCCCCCTCGCGCACTGCCACCGCCGTTTCCTCCAGGCACTGGCGCAGGACCTGGTTCTGACAGGTTGCCGGGCGATCTCCAGCGCCTTGAGCAGCGGCATGCCGCTCTGCAGCAGGGTCGCCAGGGTGCGGGTCAAGCCGGGCGGTGGCGATCAGCAGATTGAGGCGGCCGAAGAGGGGCAGGTCGAGCAGCCAGCCGGTCGCAGGCGCAGCTGCCGCCTCCGTGGTGCGGCGATAGCGGCGCCAGAGCATAAAGCCGCCACGGCAGAACGAGGAGCAGCAGCAGCCACCAGTAGGCGCTGAGAAAATCGGCTGGCGCCGATCAGGAGCAGCGTCGGCAGCGGCAGAGCCTGGCCCAGATCCTCGAGCATGCGGGTGATCTTCGGCACGACAAAGGCGAAGAGAAAGACGAGGACGCCGACTGCCGACCACGCCATCAGCAGCGGATAGGTCATCGCCGCCAGGATGCGGCTGCGCATGCGCGCCTGCTCTTCGAGAAAATCGGCGAGGCGTTGCAGGGCCTGGTCGAGGGTGCCGCTGTTTTCGCCGACCTGAACCATGTTGACATAGAGCGTCGGAGAAGATGCGCGGATGCCGGCCCAGGGCGGCATGCAGCGACTCCCCCTGCATCACCGCCTCGCGCAGCCAGCGCCAGCGCCCGGCCAGCAGCGGCGATTCTCCAGCCTGGCCGCCGACCGTTGCCAGCGTCTCGTCCAGGGTCAGGCCGGCACCGAGGAGGGTGGCGAGCTGCCGGGTCGCCAGCGGCCAGTTCGGCGACGGCGACCTTTTGCCGCGGCAGAAGCCGCGGAAAAGTCACCGGTGCTGCACCCCGGTCGCTTCCTGCACATCGGTCGGCGTAGATCCCCTGCGTCGCGCAGTTCTGCGAGGACGGCGCGCCGCCCGCTCGCCTCGACCGTGCCGGTGACCTTCTTGCCGCGTGGCGTCGAAGCCGGCATAGTCGAAGAGGGGCAATCTAGACTTCCTCCTGGGTGACCCGCAGGATCTCTTCGAGGGTGGTTTCGCCGGCCAGCGCCTTGGCCAGGCCGGCATCGCGCAGCGACTTCATCCCTTTGCGCTGACGGCCGCCGCCTTGATCGTCGCCGCATCCTTTCTGCAGCAGCAGATCGCGGATCTCGTTCGTCAACCGGCAGCAGTTCGTAGATGCCGGTGCGGCCGCGATAGCCGATGTCCAGGCAGTGCTCGCAGCCGCGCCCCGCGGTAGAAGAGCGGCGCCGTCGTCGGGGAGGCCGGCACTCGGCCAGGAGCTTGCGGGGAGGGGCGATAACTCTTCGCGGCAGTGCGGGCAGATCCGGCGCACCAGGCGCTGGGCGAGGATGCCGACGATCGAGGAGGCGGCGAGGAACGGCTCGATCCCCATCTCCACCAGGCGGGTCAGGGCGCCGGCGGCGTCGTTGGTGTGCAGGGTGGAAAAGACCAGGTGGCCGGTGAGGGCGGACTGGACGGCGATCTCGGCGGTTTCGCGCGTCGCGGATCTCGCCGACCATGATGATGTCCGGGTCCTGGCGCAGGATGGAGCGCAGGCCGTTGGCGAAGGTCAGATCGATCTTGGCGTTGACCTGGATCTGGCCGACCCCGGGCAGCTGGTATTCGATCGGGATCCTCGACGGTGATGATGTTCTTCTCGCGGTTGTTGAGCCGGGTCAGGGCGGCATAGAGGGTGGTGGTCTTGCCCGAGCCGGTCGGGCCGGTGACCAGGAACATGCCGTGGCTCTTGCGTGATCATCTGCTCGACCTGCTGCAGGAGGTCGGCGTCCATGCCGAGATCCTCGAGTGTCAGGACACTCGACGCCTTGTCGAGCAGGCGCAGCACCACCTGCTCGCCGAAGGCGGTCGGCAGGGTCGAGACGCGGACATCGACGTCCTTGCCGGCGATGCGCACGCGGAAGCGGCCGTCCTGGGGGAGGCGCTTCTCGGCGATATTCAGGTCGGCCATGATCTTGATGCGCGAGATGATGCCGGCATGCGCCTTGTGCGGCGGCCGCAGCGACCTCGTAGAGGATGCCGTCGATGCGGTAGCGGACGATCAGTTCGCGCCTCGAAGGGCTCGATATGGATGTCGCTGGCCCGCTCCTTGTACGCCCTGGGTGATCAGGCTGTTGACGAAGCGGATGATCGGCGCTTCGTCGGCGGCATCGAGCAGGTCGGCCGGCTCCAGAGCGCGGCGGATCGTCGCCGGCGTCGGCGATATCCTCGATCACCTCCTGGGCCGCGCCGGCACGGCTTCGTAGCTCGCGGTTGATGGCGCGCAGGATCTCGTCCGGGGTGGCGACCGCCACCTCGATGAATTCGCCGTGGTCAGGGCGGCCAGATCGTTCATGGCCGCGGATCGAAGGGGATCGGCGACGGCCACGCGCAGGCGGCCGTCCTGCCGTTCCAGCGGGAAGATGCGGTATTCCTTGGCGAAGCGAGATCGGCACCAGATCGAGCAGGTCTTCATCGGCGAAAGGGCCGGCCAAGGATTGCGAGATAGGGGACACGCTCTGGGCGGCCAGCGCCCGGGCGAGGACGTCAGGCTTGATGGCCCGCATGCCGACCAGAATATCGCCGAGCGGGCGGCCGCTCGCTTCCTGATTTTCCAGCGCTTCGGCGAACTTTTCCGGGGGCAGCCCGTACTCTTCTATCAGAATTTCACCAATCGGTTTCCAGGTCATGCGTACTGCTTCTCTTTAGGGTTGCGGCGGGGGCGTTGGCTGCCGGCAACGGGAGCAGCGCCGGATCGACAATCTGCAGACGGTTCCAGCCCCGGCGTAATCCCCTGTTGAAAACTGGCCATCGCCTCCCGGCTGTGGTTGGTGACCATCGCCAGATCGGTGGGGTTGCGGATGATGCGGGGGGTGATGAAAACCAGCAGATTCGTTTTTCGTCTACTCGTTGATTTGTGTTTGAAAAGCCAGCCGAGACCGGGGATATCGCCAAGCAGCGGTACCTTGCTCGATTGAATCCGTCTGGCTGTTTGCGATCAGGCCGCCGAGGACAACGGTGCGGCCATTCTCTGCCAGCACGGTATTGCGGATCAGGCGTTTGGTCAGGGTCGGCCCGACCTGTTCTGGGCTGCCGACATTGGGTTGGAGGGGGCAATCGCGGTGGTCTCTTGGAAAACATTAAGACGCACCAGATTTCCCTCTGTGACCTGTGGAGTGAAGCGCAGGGTCAAGGCGACGTCCTGGCGTTCCACCGAGACGCTTTGCGCCAAGCCGGTGCTGCCAGTATCGGTGAGCCGCTGAGGTGATGATCGGCACGTTCTGGCCGACGACGATCTCCGCCTCTTCGTTGTCAGAGGTGAGCAGGCGCGGCGCGGAGAGGATATTGATATCGCTGGTCGTCTTCGCAATATCGATGAGTACCGACAGTGCCGGCACTGTCATTTCCGAGCCGTCCGGTCCGGTAACGGTAATCGGGTTGAACATGCCGCCGAGAAGAAGACCATTCAGCGTTTGGGAAAGAAGGCCGGGAACGCCGGCTTCAGTCGGCAGCAGGCTGGAAAGTCCAGCCTGGGTCTGATTCAGGTTGCTGGTTCCCAGGATCACGCCATCGTCACCAACGGCGATCGCTCCTTGCAGTGAAGCGCCGAGGCGTTTGGTGGCATCCATCGACAGTTCGAGGATCAGCGCTTCGACGAAAACCTGCTTCCGCTTGACGTCGAGCTGGGCGATGATCCCCTTGAGAACCTCGTAATCCTCCGGGGTGGAGTTGAGGATCAGGGCATTGGTCGCTTTGTCGGCGGTGATCGCCACCGGCCCGAGTGACTGCGCTGCCGCTTGTCCGGCCGCCGCTGTCTGTGCCGGCTGTCCTGGTTGCCCCGGCCGGGCGGCGGCGCGCGGCTGCGCTTTTACGCCGGTAACGATCTGGTTGAGGGTGGTCGCCAATGTCTCGGCGTCGGCGTTCTCCAGATAATAGACGTAGATGCCGGCATGTCCTTCGGTTGAACTGGCTGTCGAGTTCGGCGACCATGCGGCGGATCATCTCCATGTCGGCAACGGAGGCGAGCACCACCAGGCTGTTGGTGCGCGGGTAGGGGATGACCTTGCTCGCCTGCGCTTGCGTCTGCCCGCCGCCAGCCTGCGCGGCAGCGGTACGGCGCCGGCCGGTGGTCGATGCTCCTTGCCCCTGGGCGATGAACTGGTTGACCAGCGTGGCGAGTTCCTGGGCATCGGCGTATTTCAGGGGGATGATTTCCAGCAGATCGAGACCGTCGCCGATATCGAGCGCCTGGATGATTTTCACCAGTCGTTCAATATTGGCGGCCGTATCGGTGAGAATCAGGGTATTGGATGGCGCATAGGCGACGACGCTGCTCGTTTTCGGCACCAGCGGCGCAATCGTCGAGGCGACTGCCGCCGCATCGACGTTCTGCAGAGCGATCAGGCGGGTGATGTACTGTTCTCCCGGAAACGAATCCCCTTCGAGCAAGGTGGGCAGGTTGCTTTCCTTGGCATCCCGCGTCGGAATGATTTTGCTTGCCTTCCCTGCGGGGACGACCGTGAATCCCTTGAGACTAAGAACGGTGAGAAACAGATTATAGGCTTGATCGAGACTCATCGGATCGGGCGAAACAATGGTCGCTTTCCCTTTGATGGTATCGTCGTAAATGAAATTCCGGCCGGTCAATTCGCTCACGGTCTGAATCAGATCGGTCAGCTCGATCTCCTTGAAATCGAGGGAAACCTTGCCCCCCTTTTTCACCGCCGGTTTGGCGGGCGGTTTGGCAACCGATTCAGAAGGGGCCGCGGGTTCCTGGGCAAAGGTTGCCCCGGAACAGCAGAGGCTCAGGGAGATCAGGAGCAAACATGCGCCGGTAAATAATCGGGACACCGGAAAATCCTCCTAATTGACTTCATATTCGAAGGTTTGTTTATTGCCATTGCGCAGCAGAGAAATAGAAAGATTTTTCGCCTCACGCAGTTGCTGAAACACTTGCAACGCCTTTTCCGGACTGTCGAGTTCGACTTCGTTGATCTGCATCAGTACGTCACCCCGCTGCAGGCCGAGGTTGGCCAGAACGGAACGGGGCTGGATCATCCGGACGACGAATCCTTCCGTCTTGCCGTTAACAAGATTCGGTTCCAGTCGCGCCTGTTTGAGCAGTTCGCCGATATTGCCGCGTGCCTGCTCGGCGACCGATTGCGGGATCGCCCAACGATTCTCACCGACCGACCGGATCTCGCCGCCGCCACCGGAAGTCGCGCCGGTAGCCGGTGCACCGCTGGGGGGTGAACTTTCGCCAGCGGCCTGTTCATAGAGCTGAAGAATCTGTTCAGCGCCACTGTCAGTGCGGATCCGCACCGAATGGCGTTCGATGGCTTCGATCGTTCCACCACCCGGGATCTCGTCCCCCAGGTGGAAAGTTTTCACCTTCTGTCCCGCCTTGATAACCGCCAGCGATCCGGCGCCGCGGGTAATGGTGCCGAACAGCGCCAAATCGGTGCGGATCGCCGGAGCCGACGATTCCGCTGAACTCGCGACGGCACTCAGATCCCCGGCCTGCGGAGCGGCGGAATTGAATATATTGCGGTCGAGTATCGCCTGGAAATCGGCGATGGCCGTCGGCCGGACAACCGCCGGGCGCGTCTGGGTCTTTTCGCTGGCGGGCAGGACAGGAGGGGTAAGATAGATTCCAAGTATCGTGGCCGCCAGATGCCCGAGGGCCAGGCCGAGAAGAGCGGGCAACAGAAGGTAAAAGGCCCGGTAATGTCTCAGCAAAAAAGAAGACATTGAATTCTCCGCGGCCGATGCGAACCGCTTGCGGTGGATAATTGAATGATATTACCCGAGGGTGGATCCTTTGTCAAAATAATGAAAAGGCTAATTACAGAGGATTGCAGGGAAAAAATTGAAGTTGGCAGAAGAGCGCAAGGGGAATTTCATCAGCTCACGGAGTATACCCGAAAGGCTGATGAATATGCAAGCGCCCCCCCCGCGGAGCAGGGGGGGTTTTGTCAACTTTTCGCTGCCTTCCGCTCGTTCATCACCTTGTAGGCGCAGAACTCGCCGCACATGGTGCAGGCGCCGTGCGCTTCGTCGACCCCCGATTCGGCGCGCAGGCGCCGCGCCTTGGCCGGGTCGAGGGCGAGGGCGAACTGCCCCTCCCAGTCGAGCTTCTTGCGGCAGCGGGCCATGGCGATGTCCTTCTCCATGGCGCCCGGCACCCCCTTGACGATGTCGGCGGCGTGGGCGGCGATGCGGCTGGCGATGACCCCTTCGTGCACATCCTCCACCGTCGGCAGGCGCAGGTGCTCGCTGGGGGTGACGTAGCAGAGGAAGTCGGCGCCGGCGGCTGCGGCCACGCGCCGCCGATGGCGCAGGTGATGTGGTCGTAGCCGGGGGCGATGTCGGTGACCAGCGGGCCGAGCACATAGAAAGGCGCGCCGTGGCAGAGGCGTTTCTGCAGCTGGATGTTGGCCGCGATCTGGTTCAGCGGCACGTGCCCCGGGCCTTCGATCATCACCTGGACGCCGGCGTCCCAGGCGCGCTGGGTCAGCTCGCCCAGGAGGATCAGTTCGTGGATCTGGGCGCGGTCGGTGGCGTCGGCCAGGCAGCCGGGGCGGAAGCCGTCGCCCAGGGAGAGGACCGCGTCGTAGGGCTTGACGATCTCCAGCAGGCGGTCGAAGTGCTCGTAGAGGGGGTTTTCGGCATTGTTGTGCGCCATCCACTCGACGGTGAAGGAGCCGCCGCGCGAGACCACATCCATGATCCGCCCCTCGCGGTCCATCCGCTCGACGGTGGCGCGGGTGACGCCGCAGTGGACGGTGATGAAGTCGACGCCGTCGTCGAGGTGCTTGATGATGCCGGCGAAGATGTCGTCGACGGTCATGTCGACGATCGCCTTCTTCTGCCGGTTGACCGCATCGAGAGCCGCCTGGTAGAGGGGGACGCGTGCCGATGCAGGCGTCGGTCTCGGCGATGATCGCGCGGCGGATCTCGTCGATCGGCCCGCCGGTGGAGAGATCCATGATGGCGTCGGCGCCGGCGGCCACCGCCACCCGCGCTTTCTCCAGCTCCTTGTCGATGCTGGTGTCGTCCCGGCTGGTGCCGATATTGGCGTTGACCTTGGTGCGCAGTCCCAGGCCGACCGCCAGGGGCATGCCGTTGGTGCGTTGCGGTTGTGGCAGATGATGGCGGTGCCGTCGGCGATGCGCTGGCGCAGCAGTTCGGCGTCGATCCCTTCGACTGCGGCGGCTTGCTGCATCAGATCGGTGATAATGCCCTGACGGGCGGCTTCGAGCTGTGGTCATGGTAATTCCTTTTGGTATAGGTCCGATAGGCTCGTATAGGTCCTGATGCGACCTATCGTTCTTGATAAAAAGTTGCTTTGCCCCCTGCCAGTGGTTGACCGGGCCGTGACCGCTCGCCAAGGGGTAGGGCGTTGCGGATCGCGGCGTTAATGAAAGCCTTGGCGCGCCCGACCGCTTCCGGCAGCGTCAATCCCTGGGCGAGAAAGGTGGCGATGGCGGCGGAAGTGGTGCAGCCGGTGCCATGGGTACTTGTCGTGGCGATGCGCACGCCGGCGAAGCGATGCAGCGTATCGCCGGCCAGCAGCAGATCGACCGCTTCGCCGGTCAGATGGCCGCCCTTGATCAGCACATGGCGGGCCCCCAGTCTTCTGCAGCGTGCGGGCGGCCTGCGCCATCTCCTCCTCGTTGCGGATCGTCAGGCCGGTGAGCGCCTCGGCTTCGGGGAGATTGGGGGTCAGCAGAAAGGTGCGCGGCAGCAGATCCTCGCGCAGCGCGGCGACCGCTTCCGGTTGCAGCAGGGAGGCGCCCCCTTTGGCGATCATCACCGGGTCGACCACTGTCGGCAAAGCGTGGCGCTCGATGGCCGCGGCGACGGCGCGGATGATCGGCGCCGAAAGGAGCATGCCGGTCTTGACCGTGTCGGCGCCGATGTCGTCGAGAACGGCCTCGATCTGCTGCCGTCACGAAACGCGGCGGGAACGGCATGGATGCCCTGCACGCCCAGGGTGTTCTGCGCCGTCAGGGCGGTGATGGCGCTCATGCCGTAGCCGCCGAGAAGGGCGATGGTCTTCAGATCGGCCTGAATGCCGGCGCCGCCACCGGAATCGGAGCCGGCAATGGTCAGCACCCGGCCCCGCGGCCGGGGGATTTGGCGCCGGTTGAAAAGGAGGGTCAGATTCGCGGGCGGCGAGCAGCGGGTCGCGGTGCGCCCATGACCGCCGAAATGACCGCCACGGCAGTCGGCACCGGCATCAATGACCTCCCCGGCATTGTCGCGATTGATGCCGCCGATGGCGACGATCGGCAGCCCGGTCGCCCGTCGGACCTCGCGCAGCCGCGCCGACCCCGACCAGTACGGCATCATCCTTGGTGCCGGTCGGAAACATGGCTCCGAGGCCGATGTAGTCGGCGCCTTCGGCTTTGCGCCTGCCGCGCCTGTTCGGCGGTGCGGGTGGAAACGCCAATCAGCTTGCCGGCGCCGAGAAGCTGTCTTGCCGCCGCAACCGAGCCATCCTTTTGGCCAAGATGCACCCCGTCGGCATCCATTTCCCGGGCGAGCAGAGGATCATCGTTGATGAGGAAAAGCGCATCACGCCGACGGCACAGCTGCCGCAGCTCCCCGGCGAGCAGTCGCCGCTCCGCCGCTGCGGCGCTCTTCTGGCGAAACTGCACCACCCGCACGCCGCCGCGCAGGGCGGCCGCAACCCGCTCGATCAGTCGGCCGTCGCGGTTTTCATCGGTTATGAGATACAGGCCAGAAATCATATGAGAACTTTTGAAAGGCATGAAAAACAAAACGCCGCGGACGATGAAAGTCGCGCGGCGCTCGCGAAGGCGCTCGCCTTCGCTGTTTCCGCCCGCTTCCCTACGCCGGCATCACCCGGATCAGGTTCCAAGGGTTGTTTCGCCCAAGCGAAACTCTCAGTAGTTACTCCCCTAGCGGTCTAATTAGATTATCGGCGGATCAGGCCAGAACAATCCGCTTGTTCAACAGGTCGATTTCTCCTACGGTCCCGGAAATTTCAACGCTCTTGCCGAATACATCAAGCAGTCGCAGCCGACCGTTGCCGGGAAGGATCGACGCGATATTCCCCAAGGGAACTTCCTCATCGCCATTGATCAGCAGAAATGTTCCATGATCGAGACACATGCAGAAACCTCCGCAAAAAGTAGCGAAAGCCTAAAGGATTCACCCCGCTACTGTCAACGAATTTGTCTGCATGCGTCGAGAGATGCGGGATGCTTCTTTACACCCTCGCGCGCGCCATGATAAAAAGATTTCTTCTCTTTTCGACACGGATTCTCACCATGCATGGTCATCGTCCCACCCATATAGAAATCGATCTTGATGCTCTCCGGCACAATTTTCAGCAGATCCTGCGGCAAGCCGCCGGCCGGCAAATACTTGCCGTCGTCAAAGCCGATGCCTACGGGCATGGCGCTGCTCACGTTGCTCCGGCCTTGCAGCGGGCTGGCGCCGACCGGTTCGGAGTCGCCATCGTCGAAGAAGGGATAGAACTTCGTCAGGCCGGGATCGAACGTCCCATCCTGGTCCTCGGCGGTATCTATCCGGGGCAGGAGGACGATCTGCTTCAGCATCGCCTCACACCCGCCCTGTTTGACCTGGAAGCCGCTCGCCGGCTGAGCGACCGGGCGCGGGCCGCCGGACAGATCTGCCCCTGGCATCTGAAGATCGATACCGGCATGGGGCGGATCGGTTTCCGGTCCGAAGAATTGCCGGCGCTGTTGCCCGAATTCGCTCGCCTCTCCGGCTTGCGGCTTGAAGGTGTGATTTCCCATCTGGCACTGGCTGACGAACCGGAGCATCCGTTCACCGACGATCAGCTACAGCTATTGCGGAAAGCTTTGGCGCAGATTCGCTCCGCCGGTTTTACCCCCTCCCTTATCCATACCGCCAACAGTGCTGCCCTTTTTTCGCGCGACATCCCGGAGTGTAACCTGGTCCGGCCGGGCATTGCCCTCTACGGTGCTCTTCCCTCCGCTTCTTTCGCCGGCCGTCTCGACCTGCAGCCGGTGATGAGTTTCCGTACCCGCGTGGCGCAGGTCAAGAGCGTTCCCGCCGGCACCGGCGTCTCCTACGGGCATCGTTTTCGCGCCGACCGGCCGACGGTCCTTGCTGCCATCCCGGTCGGCTATGCCGATGGCTATAACCGGCATCTATCCAACAAAGGTGAGGTTCTGGTGCGGGGCCGTCGGGCGAAGGTGGCCGGAACCGTCTGCATGGACTGGACACTTCTCGATATCACCGATATCCCCGGGGTGACGGTCGGCGATCAGGTCACCCTGCTCGGACGCGACAACGGCAACACCATCACCGCCGAGGAATGGGCGGAAAGGGTGGGGAGCATCTCCTATGAGGTCTTCTGCCAAGTAAGCAAGCGAGTGCCGCGGGTTTATAAAGATTCAGGAGTCGGGCGCCAGGAGGAATTCTGATCCGGCAATGAGCGAAGCGAATCTCCTCCTTGCTCTCGATCTCGGTACCACCACCCTCGCCGGGCGGTTGCTGGCGGCGGATGGAACGGTATTGGCCGAGGCGCAGGCGTACAATCCGCAGCGGGTATTCGGCGCCGACATCATCCGCCGCTTGGAAGCGGCACTGAAAGGGGAGGGGGCTCAGCTGCAGCGGCTCCTCGTCGAGGGGATGCGGGACCTAATCGATCGGTTGCTCGCCGACGCCAGCGTGCCCCGAAAGGCAATCGCCACTGCTGCTGCCGCCGGCAATTCCGGAATAAGTTATCTGCTGCGCAGCCTGCCCGTCGATTCGATCCTTTTCCCGCCCCACCGCCCGGAAGAACGACAGGGGGTTTTTCTCGATCCGCCTGCCACCGGTCTTGACCTCCCCGTCCCGCTCTATCTTTTCCCTCTGGTCAGCGGTTACGTTGGCGGCGATCTGGTCGCCTTCCTGTACGGGGAAGATTCCGTCTTGCCTCTTTCTTCTCGCCTTTTCATTGATATCGGCACTAACGGCGAAATAGCTCTTCTTAAAGACGGCCGCTGGCTGGCGACCTCGGTTGCAGCCGGTCCGGCTTTTGAGGGTGGTGAGATCGGTTGCGGCATGGCGGCTCGGCCGGGGGCAGTTGAGGGGGTGGAAATCGCCGGTGATTCGTTACGTCTGCGGGTGATCGGCGGCGGTGCGCCGCAGGGTATATGCGGCAGCGGACTGTTTTCTGCGGTGGCGGCCGCCCTTGAAGGTGGATTGTTCGATACGGCAGGTACTCTCGTCGATCCGCAAAAAGTCCCTACCAACCTCGCCCGCTACATCGTCAACATCCCCGATGGCCGGGCGTTGCGCCTTTATCGTGCTGCTGAAGTCGATCTTCTCCTGACCCAGGAGGATATCCGCAACTTCCAACTGGCCAAGGCAGCGGTTCGCGCCGGCATCGATTGCCTGTTGCAACGGGCGGAAATTGATGCCCAGGATATACAGCAAGTGGTAGTGAGCGGAGCTTTCGGTCTTTCCTTGTCGCCGCAAGTCCTGAAAAGGATTGCCATGCTGCCGGAAGGCATGATAAATAAAGTTCTTTTTTCCCCTGGTGGCGCCCTGACGGGCATTAGCCGCTTCCTGCAGTCTCCAAACGGTTTGTATCAGGTGCAGGCACTGGCCGATGCCATCAGGCCATATCCGCTCTCCGGAACGCCGGCTTTTGCAAAAGCTTTTCTCCGGGGAATCGATTTTTTAAGTCCGAGATTAGGTGCTGAGTAAGAACACTAAAGTGCGCGGTTACTTGGCACTGACTTTTTTTTGAAAGGATTTTCCCATGGCTACTATCAAGCGCGCCCTGATCAGCGTCTCCGACAAGACCGGCATCGTCGACTTCGCCCGGGAGCTCGCGGCGTTCAAGGTCGAAATCCTCTCCACCGGCGGCACCGCCAAGCTGCTGCGCGAAGCCGGCCTGACCGTCAAGGATGTCTCCGACTTCACCGGCTTCCCCGAGATGCTCGACGGCCGGGTCAAGACCCTGCACCCCAAGGTCCACGGCGGCCTGCTCGGCATGCGCGACAACCCCGAGCACGTGGCCAACCATGCAGGAGCACGGCATCGAGCCGATCGACATGGTGGTGGTCAACCTCTATCCCTTCGAGGCGACCGTGGCCAAGGCCGGCTGCACCCTGGAGGACGCCATCGAGAACATCGACATCGGCGGCCCGACCATGCTGCGCAGCGCGGCCAAGAACAATCGCCGATGTCACCGTGATCGTCGACCCCGCCGACTACCGCGCAGGTGCTGGACGAGATGAAGGCAAGCGGCGGGGCGGTCGCCAGGGCCACCAACTTCCGCCTGGCGGTCAAGGTCTACCAGCACACCGCCGCCTACGACGGCGCCATCTCCAACTGGCTCGGCAAGAAGCTCGGCCGAGGACGACGCAGTCTTCCCGCCGACCCTGACCCTGCAGTTCCACAAGGCGCAGGGGATGCGCTACGGCGAGAACCCCCACCAGAAGGCGGCCTTCTATGTCGAGAAGGAGGTCAGGGAAGCCTCCATCGCCACCGCCCGCCAGCTGCAGGGGAAGGAGCTCTCCTACAACAACATCGGCGACACCGATGCCGCCCTCGAGTGCGTCAAGCAGTTCAGCGAAGGGCCGGCCTGCGTCATCGTCAAGCACGCCAACCCCTGCGGCGTCGCCGTCGGCGACGACCTTCTCGAGGCCTACGACCGCGCCTACAAGACCGATCCCGAATCGGCCTTCGGCGGCATCATCGCCGTCAACCGCGAGCTCGATGCGGCGACCGCCCAGGCGATCTGCGAGCGCCAGTTCGTCGAGGTGATCATCGCCCCGAAGGTCTCGGCCGGCGCGCCAGCGCCATCGTCGCCGCCAAGAAGAACGTGCGCCTGCTCGAATGCGGGCAGTGGCCGGCACAGCCCGCGGCAGCGCCTCGACTTCAAGCGGGTCAACGGCGGCCTGCTGGTCCAGGAGACCGATCTCGACCTCTACGACGAGCTGAAGGTGGTCACCAAGCGCCAGCCGACCGACCAGGAGATGGAGGACCTGCTCTTCACCTGGCGGGTGGCCAAGTTCGTCAAGTCCAACGCCATCGTCTACGGCAAGGACGAGCATGACCATCGGCGTCGGCGCCGGGCAGATGAGCCGGGTCAACTCGGCGCGCATCGCCGCCATCAAGGCCGAGCACGCCGGGCTCGACGTCAAGGGCGCGGTCATGGCCTCCGACGCCTTCTTCCCCTTCCGCGACGGCATCGACAACGCCGCCGGCGTCGGCATCACCGCCGTCATCCAGCCCGGCGGCTAGCATGCGCGACGCCGAGGTCATCGCCGCCGCCGACGAGCACGGCATGGCGATGGTCTTTACCGGCATGCGGCATTTCCGGCATTGAGTTATGCCTGATTGGCTTGATGTTTTTTGGTAAGGGCAGCAAGTTCTATGCAGAACCTTCGGCGAGGATCATGAAATGGATATAGCGGCCTTTGGTCAGATCGCCTCAAGTAAGAAGTGGATTGTTACTTTCTTGATATTGACCACATTCCTGGTCTATGCAAATACCTTTTTTAATGATTGGACATATGATGATTTTCCGGTAATTGTTAACAATGCCGACATTCATGACCTTTCAAGCTTTTTCAAAGATCGTTATTCTGGCAGGCCAATCAGAGAACTGACTTATATTCTCGACTTTAAATTTTTTGGCCTTAACCCTGCCGGATACCACTTTCAACAAAATCTTTGGCACGCCTTAAACGGCGTATTAGTTTTTTTTCTTCTAACTTCATTGGGCATTACCACTAAGCCGGCAATTGTAGGGTCAGCATTTTTTTTATTTCATCCACTTCAGGTTGAATCTGTTGCAAATATTTCACATAGGAAGGAGATCTTGGGTCTACTTTTTTCTCTTTCATCCTGTTTGTCTTTTATATACTTTCTGAAAACAAGAAAGTTTTGCCTACTTTTTTTTAGTATTCTTTCTTTTATTCTAGCCTATTATAGCAATCAAACTTCCATAACCATTCCAGCAGTAATGTTTCTGTATTATTTACTATTTTGTAAAAACGAAGCTGGATTTAGATTTAAAGCAGCACTTTCATTTTCTCTTATGAGCATTTTTTCTTTTGCATACTTATATAAAAATTTTGCTTTAATTCAGAAAGAATTATTGATCGTCTATTCACAAAACAATTTATTCAATACAAAGAGCTTTATACCCCTTTGGATATCTGCTTTCAAAGTCTTTTCTATTTATTTTACCAAAATATTTTTTCCTTTTGGCTTGGCTCCAGAATATAACATTGAACTTACTTCAAATTTGTCTTGGAGTTTTTTATTCGGCATTTTTACTTTTTTGTGTCTAATCATATTGTTGATTATCAATGTTAAAAAATTTCCCATTTTATCATTTGGGATTGGATGGTTCTTGATTTTGTATTTTCCAGTATCAAACATACTGCCAATTGGTGGCTATATAATGGCAGATAGATACATGTATATAGTACTCCCTGGATTGGCCATTCTAATTTCATGGGCTGCTCAAGAATATAGTAAAACATTTTTACCTTTTTCTATAATGATAGTATTCCTTTGCCTCCTCACAATTCGTCAAAATACATTTTGGAAGAATAGCTATATACTTTCGCAACATTCGGCTTCCGTTAATCCTACTTCGATCGGAGCATTATTGTCGGCATCCCAGCAAAATTTGCTTATAAAAGAATATGAAAAGGCGCGTGTTTTCTCATATAAACTTTATGAAATAAATCGTTTTCATCTCTATAATTTCTACCTGCTTGGGAAAATAGAGGAAGGCCTTGGTAACTATGATAAGGCTTTTGACCATTATTCAAATTTCCTTCGGTATGCTGCTGCTACACATCCACAAGAGGCGTCCAGCCTCAATAAATATTTACCTTTTTTCATGGCTAAATACGAGAAATGGAAGGCAAGCCAAGCTAATTCTCAGCAGAGCAGGGAGAGAGAATGAATATCTTGGTAATCGGCGGTGGCGGCCGCGAACATGCTCTGGTATGGAAGATTGCCCAGTCGCAGTTGGTAAATAAAATCTGGTGTGCACCGGGGAACCCGGGGATTGCCGCCCTATCCGAATGCGTGCCGCTGGCGGTGGATGACCTTGACGGACTTCTGGCTTTCGCGCGGCGCGCGCGGATCGACCTGACCGTCGTCGGGCCGGAAATCCCGCTGACGCTGGGGATTGTCGACGAATTTCAGACGGCCGGGCTGACGATCTTCGGGCCGAGCAAGGCCGCCGCCCGCCTTGAAGGAAGCAAGGTCTTCTGCAAGGATCTGATGGCGCGTTGCGGCATTCCTACTGCCGCCTACGGCACTTTCACCGACCACGCGCAGGCGGTCGCTTTCATCCGGCGCCAGGGTGCGCCGATCGTTGTCAAGGCCGATGGCCTCGCCGCCGGCAAAGGGGTTGTCGTCGCCCACACGATAGAGGAGGCGATCGCCGCGGTCGATGAGGTAATGCTCGCCAAGATTTTCGGCGATGCTGGCAAAGCTGTCGTTATCGAAGAGTTTCTCGAAGGGGAGGAGGCCTCCTTTCTTGCCTTCACCGATGGCAAACGGATCCTTCCTCTTGCCTCGGCGCAAGACCACAAGGCGATCTTCGATGACGATCAGGGGCCGAATACCGGCGGCATGGGGGCCTATTCGCCGGCGCCGGTGGTTACCGCTCGCCTGCACGACCGCATCGTTCACGAGGTTCTCGAGCCGCTCGTCAACGGGATGGAAAAAGAAGGTTGTCCCTATCGTGGCATCCTCTATGCCGGCCTGATGATCAAGGGAGAAGAGATCAAGGTTCTCGAATTCAATGCGCGTTTCGGCGATCCTGAAGCGCAGCCGCTCCTCACCCGTCTCAAGTCAGATCTGGTGCCGGTTCTTTTTGCTAGCGCTGGCGGCGATCTTGCCGGGATTGAACTCGAATGGCACGAAAAGGCCGCCGTTTGTGTCGTCATGGCTTCCGGCGGCTATCCGGGCGATTATGCCAAAGGCTTTCCCATTGCCGGTCTTGAAGAGGCTGGCAAGATGGAGGATCTTATCGTTTTTCATGCCGGCACTGCCGAAAAAGATGGTGAAATCGTTAACAACGGTGGCCGCGTTCTCGGCGTCACGGGGCTGGGAGAAACGGTTGCCGCCGCCATCAATAAGGCCTATGCGGGGGTTCACTTGATCTCTTGGCAAGGCGTTCAGTACCGGAATGATATCGGCAAAAAGGCGCTGGGAAGACAGCTTATGGCTGACAGCTCTTTAGGAGAATTGAAGTGAGCGAACAGAAGCCTCTTGTCGGTATTCTCATGGGCAGTGACAGCGATTTGACGGTGATGGCCGAGGCCGCAAGGGCACTAAAGAGCTTCGGTGTCTCTTTCGAGATGACAATCGCCAGCGCCCATCGCTCGCCGCGGCGTACTTCCGACTATGTCCGTTCGGCGCGCGAGCGGGGTTTGAAGGTATTGATCGCCGGGGCCGGGGCAGCCGCCCATCTGGCCGGGGTAATAGCGGCCGAAACGACGCTGCCGGTCATTGCCGTGCCGATCGATTGCACCTCTCTTCGAGGGCTCGATGCCCTGCTGGCGATGGTGCAGATGCCGGCCGGCATTCCGGTGGCGACCATGGCGATCGGCCCGGCCGGAGCGCGTAATGCCGGGATATTGGCGGTACAGATTCTCGCGACCAGCGATAGCCGTTTGGCCGGCCGGCTCGATACGTACAAGGAGGAGTTGGCATCCGGTGTCGAGGCGAAGGCGGCGGCCCTTGAAATACGCTTGGCGAGGGAAGAAATCATCTGAAAACCCGAAGGTTTGAAGACGTTCGTAAGCGTCTGCGGCGACCGATTTCTCTTGACAGGCAAATCGGCCCTATATTAGCTTTTGCAGGATTTGCCACCGATCTCCCGGCTTGACCTGTTGCATGGTTCGGTAATTGCAAACAGCTATGGTTCCGCGCTCAATGCGGAGCATCGGCCATCGCCTTTTGTCTCTTCACAACGGAAACATCATGTCCTTATCAGGAGAAGCCAAGTTGACTGCGCAAAAACGCGATTTCATGACAGCTCTCTGGGATTTTTTCTGTTCCCTCAAGCTGACCATCACCCTGCTCATCCTGTTGGCAGTGACCTCCATTATCGGTACCGTCATCCAGCAGAACAAGTCACCCGAAGAGTATCAGCAGCTGTACGGTGAAACCAGCTTTCGGGTTCTCAATGCCTTGAACTTTTTTGACATGTATCACTCCTGGTGGTTCATGGCGCTGCTCGCCCTCTTCTGCCTCAATCTCATCTCCTGCTCGATCAAGCGCTTTCCTCGCGTCTGGAAAACGGTGCGCGAACCGGTGCTTGTCCCCGATGACACCCTTTACCGCACCTTCTCCAATCTCGAAGAGCATGTTGTCGCCATTCCCAGGGAGCAGCTGCGCGACCGGTTGGCCGAATTTTTGCGGCGGAATTTCGCGGCGCCGGTGATTACCGAAGAGGGCGACAAGATTCATTTCTTCGCCCAGAAGGCGGCTTATGCCCGCTTCGGCGTCTACGTGACGCATGCTTCTATCTTGATCATCTTCATCGGTGCGATCGTCGGCATTCTCGGGGGATTTACAAGGGCTAGGTCAATATCCTCGAAGGAGGGACGGTCGATCAGGTGATGCCACGCGCCGGCCGCGAGCCGATACCTCTTGGTTTCACTGTTCGCTGCGAGGAGTTTACGCTCTCTTATTATGAGGGATCGGATCGCCCACGCGAATATCGCAGTGTGCTGACGGTCATCGACAACGGCCAGGAAGTGATCAAAAATCGTCCCGTCATCGTCAACGACCCGCTCACCTACAAGGGGATTACCTTCTATCAGTCGAGTTACCAACCGGCGGGGGACGGGGTTTTTCAGTTCATTGTCAAGAATCGGCAGAGCGGCCAAGCGCAAAATGTCGAGGCGCGTTTCGGACAGGCATTTTCCCTTCCCGGCGGCGGCTCATTCCGTGTCTACAACGCCGAGGAAAACCCGAAATTCGGCATTCTGGCGAAACTCGAGATCACCACCGCGGCCGGCGAGCGCAAGTTCACCCAGGTGGCCACAAATGCTCCCGATCTCGATGCCTTGCGGGGTGGCGAGGACATCTATACCCTGATCGATTTCAAGCAGCGCTACTTCACCGGTCTGCAGGTGGCCAAGGATCCCGGCGTCTGGGTCGTCTGGCTCGGCTGCACCATGCTGGTACTCGGCAGCATGGTCGCTTTCTTCCTGTCGCACCGGCGCATCTGGGTCACCCTGCAGCCAGTCGGCGGCAAGACCGGCATCAAACTCGGCGGCAGCGCTCACCGCAACCAGCCGGCGTTTGAAATCTACTTTCGACGAATTCAAGAACAAGCTCAAGTCCGAAATCGTTTCCTGATTCTGTCCGCGGAGGACCACAATATGACCAGTGCACAGTGTTTCAATATAACCACCATTGCTTATTTCGCCGCCATGCTCCTCTTCATCGGCTATATCGCTACCCGCAGCAAGCAGGTGGCGTTCATCGCCACGCTCGTTTGCCTATATCGGTTTTGCCCTGCATACCGCTCGCTATCGGCTTGCGCTGGTACGAATCGTATCGGCTTCTCGGCGAACATGGCCGGGCGCCGCTCTCCAACCTGTACGAATCGGTCGTCTTCTTCGCCTGGACGATCCTTCTGATCTATCTGCTGATCGACCTCAAGTACAAGCACCGGGCCATCGGCGCCTTCGTCATCCCCTTTGCCTTCCTCGGCATGGCCTGGGCGCAGCTGGCCTTGACGCCGGCATCGAACCGCTGGTGCCGGCGCTGCAGAGCAACTGGCTCACCTACCACGTCATCACCTGCTTCCTCGGCTATGCCGCCTTTGCCGTGGCCTGCGGCGTCTCGATCATGTACCTGATCAAGGTCGGCCAGGAAGAGCAGCGGCCGGCAACGCCGGCCGGCGGCATCGTCGGCATGTTCCCGCCCGATCCAGGATTCTGGACGACCTCAACTACAAGGCGATCATGATCGGCTTTCCCGCTCCTGACCCTGGGGATCATCACCGGCGCCGCCTGGGCCAACTACGCCTGGGGCACCTACTGGAGCTGGGACCCGAAGGAGACCTGGACCCTGATCGTCTGGTTCATCTACGCCGCCTTCCTGCATGCCCGCTTCACCCGCGGCTGGGTCGGCCAGCGCGCCGCCTGGCTGTCGATCATCGGCTTTGCCGCCACCATCTTCTGCTACCTCGGCGTCAACCTGGTCCTCTCCGGGCTGCACTCGTATGGTGGGTAAATAATCCAAATAGCATTGGCAAATCCCCTCTCCCCACGGGAGGGGTGATCGAGTGAGGCTGGTTTTCGATTAATATCCTCCTACCATGACCCTTTCCCTTTGGGAGAGGTAAATTTTATTTTTTTGCTTTGCTGGTTTGCTGTCGCAGAGGGATGACGATGAAGCGGCTTGCCCAAACGGTCTGCATTTTTCTGGCGGTCAGCTGTTTTTTCGCCGGTGTTGTTCAGGCGGAGAGCTGTAACACGGCAAGTTGCCATGCGACGGTTGGTCAGGAGAAATATGTTCACGCTCCGGTTGCTGAAGGGTGCGCCGATTGCCACCGCGCCTCTGGCAAGGCGCATCCAGGCCAAAAAGGCGCTTTCAATCTCGTAGCCGTCGGCGCAGAACTCTGCCTTACTTGTCATGACGACCCGCGTAAGGGGCAGAAGGTTGCGCACGAACCTGCCGCCAGCGGCGATTGCACCGCCTGCCACGATCCGCACGGCGGGGCAGGCAAAGGACTGCTCAAGGCCGAAGGGGCGGCGCTCTGCGCCCTATGCCATGAAGATCCGTCGGCAGGCAAACAGTATGTGCATACCCCGGTCAAACAAGGCGATTGCACCGGCTGCCACAATCCGCATCGCGGAGAACGGCCGGCGCTTCTTGTCGCTATACCAGCCGAACTTTGTTCACAATGCCACGATTGGCAGACCACCGCTTATCGCCAGCATGGCCCCGTGGCCGGCGGCAAGTGTCGCCTCTGCCATGAAGTACATGCCGGCAATGCCCCCGGCAATCTCCGCCTTTCCGGCGCCCAGGTATGTTTCCCTTGCCACCTCGGGATCGAAAAAGAGATCAAATCAAGCCCTTTTCAGCATTCGCCCGTTGGTGAGGGACTCTGCCAGTCCTGCCATGTGCCGCATGGCAACGGCAACCGGCCATATCTGATCGCCTCCTATCCGAGAGAGCTCTACATTTCATTCAGCGAAGAACGTTACAGCCTTTGCTTTACTTGCCACGACAAGAACTTGGCCCTGTACCAACGAACTTCCGAAGCTACTGGCTTTCGCAATGGCGACCGCAACATGCATTTTCTGCATGTCAACCGCAGCGATAAGGGGCGTGTCTGCAAAGCATGCCATGGCGTGCATGGCGCCGATCAGGTGAAGTTGATCATGAGTCGTGCCGTCGGTTTCGGCAATTGGGAAATCCCCATTCAACTAACCTTGACCGAAACGGGGGGTACCTGTTATGTCGGCTGCCATAACCCGAAAAGCTATGATCGGCTGAGGCCAGTGAAGAACAAGTGAGAATTCTGCATCTCGACTCCAATTTCGAGTGCATTGAAAGTCAGGAGAACTGATGCGTTTGTCTCGTTTTGCCTTGCCGATTTTTGCGGTTTTACTGCCGCTGATTTACGCCTGTGCACCAGCTGCATCGCAGAAACCACGCTTTTTTTGGCCAAATAATCCGTTTCACGCCAAAATTGAATATATAAATTTTTATCTTTTCGACCGCGACCTGATACGAGGGAAGGAAAATCATTTTGCCGAGGCCATTCTGGGCATTGAAATACCGAAGGTACTTTTTGTTCGACCGGTCGGGGTTGCCTCGGATGGTAAGGGTCGCGTATTTGTCGCCGACGCCAAGCTGCACACAGTGGTTGTACTCGATCTGAACCTGGGGATTAAACGAGTTCTGCTTGATACTGATCTTTCTGAAAAAAAGTTTGATTTCCCGAGCGATGTCGCGACCGACGGTTTCGGATGGGTCGGGATCGCCGATTCTCTTGCTGGTAAAATTTATCTCTACGGGCCCGGTGAGATCCTTTTGAAAATCATTTCAAATGATCAATTGAAGCGCCCGACCGGGTTGACGCTCGATCCGCAACGGCAAAGGATCTATGTTGCCGATCCCGGTAACCATCGGATTGTCGTATTCGGATACGATGGCCAATTGCTCCAGGTCCTCGGGACGAGAGGCAAGGAGCCGGGGCAATATAATTATCCCCTGGATGTCGATGTCAACCGTGCCGGGAATATTTACGTACTCGACAGTATGAATGCCCGGGTCCAGGTTCTCGATCCGGAAGGGAATTTTTTGCGAGCATTCGGTGAACGGGGGACCTCTCTCGGATCTTTCCAGTTGGCCAAAAGTCTGACGGTCAGCCCTTCCGATCATGTCTATGTGACGGATGCCCCGGCGAATCGTTTTATAATTTTCGACCTGCAAGGGAATCTTCTTCTGACCGTCGGTGGCCGATACGTTGTCGATGAAAAAAATATCTCCCCGGGTGGCTTCAATATGCCACTTGGTATCGATGTGGATGCTAATGACACCATCTGGGTAACCGATGTGTTGAACAATCTTATTCATCGTTTTCAATATCTCACCCCGGCTTTCCTGGCGGAGAACCCGATCGATCCCGCCACCCCTATTCTCCCCTTCGAATCCCCCATGACGCCGGTCCCTTCGGACGGAGGTAATAAACCATGATCATCCGGTTGTTCACTCTGATTGCCCTTTACTTCGCGACGATATCCCCGGCCCTGGGCCTGGAAATGGTCTATCCTGAAGACCAGACCTGGATCTCGCGTTCCAATTTCCTGATCATCAAAGGAGGAATGCAGCCGCGCGTCGACCAGATGACCGTCGAGATCAACGGCACCAAAAGCGACCTGATCGATATGTCCAGCGCAGAATACAGGGCGACTTTTGGCGATCTGCTGATCCTTCAGCCCGAGTTCGATCCTGGCAAAAACCAGATCGCCGTCCAGGGCTATGCAGAGGGAAAGCAGGTGGCCGAAACACGGGCCAATATCTATTTTCTCGCCGATCCGCAAGCTTCTCCTCCGGACGGATTTCGTCCCTTTCTGCTGCACCTCCCGGAAAAAGAGAAAATCTGTGCCCCCTGTCACAACATGTCTCCGGACAAGACCGCGCTGGCCGCCGCCGGCCCACAGAATCCTTGTGCTTCTTGCCATGCGCGGAAACTTAACCAGAGCCACGTCCATGGGCCGGCCGGCGTCTGGAGTTGTACCTATTGTCATCAACCGGATAGTCGCCCGTCCAGGTACCAGCCAAGGCAGGGAGACGCAGAAATCTGCAATGAATGTCATGCCGATAAGGTGCGCGAAATTCGCACGAATAAATTTTTGCATGGGCCGGTGGAGGCGGGGATGTGCCTGATCTGCCACGATCCCCACGCCAGCGCCGAAATTGCCCAGCTCCCGGTGCCAATCAACCGCCTGTGCCTGAGTTGTCATGCCCAGGTCGGCAAAGGAACGCACGTTCTACGCGGGGTGAGTGGCAAGGGACATCCTCTGGATCGCGTGGCCGACCCCAGCCGTCCCTCCCGTATCATGTCCTGTACCGCGTGCCACAATCCGCACGGCGGGGCGAGTGAGGTATATTTTCAAGGGGGGCATACGGCGCGATTTGCCCTCTGTGGCAGTTGTCACAAAAAATAGCCAGCGCGCGATCGCCTGCCCACGGTTCCGCCGATACCGAATAAACTCTCGAGGTGAAAGCATGGATAAAAAACTGATTCTCATTCTGTGGTCCACGGTTGTCCTCGCCGCCTGTTCCCCCCCCCGAAGCCCCGGGTCTTTTGGCCCACGCCGCCGGCGCCGGCCAAGCTCGAGTATATCGGGACCTTTTACACCGAAGATCAATTCCCCAAAAGCGGTATTCAGCGCTTGGTGAAAAACCTGTTTGGCAAACAGGATAGCCTCAAATTCAAATACCCTTTCGACGTGGCGACCGATGGCCAGGGGAAGGTCTATATTTCCGACCCGGGCTACAGCAATATCTGGGTGTACGATTTTAACCGGAAGACGGTCGGCTTCCTTTCCGACCAGCCCATCGGCAAGCCGTATTTCCTTGCAGTCGACAGCCAACAGCGCCTGTTCGTCAGTGATGCCGAATCCCGCTCCATACTTGTTTTTTCCGCCGCCGGCAAACCCCTGGCTTCTTTGGGCGGGAGCCTCTTCAAACATCCGGGCGGTCTGGCGCTGGATGAGAAACGGGAGCGCCTCTATGTCAGCGATGTCGAAAGACACGAGATCGTCGTGATCGATCTGCAGGGCCGGCATCTCTTCTCTTTCGGGCGCCGCGGCGGCAATGACGGCGAATTTATCGGCCCGCAGGGGCTGGCCGTCGATCGCGAGGGGAACCTCTTTGTCGTCGATGCCCTCAACGCCCGGGTGCAGGTCTTCGATCCGGAAGGGAAGTTCCTCCGTAAGTTCGGCGTGCGCGGCGATGCTGTCGGCAACCTTGAAGGGCCCCGTGACCTGGTTTTCGACTCCGATGGGAATTTGCAACTGGTCGATGTGCGTAAGGCGGCCCTGCTCACGTACTCCCCCGCGGGGGAACTGCTCCTGTACACCGGCGCCGGTAAGGCCACCCCGGCCGAACTCGGTTTCGCCATGCCCACGGGTATCTGCATCGACAGCAATGATCTTATGTATGTGGTGGATTTCATGAATAAACGATTTGCTATCTGGCAATATCTTTCTGCCGCCTACCTGCAGGCGCATCCTCTGCCGGCGGCAAGTGGGCTGACTGAGGCGGCTGCCGCAAAATGACGTAAAACCCAATGGTCATTTCCCAAGATTCTTTCCGGCCATGGTGACAAAGTGAGGGAAAGCCTGGGTTTTGCTACTTGGCACTTGAATTGCTATACTTTTTGTTGCGCGTGCTTCATGAGCACAGTTCCCGAAATCGGGGACACTTTACTCGGCACTTAAATGCCGCAATTTCCAGGAGGAAACACAATGAAGAAGGTCCTTGCACTCGCCGCTCTGCTGGTTCTCTTTGCTGCCCCCGCCATGGCAGAGTCCATCTTAGGTTCGAAGCACGATCTGAGCGGTGCGTCGGGTCTGCTGCAGGAGCAGCTCTGCGTATTCTGCCACACCCCGCATGCCGGCAGCGCTACCGCTCCCCTGTGGAACCGTGGTTCGGCGGATCTGAGCGCGGCAACCGAATACACTTCCGATTCCCTCGATGCAATCATCGATATGACCGTTGGCGATGCCAAGCTTTGCATGACCTGCCATGACGGCGTGATGACCGACAATTTGACCAACTATATGAGCGCGTCCTTTTCTCCGGCCGACGTAGTTGACATCCCCGGCACCAGCAGTGCCCTTCTCGGTAACGATTTCAGCAATGACCATCCGGTCGGTTTTACTTACAATGCCGCTTTGGTTACCGCCGACGGTGGCGGCCTGAATGCTGAAGCCAGCGTTGAGCGCCTGCTGTTCAACGTTACCGCCGGTAGTGACGGTGAAGTGTGGTGCTCCTCTTGCCACGATGTTCACAACCCGGGTCGGCGGCCACGTTTAATTCCCCGTTCCTGCGCACCAGCAACCAGGGTTCTGCTCTTTGTCTCGTCTGCCACTTCAAGTAAGTCTCAACGTAACTGAATGACCGAAGCCGCGCAAAGAAAGGCGGGGGTTATCCCCCGCCTTTCTTTTTATTTTTGGGGTGCCCGCGCATGTGCGATTATGTCCCTGCAGAAAAGGATTAACCAAGCCAAATTTCTAGTTTAGAGTGGAATAAAGCTTGCAGACATTTGGCAAGCTTTATTCTTATTTTATTGGGCTGTAGATGTCTTTTTCGCCGATCTGTGCCATATCGCGATATTTTTTCGCTATCACCGGTATCCTTGTCCTGCTGGCGGCTTTCGTTCTTCCGGCGGATGCCGCTGGTCGGCTGACTGGTTTGGTCGAATGGCGGGGCGGCACCTTCGATGCGCAAGAGACCGGTGACGATGATAGCGCCGATTATTTCACCCAGCAATACTCTCTTCTCTATGCCGGTCGCGAGCAGTTGGCCCGGGGCCGGGCCGGCCACTATTCTTATTCCCTTGGCTATGCCTGGAATTCCCTCGACAGCGAAATCGGCGCGCAGGAGTTCAAAGATTCCGCCGGTACGCCTCTGTTTGCTGGGGAGTTGCTCCTGGCACCCGGCGGTCTTCCGTTCAGTTTGCACCTTTACTATCGTAACGGTGAAGATCTCGACCTGATTGAAGGTGGAGTTGATGAATTCGAGGTCCTCGATTCCGGGTCAAATCGAAGTGGCCGCGGAATGGCCAGCGGCGGCGATCAATTTTTCAGCGTCAACGGGATAATCAACGAACTGCTGCATGAAAAGCGCGAGGAACTGGGGGTTACCCTCGTCGCCGGTATCGCTAACGGATCTTATCTTGGGGCGTATCGCCAGACGCTCTCCAATCTGCCGCGGATTCTCATCGATTACAAGCAAGAGGACGTGGTTATCAGGAACGGCAAGATCTATGAGGATTATCTTCTCGAACACCTCGCCTTTGTTTCTTTGAACAAGAAAGACAACTGGTTTCATTATCGGGTCACCAAATTCGACGACCGCCTGGCGACCAACAAAAATCAAGATTATACCGATTACGAATACCAACTGGGAACGATTGATGAGAAACTTCAGCGGCGCTGGATCAATTTGACCAATTGGATCAGGATCTCCGCCGACGGCACCTGGGGTGAACTCAAGCGCGAAGGCCTTTCCTCCGAAGAACGTTTCAATATCAATATGTTTGCCGTGGCCCGGCGCCGCAATTGGGGGTTGGAATATTTCGGCAATTACCAACGGCGGATTGAGGATACCTTTTTGGATAAGTCGATCGACCTCCCTGTCTTTCTACGGGGAGAGGTCAGCCGCGATCTCGGCTGGAAAGTCTCGCTTTCAGCCGAGAAGCGCGAAACCGATCAATATGCAGATTTGGTCGAGGATTACGATCTGACCGATTTCTACGGGAAGGGGCGGCTGGAAATGTTTCGTACCCGCCCGAGTGCTCTGGACATCATTCTCGAAATGGAAGGGAAACAGGGAAGCAAGGGGCAGGGCGAGGGTGTGCGGTTCGGTCTGGAGTGGTACGGCAAACAACGCTTGTTTCAGGGCGGCTCAAGGTATTTTCTTTCCTGGTCGGCAACCTATCTGCAGGGTGAAGGCACCAAAATATCGACCGATTTCTGGGAACAGAAAATCATCGCAAGGTTCGACAAGGATTTAAATGCTCGGGCAAAAGTCGGATTCGAACAGAACCTGATCTACGGCCGGGGAGATCTGGACCGGACGGTAACTCAGCATCTAGAACCGGAAAGCGACGTATCGATTGATTGGCAATCTTCCGGTTTTGGTACTCTTCAGAACGAATCGGTCCTGCGGTCTTCGACTATCGCCTATCTCGAAACGATGGTCTCCCGGCTGCGCAACCGGTTCGAAATCGTTTACGATTACCGTTCCACCGGTCACACGCCTACCGACCTTCTCACGGTGTCCGACCGCCTGAGCTACTCCCGGTCTGCCCTGTCCTTTTCCATGACCAATTCGTATATCAATGGGGATGTCGGCAGCCCTGAACGGAAACAAACAGTCGGGAGCGACGCCGGATCCAGTTTTCTGCACCATTGGAATTTGAGATATCGGCCGAATCGGTTTTGGGCATCTACATTTTCCTCCGATTACGAAATCCAGGTTGAAGATGGCCCAGACAGCGAACACCTCTTTCTTCAACAGGAAAACCTCTATACCTTTTATACGCATAACGGTTATGCCCGTAAACTGCTGGATGTCATCGAGCAGTTCGAATATGAAGCATTCGACTCCTCCAGCAACGACTCGGAGAAGATCTACCTAACCTTGGCGGGTAATTATTATCTCACCAGGTACTACTTGTTAGGTGCCCGTGCCAAATACAAAATGCTCGGTGCCGACCAGGGGGATGTCTGGTCCTATGGCTTGGTGGCCGCCGCCAATTTCCCGCAAATGCAAGTCTCCCTGAATTACTCCTACGGGCAGCGCCAGGAGAGTGAGACGACACCCGAACGGCAAGAAAAACTGGTGCAATTCATGGTTCGCCGAACCTTTTGATTCCGGGATTCCGAATGAATAAAATTGACTTGACCATCGTCATACCCTTGTACAATGAAGAAGATAATGTCGCGGCACAGATCGCCGAGATTGTCGCGGCACTGGCCGGTGAGGGGATTATCTACGAGGTCATTCTCGTCGATGACGGCAGCCGGGACGGCACCTTTTCGGTGGCCGTCAGGCTTGCCGGCGAGAACCCCTGCGTCCGGGTGATTCGCCTGCGCCGGAACTTCGGCCAGACGGCGGCCATGGCGGCCGGCTTCGATGCCGCGCAGGGGGAGATCGTCATCCCCATGGATGGCGACCTGCAGAACGATCCGGCCGATATCCCCCGCCTATTGCAGAAAATCGGTGAGGGTTACGATCTCGTCTCCGGTTGGCGTAAAAGCCGGCAGGACCGTTTTTTCAGCCGCCGTCTCCCCTCGGTGTTGGCCAACGCCTTGATATCCAGAATCACCGGGGTGCAATTGCACGATTACGGGTGCACTTTGAAGGCCTATCGGCGAGAGCTTCTGAGCGAGGTCAACCTTTACGGAGAACTCCATCGTTTTGTTCCCGCCCTCGCCAGCCAACTCGGTGCCCATGTCGCCGAAATCGCGGTCAACCATCGCCCGAGGCGCGCCGGCAAAAGCAAATACGGCATGGACCGCACTCTGCGGGTGGTGCTCGACCTGATCACGGTCAAGTTTCTTCTGCGCTACTCGACCCGGCCGATGCAGTTGTTCGGCAAATGGGGAGCCGGTACTTTCGGCCTGGCGGGGCTTACCGGCCTGGCGACCCTGTACATGAAGTTCATCGAGGGGTTGTCGATGAATCGTAATCCATTGACGATTCTCACCGCCTTTCTTCTTTTTACCGGGGTGCAGTTCATAGTCCTCGGCCTTCTTGGTGAGTTGGTCACCCGCACCTATCATGAGGTGCAGGGGAAATCTATTTACTCCATTCGCGAGACCCGCAACCTTCCCGATCCGGAAGCGAAATCGTTGAAACTGGCCTCATGACGGTGCCGTCGGGGATTCCGCCCCTGAAAATCCTGGTGCTGGCACCCACCCCTTTTTTTGCCGATCGCGGCTGCCATGTCCGCATATACGAGTGCGGCCCGGGCGCTGCAGGCGCTGGGGCATGATGTCCGCCTGGCCACCTATCATCTCGGGCGCGATATGCCGGGTATCCCGGTCAGCCGCATCCCCGGCATCCCCTGGTATGGAAAGCTTGCCGCCGGCCCTTCCTGGCATAAGCCTTATCTCGATCTTCTGCTTTTTTTCACTGCCCTGCGTCTCGCCAGAAGTTTCCGCCCCGATCTTATCCATGCCCACCTGCACGAGGGGGCTTTCGTGGGTCAGTGGCTCCGCAGATTCCTGCGTATTCCCCTGCTGTTCGATTGCCAGGGGAGCCTTACGGGCGAGATGGCGGAACATCGCTTTGTTTATCCGGGCACACGGCTGCACCGGTTTTTTCAGAAAATGGAAAGGGCGATTGTCCACTCGGCCGATCAAGTCGTCACCAGCTCGAGCCTGACGGCCGCAATGCTGGTGCGCGATTTTCAGCTGCCGCCGGCACGTGTAACGCCGCTCATCGATGCGGTCAACACCGAAGATTTTTCTCCAGGTCCCCGCGATCCCGATCTTTTCAGAGAATTGCGGCTCCCTGCCGGAAAGAAGATCATTGTTTACCTGGGTGTCATGTCCGAGCAGCAGGGGGTGGACCTGCTCCTCGATGTGGCCGACCGGGTATGCAAGACACGCAACGACATTCATTTTCTGTTGATGGGTTATCCCGACGGCGCCTACCGCGAAAAGGCGGCGGCAAGGGGGCTTACTGCTCAGATTACCTTTACCGGACGCATACCTTACGCTCAGGCTGCCTCCTACCTGCGCCTTGGCGATGTGGCGGTTTCGCCCAAACTGTCGAACACGGAGGCCAATGGCAAGCTCTTCAACTATATGGCCTGCGGTCTCCCCTGTGTCGTTTCCGATACCCCGGTTAACCGGGAAATTCTCGCAGAAACGGGGATTTACGCCGCCCGTGGCGATGTCGGGGATACCGCTGCCAAACTGATTCGATTATTGGATGACGAGGCGGAGCGGAAAACGCTCGCGCAGGCGGTGCGAGACATGGCGGTACAAAAGCACTCCTGGTCTGCCAGGGGTACGCAGCTGAGTGAGATCTGTGCACGACTCTTGCAAGTGCGACCATGAACAGTTCAAAATGTGAACGCCTGCTTGTTTTTCCCTGTGGAAATCGATGCCTTGCCTGTATGATGTTCATCGAGTGAATGAATAAAAGGCCATCAGCAGGAAAATATCGGCAGCATTCAAATCAGACTGAAGTGATAGGGCGTCTGCCGGAAGTTAATTCCGTGAATATAAGATTTTTCTTGTGGCAGTGTTCAAGACATGAATGATAAGCAAGATGCTTACCGCACCTTTCAGTTAATGAACTACCTCGAGGCCGGAGACACCGTCTCCCAGCGCGAGCTCGCCGGGCGTCTGGGTATCGCCGTCGGGCTGGTCAACTCCTGCCTGAAGAACTTCGTCGCCAAAGGATATGTGCGGGTCAAGGCCTTCCCGCGCAACCGTTACGCCTACCTCCTCACCCCCAAGGGTTTTGCTGAAAAGAGCCGTCTCGCCTATCAGCATCTCAACTATTTCACCAGCCTCTATACGACCACGCGCCAGGAGTATCTCGATCTCTTTCGGCGCCTCAAGGCGCAAGGGGTGAGCGAAGTCGCATTTTGCGGCGTCAACGAGGTGGCGGAGATCGCCTATCTGTCTTTGCAGGAAGCGGGGGTCAGCTTGCAACTGGTCATGGATGACGTTGCAGCAGGGAAACGATTTTTCGCCTTTTCGGTCACCACATTGGCCGACGGTGTGCGGGGAGATTGTCGCGAGATCATTATTAGCTCCATGAAAAAAAGGGATCAACTGAATGCAAGCCTGCTCCAACTGGGGATCGCGGTCGAACGCATACATGGCGGTGGCGGAATCCGATGAGAGGGGCACAGACGTGCTCCTGCACTGAAACAGGACGAAGATTGAGGATGAGCGAATGCTGAGTGAAAAAACGATACTGGTGACAGGCGGGACAGGTTCCTTCGGGAAGAAATTTGTCGCAACCGTTCTGCACAAATACCCCGAAATCAAACGGCTGGTCATCTACTCGCGCGACGAGCTCAAGCAGTTCGAGATGGCGCAGGAGTTCTCGCCGACAAGAAATATCCGCAGCTGCGCTACTTCATCGGCGACGTGCGCGACCGGGACCGCCTGCAGCGGGCCATGGAGGGGATCGATGTCGTCATTCACGCCGCCGCCCTGAAGCAGGTGCCGGCGGCCGAGTACAATCCCTTCGAGTGCATCAAGACCAACGTGCTCGGCGCGCAGAACGTCATCGAGGCCTGCCTCTCCAGCGCAGGTCAAGCGGGTCGTGGCGCTCAGCACCGACAAGGCCGCGGCGCCGATCAACCTCTACGGCGCCACCAAGCTCTGCTCCGACAAGCTGTTCGTCGCGGCCAACAACATCAAGGGGAAGCGCGACCTCAAGTTCTCTGTGGTGCGCTACGGCAACGTCATGGGCAGCCGCGGCAGCGTCATCCCGTTCTTTCTGCAGACACGGCGCCGGCGGGGTTCTGCCGATCACCGACCGCGGATGACCCGTTTCAACATCACGCCTTGACGAAGGGGTGGAGATGGTGCTGTGGGCGCTGGAGACATGTGGGGCGGCGAGATCTTCGTGCCCAAGATCCCCAGCTACCGCATCACCGACGTGGCCGACGGCGATTGCGCCCGGCTGTCGGCAGGAGGTGGTCGGCATCCGCCCCGGCGAGAAGCTCCACGAGGAGATGGTCACCGAAACCGACGCCCTCAGCACGGTCGAGTTCGAGGATTACTTCGTCATCCTCCCCTCGCTGGAGACTCTGGGATGTGGCGGCGTTCAGCAAGACCTTCGAGGCACGCCCCTGTGCGCCGCGGCTTTGCCTACAACAGCGGCACCAATGAGTGAGTGGCTGACCGTCGAGCAGATTGCGGGAGCTGATCCGTCAGCATGTCAACTCCAGCTTCACGCTAGCGAAGGTTTCTAGGCATGGGCGCCATGATCCCCTACGGGCGCCAGGAATCACCGCGGACGACATCGAAGCCGTCGTTGCGGTGCTGCGCTCCGACTTGCTGACCCAAGGGCCGATGGTGCCGCGCTTCGAGCAGGGCGTGGCCGGCTATTGCGGGGCCGCGCATGCCGTGGCGGTCAACAGCGCCACCTCGGCCCTGCACATCGCCTGCCTGGCGCTGGGCCTCGGCCCCGGCGACTGGCTCTGGACCACCCCGATCACCTTCGTCGCCTCCGCCAACTGCGCGCTCTATTGCGGCGCGCAGGTCGATTTCGTCGACATCGATCCGCGCACCTACAACCTGATCGCCGCAGGCGCTGGAGCGCAAGCTGGTCGCCGCGGAACAAGCCGGGACGCTGCCAAAGGTCGTGGTGCCGGTGCACTTCTGCGGGCAGCCGTGCGAGATGGAGGCGATCCACCACCTGGCGCAGCGCTTCGGCTTCAAGGTCATCGAGGATGCCTCGCACGCCATCGGCGGCCGCTATCAGGGCGAGCCGATCGGCAATGGCCGTTACAGCGACATCACGGTCTTCAGCTTCCACCCGGTCAAGATCATCACCACGGGCGAAGGCGGGATGGCCCTGACCAACGATCCCCGACTTTGGCCGAGCGCATGCAACTGCTGCGCAGTCACGGCATCACCCGCGACCCGGCCCTGATGAACCGCGAGCCCGACGGACCCTGGTACTACCAGCAGGTGGAGCTTGGCTTACAACTATCGCATGACCGACATGCAGGCGGCGCTCGGCGTCAGCCAGCTGGAGCGGCTCGACGCTTACGTGACGCGCCGCCATCAACTGGCGCAGCGCTACAACGACCTGTTGGCAGGGATGCCGTTGACCACCCCCTGGCAGCACCCCGACGAGCTACTCGGGCTGCACCTGTATGTGATCCGCCTGCATTTGAACAAGCTGCGCCGCAGCCACCGCGAGGTGTTCGAAGCGCTGCGCGCCGCCGGCATCGGCGTAAACCTGCACTACATCCCGGTCCACACCCAGCCATACTATCGGCAGCTGGGTTTCCAGCGGACGGCGATTTTCCCGAGGCGGAGCGTTACTACACCAAGGCCATCAGCCTGCCGATGTATCCCAACCTTGAGCGAAGCTGAACAGGACCGGGTCGTTGCCGCACTGCGCGAGGCGTTGGCATGAAAGTCGCGATTATTCCGGCCCGTGGCGGCAGCAAGCGCATCCCGCGCAAGAACATCCGTCTCTTTGCCGGCAAGCCGATCATCGCCTAGTCGATCGAGGCGGCGCGTGCGAGCGGTCTCTTCGACCGCATCATCGTCTCCACCGACGACCGCGAAATTGCCGCGGTGGCGGAAGGCTGCGGTGCCGAGGTCCCCTTTCTGCGTCCGGCCGAACTGGCCAACGACTTCGCCGGGACCGGCGCCGTGGTCAAGCACTCCCTGCAGTGGCTGGCCGAACACGGCAGCCCGGCCGAGTATGCCTGCTGTATCTATGCTACGGCGCCATTCATCCGCGTCGCTGATCTGTGCAGGGGATTTCAACTTCTGGTCGAAACCGGCAAGGATTACGCATTTACCGTAACCTCGTTCCCATTCCCGATTCAGCGCGCGGTGCGGATCAACCGGGAGGGTTACGTCGAGGCGATCTGGCCGGAGAATATCATGGTGCGTTCACAAGATCTGGAGGAGGCCTATCACGATGCCGGCCAGTTCTACTGGGGGCGTGCGGATGCATTTCTCAACGCGATTGTGACTTTTTCGCCTGCGTCTGTCCCCGTGATTTTGCCACGTCACCAAGTTCAGGATATCGACACAATGGAAGACTGGCACAGGGCAGAATTGATGTTCGCTTCGTTGCAGGGGGAAAAGTCGTGAAAGTTGGCATCCGGGTTGATTCTTCAACGCGGATTGGCATTGGCCATCTCATGCGTTGCTTAACTTTGGCCGGATGTCTGAGATCCAGAGGCGCAGAAATACACTTTATTTGTCGTGAACATCCGGGGCATCAGAGTGCACTGCTTGAACAAAGGGGTTATCCCACCTACTCCCTGCCATTGCCAGGGCACGGAGAATGCGAGGGGGGGCTTGGCGAGGCGCCGCATGCTGAATGGCTGGGTGTCCCCTGGCAGGAAGATGCAGCGCAGGCCCTGCAGGTGTTACAACAGCAGATTGGCAAGATCGACTGGTTAATCGTTGATCACTATGCCGTCGAGCGCAGATGGGAAGAAAGACTCAGAAGTTTTGGCACCAGGATCATGGTCATTGACGATTTAGCGGATCGTCTACATGACTGCGACTTGTTGCTGGATCAGAATTTCTACCCGGAAATGGATAGACGTTACCGCGGATTGGTCGCAGAAGATTGCCGATTATTGCTGGGCCCTCACTACGCAATACTGCGAGATGAGTTTTTTCAACTCGGCACGAGAATACGGGACGGCCACGTTCGCAGAATTCTCATTTTCTTTGGTGGCAGCGATCCCTCCGGCGAGACGATGAAGGCACTAGATGCTTTGTGCATGTTGAATGGTACTGGGATCGAAGCTGATGTCGTGGTGGGCGGTGCAAACCCAATCCGGAATATGATTCAGAGCCGGTGCGAGACCATGCCAAATGTTCACTGCCACATCCAGGTGGACAATATGGCAGAACTGATGTCCAGGGCTGACGTGGCCTTGGGTGCAGGGGGGAGCGCGACCTGGGAACGGTGTTATCTGGGGTTGCCGACTGTCACGATTATCGTCGCCGACAACCAGACGGAAATGACCGCGGCCCTTGCCGGGCAGGGAGCCATACTCAATCTTGGCCAGGCAACGCAGGTCACCGCGCAAGACCTTGCCAAGACATTGGTGGAATTGTGCCGGAGTCCCGAGAAAGTAAAAGCCTTGAGCGACACAAGCAAGGCTCTTATGGGCGGCTGCGGATTTCGGGGGGCCGTCGGTGTCGCAAATGAATTGGAGAACATATCCCGTTGCACGAGGAATCCTGCAGATGAGCCTTGAATTGATCAGGAAGAATCGCTTCGGTTTCTACGAACTGGCACAAAAGCCCTCACCGGAAGACTTGAGTGATTATTATCGGAACAAGTATTACCAGCAGGACGGCGGTTGTTACGAGAAGTCCTATTCCGCTGAAGAGGTACAATACATCAACAACAAGCTGGAGCAGAAATACGCTCTTTTGAGTGCTCTCCTGTCTGGCGATAAGAAAGAGCTGTCTTTCCTCGATGTCGGTGCGGGCGAGGGATGGGCATTACGATTTTTCAAGGGCAAGGGCTGGCGTTGCACCGGGCTGGATTACAGTCGATTCGGATGTGAGGCCCATAATCCTGATCTTTTGGCTGACTTGATCGTCGGCAATATTTATCAAGAACTGGACGCCTTGCGGGAGCAGAAGAGTCAATTCGACGTCATTTTACTCGACAACGTCTTGGAGCATGTTCTTGATCCCCTGGCGCTGTTGACAAGCCTCCATGCCCTGATGCGGCCAGCAGGGGTGTTGATTGTCGAGGTGCCCAATGACTGCTCGGTTCTGCAACAGCATCTCTTGGAGCAAGGATATATTTCAACTCCGTTTTGGATAGCTGTTCCAGACCACATTTCCTATTTTAACCACCAAGGATTGGCGGCGCTTGGCGAAAGTGCCGGCTGGACGGTCATGGACATGCTTGGGGATTTTCCGATCGACTTTCATCTATTCAATCCCGCAACCAACTATGTGGAAAACAAAGCGGCAGGCAAACCCTGTCACCGCACCCGGGTCGCTGTCGAGAATCTGCTGCATGGGATTTCCCCTGACAAAACCAACGACCTCTACCGAGCGTTGGCGGGATTGGGCCTCGGACGGCAAATCATCGGTTTCTTTCAGAAAAAGGTGGGTGATATATGAAAGAAAGCATCAAGGTTTTGAGCGGGTCGAGCCGGGAACAAGTTGCCAATCGTGCAGAATTTTTCCAGATGTTCAAACAATCACCGTTGCCGCAAAGTGAATTGCTAAGTAACCTGGGGCTCTATCTGAATCGGCAGTCGCTGTCACGAATTCTGTTCATGCATGAGCTGTATCAGAAAGTGATCGATGTGCATGGCGTGATTATGGAGTTCGGTGTGCGCTGGGGGCAGAATCTGGCTCTGTTCGAATCCTTTCGCGGGATTTACGAGCCCTACAATTACAACCGGAAAATTATCGGCTTCGATACCTTCACTGGTTTTCCCAATGTGAATGCCAAGGACGGTGGACAGGTTGCCGCGGGTGATTATGGAGTGACAGCCGATTATGAAATCTATCTGGAGCGGGTGCTGCAATATCACGAATCAGAGAGCCCGATTCCTCATAAGAAGAAGTTTGAACTGGTCAAGGGTGATGCCTGCAGCACCATCGAAGAGTATTTGCAACAGCACCCGGAAACCATTGTCGCCCTGGCCTACTTCGATTTCGATATCTATTCTCCCACCCGAGCTTGCCTTGAGGCGATTCGGGACCGACTGACGCGGGGGAGCGTCCTGGCCTTTGATGAATTGAACTGCCCTGAATTCCCTGGTGAGACGCTGGCGGTCAAGGAGGTGCTGGGGCTCGATTGTTACGCGATCCGGAGAAGTCCACTCAATCCTCTTTGTTCCTATCTGGTCATCGAATAGCACCCGCGTGAGCAACGAAACGAGATGAACAGTTCCGACAAAATGCAACTGAAGCCTTTGTCCGAGGCTGATCTGCCGATGGTCCTGCGCTGGCGTAATCACCCGGAGGTGCGCCGGGTGATGTTCACCGACCATGAGATTTCCCTGGCGGAGCACCTGGCATGGTGGGAGAAGGTCCGGCAAGATCCTTCCCGGCAGGTACTGCTCTTCTATTATGTCGGACGCCCTGCGGGTGTGGTGAATTTCTTAAATATCGATTTACAGCAACACAGTTGCCACTGGGGCTTTTATCTCGACAATGAGCAGTGGCAAGAAAATGCCGAACGTCTCAAGGTCTGGCTCGGTTTGGAGCAAGCGGTGATCGAATACGCCTTTTCGTCCATCGGAGTCAATGCTCTTTACTGTGAAACCTTCGAATTGAACCGTCCTGTGCATCAGATTCATCGCCGCTTCGGATTTGAGGAGGTTGAGAGGTTTTGTCGGGACAAGAACGGTCAGCCTGAAATGGTCACCGTGATGGTTCTGCGGCAACCCGCACTCGAAAAATCCGTCGTTCGGGTTTCTCTAGAGCAAAAGTTACCAGCCGTGAAACTCACCTTTTTGGGCAGCGCGAACTGGGACATCATCAGTCGGGATTTCGTCCGTCGTTACGGCGAGATCGTCGGGGAGCGCGCCGAGATCCACCCCATCCCTTTTGGTCAGTATCGCCAGCAACTCTGGGACGACAGTTCCGAGCTGCTGACCGCGTCGATCGATTACTGCATTTTTTGTGAACGCTTTGAGGATCTGCTGGAAACTCCATTTGCGGTATTTGATCTTTCCCAGAGTGCAGCGCTGGAGGCCCGTTTCGACACCTATCTACAGCAAATCGAACAAGCCCGGCAACGTCTGTCGGGGACCTTCTTTGTCTGCGACCTGGCTCCCGTCCGTCCATTCTCAGCCACGCTGGAGGATGCAGTTTACGCACCTTCATCTGTAAGGAGTTTGGTCGTGCGGCTGAATGCAAGACTCGCAAGCTTTTGCGAAAACCTTGCCGACTGCTACCTAGTCAGGCTCTCGGCTCTCATTGAGCATCACGGTGCCCGTTTTGCCGACCCGGGGAAATACTGGCATCTGGGTCGCATTGCCTTTAATGGTCCTTTCGGCGGCGAGTTGAATTTGCAACTTATCAAGACCATTCTTGCCTTGCGCGGCAAGACGGCACGGGTTCTGGTGGTGGATCTGGACAATACCCTCTGGGGCGGCGTGATCGGCGACGACGGGTTGCAGGGGATCAAAGTCGGCGGAGACTTTCCCGGCAACGTTTTTGTGCAAATTCAGCAGACCCTCAAAACCCTGCGAGAAAGGGGCGTCGTCCTGGCGATCTGCAGCAAAAATACCGAGGCGATTGCCGCAGAGGCATTTGAAAAACACCCCGGCATGGTCCTGCGCCTTGAGGATTTCACCTGCCAGCGGATCAACTGGACCGATAAGGCGGGCAACATCCGCTCGATTGCCGAGGAGATTGGCGTAGGCCTGTCTTCCATTTGTTTTTTGGACGACAGCCCCTACGAGCGGGAGGCGATACGGCAGTTGCTCCCCGAGGTCATCGTCCCGGAACTGCCGGAGGATATTACCCTCTGGCCAGCTTTCATTATGGCCTGCCCCCATCTGGCCAGTCTTCGTCTGACACAGGAAGATCGGGAGCGGGTCAGGCGCTACGCGGTCAAGGTGCGGATCGCCCAAGAGGCCGCTTCCTTCGCCGACAAGGAAAGCTATTGGCAAAGTTTGGAAATGAAACTCTGCTTTCAGCGGCTGTCGAGCACCAACCTGCAAAGGGTGCTTCAGCTGCTGGCAAAAACCAACCAGTTCAACATGACCACCCGGCGCCACAGCGAAAAAGATCTGGAACGGCTCGTTGACGCTGGTGCCGAGATCATCCCAATCGGGCTGGCGGACAAATACAGCGCGCAGGAGATCATCGGTTTGATCATTCTGGCTCCCGTCGCAGAGGCGCACAACGTGGCTGCCGTCGAGACCTTTCTCTTGTCTTGTCGGGTTCTGGGCCGCAGTGTGGAGACAGGAATACTTGGTTGGGCATGTGCGCACCTCAAGCAACAAGACTACTCCATACTGGAGGGTTTGTTTGTCGAGACGCCGCGGAATCAGCCCGCCAGTCGCATCTATCCGGAACATGGGTTTGTGGATCTCGGCCAAGGACGGTACCAATTGGATTTGGACGGGCATTCAATTGCGCTGCCGCAGTGGTTCCAATTTACCGAAGAGGAAGAATGATGAACGGGGCACTCTTTTCAGCATGTCACGTGATGTACATGGATCATTTAGCGGTGACGACCCAAGTGTTCGAGCAGACACTCACCGATTACCTCGGTCTGGTCGGGGCGCGTCTGCTCAAAGGCCCCGCAGTGAATCCTGAGCAGAAGGTTCGATACGCCTTTGTCCAATTACGCGACGGGATGACCATCGAGGTTCTTGCGCCGGAAGCGGATTCGCCGATTGCGCGTCATGCCCAGCAACGGGGAGGCCCTTACCATTTTTGCTATGCCGTTGCCGATCTGGGTTTTTCGCTTGCTGCCGCGCAACGCTTTGGGGCGAAGTTGATTGCCGAGCCGACGGCGGATGTCGCTTTCGATGGCCGAAGGGTAGTTTCTCTGTTCCACCCCGCCCATGGCGTATTCGAGTTGGTCGAAGCCTATCCTCGTGCAGAGGGCGCGTTGTGTTCCGCAGCGAGTGAACGCCCGGCGAGTCAGCGCAGCGCCGTGGCCGCCAGCGGGCAGAGAGAAGCAGTTGACGACGATATCGAAAAGCGACTGCAGCTCGTTTTTCGCCACGTTTTCCCCACTTTCGCGCAGCGTGATCTACCCTTGGCAGCGATGAACAACGCATCGGAATGGGATTCGCTCGCCCAGATCCAACTGGTCATGGAACTTGAAGCAGCGTTCTCCTGCAATATACCGCCCGGGCAGATTGAAATGCTGATCAGCTATCAAGCAATATTGCTCTATCTTCGCAGGGAGGCTACATGACTACGCATTTGCCGGTCCGGATAGGTGGCGTCAATATCACGACTGACTCCCCCCCCTTTGTTATCGCGGAAATGTCGGGAAACCATAACCAGTCTCTGGAGCGAGCGCTGGAGATTGTTGACGCAGTTGCTGCAACGGGAGCGCATGCACTGAAGTTGCAGACCTATACAGCCGACACGATGACGCTGGATATTCGAGATCGGGAATTTTTCATCAGCGATCCGAGCAGCCTCTGGCAAGGGCGCACACTCTACGATCTCTATCAGGAGGCGCATACCCCGTGGGAGTGGCACCAGTGGATCTTTGAGCGCTGCCGCAAGCGCGGGATCGTCGGCTTCAGTACCCCCTTCGACGCGACTTCCGTCGATTTCCTCGAAAAACTCGACGTCCCCTGTTACAAGATCGCTTCTTTTGAGAATGTTGACATCCCCCTGATCAAAAAGGTTGCAGCCACCGGCAAGCCGATCATCATGTTGACGGGGATGGCGACCCTGGCCGAACTCGACGAAGCGGTGACGGCGGCGCGCGCAGGAGGGTGCAAGGATTTGGTGTTGCTCAAATGCACCAGCAGCTATCCGGCGTCTCCGGAGCACACCAATATCCGCACCATCCCGCACCTGCGTGAACTTTTCGGCTGTGAAGTCGGCCTCTCCGATCACACCATGGGAGTTGGCGTCTCGGTGGCTGCCGTGGCTCTCGGGGCGACAGTCATCGAAAAACACTTTACCTTGTCGCGCGCGGATGGTGGAGTAGATTCGGCGTTTTCCCTCGAACCGGTGGAAATGCAAACCTTGGTGATCGAAACGAAAAGGGCCTGGCAAGCGATTGGATCGGTGAATTACGGTCCCACCGAGGCGGAAAAAAAATCGCTCGTGTTCCGGCGGAGTCTGTATGTGGCCTGTGACATGCGAGCGGGTGATGTTTTGACCAAAGAAAACCTGCGCGTGATTCGACCCGGGCACGGCCTAGCACCAAAATATTTTGATCTCCTGCTTGGGAAACGGGTAGCGCGTGATGTTGCCAAAGGATCTCCGTGCACCTGGGGGTTGATTACTTGATGCGCGCTCTTCTACATAGAGCGGCGATATATTCCGCAACCAACACTCTGAATGCCCTGATCCCCTTTCTGCTCCTGCCCATTCTGACACGGGTATTGATGCCGGACGACTATGGTGTCATTGCAATGTTTTTTGCGACGGTGGGGGTGTTGGGTGCCTTTACGGGACTGAGTGTGCATGGCGCGGTTAATGTGCGTTTTGTCAATCGAGACAAAATTGATTTTCCGCGCTATGTAGGTTCGTGTCTCAGCGTTTTGTTGATGAGTACCTTGTTGACCTTGGTTGTTGTCCTTATTTTTCACGCGCCGCTGGAAAGTATCACCTCTTTGCCGATAATCTGGTTGCTGACGGCCGTCATAGTTTCCGGGTGTAATATATTCATTCAGATTCGCCTCGGTATTTGGATGATGGCGAAAAAGTCTGTTGCTTATGGCGCGTTCCAAGTGCTGCAAAGTCTCCTCAATATTGGACTCTCCTTGGTGTTTGTGCTTCTCCTGAAGCTTGGCTATGAAGGTCGCCTATTGGGACAATTAGTTGCTGCTATTGCATTTTCCGTTATCGGCTACCTGTCCTTGATGAGAGGTGGGTGGGTGACGTTGCGGCCAAGTCGGGAATATGTGCGGGAGGCCTTGGCTTTTGGTGTTCCACTGATACCCCATGTTGTTGGTGCTTTTCTGACCAGCCTTGTGGACAGGTTCATCATCAAACAGCAATTAGGTTTGGCTTCGGCTGGTATTTATCTGGTCGCCGCACAATTGGGGATGGGGATGGGTTTGTTGGCTGATGCCTTCAACAAAGCGTTTGTCCCCTGGTTGTACGAACAGCTGAGAACAGCTGATCTTGCTACGAAACGCAGAGTTGTCGCCGGAACATGGGCCTATTTCGCCATAGCGTTGGCCCTCGCCGGCATTGTTGCTCTTCTGGCAGATTGGATTGTGTTGTTTGTCGCCGGGACGGCATACATGGAGGCGGCAAAGGCTTTGCCATGGCTGGCACTTGGTCAGGCATTTTGTGGAATGTATTTCATGGTGACAAATTATATTTTTTACGTACGGAAGACCAGCGGACTCGTCTGGATCACGCTGTTCTCGGGATGTGTTGGCATAAGCCTGGTGTGGATATTTGCCCCCCTGTTTGGGATTGCCGGAGCGGGGATGGCTTTTGCAGTGGCCATGTTCTTGCGTTTTGTCCTGACGTGGGTGCTGGCTCAGAAAATCTATCCAATGCCTTGGTTTTTGCGGAGCTGGCGGGACATAACTGTGAATGTGTAGTTTGGATGGATGCATATGGGACCTCAGGAAGTCATAGACTTATTCGCTCGCTACGAAACAGAACACCCTGTCGATGCTTATCGTTGTTACGATTGGAATGTGTGGCCCTTGCTGCGTGCCACGACCGCCTATGAGGCGCTGAGGAAACCATCCAAGTCGTCCAGGTTTGGAGTGGGGCATATCAAGGGCCTCGTGTCGCGAACACGCATTTTTTGGCGGATAGCGCGCGCCGCAAAGAGATTGAAATTCCACTGGAGCCGGAAGGGATCGACCTGGGGACAGAAAAGTCCCCTCCCCGGCGACGCCGGCACGTGATGTAGTTATTTTTACGCTCTCCGGTCGTCGGCAAAAGCTTGGATCGTGTCTATATGAAATCTATGCCGATCCCTTGGTCGAATATTTTGAATCAGCGGGGGTGGCGACCATTACCTGGGAGCGTGGGCCCGAACGCTCGCCCAAGTGTTACCCCTCTGCGTGGATATCGCGTTTACTGACAACTGAAATGATGGCAATGCCGCAACCTGCAGCGTTGCCGCGACCCTTCTGGTTTGTCGATTTTGAGATTTTTGCTTCATCGCTATTGGGACGGACCGTTTCCTGGGCCGAGATAGAAACGAGAATTCAGCTCGTGCAGCAATACAGTCTGATCTTCGAAAAGTGGATGGCAACCGCGGGGACAAAACTGTTGATCTCGGTTTGCTGGTACGATCCTGAGGTTCTGCCGGCCACCCTCGCTGCGAGGAGGTTGGGAGTGGTCAGTGCCGACCTTCAGCATGGGGTGCAAGGGAATACCCATTTTGCCTATTCTGGCTGGGTGAAGGCTCCACACGGTGGGTATGAAGTTATGCCGGATGTTTTTTTGTCCTGGGGGAACGAGTCAGCTGTCCGAACATTGGCTGACAATCCGGCAATATCCACCCAGAGCACCACGTTAGTCGCAGGCAACCTGTGGTTCAATAAATGGCGAGACGATCATGTCGCGAGTTGTGATGACGGTTTGGGGTGCTTAAAAAGCAAATTCAAACCTTTCTCCAAGGTGATTCTGGTCACCCTACTGCACGGATTTAAGTATGACGAGCTATTCTTTGACACCATACGGCACGCTCCTGAAGATTGGTACTGGCTTGTGCGTGTTCACCCCGGTACACCGCCAGGGGAACTTGCTTCCATCAAGGGGAAATTGGGCGTAATTCCCGAGGCGAGATTCGATTTAGCCCTCTCCTCGCAGCTTCCTCTTTACGCCTTGTTGCGCCTTGCCCATGTGCATCTGACGGCGCTTTCAAGCACGGCGCTTGAAGCCCTTGGTTTTGGGATCCCGACAATAACCATGTGTGCTGCAGGGGGTGACCGGTTCGCGGCATTTCTGGATGTGGGGGTCATGCATTGGGCGTCGAGTGCGGAGGATTTGCTGCATAAGATCAGACTGTGTGAAACAATTCCAGCAGCACAATGTCGCCAGGCTGCTGAGGAGATATTTGCTTCCTCAGATGTTGCATCAAATGGTTTGAACCAACTTCTGTTGATGGCTGGTATCGATAAACATTGAAAATCAATGCGCAAGAGTTGATTTAGTGCGACACACTGACAATGGAGTCAGGTGCAGAAATTGCGAAGTCGATGGCTCTCGAATAAGAACAGGAGGTTTTAGATGGGTGTTGCAGGGAAAATTGCCAGCGTGCTCAGCGATATCACTGCCGGGCGCAGGCGCTGGTCGGGTCGTCCGTCTGGCGTTCATCCCTCCGCCCGGATCATCGCCTCCCATGTGGCAGTTTCGACGAAGATCGGCGCCTGCTCCCTTGTGCACAACTCGCGCATCCATGGCCAGGTGGAGATTGGCGACCATTCGGCGGTTGTCGAAAGTCTTGTTTCCGGGCCGGTCCGGATTGGCCGGTACACTTCGTTCAATGGACCCGGCAGCGACATTACGGCGAAAGTGCACGAGGTGACGATCGGCAATTTCTGCTCGATTGCGCGCAACTGCACCATCCAGGAGTTCAATCACATCACAGAGCGCTGCTCGACCTACTACATGTTTCGCAACCTGATCGACGCCGAGCAACGACAGGGATGCATCTGGGGCGGTTCGGAGGAGAAAGACATCGAGTCGCGCGGTCCCATCACGATTGGCCACGATGTCTGGATCGGGGCGCAGGTCGTGATTCTGTCAGGGGTGACGATCGGCAACGGCGCGGTGATCGCCGCCAATGCGACGGTCGCAGGCGATGTCCCTCCCTATGCCATCGTGGGCGGAACGCCGGCCAAAGTCCTTCGTTATCGCTTCCCCGAAGAGATGATCCAGCGGTTGCAAAACCTGGCCTGGTGGGATTGGGACGATGCGAAACTCCGGGACAACCGTGAACTCTTTTCCGGTACGCTGACGTTGGAAAAGTTGCAGTCAGTTCGAAATGCGCTGTAGAGGTGGTGTACTCGATGTCAGATGAAGTGCCGTCGAATCGAAGACGCATCCTCTTCGTGGCCCACACCCCGGGGTTTTACGGGGCGGAACGCTCGCTGCTCGATGTTGTCGTCGGTCTGAAGGCGCGCGGCTGGGCGCCGCTGCTAATCGTGCCCAAAAAAGGAAACTTCACGGCAGCCCTAGAGGGAGAGGGGATCCCCTTTGTGATCCGGCTGCATAAGGCGTGGATCGGCGATCAGCCGCGGCTGCTGCGCATCCCCTATAGACTTCTGGTCAACGCCCGCGCTTGGTGGGTCCTCAGCCGGCAGCTTGCAGGTGTCTGTGATCTGGTCTATTCGAATACTGTCGCCAAACCGTTGGGGATGCTGCTGGCTGCGACTTGGAATGTCCCGCATGTTCTGCACGTGCGGGAATTCGTCGAAGCTGACATGGGGCAGAACTACGACTTTGGCAGGGACATGTCGCTGGATTTGATCGGCCGCCGTTCGCAACGGGTCATCTGTAATTCCCGTGCCGTTTTCGAGATGCTGACGCCGCATATTCCTGCCCCAAAAATGCGAGTTGTCTACAACGGCATGCTCAAGGCGACGGCTCCCTCCGTTGCACCGCGCCGTCAAGGACTGGCCGGGAAGCGGCCGTTGGCCCTGTGCATGGTCGGGCATCTGACCGCACACAAGGGGCACAGGGATGCCATCGGCGCCCTGGCCAGATTACGGCAGGACGGGATCGACGCGTTGATCGAGGTCGCCGGCGATGGGCCGGAAGGGTATCGCCACGAACTGGAGCGTCTTGCGGTCGATCTCGGGGTCGGGGCACAGGTCCGCTTTCTTGGTTATTGCAATGACGTGGCGGAAGTCTTCGCCCGGGCCGATATCCATCTGGTCTGTTCGCGCTGCGAGGCTTTTGGCCGGGTAGCGGTCGAATCGATGGCGCTGGGGGTGCCGGTCGTCGGTGCCGACAGCGGTGGCTTGCCGGAAATCGTGCGCGATGGCCGCAATGGACTCCTTTACAAACCGGGGGATGTCGCTGCGCTGGCTGCGCAGATCCGCCGTCTAATCGATGAGCCTGGTCTGTATGAAACCTTCTCCCGGCAGGGGCAGCAGGATGTCTATGCCGACTTCGGGCGAGAGAGATGCATCGACGCCATCGAAGTGATCCTCGATGAGGCCTTAGCAATACAAAGGCGAGCGCAATGAGGTTCTCCATTATTACCACGACCTTCAACAGCCGCGCGACACTGGACGCGGCGATGACGAGTGTTCTCTCTCAGTCGGGGGTGGAGTTGGAATACTTAATAATCGACGGCGGCTCAAATGACGGCACCGTCGAGCTGATCCGCGCCGCTGCCGCTGCTGATCCGCGCATCCGGTGGATCTCCGAGCCGGACGGCGGCATCGCCGATGCCTTCAACAAGGGGCTGGCACTGGCGAACGGGGAGTGGATCGGCATCCTCAATTCCGACGACATCTATGCTGACGGTGCTCTCGCTGCGGTTGCCGAAGCGGCTCGCCGGCACCCGGAGGCCGATGTGATCCACGGCGACATGCTGCGTCTCGATGCCGAAGGCAGTCCTCTTTTCGTCCTCAAGCCCGCCGAGGTCTCCGGCGCGATCTGGCGGCAGATGCCCCTCGACCATCCGGCGACTTTCGTCGCCCGCGGTGCTTATGCTCGGGTTGGCTGTTTCGACGCCAGCCTGCGTATCGCCATGGACTACGATCTGGTGTTGCGTCTGCACTGCTCCGGATCCGTCTTTGTCTATCTCGAACGGGTGCTGGCGCAGATGCGGTATGGCGGGGCGAGCGATGCCCATTTCTGGGCCGGGCTGCAGGAGTCGCGTGCCATCAAGCTGCGCCTCGGCTATTCGCGCTGGCGGGCCGACCTGGTTCTGGCGCAGCGCTGGCTGGCCGAGGTCGTCAAGCGCCTGCTGCGACGCAGCGGCATGGGACGTCTGCTGCTGCTGCATCCGCGCTTTCACCATGCCGCGTCGCCGGGAGTGGAGTCGTGAGGATTCTGCTGATTCCGAAGGGGCCGCCAGCCTTACCGGGGCCGGGACTTACGAATCGGTGCTGTTGCGCGAGTTGCCGAAACGACATCATGTCGGTATTTATCATAGCGAGGCCGACCTGCGCCAGCAGTGGGATGTGGCCCACTGCACCGATCTGAAGCACCTCCCTTATGATTTGCCGCGCCAGCTGAAGTGCCCCCTGGTGGTCAACGTCCACGACTATTACTGGGTTAATTTTTACCTGTTTCTCTGTCTCGATCTGCCATTACGTTTCCTCTTTCAGAAATTCCGGCGGCTCAAATACGGCCGGATGTTTCGTCATGTTTACGGGGTGATCCTGCACAGCCGCTTCATGTGCGAGATCGTGCCGCATCCGCGCAAGTATTTCCTCTTCCACTTCGGTCTCGACTACGTGCAGAGCCCGCCGGTGCCCTGGGCGGAGCGCGAAAATCTGATCCTCTTTGTCGGCGGCGACTATTTTCGTAAGGGTCTCCCCCGGCTGCTGCGAGCCCTCCCCGCGGTCCTCGAACAGGTGCCGGATGCGCGGCTGTTGGTGGTCGGCAAGGACTACGGCTACGCGCGCGCTCTGGCCCGCTTCCTCAGTCGGGGGTTGCCGGTGGAGATCGTCAACGGTCTGCCGCGCGCCGAAGTCGATCGTTTGTATGCGCGGGCCAAGGTGCTGGTGCTGCCGTCCGAGATCGAGGCGCTGTCGCTGGTTTCGGCTGAATGCACTATGGCCGGCGTACCGCCGATCCTGGCTGATGTCGGCGGCATGCCGGAGGTGGTGCGCCACGGCGAGAGCGGCTTTCTTTTTGCGTTGCAGGATCATGCGCTGCTGGCAGGGCAGATCGTGCAGCTCTTGACCGACCAGGCGCTTTCCGAACGCTTCGTGCACAATGGGCAGGCGTTCTTTGCCGGGTTGACCATCGACAGGATGATGGCGCAGCTCGATGACATCTATGCGGATGCCGCACTCGGTGCGGCGTCGGCGCAAACCAGGAGCAGCGATCGATGAAGCCTTGTCCACTCTGCCAGTCGCAGGAGCCGGTCGAAGAGAGGGTCCTTAACAACTATCCTTTGCTTGCCTGCACGCGCTGCGGTTTTGTCTACGCCGATATCGGCACCGAGGCAATCGAGGCAATCAACTCCTCTCTCGACGAGGTGTTTGCGGCTTCCTTTGCCGAGCAGCACCAGTCAGCCTTCGAGGCAGTCTTTTTCCGCGGGGTGGCACGACGCTACACCCAGTTGCTGGGGCCGGGAAGGGTCCTCGATGTGGGATGTGGCAACGGTTTGCTGCTCAGCTACTTCCGCGATCTCGGCTGGGAGTGCACCGGCATCGATCTCTCCCCCTGGTCACGGGAGTATGCGCGGCGATACGATTTCGAGTTTCTGCAGGGGCGCCTGGAGGATCAGGGATTTGCTCCGGGTGCATTCAATCTGCTCACCAGCACCTCGACCCTGGAGCATATCGCCGATCCGGTGCCGCATCTCGCCAGCATGCTGGCGGCGGTCCGAACCCGGGGGGAGGATTTTCTTCTCCGGCATCCCCAACTATCATGCGCTGGCGCTGCGCTTGCTTTCCGACTTTGGCGCGAATACACCGCCGCATCACCCGAATTTTTTTTCACCGGCTTCGCTCGCCAGACTCTTCCGGGGGTTTCCGAATGAAATTGGCACTTTTCTCATCCATACTTATGGTATTTCGGGGGCCAACCGGGCTTACAGCCGCCTGAAAAAACTCTGGGCTCGCCGCCGAAACGAGACCGGAGGGGTGCCTCGCCCAACGGCACAGGCCCCTGGTCAGTCACCAGCTTTGGCCGGTCGCCCGGCAGTTACGACCGTCCACCGTGTCGGGGCGCTGTTCTATCGGCTGGCGGGAAGGCCGCTGGGGATTGGCAGCAAGATCGAAGCGGAAATCGTGCGCAGGTAAGTATCTCGATACAAGGCAGGTCGGGCGTCCACAGCCGACAATGGCACCGTTTCAAGCTGGGGTGGCGAATGAAAACGATCTCAACCGAACTGAAGATTCTGCTAGCTAGCGCGCTCCTTCTGCTGACCGCGGCCTTTGCTCTGTACGCCTCCACTTTCGGCAATTCCTGGACCTACGACGACTTTACCATCATCCTCGAGAATCCGGACATTCGCTCCCTGACCAACTTCATTGCGAATGCGAAGCCGGGGCGTCCCCTGCGCGAGCTCTCCTATCTGCTCGATTTTAGGCTGTTCGGCCTGGAGCCGGCCGGCTGGCACCTGCAAAGCATTCTCTTGCACGGCTTCAATGCTCTTCTGGTCTTTGCTCTGGCGCGACGGCTGCAATTCGGCCGGTTCGCCGTTTGGGCGGCGGCTCTCCTGTTTCTGGTGCACCCGCTGCAGGTCGAGGTGGTGGCTAACCTGGGACACCGCAAAGAGAGCCTGGTTCTTGCCTTTTCTCTGCTTTCTGTTCTCGCCTATGCCCGCGCTTTCGATCCCAGAGGCGGCAAGGCCGGCTGGCTAACGGCCGCCTTCGCTTTGGCCGGGATCGGCCTGCTGGCCAAACAAAACGCGGCAGCGCTGCCGATAGTATTTCTCGCCTATGAAGCCTGTTTTGTCCCCGAAGAGAAGCGATTTCTCCTTGGCCTGCCGCGTCGCTATCGTCTGCCGCTGCTTTTCGCCGTCGTCGCCGCCGGCCTGTTCCTCTGGTGGTCGCTTTTCGGCCATTTCGACCGCTTTCATGACCTGGCCGCCCGTCATCTGCACCGGCAGAACTATTTTGGCACCGAAGTTCTGCAGAGTCATTTATTGCTTGCTCTGAAATGCCTTCCCTTTCTCGCCGGCAAGCTCTTTTGGCCGTATCCGCTGGCAGTCGAGTACACGCTCTCGATACCGACCTCCTGGCTTGATCTTTGGGTGGTAGGTGCCTTGCTCCTGATCGCCTTTTGGGGGGTGGCTCTGGTTTTCAGTTACCGGCGGCTGCCGGTTGTTTTCTTTGCCTTGGTCTGGGTGGGAATTTTCTGGCTGCCGACCTCGAACCTGCTGCCGGTCTCCTATTATGCCGCCGACCGCTACCTGCATGTCCCCGCCATAGGATTTTTTCTCCTTGCTGCCTGGGGAGGCGAGCAACTGGTCGCCTCATCAAAGGCCCGCTGGTGTGCCTTGGGATTATTGCTGATTTTGCTGAGCGTTCTCACCTGGCAGCAAAACCTGGTCTGGCGCTCGGTCGAGACCCTCTGGCGCCAGTCCTGGCGGGTGAATCCGCAATCGGTCTACGCCCTCAACAATATGGGGAACATCGCCTACGAGGCAGGCGACCGGGTGAAAGCCTTTGAATTTTATGAGCAGGCGGGGCGGATAAATCCTCTCAACCCGCCGACCCACTTCAATCTTGGAATGTGCTATGAGCAACAGGGACGGCGGGAGTTGGCGATCCGGCATTACAAAGAATTCGTCCAGCTGAACGACCCCGAGTTTCGTTCGCAGGTTCAGGAAGTTCGTGGGATTCTTCGTCAGAGATTTGGAGTTGTGGAGTGAAAAGCCAAGCAGAAGTGAAAGAGATGGGGAAGAAACTTTGCCGTCTCGAATGGGATGCACGGGTTGTCTTCCTGGTGTTGCTGGCGGCGGCATTTGCCTTGTTTGGCAACACCTTCGGCAGTGCCTGGACTCTGGACGATTACGACGTGATCGTCAACAACCCGGATGTGCGCTCAATCGCCGGCTTTTTCCGCGACAGTTACCCGGGGCGCCCCTTGCGCGAGGTGACCTTTCTCCTCGACCATGCCCTATTCGGTCTGAACCCGGCCGGGTGGCACATCCAGGCGATCTTCTGGCATGCCTTGAACGCCTGGCTCCTTTTTCTGCTGGCCCGACGCCTCCGGGCACCTTTTGTCGCCGCCTGGATAGGGGCCGTGCTCTTTCTGGTTCACCCGGTGCAGGTAGAAGTGATTGCCAACGTCTCCCACCGCAAGGACAGCTTGGCCTTGGCCTGTATGCTGCTGTCACTCCTCGCCTATACCAAGATCTTCGACGGCGGGAAAAAAGGCTGGTTCTGGGGAGTCGGCCGCCCTCCTCATGTTCGGGGCCGCGTGGTCGGCCAAACAGAATGCTCTGGCTGTACCGCTCCTCTGGCTCGCTTGGGAGGCGGCCATGGTACCGCCGGAGGAGCGTCTGTTGCTGCGCCGCTCTTGGGCAGCTCTGGCATCATTTGCCGCCATTGCAGCCGGCGGTATTTGGTACGCTTACAAGGGGCAGGCCGGGCAAGTGGCGGCCATGCAAGGGATGCTGGCCAAAATGGGCAAGTACCTCGACCCGACCGATCTTCTTCCTTATTATCTGACCATGTTCAAGTCCTGGTCCTTCATGGCCTTAAACGGGTTCTGGCCCGTCAATCTCGCCCCGGAATACCAATATTCGATACCCGCAGGATGGCTTGACCCCTGGGTACTGTCCGGAGTGGCCCTGGCCATCGCTTACCTGCTGCTCCTTTATTTCTGCTGGCGCCGCTTCCCTGGCGCTTTCTTCTCTCTGGCCCTCTTCGGTGCTTTCTGGTTGCCGACCTCAAATATCTGGCCGCTTGCCTACTTTGCCGCCGACCGCTATCTCTATGCCCCGGCGGCGGGGATCTTTCTGCTCGCCGGGATGTTGATCGTCAGAATTCCACTCCCACCACTGCGCTGGGGCCTGGTTGCCTTGGCCTTCGCCGCAGCGGTCTGCCTTACCTGGCAGCAGAATGGCTATTGGCATTCGAACATGACACTCTGGAGCCGGGCGGTCGAGGTGAACCCTGAATCGACCACCGCCCTCAACAATCTCGGCGCCGCCTACCTGGTAGAGGGGGAGCGGCGCGAGGCGATCAAGTACTTCAAGCGGGCAGCGCAGCGAATGAACGATCCTATGCCATTTTACAACCTGGGTAAGACCTACGAGCAGCTCGGCGAGCTCGATCAGGCGTTGACCAACTACCGCTATTTTCTCTCCTTCAAAGAACCGCAATATGCCACTGAAGCGCGTGAACTGCAAAGGCGACTGCTGCAGACCTACGGCGCGCGGCTATAAAAAGCGGTTTTCAGGACTAATTTCCCGATAGGCCGAATGAGGCAGCTATCTTTTCATGCTCCTTCCCGACGAGACCCTTGAAGACCTGACCGCCGCCGGGCTGAAGATCATTCAGCCGACGGCGGGGTATCGTTATTCCCTCGATCCCTTTCTTCTCTGTGATTTTGTCACTCTTTCCGCCAATACGCAAATAGCCGATTTAGGGACAGGTTCGGGTATTATCCCCCTGCTGCTGTCGGCGCGCGGGGAAGCGGCGCGGATCGTCGGGGTGGAGATTCAGCCGGAGATGGCCGACCGGGCGCGGCGCAGTGTCGAACTGAACGGTCTGAGCGGCCGCGTGGAAATTCTGCAGGGGGATGTGCGGCGAATCGGTGATCTATTGCCGCCGCAATCCTTCGACGTGGTGCTGGCGAATCCCCCCTATCGGGAGCCGGGGCGGGGGCGGGTGGCGCCGGTGGCGGAGCGGCGGGCGGCGCGGCATGAACTGGCTGGGGGCGTTGACGTTTTTCTGCGCGCTGGTTTCTTTCTGCTGAAGGATGGCGGTCGTTTCGGCATCATCTTTCTTGCCGAACGGCTGGCCGAACTCCTGGCTGCAATGCGTGAACAGCAGCTGGAGCCGAAGCGCCTGCGCTGCGTGCATGCGCGGGCCGGGGAGGGGGCGCGGCTGGTGCTGGTGGAAGGGCGCAAGCGGGGGGGTGCCGGGCTGGTGGTGGAAGCGCCGCTGTTCACTCACGAAGGCGACGAATTTTCACCGGAGTTGCGACGGATTTACACTGCGGGGGGGCCGGATGCCTTGTAGTTTGCCCTAGATCGTGTTATTCCTCTCTCATCTTCTTTCCCCCGCGTATGAGCCATGGATCCCAGTCAAAATCTGCTGCGCCGCCTGCCGGCCATCGATCGCCTGCTGAACGAGCCCCCCCTTCTCGAAATTGTTTCCGTTTGCCCGCATCTGCTGCTCGTTGAAAGCGCCCAGGAGGCGGTCGAACAATTACGCCATGCTATTCTGCACGGCAAGGTTGCGGTAACCGAGAACGATCTGGCGCCAGCGGTAGTTGCGGCGGCGGCGGCACATCGGGCCAAGGAGAAGTTGCGCCCCTCTTTGCGGCCGTTGATCAACGCCACCGGCACCGTGCTGCACACCAATCTCGGGCGGGCGCCGCTGAGCAAGGCGGCGCTGGCGGCGGTTTCCGAGGTTTCCCGCGCCTATTCCAATCTCGAATTCGATCTGGTGACAGGGGAGCGCGGCCATCGCTACGCGCATGTCGAGGCACTTCTCTGCCGGCTGACCGGGGCCGAGGCGGCGACGGTGGTGAACAACAACGCCGGCGCGGTGCTGCTCGCCCTCGACCGCCCTGGCGCAGGGGAAGGAAGCGCGTCGTCTCGCGCGGCGAACTGGTCGAGATCGGCGGCTGCTTTCCGCATCCCGGAGGTCATGGCTAGCCGGCGGCGTGTATCTGCGTCGAGGTCGGCGCCACCAACAAGACCCACCTCGCACGACTACCGCGCGGCGATCGGCACCGGAGACCGCCCTGCTCCTCAAGGTCCATACCAGCAACTACCGGATTGTCGGCTTCACCAGCCGCCGTACCGGCGGCGGAACTGGTCGCCTCTCGGCCGCGAGCACGGTCTGCCGGTGCTGGAGGATCTCGGCAGCGGCATGCTGATCGACCTGACCCCCTTCGGCCTGCCGCGCGAAGCCGACGGTGCGCGAAGCGGTGGCCACCGGCATCGACGTGGTCACCTTCAGCGGCGACAAGCTGCTCGGCGGGCCGCAGGCCGGGCTGATCGTCGGCCGGCAGGGCGGCCATCGAGACCAATTCGCCGGCATCCGCTGGCGCGCGCCCTGCGCCTCGACAAGATGACGCTGGCGGCGCTGGAGGCGACGCTTGCGCCATTATCTCGACCCGGCCGAAGCGCTGCGCGAGATCCCGCTGCTGCGCATGCTCGCCGCCACCGCCGGACGAACTGCGACGCCGCTGCCAGCGCCTGCTGCCGCAGCTGCAAGGCCGCGGCGCAGGCGACCGGGCCGCATCGCTGTCGTCGCCGCAAGCTGCCACCGTCGGCGGCGGCGCCCTGCCGACTGGCCGAACTCCCCGGCTTCGCCATCGCCGTCACACCGCAGCCGATTTCCGTCGCAACAGCTGGCCGACCGCCTGCGCCACGGCCGCCCGCCGGTGCATCGGCCGCATCCAGGACGACCGCCTGCTCCTCGATCCGCGCACCTTGCTGCCGGAGCGAGGAAACGGCGCTGGTCGCTGCCCTGGCGGCAGGCCCTGGCCGGAGACCGTCGGATGGCCGATGAAGCAACCCCGCTCGTCACTCATCATCGGCACCGCCGGCCATGTCGATCACGGCAAGACCGCGCTGATCCGCGCCCTGACCGGGGTCGAAACCGACCGCCTGAAGGAGGAGAAGGAGCGCGGCATCTCCATCGACCTCGGCTTCGCCCCCTTCCGCCTGCCTGACGGCACGGTCGCCGGGGTGGTCGACGTGCCCGGGCACGAGCGCTTCATCCACAACATGCTCGCCGGGATCGGCGGCATCGATCTGGTGCTGCTGGTGGTCGATGTCAATGGAGGGGGTGATGCCGCAGACCCGCGAGCACCTGCAGATCCTCAAGCTGCTCCAAATCCCGCGCGGCATCCTGGTCCTGACCAAGTGCGATCTGGCCGAAGCCCGACTGGATCGACATCGTCGAGGAGGAGGTCCGCGAGGAGGTGGCCGGCACCTTCCTCGCCGAAGCGCCCCTGCTGCCGGGTCTCGGCCGCTCACCGGCGCCGGCCTGCCGGAACTGACCGCCGACCATCCAGGCAGTCGCTGGCGGAACTGCCGCCGAAGGATGCCGACGGGCCGCTGCGCCTGCCGATCGACCGCCACTTCACCGTCCGCCGGCTTCGGCACGGTGGTCACCGGCACCCTCCTCTCCGGGACGGGTGCGGGTCGGCGACACGGTGGAGGTGCTGCCGCCGGGGGAAACGGTGCGGGTGCGCGAGGTGCAGGTCCACGGCAAAAAGGCCGAAGGATCGCCCGCGCCGGCCAGCGCGTGGCGGTGAATCTGGCCGGCCTCGAGCGGGACGAATCTGCAGCGCGGCGCGGTGCGTCGGCACCCCCGGACTGCTTCGAGCTGACCGAACGCCTCGATGCCCGCCTCACCCTGCTCGCCGGAAGCGCCGCGGCCGCTGAAATTCCGCGATCCGGTCCACCTCTATCTCGGCACCGCCCGGGCCGTCGGCATCGTCGCCCTTCTCGACCGCGACCAGCTGGAACCGGGGGAGAGCGCCCTGGTGCAGATCCACCTCGACCGGCCGCTGGTGGCGCACCGCCAGGACCGCTTCATCATCCGCTCCTACTCGCCGATGACGACCATCGGCGGCGGCAGGTCATCGATCCGAACCCGGTCAAGCACCGGCGCTTCCGCCACGAGGTCATGGCCGCCCTTGCCGAACTGGAGTCGGGCGAGACGCGCCTTTCTGCTGCAGAAGACTGCCGTCAGGCCGTGCGTGCGGGTGAAGGAGCTGGAGCAGCTCTCCGGCCTGGGGCGCGAGCGGATCGTCGGCCACTCTCGAGGCTTGCGCGCGAAGGCAAGGTTCTCCTTCTCGCCGACCAGTGGGCGACCGTGGAGACGGGTACGCAGCCTGGCGGCGCAACTGGTAGCGGAGACCGGCGCGCTTTCATCGCGCCCAGCCGCTCCTCCCCGGCATTCCCCGCGCCACGCTCAAGGGCGTCTTGCCCGGCAACCTGGTGCCAAAGGCTTTCGAGGAGCTGCTGGCCGCGGTTGTTGCCGCCGGTGAATTGGAGCAGCGACGGCGAGGTGGTGCGTCTCCCCGGCTTCGCCGCCGACCCCGCCAGCGGAGCAGGCGCGAGCTGATCGAGCGCATCGACGCGGCCTACCGGCAGCGACGGCCCCAGGCCAAGAACCGCCAGGAGATGCTCGGAGCGGCTCGGCCTCGAGCCGAGCCCGCTCGAGCCATGTCTGGCCTACCTCTTCGCCCGCGGCGGCTGGTGCGAGCTCAACGAGGAGAGTTATCCTCCATACCGCGAGCTTATGCCGCGGCGCTGGCGGCTGCTGCGTCGGCCATTTCGCCGCACGGCCGACGCTGACTCTGGCCGAGTTTCGCGACTGCATCGGCAGCGCCCGCAAGCAGACCCAGGCGCTGCTCGAACATTTCGACGCCCTCAAGTACACCCTGCGCCAGGGGGATGCCCGGGTGGCGTGGAAACTGCCGAAAGATCTTGATTGAAAAGGAGGTGCTCCCGATGGCCGATAAGATCCGTCTGACCGCTCTCGCCCGCAGCAGCGGTTGAGCCGCCAAGCTGGCCCCCGGGCCACTGGCGCAGGTGCTGCGTCAACTACCCGTTATAAACGATCCGAATCTTCTTTCGGCGGCGATCCCTTTCGCCGATGCCGGTATCTATCGGCTTGACGAGGATCGCGCCCTGGTGCAGTCGGTCGATTTCTTCACGCCGATCGTCGACGATCCGGCGACCTTCGGCCGCATCGCCGCCGCCAATGCCCTTTCCGATCTCTATGCCGTCGGTGCTCGGCCGCTGACCGCCATGAACCTGGTCGGCTTTCCCGACGTGCCTGGGCACCGATGCACTGGCGGCGATCTTGCGCGGCGGGGCGGAAAAGGTGGCCGAAGCCGGTGCGGTCATCGTCGGCGGCCACACGGTGGAGGACGAGGAGCCGAAGTACGGGCTGGCGGTTACCGGGCTGGTCGATCCCCGGCGGATGCTGACGACCGTCGGCGCCCGGCCCGGCGACCTGCTGGTGCTGACCAAGCCGCTCGGCACGGGGATACTCACCACTGCCCTGAAAGGCGAGGTGCTGACGGAGGCGGATATCGCCGCAGCGATTGCCGGCATGTGCAGCCTCAACCGAACCGCCTCGCGGGTGATGCTCGATGTCGGGGTTTCGGCCTGTACCGACGTTACCGGCTTCGGCCTGCTCGGCCATGCGCTGGAGATGGCAGGAGCCAGCAATGTGTTGTTGGTCATCGCGGCGGCGGCGCTTCCCCTCTATCCGCACGTAAAGGAAATGGCGGCAACCGGCCTGATCCCCGCCGGCAGCTATAATAATCGGGAATATTACCTGTCGCGGGTCGTGGCAGGCGAACGACTGCCATCGGAGGTCGTCGATCTCGTTGCCGATCCGCAGACCTCGGGCGGCCTGCTGATGACGGTAGCGGCCGAGAAAACCGATCTGCTCCTGACCCGGCTGCACGCGGGAGGGGCGCAAGGCTGGGTCATCGGCCGGGTGGAAGAGGGTCCGGCGGGGAAGATCCGGTTCGAATAATCGTTCCCCCTCCCTTGATGGGAGGGGGTGAGGGGGAGGGCGCCCGACAGGATACCCCCTCCCCAGCCCTCCCCCATGAAGGGGGAGGGAGGATTTCAATCGAGGAGGCAGAAAAATGAAGCAGTCCATCGGCGCCAAAACGCTTGCCATACCGACCCCAGTCTGGCTGGTCGGCACGTACGACAGTTCAGGCAAGGCAAATATCGCCACCGCCGCCTGGGGCGGCATCTGCTGCTCGCAGCCCCCCTGCCTGACCGTCTCCTTCCGCAAGGCGACGCATACCTACGGCGCCATTCTCGAACGGCAGGCTTACACTGTGAACATCCCCTCGGCGGAAAAGGTGGCCGAAGCCGATTTCGCCGGCATCGTCTCCGGGCGCGATACGGACAAGTTCGTCGCCTGCGGCCTGACGCCGGTGCGCAGCGAACTGGTCGACGCCCCCTATGTGGCGGAATTCCCGCTGATTATCGAATGCCGTCTGCTGCATACCCTGGAAATCGGCCTGCATACCCAGTTCGTCGGCGAGATCGTCGATGTCAAAGCCGATGTGGCGGTGCTGGGCGAGAAGGGATATCCCGATATCCGCAAGGTGCGGCCAATTGCCTGGGATTCGGCGCACAAGGGGTATTATGGGATCGGTGATTTTCTCGGCCTGGCGTGGGACATCGGCAACCGTTTTAAAAAGTAGGCGGCGAGTCATCGGTTTTGGTGGTTCATATCCATCCTATGTAGGGGCGGCCCCCGTGCGCCGCCCTTGTTCCTCGCGGAGGGTCGCCCGGCGTAAGGGCACCCACAGGGGGGTGCCCCTACAAACCATGCTCCTGTGGCAATCCTTGGTGCCAGCTTCCCTCGCTAACCTCACGTCCCCAGGCCCAATTCCACGCCCCACGCCACCGGCTTCTTCCCCTCCTTCGTCAGCACCCGCGGCTCGTTTCTGATTTCTTGACATGAAATTGCAAAATATCCATGATATGCGACAAAACCTAGGATTCCTCTGCATACAGGTCGGGTTTCCACCCGGTTCCAAAAAGATATAAAATAAAAAAAGGAATGTATTACCAAGGCGCTGCCGTGACCGACCGGAAAAAGATACGCGGGGAGAAAAAAACCACATCCCTCCCCCCTGAAAAAAATGAGGCCCCCACCCCTACGGCGCCTGAATTGCCCGGCGCTCTGGACTTCCCGGTGGTCGGTATCGGCGCCTCTGCGGGGGGGCTGAAGGCTTTGGAGGGATTCTTCGACCATCTTCCCCCCGGCAGCGGTATGGCTTGCGTTGTCGTTCAGCACCTCGCCCCCAGGCGGGAGAGCTATCTCGTTCCTCTGCTGCAGAGTCACACAGCGATGCCGATCCGCACCATTGAAGACGGCATGCCGGCGGCGCCGGATACCATCTTCATCAAGCCGCCGGGCAGCTCCCTGATTATTCGGCAGGGACGGTTTCGCCTGCAGAAACCGGCGTCCGCCGACGGCGTGCGGCTCGATATCAACGAATTCTTCCGCTCCCTGGCCGAGGATCAAGGAGAGAACGCCATCGCTGTCGTCCTCTCCGGGGCCGCGAGCGACGGGGCCGAGGGGGCACGGGCGGTCAACGCCGCCAACGGTCTGGTGCTGGCGCAGGATGCCGCGCAGGCCGAGTTTGAAAGCATGCCGCGCAGCGCCATCGAGACGGGGGTGGTCGATCTGGTCCTGCCGGTGGAGATGATGGGGGAGGAACTGGTCCGTTATGTCGGTTATTCCCGCACCACCCGCCGGGAGATGCGGCGGCAGATCGAAGAGAAGCGCTTCGACGGCGACCTGCAGCAGGTGTTGGCGACGGTCCATAGCGTCACCGGGCATGATTTTTCCAGCTACAAGAAAAGCACCGTCCGCCGCCGTATCGTGCGGCGGCTGGCCATCCACCAGCTCAATCGCCTGGGCGATTATGCCAGCTATCTGCGGGAACACCCGCAAGAGGCCGAGACGCTGTTCAGGGATCTGCTGATCAACGTCACCAGCTTTTTCCGCGACCCCGAGGCCTTTGCGGCCCTTGAGGCGGAACTGACCGGGATGCTGGCGAACCTGGAGGCCGACCGGCCGGTACGGGTCTGGGTGCCGGGTTGCGCCACCGGCGAAGAAGCGTACACTCTGGCCATTCTCCTGTTCGAAGCGATGGAGAAGCTGGAGAAGACTTTTCCGGTCAAGATCTTCGCCACCGATATTAATCCCCAGAGCATTGATTTCGGCCGGGAGGGGATGTATCAGGAAAATATCGCCGCCGAACTTTCCGAGCAGCGCCTCAGCCGTTTTTTCATCCGGCATGCAAACCGTTACCGGGTCAACCCGCAGTTGCGGGACATGGTCGTCTTCGCCATCCACGATCTCACGCGCGATCCCCCCTTTTCGCGTCTCGACCTGGTGAGCTGCCGTAATCTCCTCATCTATATGGATAATGCCCTGCAGAAGAGGGTGTTGCCCCTTCTCCATTACAGCCTGAAGCCGGGGGGGCTTCTGCTCCTCGGCGCATCCGAAGAAGTGGGGACGTTCACCGAAGAGCATTTCGCCCCGGTGAACCGCAAGTGGAAACTCTTCCGGGCAAGAGCGCTTTCTCCCGCCATGCGGCAGCCGTTCCCCGATCAACCGCCGGCGTACAGAAAAGAGCCCACCCGAAAGGGGGCCCGACAGGATGAGGTACAGACAAGACCGTTATTTGTGCCGGCCGTCGAGAGACGCCGGAAAAACCGCGAGCCGGCTCTGCGTGCGCTGGTGGAGACGACGATAATGGAAGAGTATGCCCCGCCGGGAATTGTGGTGGATGCACAGGACCGCATCCTTTATTTTCACAGCGACACCAGTCGTTTTCTGAGCCCGCCCCAGGGGGAACCGACCTTCGAGGTGCTGCAGATGGCCCGCGGGCCGCTTGCCGAGACTCTGGCCGGCCTGCTGCACCGGGTACGCCAGGAAGGGCGGCGAATGGTCAGCAAAGGGGTGAGCTTTCCCTCCACGGCTTTCCTCTGACCGTCGATCTCGCCGTCCAGCCGATCGTCGGCGCCGGCCCCGGGGCGCTTCTGGTGACCTTCGAGGAGGCTGCGGATACCACCAAGGTTGCCGGCGCGGCCGAAAGCGCCGAAGCACCGGCGGATGCCCGCATTGGCGCTCTCGAACGCCAGCTCTACGCCGCCCGGCAGGACTTGCAGGCGACGATCGAGAAGCTGGAGACGGCCAACGAAGAGTTGCAAAGCGCCAACGAGGAACTGCAGGCCAACAACGAGGAGCTGCAGAGCGCCAATGAAGAGCTGGAGACCTCGCAGGAAGAGCTGCAGAGCATCAACGAGGAACTGGAAACGGTCAACGCCGAGCTGAAGAAGAAAAATGACGAACTGTTCCGCACCAACGACGACATCAACAATCTCTTCGGCGCCACCGATATCGGCACGGTGATCCTTGATACCGACCTGTGCGTCCGGCGCTTCACCCCGGCGAGCACCCGCTATTTCCGTCTCATCCCCTCCGATGTCGGCCGTCCCCTCGCCGATATCGTCACCTCCCTGAACTATGAGGAGATGAACGCTGACCTGCAGGAGGTCCTGCGGACCCTGCAGGGAAAGTCGCGCGAAATCCGCAGCCGCGAAGGGGACTGGTACGCTGTCCATCTGGTGCCTTACCGTACCAGCGGCAACGTCATCGCCGGGGTCATCCTTACCTTTACCGAAATCAGCGAACTGAAAAAGGTCGAAATTGAAGCGTCGGAGGCGCGGGCATTCGCCGAAAGTATCCTCGCCACTCTGCGCGAGCCGTTTCTCGTCCTCGACGGCGACCTGCGGGTCGCTTCGGCCAATTCCGCCTTCTACAAGACGTTCCGGGCCTCTCCTGAGGAAACCGAGGGGGTTCCGGTCTTTCAGCTCGGCAGCCACCAGTGGGACATCCCCGAACTGCGGCGCCTGCTGCTGGAGATCATCCCGGAAAATATCACCTTCAACGACTTTAAAGTCAGCCACGATTTCCCCGGTCTCGGCCGGCGCACCATGCGCCTCAATGCCCGGCGCATCGACCGGGAGGATCAGCCCGGCAAGCCGAAGCTGGTTCTGCTATCCTTTCAGAATATAACCGGTAAAATCGAGGAAGAGGGGGGAGAATCAGGGAGGACAAACCGCCAATGGAAAGCACGCACCTGAGAGAGATGGCCCGCGCCGCGGCTGGCGGGAAACACCCGGACCTGCAGGGGCTCTCCCCCAGCGACGTGGAGATCCTCATCCACGAATTCGGGGTCTACCAGATCGAGCTGGAAACCCAGAACGAAGAGTTGCGCGAGACGCGCTTCGCCCTGGAGGAGACCCGGGACCGCTATCGGGAGCTTTACGACTTCGCCCCGGTCGGTTACTTCACCCTCGGCCGTACCGGGGAGATTGTGGAGGCGAACCTCACCGGCTGCGCCCTGCTGGGGGAAGAGCGGCGGAGGCTTCTCGGTCGCTATCTGCCCGAGTTTCTCACCCGGGAAGGGGCGGACGACCTCTATCGGTATCTGGGAGAGGTGCTGGCGACGGGGGAGCGCCGGAGCGTGGATGTTGACCTGCATGATGGCGGTCGGCAGCGCTGTCTGCACTTGGAAAGCATCGCCGCCAAGGACGCCAGGGGAGAAGCCGTCTGCCGGACGGCGGCTACCGACATCACCGAACGCAAAGAGGCGGAAAAAGTGCAGGAAACTGCCAAGAAGGCAGCGGAAGAGGCCAGCTCGGGCCAAGAGTGAATTTCTGGCCAATATGAGCCACGAAATCCGCACTCCCATGACGGTCTTCATGGCCGCCACCGAGCATTTGCTGGAGATCGATCACAACCCCGAGCGCCGCTCGTTGCTGGAGATGGCCAACCTTTCGGCGCAGCGCCTGCATGTTCTCATCGACGACATTCTCGATTTCTCCCGCATCGAGGCACGGCGGGTTGAGCTTGAGGAGGAGCCGTTCGATCTGTGGGAGCTGGTTCGCAGCACGGTCGAGATGATGAGCTCTCAACATCGGGGAGAAAACCCTGCGTTTGGAAACCGATTTTTCTTCGCAGATTCCTCCCCGGTGGTCGGCGATCCGCGGCCGGCTGGGGCAGATCCTCATTAATCTCATCGGCAACGCGATCAAGTTCACCCACGAGGGCGAAGTGCACGTCTCGGTGCAAGTTTCGCGACGAGCGCCTGGCGTTCGCCGTGAGCGATACCGGCATCGGCATCCCGGAAGAAAAAAGGGAACAGATCTTCGAGAGCTTCAGCCAGGCGGACAGCTCCTTCACGCGCCGGTACGGCGGCACCGGACTGGGGCTGGCGATCTCCAAGGGGCTGGTCGAACTGATGGGGGGGGATATCGGCGTGAAAAACCGGGATGGGCAGGGGAAGCGTCTTCTTCTTTACCCTGCCGCTCAAGCCCGTCGATGATCGGAGCGCACCGGCTGAAGAGCGGATCGGCGAAGCGGAAGTTCCGGCGCCGCGCGCCCATATCCTGCTGGCTGAAGACGATCCAATGATTCGGAAGATGGTCCTGATGTTTCTCGGCAAACACGGTTGGCAGGTGGAAACCGCCGAAACCGGCCGGGAGGCGGTTCAGAAGTGGAGAGGAGGCGGCTTCGACATGGTTCTCATGGACCTGCAGATGCCGGACATGGACGGCCTGGAAGCCACCGCGAAGATCCGGGAAGCAGAAGCAGAAGCGGATAATGGTGGGACTTGCATCGTCGGTCTGACCGCCCATGCCAGCCGCGAGGTCAAAGATGAATGCCTGGCGGTCGGAATGAACAATGTCCTGATCAAGCCGGTGCCGATGAAAGAGCTTTTTTCGGCCGTGGAGAGTTGCCTTGCAGAGCGCCATCCGAAATAGCCGACCACCCCCGGCCCCTCCTTATCAAGGAGGGGAGCTCTTTTATTCCCCTCCTGTTTCAGGAGGGGTTAGGGGTGGTAAGGTCTAAGCCCAAATCAGAGCAGTTTCCGCACCGCCGCCAGCGCCGCCTCGTAGTCGGGCTCCTGGGTGACCTCGGGGACGATCTCCCGGTAACGGACTTTGCCCTCGCCGTCGATAATGAATACGGCGCGGGCAAGTAGTTTCAATTCCTTGATCAGCACGCCGTAGTTCAGGCCGAAGGAGCGCTCCTGGTAATCGGAAAGGGTCTGCACCCGCTCGATGCCGGCGTTGCCGCACCATCGCTTCTGGGCGAAGGGGAGATCCATGCTGATGGTGTAGACGACGACGCTCTCCGGCAGCGCGGCCGCCTGTTCGTTGAACTTGCGCGTCATGGTATCGCAGACACCGGTATCGAGGGAAGGCACGGCGGCGACCAGGCGGATCTTGCCCGCCGAATCCTGTAGCGTCACCGGGGCGAGGCCATTGTCAACGACGTGGAATTCGGGTGCCAGCGCCCCGACCAGAATATCCTCGCCGAGCAAGGTCATCGGCTTCCCCTTGAATGTCACCACGCCGGTTTTTTCTCGAGTCAGCATTGCAGATCCTCCTTAATAAAGATGATTGAATTGGTTTTAGTTTGGACAATCCACCTTCTTCTGTCAAGACGCATCTAAAAGCCACCCGGATGGCAGAGGAGGCAACTCGGCGCCGCTGCCAGAGGGTTGCTGTCGGCGACCTTCGTCTGATGACACAGCTGACAGCCGCGGTCGATAGCGGATCTGGCGAGATCCGTGTGCGTCGCGAAATAGATGATCGCCCGGTCTTCGGCGCTGACCGGCCCGCCTGAGAATTGTAACCAGTCCGCCGGATGCGCCATGGCTGTTGGGTGGCAGAAGGCGAGGGAGCAGTTGCCGATGGCGGAGTTTCCTATCTGCGGATCGGCAACATAGCCGCCATCGAAGAAATAAGGTGGCCGGCCGTGGCAGTTGCGGCAGTAAAAAAGGTCGTTCTGCGCCAGCGGACCATGGTTTTCCGGCTCGAAGAACGATTCGCCTGCCGGCACGTCGTGGGATGCCGGCGCTGGCGGGCCTTCGGCGTGGCATGCCGCGAGGAAACAGCTGGGGCCGAGCAATCCCCCTTGCAGCTTTTCACCGTGACAGGCGGAATTGGCACAGGTGGTCCAGCTGAATTCCAGGGGGAATTCCTGGTGATCTTCGATCACATTATCCCAATGGAAGGGGTGGATGCCGAAGGTGGCGAATTGCGGCGGTCCCTGCAGATGGCAGTCGAAACAACTTACCGCCTCGCCGTTGCCGCGGAAATCGGCGGCGTGGCACGATTGGCATCGGGTAAGATCCTCCCGCGCCTCCTCGCCGTGCTCGAAGATCCACTGAGGGGGATGCGCCTCATCAACGGCGGGGGCATCCCGGTTGTCGTCGGAACAGCCGGCAGCCAGCAGGGCCGCGAGAAGCAGAATGGAGAGCAGCAGCGTTCGGGAGAGCATCATCTCCTCCTGTCATTCGGATGGCAGGGTGCGCAGGTCTGGGCGGTCTTCGGATTGCCGTGACAGCGGAAGCAGGAGGTCGGATCGACCCGGCCGTCGATCCGGTGCCGGCTCAGGTAATTTCCCCGGTGCGGCATGCGCCGGTACGTATCGGTCTTCTGCCGCTCGGACGGTTTGAGTTCGACACGGGTGGCATGGCAATCGTTGCAGAAGCTGGTCTGGTGGCACATGGTGCAGACCTCTTCATCCTGCTGTGCTTCCAGCCGGTGATTTTCCATGAAGAAGACGGTATGGTTGTAACGTTCGTAGTTTAGATTTTCACTGCTTTTTTCGTGGCATTCGCTGCAAGTGGGTCTTCCCTTGCCGAGTTCTTCCGGATGCGCTGGCGGCACCTGGTAACCACTTTTCATGGCAGTGCAGGCGACCAGCAGGGCCAGAAGCAGCAGGATCATTATCAGCAACACGCCTTTATTCGTCATGATTCGGCTCCCGATGCAGGCAATGAACTAGCGGTCGAAGGTATATCTGGCCAACAGCCAGCCGCGCAGATCGTCATCGTAATAAGGATCGAAGCCGTAATCGCCGGCTATCCTGAGTTCCAGCCGTTTATCGAGGAAATACCGTCCGGCGCCGACGGAGAGGAAGAGGGAATCGTCTTCGCCATGAATGTCCTCGTCGTAGACAACGTACACCACATCGCCGGTAAGAAAATCGAAGATACGATCCTCGGGGATCTGGTCCCAATAGACGAAGGTGCGAGCCAGCAGGTAATCGTTTTCGGCGCTGTCGCCTTCCATGCGGCCAAGTTCGCCGCCGACCTGCGACAGCCCTTCCAGATTGCGGGTCGCCACGCCGGAGAAGAAGACGGAAGAGTCGTCCCGCTCCCGGTAATCGTAATATTTCCCTTTTACACCGAGTTCCCATTTCTTCCATTCCGACAGCACATCGGCGCCGAAGACGGTTAATGTTTCATCGAGATTGTCGAGAAAGCGGAAAGGCCCACCGGTGTTGGCGCCGGTATTGAAATAATTTTCGTACTGGTAGCGCTCGAAGAAGGGGCGCAGTTGCAGCGGACCGAGATCGAAATTCACCTCATAGCGATGCTCGGCCCAGCCGTCACCCTCCAGATCGCGGGAAGAGAAGCCGGAGACGTTGACTCCGGCCGGCAGAAAGAGAGCGAAGTCGATCCCCAGCAACTCCTCTTCCTTATCGCCATCGTTCGCCAGCCTTTCCCAGGAAAGCCCGATTTCGTAGAGATTTTTCTGGTGGTGGGCAATGCGGCCGCCGAAGACGCTGTCGCCATCGCCTCCCTCGGTGGTGTCCAGTCCCACCGCCCGGCCGCCAAAAGCGGTCAGCGAAAACCAGGGGGTAATGCCGGTATCGAGACGGAGGCCGTCAATGCTTTCGCTCGTTACCCCGGAGAAAACATACTGGCGCCCCAGTTTGGCCACCAGGGTGGTGTCCGGGAGCCGGTATTCGGCGTAGCCGTACAGCAACTCGCCTGCGGTTCGCTCGCCGCCATAAAAGGCATCGTAATAGTCGCTGTCCGCCAGATCGACCCGTCCCCAGCCGTACAGATGGAAGGTGAGGGGGAGGTCGCCTTGCTGACCGATATCGGCCTGCAGGTATTCATAAATCGGCAGGGCAAGGTCGTCGCCGTCTTGGGTATTGCTTTCGAAAGCGCGCAGAATGGTGTCGGACGTCAGGCGAAAGCTGGCCGCGGATGCCATTGCTGGAAGCAGCAGGAACAGACTCAGCAGCCAGAAGACAGGGGAAAACGCGCGAAGCCTGTATCCCATCGGGTCCTCCTTGCAGATGCACCGAATTGGTCCTGCCGGGTTGTGAATGACACAACCTTAGCAGCGAAAGTTTGGGCCGCAAGATGATTTATTAAACTTTTCAAAGATTTTTGGTTCGGGAAGGAGACGTTATGGTTGGATAAGAACAGGAAGGGAAGATCAGCCGCAGACGCCGCAGCGTCGGCAACCGGTTTGGCAGCGGGGCGTGAGCTTGCCCTGCAGGGCGCGCTGATATTCTTGCCAGAGGGCATCGCGGCGGACACCGCTGTCGAGAACTTCCCAGGGGAAGATTTCGTCCTCTCCCCGCTCGCGGGTAACAAAGAAGGCGGGATCGAGACCGACTTGCCGGCAAGCGGCATTGAGGTTCTTGCCGGCGGCGAGCAGGGGGAGGGTGCGGCCGGTGCGGCGGTCGCCGCGGGAGAGGAAGGCTTGCAGGGCGGCAGCGCGCAGCGATTCGCAGATGAAGTCGAGTATTCGGCAGCCGGCCGACGGCAGCGCGCAGACGCTTGATCCGGGCTTCCAATACCTTCTCGTCCGCCATCGGCGCCCATTGCAAGGGGGTGAAGGGTTTGGGGATGAAGGGGTTGACCGAGAGGGTGATCGAGCCGAGCCGGCCCCTGCGTCTTCTGGATCGCCAGCCATGCCTCGCGGATGCGGCCGGTCAGCGTCAAGCAGTTCCTCAATGTCGCCATCCTCTTCGCCGGCAGGCCGATGAGGAAATAGAGCTTCAGATTCGGAATTCCTTCTTCGGCCAGCAGGCGCACAGCCGCCAGGATCTGTTCCTCCGTCATCCCCTTGTTGATCAGGTCGCGCAGGCGCTGGCTGCCGGCTTCAGGAGCGAGGGCGACGGTCTGTGACCGGAGGCTGCAAGGCCCGTACTTCCTCGGCGTGCAAGGCATCGATGCGCAGGCTCGATACGGAGACCGTGCCCTCTCGCGCCAGAATGGCGCTCGCTCAGCTCGCCGATCGCTGAATGGTCGAAGACGGCGGCGCCGACCAGGCCGATCTTGCCGCGCTCACAGAGGCCGGCTCGATCTGCCGGCAAGAGGCGGTCCAGAGAGCGTTCGCGCGGCGGCAGGTAGAGGAAACCGGCGGCGCAGAAGCGGCAGCCGCGCGAGCAGCCGCGCGAGACCTCGGTCAGGGCCATGTCGCCAAACTCCGTCGCCTCGGTGAGGATGAAGGAGCGGCTCTCGCTGCTATCGAGATCGGCCAGCCACTGGCGCGCGACCCGCGCCGGCGCTCGGTCCACGCGGCCGGATCGCCGCCAGCGTGCCGCCGTCGTGGTAGTCGATGGCGTACAGGGAAGGGACATAGAGTCCCGGCAGTTGCGCCAGGCGCCGCAACAGCTCGGGTCGCGCGATATTCGGCCGCCAAGACCGGCAGCAGGGCGGGAAGGAGCGCCTCCGCCTCGCCGACGGCGAACAGATCCATGATCTCCGCCAGCGGTTCGGGATTGAGAAAGGCGCAGATCCCGCCGGCGAGGAGTGAGCGGGAAGTTTTCGCCGCGTTCTTCGGCAAAGAATGGGATGCGGGCCAGATCGAAGAGGATCGGCAGGTTGAGATAATCGTTCTCGAAGGAGAGGGAGAAGGCGATGAGGTCGAAGTCGGTGAGAAGGCGCTCCGATTCGAGGGAGAAAAGGGAGTAGCCGGTTTTGCGGTGCTCGGCAAGGTCGTCCGGATCGGGCAGAAAGAAGCGCTCGCACAAGGTATCGTGGCGGCTGTTGAGCAGCTGATAGACGGACTGAAACCCCAGGTTGCTCATCGCCTGGTGGTAGGTATTCGGATAAACCAGGGCGACCGTCAGCCGCCCTCCCCAGGGGTTGGCGCGGCATCCCGATTCGGCCTCCAACCGGCGGCGGTTTTTTTCAATGAGTTTGCGGGACATTAAAAACCTGAATAGGGAAGCTCCATCTTAACGCAACCGGTGTCCCGGCAGGAAGAGCAAAGGCAAAAAAACAGGAACCGCGCGGGCGGTTCCTGTGGAGGGTAAAATGGCAGTGGTACATCAAGCCACCCGGTCGGGCGGAGAACCGGTCCCGGGCGGGAATATTGCAGCTGGGCGCTAGTCGACGCGCTTGCGCAGGAAAGTCGGAATGTCGTACTCCTGGTCTTCGCCCATGATGGTACGCAGGGGGCGGGGAGCTTCTTTCTGCCGCTCGCGGATGAAGGTCGGAATGTCGCGATCCAGCTTGTTCAGAACGGGAATGATGCGAGTTTCGGTGGCCGGTTTTTTCGCCTGGTCGAAGGAGTCGCCGAAACCGGTGGCGATGGCGGTGACCTTGATGCGATCGCCCATTTCGTCACTGATAACCAGGCCGATGATGATGTTGGCGTCTTCGTGCACCTTTTCGTGGATGACCCGGTGAGCGTCGTCGAAGTCGTCCATGGTCATGCTGGAGGAGCCGGTGACGTTGACCAGCACGCCCTTGGCGCCGGAGATATCGATATCCTCCAGGAGCGGGCTGGAGATCGCCTGGCGGGCGGCTTCGACGGCGCGGTTCTCCCCTTCGGCGATACCGATCCCCATCATCGCCATGCCGCGCTCGCTCATGATCGCCTTGACGTCGGCGAAGTCGACGTTGATCATGCCGGCGGTGGTGATGAGATCGGAAATCCCCTGCACCGCCTGGCGCAGCACATCGTCGGACGGCTTGAAGGCGTCGAGGATCGACGTGTATTTGCCGGCCAGGCCGAGAAGCCGGTCGTTAGGGATGACAATCAGCGAATCGACGATGCTTCTTCAGCTCCTCGATGCCCTCTTCGGCCTTGGTCATGGCGCTGTTTCCCCTCGCGGGCGAAGGGCTTGGTCACGACGCCGACAGTCAGGGCGCCGATCTCCTTGGCCACATCGGCGATGACCGGCGCAGCGCCGGTGCCGGTGCCACCGCCCAGGCCGGCGGCGATGAAGACCATGTCGGCGCCTTTGAGGACTTCCGCCAGCCGCTCGCGATCTTCCAGAGCCGCCTCGCGGCCGATATCCGGGTTGGCGCCGGCGCCGAGTCCCTTGGTCAGCCTGGCCGCCGAGCTGCATTTTCATCGGTGCTCCGTTGGCATCGCAGTGCCTGGACATCGGTATTGGCGACGATGAATTCAACGCCCTCGAGCTCGGCAGTCGATCATGGTGTTGACGGCATTGCCGCCGCCGCCGCCGACGCCGATCACCTTGATTTTCGCCATCTGGTCAATACTGTCATCAAATTCAAACATACTACCCTCCCCTTTATCTGTGAAAGGTGCAGATCGCGGAGATTCTCCGCGCCCCGACCGACTGTTAATACGCAAATAAGCCGACTTCGACCGCTTGATCAAAAAAATTCGCCGAACCATTCCTTCATCCGTTGCATGACCCCTGTCGAAGAATCGTTCTCCTGGCCTTGGCTGAAATTCTTGATCTCCATGATTCCGGCTGCCGTACATCACCAGCCCGACGCCGGTGGCGTAGACCGGCGAATTGACCACATCCACCAGCCCGCCGATATCCTGCGGCACGCCGCGGCGCACCGGCAGGTTGAAGATCTGCTCGGCCAGTTCCGGCATCCCCGGCAGGATCGCCGTGCCGCCGGTGAGGACCACGCCGGAGGCGATCAGGTCCTCGAAGCCGCACTTGACCATCTCGCGGTTGACCAGGGTGAAGATCTCCTCGACCCGCGGCTCGAGGATCTCGGCCAGCAGCTGGCGCGACAGGACGCGCGGCTCGCGGCCGCCGACCAGGGCACCTCGATGGTCTCGTCCTTGCCGACCATGGAGGTCAGGCAGCAGCCGTATTTCTGCTTGATCTTCTCCGCCTCCGGCCATCGGCGTGCGCAGGCCGACGGCGATATCGTTGGTCAGGTGGTTGCCGCCCAGGGAGAGGACCGAGGTGTGCTTGATCGCGCCGTCGACGAAGATGGCGATGTCGGTGGTGCCGCCGCCGATGTCGACCAGCGCCACGCCGAGTTCCTTCTCGTCCGGCGGAGAGCACCGCTTCCGACGAGGCCAGCTGTTCCAGGACGATATCGGCGACATCGACCCCGGCCCGGTTGCAGCACTTGATGATGTTCTGGGCGCTGGCCACGGCGCCGGTGACGATGTGCACCTTGCGCCTCCAGCCGCACGCCGCTCATCCCGAGCGGCTCCTTGATGCCGTCCTGATCGTCGATGATGAATTCCTGCGGGAGGATGTGGATCACCTCGCGGTCCATGGGGATGGCGATCGCCTTGGCGGCGTCGATCACCCGGCGCACGATCCTCGGCGGTGACCTCGCGGTTCTTGATCGCGATCACCCCCTGGGAGTTGAAGCCCTTGATGTGCCCGCCGGCGATGCCGGCAAAGACCGACTTGATCTCGCAGCCGGCCATCAGCTCGGCTTCCTGGATCGCCTTGCGGATGGCGCTGACGGTCGCTTTCGATATTGATCACGACCCCTTTGCGCAATCCCTCGCGACGGGCTGGTGCCGATACCGACGATATCGAGCCCGTCTTCGGTGAGATTGCCGACGATGGCGCAGATCTTGGTCGTGCCGATGTCGAGGCCGACAATCAGGTTTTCTCTCTTGCTGGCCATGCCTTACTCCCTTTCTTCCTCTGCTTTTCCTTTGACCGGCTGCATATCTTTGTCGACCTTGACGATGACCCGGTCGGCCACATTCAGATCGATGCATCTGAGAGCGCGGTCAGGCGTAGTTTGAGCTCCGGGTAAATGCGTTCCAGCCGGTCGAGCTTGTCGGTAAAGTCGTCCTGAAGCCGAGACAGGATCGGCACCCCACCGGTGATGGTGGTACAACAAACCCGTCGATCTGGTCATCAATTGGAGCTCCGAAACCTCGCCAGACTGAAGCGGCTGCGTCCGGAAATATTGTCGAGCAGGCCGACCGCATCGAGCAGTATCTTGCGCGCTTCGACCGGCTTGTCGAGCATGAACTGGCGGTCGATGCCGGTCAGCACCGGAAAATCGAGTTTGTCCAGCTGTTCAAGTATCTTGAACACGACCCCGGCGCCATCGACGTAGTACAGATAGTCGAGATTGATGACCGCTTTTACTTGCCGTTCGCCAATGCGGATCACGACTTCGTGCGGGAAGACCCGCTCCACCGCGCTTCGGCGATCCACGGATTTTCACAGACCTTGCGGCCGATCGCTTCCAGATCGAGGGTGAAGATATTCACCCCCTTGCCGATTTCCGATAGCTGCGATCTCCTCTTCACTGCCGAGGCGCAAATGGTTTTCGACCCGCACCGTTGTAATGCGGAAGTAGTCGGAGGTGAAAAGAATCTGTCGACCCCGAACAGGGCGCCGCCGCCGATCAGGGCAAGCAGAAAAAAGGACGATCCCCAGCCGCAGGCCGCGGTGAAACAGCTTTCTCCAGTCGCGCGGCTCGCGCTTCCTGCTGCGTTGATTCGCTTGACCTTGACGGTTTGGCGCTTTCAGGTCGTGCATTGAAGTTGTGCATCGAGCGCCAGATGGCCTTGTTTTACTTGTTCAGACCGGCATCCGCCAGGATGCGCAGTACCAGATCGCCGAAGGGAATGCCGGCATGCCCGGCGGCTTTCGGCAGCAGGCTGGTTTCGGTCATCCCGGGGATGGTATTGACCTCCAGGCAGAACAACTCCCGTTCCCGCACCATGAAGTCGACCCGCGCCGCGCCACTGCAACCGAGTGCCTGACAGGCGGCGACCGCGGCCTGTTGCAACTCCGCGTAAAGGGAAGCCGGCAGGGGCGCCGGGAGAAGATACTCGGTCTGGCCAGGGGTATATTTCGACTGAAAATCATAGAAGCCGCCGCGCGGCACGACCTGGATGACCGGCAGTGGCTCGCTATCGAGAACACCGACGGTGACTTCCATGCCCGGCAATGAAATCCTCGACCAGCACCACGGGATCATGACGCAGCGCTTCCTCGATCCCGCGTTCGAGTTCTTCGCCGTTGCGGGCGATGGAGACGCCGATGGTCGAACCCTCGCGTGCCGGCTTGGCGACCTTGGGGAAGCGCTGACCCTGCGACAAGAATTGCTGCAAATCGCCGCCGCGGCGGAAAACCTCGAACGCCGGGGTGGCTATATCATGCTGCTGCAGCAGCCTTTTCGTCATTACCTTGTCCATGGCAATGGCAGAAGCCATCACCCCGCTGCCGGTGTACGGAATCCCCAGGATCTCCAGCAGTCCCTGAACCGCACCATCCTCGCCGTAGCGGCCGTGCAGGGCGATGAAGGCGACTTCGACCCCTTCTGCGCGCAGGCGTTCGGGAAGATCGCGGCCGGCATCGATGCCGCAGACGTGGTAACCCGCCGCCTGCAAGGCAGCGAGAACCGCCCGCCCGGTGCGCAAAGAGATCTCCCGTTCGGCGGAAAGGCCGCCCATCAGCACGGCAATCTTCTTCTTTTTCAATTCAATATTGGTCATATGTCTCTATCGATCGGCTGGGCCGATCTTTCCCTTGAAAGTTTGGATGAAATTTTCCCCGACCTGCCAAACGTTGCCGGCGCCGAGGGTGATGACGATATCCCCTTCGGTAACGACCGACATCAGGTGAGCCACAGCCGCTTCGTGGTCGCCGGCATAATGGGCGTCCTTGTGTCCGTGGCCGGAGATTCCGGCAGCCAAAGCGCGCGCATCCACCCCTTCAATCGGGTCTTCACCGGCGGCATAGATATCGAGCACCAGCAGATGATCGGCCTGATTGAAGGCGGTGACGAAATCGTTGAAAAGGGCCTGGGTCCGGCTGTAGCGATGCGGCTGAAAAACCACCACCACCCGGCGGTTCCAGCCGGCACGGGCGGCGGCCAGCGTCGCCTTGATTTCCGCCGGATGATGCCCGTAGTCATCGACCACCATGACCCCGCCAAGCTCTGCCTTGATCTGGAAGCGGCGCTGCACGCCGCCGAATTCCTGGAATCCTTCGGCGATTTGGGCGAACGGAATCTCGAGTTCCATGCCGATGGCGAGCGCCGCCAGGGAGTTGAGAACGTTGTGCCGCCCCGGCATGTGGAAGGAAATTTTCCCCAGCGTCGTACCCCGGTACGCGGCGACATAGGAGGTGCGGTCGCCGTGGTGCTCTACCTCGCTGGCAGAGAAATCGGCTTGGCTGCTGAATCCGTAGGTGACGAAGCGTTTTTTCACCTGCGGAATCAGCGACTGCACGTTCGGATCGTCGAGGCAGAGGACGGCGAGGCCGAAGAAGGGGACCTTGTTGATGAACTGAATGAACGTCTCCTTGATTTCGTCAATGTCGCGATAAAAGTCAAGGTGATCGGCATCGATATTGGTGACCACGGCGATGGTCGGCGAGAGCTTCAGGAAGGAGCCGTCCGATTCATCGGCCTCGGCAACGAGGAATTTCCCCTGACCGAGCTTCGCATTCGAGCCGAAGGCGTCGAGGCGACCGCCGATGACCGATGGTCGGATCGATGCCGCCGTGCGCCAAGATGGTGGCCACCATGCAGGTCGTGGTGGTTTTGCCGTGCGTGCCGGCAACGGCAATGCCGTACTTCATGCGCATCAGCTCGGCAAGCATCTCGGCCCGTGGAATAACCGGAATCAGCCGGCGTGTGCGCTTCGAGTACCTCCGGGTTGTCGTCGCGCACGGCGGTGGAGATGACGACGACATCGGCATTGCCGAGATTTTCGGCACGGTGGCCATAGGCGACTTCCCCCCCAGTTCGGACAGGCGGCGGTCATTTCCGATTCGCGCAGATCGGAGCCGGAAACATGGTAGCCGAGATTAAGGAGCACCTCGGCGATGCCGCTCATGCCGATGCCGCCGATGCCAACGAAATGTATCTTACGAATTTTTCCGTACATGCTTCAGTACCCTATTGATGATTTGCGAATATCCCTCAAACAATCGAGCATTTTATTATCACAATGAAAATAAATAAAATATAAAAACCGGTTAACCCTTAAAAATCCTGATTGCCACTTTTCCCCGCGACCAAGGTTATTTCCGCCCGTTTTTGCTCGCGGCGATCGACCGGCATTCTTGCAGAATCAGATCGGCAGCACCGCGCCGGCCGAGGGCCTGGGCCGCCTTGGCCATAAGGTGCAATCTCTCCCGGTCGTTGATCAGGTCGTCGATCAACCGCGCCAGGTTTTCCGCGGTCATTTCCGTCTGCGGAAGCATCAGCGCCGCGCCGCGCCGCGCCAATGCCTGGGCGTTCACGGTCTGGTGATCGCCGGCGGCATGCGGATAAGGAACGAGAATCGCCGGTCGCCCGCAGGCAGTCAGTTCGGCAATCGTGGTCGCTCCCGCCCGGCAAAGGAGGAGATGGGCGCCGGCATAGGCGGCCGCCATGTCGGTGATAAAGGGCGTCACTCCCGCATTGTCCCATCCGGCCTGCCGATAGCCTGCGCGCACCCGATCCAGATCGTCGGCGCCGGTTTGATGGCGGATGCAGAGGCGGTTGCGCAGCGGCGCCAGGTGCGGGAGGGTGGCCAAAACCGCATCGTTGATCGCCCGGGCGCCGCGACTGCCGCCGAACACGAGGAGCTGCGGATCGCCATCTGGCAGCGGCGGGCAATCCTCCATTCCCGAGCGCAACGGATTGCCGGTCAGCACGGTGCATCCGTGCCGAAAGGTACAATCGACCTCAGGGAAGGAGAGGCAGATCCGGTCAACCCAGCGAGCAAGCAGCCGATTGGTCAATCCCGGGCAGGCGTTCTGCTCATGGATCAAGCATGGATAACCTTGCAGGCGAGCGGCCACCAGCATCGGTGCCGAAGCGTAGCCGCCTACTCCGACCACCACATCCGGGCGAAAATCACGCAGAATGCGCCGGGACTGCAGGAGACTTTTCGCCAATCGCGGTGCCAAGGCCATCTTTCCTGCCATCCCTTTGCCGACAAACCCTGAGATATCGATTTTTGCCAGCGGCAAGCCGATTTCAGGAAGAATTTTTGCCTCGATTCCCCGGCCGGTGCCGACGAACAATACTTCCGATCCGGGTTCGGTCGCCAGCAGGCGCTGGGCAAGAGCGACAGCGGGGAAGAGATGACCGCCGGTGCCACCACCGGCCAGCAGCAGTCTCATCGGGCTTCACCTCGACCCTGGCTGGAGATGTTCAGCAGAATCCCGACTGCCAGCAGGGTCGTCAACAGGCTGGTGCCGCCATAGGAAAGGAAGGGAAGGGCGAGCCCCTTGGTCGGCAGCAATCCCATCACCACGCCGACGTTGACGAATGTTTCCAGCCCGAGCAGAAGCGCAATGCCGAAAGCGAGAAAACGGCCAAAATCATCAGGCGCCAGCATGGCAGCGCGGATCCCCCGCATGGTGAAGAGGAGAAACATGGCGCTGAGCACCAGCACTCCGGCAAATCCCAACTCCTCGCCGATGACGGAAAAAATGAAATCGGTATGCGCCTCGGGAAGAAAAAAGAGCTTCTGCTTCCCTTCGCCAAGACCATTACCGAAAAAACCGCCAGTGCCGAAGGCGATCCAGCTCTGAATGATCTGAAATCCGGTATTGGTCGGATCTTCCCAGGGGTTGAGAAAAGCGAGGACGCGCTTGCGGCGATAGTCGACATTCATGACGAGGAAATAGAGGAACGGCAGCGTCAGAATCCCGACCGAAAAGATATAAACCAGCCGGGTGCCGGCCACCAGCAGCATGATCATCGCGACCACGCCGAGGGTGAGAGCACTGCCCAGGTCCGGTTGCAGCAGCAGAAGCAGCAGCAAGATCGCCAGCACGATCATGTAGGGGATGAAGCCGAGTCTGAAAGTCTTGATCTTCTCCTGCTTCTTGGCGAGGGAGTGCGCCATGTAGACGATCAGTGCCAGCTTGGCGACTTCCGACGGCTGCAGGGAGATGAACCCCAATCGGATCCAGCGCGAGGCGCCGCCGACGTGCGTGCCGAGTCCGGGGATCAGCACCGCCACCAGCAGCGCCGTACAGAGGAGCAGAAAGGGGACGGCGAGCCGCCGCAGATGATGGTAATCGAGGTGCATCGCCACCGCCATGATCATAAAACCGCCGACCGCGAACGCCCCTTGCCGCTTGAGAAAATAGAAACCATCGGAATAGCGCTTGGCGGCCATGATGGAAGAGGACGAATAGACCATGACAACGCCGAAGCAGGTCAGAACCACTGCCAGCAGCAGAATCGTGTAATCGTATTCCTTCTTCTCCGTCATCGCCGCACCATCTCAGGAAGGGAGCGCAAGCACGGCGCGGGTGAAAACATCCCCGCGCTCTTCATAGCTTTTGAACATGTCGAAACTGGAACAGCCGGGGGAAAGGAGAACCGAGCCGCCGGCCGGAGTCAACTCCCACGCCCGCTGTACCGCTTCTTGCAGCGTGGTGGCGCGCACCGTATGCGTCAGCCCGCCGAGCACGGAAGCAATCCGCTCGGCCGCTTGACCGATGAGGATCAGATGCGCAACCCTCTCCCGCACCAGATTGACCAGCGGTTCGTAATCGCCACCTTTGTCCTTGCCGCCGGCGATCAGTGTTACCGGCGCTGGCAGACCGGCAAGGCTTTTCACCACGCTGCCGACGTTCGTTCCTTTGGAATCGTTGTACCAGACAACGCCATTCAGTTCGCGCACCGGCACCATGCGGTGCGGCAGGCCGGTGAAGGCGCAGGCGGCGCCCCAGGCGGTTGCCGGCGGGCAGCCGGCCAGCAGCGGCGGGATGAGGGCGGCCATGACATTCTCGATGTTGTGCAACCCCTTGAGCTTCAGTTGGTCGATTGGGAAGCGGGATTCTTCGCCATCCATTCGCCAGACGATCGCATCACCGTCCACTCCCATCCCGGTCGGCAGCAGACGCCGGGAGGAGAAAAGAATTTTGCGCGCCTGGATTTTTTCGGTCGCGGCGATAACCAGTGGATCTTCGGCATTCAGAACCGCCACGTCCGCTGCCGTCATCTGTTCGAAAACCCGCATCTTGGCGGCCACGTAGGCGTCCATGCCGGGATAGCGGTCGAGGTGGTCCTCGGTGATGTTGAGAAGCAGGGCATAACGGGGATGGAAAGTTTCGATCGCCTCCAGTTGAAAAGAGGAGATCTCCACCACCAGCCAATCCCACTCCTCATCGACCGCTTCGATCAGCGGTGTGCCGAGATTGCCGCCGACGAAGGTCTTCTGCCCCCAGGCGCGAAAGGCATCCCCCATCACGCAAGTCGTGGTCGATTTGCCGTTCGTCCCGGTAATCGCCACCAGTGGCGCCGATAGCTCGCCGAAAGCGACTTCGATCTCGCCGAGCACCGGCACACCGCGGCTCATGGCGGCTGCCAGCGGCGGGATGGTCAACGGCACGCCCGGGCTGATCGCCAGCAGATCGGCTTGTGTAAAATATTGGTCGCTGTGCCCACCCAGATCGAGCTGTACTCCGGGTGCCAGGCCGGAAAGAGGACCGATCCGCTCGGCGGAGCGGCTGTCGGAGAGGGTGACGATCGCGCCACGACGGCGGAAATAGGCGGCGAGGGCGAGTCCGGAACGTCCGGCGCCGACAACGACCACGCGTTTATTGGCAAAATTGCGCATACTACCTCAGCTTCAGGGTAGAGAGTCCCACCAGCGCCAGAATGATGCTGATGATCCAGAAGCGGACGATGATCTTCGGCTCCGGCCACCCTTTCAGTTCGAAATGATGATGGATCGGCGCCATGCGGAAGATCCGCTTGCCGTAAAGGCGAAACGAGGTCACCTGGAAGATGACCGAAAGCGCCTCCATGACGAAGATGCCGCCGACGATGACCAGGACGATCTCCTGCTTGGTGATGACCGCGATGGTCCCCAGCGCGCCGCCGAGGGAAAGGCTGCCGACGTCGCCCATGAAAACCTGGGCCGGATAGCTGTTGAACCAGAGAAAACCGAGGCCGGCGCCGACCATGGCGCCGCAAAGCACCGAAAGCTCTCCCGCCCCCTGCACGCTGCTGATCTGCAGGTAATCGGCAAGGCGGGCGTTGCCGGCGAGGTAGGCGAAAATCAGATAGGTGCCGGTGGCGATAATCATCGGCCCGATCGCCAGGCCATCCAGACCGTCCGTAAGATTTACCGCATTGCTGGTGCCGACGATGACCAGCATGGCGAAGGGAATGTAGAAAATTCCCAGATCGGGGCGCAACCCCTTCAAAAAAGGGACGCTGAGGGTGGTCTGGAAAGGCGGATAGAAAAAGAGGACCATTCCGGCCGCCAGGGAAATCAGCAATAGCCAGAACATCTTCTGCCGCGGTCGCAGACCGTCGCTGTTTTTCTTCCGGACCTTGCGGTAGTCGTCCATGAAACCGACGGCGCCGAAACCGATCGTCACCAGTAATGTCACCCAGACGTAGATATTTTTCAGGTCGGCCCACAACAAGGTCGGCAAAACGATGGCGAACAGGATCAGGGTGCCGCCCATCGTCGGCGTCCCCTCCTTCTTGAAATGCGATTCCGGGCCGAGTTTGCGGATGCTCTGGCCGATCTGCAGTGCCTGAAGCTTCTGAATCAGCCAGGGGCCGATAAGAAAGGAGATGATCAGCGCGGTAATGGTGGCGTAGATGGTGCGGAAGGTAATGTACCGGAAAATGTACAGAACCGAGAATTCCGTGTGCAGTGGGTACAGCAGGTGATAAAGCATTCAGTTCCTTTGCTCCGATGCCGGCGCCTGGCGAGGTCGCTCCCGCAGGGCGGCACAGATCTTTTCCATTTTCATTCCCCGCGAGCCCTTGACCAGCAACCGATCGCCCGGCTGCAGCAGTTGGTCCAGGGCCGCGACCGCCTCGGCGTGCGAAGCGACCGTACGGATATGCTCTGCCGGCATTTTCCCCTCGGCCGCGCCGGCAGCGGTTTCGCCGGCTAGCTCACCGAGGACCAGGAGAAAATCGCAGCGCCTGGCCGCTTCGGCACCAATTTCGCGATGCAGCCGGGCCGCTTCGCTGCCAAGTTCGAGCATGTCGCCAAGAACGGCGATACGCCGCCCTTTCCCCCCAGTTCGTCCAGGGCGACGAGCGCCGCCCGCACTGACAGGGGATTGGCGTTGTAGAAATCTTCCAAGACAGTGAGGCCGGCCGGCAGATGAATTACATCCATCCGGCCGCGGCCGGGACGAAACATTTCCAGTCCGCGAACGATTGTTTCCGGCGCTACTCCGAGAGCGCTGGCCGCAGCGGCGGCCGCCAAGGCGTTATGCACATTATGGCGTCCCGGCAGCGACAGGCGTACGGGAAAGCGACCCGTCGGCAATAGCAGGGAGAAGGCGATCCCTTCATGGTCCGGCTGAATCGCCTCCGCCCGTATTTCCGCGCCGGCAGCCGTACCGAACAGCAGGCGCCGCACGCCATTGGCGACCGGAATGGCGGACACCCGCTCGTCATCGCTGTTGATAATGGCCGTACCGCCAGAGGGAAGCGCCGCGAAGAGCTCTCCCTTCGCCCGCATCACCCCATCAAGGCCGTGCAGGGTTTCCAGATGCGCCGGACCGACGTTGGTAATGATGCCGATCTCGGGGGCGGCGATTTCCGCCAGACGGGCTATCTCGCCGCGGCTGCTCATCCCCATTTCGACGACCAGCCAGCGGTGCTGTGGTTCGAGCCGAAAGAGGGTGTGCGGCAGGCCGATCAGGTTGTTGAAATTACCCTCCGTCTTCAGCCCGGGCCCGGTCAGGGCGAGGATGCCGGCGAGCATCTCCTTGGTCGTGGTCTTGCCAGAGGATCCGGTGACAGCCAGAACCGGTCCGCTGAAGCGACGACGGAATTCGGCCGCCAGATCGCCAAGAGCGCGCAGGGTGTCGGGCACCCGAATCAAAGGCACCGGCAGATCAGGAAGGTCGATTTCGCTGAGGCAGGCGGCCGCACCTATTGCGGCGGCCTGCCGAAGAAAGGTGTGGCCATCGAAGTTCTCGCCGCGCAGCGGTATAAACAGATCGCCTGCTTTGAGGGTGCGGCTGTCGGTCGAGATGCCGGCGATGGTCCCCCCGCTGCCAGTGGAAATCAGTTGACCACCGGTAATGCGGGCGATGCTTCCCAGATCGAGGGTCATCCGCGGACCTCCCCTGACGCCAACGCCCGGCGCAATTCTTCCCGGTCATCGAAATGTCGGCGTTCGTGGCCGATGATCTGGTAATCCTCATGCCCCTTGCCGGCGACCAGCAGCAGATCTCCCTCACCCAGGAGGGAAACGGCGAATTCGATTGCCTGCCGACGATCGGGGATCGTCAGATAACCGCGGCCGGGGATCTTCGCCGCTTCCGCCGGCGTCCAGGGTCGCGCATGCACCCGTTGCGTACCGACACGCACCTCCTCGATGATGGCAAGTGGATCTTCGGTACGCGGATTGTCGGAGGTGATGATCGCCAGGTTGCTGTAGCGGGCGACGATTTCCCCCATGATCGGACGTTTGACGCGGTCGCGGTCGCCGCCGCAGCCGAAAACGGTAATCAGTCGCCGGGGGGAGAGGTCGGTCAGGGTGGACAGGACATTCTCCAGGGCATCGCCGGTGTGGGCATAATCGACCAGCACCAGCGCTCCGCGATCGTTTTCGATCCGCTCCAGACGGCCAGGAACTTGCGCCGCCTGCGCCAGACCGGTGGCGACCACCGACGGTTCCAGCCCGATGGCGAGGGCGGCGGCAGCGGCGCCCATCAGATTTTGCAGGTTGAAATTCCCCAGTAGCGCCGAGGAGAGTGGCAACGTACCGATCGGTGTCATCAGCTCTCCGGCAATGCCGGCCAGGGAAATCGACATCTGGGTCGGATGCACTGCCGCCTGCGGACCGGTGCTGCAGGTGATGGCATCGCCCAATTCCTTCGCCAGCAGATCCCCGTACCGATCATCCACATTGATCACCGCTTTGCCGCCATTCTCCTTTACCAGGGTAAAGAGGCGGCGTTTGCCGGCAAAATAATTTTCCATATCCCGATGGTAATCGAGATGCTCGGGGGTGAGGTTGGTGAAAATCCCCACATCGAAGCGCAGACCGTCCACCCGGTGCTGTTCCAGTGCGTGCGATGAGACCTCCAGGATCAGGGCATCGGCGCCGGCCTGGCGAAATTCGGCGATGGTGCGCAGCAGGTCGATCGATTCCGGCGTCGTATGCCTGGACGGGATGCTCTGCTCACCAAAACGATAATTGACGGTGCCGAAAACGGCCGGTCGCATGCCGGCGGTACGCAGCACCGATTCGAGCAGATAGGTCGTGGTCGTCTTGCCATTCGTTCCGGTAACGCCGATCACCTTCATGCTGGCGGTTGGATCGCCATAAAAAGCTGCCGCCGACAGAGCCATGGCCTGGCGGCCATGGTTGGCCAGGAAACCGACCACCCCCGCCGGCAATGGGTGAGACTCTTCCATTACCACGGCAACGGCGCCACGGGCGACCGCCTGCTCGATAAAGAGGTGCCCATCGACTTGTTCACCATGCAGGGCAAAGAAAATTCCCCCCGGCGCGACCTGGCGCGAGTCGTAGAAGATTCCGGAAACATCCGGGTCGCCGGCCGTCAAAAACCGCCCGGGAATATTCATTAAAAGCTTGGAAAGTCTCATAGAATCAAAGATTTTCCTCTTCTGGATAGGAAAAGTCAAAGTCTTTTACGTAGGTGTGACAAAGCGAACCCAGACCTCGGATCCATACCGAATCGGCTTTCCCGGCAACGGGTGCTGCTCTATCACTCTACCGCTTCCGCTCAGTTTCACATTGATGCCAGTCGTCTCCATAATCTGCAGAACCTGGCGATAGCTGAGACCAGCAAAATCGGGCATGCGCAGCCCGCCAATTTCGGCTACTTCTTCTTCCGCGGCCAGTTCTTCTTCTTCAGGCGCAGGCTCCACCGTTTCTTCTACTTGCTTCTCCTCCGCCGCGGTTTGCGCCACGGCCTTGATCGGCTCCGTCGGTGGGACTTGCAGGTAGTAGAGCGCCTGGGTGGCGATGCGGGCAAATACCGGCGCCGCAACCAGTCCGCCATAAACTTCTTTTTCCGGCTCGTCGATGACGACCAGAATAATCAGACGCGGCGCATCCGCGGGAACAATGCCGACAAAGGATGCAATTCGCTTGTCCGCCGAATAACCGCCGGTCACCGGATCGACCTTCTGTGCTGTTCCGGTCTTTCCCGCCACCTTGTACCCTGGTACCGCGGCGAGAGTTCCGGTGCCGCCGACCTCGGTTGTCTCGGACATGATCTGCCGCATCCGGCGCGCGACATCCTCGGAAACGACCTGGCGGACGACAGTCGGTGTACGCCGCTCGATTTCCTGGCCGGAGCTGTCGATGATGCTCTCGACAACATAAGGTTCCATCAGTTTGCCGCCATTGGCGATGACCGCCGTGGCGTTCGCCAACTGCAGGGCAGTAACCGCCACCCCCTGGCCAAAGCTGATCGCCGCCAGATCGACCTCGAACCACTGGGAAGGCTTGCGCAGCGATCCTGCAACCTCTCCGGGGAGGCCGACTCCGGTTGCGGTACCGAAACCGAAATCGCTCAGATAGCGATGGGTCCGCTCGCGCTCCAGCATTTTGCCGACTTTCGCCATGGCAATATTGGAACTGAATTTCAGGACTTCCGTGATCGTCAGGCTGCCATAGGGTTGATGGTCGTGTATGGTACGCCCGCCGACCTTATAACTGCCATTTTCGGCAAAAATACGCTGGCCGGGGGAAAGCAGCTTTTCATTGAACGCGGCGGCCAGAATAAAGGGCTTCAAGGTAGATCCGGGCTCGAAGGTGTCGCAGATGGCCCGGTTACGCCATTGATTCGGGCGATAATTGTAGAAAGCGTTCGGGTTGAAATCAGGCTGGCTTGCCATGGCCAGCACTTCACCGGTTTGCGGATTGAGGACCACCACGGTACCGGCCCGGGCTCGCGCATTCTGTACTCCGGCCGCCAATTCCTTTTCCGCCATATATTGCAGATTCTTGTCGAGAGTCAGGTAAAGATTGCTCCCCTGACCTCCTTCGATGACCGGCGCTCCGGGGCCGATACCACGCCCGAGGGCATCGCGCTCGGTCACAAGATATCCGCCCTGCCCGAGAATTTCTGCATTGTGGACGAGTTCTACTCCTTCCAGGCCGGCCGGATCGAGTCCGGTGAAGCCGATCACCTGAGCGCCGAGCTCCGAATTGGGATAAAAGCGGCGATGCTCTTTGGTGAAACCTATGCCGGCAAGATCGAGTTCATGCACACTTTGACTTTCCCGTTCTGAAACCTGCCTTTTCAGCCACTGGAAGCTTTTTTTCGATTCCAGCTTGGCCTTTACAGAGGGGTAAGGGAGAGACAAGGCCGTGAACAGGGCGCGGGCCGAGCGCGCCGGTTCGACGACTTTGGTGGTATCGATAAAGATGGAATCGACCTCCAGGCTCAATGCCAGCGCCTCCCGGTTGCGGTCGTAAATTGTTCCCCGCTGCGGTGTCAGGGGGATGATCTTCTGGTGCTGTCGCTCGGCTATTTTTCGCCAATCATCCCTGGCGAGCACCTGCAACTGAAAGGCGCGCGCCACGATAAGGGCAAAAATGGCTAGAAAGCAGAAACCGACCAGCCGGATACGTATGCCGACCCACTTCTCCGGTTCGGCCATCAGTTGACTGAAATCACCTGTGACGGATTGGGCAAATTCAATCCCATCTGGGTTTTGGCTGTATGTTCTATACGGCCGGGATGGCGCAGGCTCGCCACCTCCAGACGCAGACGGTTACTTTCCTGGTGCATGTCCCGCTGGCGTCCTTCGAGACTGCTGATAGCATATTCAAGGTGCGTGAACTGCAAACGCGACCAGACAAAAAACAGGGAAATCAGCAGCAAAACGCCAATAAAGGCCAATGAAGGGAGGAGGCGTGGTCGATGCAGGGGAAAATTGATGGTCTTTGGAATGGTAATCGATGTCATTGAAGCCTCCTATACGCATGTTCATTTGCCACCGTCATCAGGAGCAGCGGCGAACTCCCCTGAGAATGGCGCTGCGCGCCCGTGGATTTTCTTCCATTTCTTCCATCTCGGCACGTACCCCTTTGCGGGTCAGCAGTTCGACTTTCGGCACGTGCCCGCATTGGCAGATGGGCAGGCGTGGGGGGCAGATACAGCCGGCCGATTCCTTCTGGAAAATACGCTTGACGATGCGATCCTCCAGGGAATGAAAACTGATGACCGCCAGACGCCCCTCCGGTTTCAGCAGGTCGATCCCCTGGCTGACCCCTTGCCGAACATGTTCCAGTTCGTCATTGACGAAAATGCGCAGGGCCTGAAAAACCCGTGTCGCCGGATGGATACGCGCCGGGACGAATCCGCCGGGAACCGATTGGCGAACCAGTTCCGCCAATTCTTCGGTCGTGGTCAGCGCTCGCTCCTCCCGGGTACGAACAATCCGCCGGGCGATTCGCCCTGACCATCGTTCTTCGCCAAATTCCCGGAAAATACGGGTCAGTTCGTTGAACGTCCTCCGTATTAACTACGTCGGCTGCACTTCGACCGCTGGTTGGATCCATCCGCATGTCGAGAGGCGCATTCTGGCGGAAGGAAAAGCCCCGTTCCGCCGCATCGAGCTGAAAGGAAGAAACCCCGAGATCGAGAAGCATGCAATCGATTCCGGCGATCCCGAGTTCCGCCAATACCGCACCGGTTTCGGAGAAATTGCGGTGCAGCAGAGTCACCCGGTCGCCGAAGGGCGCGAGCTCCGTTTTCGCTCGGGCCAGTGCCTGCGGGTCCCGGTCAAGGCCGATCAGTCGGCCATCCGGTGCAGTTTTTTCAAGGATCAATCGGGCATGACCGCCGCCGCCGACGGTGCCGTCCAGGGTCACTTCACCGGCGCAGGGGGTCAGTAATGAAAGAACTTTTTCCGGCAATACCGGGCGGTGAATAAGGCCGGAGAATTCCACCATTTAGAATCCAAAATCGGCAACCGCCTGCGGGTCCGCCTGAAGCAAGGTCTGGAACCGACGATTCACCTCGGCATAGCGAACACTGCTATAAATTTCAATTTTATCAAAAAGTCCTACGATCACAATCTCCTTCTCCAATTCGGCAAACGTACGCAGCGATTGGGGAACCTGGATGCGTCCCTGCTTGTCGAAAGAACATTCGGCCGCCGGTACGATCATGGTCATGGTCAATGCTTTTTTTTGCGGGCTGGGCGAACTTTTCTCGACTTTTTCAATGATCTGTTTCCAGCCGGAGAGAGGATAGACAGATAGCCCGTTTTCCAGGTTTTTGGTCACCACCACCTGCTCGTCCCCGTGAACGGTCAGGAGGATCTCCCGGAAGCGGGCCGGAATGCTGGCGCGTCCCTTCGGATCGATGGTGTTGATAAATTCGCCCTGAAAACTCATGGCATTCCTTGGGGCAATTTGGCACTTTTTTACACAATTTGGGCAAATATAGACTCCGTTCCCCACCTTGTCAAGGAATTATTCTGAACCGGAAAGCGATAAAGGAATGATTTTCCTCCGGTTTCACGGGAGAAGTCCGGCAGCGCTTCGGTTCAATAAAGATTCTTTAGGATTATTGAAGGTAGTATGTTGCCTATGGTATAAGGCAGAACGTCTAAGCCATTTTCCCAGGGGATGCCATGGATTTCCAGCAGGCTGTCAAGCATCACGCGGAACTCAGCGCCGATCTGCACCGCCACAATTATCTTTATTATGTCCTCGACCGGCCGGAGATCACCGATGCCGAGTACGATCGGCTTTTCCGTGAACTGCTGGCGCTGGAGAAAGAGTATCCCGTACTGGCGGACACCTCATCGCCATCGCAGCGGGTTGGCGCCCCGATTCTCGATAAATTCGAGCCGGTCCGCCATAGTCAGCCGATGCTCTCGCTGGAAAATGCCGTCACCGAGGAGGAAATAAGAGATTTCGACACCCGCGTCCGGCGTTTTCTGCACCGCGAGGAGGAAATCGAATACGTCTGCGAGTTGAAGATGGATGGGGTGGCGGTCGAACTGGTCTACCAGGAAGGTAAACTGGTTACTGGCGCCACCCGCGGCGATGGAACAACGGGGGAGAAGATCACCGAAAATTTAAAAACGCTACCCACCGTGCCGTTGATCCTCCGTGGCGATTATCCGGCACGGCTTGCCGTACGTGGAGAAGTTTACATCGATCTGCTCGATTTTCAGGCCCTCAACCGCGAACGGGAAGAAGCCGGCCAGCCGGTTTTCGCCAATCCGCGCAATGCGACCGCCGGCAGCCTGCGCCAGCTCGATTCATCGGTAACGGCCCGCCGGCCGCTGAAAATTGCCTGTTACGGAATCGGTGCCATCGATGAAGGCGGGCCGGGGACCCATTACGCGCTGCTGCAGTCGTTGCGCCGCTGGGGATTCCGGGTTCATCTGGAAGAGATCCGGTTGGTGCGCGGCATCGACGCGGTCATCGATTTTTTCCACACCTGCGCCGGTCGCCGCGATGAATTTCCCTTCGAGATCGACGGGGTGGTGGTCAAGGTGAACGACTGGCGCCTGCAACGGGATCTGGGGGAAAAGTCGCGTTCGCCGCGCTGGGCGATCGCCTGCAAATTTCCGCCGCGGCAGGCGATCACCGTCATTGAAGATATTCAGCTGCAGGTGGGGCGTACCGGCGCCATCACCCCGGTGGCCCGTCTGCGTCCGGTGGAGGTGAGTGGGGTCACCGTCTCCCGCGCCAGCTTGCATAATTGGGACGAGATCGGCCGCCTGGAGGTGAAGAAGGGGGATCAGGTGGTAGTCGAACGGGCCGGCGATGTCATCCCCGATGTCGTCAGGGTATTGAAGGAAAAACGCACCGGCGATGAGGAAGATATTCCGCTGCCGACCGTCTGTCCCGAATGCGGTTCGCCGGTCGTGAAGCTGGAGGGGGAGGTCGTCCCGCGCTGCCAGGGCCTTGCCTGCCCCGCCCAGCGCAAGGAATCGCTGAAACATTTCGCCTCGCGCGGTGGCATGGATATCGAAGGGCTGGGGGACCGCTATATCGATCAGCTCCTGCGCCTGCGGCTGGTGCAGAATGTGGCCGATATCTACCTTCTGCAGAAAAATGACTTCTTTCATTTCGAGCGGATGGGGGAGAAGCTGGCGGAAAATCTTCTTGCCGCCATCGAGCGGAGCAAGCGGCGTCCCCTGCGCGCGCTTCCTCTATGCCCTTGGCATCCGCCATGTCGGGGAACATATCGCCAAGATTCTGGCAAGTCAGTTCGGTTCGCTGGAGGCGCTCGCCGCCGCCAGCCGCGAGGAATTGCTGACGGTGCATGAAATCGGTCCGCAGGTCGCGGATAGTGTGCGCAACTTCTTCGCTTCTCCCGACAACCAGGAAATTCTTGCCCGTTTGCGGGCGGCCGGCGTGGTTCCGGAGGCGTCCAGCGGTCGCGCCGGCGGGCCGTTTTCCGGCAAGACGTTTGTCTTTACCGGCGCTTTGCCGACGCTTGGCCGCAAGGAAGCGCAGGAGATGGTCGAACGTCTCGGCGGCCGGGCAGCCGGTTCGGTCAGCAAGAAAACCGATTATGTGGTTGCCGGCGAGGAGGCGGGGAGCAAGCTGGAGCGGGCGCGCGAGTTGGGGGTGGCGGTATTGGTTGAGGAGAGCTTTTTAGAAATGATAAAGGAGATCGAAGGGACATGAAACCGGTCAGGGCCACGGTGCGGATCAAGGGGCGGGTGCAGGGGGTGAGTTTTCGTTACCATACCAGTCGGACCGCCGAACGGCACCAGGTCACCGGCTGGGTGCGCAATCTTCCGGACGGCAGCGTGGAGGCGCATTTCGAAGGGCGGGAAAGCGATGTGCGGCAGGTGGTCGAGTGGTGCCGTCAGGGGCCAGCGAGCGCGCGTGTCAACCAGTTCGATATCGATTGGGAAGAAGGGGGAGGGGAGTTCTCCGGCTTTGAGGTGCGGGGATAAGTTATTTGTGCTCTCCAGCACAGGTAATCCCGATCAGGCGATTTTAAAATTCCCCCGCATCTCATCTATAATTTCCTTCAGTCTTCCTCCGAACTGTAGGTTAACCTCCTCGAAGCGCCCAATCAACCTTGCGCTTCGTTCAGGTAGACATCCGGCTGATTTGCCCACCTTTTGATGAAGGCCAAATCTTCTTCGCTCGGTTCATATTCCTTGTTTTCCCAGACCTTGCGCCGCACGCAGGATTTCGGTTTGCTGGGGAGAGAAGTTGTATAAGGCAACGTATGTCTCGAAACCCATTTCGATACGTTCAGTGGTTGTCGGTATTTTACGAATATCGAGGACGTCGAGGAAGAAATCCCAGATCGAACCGGCAGGGAAGTTGTAGATACGCTGCAATTGATATAACGGATACAGGGGACATCGACGCCCGTGGTCATGATATCCACCGACACCACGATGCGCGGGTTCTGGTACGGACGCTCGAACCACTCTTTGATGGTGTAATTCAGTTCGTCGTTCTCGGCAATGACCGGCTCGGCATAGCGCGGACTGACACCATCGCGTGAATTGAACGCGGAGTTCAACTCCGTCGTCAGCATCAGGGCATGGGCTTGGCTGGCGGCAAAAACGATGACCTTTTCGCCATAACCGGTCTTCTTGCGAATCTCTTCGGCCCAGCGCTTGGCCTGCTCTTCGGAGAGAATCCGTTTGTTCAGCTGCTCCAGTTCGATCTGTTTTGTTTCGCCCAGCTCGATTCGCTTCCGTTCGTCCGGGTCGAGAAGATGGTCGAATTTAATCCCCTCCTGCATGGCTTGCCGGGTTAAATCCGTCAGGATTTCCTCTTTCGTATAGGGCGAATTCCTCGGCGATGCCGCGCTCAATGTCGAACTCATAATCGGGATTTCTGCTTTCGCAGCCAAAGAGCCGATAAGTGTCGAGAATCGCCAGATCTTCGTCGGGGATAGTTTTTCCTTCCTTGGCCTTGGCGATCCGGGGGGTGGCGATCAGACCGATGCGCGGGCAGAGAAAATGGTCGAAGATCAGCTTGCGGTTGATCGTGATGGAACGGTGGCATTCATCCACAATCAGCAAATCGTAAAAGTTGCTTGGAATGCGATTGTAGAGGAGTTCCAGGGTATCGATGACGATTACATGAATGTCCTTGTTCTTGTTGGCCCAGAAGCTGGCCGAGGTGATCCACGAGGCGTTGTAAGTTGGACTGATAAGACTGAATCCTTTCTGGATCGCCTGTCGAGCCAGAAAACGCCGATCCACCACGAAGAGTATGCGCTTGGCCTGTCCATGGGCCAAAAGCGCCTTGGCCAAAGCCACGATCACGCGGGTCTTGCCCAGGCCGGTTGCCATATGCACCAGCATCTTCTGTTTGCCGGTTCGATAGGCTTCGATCAGCGCCCGGATGCAGTCGAGCTGATAGTACCGCTCCTTCCCCGCTGCCGGGTCGTAACCGCCGGCTATCGTTGTGTCGATGGCGATCTTCTCTTCCCGGCTGCGCTGCTCTTCTTGGCGAATCTTCAGCTTCATCTGCTCCAGAGAAAGAAAGCAGTTGACCGGCCGAAACTCCCTGACTCCACCCCGCGCCAAGCCAAGTCGTAGAAGAGCATTTTGTCGACGGAGCAGGCGTAGAGAAAGCGGGGACGCAGTACGCGGGAATATTTCAGACGCAGCTTCGGCAGGGCCTTGTTCGGATCGTCCAGCTTGTTTTCGATAACCGCCAGAGGGACGCCTTGCAGGTCTTGCAGCACAAAATCGGGCTTGATCGACTTGCTGCCGGGGAAATCGGCCTGCTCTTCCGGCGAAAGATCGTACTTCGGCTGATAGAGAAGGGTCTTGCTCTCCCGCGACCAGCCCAAGGCTTTGAGGTCGTCGTACACCTTGAGATCGACGCTGGACGCCTCGTTATCGAAGATGCGGATGCGGTCATGCTTCCTCCTCGCGGAATTCATTGGATGTTGTTCAACTCGGTAACAACAAACTTAACTACGTAATGAGTGGCTAGTTTTTACGTAGTTGAGCTTTGCATTACGTAGTTAACTTTCGCCACGTTGCAAACCGCCCCATGCGGACCGGTTCGACTTTCCCTTCCTTGCGCAGCTTTGCTAAAAGATGGCGGATCATGTCTTGACTGACCATGGGGCATGCCCGCTCAAGGTCCGCGACGCTGAAATCGGCAATCATCCCCTCAATCGCATTCAGAACCATGTCGGTCTTGCTCCCGGCACCGGTGGAAATCCGGCCGAAGCGCCCTTCGAATTCCCGATACGCCGCCAGAATGGTCCCGAGCAGATATTCCGTCCAGGGCATAATATTGTGCTCCCCTTCGTGCCAGCCCTGCGAGGAGACATAAAGGGTGTCGTAATATGATTCCTTGCTCTGTTCGACTATCCGCTCAAGGCTGATGTAGCGCCCCACTTCGTAACCATGATGGTAGAGGAGCAAAACCGTGAGCAGCCGGGCCATGCGACCGTTGCCGTCGAGAAAGGGATGGATGCAGAGAAAATCGAGCACGTAAAAGGGGATGAGGAGCAGCGGGTCCCACTTCTGTTCCCGCGCTAAATCGTTGTAATGTTCGTGCAGTACCCGCATGTGGCCGGCGGTCTGGTGTGGCGCGACCGGTACAAAACGGATATGCTTGCTGCCGTCGGGCAAGGTTTCGGTGATCTCGTTGGCGGCCGACTTCCAGCGCCCCCCTTCCTTGCCCGAGTATTTCATCAGGTCGCGGTGAAGTTGCAGGACGACGTTGTCGGAAAACGGGATATGCTCGTAACTGGCGTGGATGGTGTTGAGCACATCCCGATAGCCGGCGATCTCTGCCTCCGAACGGTTGGCCGGAGCGGCCTTTTCCGCCACCAGCGCCCGCAGCCGCTTCTCGTCGGCGACAATTCCCTCCAGGCGGTTGGACGATTCGGTGCTCTGGATCATCGCCACCTGGCGGAGATTCTCCAGCATCTCCGGGGCTTGCTGCTTATAGAGTTCCTGCTTGCCCTTGTATTCGCCGAGCTGGCGGATTGTGGTGATGAGCCGCTGAGGGATGACGATTTGGTCGAGAAAGGCGGGGGCAAAGGATCTCATGGTCAGTGCTCCCAGATGGCGTTAATCAGTAATAAAGAGCGTTTTTTTGCATCATCAATAGTGCGGCGCAGCTCGTTGAGGAATAGTCTCTCTCGCAAGTAGCGAGTTACAGCATCTTGCTGGGCTTCAAGGGGCGGAATGGATATGGAAATAGTGGCTAACTGCTCACGGTTGATTTTTGGCATTCCCGCGCGCTCGTGGAAATGAGAGGTCATGTCTGCGAAGCGCTGTGAAGAGAAAACCATGGCTAAATACTGTGGAAGAACTTTGTCAGAAATTACTGAATACGGATAAATATCCGAACTGCATATCCCGTCAAATTCTGCCAGGAAGCATTTACGCAAATTTGGGCGAACTTTGCTATAGATGATCTGCCCTGATTTGAAACTATAAGAAGGGCCAATAATGCCGGCTTCCACGACCGTTTGTAGAGAAGTGATGCGCCCAGTCCCTGATTCGATATTCTCACCACCGACATAAGTTGACTCGGATACGGTTACCAAATCTTTAATTATTTTCGCATCCACTTCGGCAAGTTTAGAGATAGGAATCAAATCCCCCTCAATGGCCAATAAGGTGTCAACCTTCCAGTTCTCCAAAATCATCTCCGCCCCGGCGATGATCGCTCGCTGTCGATCGATCTCGTCAACAAATGCCTGTTGTTCATCGCGAGAGGGGAGGGGTATTTCAAATTCTCCGAGAAAATCTGCACCCGGTTCATTTTTTATCCCCTTATTTTTTTGCGCGTTAATCAAAGAAAAAAACTGCTCCGAGCGCAACAAATTAAAGAAAGAGGAATTCAGGGAGTACATCATCAGAACGCATCGAATACATTTGATAGTGGGTGGACGCTGCCAAATCATATGGGGCCATGGCTACAGCCCCTTGATGTATATTAATTTTCGACGTTACCAAGTCACCCTTGGCTGCAAGATACAAATCCATGCCAGTTTCGCGCTCTTCTCGAAAATGCATCTTCCCATCGCTGAACGAAATTTTTTCCACCAATGGCAAGTTGCCGTCGTATTCATTCTTTTTAATTTTTTCGTATCGAGGTTCGATCAGCTCTGCCAGCTTCACCCTTGGATATTTTGCAACACTGCTGATGATCTCGCTCAAGGTTGACAGGTGCCGATTTGCAGCCAGCGTCTCCGGAGAAAGTGCCGTAAGAAACTGTCGGGCCATGTCCAGTTCCAGGCTGTTGCGCGGGTCGAGGGCGGAAAGAAGGGGATCGAGTTCCGCTGGTGGCGCAGACTTGAGCAGTTCATATTGCTCGTCGAGCGGCGTTTTGGGCAGATGCTTGTATTTGGCTGGCGGTTCGCTGCAAATCCCTCCTTGCTCCCCTTTGTCAACGGGGGCAATGCCGCCGCCGTTTCTCCTTTCGCCGAATTCGTGCCAGGCCTGCACCTGCGACGCCGATAGATTGCTGCGATAATTGGGGAGATTGAAGGAGTAGAGATGCGCCCGCTCGATCTTCTGGGCGATGGTGGCGCCGATCTTGCCTTTCCACAGTTGGTCGTGCTGCAGTAGCCTTTCATCCGCCTCCGCCTGAGTGAGCTTTTTATCGGCCAGCCGTTTGCTGAGGGTCGCCGCCAGCTTGGCTCGTTCCTCGGCGGATTTGGCGGTCAGTTCTGCCGTCGTTTCGGTGCGGATGCGTTCCTTGATACGGGGATCAAGAGTCTTGATCCACTCCGCCGGGATCGTAAATGAGTGGCGGGTGTCGGGCGGGGTTTCCCCCTTCTTTACATAACGGTTGAAGAGGTCGAGAGCCTCGGTGAGCTGACAGCCGGCGACCGGCTTGCGATTGGTCCCCATGCTGTAGCCGTCATTGGTTACTTTGTAGAACCAGACATTGCGGGTCGGCTCTCCCCTCTCGAAGTAGAGGATCGAAGTTTTCGGCCCTTGGCCGTTTTTACTGACGAACAGGCCCTGGGGCAGGCTGATGATGGCGCGGAGATTCGCCTCCTCCAACAACGATTTTCGCAGGGCGCGGGCGCTGTTCTGATCCCAGGTCGTGAACCCTTCCGATACCACAACGGCGCAGCGCCCTCTCTTCTTCAGCGTCTCCAGCATCAGCTTGACGAAGAGGATGGTCGTCTCCGACTCCTTGGGATATTCGGCCCAGACGTTCGGATAGGCCTCTTGATCGCGCTCGGCGCCGAAGGGGGGATTGGCAAGGATGGCGGTTTTGCTCTCCGGATCGAAATCCTTCTTGAAGCGAGCCAGCGAATCGCCTTGCAGAATATTGCCGGGGTTCAGGCCGCGCACATAAAAGTTGATCGAAGCCATCTTGCGGATCATCCCCAGGTACTCCACCCCCATGACCCCGTTGCGGTAGAAGTCGGTGGTCGTTTCGACACTCGGCATAACGGGCGTAATGGCGGCAAAATAGGTCTTGAACCAGTCGGCAAGTTCCGGGTGGGTCTTCGGCCCCGGCCACGCGCCTTCCTTGGTCACCCCTTCCATAACATATTCGAAAGCATCGAAAAGAAACCCGCCGGTGCCACAGGCCGGATCGAAGATCAGGTCATCGAAACCGGGTTGTACCATGCCGACCATGAACTGCCGAACATGGTCCGGGGTTCGGTAGAGGCCGATATCCTTCGTGCCGCCGGTCTCGGAAAGGGCCGATTCTATGGCATCGCCGAGCAGGTCGGTCTTGAGCAGACGTTCTTCGTCCAGTTCGCCGACAAGGCTGATGACTTCCTGCAGGTTGCCGCTGTTGACGTTGTTGGTAAAGTTGGAATTGCTGAAAACCTCCTCGATCAAAACAAGTTGATCTTGCACCTTGATGGAAGGATTTCCTTTGATAACCTTGCGCGCCTCGCTGAGAATCCGGGCGTAAAATGGGAAAAATTTCGTGTTGAGGGTTGGCAGAATCTGTTCGTTGGGGACGGCAATAAGCGAAGAGAAAAGTAAGTTTTCCCACTCTCCACGGAACAATGGACGAAGTTGCTCGAACTCCGGGTCGTGCTTCAGTTTTGCTTCGAAGATGCGCAGCAAAAGCAGCTCAATGATATATTCCACCCGCTGCACCGGTGTCCCGGCCGGGCGCAGTTTATTGTGCAGCTTTTTAAGAGTGTTGTTTGTGGCGTTATCGGCGTAATGAACTGTCGAACGGGCCATTAATCATCATCCTTGGGAAAAAATTTCAATCGGTAATTTAAATGGGAATCCACGGAAATCTATGGTGTGCAATGTCTTTCTGTCTATTTAATTGGCCTCATACAGCACCTTACCTTCTTTGATGACATGGGCAATCACATGATTTTTCGCGTCTTTCCACTTGTCCATCTCTTCGGGAGTAAATACCAGGAAGTCGATGGGGATAAAGTAATCGAAAAGAAGTTCCCACAGGCGCGTCATTTCCGCCCGACGGCTCCGGATCGCATCGAATGGCCCATCCTCGACAATCAAAAAATCCAGATCGGAATCGGGGCGGGCATCCCCGCGCGCATGCGAGCCGAAAAGGATGACCTGGCGCGGTTTTACTTCCCGCACAATTGTGTCGGTCATTTCTTTGAGGAGTTCGTCGGTGACCTGTAGCATGGCGTATTCCGACAATCACTGTTTGTCTTTAACTTCTTGCCACATCCGATAAACCTCGTCCCCCGGCAAACCGGCCTTCTTGGCCACCTGCTTGACCGCCTGCCGTGGCGATAAGCCCTCGGCCAAAAGTTTCCGCAGCGAATCCTCAATCGTTTCGGTCTCCGCCTGACTACCGACAATCTTCTCCTCTGTCGCCGGCGCTATCAGCAGCACGATCTCTCCCCGTACCCGCTCCCGGCCGAAATGATCAATAGCAGCCGCTGCCGGCCCGCGGTAAAGTTCCTCGTGCATCTTGCTCAGCTCACGGGCGACCGCCACTTCCCGTTCTCCCCCCAACTCCGCCGCCAGATCTTCCAAGGCCGCCAGCAGGCGATGCGGCGCTTCGTAGAAGACGGTCGTGCGCACCTCCGTTTGCAATGACCGCAGTGCATCGCGCCTCGCCTTGCTGCGGGCCGGCAGAAAACCTTCGAAGAGGAAGCGGTCAGAGGGAAGGCCGGAGAGGGCGATGGCGGTGATGACGGCCGACGGGCCGGGAAGGGCCGTTACCGCAATCTTCTCCTCCTGGCAGCGGCGCACCAGCAGGTAACCGGGATCGGCAATCGCCGGCATGCCGGCGTCGGAAATGAGCGCCACCGACTTTCCTTCATGCAGTGCCGAAATGATCTTTTCTCCCTTGGTTTTTTCGTTATGAGCGAAATACAACGTCAGCGGCGTCGCAATTCCGTAATGAGCAAAGAGCTTGCGGCTGTGGCGGGTATCCTCCGCCGCGACCAGATCGACCTCTTTCAACACCCGCAGGGCGCGCAGGGTGATGTCCTCCAGATTGCCAATCGGCGTGGCGATGAGATAAAGGGTTCCGGGCATAGAAGCGGGTTCCAGGTGGCAGGGATCAGGTTTCAGGTTTAAACCTGATTCCCGGTACCTGATTCCTGATTCCTTTCCAGTTTTTCGATTTCCGCCAGCCACAGCGCCGGGCTGGCATCACTCGGCATCCGCCAGTCGCCGCGCGGCGACAGGGAAACGCTACCGATCTTCGGACCGTCCGGCAGGCAAGAGCGTTTGAATTGCTGGGAAAAGAAACGGCGATAAAAAACCTTCATCCACTGCAGGATATGTCCACTGTCATAGCTATCGCCAAAGGCGCGCTGCGCCAGAAAGAAAATCTTCGCCGGGGCGAATTGCAGACGCACTGCATGATAGAGAAAAAAATCGTGCAGCACATAAGGACCGACATGCTCCTCGGTCACCTGGGCAATGGCGCCATTCTCATCAGGGGGCAGCAGTTCGGGCGAAAAAGGGGTGCAGCAGATATCGGTCAGAGTGGCGGCAGCCGCACCGGTGAATTCCGCCTCGGCACACCAGGAAACGAGGTAACGCACCAGCGTTTTCGGCACCCCGGCGTTAACTCCGTACATCGACATGTGGTCAGCCGTTATAGGTGCACCAACCGAGAGCCAGTTCCGACAGATCGCCGGTGCCGATCACCATCCCCCCGAGCTGATTCGCCACATCCATCAGGATCTGGGTGCGTTCCCGCGCCTGGGCATTCTCGTAGGTGATATTGTGCAATCCTTCCGGCGTGGCCGATATCGCGGAAATGGCCGTGCACCGCCTCGTCGATCGGGATGACACGCAGATTCACCGCCAGATGGCGGGCGAGATCTTCGGCATTGGTGCGGGTGCGCACGGTGGTGCCGAAACCGGGCATGGTCAGCGCGGCAATCCCCGCGCGGTCGAGTCCCAGGGCATCGAAGGCGCGCACCGTTACCAGCAGCGCCAGGGTGGAATCGAGGCCGCCTGAAAGACCGATGACGGCGTTCTTGACCCCGGTATGCCGCAGCCGGGTGGCGAGGGCGGTCGTTTGCAAGGCGAAGATTTCCCGGCAGCGCTGCGCTCGTTCCGTTTCGCCAATGGGGACAAAAGGAGTGGGAGAAATCTGCCGGAAAAGTTTGTCGGCGGCGCCGTCTGCCAGGGAGAAAGAAATCTCGCGGGAGCGAGCCCGTTTCCCGCGCGGCGGCAAAGCTGTTGTTTTTCAGTCGCTCATTGCGCAACCTTTCGATATCGACATCGGCGATTGCCATGCGGCTCTGATGTTGGAAACGCTCCGTCTCGGCAAGAATAGCGCCGTTCTCGGCAATCAGCGAATGGCCGGAGAAGACCAGGTCGGTGCTTGATTCTCCGGGGCCGGCGGAAGCGTAGGCGTAAGCGGCGAGACAACGGGCAGATTGCGCCTGCACCAGCGCCCGGCGATATTCGGCTTTACCCAGCAGCTCCGGGCTGGCGGAAAGGTTGAGCAGCAGCGTCGCTCCCTGCACCGCCATCCGCCCGCTCGGCGGACTGGCCGTCCAGGCATCTTCGCAGATTTCTACCCCGACCAGACAATCGGGGAATTCGGCCGCCCGGAAAAGGAGGTCGGTGCCGAACGGGATCCGCTCCCCCTGCCAGTCGATGGAATCGGCGGTGCGCTCGAAGGCCGAGGAAAACCAGCGCTCCTCGTAAAACTCCTGAGTATTGGGGAGATAGGTTTTGGGAACGATGCCGAGGATGCGGCCGCAGGCGATGAAGATTGCGCAGTTGAAGAGCCGCCCCCCCTGTTCAATGGGCGCGCCGACGACAATGGTTGTTCGGTCGCTAGCAGTAAAAGCGGCCAGTTCCTGTAAGGCGATGCGCGCCTGCTCCAGCAGGAGCGGCTGGAAGAAGAGATCGCCGCAGGTGTAGGCGGTCAGGGAGAGTTCCGGAAAGAGGAGAAACCCGCATTTCTCGGTGGCGGCCGCGATTATGGCGTCACGAATCCGATCGGTATTGAAACGCACATCGGCTACCCGCAGTTCGGGGGAAATTACCGCAAGCCGGACAAAACCGAGAGAAGAAAGGGTCTGCATTCGTGCAAGCTCCCGTAAACAGTTCTTTCACAACCCGAACGCATTCGGGATATGTTCCACTTCCGTTTTGCCGCCGATCGTAAGGATGGCAATCACATCGAAGCGCGGCTGCAATCCTTTTCCTTTGCCGCTGTTGAGGTACCACTGGGCGGTACGCACGATTTGCCGCTGTTTGAAACGACCGACCGCCTCCTGCGGGGTGCCGAAAAGGTTGCTGCGGCGAGTCTTGACCTCGATGAAAACGAGGGTCTGGCCATGCCGGGCGATAATGTCGATCTCCCCCACCGGTGTGCGCAGATTGCGCTCGATGATCTTCATCCCCAGGCGGCGCAGGAAGCGGACGGCTTCCTCTTCTCCCCAGCGGCCGAGTGTCAGGCGTTCTTCGGTCATCCGCTGAGCAGTTCCCGTACTCCGCCGAAAGTGCGGCGATGCAGAATGGAAGGGCCGAGTCGGCGCAGCGCCTCCAGGTGAGCGGCGCATCCGTACCCTTTGTGGCGGGCAAAGCCGTACCCGGGGAAGCGGCGATCGTAACCGGCCATCATCCGGTCGCGAACCACTTTCGCCATCACTGAAGCGGCCGCTATTGAAAGGGAGCGCGCGTCGCCCTTAACCAGTGCCTTCTGTCGAATCGGCATGGGAACCGGCTGGTTTCCGTCCACCAAAAGAAAATCCGGTACTATTTTCAACCGTTGCACCGCCAGTGTCATGGCAAGGAACGTCGCCTGCAGGATGTTGCGCGAATCGATTTCCAGCGGCGAAACGATTCCGACCCCGATCGCCAGAGCCTGAACGCGGATCAGTCGAAAAAGACGCTCACGGTGCGCGGCGGTTAGCTGCTTCGAATCGGTCAGACCCGGCAAATCGAATATCTCCGGTAAAATGACTGCTGCCGCTACGACCGGCCCGGCCAAAGGTCCCCTGCCAGCTTCATCGATGCCGGCGATCGCACGGAAACCGTTCTTTTTGCCTTCCTCTTCGAAATGCAGCGGAGAAATTGTCGCCAATGGAAAGAGTTCAAGAGTCATGTTTTTTATACAGACGAAAATAAATTAAACTGGATTTGCACTTCGCCATGATATAACATGCCGGCGCAAAGTTGCGCATGAATTTGCTCGAAAGGGGAGAATTTTATGGCAGGAGTCTTTTCTGTACTGGTTCTGATCGGTTATCTGGTCTTTCTGATCGACTGGAGAGAGTTGCGTGGTATCCTCGCCAAGGGCGGCTGGGGTACGGCGGTCATTTACGGTATCGTGACCGTTCTCATCGTTTCGGTTCTGAGTAACCCGGCTGCGATGAGTGCACCGGCAGTCCACCACTGACCCGAGTGAAAACTCTCAATACAAAAAGGCCCCGGTTTGCACCGGGGCCTTTTTGTATTTTCGAATCAGACAAACCGCTTTTCGCGAATGCGTGCGGCTTTCCCTTGCAGTTTTCGCAGGTAGTAGAGCTTGGCGCGGCGCACGCGGCCGACAGTCAATACTTCTATTTTGTCGATGACCGGCGAATGCAGGGGGAATACCCGCTCGACGCCCACGCTGTCGGAGATCTTGCGCACGGTGAAGGTCGAGCCGAGCCCGCTGTTCATCCGTTTAATGCAGACCCCTTGATAAAGCTGGATGCGCTGTTTGTCACCCTCGACGATCTTGACGTGAACGCGCAGGGTGTCACCCGCCTTGAATTGCGGGATGTTCTTTTTCATCTGTGCCATTTCGAGGCGATCGATGATGTTCATGGCTATTCCTCCTCTATGCCGATCTTTTTGAATTCTGACTGTATGAATGCCGGCGCGGCCGACTTGTCATAGGCTATGCGAACTATAGCTGCTCTCCGTTGTCGGAGGAAGCCGATGGTCTCAAGCGGGTTCCTTTCCCTCTTCCTGTCGCAAAGCTGCCAGAAGTCGTCGGTCGTCATCAGTCAACGAAACCGTTTCAAGCAGATCCGGGCGACGATGCAACGTTCTCTTCAGCTGCTGCCGGCGACGCCAGCGGGCAATCTCGGCATGGTTGCCGGAAAGGAGAACGTCGGGAACCCGTATCCCGGCAAATTCGACCGGCCGCGTGAAATGCGGGTATTCCAGAAGCCCATCGGCGAAGGAATCAGTTTCGGCACTGCCGCTGTTTCCCAGAACCCCGGGGATCAGTCGGGCAATAGCGTCGATCATGACGATGGCTGCTGGTTCGCCGCCGGTGAGAACAAAATCACCGACTGAATATTCGGCATCGACCAGAGTGCGAACCCGTTCGTCGAAGCCTTCATAGCGGCCGCAAATAAATATCAACCGTCCGGCGCCGGCAAGCTCAATCGCGTGTTTCTGCCGGAAGGGAATACCCTGGGGCGTCAGCAGAATGACTTTGGGCGCCGGTGACCGGCTTTTTAACTCGCTCAGGGCGCGGGCGATCGGCTCCGGTTTCATCACCATGCCGTCTCCGCCACCATAAGGAGCGTCGTCGGTCACCTGATGCCGCCCCTCGGCCCAATCCCGAAGATTATGCGCCGTGATGCGAATCAGCCCCCGTTCGTCGGCCTTACCCAGAATGCTATCGGCAAACGGGGAAGCGAACATGCCCGGGAAAAGGGTAAGAATCTCAAAGAGCATTTACTCGTTTTCGCTTTCGGGAATCATCCCCTGCGGCAGGTCTACCAGCAAGAGCTTCTTTTCCCGATCGATCTGGAGGATGAATTCATCGACCGCCGGAATGAGAATTTCACCGAACGGGCCGCGTACCACGTAGATGTCGTGCGCTGCGGTAGTAAACAGCTCTTCCAGTATCCCCAGCTCGCTCCCTGTCTGATCGGTTACCCGCATTCCCACCAGTTCGAACCAGTAGAATTCATCATCGGCAAGCGTCGGCAGATCGCTTTGGCGCAACAGCACTTCGCAACCGATAAATGGAAGAACCGCATCGATCTCGGTGAAGCCTTCCAGGCGAAGCAGCAGGTTCCCTTTGTGGATCGAAACTTTGCTCGGCTTGCAGCAAACGATTTCGTCGGCACGCCGAAGAAAAATCTCCTGCGCCTGCAGCAGCGCATCGGAATCGGCAGACAATGGGCGAATTTTCAAATCGCCACGCAAACCATGAGTGCCGGTAACCACGCCAAGGAGAAACATTTCATTCGGTTCGGGGTTCATGGTGGCCCCAAGTGTCGGCTGCTTACCCTTTTTGGGCAGGCTTGAACTTGGCCCAGAGACCATTCTGACGCAACAACTGGCGGACCGTATCGGTCGGCTGGGCGCCTTTCTGCAGCCATTCGATGGTCTGTTCTTCCTTCAGGTTGACCAGCGGCGGATTCTGCTTCGGATCATACTGGCCAAGATTCTCGATGAAGCGGCCATCACGCGGGTAACGCTCGTCGGCGACCACAACCTGATAGAAAGGTTTTTTCTTGGCGCCGCCACGGGCCAGCCTGATTTTCACTGCCATCTGCTTTTCCTCCTGATGTCTCGTGAGCTATGTGCAAGGATTTTACAAGTTGCCTGTAACCTGAGATCCTGATGATCGAAGCCTTAAAACGGCATGCCGCCGCCGCCCATAAGCCCCTTGAGCCCTTTGGGGCCGAGCTGCTGCATCTTCTTCATCATCTTTTGCGCTTCGGTGAAACGCTTGAGCAACTGGTTCACATCCTGAACCGGGTGCCGCTGCCCTTGGCGATGCGCAGCCGCCGCGAGCCGTTGATGATGCGTGTGGTCGCGCCGTTCCTGGGCGGTCATCGAATTGATGATCGCCTCGATCCTCTTCAGTTCCTTGTCCGGCAGCTGCATCCCCTGCATCTGCTTGAGCGCCTTGCCGACGCCGGGAATCATGCCGAGGAGCGACTCCATCGAGCCCATCTTCTTGATCGCCTGCAGCTGGTCGCGGAAGTTCTCCAGGGTGAAGCCTTCTTTGCGCAGCTGCTGTTCCATGTCGGCCGCCTGATCGCGGTCGATGGTGGCTTGCGCCTTCTCGATCAGGGTCAGGACATCGCCCATGCCGAGGATGCGCTGGGCCATCCGGTCGGCGTGGAAGACCTCCAGCGCGTCAAGCTTTTCGCCGACGCCGACAAACTTGATCGGCTTGCCGGTCACCGCCCGGATCGACAGGGCGGCGCCACCGCGGGCATCGCCGTCGAGCTTGGTCAGAATCACCCCGGTCAGGCCGAGCTGCTCGTTGAAGCCTGTGGCGACGTTGACCGCGTCCTGGCCGGTCATGGCGTCGGCCACCAAGCAGGATCTCGCGCGGGGCGAGCGGCCGCCTTGATCCGCACCAGCTCCTCCATCAACGTCGTCATCGATGTGCAGACGCCCGGCGGTATCGAGGATCAGCGTGTCGTAGCCGTTGCAGTTCGGCAAAACGATGGCGCATCCTGGCAGATCTGCACCGGGTCCTGTCCGGGCTGGCGAATCGAAGACCGGGATGTCGAGCTGACGCCCGAGCATCTTCAGCTGCTCGATGGCCGCCGGCCGGTAAACGTCGGCCGGCACCAGCAGCGGCGATGCGCTTCTCCTTGCGCAGATGCAGGGCCAGCTTGCCGCAGGTGGTGGTCTTGCCTGCCCCCTGCAGACCGCAGAGCATGATCGCCACCGGTGGCCGGGCCGCCAGGTCGAGGCGGTTGTCCTCCCCCTCGCCCATGAGGCGCCCGAGTTCGTCGCGCACCACCTTGATCACCTGCTGTCCAGGGGTGAGGCTCTTGCAGCACATCCTGGCCGACGGCGCGTTCGCGGACGGCGGCGACAAAATCCTTGACGACCTTGAAGTTGACGTCGGCTTCGAGCAGCGCCAGACGCACTTCGCGCAGCGCCTCCTGGATATTCTCTTCGGTCAGACGCCCTTGGCCGCGCAGCTTTTTAAAGACCGAGTCGAACTTTTCTGTCAGGTTATCAAACATGCTTTATCCAAGCAGGTCGGTAATGCCGCAAAACAGGGACTATAGATAACCGCCTGTCCTTTGTCAAGGGAAAATCCGGGCGAAATCGCGGACTAAAGGCGCCGATAATCTTCTCCCTCGCGGCAGAAAAGCTCAGCCGGCCATAGTTCTTCGCGGCGCAGAGTCGTCTCCACCTTTTCCGCCTCCAGTGGGGCATAACGAATGGCCAGACCGCAATCCGAAGACAATTGGCGCGGCACAGGAATAAGCAAAATGTCAGCTCCGGCAAGCTTGAGCACCTTTTCCGCCTGCATGACGCGATGAATGGAGTGGAAGATTGCCACCCGGTCGTTTTCCTTTACCATGCCTGTCGATTCGTCCTTTCCTGCCGATGGAGGCGCGCATAATGCCATGAGAGCTGTGGTGCAGGCAAGCGATCTCGTTGACAAGGAAGGGAAAGGGCAAGTACACTGCCGTCGCTCGCACTTATTCCTGAATAAAGGATTCCCTTTTGACCCTGCACCAGAGCCTTAACCTGGCCAATCTCATCTTTCTGGCCTTTCTGATCAATCTTCCCTTGGGCTATCTTCGTCAAGCCTCCAGGCGTTATTCTTTCCGCTGGTTTCTGTATATCCATCTCTCCATTCCCTTTATTTTCCTGGCCCGTCTTGGATACGGCTTCAGCTGGCCGATCATTCCCTTAACCGTTCTCAGCGCCGTTGCCGGGCAGATTGTTGGTGGCCGACTCAAACGCCGGAGGCAAGGGTGACCGACGGTCGGCCTGGTCTCAAGCAAGCTGCCGCCATCGGCGATCTGGTTGTCGAGGTGTTGCGCCGGCAGGGACTGGATGGGAAAATTGAGGAATACCGGGCTTGGCAGGTGTGGGATTCCGTTGTCGGCGCGCAGATCGCCGCCCGTGCCCGCCCCGTGCGCATTCGCGAGGGAGTGCTGGAGGTGCGGGTGGAACAGGCGGTCTGGATGCAGCAACTGCAACTGATGAAGCCGCAGATCCTCAGCCGTCTCAATGAGCGCCTTGGCAAAGCAGTGGTGCGCGATATTTTCTGGCGCCGGGGGCGGGTGGAAACGTTGCCGGGGATGAATTCAGCCGGTGCGGGGCGACCATGGTTGCGGGAAGTGCTCGATGCGAACGACCGGATACAGATCGAATCCGCACTTGCTGTCCTGGCCGATACCGAACTGCGGGGCCACCTGCGATCAATCTTTCAGCGTCAGGTGCAGGTGGACAAAATTCGCAGCAAATCCCTGACTTGATTAAAAATCCCGTTCAACCGATGCGCTCCTGCTCGATAATAATTCCTGAAGAGGAAATACGCGCCTGATAAGGGCGTTCCGGATTCAGTCCCCGCTCCCAGAATAGACGGGCCACCTCCTTCGGCTTCTTGCCGTAAATTTCATCCAGCCGGAAATCGACGCGCATCCCCGTTCTCCTTCAGCGTTCCTGCGAATTCGTCGTTCTCCAGTGTACACGGCAGAGCTGATTGCTCAAGCCCCGGCGACGAAATCAAAAAGGGGTCCGGCCGAAGTGGCGTTTGGTTGCGTCCTGCAGTTTGCTGACGGCGTTGAACGATTCGCGCAGCAGATCCTGTTCATTACGGGAGAGCAAATGTGGGTCGAGATAGTGGCTGGGTGCTTTTCCCTCTTCGACAAGGGCGATTTCGCGCCGGAGGCGGAGGAAAGATAAAGCTTCGAAGGCTGCGCGGATATGTTCGGCTGTTTCCGCAGCGAAGACGTTTAATTGCACCAACTGCTTCAGCCGTTCCAAGGTGGTGACCGCCTGGATTTCTCTCTCCAGGGCAAACATCCGGATACAGTCAACGATATAGACTGTACCTCCCTGCTTCAGCGATAGCTCCCCCTTATGGTCCCCTTCTTTTTCCAGAATGAAACGCCCGAGGAGCCCGACCGGAACCTTGTAGCGCAGGTCCAGGGACATCATATGATAGAGAAAACCTTGGAAGTCCCGAATCTGCCGGAAGACGATTTCCCGTAGTTCGTGCGCCAGGGCGGGGTCGCCGGCAATCGGCACGAAATCGAAAAAGATCGAGGAATAACGCACTTTCTGCGGCTCCGGGTCGTTCACCCAGTCGCGGATGCGTTCCTCCCAGTCGCCCAGCCGGCCCCGCCAGCTCGGGTTGTTGGCCATGACTTTGCCATGACAGAGCGGATAGCCGACATCGGAGAGAGCCCCCACCAGCCGCTCTCCGAAAGGGGCGAAAAAAGCTTCGACTTCCGCCAGTTTTTCATCCGGTACATCCTCATAAATAAAGCCGTTGTCCTGATCGGGGCCCAGGAGCATTTCCCGCCGGCCGCCGCTACCCATGAGGAGAAAACAGAAGCGAATATCCGGCATTTTGTACCCATCCGCTTCCATTTCCGCCAGACAGATTTCATACACCCGCCGGATGATGCTGTGGTGCAGATAGGAAAGGATCTCCATCACCTCCGGGGTGCTGCGTGTTTCGCAGAGGAGGCTGCTGGCGACGGTGACGATTTCCCTGCGGATGGCGGCCAAACCGGCAATGCGGTGCTCTTCGCGAATATTGCCGACGATGAGCATCGATTTTTGACTGCGGTAGCGCAGCAGGTCACGCAACGAAACAATGCCGACCAGTTCGCCGCGATCGACCACCGGCAAATGTTTTATGCGATGGCTGACAAGAAAGGTCATCGCTTCATACATATAAGTTTCCGGCGGCATGGAAAAAAGCGTGTTTTGCATGACTTCGGCGGCGGTGAGATTGGCCGGATCGGCGTTTTCCGGTGCGATCGCCTTTTCGATCAAATCGTTTGCGGTGATGATCCCGATCAACCGGTTCTCCCGGTCGAGCACCGGCAGGCAGCCAATCTTCTTCTCCGTCATGCGGCGTGCCACCCGGCGCACCGATTCCGTCGGCGCACACGTTTCCACCGGCATTATCATGATTTCGGAGAGTCGCTTTTTGAATGGATAAGCCTCTACCTGCGTAAGCGCCTGCTGCGAATGGTCGGCGACGATATCCGAATACAGCCGGCGGATGCGGGAAAAAACGATTTGGGTGAAATAGGTGCGGATCTGCGGATAAGCCTTTTCCAGCCGCTTCAGGATTCCCTCGGGGATCAGATAACACTCTGTAGGTTTGACGGTCCGCGCCCCGCCGGTATACGGCTCGCCGGTAAAGATCGGGGTGCCGCCAAAGAAGGAACCTTCCTGTCGATAATCGACCACCATGTCAATGCCGCCTGGGGTCAGCAAAGTGATTTCCACCAGACCTTCCTTGATGACATACAGAAAGCCGGTCGGGGGATCGTTCTGTCGGACAATGAAAGTGCGCGCGGGATAATGCTTCAGGATGGCGGCGGCGCGGATCTCCTGAAAAATATCATCGGGAAAGCTGTTGAAGGGTTCCGCTTCCTGTAGTCTGCGAATGATACTCATTGTTGATTCCTCGACTGTAAGACTCCCGGCAGCGGGACCGTGCTCCCATTTGCCGGCGCTGGCTCAGGATTTGACCTCTTCCGTATAACCCGGAAGGTTGTGCAGCTTGCGCAGGACATTATCCATCTTGTCCTGCGATTCCTGGCTGACTTTTCCCGAGGTCAGATTCGAGACGACGATATTGATGACGAAGGCGATGGGGGCGACAAGCAAAGCCGAGGAGGTTGCCGGCAGAATGCCGTCCGCCTGGAAGAATGGGACCTGCAGAATCCAGCCGCCCATGGCGAGCAACGTCATGCCGAGCCCCCAGATCATGCCGGCCAAGGCGCCGTATTTGTTCGAGCGGGAATACCAGACGGCAAGGACGGCAGCCGGAAAGATGGTATTGCCGGCGATGGCAAAGGCCATGGCAACGATCTGGGCGATCAGCGCCGGCGGCTTGAGGGCGGTAAGGATGACGATGATGCACAGTACGGCCGTGATGATCCGGGCAATAAAAAGCTGCTGGCCTTCCGAACTGTCAGGGCGAAAAACGGTAGCGTACCAGTCGTGTGCCACTGCCGATGCGCCGGCTACCAGGAGGCCGGCGACGGTGGAGATGCCGGCAGCCAGGGCGCCGGATGCCAGATAGCCGAGAAAAGCATCACCCAGACCGGCCCGTTCGGGAGCGGAGAGAATGATGACATCGGCGACTTCGGTCCCCCCCAGCGGGTTCCAGAATTTACCCATGATGGCATAAACGGGAGAGGACCAGTAAAGCAGGCCGATGAAAAAAAGTCCCCAGAGAACCGATTTGCGGGCGGTATCCTCATTCTTGACCGTATAGAAGCGAATCATGATATGCGGCAGGCCGGCAGTGCCGACCATCAGGGTGAAGACCAGGGCGAGGAACTGGTAGATGTTGCCGCCCGTCCCCCACGGGAGAAAATCGTTACGGACAACCGCTAGTTGCTCGCCGCTCAGTTGTCCGCCGGCGGCCGCGGAAACTTTGCCTTCCATCAGGCCGGAAAGGATCTTGCCGTATTCAAGCTGGGGAAGGATGCCGATTCCCCCCGCTTTTTCGATCAGAACCCACAAGGGAATCAGGAAGGCGGTGATGAGGATCACATACTGGATCTGTTGATTGCGGGTGATTCCGGTCATGCCGGAAACAAGCATATAGGTCAGGGTGACGCCGGCGGCGAGGAAAACGCTGACATTGTAGTCGATGCCGAAAATCCAGCTGCAGACCAGGCCGATCCCTTTGAATTGAGCGGTAGCGTAAGTGATGGCGATGATGACGGTGATGGTAGCGGCGATCAGACGTACCGAGTGGCAGTCGTAACGATCGCCGAGAAATTCGGCGATCGTGAATTTGCCGAAGCGGCGAATCTGGGCGGCGAGCAGAACCAGGAGAAGTACATAGCCGCCGGTCCAACCAATGATGTAGCCGAGGCCGAACCATCCTTTCAGATACAGGAGACCGGCAACCCCCATGAAGGAGGCGGCCGACATCCAGTCGGAGGCGATGGCGGCGCCATTGCCTATTTTGCCGATCCCCTGGCCGGCCACCCAGTAGCCGGAGGGGCTCGAAACCTTCGAAAGGAAACCGACCCCGAGATAAACGGCCAAGGTCCCCAGCATGATGAAAGCCGGTATCCTCTTGAAGCCCTGTTTGATCTGGTAGATTTCCTCGCCGGCGGCAAATACGCTGGCAACGGAGAAAAAAACGACCGCCAAAGCGAGAGCGAAGATCCAGCGGTTTTTCATGGTTGCGGTCTCCGTGCCGGCCGGATCGGGCGGCGAACGCGATTATCCCAGAGGACGCAATAGAGCTTGCAGAGGAACACATAGCCGATGGTGCACCCTTGGGCAATCAGCCAGTAATGCAGGGGAAAACCAAGAAAGCCGGTGCGGGTGAACCACGATTCGCCTAAGGCGCTTCCGTTGAGGACGCCGCTCAGCCAGATCAGGACAGGTAGGCCGAAACTCAGTACCGCCCAAAGAAGAAGGATTGCCTTGGCTACGCCAACCTCCTTGTGCATGCTGAGAGTGGAAGGTGAAAAGAAATTTACACTGACTCTTCCTTTGAAGGACATTGAATTTATTCCTTTGGATGATGCCGGTTGGGGCAGCGCAAGAGACGAATGCGTAAAGGTTTATATCCTATTTTCCAAAGATCATGAAAGCTTTATTTAACCCGCGGCAGGTGTGCAAGAAGGCCGTACCTGCATCGATCAGGGCTTTTTTGCTGACAGCCAGGGAGGGGAAATGGTAAAAAGCGCTTTTCCAAAAGGAGATGGCCATGTTCAGGCTTTCCGAAAAGGGGCGCGGCATCCGGGCAATGTTTGACACCATTGCTCCCCGTTATGATCTGCTCAACCGTCTTTTATCCCTCGGCATCGACCGGCGGTGGCGGCGTTTGGCGGTGGCTCAGTTGCGGATTCCGGCAGGAGGGATCGTACTTGATATCGCCACCGGCACCGGCGATGTGGCTTTGGAGATCGCTGCCCGGACCGCCGAATCGGTACGCATCATCGGCGGCGATTTCACTCAGGGAATGCTGGTGCGCGGCCGGGAGAAGATCGAGCGGTCTCCCTGGTGCAAGAGGATTTTTCTGGTGAATGCGCCGTGCGAGGCGCTCCCGCATCCCGATGCCTGCTTCGACGGGGTGACGATCGCTTTCGGCATCCGCAACGTGGTGGACCGGGCGGCCGGACTGCGCGAAATGCATCGCGTTCTTCGGCCGGGCGGGCGGGTTGTCATTCTGGAATTTTCCACTCCGCGCAGCCAGTTGTTTAAAACCTTTTACTACTTCTATTTCCGCCGTTTGCTGCCGCTTATCGGCGGCCTTCTTTCGCAGCGCAGCGCCTACCGGTATCTGCCCGATTCAGTCCTCGAATTTCCCGAACGGGAGATTTTCAAGGGGATGATGACCGAAGCCGGATTCTCCGTTCTGCGCCATTTCGACCTCACCTTTGGTATTGCCACCATCTATGTCGGCGAGCGGCTTGCCGATTAGCTGAATTACTTTTCGCGAATCCTCCCGCCGACATTGTCGATTACCTTGCCAGGAAGATTGAACGCGCGGCGAAAAATGCCGAAAACCTTTTCCGAGAGGGAGGTGATCGGCACCGCCTCAATTTCCGGCCGGTCGGGATTTCCGTGAATGCGGAAATGGATCGTTACCAGGGCCTTTTCCTCGCCGGTCAGAATCCAGCCGGCCAGGGGGATGCTGGTGACGATCTTGTCCACCGTGCGCAGCGGCTTGATTCCCATAATCATATCAATGTTCTCCGCCGGAAGATCCAGACTGCCCACCACCGACAGATTCATGGCCGGGCTTTTGACGAACAGATCCTCGGTGGTCAGAATCCCCTGGCGCAGGGCGAAATTGCCGGTGAGGCGCTCGAAAGGCATGCCATTGCGCGCCATATCGGGTAATTGCAGGGTGAAAATCTGGGAAACGTTCAGCAGTGAGAAAATCTTGCCCAGAACTGCAAACTTATGCAGAACCCCGTCCCTCGTTTCGAGGCTGAACCCACCCGCCGAGGTCTTCAAGAATTCCTTCCCCACCTGTCCTTCAAGGTAGAAATCGCCGCGCAGCGTCCCGGAGATCAGCCCCCGCTTTTTCAGGAGTTGCTGATAAACGGCCGCCGCATCAACGTCCTCCATGTGGCCTGAGGCCTTGAGCAGCGGCGGGGCGTCATCGCTGAATTCCACCGCTATTCGGCTCTGACATTTGCCCGGGCCGACCTGAAATTGCAGCGGTAAGATCTCCAGGAGATCGTGGCGATAGGAAATTTCCCCTTCCGCCTGATGGAAGTGCAGGTCGCCCAAGGTTCCCTCGCCGACGCTGGCTTTGATCTTTACCGCTACCCCGGTCTTCGTCTTTTCGGTTTCCTTTTCTTTTCCCGCCGTCGGTTTTTGCCATAGGGCGATGACTTCATCGATGTTCCCGCGTGTCGCTTTAATGTCGAGGTTGACCGCCGGCGGGGCGAACGTCACTTTGCCGCGAACACTGGCTTCGGTGCCGCCGTCAAGACGCACGTTGGCCGGCGCAAACTCGATCCCTTGCCCGTCGATGCGCAGCTTGCCATCGACATCATGCAGCATCTGCCCGGAGGCGAAGATCAGCTCATCGGCACGAATACTCTTGCCGCGAACGTGCAGGTTGGCCACGGGGGAATCACCACCACTTAGATAACCGGTAATGGTGAGCGGCGAATCCCCCAGATAAGCGCTCAAATGCTCGATACCAGCTTGCTTTTCACTTAGTTTGAGGCTTCCATCGATCCGGCTCAAGGGGGCGATCGCCGGAAGGTGCATCGCGACCTCGCGCAGGCGAACGGTTCCCGTGCGGCTGCGGAGCTGGCCATCGGTTCCGGCAAGTTCGATGGTGCCATCGAGAAATCCCCGTCCTGCGATTTTATCGATAAAGGCAAGATGCGGGCGCAGTTTTTCCAGATCAACGTCGGCAAACTCGAGTGCCAGTGAAAACTGTCTGCTCCCGGCCCGTTCGATTCCCCCCTTGCCGCGCAGCTCGCCGAAAGCCGTTTGCAGGCGGGCGCGGCCGAGTTCCAACCGCTCGGGCGTGATTATGCCGGCGAGGGAGAGGATTCCGGCCAGGGGGGCGGGTTGGTTGAGCGTTTCGCCAAAACCGAAATTGATCTCGTTCAGCTTGGCATCGAGCGCGTATTTCAGCTTTTCCGGGGTCCCTTCCACGGCGAAAAGGATCGGCAGTGGCCCGGATGCGGTAACCTTTTCACGTCGTTCAGGCGGCAGCTCGGCCAGCAGTCGGGTCGCGGAAAGAATACCCTCGGCTTCGGCGGTGATTTCCCGTTGTGGACTGAAAGGGTATTCAACGGTTCCGGCGATGCGGAGCGGCGCCGTGAAGAAATCAACCTTTCCCTCGACTTGCAACAGCTTTTGGTCAAAAAGGGCGGAGAAGGAAAAGGCCCCCAGACGTTTATCGGCGTCTCTCCATTGAAGATTCTGGATATGGACCTTCCCCTGTAAAGGAAGATTCTCCGCAAAATCCAGGTCGGCGAGCGGACCGGCATAGCGCAGATTTTCAATTTGCCAGGTGCCGCCGACGAGCTGCTCCTTTAATCGCCCTGCCGGCCCAGAATCGGGGAGAAGCCGCGCCAGATGGACGATCGACTGGGGGGGCGTGGCAAGTGTTCCTTCCAGCCAGAATCCCTTCTCCTCCCGGCGCCACATGAGATCACCGCCGGCCGTGAGGTCATCGACATTCAAAGTAAAACCGCGCAATCGGTTTTCCCCCGATTCCTGGGTCCAGGCGCCGGTAATGCGCAGTCGCTTTATCGCTAATGATTTTTCGTACCAGGCGGGGATGGCCGCGATCAGTTTTTCCCCGGACAGTTCCCCGCCGATCTTCAGGCCGGCCGCCGTTGAACCGGTCAGGTTCAGTGCCATTGAAAGGAAGCCGTCAAGTGTTTTTATTTGTGGCAAAAGCGGCGGCAGAACGGCTGCATCAAGGTGTTCCAGCTTCAGCGCCAGGTGCATGCTGCTCTGCCGCCAGGCGGCGGCGGGACTGATCTCACCCGCCAGATTCAGATCGGCCGGACCCCCGTCTTGTCTGATTTGGGCTGCCACAGTGAGACGCGCTGTTTTACCCTGGGCGAAATCGAGCAGGCGCAGGTGCACCCCTGTCAATGTCAGATTGAGGGGATGGATGGCCGGGCGCCGGTCTTCCACCGTCACGCTTCCGTCCCGTATCGTCAGCGCACCGACATCGGCGAGCTGCCACTCCGGCAACTCCGCTGAGGCTGGCTGATCCTGCAAGACGAGGCTTAGCCGGGGAGAAAGGAGCACGATTTCAGAAAACTCCAGTTTGCCGCGCAGCAGTGCGGTGGTTTGCAGCTTTGTCCTGAGCGATCCGGCTTCCAATGACCAGAGAGCATTTGCCGTTTCTGGAATGGAAATGGCGGAGAAAGTCAGGGCAATGCCATGGCGCAGCGAAAGGTGCGCTTCCCCGAGGGTGATCGGCCGGCCGAGAGCAACGGCAAATCTTTCTTGCACCTGTTCCCGATAACGATTGAGATCGAAAGTAAGGAGCAGGATAGCAATGGCCAGACCGGCCAGAATGATGAGAGATGCAAGGGCAACAAGAAAGGGATGACGGCGCAAAATAGGACTCATTCGTAAGCAGAAATCGGAAATTATACTCTTTTCGGATAGCTGGAGAAAGTCATTAAATTTCTTGTCGTACTCCCCTTGGCGGCAGATTAATCAGCACCGCAGCCAGTTCCGCCGGCAGGGGGCAATCGATCTCCAGCCGGGTACCGTCGAACGGATTCGTCAGGGCAAGACGGCTGCCGTGCAGGAAGAGTCTGCCCAGCCCCGGCAGATCCGGACCGCGGTAACGCCGGTCACCGGCCAGCGGATGACCGGCATCGGCCAGTTGCCGGCGGATCTGGTGGGTGCGGCCACTGAACAGGCGCAGTTGCAACAGGGAATAATGGCCCCGGAATTCCAGACAACGGTATTCGGTCAGGGATGATTTCCATTTTCCTTTGGCCGGCACTGGCGACATCAGCTGCCCTGTTGCCGGCAGATGTCCGGCGGCCAGAGCAAGATAAATTTTCTCCACCGCCCCGGCCATGAACAGTTTTCCTAGAGCGGCGCAGGCGTTGCGCCCCTTGCCGAACAGGACTGGCCCCGAGGTTGCGGCATCGAGGCGATGCGCCGGTGCCGCCCGGAAAGGTTCTTTCCGTTGCCGCATCATCTGCTGCAAACGGTCGGTAAGATTGTCTTCAGCATGACCTAGGCCGGTGTGAACTGCCAGCCCGGCCGGTTTGGCTACAACCAATAATTCCCGGCTCTCGAAAAGGATCGTTAAGGTCGTAGTCGCGATGAACTCTTGCAGCCGTTGGCTGGCAGGGAGGCATAAAATGTCGCCATCGCGTACGATATCCCGCTCACACACCGGGATACCGGCCCGAAGGATCTTCTGCTTCTGCCCTAATTGCCGCAAATAGGCGTTCGGCGCCGCCGGAATATGTCTGGACAGGCATTCGAGAAGCGTCAGCCCGTCATCCGCGCCGCTGCATAATATATTGGTCATGGCCGCCATCATACCTCGGCGCGTTATGCGCCGGCAAGAAACCTCGGAACAGCAGAAATTTGCTATAAATTCATTTACACCTCCGGGGGAGCTTGCTAACATGCCCGGCTAACTCTTTCCCGGCCTTTCTGGCCGGCAACCGACAAGCGTGCGGATGAAAATAAAACGGGTCGAACATCGTCGGTTTCAAATCGTTTGTGGACAAGATCTCCCTCGATTTCCAGGAGGGGGTTACCGCCATTCTTGGGCCGAATGGCTGCGGCAAGAGCAACATCGTCGATGCCATCCGCTGGGCGATGGGGGAGCAGAATGCCAAGAATCTGCGTGGCCGCTCCATGGAGGATGTCATCTTCGGCGGCAGCGAAAGCCGCAAGCCGCTGGGGATGGCCGAGGTGTCGATCGTCTTTGGCAACGAGGACGGCTTGGCGCCGGCGGCTTTCGTCAATTATGCCGAGATCATGGTCACCCGTCGCCTGATCGCAACGGCGAAAGCGAATATCTGCTCAACAAAACCCCCTGCCGCCTTCTCGATATCATCCGAACTGTTCATGGATACCGGCGTCGGCACCCGCGCCTACTCGATCATCGAACAGGGAAAGATCGGCATGATCCTCAATGCCAAGCCGGAGGAGCGCCGTTACCTCATCGAAGAAGCCGCGGGGGTTACGAAGTTCAAGTCGCGCAAGAAATCGGCATTGCGCAAGATCGAGGCTACCCGGCAGAACCTGCTGCGCCTCGGTGACATCGTCTCGGAAGTGCGTCGGCAGCTCGGCAGCCTGAAACGTCAGGCGCAGCGGGCCGAACGCTTTCGCGAATACCGGGAGGAGTTGCGGGGGATCGAAACTCGCTTCGCCCGGGAGAAATTCAATGAACTGCAGCTGGCGGCTGCCGAAAACGCCCGTCGCGAAGAAGCCCGGCAGCAGGAGTTGGCGGGAGTGGTCGGGCAGACGGCGGAAGGGGAGGCCGGCATTGAGGAAATGCGCCTGCAGCAGGTACTCCGGGAGAAAGAGGTTGCCCGCGGGCAGGAGAAGATATTTCATCTCGCCGCCGAATTGCAGAAGGTTGAGGGACGACTCGAATTCGGCGGGCGCGAGCTGGAAAATCTGACCCGGCAAAGAGAGCGATCGACGACCGAACGAGAGGAAATCGCCCAACAGCAATCTGCTTTGGAAAAAGAAGATGCAGCATTAAAGGAGGATCGGGCCGGGCTCGTCACCGACCTGGAAAGAGAGAACCGGCGCCTGGCGGAAGGGGAGGCCTGCCTGGAGGAGTTTGCCGGCCGCGAGCACGATCTCAACAACGGTCTGGAGAGCGCCCGGGGCTCCCTTTACGAATTGTTAACAGAACTCTCGCGCCTCGGCTCCCGGCATGAGGAGTTACTGCGCCGCTCCCAAGCATTGGCCGAACGCAGTTCGCGCAGTCGCGCGGAGGCGGTTGCCGGGCGTGAACAACTGGCCGGAGTACAGGAGCGAATCCTTGCTCTGGAGGGGATTCTGCGCGAATTCAGAGAAAATCTCGCCGGTTTGCGGCAGGAGCGCGACCGCTTGCAGGAACAAATGGCGCGCCTGCGCCGGGATGGCGAGGTCAACGAAAATGCTTTGCTCGAGCACCGCGAGGAATACAATCGCCAGCACTCCCGCCTAGAGTCCCTGCAACAACTGGAAAAGGCGCTGGAAGGCTACGGACGCGGGGTAAGGACACTTCTTGGCGCCCCCGCCCTCCATGCCCGCTTTACCGGAGTGGTTGCCGATGTCCTGGAGGTGCCGGCCAGATATGAGGCGGCTGTCGAGGCGGTGCTGGGAGAGCGCCTGCAGGCGGTGTTGGCTGCCGATGCCGCCGATATCCGCCAGGGTCTCGATTTCCTGCGCGGTGCGGAAGGACGCTGCACTTTTCTGCGCCTTGAAGCCGCTTTGCCGCTAGTGCTGCCGGTACCGATCGGCGGTCGGCTTCTGGCCGAGCTTGTCCAGCCGCACTCCGGCCACGCAGCGGCACTGCGCAATCTCCTCGCCAATGTCTATCTGGTCGATTCCCTGACGCCGTTTTTTGCCGTTCCGCCGCCGGCGGGGACCGTTGTGGTGACGGAAGAAGGGGAGACGATCTCTTGGACCGGCGAAATCACCGGCGGCGGCAAGCAGGGGCTGAATCAGGGATTGCTGCACCGCAAGCGGGAGATGAAGGAACTCGCGGCGCAAACCGGCCAGCTCGAGCAGGAAGTGGCGGCGTTGCAAGAAACCCGTCAGGGTTTACGGGAGGAGACTGGCGTGGCCGAAGAAGCGCTGCGCGCGGTTGGGGACGCGCTGCATCGGCAGGAACTGAAAATCATCGACAGCGAAAAGGATCGGGATCGGCTGCGGCATGAGGAGGAACGGCTGCTCGACCGTCTGGAGGCCCTCAATCTCGAGGAGGATCAACTGCACGGGGAAAACGAAGAATTGCAGCGGCAGATGGCGCAGATCAGCGATGGAAGTCGGGAGCGGGAAGGACGCAAAGCGGAACTGGAGGGGACCGTCGCCCGGCTGCAGGAGGAAATTCAGCTATTGCGCCGGGAAACTGCCGTGGTGCGCGAGCAGGTTGTCGTGTTGAAGGTGGCGGTAGCTGCCATCCGTGAGCGGGAGGAGGGTGGGCGGCAAAACCTCGAGCGTCTGGCTCGTTTGCGTACCGACCTGCAGCAACGGTTGACGTTGGCAAATATTCGCGAAGGCGAGGGAGAGGCGGAACAGGCGCGGCTGCTCAGCGAGCGGCAACGGTTGCAGACGGAACTGGAGCTTCTTTATCGCCAGCGGGAAGAGGAGAAGGGGCACCTTGATCGGCAACGGGATGTCTTCGAAGGGGGCGCCCGGCAAATGGAGACGCGGGAGGAGAGTTTGAAAGTGCTGCGCTCCCGGATGATCCAGGGCAGGGAGGAATTGTCGGAGCTACAATTGCGGGGACGCGAACTCACCCTGGAAATGGAGCACCTGAGGCAGAATATCGGTGAACGCTACCGGATCGATCTGGAGCAGGTGGGGAAGGAAGAGGAGGAGGTATTTATTCCGGTTGCGGCGGAGCGGCGGCTGGGGGAACTGCGACGGCTGATCGATGACATCGGCGAAGTCAATCTGACCGCCATTGAAGAATACCGGGAGCTGGAAACGCGCTATCAGTTTCTTTCCGCCCAGCAGGAGGACCTCCGGCAATCGCTGGAAGGGCTGCAGACCGCTATCGGCAAAATCAATCGCACCACCCGCAAGCGTTTTCGCGAGACTTTCGATCAGGTCAATGCCCGATTCCGCGAGCTTTTCCCCCGACTGTTCAACGGCGGGCAGGCCGAACTGCAATTGACCGATGCCGAAGACCTGCTGGAGACCGGCATCGAGATCATCGTTCAGCCGCCGGGAAAGAAGTTGCAGAGTGTAAACCTGCTTTCCGGCGGGGAAAAGGCATTGACTGCAGTCGCCCTGATCTTCTCCATCTTTCTCATCAAACCATCACCATTCTGTATGCTCGACGAGGTCGATGCTCCGTTGGACGACGCCAACATCGGGCGCTTCAATGAGATGATCCGGGAGATGGCCGCCCGATCACAATTCATTATTATCACGCATAACAAACGCTCGATGGAAATTGCTGATACTCTCTACGGGATTACTATGGAAGAGCCGGGGATTTCCAAAATGGTTTCGGTCCGTATGACTGAATTCGCCGCCTGAAGCGGTTCAGGAGGAAGAATGTCCTTTCGGCTCCTTTTAGATGAATTAATGCAGCAAGTGCCTGGTGCCCTCGGGGCGATTATCGCCGATTGGGAAGGGGAGGCGGTCGATCAGGCCGCCCGCATCGACGACTATCAATTACAGGTGGTGGGTGCCCATAAAGGGATTGTGCTGACTAACTTGCGGGCGATTGTGAAACAGTTGGAGGATAATCGTTTGCGGGAGTTTGTCATCACTACCGAGAAGAATCATACGCTGGTATTGCCGATTACCGAAGATTACTTCCTCCTTTTGCTGCTTGAACGGGGTGCCATTCTCGGTCGGGCGCTCTTTGCAGCCCGGCGCTGCATGCGCAAGCTGCACGCGGAAATCTCCTGAATGCCTATTGTTGCACGGAGTTTCTTTCTGAATGAATAGTCTTTCTCGCTGGATTGAACAAGTGGCGGCGCTTCTGGTCCGGCTCGGGGTTCCAGAGGCAAACAGCCTCTCCGGGGCATGGATCGCGAGCTATATTTTAGTCACGCTGCTGGTGCTGCTGATCATCCTGGTCCTGTTCCGGATGACGCGCCACCGTGCCCCGCCAAAAGAAGAGAAAGCGATCCCTCCCACCGAGGCCGAAGAGGAGGCGTTCCGGGAAGAGGAAGAGGCGGCGGCCACCATCCCGAAGGCGGAGGAACCGGAACTACTTCCTCACCCTGCTGAGCCGTCACCTGTCGCCGAACCGATGGCGAAACCGGAAACGGTTGCAGCACCGCTCACTCTTCTCGACCGGATGCGGGCGGGACTGGCGAAAACTCAGTCAACCCTCGTCGGTCGCATTGATGCCCTGTTGCGGGGCCGGGTCAAAATCGATCAGGATCTGCTCGAAGAGTTGGAGGAGATCCTGGTTGCTGCCGATTTTGGCATGAAGACTACCCAGGATCTGATGCAGTCGTTGCAAAAACGACTGTCTCGGGCGGAAAACCCGACCCCTGGTATGCTGCGGCAGTGGCTGAAGGAAGAAATCCGTGAACGTTTGCGGCTGGAAGCGGCGCCCTTGCAGCCGGAAATGGCTTCCCCTTTTGTTCTGCTGGTGGTGGGGGTGAACGGTGCCGGCAAAACAACGACAATCGGCAAACTGGCTGGGCAGTTTGCCAATGCCGGAAAAAAAGTGATTCTCGGGGCCGGCGACACCTTCCGGGCGGCGGCTGCCGAACAGTTGACTATCTGGGGAGAGCGTAGCGGCGCCGAGGTCATCCGCCACGCCGAAGGAGCCGATCCGGCTGCCGTGGCTTTTGATTCGATCAAGGCGGCGATCGCCCGTAGTGCCGACATCCTCATTCTCGACACGGCTGGGCGGCTGCATACAAAAATCAATTTGATGGAGGAACTGAAAAAGATCCGCCGTGTTCTCGATCGCGAACTTCCCGGTGCACCGCACGAAATACTCCTGGTGCTTGATGCCACAACCGGACAGAATGCCCTTGTTCAGGCACGTCTGTTCAAGGAAGCCGTTGTCGTTTCTGGTATCGTGCTGACCAAGCTGGACGGCACCGCCCGCGGCGGAATGATCGTCGCGATCGGCAGTGAGCTTGGGCTGCCGGTGCGTTTCGTCGGTATAGGCGAAGGCTTGGATGATTTGCGCCCCTTCGATCCGGATCTATTTGTTGACGCACTCTTTCAAAAATAATCGAACAGCTTGACTTTAACCTTCATTTTCCGCTAGCATTCAACGCATTCTGTCCGGTTTTTGAGGTATGCCGTGGATTTCGATCTGATTCTTCGACTGGAGAAGAAGATAGACCAGCTTCTTGAAAGGAATCTTCGATTATCGGAAGAATGCCGGAAGCTGCAAGCCGGGGAGAGGGAACTTCTCGCTGAACGTGAACACTTTCGTGCCGAGCTTGACCGGATACTGGTCAAACTAGATCAGTTGGATAAGGAAAGCGCTTGAAACAGGCGGTCCAGATTACCCTTCTTGGACAGCCCTTTACGGTTCGGAGCGAAGCCTCGCCGGCGGAAGTTCGGAAGATTGCCGCTTTCGTCAATGATCAAGTGGCGGAAATCATGGGCTCGGGACAAACAGCCGATACCTTAAATGCCGCAGTACTTGCCCTGATGAATATGAGCGGCGCCTACCTGCGGTTGAGGGATAGCAAACAGTGCGAGAAAAGGGCTACATCGCGGCTGCAGGAGTTGTTGGTTAAGCTTGAAACGGCGTTGCCGGATAAAGATAAAGATTAGGCTGGAATTCGGCCTAATCGGCTTTGATCTCTGCGGAGATTTTCAGATAGATTGGCAATGGTTATTTCGCTCGGCAGTAGCGGGCGCTTTTACGGTTCGGAATTCTATATATGGAGTTTAGTGGGTTTTCCTTGGCAATGCGTCAGCCTCCGCGGTAAAGGGATGACCATTTTGCCTGGCCGGCTTCCGCCGGCGGCAACCCAATAAAGCACCGAACCTAGATTGCTCACCAAGCGATTCATCCACTCCTTCCTATCTTGCCCTCCCGCCAGAGATCGCGTTTACCTGGATCTCTGTCATGCCGAAAAATCAGATCCGGAATGAAATTCTTGCCAGGCGGCGCCAATTGACCGCTGATTCATGTCTCGCCTGGAGTTCTCGCATTCAGCAGACTTTGGTCGAGCAAGCCGAATTCATTGCGGCAGATTCTCTCGGTCTTTACAGCTCGATTCGCAATGAAGTCTTTACCGAACAAGTTTTTGCTGTCGCGCGGGCGGGGAGAAAAACAGTTGTTTACCCAAAGATCTGCGAAGAAAATGCGCTCGACTTCTTTGAAGTTACGGATCTCGGGCAATTGCGGCCCGGTACTTTTGGCATCCCGGAGCCGGACGGATGCAGAAGAATTCCCGTCAGTTCTCTCGATCTGATTGTCTTGCCGGGAGTGGCGTTCGATTTGTCTGGGTACCGTCTCGGCTACGGCAAAGGATTTTATGACCGGGTTCTGCACGACCAAAAGCTTTCCACATTAATTGGAATTGCCTTTGAATGGCAGTTGATTGAATCACTGCCAAACGAAATTCACGATATCCGGATGGATATGGTGATAACGGAAGAACGCGTTCTTCGCTTCGATCGTCATTCACCGCAAGTAATTCAACAATATTCCCACGGAGGATCCGGGCGTTGAAAATAGAATTCATTATGTTGTTGCTGATTTTAGGAGCCCTCGGGGCCGGAATTTTTATTGGCTTCCTGCTGCGTCGCAAATTGGCGGAATCCCGCCTTGCAGATGCTGACAAAATGGCCACCCAGGTGATTGAAGAGGCGAAAAAAGACGCCGATAATATCCGCAAGGAGGCAATCATCCAGGCCAAGGATGCCGTCCTGGAGGCGAAAACCGACTGGGAACAGGAATCGAAAGAACTGCGCAAGGAAATCCAGGCGCAGGAAAAACGCCTGGTGCAGAAGGAGGAAAATCTAGATCGCGAGCGGTTTTGGTCGATGCCAAGGAGGAAGAGGTCGGTAAGCTGGAAAAACAAGTTCTGCAACAGGAGGAAAAGCTGCGTGAGCGGGAAAAAGAGCTATCCGACCTTCTGTTGGCGCAGAAACAGCGTCTGGAGCAGATTTCCGGCATGTCCAGTGAGCAGGCGAAAAACCTGATCATGGACTCGATGGAGAGTGAAGCGCGCCACGATGCCGCCAAACGGATCAAGCAGATCGAGGACGAGGCCCGCGAGATTGCCGACAAGAAGGCGAAGGAGATTCTCGCTCTGGCGATTCAGCGCTATGCCGGCGATTATGTGGCCGAGAAGACCGTCAGCGTCGTGCCGCTGCCGACCGATGAGATGAAGGGGCGGATCATCGGTCGCGAAGGGCGCAATATCCGGGCGATCGAGGCGGCGACCGGCATCGATCTGATCATCGACGACACCCCCGAGGCGGTCATTATCTCCGGCTTCAATCCGGTGCGTCGCGAAGTGGCGCGGCTCTCTCTGGAGCGACTGATTGCCGACGGCCGCATCCATCCGGCGCGGATCGAGGAGGTCGTTGCAAAAGGCGACGCAGGATGTCGACAATACCGATTCGCGAAGCCGGCGAGCAGGCGACCTTCGATGTCGGCGTCCATGGCATCCATCCCGAGATCATCAAGCTCATCGGCCGCCTCAAGTACCGGACCTCCTACGGGCAGAATGTCCTGCAGCACTCCCTCGAGGTCGCCTTCCTCTGCGGCGTCATGGCGTCCGAGCTGGGGCTCAACGTCAAGCAGGCCAAGCGCGCCGGACTGCTGCACGATCTCGGCAAGGCGGTCGACCATGAAATTGAAGGGTCGCATGCCGTGATCGGCGCCGATATCGCCCGCAAATACGGGGAGAATCGCCGCAAATCGTCCATGCCATTGCCGCGCATCACGAAGACGAAAAGCCGGAATCGATCCTGGCCGTGCTGGTGCAGGCGGCCGATGCCCTCTCCGGTGCCCGTCCCGGCGCCCGGCGCGAGATGCTGGAGACCTATGTCAAGCGTCTTGCAGGATCTGGAGCGGATCGGCACTTCCTTCGCCGGGGTGACCAGCTGTTATGCCATCCAGGCCGGTCGCGAGATCCGGATCATGGTCTCCAGCGAGCGAGGTCTCCGACGAGCAGTCGCTTGTTCTGGCCAGAGATATTGCCCGCAAAATCGAGAACGAGATGACCTATCCCGGTCAGATCAAGGTCAACGTCATTCGCGAAACTCGCGCCACTGAATATGCCGAAGTAAGGGCAGGACGCATTTTGAAGCTGCTTTTTGTCGGCGATATCGTCGGTCGTCCCGGGCGCGTTATGCCCTGAGCCATGCGCTCTGGCGATCGACTGGTCGATCGGCACTGCGTCGATCTGGTGGTCGCCAATGGCGAAAATGCCGCTGCCGGCTTCGGTTTGACACCCGACATGGCTCGGCGAAATGTTCGACGCCGGCGTCGATGTCCTGACCTCCGGCAATCATATCTGGGACAAGAAGGAGATCTTCGGCTATCTTCGAGCAGAGAGCCGCGGCTGCTGCGCCCGGCAAACTATCCACCGGGGCTGCCGGGCAGGGGATGCGGGGTCTTCACGACCAGCAGGCGGCATCCCGGTGGCGGTGATCAATCTCGAAGGCCGGGTCTTCATGAACAATCTCGACTGCCCGTTTCGGGCGGCCGATCGACTGGTTGATGAACTGCAGCGGCAGACGCCAATCATTTTGGTTGATTTTCATGCCGAGACGACCAGCGAAAAGATGCTCCCTCGGTTACTATCTGGACGGCCGGGTCTCGGCGGTGCTCGGCACCCATACCCATGTGCAGACCGCCGATGAACGAATCCTTCCGGGCGGCACCGCCTATCTACCGATGTCGGCATGACCGGCAGCCGCGATTCGGTGATCGGCATCCGCAAGGAGCTGGCGATCGAGCGTTTTCTGACCCAGTTGCCGGTGCGTTTCGAAGTGGCCAAGAAGGATGCCGGTGCTCTGTGCGGTGCTGGTGACGATCGATGAGAAGAGCGGCCGGGCGCTGGCGATTGAGCGGATTCAGGTCGAAGTCGATTAGTCTAATCAGGTTGCATCGCGCAATATGCTTCTGGGAGAAATGGACCATGATGATCAGGTTGCAAGAACAGATGGCGATTATCCGCCGCGGTGCGGTGGAAATCCTGGTCGAAGCGGAGCTGGAGGAGAAACTGCGCACGGCGCAGCGGACCGGCATGCCGCTGCGGATCAAGGCCGGATTCGACCCGACCGCTCCGGATCTGCATCTCGGCCATACGGTGCTGATCCAGAAGCTCAAGCAGTTCCAGGAGCTGGGTCACAGGTCTATTTTCTCATCGGCGATTTTACCGGCATGATCGGCGACCCGACCGGCAAGAACGAGACCCGCAAGCCGCTGACCCGCGAGCAGGTGTTGCAAAATGCCGAAACCTACAAGGAGCAGGTCTTCAAGATCCTCGACCCGGACACGACCACGGTGGTTTTCAACAGCGAGTGGTTCGGGCCGATGTCGGCCGCCGAACTGATCGGTCTGGCCGCCCGTTATACCGTGGCGCGGATGCTGGAGCGGGACGATTTTCACAAGCGCTTCACCGGCCAGCAGCCGATCGCCATCCATGAATTCCTCTATCCGCTGGTGCAGGGGTATGATTCGGTGGCGCTCGCATGCCGATGTCGAACTCGGCGGCACCGACCAGAAGTTCAATCTCCTGGTCGGCCGCGAACTGCAGAAGCAGGTGGGGCAGCGCCCGCAGTCGGTGCTGACCATGCCGCTGCTGGAAGGGCTCGACGGCGTCAACAAGATGAGCAAGTCCCTGGGCAACTACATCGGCATCACCGAGCCGCCCAAGGAGATCTACGGCAAGCTGATGAGTATCTCCGACCCGTTGATGGTGCGCTATTACGAACTGCTCTCCGATGTCGATCTGGCCGACGTTGCAGCAGGTGCGTGATGGCGTCGAACGATCAACCGGGCGGCGCGCACCCGATGGAGAGCAAGAAGGCGCTGGCGCGCGAGATGGTGGCCCGCTTTCACGGGCCGCGGCCGCAGTAACGCGCCGAGGAGGAGTTTGTGCAGCAGTTCCGGCAGAAGGAGATTCCCGACGATATCCCGGTCTATCGATCTGCGCCGCGGACAAGCCGGTCTGGATCTGCAGTCTCCTCACG
>CAWKDO010000005.1:475000-652874 GCA_963848425.1 uncultured delta proteobacterium
TCTTAGTGATCCGGCGGTTCTGTATGGAAGGGCCGTCGCTCAACGGATAAAAGGTACTCCGGGGATAACAGGCTTATCTCCCCCAAGAGTTCACATCGACGGGGAGGTTTGGCACCTCGATGTCGGCTCATCGCATCCTGGGGCTGAAGTCGGTCCCAAGGGTTTGGCTGTTCGCCAATTAAAGCGGTACGCGAGCTGGGTTTAAAACGTCGTGAGACAGTTTGGTCCCTATCTGCCGTGGGCGTAGGAGATTTGAGAGGATCTGTCCTTAGTACGAGAGGACCGGGATGGACGAACCACTAGTGTTCCTGTTGTCCCGCCAGTGGCAATGGCAGGGTAGCTATGTTCGGAAAGGATAACCGCTGAAAGCATCTAAGCGGGAAGCCCCCCTCAAGACTAGATCTCCCTGGGAGCAATCCCCTAAAGGTCCGTCGGAGACTACGACGTTGATAGGCCGGGTGTGTAAGCACAGTAATGTGTTCAGCTAACCGGTACTAATCGACCGTGAGGCTTGACCATAAAAAGTTTTACGTGAAGATGGGGGGAGGTTCTCCTCCCCCCGCCTTCCATACGATCGAATCGCGATCGCGTGCATCACATCTGTCTTAGCAATTGTCCGAAACTCATTTTACGGTTTTCGGTGGCTATAGCGTAGGGGTCACACCTGTTCCCATCCCGAACACAGAAGTTAAGCCCTGCTGCGCCGATGATACTGCATGGGTAACTATGTGGGAAAGTAGGTCGCCGCCGAAATTATAACCGAAAGGCCCGCCTTCTCGAAGGAGGCGGGCTTTTCTTTTGGCCATCTTGTTTCAGTGCATATTTCCTGATTTCCCCCCACTTTTTTCACCTCGATACCATAAGCTTCGAATCTTGCGGTGCAGGTTGGATCTTTCCATCTCGATTGCTTCCGCGGTTCGCGAAACATTCCAGTCGTTCTCTTCAAGTTTGCGCAGCAAAAATTCCTTTTCAAACTCTTCACGTGCATCGCGGAAGGTATCGTCAGCGCCTGGACAAGCTGGCCGAGCCTGGCTGATCGCCGATTTCCTGCTGCAGTGCGTATGCTGATTGGCAGATGCTTGCTGCGGTGATGATCTTGGTCGGTACCATGATAACCAGTCGTTCGATCAAGTTTTTCAGTTCGCGGACATTGCCTGGCCAAGGATAGCGCAGTCAGTGATCTCCATCGCTTCCGGTCGAGACAGTCTTGATCTCGCGCCCCTCCTTACTGCAGAAGAAATCAAGGAAATGATTGAGCCAGGAGCGGGATATCCTCCGGTACGTTCACGCAGCGGCGGAACATGGAAGGGGATGACATTCAGGCGATAATAAAGATCTTCGCGAAACTGTCCGGCCGCGATCTGCTTCGGCAAATCCTTGTTAGTCGCAGCAATGACCCGGACATCGACTTCGATGGTCCGACTGCCGCCGACCCGCTCGAATTTGCGTTCCTGAAGGATGCGCAAAACCTTGGCCTGGGTTTTCAGACTCATGTCGCCAATTTCATCAAGGAAAAGAGTCCCTTCGTGGGCCAGGTCAAATTTCCGTGGCGTTGGCTGGTGGCGCCGGTAAAAGCCCCTTTTTCATGGCCGAACAGCTCGGATTCGATAAGCTCCTCGGGGATGGCTGCGCAGTTGACTTCGATGAAAGGCTTATCCCGCGATGGGAAAAAGTGTGGATGGCACGGGCAACCAATTCTTTGCCAGTGCCGTTTTCGCCGGTGATCAGTGCCCATCCGGAGGTCGGAGCCGCGATGTCTATTTGCGCTTTTCAAATCAATGATGGCCGGACTCGATGCCGATCATCTCCTGCTCTTTGCCGATTTTGGTCCTTCAGTGTACGATTTTCCTCTACGAGTTGCCCAATGCGCAGAGCGTTTTGGATGCTGAGAAGCAGTTTCTCCAGCGATAACGGTTTTTCAATAAAGTCGATGAGCCCCAAGCTTGGTGGCATTGACCGCCGTTTCAATCGTTGCCATGTCCGCTCATCATAATGACCAATTGTTCGGGAAAGATTTCGCTTGATGCGCCGTAAGTGTTTCAATCCCATCAATTCCCGGCATCCAGATATCCAAAAGGATAAGATCGGGAGATTCCTCCCGTAGCAAACTCAAGCCTTCTTCTCCGTTGCGGGCAAAAAAGGTACGGAATCCTTCGTCTTCGAGGATTCCGATCAAACTCTCACGGATATTTTCTTCATCATCAATTATCAGAATATTCTTCATCGTTCCTCTTTTTTCAGGTTTGCAGGTCGCCACCGACCGGAAGTTCGATGATGAAACGGCTGCCTCGGGGGGGATTGTCCTTGACCCGAACATGGCCATTGTGGTCGGAAACAATGGTGGAGACAATAGCTAACCCAAGTCCGGTCCCTGTTTTTTTGGTGGAAAAATAGGGTTCAAACAGTCTTTGTTTATCTTCGGCGGGGATGCCGCAACCTTTATCGGCAATTGAAAAGCTCACCATTTGCAGGGCTTTGTTGAATTTTGTCTCAACGCTAATCTCCCCTGTACCGTCGAGAGAACCGACAGCATTGTCAAGCAGGTTGATGGCCACACGCTTGATCTGATCGCGATCGAGGCTGAATACTGGTACCTGCGAGTCCGGGTGAAAATGGAAATTAACTTCCCTGTGCCCTTCTTGATAAAGGATCATCGCTTCCGCCAAAATCTCATTGAGATTGTTGGGGGTGGGATTGCTCGCCGGCATACGGGCAAAACTGGAGAACTCGTTAACAAGATTCTTTAGCTCGTCAACCTGCTTTATTATCATGCTGGTACATTCATCGAATACTTTTTCTTCGGCGGAAAATTGTTCAAGGTAACGCCGGCGCAAACGTTGGGCGGAGAGTTGGATAGGGGTAAGAGGATTTTTGATTTCATGGGCAATGCGTCGAGCCACCTCTCGCCAGGCAGCCATGCGCTGGGCCTTAAGCAATTGTGTCAGATCGTCGAAGACAACAACCGTGCCCATGAACTCACCATTCTCATCCCGTAAAGTCGTGACATTCACCAACAGCGTTATTTTGTCGTCCGCTAGGGGAATTGTCACCTGCTTGCGAATGGAGTCCTTCTTCGCCGGAAGCAGTTCCTTCAGAAATCCGTTGATCAGCGGTAAATATTCGGGGCTGACAACCTGCCGAAAGTTTTGCCCAAGATACCTGCCTTGGGTGATCTTGAGTAATGTTTCCGCAGACTTGTTAATAGTTGTGAGCTTCCCGTGCTTATCAATCGAAATAATTCCGGCAGTAACGTTCTTAAGCACGATTTCCATGTAGCGTCAACGCTGCTCCAACTCCTGATTGGATGCCTGCAGTTCGAGATTTGTCTCCCGAATCGCCTGCTGGTTGCGTCGCAGGTCGGCCGTCATCTGGTTGAAGGCAGCCATCAGAGTCCCCACCTCGTCATCACTGGAGATATTTATCTTTACATCAAGGTTCCCTTCCGCCACCTGTTTAGTGGCCAATGCCAGTTCCTGAATCGGTACCGTAATCCCCCGCGCCAGGTGAAAACCGAACCAGGTGGAGAGGAAAACAATCACTGCCGAGATCAAAAGCAGGATGAGGACATAGGTCTTCTGGATATTCCCCTTTAATAACTTAGTGCTTTTATACTGCTCGAAAGAAGTAGAAATCTCCTTCATCTTTTTAACGAGCGAATAGGGAACATAATAGTTAACAACCACCGCCCCGACCACATCATCCGGATTCCAGTTGGAAAAAACCGGGACTATGCCGCGGATCAAATCAGCATTCCCTACCGGTGTTATGTAGGTAAAACGATTTCCTTGCAAAGCTTCACGGATCGTATCCGAACCAGGATCTGTAAACTCTGTGATTGGAACTTGCGGATTGGCAGCCCGTACCAATTCTTCATTCGTGGAAGAAAACACTTCAACCACACCAAGATTATATTCTTGCTGTTTCTGGTGAATCAATTCAATCAATAGAGGTAGGTTGTCTTCATTGAGAAGTTTTTGTTCCTTAATTATTCTGGCAATCTGTTCGCCGTAATAAAGAGCATTCGTAGCGGAATTTTTATAATAAGTCTGGGCAACTTCAAGCGATTCATTTAGCGAAGTTTCAATCTGATCGCTGAACCAGTTTTCAATGGTACTGGTTATAATTCCCGCGGAAGCAAAAAAGAGTGCGAGGGTAGGAACCAGGGAAAAAGTAATGAACGCAAGGACCAACTTGCTTCGCAGGCGGGCACCGGGGGCATTGCAACGTCTTTCAGAGATCAGCTTGAAAAAATTTCGAAAAATCAAAAAAAGAAAAAGGACTATTAATAGAATATTAATATTGGTAAGAACCAGCAAAAGGATGTTGTTTGTCAACGGCAGTTTGGCTGTAAGGCCGAAAATTTTGGTTTCAAACCGGGAGAAAACGATAAAAAGGATAATTATCAGAACAATAAGAAACCATTCCCGGCGACGTTTGCGGGTTTCAGTCCCCTTTGGTTGTTTTCCGTCGTGTCTTGAATGCATGCTTCCTCAACTTCACTAAGTAACGAAATAACTTTGAATTTTAGGCTAAAACGGCAGGAAAATGCAAGGGAGCGGAAGCTTGGACAACAAAAAGGCAGCCGAGAGGCGGCTGCCTTTTTGTTCAGAAAAAAATAAATGAAGTCAGGCTTCCGAGAGGGCGAGATCGGAAATAAATCCTGGAGGTGTCGTGAGCAACGCCTCATGCAGGTTGGCCTCGCTGAACTCGACCAATTTCCATGCCGATGGAGTAGCCAGAATTTTTTCGACCATCCGGTGATTCAAATCATGCCCTGGTTTGAACGTTTTGACATGTCCGAGCAAGGGATATCCGAGCAGACTGAAATCGCCGATGCAATCGAGAATCTTGTGGCGCACAAATTCATCCTGAAAACGCAACCCTTCCGGGTTGAGGATGCGATCCTTGCCAATGACGACGGCATTCTCCAGCGATCCGCCAAGCGCCAAACCATTAGCCTTAAGCATTTCGACTTCGTGCAGGAAACCGAAGGTTCTGGCCGGAGCAATCTCCCGCTGAAACGTTTCGGGGGATACTTTTACAGCGCGGCTTTGCGTTGAAATGCAAGGATGCGAGAAGGCGATGTCGCAAGTGATCCGGAAAAACCGCGATGGAATCAACTGGATGCGTTTTTCACCCTCGACAAGATTGATAGATTCCCGGATGGCAAGGAATTTTCGGCTACGCTTGAGGCTGCGCCGCCCTGCACTCTGCAGCAGTTCAACAAACGGGGCAGCGCTGCCATCGAGCACAGGAACTTCCGGCCCGTCGATATCGATATTTAGGTTGTCAATGCCAAGGGCAGAGAGGGCTGCCAGCAGGTGTTCGACGGTAGAGACGGCCAGACCGCCCTTGCCGAGAACGGTGGCGAGACGGGTATCGACCACATTGGCCGAAACCGCTTCGATCGTCACTCTGCGATCACCTTCCGTGCGATGGAAAACAATGCCGGTTCCCGCTTCAGCCGGACGCAAGGCAAGATTGATCCGCCGTCCTGAATGAAGACCGATGCCTGCAAGGAGAAGAGGATGGGCGATAGTGCATTGAAAAATCATGGGAACAGAGTCTCCGGTTAGAAGCTTTGCTATCATAGCATGCAAAGACCCTGCCAAATGTTAATGAATAGCAAAGTACTGGAAATGCGATGGAATTTTTTATGCCGGTAGTGAACGAAGCTAGTTGAATGTGCCAAGCAATACACATTGTGGCGAAGCCGCAACAGAGTATTTACATCCGACCGGAGCGCAGGATGGCGATTGCGAGCCACAGACCAAGAAACCCAGCTATAGAATAGCCGAGAAACCCGAGAATGGGAAATCCAAGGAGCAAAGGACCTTTGTTGGTCTGCATAATCAAAGACGAACCGATGATCAGAGAACCAATCACCAGACTGAAGGAAAGCCGATTGCTCGATTTGTCCAAATCGACAATCAATTTTTCCAGTCCTCGATGTTCAAGGTCGATCTTGAACTTGTTGTGGTTGATGCGATTGATGAATTCCCGGATATCATTTGGAAGATTTCGGGCGAGTGCCGTATAAGCCTCAACAGTGCGAAGCAGATCTCGCGACAGATTGCCTGGACTCATTCTTTGGTGAATCAATTTCTGCATGAAAGGCTTCATGTGCGAAATCATGTTGAAATCGGGATCAAGCTGCCGTCCAATCCCTTCAATCGTTACCAGTGCCTTGGCAAGAAGCATCAAATCCGAAGGAAATTTGAGGCGATATCTTGCTAAAATCTCGATAAAATCAGTGAGCATTCGCCCGGTATTGAGATCTTGCAGAGGGACCTCATAGTAGTCCTCAATAAATTCTGAAACATCCCGCTTCAATTCCTGATTGGGGACCTCTCCGCTCGTTTCGGTGGAAAAGAGCAGATGTCGCATGACCCGATCCACATCCCGATCGAGAATAGCAAGGATCAGATCGATCAATTGAAATTTCAATTCGTCGGTCAGTCAACCGACCATGCCGTAATCGAGAAAACAGACCCTGTTATTGGCAAGGATGTACACATTTCCCGGATGTGGGTCGCCATGAAAAAATCCATGCACCAGCACTTGCTTGAGAATGCCGTCAGCCCCTCGGCGGGCGATTTCCTTCAGATCGAGGCCAGCGGCAAGAAGGCGGTCGAAATCGGAAATTTTTATACCGTCGATAAATTCCATTGTAAGGACGGTTTCTCCCGTGCAATCCCAAAAAACCCGTGGAATATGAAAATTTTCGTCGCCGGCAAAATTGACTGCGAATCGATCGATGGTTCGTCCTTCGCGGGTAAAATCCATCTCGCGATTAATGGTGCGCTTGAATTCTTTCACCAGTGCGACCGGATTATAGATACGGCTGGCGGGGATATGGTTTTCGATCAGGTAAGCCAAACCGGTGAGAATATCGAGATCCGTCGCCATCAGTAGGTCGATCCCTGGCCGTCGCACCTTGATGACCACTTCCTCACCATTCGGCAGCCGGCCCCGGTGGACCTGGGCGATGGATGCAGCGGCAATGGGCAGGGGGGAAAACTCGGCGAAAAGTTCCTCGACCGGATAACCAAATTGCGTCTCGATTTGAGCGCGAATCTCTTCGGCCGAGATTGAGGGGACGTTGTCCTGGAGCTTACGAAATTCTTCGATGTAATCGCGGGGGAGAACGTCAGGGCGTGTAGAGAGTATCTGGCCGAGTTTGATAAATGTCGGCCCCAATTCCTCCATCGCCAAACGCAGTCGCACCGGTTGGGTCAACCGATCCAACTCGCCAGGGGGGGTACTCAAGGTAAAGAGGCGCCGCCCTCGTTGCAGATAATGGCTTATGTTAAGCTGCTCGACAATATGACCGAAGCCGTACTTGATCAGAATGCCAAGGATGTTCCGGTATCGGCGGATGACCCGGATGTTGCGGTTAAATCGGTAAAAAGAGAGCATCAACTATTGACGCCGGTACTCGGCGGATAACCAAGTTCCGCCAGGCGCTGTTCAAGCATCAATACGCGCTGACGAAGAACTTCGAATTCCTCTGTAGTTACCACACCCATGCGGACCAGGGACTTGCGGACCTCTTCGCGGGCGACATCCTCCAACTTCTGCTGGTTTTCCCGGGCAACCGCCTCCATTTTTGCGAACAGTTCTTTACCCTTCTCTTCACTTAAATTGAACTGTTTCTGCAGTTCATTGATCAGTTCCTCGCTTTTCTGCCGGGTCAGGGAGATGGTGCCGATACCGGCAAACAGCGCTTTCTCGAAGAGCTCGAACATCGATATTTCTCCTTTCAGACAAGTGTTTTCAGGCGCTTAAAATCTTAGCACAGGCAATGAACATTGGGAACAGGATTGCTTCTACAGTGAATTGTCGTAATCGGGCTCAGCGGCGGAAGAACCAGAAAAGCAGGCTCAGCAGAAGGGAAATGAGCAGGCAGGTGGCAAACGGGAAATAAAGAGTGAAATTTTCTCGCTCAATACGGATGTTGCCGGGCAGACGGCCAATATAAGGGATCTCGCCGTCAAAGGTGAAGAGAAGGCCAGCAGCGATCAGAGCCAGACCTGTGAGGATGAGTAGTTTTCCCAACGGCATTATCTTTCAATTCCGGCAGCGAGGATAATAACGCTCCTTTTCCGAGTAAATACAGCCGCAATATTGTTGTCGGTACAACCCCATCGCCTTGGAAGCATCAATTCCCTGTTTCCACCCCAGGCGAAAATCCTGATAAAGAAATTGAATTCCATACTGAGAGGCAAGGGTTTCGCCAAAATTGCGAATCTTTTGGTGCTGCTGGTATCGGGAGTAGAGCAGGGTAGTAGAAAAACCTTCGAAACCGTTTTCGGCAGCAACTCGGGCGGTCATTTCCAGGCGCGATCGATAGCAGAAATCACAACGCAGGGGCGGTTGCGGCACCACCGCGGCAAGAAATTCCTCCAGCAGATATTCCTCCCGGTAGAGGACCGGCAGTTCAACTTTGGAGGCATATTCCTTTACCGTTTCGAGCCGCCGTTTGAACTCTAGATAGGGATGAATGTTATGGTTGAAAAAAAAGCCTTCAATCGTATGATTTTGCTCACGCAGCACCGAAACTGGATAAATGGCGCAATTGGCGCAGCATAGATGAAGAAGGATCCGCACGAAATCACCCTTTCCGAGACATAAAAGTATAATCGATTGTGGGTATGATTTTTGATATTTTTATTTGGCCACCAGCGGCCAGGGAGGAAGGGGGAGGCATCCCCATATCGTCTCCACGGCATTTTCGGCGATACGTCGGTCGAGCAATAACCGATGACTTTCCTGGACCAATCCCTGCCGGAGATTACGCAGGGTGGTCAGATATCGCTCGAGCACAGCCGCGGTCAAATGCCGGTCGGCTGGCAGGAAGACATGATTGTCGCCGCAAAAAGAAGCCAAATGCAAAGCGCGGGCGGTTTCGCTTCCCTCCACCGTCAATACCTTCCCTTCCCGATCAAACAAAGTCTGCTGGCTGAAAAAGTTTTCGCCGATAGTGAGCGGGGCGGTGAAGCGATATTCGATCATTGGCGGGCGGTAACAGTCGTAAAGGTACTGCTCCGGAAAGTGTGGCAAGCCATCAATGAAAACTGTGCGTCGAATCTGCTCCAGAACATCTGCCGTTGCGGCGGGGGAGCGTCGCGGTCTTCCGGGGCGCAGGTCGCTGCCGGCATCCCGGGTGGTCAGATCCATCCCCAGCCAGGCGGAAAGCTCCTGATCAAGAACGGCCCGGGGCGGTTCGTCGTTGGTGCTCGTGGCGAGACTCTGCAATTGGTGTAATATTTCCTCCCCTGGCAGAGGAAAACCTTGACGCTGCAACAGAGCCGCAAGGTTAGCGCGGGGTGGGAAGGGGCGACCACCGCTGACAACCCGCCACAATGTGTGGCCGAGGGACGAACGGCTGAAAAGAAAGATCCCCGCCTCCTTGCCCGGCGGCGCATTCTTGTGGCACCTGCAGCCGGCGATCTTCCAACAGGAGCAGCAGAGGGGCGGGCAGATCGAGGGCGAGAGAAAGGAAGGATAACGAATTTTCCCGCAATTGAGCCCATGGCATCTGGCGCTCACCTTCTGCCCCGTTGAGGGTGGTGATTTCGGCCGGACCTGTCATCCCTTTTCGCAGATCGATGCGCACCCCCTCCGGCAGACGTTCCAGCCGGTTAAGGTAAAAGTACTCGACGATGACGGTATGTAGAAGAACCCCGTAGGGAGCAGTCAACCAGGCATCCGGAATATCGAGTACCACTCGGGCACCGTCGCCGGCAAGGCCGAGCAGATGAAGAAGCTCATATAGCCAGTCCGGGGAACCCGGGAGGAAGGAAAATCGCCGGTTGGGCCAGGAAAGACGCAGGCCAGCGGTAAGCCGGTGCCGATTGCTTGCTGTTGCACGGTCGCCTGCGTGAAGAATACCGCGGATCAGCGCAGGGGGCGATATTTCGCCGAGCGCAAAAGAATGCACGGCCTGGTGGACCGGCTTCTCCCCGCGCAAGTGGCGCAGCAGGGCGGTGAAGGCCAGCATGGGGGCGGAGGCGATTTCCGCCGTGATTTCAGCCGCCGGGTAGCAGCGATCCGGATAAAGCAACAGCGTGGCTGCAGGCGCTTCCCCGGGTAAAGGCGGCAGAGAGGTACTCCCCAATTCCCCGCCAGCGTTTTCAAAGAGAATTCCCAGGGTATGCAGGCATCTGGGAATATCTTCGACGAAACGCAGCTGGGTCAGGCGGCGGTTCAGATGCTGAAGACGCACGGCGCTGGCGGCGGGCAGAGGGATTTCCCACGGGTTGACATCGAGGGGGCGTCGCAAGGCCGGCGGAAGAGAATCGAGGGCGAAAAGCAGTGCTCTGTCAAACCCCTCTGGCTGAATGGCAGGGGGAAGGCGATCTTCCAGGAGCAGCGCCATTTGTCGAAGGAAGGTCAAGTGAACCTGCTGCAGCGCCGCCGAAGCGGGAACTTCAGTACTTTTCTGCCGAGCTTCAGCGCAGCCGATGCGAAACGCTTCGCTGAGAAAGGGGGTGGCGGAGCGACGGGCGAGGCGGCAGAGGTTGGCAAGGTAAAAGGGAGAGAGATCAGCCGCCGGTACGGCGCCAGAAACAGCCAGCGGTTTAAGCTCCTCCAGCAGGGTCCGGAAGAGATCGCAAAAGAGTTCCGGCGAGATTGCCCCGGCATCCGGCATCGGCAGAACTTTGCAGCGTACGGCCGTGTCGCCGCGTTCTTCCCATATGGCGATTTCCCTGGGAGCCCAAGTGACGAAGTGCCGCAGGCCAAGAGCCTGGGCACAGGCGCGACCACCCGCCAGCGACTCTTCGGCACAAATGTCCGGGAAGAGAAGAACTCCGCCGGCCATGAAGCTGTCCCGATTGATCCACAGGATGAGGGGAGGTGAAATCTCGCCGGCTACCGTTAGAAGAGAAAAAAACGGCTCCGCCCGACGAAAGGGGGAGCGGCCGCTCTCCAAAACATCCTCTGCCCAATGGATCAGTTGTTTACAAAAAAGATGAAGAGTCTGCTGGTCCATCTTGAGGTGGTTTTCCGCCGGAAGGATAAAGGCCATCATCACGGTTGCCCTGGGAATCGGGTCGGACCGATCAAATCAGGAGAAAAGATCGCCGTTGCGCCCCGGTCTCGGGGTGCGATGAAAATGGTTGTAGGCCAACTCGGTGGCGACGCGGCCGCGCGGCGTGCGGTTGAGAAACCCTTGCTGGATCAGATAGGGCTCAATGACATCCTCGATGGTGTCCTTCTCCTCCCCGACCGCCGCCGCCAGGGTGTCCAGGCCGACCGGTCCACCGGCAAACTTGTCGATGATCGTCAGCAGAATCAGGCGGTCCATCTGATCGAGCCCCTCGTTGTCCACCTCAAGACGGTCGAGGGCATGATCGGCCACCTCGCGGGTGATGATGCCGCGGCCTTTCACCTGAGCAAAATCGCGCACGCGGCGCAACAGCCGATTAGCAATACGCGGTGTTCCCCGGCTGCGCCGGGCGATTTCCGCCGCGCCGTCCGCTTCGGCCGGAATGCCGAGGATATCGGCGCTGCGCCGGACGATGGTAACCAGATCGTCCGTTCCATAGAATTCCAACCGACACAGTACGCCGAAACGGTCGCGCAGGGGGGAAGAGAGAAGACCGGCGCGGGTGGTGGCGCCGATCAGGGTAAAACGTGGGATGTCCAGTTTGATGGTCCGGGCCGAAGGTCCTTGGCCGATCAGAATATCGAGCTGATAATCCTCCATCGCCGGGTAAAGGATTTCTTCCACAACCGGCGAGAGTCGGTGGATTTCGTCGATGAAGAGAACATCGCCGGCTTCCAGATTGGTCAGGATCGCCGCCAGATCCCCCGTCTTCTCGATCACCGGCCCGGAGGTCGATTTGATGTTCACCCGCATCTCGTTGGCGATGATGTTTGCAAGCGTCGTTTTCCCCAGCCCCGGCGGCCCATGGAAAAGTACATGATCCAGCGCCTCGCCGCGGTGCCGGGCGGCATCGATGAAAACCTGCAGATTTTCCTTCGCCTTGGCTTGTCCAACGTATTCGCCGAGAGAGCGCGGGCGAAGGGTGGTCTCGAAGCGGGTATCATCGTCCATGCTGACGGCAGAGATCGTCCGTTCGGTCATGGGCAGAAACCTGCAAGAGGGAAGCTTTCAAGGATGTTTTCGCATTGCGAGTGAATCATCATTTCACCAGAATCTTTAATGCGCTCTTGAGGATTTCCTCGATCGGGGCGCCGGGGGAAATATTCATCGACTCAAGAACCTTGCGCGCCTGCGGCTCCTTGTAGCCGAGATTGAGCAGAGCGGAGAGGGCATCGTCCAGTGAAGTGGCAGCTGGTTTTCCGATTCCGGTAGCCGTCGGCGGCTGTGCGCTCTTGCTTTTGACTTTTTCGCGCAGTTCGAGGATCAGGCGTTCGGCGGTTTTTTTGCCGATTCCCGGAACCGCCGAGAGGCGGGCAATATTCCCCTCCCAGAGGGCCGCATGCAGATCGGCGGTTTGAATATTCGAAAGGATATTCACCGCCAGTTTCGGGCCGACACCGGAGACGGAAATGAGCAGCACGAACATCTCCTTTTCCTGCGCGGTGAGAAACCCAAAGAGATGGATGGCATCCTCCCTTACATGGGTATGGACATGCAGAGCCGTTTCCCCTTTTTCCGGCAGGGCGTAGAAAGTGGAGAGGGGAATTGTCAGGCGATAACCGACGCCGCCGACATCCAGGATCAGTTGGTCAATGGCACGATGAACGATCTTGCCGGTCAGCAGGGCAATCATAAATCCCGTATGGATAAGGGGTGCAGTGGGAACTCAGCGGCGTTTGGCGGCAGCGTGCAGTTTTTCAGCCATGCCTTGGCTGTGGGCATGGCAAATGGCCACTGCCAAAGCATCGGAGGCGTCCTCCTGTGCGATTTCCGGCAGATTCAGCAGGATCTTTACCATCTGCTGCACCTGCGTCTTCTCCGCCCGGCCGTAGCCGACAACAGCGTTCTTTACCTGTAGCGCCGAGTATTCGAAGACCGTAAGCCCGGCGTTGACGCCGGCAAGGAGGGCGGCGCCGCGGGCGTGACCGAGTTTTAGGGCGGAAAGGGCGTTCTTGGCGACAAAGATCTGTTCGACGGCTACCCACTGTGGCGCATACTGGCGGATGATGCCGGCGAGAGAGTCGTGAATCGTTTTCAGACGCAAGGCAAGATCTTCGTTGCTACACGTGCAGATGGCGCCATTATCGATGTGGAGCAGCCGGTTTCCTTGCTTTTCAATAATGCCATAACCGGTCGTGCCGGTACCGGGGTCAATGCCCAAAATCCTCATAAGGATAAAAGGCATCTGGCGACACATGAATTACCCCATGGCATTTTCGAGCTCTTCTTCGGAGATGTCGAAATTGGCATAGACGTTCTGTACGTCGTCGTAGTCTTCAAGCTTTTCCATCATCCTGAGCATCTGCTGCGCCGGTTTACCCTCCAGTTGCACCATCGTCTGCGGCAGCATGGTAATTTCCGCCGTTTCCCAGCGCAGTCCCTTGGCGGCGAGATGCTCGCGGACTTCGATGAAGTTGGCCGGATTGGTGACGACCTCAAAAGCATCGCCTTCATCCTTGACATCCTCGGCACCGGCTTCGAGAGCCGCTTCAAAGATGGCGTCAAAATCCGTATCGGTCGCAAAAGAAATCAACCCCTTGCGGTCGAAGAGAAAGGAGACGGAACCGCTCACGCCGAGACTGCCGCCGTGCTTGCTGAAGATGTGCCGGACATCGGCGACGGTACGGGTGCGGTTGTCGGTCATGAACTCGACGATAATGGCTACGCCACCGGGGCCATATCCCTCGAAGGTCCCTTCCTCGTAATTGACCCCGTCCAGATCGCCGGCCCCCTTCTTGATCGCCCGATCGATGGTGTCCTTCGGCATGTTCTCGCCTTTGGCCTTATCGACCGCGGCCCGCAGGCGCGAATTCCCTTCGGGATCGTTACCGCCGATCTTCGCCGCGACGGTGATTTCCTTGATCAGCTTGGTAAAGATTTTTCCCCGTCTGGCGTCCTGCGCCCCTTTGCGGTGCTTGATGTTCGCCCATTTGCTATGTCCTGACACGGCCGACGCTCCTTGCAGTTGATTTTTCCCCGGCATGCGGAAGGACCGCACAATAACATGAAATTTGCCGGAGCGACAAGCGTGATTGCACCGGCTGTGCCCGACGAAGCGATACCCGATTGCCGCCAAGCGATAAATGGATGCAGCGGAGGGCGCATTTCTGCTATATTGAAAAACAACCAGGCGATATTTCGCCGGGAAATACCTGTCCGGAGCCGATATGGACGAAGAATTTGAAGACTATCTCGACGAGGACGAAGAGGAAGATACCCTCGAACTGGCCCAGTTGGCGCTCGATCGCGGCGACAATGCCGCTGCCCTCGATCTGACTGAGGAATTTCTCGAAGCCAATCCCCTCGATGTCGAGGCCCTGAATATCTGCGCGGTCGCCGCCACCAACCTGGGGGATGAAGAAAAGGCGCTGGCGCTCTACCAGAAGGCGCTCCGCCTTGATCCGAAAAACGGGGCACTGCACCATAATTACGGGGTTCTGCTGGAGCGTATCAAGGATTTTGCGGCGGCACTGACGCATTTCCGCCGCTCCCTGGAACTGCAGCCCGATTTTCCCGAAGCCTACATCAACATGGGGAACACCCTTGATGAGCTCGGGCGCACGGAAGAGGCGTTGGGGATGTATGATGAGGCCTTGCGGCGGATGCCCGAGGCCCCGGATGCCTATTATAACAAGGGGTATGCTCTGAACCACCTGGGGCGTTTCGCCGAAGCGCTGGAGAGTTTTGAACACGCCCTGGCGATGGCTCCTGGCGACCCCGCCAGCCTGAACGGCCGTGCGTTCGCCCTCTCCGGCCTCGGACGCGAGGAGGAGGCGGTCGAAAGTTACGCCCGGGCGATCGGCAAGGATCCGCGTTCCCCTTCCTATCGTTTTAATCGGGGTCTTTCTTTTTATCGGCTTGGGCGGATGGAGGAAGCGCTGCACGATTTTGACGCCGCCCTGGAGCGTGATCCCGACTTTTATGAGGTGTTGATCGAGAAGATCAACCTGCTGATCGAGATGGAGCGTTATGCCGAGGTGCGGCCACTGTTGGAAGAGGCGGCGCGGATCGATCCGCAAAGTCCGGAGCCGCACTTTTACCGTGGTCTGCTGCTCGAGCGGGAAGGGGACCTTGCCGGCGCCCTGGCCTCCCTGGAGGAGAGTCTGCGGCTCGATCCGGAGTCGATCTATACCCTTAACAACAAGGGGAATGTGCTGATCGATCTCGGTCGTCTCGATGAGGCGCTTGCCTGCTTCGATGCCATTCTCGCCCGGACCAGCCGTTATCCGCTGGCGCATTACAACCGCGCCTGTGCCTTCGCCCGCAAAGGGAAGGTACAGGAAGCGATCCGTGCGCTTTCCAAGGCTTCGGCGCAGGAGCCGCATTTTCTCGAAGACGCCCGCCGCGATGCCGACTTCGACCAGATACGCGAGAAACCCGCCTTCGTCCGCCTGCTCGGGCAGAAGAAGGCAGGTTGATGACCGGCAGCCCGCACGAGATTGTACTGCCGGTACGCGGCATGAGTTGCCAGAAGTGTGTACGTAAAGTTACCGATCTGCTCATGGCGCTTGATGGCGTGCAGGAAGCCCGTGTCTCCCTGGAAGAAGGGACGGCGCGGGCTTTTTATTTTCCCGCCAAGGTGAATATGGAGCTGATGCAGGCGGCATTGGTGCAGGCGGGATTTCGGGTGCCGCTGGAGGAACCGCCAGCGCCGGAACCTCCTGTTGCCCCCGTCGGGACGACTTCCGCCGAACTGAGGTCGGAGGCAAAGCGGCTGAGTTTTGCCATCCGCGGGATGCACTGTGCCAATTGCGCCGGCAGCATCGAAAAAAAGCTGCGCACTGTTCCCGGTGTCCGTTCGGTACGGGTCAGTTTCGCCGGCGAGACGGGGAACGTCACCTTCGATCCGGAGCAAACGGACCAAGAGACGATTTTTCAGACGGTGCGTGCGGCCGGCTATCAGGCCGCCTTGACGGTCGGCACCGATGATCTGGCCGCAGAGGCACGACGTGAACGCAACTGGCTGATCTTCGCCGCCGTGCTGACAGCGCCGATCATGCCGCTGATGTGGTCGGCAGCCCTTCGGCACGGCAACGATGTGGCTGATCGCCGCCCTGGCAACGGTAGTGCAATTTTCCGCCGGCCTGACCTTTTATCGCGGCGCCTGGCATTCGCTGAAAAACGGTGCGGCCAATATGGATGTGCTGGTGGCGATGGGGATCAGCGCCGCCTAGGGCTATTCCGTTCTTGCGGCCTTCGGCCTGTTCGGGTTCGGCGGCGCCGAGTTCTTCGAAACCGGCGCGATGCTGATCACCTTCATCCGCTTTGGTAAATGGCTGGAAGCCCGTGCCAAGGGGAAGGCGAGTCAGGCGCTGCGCGCCTTGCTGCAACTGCAGGCCGGACCAGGCGGTGTCTGCTGACGCCGCAGGGGGAGCAGGCCGTTGCCGCCGCCGGGTCCAGGTTGGCGATCTGGTGCTGGTGCGGCCGGGAGAAAAGATCCCGGTCGATGGCGTCGTCGAGGAAGGGGAGTCGGCCGTCGATGATCGATGGTGACCGGCGAAGCGGCGCCGGTGCCAAGGGAAACGGGGGACGCGGTCGCCGGCGCGCACCATCAATCATCAGCGGCCGACTGCTGGTGCGGGCCACCCGGGTCGGCGAAGAGACGGCCCTGGCGCAGATCGTTCGTCTGGTCGCCGAGGCGCAGGGGGACAAGGCGCCGATCCAGCGCCTCGCCGATACCGTTTCCGGCTATTTCGTCCCGGCGGTGGTAGCGATTGCCGCGCTGACCTTTCTCGTCTGGCGTTGTCGCTGCTGGCGTCGAGTTCCTCTTTGCCTTCAAGCTGGCGATCGCTGTTCTCGTTATCGCCTGCCCTTGTGCCCTCGGTCTGGCGACTCCGACCGCCATCATGGTCGGCAGCGCCTGGGGCTCTCCGCCGGCATCCTGTTCAAGCGGGCGTCGGTGCTGGAAAAAATCTCCCGCCTCGATGTCCTTCTCTTCGACAAGACCGGTACTCTGACCACAGGCGAATTCGCCGTCACCGACTTGGTGCCGGCCTCCGGAATGTCGGCTGAGGAGTTGCTGCGGGTTGCCGCGGCCGCCGAAGCGGCGAGCACGGCATCCCTTGGCGCAGGCTATAGTGCGGCGTGCCAAGGCGGATGGGCTGGCAATTCCGCCTGTCAGCGAGGTACAGGAGAGTCGGCGGCCACGGGCTGCTCTGCATTCTCGATGGCGCAGCGAGTGCTGGCCGGCAACGAACGGTTGCTGCGCACCGAAGGGATTGCCGGCGATCTTCTCGCCGCGGAAGGAGAGCGCCTGGCTGCCGACGGGAAATCACTTATTCATATCGCCCGCAAGGGGCGTCTGCTGGGGATCATCGCCCTTGCCGACACCCTGAAGCCGGAAGCCGCCGCCACGATCGCCGCGCTCAAGCGGCTGGGGCTGCGGACGGCGCTGATCACCGGCGACCGGCGGGCGGTCGCCGAGGCGGTGGGCAAGGAAGTAGGGATCGACGGGTCGAGGCGGAAGTGCTGCCCGGAAGAAAAGGAGCAGGTGGTGCGACGTTATCAGCAGCGGGGTGCGGTGGTCGGCATGGTCGGCGACGGCATCAACGACGCTCCGGCACTTGCCCGGCCGATATCGGCATTGCCATTGGCAGCGGCACCGACGTGGCAAAGGAAACCGGCGACATCATTCTGGTGCAGGGGGATATCCGCGATGTCGAACGCGGCATCCGCCTCGGCCGCAAGACCCTGCAGAAGATCAAGCAGAATCTCTTCTGGGCCTTCGCCTACAACATCGTCGGCATCCCCATTGCCGCCGGTCTCCTCTATCCCGCTTTCGGCCTCGTGCTCCGCCCGGAATTTGCTGGCCTGGCGATGGCGTTTTCCAGTATATCGGTTGTCACGAACAGTCTGCTGCTGAAGAGGTATAAGTTATAGGCGGAAGAAGGCTGTGCTCACCTAACGGATTTCGACATGAAGAGCCACTGCAAAACATTCTTCTTCCCTGCGGGCACCCGCGATGTCAACTGACCTGGCCCGATCGCGGGAATTCTCCAGCGGTTTCCTCGACTGGATGCGGGGAAAGGGGCGGGTGCTGATTGTCGCTCACAACAACCCCGATCCCGATTCGCTCGCCGCGGCCATGGCCCTTAAGCACCTCCTCATCAAGACCGTCGGGCAGCCGGTGACTGTCGGTTTCGGCGGCATCATCGGCCGAGGCGAAAATCGGGCAATGGTGCGGGAACTCGAAATCGATATTGTACCCCTCGATCGCCTTGATCTCGATCAGTTCGGGGTGATCTGCATGGTCGATACGCAGCCGGGAACGGGGAACAACTCGTATCCTCCGGAGCGGCCAGTGCATCTGGTCATCGATCATCATCCGGTTCGCAATCCCGATTGCTGCCGCTGGGCCGATATCCGCCCCGAATATGGTGCCTGCGCCACCATCCTCTACGAATACCTGCAGGCGCAACAGGTTACTTTTGGCACCAAACTCGCCACCAGCCTCTTCTACGCCATCAAGTCGGAAACCCAGGATCTCGGCCGCGAGGGGGTGCGGGCCGATCGCGATGCCTACCGGCAACTGCTGCCCTTGGCTAATGCGCGTATTCTTTTCAATATTACCCACCCGAAAGTGCCGCGGGAATATTTCTCCTCCTACAACAAGGCGATTGCCAACTCCCGCACCTATGACGGTGTTCTGGTTTTTAATCTATATGAGATCGATCACCCCGATATCGTGGCGGAAATGGCCGATTTTCTGCTGCGTATGGAAGGGATCGAGATCGTCCTCGGCATGGGACATTATGCAGAAACAGTCTTCCTTTCCCTGCGCACCCAGACCCACGAAGTCATGGCGGGAGACATAATGCGCCGAACTGTGAACGGGCTCGGCAGCGCCGGTGGCCACCACACCACTGCCGGCGGGCAAATTCGAGAAATTCCGGCGAAGCGTGGTGCGCAGCGGAAACTCCAGGCCATTCTCACCGAACATCTCTTGACCTTGCTCGGGCGCGAGCAGAAACGCGGCAAGCGCTTGATTCAGGGTTGAACTATCCCTGCCCGCGGGCGATTGACAGGGGGAAATGAAGCGGGTATAAATGGGCGGCTTTGGCAAGAAAATGCCTGCCGAACAGATATTTCCCCTATTGAAAGATTCGATCTTGCGCCACCTCCTGCCCTTCTTTCTTATTGTCCTGTTTTTTGCTGTGCCGGTCGAGGGCGCAGTCGAGATCGTCCGTACCGGCAAGCCGCCGGTGACGATCGACGAAGTTTATCTGCGCAACGGCGTTCCCTACCTTGCCATCGAGGATGTCCTCGCCGCCGTAAGCCTGCGCGGCGAATGGAGCTCGGTGCAACACCTTTATCGGCTGAAAACTTCCGGCGGCACGGCGATCATCTCCCCGGGCAACCATTTTGTGCGCCTGGACAACGGCTTGCAACGCCTCTCCGATCCTCCTTTGTATATCGATAACCGCCTGCGGGTTCCCGAGGACTTCGTTCAGACTCTGCTTCCCCGGCTGCTCGGTGAAGAAATCCACTATCGCAATCTGCAGTCGACAGCGGTCGTCAATGTGCCGGAGGAGAGCCCCCTTGATCGGCTGTTCTCCTTCCTGCTGCTCAAAGAGCGGGACAGCCCCAGTGATCCGGTGCTGCGCTCGATCTTCCTCGACCCCGGGCATGGCGGCAGCGATCCCGGCTCTGTCGGGGCGGGGGGGCTACGGAAAAAGCGGTGGCGCTGGATGTGTCGCGCCGGCTGGAGAAACTGCTGAAGATGCGTCTCGACATCCCCGTTTATCTAAGCCGGGATGGCGATTACACCGTTGCGCCGCAGCAACGGTTGGATGCAGCCGGGCGGGCGGATGTCGATGCCTTGCTGCTGCTGCACGCCCAGTCCGCCCTGAGTCCGGCGGTGCGCGGCGTGACCCTTGTCGTCCGTCCCTGCGAGGAGGGGCAGAGCGGTTCCCCCGAAGCGGGTGAGGGAGGAAGCGTCCGGCTTGCCCGGCACTTGGCCCTGGCGCTGCGCCAAGCCGGATTGTCGGTGACCGGCATCGTCCGGGCGCCACTGGCGTCTTTGGGGCGCGGCAATCTGCCGACCGTTCTGGTCGAGCTCGGTTATCTCACCAACGAAGAAGATCGTACCTTGCTGCGCGATGCGGCCGGCCAGGACCGACTGGCCGAAGCCCTGTATGCCGGCATCAACAATTTTGCCAAAGAAGAAGTAAAGGAGCAGGTAAATGCCAAGCGCTAACGGCCGCATCGGCGGCCGCACACCGGCGGAACCGCGGCCGGTTTCTTTTCAACGGAATTTTACCCGCTATGCCGAAGGCTCCGTGCTCGTTTCTTTCGGCGAAACCAAAGTTCTGTGCAATGTCAGCGTTGAAGAAGGGGTGCCGGGTTTCATGCGTGGCGAGGGGCGGGGGTGGATCACCGCCGAATATTCGATGCTCCCCCGCGCCACCCATACGCGCTCGGCGCGGGAATCGACCCGTGGCAAGGTGGGAGGACGCACGCACGAGATCCAGCGGCTGATTGGTCGTTCATTGCGGGCCGTGGTTGATCTGCAGTTGCTTGGCGAACGGACGCTCCAGATCGATTGCGATGTCCTGCAGGCGGACGCTGGCACCCGTACCGCCGCCATTACCGGCGCCTATGTTGCCCTGGTCGATGCCTTGCGCGGTTTGCAGGCAAAAGGTCTCATCGGTGCTTGGCCGGTGCGGGACAGTGTGGCTGCGGTCAGTGTTGGAATTATTGACGGCATGCCGTGCCTCGATCTCGATTATGCGGAAGACTCCCGCGCCGAAGTCGATATGAATTTTGTTATCACCGGTGACGGGCGCTTCATCGAGGTACAGGGGACGGCCGAAGGGGAACCGTTTACTAGTGTGCAACTCGATGCCTTGCGGGATCTCGCTCTGGCGGGGTGCCGGCAACTGGCGGCAAAGCAGTGTCAGGCGCTGGAGAAATGATACGGGAATTGCTGGTGGCGACCCGCAATCGGGGGAAGTTGGAAGAAATCCGGGCGCTGCTTGCAGAAAGCGGCATTCGGGTGCTGAGCCTTGAAAATTTTCCCGAACTGCCGGAAGTGGAGGAAGATGGCGCCACGTTCGCCGAAAACGCCCGTAAAAAAGCCGAAACGATTGCCCGCCGCAGCGGTCGGTTAACGCTGGCCGACGATTCCGGTCTGGTGGTGCCCGCGCTGAACGGCGAACCGGGGGTGCATTCCGCCCGTTACGCCGGCGCTGATGCGACCGATGCCGATAATAACCGCAAGCTGCTGGCATCCTTGCGTGATCTTCCCGACGACCGGCGGCAGGCCGCTTTCGTCTGCGTTATCGCCCTCTGCTCGCCGCAAGGGGATTGCCGTTTTTACGAAGGGCGACTGGAAGGGATTCTCCTTGCGGAGTCGCGCGGCACCGGTGGCTTCGGTTACGATCCCCTCTTCTTTGTCGCCACGACCGGCAGGACTCTGGCCGAAATGGCGGCCGAAGAAAAGAACCGTATCAGCCATCGCGGACAGGCGTTGCGCCTGGCGATCTCCGATCTGCGTACTTCTTTGGGCGAAGAAAGAATCTTGCACCAGCCGGCGAATTGACAGAAAAGCGAATCCTGTTTCAATAACCTTGACCCGATCGTCAAGGAGGATTCGCTCATGCGCAAGGGAATCGTGCCTATTTTGCTCGGAACCGCAGCTCTGTCCCTGGCCGGCTGCACCGCAAGTCTCTGCCCCGAAGATCGCCTGCTGCTGAATCAAACGATAGAGGCAAGCCGCAACGCTGCTCTTTGCGCCCGTCAGGCGGAGCAGCCCGCCACCACCCCAGCCGCGCAAACCCCCAGTCAGGCGCCACAAGCGGCCAATCGCGATACCGAGAACAATCTGGAAGATGCCGTGCAGCGCGCCGAACGCCGCCGACTGGGCCGAACAGGCGGCGGAAATGACGCGCAAGCTGTTCGAGCCGGGGCTGCGGAAGTAAACAATCCCCGAACATTTCCATTGATAATTCTCCCCTCCCTCCCTGCCCCTCAGCAGTAGCGGCAGCGGTATCCCCTTTGCTTCGCCCAGAATGCGCTGAACAGTGTCCAGGTGCAGCGGTCCCGGCCAATGTATTGCCTGCTTCTGGCGAATCACCTCCCGCAGTGGATCGCCTATCTTGCCAAGAAAATCGTCGTGCACCTCAAGTAGCAGGTTGCCATCGCTCCACGCCAGTTTGATCGGTCGATAAATGATGGACACTGGTGTTCCTGCCTGCACGCGGGGATAAAGGTCGCGGATATCGTCCGGATACATGCGGATACAGCCGTGGCTGACCCGTCTGCCCACCCCCAGCGGTTTGTTGGTGCCGTGAATGCCGTAGCCGGACACTGAAAGCTGCAGCCAATACTCTCCCAACGGATTCTCCGGGCCCGGCGGTATAGCTGACGGTAGATACGGTTTTTCCTCCCGGATGGAGGCGGGGACAACCCAGACCGGCCGCTCCATCTTGCCGGTAATCGTGAAATTTCCCTCCGGCGTACCCCAACCCTCGCTGCCGATGCCGATCGGATAGACCAGGACCTTTCGTCGCCCATTCTCCTGCCAAAGATAATAGAGCCGGAATTCGGCCAGATTAATAGTGATCCCCGGCTTGAGGCCGGCCGGCAGATTGATGGCCGTCGGCAGGAGAATCTCCGCACCGACCGGCGGTGTCCAGGGATCGACAGCGGGGTTGGCCGCCAGCAGATTATGAAATCCCACCCCTGCACGCAAAGCCAACTCCATCAACGTTTCGCCGGGTAAAACAATGGCGATGCGGTTTTCCCCGGTATCCGCGGTTGCAATGGCAGGAAGGAGCAGAGTCCCTGCTCCTTGTGCCGGAAGCGCCACGAGGAGGAGAAGAATAAAAAGGGTCAGGGGGCGCATGGGCCTCCAGCGCTTCTTGAACGTTAACAATTATAATGGTTAGGGGAAGCTTACCGGAAAGCAGGGGGCGCGCAATGGCCGTTCATATCAAGAGGATCTATGAGGCGCCGGCGGCGGAAGATGGCTACCGGATTCTGGTTGACCGTATCTGGCCGCGCGGGGTCAGGAAAGAGGATGTCGGAGGTTGACGAATGGCTGAAGGAGATTGCCCCCAGCACGGAGTTACGGCACTGGTTCGGGCATGATGGGAGTCGCTGGCCGGAGTTTTGTCGCCGCTACCATGACGAACTCGCCGGCAAAAGTGCTCTGGTCGCGGCCCTGCAGGAGAGGGAACGCAAGGGGAAGGTGACACTGCTTTTTGCTGCCCGTGATACCGAACGCAATAACGCCGCCGCCCTGCGGCAATATCTGCAACAGCAGCAAGGCAGATGACAAAACTGAGTTCGTTTTAGCCGGGATTTTGACTCAGGCAATGGCTGCGCCAGCAGCATTCATCTTGTGAGCAATCGAAGCGGCCGGCCGAGGCGTAGCAGTCAAAATTTCCCTCGGTGCGTTGAATCGAGCGGATGAGATCCCCTTTTTTCATCCGTTGCGTCTGGGTCAAACCCAACTCCTTGGCACGGCTACGAATCTCGGGCATTTTCATTTTTATTCCTCCAAAAAAATGTCTTTGCTCCATCCAGCACTTGGACCTTGCGCTAGAATAATGGAGGAACCATAGAATTTCAATTGGTTTAGGCAAAAAATTGGCAGCGGTCGCCTAGTTATCGGAATCGGTCTCGCTTTCCGGGGAAAGACGATGCTCGGAAGAAGCGCACAACAAAGGCGCGTTGACAGCATCCGACTGTTGCCAGCGGCGTTGCTCATGGTACTTCTTCACCTGCTGACCGCTGGCGCCGTTTTTGCCGCGCCGGTGACAGTCGAGGTGCACGGACTCGAAGGGGAGATGCTGCGCAATGTGCAGGCAGTTCTGGCCGTCCCTCCGGGACTGGTGCGGGAAGGGAAGGTCGATCAATACTGGCTGGCTCGTTTCCGCCGCCAGATTCCGCAGAATGTCCGGCAGGCGCTGGAACCTTTCGGCTATTTTCAGCCGCAGATCGATACGCAGGTGGAACCCGGGGCGGGTAGTGAGTTCCGACTGCTGGTGCGGGTCGATGCGGGAGCACCGGTGCGAGTGGGAAGACGGCATGTCGGCCTGGCCGGGGCCGGTGGTGATGAAGCGGACCTGCAGGATCTGGTTGCGGAATTCCCGCTGCACGAGGGGGATGTGCTGCGGCAGGATCTGTATGAAAAGGCCAAAGGAGCGCTCAAGGCGCGTGCCCTCGATCTCGGCTATCTGAACGCCGAGTTTTCAGTTCACGAAATCCGGGTCAACCGACAGGATGGAAACGCCGATATCGATCTGGTCCTCGATACCGGGGCGCGTTTTCTGTTCGGTGAGGTCACCATCAGCGGCGGAGAAATCTATCCGCGACGTTTTCTTCAGCGTTATCTCGCCTTTGCTCCGGGGGAGGTGTTCTCCTTTGCCAAGCTCGGACAGACCCAGCTCAATTTTCTCGATTCCGACCGCTTCAAGGAAGTGATCGTCACCCCCGATGAGGCTGCGGCGCAGGATGAACAGGTGCCGGTCGCGATTCAGTTGGCACCTTCGCGGCCGAAACGCCTGCGGCCCGGGATCGGCTATGCCACCGATACCGGCGCGCGACTTTCCCTGCGCTACGAGGATGTCAATAAATTCCAGCTCGGGCATGAGTTGGATACCGATCTGCTGATTGCCGAACGCAAGCAGTCGGTCGGGGCGGAATATGTCATTCCCAGCCGGAAGAGTATCGAGAGTCAAACTGCATTCCGCCTCAGCTACGATGACGAGGATGTGGATACCTACGAGCGGCGGACCCTTTCCGCCGAAGTGGAAAGGAGGCGATCTTTCGGCCGCAATCGTTTGGGCTCGGTCTATCTACGCTTGCTGCAGGAGGATTATACGGTCGGCGAAGAAAGTTCGAGCACCTTCCTGACCCTCCCCGGCGTCCGCTACAGCCGCCGCACTTACGGCAATACGACGCGACCGGAAAAAGGGTATTTTTACAGTCTCGAGACGCGTGGCACACACCAGGTCCTCGGTTCCGATGTCGGTCTTCTGCAAGTGCTTGCATCGGCGAATCAGCTCTTTTCTCTTCCCGCCCGCTTCTCCCTCTTGCTACGTGCCCAAGGGGGGGTGACCTACCAGAACGAACCCTTGCAGGAGATCCCGCCTTCATTGCGTTTTTTTGCCGGCGGCGACAAGAGCGTACGCGGCTATGCCTATGAATCGCTCGGGCCGACGGACGAAAACGGCGATGTTACCGGCGGCAAGAACCTGCTGGTTGGCAGCGTCGAAGTGGAGCGGGCGATCCGGGAAAACTGGGGTGTGGCGCTCTTTTACGATGTCGGCAATGCTTTTAACAGTTTTAATAATCTGGACTTGCGTCAGGGCACGGGGCTCGGTGTCCGCTGGTATACACCGGTCGGACCGGTCAAGGTTGATCTCGCCCGGCAGGTGGGGAAAGCGATCCCGCCTTCCGGCTGCATGTCAGTATCGGATTCGGCTGGTGAGTAAGATTACGCGCTATCTGCTCGTTTTGTCGCTGCTCCTGCTAGGCCTGCTGGCGGCTGGCCTGATCTGGCTGCTTTTTGCCCCCGCCGGCGCGGAAATGGTTCTGCGCGTAATCTCCCACTTTTCACCTGTGCGCATTGAAGCCAAAGAAGTGCATGGCCGGCTGGCGGGTGCGGTGCAGCTTACGGATGTCAGGGTCCGGTGGCCGCAAGGAGAGGGGCAGGCGCAAAATCTGACATTCCGCTGGCGGCCGCTCCCCCTGCTGTACGGTTCACTCGCCGTCAAAGAACTGCTGATAGAAAATGGCGAGGCGAACCTGCGCGGCAAAAATGGCGAGCCAGCGGCAGCTCCCGCCGATTTCACCTTCCCCGAAATCGATGGCTTGCCTCTGCGCTTGCAGGGAGAAATCGAACGGCTGCAAGTCGATGCATTTACTGTCCGGCAAGCGTCGGGAAAAGTTTTTCGGATAGAGCATCTGCGGGGAGCGATTGCCTGGAATGCGGGCCGTTTACGCGTTGAAGGTCTCGATTTTGCCGGTTCTCCCGGCCGCCTGAGCGGGGGGTACGGCCGATTTCGTCGCCCCGGCGCTGACGCTGGATCTGCTACTGCTGCCCGCCGGCGGGAGCAGTCAAATAAAATCTTTCGCCGTGCAAATGAACCTGCAGCCGACAGACGGCCGTCGTCATCTGGTCGGACCGCTGTCTCTTGTCGTGCGGGCAGAGGGTGATGTTGTCTTGCAGCTGCAATCGACGATGGACTGGCGGCCGGACCGGATTGCCCTAACCGATCTATATCTGACCCGGCCCGGTTCCGAAGGGGAGGTTCGCGGCGGTGGGGCGATCATGGCCGCCACGAGTTGGCCGTTCGATCTGTCGCTGCATCTGTCCGGAGTCGATCTGCATGCGGGAATCGGTGTTCACACGTCTCTGTCCGGGCGGCTGGCGGCCGAAGGGAATGCGGAGGGATGGAAAGGAAAGTTCAATCTCGAAAATCGGGTGGCCGGTTGGCAGCAGGGGAAGTTGGCCGGTACCTTTATCGGCAATGCGCGGGGAATCGATCTGGCCGACCTGCAGGGGGAGTGGTTGCGGGGGATTGTGCAGGGAAAGCTGACCGCTGGCTGGAGTGCCGGCTGGCAGATCGAGGCGGCGCTGACCGGCCGGAATCTGCAACCGGAAGCAATCGTTTCGGAGTGGCCGGGGCGGATCAACTTCGACCTGCACGGTACGGCCAGTTGGGGGAAAGGAAATCCACCTGTCGCCAGCATCGACGGCAATTTGCGCGACAGCACCTTGCGCGGCCGCGCCCTGACCGGCGGCATTGCCGCCAGTATGCAGGGGGAGGATGTGCGCATCGAGCGCCTGACGCTGCGCGGCGATGGCTTCAATCTGAACGCCAAAGGCAAATTGCAGGAACGTGTTGAGTTCCGCGCCGACATCACCCGTCTTGCCGGACTGCTTCCTGATATCAAGGGGAATTTGCGCGCCGACGGCTGGCTCCGCCGCCGGCAGGGAATACTGCGCGGCGAAATGATGGCGCAGGTGAAAAACCTCATCTGGCGCGACCTGCGGCTGAACCGGGGATCGCTACGGGTGCAGCAAAGGGAAACGAACGCGCCATTGGTTATCGAGACCGAGCTCACGGGGGTGACTTGGCGCGAATACCGCTTGGCCAGTGCGGCTTTTCAGGCGCAAGGCAGCATCGGCGAGCACCGGTTGCGGCTGACGACGACCGGCGTCGATTTGCAAATGGAGGTGACTGCCCGCGGCGGTTACGCCGATGGGTACTGGCAGGGAAAGCTGCTCACCCTGAAAACCAATGGCACCCTCACCGGACGCTGGGCGCTGCGCGAACCGGCAGCGGTGCAATTGGGGGAGAACCGGTTGTTCATCTCCGCTCTGCGGCTGGCGGGAGAAGGGGAGGAGTTTCTGACGGTGCGAAGCGATCTGACCCTCTCGCCCCTGCTCGGCCGGGTTGAAGCGGAGTGGCGGCAACTCGATCTTTCCCGCGGTAATCCCTGGCTTACCGAGATCGTCCTGACCGGTCGCAGCAGTGGTTCGGGGCGGATCGAATGGTTGCCGGAGGCGCGTCTCGATCTGCGGGGACAAGTGACGGCCACCGGTTCGGTCACCCGTGCCGGCGAACGATTGCCGGTGCGGCAGGCGACGGCGAAGATCGCCTGGGGAGCGGAGGGACTACAGGCGGATTGGGCTTTCGACCTCTCCGAACAGGGGCATCTTGCCTGGGAGGTGACATCCGACGCGCCGGCACGGCTGAAGATGCCCGAACGCGGCCGGTTGCGGGGGAACTGGGAGAAGATCGATCTGGCCGTACTGCGCCCCTGGCTTCCGGGCGATCTGCTGCTGGTGGGGAGCCTGGCCGGGGAAGCCCAGGGTGAGTGGTTCGCCGATCGCCGGTTGCGGCTTGCCGGCGAGGCGCGAATTAATGATGGCGATCTGCAATGGCAGAACGAAGAGGGAACAGTAACCGCCGGCGTGCAGCAGGCACATCTGCGCTGGGAGTGGCAGGACGAAGCGCTGGCGGGAGAGTTGCAACTGAAACTGGAAAATTACGGCCAGGCCGAAGGCAGTTTTCGCATCCCTTCCCCGCCCGCTGGCCCGTTGCCATCGAACCCGCCGGTCCGGTGCAGGCGCAACTGCAGGCCAATCTGCAGGAAGAGGGGCTGTTGAATGCCTTCCTCCCCGGGGTGGTGCAGGAGAGCCAGGGAAAGCTGGAACTTGCTTTGCGCCTTGGCGGCACCTGGCAAAAGCCTGCTTTCGGCGGCGATGTGCGTTTGCGCGAGGCGTCCGCCTATCTGCCAACGGCAGGAATTCAGATCGAACAGGTCGAACTGACGGGGAAGCTGGACGGGCAGGAGATTCAGATCACCTCTCTGCAGCTTCGCTCCGGCGAAGGGCGCATCGAGGGAGAAGGGCGAGTACAGTTGAATCAATGGCGCCTGGACAGTTACCAGTTGCGCCTCCGGGGCGAAAATTTTCGCGCCATTCACCTGCCCGATTGGCAGATGCAGGTCAGTCCGGATCTGCAACCTCCGGCACGACGGAGAAGCTGACCGTGCGGGGAGATCTCCGCATTCCCGCGATGCTGGTCTCTAGCCGGGAGACGGACGCCCCGATCCAGCCGAGTTCCGATATCGTCATTGTCGATGCGCCGCAAAAATCCGAACGGAAACTGCCGCTGCTCCTCGATATCCGTGTGCGGGTCCTCTTTGGCGAGCATGTGCTGGTCAAGGCCGAAGGGATCGATGCCCGGCTGGAGGGAAGCGTGCTGCTGACGATGGCCGGACATGATCCGAAAAAAATCATGGCCCAGGGAGAGATCAAGGTCGCACAGGGGAAATATTCCACGTACGGGGTATCGCTCGATATTACACGCGGCAAAATCCTTTTCGCTGGCGGACCGGTAGACCGGCCGACCCTGGATATCCAGGCCCTGCGCACGGTTGGTGAGGTCAAGGCGGGGGTCAAGGTGACCGGCACACCCCGAGAACCGCGGGTAGCGCTCTTTTCCGAGCCGGCGATGACCGACACCGATGTCCTCTCCTATATTGTCCTCGGCCATCCGATCGGCCAGGAAGGAGGAGCCAATGCCGGTCTGCTGATGCTTGCCGCCAATGCCCTGCTCTCGAAGGGGGAATCCGCGGTTCTGCAGGATCGGCTTAAGCGTACCTTTGGGCTTGATGTCCTCGAAATCGAAAGCGGCGAAGGCGAAGAGAAGGGATCGCAGATCACTATCGGCAAGTATCTTAATCCCGATCTCTATATCAGTTTCGGAAGATCCCTGTTCGCCAATACGAACGAGGTTCGCATGCGGTACAACCTGAGCAGAAGATGGCAACTAGAATCGTCCATGGGAGAACAGAGCGCGGTGGACCTGTATTACAAGATCGAGTTCAAGTGATGCGGATCGCTCCGGATAGATCCGCGGGACAATTAATTGTTTGCCTTTGGCTTTTAATTATGATAATCGAAGATCAAGGTTTTCTCTTGCCCGTATAGGTTCTGTCGCATACCCGGACCTGTCATCAGCCAAAGAGAAAGGAGGGGAGGAGGGGGCGCATCTGGGGACCGGGGTTTTTGTTCCATCAACCCTGTTTCAGGAGGAAAAGATGCAGAAAATTTTCATGTCGTTGGTCGTTGCACTTGTCTGGCTCTGGCCAATCCCTGCTTGAGCACTGCGGCAGAGAAAAAGAGTGAGGTCGCTGCCGGTCAGTTGGTCAACATCAACACGGCCACGGTAAAAGAACTGGAACTGCTTCCCGGAATTGGCAAAGTGATTGCCACGGAAATCGTTCAATACCGCACCGGGAACAAGTTCAACACTCCCGAAGATTTGCTCAAGGTGAAGGGAGTCGGGGACAAAACCCTGGAGAAGATCCGCGGAATGATTGTCGTTAAATAGATGTCATGGCGCCCGCCGGGGAACCGGCGGGCGTTTCCTTCCATTTGCTGTGTGCAGGAACAGATGTCCGACGTTGAAGATTCCAATGCTCCCGCCCCTTCCCGGAAAATCCCTGTTGTTCCTTTGATTGTGATTCTGCTCCTCCTCGGCTTGGCCATTTTTGGACAGCGCGGGGTCTTGCGCGCTTTGCAGCTCAATCGGCAAAAGGTCGTTTTAGAGGAGCAGGTAAAGGAACTCGAAGAGAACAATGCCGCCTTGCGCCAGGAAATCGAGGCATTACGCTCCGATGCCCGGACCATAGAGGCGATTGCCCGCCGCGAACTGGGGATGGTCAAGGAAGACGAGTTGGTATATCAGTTTCAGCCTGCACCGAAAAAAGAAGACCGCTCGGAGACGGCAACGACCAGAAAATAATCCCGCAAGAACCAACAACTGGTTGAACAGACACCCGGCTCGGCCGGGTTTTTTAATGTTATTGCGAAGACTTGGCCGTTTTCTCGTTCCTTGACAGGGGAGATGCGGAAAGATAACATACCGGCCGGTTCAACCTCCTGAAAGATTATGAAGAAGTGCATTCGTGCACCCTTTTGAGAAAGAATGTCCAATGAAGGAAATACTGCGTCAACTTCTGACTGAAGCGCTCCAGACCTGCTATCGTAATGGATCGCTGCATTCAGGGCAGATCCCGGCCATTGTGCTTGATGTCCCGGCGCATGCCGAACATGGCGATCTTGCCACCAATCTGGCACTGATCCTCGCTCGCGAAGAAAAAAAGGCACCTCAGCGAATTGCCCAGATATTGGTCGGCGCTCTGGGCGATGCCGGCGGTCTGTTGCAGAAAGTGGAAATCGCCGGCCCCGGATTCATCAACTTTTTTCTTGGCAATCGCTGCTGGTACGGCGCCCTCGATGCCGTCGCTCAGCAGGGAGAGGATTACGGCAAATCGTCATCGGGTGCCGGGCGCAAGGTCCAGGTGGAATTCGTCAGCGCCAACCCAACCGGGCCTTTGCACATCGGCCATGGCCGCGGAGCGGCGATCGGCGATGCCGTGGCTTCGGTGCTGGCGGCTGCTGGTTTTGAAGTCCAGCGGGAATACTACATCAACGATGCCGGCAATCAGGTAACGATGCTCGGCCGCTCGGTTCTCCTGCGACTGCGTGAATTGATGGGGGAGACAGTCGAATTCCCCGAGGACGGCTATCGCGGCGATTATGTGCGCGATATCGCCCGGGCTCTTCTCGCTGAGAATGGGGAAAAAGTCGCCACCCGGCCGGAGGCGGAAGCGGTTGCTTTCTGCAGCGAGTTCGGAGTGAAGCAGATGCTGGCCAATATCGAACAAGATCTGCTGGCTTTCGGTATCCGTTTCGACAACTGGTACAGTGAAAGCACCCTGTACACGCGGGATATGGTGCGCAAGGAACTGGACAAGTTGCGGGAACACGGTCTTACCTTTGAACAGGATGGCGCCCTCTGGTTCCGAACTACCGAGTTTGGCGACGATAAGGACCGGGTGCTGCTGCGTTCCGACGGCACCCCGACCTATTTTGCCTCCGATGTTGCCTATCATATGGAAAAATTCGAGCGCGGCTTCGACCAGGTGATCGATGTCTGGGGCGCCGACCACCATGGCTATGTGCCTCGGATGAAAGCGGTGCTGACCGGGCTCAAGCATTCCCCGGACGATCTGCAGGTTCTGCTGATTCAGATGGTCAGCCTGCTGCGCGAGGGGCAGCCGGTTTCGATGGGGAAGCGTTCCGGCGAATTCGTCACCCTGCGCGATGTGATCGACGAAGTAGGGCGCGATGCCTGCCGTTTCTTTTTCCTCATGCGGCGCTCTGATAGCCAGCTCGATTTCGATCTTGAGCTGGCAAAGAAGCAAAGCAATGAGAATCCCGTCTATTACGTCCAATATGCGCATGCCCGCATTTGCAGCATCGAGCGTAACGCCGCTGAAGCGGGGGTGGTGATTCCGGGCGCCGGTGCGGTCGATTTCACCACCCTGGTGCTGGAAGAGGAACTGATGCTGGCCAAGGTGCTTTCCCGTTATCCGGAAGTGGTGGAAGGTGCCGCCCGTCTTCTCGAGCCGCACCGGGTCACCGCCTATTTGCAGGAATTGGCCGCACTTTTCCACAGCTACTACAACCGGCAGCGTATCCTGACCGAGGATGCCGTTACCAGCGGCGCGCGCCTGTACCTGGTGGATAATATCCGGATCGTTCTGCGCAATGCCCTGCTGCTGCTCGGGGTATCGGCGCCGGAGCAGATGTAGCGAAGGAGAGAGACCATGAAGGTCATCAATCGGTCGCGGCGTCGGATGGAAAACAAACATTCCCTCCTCATGCTTTTTCTCGCGCTGTTTGCGGTGGGCAGCTTCATCCTTGGGGTAATCATCGGCTGGGGGCGCGGGGATAAGCCTGCCGTCACTCCGCCCGTGGCGGCAGTGCCCGCACCTATTCCTGCACCAACACCGGTCATCTTACCAGCGTCGAAAGACCTGACTTTTTACGATACCTTGCCGAAGGGGGCGCAGGTGCCGCTGGGAAGTGGCATCAATTTGCCGCGGGAGGCGCCATTGCCGGTCGGTCAGCGACCGGAAGCGGCCGGTTCGACGCTTCCGGCAAACGCGATACCGTCTGAAAAGATCGATAGCACCATCGCCGCCACGCCTTCAACTCCCGAACCGTTTCCTGCCGCAAGTGTTCAGACAGCGCCCAGCAAAGAAACCCCCTCTCTGGTAAAAAAAGAGAAATGGGTGGTCCAGGTCGCCTCTTGTAAAGCAGTGGAGGATGCTCGCCAGATGCAGGAACGTCTGGCCGTTAAAGGGTTCAATGCCGTAGTCCGGGAAGCCGACCTGGGGGAAAAGGGGATATGGTACCGGATTGTGCTCGGTCCTTATCCCAGCGCTGCGGAAGCCGGGCAGATGGCCGGTCGTCTGCAGAGTGTAGAGAAAGTAACCTGCCTGATACGCAAGGATTGAAAACCGATGCTTCCTGCGACATCCATTCTGGTGACGGGCGGTGCCGGCTTTATTGGCTCCCATCTGTGCGAACTGCTGTTGCGCCAAGGGCGGCGAGTCGTCGTTCTCGATAATATCTGTGGTTTCTACGACTCGGCCATCAAGGCGGCGAACCTCGCCCTGGTGCGCCGCACCGCCCGCGAATCAGGCGGCAGCCTCACCATCCTCATCGGCGATCTCCGTCGCCCTGCCGATCTGGAGCGGGCGTTTCTCGCTCTTGGGGGGGCGGAAAGTGCGGCAGTTGTTCACCTGGCGGCGATGGCCGGGGTGCGTCCGTCGATCGAAAATCCGCAGCTGTACTTCGAGGTAAACGTCACCGGTACTCTCAATTTGCTGGAAGCTTGCCGCTGTTTCGGAGTGCAACGGCTGGCGTTCGCTTCCTCCTCCTCGGTTTACGGCAACAACGAAAAGGTTCCTTTTGCCGAAAGCGACCCGGTTAACAATCCGATCTCCCCCTATGCCGCCAGCAAGAAAGCGGGCGAACTCCTCTGCCATAATTACCATCATCTCTACGGCCTCTCCGTTGTTTGTCTGCGTTTTTTCACCGTTTATGGCCCGCGCCAGCGCCCCGATCTGGCCATCCACAAGTTCGCCCGACTGCTGCGCGCCGGCCAGCCGATCCCTTTTTTCGGCGACGGTACCAGCCGCCGCGACTACACCTACGTCACCGATACCTTGCAGGGGATTGCCGGCGCCCTGAAGTGGCTCGACGGGAGCACCGCGCCGGTCTATGAGATCTTCAATCTAGGTGAATCGCAGACGGTCGACCTCTCCACTCTGGTGCACCTGCTCGGCGCCGCGATGGAGGTAAAGCCGGTCCTCGACCGCCAGCCGATGCAGCCGGGCGATGTTCTCTGCACCTACGCCGATATCGGCAAGGCGCGGCGGCTGCTCGGTTACGCTCCACAGGTCGATATCGAGGAGGGGATCCCCCGTTTCGTGAAGTGGTTCGCCAACATCCATTAAATGAAGCAGAAAGTTTTTCTAGTTACACTAGGCCTTTCCTCGGATAATTTCTTCTTGACAACGATCCGGCAAGGCTGTAAATTTCCCCTTCTGACGCGGGGTGGAGCAGTCCGGTAGCTCGTCGGGCTCATAACCCGAAGGTCGCAGGTTCAAATCCTGCCCCCGCAACCAAAAATCTATCTCCCTGCCAGGAGACTCCATAGTTAGGCGGTGTAGCTCAGTTGGTTAGAGCATGCGGCTCATATCCGCAGTGTCCGGAGTTCAAATCTCTGCACCGCCACCATTTCCCGATGAAAACCCTCTCCGCTTTCCGGAGGGGGTTTTGCCTTTTTCGCACTGGATGCTCTGCCGATGCGGAAAGAAGTCCGCCGGACAATCAACGAAAATCGTCTACTTTACCCCGGAGACCAGGTGCTGGTCGCCGTCTCCGGTGGCCCCGACTCCGTCTGCCTCCTCCACCTGCTGCATGAACTGTCCGCCGAATTCCCTTTCACCCTGCAGGCGGCGCATCTGGATCACTGTCTGCGGGCGGAAAGCGGGGAAGAAGCGGCTTTTGTCGGCGATCTGTGCGCTCGCTGGCACATTCCCTTGACGACTGGAAAAAGCGATATTGCCGTTGAAGCCCGAAATCGTCGTTTGGGCATTGAAGAAACTGCGCGGGAGGTGCGTCGCGGTTTCCTGCGGGAGACGGCGGACAGCTGTGGTTGCCGGACGATAGCGCTTGGACATCATCGTGGCGACCAGGCGGAAACGGTTCTGCATCGGCTGCTGCGCGGCAGTGGCGCTACCGGGCTTGCCGGCATGCGGCTGCAGGAAGGTCCTTTTATTCGTCCCCTGCTGGAAGTTTCCCGGCGGCAGATTCTTGCGTACCTGGAACAGAACCGGCTGTCGTGGGTGGAAGATCCGAGCAACGATAATCCCGCTTTCACCCGTAACCGATTGCGGCACCAGGTTTTGCCCCTTCTTTCCGAATTCAACCCGCGCCTCGAAGAACATCTGGCCCGTCTCGGTCGCCGTCTCGGAACCGAAGAGGAATTTTGGCAGCAGGAGACGGAAAAAGCCTTCGCATCGCTGGCTGTACAAGACGGAGAAAATCTCTCGCTGGATTGCCGGCGGCTGCGTGAACTGCACCCGGCGCTGCGCGCCCGCGTGCTGCGCCACTCGTTGCAACGGGTGCGGGGTGGGCTGCACGCTATTTCGGCAATTCATCTGGAGCAGCTCGAAACGCTTTTGCACCGGTCGCAGCCGCAAGGGGACCAGCATCTTCCCGGGCTTTGGGCTGGGCGACGGTATGAGCGGCTCTGGCTGCGGCGCAACCCCCCGTCCGAACCGGCGGCGACAACGGTCAGCATAACCGGACCGGGTATCTTCTCCGTCCCGGGCGGAACGTTGCAAGTCAGTTGCGAAACGGCAGGTTTGGGGGAAGATCCGCTATCGGTGGAATTCGATTCGGCCGGGATCGAGTTCCCGCTTCGCGTCCGGCACTTTCTGTCCGGGGACCGGTTCCGTCCGGCCGGGATGGACGGGCGGAAGAAGGTGAAAGATTTCTTCATCGATACCAACTTGAGCGGGAAGTCCGGCGCCGGATTCTTGTCGTCGAGGGAAGTGAGATACTCTGGTTGATCGGGCTGCGCCGTTGTGCCGGTTCCCGCCCCGGGGCGGGAACGGTTCTGCGCCTGCATTTTCAGCCCTTTACCGGTGAGAAATCGATTGTTAGATCAGAGTCTTTATGTTAGATTTCGAGTGCGCTTCGGCGCAGAAATACCGTGTCTGCCGAAATAGTCGGCGACCGGGAAACACGTTTTAAGGGGGTACAGTGAACCAGTTCTATAAAAATCTCGCACTCTGGCTGGTCATCTCGCTGGTGATGATCCTGCTCTTCAACATGATGACGCAGAAGGACCGCGAGCAGAAAGCCGGTCCCCTACACGGCGTTTCTTGACTGCGGTGCAGGAGGGGAGGGTCCAGGAAGTCACCATCCAGGGGTCGAATATCGAAGGGCAAGTTCAAGGACAGACAAGACCGTTCAAGACCTATGCTCCCGACGATCCCGGGCTGATCGAGCGAACTGCGCGCGCAAGGGCGTGGCGATCGAGGCCAAGCCCGACGAAGACCGCAGCTTCTGGTTCACCCTGCTCGTCTCCTGGGGGCCGATCCTGCTGCTGATCGGCGTCTGGATCTTCTTCATGCGCCAGATGCAGTCCGGCGGCGGCAAGGCGATGAGTTTCGGCAAGAGCCGGGCCAAGCTGCTGACCGAGATCGCAGGCGCAGGTGACCTTCAAGGATGTCGCCGGGATCGACGAGGCCAAGGACGAACTGGAGGAGATCGTCTCCTTCCTGAAGGATCCGAAGAAATTCTCCCGGCTCGGCGGCACGCATCCCGAAAGGGGTGCTGCTGGTCGGTTCGCCGGGGACCGGCAAGACCCTTCTCGCCCGCGCCATCGCCGGCGAGGCCGGGGTGCCGTTCTTCTCCATCTCCGGTTCCGATTTTGTCGAGATGTTCGTCGGCGTCGGCGCCAGCCGGGTGCGCGATCTGTTCGTGCAGGGGAAGAAGAATGCCCCGTGCATCATCTTCATCGACGAGATCGACGCCGTCGGTCGTCATCGCGGCGCCGGCCTCGGCGGCGGCCATGACGAGCGCGAGCAGACCCTCAATCAGTTACTGGTGGAGATGGATGGCTTCGAGTCGAACGAAGGGGTCATCCTCATCGCCGCCACCAACCGTCCGGACGTCCTCGACCCGGCGCTGCTGCGTCCCGGGCGTTTCGACCGCCAGGTGGTGGTGCCGCGCCCCGATGTCAAGGGGCGGACCGAAGATTCTCGAAGTCCATGCCCGCAAGGTTCCCCTCGGCCCGGATGTCGATCTGGAAGTCCTGGCCAAGGGGACCCCGGGGTTCTCCGGCGCCGATCTGGCCAACCTGATCAACGAGGCGGCGCTGCTGGCCGCCCGCGCCAACAAGAACCAGGTCAACATGACCGATCTGGAAGCGGCCAAGGACAAGGTGATGATGGGGGCCGAGCGGCGCTCCATGGTCATCACCGAAAAGGAGAAGAAGGTCACCGCCTATCACGAGGCCGGCCATGCCCTGGTGGCGTTCTTCATCCCCGGCGCCGATCCGGTGCACAAGGTCTCGATCATTCCCCGCGGCCGGGCCATGGGCGTGACCATGTACCTGCCGGCGGAGGAGAAGTACAACGAAACCGAGAGAGGGCTTGAATATCATCATCTGCACCCTGCTCGGCGGCCGGGTCGCCGAAGAGCTGAGTTTTTCCAGCGTCACCAGCGGCGCCAGCAACGATATTGAACGGGCCACCCTGATTGCCCGCAAGATGGTCTGCGAATGGGGGATGAGCGACAAGACTCGGCCCCCTGGCTTTCGGCGAAAAGGAAGGGGAGGTTTTCCTCGGCCGCGACATCGGCCATATGAAGAACTACAGCGAGGCGACCGCGGTCGAGATCGATAGCGAGATCCGCCGCATCGTCAAGGAAAACTATCAGCGGGCCGAAGCAGCTTCTTGAGGCCAATCGGGACGCTCTGATCCGCGTGTCCGAGGCGCTGCTCGAGCGCGAAACGATGGACGGGGCGGAAATCGAGCAATTGTCTTTGGCGAGATGACCGCTTCCACCGCCCTCCTCGGCGAAACGGTCGCGCCCGCCGAAGGCCCATGCGGTGGCGAATCGCTGCGCCCGGGCGAATAACCGGATGTCGTTTCCTCCCGGCCGCACTGCCCGCGCCCGGCTATCTGGCCGGGCGCAGCTGTCGGCTCTCACTCGACCGGCCGCATATCATGGGGGTGCTCAACGTCACCCCCGATTCCTTTTCCGACGGCGGCCGCTACAACGGGCTCGATACCGCTCTGCGGCACGCCGAACGGATGGTAGCGGAAGGGGCCGACCTGATCGATATCGGTGGCGAAAGCACCCGTCCCGGTGCGCCGCCGGTATCAGCGGCGGAAGAACTGCGCCCGGGTGTTGCCGGTCATCGAGGCGCTGCGACGCGAGATGCGGCATCCCCCTCTCCATCGATACCAGCAAGCGGCCGTTGCCGCCGGCGGCGGTTGCCGCCGGCGCCGATGTTTGTCAACGACATCAGCGGCCTCGATCTTTGATGCCCGGCATGGCGCGACGGTGGCCGCCGAGTGGCGCCGGCCTCTTTCTCATGCACACCCGCGGCCGTCCCGACGCGATGCAGGACGACACCCGCTATGACGATCTGCTGCGGCGAGATCGGTGACAGACCTGCAAAGTGGGTTGGAGACAGGCCGTGGCGGCGGGGATTCCGGCGGAAAAGCTGGCGGTCGATCCCGGTATCGGCTTCGGCAAGGACGTCACCGGCAATCTCGAAATATTGCGCCGCTTAGGCGAGTTCGCATGATCTCGGCCGGCCGATTCTGCTCGGCACGTCGCGCAAGAGTTTCATCGGCCGGATGCTGGGCGCAGCCCGATCCGCTGGCAGCGGCTTCCGGAACGCTGGCCACCGTGGCCCTCGGGGTGGCCCAGGCGCCCGGCTGTTCCGGGTACACGAGGTCGGCCCGGCCCGGGAGGCGGCGCTGATGGCCTGGGCCGTCTGCCATGGCGAATTGCCGCCGCAAAATTGACCACTTCGCAAAAAGAGAGAGTTATCGATGAGCGGAATATTTGAAGCTACTGAAACATTTCCGCTGGCTTCTCGATCTGCTCGACATCGTGCTGGTCGCCTTCATCATTTACCGTATCATCCTGCTGATCAAGGGGACCCGGGCCGTCCAGATGCTCCTCGGTCTGGCGGTGATTCTGATGGTCTATATCGGATCGCAGATCGGCGGTCTTTACACCCTGCACTGGCTACTCGATAACTTTCTCTCCTCGATCATCCTGGTCATCGTCGTCATCTTCCAGAACGATATCCGTCGCGCCCTGATCCATTTCGGCCGCAATCCCTTTTTTGCCGACTTCCTATGGCGAGGAGAGCGCGGTCATCGATGAAATGGTCAAGGCCTGTGTCAATCTGGGGACAAGACGAATCGGCGCTCTGATCGTCATCGAGCGGGAGACCGGATTGAAGGATTTTCTCGAAGTCGGGGTCGAAATCGATGCCAAGATGTCCGAGCGATCTGATCACCTCCATCTTCCTGCCCTATTCCCCGATCCATGACGGCGCTCTGATCATTCAGCAGGGGCGATTGACGCGGGCCGGCTGTTTTCTGCCGCTGAGGCAGAATCCCGGATATCAGCAAGGCTCTCGGCACCCGGCATCGGGCGGCCATCGGTCTGACTGAACTGGTCGATGCGGTGGTCGATCGTGGTTTCCGAAGAGACCGGGCAAGATTTCCGTGGTGGTCGGCGGGAAGATGACCCGCGACCTCGATTCGACTCGCCCTGCAAACGGGTGCTCAAGCGCCTGCTCGAACCGCGCCACGGCGGCAAAGAAGAGATGACAATGTTCGAAAAATTTCTTACCGAAAACTGGCGTTCTCAAACTGATCTCCCTGGTCTTTGCCCTAGTGCTGTGGTTTTTTGTCATGGGCGAACGCCGGCTGGAGATCGGCTTTCAGTCGTCCCGCTCGAACTGGAGAACGTACCGCCAGGGGATGATGGTCGCCAACGAGGTGCCGAGCGCTATCGATGTGCGTCTCAGCGGTCCCCGCGCCCTGCTGGTGAATCTGCGACCCGAACGATATTCGCATCTCCATCGATCTGGTCGATCTGCAAGCCGGGGGTGACCTCTTTCAAGCGGCTGGAAGAGCGATCTGCAATCTCCCCGCCGGCACTCAGCGTGACCCGGATCTCCCCTCCTTTGTCGATGTCAAGCTGGAGCGGATCAAGGAGAAGACAGTACCGGTGCATCCTGTTTTCGCTGGCACTCCCGCTGAGGGGTACCACGATCGGCGATATCCAGGTGTCTCCGGCTTCTGGTGACGGTTGAGGGGGCCGAAAGTGAGATCCGGGATCTGGCCGAAGTGACAACCGAAGCGATCGATATCGAAGGAGATCGAGAGAATTTCGACTATGAATGTACCCCTCGATTACAGGGGGAAATATTCAGCCCTGAAGAATCACCAGATTCGCGGAGATCCAGGTTGCCATCGAACCGATCGGGACTCAGGGCACAGGAAAGATGAAATGACACAGAAGAGACTGTTCGGAACCGACGGCGTCCGCGGCGTTGCCAACGTCTACCCGATGACCACGGAGATGGCCATGCAGCTCGGCCGGGCCGCCGCCTATAATCTTCAAGCAACGGCAGACCAGCGGCACCGCATCGTCATCGGCAAGGACACCCGCCTCTCCGGCTACATGCTCGAAAACGCCCTGGTGGCCGGCATCTGCTCCATGGGGGTCGATGTGCTGCTGGTCGGACCGCTGCCGACGCCGGGCATCGCCAACATCACCTCGTCCATGCGCGCCGACGCCGGGGTGGTCATCTCCGCCTCCCACAACCCCTTTCAGGACAACGGCATCAAGTTCTTTTCCGCGCGACGGCTTCAAGCTGCCGGACGAGATGGAGCTGAAGATCGAGGAGCTGATCTTCTCCAAGAAGATCGACTCCCTGCGCCCCACCGCCACCGAGGTCGGCAAGGCCTTCCGCATCGACGACGCCGCCGGGCGCTACATCGTCTTCCTCAAAAACACCTTCCCGCAGGAGCTGGACCTTGCCGGGCTGAAGATCGTGCTGGACTGCGCCAACGGCGCGGCCTACAAGGTGGCCCCGGCGGTCTTCGAGGAACTGGGCGCCGAGGTAATCCCGCTGGGGGTCAAGCCGAACGGCACCAACATCAACGCCGGCTGCGGCTCGCTGCATCCGGAGGTGATCAGCGAGGCGGTCAAGCGAGCACCGCGCCGATATCGGCATTGCCCTGGACGGCGACGCCGACCGGGTGATCTTTGTCGACGAATTCGGCAATGAGGTCGACGGCGACCACATCATGGCCATCTGCGCCACCGACATGCTGAAGCGCAAAGATCCTGCAGCAAGAAGACCCTGGTGGCCACCGTGATGAGCAACATGGGGCTCGACATCGCCATGCAGCAAGGCCGGCGGCAAGGTGGTCAAAACCGCCGTGGGCGACCGCTACGTGGTCGAGGAGATGCGCAGCGGCGGCTACAATCTGGGTGGCGAGCAGTCCGGGCACATGATTTTCCTCGACCACAACACCACCGGCGACGGCATCCTCTCGGCCCTGCAGGTGCTGGCGGTCATGCAGCGCGAGCGGCAAGACCGCTCTCCGAACTGGCCGAGGTCATGATCGCCGCTGCCGCAGGTGCTGGTCAACGTCCGTGTCGCGAGAAAGCAGGACATCATGACCATTCCCGGAGATCGCCGCCATGATCCAGCGAGATCGAGGAGCAAGCTGGGCGACGAGGGGCGGGTGCTGATCCGCTATTCCGGGACCGAGCCGCTGCTGCGCATCATGCTCGAAGGGCAGGATCAAAGTCGAGATCACCGGCCTGGCCCAACGAGATCGCCGGACCGTGGAGAAGCATCTCGGCGGAAGAAGGAGGCGACGTAATGGCTAGACTGGGAGTCAACATCGATCACGTCGCCACCATCCGCCAGGCGCGCGGCGGCGATCGAACCCGATCCGGTGACGGCGGCGGCCATGGCCGAACTGGCCGGCGCCGAGGCATCACCATCCATCTGCGCGAGGACCGCCGCCACATCCAGGACCGCGATCTGAAATGCTGCGGCGGACGGTCCAGACCGGCTCAACCTGGAGATGGCCGCCACCGAGGAGATGGTCGGCATCGCCCTGCAAGGTCGAGTCCCGACTGGTGCACGCTGGTGCCGGAAAAACGCCAGGAACTGACCACCGAGGGCGGGCTGGACGTCGGTTCGCACCAGCGCGAGCGCTGGCCCCGGCAATCGACCTGCTGCGCAGGGCGGGATCGTCGTCAGCCTGTTCGTCGATCCCGACCCGGAGCAGATCAAGGCGGCCAGCCAGCTCGGCGCCGACTGTCATCGAAATCCACACCGGCAGCTATTGCGACGCGCGCGACTGCGAAGCGCGCCGAGCATGAGCTGGCCAAGATCGCCGAGCGCGATCAAGCTGGCCAGCAAGGTCGGTCTGGCGTCAATGCCGGGCACGGACTGAATTACGTCAATATCAGGCCGGTGGTGGCCCTCGGCGGCATCGAGGAGTTCAATATCGGCCACAGCATCATCTCCCGCGCCGTGCTGGTCGGCATCGACCGGGCGGTGCGCGAGATGGTGGAGCTGGTGCAAGGCGGTGAGCATGATCGCTCGGGCTCGGCACCGACCTGGCCCGCATCGGACCGCTTCCGCGAGTTTCTTGACGCAGGGAAAAGCGCGCGCTGCTGGAGCGGCTGTTTACCGCCGGCGAACAGGATTACGCCCTGGCCAAGACGACCCGTCGCCGCACCTGGCGGCCCGTTTTGCCGCCAAGGAAGCCGTTCATGAAGGCGCTCGGCCTCGGGCTGCGCGATGGCATCGACCTGGCACGATATCGAGGTGGTGCGCGATGCCCTCGGCGCGCCGACCTGCGTCTTGCCGGCCGGGCTGCCGAACTCGCCGCCGAACGCGGGATCGACAGGCCGTCCATCTCTCCTACAGCCATGACGGCGATTATGCCGTTGCCACGGTGATTCTGGAGGCCGCATGAAGCTGCTGACCGCTGCCGACATGCGCGAGCTCGACCGGCGCACCATCGTCGAACTCGGCATCCCCGGCGTGGTGCTGATGGAGAATGCCGGGCGCGGCGGTCGCCGACGAGATCGTGCCGTTGCTATGCAGACTTGGCTCCCGGCCCGGTGCTGGTATCTGTGCCGGCAAGGGGAACAACGGCGGCGATGGTTTCGTCATTGCCCGGCTGCTGCGGCGACAGCGGATGGCAGGCCCGAACGACGTTGCTCGCTCGCCGAACGGGCAGATCGCCGGCGATGCGGCAAACAATTGTGTCGACCTCTGACTGGCAGCGGCGGCGAGGTCATCTTCGCTCCGGACGCCGCGCACTGCTCGGCCGCCCTTCGGCGCGGAGCCGCCGACTGCCGGCTGATTGTGGACGCCCTGCTCGGCACCGGCCTTACCTCGCCGGTTGAAGGTCTTTATGCCCAGGCCATCGAGTGGGTCAACGCGGCCGGTCTGCCGGTGCTGGCGGTCGATATCCCCATCGGGCATCGAAGCCAAGCACCGGCGCGGTTCTCGGCCGGGCGGTACGCGCGGATCTGACCGTCACTTTCGGTGCAGCCAAAGTGGGGCTGTGCGCTTCATCCCGGCGCGGCGCATGCCGGCAAGGTAACGGTGGCCGACATCGGCATACCCCGCCAACTGCTTGCCGCGACCGGCGATGACATCCTGCTGATCGATAGCGACGAAGTGCGCCATCTGCTCGCCGCCCGCCCCGTTGCCGGCCACAAGGGGACGTTCGGCCATCTGCTGGTGGTCGCCGGGTCGCTCGGCAAGAGCAGGGGCGGCGGCGATGACCGCCGAGGGCGGATTGCGTATCGGTGCCGGTCTGGTTACCGTCGCTTGCCCGGCGCCGGTTGCAAGCAGGTGCTGGCGGTCAAGCTGACCGAGGCGATGACCGTGCCGCTGCCGGAGGTCGATGGCGCTTTCGCCGCATCGGCTTTCGAGCAATTGCCGAGCTTGTGGTCGGGAAAGCAGGCTCTGGCCCTCGGACCCGGTCTCGGGCAGACGGCGGCGCTTTTGCCCTTGCCTTGCGATTATCCGAGGTGTCCCTTGCCGCTGGTGCTCGATGCCGATGGCTTCAATGCCTTGGCCGGGGACATGTCGAGGTGCTGCACGGGCGCCCGTCGGCAACGGTTCTGACCCCGCATCCAGGCGAGATGGCACGTCTGATCGGCAGTACGGTGGCCGCGGTGGAAAGCCGACCGCCTTGGTTGCGCCCGCGAGTTTGCTCGCAACCACAGGCGTGGTGCTGATTCTCAAGGGAGCGCGCACGGTGATCGCTTTTCCCGACGGCCGGGTGCGCATCAACAGCAGCGGCAATCCGGGGATGGCCAGCGGCGGCATGGGTGACGTGCTTACCGGCTGATCGGCGGCCTGCTCGCCCAGGGGATGGAGCCCGGCGCTGCGGCGGCGCTCGGCGTTTATCTGCACGGCTTGGCCGGCGACCGGCTGCTGCCGGTTATGGGTGATGCCGGCATGCTGGCCACCGATCTGCTGCGCGAACTGCCGGTAGTCCGCCGGGAATTATGTTATGGGAGAAAATGTCCCATGCTGAAAGCTAAAGATATCATGACCCGCAAGTTCATACCGTTCGTGTCGAGACCGACCATCAAGGAACTGGCCGCCTTTTTGTCGAAACCAAGTCAAGGCGATGCCGGTAGTGGATGGCGACCGGACATCTGGAGGGGATCGTCACTAAACCGACTGGTGGAACAGGACAAACCGCTGCATATGCCGACTGTCATCTCCCTCTTCGACTGGGTTCTCTATCTCGAAAGCGAAAAGAACTTTCGCGAAGAGGTCAAGCGAATTTCCGCCCGCACCGTTGGCGAGATCTGTGCCCGCGAAGTCATCACCTGTACCCCGGAAACGCCGGTGAATGAAATCGCCGCCCTCATGGTGGAGCACCAGGTGCACCTGGTCCCGGTGGTCGAGGGAGAGCGGGTGGTCGGGGTGGTGGCCCGCCTGGATATCATCCGTTCCATGGGAACCTGACACTTGGGATGGAGCGTTGAAACCGCTTCTCCCGAGGAAACCCAAGCCCTCGGCGAGCTTCTCGGAAACCTTCTCGAGCCGCCGGCGGTTCTTCTTCTCCATGGCGATCTGGGGACGGGGAAAACCTGCCTGACGCAGGGGTTGGCCCGCGGTCTCGGGGTGCCGGAAGCCGATCCGGTCACCAGCCCCTCCTATACCCTGCTCAATATTCATCAGGGTCGTTGTCCGCTTCATCATTTCGATCTCTATCGCCTTTCCGGGTCCGAGGATCTGCTAGACTCGGGATTTGAGGAATACCTGGATGCCGGGGGAGTTGCCGTGGTCGAGTGGGCCGACCGGCTGACCGAGCTGCCGGTTGCCGGTTTGCGCCTGCGTCTTGAGCATGTCGGCGGCGACCGGCGGCGGCTGACCGTTGCCTCTCCGGACGCCCGCTTCGATCGCCTTCTGATGCAATTGCAACGGCGCTGGCAGGAAAAGGAGTGCGAGCGATGACCGAGTACGATATCGCCATAATCGGCGGCGGTCCCGGTGGTTATGTGGCAGCCATCCGCGCTGCCCAAAAAGGAGCCTGTGTCTGCCTGGTGGAGCGCGATGAGGTCGGCGGCACGTGTCTGAACCGTGGCTGTATTCCCACCAAGGCACTTTACAGCACCGCCCTGCTGTTGCAGCGCATCCGCCAGAGCGGGGCACACGGCATCAGTGTGCCGCAGGTGCATTTCGATTACGCCCAAGCCGCCCGCCGCAAGGATGAGGTGGTTGCGAAGTTGGTCGGCGGGGTGGAACAGCTGCTCAAGGGGAACGGCATCGAGGTCTTCCGCGGCGAAGCCTCGCTTGAAGGGGAAGGGCGGATACGTATTCGTCGCCGGGAGGTGACCGGCCATATCCGGGCGAAGAATATTCTTCTGGCCACCGGATCACTTGCCGCCAGTCCCCATGCTATGCCGATCGATGGGAAAAATGTTTTGACCAGCAATGAAATTCTTGCTATTAAAGAACTTCCTAAGAGCCTGCTGATCATTGGCGGCGGCTACATCGGCTGCGAATTCGCCAGCATCTTCTCCACTTTCGGCTGTGACGTAACGATTGTCGAACAACTTCCTACGCTCCTTGCCCGCAGCGACCGGCAGGCGGTGCGCGAGGTGGAAAAGGGTTTCAACGAGCAGGGTGTTCAGGTTTTAACCGGAACTTCGGTGGATGCTCTGGCGATCGAAGAAGGGGGAGTTGCCGTTCGCCTCTCCGGCGGCCGCAACGTGCAGGTCGAAAAGGTGCTGGTTGCCGTCGGGCGGATTCCCAATTCGGCCGGGTTCGGTTTTGCCGAAGCCGGCATCAAAATGGAAAAAGGCGCGGTGCTGGTCGATGAGCGGATGCGGACTTCCGTCCCCGGTATTTACGCCATCGGCGATCTCACTAATATCATTCAGCTTGCCCATGTGGCCAGTTACCAGGGGGAAATCGCCGTCACCAATGCTCTTGGCGGCAATGCCCAGGCCGATTACCGGGTGGTGCCGAGCGCCATCTTCACCCTGCCGGAAATCGGCCAGGTTGGTCTGGGCGAGGAGGAATGCCGGGACCAGGGGATAGCAGTGGACGTAGGCCGTTTCGCCTATCAGGCATCGAGCAAAGCTCTTTGCGATGGGGAGACGCGCGGGATGGTGAAAATCCTCTCCGGCAAGGAGGATGGCCGCCTGCTCGGCGCCACCATCGTCGGCGATGAGGCCTCGGCACTGATCGCTGAAGTGACGGTCGCCATGCAGCAGGGGATGACTGCCGCCGGACTCGCCGCCGTGATTCATGCGCATCCGACGCTGCCAGAGATGATCCGGGAGAGCGCCGAAGATACTGAAGGACGGGCGGTGCATAAGATCGGCCGCCGGAAAGATCCAGGACACTCAGGCAAACAATAAATCATTTCGCGTCCGCACCGGCCGCTTTTTCCACCAAAGGAGGAATCAGTAACCATGGCTCTGGTGGTCCAGAAATACGGCGGAACATCCATGGGCACCGTCGAACGGATACGCAATGTCGCCAGACGGGTGGCCAAGACCTACGACGACGGCAACGACATGGTCGTGGTCGTTTCGGCCATGTCCGGCGAAACCAACAAACTGGTGGCGTTGGTGCAACGAGATGTGCGAGTTCCCCAGCGAACGGGAATACGACGTGATGGTTGCCACCGGCGAGCAGGTGTCCATCGCCCTGCTGGCCATGTGCCTGCAATCGATGGGATACAAGGCGAAGAGCTACATGTGGCTTTCAGATTCCGATCATCACCGACAGCGCCTTCTCCAAGGCCCGCATCGAGGAGATCGACGATACCAAGATCCGCGAAGATCTGAAGAACGGCACCATCGTGGTCGTCGCCGGTTTCCAGGGGATCGACCGCGAGGGGAACATCACCACCCTTGGCCGCGGCGGTTCCGATACCTCGGCGGTGGCCGTGGCCGCGGCCCTCAAGGCCGATGTCTGCGAGATCTACACCGACGTCGACGGCGTCTACACCACCGACCCGCGCATTGTGCCGGAGGCGTCGAAGATGGAGAAGATCTCCTACGACGAGATGCTGGAGACTGGCCTCCCTCGGCTCGAAGGTGCTGCAGATCCGCTCGGTGGAATTTGCCAAGAAATACGACGTGGTCGTCCACGTCCGTTCAAGTTTCAACGACAATCCAGGGACCATGGTGACGAAGGAGGATGCCGATATGGAAGCAGTGCTGGTTTCAGGGATCACCTACGACAAGAATGAGGCGAAGATTTCCGTGATGCGCGTGCCCGACAAGCCGGGGATCGCCGCCAAGCTCTTCTCCCCGCTGTCCGAGGCGAATATCACGGTCGACATGATCATCCAGAACGTCTCGCATGAGGGTTATACCGACTTGACCTTCACCGTGCCCAAGGCCGACTTCAAAAAAGCGCTGAAGATCGTCCAGGAGGCGGCCACCGAGATCGGCGCCGCCGGGGTCGTCAGCGACGAGAATATCGCCAAGGTGTCGATCGTCGGCGTCGGCATGCGCTCCCACTCCGGGCGTGGCCAGCAAGATGTTCCAGACCCTTTCGCAGGAGGGGATCAATATCCAGATGATCTCCACCAGCGAGATCAAGATCTCCTGCGTTGATCGATGCCAAATACACCGAACTGGCGGTGCGCGTGCTGCACGAAGCCTTCGGTCTGGGACGCAAGGACGTGACCGTTGAGTGATCTTCCCCTCGAATGATTCTGCGATGAGGCATATCAGGGGCGATCTTGTGATCGCCCCTTTCCGTTAATAAGGAAGATGTGCGATATGATCAAACTGTACGATACGACCCTGCGGGACGGCACCCAGGCCGAGGATATTTCCTTCCTGGTGGAGGACAAGATCCGCATCGCCCAGAAACTCGACGAACTGGGCATCCACTACATCGAGGGCGGCTGGCCGGGAAGCAATCCCAAGGACATCGCCTTTTTCAAGGAGATCAAAAAGGTTCTAACCAGGCGAAGATCGCCGCCTTCGGCTCGACCCGGCGGGCCAAGATCACCCCGGACAAGGACAACAACATCCGCACCCTGATCCAGGCCGAGCCGGATGCCGTCACCATCTTCGGCAAGACCTGGGATTTTCATGTGCACGAGGCGCTGCGCATCAGCCTGGAGGAGAACCTGGAGCTGATCAATGATTCCCTGGCTTATCTGAAGCAGCATGTCGGCGAGGTGGTCTACGATGCCGAGCATTTCTTCGACGGCTACAAGGCCAATCCCGAATACGCCCTGAAGACACTGCAGGCGGCGCAGCAGGCCAATGTCGACTGCATCGTGCTGTGCGACACCAACGGCGGCACCATGCCGCTACGAGCTTGCCGAGATCATCAAGACCGTCAAGAAAGCGATCAAGACCCCGCTGGGCATCCACACCCATAACGACGGCGACTGCGCCGTCGCCAATTCGCTGGTGGCGGTGGAGCACGGCATCGTCCAGGTGCAGGGGACGATCAACGGTTTCGGCGAGCGCTGCGGCAATGCCAACCTCTGCTCGATCATCCCGGCGCTGCAGCCTGAAGATGGGACAAGAGTGCATCACCGACGAGCAGCTGCGCACACCTGCGCGCAGCTTTCCCGCTTCGTCTATGAACTGGCCAATCTGGTGCCCGGACAAGCATCAGGCCTATGTCGGCAATTCCGCCTTCGCCCACAAAGGGCGGGGTGCACGTCTCGGCGATCCAGCGCCATCCGGAAACCTACGAGCATATCCGGCCGGAGAAGGTCGGCAATGTCACCCGGGTGCTGGTTTCCGACCTTTCCGGGCGCTCCAACATCCTCGCCAAGGCCGAAGAGTTCAATATCAATCTCGACAGCAAGGATCCGGTTACCCTGGAGATCCTCGAAGAGATCAAGGAGATGGAAAACCAGGGGTACCAGTTCGAGGGGGCCGAGGCTTCCTTCGAACTGCTCATGCGTCGGGCTCTCGGGACCTTGCGTCAGCATTTTTCTCGGTCATCGGTTTCCGCGTCATCGATACCAAGCGCCACGAGGATGAAAAACCCTCCTCCGAAGCGACCGTGCAGGTCAAGGTCGGCGGAAGATCGAGCATACCGCCGCCGAGGGGAACGGCCCGGTCAATGCTCTCGACAATGCCTTGCGCAAGGCGCTGGAGAAGTTCTATCCGCAGCTGCAAGGAAATGAAGCTGCTCGATTACAAGGTGCGCGTTCTGCCGGCCGGCAAGGGGACGGCCTCGGTGATCCGCGTACTGATCGAGTCGGGGGACAAGAGCTCGCGCTGGGGCACAGTGGGGGTTTCCGACAATATCATCGATGCCTCCTATCAGGCGCTGGTGGACGCCTTCCAGTACAAGCTGAATATGGAACAGACCGAGTGAAAAAAAGACGGGGTGCGGCGATCCTCCTGCCGCTCCTTACAGCGCTGCTTCTCTATCCCTATGGCCGGGCGTTTCTTCTGAAAGAAGAGGCCCCGGCCTTTTTTGTCGGACCGACAGAAGGGATCTGGGTGGCTTTGGGGGAGGGGTTTTCTCGCCCTGGAGTTCATCAATTTTCTGACGGTATTACCCCGCGGAGCGTCATTGAAATGACGGCCCTCCCATCGGCCGATTATCAGGGTTCCCTGGAGAACCTCGATAAGCCGCTACAGACGGGAGAAGAGCTGCAACTTCTAGCCACACCTTTGAAAACCTTTGAGATTCAAAGGGGATGGATGCCGGCCGGAAAACGCGTGGCGCTTGGTATCTGCCTCCGTCCCGACCGTATGACCCAGGCGGACTGGGAATATCTTCCGGGGATCGGCGAGAAAATGGCCCGGACGATCGAAGAGGACCGCCAAAGAAATGGCGAATTTGGAGCGCTGGAAGATCTGCAAAGAGTGCGCGGTATCGGCAAAGGCCGCATCTTTGCCTGGAAAGAATTTTTTTGTTCCCCGCAAGCAGCCGAATATAAATAAACTTTCATACGCCTCCGGTAAAATCTCACTATTTTCATCCCCTTCGTAGTCTCGGCTGGCACGACACGTGAAGTAAAAACATAAGAATTTAAAGCAGGAAAATCAAAAATATCAAGGGGGTACGTTCATGAAATGTCCGAAGTGCAAAGGTAGAATGTATGCCGAGAAATTCTACGATTTCGTACGGGCTTTCGATGCCTGGAAGTGCTGCTCCTGCGGCGAAGTCATCGATCCGACGATTCTCGCTAATCGGGCACGCAACCATAATCTTTTTATTGGCTGAGTTTTGGCTCAGCGAATAATGACGATACTTCAGGGCCGGATGTTTTCTTCCGGCCCTTTCTTTTTGACTTTCACGAGCAGGGAAGATGCCAATCGATTCCCGAGGGTGAGGCCGGGGATGTCTTGCCAACCGGAAGCCCGATGTTAGACTTTCCTGTCGAAACCGACATCAATTCGCCCCGGCAGTAATCGCTGCATCGTCGCAAAAGGTATCGCATGCCGGATAAGAAGAAAATGCACTCTCCACTGGAAAGAGAGCATCTCCTGTCGATTTATCGGGATATGGTGCGTATCCGCGAATTCGAGGAAGCCTGCCCGAAGCTTTACAGTCAGGGGAAACTGGGCGGTTTTCTCCATTTGTACAGCGGGCAGGAGGCGGTCGGCGTCGGCGTGGCGCATGCCATGCGCAAAGCCGACTACATGATCGCCGCCTACCGCGAACACGGTCAGATTCTGGTGAAGGGCGCCCACCCGAATGCCATCATGTCGGAGCTGTTCGGTAAGGTGGACGGTTGCAGCCGGGGCAAGGGGGGGTCGATGCACATGTTCGACCCGGAAATCCGCTTCATGGGCGGGTACGGGATTGTCGGCGGTCACCTGCCGCTTGCCGTCGGTCTTGGTTTTTCGATCCAGTATCGCGGCGGGGATGAGGTGGTCGTTTGTATCTTCGGTGACGGCGCCACCAACCAGGGGGTGTTCCACGAGGCGATGAACATGGCCGCTCTCTATCAGGTACCCCTTGTCTTCGTCTGCGAGAATAATGGCTACGGCATCGGCACCGCCGTCGGCCGGGCGAGCGCCATGGAGTCGTTATATAAAAAAAGCTGCGCCTACGAAACGCCCGGCCTGAAAGTCAACGGCATGGATGTTCTTGCTGTCTACGAAACCGTTCATACGGCGGTTCAGCGGGCCCGGAACGGAGAGGGCCCGACCTATATCGAGGCGCTCACCTATCGTTTCCGCGGGCATTCGATTTCCGACCCCGGCACCTATCGGAGCGAACAGGAAAAGAAGATCTGGCGCGAACGCGATCCGATCCCCAATTTTTCCGGCTGGCTGATCGAGCAAGGGCATGCCGGCCGGCAGGCGATCGAGTCGATCGATGCCGAGGCGCGGGAGATGGTGCGCGAAGCAATCCGCTTTGCCGAAGCGAGCCACGATCCGGACCCTGAAGAATTGTGGACGGATGTTTACGTCGAATCGTAAAGGAGTCAGGCTTCAGGTTGCAGGTTGCGGATTTAAACCTGATTCCTGGCACCTGCTACCTGATGCCTGCCTTTGGAGTCTGCATGGAAATTACCTGCCGCGAAGCGCTGAATCAGGCTTTGCACGAGGAAATGGAACGGGACGATGACGTTTTCATCCTCGGCGAGGATGTCGGCCTCTACGAAGGTTCGTTCAAGGTTTCCCGCGGGCTTCTCGCCCACTTTGGCGAGCGGCGAGTGATCGATACGCCGATTTCCGAAGCGGCCATCGTCGGTCTGGCCTGCGGCGCCGCCATGACCGGTCTGCGCCCGATCGCCGAGCTGATGACGGTCAATTTCTCCATCGTTGCCATGGATCAGATCATGAATCATGTCGCGGTCGCCCGTTATATGTTTGGTGGCCGCGTCAAGGTGCCGCTGGTCATCCGCGCCCCCGGCGGCGCCGGGCATCAGCTCGGTGCCCAGCACTCGCACAGTCTGGAACCCATTTTCATGCACTGCCCCGGTCTGCGGGTGATCGTCCCGTCCTTTCCCGCCGACGCCAAGGGGCTGCTGAAGAGCGCCATCCGCTCCGACGATCCGGTCATGTTTCTTGAACACGAGGGAATTTACGGCGTCAAGGGAGATGTGCCCGAGGAGGATGACTACACGATTCCCCTCGGCGTAGCCGATATCAAACGGCCAGGGCGGGATGTGACCCTTATTACCCTCTCCCGCATGGTGTACGTTTGTCTGAAAGCGGCCGAGCAACTGGCACAGGAGGGGATAGAGGCGGAAGTCCTCGATCTGCGCGCCCTCAATCCCCTCGACATGGTTACCGTCCTCGACTCGGTGCGGCGGACGCGGCGGGCAGTGACGGTGGAGGAGTCGTGGCTGACCGGCGGCTGGGGTGGGGAGATCGCCGCGCGCATCATGGAGGCGGCCTTCGATACCCTCGATGCCCCGGTGCTGCGCGTCGGCAGCGCCGATGTGCCGATGCCGTATAACCGAACACTGGAGCAGTTGGCCATTCCCGATCCGGCCCGGGTTGTTGCCCGGGTCAGAGAGATTCTGTAAAACCGGATCGCCATCAGGCGATCCGGCGCGCCTGCCGTTAGGCTCCCTCCGGAGCATCGAGCCCCATATTTACGGAGAAAACAGATATGTCGGTCGAAATCACCATGCCGAAGCTGAGCGATACCATGGAGGAGGGGACGATTCTCAAGTGGCGGGTCCAGGAAGGTGCCCATGTCGCACAGGGGGATATTATCGCCGAGGTGGAAACGGACAAGGCGGCGATGGAAATGGAAGCGTTCGAAGGCGGGGTCGTGCGCGAGCTGCGGGTTCCCGAGGGGGAGACGGTTCGAGTCGGAACGGTTATCGCCGTTCTCGGGGCAAATGGCGAAGCGCGCGAGGAGGTGCCGGCGCGGGAGCCTGCCCCGGCCCGGCCGCTGCCGCAAGAGCAGGCAGCGGCGCCAGCGGCGGAGCCGCCTCGCGGCGAAGAGAAGGGAAAGGCGGCGGTCGAGAAAAGCGCGGAAAAAGAGCAGGCGCCGCGGGAGAGTGAGGAAAAGCGGGAGACGACCGCCGCCGAGCCGCCGATCCCCGAGCCTGCCGATGCCGAACGGATGGCCGCGCGCGAGGAGCCGAAACCTGCCGCCCTGAGCCGTGATGCCCTGCTCGCCTCCCCGGCCGCCCGCCGGCTGGCACAGGAAAGAGGCATCGATCTGAGCCGGGTGCGCGGGACCGGGCCGGGCGGCCGGATCGTCCAGGCGGATGTCGAACGGGGGTCTGCCCCGCCGGCCCAGGCGCCGCCCGCGCAACGGGAGGCGCGCAAGCCGGACGACACGCGGGAAGCGCCGAAACGTCCGCAACGTTCGGTAAAGATTCGCCATATTGTTGCCAGCAAAATGGTGGAGAGCTGGAAATCGATTCCCCATTTTTTCGTAACCGTCGCCGTCGATATGACTGACATTATTCGTATCCGCAGGAGTCTGGGGGCGAGCATCAACGATTTCATCATCGCTGCCGCCGCCCACTCGCTGCAGGACCATCCCTGGGTCAACAGCTATTGGCTGGACGACGAAGCGGTCGAACAGCCCAAAATCAACATCTCCATCGCCGTTGCCACCGAGCGGGGCCTGTACAACCCCGTTGTTCACGACTGCGGGTCTCTCTCTTTGAAGGGGATTGGCCGCCGGGCGGCCGATCTGGTGGCGAAGGCGCATGCCAATCGGTTGCATAACGAAGAACTGGAGGGGGGAACGTTTACCATTTCCAACATGGGGATGCTCGGGGTCGAATCGTTCAGCGCCATCATCACCCCGCCGCAGGCGGCCGTGCTGGCGGTCGGCACGGTCAAGGGAGAGGCGGTGGTCGGCGAGAAGGGAGAGCCGGGGGTCGCCCCGACGGTTCGCCTGACGTTGTCCGCCGATCACCGGATTCTCGATGGCGCCGATGCGGCCGAATTCCTCACCACCATGAAAAGTTATCTGGAAGCTCCCGTAACCCTTCTCGCCTGCAATCATGGAAGGGACTGAGGTGCGTCAATACCGCCTGACCCCCGAAGAGCTTGCCTGGCGCTGCGATCCGGCCCAGTTTGCTTTTGCGACTACCCGCGAACTGCCGCCCCTGGAAGGAACGATCGGCCAGGACCGGGCACTGGCGGCGATCGAATTCGGATTGGGGATCCGCAACAATGGTTTCAACATTTTCATTCTCGGGGAGCCGGGCACAGGCCGCTCCTCCACCATCGAACAGCTGCTGGAGCAGCGAGCGAGCGGCGAGCCGGTTCCGGACGACTGGTGCTACGTTCACGATTTCGAAGACGGCACCCACCCGGCGCATCTTCATCTGCCGGCCGGACTGGGACGGCAACTGTACAAGGAAGTGGAAGAGCTGATCGGCCATCTCGAAGAAGAGATTCCGAAGGTTTTCGAAAGCCGCGAGTACGAGGAGGCGAAAACCCGCATTGCCGAATCTTACCAGGAAAAAAATCGCGAACGTTTCCAATTGCTCGATGAGCGGGTGAATCAGGAAGGTTTCACCCTGCAGCGGACGGTGAGCGGCATGGTGCTGGTGCCGATCAAGGACGAGCACCCGCTGTCACAGCAGGAATATGAAGAACTCTCCAGTGAAGAAAAAGCTGCCCTTGATGAAAAGGGAAATAAGCTGAAGAGCCAGCTCAATGAGGTGATGCGCGAAATCCGGGAAATCGAGGGGGAAATGCACGCGGCGATCGTTGCCGTCGAAAAAGAGATCCTTATCGGCTCGGTGGACCACCTGTTCGTGGATCTGGAAAAAAAATTCAGCCAGTTTCCGAAAGTCATCGAGCACCTGAAACGCTGCAAGCTCGATCTGCAGGACCGCATCGATGAACTGCGACCGTCGCAAGGGCCGCGCATCGCCATCCCCGGCATGAACCTCGGCAGCCAGGAACCGTCATATGATCGCTACCGGGTCAATCTTTTTGTCGACAACGGCGAACTGCGCGGGGCGCCGGTCGTTTTCGAGGCCAACCCCACCTATTTCAACCTGTTTGGCCGCATCGAACACATCATCCAGATGGGGAATGCCAGCACCAACTTCACCATGATCAAACCGGGTGCCCTGCACCGCGCCAATGGCGGCTACATTGTCCTCGATTGCCGGGAGGTGTTGCTCAACGTCTTCTCCTACGAGGCGCTGAAACGCTGCATCCGTAATCAAGAGATCAAGATCGAGGATATGGCCGAGCAGTTCCGTCTTATTGCCACGGTAACGCTGAAACCGGAACCGGTGCCGCTGCATTGCAAGATCGTGCTGCTCGGCAATCCATTCCTTTACTATCTGCTTTATCAGCTTGATCCAGATTTTCGCAAGTATTTCAAGGTCAAAGCCGACTTCGACCGGATGATGAAGAACACGGAGGAAAACGTTCAGCGTTACGCCCGCTTCGTCGCCACTAAATGCGATAAGGAAAATCTGCTCCCCTTCAATCCTTCCGGTGTCGCCCGGCTGGTGGAACATGCCGCCCGGCTGATCGAGGATAAAAATCGCCTCTCCTCGCGTTTCATCGATCTCGCCGATCTGATCCGCGAAGCAGGCTATTATGCTGGGCAGGAAGGGGGACATGAGGTCGGTCGCCAGCAGGTGGAGAGAGCAATCGAGGCGAAGATTTACCGCTCCAACAAATTGGAGGAGCGCATTCGCGAATTCATCGAAGAAGGGACCATTCTCGTTGATACCGAAGGCGAGACGGTCGGGCAGATCAATGGACTGTCGGTTCTGCAATTGGGGGATTATTCTTTTGGCCGCCCCAGTCGGGTCACCGCCCGTACCTGGCTGGGGAAGGGGGGGCTGATCAACATCGAACGGGAGGCGAAGCTTTCCGGGCCGATCCACGATAAAGGGGTGATGATCCTGGCCGGTTTTTTCGGCGAACGCTTCGCCCGCGATCAGCCGCTGGCCCTGGCAGCCTCCATCGCTTTCGAACAGTCGTACGGCGGCATCGAGGGAGACAGCGCTTCTTCCACCGAACTTTATGCCTTGATGTCGGCCCTGGCCGAACTGCCGGTACGGCAGGGGATCGCCGTTACCGGGTCAGTCAACCAGCACGGGCAGATCCAGCCGATCGGCGGCGTGAATGAAAAGATCGAAGGCTTCTATTCCGTATGTCTGGTCAAGGGGTTGAACGGCGATCAGGGAGTGATCATCCCGGTGCAGAATGTCAAAAATCTCATGTTACGGCCGGAGGTCATCGCTGCCGTGCAGGATGGCCGCTTTCACGTCTGGGCAGTGGCGACGGTCGATGAAGGAATCGAGATTCTCACCGGTGTGCCGGCCGGGATGCCCATGGGAGACGGCGCCTGGCCGGAGGGGACGGTCAACGGCCGTGTCAACCGGCGCCTGCGGCAGATGGCGGAGGCGGCGCGGCGCTTCGGCAAGGAAGGGGAAGACAAGCCGAGTTCACGCGAGTAACATCCCGCCAGAAAAAGATTTGACCCGTTAATAAATCCACGTCATCATCGTAGGGGCGCCCCTTGTGGGTGCCCGATTTTGCGGAAACAAAACAGGGCAGGCACAAAGATCAGGGCGCAATGAATTGCGCCCCTACGGTGTTTATGACATTCAATTCGGATATTCATCATCGGCATTCCATTCGGTTGCGCGATTACGATTATGCACAGGCCGGGGCGTATTTCGTCACGATCTGCGTGCAGGGGCGGAAATGTTTGTTCGGGGCGGTGGAGGGTGGCGAGGTGGTGTTGAATGCGGCGGGGGCGATGGTGCGCGCCACGTGGGATCGATTGCCGGCGCGGTTTCCGGGGGTGGATCTGGACGAATTCGTCGTCATGCCGAATCATGTGCACGGGATCGTTTGGATCGCGAACGAACGGGGCGCGACGCCAATGGGTTCGATGGGACAGGGCGCGATGGAGAAGGGCGCGATGGAGAAGGGCGCGATGGAGAAGGGCGCGATGGAGAAGGGCGCGATGGAGAAGGGCGCGATGAATCGCGCCCCTACGCCGAACGTTGCAACCGTAGGGGCGCGATTCATCGCGCCCGCATCCGCGCGGCCCGACAATAACCATCCGGCATTGGGCGAAATTATCCGGACGTTAAAGGCGGTGTCCACCCGCAACATTCGCCGGGATCTGTTGCCGGAATTCGGTTGGCAACGCAATTACCACGAACGCATCATCCGCGACGAACCCGAATTATCGGCCATCCGCGCGTATATTCGCGACAACCCCGGCCGGTGGGCGGAGGATGCTGAAAATCCGGAGAATGCGCGATGAATCGCGCCCCTACACCGCCAACGTGAACCCCTCCCCCGCATATTGAATATTTTCCGCGCTGTCGGCGCGCGGCGGCGAGACGGCGTGGACGCCGCCGCAGACCGGGCAGCTGCCGACATGCGTTACCAGGACGAAAGGGGCGCTGCACCCCTGGCAAAAGGTGGCCAGCCCGCCACCGGCGATCGGCCGCTGCCGCAAAGCGCCGCCGTGCGCTTGCGCCACAAACTCCACCAGTTCACGCCCTTCGGCAAACGGCCCGCCACCCCCGCCATGCCCGCTGCCACATGCACATCCTGCCATATCGATTCTCCTTGAAAATTGTTGTTTGAGGCGGGACAAGCCTACCGCATGCGCGCCGGGCGAATCCCTGATCCAGGTCAAAAGTGCCTGAGATTTGTAAAGGGAAAGCCATAGATCCTCATGCCGCAGGTTTTATGATTTTCTTGCCCTTTGCCGGATGAGGTTGTATCTTAACCCGGCTTTTAACTGTTGTTTTTAATTCGATTTGGTAAAGGGAGAGCGGGAGATGGATTTTTTCAGGGGGAACGCCGGGTTGTTAACGACCGCCGGGTGCCGCAATGGTGCCGGCGGTTTTTTGCTATCTATGGCTGCAATGTGAAACAAACCACTGCGGTGCAGCGTCACACGGCCGGGCAGAATCGGATGCGCCATCGGGGATGGGGCTACATGATTCTGGTGGCGGATGGTGAGGTATGCCGGTGCCGGTTGAGGGTGCGGGTGCGGGTGATTGCGGGGTAAAAAGAGCGTTTAAGCCTGAAAAAAACGAAATTTTATGAATTCTCGCGGAAAATAAGGTGATTAGCTTGGCCTCGACCCCCAATGGGTAATGGTCGTTTTTGGGTTTTATGTTCGAGATGTCGATTGTTGTGGCGGGGGTTGAGGTGAGTGGTAATTAAACTAGTGTCCCGTGCGGTTAGTCCTTTTCATTAAGTGTCGTCCCGTGGTATAGTTCGAACATGGGACGCCCTCACGAAAAATACGAATTGACCGTAGAGGACCGGCAGGCTCTCGAAGTGCTGCTTCGGTCCCCCAAGACAGCGCAAAGCATTGTAATGCGGGCACGGATTGTTCTGCTCAGTGGCACAGGACAGACCGTAGAAGAGGTCGCCGATTCGCTCGGCTCCTCCAAGCTCGCAGTGTACAAGTGGCGCAACCGATTCAAGGCCAATGGTGTTGATGGCCTCAAAGACCTGCCGCGTTCCGGCCAGCCGAAGAAGCTCTTGGCGGCCAAGGTCAAAGAGGTTTTGACGCTGACGGTGGAGCGCATTCCCAGGGAGGCCACCCATTGGAGTGTACGCCTGATGGCCAAGGCGGCCGGGATCACCACCTGGCAAGTCCGACAGATTTGGGAGGCCTCAGATCTCAAACCTCACCGCCTCAAAACCTTCAAGATCAGCAACGATCCCGAATTTGCTGAGAAGGTTGTGAATGTGGTCGGTCTGTACATGAACCCTCCCGACAATGCCCTGGTGCTGTCGGTGGACGAGAAAACTCAGATTCAGGCACTCGATCGGACGCAACCGATGCTGCCGCTACGGCCTGGTCAGATCGAGCGCCGCACTCACGATTACAAGCGCAATGGCACCACGAGCCTGTACGCAGCCTTTGACATCCTGACGGGAAAAGTCATCGGCCGAACAACCAAGCGGCACCGGGCCAAGGAGTTTCTCGACTTTCTGCGTCAGATCGATCGCTCAACACCCAGAGAGTTGGACCTGCATCTGATTCTGGACAACAGCAGCACCCACAAAACGCCGGAGATTCAGTCGTGGCTCGCCAGCCATCCGCGATTCATCATGCACTTCACGCCAACCAGTGCGTCTTGGCTCAATGCGGTAGAAGGCTGGTTCTCCCAACTGGAGCGCCGGGCCATCCACCGAGGTGTTTTTACCAGCATAAAGGAACTGCGCACCGAGATTCATCGGTACATAAAGGCTCATAACTCTGAAAGCGCCAAGCCGTTTAAATGGACCAAAAGCGCCTCTGTCATCATCGATGCTGTGGACAGAGCAAAGAAGCAAATTAATCAATAGGACTAACCAAACAGGACACTAGTAATGACTTGCCTTCTTGGTAGCTCGACCCCATGACTAACCGCACATTTGGATTATCAGGATGAAGATCGATTCGGCCGACAGCACCTCCATGGTTTGTCATCGTTGTCTGATGGACAAATTTCAAAAAACGCACGTTCGTCAAGAAGGCGAAAAATTTATGACGACCTTTACGACTAAGATGATTATTGAATTTTTCACACGGATTCAGCTATAAATTAATGACGCGATAAACAGTCCCGTATTGCTGAACATTTCGATGCAATTTGAAATAGGAGTCTTTGATGTCCGATGCCATGCTCAAAACCAGTCTCGCGGGAAAGGTTCGCAATCTTCGACACTTCAAATCCGAAGCACTGCTGCCGCTCTTTGAGGCAGTTATAAATTCCATCCAGGCTATTGAAGAAATTGGCGATCTTAAACAAGGCGTGATCACGATAAGAATCAAGAGAGACATGAGCCAGGGTAGCCTTGCATACACTGGTGATGATTCTTCTCTGCCCAATATCAATACATTCGAAATAGAAGACAACGGCATTGGCTTTAACGATAATAATTTCGAATCATTTGAAACGGCGGATTCAACATACAAATTGGCCAAGGGTGGTAAAGGGGTGGGGCGCTTTCTTTGGCTTAAAGCATTTGATCGTGTTGACATTGACAGTGTTTACCTGAAACCCGACAAAACTTTTGCCGGTCGCAAAATCGAATTTACTATTGCCAATGGTGTGCAAGAGTTCCCTGGCACCGCTGTTGCGGACAGGCAAGCCAACACCATTGTCCGTCTGAACGGTTTTCGCGAAGAGTATCGAAAGGAACCAAGCGCCTATAAAAGATCCGCCAAAATAGCGCAACGTATCTTTGAACATTGCCTCACCAGGTTTATCAGCGGCATGGCTCCTGCTATAAAGATAATTGACGATTTTGAGGATCATGTCATCAACCTGCATGATCTTTACAATGAAATCAAAGCCGATATTGTGACGGAGGATTTCAGTATCGGAAATTCATCATTCTTGATTCATCATATCCGCCTCTACGCAACACAGGCAAAAACCCATCAGCTTGTATATTGCGCAGATGGAAGGGATGTTAAAAGCCGCCCCATCGGTAGCCTGCTTGGGACTTCCATCCAGTTTGACGACGACGGGCGAAAGTTTTATTACTCTGCTTATATAACCTCCCAATTTCTGGATACAAATGTAGATGAATACCGGCAGGAGTTTAACATCCCTGAAAAGAGCAACCTTCTCAACAGCGATGAAATCACAATGGAGAAGATCGAACAGGAGGCGGTGCAGCGGACACGAGCCTATCTGCGCCGGTGATTGAATCGGTAGAGAAACAGAAGGCGGATAAAGTATCCAAGTTTGTCCAAGATCAGGCACCCATGTTACGGGCAGTGGTGAAGTATTGCCCAGAGGCCATGAAGGATATTGAACTCAACACAACCGATGAGAAAATGACCCAAACTCTTTACGCATACAAGGGTAAAGCGGAATACGAGATCAGGAAGAGCAGCATCAACCTACTTAAAACACAGGCGAAAAGCATTGAGGAGATTGACGCGAAGTACAAGGATTTGACAGAAAAGCTTGAGGATTTTCAGAAAGATCAACTTGCCGGTTATGTGGTGTTTCGCAAGATGATCATTGATCTTCTGGACAAGAAACTCTGCCTGAATAAGGATGGCAAGTACAGCAATGAGGATATTGTCCACGACATCGTTTTCCCCCGCAAGACCGACACCGATTCTATCGGGTATGAGAATCACAATCTATGGCTGGTTGATGAGCTTCTGGCCTTTCACACGTTTTCAGCTTCTGATAAGCCCTTGTGCGACTTCACCTCCTCCACAAGCGATGATAGACCAGATGTCGTCGTATTCTCGGAAGTAGGAGATGACCGGATAGCGCGGGCAGTGTCTCTTCTTGAATTCAAGAAACCTCAACGCAAAAACTTTGATGAAGACCCTACCAAACAAATTTTTCGGTATGTACGAGATATTCGAAAAAACAATCTTGAATTGCCGAATGGAAGGTCTGTTGTCGTTAAAGATAGCACCCGATTTTACTGCTATATCATTTGCGACCTTACCAATCAAATTAAAGAGTTTGCAGAAAATTCAAGTTATGTTGAGCTGCAGGGTGAATTTGGATTTTATACGTATAATCCGAAACTTAACACTCATGTTGAGATAATTGCATTTGACAAAATCGTTGTAGATGCGAAGCAACGACATAAGGCATTCTTTGAAAAGCTTGGGATTGGTGGATAGTGCGATCAAGACAATTCCAGAGACATACAATTCCGGGGATACAAAATACTTGTTTTGAGTTAACAGAGAACAAACTTAATGTCAGTTATTAATGAACTTTCAATCGCCATCAAACACTTCACTTCGCTCAACCGCGCTACCGACCCAACCTGGGCGACGCCACCACCTAATACCCCACAAACTGTACCTCCGATGCAGGCAAGATGTGAAGAGCGCCTGGTCAGGTTTGCATTATTGTATTTTGCGAACGCATAAAAGTTCGCATCTTAACTCAATGCAAATGTTCATATTCTATAACATCGCCAGCGAATGCAAATTGGCTAATCAGGGGGTAAATAGTCCGTGGCCACCTTGATCCCAAGTATCGGCACCTGCCGTTTCGATTCTTCCGGCGAACGGCGCTTTGCCCAGCGTCTCGAAAGCAAACTCGAAGACGACTACCTCTGCTGGTTCAACGTGCCCGTTGGCCCCGCCCGCCTTCAGCCAGATTTCATCATCCTTAACCCTCGTCGTGGCCTGATTGTTCTCGAAGTCAAGGATTGGCGCCTCGACAACATCCGCAAAATCGATCCTCACGAAGTTTCTTTGCTGACCGACAAGGGCCTCATTACCCTCAAAAACCCGCTGGCCCAAGCCCGTGACTATGTCCTCGCCGTTGCTGATATCCTCAAATCCGACCCGCAACTGGTGCATGCAGAAGGGCGGTTTCAGGGAAAGCTGCTTCTCCCCTGGACCTATGGCGTCGTGCTTACCAATATTTACCGAAAGGATTTCGCGAGCACCGATCTCCCCAATGTTCTTGACGAGCACCGGGTGATCTGCAAGGACGAGATGACCGAGGCGGTCGATGCCATGGGATTTCAGGAGCGGCTGTGGGGGATGTTCACCATCTACAATCATGGAACAATGACGCTGCCGCAGATCGAGCGGGTGCGCTGGCATCTCTTTCCGGAAATCCGCATCTCTTATCGTCAGATGTCGCTCTTTGAGGCCAGTGACGACGAACCGAAGGAGCTTCCTGACATTCTGCGGGTTATGGATCTGCAACAGGAGCAACTCGCCCGCAGTCTCGGTTCTGGACATCGCATCATTCACGGCGTAGCTGGTTCGGGCAAAACCTTAATCCTCGGCTATCGGGCGCAGCATCTGGCCAAGGTCTGCACGCGACCGATCCTCATCCTCTGTTACAACCGGATTCTGTCTTTGCGATTACGGGAATGGATGCAGACGCACGGGCTGGAGGAGAAGGTGCATGTGCGCACTTTCCATAGTTGGTGCCGAAACCAGTTGGTGAGTTACAACATCGGCCTGCCTGCGGAGAATAGTAATAAAGAGGTTTATTGGGAGGAGGCGGTCGAACCGAGTGATCCGGGCCGTGGACCGGCAACAGATCCCGTCCGGTCAGTACGATGCCGTATTGATCGATGAAGGGCACGATTTCCGCCCCGAATGGCTGAAGCTTGTGGTGCAGATGATCAATCCGAACACCAATTCCCTGCTCCTTTTGTACGACGATGCCCAGTCAATTTACCAGAAGAAATTGAACTTCAGCTTCAAGAGTATCGGCATCCAAGCCCCTGGGCGCACGACAATTCTGCGGATCAATTACCGCAATACACGGGAAATTCACGACTTTGCCACCGAGTTTGCCCGCAAGGTGCTGGTGCAAAAGGACGCCGACGAGGATAATATCCCGAATCTGACCCCGGTTTCGGCCGGCCGACAAGGATCGAAACCGATGGTCATCAAGTTGCCGAATTTGCCGGACGAGGCGGCTTTTATCGCGGCCAAACTGCTTGAAGCGCATACGCAAGGGCTTGCCTGGAAGGAGATGGCGGTTTTGTATCCCCACTGGGAGTCCACCGGACGGGAACTGTGCCGTGCCCTGATAGATGCAAAAATTCCTTTCGTTGGTAAGGAAGGGATTTCATTCGATGAACGGAAAGACAGGGTCAAGCTACTCACCTTCCACGGCAGCAAGGGACTGGAGTTCTCATTGGTTGCCGTAGCGGGCGGGGATGTATTAAGCAGACTGGATCAGGTTGACGAGCAGGAGATGAAATTGTTTTATGTCGCAATGACCCGCGCTACTTCTCAGTTAATTGTGACTGTTTTGGCAGAAAACACAGCAGATACCGAGCGCCTGCCGGCCTAGACCAATTCCAGTGAGAAAATTAGCGATATCTCCCATATTTCCAACAGAAATCACTGACCGGCTTAGCATAGCCCCAGTTGCAGCAAGCATCCCCAACAAGTTGATTCTGCTGGCAAACAACCGGGCGAACACAAGGTTCGCCCCTACGGTGGGGATTTGCTGGGGATCGGGTGGATTGCCTGGCATCCGTCGGCAGCAGCGCCAATCGTGCAGATTTGTGCATCCCGCCGCTCCAACAATTTTTGGCCAGATGACATCCACCCCATTTCCCATTATGCTGACGCTCCCGAATGGCGGTTGTAATTTCTTTGAAAGAGGGATTCTGCAATGGGCAACTACTCCGTCGTCGTTCTTGACTTCGAAACCACCGGTCTGTCACCCGATCACGGTGACCGAGTGATCGAGGTGGGAGCGGTGCTGATCGAGAACAATCGAATTACGGATCGATTTCAGAGCCTGATGAATCCGGGCATGCGAGTAAACAGCTTCATCGAAAACTATACCGGCATCACCAATGGCATGCTGAAGGACGCTCCCTCCGTCTTTGAGGTCATGGAAAAATTTGCCACCTTCCTGGCGGATCATAACCTGGTGGCCCACAACGCCAGTTTCGACCGGCGCTTCCTGGATGCTGAACTGCAGCGCGTCCGCAAGCGCAGGGTGCGGGATTTTGCCTGCTCCATGCTGATCTCCAGGCGCGTCTACCCCGAGGCGCCGAACCACCGACTGGAATCGCTCGTCCTGCATAAACAAATAAAGAGCACGGGCGCCTTTCACCGTGCCCTCGCCGATGCGGAAATGACGGGCCACCTCTGGGTCGGCATGATCCGCGACCTCAAGGACACCTACAAAATCCGGAATGTCCCCTTCAATCTGATGCTTCGGTTATCGAAAGTCGGCAAGAAAGCCGTTCCGAATTTGCTGGAAAAGTTCGCCCTCGACGGTGGCTAGCGAGGCAATTTCAAGCGGATCGCGGGTCGGGCTTCCAAGCCGAAAGCCGCAAAATTTTGGTGGGGATTTGCTGGGGATCGGGTGGGATTGCCTGGCAGCCGTCGGCCGCAGCGATGCTCCCGCCGATTTGCGCCTCCCCGCAAGCACTCTGGCTCAATATCCTGCTCACCCTGCTCGGTAAAACGAGGGACATCACCCGTATTTTTCCAAATCATCAATAGAATCGCCAGTCATCTCACGAGTAACAACCAGATCGCATCCGGCCGAGGATTGAAACACAACCAGGGCGCAGCAAGCAGCGCCCCTACGATGGAAACAATGTCGCCGGGATAAACATCCCCAAGGCGATAATCGCGTCGCGTTCGTCGTAGAATTTGACAACCGCTTCCTGCGACTAAAAGACGCTATTGTGCAATTTTGTGTCGCTGGATTCCTCTGCGCAAAAAAAAATGGGGGTGGATATCCGGCATATCCACCCCTTTTTCTTTTCGACTGCGGTTTGTTTGTGCAGCAGGTTCGGGGAGCCAGAGGGAAATGGCCGCACCTGCTTTCTCAGTACCCGAGCATTCTCGGCAGCCAGAGTGAGATCGACCGGAACATAGGTAATCAGCAGCATGAATCCGATCATGGCAATGAGCCACGGCAGACCGCTATTGTAAGCTCGGATATACCCATCTTGGTGATGCCGCTGGCTACGTAGAGGTTAAGGCCGACCGGCGGATGGCACATGCCGACTTCCATGTTGACGGTGATCAGAACGCCGAAATGGATCGGATCGATCCCGAGCTTCATCGCCACCGGAAAGAGGATCGGCGCGAGGATCAGGATGATGGAGGAGGGCTCCATCACGTTGCCGGCTAGCAGCAGCAGCACGTTGGTGACCAGCAGGAAGGCAACCATGCCCAGGTTGTGGCCGAGAATCCAGTCGGCCATGAGCTGCGGGATGTGCTCATGGGTCATCAGGAAGGAGAACAGGACCGCGTTGGTGATGATATAGAGCAGCATGGCTGACATGCTGGCTGAATCCAGCAGGACTTTCGGGATTTTCTTGAACGGTACGTCGCGGTAGACGAAAACGGCGATGATGAAGGCAGTAGACCGCGCTCATGGCGGCTGCCTCGGTGGGGGTGAACATGCCGCTGTAGATGCCGCCCAGGACGATCACGATCAGCAGCAGTCCCCAGATGCTTTCACGAAAGGCAATCAGCCGTTCACCCCAGGTGGCCTTGGCGCGCCCGTGGATAGTTGTTCTTGCGGGCGATCCACCAGGCCACCGCCCCAGCAGGGTGGCCAGCATCAGGCCGGGGATGACGCCGCCCATGAAGAGGCCGCCGACCGAGGAGTTGGTGGCGACGCAGTAGATGACCATCGGGATCGACGGGGGGATCAGGATGCCCAGCGACCCGGAGGTGGTGATGACCCCGGCGCCGAAGCGTTTCGGAAACCCGGCCCTGACCATCGCCGGCATCATGATCGAACCGATGGCGACGACCGTGGCCGGGCTGGATCCGGATACCGCGGCAAACAGGGCGCAGGCCATGACGCCGGCCAGCGCCAGACCGCCATGCCAATGGCCCGACCAGGGAGGTGGCGAAGTTGATCATGCGCTTGGCCACGCCGCCGTGGGTGAGGAAGTTACCGGCCAGGATGAAGAAGGGGATCGCCATGATCTCGAACTTCTCGATGCCGGTGAACAGCTTCATCGCCACCGCTTCGGTCGGGACATCGAGAAGAAGAAAAGGAACGTGAGAACAGTCAGGCCCAGGGCGATGGAGATCGGCATGCCGGTCAGCATCAGGGCGAGCAGCAGGGCAAAGACGATGCCGGTGCTGCCGAGCATGGCGATGGCGCCCAAGGCGGCGGCGATACCGAGGATCCAGGTCGCCGCCTTTTTCTTGCTGAAGGGTTCCCACCCAGCGACAGTAGTACTCATTTGACACCTCCCATCTTGCCCGTGCGGTCGAATTTGTGTACTTCATATTCCTCAAGCGCCTCGGTGTCATCCAGCACTGACTCTTCCTCGATCCCGTCCACATGGGCATGGTCATGATGGGGCAGTTCACCGGTGCGGAAGAAGGTCCAGCCGACCTGCAGGAAGCGGAAGCACATCAGATAGGAGCCGAGCGGTACGGCCGAGTAGATGATCCAGGTCGGCCATTCCAGGTCGGGCGTGATCGGCCCTTCGAACAATATCGGTCACGTTCATCCCCAGCTTGGTGAAGACGGCGTAATGCATGCCGTTCTCCCAGACAAAACGGGCACCCAGGGTGCCGATCATGCCGGTGAAAAGGGCGCCGCCGGCGATGGCCAGCAGGACGCATTTCTTGCGCCAGGATGTCGGGCAGGCGGTTGGCCAGCACGTCCACGCCGACATGGATGCCGGTGCGCACACCATAGGCGGCGCCGAACTTGGCCATCCAGACGAACATGTAGATGCACAGCTCCTGGGCCCAGCTCATGTTGAGGCCGAGAGCCAGTCCTGCAGACCGGGGATGCGGCAGCCCGACAGGTAGCGGTGAACGACGGCGACAAAGATGACGAGTGTTGCGGCGCCGATGAGGAAGGTGATGATCGATTCCTCAAGATGATCGAGAAACTTACGAAAAAACTTCATGAAACTACTCTCCATGCTGTCGTTACATCGATGCGGGCACAAAAAAGGCCGCTGCTCCTTCGGGCAGCGGCAATTTCCGTCCGATTACTTCTTGAAGCCGGTGGCCTGATAGACTTCTTTGATAAGGTCGGCGCCGATCCGGTCAGCCTGCTCCTCATGGACCTTGTCCATGGCCTTCTTCCAGGCGGCCCGCTCCTGGCCGGCGTGAGGGTGATGATCTCCGACTTGCCGGATTTCTTCACCGCCGCCAGGGCTTCTTCATTGTTCTTCTTGGCGACATCATTGGCGTACTTGGTCGCGTCCTTCATGGCGCCATCGAGTGCAGTGCGGATATCGGCCGGCAGGCCGTCCCAGAACTTCTTGTTGACGATGACCGCATAACCGAGATAGCCGTGGTCGGAGAGGGTTACGTATTTCTGAACTTCATGCATCTTCTGGGTGTAGAGGTTTGATGGCGGGTTCTCGGTGCCGTCGACAACGCCGGTCTGCAGTGCCTGGTAGACTTCGGAGAAAGCCATGACCTGCGGCATGGCGCCGAGGGAGCGCATCTGGGCATCAAGCACCTTCGAGGACTGGATGCGCATTTTCTGACCCTTGAAATCTTCCGGTTTTTTCAGCGGTTTGTTGGCGCTCATCACCTTGAAGCCGTTATCCCAATAAGCTAGGCCGAGAATTCCTTTGGCCTCCAGTTTCTTCAGCAACTTCGCGCCGACTGGGCCCTGGGTGACCTTGTGCAGATCGTCATAGCCATCGAAGATGAAGGGAAGGTCGAAGAGTTCGAATTCCTTAACGCCAAGGGGGGCGAATTTGGCAAGGGACGGGGCGAGCATCTGCACGGCGCCGAGCTGCAGCGCTTCCATCTCTTCCTTATCCTTGTATAGCTGGCTGTTCGGATAGACCTCGACCTTGACCGCACCCTTGGTGCGCTCCTCGGCTAATTTTTTGAAATACTCGGCCGCCTGACCCTTCGGGGTGTCGACGGCCACCACATGGCTGAACTTGATGACGATCGGCTCGGCAAACGCCGTCGTGACGAACGTGAACAGTACGGCTGAGGCTAACAGCAGCGCATTTTTGAACATCAGCATCTCCTTTGTTAAGGGGTGTGTTAATCCTGCAAGCAGCTCGATTGCAAGCTGGCAACATACTTACGCAAAGGCAGTGCCGATCTAGAACGTTTTTTCCATTTTATTATCCACAGTTATATCAGCTAATTATGAAAGTGGAAGGATATTTGTGCAGGCGGCTGGCTGATCGATATGGCGAGTTTTCGCCATATCGGCGAAGAATCGCCAGACGGTAGCGCAACCCTTGACAGCCGGGAGCAGATCGGCTAAGAAAGCCCCGATGAAAGATATCGAAATGACCACGGTGATGATCGATGCGCCGGCCAAGATTAATCTCCGGCTGGAGGTAACCGGTCGCCGTTCGGATGGCTATCATGAGCTGGGGATGATCATGCAGCGGGTCTCCCTCTGTGACCGGCTGCGGATTACCCTGGACGACAGGCCTGGTGTGCGGGTGATCTGTCCGCAGTTGTCCCTTGCCGCCGACGAGGAGAATATCGCCGCTCGCGCCGCCCGCCGCATGCTGGAGTTGTCCGGCCGGGAGATCGGCGTGGAGATTTTGCTCGACAAGCATATTCCGGTGGCGGCTGGCCTTGGTGGTGGTTCTTCCGACGCAGCTGCGGTTCTTCTCGCTCTTGATGGAATGCTTGGCCTTGATCTTGGAGAGAGCGAACTGTTGCGGGAGGGAGCCGGGCTGGGCGCGGATGTCCCTTTTTTCCTCTTCAAAGAATCCGCCTGGGCGGTCGGTATCGGGGAGGTCCTGTCCCCTTTTACTCTTCCCCCCGCCTGGTATCTGCTGGTCAACCCCGGTCTGGGCGTTTCCACCGCCTGGGTTTACGGAAATTTACGATTGACTTCCCTTGGGGCCGCAGCTAAAATGCCAAGGTTTCCCAAAACGGTGGATGAAATTGCCGCTCTGCTCCATAATGACCTGGAGCGTGTCACGATCGCTCGCTACCCATTGCTGGCAGAAATCAAGGACAGATTGCTTGCCGCCGGTGCTGCCGGTGCCCTGATGTCCGGCAGCGGTCCCACGGTCTTTGGTCTTTTTGCCTGCGAAAAAAAAGCACAAGAAGCCTGCGACGAAATGCGGCAGCAAAATCCCGATTGGCGGCTCTTCGTAGTTGAGCCGGTTTAGGCGAAAAAAAGACAGACAGATGCGGATGCATCGTTGGGGCGTCGCCAAGCGGTAAGGCACCGGATTTTGATTCCGGCATTCCCAGGTTCGAATCCTGGCGCCCCAGCCACTTTCACCGCATTATTCCGCTGCCGTTTAAAATGCATTGGCAATTGGCAGCTGTTTTCAGCAGGTCATGGGGTCGCCATGACCTGCAGTTTTTCGCGGACAGCAGGATGGGTGACAATGAACAAACTCAAGATTTTTTCCGGCAACTCCAATCCTGCCCTGGCGCGGGAAATCTGTGCCCAACTTGCCGTGCCTCTCGAGCAGCGCCAAGGTCAAGAACTTCTCCGACGGCGAAATCATGGTCGAGATCGGTGAGAACGTCCGCGGTCGCGATGTCTATGTGGTGCAGTCGACCTGTGCGCCGACCAACAACAATCTGATGGAACTGCTGATCATGATCGATGCCCTCAAGCGGGCTTCGGCCGCGCCGCATCACCGCGGTCATCCCCTATTTCGGTTATGCCCGGCAGGATCGCAAGGTTGCGCCGCGCACGCCGATCACCAGCAAGCTCGTTGCCGATCTGATCACCACCGCCGGCGCCGACCGGGTGTTCACCATGGACCTGCATGCCGGCCAGATCCAGGGCTTTTTCAATATCCCCGTCGATCATCTTTACGCCGCGCCGGTCATCCTGGACGACATGTTGCAGCCGCTGTTCAAAGAGCGGGTGGTGGTGGTTTCTCCCGATGCCGGCGGCACCGAGCGGGCGCGGGCCTTCGCCAAGCGTCTCGATGCCGGCCTGGCGATCATCGACAAGCGCCGCAGCGGGCCGAACGTCTCCGAAGTCATGCACATCATCGGCGATGTCGAAGATCAGACCTGCATCATCGTCGATGACATGATCGATACCGCCGGCACTCTCTGTCAGGCGGCCAACGCGCACTCAAGGAAAGCGGCGCCAGGGAAGTCTATGCCTACGCCACCCATGCCGTTCTCTCCGGGCCGGCTCTCGAGCGGATCAATGCGGAGGCGGCCTCAAGGAAGTGGTGGTCACCAACACGATCCCGGTCGACGAAAAGTTGAAGGCCTGTCCGAAATTGCGAGTCCTTTCCGTTGCCGAACTGCTGGCGGAGGCGATCCGCCGGATTCACGGCGACGAATCGGTCAGTTCTCTGTTCGTCGTGACCGTGACATCAACTGCTCGGTACTATAACCAAATCTCATTAATAACGGAGGATACATGGCACAAGCTGAACTGAAAGTCCTTTCCCGTCACGGGACAGGCAAAGGAGGCGCCCGCAGCCCTGCGTCGTCAAGGCCTGGCTCCGGCGGTTGTTTATGGCAAAGGCATTGAGCCGTGCGCCATTGCCCTCGATCCGAAGGAACTGAAGAAAGCGATCGCCACCCCAGCTGGCTGGAATACCCTGATTACCCTCAAGGGTGAGGGCGCTTTTGACGGCAAGGTGGTCATTCTCAAGGATATGCAGGTCGATGCGATCCGCCGGAGAATCACTGCACGCCGATTTTCAGGCGATCGATCTGAAGACCAAGATCAACGTCATGGTGCCGGTGCATCCGATCGGCAAGTCAGTCGGGGAAAAAGACGGCGGCAGCCTGCAGCTCATCCGTCATGAACTGGAAGTATTGTGTCTGCCCGACAGCGATCCCCGCCGCCATTGAAATCGATGTCACCGAGCTGAAGATCGGCGATGTCGTGCACATCGAAGATCTGGTGCTGCCGGCCGGCGTCAAGTGCCGCACGACGTCAACTTCACCGTCATCACCGTCACCGGTCATAAGGCGGAAGAGGAAGCTGCTGCGGCTGCCGGTGAGGAGACCGTTTAGTTTCTGTGGTGAGGCGAGTTTGAAGCTGGTTGTCGGCCTGGGCAATCCCGGTAGCCGCTATGCCGGGACCCGGCACAATATCGGCTTCATGGTCGCCAGCAAACTGGCCGAGCAGGCCGGCATCGCGCTGAAACGGCAGGGGCACCAGGGGATCTACGGCGTCGGCCGGGTGGCCGGGGAAGAAGTCACCATGCTCCTTCCGCAGACCTACATGAACCTCAGCGGCGCCAGCGTCGGCTCCGCCTGCAAATCCCTCGGTGTCCTTCCGGGGGATTTGGTTGTCTGCCATGATGAAATAGACCTTCCCTTCGGTTCTTTGCGGATCAAGGTCGGGGGCGGGCACGGCGGGCACAACGGCCTCCGCAGCATTTGCCAGGTGCTCGGGAACAGCGACTTCATTCGCGTCCGGCTCGGGGTCGGCCGGCCGCCACCAGGCGGTGATGTGGCCGATTATGTGTTGAGCCCCTTTGCGGCAGCGGAACGAAACAAGATCGAGGATTTGCTGGACTCGGCCGTATCGGCGGTAACCGCCATTCTGAAAGACGGACCTGCGGCAGCCATGAATATATTCAATCGCGATTGTTGATGAAGAACTGCAAACAAAGGAGAATCGTATGTCTGGTTTGTTGTTGTCTGCACCGATTCTGGGGTTCTGGGTTTGATTGTCGCCGCGGCGATCTATTTCTCGATCAAGTCGCAGCCGGCCGGAACCGCGAAGATGATCGAAATTGCCGACATGATCCATGACGGCGCCATGGCCTTTCTCAAACGCGAATACAAGGTTCTCGCCGTCTTCATCGTCGTCGTTTTCTGTCTGATGCTAACTGCTGGCGACCTCGGCTGGCGCACCGGCGTTGCCTTCCTCGGCGGCGCCCTCTGCTCGATCTTCGCCGGTCTTTTCGGCATGCAGGCGGCGACCAAGGCCAACGTCCGCACCTCCGAAGCGGCCCGCAGTCCAAAGGGATCGCCGCGGCGCTCTTTGTTTCCTACAGCGGCGGCGCGGTCATGGGTCTGGCCGTTGCCAGCCTCGGCCTGCTCGGCGTCGGCATCGCCTTTATGGTCTGGGGTAATCCGCAGACCGCCCAGTATATCAACGGCTTTGCCATGGGCGCCTCCTCCATCGCCCTCTTCGCCCGCGTCGGCGGCGGCATCTACACCAAGGCGGCCGACGTCGGCTCCGACCTGGTCGGCAAGATCGAGGCCGGGATTCCCGAAGACGACCCGCGCAACCCCGGCGTTATCGCCGATAACGTCGGCGACAACGTCGGCGACATCGCCGGCATGGGCGCCGACATCTTCGAATCGTACGTCGGCGCCATCATCGCCACCATCGCCATCGCCGCCACCGCCAGCACCGAGACCCTCGCCGCCCTCGGCGGCAGTCAGGCGAACCTGATGTTCCTGCCGCTCTTCCTGGCGGTCGTCGGCCTGCTCGCCTCCCTGGTCGGCGTCTTTTCCATGAACATCCTGAAGAACACCGACCCGGCCGCCGCCCTGCGCAACTCGACCTTCATCGGCGCCGGCCTGTTCATTGTCGGCGCCTGGTTCGCCGTTGCCGGCTTCGGCATCAGCACCGGCGTCTTCTGGTCGGTCCTCTTCGGCACCATCGCCGGCATCGGCATCGGCCTGGTCACCGAGTATTACACCTCGGCCGCCCCGGTGCGCCGCGTCGCCGATGCCTCCAAGACCGGCCCGGCCACCAACATCATCCACGGCCTCGCCGTCGGCCTGGAGAGCGTCGTCGCCCCGGTTATCATCATCTGCATCGCCATCTTCGTCGCCAACTACACTGCCGGTCTCTACGGCATCGCCCTGGCCGCCGTCGGCATGCTCGCCACCGTCGGCGTGACCATGACCGTCGATGCCTACGGCCCGATCGCCGACAACGCCGGCGGCATCTCGGAGATGGCCGGACTCGGCCCCGAAGTGCGCAAGATCACCGACAGCCTCGACGCCCTCGGCAACACCACCGCCGCCATGGGCAAGGGCTTCGCCATCGGCTCCGCCGCCCTGACCGCGCTGGCCCTGTATGCCGCCTACGCCGCCAGCGCCAATGTCACCTCCATCGACCTGACCAACCCGCAGGTCGTCATCGGCACCTTCATCGGCGGCTTCATCCCCTTCCTGATCGCCGCCATGACCATGACCTCGGTCGGCAAGGCTGCCGGCAAGATGGTCGACGAGATCCGCCGCCAGTTCCGCGAGATTCCCGGCCTGCTCGAAGGCAAACCGGGCGTCAAGCCCGATTCCCAGACCTGCGTCGATATCTCCACCAAGGCCGCCCTCAAGGAGATGATCGCCCCCGGCGTCATCGCCATTGCCGTGCCGCTGGTCATCGGCTTCGGCCTCGGCAAGGAAGCCCTCGGCGGCACCCTGGCCGGCGCCACCGTCACCGGCGTGCTCATGGCCCTGTTCATGGCCAATGCCGGCGGCGTCTGGGACAACGCCAAGAAGTACATCGAGAAGGGCGAACTGGCCGGCGAGAAGAAGGGCGGCGATGCCCACAAGGCCGCCGTCGTCGGCGACACCGTCGGCGACCCGTTCAAGGACACCTCCGGCCCGGCCATGAACATCCTCATCAAGCTGATGAGCATCGTCTCGCTGATCATCGCGCCGCTGCTCGTCTGATCGCTCCGTTGCCAACATAACCTTCCGATAGCCGGGGCAACCGTCCCGGCTATCGCTTTTTAAGGAAAACGAACGAAATGGGAATTCAGTGCGGCATCGTCGGCTTGCCCAACGTTGGCAAGTCGACCATCTTCAACGCCATCACCTCGGCCGGGGCCGAGGCGGCCAACTATCCATTCTGCACCATCGAGCCGAATGTCGGTGTCGTTGGTGTCCCCGACCCGCGCCTCGATGCTCTGGCCGACGATTGTCCAGCCGCAACGCATTCTGCCGACAGTGATGGAGTTTGTCGACATCGCCGGTCTGGTCAAGGGGGCGAGCCAGGGGAAGGGCTGGGCAACCAGTTTCTCGGCCATATCCGCCAGGTCGATGCGATTGCCCATATCGTGCGCTGCTTCGAGGACGAGAACGTCGTCCACGTCGACGGCACCGTCGATCCGTTGCGCGACATCGAGGTGATCCAGACCGAACTCAACCTCTCCGACCTGGAGACCGTGGAGAAGCGCATCGACCGCACCGAGAAACAGGCCAAAAGCGGCGACAAGAAGATGCAGGAAGAACTGGCGTTGCTGCTCAAGGTGCGTGACTGGCTCAACAGCGGCAAGCCGGCGCGTCTCGCCGACTCGACCGCTGAAGAGCGTCGCGCCGCTGCGCGACCTGCACCTGATCACCTCGCGGCCGGTCCTCTATGTCGCCAACGTCAGCGAGGACGACCTCGACGGCAGCCACCCCTTCGTCGCCCAGGTACGGCAGCATGCCGAAGCGGAAGGGGCTGGGTTGGTGGTGATCTGCGGCAAGATCGAAGCCGAGATCGCCGAACTTGCCGACAGAGGAGAAGGGGGCGTTTCTGGCCGAGCTCGGTCTTGCCGAGTCGGGGCTCGACCGGATGATCCGTGCCGCCTACGACCTCCTCGGTCTGCTGACCTACTTTACTGCCGGGGTCAAGGAAGTGCGTGCCTGGACAGTGCGGCAGGGGGCCAAGGCGCCTGAGGCTGCCGGGGTGATCCATACCGATTTCGAGAAAGGCTTCATTCGCGCCGAAGTCATCGCCTACGCCGATTTCGTCGCCTGTGGCGGCGAGGCGGGAGCGAAAGAGAAGGGGCTGCTGCGCCTGGAGGGGAAGGAGTACGTCGTGCAAGACGGAGATGTAATGCATTTTCGTTTTAACGTATGACGACTCGCCAGCAAAGGCGAGGCTCCTTTTTGCGCCACCTGGTCGCAGAGATGCGGGACTTTTTCAAGATATCTCAAAAAGATCTAGTATCCAGCGGAAAAAATATGTAAGAATCTCGCGGCAATTTCCCCCCTGATTTCATGATTTCTGCATTGACAGGAGATTTTTCATGCTGACTGCCATTGTCCTCGTCTTTATTATCGCCTACGCCGCCATCGCCCTGGAACATCCGCTCAAGGTCAACAAGTCGGCCTCCGCCCTGATCGGGGCCGGCCTGCTCTGGACCATTTACGCCCTGTCCACCGGCGATCACCATCTGGTGAACGAGCAGCTCGGCGAATCGCTGATGGGGACGGCGCAGATCGTCTTTTTCCTGATGGGGGCGATGACCATCGTCGAGGTCGTTGACGCTCACAACGGTTTCGAGGTCATCACCTCGCGCATCAGGACCACCAAGCTCTCGACACTGATGTGGCTGGTCGGTTTTGTCACCTTCTTTCTCAGCTCCGTTCTGGACAACCTGACGACCACCATCGTCATGATTTCGCTGATGAAGAAGCTCCTCGACAAGCATGACGACCGCCTCTTCTTCGCCGGTATTATCGTCATCGCCGCCAATGCCGGAGGCGCCTGGACGCCGATCGGCGACGTCACGACCACCATGCTCTGGATCGGCGGACAGATCACCACCCTGGCGATCATGAAGGGAGTTTTCATTGCCTCAATGATCAACATGCTCGTGCCGTTGGCCGTGACTAGCTATATCCTGCGCGGGCGTGAAGTGGTCAGCCCGGTCAAGGTGGATGAGTTCGGAAAACGGATCAAATCCACTCCGTTCGAGCAGAATTTCATGTTCGTGATGGGGCTCGGCATCCTGATCACGGTGCCGATCTTCAAAACCGATAACCCACCTGCCGCCGTTCATGGGCATCCTCTTCGGTCTCGGCATCCTCTGGCTGGTGGGCGAACTGATCCACAGCAAAAAGGACGAGGAGGCCAAGGAGCATTTCACCCTGGGCCGCGCCCTCAAGCAGATCGACATGAGCTCCATCGTCTTCTTCATCGGCATCCTGCTGGCGGTGGCGACGCTGGAGCACACCCATATCCTGTCCAGTCTCGCCACATGGCTCGATCAGACCGTCGGCCGCCAGGACGTGATCGTCACCATTATTGGCCTGGTCAGCGCCATTGTCGACAACGTACCGCTGGTGGCCGCCTCGATGGGGATGTACAGACCTCGCCCAGTACCCGACTGACACCTTTCTCTGGGAGTTCATGGCCTATTGCGCCGGCACCGGTGGCTCAATCCTGATCATCGGTTCGGCGGCCGGCGTCGCCGCCATGGGGCTGGAGAAGATTCACTTCTTCTGGTACGCGCGGCGCATCGCCCCGCTGGCGTTGATCGGCTATTTCGGCGGTATCGTCGCTTATATGCTTCAGTACAAGATTTTTCATTAAGTCCTTCCTGGCACATGAATGGATGAAAAAGGCGGCGCTTCGCAAAAGGCGCCGCTTGTTTTTAGGACGGCCGAACAAGAGTGCACCGTATTCCCGAACAAAATCCCGAACAATCCCCTTGAAACAGCGCCGAAACTGTGGTATTTAAGCAAGCTCTTTACAGAGCACCTGGTTTGTCGGCATGGGGCCGGCAAGCGCTCCTTGTTCCGGGACGGTCCCGGGGCTACACACCCATGAGGAGGCATTTGCATGCGTACCTACGAAACAATTTTTATTGTCCACCCCGATTCCGTCGGCGAGCAGTATGCTGCGACGGTCGAGAAATTCAAAAAAATTCTCGAAGACCAGCAAGCGAACATCCTCAAGATCGAAGAATGGGGTACCCGCAAGCTCGCCTATCTGGTTAAGCGGCAGAACCGCGGTACTTACGTGCTGGTCGCCTATGAGGCCGGCCCGAACGTGATCGCCGAATTCGAGCGGCGGATGCGACTCGACGAGGCGATTATCAAATTCCAGACGATCCATCTTGAAAAAGGCTTGCCGCCGGCCAAAGAAGAATCCTCGACCCCGGCTCGCGAAGAGTCCGCCCTGATCGAAGAGATGGCGGACGAGATGGAAGAAGAAATCTGAAACTAACCAGCTATCTGGAGGATTATACATATGGCCGACGATAAAAGAACCGCCCGTCCCGCTGCACCCCGCCGTCGTTTCATGCGGCGCAAGGGCTGCCGCTTCTGTGCCGATACCAACATCCGCATCGATTATAAAGAAATCCGCACCCTGCGCTATTTCATCTCCGAGCGTGGCAAGATCGTTCCGCGGCGCATTTCCGGCAATTGCGCCGAGCACCAGCGCAAGGTCACCGAAGCGATCAAGCTGGGCCGCAACATTGCCCTGCTTCCTTTCACGTCCGGGCACTCCCTGGATTGATTCGACTGCGGACAAAAGAAATGCGGCAGCAGGCACAATATCTGCTGGTCGGAACAGCGCTAACCCTTTTGCTGCAACTCTTGGCGGGATGGCTAGGTCCGGCCGGGTTCATCTTCAGTCTTTTTATTGCTCTACCGGCCGCCTATGCGGGGATGCGTCAGGGAACAGGGGTCACAAGCGGCATCGTTCTGCTGACCTTCGCCACCCTTCTCGGTATTAGCGGCGTCGCCGCAGCGGTCGCCTACCTGCTGCAGTTTGGCCTTGCCGCCTGGCTGCTGGTATTGTTCATGCGGCGCGGATTGGCCTGGGATCGGGCGATCGGCGCCAGCATGCTGGCGATTGCCGCCGCTGTTTCTGCGGTGGCGGGCTTTTTTGTCTTCTTCCGCGACCTGCCTATCCGTGCCACTGTCGATACCTATCTGCAGGGGGAAACGGAACGGGCAATGGATATTTACCGGCAGGCGGAGATGTCGGCCGAGCAGTTGCGGGAATTGCAGGAATTAACCGTCCAGATCGGCGGTTTTCTTGCCCGGGCATGGCCCGGTCTGGCAGTCATCGGAATCGGGGCCCTGCTGCTCTTTACCGTTTATCTGCTGGCAAGAATGGGCCGCGGGACCTATGAATTGCCGGGGCTCCCTTTCTTCCAATGGAAGAGCCCCGAGTACCTGGTCTGGCCGCTGATCATTGCCGGTGCCGGTCAGCTTCTGGCGGCGGGCATGCTGCAACAGATTGCTCTCAACCTGTTGTTGATCGTTTTGCCGATTTATTTTTTGCAGGGATTGGCCATTGTCCAGTTTTATTTTCGGAAGAGGAATATTTCACCCCTTTTCCGCAGCCTTGGCTACCTTTTTATTACCCTTTTGAACCCTCTGCCCCTGGTGGTTACCGGGATGGGGGTCTTCGACCTCTGGGTCGATTTTCGCAAGCCGCGAAACAAACCAAACTGACCCTTGAACGGGAGGAGATCATGGATATTATTCTGACGGAAAATATTGATAAATTGGGAAAAATGGGCGATCAGGTGAAAGTCAAGACCGGCTACGCCCGCAATTTCCTCGTTCCGCGCGGCCTGGCCGTCGAAGCCAGTACCCGCAATATGCGCGAACTGGAGCATCAGAAGCGCCAGATGGAGCGCAAGCTGCAGCGCGTCACCGAGGAATCCCAAGTGCTTAAAAAGCGCATTGAAGGTATCAGCTGCGCTTTCAGCCTTCGGGCGAGTGAAGAAGGGAAGCTTTTCGGTTCCGTGACGGCCCAGGATATTGCCGAGAAATTGGCCGCCGCCGGTATCGAGATCGACCGCAAGAAGCTCCAGCTTGAAGAGCCGATCAAATCGCTCGGCGAGCATCAGGTACCGATCAAGCTGCAGGCCGGGATCGTTGCCAATATCAATGTCCGGGTGGCTGCGGCCGAGTAATGATCCGCTTTTTTCGGCTTTCGTAAGACCTTTCCCTTCTCCAGTGGATGCTGGTTACCGGCATCCACTGGATAGTTTGTATCCAGTCGTACCGGCCGGGAGGATTCGGCCCCCGGCCTTTCTCCTGCCGCCGGAGCTTTGCCGCATGTCTGAAGTCCCGTCCCACCGTCTCCCCCCGCAGAGTCTTGAAGGGGAGATGTCTGTTCTTGGCGGGGTGTTGCTGGAAAATGACGCGCTGAACAAGGCGCTCGAGATCCTGCGCCCCGACGATTTCTACCGCGACAGCCACCGCAAAATTTTTCTCGCCCTCATCGAACTCTCCGACCGGCGCGAACCGGCCGATCTGGTAACCATGACCTCCCTGCTGCAGCAGCGAGGGGAGCTGGACGCGATCGGCGGCAGCACGTATCTGACGATGCTTGTCGATTACGTGCCGACGGCGGCGAATATTTCCTACTACTGCCGCCTGGTCAAAGAGAAGTCGCTGGCCCGCCGGCTCATCCAGACGGCTACCGAAATTGCCACCCGCGGCTATAACGGCGGGGACATCGAGGAAAATCTCGATTGGGCCGAGAAGTCGATTTTCGAGATCGCCGGGCTGAAGAGCCGGCCCTCGTACTATTCGACGCGGGATATCCTGCGCGATACCTTCAAGACGATTGAAAAACTTTTCGACCGCAAGGAACTGGTCACCGGCGTCCCCACCGGCTTCAGCGATCTCGACACGATGACCGCCGGGCTGCAGGAAGGCGATCTGGTTATCGTCGCCGGTCGTCCTTCGATGGGGAAGACCGCCTTCTGCCTCAATCTGGTCGAGAACGCCACCATTCACGTGGAGAAACCGACGCCGACCCTGATCTTTTCACCTGGAAATGGGCAAGGAGCAGCTGGTGCAGCGCATGCTCTGCTCCCTCTCCCGTGTCGATGCCTGCCGTTTGCGCACCGGCCACCTGGGCGAATCGGATTGGCCGAAACTGACCAATGCCGCCGGCCTGCTGTCGGAGGCGCCGATCTATATCGATGATTCGCCGGCGATCTCCGTCCTCGAACTGCGAGCCAAGGCGCGCCGCTTGAAAGCGGAGAAGAATCTCGGCCTGATCATCATCGACTACCTGCAGCTTGATGCCGGGGCGCAACGCCGAGAACCGGCAGCAGGAGATCTCCGAAATCTCCCGCTCCCTCAAGGCGCTGGCCAAGGAACTCAAGCTGCCGGTGGTTGCCCTTTCGCAGCTCAACCGCTCACTGGAAAACCGCACCGACAAGCGGCCGATCATGGCCGACCTGCGCGAATCGGGCGCCATCGAGCAGGATGCCGACGTGATCATGTTCGTCTACCGCGAGGCGGTTTACTGCGAGGCGTGCAAGAGCAGAGAAAAGACTCTGCGACAAGGATCACGCCAAGGATGCTGAAATCGTCATCGGCAAGCAGCGTAACGGACCGATCGGCACCGTGCATCTGACCTTCCGCGGCGAATATACCCGGTTCGAGAATCAGGCCCGCCGGGAGGATTACTAGGATCAGGCAACACTGTTTTGCATTAACTTAATGCCCGGTTATAGTACCAGCGCAACCGGCATACAGGAGGCAACATGGCAATTCCCCGCGATACGCACACCCCGGCAATCGGCTATCTTCTCTGGCTGTTCGGCTTCACCGGCTCACACCGTTTTTATTACGGTAAACCGGTAACCGGCACCATCTGGTTCTTCACCCTGGGCCTGCTCGGCATCGGCTGGCTGATCGACCTTTTCCTTATCCCCGGCATGGACCGCGCCGCCGACCTGCGCTATCGCTCGGGGCCGATCAATTACAATCTCGCCTGGATTCTCCTCACCTTTCTCGGCCTTCTCGGCATCCACCGGATGTACATGGGGAAATGGATTACCGGGGTGATCTTCTTCTTTTCCGGCGCCCTCTTCGGCATCGGCTACATTTACGATTACTGGACGCTGAACAACCAGATCGCCGAAGTCAACCGGGGCGAACTGCATTCCTGACGTTGGTAAGAGGAGGGCAAGATGGACTGGAATCCGGGACGAATCCTCGAACTTTCAGGTTCTTACTGGCAGACTGCTGCTCTGCACGCAGGGGTGGCCCTCGATCTCTTCACCGCCCTCGGCCAGGAAGAGTTACCGGCAGCTGCGATGGCCAGTCGCATCGATGCCGACCCGCGCGCCACGGAGATGCTCCTCAATGCCCTGACCGCCATGGGTCTGCTGCGCAAGGTGGGGGAGAGTTTTGCCAACACCCCCGCGGCTGCTACCTTTCTCAGCCGTGATTCGGATCAGTATCTCGGCCATATTATCCGCCATCATCATCATCTGATGGCCAGTTGGGCGCATTTGCCGGATGCGGTGCGCAGCGGCAAGCCGCAGCGCCAGGGGAGCGTACAGTCGACCGACAGCGAGCGCGAGAGCTTCCTCCTCGGGATGTTCAACCTGGCCAGTCAGCTGGCGCCGGCGCTGGTGCCGAAGATCGATCTGGCCGGCCGCACGCGGCTGCTCGATCTCGGCGGCGGGCCGGGCACTTATGCGATTCACTTCTGCCGGCATAACCCGCAGCTGCGGGCGGTTGTCTACGATCTGCCGACGACCCGCCCCTTCGCCGAACAGACGATCGCCCGGTTCGGGCTGCGCGAACGGATCGCCTTTCAGGATGGTGATTTTCTCCGCGACGGCGTCGAAGGGCGCTTCGATGTCGCCTGGCTCTCGCATATTCTGCATGGCGAAGGGCCGGCCGGGTGCGCCCGCATTATTGAGCGGGCAGTTGCCGCGCTGGAGCCGGGCGGGCTGATCCTCATCCACGAATTTATCCTCGATGACAATCTTGCTGGCCCTCTCTTCCCGGCGCTCTTCTCCCTCAACATGCTCCTTGGCACCGGGGACGGCCAGTCCTACTCAGGCGCGCAGATCACCCGCATGCTTGCCGATGCCGGCGTTCGCGACATCCGTCGCCTCTCCCTCGAATTGCCGGGGCCGACCGGAGTGATCGCCGGTATAATTTAAGAGTTGTTCAGGAGTCTAAATGACAACAGCGGCCTTTTCCTGTCGGAAAGGGCCGCTGTTGTCATTTTCGGCAGGGTGTCCCCGCTCACTCCTTCTTGACATCGATCCCGAGAATCTGAATCTTTTTGCGCAGGGTATTGCGGTTGATGCCGAGGATCTCGGCGGCGCGCACCTGATTGCCGCGGGTCTTTTCGAGGACGATGTTGATCAGCGGGCGTTCCATCTGGTGCAGGACCATGTCGTAAAGGTTGTTCAGCTCATTGACATCCATCGGCATCAGCGAAGCCCGGAGTTTGTTGCTGATCAATGATTCCAGGGAGGAGTCGTTTTCATCCCGGTTGCCGCCGGAAAGCAGGTCGGGGAAGTCGCCGGGGGTCAGCAACGGGTCGGGGGAGAGTAGGGCGGCCCGCTGGATGGCATTCTCCAGTTCGCGCACGTTTCCCGGCCAGTCGTGCCGCTTGAGCAGGACGAGGGCCTTATCAGTGCAGCCGCGCACCGGCACCGCCAGATCTCGGTGCGCCCGGCTGGAGAAAGTAATCGATCAGCAGCGGAATATCCTCGCGCCGTTCGCGCAGCGGCGGGAGGTGGATCGGAACGACGTTGAGGCGATAGAAGAGGTCTTCGCGGAACTCCTGTTCGCTTGACCTTCTCCTTCAGGTCCTGGTTGGTGGCGGCGACGATGCGCACATCGACAGCGAATGGTCGGCGCTGCCGCCGGTGCGGGTGATCTCCTTTTCCTGCAGCACCCGCAGCAGCTTGGCCTGCAGATCGAGCGGCATATCGCCGATCTCGTCGAGAAAGAGGGTGCCGCCGTTGGCCTGCTCGAACTTGCCGATCTTGCGCTCGACGGCGCCGGTGAAGGCGCCTTTTTCGTGGCCGAAAAGCTCGCTTTCGAGAAGTTCGCGAGGGATGGCGGCGCAGTTGAGGGCGAGAAAGGGTTTGCCGAGGCGCGGACTGTTGACGTGGATGGCGCGGGCAACCAGTTCCTTGCCGGTCCCGGATTCGCCGGTGATCAGGACGGTGACGTCGGAGGGGGCCACCTTGCCGAGGATCTTGTAGACCTCCTGCATCGGCTGGCTGGAGCCGATGATGGTGCGGTCGAGCTGGTAGTGTTCCTTGATTTCATCCTTGAGCCGGTGCACCTCTGCGGAAATCTCGGATGCCTTCTGCACCTTCAGGATGATGGCGTCGATGGCGTCGAGATCGAACGGCTTGGTGATGTAGTCGTAGGCCCCGCGCTTCATCGCCTCCACGGCATTTTTCATCGATGATTCGGCGGTCATGATGACCACCAGGGTGCCGGGTCGTTCTTCATGGAAGCGGCTCAGCAGGTCGAGTCCGGAAACGCCGGGCATCTTGATGTCGAGGATCGCCAGATCGTAATGATGCTGACGGAACAGCTCCAGCGCTTCGTTGCCGTTGTTCGCCAGATCGACGGTCAAACCTTTTGCTGAGGGCCTTGGAGAGAACCCAGCGGATACTCTCTTCGTCATCGGCAACCAGAACACGGTGGATTGACATACGTAACCTCTTCAGAAAAAGACAAATCCCCAATGGGATTGATAGGTCCCGGTCTCAGCGCAGGAAAGGGAGGGAGACGGAAAAGATCGTTCCCTCGCCCGGAGTGCTTTCCACCTTGAGAAATCCCTGGTGCTCGTTAACGATTTTCTGGCAGATGGCCAGCCCCAGCCCGCTGCCGCCCCCTTTGGTGGTGTAGAAAGGGGTGAAGATCTTGTCGATATCTTCCGGCGGAAATCCTTTGCCGTTATCGCGAATCTCGACCACGATCAGCGGCGAGGGCCGGCTTCCGGCCTTGTTGAGCTGGTATTCCGCGGCCACCTTAGTAATAATTTCGACGCGGCCCTTGCGGTCGATCGCTTCGGCGGCATTCTTGACCAGATTCAGAAAAAGCCGAGGTCAGCAGAGTCTCGTCGCCGGTAATCGGCGGAATGCTCGGATCGAACTGGAGGACGAATTCGATCTGTTTTCCCCGGTGCGCTTCCTTCTGCAGCAGGACGATATCGCCAAGCATCTTGGCCAGATTGACCTGGGTAAGTTCAGGCGGGCGCGGATTGGCGAGATCCATCAACTCTTCGATAATGCCATTGACCCGTTCTACTTCGCGGATCATGACCCGGGTATATTCCTTCAGTCCGTTCTCACCGGTAATCCAGATCGAGCAATTGCGCCGCCCCCTTGATGCCGCCGAGGGGATTTTTGATTTCGTGGGCCAGGCCGGCCGCCAACGTGCCGAGCATCGACAGGCGGTCGGCGCGGCGCACCGCCTCTTCTAGTTCGCGCACCCGTGACAGATCGCGGAGAATCAGAACGACCCCGTCGCGTTCGCCTTCGGCGGAAAAGATCGGCGACGCCGAAACACTGACCGGCAGGGAGGGCGCGCCCGGTCGGTGCAGGAAGATGTTTTCGTGATCGGAAATCGAACGGCCGCTGCGTACCGCCGAATCGATCAGGTACAGCAATTTTTCCTGGCCGGCGAACAGGTCGGCATAGGCGCGGCCAACACTCTGACGCTCGGAAAGGCCGAAGTGTTCCTGTGCAGCCGGGTTGAAAAAGATGATGCGCCCGCCCGGATTGATCGCTGCCACGGCATCCTCGAGGTTTTCGAGGATCTGCGCGTAAAGCCGAGTGTCCGACTTTCCCGGTGGTTTCATGCCGCGTTTGCCATGGAAGCAAAGAAGGCGGTCGCCGCTGCACGCATCTCTTCCACCGAGTCCAGCCTATTGATTTGCGTCCGGAACTCGGCGGCGCCGGGAAGCCCGCGGGAATACCAGGCGAAGTGCTTGCGCATGTCGCGTACCGCCTTTCTGGCCGGGAACGTTTCGAGAAAAAGTTCCAGATGCAGCTCGGCCGTCTTCTGCCGTTCTGCTGGTGCGGGCGGGGCGGTCCACCCTCCCGCCAGCCGGGCCACGATATCGCGGATCAGCCACGGATTGCCATAGCCGCCGCGACCGATCATAATTGCATCGCAGCCGGTTTGCGCGAACATGGCCAAGGCATCGTCAGCCGTGAGAATATCGCCGCTGCCGATTACCGGCACCGGTACCGCGTCCTTCAGGCGGCGGATCCATTCCCAGTCGGCACGGCCACTGAATCCCTGGGCACGGGTACGCGGGTGCAGGGTGATGGCATCGACTCCTTCCGCAACGGCGATATTGGCGATCTCCAGGTAATTGATCGACTCGTGCATCCCAGCCGGAGCGGATCTTTACCGTCAGGGGAAGGTCGGTCGCCCGGCGCACGGCGGCAATAACTTCTGCCACCCGGCGCGGATCACGCATTAGGGCACTGCCGGCGCCGGAACGTACCACCTTGTTCACCGGGCAGCCGAGATTGAGGTCAAGAAGATCGCCGTCCTCTTGCACTAATGCCGTCGCTTGCGCGAGAACCGCCGGATCGTCGCCGAACAGCTGGATCCCCAAGGGCCTTTCCTCCGGCAATGAGCGCAGCAGTTCGCGGGTGCGGCGGCCATCGCGAATCAGGCCGTTGGCGCTGATCATCTCGGTAAAGACCAGACCGGCGCCAAAGCGCTTCATCAAACGCCGATACGGCAGATCGGAAATGCCGGCCATCGGGGCAAGAAAGACTCGATTTTGGAGGGAAAGTTTACCAATTTGCATGCGGAGGCTTCTGGTCTTTGCACATTTTTTACGCATGTTAACGGGAGAAGCGGAAGGAAAGCAAGGGGAAAAACAGGCGGAACTCGTACCGCAACCTGTGAATACTGTATACAAATTCCCTTGACAACTACAGGTTGAGTTGATAGAAATATAACGCAAAATAAGGCAAGACAAATTTTCGTTCAAATCCTTAACTTTCATGTAAATATCTGAATCTTTTTGTTTTTATCCTTTCTGTAAGTCACGGATAAGATTAAATCGGTGTTTTAAAGGCAGTTCGGCAGGTGGGCTCTGCGGCCCATCAATTTACATCCATTTAAAGGAGAGAGAGCATGGCGACACTGAAGGAGACCCTGGCAGAAGATTGAGGAGCACCGTCCCCGCACCACCCGGCTCGTCAAGGAATTCGGCAAGGTTATCATCGACCAGGTCACCATCGACCAGTGCTATCGGTGGCGCCCGCGACATCCGCAGCCTCGTCACCGACATCTCCTACCTGGATCCCCAGGAAGGGATCCGCTTCCGCGGCAAGACCATCCCCGAGACCTTTGCGGCCCTCCCCAAGGCTCCCGGATTCGAACTACCCGACCGTCGAGTCCTTCTGGTACTTCCTCCTCACCGGCGATGTCCCGACCCAGGCTCAGGTTGACGAAGTTGTTGCCGAGTGGAAAGTCCGCCAGGTTGTTCCCCAGTATGTGTTCGACTGCCATCCGCGCCCTGCCGCGCGACAGCCATCCGATGGTCATGCTCTCCGTCGGTATCCTGGCACTGCAGAAGGACTCCAAGTTTGCCGGTTTCTACAACTCCGGCAAGTTCAACAAGATGACCGCCTGGGAATATGTCTATGAAGATGCCAGCGACATCGTTGCCCGTATCCCGATCATCGCCGCCTTCATCTACAACCTGAAGTATCGCAGCGACAAGCAGATCGCCATCGATCCGAAACTCGACATGGGCGCCAACTTCGCCCACATGATCGGCCAGAGCGAAGAGTACAAGGATGTTGCCCGTATGTACTTCATCCTCCACTCCGACCATGAGTCCGGCAACGTTTCGGCTCACACCACCCACCTGGTGCACTCGGCCCTGTCCGACCCGTACTATGCCTACTCCGCCGGCCTCAACGGCCTGGCCGGCCCGCTGCACGGCCTTGCCAACCAGGAAGTTCTCGACTGGACCATCAAGTTCCAGGAGAAATACTGCAAAGGCGTCGAGCCGACCAAAGAACTCGATCACCAAGGCTCTCTGGGATACCCTCAATGCCGGTCAGGTCATTCCGGGTTACGGCCACGCCGTTCTGCGCAAGACCGACCCGCGCTACATGTCACAGCGTGAGTTCTGCCTCAAGACCCCGGGCCTCAAGGACGATCCGCTGTTCAAACTGGTCGCCATGATCTTCGAAGTCGCCCCGGGCGTTCTCACCGAGCACGGCAAGACCAAGAACCCCTGGCCGAACGTCGATGCACAGTCCGGCGTCATCCAGTGGTACTACGGTCTCAACGAGTGGGACTTCTACACCGTCCTCTTCGGCGTCGGCCGCGCACTTGGCTGCATGGCCAACATCACTTGGGACCGCGGTCTCGGCTACGCTATCGAGCGTCCGAAGTCCGTTACCACCGCGATGCTGGAGAAGTGGGCCGAAGAGTCGAAGAAAAAAACCGCTGCTGTCTAAGCAGTCGGATGATAAGAGTAGGAAAACGGGGTTGTCCTTTCGGACAGCCCCGTTTTTTTGCGGAATGTCAGCCAGAAAAGAAAAAAACCCCCTCCTTAGGCAAAGAGGGGGAAGGAGGCAAAAGCGGATGATTTCGCCTTTGCTGATTTAAATAATACCATTCTCATGGAAATTTCAAGCGGGTGGGAGCATTTTTATTAATTGTGCGCGGCCGGAAAAAACTTGCACCCGACCGCCGCTTGGTTTAAAAGTCGTCCATGCGCCGAAGCACACTTATCCGCCTGGGAATACTGGTACTGCTGATCGCGGTTATCACCGCTCTGCATTACCTGACCACCTTGCGCATGGCCCAGTTTCACGATATCTACCGTCGCCTCTACTACATTCCCATCGTTCTCGGAGGCCTCTGGTTCACCCTGCGTGGCGGTCTCGGCACCTCGATCGTTATCTCCATCCTTTTTGCCCCGCACGTTGTTTTTCAATGGGGACACCACCCGACTTCCCAACCCGAACAGTATCTGGAAATCCTCCTCTACAATGTGATTGGTTTTCTCACCGGTTTTCTTGCCGAAAAAGAACGGATCCAGAAGGAGGAACAGCAGCTGGCTGCCAGACGACTGGAAGAAAGCTACAGTACTCTGCGGCAGCAAGCCGACCTGATCCTGGAGATTGAGGAACAGCTGCGCCGGGCCGACCGCCTGAGCGCCCTGGGCGAACTCTCCGCCGGCATGGCGCATGAGATCCGTAACCCCCTGGGGGCGATCCGCGGCACCGCCGAGATCCTTCAGGAGGGGATCCCTCCGGAGGATAAGCGTTACGAATTTGCCTGCATCCTGATCCGGGAGGTCGATCGGCTGAACCGGGTGGTCCAGGATTTTCTCCGTTTCGCCAAGCCGGCGCCGATCGAACGGGGGCGATTCGAACGTCCACGAGGTATTGCGAGAGATTCTTCTTCTGACCCGGCAACAGGCGGTAAAAAACTCCGTAAACACTGAACTACGTGAGGGTCTTTTGACCGCCATAGCCGGCGACCGGGAGCAACTCAAACAAGCGTTTCTCAACCTGATCCTCAACGCCTTGCAGGCGATGCCCGACGGCGGTACCCTGACGATCGCAACGGAGTTGCACGAGGCCCAGGCGGCAATCTTATTTATCGATACAGGGCGCGGGATTCCACCGGCGGATCTGGAGCGGATCTTCAATCCGTTTTTCACCACCCGGAAGGAGGGGACCGGCCTCGGGCTGGCGATCACCCATCGAATCATCCAGGGAAACGGTGGCCGTATCGATGTGACCAGCCGCCCGGGTGCGGGAACAACCTTTACGGTATTCCTGCCGTTGAGCGAAGATGTTCGGGCAATGCCATCGTAGTAGGAGTATTTCATGTCCAAAGTCAGGCCTGCGGTTCTGCTTATCGACGATGACGATTCGCTGCGGCGGGTTACCGAATATACCCTCCATGAGGCCGGATATCGGGTGCTGACGGCAGCCGATGGCGAGACGGGTCTGCGCATCTTCGGCCTGGAGAACCCGCCGGTCGTCGTCACCGATATTCAAATGCCGGGGCTGAACGGTTACGAAATCCTCCGGCGTATCAAAGAGGAACATCCGCAAACGCTGGTCATCGTTATCACCGCTTATGGGACGGTGGAAAAAGCGGTAGAGGCGATGAAACTGGGCGCTTACGATTATCTGACCAAGCCGTTCAGCCGCGATGAACTGCGGTTGGTGGTTGCGAAGGCCTTTTCCTATTGTGGATTGCAGGAGGAGAATGTCCGTCTGCGGGAAGCGCTTGCCGACCGCCTCGATTTCTCGCATATGATCGGTATTTCCGACAGCATGCAGGAGGTTTTCGCCATTGTCCGGCGGGTCGCTGGAACCGAGGCGACGGTTCTGCTCACTGGCGAAAGCGGAACCGGCAAAGAACTGGTGGCGCGTGCCATTCACCACGGCAGCGAGCGCCGGACCGGCCCCTTTGTGCCAGTGAACTGCGCCGCCATTCCTTCCGAATTGCTCGAAAGCGAACTCTTCGGTCATGTCAAAGGGGCCTTTACCGGGGCGATCAAGGATCGCAAGGGAAAATTCGAACTTGCCGACGGCGGCACCCTGTTCCTCGATGAGGTGGGAGAACTGCCGATGGAACTGCAGCCGAAGCTGCTGCGTGCCTTACAGGAACGAGAAATTGAGCCGGTGGGCGGTGCTTCGCGCAAAATTGACGTGCGAGTCGTCGCCGCCACCAATCGCGATGTCGAAGCGGCGATGGGCGAAGGGCGCTTTCGCGAGGATCTCTATTACCGGCTGGCAGTGATTCCCGTGCACCTGCCGCCGTTGCGCGTCCGGCGGGACGATATCCCTCTGCTGGTGCGCCATTTTCTGCATAAGCACGGCGGCGCGCAGGTGGCGGTCAGCGACGAAGCGATGGCGCGCCTGGTTGCTTATGCATGGCCGGGAAATGTGCGGGAGCTGGCGAATGCCGTCGAGCGGATGCTTATTCTGCGCCGCGGCGAGCGGCTGGAGGTAAACGATCTGCCGCCGCAGATTCTGCGTCGTGAGCAGCCGGCCGGCGGCGTGCTCAATCTTCCGGATGAGGGTTATGCCCTGGAGGACTTGGAGAAGGAGGCCGTCCTGGAGGCGCTGCGCCGGCACGACTGGAATCAGACCAAGGCCGCTGCTTTCCTGCGCATCCCCCGGCACACGCTGATCTACCGGCTGGAGAAGTACGGAATCCGGCGGGAGTGAAACCTCACTGCAGGATTTAAAACTTACGCGGGTTTACCGGTCGGCCCACCTGAAAAATAATTTCCCCTGCTAATTTTTCTTTTAATCCGTATCTTTCTGGTGGAAAATACCATGCGGCTTATGCGGCCGCCTTTTTTGTCAGGGAGCGATCATGGGCGAACGCAAGATTCTGCTGGTTGATGACGTTGATTTTTTTCTTGAGGTCGAGAAGGGTTTTCTTCAGCATACTCCGGCCACTATCTTCATCGCCCGCAATGGACGGGAAGCGCTGGAAATCGCCGCAAGGGAACGGCCAAACCTTATCTATATGGATGTGAACATGCCGGTCATGGACGGCCTGACCTGTTGCCGGGCACTCAAGGCCGATCCGCAGCTGTCGTCCATCCCGGTTATCCTGGTTTTTGCTCCCGGAATCGACACCACTGCCGAACATTGCCAAGCTGCCGGGTGCGATGCGCATATTGTCAAGCCGATCGAGCGCAACCTGTTTCTCGGTCTTGGACACAACTATCTGTTTCAAATCGAAAGGCGAGAGTTTCGGACCCCCTGCCAGGCGCTGATTGCCCTGCGACGCCCTGGTGATAAAGAGTTTTCCGGCACCTGCGAAGATCTGAGCGAAAACGGTGCCTATGTCGTTTGCCAGGAAAAGGTGCAGGTGAACGAAATATTCGGGATCCTTCTCGTTCTGCCGGGGGCCGGAAAGGATCCGGTGGAAGGACGGTTGCGGGTCGCCTGGGTCAATCAGGGTGGTTCCCAGATGAAAACGGGAATGCCGCAAGGTTTTGGAGCCGAATTCCAGGGGCTTGGCGCGGCGGAACGAAAGACCATCGCCATGGTCGTGCGGCAGAATCAAATTTCAGGTCAATAAAAACAGCCTCTTGCCGTCAATTCTTAAATTTCTCTTGAAGAAAAAATATTGGGTTGATTTTCCGTCGCAGTTCCCTTAGTTTAGCAGCACATCAGCAGTCGCCGCGGTGGTCTGAAAAGTAAGGTCCACCGGTTGAAAGGTAATAAACCAAACTTTAATGTCCCGGCGACGGCTGTGGACGCTCAGATAAGCCATCCCGATTGGGATGGCTTCTTTTTTGGAAAAAGCGCAGGAATTCAATCCGGCTCGAACTTGCCGGAGAAAAATGGCTGGTAGTGCCGGCGACCGATCCTGATGAGCGTATCGAGGGAGCGGTGCACCACCGGTTCACGCCGCTCGGGACCGAAATAGGCACGGCCTGACGGCTTGCTCCCCCGCACCGGATCGCGGCCGATTTCCACCCAGCCATCGGCACGGCGGAAACGTTCAATCCGCCCCTTGCCGATCAGATTTTCGAGAAAAAAATCTTTCACCATGTCATAGGTACGATTTTGGTACATGACGCGGATGAGCATCGGCACCACCCCTTTTTGCCCCCCCGAGCTGATAAATTTAAAGGAGTTTTTACCGATGTCAATTGCTGGACGGCTGGCGAAGCATCATTCGGTCAGCAACCGGATGACTGTTTCCGCCGTCTGTTCGGTGATGCGCCGGCAATTGGCTTTGTGTTCCCGACTGTTCCAACGAAAACTGCGCGAGAGCGTAACGCAGCAGGTCGCGCCCTGTGTCTGGCGGAATTCGGTAACCAGGCGCGCGGCAAGATCTTCCCGGCCGCCCAGGCCCAGCGCCATGACGCCCCCACTCACCGCGCCGCACAAGCATTTGCTGCCGCCAATGCCGCCGCCGAAGCCCTTGGCCAAGCGCATCATTTCCGGCGTGTCGTTTCCCGTGGTTGCCTGCAACACTGCCTGGGCGCAATTGCAGCCGGCGGCGAACAGTTGACCGGCCTTTTCGCCGGCCGCAATCGGCTCCATCCCTTCCTGTTTCTTCCCGCAGCGGAAAAATCTCGATAACATCCGTAATCTCCAGTGTTGACTGCCATGTCGGACGATGGTCCGTCGGGACCCAAGGTCGAATGTCCCGAATGTAATCGATGGGGGCGGGGAGAGTCAAATTCCATCCGCCAAGGTTCGTTCTCCTTGACGCCCATCGGCGGGATGCTATTGCTTAATAAGAGAATGTTTCCACTCTTCGGAAATGATACGTCATGCCGGAAAAACCGTTCAGCCCGCAGGTCCGGCAGCTGCTTGCTGCCATCGAGGCCGACTATCATTATTGCAGCCGACTTACCGGCCTGACGGCGCCCGGAGAAAGAACATTGCTCGCTTTGGCCGAAGTCCCGCGAGAGAAGTTCGTCTCCGCGGCGCAACGGTCTTTCGCCTGCGACAATCGGCCGTTGCCGATCGGCTCGGGACAGACGATTTCGCAGCCATTCATCGTCGCTCTGATGACCGACCTGCTGCAGCCGCAAAAAACCGATCGCATTCTGGAAATCGGTACCGGTTCCGGCTATCAGGCGGCGATCCTATCGCGGCTGGTTGACCACGTTTATAGCTTGGAGATCATCGATGAGTTGGCTGAAAAGGCGAAAGCCCGACTGCTCTCCCTGGATTATCGCAACGTTACCGTTCGCCTCGGCGATGGCCGGCTGGGTTGGCCGGAGCACGCACCCTATGATGGCATCATCGTTACCGCCACCGCCGCCGAAATTCCGCCGCCGTTGATCGCGCAGCTCAGGGCCGGTGGCCGCATGGTCGCTCCGGTGCGCCGACTGGAGTTTGGTGAGCAATTGCTGCTGCTGAAGAAGGATGCAGCAGGGGCAGTCCGTACCCGCGAGGTGCTTCCCGTAGCCTTTGTCCCCCTTACCGGCTCAGGGACACAGACGGAGCGCTGAGAAGACGAAAGGAGATTGCACATGGAAGGTAGGGAAATCCTGACGCAGGTCAACAGACAGCGAAGCCGCGGACACCGGTTCATCAAGTGGTGGCAACGCGAACACGATTTTCTTAATTTCGAGCTGCTCGACGATTTCGATACGCACGTGGAGGATCAGATCAAATGGCTGGAAGGTTTTGAACTTCTCACCACCGAGCAGATGTGGGAGGAGTTGCAAAGCCGCTTCCCCGAGCGGGTAAGCCGGGAGAAGCGTACCAAGGGGGAATTCCTGGTTTGGCAGCGTCCGGGCCGGGGAGTGCAGGAATGCCAGTTCACGCCGGAAAACATCATGGTCGTCTTCGATGCCGAAACTCGGGGGAATGTCATCGATTAACCGAAAAACGCCATTTTTCTGCCTGCCAAATACAATAAAGCCGCCCGGCCGTCGCAAGACGGGGGCGGCTTTCTCCGGTGGCTTCTTCAGGGAAACATCAGACCCTGGGCCGGCGTACCAGCCCGACCACCAGGGAGACGATAAAGAGAATGACAAACAGCCAGAACAGGAATTGCCCGATAGCCACGGCGCCTTGTGCGATGCCGCCGAAACCAAAAATAGCCGCGATAATGGCGACGATGAAAAAGCCCAGTGCCCAGGATAATGCGTTGCTCATGGTTCACCTCCTAAATGGGTGGTGCGGTACAACTTTAAATCTGCTTTCATCCCTACTCTATCGCATACGGATGGCCTGTCAAATTCCCCGAAAATTACGCAAAAAAGAACGATCCCGGCATTTTAATCTCTGCCGGGCAATCGTTTCATTCGTATTTTTCATCGAACTCGACAGTGGCGAAAAGGCGGATGAGCGGGTAGACAATCCGATGCAAAAGGAACGGGAAGGATTACCGGGGAAAGAACTCCCGATAAAAGGCCGGGAGCTCTTTTTGTGGCGCAATTTCGGAATTTTCTGCGCCATTGACTTCGGTCAAGGAGAACAATGAAAATACCGGTACAATGCTGACCATGAAAAAGAAAGCCGCTCACTTCACATCGCTTGCCCGGCAAGAGAGAAAGGATCTCGGGATTCTCACCCTCTTCACTGCCGTTTTTTGCCAGGCGCACCATTCGACCGAAAAAGCGCGCATGAAGATCGGAACGGAATTATCGGGGATCGGCCTGGAGCGGCACTGCTACTGCGTCGAGTGCCGGGAGTTTCTCGCCTATGCCATCGCTCGGCGGCGCCATTGCCCGCTCGATCCGAAGCCTACCTGCAAGCACTGCCCGGTACATTGCTATCGGCCGGGGCATCGGGAAAAGGTCCGCGAGATCATGCGCTTCTCCGGACGGCATCTGCTCCGGCGCGGACGGCTCGATTTGCTCTGGCATTACTTTTTCTAGGCAGAGCAGAAAAATAACGTTCCTTGACGCCGATCAAGGCATCTTATCCGTAATCAAGGCATCCTTTACCCATTCAATTCAAAGGAGAGAGAAGATGATCCGGGAAATCGTGACGATTGACGAGGAAAAGTGCAACGGGTGCGGTTTGTGCGTGCCGGCCTGCGCCGAAGGCGCGATCAAGATGATTAATGGCAAGGCGAAGCTGATCGCCGACAATCTTTGCGATGGTCTGGGCGCCTGTCTCGGTCATTGTCCGCAGAATGCGATTCTTATTGAGAAGCGGCAGGCGGACGGTTTCGACGAGGCGGCGGTGGAAAACCATCTGCATGCGGAGAAACGTCCCGCCCCGATCCATGCTCCGGCAAAGCCGATGGTTACCGGCGGCTGCCCCTCCGCCCAGGTGAAAACTTTTGCGCCGGCCGGTGGTTGTCCTTCGGCCAGGGTGGTGGCGGATGAACGTCCCGCGGCAGAAGATACCGATGCCGGACGCCGTCCCTCCGCTCTGCGTCAGTGGCCGGTGCAGATGCATCTGGTGCCGCCGAGCGCCCCTTTTCTGCAAGGGGCCGATTTGCTCCTTGCCGCCGATTGCGTTGCCTTTGCCCATGCCGAATTCCACCGCGATCTTCTCCAGGGAAAGGCGCTTCTCATCGGCTGCCCGAAACTCGATGATGGCCGCGCCTATCTGGAGAAGCTGACCGCTATCCTGACGCAGAACGAAATCCGCACCCTCACCGTTGCCCATATGGAGGTCCCCTGCTGCTCCGGTCTGATCCAGATCGCCCGTCAGGCGATCGCCGCCAGCGGCAGAACGCTCCCGATGGAGACGGTGCGCGTCGGCATCCGGGGAGAGGTCGGGTAAATGGCAAACGGAACACTGGAGAATTGCCCATGACGATTTTTACCGAACGAATCTGCCTTGCTATGGAGGCGTATTTCGGCGCCGACACCCGTCGCATCAGCCATGCGCACCGAGTCGCCGGACATGCACGGGAACTGCTGGCTTTCATCGATGCTGATGCGACACTTACCCTAGCCGCCGCCTATCTGCACGATATCGGTATCCCCGAGGCGGAGCGCAAATACAGCTCCTGCGCCGGTCCCTATCAGGAGCAGGAAGGACCGCCGATCGCGCGGAAGATCCTGGCGCAATTGGGTGCGGAGGAGACGTTCATTATGGCTGTTTGTGCCTTGGTTGGTGCCCACCATACCCCTGCCGGGGTCGATTCACCCGCATTCCGCATCCTTTGGGATGCCGATGCCTTAGTCAATCTGGAAGAAGTCGTATCAGGTAAAACGCCAGAACAGATCCGCACCATTCTTGATAAGCTCATGGTCACGGAAGCCGGTTTTCGCAGGGCGATGGCCCTTTATCTTTAATCCTGCATCAAAATCCGTTCTACCCTGCCGAACTTCTTGACACCCCAAAGGGCTGTTGCTATATTTTCGGCCTCCTAAAACTTTTTAGTATCCTTAAATTTTTAGCCGGCGGTTGCTTCAACCGCTGTTTTTTCATCCGGGTCTTCACATGTCTCTTCTTGCTGAACAGACGCCGAAACTTACGCAGGGCCGGGTGCAGGTTTATACCGGCAATGGCAAAGGGAAGACGACTGCCGCTCTTGGCCTGGCGCTGCGCGCCGTTGGTCACGGACTGCGCGTCTATATGATGCAATTCCTGAAGGGCCAGAGCTACAGCGAGCTTGTTTCCGCGCAGCGCCTCGCCCCGGAGTTGACCCTGGAGCAGGTCGGCCGCGACTGCTTTATCCGCAAGGGGGCGGTCGATCCGGTCGATGCGGCCATGGCGCAGGCGGCCTTTGCGCGTGCCCGGCAGCTGGTGGCTTCGGGGGGCTACGATCTGGTGATTCTCGATGAGCTCAACTGCGCTGTCGATCTCGGTCTGATCGAATTGGCCGACGCCCTCGACCTGATCCGCGGCAAGGCGCCGCATACCGAACTCGTCCTGACCGGTCGCGGCGCCCCCCAGGAGATTATCGAGCATGCCGACCTGGTCACCGAAATGCGCGAAATCAAGCATTACTTCAACTCCGGCCAGCAGGCGCGGAGAGGGATAGAATCGTAAGCAAACCCCTGACCAGAAGGAGATTCAATGGCCAGAAAACTGAGGCTGCTCGTTGCCAAGCCGGGGCTGGACGGACATGACCGCGGGGCGAAGATCGTGGCCCGCTCTTTTCGCGATGCCGGCTTCGAGGTGATCTATACCGGTCTGCGTCAGACCCCGGAGCAGATCGTCAATACCGCCATCCAGGAAGACGTCGATGCGGTCACCCTGTCGATCCTCTCCGGCGCCCACAACACCCTTTTCCCACGCGTCATGGAACTGCTGAAGGAAAAAGGGGCGGGAGACATCCCTGTTTTCGGCGGCGGCATCATTCCCGAGGACGATATCCCCGGACTCAAATCGGCCGGAGTGAAGGAAATCTTCACGCCGGGGGCGAGCACCGAATATATCAATCAATGGGTCCGGGATAATATTCACCCGCGGGCATAAGGCAGAGAAAGCCAAGGACTTGCGCATTGAATAAAGGTCGGGAAAGATAATGTCACTTGCAGAAAACGATATTGCACGGCGACATCCGCGCGGCGGCCCGCCTGATGCGGGATATCGACGACAACATGCCCAGCGCCGTTGATGAGTTGAAGCAGCTCTATCCCCACACCGGGCGGCTTTCATCATCGGCATCACCGGTCCGCCCGGGGCCGGCAAATCGACCCTGATCGACCAGCTGACCGCGGCGTTCCGCAGCACGGGGAAAACGCGTCGCCGTCGTGGCCATCGATCCGACCAGCCCTTTTACCGGCGGCGCCATCCTCGGCGACCGCATCCGCATGAACCGCCACGCCACGCGATGACGGGGTTTTCATCCGCTGCCTCGCCACCCGCGGCCATCTGGGCGGGCTTTCCCGTTCGACCGCCGATATCGCCAATGTGTTCGATGCCATGGGATGGAGATCGTCATCATCGAGACGGTCGGCGTCGGCCAGGACGAGGTGGATATCGTGCGCACGGCCCACACCACCCTGGTGGTGATGGTGCCCGGCCTGGGGGACGACATCCAGGCGATCAAGGCCGGCATCCTGGAGATCGGCGACGTCTTCGTCGTCAACAAGGCCGATCGTGCCGATGCCGATCGGGCCGTACGTGATCTGCAGATGATGATCGAAATGAAACATCCGGGGGAAGGGGAGTGGTGGCCTCCGGTGGTGAAAACGGTGGCGCAGAAACACGACGGCATCGCCGAACTGATGGAAAAGATCGCGGCGCATCATGAACATATCTGCCGTTCCGGCCATCTGACCCATTTCGAGGAGAACAAAAGCGCCCTGCGATTCATCGAACTGCTCAAGGATCGCCTCTTTCAGCAGGTACACGAACGCATCAGCGAAGGAGATCGACTGAGTCTGACTATTCAGGCGATCGCCCGCCGCGAACTCGACCCTTATACGGCGGTAGAAGACGTTCTGCGGGAGATGGTTATCCAAGGCGAGGCAAAGACCTGAAACCGGTTTTTCCATTGACAGCACCAACCCGAGTTGTTATAAATCCAAGCCTGTCACACTTCCCGGGCGATTAGCTCAGCGGGAGAGCACTCGCCTCACACGCGAGGGGTCGTTGGTTCAATCCCAACATCGCCCACCAGAATTCAAGGGTTAGCTGATTTATCGGCTAGCCTTTTTTCGTTGGGGCGGAAACGTCAGGAGAGCGCATGTCCCTGCAACTCTTCCGGGCGCTGAGATCCCGCAATTATCGCCTGTTTTTCGCCGGGCAGAGCATTTCGCTGGTCGGCACCTGGATGCAGCAGGTCGCCATGAGCTGGCTGGTTTACCGGCTGACCGGCTCGGCCTTCCTGCTCGGGGTGGTCGGCTTCGCCGGCCAGATCCCCACTTTCTTCTGGCGCCGCTGGCCGGGGTGCTGGCCGACCGCTGGAACCGCCGCCGGCTGCTGATCGCCACCCAGAGCCTGGCCATGCTGCAGGCCGTGGCTGCTGGCGGTCTTCGTCCTGACCGGCACCATCCAGGTCTGGCATATCATCGTCCTGAGCCTGTTTCTGGGCATCGGTCAATGCCTTCGACATCCCGGTGCGCCAGTCGTTTGTCGTCGAACATGGTGGACGAACGAAGGAGGATCTGGGCAACGCCATCGCCCTCAACTCCTCCATGGTCAACGGCGCCCGCCTGCATCGGCCCGTCCATCGCCGGCCTCCTCGTTGCCAGCTTCGGCGAAGGGGTCTGCTTTCTGCATCAACGCCGCCAGCTACCTGGCGGTGATCTGCTCGCCCTCGTGCGCCATTCGCGCTGGACCGGTCCCGGGACAGCAGAATCGCAAGCATCTTCGTGCATGAACTGCAACGAGGGCTTCCCTACGCTTTCGGCTTCGCGCCGATCCGCGTGCATCCTTGCTCATGCTTGGCGCTGGTCAGCCTGATGGGGATGCCCTATATCGGTGCTGATGCCGGTCTTTGCCAAGGAAATCCTGCACGGCGGCGCCCACACCTTCGGTTTTCTCATGGCGGCGTCCGGAGTCGGCGCCCTCTGGCCAGCACGCTCTATCTTGCCTCGCGCAGGAGCGTTCTCGGTCTGGGGCGGATCATCGCCATCGCCTGCGCCCTCTTCGGGGTCGGTATCGTCGGCTTTCGCCCTTTCCCGCTCCTTCTGGCTCTCCCTCGTTTTGCTGCTGCGTGGCCGGCTTCGGCGCCATGGTGCAGGTCGCCTCCAGCAACACCATCCTGCAGACCATCGTGGAGGAAGACAAGCGGGGCCGGGTGATGAGCCTCTTCACCATGGCGTTCATGGGGATGACGCCCTTCGGCAGCCTGATGGCCGGGGCTGCGGCCGAGCGAATCGGCGCCCCGGCAACCTTGCTTTCGGCGGGGTGGTCTGTCTGGCCGGCGGCCTGCTCTTTGCCCGCGGACTCCCGGCCTTGCGGAAGTTTGTGCGGCCGATCTATGTGCGGATGGGGATCATCCCCGAGGTGGCCTCCGGCATCCAGACGGCGGCTGAATTGACCGTGCCGCCCGAGGAGTTATAAAATCGGGTGTCTGCATTAATCCGAAGGGAATAAGAGGCAGGAGATTCATGACCTGGGAAGGTGCTTATCCAATCTAATCGTAATTAAAACTTGGCATGTTCCGGAAGAATCCTTTATAATTCACAGCCATTTTCTCTTTGCCGGAGAGTACCGACGGGATCTGAAAAACAATGGACGTTGTTCGGGCGCAAAAGGCCGGCTTCTGCATGGGGGTCGATCTGGCGCTGGAAAAATTGAATCATCTGATTGCCGGCGAACCGCGCAAAGGCTCCCTCTTTATCCTCGGCTCGATCATTCATAATCCCCAGGTGGTCGGCGCTTACGCGGAACGAAGGGGATTGCCACCGTCAAATCGCCGGACGAGATCCCGGCCGGGCGCGACGGTGGTGATCCGCGCCCACGGCGTCGCCAAGGACGATTCGCGAAGAGCTGCAGGCGCGCGGGCGTGCGGATGGTCGATGCCACCTGTCCCAAGGTCAAGGACGGCCTGCCTCCTGATCGAAAAACATACCGCGTCGGGCGGGTGCTCCTGCTCTATGGCGAAGCGAGACCCATCCGGAAGTGAAGAGCCTGCTCAGCTATGCCGCGGCCGGTGCGCTGGTCTTCGACAGCCGCGAAGCTTGTGCGGCGCTCGGCTTTCCCCTCGACCGCAGCTTACTGCCTGGCGGCGCAGACGACCCAGGACAAGGAGATCTTCGAGGAGATCACTGCGGATCTGCAACAGCGCGGTGACCTCGATCTCATGGTTCTTGCAGACGATCTGCGACGCCACCCGCAGCGCCAGGACGAGGCAGTGCGCATCGCCCGCGAGATCGATTTCGTCAGTCGTCGCCGGCGGTTATGAAAGCAGCAATACCCGGCGGCTGGCGCAGGTGGTGGCCGGCCAGGGGACGCCGGTGCTGCATGTCGAGACCGCCGCCGACCTGCCCCTGGAGGAATTGAAACAATATCGACCCGCATCGGCCTGACCGCCGGCGCCTCGACGCCGCAAAGCGGTCATCGACGAGATCGACGTCCTGGTAGTCTGTAACCCGTATCGTCCAGGACGATTTGCTGATTGCAGCAGGAGAACTGTTTCCAGTCGGATCATACCGGCTCTGGCGACGAACGGTCCTGCCGTCGAACTTGCGCCGGTCCCCTCCTTTTTGTCTGAGCGAGCGGCAAACCCATATCTGCAGGAACACCCAACGTCCTGATCGGCGCATGGTCTCTTCCGCCTGCCCGCTGGAGAGTCTCGGCGATCCACTTTTTGTCGCTGACCATGGTCTGCTCCTACCCTTACGTCGGCGGCTCCATGGCCAAGGGGATCAGCTCGGTGGCGATGGTCGAGGCCTTCGGCCCGGGCCGGGATGCTCGGCTTCTTCGGCGCCGCCGGGCTGCCCCTTGCCGAAGTCGAGGCGGCCATCGACCGGCTGCAGCAGCCGCTGGCGAGCTTCCCTTCGGGGTCAATCTGATCCACAGCCCCAATGAGCCGGATCTGGAAACATGCCCTGGTCGAACTTTATCTGCGGCGCGGCGTGCGCCTGATCGAGGCCTCGGCCTTTCTCGCTCTGACCCTGCCGCTGGTGCGCTACCGCACCCCGGCATCCATCGGCGATGCCGACGGGCGCATCGTCACCCCCAACCGGATCATCGCCAAGATCTCCCGCGAGGAGGTGGCCGCCAGTTTCTTGGCGCCGCCGCCGGAGAAGCTTGCTGCGCGAGCTGGTCGCCAGCCGGCGATGCTGACCGCCGAGCAGGCCGAGCTGGCCGACGCAGATTCCGATGGCGCAGGATATCACCGTCGAGGCCGATTCCGGCGGGCATACCGACAACCGCCCGGCCATTGCCCTGTTGCCGACGATGCTGGCGCTCAAGGAGCGAGTTCCAGGCGCAGTACGGTTATGCGCAGCCCTTGCGCGTCGGTCTGGGCGGCGGGATCTGCGACCCCGGCGGCGGCTGCGGCGGCCTTTGCCATGGGCGCGGCCTATCTGGTGACCGGCATCGGTCAACCAGGCCTGCATCGAATCGGGCACCTGCGACGAGGTGCGGCAGCTGCTCGCCGAGACCCGCCAGGCCGATGTCACCATGGCCCCCTCCGGCGGACATGTTCGAGATGGGGGTCAATGTCCAGGTGCTCAAGCGCGGCACCATGTTCGCCATGCGCGCCGCCAAACTCTACGAACTCTACCGCGCCTATGGCAGCCTCGACGCGCTGCCGGCCGACCGAGCGGCAAACTGGAGAAGACAGTCTTTCGAGCTCCGCTCGACCAGGTCTGGGAGCAGACCCGCAGCCTACTTTGCGCAAGCGCGATCCGCGCCAGAACGAGCGCGCCGCCCGCGATCCGAAACACAAGATGGCCCTGGTCTTTCGCTGGTATCTCGGCCAGTCGCCGGTCTGGGCCAACCGCGGCGAGATCGAGCGCAAGCATGGATTATCAGATCTGGTGCGGTCCGGCGATGGGCGCCTTCAACGAATGGGCGCAAGGGCTCCTTTCTCGAAAGCCCCGCCGCGCCGACAGGTCGTCGCCGTTGCCTATAATATCCTCTTTGGCGCCGCCCTGCTGCATGCGGGCCAATCAGTTGGCGCTGCAGGGAGGTATCGGCTCGCCGTGCCGCGGCACTGCTCCGCGCCCCTGGAGATTGCGCAGATCAAGGAGTACCTCCGTTGAAAAACAGCACGGAAAAAGACCGCAACCGCTGCCGTCGCCGTCCCCCTGGCCATCGTCGGCCTCGGCTGCCTCTTTCCGCAAGGCCGAGACAATGTCGGGGCTTACTGGGCCAATATCAAGAGGGGCTCGATGCCATCACCGAGGTGCCGCCCAGCCACTGGCGGCCCGAGGACTATTTCGATCGCGATCCGAAGTCGCCGGACCAGGTTTACGCCAAGCACGGGCGGTTTCCTCTCGCCGGTCGATTTCCATCCGATGGAGTACGGCATCCTCCCCAATGCCCTGGAGGCGATCGACACCTCGCAGCTCCTCGGCATGGTCGCCGTCGATCAGGCGCTGCAAGGATGCCGGCTACGGGCCGGAGAAGGAGTTCGACCGCGAGCGGGTCAGCGTCATCCTCGGCGTCACCGGCACCCTGGAGCTGGTCATCCCGCTCGGCGCCCGGCTCGGCCATCCGCGCTGGCGGGCGGCCCTCAAGGAGGCCGGGTTGCCGACGACGGTCGCCGCCGATGCCATGCAGCGCATCTGCCGACTCCTACGTCCCCTGGCAGGAGAACTCCTTTCCCGGCCTGCTCGGCAACGTCGTCGCCGGCCGCATCAGCCGCCACTTCAATTTCGGCGGCACCAACTGCGTCTGTCGATGCCGCCTGCGGCAGTTCCCTGAGCGCCCTCAATCTCGCCGCCCTCGAACTCGGCTGCCGGCAAGGCCGACATGGTCGTCACCGGCGGGATCGACACCTTCAACGACATCTTCATGTACACCTGCTTCAGCAAGACGCCGGCGCTCTCGCCCTCCGGCCATGCCCGCCCCTTCGATGCCGACGGCGACGGCACCACCCTCGGCGAAGGGTCTGGGGATCGTCGTCCTCAAGCGCCTTGCCGATGCCGAACGCGACGGCGACCGCATTTATGCCGTCATCCACGGCATCGGCTCCTCCAGCGACGGGCGCGGCTCGGCGATCTACGAGCCGAGTGCCGCCGGCCAGGAGAAAGCGCTGCGGCGCGCCTACGAGCAGGCCGGCATCACCCCGCGATACGATCGAACTGATCGAGGCGCACGGCACCGGCACCAAGGTCGGCGATGCCGTCGAGGTCAAGGCGCTGCGGGCGGTCTTCGGCGAGGCCGACGAGCCGTGGTGCGCCCTCGGCTCGGTCAAGTCGCAGATCGGCCACACCAAGGCCGCCGCCGGCGCCGCCGGGCTGATCAAGGCGGCCCTCGCCCTCCATCACAAGATTCTGCCGCCGACCATCAAGGTGCAGCGACCCCAGGAGACGGTCACCGCCGGCGCAGCCCTTTCTACCTCAATACCGAGGCCCGTCCCTGGATTGCCAACCGCGGCGACCATCCGCGCCGCGCCGGCGTCAGCGCCCTCGGTTTCGGCGGCAGCAACTTCCACTGCCTCCTCGAAGAGTACCAGGGCGAGAAGCCGGTCGCCGAGGAGTGCAGGCGAGGTGCAGATTGTTGCCTTCAGCGCCGCCGATCGCGCAGGCTGCGGAGCCGCGCTGCGAAGCCTTCCCGGCCAGGGCGTCCTGGAGCGAGCTGCGGTTGGCCGCCGGCCGAGCCGTACCAGCATTCGACCGCAAGAGCCCTGCCGGCTGCCGCTGGTGATCGAAAAGGAGAGGGTGCAACCTGCCGGCGCAGATCAAGAGCGCCCTGACCCTGCTGGCGAAGCAACGGCGACGGTAGTTCTGGAGTACCCCGGACGGCGTCTTTTTGGCTAGCCGGCGAGCCGACCGGCGAGCTTGGCGATGCTCTTCCCCGGCCAGGGGGCGCAGTATCCCGGCATGCTGCGCGATCTGAGTCTGCATTTCCCGGCATTCTTCACCGCCGTGCAGGCAGCGGATGCGGCGTTTGCCGCCAATACCGGGGCAGGCAAGGGGCGCCTGGCTGAAATCATCTATCCTCGCCCCGCCTTCAGCGATGAACAGCGGCAGGTCAGCGAGCGCCGCCTGCAGGCGACGGAAGTCGCCCAACCGGCCCTCGGCGCCGTCAGTCTCGGCGCCCTCGATGTGCTGGCCGCTTTCGGCGTCCACGCCGACGCTTTGCCGGCCACAGTTACGGCGAACTGACCGCCCTCTGCGCCGCCGGCCGCTTTGACCGCCCGGCCCTGCATGCCCTTTCCCGCCTGCGCGGCGAATTGATGGCGGCCGGCGAGGGCGATCGCGGCATCGATGCTGGCCGTTGCCGCCCCGCTCGCCGAAATCGAAAAGCTGCTGGTTGAAGAACGGTTGAATCTCGTTCTGGCCAATCGCAATACGCCGCAGCAGGGGGTACTTTCCGGCGCTGCGGCGGAAATCCGCCGAGCGGCCGAAATTCTCGGGCGCAAAGGGATCGGCTGCAAGGAACTGGCGGTAGCGGCAGCTTTCCATAGCGCACTGGTGGCTGCGGCGAGTGTGCCTTTCGCTGCCCGGCTCCGGGATATTCCCTTCGCCGCCGGAACGGCGCCGGTCTTTGCCAATACCAGCGGCCTGCCTTATCCCGCTGTCGCGGAAGAGGCCCGGCAACTTCTCGCCTTCCAACTCGCCAGCCCGGTCGAGTTCGTCGATGAAATCGAAATCTCTACGCCAGCGGTATCCGCACCTTCGTCGAAGTCGGTCCCGGCGCCCGTTTGACCGGTATGGTCAAAGCGATCCTCGCCGATGCCGAGCATCAGACGCTCGCCATCGATGCCTCGGCCGGGAAGCGCTCCGGCCTGCTCGATCTGGCCCGTACCCTGGCGCAACTGGCGGTGCTCGGCCATAACGTCGTCGCTCTCCCGCTGGGATACCGGTGCGGCTGCGCTGGCAACCGGAGCGGCCAAGAAAAAGCCCGGCATGACGATTCCGATCTGCGGCGCCAACCATTTCCAGCCGCCGGCAAAACGGCCAACGGTGGAGAATAAAACTGCAGCAGCGGCGGGTACTGTCAACATGCGTCCCACGGGACCTATAAGTCCTATGGGACCTATGGCAACTGCCCCTGCTGTCGTGCAGACCGTTACCCCGGCCGCCCCCGGCGGCAATCTGCACGAGGCGTTGCGTCTCACTCAGCAGAACATGCAGGCGTTGCAAGGTTTGCAGGAACAGACGGCGGAGCTGCACCGGAAATTCCTTGATGGCCAGGAGTTGGCCGGCCGCACCCTGCTGAGCCTCATCGAACAGCAACGCTACTTCTTCCAGGGTGGACCGGCCGTTCAACTCCCCACCAGCGTCGGCCTCACACCAGCCTCACCCGAATTGCCGCGATCGATCCCGGTCTCCATCCCGTCTCCGGCCGCCGCCGCGCCAACGATAGCTCCCGTTCCTGCTCCAGTTGCGCCTGCCGTTCCGGTCCAGGCGTCCATGGAAGTCGCTACGGTACTGCTGGCGGTCATCGCCGAAAAGACCGGCTATCCGGTGGAGATGCTCGACCTCGACATGGCGCTGGACGCCGATCTCGGCATCGACTCGATCAAGCGGGTGGAAATCCTCTCCGCCCTGCAGGAGCGGATTCCCGGCGCGCCGGTCATCCGCCCGGAACATCTCGGCTCCCTGCAGACCCTCGGCCAGATCGTCTCCCATCTCGGCGCCGGGCAGCTCCGACGCAGCCACTGTCCGCCCCTCCGGCCTCGGCGCCGGCGGCCGGGGTAAAGGTTGCCGAGGTGCTGCTGGCCGTCATTGCCGAAAAGACCGGCTATCCGGTGGAGATGCTCGACCTCGACATGGCGCTGGACGCCGATCTCGGCATCGACTCGATCAAGCGGGTGGAAATCCTCTCCGCCCTGCAGGAACGGCTTCCCGGTGCGCCCCTGATCCGCCCGGAACACCTTGGTTCCCTGCAGACCCTTGGCCAGATCGTCGCCCATCTCGATGCCGGCCAGTCGCTGCCAACGATTCGCTTCAGCCATTGCGGCGCCGCTGTTGCGCCGGTCGCGATAGTCGCCGCGGTGCTGCTGGCTGTGATCGCCGAGAAGACCGGCTACCCGGTGGAGATGCTTGAACTGACATGGCTCTCGACGCCGATCTCGGCATCGATTCGATCAAGCGGGTCGAGATCCTTTCCGCCCTGCAGGAACAGTTGCCGGAGGCGCCGGCGGTACGCCCGGAGCATCTCGGCACGCTGCAGACCCTTGGCCAGATCGTCGACTTATCTCGCCGCCGGCACACGAGCCGGAAATCCCGGCTCGCGTACGGCCGTCGGCCGCTGCCGGACCGCTGGAGCGGCGGCGGTCGCCACGACGCTTCTCGCGGTCATTGCCGACAAGACCGGCTATCCGGTGGAAATGCTCGAGCTGGATATGGCTCTCGATGCCGACCTCGGCATCGATTCGATCAAACGGGTGGAGATCCTTTCCGCCTTGCAGGAAGAGCTTCCCGGTGCACCGGCGGTACGCCCGGAACATCTCGGTACCCTGCAGACGGTCGGCCAGATCGTCGATTTTCTCGCCAGCGTTTCCGGTGCGATGCCATCCACTATCGTTCAAACAGAGACCGAAGCTCCGACGGCTGCGGCCGGCATCGAACGCAAGCTGCTCAAAGTTGTGCCGCTGCAAGGGAAGGGGGATCGCCCTCGACTGGAACTTCCCCCCGGCGCCCCCATCTGGGTCAGCAATGACGGCTCCGCTCTCGCCGGTGAGATCTGCGCCGCCCTGGAGGAACGGCAGTTGCGGCCAGTGCTCATCGATCCGGCGCAGCTCGATTCTCTGCATGCGCCGGCTAACCTGGCCGGACTCATTCTCCTCGCGCCGGCGGCCGGAACGGAGGACGCCTCCCTGCAACAGTCTTTTCGCCTGCTGCAATTGACCGGTCGGGCGCTGCGCCTTGCCGGCACGGCCTTTCTTGGCAGTATCGCTCGGCTGAACGGCAGTTTCGGTCTCCTTCCCGGCGACGCGCCTCTTGATCCCCTTTCCGGCGGACTGGCCGGACTGGTCAAGACGGCGGCGCAGGAATGGCCGGAGGTTCACTGCAAGGCCCTCGACCTTGCCGCCGACCTCGGCGAGCGGGCTGCCGCGATGATTGTTGGTGAACTGCTGACCGACGGCCCCGTGGAGGTCGGTCTTTCCGCCCGTGGGCTGCATACGTCTGAAACTCGCCGATTCCGCTCTGGCCGGGGAGCCGCAACTTCTGCCGCTCGCCGCCGGCGAGGTCGTCGTTATCAGCGGCGGCGCTCGTGGTGTAACCGCCGAGGTGGCAATCGCTCTGGCCGCGGCCTGCCAGCCGACCCTCGTTTTGCTCGGCCGTACGCCGGCGCCGGTCGAGGAAGCGGCCTGGTTGACGGGGCTGAATGCGGAAGGGGAGATCAAGAAGGCCCTGGTCGCCCAGGCCGCCGCGCCGCTAAAGCCGCGGGAAATCGAAGATCAGTACCGGCGCGTCATGGCCGACCGTGAAATCCGCGCTACTTTACGGCGGATCGAGACGGCGGGTGGAATCCCTGTCTACCGCTCCGTCGATCTGCGCGATGCCGCGGCCGTTTGTGCCGCTATCGCTGAAATACGTGCCGAACACGGTCCGGTGCGCGGCATGATCCATGGCGCCGGGGTGCTCGCCGACCGGCTGATCGCCGACAAGACCGTGGAGCAGTTCGCCAGGTTTACGGCACCAAGGTTGCCGGACTGCGCGCCCTGCTCGCCGCGACCGGCGCGGAGGAGCTGAAATTCCTTGCCCTCTTTTCCTCCTCCACCGGTCGTTTCGGCCGCATCGGCCAGGTTGACTATGCCGTCGCCAACGAGGTGCTGAATAAAATGGCGCAGCAGGAGGCCCGCCTTCGGCCGGATTGCCGGGTTGTTTCCCTGAACTGGGGACCGTGGGACGGTGGCATGGTTACGCCGGCGCTGAAGAAACTCTTCGCCGCCGAGGGGGTGGAGATCATCGATCTTGCCGCTGGCGCCGACTATCTGTTGCGCGAACTGGCCACGCCGCCGGGCGGCCCGGTCGAACTGGTCATCCTCGGTGCCCGGACGGAAGTCCAGGCGGAGGAGCAGACGCCGATGTCTACCAATGTCTGCATCTCCAAGGCCTTCGATCTCGAGCTGACCATCGATCAGTATCCCTTTTTCACTCCCATGTGATCGATAAAAAGGCGGTGCTGCCACTGGCGATGATCGTCGAATGGATGGCGCATGGCGCCATTCACAACAATCCGGGGCTGCGTTTTCACGGTTTCAACGACTTGCGCCTTCTCAAAGGGGTGACGCTGCTCGAGGAGCACCGGCACGCTTTGCAGGTGATGACCGGCAAGGCGTTCAAGAGCGGCGGTTTCCATGTCGTTCCGGTGGAACTTTCCGGAAGTGACGGCAGCGGCCAGCATTTTGTGCATGCGCGGGCGAAAATCGTGCTGGCCGCCAGTCTGCCGGAGGCGAAGGCGCCGGTGGGAATGACCGATCTTCCCCCGTACCCGCTCGTCGTGGCGGAAATCTACCGTCCCGAGCGGCTCTTTCATGGTTCCGATTTACACGGTATCGAGGCTGTTTTCGGTTGTGGCAAAGAGGGGATTGCGGCTCTGGTGCGACCGGCGCCCTTGCCGGCCGACTGGATCATCCAGCCGATGCGCAACGGCTGGCTGGCTGACCCGCTCGCCTTGGACAGCAGCTTCCAGTTGATGATCCTGTGGAGTTTCGAGCGTTTTCAGGCCGGCTCCCTGCCGGTCTTCGCCGGCCGTTATCGCCAGTATCGGGAATCCTTTCCGGTCGCCGGCAGCGAAATCCGCATCCGCATCACCCGCCAGCAGCAGAACAAGGCGACCGCCGACATCGATTTCGTCGATCCGGTCGGCGGTCGAACTCATCGCCCGCATCGAAGATTATGAATGCGTGATCGACGCCTCCCTGAATCAGAGCTTCCAGCGCAACAAGCTGCAGGGAGCCGCCTGAGAATGAATTATGGCAAATCGGTAGCGATTGTCGGGGTCGGCGGCATCTTTCCCGGGTCGCCGACCCTGACGCATTTTTGGGACAACATCCTCGGCAACGTCAATACCGCCCGCCGCCCCCCTGCGGGTCGCTGGCTGCTGGAACCGGAAGCGGTCTTCGATCCGACGGTCGGCGCCCCCGACAAGGTCTATTCGCTTAAAGCGCTGCTTCATCGAGGAGGACCTGAAAAACCTTCCTTTCGCTGGTCTGGCGATCGATCCTGCGTTCCTGCGCGGCCTCGACCCTCTCTTTCACCTGTTGCTGCATGCCGGTCAGCAAGCCTTTCTCGACGGCGCCACCGCTGCGCTCGACCGCGACCGCATCGGGGTGATCATCGGCAACCTGGCCCTCCCCAGCGAAACTGCCTCGGCCCTTGCCCGGGACTGGCTCGGCCGCACCTTCGCCGAAAAACTCCTTGGCCAGGCTCCGGCCAGCGAAGCGACAGGCCTGCATCCCCGCAACTGTCAAGTCGCCGGACTGCCGGCCGGGCTGCTGGCCCGAAGCTCTCGGTCTCGGCGGCATCTCTTTCACCCTCGATGCCGCCTGTGCTTCATCCCTCTACGCCATCAAACTCGCCGCCGATGAGCTGGTTTCCGGCCGGGCCGACGCCATGCTCGCCGGCGGTCTTTCCCGTCCCGATTCCCTCTATACGCAGATGGGTTTTTCGCAGCTGCACGCTCTCTCGCCGAGCGGCACCTGCTCTCCTTTCGACCAGCGCGGCGACGGGCTGGTGGTCGGCGAAGGATGCGGCATGGTGCTGCTCAAGCGGACGGAAGATGCTGTTCGCGACGGCGATCATATATACGCCGTTATCCGCGGCATCGGCCTGTCCAACGATATCGGCGGCAGTCTGCTGGCACCGGCTGCGGAAGGACAGTTGCGAGCGATGCGCGCCGCCTGCCAGCAAGCCGGCTGGTCACCTACCGACGTCGATCTGATCGAATGTCATGCCACCGGCACGCCGGTGGGGGATGCCGTCGAATTCGCCAGTCTGCGAAGTCTGTGGGGCGAGAGCGGCTGGCGACGTGGTCAGTGCGTCATCGGTTCCGTCAAATCGAATATCGGCCATCTCCTGACCGCCGCCGGCTCCGCGGCGTTGATCAAGACGCTTCTGGCCATGAAGCACGGCGTTGCCGCCAACGGCCAATTTTGCCAATCCGGCCAAGGGGATCGACCTCGACGACAGTCCGTTCCGCATCTTGCGTGAGGGGACTGCCTGGGAGCGAAAGCAGCCGGGGCGGGCGACGGCGGGCGGCGGTCAGTGCCTTCGGTTTCGGTGGCATCAACGCCCACCTGCTGCTGGAGGAATGGCTACCGGTGAAACCGGCGGCCCGCGCTTCCGTCACCGCTTCCGTCACCTTTCCACCCTCCTTCCAGCGCAAGAATCCGCCGGTCGCCATTGTCGGCCTCGGCGCCCATTTCGGTCCTTGGGATACGCTTGAAAGTTTCCAGCACCGTGTCCTCGGCAACCCTGCCGAAGTTTCTCCACCATGCACCGGAAAAATGGTGGGGGGCGCAGCAGAGTCGTTGGTTTGCCGAGGCGGGTCTCGACCGCACCTCTTATCGCGGCTATTTCGTGTCCGAGGTGGCAGCCGCCCCCGGCGAATTTCGCATACCCCCCCGCGAACTGGCGGAAATGCTCCCCCGGCAGCTGCTCATGCTCAAGGTCGCCGATGCCGCTTTGCGCGATGCCGGGCTGAAAAATGAGGATCTGCTCTTCACCGGTGTTTTCATCGGCGCCGGTCTCGATCTGAACGCCACGAATTTCAGCGTCCGCTGGGAGATCGAGCGCCTGGCTGCCGACTGGGCGGAAAAGCTCGGTCTGCGCCTGACACCGGCGGAGACTCGCCACTTGGATTGTTGAACTGCGTGCAGCCTGCGGCCCGGCGCTGACCGCCAACCGCACCATGGGCGCCCTGGGGAGCATCGTCGCCAGCCGCATCGCCAAAGAATTCCGTATCGGCGGCCCGAGCTTTACCCTCTCCAGCGAAGAGAATTCGGGGTTCGCGCCCTGGAGGTGGCGGTGCGCGCCCTGCAGCAGGGCTCCATCAACCGAGCTCTGGTCGGCGCCGTCGATTTCGCCGGCGATCTGCGTGCGGCCTGGCAGCACGCCGGCGCCCTTCGGCCACGGCATCGCCTTGACGGGGCGAATGGTACGTGATCGGCGAAGGCGCCGCCGCTCTGGTGCTGAAGCGACTGGAAGAGGCGCAACGGGATGGCGACCGCATCTATGCAGTGATCCGCGGCGTCGGTTCCGCTACCGGCGGCCGGACGGACGTTGCGTGCCCCGACGAAAAGACCTAGTCGGCTCGCCCTGCAGCGAACCTTTCAGGAGGCGGGCTGCGCTGCCGGAATCGGTCAGCTATCTGGAAATGAACGGCAGCGGTGTTGCCGGCCGAGGATGCCGTCGAAAGGAATGTCCTTCCGGCCTTTTTTGGCGAGCGCCCGACCGAGAATCCCTGTTATATCGGCAGCGTCAAGAGCGATATCGGTCATGGCGGCGCTGCCTCAGGCCTCGCTTCACTGGTCAAGACAGCGCTGTGCCTGCATCAGCAGATCCTTCCTCCTCTGCGTGGCTACGCCGAAGCCGGCCCCGGTTGGCTGGAGTGCGCGGGATTTCCGTTACCCCGCCGGGCCGCAATTCTGGCTGCGCAACCGGACCGAAGGTCCGCGCCGGGCGCTGGTCAGCGGTTTTGGCAGTCGATGGCAGCTGTTCCCACGTTCTGCTGGAAGGCTTTGAGGAGAAACTTTCTGCTGTCCACCCCTTCTCCGGCCCCTCTCCCCTCGGCCTATGCGGCGAGGCGATCTTTGCGCTGGAGGGTGACACCCCGGCCACTTTGCTGGCCCAGATCGATACCTTGCAGCGTTGGTTGGGCGAAGGGGCGGAAGGGATCGAAACCCTGGCTTCTCGCTGGCTGCAGGCGCATCCCCTCGACCGCAGCCACCGTCTTTGCCTGGCCATGGTCGCCGGCAGCCGGCAGGAGCTGGCGAATCTGCTGCGCCAGGGAGCGGAATGGCTGGGCAATCATCCCGACCAGCGCCTGGACGGCAGCGGCGGCAATGCTCTTCCCGGTCCGCTGCGTGACCGTCTCTTCTATACCCCGGAGCCGCTGGCGCCGGGGGGCAATCGCCTTCATTTTCCCCGGTTCGGGAAACCACTTTGCCGGCATGGGGCGCGAGCTCTCGGCCCAGTGGCCGGAGATTTTCCGCCGTCAGGACGAAGAGCGATTTTCTTGCCCGACAGTTCCTGCCCAACCACTTCTGGCGGGAGGAGCTGGCCGAGGCGGTACACGAGAATCACAACGCCCTGGTCATCGGCCAGGTCGCGCTGGGTACGGCAGTCAGCGATCTGGTGCGCACTTTCGGCATCGAACCGCAGGCGGTCAGCGGCTACAGCCTCGGCGAATCGGCCGGGCTCTTCTCCTTCGGCGCCTGGCAGGATCGCGACGGCATGGCCGCAGCGTCTGCGCGCTTCGACCCTTTTCACCGAGGAGCTGGCCGGTCCCTGCCGCGCGGCTCGCCGGAGTCTGGGGCTTCCCGCGAGGAGTTGGTCGACTGGCGTCTCGGGCTCGTCGCGGCCCCGGCCGCCGAGGTGCAGAAAGGCGCTGGTCGGGTCTCGAGCGCGTCTACCTGCTGATCGTCAACACCCACGCAGAATGCGTGATCGGCGGCGAGCGCCGGCAGGTGGAAGAGCTGGTCGCGGCGCCTCGGCTGCCACTTTTTCCCGCTGCGCGGGGTGACCACCGTCCACTGCGAGGTCGCCCGGCCGGTGGCGCAGCCGTACCGGCGAACTGCACCTCTTCCCCACCACGCCGCCGCCGGGGATCGCGCTTCTACAGCTGCGCCTGGGCCGCAGCTATCGAGCTCGATCAGCGAGAGCGTTGCCGACGTCATCCTCGCCCAGGCGCTGGAGACGGTCGACTACACCGCGGTGATCGAGCAGGCCTACGCGACGGCGTTCGGCATCTTTCTGGAGATGGGACCGGGCAACTCCTGCAGCCGCATGATCGGCCGGCATCCTCGGCGACCGGCCGCATCTGGCCCGCTCCGCCTGTTATCCGGGACAGGAGCCGACCTCGCTGCTCCTGCGCCTGCTGGCCCAGTGTCTGGCCGAGCGGGTGCCGGTCGATCTGACGTCCGCTCTATCCGCGCTGCCGAGCGCCGGAGCTCCGGCAGCCAGAGGGCCGGCGATCTGCACGACGCATCGGCGGCGGCGCCTTTGCGGTGCCGAAGCCTGCCGAAGAAGAGTCGCCGCTGGCGAGCAACCCATAGGTCACCGTAACTCAGTCACGATGACAGACCGCATGCGGTCCTATGGGACACATGGGAGCTATACGAAACATCGCCGAGACCGCAATCCGCTCCTCGCCCAGCTCGAGCAGACCTTGGCCCGCCAGGCCGAGAGTCACGCGGCGCCTATCTGCGCTTTTCCGCCACCATGAGGCGAGGCGCTGAGCGAGAATATCGCCTGCAGATGGGGCTGTTGCAGCAGCTCGGGGCGAGCGGGGTCGGAATTCCCCCTCTCCCCGACCCTCTCCCACTAGGGGAGAGGGAGCCGATTTCCACCCCCTCCCTTGATGCGAGGGGGCAGGGGGAGGGTGCGCCCGTCTCCTACAGCGTCGAACAGACCGTCCCCCCGGCCTTCGACCGGGCAGATGTGCATGGAGTTCGCCATCGGCTCGATCGCCAAAATGCTCGGGCCCGAGTTCGCCGAGATCGACAGCTACCCGACCCGGGTGCGCCTGCCGGACGAGCCGCTGATGCTGGTCGACCGCATCGTCGCCGTCGAGGGGGAGGCGCGCTCCATGACCTCGGGCCGGGTGATCACCGAGCACGACGTCACGGCTGAGCGCTGGTATCTCGACGCCGGGCGGATCCCGACCTGTGTCGCCGTCGAGGCCGGCCAGGCCGACCTCTTCCTCTCCGGCTATCTCGGCATCGACTTCATCACCAAGGGGCTGGCGGTCTACCGCCTGCTCGACGCCGAGGTCACCTTCCACCGCAGCCTGCCGACGGTGGGGGAGACGATCCGCTACGACATCCACATCGACCACTTCTTCCGCCAGGACCAGACCTACCTCTTCCGCTTCCACTTCGAGGGGACGGTCAATGGCGAGCCGCTGCTGAGCATGAAGAAGGGCTGCGCCGGTTTCTTCAGCGCCGCCGAACTTGCCGCCGGGCAAGGGGATCGTCCAGACCAAACTCGACCTGCATGCCGCAAGCCCGGCATCCGTCCGGCCGACTGGCGCGAACTGGCGCCGCTGAGCGGGATCGAGTCGCTACAGCGACGCCCAGATCGCCGCTCTGCGCCAAGGGCGATCTGGCCGGCTGCTTCGGCCCGGCCTTCGCCGAGCTGCCGCTTCAGCGACCCTACACCCTGCCGGAAGGGCTGCTCAAGCTGGTCGACCGGGTGGTCGAGCTCAACCCGACCGGCGGCCGTTTCGGCCTCGGCACTGATCCGCGCCGAGGCCGACATCCACTCCGACGACTGGTTTCTGACCAGCCACTTCTGCGACGATCACGTCATGCCCGGCACCCTGATGTACGAGTGCTGCCTGCACACCTTGCGCATCTACCTGCTGCGCATGGGCTGGGTCGGCGAGAGCGGCGAACGTGGCCTACGAGCCGGTTCCCGGCGTGGCAAGCCAGCTCAAGTGCCGCGGCCAGGTGATCGAGACGACCCGCACCGTGACCTACGAGGTGACGATCAAGGAGCTCGGCTATCGCCCCGAGCCGTACGCCATCGTCGATGCCCTGATGTACGCCGACGGCAAGCCGATCGTCGGGATCGGCGACATGACCGTGCGCTTGACGGGGTTGAACCGGGCGATGGTGGAAGGGCTGTGGCAGGGACTGTCACCGCTCGTCGGGGCTGTCCCTACTGGCACCGCACAGGGGGACGAGTCGCCCAAACCGGGGCAGAATTTCGCCCCACAAACCGGTCGACAGTCCCCCAATACCGGGACAGTCCCGAGGACCAGCCCTCTACGACTACGAGCGCATCCTCGCCTTCTCCATCGGCAATCCTTCCGAGGCCTTTGGCGAGCCCTACAAAGTCTTCGACCGCGAGCGCAAGATCGCCCGTCTGCCGGGACCGCCCTTCCAGTTCCTCGACCGCATCGTCGCCCTCGACGGCGCGCCGTGGATGCTGAAAGCCGGGGCGACGGTCGAGGCCGAGTACGATGTTCCGCCCGACGCCTGGTACTTCGGCGCCGGCCGCCAGCCGGAGATGCCCTTTGCCGTGCTGCTCGGAGATCGGCCTGCAGCCGTGCGGCTGGCTCGCCGCCTACCTCGGCTCGGCGCTGACCAGCCCCATCGACCTTTCTTTCCGCAACCTCGACGGCAATGCTGTGCAGCACCGCGCCGTGACGCCGCAGTCGGGAACGCTGACCACCAAGGTGAAGATCACCCGCGTCGCCAGCAGCGGCGGTATGATCATCCAGGGATACGACTTCGAGATCAGCGACGTCCAAGGCCCGGTCTACACCGGCGATACGGTCTTCGGCTTCTTTTCCAAGGAAGCCCTGGCCCAGCAGGTCGGGGTGCGCGACGCCAAGCTCTATCAGCCGAGTGCGGAGGAGATCGCCCGCGGCGAGCGCTTTGCCTACCCGGCGGAAGCACCCTTTCCGGAGAAGCAGCTGCGCATGGTCGACCGCATCGAGCTCTTTGTTCCCGATGGCGGACCGCAGGCCTCGGTTTTATCCGCGGCGGCAAAGGCAGGTCGATCCGGCGGAGTGGTTTTTCAAGGCGCACTTCTACCAGGATCCGGTCTGCCCCGGCTCCCTCGGCCTCGAATCGTTTCTGCAACTGCTCAAGGTGGTGGCGGTGCGGCGTTGGAACGCCGGTGCCGACGCGGTACTCGAAACCATGGCTCGCAACGAGCGCCACACGCTGGAACTATCGCGGCCAGATCATCCCGAGCAACCAGCAGGTGACGATCGAGGCAGTGATCACCGCCGTCGACGACAGCCAGTGTCTCCTCAAGGCCAACGGCTTTCTCTCCGTCGATGGCAAGGTGATCTACCAGATGCATGATTTCTCAGTACGACTGCGGCGATAAACGGCACAGTCAAAAACATGCCCTTCATAACCCGCTCGGATATTGCCTTAGCCAATGAAATAACCGTATGATGCTGAAGGTCGCTCTCGAAACGTTGGGCTGGAACAGCAGCCATTCGAATCGGGATGAGAGGTTTTTTTCTTCTACTGTTCCCCATTTTCTGCTACAACCCTTAATCCGGCACATGGAGGATTAACTGCCCGTGTGCGGAATTCCGCGAAATCGAAAACCGGTGCTGGTATGAGATATTCAAGAGTTTATCTGGAATCGGTCGGCTATGAACTGGCGCCGATTGTGGTCACTTCGACGGAGTTGGAGAACCAGCTGAAGCCGATGTACACGGCGCTGCATATCGCCCCCGGGCAACTGGAGGCGCTGACCGGCATCCGCGAGCGGCGCTGGTGGAAACCGAACACGCCGGTTTCACAAGGGGCGATCGCCGCCGCGAAGAAGGCGCTGCAGGGGCGAGACATCGCCCCGCAGGAGATCGGCGCCCTCGTCTATGCCGGGGTTTGCCGCGAGCACTTCGAACCGGCCACCGCCTGTCAGGTCGCTGCCGGCATCGGCATTCAGGGGAACGCCGCCGTTTACGACATCTCCAACGCCTGCCTCGGGGTGCTCAACGGCGTCCTCGACATTGCCAACCGCATCGAACTCGGGCAGATCCGCGCCGGGCTCGTTGTTGCCTGTGAAAGTTCGCGCGAAATCAACGAAATCATGATCCGCCGCCTGCTCGACAAGCCGAGCATGGAGCTTTTCACCACCTCGCTGGCGACCTTTACCGGCGGCTCCGGCGCCGTGGCGGTCCTGCTCACTGACGGCTCTTTCACCCCCTCCCGCCGGCCGCGCCTTCTCGGTGGGGTGAATCTTGCCGAGCCGCAGCATCACGCCTTATGTCGCTGGGGGATCGAGGGGGAGAATCCTGCCTGCCAGACCCCTTACATGCGGACGGATGCCGTCGCCGTCATGAAGCACGGCGTCGAATTGGGGAAGCGCACCTGGGATGCCTTTCTCGCCGAACTCGAACTGAGCGGCCCGCGGATCAGCAAGGTCATCTGCCATCAGGTGGGAGAGGCGCACCAGAAGCTGATCCTGCAGACCCTCGGCATTTCGTCCGAGAAGGATTTCACCACCTTCGAGTTCCTCGGCAACATGGGGACCGTCTCCCTGCCGATTACCGCCGCCATCGCCAAGGAGCGCGATATCCTGCTGCCGGGGGATATCGTCGGTTTCCTCGGTATCGGCAGCGGCCTCAATTGCCTGATGCTGGGAATCCAATGGTAAGCAAAGATCTCTACCCTTTCGTCGGGCATTTTCACGATCGCGGCGGCTTGCGCCAGCATTACCTGGACGAAGGGCAGGGGGACCCGGTGGTGATGCTGCACGGTAATCCCTCCTGGTCCTTCTACTACCGCAATCTGGTCCTCGCCCTGCGTGACCGCTACCGGGTGATCGTTCCCGACCACATCGGCTGCGGGCTTTCCGACAAGCCGGACGACAGCCGCTACAGCTATACCCTGCAGCAGCGGGTCGATGATCTCGATGCTCTGCTGGCGAGCCTCGGTATTGGCGAAAAGATCACCCTGGTGCTGCATGACTGGGGGGGGATGATCGGCATGGCTTATGCCTCACGGCACCCGGAGCGCATTGCCCGCCTGGTCATTCTCAATACCGCCGCCTTCCACCTGCCGGCGAGCAAGAAATTCCCCCTTGCCCTGAAGATCTGCCGCGACACCCCGCTTGGCGCCCTGCTCATCCGTGGCGGTCAATGCCTTTGCCCGTGCCGCCGCCCGCGTCGGTTGCAAGCGCATCCCGATGCCTGCCGAGCTGCGCGACGCCTACTGCAGCCCCTACGATTCATGGCAGCAACCGCATCGCCACCCTGCGCTTCGTCCAGGATATCCCGCTCACGTCCGGCGATTCCGGCTATGAGCTGGTCGAGGAGGTCGCGGCCGGGCTGCACCGCTTTGCCGGTCGGCCGATGCTGATCTGCTGGGGGGAGCAGGATTTCGTCTTCGACCGCGCATTTCCTGCGCCGAATGGCAGCGCCGCTTCCCGCACGGCCGAGGTCCACTGCCTTCGCCGACTGCGGCCATTACATCCTCGAGGATGCCGCCGAAGAGGTGATCCCCCTGATCCAGCACCTTCCTCGCCGCCAGTCCCTTGGCGCTCCAGCCGGCATGAACGCCCCGCTGACCAACATCGCCGCCCATCTGCCGGAGATGGCCCGCTCGCCAGCCCGACACCATTGCCATCCATGTGCCGCAACGCCGGGGCGGTCAACTCTCTTACCAGTCCGCCACCTTTGCCGAACTCGAAACCGCAGAGCAACCGCATCGCCCACGCCCTGGAGGCCTACGGCATCGGCCGCGGCATGCGCACCGTGCTGATGGTCACGCCGAGCCTGGAATTCTTCGCCCTGACCTTCGCCCTGTTCAAGGTCGGCGCGGTGCCGGTCCTGATCGATCCGGGGATGGGGATGAAGAACCTCAAGGTCTGCCTCGCCGAGGCCGCGCCCGAAGCCTTCATCGGCATCCCCAAGGCGCACCTCGCCCGGCTGCCTCTTCGGCTGGGGGAAGGCGAGCCTGCGCCCCTGCTGACGGTCGGCAGACGCTTCGGCTGGGGCGGGACCACCCTGGCTCAGCTGGTCGCCACCATTCCAGCCGAGCGTCCCTACGCCATCGGCCGCCACCGCCGGCGACGAGACGGCCGCCATCCTCTTCACCAGCGGCAGCACCGGCGTGCCGAAGGGGGCGGTCTACAGCCACGGCAACTTCGCCGCCCAGGTGGAGGCGCTGCGCGAGATCTACGACATTCGGCCCGGCGAAATCGATCTGCCGACCTTTCCCCTCTTCGCCCTCTTCGCCCCGGCCCTGGGGATGACCGCCGTCATCCCGGAGATGGACTTCACCCGCCCGGCAGCCGTCGATCCGCGAAAAGGTCATCGCCGCCATCCAGCACCTTCGGCATCACCACCATGTTCGGCTCGCCGGCGCTGATCGACCGCGTCGGCCGCTACGGCTGCGAACACGGGATCAGTCTGCCGACCCTCAGGCGGGTCATCTCCGCCGGTGCGCCGGTGCCGGCCGACGGTGCTGGAGCGCTTTGCCACCCTGCTCGAGCCGGAGACGCAGATCTTCACCCCCTACGGCGCCACCGAAGCGCTGCCGGTCTGCTCCATCGGCAGCAGCGAGATCCTCGGCGAGACGCGCCGGCATGACCGAGCGCGGCGGCGGCGTCTGCGTCGGCCGGCCGGTGGCCGGGAGTCGAGCTGGAGATCATCGCCATCAGCGATGAGCCGATAGCCGACTGGGACGAGAGTCTACGGCTTCCGGATGGCGAACATCGGCGAGATCGCCGTCCAAGGGGCGCAGGTGACCGCCAGCTACTTCAACCGCCCCGAATCGACGGCGCTGGCCAAGATCGCCGATCCGGCGCGGCGGTTTCTTCCACCGCATGGGGGATCTCGGCTATCGTGACGCGCAGGGGCGCATCTGGTTCTGCGGCCGCAAGTCGCACCGGGTGCATTACCGCCACCGGGACCCTCTTCACCATCCCCTGCGAGGCGATCTTCAATACCCACCCGCAGGTATTTCGCAGCGCCCTGGTCGGCATCGGCGTACCCGGGCGGCAACGGCCGGTGCTCTGCGTCGAGACTCGAAGCGGGCATCACCCCGGCTCCGAACAGCCGCGCATGCGCAACGAGCTGCTGAAGCTCGCCGAGGCAAACCCGCAGACCGCCGGCGATCCGGGACGATCCTCTTCCACCCCGCCTTCCCCGTCGATATCCGCCACAACGCCAAGATCTTCCGCGAAAAGCTCGCCGTCTGGGCGCGCCAAGGAGGCTGTCATGAAGGCCCTGGTCACCGGCGGCGGCGGTTTTCTCGGCCAGGCGATCGTGCGCCTGCTGCTGGAGCGCGGCGATAAGGTCCGGTCTTTTTCCCGCCGCGACTATCCGGAGCTGGCCGCCCTCGGGGTGGAGCAGTGTCAAGGCGAACTGGCTGATCCGCCGCGGCTCGTCAGCGCCGCGGCCGAAGGGTGCGACATCGTCTTTCACGTCGCCGCCAAGGCCGGGATCTGGGGCGCTTACGAGGATTTTTACCGGGCCAATGTCGTCGGCACGCAGAACGTCATTGCCGCCTGCCGCCGCCACGGCATCGGCCGGCTGGTCTATACCAGTTCGCCGAGCGTCGTCTTCGATGGCCGCGACATGGAAGGGGTGATGAATCGGTCCCTTATCCCGAGCACTTCGAAGCCCATTATCCGCAGACCAAGGCGCGAGCCGAACAGCTGGTGCTGCGCCGCCAACGACGCCGAGCTGGCGACCGTCGCCCTGCGCCCGCATCTGATCTGGGGGCCGGGGGACAACCATCTGGTGCCGCGCATCCTCGCCCGCGGGCGGGCCGGGCGCACTGCGCCGCATCGGCGACCGCCCCTGTCTGGTCGATACGATCTACATCGACAACGCCGCCGAGGCCCATCTGCTGGCCGCCGAACGCCTCGCCCTCGGTTCGCTGGTCGCCGGCAAGGCCTACTTCCTCGCCCAGGGGGAGCCGCTCCCGCTCTGGGAGATGGTCAACCGCATCCTCGCTGCCGGCGGCCTGCCGCCGGTGACCCGCAGCATCTCCCCCCGAGCGCGCCTACGCAATCGGCTGGACTCTGGAAAAGCTCTATCGCCTGCTGCGCCTCTCCGGCGAGCCGCGCATGACCCGCTTTGTCGCCCGCGAACTCTCCACCGCCCACTGGTTCGACCTGAGCGCCGCCCGCCGCGATTTCGGCTATGCGCCGCGCGTCTCCTTCGACGAAGGGATGGTCCGCCTGCAACAGTGGATCGCCACCGGACAGCCGTCGGTGACCGAATAACCGTCATGCGTGCGCCCCTCCCTCCCTGGGGCCCGCCCCCCAATCGTCTTGCCCTGGAACCCGGCAACGTCCACCTGTGGCGGGTGCGGCTGTTCACCCCCTCTCCCCGGCCCTCTCCCACTGTGGGGAGAGGGAGAAAATCTCCCGAGATTGACGCTCCCGATTGTCTCCCCTCCCTTGATGGGAGGGTTTGGGGGAGGGTGCAAGAAGATCTGGCTACCCTGTGTAGCCTCCTCTCCGCCGACGAACTGGCTCGCGCCGAACGCCTGCGCATCCCGGAGAAGGCGCGCAATTTCAGCCTCGGCCGCGCCCGGTTGCGACAGATACTCGCCCGCTATCTCGCTCTTTCCCCGGCGGAACTTTCTTTCACCGCTGGTCCGTACGGCAAGCCGGCCTTGGCCGGGTACGGTTGCGACCTGCAGTTCAATCTGGCGCATTCCGGCGCCTGGATGCTGCTGGCGATATCCGCCGGCTTTCCGGTCGGCGTCGATCTCGAATTCCTCGATCCCGCTCTCGACTTTGTCCCTCTTGCCAGTCGCTATTTCTCCTCTGCCGAACAAAATCTGCTGGCCCAAGCCCCGCCGCATCGCCGCCGCCGAACCTTTTTCCGGCTCTGGACGCGTAAAGAGGCGTATTTAAAGGGGAGGGGAGGAGGATTTTCGGAGAATACCGGGGAGGATGACGCGAGTTCCGACTGGCGCACCCGGAATTTTTTCGTTCGGCGAGATCACGTCGCGGCGCTGGCGATGGGGAGCAAAGAGGTTTGTTCCATCCGGCGCTGGGACATATTCTAATTTCCGAAGGACTGAACCGGACTTGCTATCGATGGAGTTGGCAAAAATTCTGAGTTCCGTAGAGAAAAGCCTTACGCTCCGTCTCCAAATAAGGAGAAAACTCTTCAATCCGACATAAATTTTTCTCTTCTTCGAGGGCAGCGCGGTCGCTATCTTCGGCAACTATAAGAAACGGTTGTCCCTGCTTCAACTTTTCTTTGAATTGTGTTTCATCGAGAACCGGAATGGGCTCTCCGTAGTAATAGATCAATTGAATCTGCTCCTGATTATACGAGAAAACCGGGTTCGTCCCTCGCAGAGAGTGGAGCTTTTCTGCAAACGGCTTGAGTATGACAAACCGGTATTTCAGCGTATACGGTGGCGCCATCACCAGGGCGATAAAAAGGATTGCCAGCAGGCCGCCGCTCAAACGGTTGAATAAGGTATGGAAGCGCTCTCCCCAACGCTGCCCGAAATCGTTGTAAGCTCCACTGACCGCACACCCTAAAAAAGCAGCTAAAAACGGAAAGACCGGCAGCATGTACTTGCCGTGCTTGGTGGCGAAACAGGACATGATAATTAACGGCACGCCGAAAGCGCAGGTCAGAAACATTCCCTCGGGGGTGGATAAATTTTTCAGCCAGCGCTTCGGCTTGTAGAAAAGAACTAGAGTCCAAGGGGCAAAGGAACCGAGAAGAAGCACGAAATACGAATAGAACGGGTCGAAATTGGCACTCTCATACACCTTGGCCACTATATCCTTCTGAATTACGCCACGCAGGGGGCTATCGGGAATCCCATAAAAGGCATAGGCGAACCAGGAAAGGCCAAAAGTTGCGAACAGCAGCCACCCCAGAGGATGGAACAGCCCTTTGAGGATCTGGAAATTACGTCGCAGGAGGGCATAGCCCACGAGTGGAGATAAAAAGAAAACCAGTGCGACCGGCCCCTTGGTCAAAGCGGCCAGGCCGAGGACAATGAAGGAAAAATACAGATATTTTTTTTTCTGGCTCTTGAAGAAATCATAGTAGAGCAGCAGGGCTGCAAAGCAGAGTGTCGCAAAGAAAGTATCGATTTCGGCCCTGCGCGCTTGCAGGACATAAAACTGGGAGCTGACCAGGATCAGTGCGCTGAATAACGCTGGCTGGCGGCCGATGTAAGTACGCATTCTCTGGTAAAGAAAACCGGTGGCGGCCAGCGCCGCCAGTGCCGACGGAAGTCGCAGTACCCACTCGGCGGTGCTGCCGGACAGCAGACTGAAAAAAACGCCGGTCCAGTAATAGAGCGGCGGCTTTTCAAAGTAAAAGACTCCGTTTTTCATCGGCGTCAGCCACTGCTGACTGGCGATCATTTCGCGCACCACGACCAGCCGTCGGGCCTCGTTATGCGACAACACGGGCACCGACCACATTCCCCAGGCAAACAGCAGCACCGCAGCTGAAAAAACCATCCAGAATAAGATCCTCTGGTTATCTGCCCGTCTATTGACTTTCTGGTTCATGTCACTGTGGCCTCATGGTGAAGAAAAATGATGATTTCCGCCCGGATTTCCTGCCCATCTACTCGCAGGCGCCGAAAATCACCTCCATGTTCAAAAGAACGCTGGGATCCGGTTTCCAGTCCTGAGCCCTGGCAAACGTCACCTGCGGTGAGATTTCGAAAAAAAGCCAATTCCAACGGACGTTCTGCCGATAAGAAACACGCACCCGGGCAACTTCGAGTTGGTGGTCGGGAACGGTCTGGAATTCATTGACCAAAGCATATTCGATATTCCGCCGCGCACTCAGTATCTGCTGGAGCTTGAAATCAATGTGATAATAATAGCCACTTCGGTCTCTGAACCATGTTCCCTCGGCGACGCTGGCGAAAAGAAATCTTGGGGGCCATCCAGTCAAGGGGCGCTCGAGATTGAGGATCGTCCGGAACTGCAGCTCGCCATTGGAATAGCCAATGCCCCTTTGGGTAAAACGGAAAAGCCACGCGTCAAAGGGAAAATCCTGACGGTAACGCGGTTCCAGGAGGAGGACCGGGGATCCGTCACGTAGACGAAAGGATGCCTTGATACTGCTGTTGCGCTTCGCCTTCTGTGTAAAAAAATAGCGCAGGCCGGCCAGGACTCCTTTGGTCGCATTATCACGGGGCGGCCACGGATCCCGAATTGCGTTGATATCGGGCTCATCGTCCCTGTTATCGGAAATCTGCAGTTGGAGGCGCTTGCTGAGCATGGGAAGGGATAACCGGAGATGGGCACTGCCATCGAATTCTGCGCTGTCGTGATCCCCGGCCAACAGGGAAAACGCCAAATCAATCCGGGTCTGCTGAGGTGGCGGCTCGATACGCCTGTCCCAAAAAAAAGAATCCACCCATTCGGCCGAATCAATGATCCCGTTGGAAATCATCGCATGTCGTTCGGCAATGATTCCCAACCCCTCCTCAATCAGCAATTCCGTTGGTTGTCCCCAAAACTCCCCCTCGCTGGCGCTTTCCTCCTCCGGAGCATCTGAAGCTAAAGCCTCCCCTTGCGCAGAGGGTTGTGAATATTCCGTTCCCTTTTCGTTCTCCACTGCCGTGACCTCCGAGACGAAAAGAGTGCAGAAGAGAAACATGGACACGGCTAGCCAGACCCCGGCGAACGGCCGCCGGACGGACAAAAAAACTCCTTTCAATAAAGGAATCTTGGTCATAAACCCGTGGAAGCACCACCGGGAATAGTAATCCGCCCGGACAGGATTTTTATTTTTTAATTTTTCATGGATACCTCTTATCAGAAAAAGGTGCGGTTACCACCCCTCTCAACTTATTCTCTGGTCAATCCTTTTCAGATGTTTCCGCCCGTTTGTTTGAAAATGCCGCCCTTACCTGTTTTCACAAAGGTAGGCAGTATGCTTGCGCTGGGCGAAAATTTCGGTGCAGGCGAGGGAGGGGGCGATGGCGTGCAATTGTGGCAGGGCATCGGGTTTGAGAATGACGAAAACTTTCTCCCGCCCCTGCAGGAAAGCAGTCAGCTCCGATTCGCCAGGCAGGTAGGTCTTGCTGTAATCCTCACCCCTCTCGAATTGCACCTCACGTGGTCGGCCGAGCGCCATGATCGCCAGTTCCCGGCGATAGAAAGAGATCGAGGGGAGAAAGGAATTGAAGACAACGACCGGCTGGCGATGTTGCGGATCGAGACGATCGATGGCGGCAGTCATTCGTTCATACCCCTTGAACTGTGTATCGGCCATCGCCTGTACCGTCATTCCGGCCGCAGCGACAACCACCAGCAGGACGGCTGTCCACGGGACGAAACCGGCCTGGTCGCGTTCGCGAACCACTTGCCGGAATAACAAGAGGGCGACCGGGGTAAACGCGGCCACTGCCATCCCTCGACCGGCCAGCGGTGGCCAAAAAAAAGCAGCGGCTGCCGGCACCAGGGCGAGAGGCAGCAAGACTGCCAAGGCCAGCCACTTCAGGCGGGGCGACGGAAAGCGCGATATGGTTTCGGCGGTAAGGAGGGCGGCGGCCCGAACAGCGGCAGGATATAGGTGGGATGTTTCCCTTGCGCAAGGGAGAAAACGAGAAAAGGCACACTGATATACACCAGTAAGATACGGGTGCGTGCCGGGAGAGCACGCGGCTGCGCGGCACCACGCAGAAAGAAGAAGATATAGGGAAGGAAGGTAAGCGCAAAAATCTCCAGGAAATACCAGGGAGGTTCATACCGATGAAAGCGATCGGTGACCACGCGATCGACCGTTTGCACCTGCAGAAAATACTGCAGCAGACCAGGATTTTTCGCACTGGCCGCCAGGTACCACGGCAGGGCGATGGTGCTAAACAGAAAAGCGGCAGCAATAATCTCTTTTCCCGAAAAAACCTGCCGGTGTTCCCGGTCGAAAATTTTCGCCAGAAGATAAGGCAAGAGGGTAAATAGAAATATGATGGGTCCCTTGGTGAGAAATCCCAAGGCGAGGAAGGACGCATAGAGCAGGGCATTGACCGGGCTTTTGCGGCCATATATCTGGCGGAAAAGAAACACCTGAGCCAGCAGGGTGAAGCAGGTGAGATAGATGTCGGTGGCCGCGATTCGCGCCACGGCGAGAAAAAGCAGGGAGGAGGCGCCAATCAGCGCCGCCATAAATGCTTTTTCTTCGTCGGCAAGTATAATCCGGCCCAGATGAAAAAGGGCGGCAACCGCAATTACGGCCGCTACAACGCCGAAAAAACGGGCGCCGAAATCATTCTGGCCGAAGATGTTGAGGCCGGCGGCAATCAGCCAATAGGCCACGGGCGGCTTGTGAAAATGTTTGATACCGTTGAATGTCGGTTCCAGGTAGTTGCCCGAGGCGACCATTTCGCGGGCGATTTCGCTATAGCGAGCTTCGGTCGTCTCCGCCAGCGGGATGAAGGCAGTAGGCAAAAGAAGGAGAATAAAATAGAGGAGAAGCAGAAACCTGCGGTTATCCAGCCAGGCCGCCATTCGTTGCCTTCAATTTGTTCTCGCGAAAAACGAGATAGATATTGCGGATATAGATGAAAAATCCGGTGCTTTGCCCGACAATAAAAACGATATCGCGACGGATAATGGCATAAATCAGCAGCAGAGCACTCCCGGCAATGCTGAAATACCAGAAAGAGAGGGGGATCATGCTGCGACCGACCCGCTCGGAGCAGATCCATTGCACCAAAAAACGCATGAAGAAAAGAGTCTGGCCACCGAAACCGATGGCGAGAATGAGGAACTCCGATTTAGACATTTTTCGCTCTGACGGTAAAATCCAGATGCCGCTTGATCATCCAGCGCACCGCCATGAGGTCCTGGATACCCTCCAGTGCCCGACGGAAGTTGCTGTATTTGGAGGTCCCGAACAGACGCGGTCGGTGATTGACCTTGACCTCAATGACCCTGGCCCCCTCCAGACGCATGAGTGTCGGCAGAAAACGATGCAGCCCGCGGTACATCTTGATGCGTTTAATCATTTCGCCGCGCATGATCTTCAACGAGCAGCCGGTATCGTGGATGCTTTCCCGAGTCAGCAGATTGCGGACGGCATTACCGATTCGGCTTCCCACCTTCTTGGACAGGGTATCGCGGCGCTGGTAACGCCAGCCATTGACCAGATCGTATTCGCCGTAATAACCAAGCAGTCGAGGGATGTCGGCCGGATCGTTCTGCAGATCGGCATCCAAGGTGATGATGATCGATCCGGCAGCCGCCTGGAACCCGGCATAGAGCGCGGCAGACTGGCCGCAGTTGCGGGCGAAGGATAGATAACGCACCTGCGGATGGCGGTCGGCCAACGTTTGTATAACCCGCAGACTGCCATCCTGGCTGCCATCATCGACAAAAAGAATTTCGCAGGGGTTGTCCAAGCCGGCCGCTACTTTTTCGATACTCTCGTAGAGACGTGGAAGATTCTCTTCCTCATTGAACACAGGGATGACAAAGGAAATTTTTTCCATATCCATGCACGCTTTTAAATAAATTTTCTCTAATATCTCAATTAAAAAAATAAACTATTTTCAATTTAAGTCAAGGCAAATTGAAAAGAGGCATCCAGGGAGCGACTAGAGCTTTTCACGATCATTGGAGTCGGTTGAGCCGGTTTTTGTAGAGGTAGTTGGCTCCCTGGTACCAGGCGAGCGCATTCTGCAGGAGGTGTTCATCCATGGGGAGCGGTTCGGTGGCGCCGCTGGCGCGGTCGAAGCGCGCGAGGGTCGCCCCTTTCTGGGGACTGAGGATCAGGAGCCGGTCGCCTTCGATGTAGCCGAGCTTCTGGTAGGTGGAAATGAACGCCCGTTCGATCCGGTTGTCCGCCTTGAGGGTGTCCTGGCCAAGAAAATCCGTGACGTAGCTCATGTTGAGGAGCCCGAGCACGGTCGGGGCGACATCGATCTGGGACATCATCCGGTCGATCTTGCCCGGCTTCACGTGCGCAGGCGCGTAGACGAGGAGCGGAATTTCGTACATCTTGACCGGCAGCGCGGTTTTCCCGGCGCTGCTGGCGCAATGGTCGGCCACGAAGACAAAGACCGTATCCCGGAACCACGGTTCCTTGCGCGCTTCCTCCATGAACCTGCCGATGGCGTAGTCGGCGTACTTGATCCCGCCCATGCGACCGGTCTGGGAAGGGATGTCGATCTTTCCCTCCGGGTAGGTGTAGGGGCGGTGATTGGAGGTGGTCATGACCATGTTGAAAAAGGGGCGACCCGCGTTATGCGATTGTCGCGACTCCTTGACGACCTTGGCGAAAAGATCTTCGTCGCAGGCCCCCCAGATGTTGGCGAAGGTGATTTCATCCTTGGCAAAGTTGCTGCGGTCGACGATGTCGAAACCGTTTCCCGCGAAAAAGGCGTTCATATTATCGAAATAGCCAAATCCGGCATAGATATAGCGGCTATCGTACCCCTTGTCCTTCATGATCTCCCCCCAGGAGCGAAAACCGCCGTTATCCGGCCGTTTGACGATGGAGGTTCCGGGCAGGGGCGGGATCGAGAGGGTGAGCGCTTCGAGCCCCCGGATGGTGCGCGTACCGCTGGCGTAGAGATGGGAAAAGAGCAGTGAATCCTGAGCGAGCCGGTCGAGGTTCGGCGTGAGGTGATGCGTGTTGCCCCAGGCACCGAGAAATTCGGCGCTCAGACTTTCTTCCACCACGACGATGACGTTGAGCCGTTTCTCCGCCCCTTCGCCGGTAATCTGCCGCGTCAGGCGCGGGGCCGGCGCGGCGAAGTCGTTGTTACGTTCTTCGACGAAATCCCTTAGCCGGGCCACGACCTGCTGGTTGTCGCGGGTGACATAGAAGCGGTTGAAATCGAGATCGTTGTTGCGAAAGGCGGCGAATAACCCGTAAAGACCATTGCCTGCCAGCTCATTGGCATAACTGTTGGCCGATATGGTGGTGTAACTGATGTTCACACAGAGCAGGGCCGCCAGCGGCGCTGTGAGCAAGATGCCGCCCAGGCGACGCCGGCGCCCGCCGAAGGTGGCGGCGCAGGCACGATCGATGGTAGCGCGCAGCAGATAGACCAGGAATAGCGCGGTGGCCAAAAGCGCCCCAAGGATCGGGAAAAGCGGATAGGACTCGCGGATATTGCCGATCACCTCGCCGGTGTAGATCAGATAATCCACCGCGATGAAGTTGAAACGGGTGGCAAACTCTTCGAAGAAGAAGTACTCGGCCACGGCGTTGAACAGGAGAAGGTAGCAGATGACGAACAAGATGCTGCGGACCAGCCAGCGATGTTTGTCGCTGGCGATGAGCCGCTGCGGCGCGAGGAGCAGATAGAGGGCCGCGGGAATCAGGAAGTAGGCGAGGGTGGAGAGATCGAAAAGCAACCCCGTTGCGTACGCCTTCGCCAACAGCGGCAGCGTCAGCCCCGAACCGGCCGGAATCATGACGAGCAGCACGGTGCGGGTAACGACGGCAATGGCGAGGAAGATTAAGGCGAACAGGCTGAGGATGCCGAATGGCCGGCGTAGGGTCATGGGGTGCTCCGGGGACAGGGTTTTTCACACTGTCCTCGGATGGTAGCCGATACAACCTGTCCGGATCATGACGGGAAGATGACAATTCGGTCATCTTCGGGGGCACCCGGCCTTAACTGTGAGAAGGGAAGTGCAACGTCACCGAGGTCCCCTGTCCCGGCGCGCTGGTGATCGTGACGCTTCCCTGGTGGAGTTCCATGATCGATTTGACGATGGCGAGCCCGAGGCCAGTCCCCTCGGCATGGAGGGCACGGGCCTCGCGGCTGCGATAGAAACGATCAAAGACCCGGGGAAGGTCGTCTGGCACAATCCCGATACCGGTATCGGCAACGGTTAGACGTGCGGAACCTGCCTCGTCGCGAACGAAGGTCACGGTGAGTGCCCCGCCGGGCGGCGAGTAACGAATGGCGTTGGAAAGGAGATTGCCCACGGCGCGCTGAAACAGCTGCGGATCGACGGTCAGCCTCCCCTCCCCGGCGCAAGAGATGGTGATCCCCTTCTCCTCGGCGAGGGTGCCGTAAAAGTCCCGGAGGCGCTCCAATTCTGCAGCCACATCGAGGGGGACCGCCTCAATCCGCTGTTCGGCTCGCGCCAGAAAGAGGATGTTGTCTATCATTCTGGAGAGCCGTTCATATTCCTCCAGACTCGATTCGATGACCCGCCGGTATTCCTCTGGGGACCGGGATCGGGAGAGAGCCACTTCGGCTTCGCCGCGCAGATTGTTGATCGGGGTGCGAATTTCGTGCGCCAGATTGGCGGAAGAATCGGAAAGCCGTTCAAAGGAGGTTGCCAGACGGTCGAGCATCGCATCGAAGGCCGCGGCCAGGCTGGCCAATTCCTGCGGCCAGATCCGGGCATCGAGCCGTTCGTGCAGGCTTGTCACGTTGACTCGCGCGGCAGTTTCGGTAATCTTGGTCAAAGGTCGCAACCCACGCCGCGCCACCACGACGCTGAAGGCGGCCGAGAGGCACAGGCCTGCCAGAAAGACAAAGGCCATCTTCTCCTTGTATCCCGCCATGATCGCCACTTCGTCCGTCACATCGAGTGCGACCTGGATCAAACGGGATGCGGGATCGTTCTCCGCTCCGCTCCAGGCTGCGTTCACCAGATATATTCTTTCTTCCGGTCCCAGCCGTTTCTCGCCCCGACCGATGGCGTGGGTGCTTATTGTCGGCTTTGGGAACGCCCCGGACGGGAGGATGTTGCCCATCTCCTGCGTCTCCATGACGACCTGCCCCTGTCGGTCGGCGATCCGGACCAGGTAACGGGTATATTGGCGCCTGGCTCCCTCCCAGTAGACTTCCTCTTCCAGGCGGTTGCGATCGCCTGGATAGCGGGTGATGATTTCCTGAATCACCCGGATTTTATCGACCAAAAAATCATTGTCTTCGAATTCCAGGTCGTTCACCAAGGCGAGAAACTGGAAGACGATGGCAAACAGGAGGACGACGGTGGTGGCGAAGGTGGAGAGAATGGTGAGCCGGGCTGTAATAGAGAAGGTTCCCGGCTGGGAGGTGTCATGCTTCGTTGAGGACATAGCCTGCTCCGCGCACGGTCTGAATCAGCTTACGTTCAAAAGGATCATCGACCTTGCGCCGAAGCCGGCGAATCGCCACATCGACGATATTGGTATCGCTGTCGAAATTGATTCCCCAGACCTGGTCGGCGATAAACGTCCGGGAAAGCACCTCTCCCTTGCGGCGCAGCAGGAGCGAAAGGAGCAAGAACTCCTTGGTGGTGAGGTCAACGGTTTTACCGCCGCGCCGCGCCGTATGACTGATGAGATTCATCTCCAGGTCGTCGGCTCGCAAGTGGTCCGGTTGCCGTGCCGGCCCCCGCCGCAGGATGTTCCGGATGCGCGCCAAAAGCTCCGAGAAAGCAAAGGGTTTGACCAGATAGTCGTCGGCGCCCAGCTCCAACCCCCGAACCCGGTCGTGCACCGCATCGCGGGCGGAAAGATAGATCACCGGCAAGTCGCTTTTTTCAGTACGCAGCGCCGCCAGCACCGACCAGCCGTCCCGGTCGGGAAGCATGACATCGAGGATGATCAGATCGTACGTTTCCGTCCGGGCCAAATGGAGTCCATCCTCTCCGTTTGCGGAAATATCGGCGGAGAAGCCGTTTTCCATCAGCCCCTTCTGAAGATAGGCGGCAGTCTTTTTTTCATCTTCGATAATCAGAATGCGCATGTGCGTCCCCGGCAAAAATCAAAATCGTTGTTAATCCTATAATGCCATCGAGCTGAACAGCAACATTTTTCCATGGGTACCCGATGTGCAACTCTCTGGACGCGCAAAGATGGGTTTTGCAAAAGGAGGGGGCGGATGATGTTGGGAGTTTTTTGCGTGGAGGGGAAGAAAGCGAAAGGCCCTGCAAAAATTCGCAGGGCCTTTTTTGTACTACGCGCGGTTTGCGTCAGCTAAGCCGGTGTTCCGACTCCGACTCAATCCCGTGGCGGCGCTCGACGCCAGAATAACCTTCCCAATACGGGATCACGCCGTAGTAGCGGTTAACCTCTTCCTCGTACGCCCGGTGACCGGTCGGCCAATCTTTCTTGTTGAATCCGGGGGCTCTCTCGAGTTTTTCCTTATCCGCATCGAAGACGAAGCATTCGCGCTGCGTATCGAGTTCGAGCAGCTGGAAAGGAACGGCAAAAAGCTTATCGCCGATGCCTAGGAATCCGCCGAAGGAAAGAACCCCATAGCGGATTTTTCCGCTGTTCATATCGATCATGAGCTCTTCGATTTTCCCCAGATCCTCACCTTGTCGATTGATGACCTTATCGCCGATCAGGGTACTGGCGCCCATCACTTCCGGCCCGGGGCCGATGCCTTCCTTCACATAACTTCCCATAGCTTTCTCCTTTCCGCAAAGGGGGTTATGTTGTGCTTAATTCATTTTAACCGCTTACTCACAACCAGTCAAATCGTCGGCAGCGCGAAAAAGGTTGGGCAGAAAAGGATTGGAACATTGCCTTCAGGGAAAGATGGGCGTTAGAGAAAACCCACGCGAATGGGCATTGATGGTCGTCGAATTGCCTGCTACCTGCCCGTCGGCGTTGATCGCTACCGCTTCGCTGAAGGGGAAGGGGGGCTTGAAAGGGTAGGCGTAAAAATAGTCGTGCGTGCCGAGATCGTACATGATGCCGTTCTGCCAGAGAAAGGCATGGCGGATCGGCGCCGTGACCCCCTGCTCGTTATAGAATTCGCCCGTTTCCGACCAGCCGACAATCTGCCCGGCCTCGTTGATGCTGGTGGCATGGCTGTTGGCGCCGCCGAGGGTGCCAAGGTCGCGGATGTGCCCTTTCTTGTCCTCTCCCAACATCCAGAGGAAGGCATGGGAAGAGCCGTCGGCCAAGGTAGCGCCGCCGACCACCTGGTCGAGGTTGTTGATGTCGGTCGCTTCGCTGTTGCCGCCACCCAGGTCGTCGATCGGATACATGGCGCCGCCGTCCCAAAAGAAGCTCCGGGTGCCGCTGGTGCCGACGACATGAGCGGTGGGGAGACTGTCATTGAGTGCGATAGCCTTTGTTTCGGTGGATCCGGGCAGGTAATTCAGAGATTCGACCACGCCCAGACGGATATCGGTGAACACCGCTGTTCCGCCCGAGTTGGAAATAGCCTGCCCATTTTCGTTGATAGCCACGGCCGCCGCATCCGCGTCGACGATGCCGCCCAAGCCCCGGAGCATCGGCACGACGACATCCCTGGTTTGCGGCTCGGCATTTTCGTCTTCACTTTCAATATCGAGAGTCGCCGGCATGAAACTTCTTCCGTCCCAGTAGAAAGCCTCCCGGCCGAACCGGGTCTCCGCCGTCAGGACGACTTCTCCCAGGCTATTGACATCGACCGCTTCCGAGAAAGAACCCACTGTTCGCTTGCCGTCGTCATTGATATAGGGAGGTGGGGAGAGATCGAAGGTTTCCTCATCGCGCCAGGCAAAAGCCCGTTTCTCGTCAGGGGTGCCGGTTGTCGAATTGCAGATGATCATGCCGGATTCGTTCAGATCGACCGCCTCGCTATGAATAAAAAACCGGGCCGGAGTCTTCACCTTCAGGTCGAAATAGTCGTCGTAAGAGCCATCATGGATTCCCAAAAAGGTCAAGGTTTCCGTTGCCGGATTCCAGCTGAAGGCCCCAAGGGTCGGACTGCCGGCATTGGTCTGGCCGATGATTGTCCCGGCATTGTTGATGGCAGCGGCCCGGGTTTCATACCAGTGATCCCCGGCCGGTTCGATTAGATCCTTCAGATCGAGCAGGCTACCCACTGTCCCCGGCAAATTTTGCTGTGGCGCTACCGGCGTTTCTTCTCCAGTTTTATTCGATTCCGGAAGGGAGGAGTCCAGGGAATTGCCGCCGCTGCTGCCGCAACCGACGATAGCTGCAAGCATAATGAACATCAGGGCAATGCGGAGAAAACTTCCCATGGGATAGCCTCCTGTACGTGCGAAAAAGAATCAAAGCGACCCCCCCCGGCCCCTCCTTATCAAGGAGGGGAGATTTCTCGTGATCGAGAGGGGCTGCCCCCCCTCCTGATTCAGGAAGGGGAAGGGGGGTGGTAAGGCTCAGAATTGAAAAGATACGAAGCCGCTCGCCGAGAATTCGCTTTTATACTGGGCTTCCGCTTCGAACCGAAGCGGACCGATATCCAGACCGGCACCGCCGAAACCGCCGAAATTTTGATCTTCTTCGAGATCGATTTCGGGGCCATCGAGGTTCTGTCCTTTGCCCCGCGCGCCGTAAAAGACCGGTCCGGCATAAAGAAGAACCGGCCCGAGCTTTGCCTGGATAGGGAGAGCGAATTCGATCTCCCAGAAATCGTCCAGCGATACGCCGTTGCTGTTCATCCCGCCGAAGTAATCGCCCTGAAATGCCATTCCCCAGCCGAAAACCGAGCCCTCATGGAAAACACCCTTAAGGCCCGCTGCCGCAAACGGGGCGAAATCGTCATCGCTTTCACCGTCCGATTCCAGATCGGATACGCCGCCCCGAAAATAGACCTCCCAAGGGGGTTCGTCCTCCATGCCCAAGCCATAGCCGATGTGCAGGTATCCCCGGTTCTGTTCCAGGTCCATAGAGGGGAGATCGTCGCCTCGGTCCTGCCAGGTCGCATTATAGAAAAAATATCCTGCTCCCAGATTGACCTCACCATGTGCTGCTGCCGGCGTGGCCGGGCCGATATGGAAGGAGAAGGCCGGGGTACTGGCGGCGAGAAGAAGAGCAAGTAGGAAAATGAGCCTTTTCATCGATTTCTCCCCTATTTATTCGACAACGGAATTTTCCCGGCGCCGGAGCTTTTCCAGGTTTTCCTTGGCGGCGGCGTAGAATTGCGGATTAAGGTCGAGGGCGCGGCGGAAGGCTTTTTCCGCCGGCTCCGGTTTCCCCTGGGTCATCAGGATGTAGCCAAGATTATTCCAGGCGGCGGCCGGGCCGAGAGTCTTTTCGAAGAGGGCTAGCGCCGGTTCACTTTCGCCGCTGAGTATGTAAGCGACTGCCAGGTTGTTTCGCGCCCGGCTGTTTGCCGGCTCCAGCCGCACCGCTTTTTGCAGGGCAGCAACGGCTTCCGGAAATTTCTCGCGCAGCAGATAATGAAAGCCGAGATTGCTGAAGGCAGCGGCGTTCCCCGGTTGTCTTTCGGTGGCCAAACGGTGTAGCGGTTCGGCTTCCTCAAACTGCTCCAGCCGGTCGCAGGTGATCGCCAGTTCCGACTGGACCTCCGCACTGTCCGGATGGCTTTCCAGCGCCTGGCGAAAATCGGCCAGCGCCGCCTCCGTTTTCCCTGCCTGCCGGTGCAGCCGGCCGAGGGCGAGCAAGGCCGGCAGGTAAGCCGATTGCCGCTGCAGAGCTTCCCGAAAAGCGATTTCCGCTTTCTCTCCATCACCGGCCAGAACCCGCGCGTTACCGAAGCCGGTACAGGCTGCCGCCGAAGCCGGTTCCTTTTTCAGGGCCATAAGAAAATGCAGTTCCGCCAGTGAGAGATTTCCTCTCGCCAAATATTTGGCGCCGGTGGCGAGAAGTTCCGGAACAGGAAGATTTTCAACTGCCTGGTCCCTGTCGATGACATCCTTTCCCAGTTGCTCCATCTCCGAGTTGCCAAAGGTCGTATGTTGCACGGTTGTCGACGTGCAGCCGCAAAGAAGAAGAGTGAGCAGCAGGGCGGGGTATCTTGATAGCGGAAACATCTCAGTGCCCTCCAAGGGCGGGAAGAAGGTTCCGCGCGATCTGGATGGCCGCCGGTCCGAGAAGGACGACGAAAATCGTCGGAAAGATGAACAGCACCAGGGGGAAGAGGAGCTTCACCGCCGACTTGGCGGCGATCTCTTCAGCCATCTGGCGTCTTTTCGTGCGCATGCTATCCGAATGGACGCGCAGCGCCTTGGCCAGGCTGGTACCGAAACGGCTGGTCTGAATCAGCACGGTGGTCAGGTTCTGCATTTCGGCAACCCCGGTGCGTTGCGCCATGTTGCGCAGGGCATCATCCCGCCCTTTGCCGGCACGCACTTCGAGATTGGTCAGCAGGAACTCGTCACTCAAATCCGCAGACAGGGAACGGATTTCCTCGCCGACCCGCTTGAAAGTCATATCCAGCCCCAACCCCGCCTCGACGCAGACGACCATCATGTCGAGGGCGTCCGGGATCGCCTTGAAGATCTTCTCCTGCCGCTTCTGGCGAAAATGCGTAAGAATCAGATCCGGCAAAAAATAGCCGACGGCAACGAGGGAGAACGCCACCGCAAGTGTTTTCGAATCAAGAGAGACGAAAATGCCCCGGAAGAGCCAGATTAGCGGCAAGAGAACGGCGCCGGCGGTTCTCGCCGCGAGAAAGTTGCGGTACGCCTGATTGGAGCGGAAGCCCGCCTGGATCAGTTTTAGGCGAATTTTCTTGCGAGTGGCCTCTTCGCTCGGCACCGAGAGTTTGTGCAGCGGCTTGATCATCTTCGCCACCAGGCTGGTCGATTCCTCCTGGGTCAGTGGCGATATTCCCCGGAGCACCGCCCCCGGCGCGGCAAGCAGGCGATTAAGACGGACGGAGATCGCCTCCGGACGCAGAAAGAGCAACACGCCGCCGACAGTGACCGAAGCCGTCGCCAGGAAAACCAGAGCGAGGAATATGTATTGTCCGGTCGGGCCGGAAAAAAGTGCCAATAGTCCGCTCATTTCAAATCTCGATTTGGGTAATTTTCCGTATCACAAAGTATCCGATAAACATGTTAACGATAGAAACGATGCTCATCAGGTAACCGATCGGATCTTTCCATAAAAGAGAAACGTAATTGTAATTGATGAAATAAAGATAGATGAACATAGCGATGGGGAGGCCGATGAGGACGACACCGGAGATTCGCCCTTCGGCCGTCAACGTTTGCACGTGTCGTTTGAATTTGCTCCGCTCGCGAACCAGGCCGCTGATCTGGTCGAGAATTTCGGCGGCATTGCCGCCGGTATCGCGCTGAATCAGAATGGCTACGGCAAAGAAGCGCAGGTCACGGCTCGGTACCCGTTCGCACATGTTCTCCAGCGCTTCCCGGAAAGAAAGCCCGAGATTAATTTCGTCGGCGGCGGCGGCAAATTCGGAGCGGAGCGGCTCTTCCATCTCCTGCGTGATGATCTCCATCCCGGCCGACAACGCCAGGCCGGAGCGCAGGGAACGGGAGAGAAGATCCAACGCTTCCGGCAACTGATCGTCGAATTTGGCCATCGACTGGCTTTCACGGTATTTGAGCCAGGCGAAGGGGACGAAAAGCAGCGCCACCGCCGGCGCAATCGCCGTAACCCAGTTCGGGAGGAGTTGCATGCCGACGAGAAAACCCATGAAGCCGAGAGCCAGACTGGCGAGGAGGAAGAAAGATGCATTGATGGCCAGCCCGGAGCGCAGCAGCATCCGGTCGAGGCTCTGGAATCGGGGCAGGGTATAGGCAAATCTCTCCCATGAGCCGATATCGTTCAGCGCGCGATTTTTATAGAGGGCGAGTTTCTCCAGGCCATGTTTTCCCCCCGCCGATATGAAGAGGAGACGGCGCTTGATGGCATACCGTTCCTTGAAATGGCTGCGCGACCAGGTTAACCAGGCCAGTTCGACCAGAGTGACGGCGAACAGAAAGACGGCGAGCAGGAATAACAGACTCAGTTGCTCCATGATGCCCTCGTCATTCGAAATACCGTTCGGACGAAAAGAGATTATCCGGCAGGTGGATGCCGGCCAACTCCAGGCGGTCGGCGAATTTCGGTCGTATGCCGGTGGCGCGGAAGCGGCCGAGCACTTTTCCGTTTTCTCCCAATCCCTTCTTCTCGAAGACAAAGATGTCCTGCAGGGTAATGACCTCTCCCTCCATGCCGACCACTTCGCTGACCGACACAATCTTGCGACTGCCGTCGGGCAGGCGCGTCCACCTGGATGATCAGGTCGAGAGCCGAGGAGATCATGAAGCGCATCGCCTTTTCCGGCAGATGCACGCCGGTCATGAGAATCATCGATTCGAGACGGGTCAGCGAATCGCGGGGGGTGTTGGCGTGGATGGTGGTCAGGGAGCCTTCATGGCCGGTGTTCATCGCCTGCAGCATGTCGAAGGCCTCGGGGCCGCGTACCTCGCCGACGATGATGCGGTCCGGGCGCATGCGCAGACTGTTGATCACCAGGTCCCGCTGCGCTATCTGCCCTTTTCCCTCGATATTCGGGGGCCGCGTTTCGAGCCGTACCACATGCTCTTGCTGCAGCTGCAATTCGGCGGCATCCTCGATGGTGACGATACGCTCCTTGCCCGGGATAAACCCGGAGAGGACGTTGAGCAGGGTCGTTTTGCCAGAGCCGGTGCCGCCGGAGATCATGATGTTCAGCTTGGCCTTCACACAGCCGGCCAGGAGCTGGCCGATCTCCGGAGTAATGGCGCCGTAACGGATCAGGTCCTCCATCTTCAGGGGCTTTACGGCAAAACGACGAATGGAGAGGATCGGCCCGTCGATGGCGAGAGGGGGGATAATCGCATTGACGCGCGAGCCGTCGGCGAGCCGGGCATCGACCATGGGCGTCGATTCGTCGATACGCCGGCCCACCCGCGAGACGATACGGTCGAGAACGTTCATCAGATGCCGATTGTCGAGAAAGCGCGAACGGGTGCGCTCAAGCAGGCCGTGGCGTTCGATATAGATATGGCGATAGGTGTTGATCAGGATATCGGAAATAGTAGGGTCTTTGAGGAACGGCTCGATGGGCCCCAGCCCGCGCAGTTCGTCAACAATCTCCCCAACCATGAACTGGAACTCCTCCTCATTGAGAAGAGCCTTTTCCTCGCTGAGGAAGCCGGATAGCATTTTTGCCAGTTGCGGCCGGACATCCTCGATATCGACCGCATCGAAAGCCTTGAGGTTGAGTTCCTCGACCAGACGGGTATGAACCTTATGCTTGATGGTGTAATAGAGATCGTCTTTCTGATAATCCCAGGTCTGTTTAGATTCCGGAGCAAGGTCGCTGCCGGCAACTGCCACGGGCGGCGCGGTCTTCTGATTGCGGGAAAAAAAACCTCTCAGTTCCACGTTTTCTCCTAGACGGCTTTGCCCAGCAAACCCTTTACTCCCCGATAAAGCGGGAAGACAGCCGGTTTCTGAAGTTTTTGAATAAATTCGAGAATATTCCGGTACAGGATGGAGCGCGGATTGTAATTCGTCAGCGGGGTGCCGCGATTCACCGAAGCCATCGCATTCTCAAAATCGTTGGGAAAAAGCCAGAAAGCCCGTTGATCGAGCGTCTTCTCCACTTCTTCCAGCGTTGCCGTCTGCCCTCTGATAAACCGGTTGACGACGACTTCGGTCGGCCCGATATCCGACTTGCGCAGGATCTTCAACAGGCGGGATGCGTTGCGCACGGCCGGCACCGAGAGATCGGTGTTCAGGAAAATCGCATCCATGCCGCGCAAGTTTTCCATGATGCGCGCTTCGACCGACATGGCCGGACAATCGATAACGATCGCTTCATAGAGGTTGCGGGCATGCTGAAGGATACTGCCGATTTGTTCGGCGGTAATCGCAACGCCTTCTTCCGGCGCCGGCGGGGCGGCGAGCAGATCGAAACCGGAAGAGGTTTTTTCCATCACCCCGGCGAGAAAAGCCGGATCGAGGCGGTGATAATTGCGGATGACGTTGGCGATAGTGGTTTTCGGCACCGCATCGACCAGAACGCTGCTGTCCCCCGCCGTCAGGTTGAGATCGAGCAAGGCGATCTTGCCCGATTTTTGCCCCGCCAGCGCCGCCGCCGTATTGACGGCCAGAACCGTTGTCCCGAGCCCCCCCTTGCTGCCGATGAAGGCGTATGCTTTGCCGCCGGTGTTTTTCCCTCCTTCGAGTAAATTCATTTGCACCCGTTCGACGGCCTCGCGGATTTTCTGGGGATTGACCGGTTTCAGAAAATATTCGTTCGCCCCGGATTTCATGATTTCCACGATATGGTCCGGGCTGGTGTCCGAGGAGAGGACGAAGAGGCTCGCTTTGGGAAAATCGCGCCGCACGGTTTGGAGACGCCCCAGCACGTCATCAGGTTCATCGTCGATGAAAACGATATCCGGCGAGATCCCGCTCTCCGGCCGGGGTGGTTTGCCGAGCAGGGAGACATTCGCCTCCTGCCGGAGTTCTTCGGCAAGGAGCTGGGCGAGGAGGACATCCTGAAACGAAAAGGCTATGTGGATGGGCTGGCGCATGGCAATTCCCGGTTCAATTGACAAGCTTCGGATATTTGGCCAGAACGCCGAAATTCTCCCCGCCCGTCGAGCCTTTCAATTCGTGCGGCGTGCAGTCGGGACGGAAATAGATGGCCTTGTCCTGGTAGGGGGCGGGGCTCCCGTCCACATTTTTCAGTTTGAAATGATCGGCGAAGCTGGCCCAGCGCTGCATTCCGTTGGTGTTTCCTGCATCCGCCGGGAAGGACCAGTCGTCCATCTGCGTCGGAACGTCTTTATATTGAGGGTCGTTCTTTTCGGCAATCCAGACGACGTTGACGTTGACGGCGCCGACGACCGTTTCGCATGTGCCCACATTGTTGCTCGGACAGGTAATGACCGGCAGCGTCAGATTCCAGGAGCGGATTTTGTCGGTTGCTGCGGCCCAGCAATCGGCCAGGTTGGAGAAAACGGTTTGCAGTTCCCCGCCCGTGGTGGCCATGTCCTGACCGAGAACGATGGTACTCGGATTGCCGTTGCCGCAGACCAACGGCTTCATCTCGTCGGCATTGGTGCCGCCCTGGCAAGGATTGTCCTGATTGAAGCTGGTCCATCCGCCGGTATTGCTGGTGGTCGGATCGTTGCCGCTGTTGATCATCCGACCGATATTGCAGCTGTAGGTGTCCTCCTGTTTAATGCTTTCGGCACAGATGGCGATCGGCTGGTCGGCTTCGCCGGGACCGAGCTCGCCGGCGAAGCCGATGTAAGCGATTGCTTCCGCGGAGGCGTCAAAACTTTTGAAATCTTCCCCGAAGATCTGGGCAAAATAAGATGCGGCCGGATTTGTCTCGCGCCTTGCGACTACCCTGACGGCATTGATGAAGTCGGGATCGGCATCCAGTTCGGCGTTCTGTCTTCCCCCAGAGATCGACCGATAATAGCGAGTCTTTTGGTGTAAAGATGCGGGTGGCGAAACTCCAGTGCCCGCGTTGAATGTCGCCCGTATTCCCGTTGCTCCAGTTCGATTCCGCCGGAAGAACACCGTTGGTCGAATTGGCCGTGTTCTGGACGACGATGTCGTAAGCGGTTTGATTGGCGCTTGCCTGGATGGCGGTGCCGTAGTCGTCATACAATTCGGCGGCACCCGCCAGCGCTCCGGCATCGGCGGCGTTCTGCAACTGGTTTCTCACCATCACCAGGTTGCCGATGTCGATCGCCAGAGCTGTGAAGCCGAGAATAGTCGTCATCAGAATGGCTACTAGGACGAGGACGGCACCCCGGTTTTCTTTTAAACTGTTCATTTTACTCAGCCCTCATGGTTGTATCCGCAACCAGTTCCACGCCGTCTATCAAATCTGTCGCAAAATTGGGTATGACGAGAAAATGATATTGGTAGGTCACGGTTACCGTCAGAGGTGTTCCTGACGCCATGGTCGTCGGATCGGCAGGATTTATCGTGGTGACCGGAAGTGTTTTCGTGCCGAGAGTGATCAGGTAATTGTTACAGTAATTCTTCACGACATCTTCGATGGCGGCGGCGGAAAAACGCGGTTCTTTGAATACGATCCCTAATCTCGCCCCCTCTCGGCTGGCGTTGGTAATCACCGCCTTGTCGTATAAAAGTATCCCGAACTCGATGATGCCAAACAAAATGAGGATCAAAAGTGGCAGAATAATGGCAAATTCGACCATTGAGGCCCCTTTTTCCGCGCGGCAGAAAAGCTTTTTCGTCAGCTTTTCATCCATCATCGCGATCCCTGCATGCCGAATTCGACTATTTGGCCTTTGTTGATTTTTTCAGCGAACATCTTGTTTTTGACACCCATAACCTCTTCTGCCGTAATCCCGGCCATTCCCACTGGCAATTTTTCTGCGTTAGGATTGCACTTGTTGACGATCTGCGCATCAAAGGCCGCCTGACTGGCCTTGCCGAACTCGTCCTCCAGATACGGGGTGTCCTTGAAAGGCGCGCAGGCGGAGAGGAGCAATAATGCGCCGGCGACGAGATAACGTGCTTGCATGGCATTTTTCTCCTTTACTCTCCTGCTTTCAGTGGCTGATAACCAAAATCGCCGTCCAGCCCACCTTCCTTCAACGAGATGTCGCCGGAAAGGAAATCGTGTCGGCCGAAGGCCGACTGTTCGTCGAAGGGCCGTCTCCCCTCCAGGCGGCCTTCCAGATAAAACTCGTAGGCATTAGGCGGCTGCATGAACTCCCCGGGGAATTTGATCGAACCTTCCTTGACCGGCTTGATCAGATGCGGGGTGATGGCGACCAGCAGATCGGTTTTCATCTGCCGGTAGGCGGAACTGCGGAAGAGGGCGCCTATGATTGGAATATTGCCAAGGCCGGGGATCTTTTCGATCGTCTCCCGCAGGTTGTCCTGCAGCAGGCCGCCAAGGGCGATCGTCTGCCCGTCGTACAGTTCGATGGTCGTTTCCAGTTTGCGGGTGGTCAGGTTGGGAACGATGAAGTTGGCGCCCTGGATGCCTGCCGGGATAACGCTGGTCGAGGCGATCTCGCTGACGCTCGGCGCCACCCGCAGGCTGATCCGGCCGTCGCTGAGAACGACCGGGGTGAAGCGCAGGGCGACGCCGAATTCCTTGTACTCAATGGTGACCTGACCCAGATCCTGGGGGACCGGGATGGGAAATTCGCCGCCGGCAAGAAAGCTTGCCTCCTGTCCGCTTATGGTGACCAGGCGCGGTTCGGCGAGGGTGTGGGCGAGGCCGTTCGTTTCGAGAAAGCGCAAGGCGGTCTGAAAATCGTCAATGTGCAGGAAGATGTTGGCGGCATTGCCGGCGAAATTGAAAAAGAGCGAGCCGGGATTCTGGATCAGGCCGTCGATCGCCCCTTGGAACACACCCGACTGCTCGGGAGCGCTGGGGAAATCGGCGTTGATCTGGGCGTCCTTGATCGGGGTGAAGACATTGCCGGTGCCGACGGCGCCGGTGATATCCTTCCCCAGTCCTTCGATGCCGAAGCCTGCCTTGAGTTCCCGGTCCCAGTTGCGGGTGACCTCGGCCACTTTGACCTCGATCATCACCTGTTGCGGGCTGCCGACCCGCAGCAGATTGGTGATGCCGGCGCCGGAGCGGCCGGTCCCCTGCGTCGCATCTTTCCCTTCCGCCTCTTTCGGCAGGTAGTTCTGCGCTAATCGGATGACCTCCTCGGCGACTTCCGGGCCAGAAACGGTGCCGGCCAGCACCACCCCTTTTTCCGAGGCGTAAACGTTGATACCCTGGGTGGGATAGAGTTCGTGCAGCTTTTCCTTGAAGGCGGTCAGGTCAAGGGAAACCACTACATCAACAAGCGTTTTGCTGCGACCTTCTTCCCAGAGAATGATACTGGTGTAGCCAACCTTTTTGCCGTAAACGTATAGTTCGCGCGGGGAGAGGACGACCACATCGGCCACATCCGGATCGGCAATGGAAACCCGTCTGAAAGGAAAGGAGGTGGGCACGAGTTCCGATCCCCCAAGGCGCAGTTGCAGCGTTTTCTGCTCCGCCTCCTGCGCCTGCGAAGTGGTGGCAAAGAGGATCAGAAAAAGGTAAAGAAATATGAAAACGGCAGGGCGGGCAGATCGCCGGTAAATCATTCAACACCTCCTGAATCCTCTCTCAATGACATATACGATCTCAGATCTCCTCATCCGAGCCGTCTCCCTTGAAGTTCAGCGATTCACGTTTCGAACGCCGGATGACCTCCACCTCGAATTTCGGCTCCGGCGCCGGAGCCGGTTTTTGAACGTAAATAGTCCGTTGCGGCCGCTGCCTGACAACAACCGTTTTCACCGGTTCGAAGACAGGTCTGCTTTCGTCCAGGGGGTTGCGCAAGGCGAGATAGATGCCGCCGTCACTCATCTGCAGCGCCAGATTTTCCGCTTCCCTCGGCTGCAATTCGAGCGTAACCGTCTTGACTATTTTCGGTTTGCCGTCCTCGGTATAGGTTTCCTGCGCGATGGCGAGAACCTTGATCCTGTTCAGCAGAGTCTTGACCGACTTGGCTTTATTGTCCCCATCCACCGCGATGACATCGACATAAGTATTGGGCAGAATGAACCCGCCGACGCCGCTGACTTCATCGACTTTTATCGCCATTGCCCGCATCCCCGGAGCAATCGTCGCCACCATGCCGGCGCCCGAACCGGGCGCCGCCAGTTGCGCCGCCATGACCGGTTCTCCGGCCCACAGGCGGGAGATCACTGTCCGATCCTTGATCTCTTCGATGGCATGGAACGCCCCTTTGGGCACGCTGGCTTTCGGCCATTCGGTCAGGACGACATTTTCAGCGGAAAGGGGGGTGCCGATATTCAGATCCCTGGCGGCAACGACCACGCGAACGGAGGGATTCACTTCCGCCGTCGATTCGCCGATCTGCCTGCTGCGGGCGGAAAGCCACTTATTCGCCAGAACCACCGCCAGCAAGCCGCAGCCGATGGCAAGGACGAGAGCGATCAGCGCGCCGTAACGTTTCATTGAATCCTCCAATAAAACTTTAATTAAGCTTGTGAAAATTATCTCAAATTTTTGCCATGTCAAGCCGGAAGGGAAGGAATAAAATTTTTTAAATTTTGATGGAATCGCAATAACTCGGATTTTTTCTATTTCCGTCATTCCCGCGAAGGCGGGAATCCAGATTTTTTTCAAAGTCTTAGAAGCTCAATGGATACCCGCCTGCGCGGGTATGACGACTTTTTGCGGGAGCATCAATGTTGGATGAGCGGTATTTCAGGCGAGATTGCCCCAGATCAGGTAGGCGAGATAGCCCAGCGCCATGGCCGGGGCATAGGGGAATTTGTGTTTTTGCTTCGGTGCTTCGGGGACGAGACAGCGCACATCACGGGAGGCGACGAACGCCCCCAAAGCCGTGAGACCCGCTCGTGATTTTTCGCGTAAATCATGGGCAAAAGCGTAAAAGAGGATGGCCATCCCCCCGCCGATGAGGGCCGTGTAGAGGAACGTCTGGAAAATCGCCGGGGGCCCGAGCAGGGCCCCCAGCGCAGCCATCGCTTTCACATCTCCCCCGCCCATCCCGCTCAGCAGGAAGGGAAGCAGAAGGAGCGATCCTCCCAGCAGAAATCCCAGAAAAGAACCGAGTACTCCATCGATCCCCGCCCGATATCCATTCGACAGAACGGCCAGGCCGGTAACGAGCAGGATCACTTTGTTGGGAATCCTCCTGGTCCTGAGGTCGAGCAAGCTTATGCAAGCCAGGTAAATCCCTGGCAATAGTACTTGTGTCATTAGTTAGGGGGCGGCGGCGGGGGTGACTGCAGCTACAACGGAATCGAATGTCAGGTCCAGTTGGGTCCCAATTGCCCCGACGGCAACGATACAAACAGCCGCGATCAAAGCCACCATGATGCCGTATTCGACCATGGTCGCGCCTTCTTCGTCCTTCCACAGTTGCATTAGTCTTTTTTTCATTTGATTCTCCTTTGGTTGAAGTAAGGCAGCGGCATGCTGCCCGGAAAAAAGAATTAAAATTCTGGAACGCTGGTGAACAGCGCCAGCACTCTCGTCCCGAGGGTCGCAACAATCCCCACGCAGATGGCAGCGATGAAGACCGCCATGATGGCGTATTCGACCATCGTGGCACCCGCCTCATCGGCCAGAATTTTTTTCCATCGCCGTAGAAATTTCATTGCTATGCTCCTTGTTAACAATATCCAATTAAAGCAATGGCTATACCAAGCCTGTAACTTAATGAAATATCAATAGAAACTTCATGAAACCTTCAAGCTCAAAAAGCTCTGTAAGTATGATCGACAAGGGAATTGGGCAGGAAAGGGTGAGGAATGGAGAGAGTAGATAATCGGTGTAAAAAAGCCCGACAAATCAGGTATTTAATTAAAGGTAGGGATGAGGGGGATTAGTCTTCGCGCATTGACCTTCGCCCGCTGCCGACGCCGCGTTTGCTGGCGCGGATGAAGGCGAGCAACTGGCGCACATCGGAGGTGATCTCCGGATTGCTTTCCAGTGAGCCAGGGCTTCCTGAAGGCGCAGGCCGGAGCGGAAAATAAACTTGAATGCTTCCTTGATGGCGCGAATGCGACGGTCATCGAAACCGTTGCGGCGCAGGCCGACGACATTGATGGCGCGCAGGCGGCTGATCCCGTCGTTGATGCAGAAAGGGGGGACATCTTTGCTGGCGCCGGAGCCGCCGCGCATCATGGCGAAGTGGCCGATGCGCACGAACTGATGCACCTGGCAGTTGCCGGGAGACGATCGCCCCGTCGCCCACTTCGACATGGCCGCCCAGCAGCGCCCCGTTCACCAGGATGACGCGGTTGCCGATATTGCAGTTGTGGGCGACATGGCTGTTGACCATGAAAAAATTGTTGTTGCCGACGGTGGTCGCTGTCCCCGCCCGATTCCCCCGGTGAATGGTGCACCCCTCGCGAATGATGTTGCCGTCGCCGACGATCGTCCATGCCTCCTCCCCGGAATAGCCGAGATCTTGCGGTTCATGCCCGACCATGGCAAAGGGATGCAGGATGTTCTTTTCGCCGATCCTGGTCCAGCGGCCGATATGGGCGCCGTGCTGCACGAGCGTTCCTTTGACGATCGTCACCTCGGCGTCGATGAATGCCTGTGGAAAGACAATGACGCCTTCTGCAAGACGGGCGGATAGAATCGACGAATGCCGATGGGTGAATCCAAGGCATGCGTACGGCTCCGGATGGCGGCAAAGGAGACAAAGGCTCGGAAAAACAAGGAAAACCCCCATCCGTTGCCGAACGGGGGTGTCTTTCTGCTGGATCACTGAAAGACTTTACTGAAAAATTCTTATTTCGGGAAAGGGGATAACTTTGCCTTCTTTGTCACTATTCTGCTGTTGCCGCTGGCGCAAAAGTTCTTCCGGATTATTCAGCGCCTGCTGAAAGTCGCTGAAGCCATCCCAGAAAAGTTCAATCATGCGGTTCATGCGCGCGACCGGATCGCGAAAATGGCAGAGTTCGGCATCGATACGCAGCTGGAGTCCATAGGCGCGAGCACGGTGGTTTTCGGGAAAGCCCTCGATCGTCTCTTCGATCAACAGGCGGCGCATCGCCTCGAACGCCTCGGGATCGGTTCGGTACAACTCCCCCATGCGCGCGATCATCTCTTCGGTATTTTCCGGCCGGGAATCCATGTCGAGCCCTCCATTTTTTTTCCATAAATGTTAGGCGATTATCATCACAATGCAAGCGGAGGCCTAAAGCAACCACCCCCAGCCCCTCCTTATCAAGGAGGGGAGACAGACATATCCACCCGTTCAGAAGTTTTCTCCCTCTCCACTTTGTGGGAGAGGGCAGGGGTGAGGGGCACCTGACTATTTCTTCCCGATTTCCCGCACATACAGCAGCAGATACCAGCGGTGTTCGGGGCGGACGATACGCGGCAGGACGGGGTCGTGGCCGATGCCAGTCAGCATCGCTCGCAGCAGGCGGCCGTCGTTGTAGGATTGAATTTTCCGCAGGTGCAAATCGGTCGGGACAGGCATGTAGCTCTGTCCGACAGGACCATCTCCGAAACCGTTCTCGCCATGGCAGAAGAGGCAGTAATACTGATAGTAGATGCGGCCGCGTTCGATCGCCACGGCTGAGGCGGGGAGGGGATTGGTCAGAGTTTCGTCCATTTCCATCGTTAGCCCCGGATTGACCGGCACACTCCCCGCCGGTGGCAGCGGCATCATCGCCTCGAAAGTGCGCAGGTGGATCTGGTCGCGCATGCGTGGCCCTTGGCTGAGGGTGTAAAGAAAAAGGCTGCCGACCACCAATCCGCCGATCACGCCGATGAAAACTCCCAACTTGACCCAGCGAAAGAAATTGCGGTTCATTCCCCGCCCTCCAGATCTTCTCCCGGCGGCGGCTTTAGCGGCCGCGCTTCCGGCAAGGTAGAAATCTGCTGCGCCGGTTTCATCCCCGCCGGTGGCCGAACGCTCGAATAAATCGATTCGGCCGGGGTGAATGGTTTCTGGCCATAATCCCAGTAGCGCGGCTCTTCCGGAATGACGAGGTGCAGCCACATCCCCCAAGCGATCAAGCTGGCCGTCCACGCGAGGAGAAGCACCCAAGCCCAGAACTGGGGGAGATGCTTGTATTCGTCATATTTTTTGTAACCGGGAAGCGTTTCAGTCCGTTCATGCTGTTTCATGGCTCACCAGTTGGGAGGCGTGTCGGTGTAGAAAAGCGGGTAGGCGAATGACCAGATGAGAATGGCGAAAAGGGTGATGACGAGGATCCAGGGGAAGACAGCCCGCACCCAGATGAGCCAGGCATCGAAAGAATCGAGCGGCCGTTCACCTTCCCGCTCCTTCGCCCGCTCCCGCCAGCCGGCGGTATAGGTGAGGACGATTGCCAGCATGAGGATGATGCCGCCGAAGAAACCGAGGATAAGCCATTTCGTGTGCAGAATGTGGAGAAGGAACATGGCGGCTCCTTGCAAATTCAGGTTTCAGGTATCAGGTGTCAGGTGTCAGAAGAGGCATCGAGTCAGGAGCTTTCACCTGAAGCCTGATACCTTTCACCTGAAACCTTCTCTTCTTCCACCTCCGCCCACAGGGCCAGATGGCGCGCCCGCTCTTGATCGCGGAAATGGCCGGCGCGGGCGGCCCAGATGGCTGCGACGACGGCCGCGCCGAGGACCATGCCGGTCCAGGTCAGCCAGATGCGGATGAATTCAGCGGCCATCTGTTTCCTCGTCAAAAGGGTTGGTCTTCTGCGGCGTTCCGCGTTCCGTCCCTTCCAGCTGCGGCGGCGGATAGGGGTTGACCCATGCCTCTTCGTTGGCGGCATCGACTCCCTCCGGGGCGATGTCGGCATCGGTATAGCCGAGGAAATAGACGGCGACGAAGTTGGAGACATCCCAGATCTTCTCCGACTCCAGATCTTTCTTGAAAAAGGGCATGGCGGTGCCAGTGATGCCGTTCATGATCTGATAGTAGAAGAGGCCGCCTATGTAACGGTTCTCGATCAGATGCCGGCGCAAGGTGGTGAAGTTCAGCGGTTTCGGCAGCAGATACGCCGCCGCTGTCCCTTCACCGTCGCCGATCGGTCCGTGACAGTGGATGCAAAAATTCTGGTAGATCTTCTTCCCGCGCATCAGGTCGGCATCGAGGGCTGGGTAGGGATTCGGCATCTGCCGCCAGACCTGCGGCACCTGTGCGTGCAGCCATTCGATATTTTTATCCGGCCCCGACAGGTATGCCTCGGTGGCGGCCTTCTGCCAGGACGCCTGCCGCTCCATTCGTGCCGAGGCCGATTTCCAGCCGAGGTACTGGACGAAGGCGGTCAATCTGTCGATATCCTGCCGGCCGAGAAATTCCCAGGCAGGCATGACCGACAGCGGGCTGGTATGGCGTGGATTGATGAAATGGGCGATGTGCCAGTCGTTCGTATGCCGCCCGCCCTCCTGCGAGAGATCGGGCCCCCAGCGCTCCGTCCCCATGATCGCCGGACGCATTTGATAGTAATCGCCAGCCTGCGCAATCCGTTCCGCGCCGATCCCCCAGTCGAGCACACGGACGAACTTGGTATGGCAGTAACTGCAGCCATTGTTGACATAGAGCCGGTGGCCGGCTTCCTCCTCCAACGTCATCGCTTCCCAGATCGCAGAAGGTTTCTCGCGCCAATGCAGGCTGGGGAGGAAGACCATGATGAAGGTGGAGGCCCAGAAAACGATCAGGCTGCCGATCACCACCATGGCGGTCGTCATTCTCATTGCGGCGCCTCCCGCTCAAGAGGCAGGGGAGAAAAGGGTGTTCCCTTGCGGATCGACATGATCAGGTTGTAGAAGCCGATGAGCGCCCCGGTGACGATGGAGATACCGGCGGCGAGGCGCAACGTCATGTACGGCCACATCATCTCCAGGGTGCGGTATTCCGTCTCGCCGTTGTTCCAGCTCTCCCCCTGGATCAGGCCGGCAATAGTGAGGACGACGAAGAACCCGGTCAGGCCGAAGAGAACGAGGCCGAACTGCAGGTTGATCAGGCGGTTCGACCAGTTGAGGCGATGGGTAATCAGCGGCAGGATATGCCAGAGGGAACCGATGGCGATGAAGCCGGCGAAGCCAAGGATAGCGATGTGTGAATGGCCGACCGTCCAGTTGGTCAGATGGGTAACCCGTTGCACCACCGGCAGCGATTGCACCGGTCCCTGGATGCAAGTGATCAGGTACCAGATCGTTCCGGTGATCACCCAACGTCCGGCCGGATCGGCGAGGAGACGGCCGCCGAAACCGCGGGCGGTGAGCCATAGGTTGGCCAGGGCGACGAAGACCGGGACCGCCATCGACATCGAACTGGCCACCGACATAACCTTCAGCCAGGCGGGGATCGGCGTCTGCAGGATGTGATGACCGCCAATGTGGGTATAGAAGAAGACGAGCGCCCAGAAGCCGATCAGCGACAAAGTATGCGAATTGAGCGGCTGCCGCACCACGCGCGGGATAACGAAATAGGCGGCACCGACGGCGACCGGGGTCAGGACCAGGCCGGGCAGAACATGCCCCCAGAACCAGAGATAAATCGAGTCGAGCATTCCCGCCAGCGCGCCGTCGGGCGGCAACCAGACGACATTGCCGATCGGGTAGGCGCCGGCGGTCCAGAGGAACATGGCGACGAAATACCAGATGGAAACATAGATCGTCTTTTCCCGGCGGTTGATTACCGTCATGATCAGGTTCACCGCCATGAGCAGCACGGCAACGATCAGGCTGATATCGAAGAACCATAAATATTCTGTATATTCGCGTCCCTGTGAGTGTCCAGAGCCGAAGGTGAGCGGACCGCTGGCGATCGTCAGGTTCCAGAAGAAGAAGCTTGCCCAGGCGAGCGGCTCGGACCAGAGGCGGGTGCGCAGCAACGCCGGCGTGTAGTAGAGGCCGGCGCCGATCAGGGTGGTGGTGGCGAAGCCGAAGATGACGGTGTTGACATGCGTCGAGCGCACCCGGCTGACGGTCAGATACGAGATGTTGCTGAAGAATTCCGGATCGACGAAATGGATGGCGGAAAAAAGGCCGTAGATCGTCCCGAGGACAAACCAGAAGGCCCCAGCGATCAGAAAGGCGAGGGCGGCGCTGTTCGGTTTGCGGAAGAAGGTCAGCATAAAGTTTCCTTTTTTACCACCCCCCGGCCCCCTCCTAATTTAGGAGGGGGAGCAGATCAAGCCCCCTCCTGGATCAGGAGGGGGTTGGGGGTGGTATATCCCTTATCTGTGACACGTAAAGCAATCGACCGTCGCCCGGTTTTCCCGGTGGCATTCGATGCAGAAGCCCATCGTCAGCGGCTGCGCCAGTTCGATACGATCCATCAGGGAGACATTCCCGTGGCAGCGACTGCAGTCGATGCTGCGATGGATATGCAGCGCGTGCTGGAAATAGACAAAATCAGGGAGTTTGTAGACCCGTTCCCAGAGGAGCGGCTCGCCACGAAAATAGTGATCGCGCAGATTTCCGATCTGCGGATGGGTAACGATGATGCGCGCGTGGCAGAGCATGCACGTCGCCAGCGCCGGCACCCCGGCATTGGCGGTGTACAGAACCTGATCGTGGCACAGGACGCAGCTGATCTTTTTCATCGTCACATGCACCCGGTGGCTGAAGGCGACCGGCTGAGCCGGGCCGATGCGGCTGGGAAAATACCAGTGGTTGGCCCAGAGGATAAGGAAGGCCAGCAGGGCTATAACGAGTGCCGCCAGCGCCGATCGCCAGCCGAAGCCGATGCGTCCCGGCTGCTCACCCATCGCCGCCCCCCTCACCAGAGGCCCTTTCCGCCTCCCTGCGCCTCCAGCTCCAGTCGAGGGCGAGGGCGGTCAAACCGGCAAAGGCGGCGGTGCTCCCCGCCTCCAACCAACCGAGCTGCGGTGCCGGCATGAAAATGGGCATGACCAGCCACCAGCGTTCCACCCATAGACCGAAGAGGAGCAGGATGGTCAGGCTTCCCAGCCAGGCGCGGCTGCGTTTGGCGCGGATCGGCAACAGCAACACCAGCGGTCCGAGATAGACCAGGGCCAGCAAAAACCGGCTGACCGGCAGCCACGGCTGATCGAGACGCGGCCGCAAAAAGATCGTCTCGTGCGGCAGGTTTTCGTACCAGATCGGCATCAGCTGCGCGTAGAGCATGTAGGTAGTCAGGATGCTGAAGGCGACTACCAGCTTGCCGAGATCGTGCAGCCGCTCGCGGTCGGTCTGCGGCCGCAGGCAGGCGAGAAGAGCCCAGAGAGTTACGGCGATATACAGACCGGAGATGAAGAAATAGCCGCCGGCCAGCGAGCTGTACCCATGTGGTTCGAGCGCCATCACCAGGTCGAAGCCGAGGAGCGACCAGGTGAGGCAGTAGGCGAGAACGAGCCAGCCGGCCAGGGATCGTCCTTCGCCTCGTTTCCGCCGGCGTACATAGATGGCAGCCATTAACCAGAAGGCGGCGAGCGCCGCCAGGTCGCGGGCGAAGAGGAAGCTGTCGTTCAACCAGAATCCTTGATGCAGGCTTTGCCCCGGCCAAGGAGCCCAGGCGGAATTGAAGTGCCAGAGGAGCGTCAAGGCGAGAAGTGAAGGGACGGCGAAGCCGAGGCCGGTAAAGGTGAAGCGCTCCAGCGGCCCCGGCCAACTGCCGTTCGAAGCGAGAACGATTGCCGACCAGGTCACCAGTCCGCCGGCCAGGGAGGTGAAAAAGAGGAAGTTGACGAGCAGGGCGCGCCAGGCGCGCCCCTCGTCCCCCCCGAGATGGAGGAGCCAGACAGCCAGGCCGCCGGCGAAGAGGCAGCCGGCCAGAACGAGGGCGGCCAAGCGGCCGCTATCTCTGGACATGCGTCTCCTCCGGTGATGTTGCGGCGATCGTTGCGCGTGCATTGCCGATCTCTGCCGCCGGGCATTCCACCAGCAGGCCGAATTTATCGCGGCTGAAGCGACGATCATAGGCGGGTTGCGGCCGCCGCCGGAGCAGCCCGGCATGGACGAGCAACCCGGTCAGATTGAACAGACTGCCGAAAAGGATCGTCAGCTCGAAGCCGATGATGCAAAAGGGGATCAGCGATATCGGTGGCTTGCCGCCGACGATCAGGTTGTTCACCGTGGCGGTGCCGATCGCCAGGGAAAAACCGGCAATCACCCCGAAAATGGCGCCGGCCAGCGTCCAGAAACGAACCGGGCTCTTCGGATGCCGCAAAATACGGTGCAGTTCGGGAATTTTTACCGGGGAGAAGAATTCGATACGGAACCCCTGTGCGCACACGTAGCGGGCCGCCGCCGCCAGCTTTTCCGCTTCGCCGTAAATAGCAAGCACCGCGGTAGCCGATCCCATCCGCAGCGGTTTGTTTGCCACTGCGCAATCGGCGAGCGATCGGCCGGTCTCCTCGGTGTCATGCCCTTTGAGGTCGGTCAGGGGGATCGTCGGCAGCAGCTTGCTGAACAGCAGGAAGAGTGAGAAGAAAAAGGCGGCAGTGCCGGCGGTGATGCTGAATTCGACCCACGTCGGCATGTACGAGCCCCAGTTGTGCGGCATGAAATCGTGTGCCATAGAGGCCGGCACGATATGCAGGCGTTCGAAATACATGCCGATGTTGATGGCGATCGAGACGATGAAGAGCCAGGTCAGGCTGCGCCTTGCCCGGCGGGCGAGAAGAGAGAGAGGAATGAAGACGTTGAAGAGGAAGAGCGACCAGTACATCCAGGTCAGTCCCCGCTCCCACGCCGTTGCCCGCCAGAGGGCGAACTGTCCTTCGAAAATATCCCCTGAGTACCAGGCGATGAACGGCTCGACGACATAGGTGTAGCCGACGATGGCGGTGGTGACGAGGAGCGTCTGCGCAATCTTTTCCAGGTGATCGACGGTGACCAGCCGCTCCAGTCGGAGCAGGCGGCGCATCGGGATCACCAGGGTGAGGACCATCGCCAGCCCGGAATGGATGGCGCCGGCGACGAAATAGGGGGCGAAAATGGTCGTGTGCCACCCCGGCAGCAGGCTGACGGCGAAATCCCAGGAAACGACAGAGTGTACCGAAATGACGAGCGGCGTCGCCAGGGCGGCGAAGAAAAGATAGCTGCGGTCGTAATGCCGCCACTGACTGCCGCTGCCGGTCCAGCCAATGGCGATGGCCGCATAAAGCCGCGTCCGCCAGTGGTGCGGACCGTTCTCCGCCAGGCTGCGGTCGCGAGCGGCGGCGGCATCGGGGACCAGGCCGACGAAGAAGAAGATTGTGCTGACGGTCAGGTAAGTCGAAACGGCGAGGACGTCCCACAGCAGGGGACTGAGGAAGTTCGGCCAGATCTGCCGCTGCGAGGGGTAGGGCAGGATGTAGTAGAAAACCCAGACGCGGCCGAGATGGATCAGGGGAAAAAGGCCGGCGGTCATGACGGCGAAGACCGTCATGGCCTCGGCCGAGCGCGAGACGGCATCGCGCCATTTCGCTCGCGTCAGGTGCAGAATGGCGCTGATCAGGGTGCCGGAGTGGGCGATCCCGACCCAGAAGATGAAGTTGGCAATGTAGATCCCCCAGCCGATGGGATGGCTGATCCCTGCCACCCCCATGCCGGTGCGCATCTGGTAGAGCCAGACGAGGCCGAACCAGGCGACCAGGGTGAACAACGCCCCCAGCGCCAGGTACCAGCCCGGCACCGGCGGCTCCAAAGCCCGCAGAGTATCGTCATTGATGTCGCCGTAAGTTAGTTTGGCCATGTGCACCTTGTCCTGGAATGACTCCCTCCCCCTTTATGGGGGAGGGCTGGGGAGGGGGTGCATGCGCTGATCACCCTCCCCCTCGCCCCCTCCCATCAAAGGAGGGGGATTCTTGCGCCCCTACACGTCGATGATTACCTTCTTCAGATACGCTACCGCCGGTTTGGTATTCAGTTCCTGCAGCACCTGATAGCGGCGCGGGTGTTCGGTGAAAATCCGGTACACCTCCGAATTCCGGTCGTGCAGGTCGCCGAAGGCGAAGACCCGGGCCGGGCAGGTTTGCATGCAGGCCGGCACCACCTCGCCATCGCGGATCGGCCGGTTTTCCAGCCGTGCCCGGTGTTCAACACGGCGGATGCGCTGCACGCAGAAGGTGCATTTTTCCATCACTCCGCGGCTGCGCACCGTCACGTCCGGATTCAGTTGCAGCTCCAGCGGTTTCCTCCAGACGATATTGAACCAGTTGAAGCGCCGCACCTTGTACGGGCAGTTGTTCGAACAGTAGCGGGTGCCGATGCAGCGGTTGTAGATCTGCGCGTTCAGTCCCTCCTCGTTGTGCACGGCGGCGAAGACCGGACAAACCGGTTCACAGGGGGCGGCATCGCAGTGCTGGCAAGCAAGGGGGAGCCAAGCGAGCTTTTTCGGGTCGTCCGCCAGTCGGTAGGGCGGAACGCGTAGCCAGGCCATTTCTCGCCCTTTTTGCAAGGCGGCGCGGCCGAGGACAGGAATGTTGTTCTCCGCGTAACAAGCGACCGAGCAGGCATGGCAGCCGATGCACCGATGCAGGTCGATGGCCATTGCCCATCGGTGCTTCTTGTGCTTGTGGGGTGGATAGAGATCGCCCCCTGTGTAGCCGGCGGGGGTCGGCAGGATCAGGCCGGGCGTGTGCGCTCCCCGGCGCATTTCCGCGAGGGAAACCGTTTGCAGCAACTCCCTCTGCTGCTGTTCCCGACTGGCGGAAAGATAGACCGGCGGATCGCTTTTGCCCGTTCGTCGCAAAGTTATCGCGGGAAAGGTCTCCGGAGTTTCCGCGCCGAACAGAAGGAAGGGATTGACCCCATGGCCGCGGGCGACGCTCAGCCCGGAAGCGGTATGCCCCTGGCCGAGGAGGAGCGCCACCGTTTCTTCCGTCACCTCTTCGCTGATGCGCACCGGCGTCGTCACCAACCCAGTGGCGGTGGCGATTTCGAGCAGATCACCCTCTTCGACGCCGAGCGACTTCGCCTGGCGTGGATGGATGTCGAGCCAGCTCCCCCAGGCAATGGTGCTGACCGGATGCGGCATCTCCTGCAGCCAGGCGCGATTGGCCAAGCGGCCATCGAAGAGATGGAGTGATGGCCACAACCAGAGCTGCGCCCGCTCAGTTTGCTGCGGTGGTGCAACTGGCGGCGTGAAGCGCCCAGCGGCGGCTTGCAATTCCACGTTAACGGCCGATGGTTGCAGCCAGACGCCTCCCGCCTGCAGCGCCTGCTGCCAGAAGATGGCAAAATCGCCGCCAGCGTTGCTCTGCCGTTGCAGTTCCTGCCAGCGCTGCCGTAGCCAATCGGCAAAATCGTTCGGCTGCCCCGCAGTGCCGGTGCCGGCCAGGGCAAGGAAGATATCCCCGGGCGAACGGCTGTCGTGCAGCCGCGCCATCGTCGGCTGCAGCAGGCTATGCACGCCGCTGTACGGCTCGTAGTCGCCCCACGATTCGAGAGGGGAATCGACCGGCAGCAGCCAATCGGCCATTTCTGCCGTTTCGTCAAGGAGTTGCGACAGATAAACAACAGTACCGGCGCGGCGCAGCTGTTGAAGAAGCGCGGGACGGGTGAAGGCGAGATTCGCCTGATGCACGAAGAGGATATCCTCAGGCCCGAGATTGTCGGCGAAGCTCTGCAGCGCCGCCTCGGTAGCCGTTTTTCCCAAGGCATGGATGCGGCCGAAGTCAATCGTTTCGCCGAGACGGCCAGCGGCGACATTGAGCAGAGCGGCGGCGAGTGCTGTCAGGTAAGCGCCAGAACCGCCGCCGGCGGTCGGGCCAGCGAGGGCAACACTCCCCTTGGCGCTGACGAATTCGTTCGCCAGGCGGCCAATCGTTTCCGGCGTCAGGCCGCAGCGGTTGGCGGCCTCCGGAGCGCCGAGCGCGGCAGCCATCTGCCGCAGACGTTCAACCGGCCCTCGGACCGAACCGATGGTCAGCAGCTCCTGCAGGATCGCGAGCGCTACCCAAGGGATCTGCGCCGGCGGTACCGGCAAGAACTCATCGGCATTCGCAGCCGTCATTGACAGGCGCGGCCCAACATAGGCGAACTTCCCCATCTGACCGTTCTCATAGGCGTGCATGGCGGCGAACTGGCCGGCGTAGCCGACCGGGGATACCCAGGTTTCGAGGAAATCGACGGCAAAACTGAGGATATAGTCGCAGCGGTCGAGCCGGTATTCGGGGATGTCCGCTTTACCGAAGAGGCTGGCATGTGCCGCCCGCAGCGGCTCGTAATTGAAAGCTTCAAAAAAGAGTAAACGCTCGGAGCCGAAAGCGGTGACGAATGCCTGCATTACTTCGGCAAGGGCGCCGGTCTGCAGATCCGAGATCAGCGCCACCCGTCCTTTTCCCGTCTGCAGCCGGGCGGCGAGCGCCGCCACGGCTTCCTCCCAGGTTGCCGGCAGCAGGAAGCCATTGACACGCCGCCGCACTCCGCGCAGGCGGTCCGGATCGTACAGACCCTGTAATGCCGACTGGCCGCGGGCGCAGAGGGTGCCGCGGTTCACCGGGTGCTGCGGATTCCCCTCCGCCTTCGTCACCCGGCCGTCGCGGTGCCAGAGATGCATGCCGCAGCCGGCCGGGCATTCGCGGCAAGTCGTGGCGAAGAAGGTCCACTCGCCGGGGCGGATGTTTTCGGGGGGAACAACCAGGGGAATCAATTTGTTGACGAGCTGCCGACCCGGCTCCACCGCCATCGCCGCGCCGCTGCCACCCGTTAAAAAGAGAAAGGTTCGGCGGGAAATATCTGCCATTGCCCCTGCCGTTAAAGAAGGAAGATGTACATGAACTTCCTCTCATTGCTAACAGGTCGCCCCGGCATGTCAAGAATGGGGGAAAGCTTCCCGGCGCGGTTGACAAGTAGGGGTGGAGTCTTAAAGTAGTTGGACTTGTTCAACATTCAAGGCAACTAGGATCTAATTGAGCAGTGAGAGCAGTGGGCACTGGCGGTGTACTGGCTTTGTTGCGATAGGCTGAATTGAGGAGGAGAAAGATGAAACTGTTCATCGTTACCTTGGAAATTCTGATTATTCTGCTGATCATCGGCCTTATCGCCCTTATTTACTCCGGTTCGTATAACGTTGCCGCCACCGGCCCCGACTCCGGCATCGTCGAGTGGGTTCTCGAAACGACCATGGGAAAATCGGTCCGTCGCCACGCCCAGGGGATCGTCATGCCGGATCTGCCGGAGGCCAGCCGGCAAAAGGGGGTGGAGCATTTCACGGCGATGTGCGTTCTCTGCCACGGCGCTCCCGGTGTCGAACCTTCGGCGATCGGCCGGGGGCTCAAGCCGCAACCGCCGGCGCTTGCCACCATTGTGCATGAATGGACGCCGGCCGAACTCTTTTGGATTGTTGATAATGGGATCAAAATGACAGGCATGCCCGCCTTTGGCCTTTCGCATCAAGAAGCGGACGTGTGGGCGATCGTCACCTTCATTCGCCAGCTCCCGGAGATGTCGGCGGCCGAATACCGGTCGCTGACCGATCAACTGCAAGGGCCGAAAGCGCCCGAAACGCATCCGGAAGCCGGCCACCAACAGTAAGAAGGAAATGGAGAATTGGCAGGAAAACCGCCCCTGCCCGGATGGGCTCGTGCGGGGAGGGGCGGTTGCGTAAAGAACTCAAAACCAGCCGAAAGAACGATTCCGCTCAAAACGGGGTTGGGTGGCCGACCTGGAAGATAGCTGAAAAAGTGTGCGGCCGGACGCCAGGTTGCCTGCCAACTTTCCCGCCTTCTTTTTTTCGGACGCACTTTGCAGGGCAAAAAAGGCCAGCAGTCCGGCCGCTCCGGCGATAAGCCCGCCGGCCAGGCCGGCCCACGACGATTCCCGCATTGTTTTCAGCAGCTGCCGCTGCATCTTTTTCTTCCTTCGTTCCCGCTTCCAGGTGTTCCAGCTCCAGCCTGTTTTCTCTTTCCCCGGCTCTGCCTTCGCCCGCGTCATCGATCGGTTGCGCATACGATGCTCCTTTCCAGATTAATAAAACTTTTTCAACCTTCGGTCAGGTACTGCCAAAACTATCTAAGGAAAGAGCGTTGTCAAGATGATCGATCTTGACTGCCTGAAGTAATCCGGATACAAGAACAGGCATCATTAAAATTATTCTCCGATGGCTTACGGGGGCACTTCGGGTTATGCGTAGTTTTTTATTCCATGCAATTCTTTTTTTGCTCATCTGTGGCACAGCCCAAGCTGCGGTGATCGAAAAATTACCGACCGTTGCAGTTGCCTTGACTTTCGATGCCTGTGAAACGACGACTCCCTCCTTCTTCGATGAAAAGGTCCTTTCGTTTCTCATTGAGAACAAGATTCCTTTTACCGTTTTCGTCACCGGCAAATTTCTTAAGAGAAACATGCAAAGAGTTGTAGAGATTTCGCTGCTGCCTTTCGTTGAAATCGAAAATCATTCCATGAACCATCGTCAGCATATGGAAAAACTGACGGAAGTGGAATTTCGCCATGAGATTGAAGATCTCGACACACTGCTTTGGAAGACGATCGGAAAGAAGTCGAAATATTTCAGATTTCCGGCGGGAAATTATGACGCGAAGGCTTTGCAGATTGTCGAGCACATGAACTTAAAGGTGGTTCACTGGGCTTTTGCCAGCGGCGATCCGGATCATAATGTAAATCCGGCTGAATTGCGCCAGTGGGTTGTCGCAAAAACCCGGCCGGGCGACGTGCTCATTTTTCATATAAACGGGCGGGGATACAGTACCGGAGCCGCACTGCCGGGCATCGTCGCCGATCTGCAGAAGAAAGGAATTCATTTTGTAAAGCTGGAAGACGCCAGACCTTAGGCTGCCACCTCCCAACCCCAAGAAGATCTTCTCCCCCATCACATTGACAAAGCGCCGATTTCAGTTATTTCCATCTAGTAAACAAACCTTCGAAATTTCACTACTTTTTTTTCAGCTCATGAAATCTTCTGCTGCCGTCCGGGAGGGCTCTCTCGGGATGGAGGCTCCATGAAAATCGGCATCTGGCTTATCGCCCTGCTGTTTGCTTTCCCATCGCTCGGACGGGCTGAAGGTGAGGCCAGAAAAGCTTTAAGTGAAGAGCTTCTGGCCCTGACGAATATCCGGGAAAATACGGAACAGCTTCTGGAGCAGATCAGGCGATGGCAGATGGAGGAACTGGAGCAACTGCAGCTGAATACGGAGCAGATCAAAAAGGCCAAGGAACTGCAGTTAAAAACTTTCGACCTTCTTTATGCCGAACTGAACTGGGAGAGTCTGAAGCCGGGGTATATCGATCTTTACGCGAAAACCTTCTCCGAGGAGGAGTTAAGCGCGATGATTCTGTTCTATGGCAGTCCAACAGGCCGTAACATGGTGGCCAAAATGCCGACTCTCATGCAGAAATCATCCGAGTTGGTCGATGCGCGGGTACGCGAGATCCTCCCCAGAATCCGGCAGATGATGCTGGAGCTGATCGTCGAGAGGGAAATGATACCGGCCTTTCGTTGAAACACCGGTCGCGGGAATTCGAAGAGAAGCCTCACGCCGAAAGATGTCTGGCCAGTACCTTAGCGATTTCTTCGAGGGCGGCCATGTCGGCCGGGGTGAAATCGGCAACAGCCGCCGGCTGTGTTGCCTTGCGGGAAACTTGAACGACACCAACCGGCTTGCCGGCGCAGGGGAGGGGGGCGCTGAGAATTTTCTGGATGGGTAGCTTCTCTTTTTGCGCCGGATCAAGGCGAATTTCCTCGAAAGCCGAGGCGTGCCGGACGGCGGCGAAGCTGTTGCAGGTCGAGGCGCGGTTTTCCTTGACGGTGCGAACGGCCAGAGAATCCCGGGCGCAGAGGGGAATGAACCCCATCTGGCTCAGTTTGTCCGGCCAGCAAAACCGCAGGATCCCTTCGCCCTCGTCGAGCCGGAAAATCGCGATTTCATCCGGGGTTACGGAAAAGAAACGGGCGACAGAAAGTACCCCTTCCTGCAGGCGGGCTTCGGGGGTAGGCTGACCGGACAGAAGCCGGTCGAGCTTTGTGCAATATTCTTCGGTTTTCATCTTCTCCCTGCCAGTTGCCATGGCACTCTCTGCCAAGGGATATGCCGGATTAAAAACATTTCCATTGAAATTCTTTTCGCTGCGATTGTCAATCCTCTTCCTGTATTGTTATCCTGAATTCCGCTGTCGATCGCACACAGTTATTTGCATTCATTTTTTTTCAGCGTACCCCATCCAACGTTCGGGACTTTTTTTCATACTTGCATTTTTATTCACTTCGACGGCAAAAACGTCCGAATCATTGATCACAACAGCGTATTCCTTATTACCTGTGTATTTGCCGTATCTATTCTTAAAGTCAACGTTGCATCGAACCAGATATCCATATGTTGGTTCATCATACCTATTCTCTCTTGCCCATCCTTTTCTAACATCCGATGAACAACTTAGCATTAATGAATCGGGGTCAACCAATACCTGTTCAAAATACCTCTTTGTTTTCTCCTTAGCTTCAAAACTCGATACCTTTGAACCAAAATTTGCGTTTCTTAGTTTTTCCCTGGAAACAGTACAGGCAGAAAGGCAAAAACATACTATGAATGTTAAAATTATCGATATTTTGCTCATCCTTGATCCTCCTATAACCGGCTTGCGCCGTGGTGGCAAATTTTATTTCGTTCACTTCATACTGATAACTACGCCGCTCGATATTTATCGATAATTTCCTGATTGCGGGCAATCTCCGCCTGCACACGCGCGATGCTCACGTCAGAGTCCACCCCCCTGCCCTCCAGCAATTGATGGTAATCGACAAGGAACTTCTGGTTGATCGCGAAGAACGGAATATAAGGTGAGAAGCTCGCTACGGAGCAGGTTGGTGCATTCCGCCAGATCCTTCAGGTCGTCTCTGCGACGAAGATGGATCGGGCTTGTGAGATCTCCCGCCAGGATCTTCTGTATCCCTTGCTTAATTCGATAGACCGGGCCTGCGACCTGGTGGCTGATGTAGACGCTGAGCACGCTGAAGAGCAGGATGGTCGCGATGACACCGGGCCAAATGCGCTCGTGCAGGACCACAAGGGTATGGGCAGCTTCCGTTTGCTGCGCAAGTGCTCCGCCGGACGCCAGATCGATTACGTCGGGGATAAAGATCATCGTAATCAGCGTGATCGTGTACGCCAGCAGCAGCATGAGCGTCAGAAAAATGTATTTGGTCTGATAACGGCGGTCGATGAAATAGTTGCTACGTTTGTAGGGTTTCATAAATTTCCTAGAAAGAGATCTTCGATTCCGTGACAGTGATGAAAGTTCCCTTTGAATCTTTGGCTTTGGCTTTGAGGACAAACGTTTCCGCAGTCCCGACGTAGCTCACAAAGCTGTTGATGTCTGCCTTAATTTCATCGCAGTTAAAAACTGCCGTTTGATCCTGGTCGTAGCAGTTATTGAAGTTAAGGCTCGCCGGGAAGGTCCGGTGATTGGCCTTATAGATTTTTAAGGTTTCCTGAGCCTTATTCAGGGCGTCAACACTCAGGGTCAGACGCGCCTTGTCCAGATACTGATAGAAAAAAGTACCCCCTAAGACAGTGATGGCCGCCATAGCGATCAGAATAACAAGAGGTTCAAGCCATTCGTCAGCAAAATCCATCATCACCATTCCTTATTGTCGTTAATCTATTCATTTAGAGCATCTCAAAAATTTTCATATAGGGCAAGAGTCTTTGCAGGGACAGAGCCCCACCCGTTTAACGGCTAGAGGATGACCAGCGGCGGTTATATCGCCGACTGGTCTAGCCAAGTGTTGTGCATTTCCAGTGGCGTACCCGCAATGCAGCCATATCGCACAAGTCAAACTTTGCGCTGCCGGTCCCATTTGCCCCACAATGACTTTGCCTGCTCTTGTAGGGGTTTTTTTCCCATACCCGATGCGCAACGCAACCGAGTCGCTGGCAGCATGTTTGGCGGGGGGTAGATTCTAGTTCAAAACGCACACCCCGGAGGGGCGGTGCCCAGTCGCTTTCGCTGACAATGATTCTCCAAAAACAAAAAACCGCCGAGGCTCTACGGCCGGGCGGTCTTTTAAACCTGCGCTTTCCCCCTTGAAGATCATAAATGGGAACCTTCCGTCATCAGATTAAGAAGGTTCGAAAATACCCGCTTAACGGGGAAACGGCAAGAGAAAACACAAGCGCGGCGGGAGACGAAGGATCACCGCTTCAGGCGGATACCTTCCCCTTCGAACACCACCAACCCTGACTTGTACAGCCCGCCGACCGCCTTCTTGAACGCCTTCTTGCTTAAACCCAGCGTGTCGCGGATCGCTTCCGGGGAGCTGCCGTCGTGCAGCGGGAGGAAGCCATCATTTTTCTGCAAGGCGGCAAGAAGGGTGTTCTTGGCATCCTCGGCCCCCTCGGCGCCGACCTTGTGCAGGGTGACATCGATCTTGCCGTCACTGCGCAGACGCTTCACATAGCCGGCAAGGTGGTCGCCCGACTCCTCGTTGCCGCTCAGCTCTTCCTGATAAAGAAGGCCGAGATAGCGGTGATTAACGATGACCTTTGCCCCGAGATCGGTGAACTCCCAGAGAACAAGAGTGACCTTATCCCCTTCGCTCAAGCCCTTTATCTCGGTTTCCAGGCAGTTTTCGACACGGGCATTGGCGAAGGGGCGCTCCTGATCGTCGAGGCTGATTTTGACCAGATGACTCTCGCCCACCTGCATCCGCTGCGGCTGAAGACGGTAGGGGGCGAGCAGATCCTTTTCCATCCCCCAATCGAGAAAGGCGCCGTGCGGCGTGACAGAGCGCACCGTCAGCGAAGCGAATTCGCCGACCTGCGCCAGCGGCTGCCGCCGGGTGGCGCGCAAGCGGCCGGTGCTGTCGCGAAAGACAAAGACGGTGACCGGCTCACCCTCGCGAAGGCCTGCGGTTTCCCGCTTCGGCATATGGATTTCCTCGTCGCCGGCGCGCAGCCAGGCGCCGCGACTGTCGATGCGATCGACCGGCAGGGTGTTCATACGGCAAAGTTCGAGCATTTGGGACTCCGAAAGTTAATTGTACTGCCGGTGAAGACAAGAACAAACAAGCCCGCCGGGGGGCGGGCTCTGAATTTTTTACTGCGGTTCTTCGGCCTGAAAATCTATTTTTGCACTTTGTATCCGGAGTGGATTTCGGTATCGGTGCGATGAGCGGAGAGGTCGCTGGCGACTGCATCGATCTTGCCGTTAAGCGTCTTCAGCAAAAATGCCGTCTGCTCATGCTTCTCGTTCGACTCGCGACGGAAATCGTGCAGTTCGGAGCGCAGGGCCGCATGCCCTTCCAGGACCAGTTCGAACTTGCTATGGATATCTTCGAGCAAAATTTCCATATGTTCTTTTTTCATTGTTCCCCTCCTGTCAAGTGTACGCGCAGAATAGCCTTTTGCGGTCCACCGGTCAATGCGGATGTGTGGCCAGGCGTTTGGTCGTCAAGTCGCCGTTTGAGAATTAATCCTTGACACCTGAGATATCAAAAAGGTAAGAAATTCAAAGTTAATGAAGGATTATTTTCCTTAGGGAGGAGACAATGGCAAACGGCAGCGCACCTTTTTATCCGATCATCTATGTCCGCGGCTATGCGATGACACAGGGGGAGATCAACGATACGACGGCCGATCCCTTCTGTGGTTTCAACCTTGGCTCGACGGTCTATCGTGCCACGCCCGACAAGTCACGGCCACCACGAAAGTTCATCTTCGAATCGCCGGTCGTCCGCCTCGCCTCCGATTTCGGCTACTGCGACGTTTTTGAAGACGGCAACGATATTGTCGATCCCGATTGGGATGGCAGCATCCCCGTGCAGTCGATCGTCATTTACCATTATTACGATGCCGCATCCACTTTGCTGGGGGTGGGGAAAACGCCGACGATCATCGATTTCGCCAAAGGGCTGAGCGAGTTGATCCTTCGGGTTCGTACCCTCGTCTGCAGCAATCCGAAGAACAACCTGCCCGAAAATGAATTCCGCTGCCATCTGGTCGCCCATTCGATGGGCGGCCTGGTGTGCCGCGCTTTCCTGCAAAATTCCAGACTGGGCAGCGATGCGGCGCGCCGATGCGTGGACAAGGTTTTCACCTACGCCACCCCCCACAACGGCATCGATGTGGCCGGGATCAACGTCCCCTCCTGGCTCAGCGTCAACGACATGAACAACTTCAGCCGCGAACGGATGGCCGACTACCTGGAGTTGGAAACTCTCTATAAGCAAACCGGCCGCGTCAACTGGCTGCCGGAGAAAATATTCCCCTCCGCCAGATTCTTCTGCATGGTCGGGACGAACCGTTCCGACTACGAGGTGGCGCTGGGGCTCTCCCGCACTTTCGCCGGGCACGGCAGCGACGGTCTGGTGCGGATCGACAACGCCTCCGTCTGGGGGATCGGCGACAACGGGCAGGTTTCCCAACCGTCCGCGACCGCTTATGCGTACCGCTCGCACTCCGGCTATTTCGGCATTGTTAACAGCGAAGAGGCTTACCAGAACCTGACCCGCTTTTTGTTCGGCGATGTGCGGGTCGATATCTCTGTCGAGATCATTGAGGCACGATTGCCGAAAGAGCTCCAGCAGGAAGATGTCGATGCCCTATATCAGTTCGAAGTGCTCGCCGCCCCGCGCGGCAAGCGCTGGTTTCTGACCAGGCGGGTATCCGAGGAGGACTCCGTCGCCTGCCGCAGCCACAAAGAGATCACGGCCGGGAGAAAGGAAGTCTATCTCTCGACGGTCTTCCTTGCCAACCGGGCGCGCGTCAACCCGCGCCGCAAATCCCTCGCCTACAGCCTCACCTTCGGTATTCGCGTTCCCGATTACGAAGTGAACAAAAAGATGTGGTTCGACAAGCATTACGAAGGCGGTTATCTCTTCCGCGATTCGATCATTGTCGAACTGACCCCGCCGACGCAGGACGGCGGCGATTGGCGAGTATCGCATAGCTGGCAGAGCGGGAAACCTGCCGGGGGGAGTCAAACTCTGTCGGCCAAGGGCATTTCAAACGGGAAAGTGGAATTGATTATCCCGTTCGATGGCGGAAAGACGCCGGGGGTGCAGGGAAATCTGCGGTTTGTTGTTTCCGGGTGGAATTAATCGCTTTTTGGATTAACCAATCGGGTGAGGGTTCTTGATCGTAGCTTGCAAAATACTAAAATAAAGTATATATTTTTATGCCATGGAGAGTTTATCTGACACGACAGACGCGAAAGCAGGCCGACAAGTTGCCTGCAAAGGTCAGGGACGCTCTGGCGACGCTTGCTGCGGATATGGCTATCAATGGTCCGGTGCGGGGAGAGTGGCCAAACTACAGCAAACTGAATGGCGATCGGCACCATTGCCACCTGAAGAAAGGCCGCCCGTGCTATGTTGCCGTCTGGGAAGTCGCAGACAAGGAAATCAAGCTGATCGAGGTGATTTATGCAGGGACACACGAAGGTGCGCCATATTGATGAAGCCCGTTTCACCGGCAAGCCGGCAGTAATCGCGCGACTGCGCAAGCTGGCCCGTGAATTGGGAGCAGAAGAAATCCGGGATACCATTCCCGCCGGTGAGGTCTTTCCCGAACTGGCGACCAACCGCCCCGGCGTCTGTCTGCGCGGTATCCGCTACCGGGAAGGGCTGACGCAGCTGCAACTTGCGGAAAAGATCGGGATTCCCCAGCGACATATCTCCGAAATGGAAAATGGCAAACGCCCCATTGGCAAGGCGGCTGCGCATAAAATTGCCGATGCGCTGGGAGCGGACTACAGGTTGTTTTTGTGATGAGCTCTGCGGAAGATTGGTACTAATCAGTTTTAATTATGTTGAGGTGATCCCATGGCGAATCCGCTCCCTCCGTCCGAGACCCTGGTCCGTATCGCGACAGCCATCAATCAGGTGATGAAAGGGCAGTCGCAGGCCATCCGCCTCCTGCTGGCTGCCTTTGCCGGCGGCGGCCACGTGCTTCTGGAAGACTGCCCCGGCACCGGCAAGACCACCTTGGCCAAGGCGCTTGCCCGCTCGCTGGGGGTGAGCTTCCGCCGCATCCAGTTCACCCCCGATCTGTTGCCGTCGGACATCCTCGGGGTATCCGTCTTTGACCAGAACCAGCAAACCTTCCATTTTCACGAAGGTCCCATCTTTACCCAGATCCTTCTCGCCGACGAAATCAACCGGGCCTCGCCCCGTACACAGTCGGCCCTTCTCGAGGCGATGGCGGAAAGCCAGGTAAGCATCGAGGGAACGACCCACCGCCTGGACGAGCTGTTTTTCGTCCTCGCCACCCAGAACCCGGTGGAGTTCCGTGGCACCTATCCCCTGCCCGAGGCGCAGATGGACCGGTTCGCCATGAAGTTCAGCCTCGGCTACGTCTCCGCCGCCGAAGAAGTGACCATCCTCTCCTCTCAGATGCTCGCGCATCCGCTCGCCAGCGTCGAATCGGCCGTTTCCGGTACCGATCTTCTCGATCTTCGCCGGATCGTCGCGGCGACCAGAATCAGTACGGAGATCAAGGAATATATTGTTGCCATCGTCCGGGGGACACGGACGGCGCCGGGCGTTCAGCTGGGCGCCAGCCCGCGGGCCTCCCTCGCCCTGATGAAATCGGCCCAGGCCCTGGCTGTTTTGAACGGGCGGGATTTTGTCTCCCCCGATGAAATTCTCGAACTGGCAATTCCGGTCATCGCCCATCGGCTGGCTCTCGATCCGCAGGCCAAATACAGTGGCGTCCGGGCGGAAACGATCGTCGGCGACATCGTCAGGCAGCTCCCGGTACCGGCCTAGTGTCCCGTGCGGTTAGTCCTTTTCATTAAGTGTCGTCCCGTGGTATAGTTCGAACATGGGACGCCCTCACGAAAAATACGAATTGACCGTAGAGGACCGGCAGGCTCTCGAAGTGCTGCTTCGGTCCCCCAAGACAGCGCAAAGCATTGTAATGCGGGCACGGATTGTTCTGCTCAGTGGCACAGGACAGACCGTAGAAGAGGTCGCCGATTCGCTCGGCTCCTCCAAGCTCGCAGTGTACAAGTGGCGCAACCGATTCAAGGCCAATGGTGTTGATGGCCTCAAGGACCTGCCACGTTCCGGCCAGCCGAAGAAGCTCTTGGCGGCCAAGGTCAAAGAGGTTTTGACGCTGACGGTGGAGCGCATTCCCAGGGAGGCCACCCATTGGAGTGTGCGCCTGATGGCCAAGGCGGCCGGGATCACCACCTGGCAAGTCCGACAGATTTGGGAGGCCTCAGATCTCAAACCTCACCGCCTCAAAACCTTCAAGATCAGCAACGATCCCGAATTTGCTGAGAAGGTTGTGGATGTGGTCGGTCTGTACATGAACCCTCCCGACAATGCCCTGGTGCTGTCGGTGGACGAGAAAACTCAGATTCAGGCACTCGATCGGACGCAACCGATGCTGCCGCTACGGCCTGGTCAGATCGAGCGCCGCACTCACGATTACAAGCGCAATGGCACCACGAGCCTGTACGCAGCCTTTGACATCCTGACGGGAAAAGTCATCGGCCGAACAACCAAGCGGCACCGGGCCAAGGAGTTTCTCGACTTTCTGCGTCAGATCGATCGCTCAACACCCAGAGAGTTGGACCTGCATCTGATTCTGGACAACAGCAGCACCCACAAAACGCCGGAGATTCAGTCGTGGCTCGCCAGCCATCCGCGATTCATCATGCACTTCACGCCAACCAGTGCGTCTTGGCTCAATGCGGTAGAAGGCTGGTTCTCCCAACTGGAGCGCCGGGCCATCCACCGAGGTGTTTTTACCAGCATAAAGGAACTGCGCACCGAGATTCATCGGTACATAAAGGCTCATAACTCTGAAAGCGCCAAGCCGTTTAAATGGACCAAAAGCGCCTCTGTCATCATCGATGCTGTGGACAGAGCAAAGAAGCAAATTAATCAATAGGACTAACCAAACAGGACACTAGCGCATGACCGCCGCTCTGGTCCATACCGTGCTGCGGGGGCTTTCCACCGTCCGCCATGCCTTTCGCCGGCATTTCACCCCGGCCGGCCGGGCGCTTCTGGCAGCTCTGACCGCCGCCGCAGTCTTTGGTCTCGATACCAACCGGAACGTCGCCTACCAGGTATTCACCCTTCTTCTGGCGCTCATCCTGACCGCCTTCGTAACGTCAGTGAAGGGGAAGGTACGCCTTGCCGCTCGCCGGCAACTCCCGCGCTTCGGTTCGGTCGGCTCCCCCCTCAGCTACCGGCTGGTTGTGGTCAATGAAGGGAAGGTTCCGGCCGGCCCGTTTGCGATCGGCGAGCGGCTGGCCGACCCGCGGCCATCTTTATCCCAGTTCCGGGCCGCCATCGCGGCCGGAAGGGCCGGGAGTTGGCTGAATCACTGGCATCGGCTTTGGCAAACCAACCGCCTCGCGCTGCCGGGCGCCACGCTTCTCCCCCTTTTTGCCGCCGGGCGGTGAGGCGGAGCTTCTCATGGAATTCACCCCCCTGCGGCGGGGGCGGCTGTATCTGCCGATGCTGGAAGTGGAGCGGCGGGATCTTTTCGGTCTTTTCTGTCGCTATTCCCCCCTTCCCGCCACCCAGTCGGTGAGCATTATTCCCAGGCGGTATCCAATCCCCCCGATCCCGCTACCGGGCAGTCGCGCCTACCAGCACGGCGGATTGGCGCTCTCCACCTCGGTGGCCGATGCCGAGGAATTTCAGTCGTTGCGGGAATACCGGCCGGGAGATCCCCCCCGCCTCATCCACTGGAAAAGCTGGGCCAGATCGGGCAAACCGGTGATCAAGGAGTTCCAGGAGGAATTTTTTGTCCGGCACGCCCTGATTCTGGATACCTTTTCCGGAACGGACGCTGGCGACGACCTCTTTGAGGAAGCGGTTTCCGTGGCCGCCTCCTTCGCCTGCACGGTAAGCACCCGCGAATCATTGCTCGATCTGTTGTTTGTCGGGACCGAGGCTTACTGTGAGACGATCGGCCGCGGGCATGGCCAGGAGGATCGTCTGCTGGAGGTTCTGGCGGGGGTTCGGTATTGCGCCGACAAGCCGTTTGCCACGCTCACCCGCCATGTCATCTCCCGCGTCCATGCCATGAGCGGCTGCATCTGCGTGCTTCTCGGCTGGGACGATGATCGCCGCGCCCTGGTGAAAGAGTTGCGGGTCCGCGGTGTGCAGGTTCTGGTACTGGTCGTGACCGGCGGCGGAACAGTCGGTCCTCCCGGCAGCCGGGGCGAGGAAGAAACCTGCAGCTTCCATGTGCTGACCGCCGGTGCCATCGGCGAAGGATTGGCACGGCTATGAATATGCCGGTGCTGCTCATGGGAACAACCCTGCTCTTCTGGGGATGGCACAGCGGTCTGCTCTGGATCGGCGTGGCGGCGGGAATTTTTCTGGAGGGTGCCCGGCTCGACCCGGGAAGATACGTTTCACCCCCGCCCATTTCCGGCGGATTATCCTCTTCTGCAATGTACTTCTGCTCGCGCTCTGCGGCTATTGTATCACCCTGCTGGGACGGGGAAATTACGTGGATGCTGCCATGTCGCTTCTGCAATGGCTCCCTCTTCCCCTCCTCCCGCCCATGGCCGTGCAGGCTTATGGCGACAGGGAGCGGATCGATATCCGCACGCTGTCCCTCTATGTGTCGAAAAGGCGTCCCGGCCCGCCTCCGCACCCCATCCCGGTGCACCTTGCCTATCCCTACTGGGCCATTGCCATGCTGTCGGCCAGCATCGCCCCGCCCCATACGCCGTGGTTCTTTCCGCTCTTCGCTCTTTTGACAGCATGGGCGCTCTGGGGGCAACGGCCGGCCACTGCCCACCGCGCCACCTGGCTGATCCTTTTCTGCTTCGTGGCAGGCACCGGCTATGCGGGCCATATCCTGCTGCACCGACTGCATGGGGTGGTGGAAGAACGCGTCTCCGGCCTGTTTGCCGGGGAGACCGGCAGCACCCGTGCCGATCCGAACCGCAGCAGCACGACACTGGGGCGGATCGGCGCCCTGAAGCTTTCCGACGAACTCGTCATGCGGGTCCGTCCCCTGCAGGAGGTTTCCGGTCCGTTTCTCCTCCGGGAGGCAACGTACGTCAACTATGGAGAGGCTACCTGGTTTGCCGGCGAAGGTCCCCTGCAAACGCTTCTTGCCGAGGCCGATGGTACTACCTGGCAGTTGGCGCCTTCCGATGCTGCCGGGTCGGAAATGACCATCGCCATGCAGCTGACCGACGGAACCGGGCTCCTGCCGTTGCCTGCCGGTACGAAGCGTCTCTCCCGCCTTTCGGCAGAGCGCCTGGAGCAGACGGCCCTGGAAAGCGTCATTATTACTGGCGGGAAAAGGATCGCCGATTTCACGGCCGCTTACGTTCCCGGTGCCGACGACCTCCCCCCGCCCACCGCGCGGGACCTGCGCGTCCCGCCAAAACTCATTACCCTTATTCGCCGGATAGCCGAAGAGACTGGATTGTACCGGCTGCCTCCGGCCGAGAGAATTACCGCGCTCGAAACCTTATTCCGGGAGCAGTTCCGCTATAGCACCGTCCAGGAGCAGGCCCCGGCAGGAGTCGCCCCCCTGGAGAATTTTCTCCTCAAAAGCCATGCCGGCCATTGCGAATACTTTGCCACCGCCACCGTGCTCCTGCTGCGCGAAGCCGGCATCCCGGCCCGCTATGCCACCGGCTATTCGGTACAGGAATTCAGCAAATGGGAGAACGCCTACGTGGTCCGTTCCCGGCATGCCCATGCCTGGGTCGTCGCCTGCGTCGATGGTCGCTGGCAGACCGTGGATACCACGCCGCCGACCTGGGCCGACCTGGAAAAGCCCCAGTCCTCGCTCTGGCGCCGTATAAGCGATTTCCTGGGGTGGTGCGGCTACCGGCTGTCGACGTTCATCTGGCCGTGGGACATGACCGCAATGGCGCGCCATGTCCGTTGGCTGCTCATGGCGGCAGTCATCGGGATCCTTTTGTATTTCGTTGCGCGAAAGACAAGAAGATCCCGATCGGGCGGTGGGCCGGAAAAGAACTTGCCTCTTCCGGGAACCGACTCGGAATGGTATCTTCTGGAGCCGCAGCTATCGGCAATCGGAGGCAGCCGTCGGCCCGGGGAACCGTCCACTCTTTGGCTTGAGCGCATTCGCCACTATTTTCCGATAAACACCAATGGGGAATTGTTACTGCGGATCGTCGATCTTCATTACCGTTATCGCTTTGATCCCGAAGGGATTTCAGCGGAAGAACGGGAGGAGATGCGGCATGCCGTCAAAACGATATTGGAACAATTGGAGCGGCTCTCGCAAACGGATTCTCCGCCACGGGGAAATTGATCAGAAGCAGGCAGTTGCCGTTTATTCTTTCGATAAGGGAGATTGTCGATGAAAAACCTGCGCTACATCTTATTGTTGATGTTTTTGCCGGTACCGGTACTTACCTTTGCCGCCGATCTGCAACGGATACCGGCCTCCTGCCCGCATTACCGCGGTCACCGTCTATCCCGACCGCGCCCTGACCTCCCGCTCTGCTTCTCTCAACCTCAAGCCCGGCAGTTATCTGGTCACTTTCGACAGCCTTCCCGCGCTGGTTCAGGACGATTCGGTACGGGTGGAAGGGAAGGGGAGCGCCGGGGTGACCATCGTGGGGCTGGAGGTCAAACGGGCTTTTCTGGAGCAGAGCGGCGAGAAGCGGGTGCAGGAGCTTGACGAGGAGATTCGCGCTCTGGAGCAACGTTCCGGTGTGCTGGACGCCAAGAAGGCCGGTCTGTCTTCACAAGAAGGCGTTTCTCGAATCGATCCGTGTCGCCTGGGGCGACCGCATCTCCAAGGAACTGGCCATCGGCCGCCCCACGGCGGCGGAACTGCAGGAAGCCGCCAGCTTTGTCGGCGCGGGTGTCACCAGGACTGAGGAACAGACCCTCGACATCGAGACGGAGAAGAGGAGCATCAAGGACAAGATCGACGCCCTGCGCCGTCAGCGGGATGAAGCGACCGGTTCGCGCCGAAAAGAGAGCAAAACGCGTCGAGGTGATGCTGGATGTGGCCCGCGAGGGAAATCTGACGCTCGACCTGGCGACGGTTATTCCCCAGGCCGGCTGGGTGCCCGCCTACGATGTCCGGCTGGCCGCGGACGCCAAAACTGCCGAGTTGACCTTCCGGGCGATGGTGCGCCAGCAGACCGGCGAGGACTGGAATAATGTCGACCTGACCCTCTCCACCGCCCGGCCCGCTGCCGGCGGCGCGCCGCCGGAACTCTACCCCTGGCACATCGCGCTCTTCCGCCCGCCGCCGCCGATGATGACAGCGCGTATGCCGCCTGCCGCCCCGGCGCCGGTCATGGCAAAAATGTACGAGGAGGAGACCGCCATGCTCGAAGATGCTCTGGCCGAAGAGGCGCCTGCGGTCATTGAGACCGCCGAACTCAGTAACGAGCAGTCCTCCGTCGCCTTTCACATCCCTCGTCCGCTCGATATCCCCTCTGACGGCAGCCAGCACGGCAGCGTCGTCGCCATCGAACAACTGCCGGTCAGCATGGAGTTCGTGGCGATTCCGAAACTCTCGCCGCTATGTCTTTCTCAAGTCCGAGATCGTCAACCAGGCCGCCTACCCGCTCCTGCCGGGCAAGGTCAACACCTTTGCCGGCAACACCTACACCGGCAGCTCGCAGTTGCAAGAAGGTCGCCGCCGGAGAGAAATTCGACCTCTTCTTCGGCGCGGACGATCAGGTGACGGTCAAGCGCGAAGAGCTGAAACAGCACAAAGAAGCCGGGGTATTCGGCAAGAACCGGATCAGCTACCGTTATCGCATCGAACTGAACAATTTCCGCAAGGAGCCGGTGACGGTCACCCTGCGTGACCAGCTGCCGCTGGCCGGGGATGAGGAGATCAAGGTCACCCTGGACGAGCCGTCGATCAAACCGGATGAGGTTGGGACTGACGGCAGGATTACCTGGAAAACTCCGCTAAAGGCAGGAGAGAAGAAGGAGCTGACCTTCGGCATTCAGGTTGAGTACCCGAAAGATCGGGAGATAAGCGGATTGTAGGTAATCGTGGGGGCGGCCCATCGGGTCGCCCCTACGGAAACTGCCGCAGTTCATCAGATCAGGTCAATGTTTTTGCCCGGAGCTGCGCGACTTGCTCAGTGCTGTTGACGGTAATTCTCCACCACCTCTTCCATCGAGTCGTATTCCCGGTCGGGTAGCCGCTCCAGCTGTTCGATCATCTGCGGATCGGCATGGTGCTGGTGCGCGTGATGGACCAAGTCGATGCGGGTAACGGGGAATACAATCCCTTTGAGATAGCGCGGCAGGTCGGCAGGTGAATGGCCGCCGATTCCCATAGCCATATGAACCTCCCTTTCGGACTTTTCATCCTCGCTATCAGCCTATCGCCCATGCCGATTGTGTCAACTCGGAAATAAACTTCCGATGCCAAGCGCACCCGCCTAAACGTTATTGTGCAGCGAAGTATCGTATTTCTTTTCCGAGTGTGATATGTCTGGATTAAAGTGATGGGCCGCAGATCACGAGAATGCCAAAATTTCCATTCGGGAGGAGAAATGTCTTTTAAAGAGCGGATTTTTCCCTTCTTCTGCATGCTTGTTGCCCTCTGTTTTTTTTACGGCAAATCGTCCACTGTTGTTTTCGCTTCTGCACCGGGCAAAGCGGCGGCGGATTTGGCGGATATGGAAGAGCAGGTGCGCAAAGGCATCAACGCGGTCCGTCGCGAACATGGGCTTGCCTCTCTACAGGGGAATGCTGACCTTGCTGATGTGGCCAGGGCTCATAGCCGTCGCATGGTCGAAGAGAAATTTTTTGCGCATGTTGACCCGGACGGCCATTCAATGGTTGACCGCCTGCAGGTCGCCGGAATCGCCTATCGGTTGGCGGCAGAAAATATTTTCTCCTGCACCAATGTTCCCGATCCGGTTGCCACCGCCGTTACCGGGTGGATGAACAGCCCCGGGCATCGCACCAATATTTTGCGGCCGGAGGTCACCGAAACGGGCGTGGGCATCTGGCGGGAAGGGGATAGTTTCTACTTCACGCAGGTTTTTCTGCGACCTCCTTCGCCGTAGTTGTCCCTCCTTATGCGCCTTTGGAACAAGGCCCCCCGAAGCTTACCTTTAAATTAAAATTCTTTACAAATAAGAATAGCTGATATAGTCTCGCGATGAATTTTCTCAAATATTACTTGAGGGAGGAATCGTGAGCATGCCTATTGTGATCAAGGTTGACGATTCACGGAAGACTTTGGATGTGTCCTTCGAGCCGGCAGGCGCTATCTTTGATGTTCCCTTCGACGTTGATCATACGTCCTGGCTGGTGGAGCGCTTGAACGATTTCGGAGTCACCCGGGTTGTCCTTGAGACGCCGGGCGGGCTGGATCATCCCCTGGCGGCGGCCCTTAGAGGGGCGGGACTCCTGGTTGCGGAGGGAAAATTTCAAACGGCATAAGGTGAACTTCAGCGTTCGGCAGGCAGCCTTCGCTCCCCCAGGGGGCCCGGGGTGTCGGTGTTGCGCCGTTCATCTACCAATTCCACCCAGAAGGTAGCCCCGCCGCCCGGTGTCTCTTCCACCCACGCATGTCCGCCTTGATGCCGGGCGATCTTTCGTACCGTCGCCAGCCCGATGCCTGTCCCCGTTAACTTTTTCCCGGCGGTGCCCCGGTAGAAGACATCGAAGATCCGCTCGCGCTCATTCTCAGGCACACCTGGACCGTGGTCGCGGATGAAATAACCAATTTTATTCCCCTTCCGCATCCCGCCAATCTCGATAGGACCGCCATTCTTCCCCGCGTAGCGAACGGCATTGCCGATCAGGTTGGCGAAAATCTGGGTTAACTGCGTCGCAGGAATCCTGGCGGCCGGCAATGACCCTTTTTGCACCGAAACTTCGGCAACCTGCTCGGCCATATCCTTAAGAACAGTATCGACGATTTCATCGGTATTCACCGGTTCCTCAGGGAGGGGGATTTTGCCGTCTTTCGCCAGATCCAGCAGATCCTCCATCATCGCCGTCATTCTTTCCCCCTGCGCCTGGATCTCCGTCAAAGCCTGCCGAACATTTTCTTCTTGTTGCTCCGCGTAATTCTCCTGAAGAAATTCGGAGTAGCCGATGATGGCGGTCAGGGGGGTACGCAGGTCATGCGATACCGTGTAAACAAAGGCATTCAACTCCCGCAGGGATTCCTCCGCTTTGGCTTCGGCCGCCTTGCGCTCGCTTATATCCAGAAACGTGACCACTGCGCCGATCGTTTCCGCATTCCGGTGAATGGGATGCGACCAGATTTCAGCCGGGAAATGGGTCCCGTCGGCGCGCCAGAGACTTTCATTTTCCAGATGCACCCCCTCCGACTGTCGCATGACCTGCATGATCCGGCACTTTTCCGGCGGATGCGCCTGGCCGTCTGCGGAGGTGTGATGAATCAGTTCATGGATATTCTTGCCGAGCAATTCCTCCTGATGTCGATAACCGAGCAGTCGCAGTGCCGCCGGGTTGCAGAAGGTGCACCTGCCTTGCGGATCGATGCCGTAGATCGCCTCGGCAGTGGAATTAAGCAGAAGATCCACCCGCTCCTTCTGCTCCCGAACTTGGCGCTCCGCCCGGATTCGCCGAAGCAGGTTGATTACCAGGACGGCCACCAGTGCGGTCATGATGGCCAGCCCTGTCCATAAGTCCCTCAGGCTCACGGCATAAAAGGGCGGCGGCTGGTTGATAACGAAACTGTCTTTGGGCAACCGCCGCATGGAAAGCCCGAATCTTTTCAGCTCATTGAAATCGAACATGAACCGGTTGGTGCCACGGGTAACCGGAATATTGTCGGCATCTTCACCGGCGAGAATGCGCATGCCCAGCTCGGCGGCCATCCTTCCCTGTTCCCTGGCGCTGACCAGTTTGCCGCCGACGATCCCTTCGCCGAGGAAGAAGTCCCAGAAACTGTAGATCGGCCTCGAACAATTATTCCGGAGAGCATGCATGCTCTCCTCGAACGGGAGATTTTCGCCCGAGCGTGCCGCAACTGATCCGTTGACGAGCACCAGGGAGTCTGCTGACAAGTTAGCGAGCCGCTCGGTCAGTTCCTCCACCGGCACATCGTCCCAGAAGGCGAAGCGAACTCGGTAGGGTTTTTCGGCAAGCAGATTAGTCAGCATCTGCCGGTTTTCCCGGCTGGTGGCGTTGTTGACGCCGCCGATAACAACGATGTCCCGTGTTTTAGGATGCAGCGATAGCGCCGTCTCGATCGTTTCCCGATAAGATGGATATTCGGCGATGCCGGTGATGTCAGCACGGCCGGCGATCAAGGCCGGGCTGAAGTTGTTGATCCCGCAGAAAACAACGGGGGTGCCGGCAAATAGATCGTCCGAATGCTGGAGTACGAATGCCAAGGCGTCGTTGTCGGAAAGCACGACGAGATCGAATTGCTTCTGTTCAAGTTTGTAGTGAAAGAGAGTAGTGAGAATGTTGGAAAAATAAGCTGGATCCGGATAGCGCTGCGTATCGAGATATTCGACAAAATATTGGATTTTTTGCGCCTGCGCAAAGACGTCGTGCATGCCATCCATGATGCCGTCCGTCCAAGGGAGACCGGGGTGATAGGAATGCAGGACGAGCACATGCTTGTGGTCCCCCTCGTGGGCGAAAAGCGCCTGGGGGAAGAGGCAGGCAACGAATAAGAGAATGGTGGGGATCGGTTTAAGGAGCTGTCGCAAAACGGAGAAGATTGGCAGATGCACTGAACAGCCCCCGAGGAAGACCAAAGATCTTTGTCACAAGATCGGTATAAAATACACGAAAACGCAGCATGAACCAAAACTTATTTTAACCGGCTTTGTTTGGAACGCTGCTTACAATTTTTGCGAAAGACAAAAAAAAGCCCTCGGTCGCATCTGCGAGCCGGGGGCTTTTTTATGCAGAATACAGGAGTTATTTCACTTCAACGCTTTTTGCTTTCATTTGGTACTGAATGGTAGCTTTGGCGCCCGGCTTCAGATCCCCTTTTACCTGAGTCTCTTTGTCAACCGTGATCTCCCATTTTTCTTTGTCCTTCTGGATGACCACTATGTCCCCTTTGATTTCGAGAACCTGGCCTGTGGCCTGGTAGGCGCGCGGCTGGGCAGCGAAGGCGTTGGCGGCAACGAAAAGGATCAGGACGGCAAGAGCTAAATGTTTCATGTAGATACCTCCTTCAATGAATGAAAAGTCCCCGGCCGCAAATTTACGAACGGGGAGGTGGTTGTTTGGCGTTCTTTCCGTCGATGAAGGCTCGAATAGCGGCAAGAAAAGCCCGGCCTTCCTCCAATTTCAGCGAAGCGACTGGCTCGACGACTTCTTCGTCGAGAGCGTAATCGGCAATTTCCCGGATTTTGCGGGCACTCATCAGTATGCGGTGGTATTTCGGATCAATACGGCCGGTTTTTGCAAAGGCATAACCGAAAGCTGCCTCTACCGCCGAATGTTTGACGACATCGATGCCGTTGGATTTGAGGAGCGCCTGGGCGGCATAAAACATGGAATAGTAAATCTTACTGGCGGCATCGGGAAGATGCCCGG
>CAWKDO010000006.1:0-409361 GCA_963848425.1 uncultured delta proteobacterium
CCTAGGTTGAGAAAGAAGATATCGTACTGGCCAAGGGCGATCTGCCCGGTGCCGCCGGCGAGGATGGCGCCGGAAAGAATTTTTTCCGCCCGCTTGAGGGCAATCTCCCGCACTCCGGGCTGCCATGGACGTACGCGAGCGCCGCGATTGATCTCCAGGTCGGCCGTGACGATGCGCGCCGTCGCCACCGCGGGGTTGATTTCAAGGATCTCGGTAACCCCGAGATCGGTGACCAGCACCCCGACCTTTTCATTGGTCAAGGGATCGGTGACATCCTGCCGGACGTTAAAGAGGGTGAAGCGGTCGCCCACCTTGGTATTGGCCAGATCTTTCATATCCAGAAATATCTTGTCTCCTGTCGCCAGCAGAATGCGGCTGTCGTCGGCATCGACCAGAACGCCGGCCGATTCCAGCGCCTCGGTGGCGATGAAGCTGCTGGCGCCGCCAGGGGCACGTATAATGATCTCCTCCTGTGGCTTCGGCGCCGGTTCGGCTGGTGTTACGGCAGCCGTTTCTACGGGTGCCGTTTCTACGGGTGCCGCTTCGACGACCACCGCCTCGGCCGGCTTCTCTTCCGCCGGAACCAGGGAAATGCGGCCGTCGTAGATTTGCAATTCCTGCCCGGGATAGATGAAATGAGGATTGGTGATTTGCTGATTGTGCGACCAGAGGTTCGGCCAATAGCCGGTATCCTTGAGAAAGCGCTGGGATATTCCCCAGAGCGTATCCCCTTTCTTGATCACATAGGTCTTTGGCACCTGATCTTTTAGCGCCGGCGTTTCCTCCTGTGCCATGGCCGTCAGCGGGACCAACCCGAGGCAGAGCAGCAGTATCACCCTTTTCATCATCATCGCGTCTCCCGTGCGTGAATGGCGGAAGCTAGTAGATATCGTGCTGGACGAAGTAGCATTCTCCGAGCCAACAAAGAGCATGACCGGAAGATTGAGGCCGCCTGCATGCTGCAAGCGCATCGAATCGCCCCCGGAGCGCCGGAGGAGGGGAAAGCGGCAAATGTGGCAGGCAATAGTCGTCTCTTGCCCGCACCGGCTCTCCGGCGCATGGCCGGCCATTTCACAGGCCTGCCCTGTTCGAAGTGACCTTTTGTGCCCGAAGAAAGGAACGATTTTCTCGTAGAACTTGCCAGCGCTCGTGCTGCGCAGAAACACCCTCAAGCCAAATTCCGTAAAAATTACAAAGTATTTGCTTTCATGTCAAGAAAGAAGGGCGGCAGCCTGCCTCTGTGCAGTCTGCCGCCCTTCATAATTGCCAGTATTTCCGTGAGCTCAGTGATTCGTATAATTGTAATGCTTCAGATCGATGCCGGCCTGCAACGCCATGTCGATCACCGGCTGATAATCCTTGACGTGGGTCTCGACAAATTTCTGCGCCCCGAATTTTTCGAGTACTTCCTTCCCCTTGGCCGACTTATCCATCTCCTGCAAGACTTTCTTCAGTCTCGACTGGACCCCCGCGTCCAAATTGCTGCGCACGCAAAGGCCGTTTGAAGGAACTTCGGCGGAACTGGCAAGAATGACGATTTCCTTGTCGATGCGCGGTTCACGTTTTCGTTCGAACTCGAACACAGTGTTCTTTGCCGCGCCGATATCGGCTTTGCCGTTCAGGACGGCATTGAGAGAAGCATCGTGGCTCCCCGAGAAGAAATATTCGGAAAAAAAGCCATCGATCGATTCGATGCCGTTGCTACGCAGGTAGGCCAGAGGAAAGATGTAGCCGGCCGTTGTCGCCCGGTCTACAAAGGCGAAGCGCTTTCCTTTCATCTCCTGCACACTCTTGATGCCACTTCCTTTTTTAACAAAAAGCAGACCGCGATAGGTCGATTCGCCATTCAAGTTTACCGGTCGGGCAAGCGGCGTCACTTTGAGTTGTTCGATGGCCAAAGCACCGGTAAAGGAGCCGAAGAAAGCCCCATCCATTTTCTCATGACTGAAGCTCTCGACGATGTTGCCATAACGGCTGAGAATCACCAGGCGGATTTCGATCCCGGTCTGTTCGGAGAGATAGCTGGCAAGCGGCTTGAATCTATCCATCTGCAGGAAAACGTTCATTTCAGGAATCAGGCCGATGACCAACTTGGCCGGAGGCGACGGGGCGGGAGCCGAAAAAGACGGGCAGACCGGGACGATGGTTAAAAGTGCAGCCAGCCAGATACAACGCCACATTTTCATCCTGGACTCCTCTGCGTGGGGATCATCGGTCCTTGCGCTTCAAGAAGAGCTTCGGCTTTTTCGGATCGCATCGGTTCATAGAAGAAAAAACCTTGCACCTGTTCGCAGCCGAGATCGCTGATGGCTTTCAACTGCTCTTTGGTTTCCACCCCTTCGGCGACAATCTGTAACTGAAGACTGGCTGCCAGAGCAATGATCGTCTTGACGATTTCCGAGTTGTCTTTTTCAACATGCATTTTTTCGATGAAGGATCGATCGATCTTCAGGGTATCGACAGGGAAGTGATGCAGATAGCTCAGGGATGAATAGCCGGTACCGAAATCGTCGATATGCAATCCGACGCCGAGCTGCCGCAACTGCAACAGAAGGGCGGCGGCCGATTCCGGATTTTTCATGATGGTCCGTTCGGTGATTTCCAGACGCAGAGTGGTAGGGGCAATCCCGGTCTCGGCAAAGAGCCCTTTGATTGTATCGAGGAGTGCCGGAGTGAATTCCTGACAAGAGAGGTTAACATTGATCGTCGGCAGGGGGGGCCGAAAATCTTCTGCCAGCGGCTCACCTGCTGGCACGCTTCCCGAAGCACCCACAGACCGATCGGCGTAATCAGCCCGGTTTCTTCGGCCAGCGGGATGAATTCCCCCGGACCGATCAGCCCCAGGCCTGGATGCTCCCACCGAATAAGCGCCTCGAACCCGGTAATCCGCTCGGTGCGCAGGGAAACGATCGGCTGATAAGCCAGATGAAACTCGTTGCGGTCGATCGCCTGGCGCAGATCCGTTTCCAGCTGCAAATGCCGGAGGGTGCTGGCATACATCGAATTGTCGAAGATCTCGAGACGCGACTTGCCGTTCGCCTTTGCCTGGTACATGGCCAGATCCGCATCGCGCAACAGTTCCTCCGGCCGTTCGTAATGTTCATTGTTGAGGGCGATCCCGATGCTGCCGGAGATCACCACCTCACGCCCCTCAATGTGCAGCGGCAGTGGAAGATCCGCCTGAATCCGTTCGGCTACTTTGCGGGCGTCCTCTTCACCGCCGATATCTTCGAGGAGGATGGCGAACTCGTCACCGCCAAGGCGCGCCACCGTGTCGTTGGGCCGAAGGTAGGCAGAAAGCCGTCTGCCAACCGATATCAGCAGCTGGTCGCCAATGAGATGCCCCAGACTGTCATTGATGTATTTGAACCGGTCGAGATCGAGAAAGAGAACGGCGAAGCGGTAGCTGGCACGCCTTTTTGCCATTTGCAGAACATGCTCCAGCCGGTCCATGAACAAGGCCCGGTTCGGCAGCCCGGTCAGGGCATCGTGCAAGGCATCGTATACCAGCCGCTCTTCGGTGATCTTGCGCATGGTGATATCGGTCTGTGAACCAGCCATACGGCAGGTGGTGGAATCAATGTCCCGCACCGCCAGACCGCGCACCAGCATCCAATGATACGTGCTGTCCTGGTGCAGAATCCGATGTTCATCCTCCAAGTGGGTGGAAAAACCGTCAACATGCGCATTGATCTTGGCCGCCAGCCGGCCTCGGTCGTCGGGATGCACCAGAGAGAGCCAATCCTCCAGCCGATGCCCGAGATCCTCATCGTCCAGACCGAGCATTGCCAGCCAGCGTGGAGAGAAGTAGATGACATCGGTCCGCAAATCCCAATCCCAAAGGCCGTCATTGGCCCCCTGTGCCGCCAGGGCGTAGCGTTCCTCGCTCCGCCGCAACGCTTCCTCCGCTTCCCTGCGCTCGGTTATCTCCAGACCAAGCTTGTCGTAGCTGCTCTTCAGCGATGTGCTCATAGTATTGAAATTACGGCGCAGTTCGCCGAATTCGGCGGGATAGCGTTGATCCAGGACATAGCCCAGTTCACCGCGGGCGATCTTGCGGCTGGCATCGACCAAAGCGGAAATGGGAATAGTGACCGATCGGATCAGATAAACGGCAATGACGATGCTTACCAGTGAGGAAAGGATAAAGACAAGAATCAGGAGAATTTTCGCTTTGTCCACCCGGGAAATGGTCTCGCCGGTCAGGGAGCTGACCTTTTGCGAGGCGCTGAACGCCATCTTCTCGGTGGTGCCGAGAAGCCGGTTTCCAGCCATTATTGCTTCGCTTTTCAATGTTTCTATACGAGGTTGGTTGGCCGAGGCCGTAATGTAAAAGCTGAGGGCCCCCTTGAAATCGTGAATGAGAGACTGCATCTCTTCGAGTTGGGCGGTCACCGCTATTTCATGGTGACAGATGAAACAGGTGGCGGCGGTATTTTCCAGCCCGTCGACACTCTGGATGATATTATCCAACCCTTGATCGAGAGAGGTGTTGATTGTGTAGAGATCGGTCTGGACCTTGAGAGTTTTCTCAACGAGGGAGTGGCGAAGACTTTCAATTTGGTGGAGTTTGAGCAGACTCTTGAAGAGCGCTGTCGTGCTGGCGATCTGATAAGCTGAAATCAGGCCACCGCTCGCAAAGATGCAGAAAAGAAGGGCCAGTGCGATGGTAATCTTGCGCTTCATTGCAGTCCTTCTAGTTGAAGAACCAATCTGGGCCCTCTCCGCTCCACCATCCAGCTACTGGCCGTGGATTGCACCACAAAGGCGGTAAGGATTCAAAAAATACAGTATTTCTCAAGGAGTTGTAAAGAATTAAAAAAGGGTTTGCCATATAGGCGAGAAGCGCTGTGAATAAGAATTGCCTGGCGCGGGCAACTGAGGCAAAATCGACGATACGCCTATCCTTAATCCTGAGTAGGGTAAATTATAAAAGATGTTGTTGTTCCGGCGTAATCGGAAGGAGTGAAGATGACTATTTTTATGATATTGCTTGGAGGGCTCCTCGGCCTGTTTCTGCATGAAGTTCCCGCCTTTTTTCTCGGCGCCGGTGTCGGCTGGCTGGTAGCAATAGTGCTGCTGCTGCAACGGCGGCTGAAACGCCTGGAAGAGGAATGGCAGGAAATTCGGCAACCAACCGCAACGGCGCTGTCCGAGGCGCCAATACCGGAGGCAGAAGATTCGGAAGTGAATAGGCTGCCGACGGAGCCGTTCAAGCATCCGGAGATACCGGCGCCGCAGCCGCCGGCGGCCCGGATGAGCGAATTGCCAAAACGGGAGGAAACGCCAGCACCCGACTTTATCTGGGCAGAAGCCGTGATGGCCCCGGGCGACACGACAAGCGAGCAGGGCCTGGCGACGCTGCTGCGCAATTTCTTCAGGGGCGAAAACCTGCTCGTCAAGGTGGGGGTGATCGTCCTCTTTTTCGGCGTCGCCTTCCTCCTCAAGTACGCCACCGAGCATACCCGCCTGCCGATCGAACTGCGGCTCACTGGCGTCGCCGGCGGCGGCATCGCCCTGCTGGTCATCGGCTGGCGGCTGCGTTTCCGCCGCCGTCTCTATGCGCTCTCCCTTCAGGGAGGCGGCATCGGCGTGTTGTATCTGACGATCTTTGCCGCCCTGCGGCTATATGCCGTCCTGCCGCCGGCGCTGGCGCTGGCACTGCTCACTGCCATGGCCATATTCTCTGCCATTCTGGCGGTTTTACAGGATGCGCCGGCGCTGGCGATTCTCGGCGCTGCCGGTGGTTTTCTTGCTCCGGTTCTCACCTCGACCGGGCAAGGCAGCCATGTCCAGCTCTTCTCCTTTTACGCCCTGCTCAACGGCGCCATCCTAGCGATCGCCTGGTTCAAGTCCTGGCGCCTGCTTAATCTGACCGGCTTTTTCTTTACCTTCGGCATCGGCGCTCTCTGGGGCGAACGCTACTACCGTCCGGAGCATTTCGCAACCGTCGAACCGTTTCTTCTTCTTTCGCTCGTCGCCTATCTGACCATAGCCGTCCTCTTCGCCCTGCGCCAGCCTCCCAACCTGCGCGGATGGCTCGACGGCACCCTGATCTTCGGCACCCCGGTGGTCGCCTTCGCCTTGCAGGCGGCCCTGGTACGCGATTACCCATACGGTTTGGCATTCAGCGCCCTCGGTTTTGCCGCTCTCTATCTCCCCGTCGCCGGCATCCTTTTCCGTTGACCGGAGCTACGCCCGTTGACCGAGTCCTTCCTCGCCGTCGGTACCATCTTTGTCAGCCTGGCTATCCCCTTCGCCTTCGACGGCCGGACAAGCGCCGCTTTCTGGGCGCTCGAAGGAGCCGGTCTCCTCTGGATCGGCATTCGCCAGAATCGTCTGTCGCCTCGCCTTTTCGGCCTGCTGCTGCAGTTCAGCGCCGGTCTCCTCTTCTTTGCCGACAAGCCAGCGGGACAATGGCCACCCCTGAATGAAGTCTGGCTCGGCGCTGCCGTTATCTCTTTAGCCGGCCTCTTCAGCGCCCGGCAGATGGAACGGGGGAGAGGGCTGTGGCAGGAAGAAGAGATGGCGGCGCTCCCGCTTTTGCTCTGGGGGCTCCTCTGGTGGTACGGTGCCGGCCTGAAGGAGATCGATACACACCTCCCCTGGCAGCAGCAAGTCCCATTCTGCGTCCTTTTCTTCGCTTGCTCAAGCGGCGTCTGCCAGCTCATTGGCGAGCGCCTGGCCTGGCAACGTTTGCGGGAATCCGCCCTGGTGCTGCTGCCGGCGCTTGCTCTGCTCCTCTTGGCCGGCGCGCTGCGGCGCAGCCATCCGCTGGCGGGATTCGGCCTTGTCGCCTGGCCGGCGGCATTCGCCATCTACGGCTTGCTCCTTTACACCCGGGAGGAGGAACCAACCTCTCCCCTTCTTCCCTGGCTGCACGCTGGCGGTCTGTGGCTGCTGACCGCCTTCGCCGCCTGGGAAGGAAGTCGGCAGCTCGGCCGCGCCATCGAGGGGGCACCGACCTGGGAACTGGTCGCCTGGGGCGCCGTCCCCGCCCTGCTGATACTTCTCGTCATCGGGGGACGTCCGCACTGGCCGCTCGGCTGCCGCCGGGAAGATTATCTCGCCCTCGGCACCGCCCCCCTGGCCGTATTCGCCTGGGGATGGGCGCTCTACGCCAACGTGACCTGCGCCGGCAGCGCCCGGCCGCTGATCTATCTGCCCCTGCTGAACCCCCTCGACCTCAGCCTCGGCCTCGTTTTCTTTGCCCTTTTCGCTTGGCAGACGAGTCTGCGCGGCCTGCCTGCCGAGCGGCGCCATTGTCTGTCGCCTTTGCAGCTCGCCTGCACCCTCGGCAGCGGCCTCTTCCTCTGGCTGACGGCGGCGGTGGCGCGTACTGTCCATCACTGGGGTCCAATCCCCTTCACCGGCCGCGCCCTCTTCCATTCCGTCCTGCTGCAGGCGTCCCTTTCCCTCACCTGGACACTGACAGCCCTCGGCCTCATCCTTTTTGCCCACCGGCGGCAACGGCGCTTCCTCTGGCTGACCGGCGGCGCCCTCCTGGCCGTTGTCGTGGCAAAGCTCTTCTTTCTTGATCTTGCCGGCACCGGCACCGTCGCCCGTATCGTCTCCTTCATCGGCGTCGGCCTGATCCTTCTGCTGATCGGCTATCTTTCCCCGGCGCCGCCGAAGGAGCTGACTCCGGAAACGACGCCATGAGGAAACTTTTCTTCTTCCTTTTCCTTCTGCTGCCGGTGGCCGTCGAAGCCGAACGCCCGCCGATACCGGCCGACTTCGCCTTCGGCTTGCCGCTAACCCTTGCCGGCGAAGCGGCGCTCTATGAAATTTCCCTGCCGCCAGAGGTCTATCGCGGCATGCTCGAGCCGGACGGGGCCGACCTGCGCGTCTTCAATGCCGATGAGGAAGTCGTTCCGCATCTGCTGCTGCGGGAAAAAGATCCGGAAGCTGCGCCGCTGCCGATCCCCCTCCCCCTCTTTCCGCTGCGCGGGACGCTCGCCGAGAGAGGAGATGAGCTCTTCCTTCAGGTGCGCAAGGATGCGGCTGGCGCCATCATTGAAGTCCGGACGAACACGCCGGCAACCGAACAGTTTGTTCTTGGTTATCTGCTCGACGCCGGACGGATCGATTTTCCCGTCGCCGGCCTTGAGCTCGACTGGCGGATGGCATCCGGATTTTTCGCACAGGTGAAAGTCGTGGCTAGCAACGACCTGGAGCGCTGGACCACCCTGACCACCGCCACCGTCGCCGATCTGCAGCATCAAGGATATCGGTTGCAGCAGTGCACCATCCGTTTCGCCCCGTCCCGCTGGAAATACTTTCGGATCGAATTTAACGATGCGATCTTTCCACTCGCTTCGGTAGCGGCTCTCCCGGCCAGCCACACAGCCTCCCGCCCCCGCCAGTGGGTAACTGTGGATGGTGCGCCGCTGGCCGAAGCGCCAAGTGAGTTCATCTACGACACCGGCGGTCATTATCCAGCCGACCGTCTGCGCCTTCTCCTGCCTGAAGCCAATTCTCTCGGACAGGTGCGCCTCTTCAGCCGCACGGACGCCGGCAAGCCGTGGCAGGCGCGGCAAAATGCCCTCGTCTACCGCCTGCATACCGGCGCCGAAGAGCTGACGAGTCCGGAGATCGAGCTGCTGCCGGTTGCCGATCGCTACTGGCGGCTGCGCATCGAATCCATTGACGGGTTGGGCAAGCAGGCGCCTAAACTGCAGCTCGGCTGGCTCGGCGGCCGTCTTCTGTTCGTCGCCCGAGGCGCCCCCCCCTTCCTCCTCGCTTATGGCAGCACTGGCGTTTTTGCCGCCAGCTGCGATCCAAGCCTGGCGACTCTGGCCGCAAAACCGCCGCAATTGCTGGCGCGGGGGACGGCACAAGCGGGAGAGCCGGTCGTTCTGGGAGGTGAAAAGAAGCTGGACCAGCGCTTCCGCAACTGGAAGGAATGGCTGCTCTGGACAGTGCTGGGAGGGGGAGTGGCTCTGCTCGCCGGGATGGCGTTGCGATTGCTGCGCCAAGTCGATGCGGATCGCGAAAGAACAAAATAAGGGCGGCCACAATGGGCCGCCCCGGAGAATCGTTCTTTAGCTTACTCTATTGTTTTTCTTCCGCCACCCCTACCCAAGCTTGCGCCACCGACAGATGTTTGAGGAATTCGCCGGCGTAGAGGAAACGCTCGCCGGCAACCGGAACATTGATCCGTTCCTCCCCCCGCTGCACGGCAAAGGCGTAGCCGGTCTTGCTGCCGCTTTCGTAGCGTTCCACCGTCAGGCGGGTCAGCACCTCCCCCTCGCTCCCTTCGAATTTATGGGTAAGCGTTTCCTTGCCGCCATCGCGGAAAACCTTGGTGATCTTGTAGTACAGTTCGTACCCTTCCGCCGGCTCGGCGACAAAACGGATCGCCTGCGTCCCCCCTTCCAGACGAAAAAAGCGCAGGGCAATGCGCCCTTCCGGCGGGCGGTCGCTGCTGCGCTTCTCGTACGGGGCGATCTCCAGACCGCTTCCCTTCGCGAAAATTGTCGCCTGTGGAATCTTCATCTTCCCCCTCCCATTTTCAATGCCGGCGAAATTGCCGTATCCGCCCTATAGCATGGTTTTTCACCCACCTCAATGCTAAATTTATAGCTGCAAAGAGCGGAGGCCGCATGAAGCTCTATCGGCTGGAACGCACCCAGACCTTGCCAATTGATGTGGAGACCGCGTGGGTTTTCTTTTCTGACCCGCGCAACCTGCCGCTGATCACACCGCCCGCACTCAGATTCCGCCTCACCTGTGAGGTGCCGGCGCGCATGCATCCGGGAATGCTCATCAGCTATCGTTTGACACCCGCCCGTTTCTTCCCCGTGCACTGGGTAACGGAGATCACCCATCTGGTCGAGCCGCACCTGTTTGTCGACGAGCAGCGCTTCGGCCCGTACCGATTCTGGCAGCACCAGCACCATTTCCGCCCGGTGGCGGGAGGAACGGAGCTGCGCGACGTGGTCAGCTACGCCCTGCCTTTTGGCCGGTTTGGCCGGACGGCGGCGGTCATCGTCCGCCGGCAACTGGCAGGGATATTCGACTTTCGGCGAGATTATCTGGAGAAGCGATTCGCCGCCGGCGCATCCTGACCTTTGCCAGCGACCATTTCTTCCACCGCCTGCAGCAGCCGGGCATTTTCATCGGCCGTGCGCACCGCAACACGCAGATAGCGGTCGTCAAGAGGCGGAAAATTGCGACAGTCGCGCACCAGGAGGCGCCGCTGCCGCAGGGCGGCAGCCCAGTCGGCGGAAGCCTCGCCAGGGGGCAGGCGCAGGAGGAGGAAATTGGCTGCGGAAGGATGGACGTGCAGGCCCAGGGCAGCCAGTCCCGTGGCCAACTGCTGGCGCAGTTGCGGGATCAGAGTCAAAGTCTGCCGGCGAAACTCCGCCGCTGCCAGACAGGCAACCGCCGCCGCCAGCGCCGGGGTGGAGAGCGTCCAGGGAAGCGCTGCCGCCGCCAGCGGGGCGATTCCCGCCGCCGGCCCGGCCAGGTAGCCGGCGCGCAGGCCGGGGATGGCGTAAAATTTGGTCAGGGAGCGGAAGACGTAGAGGTTGTCGTGCGCCAGCACCCGGTTTATGACCGAATGCTGCGGGCAGAAATCGATGAACGCCTCATCGACCGCCAGCAGCGCCTGCCCGCGCAATGCGGCGGCGATCGCTTCGATGACGGCCGGCTCGATGACGGCGCCGGTCGGATTCCCCGGATTGGCGAGCAGAACAAGATCGTGCTCCGGCTGCAGCGCTTGCAGCAGGCGCTCGGGATCGAGGCGAAAAGCGTCAGCCCCCGCCAAGGGGAAGAGGTCGACTTTCGTTCCCGTCTGGCTCAGACTGCGCGTGTATTCGCCGAAAGCGGGAGTGACCAGCAGGGCGCGGCGCAGGCGCAGGATGCGGGGGAAGAGATAGAGCAGTTCGGTGGAGCCGCTGCCGGGGAGAAGGTTCGCCGGCGGTAGCTCCAGGTGGGCGGCGAGAGCGGCGGTCAGGGAAGCGGCATCCGCTTCCGGGTAGTGGACGGACAGATCGAGAGCATTTGCCGCAGCCTGCCGCACTTCGGCCGGCATGCCGAGGGGATTGATGCTCGCGGAGAAATCGAGGATTTCCGCCGGCGCACAACCGAGTTCGCGCGCCGCGCAGAAGATGTCGCCGCCATGTGCGTGCGGGTGCATGTTCAACCTTTCAGCCAGAACTGCAGCGCCATGCCAAGAGCGAAGGCGAGAAAAGCGGTCAGGTACATCAGGCAGATCATCTCCTTGTAAACGGCAATACTAACCGGCCGGTCGGGATTGCCGAGGGTCGGTTTTTCCACCCGCTCGCCGAAATAAACCGCCGCGCCGCCAAGCTGAATGCCGAGGGCGCCGGCCGCCGCCGCTTCCGGCCAGCCGGCGTTCGGGCTCTCCGGCTTGCCGGCATCGCGCCGGACGCTGCGCCAGACGCCGGCGGGACGGAGTCCGAGCAGTGCGGCGGCGACGAGCATCAGCAGGGCGGTGAGACGGGCGGGAATCAGGTTGAGCAGATCGTCGAGGCGCGCCGAGGCCCAGCCGAACTCCCGATAGCGCTCGTTCATATAGCCGACCATCGAATCGAGGGTGCTGGCCGCCTTGTACATCATCGCCGCTATCGGCCCGCCGAGACAGAGGTAGAAGAGGGGAGCAATCACGCCGTCCGAGGTATTTTCCGCCACCGTCTCGATGCAGGCGCGCAGGATGGCCTGCTCCTCGAGTCTCCGCCGTGTCGCGGCCGACAATCGCCGACAGGGCGCGGCGCGCCTCCACCAGATCCCCCGCCTCCAGCCAGCGCACCACCTTAGGCTTTCCCGGTGCAGGCCGCGCAACGCCAGGGTGGTCAAAGCGAGCCAAACAGCCAGAAGTCCCGCAGCAGCGGGTGCAAAAGCGCCGGCCAGAGCAAGACAGCCCCAAGCCAGGAATCCGGTCACCGCCACCGTGCCGACGGTCAGGATGATACCGGCCAGCCGACGCTGCGTCATGATCGCCGTCAGGAGCAGTTCGAGCCGGCCGATCAGACGGCCGATCCAGACGACCGGATGCGGCAGGCCGCGCGGGTCGCCGAGGAGCAGATCGAGCGGCAAAGGCGGCAGGCGACGAGCCAGGATCATCAGGGCGCCTCATTGCCTGGCGGCGGCAGATGCCGGAAGAGCGTTTCGAGGTCGAGGTGCGCCGCCAGATGATCGGCGAGACGGTCGAGTTCGGATCCAGAGCGGCACCGCTGCGGCCGCCGGGGCGCCATGGCCGCGCCGGGGCGCAGACGTCGCCAGCAGCTGGCGCAGCGGTCGGCAGAATCGAAGAGGCCGTGCAGATAGGTGCCCCAGACGCGGCCATCGGCGGAGATGGCGCCATCGCCGGGCGTCCGGTGCAGCCGGCACGCCGGGTCAGGCGCAGCAGAGGCTGGCCAGTCGCGCCAAGGGTCGTCTCGCCCATGTGGATCTCGTAGCCGGTGACCTCGTTGCCGACGGCACCAGGCCGACGCGCCGCCGCCGCCGGCGAGATCCTGCCGGCGACCTGATGCGTCTGCTTCTCCGGCGAAAGGACCGTCTCGACATCGAGGAGACCGAGCCCTTCCGCCTCTTCGTGCTGCGATTCGACGACGTTGCGGATCGCGCAGGCGCCGGCCGAGCATCTGGTAGCCGCCGCAGATGCCGGCAATCCGCCGCCGGCGGCGTGGTAGTCGTGGATCGCCCGGGCCAGGCCGCTGCGCGCGCAGCCAGCTGCAGATCGGGGATGGTGCTTTTGCTGCCGGGGAGGATGAGCAGGTCGAGGCCGGCGATCTCTCCCGGCTCGGTCGAGATAGGCCAGGTTCGACCCCCGGCTCGTGCTCCAGGGGATCGAAATCGGTGTAGTTGGAGAGGCGCGGCAGGCGCACCACGCCGATGCGCAGCCCCCCCTCCCCGTTCCCTGCCCCTTGCGGGCCAGGGCGACCGAATCCTCTTCCGGCAGGTGCAGGTCGAGCCAGGGGACGACCCCGAGGACCGGCACGCCGGTGCGCGCCTCGATCGCGGCGATGCCGGAGGCGAGCAGGGACGGGTCGCCGCGGAAACGGTTGATGATCGACCCCGGCGACCATGCGCCCGCTCTGCCGGCGTCAAGCAGCTCCAGCGGTGCCGACGATGGCGGCGAAGACCCCGCCGCGGTCGATATCGGCGACCAGCAGCACCGGCGCCGCCGCCATGTGCGCCGCCCGCAGGTTGACGATGTCGTGCTCGCGCAGGTTGATCTCGGCGATGCTCCCCGCTCCCTCCAGGACCACGACTTCATGCCGGGCGGCCAGGCGGCGTAAAGGATTCCTCGCACTTGGGCGAAGGCCTCGGGTTTGAAGGCGTGGTATTCGCGCACGTTCATATTGCCGACCGGCCGGCCCTGGACGATGACCTGCGCGCCGGTATCGGAATTCGGCTTGAGCAGCACCGGGTTCATGTCGGTATGCGGCGGAATGCCGCAGGCCGCCGCCTGCAGCGCCTGGGCGCGGCCGATCTCCCCCCCTCCGGGGTCACCGCCGAGTTGAGGGCCATGTTCTGTGCCTTGAACGGGGCAACGCCGTACCCGCGCCGCTCGCAGAAGGCGGCAGAGTCCGGCGGTGATGACGCTCTTGCCGACATCCGAGCCGGTGCCGCCGACAAAGAGGGCGCGCCCTGTGGGCGCAGGTTTCAGATTCCAGGATTCAGGTTGCAGGTTTTCCCTGACGCCTGACACCTGATACCTGTTGCCTGATTTCATAACCCCGCGGCGTCACCATCCGCCCCGCCGCATCGACAAAGGTCGAGCGATTGCCGACGATCACCAGGGAAAACATGTCGACGGCAGCGACCGGGCAGGCGCCGAGGGTGGCTGACGATGACCGCTTCTGCCGGCCCGGCAGGCGTTGCGCACGATCCCGACCGGGGTAGTCGCCGGGCGGTGGCGGCGGAGGATGGCGCGGGCTTCGCCGATCTGGGTCGGGACGGCCCGTGCTCGCGGGTTGTAGAGGGCGACGACGAAATCGGCGGCGGCGGCCGCTTCCAGGCGGCGACGGATCGTCTCCCAGGGGGTGAGCAGATCGGAGAGGGAGATGACGCGAAATCGTGCATCAGCGGCGCCCCGAGGCGGGCGGCGGCCGCCTGCAGAGCGGAGACGCCGGGGACGATCTCGATGGCGACATCCTGCAGGGGCCCGGCATGCTGTGCCCCTGCATTTTCACCTGCCAATTCGAGCACCAGCCCGGCCATGCCGTAGATGCCGGCATCGCCGGAGGAGACCAGCGCCACCGTTGCCCCGGCGGCGGCGCAGTCCAGCGCCGTGCCGGCAGCGTTCGACCTCCTGGCGCATGCCGGAGGCGAGGAGCTCCTTGCCGACCCAGGAAAGTGCGGGATGAGGTCGAGATAGGTGACGGTAGCCGACGACGACTGCGGAGGCTTCGAGCGCACTGCGCGCCGCCGGGGTGAGGTGTTCGCAGACCGCCGGGGCCGATGCCGACGACATATAATTTACCCATGGAGATCTTGTCCAAACAAGAAACCCTGCATCCCCGACCAACCACACAATTTGGCAAAAGACCGGATGTTCCCCCGCCTGTAATAATCCTCGAAAACCGTCTGCTGCACTTTTAGATACCGCCAGTCATTACCCGTTTCGCGGCTGACTTCCTCACACCAACGGGTCATATGTTTGTCCTTGCTGGTCGTTTCCTCAAATTCCCGGCCCTTGGTTTCGATGATCCAGAAGACATTTTGATCTTTTATCGTTTGCACGGCGACGAAGTCCGGGTAATACAGGCGGATGGAACCGGTTTGCGAGAGGTACTGAACGTGAAAACTGGTGAACCACTCGGCAAGGGCGGCAAAACGGTCGATGTCGTCGCAACCATCAAGGAACCGGGCAAAATTGGCTTCGAAATCGTTGTAACAGGGGACGAGATTGAAGATCGTCCGGTCGGCATGGGCGATCATCCGGCGCCAGAGGAACGGCTCGGTATCGGAGAGTTTGTAGCTTTTGCCGGTGATTTTTATCGGCTGAAGGGTAGCGGTCAATTCGCCGATCTTGCGCCCGAACATGCCGGCAATGGCATCGAGCAAACCGGAGTGGTTCAGCGCCCGGCGTAATCCCGCGTCATCCAGTTCGACCACTCCCCCGAAGCAGCGTTTTTGCACATACTCCCGCACCTTGGGGTAGAGTTCGGCAAACTTCCCGGTCAGCTTGGCTTTCTTTTCGACCCGGCTGGTCAGGGAGGAAAGAAGGTTTTCTATTGGCGGGACATTCTCCTCATTGAATTCGATCTCGTCCGAGGCCACGGTGACGTTCACCGTCCCATGGACAAGTTGGATGCGGTTGATGACCTCGCTCTCCAGATCCTGCTCCTTAGCCAACGGCTTCAGCGCCAGCGGGTCCAGCTCTTCCAGCCGTCGATACTCGCGTTCGTAAAGCGGCGTAGTCCTTGGAATTTCAATGTCGAACTTGCGCCGATCCTCCACCGGCATGATCGTGACCGGCGGCTTCGGTTTTACAATCCGCCGGATGCCAACCCCTTCGCTTTCCAGTTCGCGGATGAAGTTTTCGAAAGCGTTGGTACCGATCAGTTCGAGAATCTGGTGGCTGTCCATAGGGATTTTGCGCATCAGGCGCAAACCGCGGCCAATCGCCTGTTCGGGTAGGATGTGAGCCTTCGAAGTGAAGGGGCGAAGCCCCAGAATGACCGAGACGTTGCGCACGTCCCATCCTTCGCGCAGCATCATCACGGAGACGATGGCCCGATAGGTGGACGTCCCCTCGTCGACATTGCGGGAGGCCTCGCGCGCTATGGCCAGATCTTTTTCGGTAATCTCGCCATTCTTCTTGGTATGGATCAGCAGCACGCGATCCTTCCCTTTGAATTCCGGCACCGTGCGCAGTTTCTCGGCTATGGAATCGGCATCCTTGGTGTCCTCGGCCATGACGAAAAGGAGCGGCTTTTCCCCTACCGTGCTGTAATCCTTGACGTGCTGCCGCCAGCGTTCGACGGCAATGGCGATCCACTCGCTGTAGGCGTCGCCGGCTTCCTCGTGGGCATACTTGTCCGGATCGACCTTGTCGGTCTGGTGGATGATGAGCGGAGTCTTGACGATCCGGTCTTCCACCGCCTGCGCCAGCGGGTAGTCGACGACGATCCAGGGGAAGTAGGTGCCGTTCTGGTTCTTGGGGGTGGCGGAGAAATCGAGCCACAACGTCAGGCCGGCCTGCCGTTTCGCTTTCAGGTTTTCATGCAGGGCGATCAGCGTCTTGTTCCAGGCCAGGTCTTCGTCGTGAACATGGTGCGCCTCGTCGTTAAGCACCATGAGGTTGTTCAGTCTTTTTATCCGGTCGAGCAGCGATTGGCCGGCGCTCGGATTGGCCTTGGGCGCATTCCCAAGCAGGGCGGCAATCGGATTGATCGGCGCCTGGGTCCCGCCGTTGCTTTCGTAGATCTGCTGGATGTTGGTCAGGAAAAGGTTGCCGCTCGCCGAAGGTTCGCGCGCATCACCGCGCATGAAGGTTTGCAGGGCGGCAAAGTCGGCCTTCCATTCGGGGGGGATGATCGGCAAGGTATGGAAAATCCTGGCCGAGTCGAAGTCCTCGCGTAGCCGCTCGTAGACGATGACATTCGGCGCCACGATGAGGAAGTTGGCAGCCAGCCGGCTTCCCGCTTCAAAGCGGCGATGCAGATAGCTCCAGGCAATAACCAACGCCATGACATAGGTCTTGCCGCTGCCGGTGGCCATCTTCACCGCATAACGGGAGAGCCCGGCGGGCGGAAGTTCCTGCTCTGCTTCCTTGCCAATCTCCGGGATGAAGCGCCGGAAGGAGCGCACCCCTTTGGTCGAGGTCAGAATTTCCAAGCCATACAGTCCCGGCGCCTCAAAATAGACCTTGCACCAGTTCGGCGACATCTTCGCGCCCTTCAACCTCGAAAGGTAAAGGATCGTTTCGATCGCCTCGCGCTGGCAGAAGTAGAAGCGGAACCGTACTCCGCCAGATAGCATGTGGTCTTCGTCGAACCAGAATTGCAGCAGGCGCAGGGTCGTCTCGCTGGCGCCGGGGTAACCGGCCGCGCGCCAGGTATCGACCGCCTCCCGCAGCTTGTTGACAAGCAGGGCATTGCTCTCACGTCGGCCACTCTGTTCTTCCCACGCCTCCGGCCCCGTCTTCACCAGCCGGCTGCTCGGCGGCGTGTACGGATCTCGATCCTTGATCTCGGGGAGGTCCATGTCGAGGATGTTGGGATTCTCGGTCAAGTCCTGCACCGCCATGGCTACTTGACCTCCCATTCGAGCAGACGATTGGTGTCATTGCCGAAGATATCGACCACCTTGATGAGGATGCGGTAGGTGCCGGGACTCCCAATAGGTATGCGAATCGCTGGCCAGAGCCAGCTTGCGCTGGGTTCGGGTGCGGTAGGTCTGCCATTGGTTCATGAAGGTATCGTGGCGGAAATCCCAATCCACGGCCCAGTAGTCGATGTAGTCCGACCACTTGCTGATCTTGGCGCGGACCTCTTCGGGGATCAGGTCGGTATCGGGGATGACGAAATCTTTCAGTTCGATGCGCACTGTGCGCTTCGTCTTGGGGTCGGCGATAATGTCGGCCTTGAGATAGGCAAGATCAAAAAAGCGAATGTCGCCGCATTCGACCGCCCGCTTTTCCATGACCTCGCGGGGGATGTTGAGCAGGCGCAGCCCGATGCCGTATTCGGCCTGGGCGTGTTTGACGATCGGGTCGTTCATCCCCATCTCCCACTCCCAGCCGAGGATGTGCAGCTCTTTCTGCCCCAGCGTCGCGCACTCGGCCAGCGCCTCGTTGACCTGGCTGATGGTGACCGGCGCATCGACGGCGCCGACATGGATCAGCGCCTTGCCTTTTTTGCCGTGGAGGTGGGCGCCGGCCAAGGGCTGGGCCTTGTACAGTTCGAGAATGAAACCGATGTAGGCGGCGATGGCGGCCTGGTTCGGCTCCGTCGGTGTCTCGCCGAAGGTCACACCCTGCCAGTAGGCGCGTTCGTACCTGCCGAGGTTAAGGATTTCGAACGGTTTGCAGTCGGGAATTTCCAACATCCGCTTGCGGGTGGTATGGATGGCGAACCGGCCGAGGTCACAGCCAATCCAGCGCCGACTGAGTTTTTCTGCAACGGCGGTAGTTGTGCCTGAGCCGCAAAAAAAGTCTGCAATTAAGTCGTTCTTTTCAGATGATCCAATTATTATACGTTCAAGCAATGATTCTGGTTTTTGAGTCGGATATTTTGTATCTTCATTTGACCAAGAATCAATAAACTTTAAATCTGACCACAAGCTATTTATCGGAACGCCCGGCATTTCATCCTGATATTGTTTATATCTAGGCATTCCATTTTCAGTATAATACAGCTTCCCTTCATCATGAAGCTGTTGCATATTTTCCTTTGTATACCGCCAAGCGCGAGTGACACCTCTCCAGTCATATCTTGGCCCCCTGCCACCGGGAGCTGTTGTAGATCTACTTAACCACTTCCTTCCATCAGGGTCAGTATTTCTATAATAAGTTTTTATGTAATCTTCACTGTAAGGGACATATTGTGCGTTCCATTTAAAGGAATTGGATTTAGAATAAAGAAAAATCATGTCATGGACGTTACCTAGGGTACTAGCATCACTATGGCCATGCCTTCTTTTGAAGATAATTTCACCCCTTAGATTATCTTCACCAAAAATATCATCCAACATAATTCGAAGATGGTGTCCGACATGAAAATCACAATGAACGTATATGCTCCCTGAATCATTCAGTAAATTTTTCATCAGCTCTATGCGCTGATATATCATCTGGAGATAGGACTGTAGTCCCTTCCCCCAAGTGTCTCGATATGCCTTCTCTTCAATAATTGACTGATTTTTCTTAAGAGACAGCTCATTTTCGCCAATTTGAGTGGTGAACGAGAAATCCGCCCCCGTCGCAAACGGCGGATCGATGTAGATCAAATCGACCTTGCCGGCGTACTCCGCCAGCAGACTCGCCAGCACCAGCAGGTTGTCCCCCCAGATCAACTTATTATGCCAGTTGCTCTCATCCTGCGGGGTTGAAAACCCGAAGAGATCGCCCGTCCGCCCCGGGGCACGGGTGGCCCGCCCCTCCTTGATCGTCTCGATCACCTGAAACGGCAACGCCGTGCCACGGTTCTCCACGCGGTTGCCGTTGTCGTCGTACTTGCCGGGCCAGATCAGCTCCGGGCGGGTAATATCAATTTTGGGCATGCGCCGACTCCTCGTCATACGACCACACGTAACGGACCTTCAGGGTTTTGTTCAGCAGCGAATTCCAGGGCAAATGTCCCTCGTTTTGCAGTCTGCCCAAGACAATACCGGGGGCAATCCCCACGCGGTCGGCAAACAACCTTATCGCCGCCTCGGACGACAGCGTTGCCAAATTTCGAGCGTCAGCCGGGGGTATAAGGCTGTCCCTGGAAAACTCGTTGGCCTCAACTTCATGCTCGTTGGTGAGCGCCCCTTCCATGTCGATGAAGCGCAGCCGCTTGCCATGGCGCAACAAGTGTCCGGCCTCGTGGAAGAACGAGAACCAGAAATGGTCGTTGGTCTTGTGCCGCAGGCTCAGCATCAACAGCGCCTTGTCCGGTGACAACCATTGCGTGGCGCCGCTGACGGGACATCCCTTCGGCGCCGGTTCGATGACCACAGCAACCCCGACCGCTGCGCAGGCGGCGACCAGTTGCGGGATAAAAATCTCGGAATCGGGCTCCCTGGTCAGGGCGCGCAGTTCGCCAAGCGCGTTCTTGAATGCCGCCTTATCGTACGGCTCCGTTTTGATGGTGGCGGCGCTACGCTCCCCCTGACGGAGCCAAGCCGCAACCGATCCGGCACACTTGTCAAATTTTTCTGACGATCGGAACGCCGCCATTGGCTCGCCGTACTCCCTTCGCCAGACGGCGACCGTCGCCACCCCAAAGAAGCGCAGGCATTCGGCCACCTGCTCCCCCTTGTCCGCAAAGGCGCGAATCCAGCCGAAGCGGATCATCTCTTTCAGGGGGATTTCCTTGAGCCAATCCGCTTCAACCTTCAACGAATCCCGCTCGGATATGCGGACCAATCCTTCCCGATACTGGGCCTCGCGGACCAGCCAGAAATGGGCGGTGCTGCCGACGACCCGTTCCAGCTTGATGGCGGTTTCGTCGGTGATCGGCGCCTTGCCGTTGATCAGCAGGCTGATGTGCTTGGTGGTGTATCCGGTGCGCTTGGCCAGTTCGGTCTGCTTCCAGCCGCGCTCTTCCAGCAGATCGAGAATGGTGTCCCCCGGCGGCGAAACCCAGTCCGGAGCGAATGTCGATACGTTCTTAGTCATGATAGTCACCTATGAATACGATGCGAACTTTCGTGACCTGGTCCCAGGTGATGGAATCATCTTCACGGGTCGGAACGGGGTTATCGGCCGGCTCAAAAACGAGTCTTTTACCCCCATGCAGGTCGAGGGCAAACTGGCCGGCGCGATCGCGTTTCAAGGGATGAGGGTGCCCGGCACTCAACTCAGCCACGTTCGCGACTGCGCGAAGGTCTGCCAGGCGGGTGCGGAGCTTGCGGCTGCAAATGACGCCAAGCTGCTTTTGCATAATTCGCTGTTGTTCGCAGAGAGCCTGCAGGTCGGCGGAGGAAAACTCAATATCCATCCGGATAGCCTCTTATAATTCAGTTTACCAAAAAGGTAAACACTTTTGTCGATAAGGAGGTTTTTTCCGGATTCGCATCAGGCCGCATCGCTGCGGCAAACCCCGGTAAAATCGCATCCATTGCACTGGGCCACCCGGCACAACCGGCCGGCCCTGATGTCACGCCCGGCCGTTACAATATCGGCTTCCGTCTGCCGCAGCATGGCATCGTCCACCAGTTCCCGCACCGTCGCCCCGGCCCCCTCGTCAAGGTTGTAGATCTCCACCAGATCGGCATTACTGCCGGCCAGTTGCTGGTAACCCAGGGCGTAAACATGGAGTTGATGGCTGGTTACATCTTCTTCCTGCGAGCGCGCTGTCGATTTGAAGTCGATGATGATGACTTCGTTGGTGTCGGTTCGGCGGATCAGGTCGATGCGGCCGTGGACGACGATTCCCTCGGCAAGTTTCAGCTCAATCGCCTGCTCGGCATATTTCACCTTGTCCAGAATGGCGCCATTCTCGGCTAGGTAGCGCCGCAAGGCGCGGTCAGCCTGTTGCCGCATATCGTCTTTCAAGCTCTGCCAGGCATAAGGAAGATGGAAATGCACATCGAGGAGTTGCGGAACATGCTCGGGCGTCAGGTATTCCCCATCCAGCGCCTTGCGATGTACCTCGGCCAGGGAATCATGCAGGGATTTACCGAAGCCGATTTTTTCGTGGAAACCGGGGTTGAAACCATACATGAAGCGAAGTTTGAACTGGTAGGGACATTCGTAGAAATATTTGAGTTCGCTGAATGTCAGGACAACATCCGCCTCTTCGTTGTGTGATTCCGGGGCGATTCTGTCGACCGGCTCAAGTGCCGGTTCTCGCGTGAGAACATAAGTCGGTGCGGTGACCTCACTGACAAATTGGGATTGCTTGGCATACAGCCCTTTTGCTGCTACGGGCGCCCACGTGCAGTAGAGGTATTTCTTGCTCCGCGTCAGGGCAACGTAAAAAAGGCGCCGTTCGTCATCCTCGCAGCCGTCATAGCGAGCAGCGCCAATGACTGCCGCCGGTGGAATGACATGGGACCATTTGCGGCCCCCCTGCTTTTTCGACGGGAACCTGTTTTTCAGCAAGTTGGGGATGAACACGACCGGGAATTCCATCCCTTTTGCCTGATGGATGGTCATCACCTGCACCGCATCGGGGACGGCAAAACCGGCGCCTTCCCATCCTTCCGGGTAATAATCCGCTGCCTGATGATGTAAAAATCCTGCGAAGCTTTGATATAGGCTTTGCGGGTCGCTGTTGAAGTGAATCATCTCGTAATCGGAGATAAGCTGGCTGAACTTGCCCAGATTGTAATAAACGATCTCGCCATGGCTGCGGTGGCCGGCGCCATTCTCGGGGATCAGATCTTCCCGCAATTCAATTGTATTGAGGAAAGCGAGATATGTCTTTTGCAGCGAATAAGCTGATTTTTGCCATTCATCCCCCCATGATGCCTTTCGTCGGTCGAGCATTTCGACGGCAATGGCAATCTTATCCGCGTTGAGGCCGAGATTGGCCGCCAACCACAAATCCACCAGGTTTGCATGGTCGATTTCGCCAACCAGATACAAAAAAATACCGGTGGCAGCCTGCGCTTCCGCAGTGTCGAAGAGTCCGGTCATCCCCTTGACGACATAAGGGATATTGGCCGCTCGAAGCGCCTGGAGTATCGGGGTTGCGCTCCCCCTGACGCTACGCAGCAGGATGGCGCAATCGGACCAGGCAAGACCGCGCGTTACCCCTTTTTCCTCAAATGGCACCCCGCGCATATCGGCAATTTTTCGCACAATCCATGCGGCCTCAGTATCCGGATCGGCAAACCTCAAGCACAACAAATCGCCATGTTTGAACGATTGTTTCTCCTTGCTGACCATGCTCTTCGGCAGTCGGGACGCATTCCTCTCGACCACGTTTTTGGCGGTCTCCACCACACCCTTGCTACTGCGGAAGTTCTCCGCCAAGGGAATTTTGCGCACCCGTGGGTAACGGTCGGCAAAGCTCAGGATGTTGTCGATATCGCTGCCGTTCCACTGATAGATGGTTTGATCGTCGTCGCCGACGACACAGAGTTGTGCTCCGAGGTCATGAAGCAAGCGAATCAAGCACTCCTGAAGCGGATTGACATCTTGATATTCATCGACGATCAGGTATTTGACTCGGGCTGACAACTTCTCGCGAAGGTCTTGATTGGTTGAAAGGGCCATGACCGCTTCGTACATAATCCGGCTGTAATCCAAGTACCCTTTTTTGTCTAACAGGGCATGATATTTTTCAAACGCGGCCCGCACCGGATGGTCACCAAGAGCGGCCTCATCGATCTGCGCCTCGCGTATGATGGAGAGCACCTTTTGATAAAGCTTCGAATCTTTCCAGCGTTCCAATCGCTGACCGGTGGTGGTGACAAGGTCGGTCAAGCCCGACTCGTTGCTATGCCGGTCGATCAAAAGCCGCTGCTGAACTTCACTCAGCACACTGTATTTGAGGAACTTGTAGAGATAGGTTTGCAGCAGGTCGAGGCAGAAGCCGTGAATTGTGCCGACATACATTTCCGCCAGACCGAATTCGGATCCAAGCTGCTCGCGCGCCAACTTGTGAATCCGGTTTTTCAGTTCGCCGGCGGCTTTGTCGGTGAAGGTGAAAGCAACTATGTTTGAGGGGGTTATGCCAGCGGGGCCTTTTTCGCGAAGGAGGTTGACAATCCGCTGAGAAATGACTTGGGTTTTACCGGAACCGGCGCAAGCGATGATCTGGAGATTGCCGTCCAGATGGTTGAAGGCTGTCTGCTGGCTTTGAGTGTATTCCATAGATCCCCCCTAAACGGCTTCGTACGTCGGCATCACCCCTTCACGGGAAAAGCTGAAGGTATTGTCCCAGGCAACGATGATGTGATCAAGAACCTTAATGTCCAGCGGTCCTAGCGCCTGCACCAGCAACCGGGTCAAATGATGATCCTGTTGTGATGGCTTGGCGGTTCCTGCCGGATGATTATGGGCCAGTATCACCGCAGCAGCTCGATGACGAATCGCTTCCTCCACAACGTGCCTTGGATAGACTACCGCTTCCTTTACCGTCCCCTCGCTGACCAGCGCCGGGTAGATGACCCGGCATTGAGTATCGAGACAAAGGACATAAAAAACCTCTTCCGGCCGGCCGGCCATCAGTGGAAGGAGATATTCCGCCACTGCCTCTGAACTATTCAGTTTGGGTCGATCCCGAAGTACCCGGTCATGAAAATAGCGGCGCGTAACTTGAGGAATCATCGCCAGAAAGACGGCAGCCTTCTCACCGATCCCTTCCACCGAGGCGACATCCTTCGGGTCGGCCTCAAGCACCGCCGATAAAGAGCCAAATCGCTTGATTAGACGGTGTGCTACCGGGTTTGTGTCCCCCCGCGGGATCACATGGAACAAAAGCAGTTCCAGAATCTGATGATCCCCGAAACCATCGAGACCTTCTTCAAGAAAGCGCTTGCGCAAACGATCTCGATGACCTGAATGGATGTTTTCTTCTGACATGCCCCCTCCTACGTCCTTAATTTATACCTTCTCCGCCACCGCCACGGTGACGTTGCCATGCTTGCGTTTTTTCACCAGCAGGGAAACAGAGCCGGCGGAAAGGAGCGCCGTCGGTTCGCAAACTCCGTGCGCGCCGACCGCGGCGAGCGCATGCTTTGAGGGCGGCGAGGCAAGCGCGGTCCGGTTGAGGGCCTCGGCGGAGTGCAATTCGAGCGGCAGGCCGCGGCGTGCGGCAAAGGTCTGCAGACCGGCCTCGTCCGCCTTGACATCGATCGTCGCCAGACAGGCGATACTCAAGGGGGAGAGGAAGGCGAGGTCGAAGGTGGCAGCGACCGCTGTCTCGATCTCTTCCGCCGAGGTGCCGCGATTGCAGCCGATCCCCACCACCAGATCACGCGGCCGCAGCACCAGGAGGTTTTCCTGTTCGTCCATGCCGGGGATGTGCCGGTGGGTGACGAAGACGCCGCCTGCCGCGCCGGCCTGCAATGCCTCGGCGAAAGTGGTACAAGGGAGGATTCCCGGCGTCCCGGCAAAATAGTGGGCAAGCCGTCCCTTGCGGTCGAAGAGGGCAATTTTCTCCCCCTTTAGCAGCAGTGAATTCAACTGCCGGATATGGGCGATCGGCTCAATTTGCATCCCTTCTAGCCGGGCGGCCTCATCCCAGGCGACCAGACCATTGACATCAGTGGCAGTGGTAATCACCGCCGTGCCGCCGGCAATCCGCGCCGCTTCCTGCGCCAGCTCGTTGGCGCCGCCAAGATGGCCGGAAAGGAGGCTGATGGCAAACTGGCCTGCCTCGTCCATGACCACTACGGCCGGATCGACCGCCTTCCCCCGCAGGTGCGGCGCCAGCACCCGCACGACGATACCGGCCGCCATGATGCAAATTAGTTGATGGCCGCCGGCAAAGAGGCGCGACAGCACACCGCCCAGCGCTTCGGCAAAATATTCGCAACCGTCCGCTGTCCGCAAGCCGGCCGGCAGATGCACCGTAGCCTGTGGCAGCTTTCCCCTAAGCCGGCGCGCCAGCGCAGCGCCGCCGGGGGTGATGGCGATGATGGCAATGGGCATGTCAGGATTTTAGCCGAAAACCGTGAGAAAACTCGGGATCGTAAAGCTTCGATTTTTCCACCACGCCGTGCTGCCGGGCGGCAAGGACATCGCCGACGATAATCAGCGCTTGCCGGTCGATGGCGGCGGCCTGCACCTTGCCGGCGATATCGGCCAGCGTCCCCTCGATGATCCGCTCATCCGGCCAGGAAGCGCGGCAGACGACGGCCACCGGCGTTGCCGGCGTATAAAGGCCGGTCAGCAGGGCGGCGACGACTTCCTCGAGCAGGCCGACGGAGAGATACAGGCAGAGCGTGCCGCCGAGAGCGGCCAGGCGCTGCAGGCGCTCCTTCTCCGGCACCGGCGTCCGCCCTTCGGCCCGGCTGAGGATGACTTGTCTGCGAAACCCCCGGCAAGGTCAGTTCCTGCTGCAGCGCCGCCGCCGCGGCGAAGGCGGCGGTGACACCGGGAATGACGGCGTAGGCTATGCCGCGCGCATCGAGCACTTCCATCTGCTCCTGAATGGCGCCGTACACCGAGGGATCGCCGGTATGCAACCGCACCACGCGGCGGCCGGCGGCCACCGCCGCGGTCATCAACGACACGACCTGATCGAGGGTGAGGGGGGCGCTATCGTGCGCCACGGCGCCCGGCTTCAGCTCCGCCAGGAGCGCCCGATTGACCAGGGATCCGGCATAGATGACCACATCCGCCGCCTGCAAAGCCTTCAGCCCCTTGACGGTGATCAGCTCCGGATCGCCCGGCCCGGCGCCGACGAAGAGAACAGAGGATTCTGTACCGGAAGCGTTCATTCCGAGGTCCTTCTCCTGCATGATCCAGAAAGGGCCGCAGGTGATGTCGCAGGGGGCAAAGACGGATTCCGAATTTCAGACAGCATTCTTTCGCAAACCGCTTCGAGACAGTTGCAAACCTCTGTATTCGTAAACCGAAGCACCCGGATATTTAAAGCGTTCAAAAATCTTGTTCTTTCGATGTCGTAGGTAACACCATCGTCAGTAAAATGTGAGTCGCCGTCCAGCTCAATGGCAAGCCTCTCTGAAGAACAGTAGAAATCAAGGATGTAATAACCAACGCTGTGCTGACGGCGGAATTTGAACCCTTCGAGACTGCTGTGCTGCAGCACACCCCAAAGCTGTGTCTCTGCCTGAGTCGGATTATTGCGGAGTTCTTTCCGGCGGGATCTCAGGCGGGGCTTGTTGTGGATAACCCGACCACCCCCAACCCCCTCCTTATCAAGGAGGGGGCTTTTACCTTCGATTGCGGGCACCCCCCCTCCTGAATCAGGAGGGGGAAAGGGGGGTGGTAGAACCTTCATTTCCTCACCAGTACCAATGACAGATAATCGAGATCTTCCGGCCGGACCTGGTTCAGGTCGCGGATGACCGTTTCTTCCGGCAGGCCGACGCGCTTGATATAAACCGCCCCCTTTTGACGACCGAGTTCCCGCAACAGGCTGCGAACCTGGTCGAATACCCGATAAACCTTCATCAGGATGACGGTGTCGAAATCGAGCAGCGTCTGGCGGAGTTTTTCCGCCTCGAAGGTAGCCGGCACGATGGCGATGCGATCCGCGGCCGAGCCGAGAGGGATACCGGCCACCGCTGCGGCGGCATGGATACTGGAAACACCCGGCACGATTTCAATCGGAATCGCCGGAAAGCGCTCCAGCAGAATGTCGTAAATATAGAGGAAAGTGGAGTAAAGAAAAGGATCGCCGAGGGTGACGAAAACAACATTTTTCCCGGCACCGGTCCAGGCGGCGACCTCGGCCGCCGCTTCCTCCCAGTGCCGACGCAGCTGTGCCGGATCCTTTTTCATTGGGAAAATCCGGGTCAAAACCTGTTGCCGCTGCGGATCGACCAGATCGCGGATAATCTCCTGGGCGATGGAGGCCGCCGAACTGTCGCCGACCGGCGTAACCACCACATCGGCGGCGCGGATCAGGCGCGCCCCTTTCAGGGTGATCAGTTCCGGATCACCCGGGCCGGCACCGACGGCAATCAGCCGCCCCGGCGAGATTGCGTACGCACTCATTCCTTGACCCCGACCACGATATAGACCGGGTTGTGCGCTTCGAACATCTTGTAGTCGGTCAGCGGCCGGGTGCGGGCGATGTTGACGGTGATCACTTCCACCTGATAGCCGGTGTTCTCGAAGAACTCGGTGGCGGCGGTCAGGGTGTCAAGGGTCACGGCATTGATCACCACCCGGCCGGCGGCCGGCAGACGGGCATCGATCGCCTTGAGAATCTCCCAGAGATTGCCGCCCGAGCCGCCGATGAAGACCCGGTCCGGATCGGGGAGGGATTCGAACGCCTCCGGCGCCTCGCCGGCCACCACGTTGACATTGCGCGCGACTGGAACTTGCCGAGGTTCTCCTTGATGAAGGCCAGGCACTGCGGGTTGCGCTCGATGGCGATAGACCTCGCCGTTCGGCAGCAGGTGGTCGGCCTCGATCGCTGACCGAACCGGAACCGGCGCCGACATCCCAAAGGATCATGTCGTGGCGCAGGCGCAGCTTGGCGAGGGTGACGGCGCGCACCTCCTCCTTGGTGATCAGCTTCTTGACCGTGGCGAACTCCTCGTCGGCGAATCCCCAGCACTGGGCATGTACTCGCCGCCGGCCTCGTACTCCTTGATCAGGATCAGGACATTCAGGGGCGCGGCCGGGATTTCCAGCAGGCCGCGCACATCGGTGCGCAGTGATCCGCTCCTCGTCGCTGCCGAGGTTTTCGCAGAGCCAGGCGGCGTAGCCGTCGCGACCGCGCGCGATCAGTTCGCGGGCGATGGCCGCCGGGTTGTTCTGTTCGTCGGTGAGGACGGCCGCCTTGTCGTTGGCGACGATGCGGTCGACCGCCCCTTTGAGGCCGCGCCCGTGGGTGGAGATGAAAACCGCATCGTCCCACGGCTCCTGGATCTTGGCAAAGGCGTACTGCACCGAGCTGACGTTGGGGAGGAATTCGAGCTCGTCCTCCGGCAGGTTGCGCAGCAGATAGCGGCCGATGCCGAAGAAGAGCGGGATCGCCGGAGGCGAGCACCACCGGCGCGCCGGCGTGGTTCTGCAGGAGCTTTCGACGATCGTGCCGAGATTGCTGCCGATCGCCAGCTTTTCGCCCGGTGAACTCCGGGAAGAGCGCCAGCTGCCGTTCGCCGCCGATCAGCAGGTCGGCCTGGCGAATCAGCTCCAGCGCCCGCGGCCGAATTCCTCGTGTCCCCTGACTACCTGCCCCGATGACATAGATTCTTGCTCATGGCTTCCTCGCTCCGAACAATTCGCCGAAAGTCACGGCGGGTTCGCCGGCATAGCCGGCCAGCAGCACCCCGCAGCGCACGCCGGGGGCCCAGTGGCTGCAAACGCTCGATCACCCGCGCCGCCACCAGCGCCACCAGCGGATGGTCGCGCGCCCAGTTCCAGGTACAACTCGCGGGCGGTGTGCGCCCACTCTAGCCGTTTCGACTCAGCGCAGCGTCAAGGCCGGCGGTGCGCGCCCAGCCGGCCAGGGTGGCCAGGTCGAGGGCCACCACTGCGGCATGGGTCTGCGCGTGGCCGCAGGCGATCTTGACCAGCTTGGCGAACTGCGCCGCCAGCACCAGCTCCGCAACCCCGCGCGGGCGCAGGCGGCCAGCGGCGTGGCCGACGTGATCGCCCATCATGATGAAGGCTTCCTCCGGCAGGTCGAGGAGCTCCCGCCGCGCCACCGCCTCGCTGCTGCGCCCGGTGGACAGGACCACCAGTGGCGCAAGCCGGCGGCCAGCGCCACATCGAGCGCCGCATCGAGGGTGTCGGTCCAGGCCTGGTGCGAGATCGGCTGTGACCACGCCGGTGGTGCCGAGGATCGAAAGTCCGCCGAGGATGCCGAGCCGTGCGTTGAGGGTGCGCTTCGCCCGCTCCTCGCCGTCAGGGATGGAGATCGTGACCTGCAGCCCCGCTCCCGCCGGCAGCCGGGAAAGACCTCCGCGCACCGCCTCCGTGATCATCTGCCGCGGCACCGGATTGATCGCCCACTCCCCCACCGGCCACCGCCAGCCCCGGCTTGGTCACCCGGCCGATGCCGGGGCCGCCGGAGATTTCGATTTCTGTAGGGGCGAACCCATGTGTTCCCCTTTGGCCGGAAGGGCAGACACACAGGTCTGCCCCTACGTCGCCGGCAAAAGCCACCTCCGCATGCACCTCTCCCCCATCGGTCACATCCGGATCGTCGCCAGCATCCTTGATGACGAAGCAGCGCGCCGCTGCCACGGCGAAATCCTGCCCATACAAAGCAAAGAGAGCGGCAAAACCGGCCGGCAGCGACAGCTCCACATTCTCCACCCGCCGCTGCTCGCAGAGCATGCGTGCCGCCCCCAGCGCGGCGGCGGCGGCACAGGCGCCGGTAGTGTAACCATGTCGGAGGGGAGGACGCATCGGCAGATTGATCCCACCAGGGCGCAGCACGCTGCGCCCCTACAGAGTTGGTGAATGCTTTTGTAGGGGCGCAGCGTGCTGCACCCTGGGCGACCCATGGGTCGCCCTCTAAACCTTCGACATCACATCCTGCACCGAAAGCAAGCGCAAAATCTCTCGCCGCGCCTCGCCGACGGTCAAGGGAATATGGTGGAGATTGACATGATCGCGGGTTTTCAGCACGTGCATCAGCTCCGCCACCAGCGGCAGATGCAGATGCGCCCGTTCGATCGCTTTCGCGGATCGCCGAAAACCTCCTCCGGGGTCCCGAAACGGATGACCTTGCCTTTGCCGAGAATGGCGATCTGCTCATGAAGAACGGGACCAGATCGACCACATGGGTGGCCATGATCATGGTGATCCCCGCATTCTTGTTGAGGTCCTCCAGGAGGTGCATGAGGGAATGGACGCCAAACGGATCGAGGCCGGCGGTCGGCTCGTCGAGAATGATCACCTGCGGCTCCATCGCCAGGATGCCGGCGACGCAGATGCGCTTTTTCTGCCCGTGCGAAAGGGCGTGCACCGACTTGCGGGCGAAGTCTTCCATGCTCACCTGATGCAGCGCCCGGTGCACCCGCTGCTTGATCTCTTCCGGCGGCAGACCCATGTTCGTCGGCCCGAAGGCGACATCCTCGCTCGACCGTCGAGGCGAACAGCTGGTCGTTCGGATCCTGAAAAACGATGCCGATGCGGCTGAAGACCTCCCGATCCTCCACCTTCTCTACCGGTTTGCCGTCGAGGAGCACCCGGCCAAGGGTCGGCCGCAGCAGGCCGTTGAGATGCTTAATCAGGGTCGTCTTGCCGCTGCCGTTCGAACCGAGAATGGCGAGAAACTCACCGCGGGCGATCTCCAGATCGATGCCGTTGAGCGCCGGCGTGCCGTCTTCGTAGGTGTAGTGGAGGTTTTCGATCTTGAGCATAATTTCCTTGTAGGGGCAGGCCTTGTGCCTGCCCTGGGCGCACCCACAAGGGGCGCCCCTACCGTAATGCAAACAATCCTACCAGCAACGCCAGTCCGACTACCAGCGCCGCCCAGTCGTGCGGCTGCAGCCGGCCGGGGGTGACCGCGGTCAGCACGCCGCGATAGCCGCGACAGCGCATGGCGGCGAAGGAGCGCTCGGCGCGATCATAGGTGCGCAGCACCAGCATGCCGCCAAGAATGCCGCCGGAGCGGATGCCGCTGCGAAAGTCGACGAAGCCGAGGCGGGCTTTCTGGGCGTTGCGGATGCGCCCCCCCTCTTCGAGCAGAAGGAAAATGTAACGGTACATGATCAGCGCCAATTCGACCAGCACCGGCGGACAGCGCAGGGCGCGGGCGGCGCGCATCAGTTCGGGCAGGGGGGTGGTCAGGGAGAAGAAAAGAAGAACTCCCATGCCGCCGAGGATGCGCGAGGCCAATTCAAGGCCGCGCACGATACCGCCGGCATGAATGACCAGCTGCCAGGGACCGAGAGACAGGGAGAGGAGCGCCCGCCCCTCCTGAAACCAGAAGAGCTGGGTAACAAAGGCGACCAGGGCGAGCAAGGAGGGGACGGCCATGCGCCTAAGAAAGGCGCCCGGGCGCACGCCGGCGCACAGCACCAGGACAAAGGCGAGCAGCGCCAGCAGGAGCGGCACCCGGATGCCGCCGGCGGTCAGATTCACCACCAGCGCCGCCAGCAGCAGGATGAGCTTGATCCGGCCGTCGAGAGCAATCAGCAGCCGGCGGTTTTCGCCCTGCGCATCGATGAAGTGGTGGGCGCCTCCCATTACTCCTTCTTTTCCCCGTCCTTCCTGCCGGCGACGAAGACCTTGTGCCAGTAGTAGCCCATGATGAAACCGCCGACACCGCCGGCCAGCGCAAAGAGAAACAGGAGCAGATCCCCTTGATCGGTATCGATGAATGGCTTGCGCGCTTCGCGGCCGAGTTCCTTGGCATATTTTTCCACCACCGCCTCGTCGACCCCCGGCCACTTCGGCTTCGGCTCCTCGGCGGCAAAGGCCGGTGGAGCGACGAGAATGAAACAGATCAGCGGGAGCAGAAAGAACCTTCTCATGCTTTCACCTCCTGGAGAACCTTCAGTTTGCGCAGAATATCGGGGCGGTGTTTCTGCACGTAGACGAGGATACCGCCGGTCACCGCCCCTTCCAGCAGGCACAGCGGACCCTGGGTCGGCATGAAGGCGAGATAGATCTGCCCCAGAACGGACCAGAATGACTGGGTGCCGTGCAGAGCCAAGGCCATGGCCAGGGCGGTACCGAGATAGGTGAGGAGGTCGGCCGCGAGCCCAGCCAGAAAACCGCTCCAGAAGAGGTTCAGCCGCAACCCCCGTCCCAGGCGAAAAGCGAAATAGCCGCCGAACGAGCCGAGAATCCCCATGGAGAAGGTGTTGGCGCCGAGGGTGGTCAGCCCGCCATGGGCGAGAAACAATGCCTGTAGCAACAGGGAGATGAAGGCGACGACAACACTGGCGCAAGGGCCGAGAAAGATGGCGCTCATGCCGGTGCCGGCGGGATGGGCGGTGCTGCCGGCGACCGGAACGGGGATCGGGAAACAGCTGAAGACGAAGACGGCGGCGCCGAAGATACCGATGAGAGGGATGTAGGAGGGATCGGCATTCTTCTTCCGGTTGATCTGCCGCACTCCCCAACCGACAATCGGGAGCGCCACAATAAACCAGAAGGCGGCCCAGCCTGCCGGCAATATCCCCTCAGAGATGTGCATCGCCCAAGCGGGAGTGGCTGGCAGGAGAACGAGCGCCGTCAGGATCAGAGCCTTGCTTTTCATCATCCCGTTTCCTCGGCCAGGAGCAGCAGGGCATTGAGGATCGCCGCGGCGATCGCCGAACCGCCTTTGCGACCGCGGCAGGTGATGAAAGGGAAGCCGGAGGCAAGCAGTGCCTCCTTCGACTCTGCCGCGCCGACGAAGCCGACCGGCACTCCGACGATCAGCGCTGGTCGAACCGTTCCTTCGCGCGCCAGACGCAGCAGTTCGAAAAGGGCGGTCGGGGCGTTGCCGATGAGGTAAATGCCGCAGCCCGCCGCTACCCCCTTGCGCATGCCCAAGGTGGAGCGGGTCACCCCGGCCGCTTTCGCGGCTTCCGCGATATCGGCATCCGCCACATGACAGCGGATGGCGCTGCCGAAAGCGGTCAGGCGCGCCTTGTTGACGCCGGCCTGCACCATGTTGGTATCGCAACAGACCGCAGCCCCCTGCCGCAATGCGTTCATACCGGCGGCGACCGCGTCAGGGGCGAAAACGGTCGTGCGCAGAAAATCGAAATCGGCAGTAGTATGGATGATGCGCCGCACCACCGGCCACTCCAGCGCGCTGAAGCGGTGCATCCCCGCCTCTTCATCGATGGTTTTGAAGCTGCGCGCCTCTATCGCTGAGGGATCGACGATATCGGGCTGTCCGGCGGTTGCAAAAGGCGCCGCTTCGTTGTCCCAGCCGGCGGCGGCAACCGCCTCGGCAATCCGTTCGCAGACGATCTCGCCCAGCCTGCGATGCACCCCGAGCGGCTGCCCCATCGTCATTTCCAGAGCTGGATATCGCTCGGCCGCCGTCACCATCTCCGCCGGCAGATCCTCCAGTACGTGCGCCCCGGCATAGAGGAAATACGGGTAGAGGAGCAGGCGCTGCGCCCCCCTGGCGACGCAGCGGTCGATGCCGGCTTGGATGTTGGGGGCATGCTGCTCGCGGAAACAGACCTCGACGATATGATAGCCGGACCGTTGCCGGACCGATTCGGCAACGGCGTGCAGGGCCTGGTTCGCCTCGGGAACACGGGAACCGTGGCCGATCAGCAGAATGGCTGTTTTCATTTATATTACTCCTGTTGCTCGTCTCAGATCTTATCCCCCGCCAGATCCCCGGCAAACAGCTTCCCCGCTCCGCGCGAGGCGCAGAAATCGCCGCACATGGTGCAGGTCTCCTCGTCCTCCGGGGTGCGGCTGGCGCGGATGGCCCGGGCATCCTCGGGATAGAGCGCCAGCTCGAACTGCTTCTCCCAGTTCAGGTCGCGGCGCGCCTTGCTCATCTCCTTGTCCCGCTCGCGCCCTTTCTCCGGGTACTTGTTCATGTCGCCGATGTAGGCGGCGATCTTGGCCGCCTTGACCCCCATGCGCACATCCTCCTCGTTGGGCAGGGCCAGGTGCTCGGCCGGGGTGATGTAGCAGATCAGGTCGGCGCCGTAGCGGCTCGACTGGGCCGCGCCGATGGCGGCGGTGATGTGGTCGAAGCCGGGGGCGACGTCGGTGGCGATCGGGCCGAGCATGTAGTAGGGGGCGCCGCCGCTCATCCGCTTCTGCAGCTGGATGTTCCCCTCGATCTCGTCGAGCGGCACATGCCCCGGCCCCTCCACCAGCATCTGGCAGCCCATCTCGCGGCCGATCTCGGCCAGTTCGCAGTTGATGAGCAGCTCCTGGATCTGCGCCCGGTCGGAGGAGTCGTGGATCGCCCCGGCCCGCAGGCCGTTGCCGAGCGAGAGGACCGTATCGTACTTCTTGAGGATCTCCACCACCCGGTCGAACTTCTCGTAGAGCGGGTTTTCGCGGTTGTTGGCGAGCATCCAGGCCACCATGCAGACCCCGCCCTTGCTGACCAGCCCGCCGTAGCGGTAGCCCTGCTTGCGCAGGCGCTCGATGGTGTAGAGGTTGATGCCGCAGTGCACCGCCATGAAGGCCATGCCGTCGGCGCACTGCTGCTCGATCAGGTCGAAGAGCATCTCCTCGTCCAGCTTGTTGGGGTCGCCGTACTTGCGCGCCGCCTCGCAGAAGGCCTGGTAGAGGGGGACGTTGCCCACCGGCAGATCGACCGCGGCGATCACCTCGCGCCGCACCCGGTCCAGATCGCCGCCGACCGAGAGCTCCATCAGGGTGTCGGCCCCCGCTTCCTGGGCGGCCTGTGCCTTGCGCACCTCGGCCGCATAGTCGACGATGTCCGAGGAGGTGCCGATGGAGGCGTTGACCTTGGTGCGCAGAGCCCCTTGCCGATGCCGGCGACCGTGTCGGTTTGCGGTTGTGGTTCCAGGGGATGACGATCTTCCCCTCGGCCACCATCTGGCGGATGTACTCTGCGCTGAGCTGTTCGTTGCAGGCAACGGCTGCCATCTGCGGGGTGATGATGCCCTGCGCGGGCCTGTTCGATCTGGGTCCATTAGCTCCTTTCCTCGGAGAAGTATTTCTCTTTCGTTGGCCGAAGGCAAAATTCGACGAAATTCTCCGCCAGTGCCGGGTTGTGCCAAAATGCAGATGAATGTAGGAGGCGAGGACGTTGCCGCTGACGAACCCTTCGTCCTCGAGGCCCTCCCCCATCGGCGCGCGTCAGGCGAAAGACGCGTGCGACCGGGGCCGGCATGGCGAGCTCCGAATAGTGGAACTCGTGCCCGCGGTGACCGTCGTACCGGCCGGACCAAGAACCGTATCGCGGCGGAAGGTCGACCTCACGGTAGCCGAGGGCCTTGCGCTTCGGGAGCATGCGGGCGGTAGCCGGGAAGAGGCCGACGAATTCGACCACCCCCGCCCTATCGGGCACCCCCTCCTGATTCAGGAGGGGGCTGGGGGGTGATGCAACCCCCTGACTCAAATAAATCAGTCCGCCGCATTCGGCGTAAACCGGTTTGCCGGCGACGGCGAAGGCACGGATATCGGCAAGCAGTGAGACGTTGGTGGCGAGTTGCTCGGCATGCAGCTCCGGGTAGCCACCAGGGAGATAGAGACCGTCGCACCCTCCAGGAAAGCGCGCATCGCGCAAGGGCGAGAAAAAAACCAGCTCGGCTCCGGCGGCTTCTAGCAGCTCCAGGTTCTCCTGGATAGCAGAAGCAGAACGCCTCATCTCGGGCGACGGCAATGCGCACCTTGCTCCCCTCTCCCCAACCCTCTCCCACGAGGGGAGAGGGAGAAATCTTTTCACCGAAATCTCTTATTTGAGGTTCGTCCCCCCCCCTCCCTTTATGGGAGGGGGCCAGGGGGAGGGTGAGCAAACCATCTAGGTCGACATGCCGCTCGACCCAGTCGGCCAGGCGTCCGAAGAAAACTGGATCATTCCCCAAATCATCAGCCGTAACCAACCCCAGATGCCGCTCCGGCAACTCGACCTCCGCTGCCCGCGGCAGGCAGCCGAGAACCGGCGGCAGGCCGGGCACCGAAGCGACCGCCTGCCGCAGCAGCTCTTCATGGCGCGGACTGCCGACCCGGTTGAAGAGGATGCCGGCGAAGTGCAGGCGCGGATCGAAGCGGCAGAACCCCTGAACGAGGGCGGCGGCACTGCGCGCCTGGGAGCGGGCATCGACCACCAGGACGATGCGACCATCAAGCCAACGGGCGATCTCGGCGCTGCTGCCGGCGTCCGAGTCGCCGGCGGCGCCGTCGAACAGCCCCATTACCCCTTCAATTATTGCCAGGTCGGCGCCGGCGCACCCTTTGCGCGAAGATCTCCCGCACCTGCGACTCGCCGCACATCCAGCCATCGAGATTGCGTGAGGGGCGACCGGCGGCGGCCGCATGGTGCCCGGGATCGATAAAATCCGGACCCACCTTGAACGGCGCTACCGCCATTCCCCGCCGGCTCAATGCGGCCAGGAGGCCGAGGGTCACGGTGGTCTTGCCGCTGCCGGATGACGGGGCGGCGATGATCAGTGGGCGCATGGTCACAATTCACACATTACCACCCCCCAGCCCCCTCCTGAATCAGGAGGGGGTGCCCGGCAGGGCGGGGGAGGTTTATCCGTTCACCAGTTTAACGACACTGATGCCATCGGCAAAGTAGTCGATGATATTCAGGCAGCCGTAATTCTGCTCGACGGAGAAGAGCCGTTCGGGTGGGGCGCCGACGGCGTCGAGAACAATCAACCGATTGACGCCGCCGTGGGCGACGACAATGACTTCCTCCCCCCGGTGCCGCTCGATAATCTGCTGCATCTGCGGCCGCACCCGACCAAGGACATCGAGGAGGTTCTCCCCGCCGGGTGCCCGGTAGTTCACGATATCGTCGAGACGCGCCTGCCACTGCTCAGGATAAAATTGTTTGAGATCCTGCCAGGTGATCCCCTCCCACTTGCCCATATTCAATTCGCGCAGGGAAGGACAAGTCACCGGCTGCAGGCCGTGTGGCTGCGCCAGCAGTCGGGCACCGCTCAGGCAGCGGGAGAGATCGCTGCTATAGATCGCCCCGATCTTTTCGCCCCGCAGCCGCTCGGTCAGGGTGGCAAACTGCGCTTGTCCGAGCGCCGTCAGACAGACGTCGGTCTGACCATTGTAGCGCTTCTCCTCGTGTCCTTCGACCTGGCCGTGGCGCACCAGGTAAATGCGTGTGCGAGTCACCATCAATTCCTCTTAAACGACCGGCCGGGCAAAAAAGGCCAGCACCAACAAAAGAGTAAAAACTTCCGTCATTTCTGTCGCCGCCCCGAGTACATCCCCGGTCACCCCGCCCAGCCGCTTGCGGAAATAAAGGATCAGGCTGATCATCAGCAGAGTAAGCAATAGCAGGAAAAGGAGCCCGGCGCCGTGAAAAAGCGGGAGCACAGCGGCAATCAGGGTACCGCTGGCGATCAGTGCCTCACGTTTGCCGGCATGGGCGACAAAAGCGCCCCCCGTGCCCCCCTCCGGGCGGACATAAGGGCAGAAAACGGAGAGCATAACCTGCACCCAGCGACCGGCAGCGGGCATGAAGATCAAGGCCGAGGCCTTCTGCTCCGGGGGAACGCTGCCGAGGGAAAGAAACTTGAGGAGCAACAGCATGACCACGGCGATCACCCCCATCGCCCCGACCCGGCTGTCCTTCATGATCCGTAGAATCCCCGCGCGATCCTTGCCGCCGGCCAGTCCATCGGCGAGGTCGGCGACACCGTCCAGATGCAGGCCACCGGTGACGACGATAAGGGCCAGGATCAGCAGACAGTCGAGAACCGGTCGGGGCAACAGCAGCCCGAGAGACTTGTCGAGAAGGACAAGCCCGAGGCCGAGCAGGAGCCCGATGGCAGGGGAAAATGCCATGCTGCGCCCAAGCCGGTGCGGCTCGAAAGTCACCCCGCCCGCCACCGGCAAGACGGTGAGAAAAGCGCCGGCCAGGCGAAACTCTTCCCACAATTGTCTCATCCTGCAGTCTCTTCGGATACCCCCGCCTCGGCAAAGGTGCGGATCTCCCGCAGGCCGCAGAGAGCGGCCTCGATCAGCCCCATGGCCAGCGCCGCCCCGGTCCCTTCGCCCAGGCGCAGCTCCAGGTCGAGAAGGGGGCGCACGCCGATGCGTTCCAGGATGCAGGTGTGGCCGATCTCCACCGATTTGTGGGCGGCGAAAATGTATTCGCGCACTCGAGGGTTGAGCTCGGCAGCGATCAGCGCCCCGGCGGTGGAGATGAAACCATCAACGACCACCGGCAAGCCGGCGGCGGCGCAGCCAAGCACCAGCCCGGCAATACCGCCGATCTCGTAGCCACCGACCTTGGCGAGGACATCGACCGGGTCGTGCCGATCGGGGGCGTTGAGCCGCAGCCCCGCTTCGATCACCCGGATCTTGTTGGCGAGCGCCTGATCGTTGATGCCGGTGCCGCGAAAGGTAACATCAGCCACCGGCAAGCCGGTGAAGACGGCGGCAATGGCAGCCGAAGGGGTAGTATTGCCGATCCCCATGTCGCCGGTACCGACCAGATCGATCCCGCCTTCCTTACAATTGAAGGCGATTTCGATACCGGTTTCCAGACACTGCATCGCTTCCTGACGGGACATGGCCGGACCATGGGCAAAATTTCGCGTCCCGCGGCCGACTTTCTTCGCCAGCAGCCGCTCAATGGGAGGAAAATCGTAATCGACCCCCATATCGACCACGAACACCTCCGCCCCGGCATGGCGGGCGAGGGCATTGATCCCCGCGCCGCCGTCGAGAAAATTGAAGACCATCTGCGGCGTGACTTCACGGGGGAAGGCGCTCACTCCCTCTTCGGTGACCCCATGGTCGCCGGCAAAGGTAAAGACCACTTTCTGCCGGATATCGTCGCGGCCGCAGATGGCGACATAGCGCTGCGCCAGCTCTTCCAGACGGCCGAGGGAGCCGCGCGGCTTCGTCTGCCGATCGAGCCGTGCCTGGACGGCGGCCATTTTCGCCGGATCGACCGGGCGGATAAGTTCAAGAGCAGCAGCAAGGGTCAGATCGTTTGCCATAGTCATCTCCAAAAAATTTTAGTAGGTCTCATGGGACTTATAGGTCCTATGGGACCTATGAAAAACTTCATTTCACTTCAATCGTAGCGGCAGACCGGCGACGACCAGCCAAGCCTCGTCGGCCACTGCTGCCAGCCGCTGGTTCGCCTCGCCGGCCAGATCGCGGAAATGCCGGGCCAAGCGGTTCTCCGGCACGATGCCGCCGCCGACCTCGTTGCTCACCAGAAACAGCGGCGCTTCGAGCGCCGGCACGGCAGCGAGAAAGCGCTCGACCTCGGCGAGAACCCGGTCGGCATCTTCCTGGTGGTGAAAAAGGAGATTGCTCAGCCAGAGAGTGACGCAATCGAGGAGGACGGCGCCTTTGCCGCTGGCTGCCGACGGCAGCCGCTCGGTCAATGCCAGCGGCTCTTCGATGGTGTGCCAGCGTTCGCCGCGCTCTTCCCGGTGCCGGCGCACCCGATCCGCCATCTCCGCATCGCCGATATCGGCGGTCGCCACGTACAGCAGCGGTCCCGGACAGGTCTCGGCCCGTCTCTGCGAGTAGCGGCTTTTGCCGGAGCGGGCGCCGCCGGTGATAAAGATCAGCTTTCCCATCAGTATTCGATCCCGCGCCGCGCTGCCACGCCCGCCGCCAGCGGATGCCGGATATTTTCCATGCGCGTCACCAGATCGGCTTGTGCCAGGACCTCCGGCGCCGCATGACGGCCGGTGAGAACGATCTCCAGACGAGGCGGCCGGGTGGCTAAAAAGGCGAGAAGTTCCGGCAGGGGAAGAAAGCCCCGGTGCACAGCATTGTTGATTTCATCGAAAATCACCAGATCGATATCGTCAAAAGCGAGGCGGCGGCGAGCATGCTCGAACGTTTCCTGGACATTCGCCGCCACCGCCGCCGGTTCCGGAACGCCTTCGATAATCCCGATTCCGGAAGTAAGAATTTCCATCCCCGGCAGGCTAGCGAGAAGGACGATCTCGCCGCTTGCCGGCGCCGCCGGTTTGAGCAGGCGCACCAGCAATACCCGCAGCCCCTGCCCGAGGGCACGCACGGCCAGACCGATGGCGGCCGTCGTCTTGCCCTTGCCGTCGCCAGTGTAAATCTGAAGGAGTCCCTGTTCCAATCGCCCACCCAATAAAAAAAACCCGGATTCGTCTGGAATCCGGGTCTGCACGCGCCGACCCGGACCGCTCCCGCGATGGTCCGTTGCTCTTCCGGGCAGGTCTCCTGGCTTGCGGGTCATCCTACTTGACCGGGCCTTCCCGCCCGAAGGCAGTGGCTGTTTCCGGTTGTTCGTCGCCGCTTACAGTTGCGGGGCAGCGAGGGATTTGCACCCTCTTCCCTATTCTCCCGCCGGAGCTGACGCTCTAGCGGGCACCCGAAAGTATATCGTTCATTCTTGTAGCAAAAGGGAGCGCCGGGGTCAACGAAATAGCGCGATTAAATCCTTACTTCTGCGCCGCGATTTTCTCCAGCGCCGCCTTACGGGCGAATAATTTCTATCCCCTCTTGTCCAGCGACCACCCATCCGACAGTGCCATCACTTGTTTCGATTTTGAATGCCCAGTAATCTTTTCCGTAAGTCGTTCTTTTCACTGCGACATTTTCGCCGGGAAAAAGTGGTTTGATTGCTATAGGTTTTTCTTTATTCAGCGCGTCTGCATATGCTGCATCAGTTTCAGTTTTGTATAGCAAGGTCGAACTTTTAACTATTATTTGATGACACCTGTCTTTATAGACGTTTAAACCCCACACGATGAAGATGCACGAGGGAATAACCAGCAGGAGAACTATCGCATATTTTTTCATTTATACGCCTAACGGATGAATTTAAGCGGCAGCGTAGAAACCTTGGCTTACCACTGAATTTTTCGAGAACCGCCGCTGTTGAACGGTCCGCTTGAAATTTTTGTTAGGCGATTATTTATTTGTTTTGATATTGAATGTTTATAAAAATCTTTATGGGTTTACACTGCCAGAACCTAATAGCTCAAAATAAGTTTTCTCAATTCCCGCGTATGTATCTACGGCATTTTTCATAGATTTAATCGTTTCAGAATAATTTGTTGTGATTATATGCAAGGATTCGATCTCTTCGGATAATTCAACTATCTTTGCTTCAATTTTTAATTTAGACAGAATTGTTGACTCCAACAAATCTGAAAGATCGGTTTCTTTGACGCTATTCGAGTATGCTTCAATGTCTAAATTAACTTCGTTTAAATCATTTTTTGCCTTAGCCAACTCAGTTTTGCAACGGCTACGTTTTGTTAAATAGACACCGAAGTTTTTAAATTTCAAGCGTTCGTTTAATTCGGCCTCAAGTAGTATTCTTTTACTTTTAATCTCCTCATAGGCTCTAACCAGATCTGACATAATGACCCCGATTTAACCATTGTGTTTAGGGCAAACATCACGGGTTGGCGATAACTGAAGATAATCGGTTACACAGATTTTATAAATACTTTGATGCTTCTATTGAAATGATTTCTGTGTAATGGTCAGTTGCTTTATGGAGAAGACTGTTTTGATCATTATCATATTCTTCAAATAATTGATTCGTTTTCAACCACGATTCGGCGATGGATAGAGCCTTATCTATTTCATTAGGCCAATTATCAAAATTGCCATCTAATATTTGGTTTAATACATATTTTAGATCTTGCTCATCATTTATATTGCTTATCATTTCTTCACCTTTACCAGGCAGCCGTTTTCCAATGCGAGACCGTTGGGCAATTCACGATTAAATAAATTTTTTACGTCATTTAAGTTTGCTGGACGACCGTCGACCTTGCCTAGCAAAAACCGGGCATCATTAATTAGATCAATGGCCCAATCAATAATTTCCTCCTGATTTTCCATGCCTTTTTTTGTCATTGGTTCTCCTTTTTTTTGCCTAACATGTATTGACCGAACTTCGTTGATATTTGATATTGCGAAGTTCGCAATATCAGGAATATTATACCTTCTAAATAACACCTCTGTTGAAATCATCCAATCTATGGAGGGGGACCATGGATAATCCGTCTGTTCCATCCTCTTTCTGGGCTCAATTTCAAGAGGTACGGAATTCCTCCGCGTCTAATCCTCCTTGACGTAGAACTGCAGTTTCAAATTTCCAACTTCGACAAAATCAAGGTTTTTTAAAAGATAAGGTACTGCGATCGGTTTGCCGTTAATAACCGGCTGTTTCTCCCCGCCGGCCGGGTTGATGACGTAGCCATCTTTCGTCCGGTTGACGAGAGCAGCTATTTTGGGGGCAAAAAGGCCTTTGAGTTTTATTTCTGCGGTTTCCGCCTTGCCGATCGTCGTTACCCGCTTCACCAGCTCGTATTCCGGCTTATCCGTCGATCCATCGATCACCGTGAACCCGCCAAGAATGTCTCGTTTTCCCCCGTCAAGCACTATCGTTGCGCTGGTGGCCTGCTCATTCTTTTCCATTCGGAGCTTCTTCGTGTCGATCATCATGGTGGCTTCGCTGGTCAGCGGCTTACGGATGGCCATGGTTGCATCCGCATCTTCTATCATGGGGCCATCGAATTGCAGTACGTGCTTGCCGATCGTTATGAGGGCGTTATTGACAAGAGGTTGTCGGGCGATTCGCCGGTCGCCGATAAACGTGCCGTTGGTGCTGTTCAGGTCCTCGATGAAAAAGCGTTCCCCCTCTTTGACAACCTTGGCATGAGACCCGGAGACGGCCATATTGTCGATGACGATGTCATTGGTCAGCGCCCTGCCGATGGTGGTCACCCCCTTGTCCAGGGGAAATTCTTTGATAACCGCTTCTCTGAATTTCAGGATGAGCTTTGCCATATTTATTACCTCCCCAGGCGGAATATTTTCCGAATGCCGCCGCAAAAGTCAGAAGCCGACAGGTAGATGAGAACGAGGGTGATGTTATCCCTCCCGCCATTTTCATTGGCCTTATCGATAAGCATGCGGCACGCCTTGCCCGGATCGTTTTCCCCGGCAATCACGCCAAGTATCGCCTCGTCGGAAACCATGTTGGTGAGGCCGTCGGAACAGAGAAGGATCCGATCCCCGTCCATGATGTCGAGTTCGCTCAGATCGACCTCCACTTCCGGGGCCTCCCCGAGGGCTCGGGTGATGATGTTTTTCAATCGCGAAGTCGCTGCCGCCTCTTGAGGGATGAGCCCCTGGCGCTGCTGCTCGGCCACAAGAGAGTGATCATCCGTCAGTTGAATGATCGAGCGGCCGCGAATGAGGTAGCCCCGGCTGTCCCCCACATGGGCGAGGGCCAGGCGACTGCCATCCACCAAGGCGGCGACGATGGTCGTTCCCATGCGGCGCCAGGCGCCATTGCTCTGCCCGGCCTCATGGATCACCCGGTTGGCAAGCCGAATTCCGGAAGCCAGGCGATTGGCCGCCGGCGAATGGTTCTTATCGATGTTGCCGATAAGACCCTGGCCGCTCTCCGCTGACCGCTGCAGATAATCGTGCAGGACATCGACGGCCATCCGGCTGGCGATCTCCCCGGCGAGATGGCCGCCCATGCCATCGGCCACGGCAAAGAGCCCGAGTTCCGTCGCGGTTAGCAGAGCGTCTTCGTTATGCTCCCGCACCACCCCGGTGTCCGTCCGTCCTTCCGCACGCACCAGCATCTTTCAGCTCATCCTTTTCAGACAAAGGTCGATGTGCTCGACCACATCCTTCCCCCGCTGATAGCGCTTCTCCAGATCTCTGGTAAGCAGCCGGTGCGCAATGTAGGCACAGCATTGCGGGATTTCGGCATCGATCTTGGTAATGAGCAGAGGCGACTTGTTGGCGATGGTGTACATGAGCGTGGCGATACTCTCGGCCTTGAACGGCTTCTGGCAAGCCAAAAGCTCGTAAAGAACAGCCCCGAGGGAAAATAGGTCGGAGCGGCCGTCAACCTTGCTCCCGAGCACCTGTTCGGGAGACATGTAACTGGGCGTGCCGAGCACCACTCCCGTCTGGGTATTGGACGAGGCCATGACGCGGGCGATACCGAAATCGGCTATTTTTACCTCGCCATTCTTCTGCAACATGATATTGGCCGGTTTGATGTCGCGATGGACGACCCCCTTGTCGTGGGCAAAATCAAGCCCCTCCGCCACCGCCCGGACAATCCTCATGGTCTCCTTCACCGGAAGTCGGTTCTCCCGCGAAATATAGGTGCTGAGGTCGGCACCGTCGAGGAGCTCCATGGCGACATAGGCAACATCGTAATCCTCGCCGACATCGAAAATGGTGACGATATTGGGATGGGAAAGGGCACCCGCCGCCTCGGCTTCGCGGAAGAAGCGCTTTTTCGTCTCCTCCAGGAGCTCCGACTCGACCTCGTCGAAGCGGATCGTCTTGATCGCCACCAGCCGGTTGATCTTCGGATCCTTGCCGAGATAAACCGTGCCCATGGCCCCGCGGCCAAGCTCCTTCTGAATCTCATACCGGCCGAGGGTCGGTTTGGTATCGGCCCCGGCGAGCATGACGGTGGCATCTTTCCTCGAACTGCTCCCGAGGCCGAGCATCATCGTTTCGCCGGCCGCCTTCAGTTTATCCTTGCGTTCGCGGATATCCTTGTAATCCCCGGCCAGGAGAATATGACCAAAAACCGCCTCCGCCTTGTTGAACATGCGCTTGCGCTCAAAATCAAGGGCGAGGTTGTAGAGCAGCTCCTTGACCGCCTCGTCTTCTACCGGGCACCTACGGAGCTTTTCGAACGCCAGATCGAGCATCCCCTGCCCCTGGAATGAGAGGCCCAGCATCTTGTTGGTCTCGATACTGTCCGCCTCCACCAGCTCCTTGCGTTTTTCCGTGACCATGAACCGTTTGGAGATGATCACCGTGTAACCGAAACCGAGAAGGAGGCTGGGCGGCACCATAAACAGCCAGAGGCCTTGGCCGACGAAGAAGTAAATAGCGACGCCATTCCAGATGATCAGGAGAATGGCGGCGATGACGGCGCCCAGCCCGGCCTTGGCTCTGGGGAGAAGAAAGGTGATGAAGGCACCGAACAGGAGAATGACGGCAACCTCCAGGTAGGAGGCCCAATGGGGGCGGGAAACGAAATTCTTGTTCAGGATGTTCTCGATAATGTTGGCCGTAATTTCCACTCCCGGGAAATTCGCCTGCACCGGCGTCACCTGAGACGTGGCGACCCCGGTAGCGGTGTGGCCGATCAGAACGATCTTGTTCCTGAATGTTTCGGGAGGTATCTCCTGGGTGATGACATCATAGAAGGAATAGTAGGGGAAGGTCCCAAATCCGCCATTGTAACTGACCAGCAGTTGCAGCCCCGCATCGGTGGGAATACCGATCTTGCCCACCTGCAGACCATCGGCAACGCGGATGTTGGCATTGGAGTATTTCAGGTATTTAAGAACGGTCTGCAAGGCAATGGAAGGAATCAAGCGGCCGTGATAGTCGATGAAGAGCGATTCTCGCCGGACGGAGCCGTCTTCGTCGGCGAGAATATTCATGTGACCGAGGGCCAGGGCGCCGGCGGCCAGATCGGGAATCGGGGCGACGACCTCCAGTGCCTGGGGCGGAGAGAGGGTGGCGACGCCCGCCACGGAATTCTGCCTCAGATAGTCGGGGAGATTCGGGTCCTCGTTCCCCAACTGCTCGCCGAGGGTGAGATAAAGAGGCAGGACGACGTTTTTGGCCGCGGCGACGGAAGCCGATAGCCGTGCATCATTATCAAGTTGCCGTTCCACCTTGAGCATAGAGGCGTAAAAGGCACCGAGTTGGGGGTCGGTTTCGTAGTTGGGAAGAACCTGGAATTCTTCCTTGAGGGTCCGGATCTCCGCCAGACCGGAATTTTTATCCGGTTCCGTATACAGGACATTCAGGCCAATGGTGGAGGCGCCTCCCTCCACCAGGAGGTCAACCATATCGGCCATAAGCATCCGCGGCCACGGCCAGCGGCCGATTTTATTGATGCTGTTGTCATCCACCGCCACGATAACAACCGGGCTGGTCACCTTTTTTTCACGCAGCTTGACCCGCAAGTCATAGCTCTTGAATTCAAGGAGTTGCAGCGGGTACCACTGGAGAAGAAAAGCCCCGAGGAAAAACAGGGTAAGAATGGTCCCGAAGGCCCAGTCGGGAAGGATCTGCTTCGGAAATCTCATGAATTCCCTCGTCAATTTCAATTCACCCCCACGCCCGGAAGTGATTACCAGAAAAGGGAGCTGGACATCATCTGCAGCTATTCATTTTCGTATTAATTCATGAAATTAATACAGAAGGTTCGAGATGATAGCACAGCTGAATGCAAAAGCAAGAGAGGAGGGGAAGCTCGACAACGGCGCGCCCAAAGCCCCTTGCAAAGATGCGCAACGGATGGCAGGATGCGCGGATGGATCGTTGCCTCAAAGATGAAGCCCTAGCCGAATTCGAGAGCGGCGACTATTCGTCATTGGCGCGGCAGTTGACTTTGCCGCCATCCGCTTCCAGTCCGCATCCTACCTACAACACCCTCTTCTGCAAAGGGCTGGAGAAGGCGGACTCCTTCGACCTCTTCAGCTCGCTCCGCCCGGCGGCCGCGCAGAATCTGTACCTCCATGTTCCCGTCTGCCGGACCGCCTGCCTCTACTGTTCGTATGAAAAAGTCCTGAATCCGTCGCCGGAACTGCTTGCCGCCTACCTGCGGACGCTGGACAAGGAAATCGACCGAAAAAAATCGATCCACAAGAATGGTCTGAAGCCGGATATTTTTTACATCGGGGGAGGAACGCCGACCGCCCTTCCCGAGGAAGACTTGCGGCATCTTCTGCAGCTTCTTGCCCGGGAGTTCGAGCTTGAGGGAAATCTCGAGTTTACCGTCGAAACCACCCCTGAAGCCGTCCTGCGCCCGGATGGAATGGCCAAGTTATCCCTTCTCAGGGAGATGCACGTCAACCGGATCAACGTCGGCGTCCAGTCATTTTCCACGAGCGTCGCCTTGCAGAACGGCCGGCACCAGTCAAAGGAGCAGGTTGTTCATTGTTTCGAGCGTTTGCGCTCGATAGGATTTTCGAAAGTCAATCTCGATCTCGTTTACGGGCTGCCCGGGCAAACCCTCGACCTCTGGGAGGAGGACCTGAAGGCGGCGGCCGCGCTGAATCCCGACTCGTTGACGACCTTCGCCCTCCGGGTACGGCCGCCGAGCGCCCTGCATACCCAGGCCTTGAACGGCCGGCTCGAACTGCCGCCAGAGAACGCGCGGCTGGTCATGCGGATCATGGCGCAACGACATCTCGCACACCACGGCTACGCAGAAGACATCCCCGACTACTTCATCACGGGTCCGGAAAAGAAATATCTCTATCAGCCCTTTCAGCCCCACAACCGCAGCCGCAATCTCATCGGCTGCGGACCGTCGGCCTATTCGCTCGCCGGCAACACGCAAGTGTTCAACGTGCGGGACACCCGCGAGTACATCCGCCGCTCGGCGGAGGGCGGCGATCCGATCGAGGGCGCGATCCGCTTGAACGGTGAAGAATTTGCGCGCAAACGTTTTGCTGAAGGCTTGAAGACGGTCTTTGCGGATGATGGGCTGCGGGAGGAGTGCGGCTTATCGATTTTTGCCCTGCTGCCGCGGATGGTCGCGAAGCTGGAGGAACTCGGCCTGATATCGATCAATCAAGATGAAATCATCCTTTCCCACCGGGGAAGAGCCCTCCATGACCAGGTCTGCGATTACATCAAATACGACCCGGACCCTCAGTAACCGGTACACAGCAGGATGACCCCGCCGACGGAAATCGCCGTCCCGGCCACCGCCGGCCAGCCGATCTTTTCCTTCAAGAAAATCGCCGCCAGCGGCAAGACCAGAAGCGGCTCGACCGCCGTCAGGGTGTTCGCCACGGAGACCTCCACATACTTGATCCCGATATGGAAGAGCCAGAACCCGCCGAAAGAGACGAGACAGACGAGGAGGAAGAAACCTTTCAGCAGCCGCGGCTCGCGAAACGGCGCCAGCCAGACGCCCAGTTGGCGCGACAGGCTCCCCCAGAGAAGAAGTCCGCAGGTTCCCCACAGCATGCGGACGAACGTCGCCTCGAGCGCCGACACCGAGGACATCCCTTTTTTGGCGATGATGACGGAAATGGACATGCAAAGAACCGAAAGAAGCCCGTACAGGATCCCCGGCCGGGAGCTTTCTTTTGCCCCGCCGGCAACGCGCCGGTAAACAACGAAGCCGACGCCGCCCAGCACCAGCAGGACACCGGCCCACATCGCCGCCGTCAGATATTCGCCGAGAAAAAGGATGGCGAAAAGAACCGTCAGGACCTGCCCCAGGAGGGAGAGAACGACCAGCACGTGCGCGCCGAGTTTCTGCAGCGCCTCGAAAAAGAAGGTATCGCCGAGGGCAATCCCCAGCAGGCCGCTGACCCCGAGGAGAAAGAATGTCGGGACATCCATGCCGTCCGTGCCGACGAACAGGAGGACAGCGCCCATCAGGCAGACATTGATCACCCCTTTGGCCACATTCATGCCGAAAGAGGAAATGCTTTCGCCGAATTTCTTGTATAAAACAGCGCCGGCCGCCCAGGCCGCGGCGGAAAGAAGTGCGGCGGAAACGCCGATCCACTGCAGGCTCATCGATTCATTTCCAACACGCAATTCCCCCCGAAATCCCACCCGGCTCCGCCGCACTGCAGCAGCTTACCGTCATAGCAGACTTCTCCCCCCTCCGGGTAGGGCGTGCCGCGCCAGCTGCATCCGTCCGGCGCCGCCCCTTCCTTCTGCGCCACCAGCCGCACCAGGCGATCCTCCTCGTTGGGCCAGGGGTTTTTCCAGTCGGGAACACCCAGAACATCTTCGTAATGCAGGATACGAAAGCCGGAAAAGAGCTGCAGCAGCTCATTGCTGCCGAAAGCGCTGCTGTTTCTGGCGCTGCGATCCTTGCTGGGCATCGGCCGCATCTTTGCCGTGTCGCGGTGATAATACTCGAGGATGACCACCCCCCCGGGCCGCACACTCTGCCGAACCCGGTCCAGCCATTCGCGCGCGTTGACGTAGCATAGGACCACCAGGTCCCACTTATCCGTACCGAAATCGAAATCGGCGGCGTTTCGCACCTGCGCGTCGAGCTTTAAACCGAGGCTGGCCGCCTGCTCACGGGCTTGCCGCACCCCCGTTTCGGCGAGGTCGAAGCCGGTAACCTGCCATCCTTGCTGCACCAGATATATCGCATTGCGCCCCTGCCCCATGCCGACATCCAAGGCTCTCCCCGGCTTCAAACGCCGCGTCATCTCAACCAGAAAGGCATTCGGCGCCGGGGTGAACTTCATCCGGCTGCGCGCCGGATCGGCGTAGATCCGGTCAACGGTCTCCGCCTGTTTTTCGGACGCCATCGACAGTGCCGGCAAGGCCAGGCTAAGGAAATAAAGGATGACGGCAATCCGTTTAAATTTAAGCATCTCCGACCTCTTCACTCGCACAAAGATCAACCAGACCGCGGTGGATCAATAGGCTTTCGCGGTCCGATCATCTTTGCCATTATGACACCTCCGTTAGGTTGAGGTTTCTACATTACCGGGGGAACTGCCTCGCCGCCTTCATTTTTTTGTTAGGTCAAGTCATGTAGCATATTTGCTTGGGCATTCTGTATTGCATTTCTAACCTTGTGCGTGAGGTTGCGAAATGCCGATATCGCGACGGTGTTGTGAAAGTACTTCCATATGGAAAACCGCATGGCCTGGATAATTTTTGTTTCACTGATGCCTGTCGGATGAAAGCCCCACTCGGCATGAGCAATTGCCTTATTTCTTAGTTCCTTTAATTTTTCATGTAATTTCATTTCCTCCTCAGTTAGGCCAACCAGCACCTCTTCGGACACTCTAGAGTCCGATGGCGCAGTGGATGACCGCTTTTCATTCTCCGAGAAAGGGCGAATGTAAAAAACGATGGCTGAAATTAATAGGGCTTCGTAGGTGGTTGTTCCATATATTTTCGTATCCAGCTCATCAAGAAATCTGATGCAATTCTCGAGATCAAGGGATGCACTTGTAAGCCTGTTGATTGTATTTTTTGGCTTGGTCATTGAAGTTAATAATGCCCTAACGGTTAAGCTCACCGGAGGCGCGGCGCCGGGGAAGCAAGTGGACATTTCCCGGGAACGTAGACTGAGTGTCCCTTCCCGTGAAGCGCCTGGGTTAGGCGTTTATGCCTACCCAAACTTTGTCATCTGGCCCATACAATTGCCAGCTCTCGTAACCAGAGGAGTCAGTGAACAATTCCAGCTTGGCACCGCCCTCGAACTTCAAGCAGAGATCTCTAGATTCGGGCTGCACATTAACCTCTTTGACGGGTCGGCCAGTTAGAATTTGCAACGCCGTGGATGGAACGTCTATAGGTTTGGGCAGGCCAAATTTTTGATGATGGTCGGTGTGAGCAACGACAATACGGCCGTTTGAAATGATTCGCCATGGGCATTGAACTGTAATAGAGCAGTCTTGGCCAAAGCCAAACGACCATGAAAATTCATGGAAAGAAATGCCCGTACAAGTACGGCCTTTTAACCAACTTAGATCCATAGAATTCTCTTTACACCTAACGGAAAAGATCAGTGGCGGCGCAGAGACCTTGAACCAAGTAAAAATTATTCGAGGACAACTACTGTATCTCCGTCCGTTGGATCAAATTGTTATACTATTTTCTTTATCTCGTGAAAACATAACAATAGGCCAAGGCAATAAACAGGCACAATGAATATATTGACGAATATAATTGCAAAATTGTTAATAACAGTATTTGCCTGTTCTGATAATTCTGGGTCAGGATTTTCTTCGTGCTTTTGTAAATCTTTCGAGCTAATATAGATCTCCCAAATCATACCACCTATGGTTAATGGTAAGATCCAAAGTCCGATCATTGACTCATCTCTTTTATTAAAAAAATCAACCAGTATAAAACTCATGATTGCCAGCGAAGCGGTTTCCAAGAAAATTACCCAAATCTCACGCCCTTCTTCTTTTCTTTCATAGTAATTACCAAAAACGTAGAGAAAGAGGAGAATTAACCAATAAATTTTGCCCCAAACAGGAATGGGTTGTAATATTTCCATATTGTCTTTCTGTATAACGGAAAAGATCACCGGCGGCGATGTGCCGGTGAATCAAAATTAAATAAGGGACACTCCCCCTTTTACGGGAGGTCGCCCGCGCTTCCGTGGTTTTAGTGCCTGATTTAGCCTGAATTCCAGCATATCCATAAAGCTTTCCGAACCGAATGGACGACCGGTCCGCGTAGCTCTGCGAATTGCGTTATCAGTCTCTTCATCCTCAGTGCGCACAAAGTCGGCATAAGCGGTTTGTGCCTGGGGGGAGATCCATGATTTTTCACTCAGCAGGGAATCGTTTGCTCCGGTTATATGGGCTTTGGCACTGGACCAAGGATATGCTTCTGCACACTCCGCCAGACCTACCTTCAACGGGTTGCGCTCGATGTAGCGTGCAACTGCCCAAAGGTATTGATCATTTTCAACCACACACGAAAAAAAACGATTTTGCCAGATACGTCCCGACTGATGTAATTTTCGGTTCAAGTATTGCGTATACACCTGATTAGTCAGACCGATTCCTCGCGACAGTGAGGTTTCCGTCTCCGGCACGGCGAGTAGATGGACGTGGTTGTTCATCAGGCAATAGGCCCATATTTGCAAGTGATGCTTCTGTGAATAGCCTCCCAAAAGTTTCAGATAAGTCCGTCGGTCGTCGTCATCAAAGAAGACCGTGGCGCGATTATTACCGCGTTGCGTGATGTGATGTGGATAACCCGTAGCTACAATACGTGCGATTCTTGGCATGGTGCCGCATCATACGACAAGAGTGATGGAGTATCAAATGAGAAAAGGGGAGTGTCCCTATTTATTTAAATATTTGGCAGGTCATTCTTCTTGAAACATTGCATGGCGCTGCTGATGCAGATTTCCTGAAGAACTTCAAAAATCGCATCATCTTTCGCGTATATTTTAGAAAGGTCAGGCATGATTTTCTTTATTTTGCATTACGGATTGCGATAACCGGCGATAATGCGTCAGACGAGCACCACCGAGATCTTCGGGAAGCACCCTGTGTATTTCGTCCGTTGATTAGCGGGTTAGATGGCTTCTGCCTCTAAGAGCTTAAAAGAACCCCTTAATCTCACAATAAATGCCGCTACCAATTTAAGGCTGTTTCCACAGTCAAAAAGGATCTTTTTCGACTCAGGTGAGCATGAGATTGTCAAAATGATTTCGCCCTTTTCAATTTCACGAAAAACGAAAGATAAGACTCTTTCTTTTTTGGTGCTTATAGGTGATTTTGCACTACAGGTAATTCTGTGTTCGAGCTTTGATATGCTTTTATAATGATTATTATCATTTCTCAAAATTTCATCGATGAAATCATACAATTCTTTCTTTTCACCTTGATATTTAAAAGACTGGCATATTGATGGATTCAGGTGAAAAATGCCTGTTTTCATGTAGGTGATATATTTCGGCAGAAGGTCAAACATTACTACAGTGCCTGTGCCAGCAAGAGCACCTAAAAAGCCGGCAATTAATGCTGCCAATAAAGCTAAATCTGATGTAGTTGCAAGATACACAATCACTAAAGTTGGGACAAAGCAACACAAGAAAATAACGGTGAAAATTCGGAGGGCATTTTCAATATATGTCTTAAAAGATTTATCGGACACGTTAAACCTTCGGGTAAATTTTTTTCATCATCTAACAGGGGAATATGCGGCCCGACTTGGGCGACCTTTTTTACCCGCGGAGTATATCAAGGGCGAGGTTTCATGAATACAAATTTTTCTAGCGGCAAGTCGAGGGGGATCGTCTCGCAGCAATAACGCCTGTAAAAAACGCGAAAGCCGCTCGCTATCTGACGATGGCGCGGCAGCTTTTTTCGACTTTATCGTTTCCGGATGTGAATGCCTCATCCCCCAACCTCATCCGATTAAATCCCAACGAATTTGAACCTAGTAGGCTCTTAATTTGTCAATGCTTAAATCCAAGTGCCGGCAGGTTTGCAACGACGTTGAACATCTACAGCCATCTCTCAGCCACCTTCCTCATCCGAACCCTCGTCGCCACCGAGCGCCGCCTCGATCCGCTCCCAGATGTCATCCTTCCCTTCCTTGCTCAGGGCGGAAAAAAGGGTGAAGGCATCCGCCGGCAGGCCGGTGGTCTGCAGGATCGGCGCGATCTGTGACAAGCGGCGGTTACGGCTGATCTTGTCGATCTTGGTGATGATCGGGATCGTCGGAATCGCCAGTTCCTCCAGCCAGTCGAGCAGTTGCAGATCCTCTTCGCGCGGCACCCGGCGCAGATCGAAAAGAAGGACAACCGCTTTCAGGTTGCGCCGGCTTTCGAGATAGGTGCGCACCATCGGCCCCCACTCCTTCTTCACCGCGATCGGCACGCTGGCGAAGCCGTAGCCGGGGAGATCGACGAGGGTGAACTCGCCGTTGATATTGAAGAAGTTGAGCAGCTGGGTGCGGCCGGGGGTGGAGGAGGTGCGCACCAGGGCGCGCCGGTTCACCAGCACGTTGATGAGCGAGCTTTTCCCCACGTTGCTGCGTCCGGCGAAAGCCACTTCCGGCAGATCGCTCTCCGGGTAGCCGGCCGGCTTTACGGCGCTCTTGATGAATTCGGTCGATTTGATAATCATCTGTACCTCGGGAGCATTACACCTTGGACGGGCCTTAATTTTTTATGTTACTGTTGAATCATTACCGAGCCATGGCTCATTTCAATAAGGAGGATGATCGCATGCTTACCGCCAAACTGCAGGATGCCCTTAACGAGCAGATGAAAAACGAGTTTTTCTCCGCCTACCTGTACCTGGCGATGGCCGGCTATTTCCAGTCGGAAGACCTCCCCGGCTTCGCCACCTGGATGCGCGTGCAGGCGCTGGAGGAGATGACGCACGGCGAGCGCTTCTTCAAATTTACCTGCGATGCCGGCGGCCGCACCGACCTGCGCGGCTTCGACGCGCCGAAAAATGGTTTCACATCCCCCCTCGATGCCTTCGAATTCGGTCTGCAAGCACGAGAAGTTCGTCACCGAGCGGATCGGCAACCTGATGGATCTGGCGCGCGCCGAAAACCAGCATGCGGCGCAGATCATGCTGCAGTGGTTCGTCACCGAGCAGGTGGAGGAGGAAGCCAACTTCTCCCTCATCATCCGCAAGCTGAAACGGGTCGAGGGGGATGGCCGCGGTCTGCTCCTCATCGATCAGGAACTCGGCCAGCGCGTCTTCGTCCCGCCGGCAGCCGCTGCGGGCGCATAATTCTCACCCTCCCCCTCGCCCCCTCCCATCCAGGGAGGGGGTAAAAAATTAATTCAAGCCGCCTGCGCCTCCCGCCCCGACTTCCTTAAGTAATAATCGTAATCCCCCTCGTAGATCACGCATCTCGCCGTGGTCGATCTCGAAGACCCGGTTGACCAGCGAGCGCAGGAAGTGGCGGTCGTGGCTGACCAGCACCACGGTGCCGGCGAAGTTCTGCAGGGCCTCGAGCAGGATCTCCCGCGACTGGATGTCGAGATGGTTGGTCGGCTCGTCGAGAATCAGGAGGTTGAGCGGCCGGGCCAGCAGCGTGGCCAGCACCACCCGGCTCTTTTCGCCGCCGGAGAGCTTGTCGATCCGCTTGTCGACGTCATCCCCCTGGAAGAGGAAGGCGGCGCAGAGGTTGCGCAGCACGCCGATGGTGGCATTGGGCAGCGCATCCTGCACCGTCTCGAAGACGGTCTTTTTCGGGTCGAGGACATCCATGGCGTGCTGGCTGAAATAGCCGAGATCGACGTTGGCGCCGATGGTGACACTGCCGGCGGTCGGCTCGGTCTGGCCGGCCAGCACCTTGAGAAAGGTCGATTTGCCGGCGCCGTTGACGCCGACCACGGCGATCTTTTCGCCGCGGCGGATCAGTCCCGAGACCCCGCCGAAGACCGACTTGCTCGCCGCCTTCCGGCAGAGCTCCAGACCTTGCCGAGATTGTCCATGCTTGACCACGTCGTCGCCGCTGCGCGGCGGTTCGGCGAATTCGAAGCGGATCAGTCTTCTGCTCGGCCGGAATCTCGATGCGCTCGATCTTCTCCAGCTTCTTCACCCGCGACTGCACCTGCGCGGCATGCGAGGCGCGGGCGGCAAAGCGGGCGATGAACTCCTCCTCCTTGGCCAGCATCTCCTGCTGGCGGCGGTGGCTGGCCAGCAGCTGCTCGCGGCGGATCTCCCGCTCGCGCAGGTAGAAATCGTAGTTGCCGCCGTAGGTGGTGATGGTCCTGTTGGCCACCTCGACGATGCGGCTGACCATCCGGTTCATGAAGTCGCGGTCATGGCTGGTCATCAGCAGCGCCCCCTTGAACTCGCTGGCCAGCCACTCTTCCAGCCAGATGATCGACTCGACATCCAGATGGTTGGTCGGCTCGTCGAGCAGCAGCACATCGGGGTTGAGGGTCAGGATCCTGGCCAGGGCGATGCGCATCTTCCAGCCGCCGCTGAACGACTCGACCGGCCGGTGATAGGCGTCCGGGCCGATGCCGAGGCCGGTGAGGACCGCCTGGGCGCGGGCTTCCAGGTCGTAGCCGCCGCGATGCTCGAACTCCTCCTGGGCATCGCCGTAGCGCTCCAGCAGGGCGGCCATGGCGTCGTCCGGCATCGGCTCGCACATGGCCGCTTCCATCGCGCTTGATCTCTTCGCCGAGCTCCACGGTGCGGGCCGAGGCGGCCATGACCTCGTCCAGGGCCGAGCGGCCGGCCATCTCGCCGACATCCTGGGAGAAGTAGCCGATCACCGTCTTTTTCGGCACAGACGATCTCGCCGGCGTCGGCATGCTCCTCGCCGGTGATCAGGCGGAAGATCGTGGTCTTGCCGGCGCCGTTGGGGCCGACCAGGCCGCTGCGGGTGCCGGGAAGGATCTGGAAGCTGGCGTCCTGGAAAAGGATCTGCGAGCCGTGCTGGCGGGTGATGTTGATCAGATGGATCATGCGGGAAACTCCGGAAAGCTCGCACTGTTACCACGAGGAAAGGTTGGGCGGCAAGGGCTATCTCCCGACAGCTTGCCTGAATTACCACGGCGGCGGCCAAGAAAAAACCCGCCGGTGCCGGCGGGTTCGCGGTGCGGACGGGGCGGGAACAGGTTCAATCCGAGCCGGTGGCCGCTACCGGGCAAACGACAAGCTGCGCGGGCTCCGGATTATGCTGCCGCAGCAGATGCTGAATTTCCTCCGGCGGCACCGGTCGGCTGAAAAGATAACCCTGCATGGTATTGCACATATTCTTGCGCAAGAAAGAGAGCTGCCCCTCGGTCTCCACCCCCTCGGCAATGACCTCCATCTTCAGGCTGGCCCCCATGGCGATGATCGCCGAGGCAATAGCGGCATCGGTGGAATTGCTGTCGACATCGCGGACAAAAGCCTTGTCGATCTTCAACGAATCAACGCAGAATCGCTTCAGGTGCGCCAGCGAGGAGTAGCCGGTGCCGAAATCGTCAATCGCCAGACGGATCCCGATTTCACGCAGTTCGTTGAGCACGGCGGCGGCAAAATCGGGATTCTGCATGATGACCGTCTCGGTGACTTCCAGTTCCAGGTAGCAGGGATCGAGGCCGGTCTTGTTCAGAACCTTGTGGATGGTGGCAACCAGATCCTTCTGCTGCAACTGGTGTCCGGAGATGTTCACCGCCACCGGGATTTTCGGCATTCCCTGCCGTTGCCAGCGCAGGTTCTGCTCGCACGCCTGCAGCAGTACCCATTCGCCGATCGGCATGATCAGGCCGGTTTCCTCGGCCAGGGGAATGAAATCGCCGGGCGGCAGCAGACCGAATTCAGGATGCTGCCAACGCACCAACGCTTCCAGCGCCGTTATGCGGCCGGTAACGATATCAACCTTCGGCTGGTAATAAAGCAGAAATTCATCGCGCTCCAGCGCCCGACGCATGCTGCTCTCCAGCACCAGGCGCTTGTCGGCATTGAAATCCATGGACGGGCTGTAGAACTGGTAATTATTACGCCCCGCGCCTTGGCGCTGTACATGGCGATATCGGCCTTCTTGATCAAAGTCAGAGCGTCACTATCGTCGTGCGGGTAAACGGAGATACCGATACTGGTGGTGATGAACAGCTCGTTGCCGTCGATATGCAGCGGTCTGGCGAGATCCTTGAGGATCTTGCGGGCCACCTTCTCTACATCTTCCTGGGCGCCGAGACTGCCGATGAGGACGGTAAATTCGTCCCCTCCCATGCGGGCCACCGTGTCGATCTCCCGTACGCATTCGGTCAGCCGGGCGGCGACTTCCTGCAGCAGCTTGTCGCCAAGGCTGTGCCCAAGGCTATCATTGATGATCTTGAAGCGATCAAGATCGAGAAAAAGAATGGCCACCTGCTGGTTCAGCCGTTTTCCAAGCGCCCTGGCCTGTTTCAACCGATCCAGAAAGAGCAGCCGGTTGGGGAGACCGGTCAGGACATCATGGTGCGCCATATGATAAAGCTGCTCCTGTGCCAGTTTGCGCTCCGTGATATCACGGCAAATACCCCAGATAACCGGATTTTCGCTGTCTTGGGTTCCGCAGGTAAGATTCCCCTCTGATGGCAATTTTTCTGCCTTCGCGCCCGAGAAATACTCCTTCGAGCAGATCTATTTTCAACCCGCCAACAATCTTGCTGATTTCATCCAGATATTTGGCGCGATGCTCCGCGTCCATGATGTCCCGGATGTTCAGATTGCCATCTTTAGCCGGATCGTACCCCAGCGCCTGCTTCCAGGCTTTGTTGGCGTACAGCAACTTACCATCCGGATAAAAGCTGAAAATCAGGTCATTGGCCGAGCTGAGAAAAGCGGAGAGGCGCTGCTCGCTTTCTTTCAACGCACTGTTTTCCCGACGAATTACCTTCATCAGAAAAGGGCCGATGATCGCCATGGCAGCATTAAGAAGACTGACCCAGAACCACATGAGGAAGAGAAAAAGCGCATCGTGATGCAGATCCGTATTGACGAACGGCATATCGACAGCTGGAAAAAATGCAGAATATTCATCGTCAGCAGCAAGCCGTAAAGCAGACTGCCGAAGGCGCCGAGGATCAGCACCTGGTCGCGCCGCTCCAAAAGGATGGAGGATTCTAGGGTAACGATGAGATACACCGGCCAGAGCCAACTGGCGGCCCGCCGCTGAAATGGATCAGCAGGGTGACGAACAGCAGATCGAGGAGTATCTGCAGGTAATCGATATACGGAATAACCCGGATCTGATTGTAGAAGAAGTGATAAAGGGTGTTGTAGACGATGATGCCGGCTAGAGAGACCAAAAGGGTCAGCAGCTGCCCTTCGGCAAGGAAGAAGCCGTAATCACTGAAAAAAAGAGAATGCCAGCGAACAAGGCGTAAAAACCGATGGCCAACAGCACCAACCAGCGCGTCTTCGCTACCAGCAGGTTGCGCCCGCGCGATTCGGTAATGGTGTCCTCGCCGCTACCGGCGACAAGCTTCTCATTCAGAGACAACATCCACGCAAGGTCGGCACTCAGTTTCATTGAGTTTTCCTCCAATCCCGGCGAAATAGTGCAAATTTCATACCTTTTTAATCCTGCCGTTTCGCCGCCGAGCGGCCTATTCCTCCGCGCGCAGTTCTTCGCTCTTGAGGCCGAACTTCTCCATCCGATAGAGAAATGCCTTGTAGTTCATGCGCAGCAGCTTGGCGGCCTTGGTGGCGACCCCACCGGTGCGGTTGAGGGCCTTCTGGATCAGCTCGCGCTCAAGCTGCTCGAAATCGAGCCCCTCCTCGGGGAGGTCGAAGGGCGAACGGGCCGATTTGCGGGCATGCAGCTGGCGGTGGATGATCGCGCAGGTCAGCACTCGCCGTCGCTGAGCAGCACCGCCCGCTCGATCACCGAAGAGAGCTGGCGGACGTTCCCCGGCCACGGATGAGCGCAGAGGGCCGCCATCGCCTCGTCATCGAACCTCGCGAAGCTGTCGAATTCGGCGTTGAACTTCTGCACGAAGTGCTCGACCAGCGCCGGGACATCCTCGGTGCGCTCGCGCAGCGGCGGCAGCTCGACGTTGACGACACTAAGCCGGTAGAAAAGATCCTCGCGAAAATCCCCTTTTTCCATTTCGCGCTCAAGATCCTTGTTGGTCGCCGAAATGATGCGCACATCCACGCGGATCGTCTCTTTGCCGCCCACCCGGCGCACCTCGCGATCCTGCAGCACGCGCAGCAGCTTGGATTGCATCGGCAACGGCAATTCGCCGATTTCATCAAGGAACAAAGTACCGCCGTTGCTGATTTCAAACAGCCCGCCCGCCGGCTGGTGGCGCCGGTAAACGCTCCCGGTTCGTGGCCGAACAGTTCACTCTCGAAGAGGGTCTCCGGGATCGCCGCGCAGTTGATGGCGGTAAACGGCTTGGCGCGCCGCGGGCTGTTGTAGTGGATCGCCCGCGCTACCAGCTCCTTGCCGGTGCCGCTCTCGCCGAGAACCATGACCGTAGCCGGTGTGGCGGCGATCGCTTGAGCAGATCGACGGTTTCCCGCATCCGGGCCGAGCGGGCAATGTCCCTCCATGCGGAAACGGTCAAACAGCTCCTTCTTGAGGCGGGCATTTTCCTTGAGGATCTCCGCGCGCTCACAGGCCTTGCGCACCGCCATCAGGATCTTCTGCTTGTCGAGGGGCTTGGTCAGGTAGTCGAAGGCTCCCTGGTTCACCGCCTCGACCGCCGAATCGATGGTGCCGTGGGCGGTCACGATGATCATCGGCGGCGGTACGGGCTCGGCGGCAAGGGCATTGAGCAGCTCGATGCCATCCATCCCCGCCATCTTCAGATCGGAAACAACCACATCCGGCGGCACCTTGCGGATGGCCGCCAGAGCCTCACTGCCGGAAGCGGCGGTCAGGTCTCATACCCTTCGCCATCGAGGATCGTCTGTAAAATCCCCCGCTGCAGCGGTTCGTCATCAACAACCAGGATACCGCCTGTTTCATCCTCTCACCTCCCACCGGCAGATACAGCGCTGACTTCACTCCCGAGCCCGGGTGCTGGCAAAACCGACCTTGCCGCCATGGTCTTCGATGATTTCCGCGTCAGCGCCAGCCCCAGCCCGAGCCCGCCTGTTTGGTGGAAAAGAGCGGGGTCGAAAACCTTGTCGAGTCCATGGCGCTCGACCCCCAGCCGGTGTCGGCGAAGGCCAGCGTCACCTGTGCCCGCACGCGCTGCCCGCACGGTGAGCGTGCCACCGGCCGGCATGGCATCAAACGCATTGATGATCATGATTGTACAGGCAGGTCTTGATGAATTCGGGATCGACCGTCAGTTCGGGCAGTTGGGGCAAGATCTGCTTCCAGGCGAACCCAGCCACCGCCCGCGCCTTCGACCAGTTCCAGAACATCGTCGATCAGGCACAGATGCAGCGAACACCGGCGCAGCTCGAAAGGACGGCCGTATTCGAGAAAACTCTCGGCAAAGCGGCTGATCCGGCCACCTCCCCCTTGATATTGTCGATCAGCGAATCATAGCGGGCCGCCTTCTCCTCGTCGCCGGGGCGGTAGGCATCCCGCATATGATCGACGGAGAGACTGATGAAGTTGAGGGGATTCTTGATCTCGTGGGCGAATGCTGCGGGCAAACTGGCCGACAGTGGCCATGTGTTCGGCGGTGCGCACCCGCTGGCGCAATTCGCGATCCTCGCGCAACCGGGCGATCATGTGGTCGAAGCTGCGGGCCGAACTGCCGATCTCATCGCGCCGCGATACCGGCAAGTTTCTGCTCCAGATCGCCAGCGGCCAACCTTGCTGGCCGCTTCCGCCATCTGTTCGATCGGACGGGAATAGCGGCCGGCCAGGAACAACGGCGACAATCAAGCCAAGACCGAGAATGGCCAGTGCCGCCAGCACCCGGCGGATGGGCTCAAGCGCAGAAAGATGGAAAAATCTCTCGGTGCTCAGGGTCAGGTGGATGAAGCCAAGGGTTTCCCCGGCCGAAAAACCGGGAGGATGACGTTGTAGAACTGCTCATCCTCCGTCACAGTCTCCCCGAGCTCGGCATTGATAATCATCTGCTTGCGCCATTCGGTAATCCATTTGCCGACATTTTCGTCGTTGGTGCTGGCGACAATGCGGTCCCCACTGCTGATCACCGAAATCTCGCGAATCCCTTTGGAATTGAGGCTGTTCAGATATTTTTCCAGACTTTTGCTGTCGCTCAGCCCCTTGCCCGAGGCGCCTTCAAGGCCGATTTGCACCGCCTTGGACAGCTCGGAGGTACGCCGCTGGAATTCGTTGTAAAGAGTTTTTTCGGTCTGGTAATAGAGAAACAGGAGGATTGCCACCAGGCTGAGGCTGGTGGTCAACATCAGTGCCGTCAATTTCAGGCGCAGGGTGGGGCGGAAGATGAACCGTCGCGGGAGGGGTGGCCGTTGGCGCCTTTCGTTCAACAAAAAAACTCCGGGAATCGCTCGTTCAATTGGGCAGTGGCATCTCGAGAAGAAATGGCGAGTTTTCGGCTAAAGACCAGTAGAGAAGCTGCACGTCTTTCGCCAGCAACATCAAATGCAATTCAGTATAGGCCTTCCCGTGGAGAAAGTTCCAGTCTGAAATGAGGGGGCGAGAAAGGTACCAGAAAAACAAATGGGATTTCTCCCGTAAACGCGAGGTCCATCCTTCGGTAACGGGTCGAACGATAATATTCAGGCCATCATCGAGTACAATGGTGAAATTGGTCGGCATGTCACTGATTTCAAGAGCCTTGATTTCGTAAGGTTTGGCTGTTTCCTCTTTTTTTCCTTCCTCTTTTTTTCCTTTTCCTTTTCATCTTCTACAACCTGGCCGACCTTCTCCCGCCGCGGGGAAAAGGGAGCTGCCTTCGCAGCGACGGTATGCATCTGGGAAGCAGGCAGCTGTCCCCATAAACGCACCCCCGCGATCGGTAATTCGGCAAGGGTAATGCCGGCCGTCTTGAACTGCAGATGCCGTTCCTTCAGGTCGCAGACGAAATAAAGTTGCTTGGTGCGGGCAAGATCGAGTTCCGTACGCAGCAGGTAGTTGGCTGTTTCAAGTGCGGCGGACGATTCATCAGCGCAAACGGGAGCAGCAGCCAGCAGCAGAAGAACAATAAGCGATAGAATGCGCATCAGAAGATAAATACCTGTGAGCCGATGCCGATGGTGTTCACCAGATCTTTCAGATCCTGATCGCCCAGGCGGACGCAGCCGTGGGAAACATTGCGTCCCAGCAGTCGGGTATAAAGGGTGCCATGAATGAAATATCCCTGACCGATCCCCAAAGCATATTCCCCCATCATTCCCGGCTCTGCCCGTTCGGCAAAGTTCGAGGGGATCGGGTCTCCATCTTCAATGAAGGCCCAATCCGGCTTGATCCATACCGGACGCGTAATCTTCGACTGAACACGGAAATTGCCACGCGGCGTATCGAAGGTCCAGGTGCGTCCGCCGACGGGGTCTTCGAGGACATTGCCGCTGCCGCAGGAGGCAATCATGCTTTTCAACAATTGATCGCCCTTACGCAGGTAAACCCGGTTGCCGGCAGTATCGATCACCACATATATCCCCTTCGGGACCAGGGCGGCAATCTTTTTGCGCATTGAGACATTTTCGGCCTGCAGCGTCTGGACCGATTTCTTTTTCTGCTGTTCCGTTTCCGCTGTCGCCTGTTTCCTGAAGGCAAGCCAGTAACCCGTTCCCTCGAGAACGAGCAGAACCAGAGCGCAGGCGGCGAGAACAAAAATCAGCCAGCGCCATTTTCGGCCGCCAGCCGCTTCGCGATTCTCGGCAAAGGATCTTCCCTCGCGCGACAAAGATTTCAGATCTATTTGAGACATGCCAGAACTTCCGAGGCGATATTATTGGTGTGGAGAGTTCCGACAATGACGATCGGCGTGCCGACCTCGACGTTGTCAAAAAGCTCTTTAATATGCTGATTGTCGAGGGCAACGCAGCCGTTGGTCATCCCTTCGATTCCGCCCCCATGAATCTGGATCAACCCGCCGATAACCGCGTTGGCGGGGATGCGCCCTTTTCTCTGCGCCTGCAGAAACTGCCTGCGGTCCTCCTCATTCGGGTAATCAAGGAGCAAGGCCAGATAATATCGACTGGCGCCCTTCTTGAGCACAACCCGGTAGCGCCCCTCGGGGGTCGCCTTGTCGCCGGAGCGCAGCTTGTCGGCAAGCGCATTGAAACCGAGGCCGGCCGGATAAGTACGCACTGCCTTGCCGGCACGATAGAGAATCAGCTCACGATCGAGTTTGCTGACGACGATCGCCTCACCGCCGCTGCGCTTTGATTCCGCAATCGCTTCATCGACCTGCCGGCGCCACTGGTTGATTTGCTGCGGGTCGGTGTAACGGGCAAGAATTGGCCGGACGACATTCGCTATCTGATTAAGCGCCTTCTCGGCCACATCGGCCTTCTTCTGCGCCTCTTCCGCGCGCTTGGCGGCAGAGAGTGTCTTGGCCTGATCGAGGGCGACTTCCGCCGTCACCAGATAACCCCGCGAAAGTCGGCGATCCTTGATCCTGGTCACCAGTTTGCGCAGCGCCCGGGCCCGGCAGTCGATCCGTTCGATATCGGTTTTTGCTTGCTCCGCTTTCTGCTGCCGCTGCAGAAGAAGTGCCGCCTGCACCTGTTCACCCTGCTGCATGATCTGGCGGAAGTTATCCGCAACCGGCGCGTAATCGCGAAACCAGACAAAACGGTTCTTTTCCTGCGCCCACTGTTCCCTTGCCACCTGCAAAGCCGCCACATAGTGACGGTACGGCTCCGGAGCATGAACAAGCGCGCCGGCGCGCCATAGATCCTGGTCCTGTTTAAAGGCATCCTGGATTTCCGGCGGCACCGGCGGCTCGGTGCATCCCAACAATGTGCAGACAGCAAAGGCGAGCAGGCCCGTTCTGATCCTATGGAATTTCAACGGGCCTTCCCCTTTCACTTAATAAATTACTTGCCCTTTTTTTCCTGGGCGACGCGGATTTCTTCGGTGACGCTCTGCGCCTTGGTTTTGATGGCAACGGCCTGCTCGTTGGCGGCAGCATAATCACCGCTGTCGATCAGCGGCTGCACGCCAGCCAGGGAGGTTTCCAGGCCCGCAACATCGGCCTTGATCATTTCGATGTCCGCCAGGGAACCTTTGCCGACCGGAGCTTTCTCGACCATCCCTTTGGCTTCGGCAAGGGCGGTGTTGGCTTCGCCAAGAGCAGCGATAGCGGCATTCTTCATTTCTTCTTTGACGGTGGCAACTTTGGCTTTCAGGGCGTCGGCATCAGCTTTCACCTGAACCAGGGTCGCTTTCGGCTGGTCGAATTTCTTGAAGAGTTTGCCTTCCTGAGCCTTGATTTCAGCCTGGGCGCCAGCCATTTTGTCCTGGATCACCTTCAGGTCGTCGGCAGTGTACTTCGCGGCGCCGTCAGCAACAACGGCGTCGATGGCGACACGGGCGGCATCCAGCTCGGCGGTCGGCGGGGTACCGCAAGCGGTAAGGGTAGCGGCAAGGGCCAGGCTGCAGATAAGTACGCAAATCTTTTTCATCTTTTCTTCCTTTCGTTGTGGGAAAAAATTTAATTCTCACCCGATTTGGTGAGCGGCCACCATACAGCAACCTTTGTGCCACAACGAAAAACCTTTATAAATCAACATATCAAATCCAGCTTCTCCCCAAATGGGGAACATTTATTCCCCATTTGGGGATTTGGGATATTTTCTTCCAAATCGAGTACGCGCGCAACGGTTCCGCTCAGAGCAATACCACTAACAGCCCTGCCAATGCAAGCCGGTACCAGCCGAAAGCCGCCATGCCATGCCGGTTGAGGTAAGCGAGAAAACCTTTAACGGCGATCCAGGCGACAAGGCAGGAAACGGCCATGCCGATGGCGAGACCGGGCCCGCCGCTCGCCTGCAGCAGGGTGGGACCATGCTTCACCAGGTCATACGCCGTAGCGGCGCCCAATGTCGGCAGGGCAAGGAGAAAGCTGAACTCGGCAGCAGCCTTCGGCTGAAAACCGAGGAGGCGCGCGGCAACGATGGTAATCATCGAACGGCTGGTGCCGGGCCACATCGCCAGACATTGGGCGAAACCGATGAGCAGCGCCGAACGCCAGCTCATGCTGGAGAGCGGCTTTCCCAGGTGCGGCTCCGCCCCCGTTCCAGCTTTGCGGGCATGATACTGCTCGACAAGCAGCATCAGCACCCCGCCCACCGCCAAGGCCAGGATCACTGGCTGGATGCCGAAGAGGTTCTCCTTGATCCAGGTGCCGGCAAGCAGGCCGATTACCGCCGCCGGCAAGAAACCGGCAACCAACTGCAGCAGCAGATTGCGACCGGCTGGATCATGGCCGCGCGCGCCCCGGAGCATCGCCCGCAAACTGGGGAGGTAAATCCCCATGACCGCCAGCAGAGCCCCGGACTGGATGACGATCTCGAAGGCATCGACCCCGGCTTTGGAAACCGGATCGGCATAGAGGCCGAGCCACTGCGACGCCAGGATTAGATGGCCGGTCGAGGAAACGGGAAGAAATTCGGTCAATCCCTCGACGATTCCCAGCACTGCGGCATCGAAAGTTGAAATCAGCGGCATTCGCTATACCTATAGATAGTTGATGGGCCGCAGACGGGCATTTTTTTCGATCTAGCGCGTGAGCTGCCGGTATTTGATGCGATGCGGCCGCTCGGCGGCGGCGCCGAGACGCCTTTTACGGTCGGCTTCGTATTCGGAATAGTTCCCCTCGAACCAGACGACCTGGCTCTCCCCTTCGAAGGCGAGGATGTGGGTGGCGATGCGGTCGAGAAACCAGCGGTCATGGCTGATCACCACGGCGCAGCCGCCGAAGTTCTCCAGCGCCTCCTCCAGCGCCCGCATGGTGTTGACGTCGAGATCGTTGGTCGGCTCATCGAGAAGGATGACGTTGGCCCCTTCTTTCAGCATTTTCGCCAGATGCACCCGGTTGCGTTCGCCGCCGGAGAGCATGCCCACTTTCTTCTGCTGGTCGGTGCCGGAGAAGTTGAAGCGGGAAACGTAGGCGCGGGAGTTGACGAGCATCTTGCCGAGCTGGAGCTGCTCCTGACCGCCGGTCATCTCTTCCCAGATGCTCTTGTCGGCAGTCGAGCTCGCGGCTCTGGTCCACGTAGGCCAGCTTGACCGTCTCGCCGACCCGGAAAACTGCCGCCGTCCGCCTTTTCCTGCCCGGCGATCATGCGGAAAAGGGTCGTCTTGCCGGCGCCGTTCGGGCCGATAACGCCGACGATACCGCCGGGCGGCAGGCGGAAATTGAGATTTTCGAAAAGGAGTCGGTCGCCGTACGCCTTGGCCACCGCAGTCCGCCTCGATGACAATATCGCCGAGACGCGGACCGGGCGGGATGTAGAGTTCGAGATCCTTCGCCTGCTTCTCCGCTTCCTGCGACAGGAGCTTTTCGTAGGCGCTGATGCGCGCCTGCCCCTTGGCATGCCGCCCTTTCGGGGACATGCGGATCCACTCCAGCTCGCGCTCCAGCGTCTTCTGCCGGTAGCTTTCCGCCTTCTCCTCGCGACGCAGCCGTTCCTGTTTCTGCTCCAGCCAGCTGGAGTAGTTCCCCTTCCAGGGGATGCCCTCGCCGCGGTCGAGTTCGAGGATCCAGCCGGCGACGTTGTCGAGGAAGTAGCGGTCATGGGTGACGGCGATGACCGTGCCCGCATACTGCTGCAGGTGGTGTTCGAGCCAGGCGACCGATTCGGCGTCCAGATGGTTGGTCGGCTCGTCGAGAAGCAGGATGTCCGGCTTCTTCAGCAGCAGCCGGCAAAGGGCAACGCGCCGCCTCTCGCCACCGGAGAGGACCGCGACCTTCGCCTCGCCCGGCGGGCAGCGCAGGGCATCCATCGCCATCTCCAGCCGTGAATCGAGATCCCAGGCATCGAGGTGATCGAGCTTCTCCTGCACCACCGCCTGCCGGTCGCAGAGCTTTTCCATATCGGCATCGGGATCGGCAAAGCTTGGCGTTGATCTCCTCGAACTCCTTGAGCAGATCGACGGTCTCCTGCACCCCTTCCTCGACCACCTCGCGCACCGTCTTGTCGACATCGACCAGCGGCTCCTGCTCCAGAAAGCCGACGGTGTAGCCGGGAGAGAGGATCGTCTGGCCGTTGAATTCCTTGTCGACTCCGGCCAGGATGCGCAGCAGCGTAGCTCTTGCCCGAGCCGTTGAGGCCGAGGACGCCGATTTTGGCGCCGTAGAAATAAGAGAGGGAGATATCTTTGAGGACCGGTTTCTTATCATAAAATTTGCTGACCTTCATCATCGTGTAGATGATCTTGTTTCCTTCGCTGCTCATCGCTGACGCGACCTCCTTATGAATTAGGGTCGCGATCATACCACAGCGGACTACGCGATTCCACCGTCGGATACCGTTTTTTTTCAGTCAAAATGCGCCGGTTTTCCGCGACAGATCGTCGCTTGCGGGCAACACTTCGATAAAATATATGTAAATCTATATGCTTGCATAAACAGCCCAAACACCGGCACACATATTGTATAACTTGAATATAGATATAAGAGGATTAAAGCTCTTATTACACTAATCATCACGGAGGTAGGACATGAACAAGATGGCGCAACTGCTTATTTATCTGACGGTGGCCTGTATTTTTGCCACTGTTGCCCTTGCTGCCGAGGGGGGCAATCCGAAGAAGGGGAAGTATCTCTTCAAGAAAACGTGTAAGGCCTGCCACACCGAGGGAGGCGCGGCCAAAGCGCTCACTCCGTTGTCGAAAACGCAGGCACAGTGGGATCGCTTCATCATCAAAGGCGAGCATCCGAACAAGGCCGAAGCGTTTAAGAACCTCTCCGAACCAGACATCAAGGACATCAATCAGTTTCTGTTCGATCACGCTGCCGACTCCGATCAGCCGGAGACCTGTGGTTAAACCGCGACTACCACTGAAATCAAAATTTCTGCTTGGAGGTTATGATGCGTAAACTGATCGCCCTCGCCCTGGCGCTCTGCCTGATCCCCGTCGCCGGCTTCGCCGCCATCGACGACAGCGCCACCCTGGAATCCCTGAAGAAAAAGATTGACGAACTCAGCAGCGAACTCGATGAGATGTCCGGCCGCGTCAACAAGACCGAGCGCCATGCCGCTCTCGACCGCATCCACTGGTCCGGCGACTTGCGGACCAAGGCCGACACCCTGCATTACCAGGATGTCACTTGGAACCCGGGCATCCAGGTCGATTTCGATGATTTCGCCGCCAAGGCCATGAGCGGCGCCTTCGGTAGTTTCGCGGACCCCAATTCCCCGATCTCCCAAATGATGGCAGCCAACCCCACGTTTGCCGCGTCTTTCATGAGCGGGTCGCTGCAAGGGACGATGCCGTTCGCCCTGGATCGAAAAACGGCAGTACGACATCGACAACGACATCCTCTACACCACCCGCCTGCGCCTGAACATGAAGGCCAAGGTTGCCGACAATGTCGACTTCTGCGGCCGCTTGCCATGTACAAGAACTGGGGCGATTCGACCGGGGTCAAGGTCTTCGATTCCTGGAACGCCTTCACCATGGACGGCACCGACAGCGGCAATACCACCGGCGACTGGCTGCGGGTCGAGCGCGCCTACTTCGACTGGAAGGATATCGGCGGCAGCAACTTCTACCTCTCCATCGGCCGCCGTCCCTCCACCTACGGCCCTCCCGACCAGTACCGCGAGAACGAACTGCGCGGCGGCACCCCCTCCGGCCATCTGGTCAACTTCAACTTCGACGGCATCACCGCCGGCTACAAACTCGGCGAGCACACCGGCATCGAAGGGCAGATCGTTCGCTTCTGCTACGGCCAGGGCTTCGAGTCGAAGGTCGGCAACGGCGAACTGTTCAACGAACATCAGCCACCAAGGACACCCACCTCGGCGGCTTCAATATCGACCTGATCTAACGACGGCACCAACTTCGTGCAGTTGACCGCCTTTGCCGCTCAGGATGTGGTTGACGGCTTCAAGGGGACTTATGCCTTCCCGACCCAGTACGCCGGCGATCTTTCGCCCCGACCATGTACAGGATATGCAGAAATTCCCGAACTTCAATTTTGTCACCCGCTACCAGCCTTCGACCGATATCGGCGACATGAATCTCGCCGGTCTCGGTTTTGCTCGCGAAGAGGACAACGGCCTCAAATGGTTCGCTTCCGTTCGGCTGGACCACGCCCGAGCCGAACGGCAAGGCCGGCATGTTCGGCGGCATGGTCTCCGACGCCGTCTTCACGGCGGAGCTGAATGCAGGCGGGCGACACCATCCTCATGAAACCGGATCGCGCCGCCGACGAAGAAATCCGCGACGGTTATCGGCGTCTATGTCGGCGTGCAGATTCCTGCCCCGATGGGCAAAGTCGGCCTGGAGTACAACTACGGCTCCAAGTACTGGACTCCCTTCACCCAGGCCCAGGACGACATGCTCGGCAGCAAACTATCCACCCGCGGCCAAGTCGGCGAGGCCTTATTACATCTTCGACATCAACCCGAACATGTTCATCAAGCTCGGCGGCATCTACTACGATTACAAGTACACCAACAGCGGTTCGCCGGTCGGCAGCCCCGGAAAAGATCGAGGACGTCCAGGATGGCAATGCCTATTCGATGCTGCCGGTGGTGGACAACGCCTGGGACGGCTACGCCTCCATGACGGTGAAGTTCTAGCCATCTGCATCGCAGGGGAGAGGGTCAGCCTCTCCCCTTTTTTTCGCATGAAAGAAAAGGAGATCGACGTGTCGCGCTTGTTTGACAAAAAGCTGAGCCGGCGCCGCTTCCTGGGGCTCTCCTCCTGTGCCTTGGCGACTGTGGCGGTAGGTTCCCAGGTCAAGGTCCTGCGGGCCCTGGCGAAAACCGGCGAAATCGGAGAGATCACCCAACTGACGGATAAATCCGTCTTCACCAGCTGCGAGATGTGCGTCAACAAGTGCGGCGTCATCGCCCGGGTCCGCGACGGGGTGATCTACAAACTCGACCCCAATCCCCACTACGTGAAGAGCCGCGACATGCTCTGTGCCCGCGGCAATGCCGGGGTCAAGGCCGTCTACGACCCCGACCGCCTGAAATACCCCCTGATTCGCGAAGGAAAACGGGGGGAAGGGAAATGGCGCCGCGCCTCCTGGGAGGAGGCCCTCGACCTGGTGGCGAAGAACCTGACCGAGATCGGCGATAAATACAGCCGCGCCGGTACGATGTTCGTCTCCACCGAGGGCTTTCAGGAGCACTTCTTCCTGATGCTGGCCGAGTGCTACGGCTCGCCGAATACGGTTCGTCATCCCTCCCTCTGCCTCGCTTCCAACATTCAGGGTTTCGGCGCTACCTTCGGCACCAATCCGACCCCGGATGTCCTCAATGCCGACTTCATCATCATGAGCGGCGCCAATCGCGCCGAAGCCTTCATCACCCCCGACACCATCGACCTGATCAAGGGAGACGGCGGCCGGCGCAAGCTGGTCTACCTCGATCCGCGCTTCACCAAGACGGCGGCCAAGGCGGATGAGTGGTATCCGATCAAGCCGGGGACGGACATGGCCTTTATCCTGGCGATGATCCACGTGCTCGTCAAAGAAGAGCGCTATGACAAACCGTTCGTCGAGCAGATGACGGTCGGTTTCGACCAGCTGGCGTCGCACATCGAGCCGTATACCCCCGAATGGGCGGCCGGCGAGTGCGACATTCCCGGCCGAAGACATCCGCCGGATCGCCCGGGAATTCGCCGCGGCCGCACCGAAGGCGGTCTACTACCAGGGACGGCGCTCCTCCTTTTTCGCCAACGATACCCAGATGCGCCGGGCCATGGCCATTCTGAACGCCATCGTCGGCAATTGGGACGTTCCCGGTGGCATGCTCCCCAACGGCAAGATCAAGCTTGCCGAGCACACCTATGTCGCCCCCTGGTACGACGAAATCCCGGATCGCCTGGACAAGGGCTGCGTCGCCTACCTCGGCGAAAAGGACGGCGCCTGGATTCCCTTCCGCGACCGCGTGCTGGCCGCCGCGCCCTACCCGGTCAAGGGGATGATGATTTACAAGCAGAACCCCCTGCAGTCGGTCCCCAACCGCGCCAAGACATTGCGGATGCTGGAGCAGATGGACTTCATCTGCACCATCGACATCACCATGAGCGATACCGCCTGGTACTCCGACGTGATCCTGCCGGAGGCGACCTACCTGGAGCGCATGGATCCGGTGGAGTCGATCGCCGGCATCCTGCCGGTTCTGTCGCTGCGCTACCAGTGCGCCGCGCCGCTCTTCGAGTCGAAGCCGAACCTCTGGATCATGCAGCAGCTCGCCAAACGGCTCGGGGATGAGGTTTACCAGTCGTTCGATTTCACCATTGAAGAATACGTCGCGCACCAGCTGAGCCTCAATCCGGCGGCAAAGCAGATGCTGGAGGAAAAGGGAGTTTACTGTGAAGTGCAGACTCCGACCTATGGCGCTACTTACGGCAAGCCGCTGAAGACCAAGAGTGGCAAGATCGAGATCTTCTCGGAGAAATACGCCGAGAGCGGCCTCGATCCCCTGCCGGTCTACACCGCGCCAACGGCCCCTTCCCAGGGCACGTACCGCCTGCTGGTCGGACGGCACGCCTACTTCACCCACGGCACCACCCAGAACAATCCATTCCTGCACGACCTGATGCCGGAGAACACTTTGTGGCTCCACACGCAGGAAGCGCAGCGGCTCGGCCTCAAGGATGGTCGCCTGGTGCGGGTGAAGAGCCCGGTCGGCGAGCAGACCCTGAAGCTGGAGGTGACGGAAAAGATCCGCCCCGACTGCGTCTACATGGCGCACGGCTTCGGCGTTCTTTCCCGCGGCCTGACCAACATCTATGGCAAGGGCGCCTGCGACGCCGCCCTGATCGAAGACAAGGTCTGCCCAATTTCGGGCAACGCGGCGATGCATGAGACGTTCGTGGAGATTTATCCGGCATAGATCGTTGGACTGGAATACCAAAAAATTAATTGAACACAGATAGAAACGGATAAAGGCAGACAAAAGACAAATCTTTTATCTGTGTGCATCCGCCCTTATCTGTGTTCGAAAAATGCATTGCCATGTCACCTATGGCAATAAGGAGTCTTTATGAATAACAAGCGTTACGCCATCGTGCTCGATACGCGCAAGTGCATCGACTGCAAGGCGTGCACGGTGGCCTGCAAGGCGGAGAACGGCGTCCCGGTCGGTCGGGACAACTACCGCAACTGGGTGACCGAGGAAAAACTGCGAGGAACCTTTCCCAACCTCGGGCAGAGCTTTTCCCCCGGACAGTGCATGCAATGCGGCAACACCCCATGCGACCGCGTCTGCCCGACCAAGGCGACCGGCGTCAGCCCCGAAGGGATCGTCACTGTTAATGCCAAAAAGTGCATCGGCTGCAAGTACTGCATGACCGCCTGCCCTTATAACGCCCGCTACTACAACGAGGAGACCGGAGCGGTCGACAAGTGCACCTTCTGCGCCCACCGACTCACTACCGGCGGCACTCCGGCCTGCGTCGAAACGTGTCCGACCAAGGTGCGGGTCTTCGGCGACCTCAATGACCCGAACAGCGAAGTTTCCCGCCTTCTGGCCAAGCATCCGCACCAGGTGCTGAAGCCAGAGATGGGGACCAAGCCGTTCCTTTTCTATCGGATTTGAGGAGGCGCGACATGACAACCCTTACCGCTTTGGCCAATTCGTTCGGCAGCATGGCGACCATCGCCAGGCGCCCCAGTGAGATCGCTTACTTCGGACTGCTCGGCCTCGGCGTGCTGGCCGGGCTGACGGCGGCCATCTACACCCTCGTAGTCGGCCACGCACACGCCTACCATGTGAGCCGGGAAATACCATGGGGGATCCTGATTTCCACCTACGTCTTCTTCGTCGTCTCCTCGACCGGACTCTGCCTGGTGTCGAGTCTCGGCGATGTGTGGGGCTTCGAGAAATTCGAAATCATCGGCCGTCGCGGCCACCTGTTGGCCATCCTTACCCTGCTGACCGGTTTCGGCACCATGGCCATGGAACTCAACCATCCGATCCGCATGGGGATCTATGCCGTGCTCAGCCCCAGTTTCACCTCCGCCATCTGGTGGATGGGCTCCCTTTACGGCGTCTACCTCGTTCTCCTTTCCATCGAGTTCACCTCCCTGATGGAAGGCTGGCGGCGGGCGGCCTACATCTCCGGTCTGCTCGGCTTCATCGCCGCCGTTACCGCCCACTCCAATCTCGGGGCGGTCTTCGGCCTGCTCGAAGCGCGCCATTACTGGTACGGCCCCTATATGCCGATCTACTTCATCCTCTCGGCGCTCGTCTCCGGCGGGGCGATCACTCCCCTTATCGTTTACTTTAACCACCGGGCGCGTGGACGGGAACTGTCCTTGAAATACCGCGAGTTCATGGAGGCGATCGGCAAACTGCAGGCGATGTTTCTGGGCATCCTGATCTTTTTCACCACCTGGAAGCTGATCAGCGGCCTGTACGGCCACCCGCCGGAGAAGTACGAGGCGACCATGGCCCTGATCGCCGGGCCGCTATCGATCAACTTCTGGTTCTTCGAGGTGCTCCTCGGGATGCTGGGCCCCTTCCTGATCCTGATCAACAAGCGGACCCGCACCGTGTTCGGCGTGACGATGGCCGGCCTCTCCACCCTGATCGGCATCTTCTTCATGCGCTACGACCTGGTGATCGCCGGTCAGCTGGTGCCGGTGCGCGAAGGCAGTGGCGAACTGGTGAACGGACTGCTCCAGTACTTCCCCTCGGTTACCGAGATCGCTATCGTGGTCGGGGCCATCTGCCTCTGCCTGCTGCTCTATTCAGCGGCCGAGAAGATCTTCGACCTGGAAGGCGGCCACCGCCATTGATGCCGGAGAGGGAACGCGAATGATGCTCCATGTCAGCGAACGACAGGAAATGTACGCATTCCTGGCCCGTCTTTTCAGCTACCCGGACCGAGAACTCGTGAATGCGCTGGTCGGCGGCGGGGCGACCAAGGCGGCCGCGCGGGTGCCCGGGGTAAATGCCCAGGTTCCCAGATCGACGGATCTTCGCGAGCTGGAGGTCGCCTACACCGGCCTTTTTCTCAACCGCCTCGGCGGGGCGCCAGCCCCGCCCTACGGCAGCGTCTACCTGGAACCGGCAGGGCAGCTGATGGGCGAAACCACCCGGAAGGTCGCCGCCGCCTACCGGGCCGAGGGCCTTTCTCTGGAAGGGAGCGGCGAGCCGGCGGACTTTCTCCCCACCGAGCTCGAGTTTCTCTACTATCTGGTCGGCGAGGAAAAAACCGCCCTGGCCCGCCCCGATCTCCCTGCCTCCCGCGCGGCGCTGATGCGCCAACGCGAATTCAGTCGGACCTTCATGCACCCCTGGGTTCCAATTTTCTGCCGCCGGATCGAAGAGGACGCCACCGCCCATCCCTTCTACCGCTGGGGCGTCCTCCTGCTCGCCGCTTTTTGCCGCCAAGAGGCGGATTGGCTGGAGAGTTTCGTGACGGTCGATGAATTTGCTGGCATCGAAGAACATGCCCGAGCCGCCAACTAACGAGTCAATTTTACCAACCCCACAATAGGAGGCCCTAATGGCAAGCTCCAGAACACGTTTTTCCGCTCTACTGCTCCTGCTCTGCTTCAATCTGTTGGCGATGCCGGCTTTCGCCGCCGTCAGCCAGCTGTCCCTGGCCGATGTCGAGGCGCTCCTCGCCAAAAAGCCGCAGGACGGCAACTACCTTCTCGTCGATTCCCGTCCGGACATTAAATTCTTTGCGGACCATCTCCCCTGGGCGAAATCCATTCCCTGGCAGGAAATGAAAGAGCGGCTGAACGAACTGCCGGCGAACAAAGGGACGAAACTCGTCTTTTATTGCGGCGGGGTCAAGTGCGACCTCTCCACCAAAGCGGCGGCGCTGGCGGTCGAGCAGGGATATACCGATGTCGCCGTTTTTGCCGGGGGAATGCCGGCCTGGATCGAGGCGGGGAAAAGCCCGTGGGTCGCCACCGGCTACATCAAGATGATCCTCAACGATCCGGAGCGGATCGCCCTTCTCGTCGATGCCCGCCCGGCGATCAAATACAACGAAGGAACCCTTCCCGGAGCGCTGAATATCCCTTTCCAGGAGTGGGACAAACGCAAGGGAATGCTCCCCAATGACAAAAACATGCAGCTCGTCTTCTTCTGCGGCGGGCTGAAATGCGATCTCTCCTTCAAGTCGGCCGACAAGGCACGGGAGATGGGCTATACCGATGTGCGGGTTTACGCCTACGGGTGGCCGGACTGGCAGCAGAATTCCACCCGCGCCTTTGCCATGGTGAACCCCAAGGAGGGGAGCCAGGCCGCGGCGGCGCCGGAAAAAACGGTCAACGAGGGGGAGATCTCGAAGGATGAGCTGCTCAAGCTGATGGCCGAGAAGCCCGCAGGATTCCTGCTGGTTGACGTGCGCCCGGCCGACGAGTTTGCCAAGGCCCACATTCCCGGAGCGATCAACATCCTCGACGAACAGGTGGCGAAGAACTGCGAGCAGCTCAAGGGAAAAACGGTGGTCTTTTACTGCAACACCGGCAGCCGTGCCGCTATCGCCTATTATGGGGCGAAAGATGCCGGCGTACAGACCAGCCGCTTCCTCAACCGAAGCGTCGATTTCGCCGCCGACGGTACCTACACGATCAAATAGTCCCATTTTTCTAACCTTCGTCACATCCCGAGGCCGGCGCGCAAGAGCCGGCCTTTTTTCTTTGACTGGATCCGTTCATGCGGATATAAGAGTTGCATGAAGAAACTTGCTCGCCTGTTCAAAGCATTCTCCGACGAAACCCGCCTGCGCATCTTCGCCCTGCTCTGCCAAGGAGAAATGTGCGTTTGCGATCTGGTGGCGGTACTTGAATTGCCGCAATCGACGGTATCGCGCCATTTGGCCTATCTGCGCAATAACGAGCTGGTCGAAGATCGCCGGCAGGGACTCTGGATGTACTACCGATTGGCGGAACCGGCCGCGGATGCCGTTGCGGGCGATCTGCGGCAATTACTGCAATCGCATCTGCTGCAGCAGCCGCAGACGGAACGGGACCGCCTGGCGCTGGAGAAATTTCGCAGCACCAAGACAGTCAAGAACTGCATCTGATTTGGAGTCGCAATCGTTGAAAAAGGTTCTCTTTCTCTGCACCGGCAATTCGTGCCGCAGCCAGATGGCCGACGGCATCGTCAACCACGATTTCGCCGGCCGCATCGAGGCCTGCTCCGCCGGCACCGAACCGCACGGGCTGAACCCGAAAGCAGTGCAGGTGATGGCCGAGATCGGCATCGACATCAGCGGCAACAGTTCCGACCACCTGAGCAAATACGCGGGGGAACGTTTCGATTACGTCATCACCCTCTGCGGCGATGCCAACGAGAGATGCCCGCTCTTCTTCGGTGGAATCAAGCGCCTGCACATGGGATTCGAAGACCCGCCGAAAGCGAAGGGGACGGAAGAAGAGGTGTTGGCCGTCTACCGCCGGGTGCGTGACGAGATTCGGGCAAAAATGCGTGAGTTCTTCGAAACGGAATTGGGCTCGTAGGGGCAGGGCTTGCCCTGCCCAGGGCGCAGCAAGCAGCGCCCCTACATCGAATGTGCAATCATCGGAGGTTTTCCATGTCCACCGTTTCCAAACGCCTCTCCTTCCTCGACCGGCATCTCACACTTTGGATCTTCACCGCCATGGCGGTGGGGGTCGGCGGCGGCTGGCTTTTCCCCGGCGTCAAGGATGTTGTCAACCTGTTCACCGTCGGCACGACGAACCTGCCGATTGCCGCCGGTCTGATCCTGATGATGTATCCGCCCTTCGCCCGTGTCCGTTACGAGGAGATGGGGGACGTTTTCCGCAACAAGCGCATCCTCGGCCTCTCGCTGCTGCAGAACTGGGTGATCGGACCGCTGCTCATGTTCGCCCTGGCGATTATTTTTCTGCGCGACACTCCCGAATACATGGTCGGCCTGATCATGATCGGCCTGGCACGCTGCATTGCCATGGTCATCGTCTGGAATGAACTGGCGAAGGGCAATCGCGAATACGCCGCTGGTCTGGTCGCCTTCAACAGTATCTTTCAGGTCCTTTTCTTCAGCGTTTACGCCTGGTTCTTCATCGGCGTCCTGCCGCCTCTTTTCGGCCTCAAGGGCGCCGTGGTCGCGGTCACCATCGGCGAGATCGCCAGAAGCGTTTTCATCTATCTCGGCATCCCCTTTCTCGCCGGGGCGTTGACCCGCCTCATCGGCGTCAAGCTGATGGGACGCGAGCGCTACCACGCCGTCGTCGTGCCGAAACTCAACCCGGTCACCCTGATTGCTCTGCTCTTCACCATCGTCGTCATGTTCAGCCTGAAGGGGGAACTGATCGTCCAGATCCCGCTCGACGTGGTGCGCATTGCCATCCCGCTGCTCATCTATTTCGTCGTGATGTTCCTCATCTCTTTCTGGATGGGGAAAAAGATCGGCGCCGATTACAGCAAGACGACCACCCTCGCCTTCACCGCCGCCAGCAACAATTTCGAACTGGCGATCGCCGTTGCCATTGCGGTCTTCGGCCTAAATTCGGGCGCCGCCTTCGCCGCCGTCATCGGCCCGCTGGTCGAAGTGCCGGTGATGATCGCCCTGGTCAACGTCGCCTTCTGGTTCCAGCGGCGCTATTTCGTCGGCGAGTCACAATCCGCATCGCTGCGCTGAAAGGGAGATCTCTGTCGTGTTCGAGAATATTCTCATCGCCACTGACCTTTCCCCCGCCTCCGACTGCCTGCTGCAATTGCGGGTGAACTGCAGGCTACCGGGCTGAAACAGGTGGTAATGGCTCACGTCATCTACGTCCAACACGCCGAGGCTGGAGGATGCCATAGAGGCCGAAGCCTCACCGCCCCTGATGCGCCAGAAAACGACCCTCGCAAGCCAGGGATCGAAGTTACAAAGGAAATGCACCTGGGCATTCCGACCCGCGCCCTGAACGAATTGGCCGAACGGCACGAAGCGGACGCCATACTCATCGGTTCGCGCGGACGCGGCATCATGCAGCGGGCGGTGCGCTGGGCAGCCTGGCCCATAAGGTCGCCTGCGCAGCTGAGCTGCCGGTGCTCTTTTTCCCCTGCCGGTTGTGACCGAGCCGGAGTCTTGTCAAACTAGGTTACCCAGTGAATGAACAGCTCCGCTTGCTCCTCAAAAACAATGGGTTTGCGGTGACGCTGGCTGAGAAAAAGAAATCCGGCTGTGGGTGCGGTCCAGGCTGCTGCTGAACCGGAAATAACGAGGCTTTTTACTTTGAATTGACAAGGAGGTTGAAGTGACAACAGAAGAAACCGGCAGCCAGACCAAGGTGACCGATAATGGAACCATCCCTCAATCCGCCCCTGTTTGTGGGCCGGCATGCGCTTGCGGAAACCTGCCCAGCCCCACTGCCAAGAAGATCAAGGTTGCTGTCTGCCTGATTGTGGTTCTCGCCATCGGTGGAATTCTGTTCTTCAAAACGGCGGCCGCCAAGAAAGATACTCCTGATGCCGGGGCGAGTGAATTTGCGTCTCTTGCGGTAACCGGGCAGAAGGCTCCACTCACGAATCCGGGAGAAAAGGCGGGAGGCTGCATTTTGTTGCCTTCAATCAACGCCCTGAACGCTCTGGCGGCCGAATTTTGACACGGTCTTTGTCGTTATTCCAACGCAGGCGAACACACCGGTCGCGAAGGAAACGGAAACGGCGCTGACGGCGGTTGCACAAGCCCTGAAGACGAAAGGGATCAATACCGGGAGATTCACCTTGCAACCCGATTCACCCGACTATTCCGATCTTGCTGCCAGGGTACCGGCGCCGGGGATCGTGGTGTTGACCAAGGGCCGTGGCATCGGGACGGTAAGCGGAGAAATATCCGAGACGAACCTGATGCAAGCCTATGTGGCCTCAACCCGTGCAGGCGGCTGTGGTTCGGGCGGGTGCAAGCCTGCTAAACCTGGCGCCGCCGCTGCTCCGTGTAATTGATACAGGTGATGCATGCTTGAATATGCTGGTACGACACTGCAACATGCGGCGGCGCAACCGCTCGGTTTACTTATCGCCCTGCTGCTCGGTATGGTGAGCGCCGCCACCAGCGCCTGCTGTACGCTGCCGGCAATGGGCATCCTTGTTGGCTATTCAGGAGCACGGGAAGAGAAAACCAGGCGTGCTGCGATTGGGTCTGTCCTCTTTTTTACCGTGGGTATGGTCTTGTCTCTGATGGTGATCGGGGGCATTGCCGGTTTAGTTGGGCAGACTGCACAAATCTCTCTAGGAAGTTACTGGAAGATCTTTGCCGGTATTATCGCGATCCTCTTTGGTCTTGCAACGCTGAAGTTGCTTCCTTTTAAACTGTCTGCGTCAAGCAGTACAAAATTAACAAACCGCTTCGATAAGCTGGGGACAGCGACGGCAGGGTTGCTCATGGGCGGCGGGGTTGCGGCAAGTTGTCTCCCCTGCAATCCCGGTATCTTCATCGTTCTCGGCGCCGCGGTTTTGCAGGGCCAGATTCTCTGGGCAACGCTCTTGCTCGCCATGTATGCACTCGGCTTCAGCCTGCCGATGGGGGCGGTTTTACTCGGCGTTTCCCTGGGCAAAACGGCGCTGGCAACCAAAAAAACGGAGACATTCATTCACAGGATTTCCGGGTGTGTCCTTGTCGTTGCAGGATTTTATCTGTTGGCAACGTTTTGAAACCACCTATTAGCTCACAGAGCTGAACACGGAGGAAGGACGACCATTATGAAAACCCTGTCGATTAGATGGCAAAGGCTCTTGTCCGGCGGGCAAACTTGTCCCCGGTGCGGGTCGACTGAAGCAGAGGTCGATAAAGCGATTGGCGTTCTCAGGCAATCGCTCACTCCGCTGGGGGTGAATGTCGTCCTCGAAAAGGCAGAGCTTTCCGTCGAACAGTTCGCGAAAGATACCCTGCAATCCAACAGCATCCGGATCAATGGCCGCCTGCTGGAGGATTGGATCGGCGGCCAGACCGGTCAAAGCGAGTGCTGCGATGTCTGTGGTCCGAACGATTGTAGAACCATGACTGTAGGTAGCGAAGTCTACGAGGTCATCCCGGCGGAGGTGGTCGTCACGGCCGGTCTCCTCGCCGTTGCTCAAATGCTTGGGCCGAAAACCTGCGGTTGCGATCCTGCCAATAACCATTCGGAGAATGGCTGTTGCCCGAAATAGTCGTACAAAATAATCCAGAGAGGATTGAGTGAACTCATGGACGAAAAAACGAAAGAACTGGTCGCCATCGGTGCATCTGTAGGCGCTCATTGCCAGCCGTGCCTGACTTGGCATGTGGCAAAGGCACGCGAATTGGGGACCGATGAAGAGTTGATCCGAGAAGCAATCGAAACCGGTCATATGGTCGAAAAAGGCGCGATGAGTTCCATGCGGAAGTTTTCCACCGACATCTTGTCACAAAAATCCACACCCATGGGATGTGAAACACCCGATATTTGCAGGAATTCATGACCTGGACCGACTGCACGCCGGGCGCATTACCGGCGCGGCGGTGCTGACGATGGAAGAACCATGAACCAACAGCGCCCGATGAAACCTTTGCTCCTTCTCGCCAGTTTGATCGGTGCTCTTTTCTGCCTGCTCAATGCCAGCGGTGCGCATCTTCTCTGTGTGACCCAGGGCTGCCGGATCTATTCCGGTTATGGCTTTTTCGGCATCTCTTTCTATGCCATCGGTGCCGCTGCATTTCTCCTCCTTTTCCTTTTCACCTTGCTTCATCCCCGTGCTTTTACCAGATCTCTGCTACCTCTCGCTCTGCTCGCGGCACTCTTCTTCGATACGGCTTTTCTCATTTACCAGTCCCTTTTCTGGCCCTGTATGAGCTGTCTGGCAGTGGCTTTTCTTTTCGGCCTGACGGTTCTTGCCGGATTGCGTTCTTTTAACCGCACCAGCCGCAAGATCGCTCTGGCGACCGGCATCGTCTGGCTCTTCTTTTTCTCTTATCTGGCACTCTCGACAACCAAAGAAATCGCCTTTCGTCCGTGGCCGATCTTCGGACCCGCAGATGCACCGATTCAGGTCTTCTTCTCTCCCGAATGTCCCGCCTGCCGGAAAACGATACTCAAACTGCTGGGGAGCACCGACACCAGCGGGAAGATCGCTTTCTTCCCGGTGGCCAAGAATCAGGTGGATCTCCGCCAACTCGCCCGCTATATGGCTATGACCGAAGGACGGGAGGTTGATACCGCGACCTTTCTTTCCCTCTTTGCCGAAGAGAAGAAAGAAAAAGAATCCCCCCCGGGTTGGCGTCTACGCCTGCATCTTCTCGCCAACAAAGTCAATCTTGCCCGCCTCGGGGCTTCTTCGGTGCCCGTAATCGTTACTCCCTATCTCCCCCAATCCGCCCCGGCTTCCTTCGATCTGAACATCTTTGCCCCACCTTCTCCGACGACAACGCCTGTCGAATGCTGTTCGGCTTTTGAAGAAAAGGAATGCGACTGACGCTGCTTTTCTTTCGGGTTGCCAACCGTCGGGACCGCATTGTTGAAGAACGACGGCAATAAGCGCCGTCGCTGCCGACGTGGGCCCGAATACTCCACCTATTTTTAACGTCAGATCCGGCTCTCACCTCTTTCGCATCACAACAAAACATTCCCTTGACGACCTGCTTCTACTTGCCTACTATTTCGTTATGCAAATTTCGCACATCGCACCGAACCCCCCTTATGCCGATGTCACCGGCGTCATTCTCGCCGGCGGCCGCAGCACACGCATGGGGCGGGACAAGGCACGGCTGGAAATCGATGGGATCACTTTTTTCGCCAAGGTGGCGGCCGTCTTCCGCGATCTCTTCCCGCGGGTGCTGATCGCCGGCGAGCGGCCGGACCTGGCCGGGCCGGATCTGCCGTCCGTGCCCGACCGCTATCCCGGCAGCGCCCTCGGCGGGCTCTATACCGGTCTGGCCGTGGCCAACACCCCTTTCATCTTCGTCGCCCCCTGCGACATGCCCTTCCCCAGTGCCGAACTGATCCGCAGCGTCCTCGACCGGCGCGCCGGTTTCGATGTGGTCGTTCCGCGCAATCCGGCGGGTCTGGAGCCGCTCTTCGCCGTCTATGGCAAGAACTGCTTGGCGCCGATGCGCGAGATGCTGGAGCGGGGACACTACCGGATCTACGATCTCTTTCCGCAGGTGCGCGTCCGCGAGTTGACCGACCGGGAGCTGCCGGCCGGTTGGGAGCGCTCCCTGCGCAACGTCAATACCCCCGAGGATTATCGGCGGATCAAGGAGGAGTCATGAACAACCGGCCCGTCGTTTCGGTCGTCGCCAAAAGCGGCACTGGCAAAACCACCCTGTTGGAGAAGCTGATCGCCGAGCTGAAACGGCGCGGCTACCGGGTCGGCGCCATCAAGCACGATGCGCATCGCTTCGATATCGACCGGGAAGGGAAGGATTCCTGGCGGCTGACCCAGGCCGGCGCCGATACCACCGTCATCACCTCGCCGGCCAAAATCGCCGTGGTGCAAATGAATCCGCAAGAGGAGGAACCGCCCCTGGCGGAGACGATCGAGCGTTACTTTGCCGCTGTCGATATCGTCCTGACCGAAGGGTTCAAGAAGAGCGCCATGCCGAAAATTGAGGTGCACCGCGCCGAACGCAGCGCCACCCTGCTCTGCCGGGGGGAGGAGCACGATCCGACCCTGATCGCCGTGGCCTCCGACGAGCCGCTGCAACTGGATGTGCCGGTCTTCGATATCAATGATGCTGTGGGGCTGGTTGACTTTATCGAAAAAAGTTTTCTGCGATGACGCGACTGCAGGTTCGTTCCAAAATCTGGCTGGAGATCGATGGCGAACCGCTGCTCGGGGAAGGGCGGGAGCGCCTGCTGAACCTCATCGAGCAGACCGGCTCGATCAGCGCCGCGGCGCGGGCGATGGAGATCACCTACCGCAAGGCCTGGGGGCATTTGCAGGCGATGGAGGGGAAACTCGGCTTCCCCCTGGTGCTGCGACAGAAAGGCGGCGCCGGCGGCGGCGAATCGCTGCTGACTACTGAGGCGGCGCAGCTGCTGGCGCGTTTCGCGATGCTGCGCCGGGACGTCAACACCACTGTCGACGAAAAATTTTCCCGGCTGTTTCCATGAGCCGCTCTCTTCCCAAAGCCATCGTGCGCCGGCTCCGCACCCTTGCCGGCGCCCTGTTGCTCATCGGCACGATCGGTTCTGCGGCGTTTGCGGCCGATGTGCCGCCGATCGCCGCCGCCGCCGACCTCAAGTTCGCCCTGACCGAGATCGCCGGGCGCTTCCAGCAGGAGACGGGGTGCCAGGTAAAACTCTCCTTCGGCTCTTCCGGCAACTTTACGCAGCAGATCGAGCAGGGGGCTCCCTTCCAGATTTTCCTGTCGGCCGACGAGCAATTCATTTTCCAGCTCGCCGGCAAGGGCCTGGCCCTTGATCGCGGCACACTTTACGCTATCGGCCGGCTGGCGCTCTTTGCCCCGCACGGCTCGCCGCTGCGGGTCGATGCCGGGTTGCACGATCTGCAGGCCGCCCTCGCCGACGGTCGCCTCAAACGCTTTGCCATCGCCAACCCGGAGCACGCACCTTATGGACGGGCCGCCCGCGCCGCCCTCCGCCACGCCGGGCTGTGGCCGGCGATCGAATCCAGGCTGCTACTCGGGGAAAACGCCGTCCAGGCGATGCAATTCGCCGCCTCCGGTTCCAGCCAGGGGGGGATCGTGCCCCTTTCCCTTTCGAAAGCGCCGGAAACCGCCGGCCTCGGCAACTTCGCCCTGATTCCGCCCGCGTGGCACGCGGGGGAGCCTCTGCACCAGCGCATGGCGCTTTTGCGGTCCGCCGGCGCCACTGCCCGCGCCTTTTTCGGTTATCTGCAGCAGCCGGCCGCGCGGGAGATTTTCCGTCGCTACGGCTTTGTGCTGCCGGATGAAACGGGGGAATGATGGACTGGACGGCGATCCGCCTATCGGCGGAACTGGCGCTGGTGACGCTGGCGGTCCTGCTCCCCTTTGCCATTGCCGTGGCGCGCTGGCTGGCAGTCACCTCCTTCCAGGGGAAGGCGTGGATCGAAGGATTGCTGGCGCTGCCGCTGGTGCTGCCGCCGACAGTGATCGGCTATTATTTGCTGGTAGCGATGGGCGGGCAGTCAACCTTCGGTCGCTGGTTCGAGGCGCTGGCCGGGCAGTCGTTGGCGTTCAGTTTCACCGGCCTGGTGGTGGCTTCCGTCATCTTCAATATTCCCTTTGCGGTGCAGCCGATCCAGCGCGCTTTCGAAGCCATTGCCCCCGAAATCCGCGAGTCGGCGCAGTGCTGCGGACTGACCTTCGCCCAGGCCTTCCGCATGGTCGAGTTGCCGCTCGCCTGGCCGGGGATCCTCTCGGCGGCGGTGCTGACTTTCGCCCACACCCTCGGCGAATTCGGCGTGGTGCTGATGGTCGGCGGCAACATCCCCGGCGAAACCAGGACCGTGGCGATCTCGATCTACGACCGAACGCAGTCCTTCGATCACGTCTCGGCCGGGCACATGTCGCTCCTCTTGCTGGCCATCTCCCTGGTCACCATCGCCGTCAGTTACGGCTTGGTCGAACGCCTGATGAAACGGCGGCGGCCGCAATGAGCCTGATTGTCGATCTGCGCCACGACGGTCCAACCCTCGATTTTCGCGCCGAGATCCCCGAAGGGGCCATTACCGCCCTGGTTGGACCATCGGGAAGCGGTAAGACTTCGATCCTGCGGGGCATCGCCGGCCTGCTGCGCCTGCGCCAGGCGCGAATTGCCTTAGGCGGCGAAGTCTGGAACGATGGCCGCCATTACCACCGGCTCACCCGCGAGCGGCCGATCGGTTTCGTGCCGCAGCATTACGGATTGTTCCCGCACATGACGGTGCTGGGCAATGTCGAAGCCGCCCTGACGCACCTGCCGACCGCGGAGCGGCGGAGGCAGGCGCAGCATTGCCTCGCCCTGGCCCACGTCGATGGCCTTACGGACCGCTACCCGCATGAGCTGTCCGGCGGACAGAAACAGCGCGTGGCCATCGCCCGGGCGCTGGCCCGCCAACCGCGCGTGCTGCTCCTTGACGAGCCATTCTCGGCGGTGGACCGTAGTACCCGCAAACACCTGCACCTGGAATTGCGGCGCCTGCACGAACAACTGCAGACGACGGTGCTTCTCGTCACCCACGATCTGGACGAAGCGGCGCAGCTCGCCTCCCATCTCATCCTGCTGCACCAGGGCCGGCTGTTGCAGGCCGGCCCGACCGCCGAGGTGCTGACCCGTCCCCGTTGCGAGCAAGCGGCCCGTCTGCTCGATATCCCGAATACATTCGAGGGTTCCGTCGAGCTTGCCACGCCGGGGCGCCTGCCGCGGTTGCGCTGGGGGCCGCATCTCCTGCGGGTTATCGGTCCCCTGCCCGTCGAAACGGGCCAGGTGCTGCGTTGGGCGGTTCTGCCGAGCAACGTGCTGCTGGTGCGTAAAGACAAGCCGTGGGGAAGCCATCTGGAAAATCCGCTTCCGGCGATGGTGGAAGAGGTCATCGAATTGGGCACCGAAGCGATCGTCTGGCTGCGGCCAGAGGGGCTGCCGGAGACCCGGCTGCAAATGCGACTGCCGGTGCGGGCGGTGCATCGCTATACGGTGGCCCCCGGTGAAGACGTAACGATCAGTCTGCGCACCGCCGACATCATCCCGCTGGGCGCCGATGAACAACTGCCTTGCACCCTCCCCCATCCCCTCCCATCGAAGGGAGGGGGGCCTTAGAATCCTTCTCCCCTGGTGGGAGAGGGTCAGGGAGAGGGGGCCGCGGCGAGCCAAACCGGACACCATAGTTTTCCCGGATTTTGACCTAGTAAAAGGAGAACGGCCATGATTTCTTATGCCGATGCGTTGAAGATGGTTATCACGACAGTCAAGCCGCTGCCGGCGATTGATTTGCCGCTTCTGGACGCTCTAGGGCACATCCTGGCGCAGGAGGTCAGAGCGTGTTGGGATATGCCACTGCTCGACAATTCGGCCATGGACGGGTTCGCCTTCGCCTATGGCGGGAAGGCAACGGGCGTGGAACTGGCGGTCGCCGGCCTGCAACGGGCGGGGGGCGATTCCGCGCCGGCTGTCCCCGCCGGGCAATGCGTGAAGATCATGACCGGCGCCCCCCTGCCCGCCGGCTGCGATACGGTCGTCGCCATGGAGGATGTCGAATTTTTGCCGGGGAGCATCCGTCTCAAGTTTCCGGCGCACCAGGGGGAGCATGTCCGCCTGCGCGGCGAAGAGTTCCGCCAGAACGATCTCTTGTTGTCGCCAGGCTGCCGGTTGCGTGCGGGGGATATCGGGCTGCTCGCGGCCGCCGGCGTCGAGCGGGTCAAGGTGCATCGCAAGCCGGTCGTCGCCCTCCTCTCGACGGGGGACGAACTCGTCGAACTTGGTACCCGGCCGCGGCCCGGCCAGATCGTCAATTCGAACCTTTACCTGCTGTCGGCCCGGTTGCACGAAGAAGGCTTTACCATCATACCGCTCGGCGTCGCCTCCGACCAGGCGGGGGCGCTCGAACCCTTGCTGCGGCGGGGCATTGAGGCCGACCTGCTGATTACCACCGGCGGCATTTCGGCCGGCGACTACGACATGGTGCGCAAAACGCTGCTGGCGATGGGTTTCGACCTCGCTTTCTGGAAAGTCGCCATCAAGCCGGGCAAGCCGGTCATGTTCGGCACGCACGGTGGGACGCCCGTATTCGGCCTCCCCGGCAATCCCGCGGCCGCCGCCGCCACTTTTCAACTCTTCGTCCGCCCTGCGCTGCAACGCCTGGCCGGCCACGCCAACCCCTGGCCGGTGCTGCTCAAGGCGACATTGGCGACGAAGGTCAAGGGCGGCGGCTCCCGGCAGAATTTTCTCTGGGGGCGCTTGTCACACCAGGGGGGAGACTACGTCTTTGCCCCTTCCCGGGTCCAGGGCTCCGGGCAGAATCGCAGCATGGCGGGAATCCAGGCGCTGCTGCCGGTCGCGTGCGGAAGTCCCGACCTCGCCGCCGGCGCCGAAGTCGAGGTCATGCTGATCTACCTGCCGGATGGCGGCGAGCCGGAAACAACAACGGAATAATAATTCCTGTAGGGATACCCCTCGCGGGTATCCTGTCCCTGGTTATGACGTGCATACACATAACCGGGCACCCGCGAGGGGTGCCCCTACGAAACTCACGAAAATTTAAAATACTGGAATATTACCTGCAACTGACGATCGCGGAATCGCTGAGACCGGTTGTCGGCCTGCAATAATGCGCTTCATGCGCCACCTTGCGCTACCCCCTTCAGCCATTACACGAAATTCATCGCTATGGAGGAGAAAGGCACCGTTCCGAAGGTAAGGAGCACGGCAACTTTATAGTGGAATAGAACAAACTTGCCGGCTGTCGGCGATCGACATGCGATTGCATACTGCCATACATACTTGCGAGGAGGAAATCGATGGACAAAGACATTCTGGTGCGGATGCAGGAAGATCTACAGCGGGCGCTGCAGAAGCCGGCTGAAAGCGCCGCTGGGCGATGCTGATCGACGTGCGCCGCTGCACCGGCTGCCGGGCCTGCACCGTCGGCTGCGTTTCGGAAAACAAGCTGCCGCCGAACCTCTGGTATCGGCCGGTGTTCGAATACGAACAGGGCACCTATCCGAAGGTCAGCCGCTCCTGGATCGCCCGCCCCTGCATGCAGTGCGACAAGCCGCCCTGCGTGCCGGTCTGCCCGGTCAAAGGCCGAACGGCGCACCTGGAAAGAGACCAAAGGTGATCGGCGCCGGGATCGTGCCGATCAACTATGCCAAATGCATCGGCTGCGGCAAGTGCGTTCCGGCCTGCCCCTACGCAGGCCCGCACCATGGATGAAGGCAAGTTTCACTCCGAAGGAACCCCGGAGACTGCAGAAATACGAGACCATGCCCTCCTTCGAGTACGGCAAAGCCTGGCCGCGCAGCGCAAGGCAGCCTGCCGATCGGCAATGCCCGCAAATGCCATTTCTGCATGCACCGCCTGAGCGCCGGGCAGCTTCCGATGTGCATCAGCACCTGTATCTGCCGGGCCGGCTACTTCGGCGACGAAAGCGACCCGCAGAGCCTGATCGCCGAGGTCAAGAAGGCCAACAAGATCCAGGTCCTCGAAGAAGGGCAAAGGAACCGCCCCGCGGGTCTACTATATCGCCAATGAGAAGCTGGAGGTGCTTTATGCCAAGAAACCGATATTGACACCTCCTGCTGCGCCCGAAAAAGGTATGACCCGCCGCGACTTTCTGCAGCAATGCCGCCCTGGTCGGTTGCGGCGCCCTGGTTGCCTCCCAACTCGATTTCGCCCGCGGTCTGATCGCTCGGGTCGAGGCCGGTGAAATCACCCCGGCCGAGGCCTATGAACTGATGAAGGCCGAGAATACGCTCTATACCGTCTGCCTCAACTGCAACACCGGTTGCGGCATCAAGGTCAAAATTCTGCAAGGAGTCGCGGTCAAGATCGACGGCAACCCCTACAACCCTTTCACCCTCTTCCCCCATCTACCGATGAGCGAGGGCATGGAGTCGGCGGTCAAGGTCGACGGCGCCATCTGCCCCAAGGGTCAGGCCGGCCACCAGGGCGCCTACGACCCCTACCGGATCCGCAAGGTGCTCAAGCGCAGCCGGCAAGCGCGGCGACGGCAAATGGCAGGCGATCCCCTTTGATCAGGCGATTATCGAGATCGTGAAGGGCGGACTCCTCTTCAAAGCAATGTCCCGGTGAAGAGACGCGTCAGGTCGCCGGCTTGAAAGAACTCTATGCCCTGAAAGACCCGACGATCTACGAAGCGATGGCCAAGGATGTGGCGGCGCTGCGCAAGAAGAAGACCCCCGAGGATAAGCAAAAAGCGATTGCCGAGTTCAAGGTCAAGCATGCCGCCAACCTCGACAAGCTGATCGATCCCGGATCATCCCGACTTCGGCCCGAAGAACAACCAGTTCGTCTATATGTGGGGGCGCAAGAAGGGGGGGCGAAGCCGACTTCTCCAAGCGTTTCTACGAAACCTTCGGCACGGTCAACGGCCACGGCCACACCACCGTCTGCCAGGGATCGCTCTACTTCGCCTGCAAGGCGATGAGCGAGCAGTATGCCGGCGACACCTTCAAGGACGGCCAGAAATTCTACTGGCAGGCCGATACCGCTAACTCCGAGTACGTCATCTTCGTCGGCGCCAACCTGATCGATGCCAACTACGGCCCGTCCAACCGCAACCCCCGCACCCTGCCGCAGATCACCGACGGCAAGCTCAAGGTGACGGTCCTCGATCCCCGCTTCACCAAGATGGCGGCCAAGGCCAAGCGCTGGGTGCCGGTCAAGCCCGGCACCGATGCCGCCTTTGCCATGGGGATGACCCGCTGGATTCTGGAGAACAAACGATTCGACGCCAAGTTTCTCGCCAATGCCAACAAGGCGGCCGCGGCGACCGACAAGGAGAGCACCTGGACCAACAGCGCCTGGCTGGTCAAGCTGGACGACAAAGGGACGCCGGGCGCCTTCCTGCGCGCTCACGAGATCGGCCTGAAGGCCAAGGAAACCCGCAAGGACAAGGACGGCAAGGAGTTCAACTTCGAGTATCTGGTGGCGATGGTCAATGGCCAGCCGGTTGCCTTCGATCCGAACGACGAGAAGGAAGCGGTCAAGGGCGAGCTCTTCGTCACGACCGAGCTGAAGGACAAGGAAGGCAAGCCGATCAAGGTCAAGAGCGGCCTGCAAGTCATGCTGGAAACGGCCAAGGAGAAGAGCATCGCCGAGTACGCCGAGATCTGCGGCACGGATGCCGCCACCATCGAGGCGGTGGCCAAGGAGTTCACCTCCTACGGTAAGAAGGCCTGCGTCGACATGCACCGCGGCCCGGCGCAGCACACCAACGGCTTCTACAATATCTCGTCGCTGATGAACCTGAATCTGCTGATCGGCAACTTCGACTGGACCGGCGGGATGATCGTCGCCTCAACCTGGAACACCGACGGCACCAAGACCGACAAGCAGCCCTTCAGCTTCAAGAAGATCACCCCCAAGGCCGGCAAGCCGTTCGGTCTCTCGATCATCCGCCACGATGCCAAGTTCGAGGAATCGACCCTCTTCACCGGCAAAGAGTCCTACCCGGCCAAGCGCAACTGGTGGCCGCTCTCCTCGGACGTCTACGAGGAGATTCTCCCCTCGTGCATCGACGCCTACCCCTACGCGACCAAGGCGCTCTTCTCCTACATGGGGGCGCCGACCTACTCGTTGCCGGCCGGCCAGACCAATATCGCCGCCTTGGCCGATCTGGAGAAACTCCCGCTCTATTTCGCCAGCGACATTCTGGTCGGCCCGACCTCGATGTATGCCGACTACATCTTCCCCGACCTCCACTTATCTGGAGCGCTGGGAATTCCAAGGCTCTCACCCCAACATGCCGGTCAAGGTCCAGCCGGTACGCCAACCGGTGATCGCCTCACCGAACGAGATCGTCACGGTCTTCGGCGAAGCAGCAGCCGATCTCCTACGAGACGGTCTGGCTGGCCCTGGCGGAAAAACTCGGGCTCCCCGGTTTCGGCCCTAACGGCTTCGGCGACGGCCAGGCCTTCACCCGGCCGGACGACCTCTACATCCGCATGGTTGCCAACCTGGCCACCGACGGCAAGGAGCCGGTTGCCGACGCGACTCCCGGCCGAGATCGAGCTCTTCCTCAAAAGCCGCCGGCACCTGCCGAAGAACGTCTTCGATCCGCAGCGCTGGGAAGCGATCAGCGGCGCGGCCTGGCCAAAGGTGGTCACGGTTCTCAATCGTGGCGGTCGTTTCGCCACCCAGGAAGAGTCGCTACAAGGGGGAGCAGGTTGCCAACAAGTACGGCAAACTGATCAATCTCTACCAGGAGAAGACCTCCAAGTGCAAAGATGCCTTCACCGGCAAGCACTACTTCGGCATGGCCCGCTACACGCCGATCGTCGACACCCTGGGCAAGGAGCCGACCGAGTTCCAGAGCCGGATACGATCTGCAGATGATCACGCAGCGAGACGTGCTCATGACCAAGTCGCGCACCATCACCCAGCCCTACCTGACCGGGCTGATGCCGGAGAACAGCATCATCATGCACACCAGCGATGCCAAACGCCTGGGACTCAAGACCGGCGATGCGGTCAGGGTCGTCTCGGCCACCAATCCGGCCGGGGAGTGGGATCTCGGCAACGGCGATAAAAAAGCGATGATCGGCAAGGTTAAGGTCACCGAGACGATCCGTCCCGGCGTCATCACCTTTACTCTCGGCCACGGCCAATGGGCCACCGGCGCTTCCGATGTGACCATCGATGGCAAGCTGATCAAGGGCGACCCCCGCCGTGCCGCTGGGGTCCATGCCAACGCCGCCATGTGGATCGATCCGCATCTGAAGAACACCTGCATGATCGACAAGGTCGGCGGCAGCGTTTCGTTCTACGATACCAAGGTCAAGCTGATCAAGATTTAAGGCAAAAGTCGCAGCAAAAAAGGCGGGGCCGACGGCTCCGCCTTTTTTTCGGTATTTCGCCAGGCTGGGGCTCCTCTTCCCTGGAAAAGTTTCCGAAGCAAAAAAGGCGCTGCCGTTTTTTCGGCAGCGCCTTTTGGTTTTGAATGGCCTCTGGCCCGGTTGATCAGCTTTCCATGGTCCGGAAAGCCTCCATCTCTTTCTGCAAAGCCTTGGTTTGCTGACTAAGGCCGGTAACCGCCTCCTCCATGACCTGCGTCGATTCCAGATTGACGGTTGTAGCTCCCTGGATATCCTCGATCGCCCGGCCGATCTGCTCGCTGCCGCGCGACTGCTCGTCGCAGGCCCTTTTGATCTGCCGGATCATGCCGGTCATCTCTTCGCTCGCACGGGCGATGGTGCCACCAGCTTTGCTTTGCTCGCGGGTACTCGACTTGACTTCGGCAGTCAGCCCTTTCATCCGCTCGGCGGCCACCATGATCTGTTCGCTCGCCTGATCCTGCTGCCGGGTGGCGGCGACAATCTGCGAGACCATTTCCGAAACACGTTCCATCGCCTTGCGGATCATCTGGCTGCTGCGGGCCTGCTCTTTCGTCGCCCGCGCCACATCACCCATCTGGTGGGTCGTCTTTTCGACGCCGTTGACGATCTTGAGCAGCGCCTCCCCCGACTGTTGCGACAGGCGCTCCCCTTCGGCGACGCTCTTTTCCGCCTCCTCGATACTCTGCACCGCTCGCCGGGTCTCTTCCTGCACACCTTTAATCACCACAGAAATCTCCCGCGATGACCCCCCGGTGCGGTTGGCCAACTCACGGATCTCCTCGGCGACGACCGCGAAGGAGCGTCCCTTATCGCCTGCCTGCGCGGCAATGATGGCGGCATTCAGGGCCAAGAGATTGATCTGGTCCACCACGTCGTTGATGACCGAGAGGATCGTCCCGATGTTTTCGGCTTTGCCGGAAAGGGCCGAGACCACTTCGGCGGTGGTCTGGGAGGCCCGGCGGATTTCGTGCATACCCGTCATCGCCGAATCGGCGGCGGTCTTGCCCATTTCGGCATCCCGCCGTACCTCTTCAGCGATTTTTACCGTGGCGGCGGCGCCCTCTTCGACCTGCTTGATCGAAGTATCCATTTCTGCAATGGAAGAGGCGGTCACCTCGGCAGCATCCTGCAGGTTGCTGGCGTTGCTCGAGACCTGCCGGATGGAGGCGGCCATTTCGCCGATCGAGGAGCCGACCTCCTCCACCGCCTTTGCCAGGACTTCCACATTGGTAGCCACCTCATCGATGCTGGCGGCCATCTCCATGACGGAGGTGGTATTTTCGCCGGCCAGGTTGGACAGGGTGTCAATTCCCCGCCCGACCTCCCGGATGGAACTGTTTATTTCGGAGATCGACGAAGAGGTCGTTTCGACGCTATCCGCCTGCATCCGAGCCGCCTCCGTGACCCGCATGGATGTGTCATAGATGTTACGAGAGATTCGGTCGAGTTCTTCTGCCGAACGACTGACCCGGCCGACCATGCCGTTGAGGCCTGTGACCATCGTATTCAGCGCCCGGGTCAGGTTGCCTGTCTCGTCACGACCGCCCCCTGCCAGCGTCTGGGTGAGGTCGCCGCCGGCAACATCCTCGGCAAAAGCAGCTCCCTGGAGGACCGGCCGGGTGATCGAACGGGACAGCAGATAGGTCACGGCAACGATGATGAGAAAAATAACGGCGCTGGTCGCCGCCGAAACGATCATCTTCTTCCGGATGACCGTCGCGGCCTGCGCTTCGAGATCCTCGATCTCAAGGGCCATGATCTCGGCCAGGCCGCCGACCTGATCGATGAACCGATTATAACGCATTTTCTGGATGCCGTTAACCAGTTCCTTGGCACCTTCCCGATCCCCCGCGTGGATGCCGGTAATGATTTCCTTTTTGAGAGTCGTTTCGAATTCCTCCCAGGTGGACTGGGCATCCTGCAAGGCGATTCGCTTGTCCTCCGCCTGCGTGGCATTCAGGATCTCATCGAAACGGCCATCGACCGTTTCGATGAGATCTTCGAGATCCTTCTCGATTTTCTGAATCTTGTCGCCGTCAACTTCGAGGATAAGATTGAGGGACTCGGCCCGCATCTGGTTCAGGTCGGCCTTGAGCAGAGCAAGGCGCTCCAGCAAGACCTTGTAATCCTTGATCGTACCGTAGAGATCGCCACCGACCCGAACCGCCCTGACCGTCTCCAGACCCATGAGGGTGGAAAGGAGAAAGCCGACAAAGACCACGGCGGTCAGGCAGAACATCTTAGTGCTGAGCTTCATATCCCCTCTTTCTTAAACAGTCGGATGCGAAATCGGAATGCTTACTTGCGCACCGGCACGAAGTTCTTGGCGACAATTCCCTGCCCTTCCGAGGTCAGCATGAAGTTGACGAATTCCTTCACCTCATCCTTCGGCAACCCCTGGGTGACCAGGAGGAGCGGTCGGGAGACCAGGTAGGCCCCGGACTGGACGTTGCTGTCCGTCGGCTCGACGTTGCCGATCGCGATCGCTTTGACCTTTTTCTTCAGCTCGGCGGGAACGGCGGCGAGCAGCCCGAGGCTGACGCTGCAGATGCTGTTGGGGTTGGTGGCGAGATAGACGATCTGGTCGCGGGGAAGATCGATCTCCTTGAATCCCTTGCCGTGCGCGGCGCCGTCGAGAACAAGTTCGGTGAACATCTCCATCGTCGCCCGCTTGCCCCCTTGAATCTCGGTATTGGGGGTGATCGGCGCATCATTGCCGCCGACATCCTTCCAGTTAGTAATGGCGCCGGTAAAGACCCCCTTGAGCTGCTCCTTGGTCAGGGTGGTGACCGGATTGTCGGCGTGGATAAATATAGCGATAGCATCATAGCCGATGACGGTACCGATCAGCTTTTTTTCTTCTCCTCAGCCTTAAGCGGGCGGGAGGCGCCGGCGAAAGAGACTTTCCCGTCGAGGAGTGCCTGAATACCCTTGCCAGAGCCTGGCTGGTCAATAGAGGCAAGTTTACTCCCCCCTTTTTTGTTGAATGCATCGGCTGCACCAGCCTGAAGGATGGCGGTGCCGATAGTAGAGGAGCCACTGTAGCTGAAGTCGGCCGCCACGGCGGGAGTCGCGAATGCCAGAAGAGTGATGCACAGGATGATGCGTTTCATAAAACCTCCTTCGCAATAGGTAACTGAAATGTAAAAAATGTCATGGTTGCAATAAATATTCCCCGGGCAGGAAGTTAAGCTCGCATATTATCTTTGTTAATTCCAACCGATGTGGGGAGCAGCGTTCGCAACAGAGCCATTTACTGCGAAAATATCTCGATTTTCCATCTGCAATCTCCGGGAGCTGAAGAAGTACCCATCTAATTGCCTTAAGGAGCTTTCTTTTTTGGCTATTTGGACCGTTCTCCCCAGCCGGATCGCGATTTTAATAAACCCAAAAGGGCAATGGGGTGCCCGCGGGGAACACGGCTAAACTTGTCTCTTGATGTGCCGCCTCCTTCCGGCGGGCTGGAATATTGTGAAACGTTTGCTCTTTTCCCTTATCAGGTGTATTGTTTGGCAAGTTTTGTATTCCGTTAAAAGGAGTTGAATCGTTATGTTCGGTCTCGGTACCCAGGAACTGATCATCATCCTCGTTCTGGTTCTCATCATTTTCGGCGCCGGTAAATTGCCGCAGGTCGGTAGCGCTCTCGGCAAGGGGATGCGCAATTTCAAAGAAGGAATAAAAGAGGGCGAAGAAAAAGCGGAGGAAACGAAAAAGCTCGAAGACAACAATAAAGTCTGAAGCCCGCCACCATCGCATCTCCAAGCCCGCCTACCCAGGCGGGCTTTTTTGTTTCCGGCGGCTGCGGCTGGGGGAGAAAAGACCGGCTATACTTCGGGTGATCCGAAGGGGAGGTCACCGATGATCGAAACGGAACTTTTCTGGCGAGCGCCGGAGCAGGCGGAGCGGCTGCGGGAGTTGCTGGCGCACGATGCGGAGACAAAGAACCTGCCGCTGCGCCGCGACGTAGGCTCCCTCGGGCGACTGCTCGGCATCGTTATCCGCGAGCAGGCCGGAGAGCAGACCTATCTCACCGAGGAGCGGATCCGGCAACTGGCGATCCGGCACCGGCAGGCGCAGGAAGAGGACGGGACAGCGGACTTCGCCAACGCGGAAGAAGAATTAGCGCAGTCGGCGCAGATCATCGCCGGACTGTCCACCGCCGAGGCGCACCAGATCATCAAGGCCTTCGCCACCTTCTTCGAACTGACCAATCTGGCGGAAACCAATCACCGCAAGCGCCGCCGCCGCGCCGACCGCCTGCACCTCGCTGCGCTGGACAAGCCGGGCTCGCTGCGCGGCACCCTGCGCCGGCTGCAGGCGGCGGGCGTCGGCGCCGATGCGGCGCTCACGCATCTGCGTCAGGTGGAAATCATCCCGGTCTTTACCGCCCATCCGACCGAAGTGGCGCGACGGGTGGTCCACTTCAAGCGGCGGCGCATCGCCAGGATCTGGCGGAGCTCGACCGCCTGCCGCTGACCGAGGCGGAGGCTGCCCGCGGCCAGCAGGCGATCCTCGCCGAGATCACCGCCCTCTGGCAGACGGATGAGGTGCGGCGGCGGCAACCGACGGTCGGCGACGAGATCCGCATGGGGCTCGACCACTTTCCCGGTTCGCTGATCGAGCCGCTGCCGGGGCTGTACGAAGATGTGGCGCAAGCCTTCCGCGAAGTGTACGGGATCGATCTGGCCGCCGGCGATCTGCCGACGCTGTTCCGTTTCGGCTCGTGGATCGGCGGCGACCGCGACGGCAATCCGTATGTGACGACCGGCGCCACCCGCGAAGCGCTTGCAGAAGGCGCGCGAAACTATCTTCGCTCATTATCTGCGGGTTACCGAGGAGTTGCGCGGGCTTCTCACTCCGTCGACCTGCCGCATTCGCGCCAGCCAATGAGCAGGCCGCCGCCGTCGAAGGTTACCGCCGGCGTTTCCCCGCCATGGCACCGGAAATCGAGCCGCTACCCCGCCTGCGAACCGTACCGCCAGCTGCTGCGTTTCGTCCGCTATCGCCTGCGTCAGGGCAGCCGGGGCAGGCCGATGCCTATCCAGACGCCGCCGCCTTCGATGCCGACCTGGCGCTGGTCGGAAGAAAGCCTGCGCGCCAGCGGCGGCGAACGCCTGGCGGACGCCTATGTGGCGCCGCTGCTGCGACAGGTGGAGACCTTCGGCTTTCACCTGCACACCCTCGATATCCGCCAGCACGCCCGGATTCACGCCGCGCGCCGTTGCCGAACTGGCAGCCGGCGAGCAGAACGCTGCCACCCTTCCGCCCCGCCCCGAGCGCCGAAACCATCGATCTTCTAGCGACATCTGCGGACCATCGCCGAGCTGAAACGCGACTTTCCCGCCGCAGGCGATGCGCAGCTACGTCATCAGCGGCGCCAGCCGCGGCGGCCGATATCCGCAATCTGATCTGGCTCGCTGGAGCTTTGCGGCGTGGCGGTGGCCGGCGACGCCGGAGCGGGCGATCCGGGGCTGATGCCGGTCCCGCTCTTCGAGTCGATCGACGATCTGCGCCATGCCCCGGAAATCTGCCGCTCCCTCTGGACGCCGCCGGCTATCGCGCCGCTGCTCGATTCCTGGGGGCGGCGGCAGGAGGTCATGCTCGGCTACTCCGACTCCAACAAGGACGGCGGCATGCTCACCAGCTCTTGGGAGATCTACAAGGCGCACCGCGCACTGCACGAGGTGGCCGCCGAGTGCGGCGTGCAGCTGCGGCTCTTCCACGGCCGCGGCGGCACGGTCGGGCGCGGCGGCGGCCCCACGCACCGGGCGATCGTGGCCCAGCCGCCGGGGGCCTTCACCGGCTGCCTCAAGATCACCGAGCAGGGGGAGGTGATCAACTGGAAGTACGCCGATCCGGTCCTGGCGGAGCGCAACCTGGAGCTGATGGTGGCCGCCTCCCTGGAGGCCCTCGCCGCCGCCGGCGGGCCGAGCGAGAGACATGCCCGACGTGGGAGGAGGCGATGGAAGCGCTGTCGGCCGACGCCTTCGCCTTCTACCGGGAGACGGATCGCCGAGAACCCCGATATCCTCCCCTATTTCGAGCAGGCGACGCCGGTGCTGGAGTTCGACCTGGCGAAGATCGGCTCCCGCCCGGCACGCCGCCGCGCCAGGCGGCGGCCTCGCCGAACTGCGCGCCATCCCCTGGGGCTTCGGCTGGATGCAGAGCCGCCACGTGATCCCCGGCTGGTTCGGGGTCGGCTTCGCGCTCGACCGCTTCGTCGCCGCGCGGCGAGGACGGCATGCGCACTCCTGCAGACCATGATGGAGCGCTTCCCCTTCTTCACCGACCTCATGCGCAACGTGGAGCTGGCGCTGACCAAGGTCGATCTGCCCCTCGCCCGGCTCTACGCCGAGCTCGTGGCGGACGCGGCGCTGCGCGAGCGGGTCTTCGGCCCATGTGCCGAGGAGTCCGGCGGACCCTGACGGATGGTCCTCGCGGTCACCGGCCAGCGCGCGCTGCTGGAGAGCGACCCCGTCCTCGCCCGCTCGCTCCGGCTGCGCAACCCGTACGTCGATCCCCTGAGCCTGATCCAGATCGAGCTGCTGCGGCGCAAGCGGCAGGGGAGACGGAGAGCGAACTCGACTACGTCCTCGCCGCGACGATCAACGGCATCGCGGCTGGGTTGCGGAATACCGGCTAATTAAACCTGATGGACCGGACTGACCATCAAGAAGATGCCGCTTCTAACCGAATCCCGCGGCGCCCTCCTGATCATCGCCGGCGGGATTTTGTTCGCGATTGCCCTCTGGCGCTATCGACACGGCTACAAAGAACTCCGGGAAAACGAGGTCCTGCCGCTGAAAATGGTAACGCTCCTGGTTGTTCTGCTGCTTATCGGGACGGCGCTGTCACTGCTTACTTTCTTGCCGTTATGAACTGATTTACGATGCACTTGCTAAGCAGTTGGGCAACGCTGACCTCCCTTTTTCTTCGGGGTTGAGGAAACCTCGTCCGGCTCGGACAACTCAGACGCTGAAACTTGCCAAAACTTGCCCGCCTCCCAGGAGGTGGGCTGCGGGAGAGGTTGGGGCCGTTGCTGCTCCGTTGTTTTTCTTGCCCTTTGTGAGCGGGAGGGGTATTTTTTAACTCTGATTTCAGGGAGTTCTGACCATGGAGATATTCAGGCGAGGATCAGGTGGCTGGCAGGTAGAGAACTCCCGAGGGATGAGACATGAATGACGTTCGTTGGAAGCAACGTTTCAGCAATTACACGCAAGCGCTAAAAACACTCCACAAGGCCGTCGATCTGTCCAAACAGCGTGACTTGTCGGAACTGGAGCAGCAGGGGCTGATTCAAGGATTCGAATTTACCCATGAACTCGCCTGGAATGTATTGAAGGATTACCTTGAGGAACAGGGTTTTGTCGGTCTCATCGGCTCCAAAAACGCGACCCGTGAGGCCTTCAAAAACGGCCTGATCGAGGATGGCGAATCATGGATGGACATGATCAAGGCCAGAAATCTTACTTCGCACACCTACAACACCGACATCGCGACAAGCATTGTCAACGACATTTTGGCGCGGTTTTATCCGGCCTTTAATGCCATGGGACAACGCTTTGCTCACTTGCTGGACATGGAGGATAGCGAAGTATGAGTCACGGGTTGCCCTCCGCCACCGTTGCCAAAATATGCGGGGTGTTGGCTCGGTTTTCAGCGGTGGAAAAAGCCGTTCTTTACGGCTCGCGGGCCAAGGGGACGTTCAAGCCCGGCTCGGATATCGACCTGACTCTGCTTGGGGAAACGCTCAACGCAGCAGAGCTTGGCGCGATCGGCGATGAGCTGGACGAACTGCTGTTGCCCTACCAGATCGATCTCTCCATTTTTCACCAGATAGACAATGAAGAGCTGCGCAGGCATATCGAACGGGTTGGCAAGGTGTTCTATGAGAAGCAGCCGGAATCTGACAGCAGCGAGAATCAGTCTCACGGGAACCGAAAATTTTAAAGCCGCTCGTTGCTGATGAGCGCGAACGACTTCAAAAACATTGCATGCCCTCCGCGCATCGGCTATCTTGTCCGCCTTCCCCCTGGCCAGATACGCTCCCGCTGCGAACAACGATGACCGCTCCCCCGACCACCATCCTCCCCTGGAAACCCGGCACGACGCCGCTGATGCTGGCGCCGATGCAGGGGGTGACCAACCGCGCCGTGCGTGCCTACTTCATCGACACGGTCCGCCCCGACGTCGTCTTCACCGAGTTCGTGCGCGTCGCCGGCCACAGCCGCAAGCGCGTCGCCCACAGCGACCTGTGCGAGATCGGCGCCGAGCGATGCGTGCCGCTGGTGGTGCAACTGATCGGCAACAGCCGCACCGCGCTGGTCGAAGCGGCCCAGGTCGCCGCTGCTGCCGGCGCCCGCCATCTCAATCTCAACCTCGGCTGCCCCTACGGACGCATGACCACCAGCCTGATCGGCGGGGCGCTGCTGCAGCATCCCGACCTCCTCGCCGAACTGATCCCGGCGCTGCGCGACGCCTGCCGCGGCAGCTTTTCGCTCAAGCTGCGCGCCGGCTACGACAACCACGACGACGCCCTCGCCCTCCTCCCCCTCTTTGAGGCGGCTGGGGTCGATTTTCTTATCCTCCATCCGCGCACCGTGCTGCAGGAGTATAGCTGGCCAGGCCGACCACCGCGTCACCGCCGCGATGGTACGCGCTACCCGGCTGCCGGTGATCGCCAATGGCGACCTCCGCAGTGCCACGCAGGGAAAGCAATTGCTCGAAGAGTGCGGCGCCGCCGGGCTGATGCTCGGCCGCGGCGCCCTGGCCGACCCGCTTCTCTTCGCCCGCCTGCGCGGCGCCGCCCCGGAGACGGCGAGCCGAGCCGAGCGGCTGGCGCAGCTTCGCGGCACCATCGAGGCCATTCTGGCACGCTACCAAGACCTCTTCTGCGGCGAGGTCCAGGTGCTCTCAAAAATTAAAGGGGTGCTGTTGCCGATGGACGACCCGCTCTTTCATACCGAACTGCTCCCGCTACGCCAAGCCAAGACCCTTCCCGCCTTCCGCAAGCTCCTCGCCGAGTTCGGCTGATCCGATAAAAATTTTTAGCTCCACTCGGTTCTGTTGGGCTTCGTCTTTCAACGACACAGACTCCCATGCGCAAATCGACCACCCCCCCAGCCCCCTCCTGAATCAGGAGGGGTGCCCGTCAGGGCGGGGGTGGTAAATCTTTACAACCGCAACTTGCGCAGCCGCAGCGCGTTGGCGATCACCGAGACGGAGCTAAAACTCATGGCGGCGGCGGCAATGATCGGGCTGAGGAGCAGGCCGAAAAAGGGATAGAGGACGCCCGGCGGCAATCGGCACCCCCAGCGCGTTGTAGACGAAGGCGAAGAAGAGGTTCTGCCGGATGTTGCGCATCGTTGCCTGGCTGAGGCGGCGGGCGCGGCCGATGGCGCGCAGATCGCCCTTGACCAGGGTAACGCCGGCGCTCTCCATCGCCACATCGGTGCCGGTCCCCATGGCGATGCCCACCTCGGCTTGCGCCAGGGCGGGGGCATCGTTGATGCCGTCGCCGGCCATGGCGACGTTGCGTCCCTCCTGCTGAAACTTCTTCACCACCTCGGCCTTGCGTTCGGGGAGAACTTCGGCTTCGACCTCGTCGATGCCCAAGTTTCGCGCCACCGCCTCCGCCGTCGTGCGGCTGTCGCCGGTGAGCATCACCAGTCGCAGCCCCTCCGCATGCAATTCGCGAATGGCGTCCGGCGTCGTCGCCTTGATCGGATCGGCCACGGCCAGCAGGCCGGCCAGACGGCCGTCGATCGCCGCGAACATGACCGTCTGCCCCTCTTTGCGCAGCGCTTCGGCGCGCGCGGCGAGAGGACCGGCGGCGATCCCTAGCTCGTCAAGGAGCGCCCGGTTGCCGAGGGCGACCCGCCGCCCGTCCACCCGTGCCGCGACGCCGCGGCCGGTCAGATGACTCGAACTCACCCACCTTGGCGAGAGCGATCCTGCGCTCCTGTGCACCGCTGACGATCGCCGCTGCGAGCGGATGCTCGCTCGCCTGTTCCAGGCTCGCCGCCAGCCGCAGCAGATCGCTTTCCGTCGTCCCTGCCGCCGCCACCAGGCTCACCAGCTTCGGCTTCCCCTCGGTAAGCGTGCCGGTCTTGTCGATCACCAGAGTATCGACCTGACGCAGCGTCTCGATCGCCTCGGCGTTCTTGAATAGCACGCCCATCGTCGCCCCCTTGCCGGTCGCCACCATGATCGACATTGGGGTGGCCAGACCCAGGGCGCAGGGGCAGGCGATGATCAGCACCGCCACGGCGTTGACCAGGGCATGGGCGAGGCGCGGCTCCGGACCGACGAACGCCCAAACGATAAAGGTCAGCACGGCAATCGGCCATCACCGCCGGCACGAACCAGCCGGCGACCCGGTCGGCTAGGCGCTGGATCGGCGCCCGACTGCGCTGCGCTTGGGCGACCATCTGAACGATTTGCGCCAGCACCGTCTCCGCCCCAACCCGCTCGGCGCGCATGACCAGCGCGCCGGAGGCATTGATCGTGGCGCCGATCAGGCGATCGCCGGCGCCCTTTTCCACCGGCATCGGTTCGCCGGTGAGCATCGATTCATCGACCGCGCTCCGTCCTTCGAGCACTGTCCCGTCCACCGGCACCTTCTCGCCAGGGCGGACGCGCAACCGGTCGCCGGCCCGCACCTGATCGAGCGCCACGTCCTCCTCACTGCCATCGTCGCGCAGCCGGCGGGCGCTCTTCGGCGCCAGGCCGAGGAGGGCGCGGATGGCCGCACCGGTGCGGCTGCGGGCGCGCAGTTCGAGTACCTGGCCGAAGAGGACGAGGGTGACGATCACCGCCGCCGCTTCGAAGTAAACCGCGACCTCGCCCGCTGCATCGCGGAAGGAGGGGGGAAAGATGCCGGGCAGGACAGTGGCGACGACGCTGTACAGCCAGCCAGCGCCGACGCCGAGGGCGATCAGGGTGAACATGTTCAGATTGCGCGAGACGAGGGAGCGCCAACCGCGGACGAAGAAGACCCATCCGCCCCAAAGAACCACCGGCGTCGCCAGCAGGAGTTGAATCCAGGCCGCCGGCCGCGGCGGCAGCAGGTGGCCGAAGCCGGGAATCATGTGCGCCATCGCCAATAGCACGAGCGGCACCGAGAGGGCGGCGCTCACCCAGAAGCGGCGGCGCATATCACGCAGTTCGGCACTCTCCCCCTCCTCCGGCGTAATCGCCAGCGGCTCCAGGGCCATGCCGCAGATCGGGCAGGCGCCGGGGCCGTCCTGCACCACTTCGGGATGCATCGGGCAGATGTATTTTCCCGCTGCCGGCATCTCTTCGCTTTTCTTCTGCCCGGCGGCGGCGCCGACGTAGGTCTCAGGGGCAGCGGTGAATTTCTCCCGGCAGCGCAGCGAACAGAAGTAGTAGGTATCACCCCGCCATTCTGTGTGTCCGGCAGCCTTTTCCGGGATAACCTCCATGCCGCAGACCGGATCTTTCATCCTCTCTCCGTCATGTCACTTGCCTGGAACTATCCGCGAAGACCGATTAGACTATGCCCATGGAGTATATCGCCTTGGCGCTGATTCTCGCTGGCGCCATCTTCCTCTTCTGGACGCAGAAACTTCCGCACGACCTGGCGGCCGTTCTCGTCCTGCTCGCCCTCATTTTTCCCTGGCCGCATTCCGATGGCGAATGGCGGGGGATACTGAGTTATCTCGATGCTTTCGCCGGCTTCGGCAGCCCGGCGGTGGTGATGATTGTTGCCATGTTCGTCTTTGGCGGCGCGCTGGTGCAGACCGGCGCCGCCGAGTGGGTCGGCATCCGCGTCTTCCGGGCCACCGCCAGCCACGAATGGCTCTTGCAGCTGACCGTTCTCAGTGTAACGACCGCTTTTTCGATGTTCGTCAACGATACGACGACCGTCCTCGTCTTTTTGCCGCTGATCCTGACCATTTGCCGCGAACGCAATCTCTCACCGGGGCGCTATCTCATTTTCGTCGCCTACGGGTCACTGCTGGGTGGCCAATGGACGTTGATCGGTACCCGCAGCAACATCCTGATCAGCGACTTCTTCCGGCAGGCCGGCGGCGAGGGGCTGGGCTTCTTCGACTTCACCCTACCGGCGGCCGTCATTTTCATCGCCAGCGCCCTCTACCTGACCCTCTTCGGCCGCCGTTTCCTTCCCGACCATGTCAACAAAACGGGGGAAGAGGCACCCCGCGAATACCTGACGGAAGTGATCCTCACCGAGAATTCCTCAGCCGTCGGCAAGAAGATGGACGATCTGCCCTGGTCGAAGCGGCGGGACATGGCGGTGGTCGAAATCCTTCGCGGCAAGCAGCGCATTCCCGGCTGGTTCAAGCTTGAGCCGGGAGACATCCTGATCATGCAGGGGCCGGAAGCGGTCATCCGCGACCTGCTAAAAAGCACCGATTTCAGGCTGAAGGAAGAGATGAAGATCGATCGCAAGGCGTTGCAGAGCGTCGATCTGGTCACCGTCGAAGCGCTCCTGGCACCCACCGCCTCGTATCTGGGAAAGACTCTCGACGAAGTCAACTTCAATCGTTTCTACCGCTTTACGGTGATGGGAATTTCCCGGCATGGCACCACCCTGCGCTCGCGTCTTGCCGACCTGCCGCTGGAATTCGGCGATTACCTGCTGCTCCTTGGTAATCTCGGCGACCTCCCCCGATTGAAGAGCAATCCCAACCTGCTCCTCCTCGGCGAGCGCTCGATTCCGGCGGTCGGCGGCCGAAAAGCGCTCCTTACCATTTTCCTGCTCGTCGGCATCATTCTCACCGCCATGACCGGACTCCTGCCGCCGCCGGTCTCGATCCCACTGGCGGCGCTGCTCGTTATTCTCTTCGGCTGCATCAAGCTGAACGATGCCTACAATACCATCGACTGGCGGACGATCGTCACCCTCGGCGGAATGATCGCCTTTGGTCTGGCGCTGGAGAAGACCGGGGCGGCGGAAGCGGTGGCGCACGAACTGGTCGGCACTTTCGCCGGTACCTCCCCCCTGCTGTTGCTCGGCGCCGTCCTCCTGTTAGCCGTTCTTCTCACGCAGGTGATCGAGAATGCCGCCGTGGCCATCATCCTCGCTCCGATCGCCTACCGGGTGGCGATAACGACCGGTGTCGATCCGAAGCCGTTCATGGTGGCCCTGGCGATCTGCGTCTCCGCCGCTTTCTGCACCCCGGTCGCCCACGAAAGCACAATCCTCGTCCTCGGTCCCGGCGGCTACCGCTTCCGCCATTATCTGCAGCTCGGCAGCGCGCTGGCGCTGATCACCTGGCTACTCGGTCTGCTCGTGACGCCGCTGATCTGGCCGTTCAAATGACCGCATCCAATCCTCAGCGATTGACCTTCCGGGCGACCAGCACGACAACGGCCACCACAATCACGACAGCAACGATTCCCACCCAGAGCCCGGCTTTGAAAATCCCTTCGACGGCTTCGCAGCCGGCCAGCAGGAGGGGAAGAAGAAACAAAAGCGCAAACCGAAGGAACCAGCCGTTCATAAGCGCTTCTCCAGAAGGGGTTCAAGAAAACTTTAGCACAGGGGCAATGGCCGGCAAGGCCAACGCACGCGCGGAATAACGCGGGGCCTCATCTTGCAATTCTCCCGATCCCCTTAATCTCAGAAGGATAAGACTGAATTCCAGAGAGAGTGCGTCATGAAAATCAGCATCTTCGAAACCGAACCTTGGGAAGCCCGGACGTTTGACCAGTTGTCGGAAGAGCACGAGATCCGCTCCACCAGCGGCCGGCTGACGGAAGAAAACATCGAAGAACACCGCGAAGCGGAAGTGATCTCAATCTTAATCTATTCCGATGCCGGCGAAAAAATTCTGGCGAAATTCCCGCAGCTGAAAATGATCGCGACCCGTTCGACCGGTACGGACCATATCGCCCAGGTGCTGGCTTTCGATGTGAAACCGGATCGGTACTGGCTGGAGCCGCCCGCGGCAGTGTCTCGGATCACGAAGCGCTGCTGGAAGCCCTGGCGCGGGGAAAGGTGGCCGCCGCCGGCCTCGATGTCCTCCCCGAGGAGCCGGCCATTCGCGAGGAAGCGGAACTGCTGCGGCGCGTTTTCAGCCGGGAACACGATCTGCAGGCCCTTTGACCGGCCATATCCTGCTGCGCCTGCGCAACGTCATCATCACACCGCACAACGCCTTCAACACCCGCGAGGCGGTGCAGCGCATCCTGGAGACGACGCGGGAGAATATTGAGGTTTTTTTCCAGGGAAGACTGCAGAACGTTGCGGAGAAGTAATTAGGCTGACGTTACAAGGGAGTGATTTTTGTTAGGCAGGATGCATTATGGCACGTACTATCGAATCGAACAAAACCTTCACTCATTTGGATTGTACCGGGAGTGAACCATGGAGGGAAATTTTGAACAATTAGAAAGACAAAAGGCCTAGCCAAATTCGGCTAAGCCCTTGTTTCTAACTGGCGGAGGGGGTGGGATTCGAACCCACGGTACCTTGCGGTACAACAGATTTCGAGTCTGTCACCTTCGACCACTCGGACACCCCTCCGCAGGAGCTGAGATCTGGTCGATAATTGTTTTTTATTCTGGACGAGTGCGCCGTTTGCCTTCACGCAGCTGGCGGAAGAAGCCGGAGAGCAGTTCGCTGCTTTCTCCGCCGCAGATCCCCTCGACGACTTCAACCCGGTGGTTAAAACGTTCATCGCGGGAGAAATCGTAGATCGAACCGGCGGCGCCGGCGCGCGGATCGCGACAGGCGTAAACGAGCCGGGGAATCCGCGCCAGGATAATGGCGCCCATGCACATGCCGCAAGGCTCGAGAGTCACATACAGTGTGCAGTCGAGCAGCCGCCATGAATCGAGTGCGGCAGCCGCTTGCCGGATGGCGAGCATCTCGGCGTGGGCGGTCGGGTCGTTGCTCGTCTCCCGCAGATTGTAGCCGCGGCCAACGATCCCGGCGTCATGCACGATCACGGCGCCGATCGGCACCTCACCGAGGGCCTGGGCAGCCGCTGCTTCGCGCAACGCCTCCCGCATAAAACGGATATCCAGTGAATCTTCTGCGGCCACGGGGACTTGTAATTATCACGAAGAACGACGAAAAAACAAGAAAAAACTTCCCCCAAAAATCTTCCAACCCGCCAGAGCGGCAAAATTTCCATGCGAAATCGGGGCCTGCGCGGCAACATAATAAATTATACATTTGCTCCCAAACGACCTTGACTCTGATGCGGAACTTGCGACAATTTAACGGAACCGGGAGTCATTTATAAACATCGTTGAGGAGAAAAAAGGTGTTCAAGCAATGGATCGCTGCAATAGCGGGTTCGCTTCTTTTTGCCGGAGCGGCTTCTGCCGGGGTTGTCATCGAATGGCAGGATGGTGAACTGGCATTCCTTGAAGGAGGAAAGTTCAAGTCGGAAGCGGACGGCAGCTGGGTGGTCTTCGATACGGACAATGAGACGATGACTTCGGTCAATGACCTGCGGCAAAGCTATTCGATTGCTAACATCGATCAGTTCTGCACGGCTATCCTCACTCTGTATGATGAGCAGTTGTCACAGATCCCGGAAGAGCTTCGCGCCATGGTCGAGGAGCAGATGAAGGCACTCGATGGGCAGGGGGCGCCGGCCGCTCGCTTCGAGATTCGGGAGGCGGGGAACGGCGGCTATGTCGCCGGCTATCCAACGACAAAATACGAGGTTTTCCGGGACGGCGAAAAGGAGAAGGAATTCTATCTGGCGGAGAAAACCCTGGCCAATACCGAAACGGAGGTCAGCAAAATCTGGGACATGGCGTTCCGGTTGAGCGAATGCTCCGATCCGGACAAGAAGAGAAGCGTCATGGTTGTCGAGCAGGATCCCGTTTATCGGAAGCTGGTTGCCACCGGCTGGGTCATGAAGGAGGTCGATTTCTCGGCAGATGAGCCGCAGATCGAAGTTGTGTTGTCGATGGAGGAAAAACCGGTAGCCCCTGCCGAATTCGTCGCACCGGAAAATTATCGTAAGCTCTCCCCGGTGGACTTCATGCGTCAGGAATTGGCGGCCGAGGAAGAGTAATCGGCGCTGGTGCCGATGCAATAGTTCTGCCCGACATACTATAAATTTGTGGGCGCCGGGGAGTAACGGCGCCCTTTACATTTCCACGGCAATCGGATTGTCTGTGTGCGGCCCGTGTGAAAATTCCAGAACCTCTTCGACAAACACCGTCATGCGGGTTTCCACCTGTGGCAGGCCGGGCTCTTCAATCTCCGGGGCAAAGCCATTGAGAATTCCGACTCTGGCCGTCTTTTCCACCCGACAAAGCAGCTGATAACCGGCGCCAGTCGCCCGGTCGATAACCACCACCGCCAGGCGCGGCACTTCAGCCACATTTTCCAGCGTTTTGTGACAGAACCAGGCTTCGAAGACGAGATGCTGCGGATCGAGCACCCGCAACCCGCTGCCGGCCGCCAGATGCGGACGGGAACGCTGATCGGCGGAGGCGACGTAGGCGTAATTCACATCTTCGATGAAGCGTTTCATTCGGTCGGATATCATGGTGTCCTCTTTTTGCGATCGAGCAGCGATTCGAGATAGCGTTCGGCTTGCAGAGCGGCCATGCAGCCGGAGCCGGCAGCGGTGACTGCCTGCCGAAAATGCGCATCCTGCACGTCGCCGGCGGCAAAAACGCCGGGGATGCTTGTTTCGACGAAATTACGGGTCACCAGGTAATTATCGGCATCCATTTCCAGCTGGCCACGAAACAACGAGGTATTGGGAATATGGCCGATGGCGATGAAAACACCGTCGCAGAGGAGATCCTCCTCGCGGCCGCTCGGCAGATGCCGCAGGCGCACTCCGGTGACTCCCCGTTGATCCTCAAGTATAGCAGTCACCAGCGTCTCCCACCGGAAGTGAATGCGCGAATCGCCGCTCGCCCGTCGCTGCAGGATGGGGATGGCGCGCAGTGCGGCGCGCCGGTGCACGAGCGTGACCTTGCGGGCAAAGCGGGTGAGAAAGGTCGCTTCCTCCACCGCCGTATCGCCGCCGCCGACAACGACGACTTCCTTGTCACGGTAGAAAAAGGCGTCGCAGGTGGCGCATACCGAGACGCCGCGGCCGTAAAGGCGCCATTCGTTCGGCAGACCGAGCATTTTCGGAGTGGCGCCGGTGGCGATGATCAGTGTCCGGGTTCGGTAGAGCTCTTCTCCCACCCAGAGGCGGAACGGCTCCTCGCCAAGTTCGACTTTCGTTACCTCCCCCTCGAGAAGACGGGTACCGAAGCGAAGGGCCTGCCGCTGCATTCTATCCATCAGGGTGGGGCCGTCGATACCGTCGGGAAAGCCGGGAAAATTTTCGACACAGGTAGTGGTGGTGAGCTGGCCGCCAGGCTGGATGCCATGGATGACGAGGGGACAGCAGCGACTGCGGGCGGCATAGATGGCGGCAGTCAGTCCGGCGGGGCCGGAGCCGAGGATGATCGTTTCATAGACCCCTTCAATCTCCATCGGCAGCTTTCGCAAACTGCTCTTCGGCATGATAGGAAGAGCGCACCAGCGGTCCCGCCTCGACACCGCGGAAGCCGAGAGCCAGGGCATGCTGGCGCCAGCTGGCAAACTCCTCTGGCGGGACGAAACGATCCACCGGATAGTGCCCGCGGCTCGGAGCCAAGTACTGACCGAGGGTCAGATAGGCAACGTCCGCCTGCCGCAAATCGTCCAGCACCGACTGCACTTCCGCACCGGTTTCGCCGAGCCCGAGCATCAGCCCGGACTTGGTCGGAATGGCCGGGGCCATCTGCCGGGCGGCGGCCAGCAGGTCGAGGGAGCGTCGATAGGAGGCGCCCTGCCGGACGGCGGAATAAAGGCGGGGGACGGTTTCCAGATTGTGGCCGAGCAGGTCGGGCGGCGGCAGCCAGGACCGTTGCCAGCGCTGTGCTATTCCCTTGCAGGTCGGAGATCAGCAGCTCGATCCGGCAGTGCGGCGCGGCGGCGCGGATCGCGTTCGTCACGGCAGCGAGGTGACCGGCGCCGCCATCGGCAAGATCGTCGCGGGTAACGGTGGTGATCACGGCATGGCGCAGCCCCAATTCGGCGACCGCCCGCGCGATCTTCGCCGGGTCGGCGGGATCGGCGGGAGCCGGTGAGCCGTGGCCGACGTTGCAGAAACGGCAGTCGCGGGTGCAGCTTTCGCCGAGGACCATGAAGGTGGCGGTGCCGCGGTTCCAGCATTCGCCCTGATTCGGACAGGCGGCGCTGCGGCAGACGCTGTGCAGACCTTCCTCGCGATGCCAGCGATCGATGCGGGCGTAATTGGGGCCGGCAGGGAAACGGACCTTGAGCCAGTCAGGCTTGTTGCGTTTGGCAGTACTCATAGTCTCCTGCGTGCCGGCAGCCGAACACCCCGGCAAAGGCGCGAATGATTTCTTCTTCCACGGCGGCCGGCGCGACCGCCTTTCCCAGCAGGCGTTCCATGGATGTCATCGTCACCCCCGGCAAACCGCACGGGACGATGGCGGCAAAACCGGAGAGATCGGCACCGATGTTGAGGGCGAAGCCGTGCCAGCCGATCCAGCGGCGTACGCCGACGCCGATCGAGGCCACCTTTTCCCCGCCCACCCAGACGCCCGTCCGCCCGGCAATCCGTTCCCCGTCGAGGGAAAAAACCGTCAGGGTGCGGATCAAGACCTCTTCGAGCCGGCACAGATAGCGGTGCAGGTCGCGCCCGAGCGGATCCAGATCGACAATCGGATAGCCGATCAGTTGCCCCGGACCGTGATAGGTCACGTCACCGCCGCGGCCGGCCGGGAACACCTCTATGCCGCGCCGCGCCAGTTCGTCGGCCGGGAGGAGCAGATGCGACCCGGCGCTGCGGCGCCCCAAGGTGATAACCGGCGGATGGCTGAGGAGCAGGAGAATATCTTCTGCCTCCTGTCGGCGTCGCTCGATCAGCGCTTCCTGGAACGCCAGCGCTTTACCGTAAGGAAGCTGCCCCGGCCGTAAGGTGCGGAAAGAGCGAGGGCCGGCCGCCGCCGGCCCTCCGCAGGGCATGGCGGCTATTCCCAGTGGATGCAGGAAACCGGACAGGAATCGATCGCCTCCTGGATTTTTTCTTCCGGGGCGCCGACGGGATCGTAGACTTCGGCTAAGTTGTCGTCATCCATGCGGAAGACCTCCGGGACGCTGTCGACGCATAGATTGCAGCTGATGCATACGTCCTTGTCAACGTACGGTGTCCTGGCCATGGGAAGCTCCTTTTCAGACGGGTTCGAAATTGGACTGATCGGCGCCGCACAGCGGGCAGACCCAGTCCCCGGGCAGCTCGGCGAAAGGGGTACCGGGTTCGATGCCGCTGGCAGGGTCCCCCTCGGCCGGGTCATAGATGTAATCACAGATCACACAGCGATATTTTCCCATCGTTCCATATCCTCCTTGCAGTCAGACGACTAAAACAAGACCAGGCGTGCACCTAGTCTAGATGATTTTTCCCCGGTCGCAACCGGCTTCTCAGCCCTTTATAGCCGGCCGGATCAGATCAATTCGAGAAGTGCCTTGACCGTCTTTTCGATCCCTTCGGCGGCTTCGCTGATGCGGCCGGCGAGCATGTAGGCGGGGGTGGTGACGATCTTGTTCTGCCGGTCGACGACAAACTCGCGCACCGGGCAGCCTCGTGCGGTGGCGCCCATTGTTCCAGCGCCTGCGCCGTATCGGCATCGGTGCCGATCGTCAGCTGGTGCGCGAGCTTGTCATCGCCGAGGACCTTGCGACAGGAGCGCCGGAGCGATGCAGACAGCGGCCGAGCGGTTTTTTGCCTTCGAGGGTTTCCCGCACCAGGCGTGCCACCTCGGGGTTGACGTCGCAGGCGGCGCCCTTGACGGCGAAGTCGCAGAGGTTCTTGGCGGCGCCGAAGCCGCCGGGGAAGATCAGGGCGTCGAAATCGGCGGCCTTGACCTCCTTGATGTCGCGGATCTTGCCGCGGGCGATGCGCGCCGATTCGACCAGCACGTTGCGCTTCTCGCCCGCCGCCGCTTCGCCGGTCAGGTGGTTGACCACATGCATCTGCGCGATGTCGGGGGCCATGCAGACCGCCTCGGCCCCGGCCCGGTCGATGGCCAGCAGCGTAATGACCGCCTCGTGGATCTCGCTGCCGTCGTAAACGCCGCAGCCGGACAGAACAACTCCGATCTTCTTCGCCATGAGCAAACTCCTTTCTGCGGGAAGAACCAGAAAAAACCGGAAGGATAAACCGAGAGTTCATTAACCTTAAGAAACCACTGGCGAAATGTCAAGCCGGGCCGGAACGTTTTGGCTGTTTTTCGGAAGATTGCCGACGCCCGGAAATATTTACGACCACTCGTTTATGATGGCTGTTGACGGGCGGAATCGCCACCCCTACACTATGCGATATTCAAGGTTATCGTCATGCGCCCTGCCGCACCAATTTATGCCGTCCTTCTTTACCTCTTGGCGCTGCCGGGACAGCCAGCTGGCGCGGCGACACGCCCCGACCATACCATTGCCATTCTCGGCGACAGCCTCACCGCCGGTTACGGTCTCGCCGCCGCCGATGCTTTTCCTGCCCGGTTGCAGGCCGCCCTGCGCCGCAGCGGTATTGCCGCCAAGGTAATCGATGCCGGGGTCTCCGGCGACACCACCGCCGGCGGCCGGGCGCGGCTCGACTGGCTGCTGCAGGAGAAGCCCGATCTGCTCATCATCGAACTCGGCGCCAACGACGCCCTGCGCGCCCTCGATCCGGCGCAGGCCGAAGTCAATCTCGACGCCATCCTCGCTACCGCGCGGCAACAGGGAATCCCGGTTCTGCTGGCCGGCATGCACGCGCCGCGCAATCTCGGGGCCGAGTACGTTCGCCGCTTCGAGCCGATCTATCCGCGTCTGGCGAAGAAATATGGTGTCGAACTCTATCCCTTTTTCCTCGAAGGGGTGGCCGGGGTGCCGGAGCTGAATCAGGGGGATGGCCTGCATCCGAACGCTCGCGGCGTCGATGAAATCGTCCGCCGGATGCTGCCGCAGGTGCGCCGACTGGCGGAGGGGATTCCTGCCGGCGGCGAAAAGCCTCCGCAACGAACAAAATAGCTCTTGGTTTTTCATCATAATTTGCAGGAGGAACAGACGCATGAATCCATCGCAGACTCTTCCCATCGCCCAGGCGAATGGCGAGACCCTCGCCCTTTTGCCGAAAATGGCGAACCGCCACGGCCTGATCGCCGGCGCCACCGGCACCGGCAAGACCGTGACCCTGCGCGTGCTGGCCGAGCAGTTCAGCCGCATCGGCGTGCCGGTCTTCCTGGCCGACGTCAAGGGCGACCTCTCCGGCCTGGCGCGTGCCGGGCGGCGACGATCCGAAGGTCGCGGAGCGCGTCGAGCAGCTGCGGCTCGACGATTTTGCTTACGCGGCCTACCCGGTGATCTTCTGGGACGTCTTCGGCGAGCAGGGCCACCCGGTGCGCACCACCGTCTCCGAGATGGGGCCGCTGCTGCTGGCCCGCCTCCTCGACCTGAACGACACCCAGAGCGGCGTGCTCAGCCTCGTCTTCAAGATCGCCGACGACCAGGGGCTGCTGCTGCTGGACCTCAAGGACCTGCGGGCGATGCTGCAATATGTCGGCGACAACGCCGCCGACTTCAAGACCCAGTACGGCAACATCTCGGCGGCCAGCATCGGCGCCATCCAGCGCAGCCTGCTGGCCCTGGAGGAGCAGGGGGCGACGCGCTTCTTCGGCGAGCCGGCCCTCGACCTCGAGGACTTCATGCAGACCGACTGCGACGGGCGCGGGCGTCGATCAACATCCTCGCCGCCGACCGGCTGATGCAGTCGCCGCAAGCTCTACGCCACCTTCCTGCTCTGGCTGCTGTCCGAGCTGTTCGAACGCCTGCCCGAGGTCGGCGACCCGGAGAAGCCGAAGCTGGTCTTCTTCTTCGACGAGGCGCACCTGCTCTTCGACGACGCGCCGAAGGCGCTGCTGGAGAAGATCGAGCAGGTGGTGCGGCTGATCCGCTCCAAGGGGGTGGGGGTCTATTTCGTCACCCAGAACCCGCTCGACATCCCCGAGACGGTGCTCGGCCAGCTCGGCAACCGGGTCCAGCACGCCCTGCGCGCCTTCACCCCGCGGGACCAGAAGGCGGTGCGGGCGGCGGCCGAGACCTTCCGCGCCAGCCCGGGGCTCGATACGGCAACGGCCATCACCGAGACTGGGGGTCGGCGAGGCGCTGGTGTCCTTGCTCGACGCCAAGGGGCAGCGCCGGCGCATGGTCGAGCGCGCCCTGATCCTGCCGCCGCGCAGCCGCTTGCAGCCCGCTGACGCCGGCGGAGCGCCAGCGGTGCATCAACCGCTTCCGTGCTGTCCGGCCACTACGAAAAGACGGTCGATCGCGAATCGGCCTACGAAAAACTGCAAGGCCAAAGCGCGCGAAGCCACGGCCGGACGCCGGTTGCAGAAACGCGGCCGGCCGAGCCCGCAATCAGAGCGGCAGATCTGCTGCAGGCGGCGGCCAAGAGCGCCGCCCACGCCATCGGCAGCCAGGTCGGCCGGCAGATCATCCGCGGGGTTCTCGGCTCCATTTTCGGCGGCAGCCGGCGGCGGTGAAGTCCGGTGATATCCCTTAAATAAAAAGTCCCCGCCTTGCGGCGAGGACTTTTTCAACACTCGGAGCCCGCCGGCAGGCGGGCTTTCGTTGAGCTGTATTCTAGTTTGCGGCAACGCCCTGGCTATTTCCCCCGGCCGCCGCTCTTGCCCGGCCCCCGCCCTTTGCTGAAGCTGGCTCCCGGTCCCCCCGCTTTGCGCCCGGTGCTCCCTTGCGGCCGCTTTGGTCCCTTGTATCCCTGGGCCTCCGCCGGACCGCGTGGGCCTCTCGGGCCTCTGGCGTCGGGCGCTTCCTTGCCCGCCCCTCCGGGCGCTCCTGCGGCTGGCCGTCTGGTCAGCGGCTTGCCCGGAGACTTCCCCGCCGGCCCCTTGTTTGCCGCCGTTTTCTGCGGCAGCGCTTCCTTGACCACAATCTCCCGATTGCCCATGCGGGCGCCGTCCAGGGTGACGATCGCGTCCTTGGCTTCGGCCTCGGAGGACATCTTCACGTAGGCGCAGCCGACAAATTCGCCGCTCGTGGCATCCTTGACCATATGCACGTAGGTCACCTTGCCGCACACCGCAAAGAGTTTGCGCAGTTCTTCCTCGGAGATTTCCAGGGCGATATTCTTGATGTACAGATCTTTGCTCATGATCGGATTCCTCGATTGATGACGGCCTTGGGGCAGCTTACTCCGGCGTGCCGATCGCTTTGACCCGGCCGACCTGGCCGTCCGTGAGCCGCACCTTGATCCCGCGCGTATGCACCGGGGCGCTGGTGAGGAGGTCCTTGACCACCCCCCAGGTCAGCGTATTGCTGCGTTGATCCTTTTTCAGCACGATCGCCACCGTCATGCCGGGCTGGATCTCACTGCGCTTTTCTCCGCCCATAATACTATAAACTCAGCTCCGCGTGCCCCTGACAGAATTCATCCCGCTGCCGTGCGACTTCGGCATTTACCAGATATTCCTCGAAATTCATCGGCCGGTCGATGAAGCCCTTCGGGGAGGAACTCGATGATGCGGTTGGCGACCGTCTCGATGAACTGATGGTCGTGCGAGGCAAAGAGGATCACTTCGGTGAAGGCGATCAGGCCGTTGTTGAGGGCGGTGATCGATTCGAGGTCGAGGTGGTTGGTCGGCTCGTCGAGGATCAGGGCGTTGGCGCCTTTGAGCATCATCCTCGCCAGCATGCAGCGCACCCGTTCGCCGCCGGAGAGGACCTGGTCTTCTTGGTCGCGTCGTCGCCGGAGAAGAGCATGCGGCCGAGGAAGCCGCGGGCAAAGCTCTCGCCTTCGCAGGGGGGAAACTGGCGCAGCCATTCGATCAGGTTGAGGTCGTTGTCGAAATAGCTGCTGTTCTCCTTGGGGAAGTAGGCCGGTGGTGATGGTCACCCCCCAGCGGAAGCTGCCGGCGTCGGGCTCCAGCTCGCCGGCGAGGATCTGGAAGAGGGTGGTCTTGGCCAGGCTGTTGCCGCCGACGAAGGCGATCTTGTCCCCCTTGTTGACGAAGAGGTCGAGGTCGTCGAGGAGCTCGACGCCGTCGATCTTTTTATGCAGCCCCTTGATCTCGAGGATGATGTCGCCGCAGGGGCGCTCGGGCTTGAAGACGACGAAGGGGTATTTGCGCGAGGAGACCGGCATCTCTTCGACGGTGAGCTTCTCCAGCAGCTTCTTGCGCGAGGTCGCCTGCTTGGCCTTGGAGGCATTGGAGGAGAAGCGCTGGATGAACTCCTTGAGTTCGTTCGCCTTGTCGGTGACCTTGCGGTTCTCGTCCTGCTTCTGCTTGAGGGTCAGCTGGCTCGCCTGGTACCAGAAGTCGTAGTTGCCGACGTAGACGGTGATCTTGCCGAAATCGATGTCGGCCACATGGGTGCAGACCTGGTTCAGAAAGTGGCGGTCATGGGAGACGACGATGACGGTATTGGGGAAGCGGAAGAGGAAATCCTCCAGCCAGGCGATCGATTTGAGGTCGAGATGGTTGGTCGGTTCGTCGAGCAGCAGGATGTCGGGGTTGCCGAAGAGGGCCTGGGCCAGCAGCACCCGGACCTTGTCGCCGGCCTCCAGCTCCTTCATCTGCTTGTGGCGCAGCTCTTCGGGGATGCCGAGCCCGTTGAGCAGCACTGCCGCTTCCGATTCGGCCTCGTAGCCGTCCATCTCGGCGAATTCGGCTTCCAGTTCGCCGGAGCGGATGCCGTCGGCCTCGGTGAAATCGGCCTTGGCATAGATCGCCTCGCGCTCGTCCATCACCTTGAAGAGGCGCTTGTGTCCCATGATCACGGTATTGAAGACCGTCTCCTCATCAAAGGCGAACTGGTCCTGGCGCAGCACCGCGATGCGCTCGCCGGGGCTGACGACTGATCTCCCCCTTGTCGGCCTCGAGTCTCGCCGGCGAGGATCTTGAGAAAGGTCGATTTCCCGGCGCCGTTGGCGCCGATCAGGCCGTAGCAGTTGCCGGGGATGAACTTGATATTGACGTCTTTGAAGATGACCCGCTTGCCATAGGCGAGGGCGATGTTGTTGGCGGAAATCATATGAGTCGTGTCCTCGCGAAAAAAAATAATGAACCGCCGAGGGTGACCCGGCGGTTCACGAACTGTGTTTATAACATTAAACGGGCGCTAGAGTAAAGCACAGCGGTTTGTGGGGAGCTTACAGATCCTTGTCCCGCCGGATGCGTAGATAAGAGGGAAATTTGGGGAGACCGGTCGGGTAATAGCCATAGTATTTGTACGTAATGACGGTACCGAGCGGTGGCGGGTTGTTTCGTTCGGCGGCGCTGAAGCCGCTCCCGAGCTTGAAGCGTGTGCCATCGGGCCTTTCGACCAGCAGCGAACCGAGCCGGCCGAGGTTGCGACCCTGCCCGGGGAGGTAGGCGATCACCACCGCTTCGGCATCCTGGAAATCCTTGACCTTGAGGATTTCGGTACTGCGCCCGGCGGCATAAAGGGCATTCGGGTTGCGCACCATCAACCCCTCGCCGCCAAGCTTCAGCACTCGTTGCAACTCCTGCTGCAGGTGCGCCCGGTCCCGGACCGGGCTCTGCGGGATCACAAAGGCATAGGGCGAAGGATGCGCGCTGAGCCACTGACTGGCTTTGGCGATACGACAGGTGAAACTGAGGACCTCACCCGGCACATCGAAAATGGCAAACTGCAACTGCAACCAGCCCGCATGCGCCTGCGGTTGCAGAACGATCGCCGCCGTCTGTTCATAGGTCCCGCGTCCGCCCCAGAGCTCCCCTTCCAGGGGAAAGTCCGGCAGATCGCGGACAAAGGCCGGCGGCGGCCGGTAACGTATGCCGTTCTTCGACCAGAGCTGGCGGCCGTCCCAGTAGGCGCGCACCCCGTCGAGCTTTTCGCTGACCAGCCAGCCGGAGATGTCGCACTCCTCGGTATACGTCTTGGGGAGCATGCCCTGCGGCGCCTTGCCCCAGGCCGCCGGTGGCAGTCCGCAGTTCAGCAGCAGCAAGCAGAGGATGGCAAACAGGTTCATCACGCAGGGCAGGATGTGACCTCGGATGAAACGATGGCGATGCGGATCGGGATGATGCGGCATGGAACCCCTCCATGATTAGTTCGGCGCGAGGCTTCCAGGCTAAGGGTTTCGGCGGTTGCGGTCAACTGAAGAAAGGAAAAGCATCGCTATTTTGACAACTTCGGGCCTCTTGATATGCTTTAGTAGCGAAATGCATGTGGCATTTCCGCGCATTGGAAAGGAGTCGAATATGCTCTACTGGGCAGCCGTCTTCTTCATCATCGCAATCGTTGCGGCCGTCTTCGGCTTCGGCGGCATCGCCTCGGCCACTGCAGGGATTGCCAAGATTCTCTTCTTCATCTTCCTGATTCTTTTTATCGTCTCCCTTGTGGCCGGTGGGCTTCGGAGGCCGCGAATCTAGAGGACCATCCGCAGAAATCAGGTCCGAGGTCGCGGCTTTTAGCCGGCCTCGGACCTGAAAACTTCACACGCTTAAGGCAGCATCACTATATTCAAATCAACGTCTGTAGCATCAGAAGTGGTCAGATCGGCAAACCTCGGGACAGCGATCGCCCTGTTGCCAGGATCTGATGACCAGCCGAAAGCCTCGATCCCATAGAGGGCTCTGGGCAGAGGATGCTCGGGCGTCCCCCCCGGCAGGTTCGAGATTGTATACGTCCCGCCCGATGCCATTTGACTGTCCACTTTAATCGCGTTCACGATCATGCCGCCATGGCTCGCGAAGAGGACGCCGCGGTCAAGCCCGGTTCCCGGCGCAAACGTTTCGGGCAAGATGACCGAACCCGAAACGCTACGGCCGGCAGCAGGGGGTGACACATTCAGGGTGCCGAACGAAAGAGTGCCCGTTGCAGAGGTAACTACCGCCGAGCCGAGGTCGAGATTGTGCAAAGGCGCTCCAGCGACCGCCTTGTACCCACCGTTGCCCTCAACGGGCGTGACGGGAGAAAGGACGATGTTTGCTGCATCATAGGTCCCGACTTGAAGAGGGTCCGATGACAGCTGGAACCCGCGTATCTGCCCGGTGATCGGGTTGAAATGCCTGAACCTGATCTCATAAGGAGCAGCTTCGTCAGGCAATTTCTGGAAGAAATCCACCCATGCGCCGGTCGGTGACTCGATAGCAGCATCCAAAGCATAGTCCGGTAGGGTCGCCGGGGTCATCGTGACGATCGGTACCACGGTGGGGCTTGTCGCCGGCGTCGTTCCTTTCGTGACCGGAACCCCCCTGAGGATCACCGTTTCATAATTTATACCGCGCATAACAAGATCATAGGTCCCGGGCAGGACCGGGAAGAGAACGAATTTCCCCGTCTGGTCGGCCAGAACGGTGACACGCCGCACCACATGCACCTGTCCGTTAGGCCCGACCTGCTCTGCCTTGATGACGAAGTGAGCAGACGGATTGTTCGCGGCAGCCGTCGCATCAATCGATCCGACAATCGCTCCGGCATTGTCCAGATCGAAATAGGCAAGACGCGGCTTCAAGATATACTCGTTCTTCCCTTCACGCTCGATGTTCTTCCCTTCACGCTCGATCTGTACCACATCATCGCCGGCGTCGAAATCGACCGCGAACTTCAATTTCTCGTTCTTTTTAACGGTAAATTCGCCGACAAGGCGGATGCCGCGTTCCGCATCGGGCACCCGCAGCGGATACGCCGCGGTATCATCGGTCACATCCACCTGATTGTTGAAGGACAGGTTTTCCGCAGAAGCTGCGGCGGTGAGTTCGGCTTCGGTTCTGGCAAGGAAGACCCTGATCTGCGTGTAATCCCCCTCGGGGACCTCGATATTATCCCAGACGGGGAGACTGATATTGCCGTTTCCCAGCTCCAGGAGATCGAGGGTAACCGGGGAGGAAAGAGGGAGCTTGATCCAGCCGTTCTGCCCCGGCTCGGCTGCATCGCTTTTGTGGAACCAGAGATCTTTGACCGTAATCCAGACATGGTCGTACCCGAATGCCGGCGCGTCGGTAAGACTGATCTGCACGCTACCGGCACTGGTACTGGTACTGCTAGTGGTGCTGTCGCTGGTTTCCGAACCGGAGTCTTCGCTGCTGCAACCCTGCATGAACATAAACAGTAGAATCGCCATTCCGATCAAATATCGACGATACATTTTGCCTTCCTCCTTTTTAGATGATGACATCCGCCGCATGTCTTTAACCATTAGACGCACAGCGGAGGGAAAGGTTGAATCGGGTAGCGAAAAATATTTGTATGGGTATGGAGTGCCGAAAAAGGAAGAGGCTAATGATCGACTCGGATGAGAACTTCGCAGGAAGCAGCGGAGTTCACAGAGAACCGGCAGAAGAATCGTGAAAACGGTTAGCGGGGCCTGCGCGGTCCGTCCGGATTATACCTCTGGCCCGGTTTCAATTCCTGCCCTCCCCGCGCTCCGGCGAGCATATCACTGATTTCGCGCTGAAATTCCTGCTGAAAGATAATGAATTTAGCCTGCTGTTCGATACTCAGATGATCCTTGGCCGCGTTGTTCTCCTTGTCCCGGATATTCGTCAGTTCGTGGTGAATATTTTCGAGCCTGTCCAGGGCGCTCCGGATTTTTTTCTCTTCGGGCCTGTCCGCTTTCAGGTAAATACGCAGTTCCCGCATGGTCTCCAGATTTTCGCGTGTGAGTTCATTGCGTTTGTTCGAAAGCGCGCTGATGGCGGGCAGGAATTTCGCCGCGGTCTTCTCGTCGAGATCGAGCGCCTCGGTCATCCGCCAGACCCGCAGGGCTTCGATTTTCTTCCTGATCTGCTCGCGACGCTCCGGAGAAGGCGGCGCATCCGGCCCCTGATCCGGCGCGAACCGATTTCCTTCCGGCTGCCGAGCATTAAGCGACGGTTCCTGGTTCGGCGTTTGTGCAAAGGCCGCTGTCCAGACCAAAGCGAGGATTATGGTAGCGACCGCTATTTTAACTAACTTCATACTGGCCTCCTGCTGATTTTCCCTTATCCGATATTCTTTTGATTTTTCATTTTCTTGCGAATTTTGTCTTGGATGTCCTGCTCTTTCTTGTCGAGAAGCTCATAGAGCCGGTCCAATTCGCGTTCATTGAGTTTCAGAAGATCATCGGATATTTGTTGATTCCGGTCGGATACTTCCACATCAAGCGCATCGCGATAGGGTTCAAGTTCTATTTCTGATTGGATGGCTACTTCTATGTCTCTTTCCGGAAATCCGGTCATGTTCACGGGCGCCTGCCGGACGGACCATAAAGCGACAGTCAGGATGCAGACGCTGGCCGTTGCCCAAGCCCACCGATAAGTGAACAATGCGCCCAGTATGGCGGAGAGCCCAGGAACTTTTCCCCGCTTGCGGCGCCGGACATCCTGCGCTACACGCTCCGGCATCGTTGCCCAGAAAGCCTCGCCCGGGTCGGGCACCGGTTGCTCAGCCACCCTGCGCAGGAGCGAAAATTCCGTCCGGCAGTCTTCACAAGAAGCGAGATGCAACTCGACCTGCTTCCGCTGTGCGTCGTCCAGTTCTCCTTCCAGGTACAGGGGAAGCAGCTCTTTGGTTTTTGTTTCGTTGCACTTCATTGTTTTTCCATTGTGCAGGTTAAAGGCCCGTATCGGTACCGGTCAGTTTCTGCGTTTCAGCCATGATCCTTTGCCCCTGGTCCGTTTCTTCCTCCGCCATCAGTGCTTTCAGCTTTTGAACCGCATGATGATAGTTCGCCTTGGCAGTGCCGACGGAACATTTCATGATATCTGCGATCTCTTCGAATTTTCGCCCATCCTGGATCCTGAGCATCAGCGTGAGCCCCTGTTTTTCCGGCAGTTGCGACATCACCTGTTTCAACCGGAGTCTGCTTTCCTTGGCGATCAGCGCTTCCAGGATACCGGGATTCTTTTTGATGACCACATCGTCAATCGAGACCTGTTGGAAACGTGACCGGTCACGGTAAACATTTTTCGCCAGGTTGATAGCAATCTGGTAGAGCCATGTCTTGAAACTCGATCGCTGCTCAAACCCGCATAAGCCGGTAAAGGCCTTGACAAAGGTCTTCTGCAGGAGATCAGCCGCGTCCTCATGGTTGCTGACCATGCGGTAGAGCAGTGCGTAAAGAGGCTTCTGGTACTTGATTACCAGTTCGTTGAACGCCTCTCGTTCGCCGGCCGCGGTTCTCTTGATGAGGTCAAAGTCTTCATCCATAGAATCTGTTTATAAGACACCGGATTGAAGAAAAGGTTGAATGCTGCTGGAAATAAATTTGCATCCATCTGGCTAGGTTTGTAGCAGGTTGGATAAAGTGGGGCAACAGTAATGAGGCCGCGGGCGCTGCAATCCCTTGCGACTCTGGTAAGAGTTGCTATAGGTAAATTGCCGAAAGGGGGAGAGATGACCGATCTTGAGCGCTTTAAGACATCTGCAGCCTGGCCGCAACTGCCATATCGAGAATGGAACGAGACCTGTGCGACCTTGCACCTGTGGACGCAGATCGTCGGCAAGATCCGGCTTGTGCAGACGCCATGGGTCAATCATTCCTGGCATGTGGCGCTGTACGTCACCAGCCGCGGCCTGACCACCTCGCCGATCCCGCACGGGAGCCGGACTTTTCAGATCGATTTCGATTTTATCGACCACCGGCTCCTCATCCAGAGCAGCGACGGCCAGATCGGCACGCTCCCCCTGGTGCCGCGCTCGGTGGCCGATTTCTACCGGGAACTGATGGCCCTGCTGCCGGCGATGCAACTCGCGGTCGAAATCCAGAGGACCCCGTGCGAGCTGCCGAACCCGGTCCCCTTCGATCGCGACGAGGAACACGCCGCCTACAACGCCGCTTACGCCAACCGCTTCTGGCGCGTCCTGGTGCAGACCGACCGGGTGCTGAAGGCGTTTCGCTCCCGCTTCATCGGCAAATGCAGCCCGGTGCACTTCTTCTGGGGCTCCTTCGACATGGCGGTCACCCGCTTCTCCGGGCGCAGCGCCCCGCCACATCCCGGCGGCGTGCCGCATCTCCCCGACTGGGTGGCCCGCGAGGCCTACTCGCACGAAGTGAGCAGCTGTGGTTTCTGGCCCGGCAACGAGCAGTTCCCCGAAGCCGCCTTCTATAGCTATGCCTATCCCGAGCCGGCAGGATTCGCCGCCGCGCCGGTGCGCCCGGCGGCGGCCCGTTACCATCCCGACCTGAAGGAATTCATCCTCCCCTACGAAGCCGTCCGGCAAGCGGCGGCACCGGATGAAGCGCTCCTCGAATTTTTCCAGAGAACCTACGCGGCGGCGGCCGATCTGGGCGGATGGAAGCGGGGCGAGCTGGAGCGGGAGGAGTTGCGGCAGCGGGGCTAAATCTAGTGCAGCCGCGGCTGCTGTCGCTTCTCCGATTCCACAACGACATCGAAATCGAAAATCAGCGGCAGGTGATCGGAAAAGGGCACCTGCGGCACGCGAAAAGCGCGGATGTTGACCTGCGGGCTGTAGAGAATGAAATCGAGGTGCCGGCATGGATTGCGGCTCGGGTAGGTCGGCAGACTCTGCACATTGGCGTTCTGCAGCCCGGAGGCGGCGAGAAAGAGATCGATCTCCCGCTCCCCCCAGAGCAGGTTGAAATCGCCGGCGACGATATACGGCTTCTGCGTCTCCCTCACCAGCTGGTACAACGCTCCGAGCTGCTGATGCCGCACCCGCGAGCCGAGCGCCAGGTGCACCAGGAAGACCTTGACGTGATCGAGCTCCAGCTCCATCACCAGCCGCTTCATGCCGTGCTCGAAGAAATGGAATCGCTCGTTGCGGATGCGGTCGCGCGTCAGGAAGGCATTCCCCTGCTTGCCGAGGACCGGCACCGCGCGCCAGAACGATCTCTCCCGATATTTGACGCAGTGCGAATGGTAATGGCCGAGGGACGCGGCCAGCAGCTGCGCCTGGTCCTTGCCGCCGGTGCGGTAGGAGCCGTGGTCAACCTCGACGAGGCCGATCAGGTCGGGTTCCTGGTCGCGCAGGAAGCCGGTGATGCGCGCCAGGTTTTTCCTCGTCGGCCGCAAGTAATCGTGCATCCTCGCCCCGGTCGCATAGCGGATGTTGTAGAGCACGAAGCGCATCGAAACCCCCTCCCAAGATTGAAGCATCCCCGCCGCTTAAAACAAGGGCGACCCAGAGCATCGGCCCTTAACGAAATTTTGGTTGTTTGCCGCCAAAAAATGCTTGGACGAAGTCCTCCCTGACGCCTGTCGGATCGGCGTTGAGCTCGGCCAGGAGGGCTTCAGCGTCTTCGTCGCTCATTTCCTTGCTGAATTCTGCAAAGAGCCCGGGAGGCATGTTCTTCTCGGCCCAAGTTTTTACGACTTCTTCGCTGTTCTCAATGCTGGCGAAAAGTTTGGCCAGATAATCGAGTCGGGTCATTGGTTGTGTCCTTTGCAAGAGAGCACCGGGGGGATCTGATGATCGGTCAAGAACAAGAAAAGAGAAGATAGCAGAGATTCGGACCGAAAAAAATGTCGTTCTCGGGGAAGACACTGGACCCTATTCTAAAAATAAAGTAGCCTCCCTTTTTCTTCTGTGATCCTGGATGATGAGACATAGACATTTAAAGCCGGCGGATGCCGGGAAGGAGCCATAGCCATGAACAGCTGTCCCTGCGGAAGTGGAAACGAGTATAACGCCTGCTGCCAACCGATCATCATCGGGAAAAAAATGGCCGCGACAGCCGAACAGCTGATGCGGGCGCGCTATGCGGCCCACGTCAAAGTCGAGGTCGATTTTCTCTTTAACAGCACCCACCCCGATCACCGAGAGGGCTATGACCAGGAGGGGACCCGGACCTGGGCAGAGAAATCCGAATGGCGCGGCCTGGAGATTCGCAATGTCGTGCAGGGGGGTCCCGGGGACGAAGAGGGCGAGGTGGAGTTCATCGCCCGGTTTCGCGACAAGGAGGGTGTGCGCAGTCATCATGAGCGCGGGCAGTTCAAGCGCAAGGGGAAGAAGTGGCTGTTCACCGAGGGGATCATGGTCAAGTCGCGGCCGCTGAGTTCAAGCAAGGTCGGACGCAATGATCCCTGCACTTGCGGCAGCGGGCAAAAATACAAGAAGTGCTGCGGGAAGTAATTCACCAGTTAAACTACAGACGGCGAGTGACAGGAAGCGACGGTATGCGCGCGGGGGTGCTGTCATCCGACGGGAAATGGGAGTGGAACCGATCACAGCCGAGCCGCCAAGCTATTGAGATCTCTCGCATCACGCGGCCACCGCCGTGACTGGCCCGTTTATTGAACGTGTAACCCCTTGTTTGATAAGGGAAATTAAAAAAGAGGGTCGAAGAGATCATTCGGAAGTGGATTGAATGCCCAGTGTCAACGGAGCATTCGCCACTTCGAGCGCTGCGCCGTTCCGTTCAGGAAAGCTGCCGCGCTGTCAAATGCGAAAGGAGTGATGACGATGCTGAAGAAAATGAACAACCGATGGAAAGGAAGATCGCAGAGTCTGCTAGAGGAAATACGAATTGTCCCGCAGGAAGCTTTTCACGCAGTTTGGCGCAAGGTCTGGAGACTACGTGCGATTGTGGTGATGCTCATTTTTGTATGTGCCGTTTTGGCGATGCTGAACCTCAAAGATGAGGAAGATTTTACCCGCCCGTTGCTCCTGGAAGCAGAGAAACAACTTCTGGAGACAAAGAAAGAGCAATTGGAGGCTGAGAGCAAAGAGAAGGACGCCAGGATCGAAATGCTCCAGGAGGAAATGCAGGTCCTGGAGAAGAAATTATCTTTCAAGCACAAGCTTGACCGACTCGTAGCAAAAGTTCTGAAACAGGCGCCAGGGATCGATAGAAAAACTATCCGCACCGCAGCGGAAAAGGCCCTTACCCTCACAAAAGATCCGGCTCTTTACTTGGCGATCGGTTTGGTGGAGGCGCGATTGCGGGCCAATGTCGTACACACCGACGGTGTAGCCTTGGGAATGCATGGACTATCCCCCAAAAGCTGGCACGCCTTCCTGAAAAGGAAAGGTATCATGAAAAACCGGGACGACTACTTTGATCCGGCGAAGTCTTTCAAGGGATCGGAGGCGGTCCTGACCGCCCTGGTGCGGGAGTACGGCTCGCTGGAGAAAGCCTTGCGGTACTACAACGGAGGGGGGCGGGCCGCCGCCGGGGAGATCCCTCAGAGCACGGCATATGCCAAGCGGGTGATGCGCCTAAGGAGTGTTCTCGCGGCCTGACGCGAGTTTGACACGAGATCCGATTTTTCAAAAGAGGGACACTTGCCGGGCGGGAAGTGTCCCTCTTTTTTTGTGCCTCATGGCAGATTGCACCCACTGTGATGGACGATATGATGCAAGAGAAGGATCGTGAGGAATTGGCGCGCGTCACGGAAGCCTTCAGCGGGGCTCGCCGCAAGCGACTTCTCTAGCCCCTCGCAACCCATGGCCTATGATTCATAATCCGAAAAAACCTGTAATGCTTTATGACGGCGACTGCAAATTCTGTTTCAGGTGGATTTTGAAATGGCAGAAAATTACCGGTGAAAAGATAATTTACAAGCCATATCAAATGGGCCTGGCGGATTTTCCGCAACTAACCAAGGAGCAGTGCACAAGAGCAGTTCAATTAATCACACCCGAAGAAGAAATCTTCTCCGGCGCCCACGCCGCCTTCAAGGCCTTCGTGCTGGCAGGAAGATACAAATGGCTGCTGCGGCTTTATGAACACTCCTTGCTTTTCGCCCGGATCTGCGAATTTGTTTATCAATGGGTTTCGCATCGCCGCAGCTTGCTTTCAAAATTCAAAGAATGATTCAGGAACAGGCGGGTCTACCGGGGGATTTACGCAGATGACGGGTTTGTATTTCTACACCGTTGTTGCCGTGGTCGGACGGGAGGGGAGTGTCCTGCAAAATAGCGCGTGGAAGGGCTGATCTCGAAAACACAGAAACGGAACCACCAGGCGTTTTCTTGAATAGAACCTTTTCAGATTTTATCCAAGCAGCGATGTCATCTTTTTGATTCGGTCGAGGTTTTCAATCTCGTCCTCATCTCAAAGAGAATCACCCGCCATGGCTGATTCCGTTCTGTTAACTATATATTACCGCGATGGTCATCAAGTGTCAAGGCCGCCCCTCCTCCGGCGTCCGATGCCGAGAATGCTCCTGGCGGAGAGAACCGACAGGATGCTCCAGGCACTGAAAACGCTGAGGATGCTCCCCGCGCTGCCGATGCTGAGAATGCTCCCTGCGGAGCCGATGCTCAGGATGCTGCCGCAACTTCCGACGCTCAGGATGCTTCGGTAACTGCGCCGGATCAGGATCGCTTGCTTCCGAATCTTTTTCATTTCGCCCATAGCATTCTCTTAACACGGCCAGGGGGCTGGTCAACAACCCTGCCCAGGAGGGTTCGTTTTTTTGCCGTGGGGATTAGGTTCATCGCCCGTTTTCGCGACAAGGAGGGTGTGCGCAGTCATCATGAGCGCGGGCAATTCAAGCGCAAGGGGAAGAAGTGGCTGTTAACCGAGGGGACATGGTCAAGTCGCAGCGTAAGCTTCCCCAAAATGGAGACATGTAAAAAGTAGAGCTTTCTGGCATCCTACAGCGCCAGGAGGTTGCAATGAAGAAATCCAGATTTACGGAGACGCAGATCGTTTCCATCCTCAAGGAGGCAGATGCCGGCCGGGCGATCTGCAGCAGCATGTCCGGCCGGATGCGGTGCTCGGCTCGGTGGCGGAGTTTCCGGCGTGGTGGGCGGGGCAGCCCGGACAATGAACCGAGGTCGTTTGCAGTTGAAACTTTCCACTATTTGAAAATAGTTCACGGGCGACGGGGCACATCTCCCGTCGCCCGTGTTTTATGGGCCTATCGATTGTGCGGTACCGATACCGTTGCTGTAGAAACAGTGGTGTTTCCCGCAATGTCAGTAGCTTGATAAGTTACAGTATAAACCCTGCCGCTGCCCTTGCCCGAGCGCTCGGCCCGGAGCGACAGCGTCCCGTCGGAATTAATCACGATGTCATTTACCGTATCTCCGTCTCCCAGGCCATTGTCGGGCTCGTTGCTCGTTGCCGACAGAAGCTGCACGCTCAGGGCCGCAGCGCAGGCGTCGCCGGCCGTGACCGCGGGTGCAATGGTCGTGTACTTATGGTTCGGCGGCCAGAGCACGCGGGGATTCAACGCGACGGTCAAGGTCGGCGCCGTGGTATCCACGACATCGATCACGACATCGTCCGTTGCCGTACCGCCCTTGCCGTCGTCCACCGTAAGGGTGAGGGTGTGGCTGCCATAAGGGAGGTTCAGAACGGGATTTACGCCGTTCGCCACGATTGTACCGTTCTCAGTCCAGGTATAGGTCAGCGCGTCGCCGTCGGGGTCGTAGGATCCCGAGCCGTCGAGCGTCACGGACGCACCCTGGCACGAGCTCATTTCAACGGTCTGATGCGGGCCCGCTTCGGCGACAGGCGGCTGGTTTCTCCGATCAACGGTGATATCGTATAAAATTGGTGAAATCTCGCCCTGGGTAATTTTGAAGCCGGCTTCCACCTTGAGATATTGGCCGGCCGGCGTCGCCGACGTCAGTTGTCCGTTCACCGCTGTTTCCCACGCCGACCATGTCACCTTGTCGTTCGAGCTGCTTACCCGCACAGTGATTGAAGTTCCGGAAGGTTCATCGGAAGACCACGAAAGTTTGCCCCACTCCGTGTCCGCGGCGCCGCTATCGTAAATAGCAGTCCAGGCGCCAGTCTTCGTCGTTACCGTTCTCGAGACATAACCCGTCATGTCGCTGTACGTATAATGTCCGCCGCCGCCCGTGATCCTTTTCGACAAATCGGTTTTATTGGTAGAGGGATCTACCCGGTGTATGTATTCACTCCCGAGGTCGGTAACCCATACCTTCCCGGCAGCGTTGACGGACACGCCCGTAGGCGAGCTAAAGCCGGATATGGTCGCAATAAGATTTCCGTTGCTGTTGTATCTGTAGACTTTGCCGTAGTAACTGCTCACCACCCACACATTGTTATCCGCAGTGACCGCGACGCCTCTCGTCTGATATGCTTCACTTTTATAAAACGTCCAGTCCTTTATTCCTGTCGTCACATTGATTCTTGAAAACCTCTGCGTATCCCATCCTGCAACAAAGAGATGTCCCAAATAGTCGAGCCCGATGCCGTAGGTCGTGTGGCCGACAGATACCGTGCTCACCGTGGGCGGTGAAGCCAAGGTATTGAGTCGCATAATATATCCGGAATAAAGAGCCGATGACCACAGGATGCCGTTGTTATCTATTACGGCGCCGTAAGAACCGGCCGGGAGATTTACGGATTTGATGATCGCCCCGGTCTCGCCATTGATGTGGTGGAATTTAGGCGGCGTCCAGGTGCCGGCCCAAAGATTGTTGTCTGAATCTATCGCAAGGCCTCGCGGAGAGGTACTCCAGCCATTTGTATCGTAGCCGCTCGTGTACGTGCCCGGAACGTAGGCGCCCATCTTCCCCGGGATCAACACGACTTCCAGCAGCACGCATTCATCCTGGCCCCACGCCTTGAGTTCGCCGCCGGAGATAATTCCGTCATTGTTCGCGTCGCTGGATGTATCAATCACCCCGTTGGCGTTTCTGTCAGCGCACTGTCCGCCTTCAAGCAAACCCATCTTGACGACCGTACCGGCCTGTCGGTTGCCGACCCAGCAGTTTCCGTTCAGATCGACCGTGGTTCTTGAAGGGCTGGGTGCGATATTTGAAGGGGCAACCCGGTATCGGCCCAGTTCTACCCCGGTTGCGGTGTTCACTTTCGACACGGTGCCCTGCTGTTCGTTGGGGACCCAGATAAACGGAAGAGTGGTAGGCACCTTCGATAACTGCAGTTGATCGTAGACCGTTTCATGCTCGACGCCGGTAAGAATTCCCTCGTCGAAGTCGGCATTCTCGGTATAGGTTCTTGCGGAAGCGATGTCAGTTACGGCTAAACCTGCGACCAGAAAGCACCCGATCGCTGCGAACGTTTTGTACAGTCGATTGATGTTCCACATGCCAGACCTCCTTGTGTTTCATGAAAGATAAACTCTCCAATTTATTGTTCATTTCCAATGTTATTTTTTCCTCCTTTCTTCCCGGGAAATCCGGGGGCAAAACGAAACGCCGCCAGTCAGCAGTGCTGATTCCGGCGGCGTCATCGCTTCCTCATTCGTTTCATTCTAACCCCCTCCTTAATCTTTATAAATTGAGTTAAATGCTATCCCATCTCTGTAAGCATTGTCAATCTAATACAACGCAACGGAAACCGTGTCGGATGCACTCGTGGCCGCCCTGATGCGGGGCAGGAATCAAATCCTGAGGGCTGCCTTACGCCTGTCTCTGTCAAAACCCCAGGGACCTGGCTTTCGGTTTCTGCTTTTTCAGGGGGTATCAGCTCTGCGAATCAGGGGGACATCCATGATAAGTAAAGTCAAGGGGAAAACGGAGATTTCCCTTTAACCCGCGGATGCCTCCAAGTGGTAGATCGTTGGATCAAAGGGTTATGTCATTGTCGCTGCGGCTCAGGCAACCCGGGGCGGCGCTTCCGCTACAAACGGAGTGCCGCGTCGATCAACCGCCAGCAGATACTCCACCAGCTTCCGAGCTATTGCCAACGTGGCGCGGTTGCGGTTGCCGAGCGCCAACTCTTTCTCATGTCGCGCTACCAGTTGCGGATTCCAGTGTTCGCAACAGCCTGGTAGACTCTGTGCGAACCGAAAACTGTTCGCAGATGGAGCGAACGAAGACGTGCAGCTCGTCAGTAGCAACAGCGGTTCGAAAGGACGGTGAACCTCGGTGACAGAAATGCCAAGCGCAGCGTTCGTGTACGAGTCAAGGACATAGGTAACAAAAAGGTTCAGATACATGGGTTACACTTTGAGGGTCAGGTAGTCGTTTTGGGGCTTTTGAATTGTCCTCATATCGAATCTGCCGAGTCTCAAGAATCCGAAATAGACGGTCCAGATGCCATCATCGATCTCCTCCACACCGAGCCGGTCGCCTTTGAAGAGACTGGATACGTAAACACGGTGACCCTGATGCTGGATGATCCCGTTGTGGTGTACCAGAGCCACTCTGAAGTGCCCAGGGTATTGTAGTTCTGGCAGTTTGTCGGGCATCGGCCGGTCCGATGGTTGATAGATCGAAGCCGGGGTTTTCTGCTCGAGGCTCTCATGCGGTCTTTCGTTGTTGTAACGCTGGCGAAAGGCATCAAACTCCTGCTGCTGGAGTCGGGCTGTTGGGGCCGGAGGGAAAGCGGTTTCCTTTTTAAGGGTCCTGTGCATCCGCTCGTGTCTGCCATTTTGCTGCGGTTTCCCCGGCTCAATTCGCTCCGGCATGATGCCCAGCCGAATCCACCACTTCGATAGCTTGGTCAGGCCGCCAGGGGCGCGTGAGGCAAAGGGAACACCATTGTCTGTGCGGATGCGCCAAGGCAAGCCATATTCGCGGAAAAGCTTTTCAAATGCGTTCTTCGTCTGCTCAAGTCCTGTTCCTTTGAAATTACGGCAGTCCAGCAGATAGCGGGTTTGATGGTCCATGACGGTGAGTGGATAGCACCAGCTACGGTCTTGGGTTTTGAATTGCCCCTTGAAGTCCGCCGACCAGACGTCGTTTGCTTCGCGCACGGCAGAGAAAGGTAATTGCCCGGCAGGGACCCGTTTGCGGCGTTTTTGCTGGTGGATCAATCCTCCCTCGGCCAGGATGTTGTAAATGGTGGTCTTGGAAGGGATATCCCAGTCCGGATGCTTTTGCCGCAGCAAGACCTGAATCTTCTTCGGCCCTGGCGGATCTTTATAGTTTGAACGCAGTTCCTTGATCATTTGGCGAACCGTGTAAGGGGTCGTCAGCGGGTGGTAGGGCGGACAACGAGATTGATCCTGTAGTCCTTCAATGCCCAGCTCGACGTAGCGACCCACCCACTTGTAACCGGTCTTGCGGCTGATGCCGTAGCGGTGACAAAGATCACTAAATGTGGTCACCTCTCGCAGGTGATCGGCGATAAACAGCAGCTTTTGATCCATAGGTTTCACCTCTGTCCAGGGCATCGGCACCTCCTTGCAGAAAGTGCCTTAGGGTACAAGAAGTGTTACCCATGTACCTGAACCAAAGTGTTACCTATGTTTATGAACCGTACCCAAGGTCCTTTCTTTGGTTACTTTCTTTGGATCCAGCAAAGAAAGTCATCCGGCTGCCGGCCGGGACCGGCGAACTTAAGATTCCAGCCTTTTTTGGGGAGCGACCAGCGAAGACCGCGGGCGCTGCGCACCGCACCCCGCCTGACTTTCTTTTTGATCCCGCCCAATAGAAAGTCAGCAAAGAAAAGGGCGGCCCCTGCCGGGGAGGCATCTCTGTCGCGGGGTTTTTCTGCTCTTGCGACCGATGGCGAAACTGACAGCGGTGGTGCTTCGTGCGGCGAAAGGCTTATGTCCTCGAATCGTACAGCGGACAGACATTAAGAGTCGCGTCTACACGTTCACAAACTTACAACAACTCGGGGTGTCTTTTCCCCAACCATTTCAGAACCTCTTCGCGCAATTCTTTCACCAGAGCAACCAGATCGCTCACCTCCGCCACACTGACAGCACCTGTCCTGTCATATTCGACGATATTTCGTTTGTTCCGGCAGGAATCGAGAAAATCGGCGTCGGCCTTCCGACCTGCACCGAGAGTCAGCGGGAGCGTTTGAATTGTCCGGTAGTGTTGCAGGTTCTTTTCTGCCCTGTACCCCTCGGCGTGCAAAAGGATGGTGCAGAGCTTGAGCGCTGCGTTGTAGGCAATACCGAACTGCCAATCGGTAGAAACCGCAGTTGCTTGGCAATCGCGAAGATCCCGATCGACGATCTTCAGCAGATCACGGATCTCCTGGACGGACGGTTTATGCCTTCGCAGCCAGCCGTTCTCAGACCATCTTTGCAAGGTCATTATCATTTCCTATGACGAAGAGCCTGGGGGACTCCAATACCTGCGTGATGAAATGATCTCCCTCGTTACGGCGACGGACAAATTCACTTGTATTGACGACGAAAGGATTGACTTCCCTCGATAGCAATGCGGAAGTTCCATTCAATAGGCGTGACACCTCGCGTGGACCCACGGTTCCGATAACCATCAGGTCGATATCGCTATGTGCTTTCTCCCCATGTGCCGCGAGCGAACCGAAAACGAATACAACCTCAATGCCGGGGCTTTTGCCAAGTGCCTCGCGAAGGATGTCAACCAGGCCAACTGTTTTTAACACCATTGCCCTGATTTCCGTGTACAGCGGATGATCGGGATTGGCACGATAGTAAAGACGATTTCCGTCCCGGCGCGGCAAAACCAGATCGAGGCGGGAGAGTTTTTTCATTTCGGTCTGGACGGCACCGACAGAGCATTCTGATGCCCGTACCATTTCGCGAAGGTGCAGTTCGGCAGGATCAAAACCAAAAAGGAGACGGAATATTTCCGCTCGGACTCTGGATGAGAGTATCTCGGTCAGGAGGTTCATAATGTATGCTTATACCATACGATTGTATGTTATAGCCAAACAAAAGACCATGAATCCCCTCTTCACGGCAAATACCCTTTCGCCAAAGTTGTAAACGCTGCCACCTGCGCCCCCTGCCATTTCGCATCGCGGCCAAGCTCCGCAGCCATGAGCGCGGCGACCTGCGGGGCGCACTCACTGGCGGCGCGGGCGTCGAGGAGGAGGGCGCGGGTGCGGCGGCTGAGGACATCCTCGACGCTGCGCGCCCATTCATGGCGCGCCGCCCAGACGACCTCGGCGGCGGTGTAGGGGAGGCGGGGATGGAGCGGTGCGCGCAGCGCCGGGCGGGCAGTGCACAAGATTTCGAGTTCCGCGGCATCGCGACCGTAGACCGCCCACTGCGGGTGCGGATCGGCGGTGGCGCCGTGCAGGGGGAGGTCGGCTGGTGCGACTGGGGCGCTCGGCAAGGCCGGCGAGGCGGGCGGCGGCGGTGACGGTGTCCTCCCCCATCTTGCGGTAGGTGGTCCATTTGCCGCCGGTGATAGTGACGAGGCCGGACGGGGCGATGAGCAGGGTGTGGTCGCGGGACAGGGAAGCGGTGTCGTGACTGTCGCCGTTTTTGACCAGGGGGCGCAGGCCGGCAAAGATGCTGAGGATATCGCTCGCCACCGGATCGCGGCTGAGATAGCGCGCCGCATGTTCGAGCAGAAAGTCGATCTCCGCCGCCTGCGGGCGCGGTTCAACATCGACGCTGGTTACCGGGGTGTCGGTGGTGCCGACGATCACCCGCTCGTGCCAGGGGACGGCGAAAGAGGACACGGCCGTCGTCGGTATGCGGCACCATGATGGCGCTGGCACCGGGAAGAAATTCGCGCGGCAGCACCAGATGCACCCCCTGGCTCGGCGCGATCAGGGGCGCAGACGCCGGATCGTCGAGGCGGCGCATGGTGTCGCAATAGGGGCCGGTGGCGTTGATCACCACCTTGGCGCGGATCTCCAGTTCGCGGCCGCTCTCGTTGTCGCGCGCCTGCACGCCGCAGACCTGTCCCTGCGTCTTTGAGCAGGCCGATCACCGGCAGATGGTTGAGGACGGTCGCCGCCATGATCGACGCAGGTCGGCGCCAGGGTGATGGCGAGGCGGGCGTCGTCGAACTGGCCGTCGTGGTAGATCACGCCGCCGCGTAAGCCCGTGCGCTTCGATGGTCGGGAGCTGTGCCAGGGTCTCGTCGCGGGAGAGGAGCTGCGACGGGCCGAAGCCGAGCTTGCCGGCGAGCATGTCGTAAAGTTTAAGGCCGACGCCGTAAAAGGGGCCTTCCCACCAGTCGTAGAGGGGGACGATAAAGGACTGGTTGATGACCAGGTGCGGCGCGTTCTGCAGCAGCAGGCCGCGCTCGTGCAGGGCATCGAGAACCAGGGCGATATTCCCCTGCTGCAGGTAGCGCACGCCGCCGTGGACCAGCTTGGTGCTGCGGCTGGAGGTGCCGCAGCCGAAGTCGCCGCTTTCCAGCAGCAGGGTGCGGTAGCCGCGGCTCGCTGCCTCGACCGCCGCGCCGAGGCCGGTGGCGCCGCCGCCGATGATGAGCATATCCCAGCGCGGTTTCGGTGGTCGAGTCTGGGCCAGTGCGTCGTCGCGGGTCATGGTTGTCTCCCAGCCCTTGGCGCGTTCCAGCGCCCGGTTCCAGCAGTTGGCGCCGCTGCAGGGCATCGCTGCGCGGACATGTTCGGCGCAAAGGTTTGCGCTCCGCTTGCCAGAGTTGGCCGATCTCGGCGCGGTCGCGCCAGAAACCGACCGCCAGCCCGGCCAGGTAGGCGGCGCCGAGGGCGGTGGTCTCGCATGATCTTGCGGCGCGCACCACCGGCACGCCGAGGAGATCGGCCTGAAACTGCATGAGCAGATTGTTGCGCGGTGGCGCCGCCGTCGACGCGCAGTTCGCGTCAGCTGCATGCCGGAATCGGCCTCCATGGCCGTGAGGAGGTCGGCGCTCTGGAAGGCGATGCTCTCCAGGGCGGCGCGGGCGATGTGGCCGGCGGTGCGTGCCGCGGCGTCAGGCCGACGATGGTGCCGCGGGCGTACGGGTCCCAGTGCGGCGCGCCGAGCCCGGCAAAGGCCGGGACGAGGTACCACGCCGCCGTTGTCCGGCACCGAGGCGGCCAGGGCCTCGACCTCGCCGGAGGATGCGGATGATGCCGAGCCCGTCGCGCAGCCACTGCACCGCCGCCCCGGCGATGAAGACGCTCCCTTCCAGCGCATACTCGGCCTGACCGCCGATCTGCCAGGCGACGGTGGTCGAGCAGGTTGTTCTGCGATACCACCGGCTTGCGTCGCCGGTGTGCATGAGCATGAAGCAGCCGGTGCCGTAGGTGTTCTTCGCCATCCCCGGCGTGCAGCAGGCCTGGCCGAAGAGGGCGGCCTGCTGGTCGCCGGCGATGCCGGCGATCGGGATGCTGGCGGCAAAGAGCTGGCCGGCGGTCTCGCCGTAGACGGCGCTCGAATCGACCACCTCCGGCAGCAGCGGCGCGGGGGATGTCGAGGATGCGCGAGGAGCTCGTCGTCCCAGTCGAGCGTGTGGATGTTGAAGAGCAGGGTGCGCGAGGCGTTGCTGGCATCGGTGACGTGCAGCTCGCCGCCGGTGAGGTTCCAGACCAGCCAGGTGTCGATGGTGCCGAAGGCGAGTTCGCCGGCCTCGGCGCGCTGCCCGGGCGCCGGGGACGTGGTCGAGCAGCCAGTCGAGCTTGGTGCCGGAGAAGTAGGCGTCGAGGACCAGGCCGGTCTTGCGCGCGGAAGAGCGGCTTCCAGTCCGTCGGCCTTGCAGGCGGTCGCAGATCGCGGCGGTGCGGCGGTCCTGCCAGACGATGGCGTTGTGCAGCGGCTGGCCGGTCTTGCGGTCCCAGAGCAGGGTGGTTTCGCGCTGGTTGGTGATGCCGATGGCGGCGATGTCGGCGCGGCGTCAGCCCTGCGCGGGCGATCGCCTCGGCCGCGACCCCGAGCTGGCGTCGCCCAGATCTCGCGGCCGTCATGCTCGACCCAGCCCGGCTGCGGAAAGATCTGGCGGAACTCCCGCTGCGCCACGCCGCGGACTGCGCCGTCGCTGGTCGAAGACGATGGCGCGGGAACTGGTCGTCCCCTGATCGAGGGCAAGGATGTAGTTCATGGGACCTCCTTCCTTTCACAACCCGGAAGTTATTTCTCTGCGCTTTGCTTGAAAAAAACGATCAGGAACTCGGCATCTTTCGGCGACAGATCGAAGCGGAAGATCGCATCCTGGACCAGCGATTGCACCGGCCGGTCGGTATCATTCTGCAGGCACGCCGGAAACCCATTTGACGGCACGCCGCAGATCTTCTCCATCCGGTAACAGGTCACTCATGGTTTCAACTCCTTCTTCCATCGGTTCTTTCAATCGTAGTCTTCTAGCAACCCCCGGCGCAAACGAAAAAGGGCGCAGCACGCTGCGCCCCTACAGTATTTCGAAATTTTGTGCCTTTACGCCTCTTCCGCTGCCGAGAACACCTCCGTTTGAATCCCCAGCTTTTCTCGGGCCATCTCGCGCAGCTTGTACTTCTGGATCTTGCCGCGACGCGGTCATGCGGGAACTCGTCGACGAAGAAGACGTACTTGGGGCCTTGTAGCGGGCCATGCGCGCGCGGCGTGAACTCCTGCACGTCGCCCTCGGTGATGTCCGCGCCCTCGAACGCGCTTGACGAACGCGCCGACGACCTCGCCGTACTTCGCGTCGGGCACGCCGACGACCTGGACGTCCTTGACGCCCGGCATCGTGTAGAGGAACTCCTCGATCTCGCGCGGGTAGATGTTCTCGCCGCCGCGGATGATCATGTCCTTGATGCGGCCGGTGATGCGGTAGTAGCCGTCCTCGTCGACCGTGCCGAGGTCGCCGGAGTGCAGCCAGCCGTCGGCGTCGATGGCCTTCGCGGTGGCCTCGGGCATCTTGTAGTAGCCCTTCATGATGTTGTAGCCGCGGCAGCAGCAGCTCGCCCGGCACGTCCGGCGGGCAGTCCTCGCCGGTCTCGGGATCGACGACGCGCACCTCGACCTCGTCGTGCTTGCGGCCGACCGTCTCGCACTTGCGCTCGAGCGTGTCGTCGGTCGTCGTCTGCGTGAACACCGGCGAGGTCTCGGTCAGGCCGTAGCAGATCGTCATCTCGGAGGCGTGCATCTGGTCGATGACCTGCTTCATCGTCTCGATCGGGCACGGCGAGCCGGCCATGATGCCGGTGCGCAGCGACGTCAGGTCGAACATGTCGAACATCGGGTGCGTCGAGCTCGGCGATGAACATCGTCGGCACGCCGTAGAGCGCGGTCGCCCGCTCCTTCTGGATGGCGGCGAGCACGAGCAGCGGGTCGAAGCTCTCGACCATGACGAGCGTCGCGCCGTGCGTGAGCGACCGCGAGCACGCCGAGCACGCAGCCGAAGCAGTGGAAGAGCGGCACCGGCAGGCAGACGCGGTCGTCGGGCGTGAAGCTTCTGGCGCTCGCCGATGTAGAAGCCGTTGTTGAGGATGTTGCGGTGCGTGAGCATGACGCCCTTGGGGAAGCCGGTCGTGCCCGACGTGTACTGCATGTTGATGACGTCGTCGGCCGTCGAGCGACTCGCGTGATCGCGCGCAGCGCGCGTCGTCGCGCGTGCTCGCCGAGGACGAGCAGCTCGGGCACGTGTAGAAGCCGCGGTGCTTCTCGGGGCCCATGTAGATGAGGCTCTTGAGCTGCGGGAACTCCTCGCGAGTCGAGGTGCCCGCGCTCCTGCGTCGCCGACTCGGGCACGAGCTCGCGCACGATCTCGACGTAGTCGACGTCGCGGAAGGCGTCGATGATGACGAGCGCCTTCATGTCGGACTGCTTGATGACGTAGGCGAGCTCGTGGCTCTTGTAGACCGGGTTCACGGTGACGAGCACGACGCCGATCTTGGCCGTCGCGAACATGAACGTGAGCCAGTCGGGCACGTTGCGCGCCCAGATGCCGAGGTGGTCGCCCTTGCTCGATGCCCGATGGCGAGCAGGCCCTTGGCGAGCTGGTCGACGCGCTCGTCGAACTCGCGCGTAGCTCCAGCGCAGGTCGCGGTCGGGGTAGACGATGAAGTCGTGGTCGCGGCTGCTCGGCGGCCTCGCTGCTCGAAGTACTGCGCCGATGGTGAGCTCGGTGTGCAGCTGCATCGCGCGCCCCCTAGAACGGCGCGTAGACGACGGCGAGGATGCGCGCCGGCGCGTCGCCGTGCGCGCGCACCTCGTGCGGCACGATCGAGTCGTAGTAGATGCTGTCGCCCGGCTCGAGCACGTGCAGGTCCTTGCCGTACTCGATCTCGATCGCGCCGTCGAGCACGTAGATGAACTCCTCGCCCTCGTGGGTCGAGAGCGCGTGCTCGCCGCTGGCCGACGGGTTGCACGTCGATGAGGAACGGCTCCATGTGGCGCGAGGTCTTGCCCGCGGCGAGCGAGAAGAAGTCGAGCGCGCCGGCGTCGCTGCGCGGTCTCGAGCGTCTTGAACCGGGCGACGCCGCTCGGCCTCGCCCGCGCGGGTGACGACCGGGCCGACGTGCGGTGTCGTCGTCGAGCAGCGTGCCGAGGCGAACGCCGAGCGCGCGGGTGATCTTGATGAGCGGGGCGAGCGACGGCGGCGAGCTGCCCGTCCTCGATCTTCTCCAGCAGCCCTGCCGGGCAGGCGCATTGCCCGGCCAGATCCGCTACCGATAGGCCGCGCGCCTCCCGCAACTGCCTGACCTTGGCGCCCACCCCGTTTTCGCTCATCATCTGCCTCCCTTTATTTGCCCATTGGTTGTAGGACAAGTGCTGGACCCCTATAAGTCAAAAAGGAAATTTACTGAGATCGCCGGCAAAGATCAAGGACAAACCGGCAGCGACGCAGTCGGGTGGTAAGCGGATGCGTTATATTTTTATCTGACGTAAGATGGGAGCATGTGTCTCATCGTCCTTTCCTGGCGCCAGCGTGCCGATTATCCCCTCGTCCTGGCCGCTAACCGCGATGAATTCCATGCGCGGCCGACGGCGCCGGCCGCTTTCTGGACGGAAGCGCCGCAGGTTCTTGCCGGCCGTGACCTGGTTGGCGGCGGCAGCTGGCTGGGGGTGACCCGCAGCGGGCGGCTGGCGGCGATCACCAATTTTCGCGATCCGGCCGAACACCGGCCCGGCGCCCCGTCGCGCGGCGGACTGGTCCGTGAGTTCCTCTGTGGGGAGATGACGCCGGCGGCGTATCTGCAAGCGCTCGTCGCTTCGGCCGCAGCTTATGCCGGCTTCAACCTGCTCGTCGCCGACCGGCGGCAGCTCGGCTATCTGGCCAGCCGCACGCGCGAATGGCGGCTGCTGCCGCCCGGCTTGTACGGGCTGAGCAACGGCTTCCTCGATACCCCCTGGCCGAAGGTGACCTCCGCGAAGGCGGCGCTGACGGTCCACCTCGCCGCGCCGGCCATCGATCCGGTAAGCCTCTTTCCCCTGCTGGCCGATACCGCGCGGCCAGCGGATGCGCTTCTCCCCGCTACCGGCATCGGCCTCGATTGGGAGCGGCTTCTCTCCTCCTGCTTCATTGCCGGCCCGAACTACGGTACGCGCTCCTCCACCATCGTCCTGGTCGGTGGGGATGGCCGCCTGCTCTTCCGCGAACGCACCTTCGCTCCTGGCGCCCCCGGTTTTCGGGAAAATGAATACGATTTTTACCTTAATTAGTTGTTCTTCCCTGCAATCGTCTGGACAAGGGGAAACGGTTTTTGTATGGTTGCAGGACCGGGCGTTCTTGCCCCTAACTAATTAAGGTCGGGCTGTTTCGGCCGGCCGCTATCCCGGAGGTCCTTTGGACGGAGCAAGCGAACGCAAAGATCTGCACATCCCGGAAGTTCTCCCACTGTTGCCGGTGCGGGACGTGGTTATTTTCCCTACATGATCCTGCCCCTTTTCGTCGGCCGCGAAAAATCGATCGCCGCGGTCGATGCCGCCCTCGCCCGCGACCGCCTGATCTTTCTTGCCACGCAGAAGGATGTCGGCCAGGAAGATCCCGCTGCCGGAGGAGATCTACGCCGGTCGGCACGGTGGCGATGATCATGCGCATGCTCAAGCTCCCCGATGGCCGGGTCAAGATCCTGGTGCAGGGGATGGCGCAAGGCGCGGCTGCAGCGAGTTCGTCAGCGAGCGAGCCGTTTTTCGCCGTGCGGATCGAGCGCATGGCCGAGCCCGCGGCTCGGCGGAGATCCCCACTGGAGATCGAGGCGCTGATGCGCACCGTGCGTGACCAGCTGACGCAGCTGGCTGAACTCGGCAAGGAGCTGCCGCCGGAGGTCATGGTGGTGGTGGAGAATGTCGAAGACCCGGGCGCCCTGGCCGATCTGGTCGCCAGCAATATCGGCCTCAAGGTCGCCGAGGCGCAGGAGCTGCTCGAGATGTCTCGATCCGCTGGAGCGGCTGCATCGGGTCAAGGATCTGCTGGCCAAGGAGCTGGAGCTGCTGACCGTGCAGAACCGCATCCAGAGCCAGGCCAAGGAGGAGATGGGCAAGTCGCAGCGCGAATATTTTCTGCGCGAGCAGCTGCGCGCCATCCAGGCCGAGCTCGGCGAGACCGACGTGCGCGCCGAGGATGTGGCCGAACTGCGCAAGAAGCTGGCCAAGCGCCGAAGCTCGCCCGCCGAGGCGCGAGGCGGAAGCGGAAAAGCAGCTGCGCCGGCTGGAGACGATGCACCCCGAGGCCGCCGAATATTCGATGCTGCGCACCTATCTCGACTGGCTGGTCGAGCTCCCCTGGAGCCGGACGACCAAGGACAATCTCGACCTGAAGAAGGCGCGCAAGGTGCTCGACGAGGATCACTTACAACCTGGAGAAGATCAAGGAGCGCATCCTCGAATTTCTCGCCGTGCGCAAGCTGAAGAAGGATCACAAAGGGCCGGTTCTCTGCTTCGTCGGCCCGCCGGGGGTCGGCAAGACCAGCCTCGGCAAATCGATCGCCCGGGCCCTGGGGCGCAAGTTCGTCCGCATCTCCCTCGGCGGGGTGCGCGACGAAGCGGAGATTCGCGGCCATCGCCGCACCTATGTCGGCGCCCTGCCGGGGCGGATCCTCCAGGGGATGAAGCAGGCCGGCACCAACAATCCGGTCTTCATGCTCGACGAACTCGACAAGATCGGCGCCGATTTCCGCGGCGATCCTTCGGCGGCGCTGCTGGAGCTGCTCGATCCGGAGCAGAACCACGCCTTTTCCGATCATTACATCAATCTGCCCTTCGATCTGTCCAAGGTGCTGTTTATCGCCACGGCCAACGTCCTCGATACCGATCCCCTCGGCGCTGCGGGATCGCCTGGAGGTGATCCGCCTTTCCGGCTACACCGCCGAGGAGAAGCTGTCGATCGCCGAGCGCTTATCTGGTCCCCCGGCAGCGCGAAGCCAACGGCCTGCAAACAAGAAGGATATGCGCTTTTCGCAGCCGGGCGCTGCTGCAAGATCATCACCGAATATACCGCCGAGGCCGGGCTGCGCAATCTGGAACGGGAATCGGCAGCGTCTGCCGCAAGGTCGCCCGGCGCTTCGCCGAAGGGAAGAAGCAGCCGGTGCTGGTCACCGAGAGCGATGGTGCCCGAATTTCTCGGCGCCGCCGCGCTATCCTCCCCGAAGACGAGCGCCGGGACGAGTGAGGTCGGGCGTGGCGACCGGGCTTGCCTGGACCGAAGTCGGCGGCGAAATCCTCTACATCGAAGTCGGTGACGATGAAAGGGAAGGGGGAGCTGACCCTGACCGGGCAGTCTCGGCGACGTGATGAAGGAGAGCGCCCAGGCGGCCCTCTCCTACGCCCGGGCGCATGCCGTCGAACTCGGCATCGATCCGGACCTTTTCGAGGAGCAGGCGATGCATATCCATGTGCCGGCCGGCGCCATCCCCAAGGATGGCCCGAGCGCCGGGGTGACGATGGCGACCGCTCTGATCTCCGCCCTTTCCGGACGGCCGGTGAGCAAGGATGTGGCGATGACCGGCGAGATCACCCTGCGCGGCAAGGTGCTGCCGATCGGCGGCCTCAAGGAGAAGGCGCTGGCGGCGGTGCGGGCGCATATCACGACGCATCATCATCCCGCAGCGCAATGACAAGGATCTCGAGGAGATCCCGCCGCATCTGCGCCGAAAGATCAATTTTGTCCTCGCCCGCGACGATGGATGAGGTGCTGGCCGCGGCGCTGGAAGCGGAGGCATGAAGCTGGCGGAACTTGGGTGAGTTCGGCCTGATCGCGCGGATTCGCGGCGCCGGTGCCGCCGGATCCGGGCCTGCGTCTCGGGATCGGCGATGACTGCGCTGCGGTGGAGATGCCGCCCGGTGAATTCCTGCTGACCACCACCGACCTGCTGCATCGAGGATGTCCACTTCCGCCGCGCAGTGGACCGATTGGCGGCAGCTTCGGCCGCAAGAGCGTGGCGGTGAATATCAGCGATATCGCCGCCATGGGGGGGATTCCGCGGTATCTCTATCTGGGTCTGGCACTGCCGGCGGAGATGCGAACTGGCCGATTTCGATGCCTTCATCGCCGGCTTTTTGGCAGGCGGCCGATGAATACGGTGCCGTCCTGGCCGGTGGCGATACCTGCCGCTCTCCCGGGCCGCTGCTGATTTCGGTCACGGCGCAGGGTTCGGTGCCCGCCGATGAAGTGGTCACCCGTAGCGGCGCCCGGAGCGGCGATCTCATCTTCGTGTCCGGCACGCTCGGTGACAGCGCCCTGGCATTGTGCCATTTACAGAAGGGGGAGATGCCGCATCCGTATCTGGCCTGCCGGCATCACGACCCGACGGCACGCATCGGACTCGGGCGGGCGCTGGCGGCAGCGCGCCTGCCATCGGCGATGATCGATCTATCGGACGGCCTGCTATCCGATCTTGGGCACCTGCTGACCGCTTCCGGGGTCGGCGCCGAAGTGCGGGAAGCGGCGCTTCCCCTTTCCGCCCCTTTCCGAGCCGCCATGCAGGGCGAGCCGGGTATCGCCGACCTCGCGCTCGGCGGCGGTGAAGATTACGAACTTCTCTTTACCGCCCCGGAATCAAAGGGGGCGGCGGTGGTGCGGGCAGCGGCAGCGGCCGGTGTGACAGTAACCGGGGTGGGACGTATTGTCACCGAACCCGGGTTGACCCTGATTGACCGCACCGGGCGGGTTCAACGCCCGCAACGGGCCGGGTTCGATCATTTCGCTGATTGAAAGAACGCAATTCTCGAGTGTGCGGAGAAACCTGGTGCCCGAAGCCGGTAACTATTTTCCCACCCCAATAACCGGGAGCGATTTGCCCGAGGAGCTTTTTGCCGGCATTCGCGAGCAGCTGCTCCGGCACTGCCGCTTCGATATCGGCTTGTACAAAGATAACTGCATCAAGCGGCGCATCGCCAAACGGCTGCGCGCCCGGGGGGTGAGCGATTTCGGCTCTTATCTGCAGCTCCTGACGGAAGAGCCGGCGGAATGCGATGTTCTGATGACCACCCTCTCCATCCATGTTTCCCAATTCTTCCGCAATCCTTCAACCTTTGCCGCACTGGAGGGGGAAATTCTGCCGGAACTGCTGTGCCGGACCGAATGGAGCGGTAACCGCAAGGTTCTCCTGTGGAGCGTCGGGTGCGCCGCTGGTGAGGAGCCGTATTCCCTGGCGCTCCTTCTGGAGGAACTCGATCCCCGCCGGCGCAGCATGATTCTCGCCTCCGATCTCAGCGCCGATGTGCTGGTGCGGGCACGGCAGGGACTCTATGATGAAGCACGGTTGGCGGAGGTGCCGCGCAGTATCCGCGAACGCTACTTCACCCGCGAGCCGGAGGGGTACCGGTTGCAGGAAACAATTCGGCGGCGGGTGCGTTTCGAACGCCAGGATATCCTCTCGGCGACCCCTTACCCACAGGCGGACCTTATCCTCTGCCGTAATGTCCTGATCTATTTCTCCCGCGCCGAGCAGGAGAAGATTCTGTGCCGGTTTGCCGCCGCTCTTCGGCGCCAGGGGGTGCTGGTCCTGGGCAAAGCGGAAACCCTCGTCGGCGAGGCGCGCCGACTGTTTCGCAGCGATTCGACAGGTGAGCGGATCTACCGGCGGGAAGATCTTGCCGAAGATTTTCATTGCAGTTAGCAGCAGGAGCGGACTATGCGCGTCAGTGTCAGCTACAAATTCAGTATCAGCTACAAATTCATCATGGGCTTCATCATTGTCGTCGGCTCGATCGTTCTGGTGAACCAAATCATCCCCTACTTGGGGATTGCCGAAGAGTGGCGGCAGCTTTTCTCCGTCTTCTGCGCCCTCCTCATCGGCCTGCTCCTCGGCTGGGCTTTTTCCCGCGCCTTTACCGCTAATATTCAGCGTCTGACCGCCGCCGCCGAGCAGCTCAGTCAGGGTGATCTGACCCGTGACGTAACGCTCGGGCGTACCTACTTCCCTGATGAGACGGTCGATCTCGCCGAATCGATCAACCGGGTCATCGTCAGTCTGCGGGAATTGGTCGGCTATGTGCGGGCGACCTCCCTGCAAGTAGCCGACGCCGCCCAGGGCCTTTCGACGACAGCGCAGCAGACCAACGCCTCGGCGCGCGAAATTTCCAACTCCGTCGAGCAGATCAGTGTGGGGGCGGAAACGCAGGCGGAAATGGTGGAGAAGGCTTCCCGCCTGATCCGTGATATGGCGCTCGCCATCGACCTGATCGCCGCTTCGGCTAAAAAGGTTTCGGTCTCCGCCAACGACACCGTTAACACCGCCGAACGCGGTGATGAAACTGCCCACGATACCCTGCGGATGATGAAGCAGGTGCTCGACTCTATTGAAGTGGGCGGCGACCGGATGCTTTCCTTCAATCGGCAGGTGCAGAAGATCGGCAAGATCGTCGAGGTGATCACCGGCATCGCCCAAAAAACCAATCTGCTGGCGCTTAACGCTACGATTGAGGCGGCGCGGGCTGGCGAGTACGGCCGCGGTTTCGCCGTGGTCGCCGAAGAGATAAGCAAACTCTCGGATTCGACCGCAATTTCCGCCGGCGAGATTACCGAGCTGATTGAGAATATCCGGGACGAAAGCCAGAAGATCCAGGCTTCGATGCAGGAGACGATCCAGGAAATCAATTCCGGCCGCAGCTTCATCGACGCAACCGGCACCGCTTTCGGCGAAATCATCAAGACCGCCCAGGATACGCAGACCAAGGCGACCAGTATCGCCGAACTGTCGGAAAGTCAAACCAAGAGCGCCGGCAGTCTTGTGAAGGTGATCGATGAGATTTCCCGGGTGGTGACCGATAACGCCGCCGCCACCGAGGAGGTTTCCGCCGCTACGGAGGAACAGTCCGCCGGCATGGAAGAATTGACCCAGTCGGCCCGCGCCCTCTCCGTTCTGGCCGAAGAGCTCATCGAGCGCATCAAGCGTTTTCAGATCGATGAGGAGAACGTCTGAAATGCAGCTTCTGCTGTTTCGGCTCGGCGAGCAAATGTACGGGCTGGAGGTTGGCAATCTGCAAGAAATTGTCGAAAAGCCGGCGGTTTTCTTTATTCCGCTGGCGCCGGCCTGTTTCTGCGGCGCAATGAATTTTCACGGGCAGATCCTGCCGGTTCTCGACCTGCCCGGCTATCTGGGGATCAAAGAGAGTGTTCGCGATCACCGGGCAATCGTTCTGGCGGAGCATCTTTGCCCTCTGGCGTTTACCGTCACGGCCTTGCGGCGGATCGTCCTCTGCGAGCCCGAGGCACTCCTTCCCTACCCCCCGGAGGGAGAGGAAACCCCGTACGTCCGTTTCACTTTCGACCGCGAGGGGGAAAAAGTTTATTTGCTGGATGCCGCCGCCCTGGTGGCCAGCCTCGGTACGCATGACCAGAGGAGGAAATGAGATGGGTTTGAGGGTGCTGATTGTTGACGATGCCCTGTTCATGCGCAATATGCTGCGGGAAATCTTCGACCGCGCCGGTTACGAGACCGTTGGTGAGGCCGGGAACGGCGAGGAGGCGATCGAGAAATACCGACAACTGCGTCCCGATCTGGTGACGATGGATATTGTCATGCCGCTCAAGAGCGGCATCGAGGCGCTGCAGGAGATCTGCCGGGAGGATTCGAAGGCCTGTGTCGTCATGTGCAGCGCCCTCGGCCAGGAGTCATTGGTAATCGAGGCGGTGCGCGGCGGAGCCCGCGACTTTATCGTTAAGCCTTTCAAGGAACAGCGGGTACTTGAAGTGATTCGGCGAGTGACCGGCCGGGGAGCGCGTGTCTGACATGGACATGGGCAAATTCCGCGAGATGTTCCTCAGTGAGGCAAAGGACCATCTGCACCGGATGAATGAACTGCTGCCGCAATTGGAGCGGGACCCCGGCGATCGGGACGCGATCGACAATCTCTTCCGCGAGGTGCATTCGGTCAAGGGGATGGCGGCCTCCATGGGATATGAGCGGACCACGGCCCTGACGCACCGGCTCGAAGATACGATGTCGGCTTGCCGCAAAAAAGGGGAGATGCCGCAAGAAGTTTTTGCGCCGCTACAGGCGGGGTTCGATCTGCTGGCGGGGCTATTGGAGGATCTGGAAGCGGAACGCGAGGAGCGCGGCATCGATCTTTCTGTCGCCGCGGCAATTCCGGCAATCGCCTTTGCGGTCGCGACAACGCCAGCCGCTCCAGCCTCGATAGCGGCTGCGGGAGATTTGCAGCTGACGGTGCATTTTGCCGCAGATGCCGTCCTGCCGGCGGCGCGCGCCCTGCTGATCCTCCGGGAACTGGCTGATTTGGGAACGGTAGTGAGCAGTCAGCCGACGGAGGAAGAATTGGTCCAGGGCGGCGGCGGGGCCGAATTGAACATTTGCCTGCGCAGCGAGCGGGCCTCCGGCGAGATCCAGGAAATTTTACAGGGCATGAGCGATGTCGAGCGGGTGGTGATTGCCGAAGGCGCCAACCGCGAAGCACCTACTTTCCAGCAGCGCCGGGACGACAAGGTCCGTTCGGTACGAATCGGCACCGATCTGCTCGACCGGTTCGTCGCCTTGACCGGGGAACTGATCACCAATCGGTATATCCTGCAAGCCTCGCTGCGCGAGGAGCGCTGGTCCGATCTGCATTCCGGACTGGAGCAGCAAGTTCGTCTGATTAATACCCTGCACCATTACGTGCTGCGGTCGCGAATGATTCCTCTGGAAAACATCACCGGCCGCCTGCCGCGCCTGGTGCGGGAAGTTTGCCGCGCCACCGGCAAGGAAGTCACCCTGCGCCTCGAAGGGGCGGATATCGAACTCGACCGGGCGCTCATCGAAGGTCTGGCCGATCCGCTGATGCACCTGGTGCGCAATGCCATCGACCATGGTATCGATGGGCAGGGGGAAGTTGCCGTGCGTGCCTGGCGCGAGCAGGATAAGGTTCTGCTCGAAGTGGCCGATAACGGCCGGGGGATCGATCCTGCCGCCATCGGTCGCAAAGCGGTGGAAAGGGGGCTCCTCGCTGCGGCGCAGCTGCAGGCGATGCCGCCGGCCGAACTACTCAAACTGATCTGCCTTCCCGGTTTCTCCACCGCAGCTCAGGTGACGGAGATATCCGGCCGTGGCGTCGGCATGGATGTGGTCAAATCGGCCATGGACCAACTCGGCGGCACCCTGTCGATCGATTCGGCACCCGGTTGCGGCACCCGCTTTTTGCTCAAGTTGCCGCTCTCGGTCACCATCATCAATCTGCTGCTGGTCGAATGCGCCGGCCACCTGCTCGGCATCCCTTTCACCCGCCTGTTGCGTACCGAAGAAATCAGCCGCTCCGAAATCCGCGTCGAAGGACGGCAGACGTTGGCTAACATCGGTGGCGAGGATGTACCTATCCTCTCCCTGCGCAAGATTCTCGCCCTGCCGGCGCAACCGCCCGGCCCTTCGGTGTCGGTGGTGTTAACCGAGGCGCGCAGTCGCCGGATTGCCCTGGTGGTCGATCGCATTGCCGGCCAGCGGCAGGCCTTTGTGAAGAGCCTCGGCTATCCTCTCGATCAGCTGCCGGGAGTCTGCGGCGCAACGGTTCTCGGCGATGGCAGTGTCATTTTCATCCTGGATCCACAAACACTGCTGGAGGGGCTGCGAAGCCGGCCGGCCGGCCGCAAGGAGCGCAGCCATGACGTTCAGCCGGTTGACGGCCGGGCAGCTTGATGCCCTGAAGGAAATCAGTAATATCGGCATGGGGCACGCGGCAACCGCCCTTTCCCAGCTGATCGGCGAAAATATCATTTTGCGCGTGCCGCGGGTGAAGATCACCAATATGGCCGCGGTGCCCGAAATCCTGGGCGGGGCCGAGCAGGTGGTGGTCGGTATCACCCTGCAGATGCTCGGCGATGCCCGCGGCAGCATCCTGCTTATCTTCCCCCACGAAAGTGCTCATCGCCTCATCTCCCGCTTGCTCGGACAAAGAGAAAAGCATCTGATACTCGATGAAATCGGCGTCTCCACGCTCAAGGAGGTAGGGAATATCCTCGCTTCCGCTTATCTGAGCGCCTTGGCCACCCTGCTGGGCCTGAATCTGATCCCCTCGGTGCCGCTGCTTGCCTTCGACATGGCCGGCGCGGTGGTCGATTATGTGCTCATCCAGCTCAATCAGGCCGGCGATCAGGCGTTGATGGTCGAAACGGAATTTTACGGGCAGAACGAGCCGGAAGATGCCATCCGCGGACAGTTTTTCCTCCTGCCCGATGCCGCCTCCCTCGACCTGGTGCTGCATGCGGTGGAGAAACGGTGATGCCTTAGCCGTCGGAAGATCGGTGCCGTGACATTCATGCGGCACGAGAAACATTACAGGATGGTAAAATGCTTATTCTTGTAAAAAACCAATTGGAGGTTTCAATGCCTAAAGTGATTTGCCTTTTCCTGCTCGGGCTCCTGCTGGCGCCGGCGTTGCCGGCGCGTGGTGCCGAAGGGAGCCTGAATGCCGTCATTGCTGCCCTGGAAGCACCGTTCAAGGCCGGCGCCGACCGACAGACGGCGATCCATGACATGGAAGCCGAATTCTTTCAGGAATCGCGCCTGACGTCCCTCGATCGCCTGCAGCGCGGCCGCGGACGGGTGGCGATGAAATTCAGTCGGCCGGACGCCGGGCGGGTCCCGCTAACCAAGTTCCGCTGGGAGTACACGGAGCCGACCGAGCAGGAGATCGTTTCCGACGGCGCTACGATGTGGGTTTACCTGCCGGAGAATCGTCAGGTGATCCAGTCGGAAATCGATTTTACGAGCCGCAACCGCTCCGACGATCCGATGACCTTTCTTACCGGGCTCGGCAATCTGTCGCGCGATTTTCTCATTACCTGGGCTTCTCCCAACCGGGATCCCGAAGGGAACTATGCCCTTGAACTGCGCCCTCGGCGCCCCTCTACGCTGATTACCCGCCTGCTGGTTGTGGTCGATCGCGATGCGGTCGCCGGCGCTGCCGGGGGAATCTTCCCGATCCTCTCTACCAATGTCATCGATCCGGGGGGGAACAGCACCTTGATCGAATTCAGCGACATACGGGTCAACCGCGGTCTTTCCGACCAGCAGTTCCGTTTCATCCTCCCCGCCGGGGTGGAGGTGGTGCGTCCCACCGGGCGGGAAATGGGTTTCTGAGCCGCTGCCCGCCGGACTTTCCCCGCAGGGCGTTTTCATGTTATAGAAAAGGCTTGCCGACAAGGCGCACTTCGTTTCGGGAGTATCCCCATGCCGAGTTTTGATGTGGTTTCGAAAGTCGATCTGCAGGAAGTGGATAATGCGGTCAATCAGACGCGCAAGGAAGTCGAGCAGCGCTACGACTTCAAGGGGACGCACAATGAAATTACCCTGGAAAAGGATGCCATCGTCCTGCTCGGCGCCGACGACTACAAACTGCAGGCGATGATCGACATTCTGAAGGGCAAGCTGGTGCGGCGCGAGCGTTTCCCCCAAGTGCCTCGATTACGCCAAGAAGGAGACCGGCCTCCGCACGGCGGCGATGCGGCAGAAGGTCGCCATCGTTCAGGGGATCTCCAAGGAGAAGGGCAAGGAGATCGTCAAGGCGATCAAGGAGAGCAAACTCAAGGTCCAGCCGCAGATCATGGAAGACCAGGTGCGGGTCACCGGCAAGCAGATCGACGACCTGCAGGAAGTCATCCAGCTTGCTGAAAGGGCAGGATTTCGGCGTCGAGCTGCAGTACATCAACATGCGTGCACTGATTCCCGCGCAAGAATTCCAAAGGATTTAATTTGACTGAAGCAAAAAGTCAGTCTGGTCAGCCTCGGCTGCCCGAAGAATCTGGTCGATGCCGAGGTCATGCTCGGCCATCTCGCCAACCGAGCGCTTCGAGATCATCACCGATGAGAGCGCAGGCCGATATCATCATCGTCAATACCTGCTCCTTCATCAAGGAGGCGAAGGAGGAGTCGGTCGAGACGATCCTGGAGGTGGCCGACCGCAAGCACGACGGCCGCTGCCGGCTCCTGGTGGTCACCGGCTGCCTGCCGCAGCGCTACCAGGAGGAACTGGCCGCGGAGTTGCCGGAGGTCGACATCTTCGTCGGCACCGGCGATTGCCGCGTATCGTCGAACTCCTCGATGCCAAGGTCGGCGCAGCAGCGCCGCTCAGGCCTTGGCGACGCCGAATTACCTCTACGACCACACCACCCCGCGGGTGCAGTCTTCTCCTTTCTACTACCGCCTATGTGAAGATTGCCGACGGTGCGCCAACCGCTGCTCCTACTGCGTCATCCCGAGCTGCGCGGCGCGTCTGCGCTCGCGCCGCATCGATTCGGTGGTGGCCGAGGTGCGAGCGGCTGGTCGACGCGGGGTCAAGGAGATCAATCTGATCGCCCAGGATATCACCGCTTTCGGCGCCGACCGCGACGACGGCGCCACCCTGGAGGGTCTGCTGCGACAGCTGGTCAGAATCGACGGTCTGCAGCTGGCTGCGCCTGCTCTATGCCTATCCGGACGGCATCAGCGACGAGCCTGCTCGAGCTGATCGCCAGCGAGGAGAAGATCTGCAAGTACCTCGACATCCCCTTGCAGCATATCGACGACGCGATTCTTGGCATGATGAACCGCCGCGTCGATGCGGCCGCGATCCGTGCCCTGCTCGCCCGGATCCGCCGGCGCATCCCCGACATGACCCTGCGCACCTCCTTCATCGTCGGTTTTCCCGGCGAAACCGAGGAGCAGTTCAAGCGTCTGCTCGCCTTTGTCAACGAGGGGCATTTCGAACGGGTCGGCGTGTTCCGCTATTCGCGCGAGGAAGGGACCGCCGCCGCCGACGCTGGCGGACCAGGTGCCGGAGCGGGTGCAAGAAGGCCGCTACAGCAAGCTGATGAAGGCCCAGGCGCGGGTTTCGTTCCGCAAGAACCGCGCCCTGATCGGCCGGATCGAGCCGGTGCTGGTCGAAGGGGTCAGCGAGGAAACCGAGCTGCTGCTGCGCGGGCGCAGCATCCGCCAGGCGCCGGACGTGGACGGGCTGGTCTACATCACCGCCGGCCAGGCCGACATCGGCGACATCGTTCAGTCTGCGGATCACCGATTCCTCCGAATACGACCTGATCGGCGAAATTGTGACCGACTGACCCCGGATATCAGACAAGGATCGTTTTGCGGGTATACTTTTGCGGTTTTGGCGTTCGGCCGACCGGAGGTTTGAAAATGTTTTCCCCCTGCTTTCGCTTCTGTATCCTGCTGTTACCTCTTTTCCTTCTCGCCTGCGCCGCCCCAGGGCCGCCGCCGACCATTGCCGATTTGCGAACACAGATCGCCAGCCTGCCGGGTGCCGAAATCGGCGCCGGGCCGGAACTGGCGCTGAGCTACCCCGGCGAAAGCCTTTTTGCCAGCGGTGCGGCGCTCCCTTTTCCCGGCGGGACGGAGTTGCTCAATCCATTGGCCGACCTCATGGCCGCCTTTCCGGCGGTGCATTGGACGGGGATTGTGCGGGCGCACGGCAACATAACGCCGAAGGATGACCAGGCGCTGGCGGAAAAACGGCTGGAATTACTGAAGCGCTTTTTCGCCCGCCGCGGGATTGCGGGGGAGCGCCTCGTACTGACCGCGGTTGCCGCAGATGGGGCGCCGCTGCAGCTGACGGCCGAATTTCCCCAGATGGCTCCCGCGGGGGGGAAATAGCCTGTGATCGATCGAACAAGCGACCATTTCGGGAGGGAAAGATGAAAATTATTTTGCCGGTTGCCGGAAAAGGAACCCGCCTGCGTCCGCATACCCACACCAAGGCCAAATCGCTGGTCCATGTCGCCGGCAAAACGGTGCTGGAACATATCATCAGCCGGCTGCAGCCATTGGCGGCGAACGAATATATCTTCATCACCGATGAAAACGGCGGTCAGATCAAAGATTTCATGGCAAGGACGTTCCCTGCTCTCCACTGTGCGCTATATCGTGCAGAAGGAGCGCCTCGGGCCGGCCCATGCCGTCTCCCTGGCGGCGCCGCGCATCAGCGCGGGCGACGATGTGCTGATCGTCTTCAACGACACCATCTTTGTCGCCGACCTGACCGATACCGCGCCTCTGCGCCGATTGCGACGGCCTCATCTATTCGAAGGAGGTCGAGGATTATCAGCGGTTCGGGGTCAATGTGCTGCAGGGCGGCTTCATCGTCGACATGGTGGAGAAGCCGGAAACGCCGGTCTCGCGCCTGGCCCAGGTCGGGCTTTACTACCTCAAGGACGGCGTGCGTTTCATGCGCAACATCGCCGAAACGATCGCAGGCCGGAGAAACGGTCAAGGGGGAATATTACCTGCCGGCCGTTTTCATGCGCATGATCGGCGCCGGCATGCGGTTCCGGGCGCCGGAGATCGATGCCTGGCTCGATTGCGGCAAGCCGGAGACACTGCTGGAAACCAACCGTTACCTGCTCCGCGGCCGGCATCACATGCCATGGCGAGGTGATCAACTCGGTGCTGATCGAGCCGGTGCACATCAGCGCGGGGGCGGTGGTGCGCGACAGCATCCTCGGCCCGAACGTTTCGGTGGCGGCCGGCAGCATTATCGAAGCAGAGCATCATCAGCGATTCATCGTCAACGCCGACAGCGAGGTACTTAATATGGTTCTCGAATCGAGTCATGCTCGGGGATGCGGTGCGTCTGGTCGGCAAGCCGCGGCGGATGAACATCGGCGATCATTCGCTGATCGAGATGGAAGGGTAAAAAGGCGGCGGAAGGCATAAGGCTTGAGCAGGTTTCAGGCTTCAGGATTCGGGAATGACAAAAAAGCGGACGATCTTCTTCGGGAGGCGTCCGTTTTTCTTGGGGAACCACTTCTTGCCTGAAACCTGAGACCTGAGACCTATAGCCCGACCCTGATCGCCAGCGCCGCATAGATTTTCGCGGCGGCGAGGACCTCGGCGAAACTGGTCTGCTCATCGGAGGTGTGGGCCGTCTCCAGCAAGCCGGGGCCGAGGATGAGGGGCTTGACGCCGGCCGCAAAAAAGAGATTGCCGTCGGAATGGGAGCGGAAGGCATCCAGGCGCAGCGGCAGCCCAAGCTCGCGGGTAGATCTCCGTCAAGATCTCGGGCCAGGCGGTTGTCGGTCCCGAGGTCGTAGCCGGCGGAGGCGAAATCGAAGATCAACTTCCAGATCCAGTCCAGGGATGAAATCGCTCGGCACTCGGCGAGCGATGCTGGCGGATCGCCGTCCTGGACAGCCGGCCGGTTCATTGTCCGGGCGGCAGATGCAGATCGATCCAGGCTTCGCAGCGATCCGGGACGACAAAGCCGGCCCGCGACGAGCTCATCTCCCGGATGGAATAGACGATTTCCGACTGCTCCCGGTCGAAGAGCGGGTCCTTCCCCAGGTGCAGCAGAACCCGCAGCATCGATTCCACGGCGTTGTGCCCCAGTTCGGGCAGGGAGGAGTGGCTGCGACGCCCGCGGGTGACGAAACCGGCCTCCAGGTAGCCGTAATGGGCGAAACAGGCGGCCAGCCCGGTCGGTTCGCCGATCACGACCCAGGGCGGACGAGCCGGCTCGAGAAAGGTGGCGCTGCCGTCGCCGTTCTCTTCCTCCCCCACCACCAGCAACAGCCCGACCGGCGGCCGCTCCTCGGCCGGCAGGGCCTCGGCCAGGGCCAGCCAGGCCTCGACCATGGCGGCGCACCCCCCCTTCATGTCGGCGCTCCCCAGCCCGCGGATGATGCCGCCCTCCTCCTGCGGCCCGAAGCCTCCAGGTCCCAGGCCGGCACCGTATCCACATGCCCGACCAGGTAGAGCCGCGGCTCCCCGGCGCCCATGGTCACCGCAGGTTATAGCGATCCTCCTCCACCTCCTGGCGCTCCACGATGAACCCAGCCCGGGTGAGGAGCTCTTCCAGGTAGAGCTGGATGTCCTCTTCCTTGCCGGATGGGCGAATAGATATCGAGCAGGTCGAGCAGCAGTCTGCCGCAGCCGGTCCGGGTCGATGGCCCGCCAGACCCTTTCCACGGCGGCCGTTCATGGTTTCTTTCCCGGCTTTTTCTTGGCCTTGCGCGTCAGGTTGAGGGTCATGTAGACATGTTCCTGGATATTGCCGAAGCCCTGCTTCTCAAAGAAGCGGATCGCCGGCAGGTTGTCGGCGGAGGTATCGATGATGATCATCCGCACCCCCTGCTCCTTCATCCGGCGCTTGATCTCCTTGAACAGCCTGCTCGCCCACCTGCCCCTTCTGGATATCCCTGCGCACCCCCAGCCAGACCAGATAGCCGTATTTCCAGGGGGAGTGTGCTTCTTACCGTCGTCCCCAGGGCGAAGCCGAGGATCTGCTCCCCCGCTTCCGCCACCAGGCAGAGTTCGTTGTCGGAATTGAAGAGGGTGGTGATTTCGTATTCGTCCCAGGTGCGGTAGAGGCTCTGGGAATACTCGGCGGTAAAGACCTCTTCGCCGATATGGAAGACCTCGGGAAAATCGTCGATGGTCATTTCCCGGATGCGCAGCTTTTCGTCACTGGGTTCGGGCATGGATATCCTCTTTCGCAAACTTGGCAATGGATTCGGCCATACTTGTTCCAGCCGGCAAATACAGCTATGATCTGCGGGTCTGCGTACCTTCCGGAGTCCCGAAATGCAACTGGAAACGATTTTCCCTTACCTGGTGCCCCCGCTTCTCGGTGCCTTCATCGGCTATGTTACCAACCATATCGCCATCCGCATGCTTTTTCGTCCCCTGCACCCATGGCGGCTCTTGGGGGTGCGGGTTCCGCTGACACCTGGGATTATACCCGCCAAACGTTACGAGCTGGCGGAAAAAATGGGAGAGATGGTCGGTAATCATCTACTCACGTCCGCGGATGTCGGCCGGGCGCTGGAGAAAACGAGCTTTCGCCGCGAACTGCAAGCGGTCCTGCGGGAGAAGCTCGCCACGTTTCTCGACCGCGATCTGGGTCCGGCCGCCTCCATGGTTCCCGCCACCTACGAACCGCGTTTGCGCGAATTGGTTGAAAAGCTGCGCTGGAAGGCGATCGGTGCCACCTTCACTTTTTTGGAGAGCGCCGAATTCGAAGCGAAGCTGCGCTCTTACCTGCGGCAAAAAGGGGGAGGAACTTCTTGCCCGCGATCTGCAGAGTTTTCTCACCCCGGCCCATTACGACCGTATGCGCCACCACCTCGACGAGCAGATCGGCGGCATTCTGCAACATCCGGAGGTTGGCCGTGGGGCGGCGCAATTTGTCGATGCCAAAATCGAGGAGTGGCTCGGTTCGGAGCGCCCGCTGCGCGAACTTCTTCCCGCCGATCTGGTCGAAGAGCTTCTGGTCCAGTTGGAAAAAGAGATCCCGCCGCTGCTGGAGAAGTTCGGCGGCCTCCTTTACGATCCCGAGTTTCGTCGCCGGCTGATTCAAAAGGCGAAAGAGGCAATCGAAGCATTTCTCGATTCTCTCGGCGGTATGGCCGGGCTCCTTTCCGGCTTCGTCAACATGGAAAAAGTGTATGCCCGTCTGCCGGAATTCCTCGATCAGGCCGCGGACGAAATCGCCCGCTGGCTGCGCGAAGAAAAGACCCAGGCGAAGATCGCGGTCTTGCTGCGCGAGCGCATCGATCTTCTTCTCGATCGGCCGCCCGGCGCCTTTGTGGAGCGACTGCCGTACGAGAAGGTAGCCGGGGCGCGGCGTTATTTGCGCCGGCGAATCACTGAACTGGTGCAGAGCCGGCAAACCGCCGAAGCTGTCCTGGCACTGGTGGAAAGTGGCATCGATCGCCTGAAGGACCGCTCCTTTGCCTCCCTGCTCGAGCAGTCGTTGCCGCCCGGGGGTGCCGAAGCGGCGCACCGGCTTCTTGCCGGCCACCTGCTGGCAGCGCTACGCTCCCCGGAGGCACGCCAGGCGCTGGCGGCGCTACTGGCATCGAAAGGGGAAGAGTGGCTTTTTCAGGCGCCGCTGGGGAAACTTTCCTCCCGTCTGCCCGCGGATATGCGCGAGGAACTCGAGGCGGGTCTTTATGCGCAACTGGCCGAACTGCTGAAGCGCGAGGTCCCACCTTTGGTCGATTCCCTCAACGTGCGACGGATGGTCGAGGAGAAGGTCAACACCCTCGAACTGCTGAAGATTGAGGGACTGCTGATGGGGATCATGCAGGAGAATTTCAAGTACATCAATCTCTTCGGCGCCCTGCTCGGCTTTTGCCTCGGTCTGCTCAATCTGCTCTTCATGCAGCTTTCCTGAAAGTCAGGGGGTTGCCTGCCGGCCCGTTCCTTATGCTAAACTGGTCAGCATTCCGCCCGGTCTGCCCGACGGCCACCCTTTTCGAAAAGAGACGCCATGTATTTCCGCGATCGGATCTTTCACGCCTCCCCCCTGCTCGATATCACTGAGCTGCCCCCCTCGGTCTGGATTCCACCCATCTGGAGCGGGATTTTCGCCATTACTACACCCATAACCTCGGCCGCGACAGATATTGCCGCTCCATTCACTATGCCTATAAGGCGCTCGCCCTGATGCTGCGCGACCGTCTGATGGAGCGCTGGAAGAACACCCGTTATGCCTATGAAGAAAGTCGGCTGCAAGCGCGGCTATTACCTCTCCCTGGAATTTCTCATGGGGCGGCGCGCTCGGCAATGCCATGCTCAATCTCGGCATCGACGATGCGGTGCAGCCAGGCGCTGCACGGACTCGGCCTCGAGCTGGAAGAGCTGGCCGAAGCGGAGCACGATGCCGGCCTCGGCAACGGCGGCCTCGGGCGGCTGGCCGCCTGCTTCCTCGACAGCTGCGCCACCCTGCAGCTGCCGGTCACGGGCTACGGCATCCGCTACGAATACGGCATGTTCCGGCAGAAGATCGTAGACGGCCGCCAGGTGGAGGAGCCGGATCACTGGCTGCGCGACGGCAATCCCTGGGAAATCGAGCGTCCCGAATACACCCAGCGGGTCCAGTTCGGCGGCCGCACCGAATACTTACCGCGGCCCAGACGGCGAGCTGCGCGTCCGCTGGGTCGACACCAGCGATGTGCTGGCCGTTCCTTATGACATCCCGGTCCCCGGCTACCGCAACGGCACGGTCAATACCCTGCGCCTGTGGAAGGCGGCGGCCACCGATGAATTCGATCTCGGTGAATTCAATGCCGGCAGCTATCCGGAATCGGTGGCCGACGAAGAATGCCGCCGAGAACATCACCATGGTGCTCTACCCCAACGACGCCAGCGAAAACGGCAAGGAACTGCGTCTGCGCCAGCAGTATTTTCTCGCCTCGGCCAGCCTGCAGGATGTGCTGGCGCGCTGGATGCGGGACGCAAGGGCACGATTTCAGCCGATTTCGCCGAGCAAGAACTGTCTTTCAGCTCAACGATACCCACCCGAGCTGCTGCGTGCCCGAGCTGATGCGCCTGCTGATCGACGAACAGGGGCTCGAGCTGGGACGACGCCTGGGACGATCACCCGCCGCACCATGGCCTACACCAATCACACCCTGCTGCCCGAAGCGCTGGAAAAATGGCCGGTGCGCCTCTTCCGCCAGACTGCTGCCGCGGATGCTGGAGATCATCTACGAGATCAACGCCCGTTTCCTGGCCGAAGTCGCGCAGCGCTGGCCGGGCGATGAGCGAGCGCCAGCGGCGCATGTCGATCATCGAGGAAGGGCCGGAGCCGCAGGTGCGCATGGCCTATCTGGCCATCGTCGGCAGTTTTTCCGTCAACGGCGTCGCCGCGCTGCATTCGCAACTGCTGACCGAGGGGCTGTTCCGCGATTTTTACGAACTGTGGCCGGAGAAGTTCAACAACAAGACCAACGGCGTGACGCCGCGCCGCTGGCTCGCCTGGTGCAATCCGGCCTTGGCGACGCTGATCACCGAGACCATCGGCGACGGCTGGGTGGCCGACCTGCAGCAGCTGCGCGCGACTGGCGCCGCTATGCCGACGAATGCCGGCTTTCCGCCAGCGCTGGCGCGAGGTCAAGCAGGCGAACAAGGAGCGGCTGGCCGCGCTGGTGACAGGCGAGTGCGGCGTCGATTTCCAGCCGACGGCGCTCTTCGACGTGCAGGTCAAGCGGATTCACGAGTACAAGCGCCAGCTGCTCAACGTCCTCCATGTCATCCATCTCTACGACCGCATCAAGCGCGGCGATACTGGCCGACTGGACCGCCGCGCTGCGTGCTCATCGGCGGCAAGGCCGCGCCCGGCTACTCCATGGCCAAGCTGATCATCAAGCTGATCAACAACGTGGCCCAGGTGGTCAACGCGCGATCCGCAGCGTGCGGCGACCGGCTGAAGGTGGCCTTCTTCCCCGATTACCGGGTCACCGCCATGGAGGTCATCGCTCCCGGCACCGATCTGTCCGAGCAGATTTCCACCGCCGGCAAGGAGGCCTCCGGCACCGGCAACATGAAGTTCATGATGAACGGCGCCGTGACCATCGGCACGCTGGACGGCGCCAATATCGAAATCCGCGAAGAGGTCGGCGCGGAGAACTTCTTCCTCTTCGGTCTGACCGCCGAGCGAGGTGGAGGACGCACGCGCGGCACTACAATCCGCAGGCGATCATCGCCGGCGACGAGGATCTGCGGCGGGTCATGCAGCTGCTGCGAATGCGGCCATTTCAATCAGTTCGAGCCGGGGATCTTCGATCCGCATCATCGCGTTCCCTCACCAGCCCCCACGATCCCTGGATGACCGCTGGCCGATTTCCGCAGCTACATCGATGCCCAGCAACGTGCCGCCGCCGCCTATCCGCGACCAAGAGCGCTGGACGCGCATGAGCATCCTCAACACCGCCTCCAGCGGCCAGTTTTCCACCGACCGCACCATGCACGAATACAACCGGGAGATCTGGCGGCTGGATCATGTCCCGGCTTTGCCGGTCGGAGAAAAAAATGCCAGATGACGGCAAGGTCAGGGAATTCCCGTTCACCGAGCGCGCCCGGGCGCGGCGGGAACTTCAGACCGAGATCGCGGCGGTGAACTGGCTGATTCGGCACTTTGCCGCCGATCTGCCAGAAGACCAGTCCCACAGCATTGGCAATCAGACGTGGCGCCAGCTGGCAGCAGGTCCGCTCCCTGGCTAGTTGGGAGGATGCCGGGGAAATTGCCGCCCTGCTGGAGGAAGCCTTTGAGACGCTCGGCGCCGATCTGCCGCCGGAATCGCCGAGCGTTCTTGACAGCGACGAAGAAGCATTTAGGCTGGAGGCTACCCTCATCCCCTTGCCAGCGGCAGATTCGCTAAGGCACCGGGGAGAGGGAGAGAACGAACTTCCTCCAGGAGACAAAACATGAACAATATTCTGACCGATTTGACCTGCAACCGCTGCGGTGAAACATTCCGGCGCAAGCCGAATCAGCAAAACCACTCCCCCTGCCCCAACTGCGGCAGTATCGATATACGGGGGCGGGAGAGCGGCCCCGGCGGAAGGGGTTCGCATCCTCAGTAAAAACAAAGGGCCGTCCCGAATTGGGCGGCCCTTTCTCATGCAGGTTCTAGTAGTTTGTTCTTCCGCCAAGTTTTAAGACTAAGCGATATTCAGAAGTCTTTGGTCTGACTGAATCATTACGATAATGCGTTCGGTCTCGGGGATATGCACGGACACTCTCGCAAGGCGCCGTCCGAAGTTTTGAAGGGGGTAAGCCGATTGGACTTGATCAGAAAGTGCTTTTAATCACTGGACAAGGATTTTCCGCCATGCTGTCGAAACATTTCTAACGCCCGCTCCAGAACAATTCTGTCAGAAACGTCCTTATCACGCATCGTCCGCTTTGTGAGCAACAGACCCTCCAGGTTAACGGTGCGGACGGGGATTCCTTCCAGATCGACCGTTTCGACGAATTTGCGAAGTGTTTCGTAGGTTTCACCACATGCGTTAAGCATGATGTCCACTACGAAAATATCCGCCACGCGGATATTTTCGCCTTCCTCGAACCAAGCTGGATCTATGTCTTTGGCTGCTTGGTCAGGCAGCACCATTAATGCTTCTTTTATGCGCACCCCAGCTTCGCGGGTGGCCGGGACCAACACATCGATATCGGTGGTAGCCCGGTGATAGCCGTGGGCAAACAGGGCATATCCACCGATCAGGAGGTAATCGACACCCCTATCGTTTAACGCACCGATGAGCATTTTAAGATCATCGAGAGTGGCTGGGCGGCTATATTCTTCCATGGGAACGCTCCATGGCGATTTGCGCCATCCCTTTTGTCAAACAATCCTGCTGGTGGCGATTGGCTTCTTCATGCGTCCGGTAGCGAAAGACACCCTTCGGGATGAACGTCGTGCCGCCGGTTGGCAGGCGGTGAATTTCATCGTTGAACCGGGCGCCTTCGGCCAAAAGCTCGGCGGAAGCGGAAAACGAGATTGGGCGTTCTTTGCGGCGTCCGATGACTCTCATGGCTCCCTTCCTTTTTGGTCATAGCGTCTGCATATGTTCGGAATATAGCAAAACGCATCCGCAAAGTCCTGCAATTTCGCGGCTGATGTCGATTTCACTCGGTTCTTGTGAGCACCTCAGTCATCTCTTCCAGCGCCACGCTGCCGGGGCGGTGGCGGTTATTTACCATGCGCACCGCCAGATAAACAACCGGCAGGATGCCGCCGACGATGAACAGGACATCCCCCGGCAGGCGCAGCCATTCGAAGACCTGCACCAGCGGCTGCATGAAGAATTCCGGCTGCCGCGCGTGCCAGTAGCCGTGTCTGAGTGCCGTCTTGAAGTCTGCAGCAGTCCCGAGCGGGAAGAGATTCACAAACATCATCCACGCCAGGCCGATGTTCAGGCTCCAGAAGGAGATCTTCATCGCCCGTTCGCTGCCGCGGTCGCGGCGGGATGAAATAGCGGGCCACGAACATGAAGAAGCCGATCGCCAGCATGCCGTAGACGCCCATCATCGCCCCGTGGCCGTGGTTGGCGGTAACTGCGTGCCGATCTCGTAATAGCTGACGATCGGCAGATTGATCAGGAAGCCGAACACGCCCGCGCCGAGGAAATTCCAGAAGCCGACGGCGATCAGGAACATCACCGCCCATTTGTGCGGGAAACTCGGCGCTGCCGGTGCCAGCATCGAGCACGCTCGCCCGGAGGCGCGCCCAGCTGCATGAAGCGCCACGCCTCATAGGTGAGCAGCAGCAGCGGAATCACTTCCATCGCGCGAGAAGAACGCGCCCAGCGCCATGTGCATGGCCGGCGCGCCGCTGAAGTAGAGGTGGTGCATGGTGCCGATCACGCCGCCGATCGAGTAGAGGATGATGTCGAGGTAGACGATGCGTGGTCGCCACCTGCGCCCGCACCACGCCCAGCAGCACGAAGATGTAGGCGACCATGATGGTGGTGAACAGCTCCAGGAAATCCTCCACCCACAGGTGCACCACCCAGAACCGCCAGAAATCCACCACGGCGAAGTTCGTGCTTTGCCGAACACCATGCCCGCGGCATAAAAGAGCGGGATGGAAAGCGCGCTGTAGAGGAACAGCCACGGCAGGTTGCCCGGGTGCTCGCCGCGCAAGCGTGCCGCCGCAGCCCGCGCACCAGGATCACCACCCAGAGCACCATGCCCGACGGTCAGCAGGATCTGCCAGAGCCGCCCGAGGTCGAGGTATTCCCAGCCCTGCGCGCCGACCCAGAACCACGGGCCGCTGGCGGCGATGATGTTCTTGCATGCTGGCCGCTTCGCCCGGCCAGGCTGCCGACCACCACCACGACCAGCGCGCCGAAGAGCGCCAGCGCCAGCTTGTCCTGGTGCTTGGGCTCGCGCCGCGCGATCATCGGCGCCAGAAAGATGCCCATGGCCAGGAAGCTGGCGGCGACGAAGAACAGCGCCAGCTGCAGATGCCACATGCGCGACAGGTTGTAGGGCAGCCATTCGGCGATCGGCAGCGCCGTAGAAACCCGCCGGGCTCGACATGGTAATGGGCGTTGACGCCGCCCAGCAGCCCCTGGCAGCAGAAACAGCCCGGCCACCACCAGGAAATACCACGGCGTGGCGCGCTGCGACGGGCGTGAGGCGCACTTCTTCCGGCGGCCGGAAATGCGGCGTTCTCGGCCCGGTCGTCTTCGCGTGTGCCAGCCGAGCCAGTCGTAGCGGCCGAAGACAAACAGACACGATCCCGGTGCCGCCCAGCAGCGCGATCAGGCTGAGCACGCTCCAGAGGAGCGCCTGCAGCGGTCGGACTGTTGCCCGCCAGCGGCTCGGGCGGCCAGTTGTTGGTGTACGAATAGGCGGCTGCCGGGGCGCACGGCGGCGTCGTCCACGCCGCCCAGGAAAAGAAGGCGGTCAGCCGGTGGATTTCGCCGGGATCTCGATGATCGGACCGGCGCAGCCCCTGCTGCGCCGGCGGCCGTGGCCGAACCAGTGCCTGTAATAGGCGACCTGTTCGGTGAAGGCGTGCGCCTGGCCGGGGGAATAGACCAGCACCCCGGATTGCGGGTCGTAGGCATTCGCCTTCAGCTCCCGCGTGCACCCGTGCCTGCCGCTTCCGCCTCCGTAAGCCCCTGCCGCCGGTAGAAGGCGCAGCATCGCCGCGCCGCCCCGATGCAGGGTCTCGGCGGTGAAATCCGGCCCCAGATAGGCGCCATGCCCGAACATCGTGCCGAACTGCATCAGCCCGTAGCGCTGGAACAGGATTCTGTCCGGCCATGATATCGTCGCCGGTGAAGAGGACCGTACCGGCCGTATCCTGCACGGCGACAGGGATCGGCGGGTGATCGGTGGCGATTCGCCGGGCCAGGTAGCCGAGAACGGCGAAACCGAGCAGAAAGGTCAGAATGGCCACCTGCAGCCAGGCCGGCGAGATCGTCATCGCCCTGCGTTGCGCCATGATTGCCTCCGCGAAAACCCCTCCGGTTACCTCCTCTTCTATCGTTCGTGCCGGGAAATGCAAGCAAGCGGTAGTTTTACCGAGGGATTTCCCGCCAAACGGTGCGCAGGCGGGCGAATTCACGACCGTCGGTGCCGCTTACCAGTTGGTGCAGGAAGGCTGGCTCCGCGGTGGGCAAACGGTGGTAACGCGCGCAGACAGTGTCGCCGTAGAGCGCTTCGGTGCGGTAGGCGATCTCCAGTTCGGCCAGCCGATGATCTTTTACCGCTGCTGCGGGCAGACCCTCCAGCGCCCATTCGACGTAAACGGTGTGATTGACATGATGATTGACATCGAGATCGCTGCGCCGCACCTGGAAGGGCACCTCGCCGTCGCAAACATTGGCCAGCGGAATCTTGTCGGCGGGGAACTCCAGACTGCGGTACGGCCGCAGAGGGTAGGTGGGGAGGAATTCATCGAGAAGCACCGGCCGCCGCGTGTCGATATTCAGCAGCGCCCAGGAACAGGTGGCGGCGACGACCGGCTGGCTGTCCGCTGTGACCTCATAATCCCGGTTGGTGAAGCGCCCTTCGCGGGTCGAGGGCCAAGTGAGTACCTGCACGCTTTGCTGGATTTTCGGATAATGGAAAAAACGAATGAAATAGCGGGAGAGAACCCAGGTCAGCCGCTGTTGGCGCAGATCGCCAACAGCTACGCCCAGTTCGGCGGCATGCCGGTAGGCGACATCCTGCAGGTAATTGAGCAGGGCGACCGGTGCAACCCGGCCGGTCCAATCCGCTTCGTCAATGCGGATTGGATAATTGCGAGAAAAAAGCGGTTCCATATATTTCCTTGCGGGCGGAAAAAGTGGTGTTGATTACGTTTCGGCAAAAATACCGGGGTGCCGTGAAAATTTCAAGGCGCAATACTTATCAAACCTGCCCTCTGCCAAAAGATCGATTTGGGAAAAACTTGACGGGAAGGACGTGTGGATTTATATTTCTTACAACTTTAATTATAATTAGCACGATAAGTCAGGTAACCCCAAGCGAAAGAAGGAGAACGCATGGCGACAAAAGAAAATCTGGCCGATGTCTTTGCCGGTGAAAGTCAGGCCAACCGCAAATATCTGGCGTTTGCCAAGCAGGCCGAATTGGACGGCTATCCGCAGGTTTCACGGCTGTTTCGTGCTGCCGCCCACGCCGAGACGGTGCATGCCCATGCCCACCTGCGGGCAATGGGGGGGATAAAAAAGACAGCCGAGAATCTGGCTGCTGCCATTGAAGGAGAGGGTTTTGAGTTTCAGCAGATGTATCCCCCCTACCTACAACAGGCCAGGGAAGAAGGGCACAAGCAGGCGGAGATCTCCTTCCGCTACGCCTTAGCGGTAGAAGAAGTCCATCACACCCTCTACACGCAGGCCCTGGAGGCGGTCAAGGGCGGCGGCGATCTGATGGCGCGGAAGGTTTATGTCTGCGAAGTTTGCGGCTATACCGTCTATGATGCGGCTCCCGACCGTTGCGTCGTCTGCAACGTGCCGAAAGAGAAGTTCAGCGAAATCGTCTGAGTTCGGGCGCAGATCGCGGGCAGTATCGACCAGCAAGAAACAAAGGCGGCCTTCCATCCGGAAAGCCGCCTTTGTTGTTAGGTGCACCACGTTCGCCGGAGCGAGCGCTATCACTCGATCGTTGCAGCCGCTTGCACTTCTTCTCCGGCTTCTTGCGCCAGCAGCAATTCTTCGGCGCTGAAGACCTTGTCGATGTCGAGCAGGATCAGAAAACGTTCGCCGCAGCTTCCCATTCCCTGAATGAATTCCGTCTTCAGGCGGGTGCCGATGCGCGGCGGCGGCTGCACCGCGGCGGCATCGAGGGCCAGCACTTCCTGCACCGAATCGGCGACCGCGCCGATGACGGTCGTCTCCCCATCGACAATCGCTTCAAGGACGACGATGCAGGTGTCGCGGCTGTTGCCGGCATCGGGCAGACCGAATTTGAGCCGCAGATCGATCACCGGCACCACGCTGCCGCGCAGATTGATCACCCCGAGCATGAATCCGGGCATCTGCGGCACTCGGGTGAGAGCGGACAAATCGAGAATTTCCCGTGCCCGGCCGACTTCGACGGCGAAAACTTCCTCGCCGAGGCGGAAGGTCAGGTATTGCTGCATGGCCGATTGTTCTAAGGTACCCATTGTCATATCTCCTCGGCTGGCAGTTAGAAGCGTTCGAAATCGGCATCGAGATGATCCGCGTTTTTCGCGCTCTTGGTCGATGGCGCCGCTGCGGCAACTTTTGGCCGTTTCAGCGGTGACGAAGAACCTTTAAACTTCTTCGGGGTTGCAATCTTGGCCGGAATGGCCTTCGCCGGCTTACTGACAACGACGGCCTCGGCACGACTGTGGCTTCTATCCCCCAAATCGAAAAAGCCAATCATCTCCTGTAATTGCTCCGACTGGCCGGAGAGCTCTTCGGCGGTGGAAGCCATCTCTTCCGAAGCCGAAGCGTTCTGCTGGATGACAAGGTCGAGCTGCTGGATCGCCTTGGCGATCTGTTCGGCGCCGGAATCCTGCTCGCGACTCGCCGCCGCGATCTCCTGCACCAGTTCGGCCGTGCGCTGGATGCTCGGGACGATCGCTTCCAGCAGGGTGCCAGCCTTCTCCGCCACTTCGACACTGGAAACGGAGAGCTGGTTGATCTCGCCGGCCGCCACCTGGCTGCGTTCGGCGAGCTTGCGCACTTCTGCCGCAACGACGGCAAAGCCTTTGCCGTGTTCGCCGGCGCGCGCCGCCTCGATGGCGGCGTTCAGTGCCAGCAGGTTTGTCTGCCGGGCGATCTCCTCGATGATCAGGATCTTGCCGGCGATCTCTTTCATGGCTGCGACCGTGGCCCCGACCGCCGCGCCGCCTTCACGGGCATCTTTGGCCGCCTTGATGGCGATCTTCTCCGTCTGCATGGCGTTGTCGGCGTTCTGCCGGATGTTGGCGGTCATCTGTTCGATCGAGCTGGAGGCTTCTTCCGCCGAGGCGGCCTGTTCGTTGGCCCCCTGCGACATCTCTTCCGAGGCACTGCTCATGTTCTGGCTGCCGGCGTTGACATTTTCGGCGGCGGCGCGTACCTGGCCGATGGTGTCCTTGAGGGTGCGCACCATGTTATCCAGCGACTTGCCAAGCTGATCCCGATCCGAAGCCAGTTGGACATCGACGGTCAGATCGCCCCGGGCGATCGTCTCGGCGATATCCGCCTGTTTCTTCAGGCTTTCAGCCATCCGGTCGAGGGCGGTTGCCAGTTGGCCGATCTCATCCTGCCGGCTGAGGTTCAGGCGGACGGAAAAATCCCCTTGAGCGATCGTTTCGGCGAGATTCACTCCCTGCGCCATCGGCACCGACAGGCTGCGGGCGATGAGAAAGCCAAAAACCATTGAAATTATGATCGCCAGAACGACAACGATAATCGAGATGGTCTTGAGTTTTGCCGCCATACCTTCAGCCTCTGTGGTCCGGGCATCCGCGAGCTTATCGGCAAAGTCGAAGACCTCATCCATATGGTCCATCAACTGATTGAAGACCTCCCGCTCGCTGCCGAAAGCAATCGCCTCGGCTGCCTTGAGGTGGGCCACGGCATCGTGCTCCTGCTCGGTGGCGATGGCGACATCGAGGCGGCTGACGTTGATCTGGGTGAGTTCGGCAATCAGTTTTTCATGTTCCTCCTGCCATTTCGGCAACAATGCCTTGGCTTTGTTCCAAACCGCCTGTTCTTCTGGTTCCTTGGAGACCTTGTCATACATATCCCAGCCAGATTGGAGATCTGTCCAGCGCTCCTTCAGCTTGCCCTTCTCCTTCAGACGATCTTCGTTGGAGAGTGCCGGGTTGATCATGGTACGTTCCGCCGATTTTACGGCGTTCAATCCTTCCATGACGAGCCCAATCCCTTTGGTTGCCATAAGATGGGTTTCGCCAACATCGGTCAGTACCTTCCTGAAGATTATCGATTCCATACCAGCCGAGCATCCCGACCATTGCACAAATCAAGGATACAATTCCGAAGGCACCAATTAACTTGGCAAAAATCTTCATACAACTTCCTTTCTGAAATTAGATACAGTCAGCGCGCCACTCGTTGTGGCATGGATTAATAAGCACTTTTATGAATTACTACGGTTTTTGTAATATTTAATTAATGTTTCTATTCTTTACTTTTCTACTTCGAAAATCCATGTAATAATAATCAACGAAATTCACTTAATTTAGATGTGAACTAAAGTCAACCCGTTTGCAAATGAATAAAAAGTTATTTGGATTGCGGTTCAGGAGGGTTCGTTGGATAAAGACAAGGCGGCTTTTCCGAATGGAAAAGCCGCCTTGTCTTATACCTTGTTTTACAGAATGGAAGCTTTACTCGAGCATCGGTGCCGCTTGCACTTCTTCTCCGGCTTCTTGCGCCAGCAGCAATTCCTCGGCGCTGAAGACCTTGTCGATATCGAGCAGGATCAGAAAACGTTCGCCGCAGCTGCCCATCCCCTGAATGAATTCCGTCTTCAGGCGGGTGCCGATACGCGGCGGCGGTTGCACTGCGGCGGCATCGAGGGCCAGCACTTCCTGCACCGAATCGGCGACCGCGCCGATGACGGTCGTCTCCCCATCGACAATCGCTTCAAGGACGACGATGCAGGTGTCGCGGCTGTTGCCGGCATCGGGCAGACCGAACTTGAGGCGCAGATCGATCACCGGCACCACGCTGCCGCGCAGATTGATCACCCCGAGCATGAATCCGGGCATCTGCGGCACCCGGGTGAGAGCGGATAAATCGAGAATTTCCCGTGCCCGGCCGACTTCAACGGCGAAAACTTCCTCGCCGAGGCGGAAGGTCAGGTATTGCTGCATGGCCGATTGTTCCAAGGTACCCATTGTCATATCTCCTCGGCTGGCAGTTAAAAGCGTTCGAAGTCGGCATCGAGAGGATCCGCATTTTTCGCGCTCTTGGTTGACGCCGCCGCTGCGGCAGCTTTTGGCCGTTTCAGCGGTGACGAAGAACCTTTAAACTTCTTCGGTCCGGTCGCCATCTTGGCCGGAAAGGCCTTTGCCGGCTTACTGACATAACAACATTAACGGCCTCGGCACGACTGTGGCTTCTGTCCCCCAAATCGAAAAATCCGATCATCTCCTGCAATTGCTCCGATCTGGCTGGAGAGCTCTTCGGCGGTCGAGGCCATCTCTTCCGAAGCCGAGGCGTTCTGCTGGATGACAAGGTCGAGCTGCTGGATCGCCTTGGTGATCTGTTCGGCGCCGGCATCCTGCTCGCGACTCGCCGCCGCGATCTCCTGCACCAGTTCGGCCGTGCGCTGGATGCTCGGGACGATCGCTTCCAGCAGGGTGCCGGCCTTCTCCGCCACTTCGACACTGGAAACGGAGAGCTCGTTGATCTCGCCGGCCGCCACCTGGCTGCGTTCGGCGAGCTTGCGCACTTCGGCGGCAACGACGGCAAAGCCTTTGCCGTGTTCGCCGGCGCGCGCCGCCTCGATGGCGGCGTTCAGGGCCAGCAGGTTGGTCTGCCGGGCGATCTCCTCGATGATCAGGATCTTGCCGGCGATCTCTTTCATGGCTACGACCGTGGCCCCGACCGCCGCGCCGCCTTCACGGGCATCTTTGGCCGCCTTGATGGCGATCTTCTCGGTCTGCATGGCGTTGTCGGCGTTCTGCCGGATGTTGGCGGTCATCTGTTCGATCGAGCTGGAGGCTTCTTCCGCCGAGGCGGCCTGTTCGTTGGCCCCCTGCGACATCTCTTCCGAGGCACTGCTCATGTTCTGGCTGCCGGCGTTGACGTTTTCGGCGGCGGCGCGTACCTGGCCGATGGTGTCCTTGAGGGTGCGCACCATATTGTCGAGCGCCTTGCCAAGCTGATCGCGATCCGAAGCCAGTTGGACATCGACGGTCAGATCGCCCCGGGCGATCGTCTCGGCGATGTCCGCCTGTTTCTTCAGGCTTTCAGCCATCCGGTCGAGGGCGGTTGCCAGTTGGCCGATCTCATCCTGCCGGCTGAGGTTCAGGCGGACGGAAAAATCCCCTTGAGCGATCGTTTCGGCGAGATTCACTCCCTGCGCCATCGGGCGTGCAATGCTGCTGGCGATAAGAATGCCGAAAAGCATTGAAACGATCACACCCAGCACAACCACGATAATGGCAAATACCTTCATCGACCGGGCGCTGCTGCGCGCCTCGTCTTCCATTTCATCCGAGCTTTTTTGCACTAATAGATCGAGATCGTCCAGCGCAGCTTCCAGTTGGTTGAAGGCAGCTCGTTCGCTGGTAAAGGCGATTTGGTTGATGATTTTATCCAGATGGATAAGATCGGCTTTCTCCTGCTCCGTCCAATCCGTCTTGTGGTCGATATCGCCACTTTTGATCTGGTGGACTTCGGTCAGCAGCCGCTCGTGCTCGCCTTTCCAGTCCCTCAAAGCCTCCTTGACTTTTTGCCAAGCCGTTTCCTCGGCGGCTTCCCGGGCGATCGCATCAAAGCGCGCATAGCCTTCGTCGAATTCGGCCCAGCGCTCTTTCACGTTGTCGAATTCGTGCTCCCTCGCCTCGACCGTGATGCCGGGATTGATCATCGTCCGCTCGGCCGCCTTGATCCCCTGCACGGCCTCCAGCATTTCTGCCACGCCATCGAGTTGCGGCAACTGCATTTCCGCAACATTGTCGAGACCCTCCGCGGTGCGATCGATACCGTACCAGCCGACGATGCCGACAATGGCGCAGATCAGCGCCACCAGACCAAAAGCTCCGGTGAGTTTGGTGAAAATTTTCATACCTTACCCTTCACATAAATGGGATACAGATCGGCTGGCACCCTTTGCGGCACGCCATTGCGTAAAATTTATTTAGCATTACTTTCTGAGGTAAAAAATATTATTTCATTTGGATTAAATGCAGATATTCATGTTCTATTCCAAGTAAATGCAAGAGCATAAATTCAGACTTTGCCTGGAATCCCGCTTTCGGGGCGTTCAGTGACGTTTCACTCGTTACGCAGGTAAAAGGCGGGACGTTTCGTGAGAACACGAAAGGTGCCGGCGAGGCCGAAGAGGAGGGTAGCGACAGCGCCGGTGAGAATGGTGAGCAGGGGGATCAGCGGCCGGAAAACGAAATCGATCTTCATCAGGCCGGTCAGCACGCCCCAGGCGAGGAGGGTGCCGATTGTTGCCGCGACAACGCCGGCTGCCAGGCCGACGGCGAGGAACTCGGCGGCGAAGGCGGTGAGGACATCGCGCCGGGTGGCGCCGCAGACCTTGAAGACGACGGCGTCGTAGAGGCGGCGGTGCTGGTCGGCGGAGAGGGCGCCGGCGAGGACGAGAAAGCCGGCGAGCAGGGCGATCCCCCCCATGAGGCGGAAGGCGGCGCCGATGCGGGCGAGAAAACCGGTCAGATTGGCCAGCACCTCGCGCAGACGCACCCCCGAGACATTGGCGAAACGCTCGGTGACCGCCGAAAAGACCGCTTCCTCCCCTTCGCGCGGAGCGGCGACGGTGGCGATCCAGGTATGCGGCGCGGCGCGCAGCGGTTCGGGGGAGAAGATGAGGGCGAAGTCGAGCTGCAGGGTGGACCAGTCGACCGCCCGCAGGTTGGCGATCTCGGCGCTGACCTCGCGGCCGAGAACATTGACGGTCAGCGTATCGCCGACTTTCACGCCGAAGCCCTCGGCGAGATCGGCGCTCAGCGAGACGAGCGGCGGTCCTTTGTAATCGGTCGGCCACCAGGCGCCGGCAACAATCTTCGTGGCATCCGGCGCCCCTTCGGCATAGGTCAGGTAGCGGTCACCGCGCACCGCCCATTCGACGTCGCCGCCGATCTGCGCTTTTTCCACCGGCACCCCGGCAATGGCGGTGATGCGGCCGCGCAGCGTCGGCCGCCGCTCCACCCGCGTTACCTCCGGAATAGCCGCCAGCGTTCGGTCGAAATCGCTGGCCTGCTGCGGCTGGATATCGAAGAAGAAGAAGGAAGGCGCATGGCGCGGCATGTTCTCCGCCACCAGGGCATCGAGCCCGCTCTGCACCTGGACGACCAGCACCAGGGCGGTCAGGCCGAGGCCGAGGGAGAAGACCGCCCGGTTGCCCGGCCCGCCGCGCCGGCGCAGGTTGTCGAGCGCCAGCCGCAGCACCGGCCGGCGCGGCCGCGGCAGGCGGTCGGCGGCACGGACGAGGGCGTTCGCCAGCAGGCGGAAGAGGAGAAAGCAGAGCGCCGCCCCGGCGACAAACCACAGCGCCAGCCGCCGGTCGCCGCCGGTGGCGATGGCCAGAGCGGCAAGCAGCATAGCGAGCAGGGTGACGACCGTGGCGATCTTGCGCCCCGGCCGCGCCGGCAGAGTAACCGCACCGCGAAAGAGCACGGCCGGGGAGATCCGCCGCGCCGCGCCGAGCGCCGGCAGCGAGAAGAGGAGCGCCACCAGCAGGCCATAGAGCGCCGCCAGCGCCAGCACCGGCCATTCGAGCGCCGGTTGCAGCGGCAGAGGAAAGTGTTCCCCGGCCAGTTGGGCGGCAAGGAAAGGGAGCGCCGCCCCGGCGATCAGGCCAAGGAGGGCGCCGGCCGCGCCAAGGACGAGGATCTGCAGCAGGTAGGTGGTGAGGATCAGGCGGCTTTCGGCGCCGAGGCTCTTCATGGCGGCGATGTGGCGGATTTTCCCCTCCAGATAGCCGCGCACCGCTCCGGCGACGCCGAGGCCGCCGACCAGCAGCGCCACCAGGCCGACCAGGGTGAGACTGGTGTCGAGGCGGTCGAGAAAACGCCGCACCTGCGGCGCCGCCTCGGCATAAACGCGCACCCGCCAGCCGGCTTCGGGAAACCGGGCGCGCAGCTGCGCCTCGACCGCTTCCGCCGTCTTCCCCGCCGGCAGACGCAGCCGGTAGTAATAGCGCACCAGGCTGCCCGGCGCGATCAGCCCGGTCTGCTCCAGACTCTCGCGGCTGACCAACAGGCGCGGTCCGAGGGAAAGAAGGCTGAAGGAGCGGTCCGGTTCGCCGGTCAGCACCGCTCGCACTTCGTACTCCCCCTCGCCGAGCCGCAACCGGTCGCCGACGCGCAGATTCAGTCGCTGCAGCAGCGCTTCGTCCGCGACCGCGCCAGGTACGCCATCCCTTGCCGCCAGTGCCGCCGCCAGCGGGATCGCCGGCTCCAGCCGGACGGCGCCGTAGAGCGGATAGGCGGCATCGACCCCCTTGACTTCCGCCGGCTCCGTCCGGCCGCCGGTCGCCGGCCGCACCATGCCGAGCAGCCGGGTGATCTCCGAGATATCGCCCTGCAGGGTGAGAAAATCGCGCGGCGCACTTTCCAACTGCCGGTGCACCAGCGCCAGTTCCAGATCGCCGCCGAGCAGCGCCCGGGCATCGCCGCCCAGCCCGCGCCGGGCGGCCGCGGCCAGGGAACCGACGGAACTGATGGCGAACACGCCGAGAAAGAGACAGGCGAGGAAGACCCCGAAGCCGCGCAGGCCGCCGCGCAGTTCGCAGCGGGCCAGGTGCGCCGCCAGACGCAGGCGGGAGAACCCTTTCACGACGGATCCCCGGCGGCGATCCGCCCGTCCGCCAGATGCAGCTGCCGGTTGCAGCGGCCGGCCAGTTCGGCATCGTGGGTGACGAGGATCAGGGTGGTTCCGTGCGCCGCCTGCAGGTCGAAGAGGAGGTCCATCACCCGCCGGCCGTTTTCGCGATCGAGGTTGCCGGTCGGTTCATCGGCGAGCAGCAGCGCCGGGCGGGGGACGAAGGCGCGCGCCAGCGCCACCCGCTGCAGTTCGCCGCCGGAGAGCTGCGCCGGATAATGCCGGCGGCGTGCCGCCAGGCCGACAGCGGCCAGCGCTTCCGCCGCCCGTTCGCGGGCATCGGCGCGGCCGGCGAATTCGAGCGGCAGGGCGACGTTCTCCAAGGCGGTCATGGTGGCGATCAGGTGGAAATTCTGAAAAACAATGCCGACCTGCTCCCGCCGGAAGCGGGCCAGCCCGTCCTCGTCGAGTTTCTCCAGATCGGCACCGGCCACCCGCACCTTGCCGGCGGTCGGCCGCTCCAGCCCGGCCGCCACCATCAGCAGCGAGGTTTTGCCGGCCCCCGAAGGCCCGACCAGACTCAACGTCTCTCCCCGCCCGACTGTCAGGTCGATGCCGCGCAGAATGTGCACCTCGCCGCCGCCACCGGTCAGGCGCAGATGCAAATCACGTAGCTCCATCACCTTTTCTGTCATCCCATTTCCTTTCTGCCGCACACTCCCCCTAAGCATGGCATTGCCGGCGTCGCTTGTAAATCCTGTCAATTGATTTGCTTGCCGAACAGCGACGAGAATGCTAGTTTTAATCTTCTCCGCAAAGGAATCCCCGCACCGATGACTTCCGCCTCTACCGGCAACAATCCGGGCATTTCCCGCTCGGCCACCCTCTTCGTCGTCTGCACCGCGCATTTTCTCATGCCGTTCATGATGTCCGCCGTCGGCATCGCCCTGCCGACGATCGGCAGAGAATTCGGCGCCAGCGCCATGCAGCTCAGCCTGGTGGAGACAACCTACGTGCTCTCGGCCTCCATCTTTCTCATTGCCATGGGGCGCCTCGGGGATATCCACGGCCGGCGGCGCATCTTTGAAATCGGCATCGCCGTCTTCACCATTGTCGGCGGCCTTCTGTCGCAGGCGTGGTCGATCGAATCGATTATCGCTCTGCGCTTTCTGCAGGGGATCGGCGGCTCGATGGTCATGGCGACCACCATGGCCATCGTCGTTTCCGTTTTCCCGCCCCAAGAGCGGGGCAAGGCGCTGGGCATCGCCGTCGCCAGCGTCTATGCCGGCATCTCCTGCGGGCCCTTCATCGGCGGGTTTTTGGTCACCGCTTTCGGCTGGCGGTCTCATCTTTTATCTGGTCATTCCCCTCGGCTTGACCGCCTTTGTCATCAGCCGCGTCAAATTGCGCGGCGAATGGGCGGATGCCCGCGGCGAACCGTTCGACTGGCGGGGCAGTCTGTTCTACGCCGTCGCCATCATGCTGCTGATCGTCGGCGCCTCCAACCTCGACCACGGCCCCTGGGCCTGGGCGCTGCTGGCCTGCGGCCTGGTCGGGATCGCCCTATTTCTCGCTGGAGGCGCATACCGAGTATCCCGCTCCTCAATATGGTCCTGCTGCGCGGCAACCGGGTCTTTGCCCTCCCAATCTGGCGGCCCTGCTCAACTACGCCGCCACCTTCGGCGTCACCTTTTTTTTCAGCCTCTATCTGCAGTTCGTCAAGGGGATGAGTCCGCCCGCAGGCCGGGAAGCATCCTCATCGTCCAGCCGATGACGCAGACGATCCTTTCCCCCTTGTGCGGCCGCCTCGCCGACCGTTACCCGGCCGCGCGGGTCGCCACCGTCGGTATGGCGCTCTGCGCCCTGGCCCTCGGCCTTGCCGCCGGCATCGACGCCGCCACGCCGACCCTGCATCCTCCTGCTCATCCTCGACCTGCCTCGGCATCGGCTTTGCCCTCTTCTCCTCCCCCAACACCAGCGTCATCATGGGGAGCGTCGAAGCGCGCTATCTCGGCGTCGCCTCCGGGCTCAATGCCAGCATGCGCACCCTGGGCATGATGACGAGCATGACGATCATCACCGTCATCTTTTCCATCTTCATGGCGCGGGCATGCCGTCACGCCGGAAACTCAAGGAGCCTTCCTGCACAGCATGCGCTTGGCGCTCCTGGCCTTCTGCGCCCTATGTATTCTAGGGATCTTCTTCTCCTTCGGCCGCCTGCGCAGGACGGTGGCGGCGAAAAGCACATGAGAGAAAAATGGAGGGTCCGGGGAGTTTTCCCTTGACAGGCGAGGGGTGTTTCGCTATTAATTTGCACTCCCGCCCAGGTAGCTCAGTCGGTAGAGCAGAGGACTGAAAATCCTCGTGTCGGCGGTTCGATTCCGTCCCTGGGCACCAGAAAATCAAGGGGTTACGCAAATTGCGTAACCCCTTTTTTCTTACCACGCTTACTACCGCTTACTACTTCCTACTTTCCTCTCAAAATTCAAATGAGATAACTACCTGATTTTAATGATGTTTTATCGCTGGAGCAGAGGATATCAAGTCCTCGTGTCGGTGCGGGCGAACCGATTGGAGGGGTTAGGAGTCATCTACCAATGTAAAAACTCGATCTTTTAAAAGTAACCGCAGTTCTTGAACCCCCATTGCTTGTAGGAAATCGATAATAGATGTCTTGCCCAAATGTCACCATCTCTACTTTGTCGAGTTCAACGGGGGAACTGCTGAATCAGTTGAATTTCGATGTTTTTTCCGTATTAAGAAGGATAGTTTATACTCCATGGATACCCGATCGAATATTTATGAAGTAGATCATTTGTGTCTTGCTTCATGGTTATGTAAGTTGTCTTTCCCAAAGTCGCAAGATCCACATCCATCTTTTTTCCTGTTCCTTTAAGGTAGTGGTAACGAGCCACTAGAAAACTCATTACATCGGCTAGCTCCAGTATTGGCATGGATGCTGGCTTGACGAATTTCGGTTCAGGTACATAAATACCATGTGAAATGAAAGAATATAGAAGAGTTTTCTGACCATTGTCAAAAGCATCCGAAGCCCACTTATGTATTGCATGATCTGCCTTTGTATTTTTTTGTGAGTCAAAAAAGAAAAGTGGTTGTCCCCACGATTTCGTGACGTTATCAATGATGAATGGCACGAGAGCCGTGTAGACCTCGTTCCGCACATATTCTTCTAGAGACATTCTTATTTTTCCAGAATTGTTTTGACCAATGAACACTATATTGAATTTGAAAAGATTGTTATTTGAGTCACAAAAAATATCCTTCAGACCCGCGAATAAATCTTGCGTTGTGCTACTCGTCCAACTAGAAAATATATTAATCTTTTTCCTTTGGTCTCCAGACCAGATAATCTTCATGTGGATCTTCCAGTCGGACGGGGAGACTTCTGGTAAAAGTCGGGATTTGAGGTCCCAAATGGCCCTCTCAACCTTTGCCATTAGCGGTTCAGAAGTTCCGACTACTGAGTAGGTATACAAGACCGACTCGCCGAGTAGATTTCTTGTTGCTTCATCTCCAAAGAGTTTTACTACTCCTTTGCGTTCATTTACAGGAAGTCGGATAACAACCGTCACATCGCAGTTTGGGCAATCCACATCGGCTGTATAGCACACCCAGAAGCCACCATCCCCAGGGACGGTACCATTGGGAAACTTCAAAGGCTTTAACCAGTCGGGGCTGAAGGATTTTCCACATTTTGGACAGACAATTTGTTGTCTATGCAATTCCTGGGGAACAAACTTCAAAAGACTCATAGCAGATACCTCTTTCCTCTTTTTCCGCACCTTCAAACGAGTGTGCCAACGCCAAAAGCACAAATCACCATAAAAGCTCTTAATTATATTGACTTTTTAAAAATCGAGGTTTAAATTCAGCAGAATTTGCCACTGCCTACAGTGTATGGGGGAACATCGAAGGCCTTGCGACAACCCACATAATGTTCCTGGTGCTAGGTCTTTTTTTAGGGCTTTGCTCTGGGATTTTGCTTTTTCAATTAGAAAAAATTTTGATTAAATGTTTATTTATTAGCACCAACGGGGTTGGAGTTTATCTTGCCTTTGATTCAGTCTTTTTGGGTATGTCCCTACCAGTACATTTCAAGGTATCATCCTTCGCAGTTTTTATCGTAAGTATAGTCATTGGTGTTGCGTGTATTTTTGGGCTAATTGGCAGACAAATCAGGCAGCTTGATAAATCTATTCCGATTTGCACGATAGATATCCTTCTTGGAAAAAATAAGTTCATAGAGGATTACTATAATACAAGGAAGAACCGGATTGACAAGGAACTAAATTTCAAGGAACTTGAATCAAAAGAGAAACTCTTGCAAGACAAAGAAGGGGAAGTCTCAAGAAGAGAAAAGTTACTTATTGGATTGCAGCAAACGGCAGATGAAGCTACAAAAAGAGGAATATTTTTTCCTTTGCCGCTTAATAGCCAAATCCCAGTAAGCAATCATTTTATTAGTTTGTTGCCAAAATACGTTGCCGATTATGTAAATTTTGCAAAAGTAATTTCCGAGGGAACAGTTGCGTTCATTGATGGCTATAAAGATCGAGGGCACTCTGACCAGGATTTCATTCAAGGTTATTTTTATCAAATTTGTTCTTATACAGCCATTCAGTTATTTGGGTCTACTTCTGATGTTCGTGTTCATTTTAGAGCACTTAAGTCAAGTCATTATGAAAAATTAGTTTCCTCGATTGGCTCCACCCCGTATACAGGATCTCTAACTCCAATATGCTCACAAAAAGGAATGATACATGCCGCTGGAACTCATAAGCGGTCATTGATAAAGAGCTTAAATCCAAGTTGTCATGAAAAAGCAGAGCATGACCATATATGGGAAGATTACATGACCCTTGTTTTTGATAGATTTTACAAGGATGGTCGTCCATTTCTTTCTATGGGGATATCAGTCAAGTGTGGATCTTCGTATAATGATCTTTTCTATTTCTTGAATTATTGTAAGTTCGAGCAACTCATCCAAGATGAACTGACTAAAGTTAATGAGGTTGTTGGGATTGACCGAGTTTTATATTCTGACGCCGCATGAGGAGGAGAGCAATGCCAACCATTAAGAAGGTTGATGCCTTTATTAAGGCTGCAAAAGTTTCATCATCTGGAAATGCAAGAATGATAGAAAATGTAAATCGTGTCTTAACGAATTCCATAAAGGAAGACAAGAAACGGGGTTCTTATTCGATAGACATTTATTTATCAAGAGAAGAAAAGAAGTGTTTTGGATAACTCCAAAAAAGGCCGGCGAAATTTCTCGCCTTCACCTTTGATTCAATAGTGCTTACTACTGTAGTAAGCCAGTCAATGGCTAAGTACTTAAAATACAACACGAATTTGAATCGAAGCGTTTACTGAAAATCCTCGTGTCGGCGGTTCGATTCCGTCCCTGGGCACCAGAAGAAACAAGGGGTCAGCTGAAAAGCTGGCCCCTTGTTCTTTGCCTGCTATCACTTTTGCTATACTTTTCAGCAGCAGTCCTCCTGATTCTATCGAAAAGCCCCCCGGCGAAAGAGTTTCCAAAGGACGATGCAATGGGCCAGAGGAGGACAATGCCGCAGGAGAGGCCCCGCTTCGATCCGCATCCCCGAATGCCGCTCGATTTTCCAGAGCACGTACTGCATCCCTCCCTCGAAAGTGAAGCCGGCCTTGGCCAGGCGCAGCATGGAAAAAACTTTCCCCTGGATCATCCTGATCCGCCAGCTTAACAGACTCGTAAACCGTCTTTCCCCGGAGATACGAACATGGAAACGCCCCGGTACAGCGGGATTCTCTGCGATGACCAAAGGAAGGGCCGCCAGCGCCGGCGGGGTGACCTTTTCATAGTAGCTGGCATCGGCCTCGACGAGGTCGTCGGCATGGGCGGGTTTCTCCACCCGCAGTTCCGACAGGTAGGTCAATCGTAACCCTGTGGACCAGAGAGAGCGGGCGGTAAAAGTGGCACCCACTCGCGGCAACACCCGGTCGATAAAAGTCAGGACCGCACGGGCGCGGGCGTTGCAGACCCGCGCCGCCGATGCATCGTCCCTGACGAAGAGAAGAACCGAAGGCTGGGCGAAGCGCCCCCAGAGATAGGAATGGAACCAATGCGCCGTTCCCCGTTCGAAATCGTCCAGGGACAGGCGGGAGAGCTTCGCCCGCAGCACCCGCCCGGCGAAGGGAGTCTCCAGGTAGAAAACGTCGGGGAGGAGAACCCGGAGCACGCGCGACTTTCTGGCCGTGAGCAGATAAAGGTTGACCAGCCCATCGTCCGTCCCGGTGCGCAGACAAGAGCCATGAAAAAGGATTGCGGCGCACCGGTCGCCCTGCCCTTCCCGGGCCGCCTCCGCCAGGGCGCGCACCCCATCAGGCACCTGGCGGGCATCCTGCGCCAGGATCTCTTTGAGGACTCCCTGTGGAATGGCCGACGGAGGCATGCGATCCCTAACCGAAAAGAAAGGAGATGGGGCCGGCAGGACGAATCAATACCCACCCCCCGGACGCTGTCACCGGGAACAGCTCGCCATCCAGAGTGAAATTGCCGGTGAATTCGAGTCGGACCTCATGCACGTTGCGGCTGAAGCACCCCGTGCAGCGAGGTGTAACGGCGCTTCGGGATCCCCGCAGCAGACGGGGGAATGTGCGCAGAACGCAGTCGGGGTCCGCCTCGACCATCGTATAGCGGAGTGGTGCCGCTTCCCGCCCCCACCAGGGATGCAGGCCGAGAATGACCCGATCGAGGGTGGTGACCAGGGCAAACAGCCCCTGCCGCTTTTCCGGCGGACCGTCATTGATGGCCACATTCAACTCCAGAGGAGGCAAGAGGGTCCGGTTCTTCAGCAGGAAAGCGATCAGGAGACGGATCAGGATGATCGCGGGAACGACCTCTCCCCGAAATCTCCCGGAAGGGAAGCGGGCGTGGTAGAGTTCGATCCCACGGCAGATCGCCCCGACGCCGAAAAACATCCCATAAAGGTCCGGATTTCCTTCCCTTTGAACCTGAAGAACCGGACGCTCCATGACATGGAATCCCGCCCCGGTTTCGATGTTGCGCAGCAGACGCAGCATGGCCGTTGTCGGCTCACCCGGCAGACCGGCATCCCGAGCGAGCATGCTCGCCGTCCCTGCCCGCAGCAATGCCAATAGCGGCGGGGTGGGGAAGATGGCCCGTCCGCAGATTTCACTCAGTACGGCCTGAACCGTGCCGTCCCCACCGTTCACAACCAGCAGGTTGACCCCCTCGCGGGCCAGATCAGCGAGAACGCCACCCAGTTCCTGCCGGCTTTCCGTCTTGCGGTGCAGGACGTCCCCCCCGGCTACAATCCGATGAAAAGCTGCCCCTTTTTTACGATTTCCGCCGCTGCGGGGGTTGGTCAGCACCCCCACGCGCAGGGGAAACACCGGTCGCCGACCAATACCGGCCGCCAGGCGCGGCGAAGCGGGATATTCGGCAGCGTCAAACACGGTGCCCCGTCGGCTGATCGGGACGGCGAACGAACCATTTCGCCGCCAGGGAAGGAGGGGGATTTTCCGGGTCGATCTCTTCAAACCAGGAATGCAGGGGGCCGGAGGACCGGGACACTTTCCACCCTTGGATCAGCCGCCCCAGAAGAAAGAGAGTGGATGCGACGGTCCAGAAGACGACCGCGACGAAGCCGAGATCGGGCCGGCCGGCGAGGAAACCGAGGGTGAGCAGGATCAGGTTGGGGTTGCGCCGGCCGGTGATGAGGCGGAAACAGGAATCGACGGGACGCCAGCAGAAAAGCCCGGATCGTTCCAGGTAATGCTTGAACAGGCCTTCCGCCCCACGCCCGCCAGCATAGCCGGCGAGGAGGAGCCCGTAAAGCAGGGACAGCGTCAGCCCCTGCGATGCGAACGGGAAGGATACCAGTCCCTGGCCCCAGGCGATATACCAGAGGGGCGGGGAAAGCAGATCGATGAGGTGATCGAAGAGATGGCCGAAAGGGGTGTAGCTCACGGTAACCCGCGCCAGTTTGCCGTCCACCGTATCGAGGAAAGTCATCACCCAGGCGCAGAGAAGCCCCCGGCCGTATTCCCCCCGCAGGAAGAAGATGCCGGCGAGAACGACCAGGAGCAGGCTGATGGTCGTCACCATGTTCGGCGTCGCACCCAGCCGAACGCAGCCCCGGGTGACCCACCGCGCCGGGAGGGGCCAGACCCACTTCGTCACCAGATCGGTTACCCCCTTGTAGGAGCCGGCAAAGAGACGTTTTTCCAGGGCCGACCTGGATTCGACAGCGATCGGGAGCAGGCAGGGAGTATCGAACTGGCGCAGGTTCCGCCGGTAGGGAGCGGCCAGATCGGCGGGGGAAACGCAGCGCATTTCGGTGGCTTCCACCGGCGTCGCCTCCCCGAGCAGCAGTCGCCTGGCCTGTAACGCCTGCGCTGCCGAGGCGTGGGCCGCCACCGGCACCAGCCCGTCAGGCGTCGGCGCCTGCAACAGAATGCCGCACTGCTCCCCGAGCCCCCGGAGGATACGGTCATCGAAAAGGTAATCTCCACGCAGGATCAGAACGGAATCGTTAACGGCAAGCTCCCCGGTGTCGTCCACCAACCGGGCGATCCCCATCCGCCCCAGCATCCGTTTGAGGCGCTGCCGGGAGGATAGCCCCCAGAGGCGAACGGGTACCTCCCTGAGGATCATGGCGTAAACCGGCACGGAAGCAGCCTCTCAGCCGAAATTGGAGGATCCGGACAGGTAGAAATGAATGGCTACTCCACTATACTTCCTGTATGTCCGCTGTAAAGACCGCGTCTTCTTCCGGATGGGAAGGCAGCTATACCCTGGCCCATCTCTCCGACCCGCACCTCTTCGCCCTGGAATCCGGCGAGATGGCGCACCTATTCAACAAACGCCTCCTCGGCCTCCTTTCCTGGAAGCATCGCCGGGGGGCAGAGCATCGGGTCGAAGTGTTGGAGGCACTGCAACGGGAGCTGCAATCGCTCCAGCCCGACCAAGTGGCGGTTACCGGCGACCTCACCCATATCGGCCTTCCCGGCGAGTACCGGCGAGCCCGCGCCTGGTTGGAAGCGATAGGGACGCCCGACCGGGTAACGGTGATCCCCGGCAACCATGATGCTTTAGTTCGAGGGGCCTGGGAGCACTCCCGCGAAGAGTGGCATCCTTTCTTCGTTTCGGATCACGGGGAGGAGCCGGCGTCGCGCGGTCCGGCGGAACACTTTCCGGCGGAACACTTTCCGGCGGTCAGGATCCGCGGCCCCCTGGCGCTGATCGGCCTCTCCTCGGCCAGCCCCACCCTTCCCCTCCTGGCGGTGGGAAAACTGGGCCGCCGGCAGTTGGCGGACCTCGCTTCCGTCCTGCAGAGGACGCGGGCCGCCGGGTTGCTGCGGGTTGTCCTGATTCATCACCCGCCGCTGCCGGGCATGGAGAACCCGCGACGCCGCCTTACCGATGCCCGCGCCCTCACCGACCTCCTCGCGCGCCACGGCGCCGAACTGGTCCTGCACGGCCACTGCCATGTGTTGACGGAAAGCGGCTCGAAACGGCAAGGGGAGACATTCCAGTGATCGGCGTCCCTTCCGTTTCGGAATGGGAGCGGCCCGAACGCCGGGCCCGCTACCATCTCTTTCATTTCGAGCGGAGGGCGCTGGATTGGCAGGTGACGTTCGCTATCCGCTGCTATCGGCCGGCGGAGGGGCGGTTTGTCCTGGAGGGGGAGAAATCTCTCCTTCTGCCGCGCCGGGACTCATGATTCCCAGCGCAGCATCCACAGGGCGAGGCCAAGGATGAAAACGACCGGCGCCAGGCTGATCAGGGAGGGCGGCAGATCGAGAAGGAGCCCCAGCGATCCCAGGCTCTGGTCGAAGAAATAAAAAGCGATCCCCGCCACCGTTCCCAGCACGATTCTCGGCCCCGTTCCTCGCTCCGGCCGGGTTCCGAGGAAAAAGGGGAGAGCGAACAGCGCCATGACCATCGCTTTCAGCGGCAGCGCGATCTTCTGCCAGAAGGTCCAGGCGTAACGGTCCGGGTTTTGCCCCCGTTCCCGCAGGGTGCGCGCCGCCTGCAGCAGCTGCACCGGCGAGAGGGTCTCCGGCACTTGCTCCAGCAGGTGGATCTGATGAAGGGTCAGATGCACTTCCAGTTCGAGCACCCCCGGCCGCCTGCTCCCGGAAACCCTCTTCTGTCACCAAAGTCTCGCGAACCCCCTGCAGACGCCAATGCGTCCCTGCGACCTCCGCTTTCCGCGCCACGATATGGCTGCGGAGTTCCCCATTTTCGCTGAAGGTGTAGATATCGATGTCCGCGGGCACCAGGCCGGGCCGAAGCACCCCGACGCGGATGAAGCGGCTGCCGTCCCGTGCCCAGAACCCCTCTCCGGGCACCCGGGTCCACGTCCCCGAAAGAGCGAGCTCGCGCCGGGTAAAGGCCTCCCTCTCCAGAGGGGGGGCCACGAACTGGACCAGCACGGCCACCCCCGCCAGGAGCAGAAATGCCGCGCGCAGGATCGAAAGCGCCAGACGCGTCGTGGAAACGCCTGCCGCCTGCAAGGTTGTCAGCTCATCGCCGGCGGCGAGACTCGCGAGAGCGAGCAGCCCCCCGAGCAGGGCGCTGACGGGCGAAAGACTTGCCACGCGGCCGGGAACGGTCAGGAGCACAAAGAGAACTGCATCCCCGGCAGAATAGATCCCCTTCCCCACCTTATCCAGCTCTTCCACCAGTTCGGTGATGCTGAAGAGGGCAGTCATAAGCAGGGCAATCAGCGCCCAGCCCCAAGCCAGCCGGCGGCCGATATAGCGGTCGATCGTCTTCATTCGCCCCCCGCATGCGATCGACGCCGGAGATGGAAAAATCCTGCTGGCCACCTGAACAGAAGAAGAACTAAGACAAGGAGGGCACCTACAGCCCACCAGATGCCTGGAAATGCCTCGACGGTCCCGTTCTCCACCCACTTTTTCGCCATGAGGGCGAGGTTGTAGTAGAGGGCGAAGATGATGACGGCGGTGAAGAGGCGGGCGTTCCTCCCCTTGCGGGGGGCACTCCGGCTCAGGGGAACGCCGAGAAGTCCGAGGAGGACCGTTGACAGCGCCGTTGACAGCCGCCACTGGAACTCCGCGACATCCTCCGGAAGCGCTGAACGGGCGAGGTGCCGAGTCGGGGCGGCCTTGCGCTGGTATTCCGGGGAAGGGGCTTCCGGCTGGAAGGAGAAGGAATATTGTTCAAAGCGGACGATCCGCCCCGGCTCGTTCCTATCACTGTCCAGGCGGTAATGCCGCCCGTCAACAAGAACGAAAGTTTTGCTCTTATCCGCAGCGATCCTCTGGAACCCCTCCCGAGCCCAGCTCACCTCCTGAACGCCGTTCTTTACCCTGCGGATGAATATCCCGGTGGCCCGGAACTGGGTGGGATCGATTCCCTGCAAAAAGATAACGGTTCCGTCAAGGGAATAGAAGCGGCCCGCCTTCAGCCGCGAGAGATCAAAGACAGCTTGCGCCTCGGCCCTGATCCGGTAACTTTCCCGGTAGGCCCAGGGACGGATCAGCAGAGAGAGCCCGGCCACGATCAAGGCCACGGCGGTGGAGAGGAGAAAGACATTCCGCAGCAGGCGTGCCGGGCTGATCCCGGCCGCTTCCATCGCCAGCACTTCGGCATCGGCATACATACGTCCGAGCCCGGCCACCACGGAGAGGTAGAGCGCAACCGGGAGCAGGACTTCCAGGGCGATAAGGATCCGCAGCAGGACGAGGAAGATGACCTGCCCTGTCGGCAACTGCTCGCTGACGGCATCGGCGAGGAAACGCGCGGCGGAATAGCTGCCGAAGAGGACGATCAGGACCATCCCGGTGAGAGCGAGAGGGCCGACGATTCCCCGAATAATGTAGCGATCAAGGCGCAAGATCGACACCGTTAATTTTTTTCCGCTGGCCGGCTTTTAAAATTTCCACAATATGGGAATGTTAACACACGCTGTCGGCCTTACGGCCCAGGCGGCGGCCAAATGCAGGGAAGGAGAGATCATGAAGGCTATCATTCTCAGCGCCGGGCAGGGGCGGCGCATGCTGCCGTTGACGGCCGAGCTCCCCAAATGCGCCCTGCGCCTTCTCGACAAGACGATCATCGAATGGCAGCTTGATACAATCTTCCGCTGCGGAATCGACGATATCGTCGTCGTCGTCGGCTACGGGGCAGAGAAGGTGGAAGCGCTTCTTGCCGACCGTTACGGCGGCCGCGTCAGAACGCTTTTCAATCCGTTCTTTTCCGTCTCCGACAACCTGGCGAGCTGCTGGACCGTGCGCCACGAAATGGGGGAGGATTTTCTCCTTCTCAACGGCGACACCCTGTTCGAGACCGAGGTCCTGCGGCGCCTGCTCGCTCAGGAAGCGCATCCGGTAACGGTGACCACGGACTGCAAGCCGCAGTACGACGCCGACGATATGAAGGTGATCCGGCAAGGGGAGCGGCTGATCCGCATCGGCAAGGACCTTCCCCTCCATCAGGTCAATGCCGAATCGATCGGGATGCTCCTCTTTCGCGGGAATGGTCCGGAGCTCTTCCGCACCACCATCGAGCAAGTCCTGCGCCGGCCCGAAGGGCTCCGCCGCTGGTTCCTCTCGGTTATCGACGAGATGGCGCGCTGGTTACCGGTCTGGACCTGCTCCATCGAAGGATTGCGCTGGGCGGAGGTTGACTGCCCCGACGACCTCCTCGATGCCGAATTGGCCGTGCAGGAGATTGCCGCCGGAGAGCCGGACCGGTCGCTCCCTCCGCAGTATCCCCGCGAGCCTTTGCTGCGCGAGGAAAGGACGCGCCGACATGATTGATCACCTGCAATGATCATCCAGCCGGTGAATTTTGCAGCGGACGGCAGGCAGGACATGTGCGATAGCTGCCCGGACATGACGATCCATGAGGGGAAACTCGTCTGGAGCTGTCGACTGGAGGAACTGCGGAACTACGGCGCCTTCGTCGAGACGGTCCCGCGCGGGGAGGCCTGAGCGCCACCTTCGCGACGGGCAAGGATCGCCTCGGCCAGCCGCCAGTCCTCGACCTTATCCACATCCACCGCTGCTTCGGCGAAGGGCAGCAGGACCACCCCCGCCCGCACCCCCATCTTGCGGGACAGGTGAGCGAGGGCCGCCGGCAGGGAAAGCCGGCCGCTGAGGTAGCGCAGGACGGTCCAGCCGCCGAGCGCCGCCGCCATGCGCAGGGGGGTCTTGCGCAGGTTCTCCAGCTTGCGCCAGAACGCCGCCGCCGTCCGCCCGCGGGGGGTGAGAAAGGCGAAGAGATTGCACCCGCAGAAGGCGCCGTCCCGCAACCGGGTCACCGTGCGCCGGGTTTCCGGCAAGGCCTGCACCACCATCTCGTAGCGGGCCAGCGCCGCGACCACGTCGCAGCCGCTGGCCCGGGCCTCGCGGCAGAAATGGTCGACCATCTCCGGCGTCAGCAGGGGATGGTCGGCGGTGGTCACCAGGACCGGAACGGTTTCCGGCAGCGCAGCCAGCACGCTGGCCGTGCTGCGGCTGGGGGTGTCGAGCGATTCCTTTCGCTCGACGGCGCCGGCGGCGAGCAGGGCCGCCACCTCCGGGTTCTCCGCCAGAAGCGGCGGACCGCAGAGGATGCGGCGATCCACCTCCCGCGCCTGCGCCAGGGCGTCGAGGACGCGCAGGACCATCAGCCGGCCGCCGACCGGCACCAGCGCCTTGCACGGGGTTCCGGCGGCGGCGGCGACCGGGTCGGCGGGGCCGCGGTCGGCCGCCAGCACCACCGCCGAAAAAACCGGGGAACGGTTCATGACAGATCCTTTTCATAGATGCGGTAGCGCTTGGCGACCGTCCCGCCGATCGCCTCGATAAGGGTGCGCATCCCCTTGTTCTCTTCCAAAATCCAGGAAAGTTCGGTCTCCTCCATTCCCCTTCGCCGCACCGATTCCCGCAGTGAGACGATCATCCGCAGGGCTAGTGCGGCCCCGAGCGGCGTCCCCTGGAAACGCCGGCGTACCCCCATCAAGGGGACGCGCCCCGTTTTCAGCCGCGCCACCTTCAGCCGCCATAGGAGCTTCAGCCAGCCGAGGGGGGCCAGGCGCCCATCTAGATCGCGGATCGCCTCGTTCAGGTTCGGAAAGACCACCATCATGGCCGCCGGCGCGGCGTCTACCTCAGCGAAGCGGACGAAATCCGGATCGACCAGCGCCTTCAGATTCTTTCCCAGGTGGCGAAATTCTTCCGCGGTAAACGGAATGAAGCCCCAGTTCCCGGACCAGGCGTCCTCGAAAATCTCCTGCAGCAAGGCCAAGTCCTGCTCGAACCGGCGGGGATCCAGGGGACGCAGCTTTATCCTCCTGTCGAAACGCCGGACCATCGCCTCGAGCCGCGCCGGCACTGAAAAATCGGAGCGGATGCGGTAAGCCAGCAGATCCCGCACGCCGGTATACCCCTGCTCCTCCACCCGGGGGCCGTAAAAGGGGGGCGCATGCCCCATCATGACGGCGGGCGGCCGATCGAATCCCTCCACCAGCAGACCGCACTGCTCATTGATCGAGAGATCGAAAGGACCGCAGGCCCGCCGCATCCCCCTTAGGCGCAGCCAGCCCTCCGCCGTGGCGAAGAGGGCGGCAAAAAGAGCGGGATCGTTCTCCCCCTCCAACTGGCCGAAAAAACCGGTACCGTCAGCATAGCGCTGCAGGTACAGGCGATCGATCTGGGCACTGATCCTCCCCACGGCCCGGCCCTCCCGGAGGGCGATCCAGGTCTGGCAGTCGGCGTGGTCGAAATAGGGATTGCGGCGGGAGAGCCGACGATACTCCTCCCGAACGAGGGGAGGGACCCAGGCGGGATCGCCGGCGTAAAGCGACCACACCAGATGGACAAAGCGCCTTTGCGCCCTACGGCCGCTGACCGGAACCACCTGCACGTCTCGGGCTAGCGGCGGCAGGGTGGCGGATGTCGGATTCTCGGGGAGCATATTCCCTCGCTGGAAACGGAGAACACGCAGCACAGTTTACCATCGCCGATGGGAAACGCCCCGCGGAAGAAGATCTTTCGGCCGAATTCGCTATACTTGCCCAGACCGGTGAAAGGAGAGGGCGATGAACGCGACGATGAAGCACTTCGGCTATCCCGACACCCTGCTCGCCGAAGGAGAGAAGTGGGCCGTTCTGCTGCGCCCCGCCCAGGTCACCCTCGGGGCGCTGATCCTCGTCTGCAAGGAGCCGACGACCGCCTTCTCCGCCCTGAGCGCCGAGGCGTTCGCCGAACTCCGGACGCTGACCGGCTGCATCGAACAGGCGCTGATGCGGACTTTTGCTTACGACAAGATCAATTATCTGATGCTGATGATGGTAGACCCCGATGTACATTTTCACGTCCTCCCCCGGTATGCGGAAGCGCGTATATTCCAGGATCACACCTTTCACGACCACGGGTGGCCCGGGCTGCCGGAGCTGTCCCGAGCGAATGCAACCGGCGACGCCCTCAGCCGTGCCATTCTCGATGCACTGCACGAAAACTGGGGGCCGGAAGAGGCTGAATAAGAAGCGGCGCCGGTTGACAACCCTCCCGCCAGCGATTAAATAAAAGCAGTGGTTTTCGTTTATTTTCCACGACTTGTGTTGACAGAGAAGCCATGGAACTGAAAGATCCCACGCAGACGGAGAACCGGCGGCCCCAAGAGGACATCCGTTTTCCCACCCTTGCAGACGCCCTCGACCACGCTGCCCGGGGGGAGACCGGATTCAATTTCTACGATGGTCGGCTGCGGCTCCAGGCCGTCCTCCCCTATGCCGAGCTGGCCTGTCGCGCCAGTACTCTGGCCCGGCATCTGGCGGGGCTGGGACTGCCGCGCGGGGCGCGGGTGGCCCTGATCGCGGAGATCGGTCCCGATTTTCCGGTACTCTTCTTCGCCTGCCAGTACGCTGGTCTGACCCCCGTTCCGCTCCCCTCTTCGATCCCCCTGGGGGGAGAGAAAGCCTGGGCCGGCCGTCTGCATTCCTTCTTTCGCAGCAGCCGGACCTCCGTCCTGGTGACCCCGGCGCACCTGCTTCCTCTGGCGGCCGCGGCGGCCGGCGATCACAAATTCGTTTTTGTCGGGGATCCGGCCAGCCTCACCGGGATCTCTCCTTCCTGCGCCCCCCTGGAACCGCTGCGCCCGGAGGAGATCGCCTACCTGCAATACACCTCCGGCAGTACCCGCTTTCCCCGCGGAGTGATGATCGCGGGCGAGGCGGTCATGTACAATCTGGCCGAGATCATCCGCCACGGCCTGCAGGTCCGGCCGGGAGACCGCTGTGTTTCCTGGCTCCCCTTTTTCCACGATATGGGGCTGGTGGGATTCCTCATCGCCCCGGTTGCCGCCGGACTTTCGGTCGATTTTCTCGATACGCAGGATTTCGCCGTGCGTCCCCGCCTCTGGCTGAGTCTGATGACGCGGAACCGCAGCACCATCTCCTTCAGCCCGCCCTTCGGCTACGATCTGTGCGATCGCCGCATCCGGTCGGAGGATGTCAGTTCTTTCGACCTGCGCTCCTGGCGCATTGCCGGCGTCGGTGCGGAAATGATCCGCCCTGAAGTTCTGGAGCGTTTCGCCGCGCTGCTGGCGCCGGCGGGGTTCGACCGGAGAGCCTTTGTCGCCAGTTACGGCATGGCCGAATGCTCCCTGGCGGTCAGCTTCTCCCCCCTTGAGCGCGGCCTCCGGGTGGACCGGATCGATGCCGACTGCCTGACCACGACAGGACGGGCCGAGCCTGCGGCCCGCGTCGGCAAAGGGGAGCGGGGGCAAACCTTCGTCGCCTGCGGCGCCCCTCTACCTGGCCATGAGGTGGAAGTACGGGACCGCAACGGGGTTCGCCTGCCGGACCGCTGCTGCGGCACCTTCTTCGTGCGTGGTCCGAGCCTCATGCGCGGCTACTTCGACGATCCGGCCGCCACCGCGGAGGTCCTCTGCGCTGGCGGCTGGCTCAATACCGGCGATGTCGGCTATCGGACCGAGGGGGAGCTGGTGATTACCGGGCGGGAAAAGGACCTGATCATCATTCATGGCCGCAATATCTGGCCGCAGGATCTGGAAATGCTGGCGGAGCAGGAGCCCGGCATCCGCCCGGGTGACGCTTCGGCCATCTCCATCCGCGAGGAGGGGGGGAGGAATCGGCGGTTCTGATCCTGCAGTACCGGGAAACCGGCGCGCAGGTCCGGAGTTCCCTGGTCCTCCGGCTGCGCCAGCGGATTCTCGAGGAGGTGGGGATCGAGTGCGAGATCGAGCTGGTGCCGCCCCACACCCTCCCCCGCACCTCCTCCGGCAAGCTCTCGCGCTCCAGCGCCCGACGCGATTACCTGCAGCGTCAACAGCAGGCCTCCGCCACTATCCCGCCGCAGGACCGGGAAGGGGCGCTCGACAGCGGTTCGACCCATGCCCGCCGCTGACGCGGAAGGCCGCCCGACCGTCGCCCTTACCGGGGGGACCGGCTTCATCGGCAGTGCGGTGCTGCGGGACCTGGCCGCGCACGGCTGGCGGATTCGGTCCCTCGTGCGGGGGCGGTCCCGCGAGCGGGCGAATGTCGCCGGGGTGGAGTGGATCGAAGGGAATCTGGAAAATCCGGAGAGCCTCGACCGGCTGTTGGCGGGAGCCCGGGCGGTCGTTCACTGCGCCGGGATAATTCGTGGCCGAAGCCGCCGGGATTACGAGCGGGTTAACGTCGAAGGGGTGACGCGGATCGCCCGCGCCGCCATCCGCCAGGGGGTGCCGGCTTTCGTACTGATCTCCTCGCTGGCGGCGCGGGAGCCTGGCCTCTCCCCCTATGCCGCCAGCAAACGTGGTGGCGAGGAGCGGCTGCAGCAGGAGGCCGGAAACATGCGCTGGACGGTGGTAAGACCGCCGGCGGTGTACGGTCCCGGCGACCGGGAAATTCTCCCCCTGCTGCAGTGGATGCGGCGAGGCATCGTGCCGGTGCTCGGCGCGGGTCGTTTTTCCCTCCTCTACGTGGACGACTTGGCCGAGGCTATCCGCAGGATCCTGCAGACCGGCGCGGCGGCGGACCGACTCTACCTTGAACTCGATGACGGTCAACCAGAAGGATATGCCTGGGGGGATCTGGCGGCAATCCTCGAGCAGATGGACGGCAGGAAAAGAATTCGCCTCCGCATCCCCGAAAGTCTCCTGCGGGGGCTCGGACGCACCAATTCTTTCCTGGCAGGAACCCTCGGCTATGCGCCCCTGCTGACCTCCGGCAAAATCCGGGAGCTTGGGCATCCGGATTGGGTCTGCGACAACCGCCGGCTGCTCTCCCTGACCGGCTGGCAGCCCGGAATCCGCTTTCGTCAGGGGATGGAACTTCTTTTCGGCAGCCGTGAGCTTACAAACGGAGGAAGGAAACTATGGAGAAGGCCCGTTACGAGGACATCGTCGAAAAGGTAAGACCCATGCTCGGCCACTTGCAGACACCGGTTCCGGCGCTGCCGATCAGCGAGGAGACGGACCTGGTGCGGGACCTGGGGCTCGATTCCCTGAAGGTGATGGAACTCCTCTTCGAGGTGGAGGACGCCTTCGATATCTCCTATCCAATCAATTCCCTCGGCGAGGTGCATACAGTCCGGGACCTGGCGCTGCAGATCAAGAGCGAAATGGAGCTGCACTGATGGGACTGCTGGCTCGACTTGAGTCGATCGCCGCCCTCCGGCGGACTATGGTGGAAGAGGCCGGCTTCGACCCCTTCGGGGCGGTCGTGGAGCAGATCCTCTCCCCCACCCGGGCGGTCATCGGCGGGCAGGAGGTCATACTGGCGGGAAGCAACAATTACCTTGGACTGACCTTTCACCGCCAGTGCATCGACGCGGCCTGCTCCTCCCTGCATCGGGAGGGGACGGGTACCACCGGCTCGCGCATGGCCAACGGCACCTATGCCGGCCACCGGGAGTTGGAGCGAGAGCTCGCCGCCTTCTTCGGCTGGCAGGAGGCGATCGTCTTTTCGACGGGGTTCCTGGCCAACTTGGGGATGATCTCCGCCCTGGCGGGACCCGGCGACGTCATCCTGCTCGATGCCGATGCCCACGCCAGCATCTACGACGGCGCCCGGCTGAGCGGCGCGGAAATCCTCCGCTTCCGCCACAACGATCTTGCCGATCTGGACAAGCGCCTGCAGCGCCTCGGGGGACGGGCCACCGAGGCCCTGATCCTGGTTGAAGGCATTTACAGCATGCTCGGAGATCGGGCGCCTCTCGCCGGTATCGCCGCGCTCAAGCGCCGATACGGGGCCTGGCTCCTGGTCGATGAAGCCCACTCCCTCGGCGTTCTGGGGGAGAAGGGCCGCGGGCTGGCGGAGGCGGAGGGGGTCGCGGAGGATGTCGATTTCATCGTCGGCACCTTCAGCAAGAGCCTGGGGAACATCGGCGGCTTCTGCGTCAGCCACCATCCGCAACTGGAGTTCGTCCGCTACATGAGCCGCCCATATATTTTCACCGCTTCCCCTTCCCCCGCCACCGTCGCCGCCGTCCGGACCGCCCTGAAGGTGCTGATGCAGGAGCACTCCGAATTACGCGCGCGGCTCTGGGAAAATGCCCAACGGCTGCACCGGGGACTGAAGAAACTCGGCTTTGATCTTCAACCTGAGGCTTCTCCCATAATACCGGTCTTCCTCCCCGGCCCGCAGGAAACTCTGCGGGCCTGGAAGAGCCTCCTGGACCAGGGCGTCTACGTCAACCTGATCCTTCCCCCCGCCGCCCCGGAAGGCAGATCGATGCTGCGCTGCAGCATCAGCGCCGCCCACTCGCCCGGGGAGATCGCGGCGATCCTGCAGGCGTTCGCCAACCTGATGACGGGAGGAGCAGCGGCGCAGGCCCTCTCCTGACCGTGGCGCTCCTGCAGCCTTCGCTTGAGAGGGGAGCAGGCAGGATCTGGTTAAGCCCGAAAGGGAATGCGGGGATGCCATGCGCCTGATGATCCACTTAACCCGGTCCTATCCCGGGCAGAGCCTCCTGATGCTCCTGGCCCTCCTCCTTGCGGGAATATCGGAAGGGTTCGGACTGACGGCCCTTCTCCCCTTGATCCAGACGGCCATCGGCGCGAGTGGACCTTCTCCGGCAGCCGGCGAGTCATGGCTGGGCGAGAAACTGGTGGCCGTTCTGCAGCCCTTCGGCGTTTCACCCTCGGTCAAGACCTTTCTGGCGATAATTCTTCTCGCCGTCCTCCTGAAGAGCCTCCTTGTCCTCCTGGCCAATCGCCGGGTCGGCTATACCGTGGCGCATGTGGCCACCGATCTGCGCCTTGCCTTTCTCCGGGCGCTTCTTTCCACGCGCTGGGAATATTATCTCGACCAGCCGGTGGGAGGTCTGGCAAATGCCATGTCCACCGAGGTAATGCGGGCCTCCTCAGCCTTCCTTTCCGGTGCCCTAGCCATCTCCCTGCTGCTCCAGGCGCTCGTCTATTTCGGAGTCGCCGCCATGATCTCCTGGCCGGTTACCCTCATCTTCACGGGAACGGCCCTTACTTTTCTTTATCTCCTCAGCATGCTGGTCCGCCAGGCGAAACGCGCTGGCAGGCACCAGACCACGCTCCTGCACTCTCTCCTCTCCCGCCTGACCGACAGCCTGCAATCGATCAAGCCGCTCAAGGCGATGGGGCAAGAGCATTTCGCCGAGGCCTTCCTTTTCTCCGACACGCAAAGCCTGAATGACGCCCTGCGCAAGCAGGTGTTCAGCAAGGCGGCGCTGCAGGGGGTCCAAGATCCTCTTCTGGTCCTCCTGATCATCGTGGGTCTCTACGGGATGCTGGAATTCTGGCGCATGGATCTCTCCCAGGCCATGGTTCTCATCTTCCTTCTCGCCCGCCTCCTCACCCAGCTGAATAAGGTTCAACGCCAATACCAGGAAATGGCAATCGGCGAGAGCGCCTTCTGGTCCCTGCAAGAGAAAATCGGCGCCGCGAAGGCCCAGGAAGAATCGTTTTCGACAGGGCAGCCGCCTTCCCTGGAGAAAGCGATCCGCTTCGAGGAAGTCAGCTTTTCCTACGGCAAAAAAAATATCCTGGAAGAGATTTCTCTGGCGATCCCCGCGCGCCGCCTGACATTGATTGTGGGGGCTTCCGGCGCGGGGAAAACCACTCTGATCGATCTGGTCGCCGGTCTCCTTCACCCCACCGGGGGGAGCATCCGGGTGGACAGCGTCTCTCTGAAAATGCTTGACCTCAAGGGCTGGAGACAGGGAATTGGCTACGTGCCCCAGGATACCTTTTTGCTGAACGAGAGCATTCTCACCAATGTGCTTCTCGGGGATTCCCGCCTCGGGGAGGCGGATGCGCGGCGCGCTTTGCAGTCCGCGGGAGCCTGGGATTTCGTCGCCGCTCTTCCGGAGGGCCTCTACACGCGGGTGGGGGAACGCGGCGGCAAGCTCTCCGGCGGCCAGCGCCAGAGGATCGCTATTGCCCGAGCTCTGGCCCATTCGCCCCGCCTTCTCATTCTGGACGAGGCCACCAGCGCCCTCGATGCGCAGACGGAGTCCGAGCTGTGTCGGACTCTTCTGGGCCTGACCGGGGAACTGACGATTCTCGCCATCTCCCACCAGAAGCAGCTGGTGCAAGCGGCGGATCGGGTTTATCGGATCGAGGGCGGACGGATTTGGCCACAGCGGATCAGGGGGGAAAAAAACGGATAGCGGAAAGGAGGGAATGCTTTGGTGGAGGTCCAAAATTTTAAACCTGAACCACCTTTACGTATTGCGGTTTTCATCTACGCCATGACCGGCGGCGGCGCGCAAAGAACAATCCTGACCCTTATCAAAGGGTTCGTGAGCAGGGGACACCGAATCGATTTGGTCGTTGTAAGGACAGGTGGGGCTTTGTTTACCGAAATTCCAGCCGCCGTGAACTGTTTTCCGCTCAAGGTGCCATGGGTCCGGTTTCTCCCCGGCGGTATGCGGAAACTGAAACTCTGGTGCAGTCGGAATGCCCTCGCGGATTATCTGCGCCGGCAACGACCGGATGTGCTTCTCTCGGCTGCCAGTCACGCCAACCTGCCCGCCCTGGTGGCGCGGCGGCTTGCCGGCACCGGGACTCCGCTGGTGCTGGGCCTGAGCAGTCACCTGACGGCTTCCCATGCCGGGGCACTGAACTTGTACCGCAGATTACGTTACCGGACGGCTTGTCGCCTGTACTCTGAGGCCGATGCCGCGATCGCCGTCTCCCAGGGGGTAGCCGAGGATGTCGCCGCCAATACCGGGCTGGCAGCGCAGCGGGTAAGGACCATCTATAACCCGACCTTTACAGAAGATCTCATCGACAAATCATCGGCGCCCATCGACCACCCATGGTTTAAGGAGGGTGCCCCGCCGGTTATTCTCGGTGTCGGCCGCTTGGCAGCACGAAAAGATTTTCCAACTTTGATCAAGGCCTTTGCAGCCGTCCGCAGTCTGCGCCCGGCGCGGCTGGTAATCCTCGGCGAGGGTGGTATGCGTGGTGAACTGGCAACCCTGGCACGAAAGCTGGGCGTTGCCGCCGAAATCGATATGCCGGGCTACGTCGGCAATCCCCTGGCGTGGATGTCACGGGCATCCGTGTTTGTTCTTTCATCGACCTGTGAAGGACTGCCGGGCGTCCTGATCGAGGCGATGGCCGCCGGTTGCCGCATCGTTAGCACCGATTGCCCCAGCGGGCCGACCGAGATCCTCGACAACGGCAAGTACGGCCGGCTGGTGGCGGTCGGCGATCCGCACGCCCTGGCGGAGGCAATCCTGGCGGCTCTCGACTCCCCCCGTGAGTCGCAGCGGTTGCGGCAGCGGGCTGCCGATTTTTCCGTCGATAAGGCGGTGGACGATTATCTTCAGGTATTGGCGCAGGTGACAAAAGAGAGGGGCCGATGCGGGTAGGGTTTCTTTTCAATCATTACTTCACCCACCAGGTCCCCCAAGCCGCGCCCTTCGCCTTCGAGCTGTCGCGGCGGTATCCGGAAATCGAAGTCATCATTGCCTGCTCCTCCCGGAAGGAGCTGGCCTTCGTCCGGGAGATCGCAACCCTCTACCCAGGCGAGCACTGCCAGATGCGCCTGTTGCCGGTGCCCTTCGTCTGGCGCCTACTCGACCCCCTACTTTCCAAATGGGCGCTCCGCCGCAAGAAAATCGTCCTCCGGCACAACCTGGCCTTTTTCGAGGGATTGGACGCGCTGGTCTCGCCTGAACGCAATTGCATGCAGTTGCGCACACGGTTGGGTGTGAAGGGCTTGACCATGATTCATGCCCGGCATGGCGCTGGCGATCGGGAAGGCGGATTTGACGACCGTTCGGGTGCTTTTGACCTGACCCTGCTCCCGGGGCAGAAATACGTCAACCGATTGCAGGACCTTTCGTTATTGCCAGGACGGTATGCCGTCGTCGGGTGGCCGAAATTCGAGGTTATCCAGGGGCTTAAGCACGAAATTCCGAGATTCTTCGACAACAGTAATCCGGTCATCGTCTATAATCCGCATTTTGACCAGGCAGTCTCCTCATGGAAGCGATTTGGGGTCGAAATTCTCGAGTTTTTCGCACAAAATTCCAACTACAACCTTCTTTTCGCGCCGCATGTCGTCCTGTTCAAACGATCCATGCGGCACCATGCCTTCCTGCCGTTAAAGTATCGCTTCATTTCCAATATCCATATCGATACGGGCAGCAGGGCATCGACCGACATGACCTACATGCTGGCGGCCGATATCTACCTCGGCGACGTGAGCAGTCAGGTGTACGAGTTTCTTCTCAAACCGCGTCCTTGTATTTTTCTCAACGCTCACCAGGTCGCTTGGCGGGACAATCCTTTTTACTTGCATTGGCAACTGGGTCAGGTGATCGTTGAACGTCAGGACGGAATTGGCCCATGCACTCGCGCACGCCTTTGATTCACACCCTGAATTTCTCAGGCAGCAACAGGCGGCATTTGCCTATACTTTCTATACCGAGCCCCACAGCACAGCAGCGCAAAGAGGTGCCGACGCAATCGCCTCTTTCCTCGGACGCTGAACCGCCGACAAAAAAGTGCCTGTTTCTATATTCCCGGCGAAAGTCTGATCATCCTCCCTTGTATCACCTGTCCCCACCTGAACAGGTGCAGCCGCAGAACTCGCTGTGGACGGCAGACAGCGCCGCCTCGATCAGGCCGGCGGCGGTGATGTGGCGCAGTCCGGCCTTCTCCAGCTCCTGCCGTGGATAGTCGCCGATCATGGCGGTGACCACCGCCTGGCAACCGGACAGAGCCGCGATAATCGCGTTGAACTGGCGGGCGCGAAAGGGGTGATCGGGCTCGAAGGAGCAGTACTTCTCGACCTCGACCATGCCGGCCGCCTGCGGTTTGCCCTGTTTGAAGTCGTAGAGGAGAAAACGTTCGGCATGGCCGAAGTGCTGGTCGACCTCAATGCCGGATTTGGACGCAACAGCGATGCGCATAAGATCTCCGCTCAGAGTTCCTCTGGACAGGGGACAGGAGCCAGGTATCAGGTCTCAGGACAATCCTGATTCCGGAAACCTGAAGCCTGACACCTGCTTCTAGATAGCCTTCGGTTTGAAAGAAAAGGCCTTCTTCGAGCAGGTCACGCCGCAGGCGACGCAGCCGATGCAGCTGGCGTCATTGACGATGCTCATGACCATGCGGGTCGATTCGGTCTCTTCGTCCTCCAGATCCTCGGGGCCGAGGACGTTGCGCGAGCAGACCTTGTAGCAGCGGCCGCAGCCGATGCACTTTTCCTGGTCGATCGCTTCGATGAAGGTCTGGGTCCACTCCTTGCCACCCTTGGTGCTTGCCGGTCAGAAATGCCATGGTGTTTCTCCTTAGGTTTGGTTAATTATCGGATCGATCAGTCGATCGGACTGATCGTCCGATAGATGCTTTATCGCTCCACAAATCCCGGCCGTTCCCCCTTGAGCATCGCCTTCTTCAGCCATGGCGGCGGATTGTTGCGCAAGACTTCCTGCAGTTTTTCGACAACCTCGCAATCGTCTCCGCATTCCTTGCTCTTGATGGGATGGATCTTCTTGGCGACCAGCCGCGCCGCCGCCGGGCCGCCGATCTGGGTGACGTAGACGAGGGCGCAGTCGGCAAGGGCGGCGAGGCGGGCCTCGATGCGGTCGTCCTCGTCGTCGCCGGTGGCTGCGACCTGAACCACACCGGAGAAGACGGCGTCGTCCGGGCTCGATCTCCCAGATCAGGAAGTTGGCGGCCAGGCCGAAATGTTCGTCGATATTGATTTTGTCGGTACTGGCAAAGGCGACTTTCATGGCGAATCCTCTCCTTCTGTGGGGCTCGACCAGGTCGAGCCGGCGGGTGTGAATCATGGCGCCCCCGATCAATTGTGGGATCTTGCTGCGCTTCTTTGGCGCTCGCCATGAAGAGATTGCCGACCTCGAAGATCAGCTGCATGGTGCCGCGATAGCCGACCCAGGTGCGCTGGTGCGCGCCGATGCGATCGAAGACCGGGTAGCCGGCGCGCAGGTGGCTCTTGATGCCGAGCTTGGCCGCCGCCTGGCGGCCGTTGCTGTTGGCGACCAGCAGATCGACGCCGGCCGCCTGCTCTTCAAGATCCTCCAGATCGCCGACCAGCACCGTTGCGCCGGGGAGCTCGGTCGAGACCGCGCACCCGGGTGGCGCTAAGGGCGAGGCGGATGTCGCACCCCATGCCGTGCAGGAAAGGGGTCAAGGGTCTTGAGCAGGTCGGCTTCGCCGGCGAGGGCGACCGTTTTGCCGCCGAACTGGTAGTGCGAATCGACCATGGCATCGCACAGGCGGCTGCGCTGGCGCAGGTACTTGTGCGGGATCGGCGCAATTGGCGAGTTCGGAGAGAACGATCATCAGCCGGTCGACCTCGGCGAGGCCGGTCACCGAGGTGAAGCCGTAGTGCGGGCATGCGGCAGCGCTCGCTGAGCAACTGCGCCGCCTTGGCGAGGGAGTCGCCGAAATAGAGGGTGGCGCAGCTCGACCCGGCGCTGGCGGATGCGCTCGACAGCGATGCCGCCGGTGGAGAGGGCGGAGACGGTGGCGTCGATATGGCCGTCGAGGGCGCAGGAGAGGTCGGGGATCACCAGCGGATCGAGGCCGAAAGTCCTCGCACAGCTCCTTGAGCTCCTCGACGTCGGCCGGGGTCAGATGAGCAGCCGGGGAGGAGGGTTATCTGGCCGGGAAGCCGCGGACCCGGCTCGGGGAGGGTGCGCACGATGGCCTCTACCGCCGCCGCGTAGCCTTCCTGCAGCGAGCCGCAGTAGTCGGGGGTGCTGGCCCAGACCACCGGCACCCCGGCATGCTCGGGGTGCTCCTGGCGGAACTGGACGATGGCGCTGCGCACATCGTCCCCCATCGTCTCGGTGAGTCCGGTCGTCATGACGCCGACTACCTCGGGAGCGAACTTCTCGATCACCCGGCCGATGCCGGTCTTGAGATTCTCCCAGCCGCCGAAGATCGCCATATCCTCGCTCATGCGCGTCGAGTTGAGGGCGATCGGCTCGCGGAAATGGCGGGAGAGCTGAAGGCGGATGAAGGTCGAGCAACCCTGGGCGCCGTGCAGCAGGCCGAGCATATTGTCGATGCCGAGATAGGCCAGGGTGGCGCCGAGGGCCGGGGAGTTCTTCTGCGGGTTGACGGTGCCGAACTTCTCCGGCACCTGTAGGGGCGAACCTTGTGTTCGCCCTGTTTCCGTTCGCCTGTCCGCGCCTTGGGCGATGACAAGCATCGCCCCTACATTTTCCTTCGCCGTAACCCGTTCTGCATGCCCAGCGGCCGCGGCCACCACCGCTGCCAGCTCATCCGGGCTCCATTTCCAGCGGGCTCTTGGCGTTGAGCACCGGCCAGATCGGGTTGTTGACGGTCATGTCGAGCTGCCGGGCAAAGGTGAGCATCCCGGCATAGCCGGCATAGGGGTGGGCGCGGCCGTGGTTGATGTCGAGGAACGGCGTGCGCGTCTTCAGCGCCAGGTACTTGGTCTTGCCGCCGGCGACGATCAGATCGGGGAGCTTGTCGTACATCACCGCCAGCAGCCCGGCGCTGGAGGTATCCTCGATGATCGTCGGCATCCTGGTGCATCAGCGCCTTCATGCGGTGAAAGTCGTCAAGGGTCGAGTTCTGCGTGCCGGCGGCGAGGATCTCGACCCCGAGTTCGCGCAGGGCGCTGACCATCGACCAGGTCTTGACCCCGCCGGTGAAGAGGACGCAGCGTTTCCCCTCCAGCCGCGTCTTGTAGGGGGCGAGGGCTGCGCGGCACTTCGGCTCTTCTTCGGCGAGGAGCGCTTCGACCCGTCGCCCATGACCGCATTGCCGTGCAGAAGGTCGAGTTCGCGGGCGATGTCGCGCAGCGCCTTGGCGGTATCGGTCATGCCGTAGAACGATTCCTCCAGATAGGGAATCGCCCAGCGGGTCTTCATCTTCTTCGCCAGGTTGGTCAGGCTCTTCGAGCAGATGATGACGTTGAGCTTGGCGCGGTGGGCGTAGCGCAGCTCGGCGAATTTGGCGTCGCCGCTGATGCAGGAGAGGATGCGGATGCCGAGACGGTCGAAGAGCGGCAGCATCCCCCAGAGATCGCCGGCGATATTGTATTCGCCGATGAGATTGATATCATAATCGGTGGTCTGTTCCGGCTCCGCGGTGCCGATGACGTATTTGAGCAGCACCTCGCCGGCGAGGCGGTTGCCGATGTTCTTGTCGCCGATGAAGCCGGGGGTGTTGACCGGAATGATCGGGATCGGCGACCTGTTTTGCGCCGCCAGGCAGACCTTCTCCAGATCGTCGCCGATCATGGCGGTGACGCAGGTGGCGTAGACGAAGATCGCCTGAGCCTCGCCCCGATAGCGTTCGGCCAAGGTCGAGGATGGCGTCGTAGAGTTTCTGCTCGCCGCCGAAGACCACATCGTTGTGCAGGATGTCGGTGGTGAAGCCGCGGCGGTAGAGCTGGCTGCCGCGAGGAGCGGGCGCCGCGGTTGTCCCAGGAGTTGCCGGCGCAGGCGATCGGCCCGTGCACCAGGTGGATGACATCGGTGACCGGCATCAGCACGACCCGGGCGCCGTCATAGGCGCAGGAGCGTTCGGTCCCCTCCCCCGGTTCCGACTTCTTGCAGAACTTGGGGGCGCCTTTTTCGTCGGTCTCGCATTCGGAAACATCGTAGTAATCGCGCTTGGACATGACAGCCCTCGTTTTTTCGACGGGGACCGGAAAGCAAAAAGGCGCCCCCATCGATAGATGGTTGGCGCCTTTGCCAAAGACTCGACGAACTACCGTGAGTCTGGAATCAACTTGAGCACGTGGCGTGCCAATTCCGATACAATCAAAAATGATTGAAATTTATAGGGCTAAAATCTGCCCGAGGCACTTCCGCCGCCAACAACCTGCCCACTTCTTGGGCACAGCTGCCGCATTTGCAGTGGCAAGAAACCTGCAGCGGTAACCGGACTGTCGAGCAGAAAAAACCTGATCTATCATGCCCGGCTTGGTTTTGGCGTTGACAGGGGAGGCCGGCTGGGATATGCAGTGGCTGCCGTGTTTGTATCTCCAACTGCTGCCCCTGTGTTGACCTCCGTCGGCGGGGCACCACTTACATCTTCCGGAATCCATGACACCCTACGACCCAATTCTGCTGGAGATTGCGCTCCCCGTGCTGCTGATGCTCGGCGTGGAACGCTTTGCCGTGATCTATTTCCTGCGCACCCCCCGGCAGATCGCCTGGGTGCGTTCCCACTCCTGGCTCCATCCGAACGCCATCAGTCGCGCCCGTTACCCGATGGGTTTTATCTCCGTCGCCTTTCTGCACATGGGGATGCCCCGGCTGTCTTTCCTCTTTTTCACTTTCTGGATGATCAGCGACATCACCGACGGTGACATCGCCCGCAAATGCGACCTGTACACCGAGAAGGGAGAGACGCTCGATCCCTTCTCCGACAAACTCATGTACTCCCCGATGCTGGTTTATCTCGTCTGGCGCGGCTGGCTCGACCCGGTTCTCGTCGGGTTTTTTCTGACCTTCGACATCACCGGGCAGATCTCGCGGCGTTTCATCAAAGTTAAATCGGCCAATCTCTTCGGCAAGGCGAAGACGTTTCTTGTCGTCGTTCTGCTGATCGTCATCGGCCTGGTATGGATCTATGGCCCCCTGCCCCTCCTGGGTCGGGCCATCCAGCCGTTGCTCGGGATGTGCGCCTTCCTCGCTTTCTGCTCCACCGCTTTCAAGCTCATCCCCAACTACTGGTACGCCAATATCCTCAGCATCATGAACCTGATCTGCGGTCTGGCCGGCTGCTGGGTGGTGATCAGCGTCCGCCCCCCGGTCTATGCCCTCGGCCTGGTGTTCCTTGGGCAGTTTCTCGATCTTTTCGACGGCCGGGCCGCCGAAAAGTGGGGCTCCACCCCCCAAGGGGAAATTTTCGATGACGTTGCCGACGGCACCAGCTTCGGCCTCACCGTCGGCCTCATCGTTACCGCTTCCTTCGCGCAACGGTGGGTGGGATTGACGATCGGCGCGGTCTATCTGATCGCCGTCGTCTACCGGCTCATTCGCTTCGTCGTCGAGAAACGCAAGCAGGGGATCGTGGGCGGCGTCGGCACCTTCTCCGGGATGCCGTCGCCAGCGGGTGCGCTGCTGGCCGGCACCACCTGTGTCCTGATCGCCAGCGATCTCGTCAGCGGGATCATCGTCGTCCTGACGGCGCTGCTGATGGTCTCTCGCCTTTCCTATCCTCATTTCGGCCGCGTTGTCCTGCCGCGGATTCCTAAAGTATTCAAGGTACTTTTCCTTGGCGCTTTCCTCTTTCTGCTCGCCCTCGGCGTTCGCCGGGACGACTACCAGACGCCCCTGCTGATCGCCTTCGCCGCCGCCCTGGTTTACCTGGTCTCCCCCCTGTTTGGGGATTTGACCAGAAAAACCCCGCCGAAATGACCGCTTGCCAAAGACTCTGATTTCGACATCCCTGCCGAATTCGTTCCTTTCTGAAATGCTAACAGCAAAGCCCCCGACCGGAAACCGATCGGGGGCTTTGCTGTTAGCAGCGAAAAGTGTAGGGGGCGCGCCGTGCCCTATGTTAACGCATCATTTCGAAGAAGCGTTCCTCGCAGGTCTCATCCTTGATATCGATGAACTTGTTGCAGATCGCGGTGACCATGTTGATCGACCCCCTGGTAGCCGATCAGCGGGTAGCGGTGCAGGTTGACCCGGTCGAAGATCGGGAAACCGAAGCGGAACAGCGGGATCTTGGCGTCGCGGGCGGCGAACTTGCCGTGGGTGTCGCCGATGATGGCATCGACCGGATCGGTCATGAGCAGGCTGCGCAGGTGCCAGAGGTCCTTGTTCATGTAGATCTTGCAGCCCTTGCCGTACATGGAGGCGTCGAGCAGCGCCTGGATCTCCTTCTCCACCTTCTTGGTCCCCTTGCTGCAGAGGATGTGGTACGGGACCGGCCCCCATCTCCAGCAGGAAGGAGACGTAGCCGAGCAGGTAGTCGGGATCGCCGTAGAGCGGCGAACTTCTTGCCGTGCATGTACTGGTGGGCGTCGGTCATGGCGTCGACCGCCCGGCCGCGCTCGGCCTTGAGCGACGCGGGGACCGGCTTGCCGAACAGCTCGGCGAGCTTCATGAGGAAGGCGTCGGTCTTGGCGATGCCGAACGGCATCGGCATGGCTGACATGCTTGCCGGAGTAGTTGTCCTTGATCCAGCCGAAGGTCTTGGCGGTGGAGTAGGGGCCGAGGGTGATGGTCGCCTTGCCGTTGATCGAGTCGGCCGCATCGTCCAGCTTGGTCCCGCCGGGATAGATCTGGTAGTGTGCCGTCGCAGGGGGAGTCGAAGGTCTCGGAGATATCGGCCAGGAAGGTGTAGGGGATGCCGAACTCCTTCAGGATCCGCTTGTACTCCCGGTAGTTGCCGGTGTTGGCGTCGAAGCCGGCGATCAGGTTGAGCTTGCCGGTGCAGCGCCCTTCCACCTGCTTCCCCTCGGTCAGGGTCTGGAGGATGGAGAGGAGCATGGCGTCGTAGCCGTGGATGTGGGAGCCGTTGAAGCTCGGGGTGTTGGCGTAGGGGACCGGGAAGTCCTGCGGGAACGACCCCTTGTTCTTGGCGTTCTTGATGAAGGCGGTCAGGTCGTCGCCGATGATCTCCGGCATGCAGGAGGTGAAGATCGGCATCATCTTCGGCTTGTAGAGGGCGTAGGCGTTCTCCAGCCCCTCGTGCAGGTTGTTCTGGCCGCCGAACACCGCGCCGTCCTCGGTCATGGAGTCGGAGACCGCCGGGGCCGGCTCGCGGAAGTGGCGGTTGAGGGTGGAGCGGTAGTAGGAAGCGCACCCCTGGGAGCCATGGACGAAGGGGAGGCGTCCCTTCGAAGCCGTGGGCGGCCAGTTCGGCGCCCAGCGGCTGGCAGGCATGGGCCGGGTTGATCACCAGCGCCTGGCGGGCGAAGTTCTTTTCCTTGTACTCCTCGGTGTTGATCCAGTTCTTGACCCGCTCGACTTCTTCGGGCGGGGTCTTCGGTGACCGTCTTTGACTTCCAGTCCGAGTGCAGTTGCCATGATCTATCTCCTTTGCGGCCGGGAACTCAATCTGTTCCACGGTCCGGGGTATTTTGGCTGAATTCTTACCACGTCCCATGAGTCAACGGTGCCTAAGGAATAGCGAGAGGCGTAGTCTAAGCTCACGTCTCTCCTTGACTAAGGCAGCGCCGGCTGGCGGAGAGGTGGGCTCATTAAAACGGTGCCTTTGACCAGTTTCCAGGTCGGGCTGTTGACCGCCATATCGACGTCCCGGGCAAAGACTCGAAAAGCCCAGGTAGCCGTGGTAGGGGCCGGAGTAATCCCAGCTGTGCATCTGGCGGAACGGGATCCCCATCTTCTGGAAGACGTACTTCTCCTTGATGCCGCTGCCGATCAGGTCGGGTTTCAGGGCGTGGGCGAACTGCTCGAACTCGTACTCGGAGGGTCGTCGTAGACGACCGTGGCTTCGGGCATCTCCGGGGCGGTGCGGTCGTAGTCGTCGCTGTGGGCGAACTCGTAGCCGGAGCCGACGCACGTCCATCCCCAGGTCCTCGTAGGCGCTGACGGTGTGGCGGGGGCGGAGGCCGCCGACTAGCAGCATGACCTTCTTGCCTTCCAGGCGCGGCTTGTACTCGTCGATGATCGCCTGCATGATCGGGTCGTACTTGGCGATGACCTGCTCCACCTTGTCCTTGATGGTGTCGTCGAAGCGCTCGGCGATGCGCGCAGGCTCTCCCTGATCTTGGTCGGGCCGAAGAAGTTGAACTCCAGCCAGGGGATGCCGTACTTCTCTTCCATGACCTTGCACATGTAGTTCATGGAGCGGTAGCAGTGGATCAGGTTCAGCTTCACCTGTATGGGTGGCGGCGATCTTCTCCAGCTCGCCGTCGCCGGTCCAGACCGACTTGACGTTGAGGCCGATCTCCTCCAGCAGCGGCTTGGCCGACCAGACGTCGCCGCCGATGTTGTAGTCGCCGATCAGGGCGATGTCGTAGGGGCTCGGCCGGCTCGGCGAACTCGCGGGTGCCGATGATGTAGTCGCGGATCGTGTCGTTGGAGATATGGTGGCCCAGCGACTGGGAGACGCCGCGGAAACCCTCGCAGTTGCAGGGGATGATCGGGATGTCCAGCTCCTTGGCGGACTGCTTGGCGACCGAGTTGATGTCGTCGCCGATCAGGCCGACCGGGCACTCGGAGAGGACCGAGATCCCCTTGGCCAGCGGGAACAGCTCTTGCGCCTCCTCGAGCAGCGTCTTCAGCTTCTTGTCGCCGCCGTAGACGATGTCCTTCTCCTGGAAATCGGAGGTGAACTGCATGGCGAACTGGTTGACGCCGTTGATGCCGCTCATCAGGTTGCGGCGGGTCCCCCAGGAGTACCAGCCGCAGCCGACCGGGCCGTGGGAGACGTGGACCATGTCGCGGATCGGCCCCCAGACCACCCCTTTGGCGCCGGCATAGGCGCAGCCGCGGGCGCTCATGACGCCGGGGACGGTCTTCTTGTTGGACTTGACGCAGGCGCAGCCGGAAGCCTGATCATTGGGCGCCAGATGCGGCGCGCGCTTCTTCTGCGCCTTCTCGGGATAGACCTCCAGGGCTCTTGTCGATCATCTCCTGGGTCGATTCCTTGGTGATGCCGTCTATTTTTCTTATTTTATCTGACATGGCTATGTCTCCTTTGAGTGTTGCGTAGGAGCGTCCCTTGCAGGGTGCGGCCGAGGATTCAGGCGCAGGCGCAGCAGACCTGCCCCTACACGATCTCCGTCGTCAGGGCGGACGAAGCTTTACGCCGCTTCGGCTACGCCGACGATCGCTCTCGTCCTCCGCTTCCATGATGCCGAACTCCATCAGCAGGTCTTCCAGCTCTTCCATCTCCAGCGGGGTCGGCACCACCAGCATCTTGTTGTCGAGGATCTTCTCCGCCAGGGTCCGGTACTCCTGGGCCTGCGGATGCTCCGGGGAGTATTCGATGACGGTCATGCGGCGCATCTCCGCCCGCTGCACCTGATTGTCGCGGGGGACAAAGTGGATCATCTGGGTGCCGAGCTTTGCTGGCCAGGGCGCATGACCAGTTCGAACTCCTTGTCGGTCTTGCGGGCATTGCAGATCAGGCCGGCCAGGCGGACCTTGCCGGAGGAGGCATACTTGAGAATACCCTTGGCGATGTTGTTGGCAGCGTACATGGCCATCATCTCGCCGGAGCAGACGATGTAGATCTCTTCCGCCTTGCCTTCGCGGATCGGCATGGCGAACCCGCCGCAGACAACGTCGCCGAGAACGTCGTAGAAGACGAAGTCGAGGTCCGGGGTGTAGGCGCCGTTCTCTTCCAGGAAGTTGATGGCGGTGATGACGCCGCGGCCGGCACAGCCGACACCCGGCTCGGGTCCGCCGGACTCGACGCATTTGACATCGCCGTAGCCGACCTTCATGACATCTTCCAGCTCCAGGTCCTCGACCGTGCCCAGTTCGCGCACCAGGTCCATGACCGTATTCTGCGCCTTGGCGTGCAGGATCAGGCGGGTGGAGTCGGCCTTGGGGTCGCAGCCGACGATCATGACCTTCTTGCCGAGGTAGGCCAGGCCGGCCACCGTGTTCTGGGTTGTGGTCGATTTGCCGATGCCGCCTTTGCCGTAAATTGCGATCTGACGAAGTTTCTTGGCCATGATGAATCTCCTTGTGTGACTGGGGTGCCGCCAACCGCAGCATCGTGACCGGGGCGGCCGCGCCGTTGAGTCGTCCGGTCCGTCGGTAAAAACTGCGGGAGGCAAGAAATAAAATGCCCCACCCGGACTATCCGGATGGGGCGTCTCTGCCCGGCGGCGCCGTCGTGGCGTCTGCTCTGATCGTTGTCGGTTCAAATATAAAAAGCCCGTACAGGATGATCACCTGTCGGGCTGCGTTGCCGGGTTGCATTGGGCACCACTTTGTGCCGATCCGTTGGTTTCATACGTAGCACGGGGTGTGCCAAAAGGGAAAAGTCTCGGATCAAGCTGATTTTACGGGGAAAGTTTCGGGCGTCCAAGGTGGAGACCGCGGGCCGGTGTTGCCTAATTATTATGCATCCCGTTGGCAGCGGGTGGCACCGGGGTGGTCAAAGCCGGCGCGACCGGGTTCTGAGGCTGAGCAAAAATGTCCAGATGCAAGGCGCCCGAAATCCAGAGGAGAAAGGCGTACCGGAAGGTACGTCGTTGACGAAGGATGAGGGCAACGCCGCAGATGGGCGTTTTTCATCGGCCAGGTAGCAGGTCGCGCATGACCGCCAGCAGGCAATCATAGACTTCTTCCCGACTGCGAATGAAGTGGGGCATCTCGCGGATCATCACCTCTTCGAGCTGATGCAGCACCCGGCCATCGCTGCTGCCGAGAGCGTCCATCACGGCGGCCAGCATCGGGATCACCTCATAGAGGTCGTCCCGGTCGAAGGGAGCGGCGTCCGGTTTGCCGGTGAATTTCGGCGCCAGCCGGGTCGCCTTGCGGCGCTGGTATTTGTAGCGCAGATCGGACGGTTTAATGGCGAGTGGCATGTCGTTACTCCTTCTGGGCTGCCCAAGAAGACGGTGTTCAGTCGGCGCAGGAGCCGCAACCCCCGGCTTTGCTACAGCCGCTTGCACAGACCACCGGCGCGGCGCCTTCGGCCCGTTGCTGGAGCAGGGCAGCAAGACTTGCGGCCATTATCTCCCAGCCGTCGGTCGTCTCCACCCCGGCCAGCACCCCGCGTTTAATGTGCATCAACACGTTGAGCGGCGTGGTGGCGAGCTGGGCGGCGGCCTCTTCGAGCGGTAGCATGGCCGTTTCTGCGGTCTCTTTAAGCATCTTCGTTCTCCTAATCACTGATCCCAAAATCGGCATTTGCTCGCGCAAAGGCGCAAAGGTCGCAAAGATATTCAAAGGCCTGTAAAGATTCGACGTGAACCAATCGGGTGAAAGACCCGTCTGCTTTTCCTCTGCATTATTTGCGAGCTTTGCGCGAGACTGCTTTTTCTAGGTTGATGGGCTAAAGTAGCCGGCAGATCGGCCGTCGGTGCGCGCCCACGGCGAGAGGTTGATCAGGGGCTCGACCAAAGCCTCGATTTCGGCCCGGACCGCCGGATCGAGCTTCTGCAGCCAGGCGCGCGGCAGTGCCGGCTCACCGTAAAATGCCCCAGCCAGCATGCCGCCGATGGCGCCGGTAGTATCGGCGTCCCCCCCCTGGTTGACCACGCCGATCAGACACTCCTCGAAACTGGCCGTGGTGAAGAGATAGTGAAAAACCGTCTGCAGCGTCTCGACCACATAGCCGCCGGCTTGGCCGCGATAGTCGTTATAGCGGAACTGCGGATGCTGCGCCGTCAGTGCGCGGGTGATGGCGTGCAGGGCGAAACGGTCGGCGCCGCCGAGGGCGGCGTGGAGCATGCGCCCGACTACAGAGGCAGGCGGCGTCGGAGAGGGGGTGATGATGGGTGAGGTGCGCCTGCTCGATGGCGCAGCGCTGCAGCAGGGCGTCGTCACCGAGGGTGAAGAGGGCGGTGGGCAGGAGGCGCATCACCGCGCCATTGCCGGCGTCGCCGTCGTTGTACGGAGTTTCGAGGTGCCCCTTGAGCATGTAGTCGCGAATCCCCTTGCGGCAGGTGCTGCCGATATCGACCGGATTGCTCCGCATCCAGGCGACGAACCTGTCGGCGATCGCCGGCAGATCCCATCCACCCTTTGCCGTCAACGCCCGCGCCACGCACAGCGCCATTTCGGTGTCGTCGGTGACCCGGCCGGGTTTGAGCCGCAGCCAGCCGCCGCCGACGATCTTGCGATGGACCTTGAACCGGGCGCCGATCTCGGCTGGGGTCATGAATTCGGTGGTGGCGCCGAGGGCGTCGCCGAGCGCCATGCCGAGAAAGGCGGCGCGGGCACGGGAGGTCACAGCGACCAGGTCGGCGTCAGCCGCCGGTCAGGACTTCCACTTCGTATTCGCCGCCGATCACCAGCACCTCCCCTTCCCCCTTGAGCAGGGCCGAGGGCAGGAGCTCGCCGCAAAAGAAAATCTTCGGCCAGCGGCACCCCGGTCTTGAGCACCCGGTTGCCGAATTCCCAGGCGCGTTCGAAATCGCTGGTGAAGGAGTTGAGGTTGTTGAGGCGCAGCAGGCAGTGGCGATTGATCGTATTGCTCGATGATGCGGTGTTCGGCGAAATCGTTGATGCCGCGAAAGAGGGTGAGATGGCGCGGCGTTTGTTGCCGGAGTCAGTTCGTACTGGACGAATTCGTAGAGGAGATCGAGTTGGGCGTAGATGGCGCTGGTGCGCGCCGCGCCGCGCATGCGATCGATCTGGAAATGTTGGTAGCCGGCTCTCCATGCACGTCATCGATCGGCTGACGATGAAAGGTCGGCGCCAGGCCGATGCGGCTTTCGACCCAGCCTTTGAGGACCGCCCCCTCGGCGCGAGTTGGCGTCGAACATCCAGCCTTGAGAAAACGCAGATAACTGTTCTTCAGACTTTTGCGCCTGCCGGTCCGAGCTCTCCTGCTGCCATTGGTGCAGTTGGAAGGGGACATCGAGGTAGTCGTTGAAGAGGGCGGGCGCGCGCCACGGCATCGTCCAGCCGGTCGAGGCGCTCGAAAAGGAGGCGATTGGCCGCGCGCACCCCTTGAATCTCCATCGGTTGCGGATGCCGGTTGAAATGGCGCGAGGCGATCGCCCACGGGGGCAGGGATTGCAGAGGTTGAAGGGGGTCGCTGTCCATGGCCTCCGCTCAGCTGCCCATCAGGATAATGGCTTCGGCCACCTCTTTCAGGCTCTTGCGCTTGTCCATGGCAGATCTTCTGCATCTTGCGGTAGGCATCGGGCTCGGAAAGTCCCTTTTTCATCAGTACCCCTTTTGCCTTGTCGACCAGTTTGCGGGTATCGATCGTCTCGCGCAGTTTGGCGACCTCCTCGCGCAGCGAATGCACCTCGACGAACTGATGGATCGCCAGATCGACGGCGGCATACATCTGCTCGTTGCGGAACGGTTTGACCACATAGCTCATCACCCCGGCGAGGCGGGCGCGCTCAATCGTCTCCGGATCGGCGGCGCCGGTCATCAGCACGATCGGCGTCGGAAACTTTTTTTGCACCTGTTCGGCGGCGCGGATGCCGTCGAGCTGCGGCAGGCCGATATCCATCACGATCAGCAGCGGTTCGAGTTTGAGCGCCAGGGTAACGGCATCCGGCCGTTATCGGCTTCGACAATCTGGTCGAATCCGTAAAGTTCGAGGATCGACCTCGCCTGGCGGCGCAGCAACGGTTCATCGTCAACAATCAGGGCGGTCTTCATCGGCTTCTTCTTTCGCGTGGAGGGAGCGGGTTTTGCTTTTGGTATAGCATGGGATGTGCCGATTTGTAACTAGCCAGATTTCCAGACACTTTCCTTCGCTCAAAAAAATTCTTCTGCGAAATCTGAGTAAAAAATAAACAGATATGAGTCAGAAGTACGCCTTGCCGAGACCTGAAGAACGAATCTCCATGCGTGCCTAATTTTTATGCAAGTATCTTTTGCTGGCAAAACAAACCCCAGGAAGATTCGATCGTTTCACTTTGGCACGACCGATGCTAATACCTGATTGAACGATACGACGACGTATCCTTTACAGGCAACGATGCCCCGACGGAGAACCATCCGCTCGGGGTTTGTTGTTTACTACCAGCAAAGGCGCGGCTCCCTGTGTGGAGTGCGCCTTTTTTTCGTCTGTGAAAGGAGCTTGGATATGGCTTCCCCCTGCCAGATGCTGAAGAGACAGTCCGACCACCCCTGCTTCGGCGGCGACCACACATGCGCACGGCCGCATCCACCTGCCGGTCGCTCCGGGTTGCAACATCAAGTGCGGCTTCTGCGAGCGCAAGTTCGACTGCGCCAACGAGAGCCGCCCCGGCGTGACCAGCCGGGTGCTGACCCCGAGCGAAGGGCTGGAGCGGGTCAATCTGGTGCTGCGCCATCCCGAGGTCGGCAAGAAGCTCAAGGTGGTCGGCATCGCCGGTCCTGGCGACCCGCTGGCCAATCCGCGCACCTTCGAAACCTTCCGCCTGATCCGCGCCGCCCACCCCGAGATGACCCTGTGCCTTTCGACCAACGGCCTGCTGCTGCCGGAGAAGATTGCCGAGATCGTCGCGCTTGGCGTGCACAGCCTGACCGTGACCATCAACGCCCTCACTCCGGAGACCGGAGCGCAAGTCTACGAGTGGATTCACTGGCGCGGCGAGCGCCTGGTCGGCGCGGAGGCCGCGGCATTGCTGCTCGACCAACAGTTCGACGGCGTTAAGGCGGCGGTGGCGGCCGGGACTGCTGGTCAAGATCAACTCGGTCTACATCCCCGGCGTCAACGACCATGAAATGCTGCCGATCGCCCTGAAAGCGCGGGAACTCGGCGCGACGATGATGAACATTTTGCCGCTGATCCCGGTCGGCCGCTTTGTCGGCTGCACGCCGCCGTCGGCGACGGAAATTGAGCTGGTCCGCAACCAGGCCGAATCGATCCTTTCCCAGGCGCGCCACTGCAAACAGTGCCGGGCCGACGCCATCGGCCTGATCGGCCGCGATCTCGATCTGAACCAACTCACGGCGGCAAGGAGGGCGTCATGACCGCGGAAACGTTGGCCGCACTGACGATCGTCATCCTCATCATTGCCGTTCTCTACGCCAGCGTCGGCCACGGCGGCGCCTCGAGCTACATTGCCGTCATGGCCCTCTTCGGCCTGGCGCCGGCGGTGCTCAAGCCGACGGCGCTGATCCTCAACCTGGTCGTCGCCGGCTGCGCCGCCGGGCTGTTCATGCGCGCCGGCCACTTCCGGTGGCGCCTCTTCTGGCCCTTTGCCCTGACCTCGATCCCGGCCAGTTTTGTTGGCGGCTATCTGACCCTGCCACCGCACCTCTACCGGCCGCTGCTCGGTGCCACCCTGCTCTTGGCGGCCCTGCGGCTGGTGCTGCAGTTGCGCGCCCCGGAGCGCCCCCTGTCCGTGCCGCCGCTGTTATCGGCGTTGGCCATCGGCGCCGGCTTCGGCCTCCTCTCCGGCCTCACCGGCATCGGCGGCGGTATCTTTCTCAGCCCGCTCCTCATCCTCTGCGGCTGGGGGCGCGCCCAGGAGGTCGCGGGGGTGGCGGCGCTCTTTATCCTGGTCAACTCCGCCAGCGGGCTCCTCGGTCATCTCGGCCGCCTGCCGCAGCTGCCGGACTTCACCCCGCACCTGGCCGTTGCCGCTCTCTGCGGCGGGTTGCTCGGCGCGACGCTCGGCAGCACACGCCTGCCGGTGCGGCCGCTGGTACAGGCTCTGTCGCTGATGCTGGTCATGGCCGGAACCAAGCTGATCCTGATGTAGAGGAGAACCCGATGAAAAAACAGTTTATTGTCATTGATGACACCACCCTGCGCGACGGCGAACAGACCGCCGGCGTCGTCTTCTCCCTCGAAGAGAAAAAAGCGATCGCCCGCCTGCTCGATGCGATCGGCGTCGGCGAGATCGAGTGCGGCATCCCGGCCATGGGGAAGGAGGAGCAGGCGAGTGTCCGCGCCCTGGTCGAGATGGGCCTCAAGGCGCGGCTGATCACCTGGAACCGCGCGGTGATCTCCGATATCCAGGCCTCCATCGACAGCGGGGTGACGGCGGTCGATATCTCCCTCTCGGTCTCGGATATCCACATCGCGCACAAACTGAAAGGAGTCGCGACTGGGTCAAGGAACAGCTCAAGATCGCCCTCGGCTTTGCCAAGGAGCACGGTCTTTACGTCTCGGTCGGCGGCGAGGACGCCAGCCGCGCCGACCTCGACTTTCTCGCCGAACTGATGGAGATCGCCCGCAGCCTCGGCGCCGACCGCTTCCGCTACTGCGATACCCTCGGCATCCTCGACCCCTTCACCATCTACGAGAACATCCGCTACCTGCGCGCAACGGGTTCCGGAGCTCGATCTCGAAGTCCATACCCACAACGATCTCGGCATGGCGACCGCCAATGCCATGGCCGGGCTCAAAGGCCGGGGCGCGCTTCGTCAACACCACGGTCAACGGCCTCGGCGAGCGCGCCGGCAACGCCGCGCTGGAAGAGGTGGTGATGGCGCTCAAGCCATGCCTGCGGGATCGAGACCGGGCATCGACAGCCCGCGTTTTGTCGAGCTGTCGCGCTTTGTCGGCGCAGGCGAGCTGCCGGCCGGTGCCGGAGTGGAAGGCGGTGGTCGGCGAGCGGGTCTTTGCCGACGAGTCGGGGCTGCATGCCGACGGCGTCCTCAAGGCGCCGCGCAACTACGAAGGGTTCGATCCGGCGGAAGTCGGCCTGCGCCGCCACATCGTCGTCGGCAAACACTCCGGCAGCCACGGTCTTGGTTATCGCCTGCGGCAGCTCGGCATCGAGCTGGAGCGGATTGAGCTCGATAACTTGCTCGAACAGGTGCGGGAACGGGCGCAGCACAGCAAGCGGCCACTCGATGATGCCGAACTCCTCAGCCTCTGCCGCACGCCGCTGCGCGTTGCCTCCTAGGAACGCGCCGTGACCGGAGTCCGCACGTTGGTGGCGCAGGAGCAGGATTGGCAGACATTTCTCACCCTCGCCGCGGCCGAGGGGTGGCGGGTGCCGCAGAACGAGATCGCTTTTCACCGCCGTCCCGGCACTACCTCGGCGTATGCCCTGCGCCGCGACGGAGAAACGATCGGCTTTGTCACGGCCGTCCCGCATCAAAAGAGTGGCTGGATCGGCAACTTGCTGATCACGGCCAGGGAACGCGGGCAGGGGTTCGGGGCCAGGCTCTTTGCTACTGCGTGCGATAGTCTGAGGCGGTGGGGGGTACAGTCCGTGTGGCTGACGGCCTCACGCCAAGGCGAGGGCCTCTACCGGCGGCGTGGTTTTCAACCACAGGCGCGGGTTTCCCGCTGGGTCAGAGCCGTCGGCGGCGAAGGAATGCGACTGCCGGACTTAACCCCGGCAGCCCAAGGATTTGGCGCCGACAGCGACGTCTGGCAAGAAGCACGCAAGCCTCTGCTCACGCACCTTTCTGCCGATAATTTCTGGTTGGCAAGGGGGGACAGCATCGCCCTGCTGCAACAAGAAAAAGATCTGCAGCTCATTGGACCCTGGTTTGGTGCGCAGAAGGCGTCTGGGGCACTACTGGAGGAGATCGTGACGGTTGCCGCGCCGGGGAAGGAACTGGTCATTGACCTGCTAGATCGTCCGGAGACGAGAAAAGAACTTCAACTGGCTGACTTCATCTGCACTGGCGAAACCCTGCTGATGGCTGCCGGAGCAAACCACGATGTTCGTCTTGAGCGGCTATGGTCCTTGGCCAGTCTGGGGAGCATCGGTTGATGGGGAGTAAACAACTTTACTGCTTGCCGGCGGTGTGGTAAAAATGCCGATGGATTAAGTGGGCTTCCCGCCAGTTAAAACAAGGGCTTGGCCGGAAAACGGCCAGGTTCTTTAGTCTTTCTGCATGACCGGAGAACCGCATGTCTTCTGGTAAACCCGTCTCCTCGAACGTCGCCCTTGGCTTTCTGATCCTCTTCGCCCTGCCTTTCGCTGCTGTCGGCCTCTGGATGGCTTTTCTCATCTCCTCCTCCCTCTGGAGCGCCGGGGCGATGCAGCAGTGGCAACCAGTGCCGGCGACGATCCTTGACGTCGAGCTGCAGCAACACAAAAGTTCGAGCACTGTAACGGCCAAATACCGGTACGAATGGAACGGCCGCAGCTACTCCGGCGAACGCGTCGGGATCGACTCCTCCGGCGACAATATCGGCAACTGGCACGACCGTCTCTACGACGAGCTGCGGCAGCAGCAGCTAAACGGCGAAACACGCACGGCCTGGGTGAACCCGGGCGCGCCCGAGCAGGCGGTGCTCGATCGTTCGCTGCGGCTGGAGAAGCTTGGTTTTTACCTCCTCTTTGCCCTTGTTTTCGGCGGCGCCGGCTTCGGTCTGATCATCGCCGGCGTACTCGGCCGGCGCAACTGGCGGCGCACCGAAGCGCAAAAGGCGCAGCATCCCGGCAAGCCGTGGCTGCACCGCGAGGACTGGGCGGCCGGCGAGGTCCGTTCTGCCGCCGGGCCGACGCTGATCCTGAGCCTTATCTTCGCCTTTTTCTGGAATCTGATCTCCCTGCCAGCGTTCATCATCGTTCCCCGCGAGATCGAAAAGGGGAATCACCTCGCCCTGCTCGCCCTCTTTTTCCCCCTCGTCGGATTTGGCTTCCTCGTCTGGGCGATCCGCTGTCTGATCCGCTGGCGCAAATTCGGCCGCGCCCGGCTGGCGCTCGATACCTTGCCCGGCAACGTTGGCGGGATGGTGACCGGGACGGTGCATACCGGCAGCATGTTACGCCCGGAAGCGGGATTCGTGGTGACACTGGACGGCGTACAGCGACGCACCACCGGCGGCGGCAAAAATCAAAGCACCAGCGAATCAATCTTCCACCAGGAAACCCTGACGCTGCCGCAGGCACAGGTCGGCCTCGGTGCGAACGGCAGCACGATCCCGGTCCGTTTTGCCATCCCGGCGGAGTCGCCGCCGACGGACGACAGCGATCCGAGAAATCGCTTTCTCTGGCGGATTACGATTACGGCCGAGGTGCCGGGAGTCGATTACCTGAGCACCTTCGAAGTGCCGGTCTTCCGGACCGGCGAACCTTTAACAGAGGTGGCGGCGACGGGGCCGGTGAAATCCGACGAAAATGACGAAAAGCTGTTGACGCAGGCGGGGGTGCGGTTGCGGCAGGAAGCGGAAGGGTTGGCGATCGAGCTGCCGATGGCCCGGCACAAGGGGGTGGCGCTGGGGATGATGGTATTCGGGGCGATCTGGAGCGGCGCCATCGCGCTGATGCTGGCGAAGGAGGTTCCCCTCCTCTTTATCGCGGTCTTTGCCCTGGCCGATCTGCTGATCGTTTACTTTATTCTCAGTCTTTGGTTTTACGCCGTACGCATCGTTGTGCGCCCCGGCGAACTGAGCCGCCGCGGCGGCCTCTTCGGCCTGGGCCGCCGGCGCAGTTGGCTGGCGCCGGAAATCGCCGCCCTGCAGCCGAAAGCGGGGATGCAATCCGGCCGCAAGCTCTTCTACGATCTGCAATTGCTGCCGCAGGGCGGCCGCGCCAAGGTGATCGCCCACAGCCTGAACAGCCGCGCCCAGGCCGAGGCCATGGCGCGCCGGATCAATGTCATTTTGCGGAGTTAAAGTGCGGGCTCCTGCACGCTTTAGGTGCAGATCCAGTTGATGTTGGGGGCGGGCAACGCCCGCCCCCAAAGATGGTCAGGCGCATTACTTCGGTTTCGGTTTTGCCGTGCCGCAGCCACAGCCGCCGCCGCAACTACCTGGCTGGCCGGTCGATGCCGGCTTGCTATTTCCTTTCTGCTCGTCCTTTGCCATTCGCTTCACCCCCTTTCTTTTAAGTTCATGCGAATTCACTTAAATGCAGGCTATAAAAAAAGCCTTACCCGCCCTGCTGCTTGCCCATGCACCCGCAGATGCAAATCCGGTTCAGCCGTTGCCGGCATTTCTCCAGGGCCTCACGGTTCAAGGAATAATAGATCCAGTATCCCTGCCGTTCATCGGTCACCAGCCCCGCCGCCTTCAGTACCCGCAGATGCTGGGAAACGGCGGATTGGGTGACACCGAGCACGTCGGCCATAGCGTTCACGCTCATCGGTTCCTTCTTCAGGAGTTCGATGATCTCGATCCGCTTGTCGACGGAGAGGATTTTGAAGAGCTCGGCGGCTTCTTTGTTTATAAGCATATAAGTGGATACTTATATGCTTGGCCGCAGTTGTCAAGAGGTTTTTGCAACCGACGAAGGTTGAACATCGCAGCCCTTCCTTCATCGAAGCGTCAAATTAATTCGCACCTGCCGTCCACCGGGAAGCGTGCGCGCAGCGAGGCCCGGCTGCGCCTGCGTTTACCTGGTATCATCCAAAAACCCCGCCCATTCGACAACCAGCGTCGCCACCCCGAATTCCTCCTCCACAATACCCTTCAGCAGGTAGGGCCGCTTCTGGGACAGCCGGCGGCAGAATTTGGCATAGACATCGGGGAAGAAGGTGGCGTCGAAGATGGCGGTGGTGTCCTCGAAGGAGATGAACTCCATCGGCCGGCCGTGCTTGTCCTGCACGGTCTTGGTGGTGATCCACCAGCCGACCATGGTGACCGCCTGTCCGGCCGCACCGCAGCATCTCCGATGCCCGCACCGGCTTGTGGCGCAGCAGCGCCTGCCGGTGCAGGGTCAGCGGGTGCCGGGAGACGAGCATGCCGAGCGCCTCCACCTCCTGCCGCAGCACCGTCGCCTCATCGTAGGCGGGAGGGGAGGGGAGGTCGCATCTGTCTCCTCGAACAGGAAGCCGCTGTCGCCGACGGCCGGCTGTGAGAAACGGAGCAGCTCCCAGAGAAGGGCCGGGCGCTTCTCCTTCCCTTCCAGGCTGTCGAAGCAGCCGCTCTTCACCAGCCGCTCCGCGTCGGCGCGGTCGACCCGGACCCGCCGCAGAAAGTCGTCGAAGCGAGAGAATCGTCCACCGCTTCGCCGCTCCTTCAGCAGCGCTTCCGCCGCCTGCGCGGGTCAAGCCCTGCGATCTGCATCAGCCCGACCCGCACCTCCTTGTCCTGCGCCGCGTGTAGTGCGTAGTCGCTCTCGTTGATGTCGGGCGGGAGGATGGTGAGCCCCAGCCGCCGGCATTCCGAAATGTAGGCGAAGGCGGAATAGTAGCCCCCCTGGTTGGAGATCACCGCCGCCATGAATTCCGCCGGGTGATTCGCCTTCAGATAGGCGGCTTTGGCGCTCACCAGCGCATAGCTGGCCGAATGCGGCTTGCAGAAGGAGTAGCCGGCAAAGGAGAGGATCTGCTCCCAGGTCGCTTCCAGCACCGTCGTCCGGCACACCCTTTTCGCGCCCCGCCGGCAAAGAACTGCTGCCGGTAGTCCGCCAGCTTCTTTTCCTTGTGCTTCTTGCTGATGATCTTGCGCAGCTGGTCCCCCTCGAAGGCGGAAAAACCGGCCAGCGCCATGGCGATCTGCGTGATCTGCTCCTGGTAGATGGCGATGCCGTACGTCTCGTCCAGCACCTCCCCCAGGAGCGGATGGAGCGGCTCCCATTCTTTCCCCCGCAGCCGCGCCACGTATTCCAGGATGAAGGTGTTGGCGGCCGGCCTGATGATGGAGGAGGCCTGCACCAGCACCTCGAACAGGTCGGCCTGCAGCGCCTGCCGGCACGGGATGCTCCCCCCAGATCTTCCTCAGGAGCAGGCGGATCGAGGGGGATTCCACGTAGAAACAGCCCATGGTCACGCCGCGCCGCAGCAGAGTCCGGGTCTTCGCGTCCTCCAGCGGCTGCCACGAGGCGTAATCGATCTCGATGCCGCCGTATGTTCCTTCACCGCCGCCATGGCATCGCGGATCACCGCCAGGGAGCGGTTGCCGAGGATATCGATCTTCACCAGCCCCGCGTCCTCGGCCTGGTCCTTTTCCCACTGGATCATCGGCAGCCCCTTCTTCGAGACCTCCACCGGGACGTAGCGCCGGATCTCGTCCGGCACGATCACCAGCCCGCCGCAGTGGAGCGACAGGTGGCGCAGCTGCCCGTTCAGCCGCTGCGCGACGGCGATGATCTCCTGCCAGTCCCGCGGCGAGCTTCTCCCCCTGAAAGAGGGGATGATCGTTAACCGCGCCGGCGGTGCTGTCCGCCTTCCAGAAGCCGGAGATCCGCTCGGTCACCTCCTTGATCTCCGCTTCCGGCAGGCCGTAGACTTTGGCCACCTCCCGCAGCGCCGCCCGTCCCTTGAAGCCGACCTGGTTCGCGACCATGGCGGCGCGCTTGGCGCCGTAGCGGGCAAAGGCGAAGTCGAGGATGGCATCCCGCTCGTCCCAGGGAAAATCGATGTCGATGTCGGGGGGATCGGTCCGCCCTTCGTTGAGGAAGCGCTCGAAAAAGAGGTTGTGGCGGATCGGATCGACATGGGTGATGCCGAGGCAGTAGGCGACCAGGGAGGCGGCGGCGCTTCCCCGGCCGCAGGTCCGCTCCGACTGTTTGGCGATCTCCTCGACCACCAGGAAATAGTGGGCGAACCCCTTGTCGCGGATGATGGCCAGCTCCTTCTGCAGGCGCGCCTCGACCGTTTCGTCGATCTTGCCGTAGCGCCACACCGCCCCTTCCCGGGCGCGGCGTTCCAGTTCGGCGAATGCCTCGTCGTCGCCCAAGCTCGCGGAAGGCGGGGAAAATGGTGCGGGAGAAATCCCAGTCGGTCCTGCAGAGGCTCGGCGATGCGCCGCGTGTTCTCCAGCGCCTCCGGGCAGTGGGGGAAAAACTCCGCCATTGTGTCGCGGGGAAAGAGGAGGTCGGCCTCGCAGGCGGTATCCTCGGTGCTTGCAGCCGGGAGAGCTTGGTGTTGAGGTGGATCGCCCGCAGGACCCGGTGCAGGAGGAGATCTTCCGGCTGCAGGAACAGCGCGCGGGAGGTGGCGACCGGGGGGAGCTTCAGCTCCCGCGACAGGGCGAGCGCCCGGTGCATGGCGTGGCCGGGCGAGAGCTCGACGAAGAGCGCCTCGTCGGAATCGCTTGCGCAAGCGCGGCAGAGCACTGCCGCGTCGTCGGTGATGACGACCAGTCCGCGCCGGTACGCCGGCAAGTGCGCCGACGAGATCGAAGTCTGCGCGGCAGTGGAGATCGGAGAGGAGCCGGCAGAGGTTGGCATAGCCCTCCTCGTCCCGCGCCAGGAGAAGGGCGCGGTGCTCGGCCGGTCACCGCTTCGGCGCCGATGATCGGGGCGATACCCGCCTCGCGGGCGGCATCGAGGAAACGGGGGATGGCATAGAGGCCGTTACGGTCGGTGAGGGCGAGGCGGGTCCATCCCCATTCTTTTGGCCGCGGCGCAGAGCGCCTCGGGGGAGTGCACGCCCCAGGCGGGGGAGAAGGAGGAGTGGACATGGAGATGGACGAAGCCGTTCATGCTGGCCGCAGGGCTCGCCCCCAGCGGAGCGCCTCCGAGCCGTGCCGCCCGCGCAGTTGATCGAGAGCATCCTGGAGGGCTTGCTGCCGGGGATCGGCGCTCGGCGCCGCGAAAAGCTCCAGCTGCCGCGCTTCGGCGGCAAGACGGCTGCAGAGAAGGCGCATGGCGCGGATGCGCACCCGGCGCGAAGAGGCTTTGAGAAAGAGCTCCTCGGCGGCGGCGAAGAGCGGCAGATCGTGGCTCAGGGGTGCCAGGAGATCGGCCGTGCGCTGCTCGGCCACGCCGTCGGCATAGGTGACCGTCAGCGTCAGGCGCAGCGTCCCCCGCCCCAGACGCCGCAAGCGGAACCCGCACGCCTCGACCAGGCGGCAGAGTTCGACCGTCAGCCGCGCGTCGTCATTTTCGGCGCGCGGCAAAAAACTCTCTTCGGCTACTTCCGGAGTCCGCCTTGGCGGTTGGACCGGCGAGGGATCGATCCCCTGCGCCCGCTGGCGCAGTAGAGGCGCGAAGGGACCGAAGGCGAGGCGTAACTGCGCCAGCGGCAGGGCGGCGACCTCGGCGACCTGGCGCAGGTTGAGGTCATGCAGCAGCAGCTGCGTTTCCCGCGCCTTGCCGACGCCGGGCAGGACGGAAACGGGCATGGTGGCGATGAAGTCGCGCTCGCTGCCGCGCAGGATGTCGCAGACCCCCGGCTGTTGCAGACAGCCGGAAGCGATGCGGGAAATGAGCTTGTTGGCGGCAACCCCGACCCGGCCGTGCAGGCGCAGGCGACCGACGACCTGCCGCTCCAGGCGCGCCGCCGCGTCCCGCCCCGGGCCAAAGAGGCGCCGGCTGCCGGTCAGGTCGAGAAAAAACCGCCCGGTCCCACCCGGTTCCCAGATGGGGGAGAAGTCGGCGGTGATCTCTTCCAGCGCCTGCATCCCGCGAGCGATTCCCTCGGGATCGGGCAGGAGAAGCTGGAGAGAGGGGCAAAGGCGCTGGGCGTGGTATACCGCCATCCCCTCATGGACCCCTTCGGCGCGTGCCTCGGCGGAAGCACACTGGACGAGCGCCCGTTCCGAATGTCCGGGCGCGACGGCCACCGGCCGCTGCCGCAGCGACGCATCGGCAACCCGCGCCAGGGCGATGGGGAAGGCCGGAATGGCCAGGTGCAGGATGTCACGTTCCATCAGCGGCAGTGGCGAATCACTCCGACGACCACCCCTTCAATGCGGAAACTTTCCTCCGCCTCGACCACGATGGGGAGCATCGCCGGATTGGCCGGGCGCAGTTCAATCCGCGCCCCCAGGCGGTGAAAACGTTTTACCGTCGCCTCCCCCCGGATGAGCACCACGACCGTCTGCCCGTTCTCGGCCGCCGCCTGCCGGCGCACGACCACGTAATCGCCATCGAGAATACCGTCAGCAATCATCGAGTCCCCGCGCACGCGCAGGACGAAGTTCTCCCCCGGCCCGACCATGGACGCCGGAACCTCGATGCTGTCAGGCGTTTCTACCGCCTCGATCGGCCGGCCCGCCGCCACGGTGCCGGCCAAGGGGAGTTCGACCCCGCCGGCCGCCGCCGGCCGCACGACACTGAGCCCGCGGCGGGCATTGCGGTTGCGGGAAAGAAGCCCGTCCCGTTCCAGGCGCACCAGGTAGTTCTGCACGGTGCCAAGGGAACGGAAGCCGAAGGCGCGGGCGATTTCATGCTGCGACGGAGGGTAACCCTCCCGTTCGGTATGGGAATCGATAAAGGCGAGAATCTTATTCTGCTTGGGGGTGGGGCTCATGACGGACTCCTTGAAATGGAGTCATCAAGATATGCGTAAGTTGTGCGTAAGTCAAGCGGCCGTTCCGGCCAGTGCATGTGGATCAGTGCATCCGGCGCGCACACTCCCGGCCCTCGTCTCCCACGGGCAGGGTGAAATGCACCCGCGTCCCGCGGCCGACCTCCCTATGGTAGGATAATGGCAGGTAAGATTTGTTACAGAAAAGCATGAACAAACGGCGGGGTGGTATGAAGAAAATTCTCGTTGTCGATGATCAGCCGACCATTCGGCGGCTGGTCGAAATCACCCTGCGCGGCGAGGACCGCCAGGTTGTCGAGGCGGAAAGTGGTGAACAGGCTATTGCGATGGCCAAGGCGGAAAAACCCGATCTGATCATCATGGATCTGATGATGCCGGGCGGCATGGACGGCTTCCAGGCCGTCGAAGTCTTGAAGGCCGATCCGGCAACCCGTGCCTGCCCCATTCTGGTACTCACCGCGAAGGACCAGGCGGCGGAGCGGAAACGAGCCTTCGAGGTCGGTGCCGAAGATTACCTTGCCAAACCGTTTAACCTGGATGATCTCGTACGCAAGGCCGAGGGTCTGCTGACTTAAGCCGGATCCGGATTTCAAAAAACTCAGAGAGTTTCCAGTGGGCACGCATTTGGTGCAGAAATTTCTTTCTTGTTATATAAGGGGGGTATGAATGTCTCATCGAAAGTGCCCGCACTATTTCATGGCGTGAGCGTCCCGGAGTATCTGGCGACTCGCTTCACCTATTTGTCAGAAGAAATCTGGCGAGAGTTGGTACAGGATGGGCGGATTTTGCACAATGGCGTTGTCTGCGATGCGACAAGGCTCGTTTCCCAGGGCGACATCATCGGTTGCGATTTGCCCGATTTCGAAGCGCCGGTCGTCAACCTCGATTACGAAATTGTCTATGAAGATGAATGGCTGCTGGGCATCAACAAGCCGGCGGGACTGCGGGTTCATAGCGGCGGCAAATTCGTTACGGCCAACCTGGTTTATCACCTGCGTCACGTTCACCAGCCCGCTTACCCGGAAGCCAACCTGATTAACCGCCTGGACGCTGACACCTCGGGATTGGTGCTGCTGGCACGGAATAAGGCTGTACTCAGTCAGTTGATGCAACAGTTCGCGGCGGGGCTGGTGGACAAGCAGTATCTGGCCGTGGTCACCGGTTGCCCCTCCCCCGCTGACGGCACCATCCGTTTACCAATCGGCCCGATTAAAGATGCCCGTGTACCCCGTTTCGGGATAGACGGAACCGAAGGAAAAACGGCCGTTACCCACTATAAAACCGTCCGCAGACTCACCGATAATTTCACTTTGCTCAACTTGCAGCCCGAAACCGGCCGGACGCATCAACTGCGCGTCCACCTGGCGGCTATCGGGCATCCCATTGCTGGCGATGCCCTCTACACCATGAGCGATGACGACTATCTCGATTGGCGCCGCAATCCACCCCCGCAGGCCATCTGGCAGCGGCAGGCGCTGCATAGCCACCTATTGCAGTTTTACCATCCCATCCATCAAACCGTTTGCACCCTTACCGCACCGCTAGCAACCGACCTTGAGCAGTTCATCTCCGGGTGCAGCGGATAGTCGATTCGAAAACAAATTCCGCTTCACAATTCCTCCGGAGAAATCTTCCGGTCTTTGGGCTTTGTCGCCAGCACCAGATACAGCGCCGGCAGAACGAACAGGGTCAGCAGGGTCGAGGTCAGCACCCCGCCGATGACGACCGTCGCCAGCGGTCGCTGCACCTCGGCGCCGACGCCGGTGGAGAGGGCCATCGGCAGGAAGCCGGCGGCATCGACGACGGCGGTGGCGACGACCGGCAGCAGACGCTGCCTGGCGCGCCGCTGATCACCGCCTCGGCCATCGGCTGGCCGTCGTCGAGGAAGGCCGGATCGCCGCGACCAGGATCTGGCCGTTGAGGACGGCGATGCCGGCGAGGGCGATGAAGCCGACCGCGGCGCTGACCAGAAGGGGATGCCGCGCAGCCAGAGGGCGAAGACCCCGCCGACGGCGGCGAGCGGGATGCCGGTGTAGATGATCAGGACGTCGCGCAGCTTCTTGAGGCTGAACCAGAGGAGGACGAAGATCAGGAGCAGGGTCAGCGGCACGACCAGGGCCAGGCGTTTTTGCGAACGCTCCAGGTTCTCGAACTGCCCGCCCCATTCGACGAAATAGCCGGCGGGCAATTTGACGTCGCGGGCGACGGTCTGCCGCGCTTCATCGACGAAGGAGGCGACGTCGCGGTCGCGGACGGTGACCGAGACCTTGAGCAGCCGCCGTCCCCATTCGCGATTGATGGTCGAGGGGCGCTGCTCTTCGCTGATGTCGGCCAGGGCGCGCAGCGGCAGGATGGCGCCGCTGCGGTCGGGATCAGGGTGGCGGCGAGGGCATCGACATCGTCACGCCGGTCGTCGGGGAGACGCAGCACCAGGGGGAAGGAGCGCTCCCCCTCGAAGACCTCGCCGACCCGCGGCGTGCCGACGGCGGCGACGACGTCGAGGACATCGCGGGCCGGCACGCCGTAGCGGGCGAGCTTCTCCTGATCGACCTTGATCTGCAAGGTCGGCTGGCCGGTGATCTGCTCGGCGGAAACCTCGCCGGCGCCGCGGACCTTGCCGCAGAGCCTGTTCGACCTGCTCGCCGAGCTTGACCAGTTGCGTCGAAGTCGTCGCCGTAGATCTTGATGCCGACGTCGCCGCGAATCCCGGAGAGCATCTCGTTGACCCGCAGCTCGATCGGCTGGGTAAGGACGACGCGAATGCCGGGGAGCCCGGCCATCTCCTGCCTGGATGGCGGCGGCCAGTTCCGTCTGGGTCTTCGCCTTGGTCCACTGTTCACGGGGATGCAGGGACATGAAGATGTCGGTCAGTTCGGTCCCCATCGGGTCGGTGGCGACCTCGGCGCTCCCGAGGCGGCTCCAGACATGGCGGACTTCATCGGGGAACTTCTCCAGCACCAGCTTTTCCAGATTGGTCGTTGTAGGCCACCGACTCCTCGATGGAAACCCCGGCCAGACGCACCACGCTGGCGACGATCGACCCTTCGCCCATGCGCGGCAGGAACTCGCCGCCGAGGCGCAGGGCCACGACGCCGGTCACCAGCCACCAGGATGCGGCAGCGCCGCAGAGTCAGGGCTGCGCTGGCGCAGCACCCAGGTCAGGGCCGGAGCATAGATACGCTTGAGCCAGCCCTCGGCCCGGCCTTCGTGCCCGCTGCCAACGCTTCGGCAGAAACTGGAAGGAGAGGATCGGCGACGAGGAAGACCGCCACCAGCAGCGCCCCGAGCAGGGCGAAGATGAAGGTCCAGGCCATCGGCTGGAACATCTTCCCCTCGATCCCCTGCAGGGTCAGGACCGGCAGGAAGACCAGGACGATGATCCCCATGCCGAAGGCGATTGGGCGGACCGACTTCGCTGCTGGAGGCGAGGATCGCCGCCATCCGCTCGGCGGCGGTCAGCGGGCGGCCGAGCTGCAGCTGCCGCTCGGTGAGCCGGCGCAGGTTGGCCTCGGTCATGACCACCGAGCCGTCGACCAGGATGCCGAAGTCGATCGCCCCGAGGGAGAGGAGGCTGGCGGCGATCCCCATCTGCCCCATGCCAAGGGCCGGCAAAGAGCATCGACATCGGGATGGCGGCGGCGACGAGCAGGCCGGCGCGCAGGTTGCCGAGGAGGAGGAAGAGGATGGCGATGACCAGGATCGCCCCGGCGACGAGGTTGTGCTCGACCGTGTCGATGACCTGGTCGACCAGTTCGGTGCGGTCGTAGACGGTTTCCAGGATGACGTCTTCGGGCAGGGCCTTGCGCACGATCTCCAGGCGCTCTTTCAGCGCCGTGGTCACTTCACGGCTGTTCTCCCCCATGAGCATGAAGCCGAGGCCGAGGACCACTTCGCCCTTCCCCTGGCAGGAGACCGCCCCGCGGCGCAGTTCATGGCCGATGCGCACCTCGGCGACATCGCGCGACCCGCACCGGCGCGCCGGCATGGGCGGTGAGGACGATGTTGCCGACCTGTTCGAGATTGCTGACCCGGCCGATGCCGTGGACCAGCAGCGTCTGGCCGGCGGCGATCACCTGGCCGCCGCCGACGTTGGCGTTGTTCTCCTGCAGGGCCGCGCTGACCTCGCCGAAGGTCAGGCCGTACTTGATCAGCGCCTCGGGGGCGACGATGACGTGGTACTGGCGCTCCAGCCCGCCCCAGGAATTGATCTCGGCGACCCCGGCGACCTTGCGCAGTTCCGGCTTGACCACCCAGTCGTGCAGGGTGCGCAGCTCATCGAGGGTCCGTTTGGGGTTGTCGGAGCGCAGGACGTAGTGGAAGACCTCGCCGAGACCGGTGGAGATCGGCCCGAGTTCCGGGCGCTCGATCCCTCGGCGGCAGTTCGACGGCGGCCAGGCGCTCCATCACCAGCTGCCGCGAATCGTAGATCGGCATGTCGTCGCTGAAGGTGGCGACCACCTGGGAGAGGCCGAACTTGGAGACCGAGCGGACGCTGACCAGGTGCGGCAGGCCGGAGACGGCCAGCTCCACCGGCATGGTCAGCTGCTTCTCGATCTCCTCCGGGCCCGAGGGCCGGGGCGATGGTGTTGATCTGCACCTGCACCGGGGTGGTGTCGGGAAAGGCGTCGATCGGCAGGCGCAGCAGCGCCCAGGCGCCGACAGCGAAGGTGACGACAAAGAGCAGAACCACCAGCAGGCGGTTGTTCAGCGAGAATTCAATCAGACGTTCGAGCATAAATAATCCTCAAAGCAATGGGTCCGATAGGTCATATTGGACCTATGTCATCAAACCTCAATGGTCGGCGCACGACGCTCCCAGCCGCGCCTTCAGCACCTCCGATTTGAGGGCGAAGGCCTGGGCGGTGACGATGCGATCCGCCGCGGAAATCCCCTCGTTCACGACCACGGTCCGCCCCGACTTACTTCCGGTGGAGATACGGCGCAGCTCGAAAAGATCCTTCTCCACTTGAACGAAGACGTAGGGAGCGCCATCCACTGTCTGTAGGGCGTCGGTAGGGACGGCAAAGGCTCCGGCGACGACTTTGCCAACCGGCCGAACCGCGCCGAAGAGGCCGCTGCGCAGGAGCCCTTCGCGATTCTCCACCTTAGCCAGGGCCTTGAGCATTCGCGTCCTCTCGTCCAGCGCCGGGGCGACCCAGAAAATCTTCCCCGGAAAGGCGCGCCCGGGAAGGGCGGCGAAGGAGGCGGCAATCTCCAGGCCGGGGCGCAGCTCGAGAAGGGCCGCTTCGGGGACGGAAATATCAATCCAGAGATGGGAGAGGTCGACGACGGTGAAGAGGGGTGTTCCCGGAGCGACCGTTTCGCCGGCTACGGCATTACGTTCGACGATGGTGCCGGCGAAAGGCGCCACGACCGGCAGGGTCGAACCATCGCCGGGGGCGAGCCCGTAATCCCCCAACTGCTGCCGGGCCTGGGCCGCGGCACTCTGCGCCTGCCGCCACGCGGCTTCCGCCTGCTGGAACTCCTGGCGGGAGGTAATCCCCCTCTCCAGCAGATCCTTCTCCCGCAGGTAGTCCGTTTCGGCAAGCTGGCTACGGCTTTCGGTTTCGCGTAGCGCCCCCTTCAGTCCGGCCGCCTCGGGCGAAGCGATTGCCGCGAGGAGTGCCCCGGCTTTCACCCGGTCGCCGAGGGCCACCCGGACGGATTTCACCCTCCCCCCGGCGAGGGCAGAGATCTGGGCGACGCGGTCGCGGTTGTAGACCGCCTGACCCGGCCAGGAAGAGATTCCCTCCCCGGCGGGGACCGGAGGCGCGGCGGCAATGCCGACGCGCTCGGCCGCATCGACGACACCGAGGCGCACCTTCAACCCCTGGCCGGGGCGCAGCGCCGCGACCAGGTCGGGCTGGCAAAGGGCATCCTCCGCCTCGGGAACCTTGTGCTCGGAGCAAAAGCCGTCGGGGGCCGCCTCCCGTGCCGCATGGCCATGCCCGGCATGAGCATCCTGCTCTCCCGCGCCGTGCTCATCGTGCCCGGCAGCGGCCTTTTCCTCCGCCTGCGCCTGGTGGTCGTCATGGTCTTCGGGCGTTTTTTCTTCCTCGTGAACCTCTGCCGAGGCGGCGGAAGAAGTGGGAGCAGACCGGGCAAAGGTCCAGGCGCCCCAGGAGAGGCCGCCGGCAATGAAGAGGGAGAGTATGAGTAGCAGTTTTTTCCTGGATTTCATGGCTTACTCCTTGTCGGGCTGAGAATCGTTTTTGCCGGTCGAAGACAGCTCCCGATCCAGGAGTCGCTCCATTTCGGTCTTGGCGAGGTGAAAGGCGGCGAGCGCATCGAGGTAGCGCCCCCGTGTTTCCACTTGGGTGCGCTGGGCATCGAGAACATCGAGAATCCCGAACTTCCCGGCCTGGTAGCCGTATTCGACGGCAGCAAGAGCTTCCCGGGCGGCGGGGAGGATCTCTTCCCGCAGCGCCTCGGCTTCGCCCTGGGCGGCACTCATCTCCTGCCACGCTCTGGTCAATGCGGCTTTCGCCTCCAGCAGAGCGCCGCGCTCCTGAAAACGGGCCTGGGACAGACGCATCCGGGCAGCGGCTATCGACCCCTGGTTGCGGTCGAACAGCGGCAGCGGGACGGAAAGTCCGAGGACGAGGGCGGTATCCTCGCTTTCCCGCAGATAACGGGCGCCAATCCCGGCCTCCAGGTCGGGGATACGGCGGGAGCGTTCGAGTTCGACAGCCCGCCGGCGGTGCTCGACCTCGGCAAGACGGCCGGCTAATTCAGGACTCTGCTCCAAAGTCTGTTCCAGATCTTCCAGAGAAGGCAGCTGGGGAAGGTGGTCGAGGTTACCGGCGACGGTGGCGAAATCGGCCGCTTCCTGCCCCATCTGCGCGGCCAGCCCACGGCGGACGGCGGCGAGAATGTGATCGGTTTTCCCCCGCTCGGACCGCAGCTCCGCAACGAGGATCCGGGCCTTGATCCGCTCCGTCGTGGGTGCCTTGCCGGCGGCGATGCGCGCCTCAACGGTGGCGAGAGAGCGTTCGGCGACTTCGAGAAGTTCGTTGGCAAGCTGAAGGCGTTCCTGTGCCGCCAGGACGACGATGAAGCGCTCGGTCGTGCGGGCAAGGGTATCGGCGCGGGCAAGATCGTACGCGCGCCCGGCCACGACCGTTGCGCTCTCCGCCAGTGCCTTGCGAAGCGCACGCTTACCCCCGAATTCCAGCCTCTGGCTCAGAGAGACGGTGGTCTCCGCCGCCCTGGTGCCGGAAAACTCCCCCGAGCCGGCCAGGTTTTCTGCCTCCAGAGAAAGAACAGGATTCAATCGCAATCCGGCCTGCAGCGCCTCGGCGTCGCTGGCGCGAAGTTCCTCGGACCAGGCGGCCAGTTCGGGATTGTGCTGCAGGGTACGGGCGCGCGCCTCCGGCAAACTCAGCGGCGCTCCCGCGCTTGCCGCATTGCCTGTAAGCTTCGGTTGCCCCGATGCGGGGTGAGCGGTCAGTAAAAAAGCGGACAGGAGCAAGGTCCCGAGGATAGTTCCCGGGCCTTGACGAAGGCGGTCCGGCATGAAAATACCTCCAGTTTTAAGACGGATGGAAATGAAACGGAGTCTCGGCGATGAAATGCCTAGAAAAAAGCGGAGGGGAGGATTAATTCAGCAGGACAATAGTGCGGAGGGCGATCAGGGCGGTAGTCGGTTGCGGTGGCGGCAGTGCGGACAACTTGATCGGCAAGTGACGGGCAGAGAGGGTGATGGGAGAGGGTACGGCAGCAACGGGCGAAAAAGCCAACGCATTCGCAAGATCTTGATCGCCGCGCGAGCGACCGTGCAAAGAATCCGAGGCGGCGGAAAAATCATTGCAGGCGCCGCAGTGATCGTCGTTATGGCTGGAGCACGAACATTCTTCTTCGACGCACGAGGGCTGGGCAGGTGCGCATTTACCCGCCAATCCCTGCTCGAAGGTGGTGCGGCCGCTTTCCCCGACGCACAAAACGAAGCCCGAGGCCAACCCCTGCCCCGTCATCAGCAAGATTAAGAGAATAACAAGCAAAGTGCTTGATTTGGAGAGGAGATATTTCATCATGACTCGCGGAGGGGAAAAGCGTTTGCAACATAGCTCAGTTTCGGGCGAGGCGTCAACGAATGTTTTTCCCGGCGCGAGGCCGCGAGGGTCGGGATATGCTATAAAACTCCATGCCGAGATAGGGCAAATGTTGCATCCTCCTCCTGAAAGGACCGCCTGTGAAACAAACCATTCTGTTCGACGCGATAACAGCTCTTTATGCCGTGTGTCTGTTTGCTGCCGAAAGAGCCTTTCCGCTCCGCATTCCCACTCGACAGCTGCGGGGGCGACTGTTCGTAAATCTGAGCTTCGCCGCCTTCGCTTTTGCCGTCGTTTCGATCCTCGTGCGACCTGCGGCGGAGTGGACTTTTGAATGGTCATCCTCCGCCGACTTCGGTCTTATCCGTCTGATTCCGCTGCCCCTCTGGCTGCAAACGATATTCGCGTTTGTACTTATGGACCTGACCTTCTATTGGTGGCATCGGGCCAATCACCGCATTCCGCTGCTCTGGCGTTTTCATAACGTCCATCATTTCGATCCCGATTTGGACGTGTCCACCTCTTTTCGTTTCCACTTCGGTGAACTCGCCTTTTCCGCAGGCTTCCGTATCCTCCAGGTGGGATTTATCGGCCTCTCTGCCTGGACATATCTGCTCTATGAGTTCGTCTTCCAGGCCGGCACCCTCTTCCATCACAGCAACGTGCGCCTCCCCTTCCGCCTCGAACGTCTTTTGGTTCTGCTCATTGTCACCCCCCGGATGCACGGCATCCATCACTCTCAGGTGCCCGGAGAGACAAACTCCAACTACTCCAGCGTCTTCTCCTTCTGGGACAGGCTGCACCGCACACTGGGGCTCAACATCCCGCAGCATTCGATTCGGATCGGCATACCCGGATATGCCAAAGCCGAAGACAATCGGCTATCCGAGGCTTTGCAGGCGCCCTTTCGTCTTCAGCGCGATTATTGGCAGCGAAAAGATGGCCTGGTGCCGGAGCGGGTCGATGTTGAAGGAGGGAAAAGGCAATTGGCCCGATAAAAATCAAACAGCCTATTTGTGCTCTGCGGAGAAGAGGGGTTTCGATGGCGGAGTAAAGTTCACCAAGCTTGACCGGCTTGATCAGGACGTGATCCATTCCTGATGCCAGGCATTCTTCCTTTATCTCCTGACGAGCATGGGCGGTAAGACCGATAATACAAGTCCGTTTTTCCCTTCCGGTTTCCCTTGCGCGGATAGCTTGAGTCGCCTCCATGCCATTCATTTCCGGCATTTGCAAGTCCATGAGAATGAAATCAAAGTTATCGCCCTGCCATTTCTCCAGCGCATCCTTGCCCGTTTCGGCGATGTCAACCTGATAACCTCTCTGGGTGAGCATTAGCAGTATCAACTCCCGGATCATCGGCTCGTCTTCCGCCAGCAGGATGCGGGCGGCGGACGGTTTCTCTTCAGTGCTTTTCGCGGCGCTTTGCGATCTGGGGCTTTGCTTTGCGACTGTTTTTAGAGGCAAGATAAAGGTGAAGACGCTCCCTTTTCCTTCCTGGTTTCGAACGGAAATCTCACCGCCCATTAATTCTACTAATCCCTTCGAGATCGCCAATCCCAAGCCGCTGCCCCCGTACTGGCGGGAGAAGGAGCTGTCCACCTGACTGAAGTTTTGGAAGAGCAACTCGCATTTTTCTTGCGGAATGCCGATTCCGGTGTCGGCCACGTAGAAGGCGAGGAACTCGCCGCGAGGCTGCACGCAGACACAAATCTCCCCTTCATGGGTGAATTTGACCGCATTGCCGATCAAATAAGTCTCTAGCCTACATCATCCCGCCGCCGCCCTGCGGTCCCATGGGCCAGTCGCCCGGCCCCATGTGCCCACCGGTGGTGCCGCCCGGTCCGGCCATGAAACCTTGATCGTAATGGTGACCGGTAAAATCGTTTATCCCGTCACCGTTCACATCGACGAAGGCATCGTTAACCCCATCATCGTTCAGGTCCACCCAGCCAAAACCGTGGCGATACGGAAAACCGGTCGCATCGTCAATACCGTCGCCGTTCGCGTCGATATGAGGTCCCATGAAACCGACATGGAAGGGCATACCGGCGAACGGTCCCTGTAAGACATCGTTGACGCTGTCGCCCTGGCGGTCCTGAAAGCGATCATTCACTCCGTTGCCGTCGGCATCTGCCCAACCGAAGCCGTGGCCGTAGGGAAGACCCGTGCGATCATTGATTCCGTCCCCGTTGGCGTCGGTGAAGAAGTCGCAGATTCCGTCGTTGTCCAGATCGACCCAGCCCGGCATGGCAATGAAAGGAACACCGGAAATATCGTTTATCCCGTCCCCATTGGCATCGCGGAAGCGGTCATTGATCCCATCGTCGTTGTCGTCGACGAAGCCAAAGGGATGCTGGAACGGCATGCCAGTGTCGTCGTCGATGCCGTCACCGTCCGCATCGACAAAGCCGAAGCCGGGACCAAAAGGACGGCTGTCAACATCATTTATGCGATCCCCATTGGCATCGCGGAAGCGGTCGTTGCGACCGTCGCGATCGGCATCGATGTAACCATGGCGCATGAAGAATGGATAGCCGGCATAGAGTCCGGCGTTGTCGCCGATTCCATCACCGTCGGCATCGACAAACAGGTCGTTAATGCCATTGTTGTCGGCATCAACGAAACCGAAGTGATAACCGTTAAAGCCGGTGTGCTCAAAGGCACCGTTGGCGAGGCGGACCGTTCCGAGAGAGAGGCTGCGCCCTTCCAGTATACGGAAAGGGATTTCCACCACCGTGCCGTCGGCCTGGCGAACAAACAGGGAGTGGCTGCCGTCCTGAACGTCGCCGATCTCGAATCTCCCCTCTTGGTCGAGGGGAATGGCGGTCGTGCCGTTATCCAAGGTGAGCGAAGTGCCAGGAGCGACGGCCTGCGGCTGTACCGGCGCCGACCCGGTATCGATCGCCCCGATGACCGTCCGCGCCGTCAACGGCGGCGCCTCGAATACGGTGGAGGTAGGCGGTGGTGCTGTAACACCTACATCATCATCGTCATCTCCGTCGCCACAGGCGGACAAACTGCTCGCCAGCACCAGCGCAGATAGCCAGACAAGAGCAGAAATCCACTGGGAAGCCTGTCTCCTTTTTTTCATCTTTACCTCCAAGGCGCGAGATTCAGGTTTGCGAAAATCTTTTTGAGGTTAACGTTTTTGCATTGGAATGCAAGAATGAAAAGCATTATTTTACGGGCACATACCTTAATTGATTCCGATTTGGCTGCGTTTATGCTCATCCCAGTTGAAGAATGCAGTGAGCACCCAACTACTCCTCAACCAGCTCCCCTTTCTTGACAATCAGCTTTGGCTGGATAGAGTCCCTCAAAATCCAATTATAGGAGACTAATATGAAAAAAGGGATGATTCTCTTCCTCATTTGTTTGTTGCCCGTTGCGGCGTGGGGGCAGGGGTACCCCTGGAAGGATCACGCGCCGCCCTTCGATTTCCTCTTCGGTAACGAAATCGACACCCATCAACAGTCCAATATCCTGGGCAGCGGCGATCTTCAGGGATCGCTTTATATCGTTTTCGAGGAGAACGGCCAAGCCGATTTACACCCCGGAATTCCTACCGCCATGCATGGCGACTGCGAATTAAATCCTGAGGAATGCACCGCCGGCTGGATTCTCTACGGGGTCCCTGTGGAGGCGGTTTTCATCGGTATGGGGGGCGGCTTCCCCTTGTGGTGCATCGATGCTGCCGATCTCCCGGTCGCACCAGGTTACAGCCATTTTCACTGGACCGGAGATCCGGAAACGGCCGCAGGGCTGACGGTCGGTCAGGTTTACTCCGGCTTCCTGATGAAGCTGACCGCGGTGGACACCTTTTTGTTTCACATGGAAGGGCACCAGAACCCTATCCTGGTGACCCCAGGTATCGATGACAATTCCCATGCGAACATAGTGACAGACTGCCTCCAGTAGCGATCAGCCTGCGGCTGCGACGGGCCGTTCATCTCCCCGCCCGGACCGCTTCCCTATGATAAAATTGATGCAGCGGAGGTGAAGTGATGGTCCTATTCTACGATCCAAAGGACGAGAACGATCTCGCACGCGTGGAGCGGCTCCTACACGATGCCGGGGTGGAGTATTTCCTGGCAAAAGAGCCGGAGAAGAAGGTCGGGCCGAAGCAGGTGCATGTCGCCGAGGAGGACCTGCCAACGGCGGAAGCCCTCATCGCGGATGACTTGGGACGGAAGGCAGCGGAGAGTTCGATCGTGTTGCCGGACGGTTCGTGACCTGCGGGAGATTACAAGGATTGCCCCTACAAAACGGAGAGCACGGAGCGCTTCCCCTTTTCGGACAGTTCAAAAGTTGAAGTCGGTCCCTGGAGCTGAGGCGCCCCCAAACCATTAACCGTCTCAGGATCTTTGTCTGATGGTTTTAGGGAATTGGTAGGGACTCTCACAATCCCTGGCTCACGAGAAGCACCCGATCTGTTCATCGGAATGGCCCTTCTATTATGTCCTAAATTCCCAGGCGTCCGAGAGAATCGGAAAATTGTACCGGCACCGGTGACTTATAGGACAATGGTTGAATACCATAAGACCGTGCACCACTTCATTGTCGCGCTTGCTTTTTTTAGATTCCCGACCGCTTACGTGGTCTTTTCAGCGGGAACCTCTAGGATGGTGAGATGCCGGAGGGGACTGTTTCGGAAAATCTTACATCGCACCCCAGTTTCAGGCAGTCATCACATAATTCCTTTGATTTTTAATTATATACGTACTTGGAATAGAATTTGCTAATTATGTTTGTTAAGGAATTTGGAAGGAATATTTCATTTCAGCGCTAATAAGTGGAGGAAATCACATGAAGAGACGAATGTACCTTTATTTGGTTTTTTCTTTGATTTTAAGCACCAACTTAGATGCTCATGCTATGAGCATGATTGACCAATTTAATCCAGTTAAGTTTGACATCTCTTTGCTTAGTGATACTTATGCTGGTCCTGATTCATTTTACCATCAAGCATTTGACGTTGCACAAACATTTACAGTGGGAAAAAGTGGTTGGCTGCAAGAAATTGAAGTTTATACTCAAGTTCGTGAATACGGGAATTATTATTTCGATGTTCGTACAACACAAAATGGAATCCCTTTAGAAAACAACTATTCTACTCTAGCATATCTTTCACTTACCCCTGAATATTTTATTGCCGACATTGAAGGGTACGTTAGTTTTGACATCAGCCAATTCCATCTTATGGTGAATGAAGGTGATGTTTTGGCGTTTGTACTTCGCGCTGGAGGTAGTGGGATAGGTAATATCAATGGAAATATCTACGATCCTTACCTTGGCGGGAGAACATTTCATAGGTATTTAAGTGCTTATGACCCAACTTGGACTGGGTTTTTATCAGAAATTGATAAGGATTGGGATTTTGGGTTTAAAACTTACGTTCATCCAGTTTCCGACTGTACACAGCCAGTGCCAGAGCCTTCAAGCATAGCTCTGTTAATGGGCGGAATTTTTTCTCTGGTTGGTTTCGTCAAATCTAAAAAATTTTATTGACGGTTATGAAGTTGCACATTTTTCCGTTAGGTCGGGTCAAAAATATACATGGCGAACCGGCCCATATGCTACCCCAATACCGCAGGTGGGACTCTTAGAAATTGACTTGTACCGTAAGCTTCTCCTTTTCGGACCGTTCAAAAGTAGAAGTCGGTCCCTGGGGCTGAGGCGCCCTCAAAACGTCCCGTTAACCGTCTCAGGATCTTTGTCTGATGGTTTTAGGGAATTGGTAGGGACTCTCACAATCCTGCATTATCAGACTTGACTTGGAATCGGCCATGCCGGACTCGAAATTTCAAGCTACTGATTTTCTTTCAACTTTCACTTGAAAGATATTTCAAGAAGAGAGACGGACAATAAAAAAAGGCCGATTTCCTCAAGGAAATCGGCCTTCTGAAATTTGGCTCCCCGGGCCGGACTCGAACCAGCGACAAGGCGGTTAACAGCCGCCTGCTCTACCGACTGAGCTACCGGGGAATGATTGACAGGTCGGGACTATACGGGATAGCCGAAAGCTTGTCAAGAGGGTGTTTCTTCGCAAAAAAGAAATATAATTCGGCGAGCATCTGACAATAGTAAAAAGAAAGGACCATCCCGATCGGCAGATTCAGGATAGTCTTTTAATGGCCGCCGCAGGCGTGACCATGCCCGCCGCAGGTCTGTCCCGGAGTCAACTCGGGGAGGGCGGCTAAATGGAAAGAAGCCAGGGTCTCGGCAACCGTAAGCCCCTGAGCCTGGTAGACTTTCAGCCCAGCGCGATGCAGACCGTTCAAGGCGCCCATGCCGATCCCACCCACGACGACGGCATCGACCTTTTCGGTACCGAGCGCCTTAAGTGGACTGCAGGCGCCATGGGCGTGATGCAGATCGCAATTGACGATCTCGCGTATCTCGCGAGTTTCTGTATCGACCACCACGAACATGGGTGCCGAGCCGAAGTGCCCGTAAACCGGGCTTTCCATTCCTTCATTGCTTTCTACAGGGATGCAGAGCTTCATAGTGTTTCTCCTTTGTTGTGTGCCTAAGCACAATAAAGGGAGAGACATTCAAAAGTAAATATAATTGACGCCAACAGGTTAGGAGAATTCGCATGACCAAGATAAACCCAAAAGAAGGCATGCCCATCGGACTGACCCTTGATCCAGGCACCTATTACCGATGCACCTGCGGAAAATCACAGAACCTCCCTTTTTGTGATGAGTCACACGCCGGTTCGGGAAAATTACCGATCGTTTTTAAAATCGAGAAAAGACAAAAGGTTTATATCTGTGGTTGTGGTTTAACCGGAGATCAACCATTCTGCGATGGTAGTTGCGGGGTATCATTGGCTGGTAGGGAATAAAAGGGTTTAAAATAGGACCAGGCAAGTCAGTTTCACCATAAAAAACGAAAATGAAGAGATGTGAACATGCCAATCTATATGACCCCCGCCTGCGCCGAAGCGATGCGGGCCGAGCTGCGCGACCTGCTTTACAGTAAACGCCCGGAGATGGCCAAAACGGCCGAGTGGGCCGCCGGGAACGGCGACCGCAGTGAGAACGCCGACTATCAGTATGCCAAGCGGGCTCTGCGCCGTTTCGATGCGCGCATCCATTTTCTGTCCAAACGCCTGGAAGCGGCGCAGGTCGTCGAGCCGGTGGCGCAGGCCCAGGTGGCCGGCGGACGGGTGCTGTTCGGGGCCACGGTGACCATCGGCGAGGAAGGAAAGGAGAAGACCTATAGTATTGTCGGGGTTGACGAAACGGCTCCGGGGCGCGGGATGATAAGCTGGGTATCGCCGCTCGGCAAGGCCCTGCTCGGCAAGCGCGTGGGGGATCTGGTTACCTTTGTTGTCCCCAAGGGGGAGCGTGAACTGGAGGTCGTCAAGGTTGAGTACGTGCCGATCGCGACCGGCGCCCTGCCCCCAATCGAGGATGATGATGGCGATGGCGACTAATCGTGCGCCAATACCTCGCCGTTAAAAGGCCCGCTGCCAACGCATACAAAGGGGCGCGGATCGCCCGCACCCCTTGAGTGGTGTATCTGCCTTTTTACGGGATCAGTTAGCCGCTTGCAGAAGCAAAATTCCCGCATCCTGATCCTGCTGATTGGTGACGAGGAGCGTTCCCGGCAGGGAAAAAGATGCAAAGCCCTTGGCCGTTACTTTCAGCTCGTACTCGCCAGGAGGCAAAAGGAGGCGAAATGAGCCGTCCTCCTCGCTGACAGATGCCGTTGCTGTTGGTGTGGTGGCTCCTTTCGGGTAGGCATAAACGGTGGCAGCGGTAACCGGAAGCTGATTTCCGGCTTGAGCGACTTGCCCGGTAATGGCGCCATAGGAGGCAAGGAACGTCCTCCGCCTGCACCACCCGAATACCGGTTGGCTTGAATATCCGTTTGTCTTCCACTCCTGTCTCGACGACCGATCGCGCCGGATCGAAATCAAGAATAACTGCTGTCGACTCTCCGGCCTGGACTTCAAATCCTCCCACTACCTTCAAACCCGACTGCTGACCGCTCGGTGTATCGATCGGGATTTTTTTCGCGTCTGCATCATCGGTCAGAATAATGTAATTGGCCGGCAAAAGAGGATCCGTGTTTGCTGTCAGGACCAGGCGAAGCTGATTGTAGCGTCCGGCCGGCAGCACAGCTTCACCCAGGAGTTGCTGCTGATAAGCGAGATCGAGCACATCGACGATAAGGGGCGTCTGGTAGGAAACGATCAGCGGCAGGGACCCCACCGACTTCCCCTCTTCTCCCGCTGGTACGGCGCGAATCTCCTTGATGGATATCACGACGGCGGCGTAATTGTGATCGACAGCATCTGTCAGGGCCAAGCGAACCGTACCGGAACTTACGCCATCGTCATCACTACTGCTGCCACAGGCAGACAATCCAAAAAGCATCGCCAGAAACAGAAAGCATTGCAGAAAATACCGTTTTTTCATTTTTAACTCCTATGTAAGGGAATGCCCTTCCTTTCCGCAACCGTAATGACAAGACAAAAACTGGCTAATTTTATCACTAATTTGTGCCAGGGGAAGCCAATGGCAAATTATTCTCTCATCTGGACCGCACTGATCTTCTTCTAATTCCCTCCCACTTCCACTCCCCGATTTGACTTCCTCCCATCCCCCCCTAAACTCAAAAAATCGATTAAGACTCTAGCGATTCACAGGCTCATCCCTTCTTCGAGGGGAGAAAAGGAGTTGCACATGGCCGGAAAAATGAAAACGATGGACGGCAACACGGCGGCGGCGCATGTGGCGTATGCCATGAGCGAAACGGCGGCGATCTATCCCATCACCCCCTCTTCGACCATGGGGGAGGTTGCGGACGAGTGGGCGGCCGAGGGGCGGCAGAACATCTTCGGCCAGGTGCTGAACATCCGGCAGCTGCAGTCGGAGGCGGGGGCGGCCGGGTCGGTGCACGGCTCGCTGGTGGCCGGCGCGCTCACCACTACCTTCACCGCCTCGCAGGGGCTGCTCCTGATGCTCCCGAACATGTACAAGATCGCCGGGGAGCTCCTGCCCGGGGTGTTCCACGTCTCGGCCCGGGCGCTTGCGACCCATGCCCTATCCATCTTCGGCGACCACCAGGATGTCATGGCGGCGCGCGCCGACCGGCTTTGCCCTGCTCTGCTCCTCGTCGGTGCAGGAATGCATGGACCTGGCTCTGGTCGCCCACCTGGCGGCCATCGAGGCGAGCGTCCCGTTCCTGCACTTCTTCGACGGCTTCCGCACCTCGCACGAGGTGCAGAAGATCGAGGTGATCGACTACGACGACATGGCGAGGCTGGTGAACCGGGAGAAGCTGGCGGAGTTCCGGCGGAAGGCGATGAACCCGGAGCACCCGGAGCTGCGCGGCACGGCCCAGAATCCCGACATCTACTTCCAGGGGCGGGAGCGGGCGAACCCGTGGTATCTGGCGGTCCCTTCCATCGTCTCCGCAAGCATGGAAAAGGTCGGGGCAGCTGACCGGCGGCGCTACCGGCTCTTCGACTACGTCGGGCACCCGCGAGGCGGACCGGGTCATTATCGCCATGGGTTCGGCCTGCGAGACAATCGAGGAGGTCGTCAGGCATCGCGACTCCACCGGCGAGAAGCTCGGCCTGGTGAAGGTGCGGCTCTACCGCCCCTTCGATGCGCAGGCGCTTCTCAGCGCTATCCCCGCCTCTGCCAGCAAAGATCACCGTCCTCGACCGGACGAAGGAGCCCGGTGCACTGGGCGAGCCGCTCTACACCGATGTCTGCACTGCCTTATGTAGAGCGGGGCGGGACCATCCCCGAGCTGTACGCCGGGCGCTATGGCCTGGGCAGCAAGGAGTTCCGCCCGGTGCATGTGCAAGCGTCTTCGACAACATGAACGGCTCCCCGGCAAACGCCACTTCACCGTCGGCATCGAGGACGACGTCACCGAACATGTCGCTGCCGGTCGACCGGCACGCTCTCCACCACGCCGGAGGGGACGATCCAGTGCCGCTTCTGGGGGATGGGGGCGGACGGCACGGTCGGCGCCAACAAGGCGGCCATCAAGATCATCGGCGACAACACCGACCTGTACGTCCAGGCCTATTTCGCCTACGACTCCAAGAAGTCGGGCGGAATCACCGTCTCGCACCTGCGCTTCGGCAAGGAGCCCGATCCAGTCCACCTACCTGGTGGACGCGGCCGACTACATCGCCTGCCACAAGGCGCCATACGTGCAGGTCTACGACGTGCTCGAAGGGATCAAGGAGGGCGGGATCTTCGTCCTGAACTCCCCCTGGAACACGCGTCGAGGAGATGGAGGCGAACCTGCCGGCCACCATGCGGCGCACGCATCGCCGCAAAGAAGGTCAGATTCTACAACGTCGACGCGGTCAAGATCGCCGCAGCAGCCGGACTGGGCGGGCCGCATCAACATGATCATGCAGACCGCCTTCTTCAAGCTCTCCGGGGTGCTCCCCTTCGAGCAGGCGGTGGCGCTTCTCAAGGACTCCATCCGGCACGAGTACGGCAAGAAAGGGGAGCCGCATCGTCGACATGAACATCGGCGCGGTCGATCTGGCGGTGGCAGAGCCTGGTGGAGATCCGCTACCCCGAATCGTGGACGGCGGCTGCCGACGGCTGCGGCCTCGACTTCCGGCTGGAGCAGAAGATGCCGGACTACATGCGCGAGGTGATTTTCCCGATCCTGCGGCAGAAGGGGGACGACATGCCGGTCTCCGCCTTCGCCCCCGACGGCGCCTTCCCCTTCTCCACCGCGCAGTACGAGAAGCGCGGCGTCGCCATCAACGTGCCGGAGTGGATCAAGGAGAACTGCATCCAGTGCAACCAGTGCGCCTTCGTCTGCCCGCACGCGACCATCCGGCCGTTTCTCGCGACCGAACGAGGAGATGGCGGACGCGCCGGCAACGTTCGAGACGCTGCCGGCCGACGGGAAAGGAACTGCAGGGGCATCGGTTTCCGGATCCAGGTCTATCCCGCTCGACTGCATGGGATGCGGCAACTGCGCCGACATCTGCCCGGCCAAGGTGTCGGCACTGGTGATGAAGCCGATCGAGACCCAGGTCGCGGTGCAGGAGATCAACCGCAAGTTCGCCGAGACGCTCGGCTACAAGGGGCACCTGATGAAGCGGGAAACGCTGAAGGGGAGCCAGTTCCAGCAGCCGCTCCTGGAGTTTCACGGCGCCTGCTCCGGCTGCGGCGAAAGCCCGTACGTCCGGCTGGTCACCCAGCTCTTCGGCGAGCGGATGATGATCGCCAATGCCACCGGCTGCACCTCGATCTGGGGCGCCTCGGCGCCGGTCAGCCCTTACCGGGCGAACGCCGAGGGGCACGGCCCGGTGTGGAACAACTCCCTTTTCGAGGATGCCGCTGAGTTCGGCTTCGGCTACCACATGGCGATGTCGCAGCGCCGTGCCCACCTGGCCGACAAGGTGCGCCAGGCGCTGGCCGGCGGACCTTCCGGAGGAGATCCGGGAGGCGCTGGCCGGCTGGCTGGAGCACATAAACGATGCCGAAGCGGTCGCGCCGAAATCGGCGACCGGCTGAAGGAACTTCTGCCGCCGCCGGCAGACGGCAACCCGCTCCTGCGAGGAGATTGCCGCTTTCGCCGACCTCTTCACGAAAAAGTCGATCTGGATCTTCGGCGGCGACGGCTGGGCCTACGACATCGGCTTCGGCGGCCTCGACCACGTCATCTCCATGGGCGAGGACGTGAACATCCTGGTCATGGATACCGAGCTCTACTCGAATACCGGCGGCCAGTGCTCGAAGGCGACGCCGCTCGGGTCCATCGCCAAGTTCGCCTCCGCCGGAAAACGCACTGCCAAGAAGGACCTCGGGCGGATGGCGATGACTTACGGCTACGTCTACGTCGCCTCGATTTCCATGGGCGCCGACAAGAACCAGACTCTCAAGGCGCTGCTGGAGGCGGAGGCCTATCCCGGCCCGTCACTGGTCATCGCCTACGCCACCTGCATCAACCAGGGGCTGCAGGAAGGGGATGGGCAAATCGATGGAGGAGCAGCAAGCTTGCGGTGAAGTCCGGCTATTGGCCCCTCTACCGCTACAATCCGCTCCTGAAGCTGGAGGGGAAAAACCCGTTCATCTTCGAGTCGAAGGAGCCCGGACGGCTCGCTGCAGGCGTTCCTCTCCGGCGAGGTGCGCTATTCGGCGCTGGAGAGAACGCACCCCGAGGTATCGGCGGGAACTGCGCGCGCAAGCTGGAGCGGGATACTCCGCGAGCGCCATGGCATCTACCGCAATATGGCCGACTGGCGCCCGACCGAAGGGGACGTGCCGCCGGAAGGGGGCAGGGAGCTACGACCACGTTCCCGCCGCCGGCGGCGCCACGGCGGAGCCGGCGCCGGTCTGTGTCACCGCTACCAGCGACGCCCGCTACAGCCGACCGATGGACAATGAGGATATGTGCGATGATGGGCGGGCGGGGATTGACAAGAAGATAGAGGAGAGCGATGAAGAGAAGATAGGGCCGTAGCAGGTTTCAGAGGGGAGAATTCCGATAGACAAAATCGGCAAAGACCGACTTACGGTTAGGTCGCCGCTGGATGAGCAGGGTGCGGGCGCATTACTTCCCAAACACTGGCGATTCGCTTGCACGGGCAGATGGGGGCACGGCGCCGCTGAGTGGGCTGGTTCATATCTGAGTTCTGAGTTGGACGGGGAACAAGTCCGGAAAGAGGTATCCGGCCAAATGGGTCGGTAGTTCTAGTCTCACCGGCCCCTTCGGCATGTCAGAAACAAGGATCTTCTCCTCCAGCAGCTGCGCTATGATCAGCCGCGCTGTTCGCTCAGGTAGTCCAGAGACCCTCGTAAGATCACCACGGGCAACCTCACCTCTCAATAAAACCTCCTGAAGCATGAAGGCTGCTTCCGGTTTTAGGGGGCCGGCAGTTGGTGTTGGCCCCGGCAAGAGCTTTACACTGCGTAGTTGGACATAGCCGCGGAGCCTTTCTAGAAGCCCATCGAGAATCAGCAACTTGTCCATGTAGCTGATCTGGTCAAGGCAGATATCGAGAAAAAACTGGCAAAATTGCATCAACCCCTCGTTCGAAAGGTTCCCTCGGCCATCATAGTCATGCCTGCGAGGGGCGTCAGCCCCGGAAAGGGCAGCCATATATTCATCTCGTGAGCGAGCCAGCCCTCTGCTCACGTTCCACACGCCATATCCCAACAAGGGTATTTTCCGGAAGGCGGCGTCTGTGTACAGACGGGCAACGCGACCATTGCCGTCCAGAAAGGGATGAATCCACATGAGCCGATGGTGGGACGCCGCGGCGGCTATTATTGGGGTTAGCCCATGATGGATTCCACTTTGAAAGAAAAGCCCGAAACGTCGTAAAAAATCGGAAATAGAGGCCCATGTTGGTCCGATGTGCCGCCCAACCTGGATCTCGCGCTCTCTCAGCTCCCCTCCTACTACTTCCAATGTTTCACCGGTTTGCTCATTTCTCACTCGGCGTAGCTCGCCCGGGAGTTGTTCGTAGAAAATGCGGTGGACCCAGCAGAGAAAGTCAGGATCGGCGACACTCAGATCTGGCTCTTCTTGGATCCTCTTCTCAATTTGGCGCTGACATTTAATATGGGCCAAGCTCTCCATCTGCAAGTGACGTTTAGCTGGGTCGCTGGAATAATCCTCCCGCATGGCACGCTCAATCTCGACAGGATGGGTGCTGTGGCCTTCGATCAAGTTTGAGTAGTAGCTATTGATGATACGCAGGAATTCCGTTAGTGCCTGTTGTGTAACGGGGGGCAACCTGCCACACAATGCAGCGGACCGACTGAGAACCTCTCGGGCCTGGTCCTCAAGCTCAACGGTTGTTTGAGGGAGCAAAGGCTCCATCTGATGCGGCTGAGAGTACATTTTCTTGCCGATGTTAAGATTCGTTATTTGTTATGGTAAGCATACATAAATACGACCAATAAATGCAATAAATTTTGCTGACTGCCGATTCTTCTGCCGATCTTTCTGCCGATCGTCAATCCCCGCCACCATTGATGATAACCATACTGAAAAGCCGCGTGAAGTCCCATGTTGAGGGGGGCCTCCTCGGGACTGGCTACCTTTTGCAGGTTTAAAAAGTTGCCTGTCCCCCCAGGGGTCTGGGTCGGCAAAGGCCGTCTGACGCCTCTGACGGTTGTGTCACCGTTGGAACGAGGTGGTGAATAGTTGGCTAGGGCGAGGCAGGCAGCGCGCGGTTGGGTGGATAATGTCAGAGGCGCGGGGCTGTCAATAAATAAATCCGTCCCCTTTTCTCTTCGTCGGAATCGACAAGGATATCGCCGAGAGCGACGAGGACAAGATCGGGCCGTAAGGTATCAGAAGCAGAATTCGGGTCTTCGGGATCGGCAAGACCGTCTGACGGTTGTGCTTACGCTGGATAACATGGTGGGGGTAGCTGGCTAGCGATTCGTGCTGAGCGTGGCATGGGTGGATAGCGTAGAGGCGCGCGAGGCTATCAATAAATAAGTCCGTCCCCTTTTTGCCTAGGCGATTAGATAATCGAAAAAATTAGACGCAAAGACGAGAATAATGATGTAATGACAACTATTAATGCAATGATGATTCCCTGGAACTCCATGGATACCCGACCCCTATTTGTTGTGCCGGACGCCAAATGAAAGAGCTGGCTGCTCAACCGTAAGCAGCCAGCTCCCTAAATATAATTGACTTCAAAATGATCGAACTGGAAAGATTATGGCCCTCTCCGGCAAAGACAGGAGGCCTTTTCTCCCCCCCCTTGATCGAGAGTGCCGCGCTTCAACAGATTACTTCTTAGGCCTAGAAAAGCTCGGTCTTGAACTTTTCAACGCAAAAGATTGTAGCATCATCGAGGGTCTGCTTGATGTGGGCCGCATTGTTCTCCATGAGTTTCTCATAGGTAACATTAGGCTTGTTGCCGGTGTGTTTGGTACTGTAGAAGCAGAGCCCTTCAGAAATAGACTTGGAATTAGCCACATCAATAAGCCGTATTTTGACCATATAGTCAACAAGATACTCGGAAAAATTGAAGCCGTCGTAAAGAAATCTCCATCCGTTCGTCATGACATCAAGTGCATAATCACTGCCACTGGCGAGTTTGACAATCTCAGCCGTGTCTTTTGACTCAGCCTTCTTGCTAGATTGCCCTTTGGCCGAAAGTCCGTAACGCACCCCGAGATCCTGGGTCAACAAATGACCGATTTTCGCGGCCGGGTCCGCGATCTGGTTCTCCTGCACCAACGTGTTCCCCGCCGCCACCGCCGCGCCGACACCTACCCCGCCAAACAACCCCTTGCCGGATGTCAAGGCAACAAAGCTCGGACTTTCATGGGTAACCAGAGACAAGTCTTGCCCTTCAACGTCGGCAAAACGGCCCGATCGATCGCTCTGTTGCCAACACAACCGACAAGTGAGAGACACAAAGCCATCAATATCATTTTTTTCACGACGAACCTCCTGAACGAAATATGGGCCTTTATACAGGAAGCCCCTCCTTTAAATAGAAGCCGTACTGGAGAAGCCTGCCAAGTAAGAGCAAATTACGAGCCACTTCGTGCCCGGACTTAAAAAATCCAGTTTCACTTGGGCAGCTTTTCGGAGTCCCTGGCATGGCGAGAGCAACGGAAACCCTGCCCCCAAAAACTGCCCTGATCGCGCCAGGTGAGGCGCGGCGAATAAAATAGGTATTATGTCCCGGGATTTCCCCGGGAGGTCGGCGGGGCTCTGCACCTGGGGTCGGCCGGGGTAGGCATCGCCATCCGGGGAGGGAAGAAGGCGCTGCGCGATTCGTCTGATTTAAGGGAAAAGCTGCTGGGAGAGGACGGCGATAGCGGCAGCTCTCAGGAACAAAATAGCTAAATAGAAAGGAACCTCCCCTCTAAACCTCCCTTTCGAGCCACCTTGTTATGGGCTTCCCGTGTGGGACATCAATTCATCTCGGATAATAAGCTCCTAACAATCTCTTGGTCGGAACTCGACTTGCAGCTCTTCCTCAAAACAGGCTCCAGGTGATACCTCAACAGATCTAGGTCTGCCTCGCTTGTCGGCATATTCTCCTTAATAGCCTTAGTCAGTTGCTGAATGGACATGAAGGTAGCAAAAACTTCATAAGGTCTGCTACTAGCAAATGGGATCTTCTGAAAATAGTACCTGGCCAGCCGTATCTGATCCGTTCTCTTCCACGACCTGCTGCGAAGCAGAAGTAACGCGCGCCCGTAGTCTGGATTGTTCGACAGGGTACTGGTCCATCAGCCATGTTGCCGCTTCCTCTGAGCTCACACGCTTCAACTCGGCACTCTGAGCTTCTAAGTATTCATCTGTCATGTGATCGCCTTCTCAATACCTAGTGAAAAGCTCAATCGACAAATTTGCGTTACCCACAAGGGCTGCCGGCGGCTGATAATGTCCAGAATTGTTTGACCACTGGGTGATGGTGCCCCGATTGACGCTCCTGTTATTCGCAAACCTTATCGATCCTGCGAAATTAACTTCCCCAACCCCACTCAACCCCAAGTGTGTGGAGAAGTCTGGATTGGTATTGGGGCGAGCGACCCGTATCGTTCCATCCGGCAAGGTAACAAAGTCATAAGAACCAGAGGGAGTGATCCGGTTCCCCATTGGCCCTTGCAGCCAATAACGTCCCGAGCTGTCCTGCACCAGTATTCTACCGGTATTTTGTAGAACCACCGGGTCTCCAGGGCGCAGGTTAGTTAAAGTGCCACGATCTGTGAGATTAGGTACATCCAGAGTCCTGTTTGGGACAACCCGGAAGTCATCCGCCGCACCAGCAGACCCCCCACCAAAAACAGCCTCCCCAAGCAGAGCGCCCATCACAGCGGATTTCTGCCGAGGTCATCTTGTAATTTAAGTAGGCATTCGTATCCGTCCAGGCTTTAGCTGCATTGGTATTCGCCCAATAATCCACGGTCTCGGAAAACATTGTTTTGATGCTGGAGAGCTCTCTCATTGATAAAGGGGACGGATTTATTTTTCATTCTCCACAGAGACGTTGACCAGAGAAAGATAAAAAACGAGGGAATGAAAAACCTCCGCCCGAAAAAGTTCGGAAGCGGCGGTTTGGTTTTTGGGATCGATGGGTGCGTCCCCCGTCGCGACTGGACGGCATTATGCGGGGGCAGGATTAAGGAGTCAATGATTAAGAATGGTTATGGGCGCCGGTTAGGGCAGGGATCAAATTTCCCTTGCCGCCGAGCGGGCCTGCCAACCGCTCATATGTAAGTCGGAACTGAGGCCAGGCTATGGCCTACCATAATCGAGTCACTTTACGACTCGATTATGGACTGTAATCGGTTCACTGATCAGATTCCCAGGCGGAGTTCCGGGGTCAGACCCAAAAGACCGCGGGCGCTGCGCCCCGCCCAGCTTTCTTTTGATCCCGCCCAAAAGAAACCCGGCCATAGAAAAGAGCGGGTACGGTTCATAAACATAGGTAACACTTTGGTTCAGGTACATGGGTAACACTTCTTGTACCCTAAGGCACTTTCTGCAAGGAGGTGCCGATGCCCTGGACAGAGGTGAAACCTATGGATCAAAAGCTACTGTTTATCGCCGATCACTTGCGAGAGGTGACCACATTTAGTGATCTTTGTCACCGCTACGGCATCAGCCGCAAGACCGGTTACAAGTGGGTGGGTCGCTACGTCGAGCTGGGCATTGAAGGACTACAGGATCAATCTCGTTGTCCGCCCTACCACCCGCTGACGACCCCTTACACGGTTCGCCAAATGATCAAGGAACTGCGTTCAAACTATAAAGATCCGCCAGGGCCGAAGAAGATTCAGGTCTTGCTGCGGCAAAAGCATCCGGACTGGGATATCCCTTCCAAGACCACCATTTACAACATCCTGGCCGAGGGAGGATTGATCCACCAGCAAAAACGCCGCAAACGGGTCCCTGCCGGGCAATTACCTTTCTCTGCCGTGCGCGAAGCAAACGACGTTCGGTCGGCGGACTTCAAGAGGCAATTCAAAACCCAAGACCAAAAAAAGGCGATTGCTCGGTGCCAGCTTCTTGTTTTCCGGCAGTCTGCTGGCTATCAGTGGATGCTACTCCTTTTTTGCGCTGTTGTTGTAGTGGCTCCGCAAAAGCGAAAACTCCGCAAAGCACGAAAATACAACGGGGGAAGCCGCCGCAGCCGCTAAAGAGAAGGAAGAGAAGAGAACGCAAAAGATAATGGCAGACATAACAGCATGGGCAACGATCATATCTACAGGCCTAACGTTTGTAGCGCTAATTGTCGTCTTGTATCAAACAAAACTGACGCGTCGATCGCTTGAAGCTGCAATACAAAGCTATGAACAAGACAAGAGAGTCCGTCAAATTGAAAGTCTCCCTAAAATATATTTTGTAATTGATGCTCAGGTCACCATTGAGAAATGGATAAGTGACTATGAACAAATTATAATTGATCTGAAGACAGCTCTAAGAATGAATAATGATGATATATTAAGAAAACTGTCCAGCAAGGGCTTAGCCACCCCCAAGAATCTTGTAAACAAGTATATGTACGAAAATGCGCCCCAATGGGTTTCCGTATTGTTGATGACTGCAGCACAATATTACTTTGATCGTATGGCGCCTCTACTATACGTTTGGGATGCAAACAAGAAGGTCGGGAACTACTCGTTAGCTAGCGAATTATTGATTGAATTCGAAGCTCACAAGAGGCGACTGGAAGAGATTTACGGATATTTTAGGGAAATGATACCTACTGCGTGTCTTGAATCGCCGGCGAGCATACGCGATGAGAAATTTTTGACGGACAATGGCTAACTGTCAGGTCCCGGACGATTCCATCAGCAGGACCGGCCCTTAGAAGATCGGGCCGGTCAACCGAAGCCCCATTGTGGCAAGAAAATCGGTCCCCCATCTTGTTCAGCCCACCATGCCGGGGTCCTATAAAAAAAGGGAGCGGAACGTCTCCGCTCCCATTAACTATCCCATCGCACCAAAAATCTATTTCACCAACCTAAAAACCTGCACCCGACTATTATCCCGATCCGCAATCAACGCCTCATCGCCGCCGCTGAACGCAATCTGCGACGGATAGTAAAGGAGCCCCGGCTTCCAGCCCATCGTCAGCTGCCGGCCGCGAAATGTGCCGTCGGTACCGATTAGAACGATGCCGCTGCCGTTGCGGTCGACAACATAGAGCCCGCCGCGGCCATCGGCGCTGAGATAGGTTGGGAAGTTCATGTACTCCTTGAGGCTTTTTGCCAGCAGCTTGAACTCCTTCTCCTCCTTGCCGGCGCTGTAGACGGCGGCATTGACGCTGTCGAGGAGATAGATCGTTCCCGCCTGATCGACGGTGAGATCGGAGATGAAGCCGGCCGCCTTCGGCAGGGGAAGCTCTCCCTGCAACGCCCCGGCGGCATCGGTGCGGATGACCCGGCCGCCGAAGCTGTCGAGGATGTGGATCTCGTCGCGCGCCCCGAGGGCGAAACTGCGGGCGATGATCTGCCCGCCTTTCCCCCCAGTCGGTGCTATGACGTTCGAGGAATTTCCCTTCCGGACTCAGGCGGACGACCTGGCGCAGCTTGCCATCCAGCACCAGGATGCGGTTCTGACTGTCGATCTGCACCCGCGCCGGTGACGGAATGCGCGCCTCGCGGATCTCCTCGCCGCCGCGTACTTCTCCTTTCGCCAGGGTGAAGCGCACCAGGCGGCCGTTTTCCGTATCGGCCACCACGACCATTTCTCCGCGGCAGGCCACCCCTTCGGGGCGGTTGAGAATTCCCCCTTTGGCATCGGCGAGGATCGTCAAGGCGTGCACGAAGCGGGGCATTTCCGCGCCCCGGGCGGTACCGGCCAGGCTGAGCGCGGCGCAGAGCGCGACAATTATTTTTCTTTTCATGGCATCACCTCTTGTATTGATCGTGACACTGCACGCACAGGTTGGTGGTGGTGGCGAAGGGGATCAGGTGCTTGTACTCGGTGCCGTGTGACCGGTGGCAGCTCAGACAATCCAGGGTCAGGTTAGAGTTGCGCGGATCCTTGTACTTGCTGCCGATCGGGTGGGTTGAATGTTTCTGCCACTCGTGACAGTTGGCGCATTGATCGACCACCGATGCCTTGGCGAGCAGGAATGGATTATCGGAAGCGTGCGGGTTATGGCACGCGGCGCATTCCCCGTCCTGGATCGGCTGGTGCTTGGTCGGCGAGCGCTCCTGCCGCTTCATGGTGTCCTCGTGACAGCGGCCGCAGACCGTCAGCAGCGAACCGGCGAGAAGATTCTTCTTTTTCGCCGCATGCGGCGAATGGCATTCGAGGCAGCCGTTGCCGCCGGCCAGCGGCCAGTGCAGGTGTTCCTTGCCGAAGGCGGTGTTGACCATTTCGCTGTGGCAGCCGCGGCACAGCTCGAAACCGTTCTTCTTCACCTGCAAGGGGGTCGGCGATGTCGCCGCTGCATGGCACTGATTGCACATGCGCTTGGCCACCGGCGCATGGACGGCATCATAGAGGATCGCCTTCTGGCTCGAGCCGTGCGGGTCGTGACAGGCGGTGCAGTCGGCTTTCTCTACCGGGTAGTTCATGTGCACCGCCGCAAACTTCTTGTCGCCGGTCGCGTGACACTGCTTGCAGAGCGCCGGCGGATCGGCGGTCAGCAGCGCTCGGCCGCCGGTGGAAGCATGCGGGGCATGGCAGGCGAGGCAGTTCTTGCTGACCGGAGCGTGCGGTACCTTGAGGCCGGCCAGACTCTTTTGCATCGCGGTGTGGCAGCCGAAGCAGAGTTCGTTGCCGCTTTTTAGCAGATTGTTCTTCTGCTCGGCCGCGTGTGGATCATGGCAGCTGATACATTTCCCCTGCGCCACCACCTGGTGGACGCTGCGCGCCTTTTCCGGCAGCACCGTCGGATGGCAACCGGCGCAGATCTCCCCCGGGGCCGCTTCGAGCAGCTTGCCGTGGTCGGCGGCGTGTGGATTGTGGCAGCTGGCACACTCTCCCGCTTTCACCGGCGTATGCTGAAAAGGCTTCTTCAGGATCTCGGTAAAAGTGGTGTGGCAGTTGAGGCAGAGTTTGCCGCCGGCGCCCGGTTTCAGTTTGTAGTCGGCGGCGTGGCCGGTGGCGCCGGTCAGCAGCAGGAAAAAAAGAAAAGGAATAATCGTTATCGATCGCAAAAACATTGCGTTATCTCCCTGTCGGCTCTTTAGCGGCCGTCTGGTGGCACTCGTCACAGGAGCGGGCGGCAAAAGGGGCATGCTGCGTCGCACGGAAATATTTCGCGTCCTTCGAAGCATGCGGGTCGTGACATTTCTGACAGTGCATCACGGCCGGATCGATGCCGAGATGGGCGGTGCGAAAGCCGTCACCGGCAAATTCGTGACACTCCTGACACAGCTCCGGGCCGTTTTTGACCAGCAGCGGCTTCTGTTTGGAAAAATGCGGATCATGGCAGGTGCGACAATCCTCGGCGGCGGGAAAATGTACTTTTTCCGTCTTGAGTTTCTCTGCCAGCGATTGATGGCAGGTCAGGCAGATCTCCGGGCTTTTTGCCAGCAGCAGATTATCAAGCCCCGCCTTGTGCGGGCTGTGGCACTTGGCGCAGTCTCCCGTCGTCAGCGGCGCATGCTTGCTGCGGCTCTCCTGTAAGGCCTTGCCCATCTCGCTGTGGCATTCGAAGCAGATCGCGTCGAGCCGCTGCAACACCATCCCCTTTTCGTTGCTGGCGTGCGGGTCATGACAGCTCAGGCACTCCTTGCGGCTGAACGGCTCATGGTTCGAGCCCTCGGCGGCGGTCATCATGCCGGCATGGCACTTGCCGCAGAGATCGCCCTCGTTCCCTTTGAGCAGCGCCTTGCGGCTGCCGGCATGCGGATCGTGGCAGCCGGCGCAGTTGCCATCGGCAACCGGCCGGTGCACCGTGGCTTTGGCGAATTTCGCCTCCGCCTCCGGATGGCACTGGTAGCAGACGCTATCCGTGCGCCCCTTGAGCATCCCCTGATTGTTGGAGCCGTGCGGATCGTGGCAGGCATCGCAGTCGTTGCCGGCAAAGGGGTCGTGCGTTTTCTTTTCCTTCTGCCGCTCGCGTAAATCGGCATGACAGCCGAAGCACAATTCGCCGCCAGTGGCGATCAGTAGTTTTTTCTCCTTGGCGGCATGCGGGCGGTGGCAGGAAAGGCAGCCGTCGCCCTCGGTGAGCGCCGGATGCGCGACGGACATCTGCTGTCCCTTGCCGGCATGACACTGCAGGCACAGCCCATTGCCGTCGCTCACCAGCAGATGCTTTTCTTTGGCGGTGTGGGGATCGTGGCAGGTGAGGCATTCCCCCGTTTTGAAAGGTGCATGCTCCTGCGTTCCGCCGCCCTTGAGGTCGCCGGAATCGTGGCACTGCTGGCAGAGTGCGCCGCCCGTGCTGGAGGTGGCGAACGGTTTGGCGGCGGTCGCCGGATTGTGACAGTCGGCGCAGTCGGCCGTCTTGACCGGCGAATGGGTCGGGCCGCGCAGCAGTTTCGCTGTTGCCGAGGCATGCGGCGCATGACAGCCGCTGCAGCGCGCCTGCTCTACCGGATATTGGCCGTGCGCCTTGCGGAAACCCTCCCCCTTGCCGTCATGGCAGGCAAGACAGAGGAGCGGGTCTTTCTTCAGCAGCAGGTTCGCCTCATCGGTGCCGTGCGCGGCATGACAGGAGCGGCACCCCTGTTTAGCGATGACGCCGTGCACCACCTTCTGCTCGAAGTTTTTGCGCTCGTGGCACTTGAAGCAGAGATCATTGTCGCTGGCGATGAGCAGATGGTCGGCGTCGGCGGCGTGCGGATCGTGGCACTTGGTGCAGTTGCCGCTCTTGATGGCAGTGTGGACGTTTTTCCGGTTGACGCCGACCTTTTCCTTGCTGTGGCATTTGAAGCAGAGGGCATTGCCGCTCTCGATCAGCAGCAGTTTCGGCACCCGCCCGTGCCGCAGATGGCAGTCCTCGCAGCGGCCGGCCAGCACGGCCGGATGGGCGCTCTTCTTCCCCTGGTACTTCTTGGCGAAGTCGGCATGGCATTCGAGGCAGCCTTTGGTAGTGAACTTGCGCGCGGCCTCGGCCGGCGGCGCGCCGGCGATGAGCAGAAAGATGGAACAAACGAATAGATAAAGGATCGGTCTGCGCATTTCGCTTTCCCTTCCCCGTCTAGAGGGTAGTTTTGTTGAAACCGGTGGCGTAAACCTCCACCGGGTAGGTTGCCCGTAGCTTGCGGGTCCATTCCTGCGTCAAAGCTTCAAGTTTTTCCTGGAACACCGCCTGCAAGATCTCCTTCTGCACCTCTTCAAATGGCTGCACCCGCGACGGAATGACCTTGTCGATGGCGATCACATAGCGGTAACCCTTCTCCTCGTGCAGCCGGTAGCTCCCCCCTTTCGGCAGCGCCAGTGTCTTGCGCAGGGGGGCGGAGAGGCTGCGGGTGGTGACCGGCGCCTCACTGAACTGGAGAACGCCTTCCTTGTCCGGATTGACCAGACCGGTGGCGTTTGCCGCCAGCCAGCTGAAATCGGTCCCCTTGGTCAACTGCTCGAGGGCCTTTTGCGCCGCGGCCTTGTCGGTAAAAATCAGCGCGCGTAGCGACAGCATTTCCGGATAGGTGTAATCGTCGCGGTGCCGCTGGTAATAATCCCGCAGATCGTCGAGGGTGGTCTTGACCTCGGGAATGAGCGCCTTCTGCATGAAAGCGCCGAAGACGACGGAGTTCTCGTATTCCTTCTGGCGGATGCGGAACTCGATGCTGCGATCGATCCCGACGGCCAGCGCTTCCTTGACGAATACCCGTTTGGCGATCAGATCGTTGAAGACATCAACCTTGCCGGTTTTGATCTTCCCCGTTTCGATCGCCCGCCCCACCCCGTGGTAATACTTTCCCTTGAGCGCTTCGGCCACCTCGGCAACGGTAACCGGCGCTTCGCCCTTGATACGCGCCAGCACCCGTTGGTCTTTGCGCAATTTATCCAGGTCCTTGCCGAAATCGATGCCCTCGAAGAGCTTGCGTTCGATGCTGACATATTTCTGGTTCAGGCTGCGGCTGTAGGCGACCAGCGCCGCGTTCTGGGCGAAATTGAGCGCCCGCTGCCGTGCCTCGGCCCGGGCATGCGGATTTTCCGGATAGCGGATCTCCAGCACTTTGACGATGGCGAACTTCTTGTCGATTGCGACAACCCCGGTGACGCCGCCCGGCTTGGCCTTTTCCACCGCCGTCGCCATTTCCGGGAGCATCTCCTCATTGCGGACGAACTCGCCGGCGGTCCCCCCTTTGACTTCCGCTTTCTTCTCAACCGCCTTCGGTGCCAGCGCCTCGAAGTTTCCCCCCGCTTTGAGTTTGGCGGCAAAAGCCTTGGCCTCTTTGTCCGTCGGGAAGAGGAGCGCCTTGATCCTCGTTTCCTTTATGGACCGACGATAGAGTTTTTCGACTTCTTTGCCATCGGCGACAACCGCCGCCATGTGCTTGCGAACGAGAAGATCGCGCAGCGTCTGGCGTTCGAAGATTTCCACCAGGTTGCGCACTTCGGGTAACCGGTCGATGCCGATCTCCCGCGCTTCGCGGGTGAGAATCCGGCTGTTGATCAACCGGTTCAGCAGCTTCTGCGGATCCTGGCCGGCAACCGACACTTCCTCCCCCTCCATGGTTCCCGGAGTCAACAGCGGCCGTAGCGCCTGGTGCAGTTCGCCAACGGTAATTGCCTCCCCGTCTACCGCCGCCAGGGGCAATCGGGCGTATTTCCCCTCGGTTACCGGCACCTGCAGTTTCTTCACCCCCGCCTTCGTTCCCTTGCCGGCGTTCTTGACCGGAGGGAGCGTTAAACCGGCGAGATGGGGCGAGGTGGCCGGCACCTCCAGGGTGACGGTCAGCCCTTTGAGATCGGGCGCGGCCGGAGCGGCAGACGCTACCATGCCGGGATTGGCCAGCGCCGGAGCGGCGCTGGCGAGCAGGAGAAGAATTGCGGCCGATGAAATCAGACGTTGCATGTGTTTACCTCGGGCAAAAGAGTTCGTTTCTGGTTGTCTGCTTTTGTTCCAGTTGGTGCCAATATGCAAAAGCAAATCTACTCACAGGGATGAAGGGGACCAGAGGGATAGTTCATGAGCCAACGCTTGGGGATTTGGACATGGTCCCTATAGCCCATTCATCCCCTCTATCCCTGTTAATTGGTTTAGGGTCTTGCACCTGTTCCGGTTTCGCTCCAGCGAGCAGTTTCGCAATCTTTCGGGTCATCCGGGTGGCGAGTTCATGGGCTGTACGCACTTTTCCCCAGGCGAAGAAGAAGCTCCCTTCGTCGCCGCTGCGGTGGCTCTGTGACGCCCAGGCGGTTTCCCCCCGCTCGCGCGTTACCCCCTGGACGCTGAAGGAGACTGCCGGCGCCCCATCCGGCCCTCGGTAATCTTCATAAGTCATGACCTGGCCGGAAAGGAGCAGGTCGGCATCGAGCTTGTCGAAAAGGAGCGTCGAAATATCCAGGGAGGCGCCTTCGGGGATGATGACCCGGTTCTGCATCAGGGCGCTGCGCACGACGCCCGGCTCAACGACCTCGAAATTTCCTTCTTCCACCATCTGGCGGACGCAATGCAGGAGAAGAAGTTCGCCGGCATAACGCCGCTCGCTCTGGTTGACGAAGGGGAGAACGGCGACCCGGCGGCGGTCGGCATCGAGAGCCGGCGAGCGGAAGTAGACGGCCGGGGCAATCCCCGCGGCCGATTGCTTCCCGGCCCCTCCTGCCAAGCTCCGTGCCAGACTCTGCGCCAGGGTGGCCATCGCCTGGTCGCGCAGTGGTTCCATTTCGTGAATCAGACCGAGCTCGAGCAGCCCTGGCGCCGCATCGCCAGCAAAACTGACGCCGTCCATCCAGGCGACCAGCGGTTCGCTCCCGGTGCGCACCAGGCGCGAGAGCAGGGCGATCTTCGGCGGCTCTCCATCCTGGTAAAGCTCCAGGGTGGTGATGACAACCGCGGTGACGCCCAGTTCCTGGCGGAAAGCCGTGGCCGTTTCCGCATCCAGGCTGCCGGTGTGACGCAGCCTTTGCCGGGCCATGAACGTCGTCAGGGTCGCATCGGCAAGCACCGCTATCCCCTGCCGCTGCAGCTGCTCGGCATACGCCGCTTGCAGTTGCGCCAGGGGAGCGGAGCTGGCGCTGAGATTCTCCAACGGCAGCACGGCGACCAAAAGCGGCTCGCCGCCGGGTGCAAGCAGCGCTGCGGAGCGCAGACAGCCGGCCAGCAGGAGCACCGCCATGGCGGCAGCCAGAAGCTTATTGAAAGAGCTTGTCGAGCAGATCATCGATCGCTTTCCGCGCCATATCTTCCATCGGTTGGCCGCCGCCGCCGAACAGACGATCGCTGGCCGTGATCCCCCCCTGAGTGGAAGAGGCCGTCCAGATGATGGCGCCGCTTTCCCGGTCGAGCAGCCGCACCCCCACGGAGATCACATTGGCGCTGGTCGAACCCGACCGGACCTCGCCGTATTCCTTGATGACGCCGGTAATTACGGCATCGACTTCGGTGATGCCGGCGAACTTCTTTATCTCCTCTGCCGAAGGTGCGGTCGGGTCGGCCATGCCGGCGCGGGCGATGCCGCGCGCCACCTCGCCCGGCGGGATCACATAGATCGAGCCGGTCGCCAGCAGCATGGTGGAGAAAGTTTCACGCACCCGCTCGGCGGCGGTCTGCTCACGGCTCAGATTGACAAAGGGCATCACCGCCACACTGCGGACGGCGCCAAAATCCATGTTCGGATCGTGATACTGGATCCCCTTGGCGGCGCAGCCGGCCAGGAGGAGGAGCAGGAGCAAGGAGGAAAATGTTTTCCACCAGAGAGAAAGTCGGCTCATCGTATACCCCGTTGGTTTCATTGCCTGTTCAGAAACTCGCCCGCAGCAGGGCGTTAAGAAATCGCGATTCGGTCGTTCGCTGCGGCGATTCCGAATCGACCAGCGAGTAGGAGAGTTCGAGGAATGTCCCGGGGCGCACCTCCCAGCGCAGGCTGGGGACGAGCAGCCGTTCCGTGGCGTCGTCCTGCGGCCGCAGACTCTCGTTGAAGGTGATGCCGAACTGCAAGGCGCCCTCGCGAAAGGGGGACCAGTTGACGGAGTAGTTGTGCAGCGTCCGCATCTTATCCTCCTGCTCCACCGCCTCCAGAGCGGCATAGAGGCTCAGGGCCGGAAACGGATTGCAGGCGACGCTCAGCCGCGCCCGCCGGCTCTGGCTCGACCATCGGGCCGGCTACCGCCGCTGAATTCGGTGCGATCGGCGGAGACGTTCAGATTCAAGGTCGTGGTGCGGTGGGGAGTGATGGCGGCGCCGAAGTTGATCAGCGTGCTGCTGCTTTCCTCCCCGGTATCCAAGGTGCTGAAGCTCTGACCGCCGTTGAGCAGCACGTCGAAGCCGCGGTAGAGGGTCGCCCGGTTGTTGAGAAAGAGCGAATTGCGTCGGCTGCTTCTGCCGTTGTCGTCCTCGATGCGGCCGCTGTACGCCAGGGTGTGGCTCAGGGGCCGCAGCGGAGTGGCGGTAAGGGATGCGCCGTAGCGGTGGGTCACCCGGTTGCCCCCAGGTTCATGGGTGTCGTCGCGGCCGACCTGGGCCGTTCCGTTCAACCACGGCGAGAAGGTGTGTTGCAACGAAAGGCCGTTGGCGAGAAAAAGCCGCGACCCCGCCGCCGTGTCGCTGGTGGAATAAAGGAGGGAAAAATCGTAATAAAGCGCCCGTTTATCCAGCAGCCGGGTTTTCGCAGCGAGGCTGAACTGTTGCGAAGTGCTGGCGCTCTTCGTGTCCATTTCGGCCGCCGGGCGGATCATGACCGCCTGCACTTCGGTGACGGCGATATGGGGATAATCGATGCCGCCGAGGGTCGCCGGCGAGAGGGGCGCCACCACCACCTTGACATACTGGCTGCGCACGGCGGTGAAACGCACCTCGAAGCGGTCGAGGAAGGGATCGAGAGGGCGGCCGCCACCGTTTGCACATACTGCCAGTCGCGCCCCTCATTGCTGGTGTAGATCTCCCAGGTGAAGGCGGCGGCAACGGTGCGCGACAGTTCACGGTCGACGGAGAGGTAGAGGGCATTGACCTCGCTTTCCGGCTCGAGCTGCAGGCCGATATTGCGCAGCGTCGGCTCGCCGGCGGCGCTCCCCAGATCGACACCGGTGGCAGCGGTCAGATTGCCGTCGGTCAGGGCGCCCGTCGCCGTCAATTCCCCTTCGGTGGGCGTTTCGTCAAGGGCGGCCAGACCGACGATGGCCGGTACCGGTGTTGTCACTTCGCCGCTGCCAGCGCTCGTCGTCTCGATCTGCCGATAGGTAAGCTGATAGCTGCTGCCGACGGTTATCCGATTTTGCCAAAAGCGCCGGTCGAAGCCGATCCGACCGGAATGCGTTTGTTCATCGGTCCGCAGTTGGGCGAGACGATCCTCCGTCTGCCCCAGGCTCCCCTGATAAGCGATCGTCCATGCGTCCAGCGAATAGCCGCTGTTGAGGAGAAAACGCCGGCTGAAATCGTCCTGTTGCTGCCGCTCTTTATCGAAGGTGTCGGCCTCGGTGAACTGTAGGCCCAACGACGGAAGATCGGCCGGACGCCAGCTGAAGGCGGCGTTGCGCACCTCCCGGATCAGTGTCAGCGTCGGCGCGTCGCTGCTCTCGCTGCGCTGCTGCCGCCGGTTATAGCCGAGAACGGCACTGTACAAGGGGGTGACCAGGCTCAGATCGACAAAAGGGTTGATTTCGGTATTCACCGAATCAACGTCGCCAGTACTGTCGTTAACGCTGGAATCGGCGCGGTCGAACATTCCTCCGCCGCGCAAAACGAGGTTGGGGAAGATCTGGCGATCGAGGTTCAGTCGGTATTTTTGCGCAAAGGCGTGGATATCCGTTTTGCTGACACCCTCGGCGGTAGTGGTCTTTTGACTCCCCTGGGTATAGTCGTGCTCCAGATAAAAGTTCAGGCTATTACTTCGCGCCGTTGCCGGCATGCCGACAACTACGGTGCAAAAAAGGGAAAAAGCGATTATTCCCCGTAATTTTGGCATCACCGCCGTCCCCCCATCATCTCAACTGCTTGCACCTCGCGCGAAGCTTCGAGCGTTGCCGTGATCCGTTTGCCGATCAGGTCGATGGCCACCACCTGCGGCTTGCCGGCGAGGGCGATGACGAGAGCGTTTTCCTCATCATCGATCTGCATGGCCAACGCGCCGGTGCCGGGAAGAGGAAGATAGTCGACCGCCAGGAGCGAAAAGGGATCGATGACCTGAATACGCGCTTCGTCTTCCATTCCCAGGTAAAGGAGGTCGGTTCGGGAATCGACCAGCAGGGCGCGGCCGCCCCGCCCGACCAGCAGGCGTTCCCGGACGGCCAGGGTCGCCACATCGATGACCGTCAGGTAGGGAGAATCGCGGTGCAGCACATACAGCCGGCTGCCGTCGCGATTGAACGCCCCGCACAGCGGACCGGGATCGGTGCCCAGGGTGGCCACTATTTCGCGCCGGCCGAGATGCAGAATGCTGATGCTGTTGCCACGGTAATTGAACAGGTAGGCCATTTGCCCGGCTTGGTCGATCAGCAGCGAACGCGGCTCATCCCCGACCGGCAGGCGGAAGATCTCGGTCAGCGAAGCGGTATCGACAAAGCTGACGATGTCGGCGCCGGCGGCGGCGACCAGCAGCAGGCGACCGTCGGGAGTGAGGGCGAGATCGGCCGGCCGGTCGCCTGGCAGGGGGAGTCGGCCGATGGGGGCGCCGGAAGAAACATCGAGCGCAACGACGGCGTCTTCGTCAACAAGCGCCACATAGGCGCGCCGCGTCCGCGCATCGACAGCGATCGCCGCCGGCATGCCGTCTGTTGGCAGCACCCCGGTCACCCGCATCGTCTTGCGGTCGAAGACGGTCAGATGATGGGTGCCCGCCTCGGCGGCGAAAGCGATCCGGGTGGCCACCGGGCGTTCCGGCCGGTAGGCAAAAAAGGTCGGGACAAACTCGAACTGCCGGCGGATGGCCCCTTCGTGCCGGTAGCCCATTTCCAGCAGGAGCGTCCCTTTGCGCGGCAGGGAGAAATGGTCTTCGGCGCTCACCGTCTTTTCTGGCAGCAGAAGCGCCGCTTCCTCTCCTTCGTCGGCCTGCAGGGTGGCGTGCTCGATGGTCACCGCCAGTCCGCGGTATTCACCCGCCGGCAGCCGCCCGCTTGCCAGCAGCCGGGCGCCGCGGGCGCCGTTGCCGGTCACCTGCGACAGCTGCAGGCGCAAGGGGAAGCTGGCGCCGTCCTCCCGCACCGCTTCGATGCCGGCAAACGTGAAGCGCAGCCGGTCGGCCCCCTGCGGCAGGGGAGACAGAGTACAAAAAGACTTCCCCCTCGGCGTCGGTCAGGGGGTTTACCTCCACCAGCCGCGGCTGGCAGGCCGAGAGCAGGAAGAGAGCAAGAAAAATAGCGGCAATTTTGGGCAACCGGTTACCTCTGGTTTGATGCCTGCGGCTTGTTTACGGCCGGCACGGTTCGCTCTCCAGGGGCATTGCAGCAAGAAGCAATTGAATGAAACGGAATGGAATTGCAGTGCAGGGATTGCAGGGAATTGAATTTAGGTTTGGCCGATTCTCGCCGCCGGTGGGCATCCGGGAGCAAGAAGGGGGCCGGCCGAAGCCGGCCCCAATTCATAGCAGAAGGGGAAACCCCCGACTAAGCCTTCCTTAGTCTTTCACGTGGCATTTGTTGCAAAGCGACCGCTGATAGGCGCTGAAGGCAGAGGGCGCACGGTCATAGTAGGCGGCCTGGAAGTCGGCAGCCGTACGGGGATTGGTGCCGGTGTAAACCAAATAGGCGCCGCCTTCGGTGATGAAGGTGTCTTTGGTGTCCCAGCGGGTCATGCTGTCGAAGCCGGTAGCATGGGCGCGATGGCAGGAAAGGCACATCACGTTCGCCCCGGTTTCGGCACCGGTAGTGGCGGCGGTGAGGGCGGCTAGTGCGGTGCGGTCAGCGTAGCTCAGGCCGGTCTCGAAGGGAACGAGGGAATTGTAGGCGGTTGCCACGTTGCCGTCGGTCTTGCCGGTGTAAACATAGCTATTGTAGTTGGCGATGATCGCCGCGGTCAGGTCGGCGGCATTGCCCGAGGGGTGGCGCAGCGGACTCGGATAAGTGTCGTTATGCAGCTGGCCGTGGCAGTTGGAGCACCACTCGGACATCCCGGAGCCGTAGGCGACGCGTACCTGGGTGGCCGCCTCGGAGGCGTTGTAGGTACCGGGAGCGACCGCCGTCGGAATGGTATTGGCGAAGGCCAGAGTGGCGTCGGTAATCGATTTCGGCTTGTAGCCGATGCCGCCGAGGAGGCGGTAAGCGCCGACTGCTTCGCCGGCCGCCGGAGCCACATCGGTGGCGTAAGAGCCGTGGCCGATGATCGGTGCGCCGGTAGTAGCGACGGCGCCGGTGCTGTCAACACGGTATTTGCCATGCGGATCATGGCAGCTGCTGCAGTAGAAGCTGCCGACCGGGTAGTTGCCGCCCGGGGAAACGTTGCCGGCCATGCGAGTTTCGGGAACGTAGCCGAAATCGGCGGCGACGATGTTATGACCATGCGACTGGCCGGCGCTGGTCTTGGTGCCCCAGGCCCAGTTTTTTTTCAGCCAGGCGAAGTCGCCGCCCGGGGTCAACTGAACCGGGGGGGCCGAGGTGTCGGTGACCCCGAAGGTGGAAACCTTGTAACTGGAGCGGGTTGCCCCCTCGTGGCAGTTGAGGCAGGCGGAGCTTTGGTCCGAACCTTTCAGCAGAAAGGGACCGGCATTGAACTGTGACATCGTTGCCGTGGTTTTCACGGCGGCATTGTTAACCGAGTTATGCATCGTATGGCACGCTTCGCAACGGGCGACACCGCCGTCGTGCAGCGCCAGAGCCGTTCCGGAGAGGGCGAAAGCACCCAGACCGGCGGCAAGAATGACAACAAGAGCCTTCTTCATTTTAAAACTCCTCCAAACATTACTTTGTTGTGTCCATGAATCGCCATTTTCCACCGGCCTCCTAGCCGGTGGAGTTGAAACCTCCTGAAACATTGACTTGCTCCTTTTCTCTTTCGCTTCACCTCCCTTCCTTAGTTTCTGCCTCCTAACGAACTGAATTTTCATCATATAGGCAAGGGGACGGCTCCCTGTTCAGCCGAGGGTCAGTCGATAAACGTTGACCCCCCGCTTTCCCCGTTGCGTCACATAAATCTTCCCGTCGCTTGTAACACTTAGTTCTTTCGGCGCGATCAGGCCGCCGGGCGCGGTATCGCGTGAGCCGAATTCGGTGATGAACTGAAAGTCGCGATCGAAAACGAGCACTACGCAGCGCAAGGTATCGACGATGTAGAGCCTGCCGCGCTGGTCGCTGGTGATGCCGGCGGCGATGCCGAAGCGTCCCGGAATGCTCCCCGGCTGGCCGAAACTTTCGAGCTTGCCGGCACCGCTCAGGCGATGAGCGCTGAACTGCGCCGGTACGGTAAAGAGCAAATTCCCGTCGGGGTCAACCGAGAAGCCGCCCATACCCGAGTTAGCCACTTCCCGGCGGCTCATACCCAGATGCATGCCGAGATCGTGCGACTTGAGCAGCTGCCCGGCCAGATCGGTTTCGGCGACCAGCATTTCCCCCAGATCGGCGAGAAAAAGCCGCTCACCCTGCAGAAACATGCGGCTGGGGGCAAAGGACAGCTCGCCGACACGGCTCGGCAAAGGCGAGCGGTTGACGATTTCGCCCCGGTAGTCGCAGAGCAGCAGAGTGTATTCGCCCCCGTCGGTCCGGCTGAGGACCAGGATGTTGCCATTGGCGCGAACGGCCAGGTCGAGGATCGTTCCCAGGCGGGCATCGTCACCGAAGCGGAAGATTTCCATCCCCTGTTCGTTGAAGACAACGATCGAGCGGTTGCCGGCGTCCCCGATGTAGATTTCGCGTTGGGTCGTATCGAGTGCCAGCGCTACCCATTCGAGGGGAAGGGTGCCGGTGACGTTGGAGAGGCTGAAGAGAAAACCGGCGCTTGCCGGCGTAGCATCACTGGCAACGGCCGGCGTACCCAGTAGAAGAGCGCAGCAGAGTCCGGCAGCGGCGATGACCTGCCCGCGGCGGTGGGGGAAACTCGATCTGCGTTGTGTGTGGGTCATCGGACTTCCTTGCCGAACGACTCGGCTTTAACACGTAAGTGATTTATTCATCGATGTTTTTCTTTTCGCGCTAGCTTTAGAGCAAGGGCCATGCCAGAAACTGTCCGGCCTTTTTACGTACCCTCCGCCGGCCGCTCCCGACAAATAAGAATTCTCCACGGCCAATCGCTTCGCCCACTTGCAACAGCATGGCGAGAAATTATTATCAAATTTATCTTAATTGAGGTAACTGCTTGATCCTGCGATGTTTTGTTTTTGCCATAAGCCCGGCTAAAAGCCGACACAGGAGGACAATATTGGTCACCAATGGCTTGAACATCCTTTTCCTTCTGCTAAGGTAATGAATCATGGAGGAAGCCGAATGAACATCCTGCTCATCTACCCCGAGTTCCCCGATACCTTCTGGAGTTTCAAGCATGCGCTCAAACTGGCCCACAAACGGGCCTCCTCGCCGCCGCTGGGGCTCCTGACAGTCGCCGCGCTGTTGCCCCCGACGTGGGGCAAGCGCCTGATCGATCTGAATATTGCCAAACTCACCGATGGCGACTTGGCCTGGGCCGACGCCGTATTTGTCAGCGCCATGCTGGTGCAGCGGGAGGCGGCCCGGGTGATCATTGCCCGGTGCCGGCAGGCCGGCCTCCGGGTCATTGCCGGCGGCCCGCTTTTCGCCAGCGAGCATACGCAGTTCGCGGAAGTCGATCATTTCGTGCTGAATGAGGGGGAGTTGACCCTGCCGCCCTTTCTCGCCGATCTGGCGCAGGGAAAGGCGAAGCGCATCTACACCAGCACCGAATTTGCCGACATCAAAGACTCGCCCGTCCCCACATGGGCGTTGTTAGACATGCGGCGTTATGCCGCCATGAGCCTCCAATATTCGCGCGGCTGTCCCTTTCAGTGCGAGTTTTGCAATGTGACGGCGCTGTTTGGGCATCGACCGCGCATCAAGGGCACCGCCCAGGTCCTTGCCGAGCTCGACGGGCTCTACGACCAGGGATGGCGAGGAAGCGTTTTCTTTGTTGACGACAACTTCATCGGCAACAAGAAGCCGCTCAAGGAGGAACTTTTGCCCGCCCTTATCGAATGGCAAAAGACCAGAAGCGGGCTTTCCTTCTACACCGAAGCCTCGATCAACTTGGCGGACGATGCGGAATTGGTGACGATGATGGTCGATGCCGGCTTCGATACGGTCTTCATCGGCATTGAAACGCCGAATGAGGCCAGCCTTGCCGAATCGGGCAAACGGCAAAATCAGAGTCGGGATCTTGTGGCGGATGTCAAGCGGCTGCAGCGGGCGGGGTTACAGGTGCAGGGCGGCTTCATTGTCGGCTTCGACAGTGACACAGCCGGTATCTTTCAGAGCCAGATCGATTTTATCCAGAAGAGCGGGATCGTGACGGCCATGGTCGGACTGCTGCACGCGCTGCCGGGAACCCGGCTGTACGAGCGCCTGAAGCAGGAAGATCGGCTGACCGCCGATTTGACCGGGGATAACGTCAGCATTTCCACCAACATCATTCCGACGATGCGACTGGAGGCGCTGCAGGAGGGGTATAAATTCATTCTGCGGACGATTTACTCGCCCGAACGCTACTATCAGCGCGTCAAGGCCTTTCTGCAGGAATTTCGTCCGCCAAAGGTTCAGTCAGCGCTGAGCTTTCATTACCAGCTGGCGTTGTTTCACTCCCTCTATCGCCTGGGGGTTCTGGGCAAGGAACGCTTCTATTTCTGGAAGGTCATGATCTGGACGCTGTTCCACCGCCCGCGTCTCTTTCGCCAGGCGGTGACCCTGGCGATTTACGGCTATCACTTCCGCACCATCTGCGACCGCTACATTCTGCACTGAAGCCTGGGGCGATAAGTAAAATTCTGCCTCATCTCCGTAGTAAGCGCAAAACTGGGCAAGGAGTCCCCCTCGTCAGTCGAGCGGCCCCAAAGTGGGCAAAGGGATTAAAAATCACGGGTTTTTAGGGGTGGATGTCAGCGGCTGCTTATGTGCTTTCTGTAGAATGGCAGAAAATCGCTCGGAGAAAGAACTTTTGCGCCTTGCCAAAGGTCGGGGGGGAAATGGGCGTGGTTGCCGGTGATGAGACAGGCCGCTCGGGCAGCGATGGCGACTGCCAGAAACGGTTCATCGTCAGAATCCGGCAGCGGTCGCGCCAAGGGGGAGGCCGCGACGTTCACCCCGTAATGTTCGATGAGATCAAGAATTGCCGCAACTTTGTCCTGGTCGAATCTGAACTTCGGCCGGGCGAGAACCTCCCAGTATTCGGTCAGGATGCGGGCGTCGAGGGCGAGTGTCAATTCGCCTGACGAAATCATGCGGACGATTTCGCCGCAAGGGCCGAAGGGCGACAGCAGGCCGGCCACCAGAACATTGGTGTCGAGGACGATATTCATCGCCCGCGTCGGCTGCGAACCGCCCGAATCTCGGCATCGATTTCCTCCATCGTGATCCGGTCCGCTCCTTGCTCAACCGATCGGCGTTGGAGATTGGCAACCGCTTCGACAGCGCGGGCAGTGCGGAATGCGGATAACGATTCCTCAAGGTTAGCTTCACTGATCGCCGCAAGAATGGCGATGGGACGACCATTGCTCGTGATCACCATTTCCCGCTCTTCCGGAAGTTCCTTCCAGACCTGTGCAGACTTCCCGCGCAAATCCCTTACGCTCAAGAATTTCATTTCGACCTCCATTTGTGTCACCATATTTGTACACAAATGTCACGCGGGTGTCAACTGAGGGGGCTTGCTGTAAAGGCTGAAGGTTTCAAGGAGGGCAGAATTCCACTTTTCAAGCAGTCTCCCCAGTCGCCCTGACATCGCCGCAGCCTGCTACGGCAGCAATCCGGTGTGGCACTCGGCACAGGGACTTTCTTTCCAGGCGTCCTCGATATCGACCGGATGGCGGAATTCGAGGGAAACGCCGATCGGCGCGGCCATCTGCTTTTCGGGCGGTCCCTGGCTGCTGATCAGGTGGCACGCCTCGCAGTCGGTGCGGATCGCCTCGCCATCGTCGCTGGCAAAACCGCCGACATGGCAACGAAAGCAGCCATTGAAGGTCAGATGACCGATATGCTCCGGGTAGGCGCTCCAGCGAGCCTTCATAAAAGGAAAGATGTTCAGCCGGTAGGCCGTTTGCAGCCCGACAATGGCTTTTTCGATATCCGCCGGCCGTTGCTCGAGAATCTGCGGCGCCTGCTGCCGGTAGTAATCGAGAATACCGGTGCGCAGGGCCGCCATCGCCGCATCGGCATCGGCGAACTCTTCCGCGCAGAGCGGCACGGTGGCCGCCTTGATCCACGGCAGATCGGCAGGGATGCTCCCTTCCGCCATGGCGTTGTTGATGAATTCGGCCGGCTGCCGGTACCGGTGCGAGGGGCGGTTGTGGCAGTCGATGCAATCCATAGTGCGCATCTCCCCATTACCGGTTTCCCCGCCAGCGAGGGCGGCATTCCGATAGATTTTCACCACACCGCTTTGCAGATTGGTGTAACGCACCCAGGCAATCTTTTCGCGTTTGTCATCGAGCGACCGGTATTCGATCCTCACCTGCGGGTTGATGTGCCAATGGATTCCTTCCTGCAGACCGAGGGCGGCATGCGGCGCGCCGGTCTTCAGCGTCAGCCCGATCTGCCAGCGGCTGTTCTGCTCATCGGAAAGGAAATGATTCTGCGTCCGATAGGTGTAATCATAAAATTTCTGCGGCCAATGGCACTGCTCGCAGACATCGCGTGCCGGCCGCAGATTCTCGATCGGGGTCGGTATCGGTCGTGGATAGACGTTGGTCAGCACGGCATACACTTGATACAGGCCGGAGAGTTTGCTGCGCACATACCAGTCCGCCCCCGGCCCGACATGGCAGCCGACGCAGGCAACCCGGGCATGCGGCGATGTCTGGTGGGCGACATATTCCGGTTCCATCACCGCATGGCAGAGGGTGCCGCAGAAGGGGACCGATTCGGTGTAGTGGAACGCTTCGTAACTGCCGATGGCCGAGGCGAAGAGGAGGATCGTGGTGCCGGCGACGAAGATGAAGGCGGCGTTGCGATGCCGCCGGTCGTTCAGATCGATGCGCGGCCAACCCGGTTCCGGGATTTCCCCCTCCTGTTGCTCGTGGCGATGTTTCCGCCACATTCCCAAAGGGATCAGCAGCAGGCCGAAGATCATGACCGAGGGCAGCAGGATAAAGACCACCAAACCGAGATAAGCCGCCTGGGCGCCGAGGATGGCCGTCACGGCAAAGAGAAAGACGATCATGAACGCACTGATCACCGCGATCGTCGCGCCGGTCAGGGAGGTCCAATTCTTCACCGAGGGCGGCAGATGCAGAGGCATGGCTGGTTCCTTGGCGCAAAAGGGGATTTTCCGGCTATAGTCAATTTACAGCATGCCGGCATTTTTACCAGCCGACGCAAAATTCTGCCGCGCTTGACCCGAAGCCCCCGATTTATGATAGGATATGCAAAGTTTTTCAGCGCGCCCTCCCGTCCCGTGCCGCCTCGGCCGGCGGCCAGACGCAATCCCTCACAATCCGATAAGGAGTACGGGCCGCAAACGCCAGCGCGTTTGCCGGTTCACCGATGCCATGAAACCTCTGTTCAGACGTATTCTGGCAAGCACCCTGCTTATTGCCTTTCTCGTCACCCCCGCCGCCGCGCTGCAGGGGAGCGATCTGCAGCGGGACAAACTGCTCAGTTATCTTTTGCGGCAGCAGCTGACGACCAACCATTATCAGCCGAAAGAGGTCGATGACAAACTGTCGCGCGACGCTTTCACGCTTTATCTGAAGCAGCTCGATTTTCAAAAACGCTTTCTGCTGAAGAAGGATGTCGCCCGCCTGCAGACCTTCGCCAACCGCATCGATGACGAGATCAATCAGGGGGTCATGGAGTTGCCGACGGTCAGCTCCGCCCTTCTGCGCGAACGGGTGCAGCAGGTGCGGGAGATCGTTCGCAAACAGCTGGCGACCGACTTCGATTTCAGCTCGAAAGAGAAATTCGAAACCGACCCGGAGAAGCTGACCTACGCCGCGACAATGCAGGAGCTGCAGGAACGCTGGCGGCTGATTCTCAAGTATCAGGTGATGAACCGTTATCTGAGCCTGGAAGAGGACGAGGCGGCGCTCGCCGCCAAGGATCCGGCGGCGAAGAAGGTGACGGCGCTTGAGCGGCAGCGGACGGCGCGGGAAAAGGTGCTGAAGAACCTGGACACCTTTTTCGCCAGGATGCTGGAAGAGAAGGACCAGGATTACTACGATCGTTATTTCAATGCCGTTACCCAGACCTTCGATCCGCACTCCAATTATCTGCCACCGACGCAGAAAGAAGATTTCGACATCGGCATGAGCGGTTCCCTCGAAGGGATCGGCGCCACCCTGCGCGAGGACGCCGGCTACATCAAGGTGGTGGCGATCATCCCCGGCAGCCCCGCCGCTCGCCAAGGGCAGCTGCAACCGGAGGACACCATCCTCAAGGTGGCGGAAAAAGGTGGGGAGGAAGTGGAAATCACCGATACCCGCATCCGCGACGCGGTCAGCCTGATCCGCGGCAAGAAAGGGACCGAGGTGCGCCTGACGGTGAAGAAGCCGAATGGCGTGGCGCTGACAATCCCGATCATCCGCGATGTCGTCCAGATCGAGGAGACGTTCGTCAAATCGACTCTCGTTCCCGATCCGGCCGCCGGCCGCAAATACGGCTACATCTTCGTCCCTTCTTTTTATCGCGACTTCAAGAGCGCCGGCGATGGCGGTACCGGTCGCAACGTGACCGACGATATCCGGGCCGAGCTGAACAAGCTCAAGGGAGAAAAGATCGATGGTCTGATCCTCGATCTGCGCGATAACGGTGGCGGCGCCCTGACCGACGCCGTAGCGGTAGCCGGATTATTCTTCAAAACCGGACCGGTGGTGCAGGTCAGGGCCAGCGACGGCCGCTCGCAGGTGCTCGATGACACCGATGATGCGGTCGAATATACCGGGCCGATGATTGTCCTGGTCAACCAGTTCAGCGCCTCCGCTTCGGAAATTCTCGCCGGTGCCCTGCAGGATTACGGTCGCGCTCTGGTTCTCGGCGGGTCGCATACGCATGGCAAGGGAACGGTGCAGGCGATCATCGATCTCGATCGCACCATCCCCTTCCGCAACATGGAGCAGTACAAGCCGCTCGGAGCGCTGAAGCTGACGACGCAAAAATTCTACCGGGTCAGCGGTGAATCGACCCAGTCGCGCGGCGTGATCCCCGACATTATCCTTCCCGATCGGCTGGGACATCTGAAGTCGGGAGAGAAGTTCCTTGACTATTCCCTCCCCTGGGACAAGGTTACGGCGACGGAATTTTCCGTCTGGCACGGCATGGATAACACCGATCTGGCATCGATCGGCAACCGCAGCCAGCAGCGGGTGGCGGGCAACGGCAAATTCCAGGAGATCACCGCCGATGCCGTCAAGGCGAAAACCAGGAGCGAGCAGACGCTGCAATCGCTCAACATCAAGGATATGCGCCGCGAGCGGGTCGAAGCGAAGAAGCTGGCGGAGCAGGCCGGTCTGATGGGCTCCCATTCTCCCCTCGATGGGGACGATGAGCAGGAGAAAAACAAGCCTACGACCCCGGAAGAGAAGCGCCAGGCCTGGGAGAAGAAGATCCATGAGGACCCGTATGCCGGCGAAGCCGCCGCGGTTCTTTCCGATATCGTCTCCGGCCGCTACGCTATCCAGCCGGGCGCTCGGCCCGCCGTCGGCCAGGCGCGACCGAACTGATCGAACTTTCGTTTGGCACAGCGCCGGCCTGATTGGGCCGGCGCTTTTTTTATTCCCCTGACGTATTCTGTCATGCCCGCCTGCTATTCCTGCGACCGACACTACCTGCAACGCACCTCAGAAACACGCGGATAAACCGATGGACAACCGCCTCAACCTGGAAGAGCGCCTGACCATCCTCGCCAACGGCGCTCGGTACGATGCTTCTTGCGCTTCGAGCGGCGTCCGCCACCACGGCGAGCGGCTGCCGGCCGGCGTCTGCCACAGCTGGTCGGCCGATGGCCGCTGCGTCTCGCTGCTGAAGATTCTGCTGACCAACGCCTGCATTTACGACTGCGCCTACTGCTTCAACCGGCGCAGCAACGATCTGCCGCGCACCGCCCTGACGCCCGATGAAATCGCCGATCTGACGATCGAATTCCACCGGCGCAACTACATCGAGGGGCTCTTTCTCAGCACCGGCATCGTCGGCAGCCCTGACCGCACCATGGAGCTGCTTCTGGCCACCGCCCGCAAGCTGCGCGTCGAGCGCGCCTTCCGCGGCTATCTGCACGTCAAGGTGATCCCCGGCGCCGATCCGTTGCTGATCGCCGCCGTCGCACATCTGGCCGACCGGGTGAGTGTCAATATCGAACTGCCGAGCGCCGAGAGCCTGACGACGATCGCTCCGGAGAAGAACCGGCAGGCGATCTTCGCGCCGATGCGACAGATCGCCGACGGCCATAGCGAAGCGCAGGCCGAGCGGCGCAAGAGCCGCCGTGCGCCGCTCTTTGCCCCGGCCGGGCAGAGCACGCAGCTGATCGTCGGCGCCTCACCGGAAAACGACCGGCAGATCGTGCGCCTGGCCGAAGGGCTTTACAAACGGATGGAACTGCGGCGTGTCTATTATTCCGCTTTCATTCCCGGCAGTACCGACAATCGGCTACCGGCCCTGGCCGAGCCGCCGCTGCTGCGCGAGCACCGTTTGTACCAGGCCGACTGGCTGCTGCGCTTCTACGGCTTTGCCGCCGACGAACTGCTCACCGAGGAGTGCCCGCATTTCGATCTGCACCTCGACCCAAAAGCCGGCTGGGCGCTGCGCCATCCGCAATTTTTCCCGCTCGAGGTGCAGCGCGCCGATTACGAACAACTGCTGCGCGTCCCCGGCATCGGCGTCCGCTCCGCCCAGCGCATTCTCCGCGCCCGCCGCACCGGCGCCCTCGATTTCGCCGCCCTGCGCCAGCTCGGAGTGGTGCTCAAGCGGGCGCGGTACTTCATCACCGCCAATGGCCGCCGCGATCTAGCTGGCGACCCGCAGGGCGAGCGCCTGCGCCATCTCCTGCTCGACGCGCCCCAGCCGCGCAAGGGGTCAAAGCAGTTGGAGCTCTTTTCGACCGAAGCGACCCATGCACTACCGCTATGACAGCTCTTTTTACGGTCTGCTGACCGTCCTGGCGCGCATCTTCGCCTGGGAGGAAACGCCGAAATCGATCACGCCCGGCGCGCCGCCGCAGGAGGATCTCTTCGTCGAGCCGACGCTGGTGGAAACAGATGCCAGCCGCGCCGATGTCTTTCTCGCCGCCGTCGAGAAGAAACTCGGATTTCAGGCGGCCCGCCACCTGCTTCTCGCCCATGCCGCCGAACAGCCAGGGAGCGAGATGGCGCTCTATCGCTATCTTGCCTTCGGCCGAAAGCTTGGGCGCAGCCCCGACAGCCACCTGACGCAGCCCGATGTCCTTGCTATTCACCGCCTGGTGCGCCTGGTCAGCCATGAGACGCACCGCTTCCAGGGCTTCGTCCGCTTCCGCCGCCTCGCCGACGGTCTCTGGTATGCACCGATCGAACCGGAGCATGCCATTCTCCCTTTTCTCGCCCGCCATTTCCTCGACCGCATGGGAGAGGAGCGCTGGCTGATCCACGACTGCCGCCGCGGCCTCGGCCTTTTCGGCCAGGGGCGGCACTGGCAGCTGGAGAAAATCGAAGCGCGGCAACCGCTCGTTCACGCGGAGGAAGAGAAACAATATCAGCAGCTCTGGCGCACCTTCTTCGCCGAAATCGCCATCCCCGAACGCCGCAATCCCAAGCTGCAGAAGCAGTTTCTGCCGATGAAATACTGGCGGTATCTGGTGGAGATGGGGGAGCGTAGGGGGCGATCCTTGTGATCGCCCTCGATTTCTGGAGGGGCGCACCCGCGTGTGCACCCTAGTTCCCATCAACCCAAAAAACAAAAACCGCCGCTTCCGAACTTTTTCGGGCGGCGGTTTTTCATTCTCTGTTTCAAGGGTTCTTGGAAATTGTTTAAAACGTGGGTAGAAGATGTTCTTCCGGCGAAAATAGGGGAACTGCTCTAAATTGAAATTTGCCTCTACGCTGTCCGAAGCACCGTCGCTGTCGATTTCACTATCGATCCAAGAGAGAAGAATCAATCAGCCAAGAAATGCCTCCCCGGCAGGGGCCGCTGTACGAGTCAAGGACATAGGTAACAAAAAGGTTCAGATACATGGGTTACACTTTGAGGGTCAGGTAGTCGTTTTGGGGCTTTTGAATTGTCCTCATATCGAATCTGCCGAGTCTCAAGAATCCGAAATAGACGGTCCAGATGCCATCATCGATCTCCTCCACACCGAGCCGGTCGCCTTTGAAGAGACTGGATACGTAAACACGGTGACCCTGATGCTGGATGATCCCGTTGTGGTGTACCAGAGCCACTCTGAAGTGCCCAGGGTATTGTAGTTCTGGCAGTTTGTCGGGCATCGGCCGGTCCGATGGTTGATAGATCGAAGCCGGGGTTTTCTGCTCGAGGCTCTCATGCGGTCTTTCGTTGTTGTAACGCTGGCGAAAGGCATCAAACTCCTGCTGCTGGAGTCGGGCTGTTGGGGCCGGAGGGAAAGCGGTTTCCTTTTTAAGGGTCCTGTGCATCCGCTCGTGTCTGCCATTTTGCTGCGGTTTCCCCGGCTCAATTCGCTCCGGCATGATGCCCAGCCGAATCCACCACTTCGATAGCTTGGTCAGGCCGCCAGGGGCGCGTGAGGCAAAGGGAACACCATTGTCTGTGCGGATGCGCCAAGGCAAGCCATATTCGCGGAAAAGCTTTTCAAATGCGTTCTTCGTCTGCTCAAGTCCTGTTCCTTTGAAATTACGGCAGTCCAGCAGATAGCGGGTTTGATGGTCCATGACGGTGAGTGGATAGCACCAGCTACGGTCTTGGGTTTTGAATTGCCCCTTGAAGTCCGCCGACCAGACGTCGTTTGCTTCGCGCACGGCAGAGAAAGGTAATTGCCCGGCAGGGACCCGTTTGCGGCGTTTTTGCTGGTGGATCAATCCTCCCTCGGCCAGGATGTTGTAAATGGTGGTCTTGGAAGGGATATCCCAGTCCGGATGCTTTTGCCGCAGCAAGACCTGAATCTTCTTCGGCCCTGGCGGATCTTTATAGTTTGAAGCGCAGTTCCTTGATCATTTGGCGAACCGTGTAAGGGGTCGTCAGCGGGTGGTAGGGCGGACAACGAGATTGATCCTGTAGTCCTTCAATGCCCAGCTCGACGTAGCGACCCACCCACTTGTAACCGGTCTTGCGGCTGATGCCGTAGCGGTGACAAAGATCACTAAATGTGGTCACCTCTCGCAGGTGATCGGCGATAAACAGCAGCTTTTGATCCATAGGTTTCACCTCTGTCCAGGGCATCGGCACCTCCTTGCAGAAAGTGCCTTAGGGTACAAGAAGTGTTACCCATGTACCTGAACCAAAGTGTTACCTATGTTTATGAACCGTACCAAGGCCATTTTCTTTGGTTACTTTCTTTGGATCCAGCAAAGAAAGTAACCCGGCTGCCGGCCGGGACCGGCGAACTTGATTGAAAAACCTATCTCGTCCGCAATGCCTCCACCACCCCAAGTCGGGCAGCACGCACGGCCGGCAGCAAGCCGCCAGCAAAACCCATAAAGATGGCAAAAGCGAGGGACTGCAGAGCGATCGGCAAGGTAAGGTCGAACCCGAAGGAGAGTTCGGAGAAGGTCTGCCAGTTCATGGTGGAAATGGTGATCAGCTGCATGAAGGAGGCGAGCGCCAGACCGATGATGCCGCCGAGCAAGCCGAGCAGGAGGACTTCGCCGACGAAAGCGGCCAGGATGCTCCGGCGGTGGAAACCGAGGGCGCGCAGAGTGCCGATCTCCGTCAGTCCGGTTGGCGACAGCGGCGTACATGGTGATCATGGCGCCGATGATCGCGCCGAGGGAGAAGATGACGGTCAGGGTCAGGCCGAGGATGCGCAGAAATGTGGCCATCGCCTCGCGACTGGTCAGCGTAGAACTGCGTCTCGCGCTTGACTTCCAGCGTCAGCCGCGGATCGCCTTCGAGCAGCGTCTTCACGGCGGCAAAGTCCCGGCGTCGCGCAGGCGAAAGAGCAGCGACGAGATAGACCGGCCGGCGGAAGGCCTGCATCAGCTGATCGCGCATCCCCCCAGATTTCCGAATTGAAACCGGTGCTGCCGGCATCGAAGCATGCCGACCACCGTCCAGTCGCGCTGCCGAAGCGCAGGCTGCTCGCCGATCCCGCCGCCGGTGAAACGCTTGGCGATGCTGCGTCCGGCGACGATCTCCGTCGAGCCGGGGCGCGGCAGGCGCCCGGCCGATCAGCCGCACCTGCGGCCGCAGCAGCAGCGAATGCTCGGCCGATGCCGCGAATGACCACGTTGGCCGGCTTGCCGCTGCCCCGTTTCGGCAGATTGATCAGCACCACCAATTCCTTCGCCAGCAGCGGCCGGCCATCGGCGCCGATCGCCACCTCCGGCTGGCTCTCGACGATCGGCCGCCTGCTCCCGCTCGACCCCGCTCTGCACCTCGCGTCTGCCGAGCCTTCGCGGATGACCACGACGTTCTCGCGCGAACCGGTCTCCACCAGGCGTCTGCCGCAGCCCCTCGGCCAGCATCAGGGTGGCGGCGAAAACGAAGACGACCAGCGCCATGCCGGCGGCGGTCAGGGCCGTGGTCAGCCGGCGGCGTGCAGAGGTTGCGCAGGTGTAGGAAAAAGGGATCGCCATCTAGCCGATCCTCCGCAAGCCCTCGGCGATCCGCACCGTGCGCCGCGCCAGGCGGGAAAGATCGCCGCGACGACGCCGACGACGAGAGCGGCGACCAGTTGCATGAGCACGGTCGCCGGCGCGACGCGAGAAGGAGGGAAAAAACTAGCTTGAGCGGTTTCGCCAATCGCCTTGGCGACGGGGAAGGTCAGGGCGATGCCGACCAGCCCGCCGAGCATGGCGATCAGCAGCGATTCGCCGAAGATCAGTGCCGGCAATGTAGCGGGGGCCGAAACCGAGGGTTTTCAGGGTGGCGTACTCGCCGATCCGCTCGCGGGCGGTCATCGCCATGGTGTTGGCGGCGACCACCATGATGATCACGATGACGACGTAGGAGACGATGCGGATGGCAATGAGGATCGCCTCGGTCATGGCGACAAAGCCCAGCTGAAAGGCCTTCTCCGTCTCGGTATGCGTCTCGGCCAGGGAGTTGTTGAAGAGGCTGTCGACCGCTACCGCCACCTCCGGGGCGCGCTCCGGGCGGTCGACGCCGAGCATGAAGAAGCCGACCTGATCGGCGCGGCGCGGCGTCGTCTTCTTCATCGTTTCGTTGAGGTAATCCCAGTGAAAGAAGAATTGCGTTCGTCGGTGGTCTGGCTTCGCCCCGCGGTAGATGCCGCGCAGGACGAAATCCCACTGGCCGGGGAAGATCGTGCCGCTCAGGGTGACGCGGTCGCCGACCTTCCAGCCGAACTTCTCCGCCAGATTCGGCCCGACCACGCGCCCCTTGCGGTCGCGCAGAAAGGCAGCCTCCTGTTCCGGCGGCAGAACAAATTCGGGGTAGAGCTCGAGGTAGCTGCGCGGCTCGACGGCGAAGTTGGCGAAGAAGTTCTTTTCGTCCTGATATAGATGCCGCCGAACCAGATGCCCCAGGCGACCGTCTCCACCCCCGGCACCTGGCGGATGCGGTCGGCGTAGGAGATGGGCAGGGGGAAGATCAGGGAAATGGCGTTGCGCGTGACCAGACGGGTCGGCCGAGGAAGATTCCACCCCCAGGTACCAGAGCCCGACCAGGGTGCGCAGCAGGCCGAAGGCGAGGATGGCGATCGCCACGCCGGCGACGGTCAGGGCGGTGCGCAGCCGGTGGCGGAAGGCGTTGCGCAGGATGAGCTTAAGGATCATCGGTCAGCAGCCCCTTTTCCAGATGGCGGATGGTGCGCGCTTTTTCGGCGGCCCGCGGGTCGTGGGTGACCATGATGATCGTCTTGCCGAATTCGCGAATGAGACGGTCCATCAGGCCCAGGACCTCCTCCGCCGATCGCGGTCGAGATCGCCGGTCGGCTCGTCGGCGACGAGGATCGTCGGGTCGGTGACGATCGCCCGGGCGATCGCCACCCGCTGCTGCTGCCCGCCGGAGAGCTGCGCCGGGATAATGGTCGATGCGGTCGGTGAGTGCCGACCAGGCGCAGGGCGGTGCTCACATGCTCGCGCCGCTGGCGACGGCTGAGGGCGGTCAACAGCAGGGGCAGTTCGACATTCTCAAAGGCGGTAAGGACCGGGATCAGGTTGTAGAACTGGAAGATGAAGCCGATATTTGCCGCCCGCCAGCGCGCCAGTTCCCCCTCGGAGAGAGTGGTGATATCGACGCCGCCGACGCGCAGCGTCCCCGCGGTCGGCGCTGGTCGATGCCGGCAATGAGATTGAGCAGGGTGCTCTTCCCCGACCCCGACGGCCCCATCAGGGCGAGAAATTCCCCGTCGGCGATATCAAGGAAAAGATCCTCCAGGACCGGGATCATCTGATTGCCGCGCCGGTAACCTTTGCTCAAATTGCGGATTTCGATGATCGCAGAAGACATTTTATAAGTCCTATAGGACGTATAGGTCGCATGAGACCTATGTTTTTTTTTACTGCCCGCCGGCAACCTTGACCGTCGCCCCGTCCGCCAGAGCGGCGACGGTACCAGCACAATCTTCTCGCCGGCTTCGACGCCGCGCACGATCTCCACCATTTCCCCCAGCGCCATCCCGGTCGTCACCGGCATGGCCTGCACCCGCTCCCCCTGCACGCGAAAGACAAGCTTGCCCGCCATTGTCGGGCGACCAATGCCGTGCGCGGGACGGCGGTGCTGCGGTTGCTCTCTTCCGCGCTGAGCGGCCTCTGCAGAAAAGCAACCCGAGCGCTCATCTCCGGCAGGACCCGCGGGTCGAGTTCAGAAAGCGCACCTTGACCATCACCGTTGCCTTGCTGCGGTCAGCGGTCGGGACGATCTGTGCACCGCGCCGGGAAAGCGCTCGTCGGGGAAGGCGTCGAGCTTGATTTCGCACGGCTGGCCGACCTGGATGTGGCTGAGGTTGGACTCGGAGACGTCGGCTTCGACCTGCAGCGAGGCGAGATCGGCGATGCGTCACCACCGCCGCTTTGGCATTCGCTGCCGCGCCGAGGGGGGTGACGATGTCGCCGAGATCGGCATTTTTGGTCAGCACCACGGCATCGAAGGGGGCGCGCAGATAGGTGTAGTCGAGACCGACTGCCGCCCGCCGGCGTGCCGCCACCGCCGCCGTTTCGGCGGTCTGCGCCGCCCGTACCGTCGCCTCGGCGCGCGCGGAAGCGGGCCTCGGCCTGATCGTACTCGGCCGCGCGAGACAAAACCCTGCGGCCAGGAGGTCGCCATCCGTTCGAACGCTGCCGCGCGTCGCTGCAGCTCCGCCTGCGCTTCCGCCACCCGCGCCTGCGCGGTCTGCACCTCGGCCGCCGCCTGCGCCTCGGCGGCGCTGCGCCTCGCCGGTTTTCCAGACGCGCGATGACCTCCCCTTCGTCACCCTGCTCCCCTCCTCGACCCCCAGCCAGACGAGGCGACCGGTTACCTGGGAGGCGACCGCCGCCTTGCGCTGCGCCACCACATAGCCGCTGGCGTTGAGCACGGTCAAACCCTGCGACGGATAAATGCGGGGGACGGTGACAATCTCCACGGATGCCGCCGGCGTCAGCACCCCGGCCCACCAGAGCAGCAGGGCCGTCAGGAGAAGGAGCAGCAGGAGAGCCGGCCAGAGAAAACGCTTGCGCCGCCGACCGGGGCGAACCGCCGACGGAGTTTTATCGATCTTCAGCCTACCGAGATCTTCATCAGCCATAGCAAAGCGCTGCCTCCTTTAAACTGGGAATGCGGGCATTGGAGATAAGCGACGATTGTAAACCAATTTCCCCTGGCAGGACAGATTTTGTGCGTCTTGCCATTAAAGCCCAGCGAACTGGACATCCGGCAAAAGACTGCTATCCGCGCTTGGCCTGGGGGGTGGGGATGAGCGACAAGACGATTGCCTAAGGAGGGGCAGGGGGGTGGTTGTTTCGACCCTTTCAAGCCTTCGTCGTCAAGCCGGCTACATCCGCAACCAGGGCGCGGACATCCTCTTCCGTGGTGCTCCACGAACACATGAAACGCGCCTGACCGGAGCCGATGAAGGTGTAGAAGAGCCAGCCGCGGGCGCGCAAGGCGTCGATCAGGACGTGGCGGCAGCCGAACGAAGACGGCATTGGCCTGACAAGGGTGGACGATGCTCGACCCCCGGCAATCCCCGCCAGGGCTTCGGCGAGCCGCCGGGCACAGGCGTTGGCGTGGGCGGCGTGGCGCAGCAGGGCGCCCTCGCGCAGCATGCCGACCCAGGGGGCGGCGAGGAAGCGCATCTTCGAGGCGAGCTGCCCGGCCTGCTTGCAGCGGTAGTCGAATTCTTCGGCCAAGTCGCGGTTGAAGAAGACGACCGCCTCGCCGACCGCCATGCCGTTCTTGGTGCCGCCGAAAGTGAGCACATCCACCCCCGCCTGCCAGGTGAGCTCCCGCGGGGCGGCGCCGAGGGAAGCGAGGGCATTGGCGAAGCGCGCGCCGTCCATGTGCAGGCGCAGACCGAGGCGGCGGCAGAGGTCGCCGACGCGCCGCAATTCCGCCGGCGTGTAGACGGTGCCGAGTTCGGTCGACTGGGTGAGAGCTGAGCACGCGCGGTTTCGGATAATGGATGTCGCTGCGGCGGGTGCACGGCGTGTCTCCACGGCCGCCGGATCGACCTTGCCGTGTTCCCCGGGCACGAGCGAGGATCTTGGTGCCGTTGGAGAAGAACTCCGGTGCGCCGCATTCGTCGGTCTCGATATGGGCGAGTTCGTGGCAGATGATGCTGTGATAGGAATGACACAAGGAGGAGAGGGCGAGGGAGTTGGCGGCGGTGCCGTTGAAGACGAAGAAGACCTGGCAGTCGGTGTCGAAGAAATCGCGCAGCAGGTCGCAGGCGCGGGCGGTCCAGGGATCGGCGCCGTAGGAAGCGGCGTAGCCGGTATTCGCCTCGGCCATCGCCGCCCAGCGCTTCGGGGCAGATGCCGGCATAATTGTCGCTGGCAAACTGATGGCGAACGACGATCGGATTCGACGGACAAGACATTGCGGTTCTCCTCCTCGATAATGCTCCGAGCCTAGCAGAGAGGCCCTGGAATCGGCAACGTGCTTTTATCCTCTTTCCGTTATCGGCCGTCATGCGCTCGCGGAAACGCGGAAATAAAAATGTGTTTTGCATTTATGCGAACGGAACCCTGTTTTCATCCCTATCGAAATAATCGATTGTTTTCAGTCAGTTGCAGCCGAGGTAATTTCCATTTGCGATAAAGATAATAAAATAACTTAAATGTTTTTGCATAATTGCTAAAATTTTCCTACATGTCCATCCGGCGCGAAGATACAGATGTGCTGGCAAAAGCATTAATAACGCTGGTTTCTCCTACCTGCTGGCTTTATCTAAAACATTGGTATACAGATTGCTAACATTGTGAGAGAATCTTCCAATATCCAATTCAGGGGGAGTAAAAATGAAAGCTAAAATTGGTGAATTCGAATTGTCGTACGAAGAATATGGCAGTGGTCCGGCGGTCGTTATCCTGCACGATTATGCATCGAACCGGGATCTCCCCGGCAATCAGATCGAAGCGCTGGCCGATGCCGGATATCGGGTGATCACTACCAACCTGAGCGGGCTCGGTGACGCGCAAGGCTTCGATCCTGCCCGCCATACCCGTCACGCCATCCTCCTTTTCAATTATCTCGGTATCGGTCGCGCCGTCGTTTTCGGCATCTCCCGCGGCGGCTTGGTGCTGCTCGACCTGATGGAAAAATTTCCCGGCCGCGTTGCTGCTGCTAGCCTCGTTCTCTCGCCGCAGGCAGTAAGCAAAATTCGCCAGCTGGCAAAAAGCCCGGAAATGCGCAAGGAACTACGTGCCGGACAACTTGATCAACTGAAAAAAGCATTGATCGCTGTTCTCCCCGGCAAGGAGGAGGCCAGGGCCTTGGTCACCCTGGAACCGCTGCGCTCCCTCATCGGCCGCGCGCGCTGCGGCAAAGGGAAAATCGCCTGCGCCAGCCGTACCGAACAGCTGGCCGGGCTCAATATCCCGCCGGTGCTGGTAACCAGCGAAGACGACTCTCCGCCCGCAAACGGTTCGATCGCTTCTCGCGGCTGGCGGAAAATCAAGGGGGTCAATGTCCATTTGGCGGCTTTTCTCGACACCCTCCTGCCACGGGATGAGGATGCGGAGGACGGGGAAATCTTCGCCGGCAAGGTCTGAAGCCCCCCGGCCGCTTTTGCCGTTGACATGCGCTTTCTTTCCATGCTAATCACAACCGAACGGAGGCTCAGGCATGTTCCCTGATTACGCATCGCTCGACATTTTTTCGGCAGCCCGAGCTACCACCGCGGCCCTTGCGGCCGCTTGCCGATGTCGAGCCCGGTGCCTGGGAACAGCGAACTGATCGTCTTGTATCCTTCATTTTAAGGCCATGGGCAATGCTCATGGCCTTTTTGCATCTGCACACCTACAGGAGCTCGGAGAAACATGCGCAACAACATCGTGCACATCGGCGGCGGGCGAACTGACCTACGAGATCCGGGCGATTGTCGATATCGCCGACAAACTCAAGCGCTCGGCCTCAAGACCAACATGGAGAATATCGGCGATCCCGTCGCCAAAGGGGAGCAGATCCCGGCCTGGATGAAGCAGATCGTCGCCGACCTGGCGATGCAGGATTGCTCCTACGGCTACTGCCCGACCCGCGGCGTTCTGGAGACCCGCGCAGTTTCTCGCCGAGCTGACACAACCGCGCGGCAAGCTGCAGATCACCCCCGAGGACATCCTCTTCTTCAACGGCCTCGGCGATGCCATCCAGAAGGTCTACGGCTTTCTGCGCCGCGAGGCGCGGGTCATCGGCCCCTCGCCGACCTACTCGACCCACTCCTCGGCCGAAGCCGCCAATGCCGGGCAGCAGCCGGTCTCCTACCGCCTCGACCCGGACAACCACTGGTATCCCGACCTGGAAGAGCTGCGGCTATCAAGGTCAAGTACAATCCGGCGATCGCCGGGATTCTGCATGATCAATCCCGACAACCCCACCGGCGTGGTCTATCCGGAAGCGGTCCTGCAGCGAGATCGTCGCCATCGCCAGGGAGTACGACCTTTTCATCGTCAGCGACGAGATCTACCACAACATCATCTACAACGGCCAGACGACCATGCCGATCTCCGACCTGATCGGCGACGTGCCGGCGATCGCCATGAAGGGGATCAGCAAGGAAGTTCCCTGGCCGGGCGGCCGCAGCGGCTGGATCGAGGTCTACAACGCCGACAAGGATCCGATGTTCGCCAAGTACGTCGCCAGCATCCTCAACTCCAAAATGGTCGAGGTCTGCGCCACCACCCTGCCGCAGATGGCGATCTCGGCGATGATGACCCACCCCGAGTACCCGGTCTACCTGGAGGAGCGCAAGCAGCGCTACGAGCGCGCCTCGAATATCGCCTACGACATCCTGAAAGAGGTGCCGGGCCTCAAGGTCAACCGCACCAACGGCGCCTTCTACATGGCGGTCGCCTTCGACGACGGCCGCCTCACCGCCAAGCAGACGCTGCCGATCGCCAACACCGAGGTCACGGACTCTGGTCGAGGAGCTGGTCAGCCACGCCCGGGTGCTCTCTCGACAAGCGCTTCGTCTACTATCTGCTGGCCTCGACCGGCATCTGCACCGTGCCGCTGACCTCCTTCTGCACCAGCCGAGCAGGGTTTCCGCATCACCCTGCTCGAACGCGACGAGAAGGAGCTGACCCGGATCTTCCAGACGATCGCCGAAGCGATAACGAGCTATCTGCAATCCTGATGGTCCGCCTCTTGCCCCCACCCGTCAAGAGCGGGGGCAAGACTTTGTCCGTAGTCTTAGCCGGCCTTTTCACGAGGCCGGCTTTTTCTTCCGTTGTCGAATTGGCGCAAATGGTATGCTTTTGCCATGACCACTCTCGTCAAAACCGATCTTGAGATTCCGGTCACCTCCGTCATCGAACTCGTTCAACTACTTCGTCCGTGGCGCAAGACCGCGGCAGGCGTGGGGGATCGGCGTCGAGGTGGAGAAACCGATCATCGACAGCGAAACGGGGGAGGCTCCCGCCTTCGCCCGCATCGAGGCGCTCCTGCGCGCCCTGGAAGCGGCCGATGGCTGGCATGGGGTGCACGAACAGGGGCATCTGATCGCTTTGCTTGGCGAAGCTTCCTCGATAACCCTGGAACCGGGGGGACAATTGGAGCTCTCGGGCCGCCTCTGCCCGCACGTTCACTGCTGCGAGGGGGATTTTCGCCGCCATGTCGCCCAGATCGCTGCCGCTGCCGAACCGCTCGGCCTCGCCTTCCTCGGCCTGGGCGTGCAGCCGTTCTCCCCGGTAGAAACGATCGGCTGGGTGCCGAAAGCACGTTACGGCGTCATGGGGCCGTACATGCGCAAGACCGGCGATATGGGGCAGCGGATGATGAAACAGACGGCCGGTCTGCAGGTCAATATTGACTATGCCGACGAGCACGACTGCCTCGACAAGTTGCAGGTGGCGCTCCTTCTCTCTCCCTTGCTCTATGCCCTCTTCGCCAATTCGCCATTGCTCGACGGCAAGCCGAGCGGCTTTCTCTCCACCCGCGGTGAGATCTGGTCGCGCACCGACAATGATCGCACCGGCCTGCTCCCCATGCTCTTCGGACCGGAAACCGGTTTCGCCACCTATGTCGAATACGCCCTCGACGTGCCGATGTATTTCATTCTGCGCCACGGCCAGTTTATCGATCTGACGCGGGAGCGTTTCCCTTTCCGCCGCTTCCTGGCCGAAGGCTATGCCGGGTACAAACCGACGCTGGCGGATTGGGATCTGCATCTTTCCACCCTCTTTCCCGAAGCGCGTTTGCGGCCGCAGATCGAGATCCGCAGTGCCGACAGCCTCCCCCCGGCATTGACCATGGGGATGGCGGCGCTGATCAAAGGGATCTTCTATGATGGCGAGGCGCTGGCGGCAACCCGGGCGCTCTTCGCCGGGCAGGGTCCGGCCGCGCGCGACGAGCTCTACCGGCAAGCGTGGCGGCTCGGGCTGAAAACCCCGCTGGCCGGCCGGACCCTGCGGGAAGCGGCGCTGGACGTTCTCACCTATGCCCGCACCGGCTTGAGCCGGCAACGTCAACAGAACGCCCGCGGTCAGGATGAATCGATCTACCTGGACGGACTTTGCGAAATCGCCGAAAGCGGCGTGACACTAGCCGAACGCCTGCTCGCCCGCTGGCATGGCACGCGGCAGGAGAAAATCGCCATTCTCCGATCCCATTGCGGTTACTGAAACCGGTATTACCCCACCGCCTTGCCGAACACTGCTCAAGGAGCCACCGATGCCTGCCGAAATCGATCTGAAACTTGCCAATGCTGCGATCGCCACCATTCGCCTGCTGGCCGTGGACACGGTGGAAAAAGCCCAGTCCGGTCACCCCGGCACGCCGATGGAGGCCGCGCCGATCGCCTATCTGCTCTACACCCGGCACCTGCGGCACAACCCGGCCAACCCGCCTGGCCCGGCCGCGACCGCTTCATCCTTTCCTGCGGCCACGCCTCGGCGCTGCTCTACAGCATGCTGCACCTGACCGGCTACGATTTGTCGCTGGAGGACCTGAAGAACTTCCGCCAACTCGGCAGCCGCACGCCGGGCCACCCGGAATTCGGCCACACCCCCGGCATCGAGACGACCACCGGACCGCTGGGCCAGGGGATCGCCGTCGGCCGCCGGCATGGCCATGGGCGCCCGCTTCCTGCGGAACGGTCGGCAAGGAACTGTTCGACTACAACATCTACGCCCTCTGTTCCGACGGCGACCTGATGGAAGGGGTGGCAGCCGAAGCCGCCTCCCTGGCCGGCCACCTGCGCCTGGGCAACCTGATTTACCTCTACCTGGACAACAAGATCACCATCGAGGGGGACACCGGTCTGGCCTTCACCGAGGAGGTCGGCACCCGTTTTCTCAGCTACGGCTGGCAGGTGCTGCGGGTCGAAGGGGAGAACATGCCGAGATCGAGCCGGCCATCGCGCAGGGCCAAGCATTCGACCGCGCCCCTCGCTGATCATCGCCCGCTCGCATATCGGCTTCGGCGCCCCGAACAAGCAGGACAGCCAGACGCCCACGGCGCCCCACTGGGCGCGGCGGAGATCGGCGACCAAGCGCGCCTTCGGCGCGCGATCCCGGAACATTTCGTCGTGCCGCCAGCGGTTACGCAGCACATGGAAGAAACGACCGAGCGCGGCGAAGCGCTCGAAGCGATTTGGCAGCGAGCGTTTCGATCGGCTGCGCGCCGCCTCCGATTCCAGGCCTTGACGCCCTGGCTTCCGCTGGCCGAAGGACTGCCGGCCGGCTGGGACAGCGACTGCCGGACTTCACAGCCGGCGGAGGGGCGATGGCGACCCGCCAGGCCAGCGGCAAGGTGCTCAACGCCCTGGCCGAGCGGCTGCCGCTGCTCTGCTCGGCGGCTCCGCCGATCTCGGCCCCGTCGAATAATACCAACCTGAAGGACGAGAGTCTTCTCCGCCTGTACGGCGGCGGCCGCAACATTGCATTTCGGGGTGCGCGAGCACGCCATGGGCGCCTTCCTCAATGGCCTTGCGCATACCCCCGGGCTGATCCCCTTTGGCGGCACCTTCATGATCTTCGCCGATTACATGCGCCCGCCGATCCGCCTCGCCGCAATGATGGGGCTCGGCACCGATCTACGTGTTGACCCACGACTCCATCGGTCTCGGCGAGGACGGCCCGACCCACCAGCCGATGGAGCAACTGCCCAACCTGCGCGCCGTGCCGAATCTGACCGTCATTCGCCCCGGCGACGCCAACGAGACCGCCGAGGCGTGGAAGCGGCGATCGCCAACCGCCGCGGGCCGACCGCGCTGATCCTCTCCCGCCAAGCCCTGCCGACCCTCGACCGCACGTGCCTTGGCGCCAGCGGACGGGGTGCAGCGGGGCGGCTACGTACTGGCGCGCGAGCAGGGGGACCTGCAGGGGATCATCATCGCCAGCGGCTCGGAAATTCCGCTGGCGCTGGCTGCCCGGGAAAGCTGCAGCAGGAGGGGATCGGCATCCGCGTCGTTTCCCTGCCGTGCTGGGAGATGTTCGAGCACAGAGGGCCGAGTTACCGCGAGAGGTGCTGCCGCCGGACTGCCGGGGCGGGTGGCGGTGGAAGCCGCCTCGACCTTCGGCTGGGAGCGCTACGTCGGCCGCTGCGGCGCGATCGTCGGGATGACCGGTTTCGGCGCCAGCGGCCCGGCCGGCGAGACTGATGCGAGCACTTCGGCTTTACGCCCGAGGCGGTCGCCGCCAAGCTCAGGGAGCTTCTATGAAATGGCTGGGAAAGTACGCGGATGAGGCTTACGCCTTATTGCGCATCATGGCGGGATTCATGTTCTCGTTCCACGGCGCCCAGAAAATCCTCGGGGTCCTTTCCGATCTCCAGCCGCCGGTAGGATCGCAACTCTGGTTCGGCGGGATCATCGAACTGCTGGGCGGGCTGGCGGTGATGCTGGGGTTTCAAACGCGCGCGGCAGCTTTTTTCTGCAGCGGCATGATGGCGGTAGCTTATTTCCAGTTTCACTGGAAATTCCAACTCGGTCCCAATTTCTTCCCGGCCATCAATCAGGGCGAACTGGCCGTCCTCTATTGTTTCGTTTTCCTCACCATCGCCTGTCGCGGCGGGGTGAAATGGTGCCTGGATAAAAAAGGCCGGTAAAAAGGAGTCCGCTTTAGCTTCGCGGCGGCAATCCTTCCCCCACCAACTCCTTCAACTCCTCCAGCAGTCCGCGTACAAAATCGTACCCTTTCTGCCAGAAATCGGGATCGGCCAGATCGATCCCGAGTGGTTGCAGCAGCTCCTTCGGCGGCCGACTGCCGCCGGCGGCGAGCAGATCGAGGTATTTCGGTACGAAGGAGGATCCCTCCTCGCGATATTTCTGATAAAGGGCAAGAACCAGCAGTTCGCCGAACACATAGCTGTAGCAGTAAAAGCGGGCGTGAATGAAATGGCCGATATAACTCCACCCCCAGCGATAGGCATCGATCATCTCCACTGAATCACCGAACAGCTTTTCATTCTCTTCCCACCACAATTGGCCGTAATCCTCCGGAGCGAGCAGACCTTCGGCCCGCCGGCGGTGGGCAGCCAGCTCGAAGCGGGTGAGGACATTCTGCCGGAAGGTGGTGGCGATGATGTCTTCCAGCCGGGCGCAGAGCAATTCGATTTTTACCTGCCGTTCCGTCTCCCGGTCGAGCAGATTCCGGGTCAGCAACATTTCGCCGAACACGCTCGCTGTTTCCGCCATCGGCAGCGGTGCGTTGTAATGGAACAAGTTTTGCCCCTGCGCCAGGGCGAAGTGGACGCCGTGCCCGAGTTCGTGCGCCAGCGTCGTCACATCCCGCAGGTTGCCGGTAAAATTGAGCAGGAGATAAGGCGGGAGACCGGGCAGCATCCCCTGACAGAAGGCGCCGCCGGTCTTCCCCGGTCGCGGCAGCAGATCGATGCGCCTGTCGGTGAAGAAGGCACCCGCAACCTCCGCCAGCCGGGGAAAAACCGTTGAACGCCGCCAGCACCAGGTCCTTTGCTTCGGCAAAGGAATAAATTCGGTTCACTTCGGTTATGGGCGCATAGATATCGGTGTTCTTCATCCTCCTCAGCCCAAGGAGCCGCCGTTTTACCGCGAAGTATTCACGTGCCAGGCCGTAGTTGGCTTCGGTTACTGCCATCATCCGCTCCACCATGGCCGGTTCCGTCTCGCTGCTCAGATGGGTCGGCGTCATGATATCGGGATAGCGCCGCAGCTCCACCTCCTTGCTGTGATCGAGCAGGATGTTATTGAAGCAGCCGGTCAGCACGATGCCATTATCCGCATGCTTCTGCAGAAAGGTGGTGAAGCTTTTTTCACGAATGTCGCGATCCGGATGATGAAGCAGCGCCAGCAATTCCTCGCCGGTGACCTCCCGTTTCGCCTCTTTGTCCGGCAGGCGGAAAAGATAGCTGAAGGAGGTGGTCAATTCCTCAAACAGCTGAGAGAAAGCTTCCCGACCGGAGAGATCCTTGCGCTTGAGGACCTGCTCGACCTCTTCGGAGAGGGTATAAGGTGCATGCGCTCGCAACTGACCGAGATAGTGCGCATAGGCAGCGACTTCAGGATCCTTGAGAAGCGCCGCGAAGCGCTCCTCGTCGATATGCAGGATTTCCAGCTCGAAAAAGATCACTTCTTCGCTTATCGCCGTCCAGACCTCGCGCACCTTGGCCAGCATTTCCCGATGCCGCGCCTGACTGCTGTCGCCGGCGAAAAGAAGCTGGGCATAGAGATACGGTTTGAGCCCTTGTCGCTGCAGTTGCTCATACGTTTTCAGCGCCGCAACCATCAGTTCCGGAGAAAGGTGTTCCGCGGCGATACGACCGCGAAAATCGCGACGAAAATTCTTCCCCTGCTCCCTGACCCGCGCCAGATCGCTTTCCCAGAGATCATCCTGCGGGCTGGCGTACAGGAGAGACAGATCCCAGGTCGAATTATTTGAAGGCATGTTTACTTCCTCTTTTTGCTTGAGCAGAAATTACAAAGACTTTGCTTTCCACACCTGTGCATGTTAAGAATAGAACTTAATTATACCAGCAATCCGCCACTCCAGGGATCTCCATGAATATTGACGAACTCAGTCGAAGAATCGCTGCGGTACCCGCCGGCAAGGAAAGGCTGGGTGCCATGGCGCGGGCGCTCGCGCAATTTTTTCGTGTCCAACCGGGTGATATCGGTATTTTTTCCTTCGATACCGAGCTGCAGCTCATCCGCTTTGTCTGGCCGCTAAAGCTGCAAGCATCGGGATTTCTCCCTATTTCTTCCCCAGATTCGCTGGCCGCAAAAACCCTGCGCGAGAACAAGGCCTATCTCAACAACCGCTTCGCCAGCACCATTCATCCCTCGATTTTCGAGAAGATCAAGCTCGACAAGGAGGCGGAGGGCGCTCCGGCTCCGATTCAGAAGATCATCAGCGTGCCGCTACAGACGGGAGGGGTGAAAAACGGCGTGATCCAAATCTGCCGCAAAGGTCCTAACGCGAATGATGCTGGGGCCGATTTCAGCAAGGAAGACCTCGCCGCGCTGGTGGAGATCGCCAAAGCTTTCGCACCCCTGATCTAACTCTTTATTTCTCATCCAAAAAAAGAAGAAGCGGCTGCAAATAATAGCCGCTTCTTCTTTTTGTTTTTAGACGGCCTGCAAGCTATGGCTGCAGTTCGAAAACGGCGATCGCCGAGCGCGCCTTGCTCATCAGGCCGTCACGTGAGAAGACCAGTGCCTGAACGATCTCCTTTTGCCCATCATTATCGGCGTCGGCCAGTTGGAAATCGGCTAGATATCCAGATTGCGGCCGGGTATGCCAGAGTTCCTGCAGGGCAAAGCCGTTCCAGCGCATCGCCAGAAGGCGGCTTTTATCAAAGGTACGGGAGCGACTGAAGGTGCGACTTCCCTCATTGGCAGGCACCAGCAACATCCCGTCGGACCCTTGGGCGATGCGAGCCGGCATGAAAACATTGCGGGTGGCGGGACCTTCGGCCGGATTCTTTGTCGGGTCAGGCCGCTCGATGAAAGCTTCACTGCCGCCGACCCGTTCTTCGCTTTTCCAGAGCACTTGTCCGGCCATGTCGATCACTTTGAGTTCATCGAGCCGATTCAAATCGGCAAAGAGCTTATTGCCCTCGGGAGCGAGAATCGGGGCAAAACCGAACAGTTTGCTCCCGGCGGGCACACTAATGGGCGCTCCTTCGGCCGGAGCGCCATTGCGCCAGACGATCCGGAAGATCGGACCGGCAAAATCCTCATCCAGCCGGCCCATTCGCTGTGCAAGAAGCACCCGGCCCTCGCCCGGCAGATCGATCCCCCGGATGTACCAGGGAAGACCGGTTTTTATGACTTTCATTTTCTTGTCTGCGAAGGCAACGGTAAGAGAACGCAATTCTCCCTGGTCAGCGGCCGTCAGATAAAGTTCCGGCCGGCCATCCCCGTCCAGGTCAACCCCGTCGATCCCCAGCACTTTCTGCCCGAATCCGAGATCAAGTGAATCAATTTCTTGATACTTCCCCTCCGCAATCCGCCCCAAATCCAGTCGATGAGGAAAAGCCACCGCAATTTCCTGACGGCCATCAGCATCCATATCGCCAGCGTTTACCCCGACTGCCTCTCCCGCGAATCCAGGGCTGAGCCAAACCCCTTCGGTCGGCGGCGCCTGACTGCCGACGATCCCCGAGGGCGCCTTTGCGGCTGGCGCAGCGATGATGGCGCCTGGAGAGACTGGAGCCGTGGGCGGAATAATGCCGACATCGGCTTTTGCTGGTGCAGTTTGCGGCTCGATCATGGTTGAGGCCAGCAGCGCATTACCGGGCCCGCGCGCCTCCAACTGTCCATCGTGCAGCTCAAAGATCAGCGGCACATCCTTTGCCGCCTCCCGCCATCCGAGGTGCGGCAGGGTCGCCCGGAGTTTCTGATGAAGAGCCGCCGCGTTCTCACCCTCGCCTACGAAGGCTGCCGGAACATGATCCCAACGCCGAACGGCGTCGCCGCGCTTGATTCCATCAGCTTTACCGGCTGGACGGACGACAGAGTAGCCGGCTTTGACCTGGGTCACCTGGAGCATCCCTTTGACCGTATCGAGGCTCCCCAGCATTTCGCCGGTGACCGGATGAACGATCTTCTCCCCTGGCACGACGACAGTCAGCAGATCGCCGACGCGAACGCCCTTCGTTGCATCGACATCGACCAGAAATTCTTCACCGGCCGGCATGATCACCACGCCGGAGGCGGAACGGAAAAAAGCAGCCAATTCGTCAATGCCACCAGCCGATGCCAGCTGCGGCACCAGAAGCAGGATGAGCGACAAGAGCCATTTGTTCACACTTTTCTCCTTCCTCTAAAAAACCGAGAAATCTTACTTCCACAAAAAAAGGCCGGACCCGAAGGTCCGGCCAAAGAATAACATGTTACGAATTTACGGACAATTCTTAGAACGTGTAGGTCAGCGCCGTGCCAACTTTCCAGGCGTCGTCGGAACTGTCAGTGGCAGAAAGATCGTCGTCGGCCAGCAGATAGCCGCCGCCGACGCTGAAAGTCACGCCGGGCACAACGGCGCGGTCGTAATAAGCGTCAAGCTCGTGACCATAGGTAATGTCGTTGTCGGCCACAGTGGTACCATCTTCGGCCGCCTGGCTGTAGATGTAATAACCGGAGATCTTGTCATTGGCGGTCGCCTTGAATTCGGCGCCGAGTTTGCCGTACATGTAGTTGCCGTTGTAAGAATCATCAGCGCCGTTACGGGTAGTCTTCAAGGTGCTGCGGGTGTCGAAACGACCGCCGGTGACGATCTCGGAGAAGTTGTTGTAAAGGCCGGTGGCGGGACCTTGGCGCAGGGAAACGAACTGGCCGTCAGCGGTGTCGTCGTCGCCGTAGTAAGCGGCTTCGGCGCTCAGGGTCAGCGCGTCAAGAACATAGGTACCTTTCACCAGCGCCGCAATTCCGCGCCCGTCGGTAGCATCATTCTGTTCCCAGTCGTTGCCGACCACGGTGGCGGCGAGGGCAACCGGGCCGAGCTTGCCGGCAACGTCAACGCCGAGGAAGTAGGCCTTGGCATCTTCTGTTCCGGCGGCAGCGCCATTGATGTTGGTATCATTCGCATCGTAGTAGCCGACGTAAGGAGAAACCTTCCAGTCGCCGAACGTGCCGTCGTACTGCAGGTGATAGTAGTCGGAATCGTCATTATTGTTGGCCGAAGCCCCTTCCTGCGGGTGGATCCAGGCGAGAAGGAAGCTCATCTCCTTGGCCGGGGTGTAGCGAACCTGCAGGCCGGCGGCGTCGTCGGCGATGATGAAACCGCCGCCGAGTTTGAAGTACTGGGAGCCGGCTTTGACGTTGGTCGTAATGCCGGGGATATTGAAGTCGAGGTAGAGGTGCTTGATCTCAAGTTCCGTCTTGGGGTCGGTTCCCATGGAGCCGACTTCCTTGGTGCTGGATTTATTATCGGAGTCGCCCCAGACGTTGTCGACTTCAATGCCGAAGACCGCCTTGACATTCTCATTCAGTGCCGCATTGGTAAAAAGGCGGAAACGCTGGTCGACGGCGCTCCCATTGTCGTCCAAATCATCATTGAAATCGTTGGTATTATCCCATGCCATGCCGCGAATCTGCAGAGAGCCAGTCAGGTCGGCGGTTACCGCGAAAGCCGGCGTTGCCAGGACGGTCGCTGCCGCCAGTGCAACAAGAATCTTCGAAAATTTACTCACTTTTGCCTCCTCATTGAAATTAAGTTAAAGCCGCCCCCGAGGGGCCGATCAATTGCCTCCGTGAGGCGCGACGAACTCATACCCGCAGGCCGGGCACTTCACGCGGGGTCCTTCCTTGTTGCCCATGAAGGCACAAGCAGTAATGGTAACAGTGATCAGGGACATCACTATCAGTGTTACCAGCTTCCTCATCCGTCACCTCCTTTCGTTAGCGCCTTTCACTTACAAGAAGTGCTCGGCTCAATGAAACCCTCATTTACAACAATGGTGCCAAAATTTACATTTAATTAATAGTGAGAGGTTTGCCCGTATCCTCCTCTCCTAATGGGACTTTTGAGCGGTATTTTGTCTAAAGGGTGCCACACGATTGTTGCGTTCCCGCAACAGTTGCGCATCAAAAAAGTAAATTACTTGCCGAGCAATTGCCCGATCCGCATCTTGAGATCGGCACCAGTGATCAAACTCCCGTCGTGGCGTACCTTGAGGTCGCGGTCGATCAACAGGACGCGCGGGATAACATAAATATTGTAGGCTTTGGCCGCCTTGCCGTCATCGAGCAGAACGGTATGATTTTTTGCCAGCGGCATTTCCTTGAAATAATCACGAACCATCTTCTCGGTGTCCTGAACGAACACCTCGATCACTGCGACGTTGTTCTCCTGCAAAAAATCTTTGATCTGCTCAATTTCCTGTGTCTGCTGCTTGCAGGTCGGACACCAGGTCGTTGCCAGTTTGAGCACAACCACCTGCCCCTTGAAATCGGCGAGTGCGATTTTTTTTCCTTCGAGGGTGGAGAGGCGGAAGTCGGGAGCGGTTTCGCCGTCGCCGATGGCAAATGCCGGAAGTGCAGAGGCCAAGAGAAAAAGGCTGAGAAGAAATGCAAGGGCCTTTTGCATACGGTCTCCGAAAGTGGAGGGCAGCTATTTTAAAGCTGCCTTTAAGGTGGGCTTTCTGTTGTTCTATAAAAACGTTCTAAAAACGCAAACCCAGATTATTAATTTTAAAACAAGCTGTCAAGCATGAAAATCAAATTCAGGGTGCATTAATGTTTTCCCTCGGCGGGCTGGCAAAGCTCAGTCAGAACACCACCGCTCCCTTTCGGATGCAAAAAAGCGATCAAGGTGCCGTGCGCCCCCCGTCGCGGTACCTCGTCGATCAACCGAACCGACTTCTCCCTCAGCTCTTTAAGTATCGACGCCAAATCCTCGACTTCGTACGCCAGATGGTGAATCCCCTCGCCATTCTTTTCGAGGAATTTCGCCACTGGCGAATCGTCGGCGGTCGGTTCTAATAATTCTATTCGGCTTTCGCCTACTGCCAGGAAAGCAACCCTGACCTTCTGTTCGGCAACTTCTTCCGTCCCTTCAAAAGCCATCCCGAGCAGATCGCGATAGAAGGGGAGCGCTCGCTCGATGCTCTGCACGGCAATGCCGATATGATTAAGTTTTTTGGCCAACATGGCGATCTCCGCACTTCTTAAAACAAGCCTTCTTTCACTAAAGGCGCAACACACTACCATCTTTAGATTCAGTGGAAAATAAAAAAGTCCAACCCATGGTGGAATCTTAACAAAAAAAGCCCCGCTTTCTAGAATAAGAAAGCAGGGCTTTGATTTTGGCGTCCCCAGGGGGATTCGAACCCCCGTCGCCGACGTGAAAGGCCGGTGTCCTGGGCCGAGCTAGACGATAGGGACTAAAAACAATTGGACAAATCCAATTTAGGTTCAGCAAGGGAGGCTATGTGTATCACAGCATGAAAAGAAATCAAAGCAAAAAATTTTTTGCCGTTTAGTGCCGCCCCTTGAATTTTAGCAGCCACGCCTGAAATTCTTCCTCTTCCTGTTCCAACTCGAAAGCGTTGATCAATCCCCGGCGCAAAGCGACGGATACCGCCCGGTTACGCAGATTGAAAGCATCGCCGATCTTCTCGTGCTGAAACTGTTCCTGATCGAGCCCGAGTTTGCTGTAGAGGGAGTTGAGGCGACTTTGCACGCCTCGGCGGGAGAGATAACGACGCTGGGCGATGAGATTATCGGTGAGGCCAAGAGAAATGTCCGCCAGCGCCTCAAACTCAATGTCGGAAAGGGCCGTCTGGCTGTGTCCGGCGCGCCCCTGTACCTTACGAACTTCAGGATCGATCCAGCACTGATCATCCAGTAATACGGTCCGGATGGCTGTCTCAATGCGCTCGCGGGAACCTGATTTGAGAATATAACCGTAAACGGTTTCCGGCGGCACGATACGGGCCAGTGCCCGCACGTACATTTCGTCCTTATACTGGCTCCAGAAGATGATGCGGGCTTCCGGTCGCTTTTGCCAGAGGAGGCGGGCAAATTCGACACCATTGAGCTCGGGCATCTGGATATCGCTGACCACCAGCGGATGCTCCATCTTCACCGCCAATTCCAAAGCAATACGGCCGTTGGGGGCGCGCTCGATGCGGTAAGGGCGTTCCCACTGCTGAATGATCGATTCGAGGAATTCCATGTCCCTGGGATTGTCCTCGGCGACCAGGATCGTCCTCACTTCCATGGCTTTATTTCCGTTCATGCGGCCTCGATTTGAATGGGCAGAACGAGCTCGAAGCGGGTTCCGGAAGAAAAACGCGAGGGTTTCCAGGCAACGGTGGCGCCTACCACCCGTGCCCGTTCGCGAATATTGTTGAGACCCCTTCCCTCGTAGAGGGTGGAGGCATTGAAACCGTGGCCATTATCCTCAACTGAAAGAACGAATGTATCGTTCCGCCGATCGAGGAACACTTCGTAACGATTCGCGCCGGCATGTTTGATCACATTTTGAATCGCTTCAATGGCGATTCGATAAAGACTGAGCCGGGCGACACGCGAAAGGGGTGTGGTTTCCGCCTCCACTGAGCAGGAAAAGTGATAGAGAGGGAGATCTCCTCTGGACATGCGACTTTCCAAATGCGATTGCAGGGCGGCGGCGAGACCAAGAATATCAAGAGTCTGCGGATGAAGATTGTCCATGACTTCGCGCAGGTTGGTCATGGTGCGCTGGAGTCCTCCTTCCAGACTGGCGGCAAGCGTCTGGCAGGAGTCATTATGCTTCAGATCCTGAATGCCACGCAGAACGGAGGAAAGGTCGGCCAATGTCTGGTCATGAATATCCATTGCAATGCGCCGGCGTTCCTCCTCTGCCCCCTCAAGTAGCTTTTCGGTGCTGACCACGCGAATCAGCCGTTCGGTCATGTGATTGATGGAAACCGCCAGATCGTCGAGTTCGTCACGAACCCTTTGCGGTGCCGGCAAAGGTGTCAGCTCGCCGCGAGCAATACGCCCGGCGCTGTCGGAGAGGATCTGTAAACGTCGCTGAATGCGGCCGGCAAAGGTAAGGGAAAGCACGAGGCCGACAAGAATGGCTGCGGCCAGAACGATGATCGACACCAGGGTGGTGCGGGCAACCAGTTCGTCGATATCATCCTTGTGCACGTCATGCAAATGTTCGCGTTGCTGTTGCTGCACGATATCCGAGAGAGAGACCAACTGCGGGCGCAATAATGAAATCGCCGAGAGATAGCGTTCGACATTGAAACCGCGCTCCGGGTTGAGATCGTTCACCGCCTGCAACAAAAGGGCGCGGGTGCTGTCGGGGAGGGTCATCTCCCCGAGAATCCGGTCGGTGGCCCCTTCCAGATGCATGAAGAGCTGCCCCATTTCCTCTACCCGGCTCAATTCGATCAAGCGCTCGGTGGAGAGATGCATGGTCAATTGCTGCATCCGCTGGGCAGCCAAATCCGCTTCGGCCAAAGCAATGAAGACATTCCCCAGTCGGCGCATTTGTTGCCGCTTGAGGGACAGGTCCCAATAGTTGAACTGGAGGAAACCCAGAAGTAGGGTCATCAGCAGCAGAACCGCTGCCGGGCCAAGGATGATCTGATGTTTAAGGCTTAAGCGCATCTTTGCATGATATCACAGGGATAAGCCCGATTGCACTGTGCTACCGCGCAGTTCTCGACTGCGCATGCACTCGGGGGAAATAGCAAAATGGGTGAGAAAACCTTTCTCACCCATTTTGCGCCTATTTAAATCGAACGGTTTTTGCGCCGGTATTCGATAACCGGCTCGCGCTTGTCACGTACGGCGCCATACGTCTTTCTACTTGCCGGTACCTTTCGTCCCGCCGATTCTCCCGGCCGGGTGCGCCCGGGCAGGCCGCCGCCGCTCACCAGCCGGCGCTTCCCGGCGGGTCGGTTCGAGCCCGGCAATGACGTAACGAGGGAGAACCTGTCCGATAAAGCGCTGGATACGCTGCAGGGGCGCCTGATCGACACCGGAGGCAAGAGAGATGGCAATACCGCTGGCCCCGGCCCGACCGGTACGGCCGATGCGGTGAACATAATCTTCAGCAAATTTCGGCAGGTCGAAATTGATCACGTGGCTGATACCATTGAAATCGAGACCGCGGGCGGCCACATCGGTGGCCACCAGCAAACGGATGCGCCCGAGCCGCAGGTCGCGAACAGTGCGATTGCGTGCCGCTTGGGTCATATCGCCGTGCAGGGCCGCCGCCCGGTGCCCTTGCGCATTGAGGTCGCGGGCCAGAATGTCGGCATCGCGCTTGGTGGCGGAAAAGATGATCGCCTGTGTCAAAGCGGTATCAGCAACCAGATGGCGCAGCATCCTCTGCTTATGCTGCAGATCATCCACAAGATGCAGGCGCTGATCGATATTCTCTAGCGTGCTCTTCTTGCCGACGATATCGATACGTACCGGTTCCTTCAACAACTTGGCCGCCAGTTCGGCCATTGTCCGGTCCATGGTGGCGGTAAACAGGAGCGTTTGCCGGCCGGCAGGCGTTGCGGCGGTAATTTTCTCCACATCCTCCTTGAACCCCATGTCGAGCATGCGATCGGCTTCATCGAGCACGAGGATTTCAACGGCTGAGAGATCGAGACTGCGGCGATCAAGATGGTCGATAAGACGGCCGGGGGTGGCCACCAGCAAATCGAGCGGTTGGGCCAGAGCACGAAATTGTTCCCGGTAAGGCATGCCGCCAAGAATGATCGCGCTTCTTATCCCAAGGTATTTACCATAGCTGCGGGTGGCATCGAGAATCTGACCCGCCAGCTCGCGCGTCGGTGTCAACACCAGAACACGCGGCGCCCCCTTGCTCGCCTTCTTGCGAACAGTGAGACATTGCAGGGCCGGAAGCATGAATGCTGCCGTTTTGCCCGTGCCGGTCTGGGCGCTGGCGATCAGATCGTGGCCCGCCAAGGCTTCGGGAATTGCCTGGGTTTGAATCGGCGTCGGCGTTTCATAGCCGCATTCAAGCACCGCTTTGAGAATTGGTGGAGCAAGATTGAAATTTGAAAAAGACATAAAACATCCTTCCCGTCGCGCTTTCAGGCACAACGATGTGAGAGGGCGCGCGTCATCACGGGCAAAAGGGTGCCCGCAAGCAACAACACAGATAGGCATGAAACGCATCGTCGCCAACCTGTGTTTGTGCACATCTCAAAGAAAGGAGGCGCAGGGGGTCGGGATCGATAAGCGGGAGGTTTAGCCGGCTTAGGCGCCGGGAAGGGTTTCCGCTGTGGCGTTTACGCAGAACGCCTCATTATGCAGTTTTTTCATAAACAAGCAAGGAGATTCTTTGGCAATACAATTTTTTTTAAATTCAAAACTTCAGATTTGCGGACTTCGTCCGTCATGCCGGCTCCAGTCCGGCAAACTTGAGCAGCAGCTTTTTGGCTCCAACAGCATTGAAGTAAACTGTTACCTTTTGGTTGTTGCCATTCCCTTCGATACGGCGCACCGTACCGATACCGAAACGGGGATGGCGCACCCGGACACCTGGGCGCACCCCTTCTTCCGCTTCAGGAACAATCCGCACCGGCTCCTCGAAAGGGGCATCTCCTTCCTCTTCCTCGCTGAATGGTGAGACCGCAAACTGCTCAAAAACCGAGGCGAGATTGTGCATGGCCGGTTTTTGCAGCGCCGGCACTTCAATGCCGGCGAGTAGCCGACGGGGAATCTCGCCGAGAAAACGGCTGGGCGGATTGAACTGGTAATCGCCGTAAATGCGGCGCCGCCGGGCATGGGTCAGATAGAGCTTCTCCATTGCCCGTGTCATGCCGACATAGCAAATACATCGCTCCTCCTCCAGGTCTTCCTTGCCGTTGCTGCCTGCCGAACGAGCGTGAGGAAAGAGTCCCTCCTCCATGCCGGTCATGAACACTACTGGAAACTCCAGTCCCTTGGCCGCATGCAGGGTCATCAGGGTGACCCGATCGAGGCTCGGGTCGTAGCTGTCGAGATCCGTCACTAAGGCGACCTGTTCCAGAAAATCATTCAGAGTTTTATCGCTGCCAAGGTGCTCTTCCATTCCGGCGAGTAACTGCTCAATATTTTGCAGTCGCTCCCGTGCTTCTTGACGATCGAGCTCGGAGGGGGCATTTTCGGCGGTATCGCGCAGAGCCGGGCCGTAGCCGCTCTGCTCTATTAAATCGGCGGTGAGCTGCGGGTATGGGATCTGGCCGAGCTGCTGCCGGAAATGACCGATCAGTTCGACGAATTCCCCGACTTGGTTCGCCGTCCTGCCCTTGAGCAACCCCTGATGCAAGGCAACTTCGCAGGCGGCCAAAAAACCGCCGGCCTCCCCCTCCAGAGCAGCAATCCGTTCGACAGTAACGGCACCAATGCCGCGGGCCGGCACGTTGACAATTCGCTTGGAAGAAAGAGAGTCGGCTGGATTGACCAAGGTACGCAGGTAGGCGAGGATGTCTTTGACCTCCATGCGGCGAGTAGAACTTAATGCCGCCGATCATGATATAGGGGAGGCGCTCGCGCACCAGCGCCTCCTCGAGAGGGCGCGACTGGGCGTTGGTGCGGTAGAAGACGGCGATGTCGCGAAGATGCCGGCCGCTGCGCTGCAGACGGGCGATCTCGCCGGCAACAAAGCGCGCCTCCTCCAGATCGTCGGGGAGGGGTTCCAAGATGATCTGTTCTCCTGGCGGGTTTTCGGTCCACAGTGTCTTTCCCTTGCGCCCGACATTGCGGGCCACCACCTCGCCGGCCGCTGCCAGGATGGTCCGGGTCGAGCGGTAGTTCTGCTCGAGGCGGATCGTCGTGCAGCCGGGAAATCGACGTTCGAAATTGAGGATGTTGCCGACCTCGGCGCCGCGCCAGCGGTAGATCGACTGGTCGTCGTCGCCGACCACGCAGCAGGTTGCGATGGCCGCCGGCCAGCAGCCGGACCAGCCGGTACTGGACCTGTTGGTGTCCTGAAATTCGTCGACCAGGAGGTAGCGGAAGCGCTCCTGCCAGCGCTGCAGCACCTCGGGGTGGTCTCGAACAGCTGGACGGTGAGCAGCAGCAGGTCGCCGAAATCGAGGGCGTTGGCCTGCTTCAGCCGCTCCTGATAGCTGGCGTAGACCCTGGCGACCAGCTCGCCGGAAAAATCGCCGCGCTCAAGCTCGCCGGGAGGAGACCGCGGTTCTTGGCGCTGTCGATGGCCGCGGCCGCGGCGCGCGGCTTCAGGGTCTGTTCGGCGATATTCGAGCTCCTGTCAGCATCTCTTGTAGAAGCCGCTCCTGGTCGCCGTCGTCGTAGATGGTGAAGTCTGTTCGAGTAAGCCGAGGGCGCCGATATCGCGGCGCAGGATGCGCACGCAGGCCGCATGGAAGGTGCTGACCCACGGGAGGTCCTCGCTTGCCGAGCAGCTGCTGCAGGCGCTCGCGCATTTCGCCGGCCGCCTTGTTGGTAAAGGTGACCGCGAGGATCCGCCACGGCTCGACGCCGTGTTCGCGGATCAGCCAGGCGATGCGGTGGGTGAGGGTGCGGGTCTTGCCCGAACCGGCCCCGGCCAGGATCAGCAGCGGCCCGTCGCCGTGCAGCACCGCCTCGCGCTGCGTCGGGTTGAGGCCGCGCAGTCGAGCCGTCAGTCATGTCGGTCCGCCTCCAGCGAACGGGCCATCAGCGCCCGGTTGTAGGCCGAAACCATATCGCGCCGGGAGATGATCCCGATCAGCTTGCGGTGCCGGTTTCGCGATCGACGACCGGCAATTGCTCGATATTGCGATAGCCGATCTTCTGCATCGCCTGGTCGAGATCTTCGTCTTCGATGGACGGTGATCACGTCAAGGGTGGCGATTTCCTTGATCACCACCAGATCCATCAGGTCCTGCTCGAAGACCACCCCCATGAAATCCTGCACCGAGAGGATGCCGGTCAGCTCGCCGTCCCGGTTGACCAGCGGGAAGTTGGTCGTCCTTGGTGCTGGCTAACAAATTCGGTAAACTCGGCGCAAGGTCATGCTCTCGGCGACCGACTCCGGATCGCGCGATCATGACGTCCCCGACCGTCAGGGACTTCATGATGTTGCGCTCCTTGCCGGCCGCGCAGGTCGATGCCGGCGCGCGCCAGATCCTCGGTCTCCAGACTCTCCTTGTTGAAATGCCGGCTGATGGTGGTGCCGATCACGCAGGTGATCATGATCGGCACGATGACCTGGTAGGAGGCGGTGATCTCGAAGAGCAGGAAGATCGCGGTCATCGGCGCGTGGGTGGCGGCCGAGAGGAACGCCCCCATGCCGACCAGGGCGTAGGCGCCGGGGGAGGCGACCGAGGGTGCGGAAAGAGCAGCTGCGCCAGCTTGCCGAAGGCGCCGCCGGTCACCGCGCCGATGAACAGGGCGGGGGCGAAGAGCCCGCCCGGCAGGCCGGAGCCGAGGGTAATCGAGGTCGCCACCGCCTTGACCAGCACCAGGGCGGCGAGCAGGTACCAGACGCCCTGACCGTGCAGCACGGCTTCGATGAATTCATAGCCGTTGCCGAAGATCTGCGGCAGAAGCGACGCCGATCACCCCGACCAGAAACCCGCCGAAAACCGGCTTGGCAAGGGGGTGGATGCGGCAGGGCGGCGAAGCGGTCCTTGATCCGGAAGTGGAGGTCGATGAAGAGCGGCGCCAGCCGGCCGATGATCGATGCCGAGGGCGACGTAGAAGAGCAGCTCCCAGGAGACTGCCGAGTACGTAGGGGGGGACGGCGAAGGCCGGGGCGTTGCCGAGCAGGGCGCGGGAGACGACGGTGCTCATGCCGCTGGCGATGACGATGGAGGTGAAGCTGGACAGCTCGAAGGAGGAGAGCAGGACGATCTCGTGGGCGAAGAAGACCCCGGCGATCGGCGCGTTGAAGGTCGCCGCCACCCCGCCGGAGACGCCGCAGGCGACCAGAGTCTTCAGGCGATCGCCGCTCATCTGAAACGACTGCCCGACCTGACTGCCGATGGCGCCGCCGATCTGGGCGATCGGCCCTTCCTGCCCGGCCGAACCGCCGGTGCCGAGGGTGATGGCGCTGGCCATGCCGCGGGTGAAGATGGTGCGCAGCGGGACACTTGCCGCCGCAAGTTGACCTGGGCGAGAAAACGGGAAAAACCGAATTTGAGGTCCTTGGCAAAATAGATCCAGAAGGGGATCATCAGCAGGCCGCCGACCATCGGGAAAAAAACGACCAAGAGCCGCGAAAAGTTCCATTCGTCGGCGGAGATGCCGAACAGCTGCACACCTTGGGTGACGACCAGCCAGTGAAAGAAATCGATCAGCCGCCGAAAGGCATAATTGCCGAGACCGGAAACAAGCCCGATGGCCACCGCCAGGATGACCATGAAGGTGTTTTCGCTGAAACGAAATTTACTGAGAACAGCAGTGCTCTTCTGCCGCAGCCAAGGTATTTTTAGGATATTGGGAGGCAACTGCCTGATCCCTCTGGAGCGGGTGGGACGGAGAAAACGGCTCGCCTCAGCCGGCTCCCGAAAATTATCGACAAAGTCAAAAAGGGTTACAGGAATTAACCTGTAACCCCTTTGGTTTTATGGTGGAGCCGAAGGGGATCGAACTCCTGGCCTATGCGTTGCGAACGCATCGCTCTCCCAGCTGAGCTACGGCCCCGAAAGCGCGCATACACTTTACCCAAAAGCCGGGCTTGTCAACGCTGAGATCGCAAAATTCGGACTGGTTAAGGCAGGCGCACGATAAAGACGGGCTCCGGCGGCCGCGATTGATCACCTCGATCTCGCCCTGGTGCTGCTCGACGATCCGTTGGGAAATCGATAGGCCAAGGCCCGTCCCCTTCGGTTTGGTCGGTAAAAAAGGGATTGAACAGATTGCGCATGAATCTCCCCGGAAATGCCACCCCCGGTATCCTCGACCTCGACCGCCAAAGCATCCTCGCCGCGCAGTGTCCCCCGCTCGGCACGGAGAGTCAAGGTGCCGCCGCTCGGCATCGCCTGGCGGGAGTTGGTCATCAGATTGATCAGCACCTGGCGGAGCTTTTGGTCGTCGCAGTGAAGGGTAGGAAGATCGATCTTGATTTCCCGCTCGACTTTGATGCCGGCCTGGATGAGGGATTCGGCCTCAAGGTGCAAAGCTTCTTCAATGATATCAATGATGCGGCATTCGCTGAAGCAAAGCATCTGCTTTTTGGAAAAGATGAGAATGTTGGCCAGCATCTCTTCCATTCGCCGTACCTCGCGGATAATGATATCCGTGTATTCCTGCTCACAGGTGCCAGGGCGGGCCAGACGGCCGAGGCGCTCGGCGAAACCGCCAATCGGCACCAGCGGATTGCGCAATTCATGGGCAATCGACGCCGCCATTTCTCCCAAAGTGGCCATCTTCTCGCCCTGGATGAGACGTGCTTGGGTTTCCCGCAGATCCTGATGAGCGGTTTCCAGGCGATACAGAAGCATCGAATTTTCCATGGCCGAGCCCGCCTGACTGGAAAACATTTCAAAAAAGCGGCGGCGGTCCGGTGAAAACGGTTCTTTTGACAGCGGGTTATCAACGAGCAGCACGCCAAGGGCCTTGTCCCGCCCGGCCAAGGGCGCGCAGGCAAAGGGGCCGAGATCGAGAGCCTCGGTCAGCTTTTTGAATCCGGCCACTTCCACCTCGGGGTCAGGCTCGAAAATGGCCTGCCCCAGACTCACACAATGGGCCAAGGGGTTGTCGTGACTGGCAAGGGGAAGACGTTGTTTCACCACTTTCTGACAGCAAGGCGCCTGTCGTTGCGCTTGCTGCGCCTCGGCGGTGACTTCCGGCCGCTCCCAGTCGATCTTTTCCGCCGGCAGCACGAAGGCAGCTGTCTCCCGGGTGACGCAAAGGATCCCTTGCAGCGTCTCGGTACGTTCGTTGACGGTAAAGAGCATCGCTCGTTCGAAACCACCGCCGTCGGGAGCCACTGCCACCGAAAGGATGAGATGCATCAGTTCATTGAGATTAAGTGTGCTATGGATTGCGCGGGAAACGCGATACAGCAGGGTCGTTTCCCGCAGCTTGCTGTCATTCTCCCGCGACAGGATTTCCAGCCGTTCCCTTGCCTGCAGCCGCTCGAGAGCATAGGCGAACTGCAGACCGATAGCGGCAAAAAAATTTCTTCCTTCCCGGCCGGGGGCGAAGGGGAAATCGCTCATCGCACCGCTGCCGAAAAGCGATAGTGTGCCAAGTATGCGTTTTTCTAATAGAAGGGGGATGCAGACCATCCCGGCCGGCGCATTCGGTTCTTGTCGTTGCCGCGGTAAACGACCGAATATCGGTCGGCAGCGGTCGATCGCCCTTGCGGCCTGCTCTTTTTCCAAAGCAAGAAAGCTTTCGTGCCAAATGCTGAAATCGGGAGTCAGGCGCAGATGCCTCTCTCGTGGTTGCGACCCCTCATCGCAGAGCGAGAGAATGACGCACGCGGCATGGCTGTGTCGCAGAACAATATCCTCTCCTGCCCGCACAAGTTCCGCAAAGTCACCGACACGATTCAGTTCGCTTCCCAGTTCGGAAAAGAGAGCAAGCTGCGCCAAGCGCTGCCGCTCGCGATTTTGCAGCCGGTCATAGCTTAGGAGCCGCGCCAGCTCTTCACCGACAATGCGAAAAATATCGGAAATTTCCTCAGATAAGGGGTGGTCGGGGAAGGGTCGTTGCAGATGCAGAGTGCCGAGATTCTGTCGCCCTTCAAAGACCGGAAAGCACCAAAGATCCCCCTGCTGGACCGGTTGGCGGGTTTGCAGGGCAACAGCATCGAGAGAACCGGCAAGGGGGCGTTGACACGGTTGCAGCAGGACGGGGTCGGGGGCGGCGATCAATCGAGAAAAAGTGGTACGACGCTTGTCGAGAAGATAAAAGGTGAGGGATTGTGCTGCCAGCGACTGCTGGAGAAAGAGCAAAATGCTTTTGCAACTATGAGGAAAATCAAGGGAGCTATTGGCGATCCGGACTACCTTGTAAAGAACTTCGTAGCGATCGCACTTCATGGTCCCTCTTCAGTACTGTCGAAATTCCCCTCTGTTAATTTAACCGATCTTTTCCTGGCGTTCCTGTTCCGTTTTGCATTCAATGCACAAGGTGGTCACCGGCCGAGCCCGCAGTCGAGCATCGCTGATCTCTTCCTGACAGCTTTCGCAAATACCGAATTCACCGGTATCTATACGCTCAATCGCCTCGCGGATTTTCATGATCAGCTTGCGTTCGCGATCACGAATGCGCAATTCGAAATTGCGGTCCGATTCGAGAGAGGCGCGATCGGTAGGATCGGGGAAATTCGTCTTCTCGTCCGTCATCTCGGAAACGGTCCGGCCCGCCTCACGCTGCAACTCTTCCAGTTGAAGCTGAAGAAGCTGCCGGAATTCTTCGAGTTTTTCCTGCTCCATGGGAACACTCCTGTGACCGGATGGAAAAGGTCAATGTATAGGAAATTCCCTTTCAAGTCAATCGAAAAGCCTTTTTTAACCTCAGCCGAAGTGTCCTCCCAACTGGATGTAGAGGATCAAGGCGATCAGCGCTACGGCCAGCCAGCAGGAGACAATATCAGTACTTTTGCTGGGTGGCGCCGCAGCCATTTCCAAGGTTTGCGCACTTACCAGCGGGGGCGGAATGCGATCCAGCATCTCTTTCACCATCGCTGGAAAATTAGCGTAGGCGTTGGAGAGAATCAGAAAATCGTCACCGGCGCTGAGAGTGATAAAGGCCCGACGGCGCACCAGAACCGTATCGACCGATGTCACATCGTTAAAACGGATCTCTTTCTGCCGCAGAAGCTTGTAAACGGTAATCCTGTCGGCCCCGATGACCGTCTTGCGAAAGGCACTTTCAAGAAAAAGGAAGGCGACCGGAAGGATGATACATCCGAGAATAATAACTTTTCCCGTCGGCTCTCCCTTGACCAGAACAACGGCAAAAAGGGAAAGACAAAGTACCAGAAGGAGTCCCAACGGCAGAAGAAAGGTGCGGCGGACAACGAATTGCCGTATCTCGGCCATGGCGGTTCTTTCCCCGGGCAACCCGGCATCAGTTTAGCAGAAGGGCAATTTCTTGCAATTATGGGACGTTAGTCGTTGCTGCGGAAAGGGCCGCTCTTTCCCCCCTGCTTTTCGAGCAGGCGGATAGCGCCGATCCGCATCCCTTTGTCGATGGCTTTGCACATATCGTAAATGGTCAGACCGGCAATAGAGACTGCTGTCAGCGCCTCCATCTCGACGCCGGTGATCCCGGTTAGCTTGACCGTGGCAACGATTTCCACTCGCCCGTCAACAGGAAAGGGTGTGAAATCGACCGCCACCGAGGTGAGCAGGAGCGGATGGCACAGGGGAATGAGCTCTGGGGTCTTCTTCGCCGCCATGATCCCGGCAATGCGGGCAATGGCAAAGACGTCCCCCTTCTCGATGGTCCCGATCAAGAATGCGCTGAGCGTTTCCGGCCGCATCGACACTTCGCCGGCGGCCACGGCCACGCGCCTGGTCGGACTCTTGTCGCCGACCTCGACCATGATCGCTTTTCCTTCCGCATCAAAGTGAGTGAGCTTATCAGACATCGCTATCTCCCGAGCAGCTTTAAAGCCGCAAAGATCTTCACCGCACGCACCTGGGTGGCGTTCCTACTCGAACAGGCTTGCCAGCGCTTCCTCGGCACTGCGCACCCCGATCAGCTCCATACCCCTCGGCGCTTCGAGATTCTTCAGATTGCCGGCTGGCAGCAGGCAGCGATCGAAGCCGAGCCGGGCGGCTTCGTTGACTCGCAATTCCGGGCGGGAGACGGCGCGGATTTCGCCGGCCAGGCCGACTTCGCCGAAAAGGATGGTGCGCGGCGGAATCGGCCGGTTCAGATGGCTGGAGGCGAGCGCCGCCATTACCCCGAGATCGACCGCCGGCTCCTCCAGACGACGCCGCCGGCAACATTGACGAAGATATCCTGGGCGAGAAGAGAATGCCCCACCTTCTTTTCCAGCACCGCCACCAGCAGTGACACACGGTTGTGGTCGATCCCCATGGCAGTACGCCGCGGTGTGCCGAAGGAGGAACCGGAGACGAGTGCCTGCACCTCAACGAGAATCGGCCGGCTTCCTTCGAGAGCCGGGACGACAGCGCTGCCCGGCCGCCCCTGCGGCCGTTCGGCGAGGAAGAGCTCGGAGGGATTAGCGACCTCCGCCAGCCCCGCCTCCTTCATCTCGAAGACGCCGATTTCGTTGGTTGAGCCGAAACGGTTCTTCACCGCCCGCAGTATGCGATAGGGGTGTCCGGGATCCCCTTCGAAATAGAGGACGGTATCGACCATATGTTCGAGCATGCGCGGTCCGGCGATGGCGCCATCCTTGGTCACATGGCCGATGATGAAGACCGGAATGCCTTCCCCCTTGGCCAACTGCATCAGCCGCCCGGCACATTCGCGCACCTGGCTGACGCTGCCGGGGGCCGATTCCAGCGTGGCGGTGAACATCGTCTGGATCGAATCGATCACCAGGAAGGCAGGATGTACTTCGCGCACATGCTCAAGTATTGCTTCGAGAGCGGTTTCGGCCAGCACGTAGAGATCCCCGCCGCGCACCCCCAGCCGCTCTCCCCGCAATTTTACCTGCCGGATCGATTCCTCGCCGGTAACGTAGAGGACCGCACCGGATGCCGCCAGGCGGCCGGTCACCTGCAGCAGCAGCGTTGACTTGCCGATTCCCGGAGTCACCGCCGATGAGGATGAAGGAACCGGGGACGATCCCGCCGCCGAGGACACGATCGAGTTCGCCGATGCCGCAGCGTTGCCGATCCTCCTCGGTTGCGGCAACGTCCTGAAGCCGTTGCACCTTGCCGGCGGCCGGCAGGATGCGGCCATTGCCGGCGCCAACCGGAACGGCCTCTTCCGCCAGAGTGTTCCATTGGTTGCAGTCCGGGCATTTGCCCAGCCACTTCGGGCTCTGATAGCCACATTGCTGACAGCTGAAGAATGTTTTTCTTTTCAATAAGCCCTCATTGATTGCTTGAAAAAACCGTATTCTATGCCTGCTGACCACGTTTTTGCAACGGCATTCCCTCTGCGATTCCCAGGATGAAAAGGTTCATTCCAGATGGTACTCCCGTTCTGCCGCACTTATAATGCCCGACCTTCTTGCCGGCTCAGCCATCTGCATGTGAAATGACGAGGAAAGTTTTCTCGCTGGGGTGGAAGTTGGCAATTCAATTGCAAGTACAGACTGTTTTTACTTGTACGGCGCCGTACAACCCATTGGATGCAAATCTACGGCTCCGTCCATTTTCATCCCGGCAAGGGCATCAAGAAATGCGTTATTTGAGCATAAAAGCCAAGATGGCGCTGACCATGGCGATCGTTTTCGTCCTTCTCGTCATTGGCGAAACTTATTTCGCCTTCCGCTACTTTGAGGAGGCCTATACAAAAAGCGTTTCCCACGATTTGATGTTGATGACGGCCACCATGGCCGATAATATCGATAATTACCTCGGTATCGCTCAAGGCGCACTCGAAGCGGCGGCGGCAGCCCTCCCTGCCGAAACGGCTGCCGACCCTTCGCTTGCCCGGAAGTTCCTCAAGGCGAGAGTTTCTCTGCAATCGATTTTTCCCGATGGAATTTTTCTCATCTCTCCCTCAGGTTTTCTCGTCGCCGAATATCCACCTGGGGTGGAAAATGGCAAAAGGAGCTTTACGAAAGACGACTTCTTTACCTCTGTCATTACCCAAAAAACCCCAAACATTACCTTGCTTCCCAAGTGGGCGGGAAAAGCCTCCGAAAGCGTGGTGGCGATACCCATAACGCGGCCGGATGGCAAGGTCAGGGCCGTGCTGGCGGGTGCCGTCGATCTCGGCGCAAGAATGCGGTCGGCAGAGAAAAAGCTTCGGGAGCGGATCGGCGAAGGTGGGCATATCTCTCTTTCCTCACAGGACGGAGTCTTTCTCCTGCATAATGGAGAAAATGCCCACGGCCAGCAGATCCCGTCCGGTATCCTCTCCCTTTTCAATAGCGCACTGAGGGGAGAGGCAGCAACCGGGGAAACAATCGACTGCTGCGGCGCGCGGGTTCTCGCCTCCTTACAGAAATTGGAGCGGTTTGATGGCGTGGTGATAGTCAGCTACCCTCTCTGCCTCGCCTATGCCCCCCTGGAAACAGCCAAAAGTTTTTTTCTCGCCGCCATTTTGGTCGGCACGGCCCTCCTCTTCCTTATCGCCTGGTTTCTCACCCAGAGGATCATCGAACCGCTGCGAACGATGACCCGTCACATTGAGGCGCTGCCACAGCTCCCTCCGGAAAATCGCCTTCTCAAACTTGGCCGCTGGGACGAAATCGGCATACTTGCCAACACCTTCGACCAGATGATTATCACGCTCGAATCCCGGCAGGCCTCTCTTCTGGCGAGTGAGAGACATCTAGCGGAAGCGCAGAAGGTTGCGCATGTGGGAAGTTGGGAATTCGATTTGGCGTCGCAGAAGATCACCTGGTCTCAGGAGCTGTTCTCGCTGGTGCGAAGGGATCCGGCGAGAGGAGGACCGGATTTCGAAGAAGTCGTACAGATGTTTCATCCCGAAGATCGAAGCCTGCTTTTGGATTCAGTGCAGGCTGCCATTGCCGAAGGCAAATCCTACCGTTTCGATTATCGGGTCCCGCTGTCCGACGGTTCGCTCAAGCATCTAGCAGCAACTGGCGAGCCGATATTCGATGATAACGGCAAGATTGTCAGTCTCTTCGGAACGGTACTCGATATTACCGGCCGCAAGATGGCCGAAGAAAAATTACGCAACTCGGAGGCCCGTTTCAGGTCTATTTTCGAGACGGCGCGCGATGCGGTATTCCTGGCGGATCTCGCGTCGGAAACGATCATCGATGCCAATGGACAGGCGGAAAAGCTGCTGGGGCGCCCGAGAGGGGAAATCATCGGCATGCATCACTCACAGCTGGCCCCCCCCGAGGAGGAGCAGTATTCGCGCGAAATGTTCGCCCTGCATATTCGCACAAACGGTGCCGAGCCCATCATTACCAATGTTCTGAACGCCGAGGGCACATCCGTGCCGGTTGAGATCAATGCGAGCATCTTTGAGCTTGCCCCCGGCGAGAAGTGCATGATGGGGATTTTTCGCAATATCAGCGAAAGAAGAAAAGAAGAAGAACATATCCTGACCCTGAATCAGGACTTACAGCGACAGGCAGCGGAACTAGCGGCGATAAACCGGGATCTGGAATCTTTCAGTTACTCCCTTTCGCATGATCTCAAGACCCCTCTTACCTGTATTTCCATAGCGGCCGAGTCGTTGCGGGAAGCCGTTTTCGACGAAGCTGCCGGCGAGGCGGAATTTTTGCTTGCCACCATCCTTGCCGAGAGTCAGCGGATGGAAGATCTTCTCGATGCCATGCTTCTCCTCTCACGGGTGTCGCGCGCCGAAATTCGCCATGAGGAGATCGATCTGGCCGCCATGGTCCAGGAAATGCTCCTGAAGTTGAAAGCAGAACATCCGGAGCGTACGGTTGAATGGGAAGTTGCGCCGAAAGCGATCGTTTCGGGAGACGCACGCCTGATGATGTCGATGCTGGAAAATCTGATTGGCAACGCCTGGAAGTATACCGGGAAGCTGGAGGTGGCACGTATCGAATTCGGCTCTGCCGGGGAGGAGAAGATTTTCTTCGTTCGCGACAATGGCGCCGGCTTCGATATGGCTAAAGCCGAACGGCTCTTTCAGCCATTCCAGAGGCTGCACGCCAGCACGGACTTTAAAGGTTCCGGTATCGGCCTGACGACAGTGCAGCGGATCGTTGAGCGGCATGGTGGCCGAATCTGGGCGGAAGCCGAGCCGGACAAGGGGGCAACCTTCTATTTCACCCTGCAGCCATAACAAAAAACCTGGTCGAAAATATCGACCAGGTCATTGTTTTAATGGTGAGCCGGGGGGGGATCGAACCCACGACCATCTGATTAAAAGTCAGATGCTCTACCGACTGAGCTACCGGCTCACAGGAGTGGCTCTTTATAGATGAATTATTCCCGTCAGTCAAGTCAATCCTTTTTTCCCAATAGATCATACCTCAGGCAAAGGGACTGCTCAGCTGAATCGTCTGGTCGCGGCGCGGGCCGACCGAGACCAGCACGACCGGGCAGCCGGTCAGCTCCTCCAGTTTGTGCAGATAGGTGCGCGGCCTCGGGCGGCAGGTCGTCATAGGTCTTGGCGTCGGAGATATTGCTCTTCCACCCCTCGAACTCCTCGTAGACCGGCTGGCAGTCCGCAGCACTTCCGGATCGCGGGGAAACTCGTGCAGCATCTGCCCCCGGTAGTCGTAGGCGGTGCAGACTTTGATGGCTGTCGAAGATCGTTGAGAACGTCGAGCTTGGTGATCGCCAGCCCGGTCATGCCGTTGATGCGCACCGCCTCGCGCAGGGCGACGGCGTCGAACCAGCCGGAGCGCCGCGGCCGGCCGGTGGTGGCGCCGAACTCGCTGGCCGGCCTGGCGCAGAATTCTCGCCGATGGCATCGTTCAGCTCGGTCGGGAAGGGCCCCTCGCCGACGCGGGTGCAGTAGGCCTTGGAGATGCCGATGACCGCATCGATGAAGCGCGGGCCGACGCCGGTGCCGGTGCAGGCGCCGCCGGCGCAGGTCGACGAGGAGGTGACATACGGATAGGTGCCGTGATCGACGTCGAGCAGGCTCCCCTGGGCGCCTTCGAAGAGGATGTTGCTTCCCGGCGGCGATCGCTCTGGTTGAGCAGGGCCGAGGCGCAGCCGAGGTATTTTCCGAGCTGCGCGCGCGTAGTCGGCTATATTCGGTCGAAAATCGCTCGCTCGTCGAGGGGCGGCTCGCCGAGGAACTTCTCCAGGAGAAAGTTCTTCTCCGGCAGCACTTCTCGCAGCTTGCGGGCGAAGACTTCCGGCTTGACCAGATCGATCAGGCGGATGCCGCGGCGGCCGATCTTGTCTTCGTAGGCGGGCCGATGCCGCGGCCGGTGGTGCCGATCTTGCGCTGTCTCGGCACTTGCTCTCGCGGGCGATGTCGATCGCCTTGTGATACGGCATGATGATGTGCACGTTGCTGTCGACGACCAGCTGGCTGCTCGTCCTGTCAGATAGCCTTTCTTCTTGAGATTGACGATTTCCTCGAAGAAAGACCTTGCGGGTCGAGGACCACGCCGTTGCCGATGATGCAGCGTTTGCCCTCGTGCAGAATGCCGGAGGGGATCAGGTGCAGGACGGTCTTTTCATTGCCGACCACCAGCGTGTGGCCGGCGTTGTTCCCCCCCTGATAGCGCACCACGTCGTTGGCATACTCGGTATAGATATCGACGACCTTGCCCTTTGCCTTCATCGCCCCACTGGGCGCCGACGATAACCACATTGGCCATACGGTTGTATTCTCCTGATAAAAGATTCAAAGGATAAAATCAGCGCGCCAGAACCACCTGGTACGCCAGCCGCCGCTCGGTCTGGTCGGCCAGGCAGAGGAGCCGGATTTCTGTCTTCCTTCTCCTCGCTGATGAGCAATGTAACGAAAATGCATGCGCAGTGCATAGGCGAGACTGGCATCCAGATCGCGGGGGATGATATCGCGCGCCACCGAATACCCCCGCTCGCGCAGGGCACGCGCCAGCCGCTGGGCCGGCTGCTTGTCGCTGCCGGTCTGGAAGAGCAGCACATCGCTGCTCTGCCCGGAACCTGTCGAGCTGCGCGGTCGAGGGCGAAAAGCAGATTGAGCAGATTGAAGGCAAAACCGGTCGCCGGCGCCGGGTAGCCGTAGCGGGCGGTCAGATCGTCATAGCGTCCGCCGGAGCAGACTGCCCTGCCAAGCCCTGGCAGAAATCCCTGGAAGATGATGCCGGTATGATAATCGAGCCCGCGCAATTCGCCGAGATCGAAGGTGACATGCTCCTCAACTCCGTAAACTTCAAGGATGTCCAGTACCCGGTATAGATTGTCAAGAGCGCGCCGCGAACGGTCGTTGATCACCGCTTTGTCGGCCCGCTCCAGCACCTCACGGCCGCCGAAAAGGCGCGGCAGTGCGAGGATCTCCTCGCGCGCCCGGTCGTTCAATGGTGCCTCAGCCAATAAGCCTTGAAGGCCGGAAAGATCCTTGCGAGCAATAGCCGTTTGCACGTCGCGGGCCAGCCGTCCTGGGAGGGGAAGTTCGGCCATGACGCCGCGGAAAAATTCCACTTGGCCGATATCGATGGTGAACTCGCCGGCATTCAGGGCTTTCAGGCATTCGACCGCCATGGCGATCATTTCGGCATCGGCCTCGGGGCTTTCCAGACCGATCAACTCGACCCCGGCCTGAAATATTTCCCTGTCCTTTCCCGTCTGCTGTTCCGCATGCCGCAACACCCGGCCGCTGTAACAAAGGCGGAGCGGCAGCGGGATATCCTGCATGCGGGTGGCAACGATACGCGCTACCTGCGGCGTTATGTCCGGGGGGAAGGCGACCAGGCGACCGCTCTGGCGATCATCGAAACGAAAGGTCTTCTCGCGCAGCCCTTCTCCCAGCCCTTTTTCCAGAACGTGCAGATACTCCAGAGAGGGAGGAATAACCGGCCGGAACCCCCAGCGAGCGAAGGTATCGTGCAAGGTCCGATCAAGATATTCGATTTTCGGCGCTTTGCCCGGAAGAAAATCCTTGACTCCCTTCGGGAGCATCGTATCCAGGACAGCCTCGGATTCTATCAACAAAACAATTCCAAACTTAGGGCTAAAGACTACGGCAAGAGAAGAATAAGTGCTCTTGCTCTTTTGTTGGGGATTAAAGCGTCACTTGCACCGCGGAATGGATGTATTCATTGGCCCGCAGACGTTCGAGAATGGCCTCGGGAATCGGGCTATCGACATTGATCAGCGATATGGCCCGCCCCTGGATCTTGCGCCGCGACAGATTCATCATGGCGATATTGACCTGCGCCTCCCCCAGCACCTGGCCGATGAATCCGATCACTCCCGGCCGGTCGGCATTGAGCAGCACCAGGATATTCCCCTTCGGCACCGCCTCGACATGGTAATCATCCACCCGCACGATGCGGTAATCGTCGGTGCCGAAGAGCGCCCCGCAGACCGAGTGGGTGCCGTCGGCGCCGGTTACCGAGAGGCGGATCAGGTTGGCGAACCCCTCGCCGGTGCAGCTGCTCGCCTCAACTACCCGGATACCCCGTTCACGCGCCAGATGCGGGGCATTGACGAAATTGACCATCGACCCGAGCATCGGTGTCAGCAACCCCTTGAGCAGGGCAATGGTCAACGGCCCGGTCGGGTGATCGGTCACACTGCCGGCATATTCGACGGTGACGCGCACCAGACCGCGAGCGGCGTATTGCGCCTGGAAGGCACCGAGGCGCTCGGCCAATTCGAGGTAGGGGCGAATGGCACTGAGAAGATCGGCGCTGATTGGCGGGACATTGAGAGCGTTCAGCACAATGCCGCGCTGGAGAAAGTCGACAATCTGTCGTGCCACCTGCACTGTCACATTGATCTGGGCATCGACCGTGGAAGCGCGCAGATGCGGGGTGCAAATCACCTGTTCCAGCGCGAGCAGCGGATTATCGCGCTCCGGCGGCTCCTTGGCAAAGACATCGATCGCCGCACCGGCCACCCGGCCGCCCCGAATCGCCTGCGCCAATGCTACCTCATCAATCAGGCCGCCGGTGGCACAGTTTAGGATATAACAACCTGGCTTTACCCGGCGCAGCGTCTCTTCATTGATGAGGTACTGGGTGTCGGCATTCAGAGGGATGTGCAGGGTAATGAAATCGGCTTGCGCCAAGAGCGTCTCAAATTCGACCAGCTCGGCGCCGAGCTGGCGAATCATCTCCTCGGCCATGTATGGATCGTAGATAATGACCCGCATCTTCAAGCCGATGGCCCTCTCGACGACCAGGCGACCGATCTTGCCGGCACCGACCACCCCCAGTGTTTTGCCAGCGACCTCCATCCCCAGAAAGCGGTCTTTTTCCCACTTCCCGGCTTTGGTCGAACGGCTCGCTTCAGGAATCTGCCGCGCCAGCGCCATCAGCATGGCGATCGTATGTTCCGCCGAGGTGGTGGTGCTGCCGAAAGGGGTGTTCATGACCACGACCCCCTGCCGGTTGGCAGCGGCCAAATCCATGTTTTCCACCCCGATGCCGGCGCGGCCGACCACTTTAAGCTTTTTCGCCGCCAGAAAAACTTCTTCGGTGACCTGAGTGCCACCGCGAACTACCAGCGCATCGACATCGGTCACCGCCGCCAACAATTCCGCCGAAGAGAGACCCGGCTGGTATTCCAGCTCGACCCCTTCGGCCTCTTCGAAGACCCGCAGCCCTTCCGGCGAAAATTTATCGGAAACGAGAACCTTCATATGACGCTCGGGTTTCTCAGTTAAAAGCCGGAAAGGAAAATTACCCATGGATAAAGACAAAGTACGTTATCAACAGAACCCCGGGGTGTCAAGGACAAAGGCCCTGGACGAGGCCCGGGGAAAGCAGGGAAGCGGGCGAAAATGCAAAGAAAAAGGGCTCCGTCCGAAGACGGAGCCCTTCTTGCAATTCACTGGCTGTTACTTAGATTTTGACAACGTTCGAAGCCTGCGGTCCCTTGTTCCCCTGGGTCACATCGAAGCGAACCCGGTCTCCTTCAACAAGCGATTTGAAACCATCGCCCTGAATGGCCGAGAAGTGGACGAAAACATCGGCACCCCCATCCTGCTGGATGAAACCGAACCCCTTGGCGTCATTGAACCATTTTACCGTGCCTTCAACCATTCTCCTGCTCCTTTGCTTTCCCGGTCGCGCCGGCCTGAAAAAGATACGTCCGGTCGCTCACCCAAAGCGAATCCCTCATGAGGGACACTGAACTTTCCCGGACTGGTTGGCTTGTAGCATAGATCGCGATAAAAGGCAAGAAATTGTTCCATTTTTCATGGGAGCCTCTAAATGGAAAAGGCCTCGCCGGAGCGAGGCCATGATCGGATGGTTAAAATGTCGCAGACAGATCGGCCCGCATGACATTCTGTGCCTGCGGCCCTTTCGGTCCCTGGATAATGGTGAAGGAGACGGTATCCCCTTCCGCGAGGGTCTTGAAACCCTCCATGTCGATTGCCGAAAAGTGGACGAACACGTCCGGCCCACCACTCTGCTCGATAAAACCGAAACCCTTTGCATCATTGAACCATTTGACCGTACCGTTCGCCATCGCTCCATCTCCTGTTTCAAATGCTTTCGATATGGCCCGTTGCCGGGAGTCCCTTTTGCCTGATAACAACTTTATTGGATGAGCGAAAAAAATCAACCCTTTATTCAAAATTTATTAATTTTTTATAGAGGTTTCTTGTTCAAATATTCCATCAGCAGCCGCACCCCGACGCCGGTGCCGCCGCTTGGCGCGTACGGACGCCCCTTTTCTTCCCAGGCGGTGCCGGCAATATCGAGGTGCGCCCAAGGGAATCCTGGCGAAGGCTTGCAGGAAAGCGGCGCCGGTGATGGTGCCGCCCGGGCGGCCGCCGGTGTTTTTGAGGTCGGCCACATCGCTCTTGAGTTGCTGGGCGTAATCGTCCCAGAGCGGCAGTTGCCAGAGGCGTTCGCCACTCTTCTCTCCGGCGCTGAGCAACTGCCTGACCAGGGTCCGTGGTGTTGCCGAGCACGGCGCTGGCGTGGTGGCCGAGGGCGATGACGCAGGCGCCGGTGAGGGTGGCCAGATCGATCATCAGCGCGCGGCTGGTAGCGCTGCGCGTAGGTGAGGGCGTCGGCCAGGATCAGCCGCCCTCGGCATCGGTATTGAGGACCTCGATGGTCTTGCCGGAGAGGGAGGTGAGAATGTCGCCGGGGCGGATGGCGCTGCCGGAGGGGAGATTCTCCACCGCCGGGATGATCCCGACCAGGTTCGACTTGCAGTTTCAGCCGCGCCGCGCCAGCAGGGTGGCCGAGCACCGCCGCGCCGCCCGCCATGTCCATCTTCATCTCGTCCATCTTTTCCGCCGGCTTCGAGCGAAATGCCGCCGGCATCGAACATCACCCCCTTGCCGATCAGCGCCACCGGCTGGGCATCGCTGCTGCCGCCGCGGTATTCGAGGACGATCAGTCGCGGTTCGCGGACGCTCCCCTGGGCCACGCCGAGCAGCGCGCCGAAACCTTCCTTTTCCAGTTCGGCCTTGCCAAGGACCGTGCATTGCATTCCCATCTCCGTCGCCGCCGGCGCGCGTGCTCGGCCAGGAAATTCCGGAGATTTGATGTTTCCCGGCTCATTGACCAGATCGCGGGCCAGAAGTACTCCCCGGCAGATGCTCTGGGCGGCCGTTATTCCTTCTTCCGCCTGATGCAACTGCGCCTGCGTTTCCGTCAACAACATCAACGTCGTCAATTCGGGCGCCAGTTCGGCGCGGTTTTCCGTTCGGTAGCGATCAAAGCGATAAGACGCCAGCAGAACCCCCTCAACCACCGCCTGCGCCATTCCCGGCGGCTCGTTGCCGCGCGGCGGAGAGAGGGCAGATCAAGGGCGAATGCGGTGATTTTTTTCCCTTGCAGAAAGGTGGTGGCCGCTCCGAGGCCTGCCGCAGGCGCTCCAACCCGTCCTTCTTCTCTTTTCCGAGACCGACCAGGAGGATGCGCTCCGCCAATAATCGGCGCCCCGGATGCAGCAGCAGCAGCTCCTTCGCCTTGCCGGAGAATTCTTCTTCGCGCACCGCCTTGCTCAGGGCGCCGTCGAGAGCGAGAATCGATCGATTTGAACAGGGGGGTATTTAATTTCCCCTCCGAGGCGGCGAGGACCAGACAAGGGGTTTTTTGCTTCAGACAGTCCCCTTTTTTCACCTTGATTTCCATCGGCAAAATCCTTTTGAGGCGGTGGCAAGCGGCCACTTCGCGCAATTTCATGAATGCCAATTCTAACGATTCCCGGCTTCATTGCAATCCCGGATTTTTGACTTTTCCCATCATCTCGGCTAAATTCGGCCGAATATTTCGGTCGCTGACTCTCCTGCCGAAGAAAGGTCGGGCCGGAATCTTTCCCGGCCCGACCTTTCTTCCTTATCCTTGACTAAAGTCATTTTGTTTTACCGCCTTTACCCCTAGCCGCGGCTGGAGAATTGCATTCGATAGCCGCCATATTCGAAAAAGTCACGAGGAAAAATGAAACGGCCAATCGGTCTCACCCGCCCCGCCTTCTGGCGGGCTCTGCTGCAATGGGGCTTTCTGCTCTGGACGGTTTTTCTCGGCGTGCAGTTCGCCCTTTTCGTCGATTCCATCGAAAGCGGCGGCGCCCTTTACCCGCGTCCTCCAGGGGTGGAGGGATTTCTGCCCATCGGCGCCCTGGTGAGTCTGCGCTATTGGCTTGCCTCTGGCCAGGTGCATCCGGTCCATCCGGCAGCACTCGTCCTTTTCCTGACATTCGTCGGCATGAGCCTGCTGGCGCGCAAATCCTTCTGCGCCTGGCTCTGCCCGGTGGGAACCCTGTCCGAAGCGGTAGCGGATCTCGGCAAACGTCTCTTCGGCCGCAATTTCCGGCCCTGGCGTCGGCTCGATCTCGTTCTGCGCGGAAGCAAATATCTCCTGCTCCTCTTTTTTATCAAAATCATCCTGCTCGACATGCCGGCTGCCGCCCTCGGGGACTTCCTCGATTCACCCTATTGGGCCGTCAGTGATGTCAAGATGCTGCATTTCTTCACCCGTCTCTCAGCCACCACCCTCATCGTCCTGGGTGTGCTGACCGCCGTTTCCCTCTTCTACCGGCATGCCTGGTGCCGTTATCTCTGCCCGTACGGCGCCCTGCTCGGCATCATTGCTCTGCTCAGCCCCTTTCGCATCCGCCGCCGGCAGGATCTCTGCGTCAACTGCGGGGCTTGCGGCCGCAACTGCCCGTCGCAGCTGCCAGTGGACCGAAAATTGAGCATCGGCTCGGTGGAGTGCACCGGCTGCCTGAGCTGCCTGAACAGCTGCCCGCGCCCCGGCGCCCTGCAGATCTCCCCCCTGCCGGGGGGTGCCTTTCCCTGGTGGGGCTTCGCCCTCCTGGTGGTTCTTCTTTTTGCTGTTGGTGTCGGTGCCGGAATGCTGAGCGGCCACTGGGAAAGTTCCCTGACCGTCGAGGATTATCGACGCCTTTTTCCTCTTGCTGATCGTTTCGGGCATTAGCGGGAAAGAGACGGGCAGGTGGGAATATCAGTCGGTCCCTTCCCCTTTCCGAGTCGATACACGGCCAGGAGGAGAACGGCGGTGAGAGAGACGACTTCGAGGAGGATCCGCCGGGTGGCGAGTTCGTGTCGGTAGCCGACCGTTTGCGGCGGGCGCCAGAGTAGGCTGTAGCTCAGGCCGCCGGCGGTTACCGCCCGTGTTGACCGGGCCTCCCAGGGGACATACATGCCGGCCAGCAACACACAGACGACATAGGCAAACAGAACTTTCCGCAACGGTCGTTTCATGGCAAGTCAGACATCCGCATGCTCCCTCCCCCGCCGGTGCAGCAAAGCGTTCCCCTTCTGCTGCATGAGATCCATGTAGTAGTAGACCACCGGGGTGATGTAGAGGGTCAGCAGCTGCGAGACCAGCAGGCCGCCGACCACGGCCAGGCCCAGCGGGCGCCGCGATTCGGCGCCGGCGCCGAAGCCGAGGGCGATCGGCAGGGTCCCCATCAGGGCCGCCATGGTGGTCATCATGATCGGCCGGAAACGGACCAGGCACCCCTGATAGATGGCGTCCAGCGGTGTCTTCCCCTCCTTGCGCTGGGCCTCCAGGGCGAAGTCGATCATCATGATGGCGTTCTTCTTGACGATCCCGACCAGCATGATGATGCCGACGAAGGAGTAGAGGTTGAGGTCCTTGCCGAAGATCAGCAGGGTGATCAGCGCCCCGAAACCGGCCGACGGCAGGCCGGAGAGGATCGTCAGCGGGTGGATGTAGCTTTCGTAGAGGATGCCGAGCACGATGTAGATCACCAGGATCGCCATGATCAGCAGCAGCGCCAGCCCCTTGGTGGAGGCCTGATAAACCTGGGCGGTCCCCTGGAAGCCGGTGGTGATGGCGGCCGGCAAGGCTCCTGGCCTCCTTCTCGATGGCCGCCACCGCATCACCCAGGGGGACGCCCGGCTTGAGGTTGAAGGAGATGGTCACGGCGGTGATCTGGCCGAGATGGTTGACCGACAGCGGCCCCAGCCCGTTTTTCAGAGTGCGCCAGGGAGGACAGCGGCACCAGCTGGCCGGTGCCGGAGCGGACGTAGAGCAGCCCCAGGGCGAGCCGGGTCCAGCTGGTACTGGGGCTCCAGCTCCATGACCACCTGGTACTGGTTGGTGGGGGAATAGATGGTGGAGACCTGCCGGGCGCCGTAGGCGGAGTAGAGGGTGTCCTCGATCTGCTGGGCGCGTGACGCCCAGGGCGGCGGCCCGGTCGCGGTCGATATCCAGGTTGACCTGCGGGTTCTTGATCTGCAGGTCGCTGGTCACATCCTGCAGCATCGGCAGGCCGCGCAGCTTCATCTCGAAGGCGGCGGCCTGTGCGGTAGAGCTCGTCGGTATCCGGGCTCTGCAGCACGAACTGGTACTGGGCCTTGGAAAGGGTCGCCTCCAGCCGGATCGGGGGCGGATTCTGCATGAACATCATGATGCCGGGCACACCCATCACCTTGGGCCGCAGCTTCTGGATGATCTGGTCGGCGTTCAGCTTGCCGCTCGTGGCGCGGCTTGAGCTTCATGAACATGAAGCCGCAGTTGGAGCCGACCCGGGTGCCGCTGGCCCCGACCGAGGACATGAAGGCCTCGACATTCGGGCTCCTGCAGAACGATATCCGACCAGTTTCTGCTGGTTGCGCTTCATCTCCTCGAAGGAGACCCCCTGGGCCCCCTCGGTGATGGCGAAGATGGCGCCGATGTCGTCGGGCGGCAAGAGCCCCATCGGCATCCTGGATGAAGAGCCAGACCGTGACAGCGGTCATGAGCAAGCGTCACCACCATGGTGGTGCGCCGGTAACTGAGCATCTTCGACAGAGGTCCGCTCATAGAGGTGCAGCATGCCGTCGAAGAAGCGCTCCATGAAGTTGTAGAGCCGGCCGTGCCGCTCCTCCGCTGGCGGCTTGAGGAAACGGCTGCAGAGCATGGGGGTCAGGGTCAGGGAGACGACGCCGGAGATCAGGATGGCAACGGTGATGGTGACGGCGAACTCGTGCAGCATCCGCCCGAGCATGCCGGCCATGAACAGGACCGGGATGAAGACCGCCACCAGCGAGATGGTCATGGAGATGATCGTGAAGCCGATCTCCTTCGAGCCCCGGTAGCGCGGCCTCCATCGGCGTTTCGCCCTGCTCCATGTGGCGGACGATGTTCTCCAGCATGACGATGGCGTCATCGACCACAAAGCCGACCGACAGGGTCAGGGCCATCAGGGTGATGTTGTTGACCGAGAAGCCGAAGAGCGTACATGGCGGCAAAGGTGCCGATGATCGAGAGCGGCAGGGCCAGGCTGGGGATGACCGTGGCCGAGAGGTTGCGCAGAAAGAGAAAGATCACCAGGATCACCAGGGCGATGGTCAGCAGCAGGGTGAACTTGACATCCGTCACCGATTCGCGGATCGTCTCGGTGCGGTCGAAGAGGATGTTCAGATCGACCGAGCCGGGCAGCTGCTCGCGGAAGCCGGGCAGCTGCTGCTTGATGCTGTCCACCACCTCGATGGTATTGGTCCCCGGCTGGCGCTGGATGGCCAGGACGATGGCGCGGGTCGATCTGCCCCTTGGTGTTGTACCAGGCGGCGATCTTGTCGTTTTCGACGCTGTCGGTGACGGTGGCGATATCGGCAAGCCGTACCGGCGCGCCGCCCCGGTAGGCGACGATCAGCGGCTTGAAGGCCGCGGCGTTGTAGAGCTGGCCGCGTGGCCTGGATGGTGAAGGCCTGCCGTTTGCCCCTGCAGCCCGCCGGTCGGCAGGTTGACGTTCCACTTGTCGAGCGCCGCGGCCACCTCGTCGAGGCCGATCGTGCGCGGCTGGCCAGCGCCTGGGGGTCGAGCTGCACCCGCACCGCATATTTCTGGGAGCCGTAGACCAGCACCTGGGCCACGCCGTTGATCATGGAGATGCGCGGGGAGATGACGGTATCGGCGAACTCGTTGACCTCGGAGAGCGGCAGGGTCGGCGAACTGAGGGCCAGGTAGAGGACCGGCTGGTCGGCCGGGTTGACCTTCTGATAGGACGGCGGGGTCGGCATGTCCTGCGGCAGCTGGCGGGCCGCCTTGGAGATGGCCGCCTGCACGTCCTGGGCGGCCGCATCGATGTTCTTCTCCAGGGTGAACTTGAGGGTGATGATCGAGACTCCCCTGGCCGTTGGTGGAGGTCATGGAATCGAGGCCGGCGATGGTGGAGAACTGCCGCTCCAGCGGGGTGGCCACGGCGGAGGCCATGGTCTCCGGGCTGGCGCCGGGCAGGTTGGCGCTGCACCTGGATGGTGGGGAAATCGATGTTCGGCAGGTCGTTGACCGGCAGCAGCCGGTAGGCGAACAGGCCGAAGATCATGACCGCCAGCATGACCAGGCTGGTCATGATCGGCCGGCTTATGAAGAGTTCGGAAATGTTCATGGTTGACCGTCGCGCAGCGCCGGCGCATCTTCTTGACCGCCACCCGGGCGCCGGGAAAGAGTCGCTGCTGCCCTTCGGTAACGACCGTCTCGCCGGGTGCGATGCCCTTGTGGATCACCGTCTCCGCGCCATAGGCTATTCCGGAAGTGACCGGCCGCAGCTCGACGGTACCATCCGTTTTGACGATATAAACAAAAGTCCCCTGCTGGCCGGTCTGAATGGCGCGGGTGGGAACGACCGGCACTGCCGCCAGTTCGGCCAGAGTCAGCCGTACGGCAACGAATTCACCAGGCCAGAGACGACGCTCGGCGTTGGCGAAAGTACCCTTGAGCAGGATGGTGCCGGTGCTGCTATCGACACTGTTATCGAGAAAGGTAACCTTCCCTTTCTCAACCCCCGCTTCATCGGCTCGGCTAAACGCCTCGACCGCCAATCCTCCCTTGGCCAGAGACGCCTTGATGGATGGCAGATTGCGCTCGGGAATGGCGAAGGCGACTTCTATCGGTTCCATCTGGTTGAGCACCACCAGTGGATTGTCGTCGTTGGCCTTGACCAGATTCCCCGGATGCACCAGCAGGCTGCCGGCCCGACCGGTCAACGGCGAGCGGATGGTGCAATAGCCGAGCTGCAAACGGGCATTTTCCACCGCCGCCCGCGCCGCCCTGACTCCCCCTTCGAGGGTGGCGGCACGGCTCGATAATCTCTCGAATTCCTGGCGGGAGACGAATCCCTGCCGGAGCAGTTCTTCAAAACGCTGCGCCTCCTCGCGGGCATTTTCCTGCTCGGCAATATTAGCGGCCAATCTCGCTTCCGCCTGCGCCAGCTCCGCCTGAAAAGGTCGCGGATCGATGGTGAAAAGGGCTTCCCCCGCGCGCACCTCTTCCCCCTCGCGAAAATGCACCCGCAACAATTGTCCCCCCACCTGCGCCCGGACGGCGACCGTCGAACGGGCCTTGACGGTGCCGACCGCCTGCAGTTGCACCGGCACATTCTTGCTGACCACCGACGCCACCGTCACTGGTACCGGTGGCCGCTCCTTCGCCGGCTTGGGATCCTGCTGCGAGCAGGCGAAAAGAACGAGCACCATGAAGCAGATTGTAATGAACTTGCCGGCGGCGGATGATTCCATTTCCTGCTCCTCGGGGGTATGGCAAAGCCTCGCTCGCCGACCTGCGCGGGCAAAAAGTGAGGATAGCATAACCGGCAAGAAGAATTAAGGCTCTTGCGCGGCGTTAAGACAGGGGGAAAACATGCCGAGGAGGAGAATCAGAACGGATAGGCTAAGGTGAGAAAGATATCGTTTTCGCCGGCATTGCTGGGATACAGGTTGGCATTGGAGGTATGGCCAAGCTGGATGCCGATACTCATGCCACCCGCATGCCGCCAGGCCACCTCGATCGTCGAACGGAATTGCACGGCGCCGCCCAAATCCTTTCCTTCACCCTGATGATAGGCGCCGATACTGGAAGAGGGTGTGAAAACAAACTGCCGCCAGGCGATATCCAAATGCAAACCGCCGTACCCAAACACGCCGCCATCATCATTCGCCAAAATACCGAGGACGGGGCCGAGATAATACTTCTTGCGGCCGAAACGCCATTCGATCCGTCCCGCGGCCTGACTATGGCCCCCATCGTAATTGAAAAAGCCGAGTCCGATGTTCAGCTGATCGGGGCCATCGCCGAGGACTTCCACCGCTCTTCGTCGGTTTTCTGCCGCTGCCGGCGCAACAACGGCTAGTCCCAGCAGGACACAAAGCAATATCGTCAACCATTTTTTCACGGGTTCCCCTTACTCCGGTCACCTGCGAAATCTATCAGGCTTCGCTCTTTTAGCAATTTCCATTCGAAAATAAGGGGCGGAAAACTTTTAAAGAAAAAACACCCCCCGGAGATCTTTGCGGATCTCCGGGGGGGTAACGGCCCGCGGGAATGCAGGCTGGTTTTAGTGGGTCGTTATTTCGATACGGCGCGGCTTGGCTGCCGCTGATTTTGGCAATCGCAGCGTCAGCACGCCATTTTTCAACTCGGCGGCAATCTTTTCCGCATCGATTTCCGCCGGCAATTGGAACTGCCGGTAATAATTGACCAGCTCGAATTCGCGAAAGAGCGCCTGCCCCTGTCGGCTGGGCTCCGCTTTTCCTTCGATGGTCAGAATGCCCTGATCAATACCTACGTTTAGCCCGCCTTTATTGACGCCGGGAATATCCGCAACCAGGGTCAGGCCGTCCTCTGTTTCACTGATATCGACCGCCGGTCGGACAAAATTTACCGCGTTGCGCGTTTCTTCCCGCCGCGTCAGATCACTTCCTTCCCGAGTACCCGAAATATTTTTCTGCGCCATGGTCTCCTCCCTGATTGATGGCTTGCTTTAGCTCGTAATCGTTACCTTGCGCGGCCGGACCGCTTCCGATTTCGGCAGCTTCACCAGCAGCACCCCATCTCGACATTCGGCTTTTACCTGATCGGCATCAACCTCCACCGGCAGATCGATCGTCCGCAGGAACTTGCCGGCCCCCCTTTCGTTGCGATGCCAGGTGACATTTTCGCCTCCTGCCTCCCGCCGCTCGCCGGCCAGGGTTAGAGTCCCGCGCATGACCGACAGTTCTAAGGTAGCCGGATCCATCCCCGGCACCAGCGCTTCGACATAAAGATTCTCGCCATCCTCTCCGAGGTTGACCTGCGGATAGTGACCGATTCCCAGTCCGGGCAGAAATCCCGCTTGCATCTCACTGCCAAAGCCATGAAAGGCCCGGTCGATTTCCCGCCGCAGGCTGTCCATTTCCCGAAGCAGATCCCACATCGCCATTGTTCTTTCTCCTTTCGCTATTTTTGTTTGAATCGATACTTTACTTATATCAAGTCGCAGGCCAACTTTTTTCCTTAAGATTTTCAATCAATTAGATAGTGGCTGAAATTCGTGCCCTGTCGCAACAGTATCGCAAGATTCCGTTTGCGACGTTGCTTTCAGAATAAAAAAAACCGCCTCCCGGAGGAGACGGCTTTTTGAAACATCTAAAAAAAATGGAGTTCGCTCAGCGCAGTACGATGAACCCCATCTGTTAACCCGTCTGGCCGTTATCGCGCCGGTAGGAGAAGAAGAGTTCGCGGTGACAGCAGGTGTCCTCTTCAGCGGCGATCACCCGCGCCGGATCGAGGCCGGCATGGCCCAGTTGCCGCAAACAACTTTGCCGCAGGTCCAGTTGCCACTTGCCGAGGGCAACCTCGTGCGCAATCTCCTCCCAGCCGCCGGCGCCTGGCGGAAGGCTTCGCGTACCGGCCGGTCGACCTCGTAGCCGTGACCGCCGATTCCCGGCCCGATCGCGGCATAGAGCCGCTCCGGCCGGCTGCCGAACATCTCCGTCATGGCCTGCACCGTGCGCCCGATGCAGCCCGGCCGCCGCGCCGCGCCAGCCGACGTGCACCACCCCCGCCGCCGGGCCATCCGGATCGTAGAGCACGACCGGGTAGCAGTCGGCGACCAGAATCCCAGCCATCATCCCGGGCTGGTTGGTAATCACCGCATCGCATTCGACCCGGTGAGAAATGGCTGAGATCGGGGTTCGGCTGGTCGATCACCAGGATATCGCTGCCATGCACCTGCTGCACGGTCAGCAGCAGGTGCGGCGGCAGGCTGAAGGCGCGGGCGAGGGCGGCCCGGTTGGCCTCGACACGTAGCCTGCTGTCGCCGGTGTTGAAACCGAGATTGAGCGAGTTGAACGGCGCCCGGCTGGTGCCGCCGTTGCGGGTGGTGAAGCCGGCATACAGGCCGGCTCCCGGCCCACGCGGGCTGCAGATAACCGATTTTTCCCTGACGCACAGTCTTCATGCCGACTCACAGCGGAGCGGATGCCGGTCAAGCGGCATCGTCCGGGGTTGAGGAGCGTATTTCGTTTCCAGGTAATCGATCACATCCTGCAGTTCAGCGCGGCAGCGGCGCACGGAATTCGATGTAGTTCTCCCGTTGCCGGATGAACGAAGCCAAGCTGCCAGGCGTGCAGGAACTGCCGGTCGAGTCTGCTGCGATCAGCTTGCGCAGCGCGAGGATCGGCCAAATCCCGCGAGCCAGCCGGGCGCTGCCGTACACCGGATCGCCGACCACCGGCAGGTTCATTTCGGCCAGATGCACCCGGATCTGGTGGGTGCGGCCGGTTTCCAGCGTCAGGTCGAGCAGGGTCAGGCGATCGTGGTCGATAGCGGCGCAACACCTGCCAATGGGTAACCGCCCGCCGGCCGGCCGGCGTGCTGCTGCTCATCTTCAGGCGCTGCGCCGGATGCCGGCCGATCGGCCGGTCAATCGTCCCCTGCTGGGTCTGGCACCAAACCGTGCACCAGGGCCCGGTAGCGCCGCTGGATCGATATGCGCCTTGAACTGCCGGGCCAGCTGCAGATGCGTTTCGGTCGTCCTTGGTGGCGACCATCACCCCCGAGGTATCCTTGTCCAGCCGGTGCACGATGCCGGGGCGCAGTTCGCCGCCGATCCCGGAGAGGTCCTGGCAGTGGTGCAGCAGGGCGTTCACCAGCGTGCCGCCGCGATGCCCGGGGGCGGGGTGGACCACCATGCGCGCCGGCTTGTCGATGACGATCAGATGCGGGTCTTCATAGAGGATGGTCAGGGGGATCGATTCGGGGAGCGCATCGGCGGGACCGGCGCCGGAATGGAGACGGTGAGGACCGCTCCCCCCTTCGGCGCGTTCCAGCTTCAGCCGGGGCACCGTCAAGCAGGATGTGGCCATCATCGATCAACGTTTTCGATCTGGGAACGGGTCAGTTCAGGCAACTGCTCGCCAAGAAAAGATCGAGACGCTCGGGCGGACTCCCGGGCCGCATGCAGACTCGCGAACTTCTTGCATCTTACCAGATGGGACTTTCGATTTTGCCGGCCTGCCGGATCATCACATCGACGATCGCCCGGTCGTACAGGTGGTCGCGATTCGGCAGGTCGGGAGCAATCCTCCCGTAGAAATGCTCGCGCCCCTCGGTCAATTCGTCCTTGAGCAGGTCGAACAGATTGTCGTTCTTGATGCCGTCCCTCACCTTCTCCTGGTTGTAGAGGGCGATATCGGAAACGATGGCGCGGGCCAGCCGAAACGCCAGGTTGGGATTATCGACCAGTTTGGCCATAGTGCCTCCCTGTTCAGGGTAAAAGATTTGGTAATCAGCGCGAAGGGAAGGCCAGATACAAGGTCGTTTCGCCACGCCGGAGCAGCAGCACCACATTCTTGCCAGCGGTTGTCCGCACCGCCTGCCCGAACGTCGCCAGATCCTTGACCTCCTGCCGATTGATCATAAGGATCAGGTCGCCCGGCTGCACCCCGGCCGCGGCGGCCGCCGATTGTGGATCGACCGCCTGCACCATGACCCCGTCGCGACCGTCCGTTGGTGCCACCGTCAGTCCCAGGCCTTTTTCTTTGCCATCGATCGCCGGTGGCGCGGCGGCAACACCCTCTTGCGGCTCCATCTCGGCAATCGTCACCGGCAGAACGAGGCGCTTGCCATTACGCTGCACTTCCAGATCGACCTTCTTGCCGACTGGCGTGCTGGCGACCATCAGTTGCAGATCGCGTACCCCGTTCACCCCCTTGCCGCCGAAGGTGAGCAGGATGTCGCCCCGTTGCAGTCCGGCTTTCTCGGCCGGAGAATCGGGGAGAACCTGATTGACCAGAGCGCCGCCGACCTGTTTGAGAGAAAACGATTCAGCCAATTCCGGCGTCAATGGCTGGATGCTGACACCGAGCCAGCCGCGGGTAACCTCCCCCTTCTCGATCAGCTGATTCGCAATCAGCCGCGCAAGATTGATCGGGATGGCGAAGCCGATGCCTTGGCCGCTGGCGACAATAGCGGTGTTGATGCCGATCACTTCCCCGTAGATATTTAAAAGCGGTCCCCCCGAGTTGCCGGGATTGATCGATGTGTCGGTCTGGATAAAATCTTCATAATCCTCGATCCCGACTTCGTTGCGCCCGGTAGCGGAGATTACCCCGACGGTCAGGGTGCGGTCGAGACCGAAAGGATTGCCGATCGCCAAGGCCCATTGACCGACTCGCAGGTTATCGGAATCGCCGAAAACCGCGGCCGGTAATTTTTCGTCGGTTTCGATCTTCAGAATGGCAACATCGGTGCGCGAATCGATGCCGATGACCTTGCCGTCATAAACCCGCTGGTTGGAGAGCCGCACCTTGATCTCCTCGGCATCGCGGATGACATGTTCATTGGTCAGGATATAGCCGTTTTCGCTGATGAGTAATCCGGAACCGAGGCTCTGCTCCTTCTGCTGTTGCGGACGCATTTGCGGCCGGCCGCGAAAGAGCGGATTGAAAAAGTCCTCGAACAAGGGACCCATCTCTCCCCCCACGGCGCGCAGCCGGGCGGCGCGAATATTCACCACCGCCGGAGTAACCTTTTCTGACACCTCGATAAACGCCTGCTGCGTCGAGATCAGTTCCGGCGCCGGTTTTTCCACGGGCGGCTTCACTCTTTCATCGCGTACGCTGGTTCGGATCGGGGTTTCCGTATTCTTCTCGCACCCCGTCAACGACAGGGCGAGAAGACAGATCGTCAACAGATTCGGGAAGGAGCGCAGGAAAGACACGATAAAAACTTCCTTTCGGGTCGGCATCAGCCAAGAAGGGTAACGAAATTCGCTACTCCTGTCAATTATCATGGAAATTTGGCACAGTCTGGAATCTGGCGCGGAAGAAACCGCCCCGAGACTCATTCCTCAGTCGGGCAGATAGCTTCAGAAAATTGGATAATGAATCTTCCACTATTGATTTCTATGGTATATCCCTTCAGAATTACACGCTCATCTTTTCCTTATGCTGGTGACTCGAATGCATGATCCTCATGAATTTCTCCGCGCCCTCACGGTAGTGCTGTGCGTGGCGGCGGTCACCACGGTCATCTTCCAGCGCCTGCGGCAGCCGGTCATTCTTGGCTACATACTCGCCGGCCTGATTGTCGGGCCGCACGTGCCGCTTCCGCTGGTAGCCGACAGCGAGGTCGTACGTACCCTTTCCGAGATCGGCGTCATTCTGCTGATGTTCTCCCTCGGCCTCGAATTCAGCTTGCTCAAGCTGATCCAGGTCGGGCCGACGGCGGCTTTGACGGCACTGGTGGAGACGAGTCTGATGATGTGGCTCGGCTTCAGCGTCGCCCAGCTCTTCGGCTGGACGGTCATGGAGGGAATGTTCACCGGCGCCATTGTCGCCATCTCCAGTACGACCATTGTCGCCAAGGCGTTCCAGGAGCAGAAGGTTACCGGCAAGCTGCGCGAGATCGTCGTCGGCGTCCTGATCGTCGAGGATTTGATTGCCATTCTGCTCATGACGACGCTAACCGCCATCGCCAGCGGCAGCGGTCTATCCCCCGGTCCGCTTGCCTGGACGATCGGCCGGCTCGCCGCTTTTCTCATCGGCCTGGTGGTGGTCGGCCTCTTCATCGTTCCGCGCGCCATCCGCCTGATCAACCGCCTGAACCGCCCGGAAACGACGATCGTGGCGAGTGTCGGACTCTGTTTCGCTCTTGCCCTGCTGGCCCAATGGTTCGGTTATTCCATTGCTCTCGGGGCATTTATCGCCGGCTCTCTGGTCGCCGAATCAGGGGAAGAAAAACCGATCGAGCGTCTGGTCGAACCGGTGCGCGACATCTTCGCCGCCGTTTTCTTCGTTTCGGTGGGGATGCTCATCGACCCGGTGCTGATCGCGCGGTACTGGCCGGAAATTCTCGTGCTGACGACGGTGGTGGTTCTCGGCAAAATCTTCGGCGTTTCGCTCGGCTCCTTTCTCACCGGCAACCGGCTGCGAACCTCGGTGCAATCGGGGATGAGCCTCGCCCAGATCGGCGAATTCTCCTTCATCATTGCCGGCCTCGGTCTCACCCTCAATGCCACGCAAAGCTTTCTCTACCCGGTCGCGATCGTCATTTCCGCCCTGACCACCCTTACCACCCCTTGGCTGATCCGCGCCTCGGGGCCGACGGCAAGCTGGATCGACCGCAAACTTCCCCGGCCGCTGCAGACCTTTACCGTTCTCTATGGCAGCTGGGTCGAGTCGCTGCGCAACACCCCCCGTTCGCAAACCACCATGGCCCGAATCCGCCGCATGCTGCGCTCGCTGCTGGTCGATACGACACTGTGTGCCGGTATCGTCATCGGCATTTTGTCATCTCGCGGAAAGCTTGCCCGGCTGCTGCAGGAGCAGCTCGGGACTCCCGAGCCGTGGATCGATCCGATATTGATTGGCGCTGCCGTCCTCCTTGCCGGTCCCTTTTTCCTCGGGATGATCCGCGTCGGGCGCAAGCTCGGCCTGGTCCTGGCCGAAGTCGTGCTGCCGGCGGCGGCAGAAAACCGGGTCGATCTTGCCGCCGCCCCGCGCCGCCTGCTGGTGGCCACTTTCGAACTGGCGATCGTCGTCATATTGGGCGCACCGCTCGTTGCCATTACCCGCCCCCTCCTCCCTGGCGCTCCTGTTCGACGTGCTGATCGTCCTGCTGCTCGCCCTTCTCGGCATCAGCTTCTGGCGAGGGGCGACCAATCTGCAGGGGCATGTGCGCGCCGGTGCCGAAGTTATCGTCGATGCCCTGGCCAAGCAGTCGCATGGACGCGCCGGCAAACGAGAGCTGGAGCAGATCGGGGAACTGCTGCCCGGCCTCGGCACGCTCACTGCCATCAAACTCGAAACGCAATCCCCCGCCGTCGGCCGCACCTTGGCCGAACTCAATCTGCGCGCCCTGACCGGCGCCTCAGTGCTCGCCATCACCCGCGAGGCGGGGCATGTTATGAACCCTTCGGCAAAGGAAGTACTGCTGGCCGGAGATACTCTCGCCCTCACCGGCACGCACGACGCGATTGTCGCGGCACGCAAGTTGCTGAAGTCGTCCAGGGTGCAATGGGACGATTAATTTTATTTTGCTCGCGCCGGATCGACAGGCTCGGCGCTGAAAGAAGTGCAACTTTTCAAAGGAGGAAACGTGCTTAAAAGAATCGTAATACTGGCTTTGTTCATCCCTCTTCTTGCCTTGGCCGGATGCGCGCCCAAGGCGAAATTGAAGGCCAATCCGGATCTCAAGAAAGTGGCTATTGTCTCGCTGGCGGTCAGCGATTGGGGCGGGTCGGTCAACGCCAATAGCATCGGCAGCGAGTCAGTGCGGACTTTGGTGCAAAACGCCACCGGGAAAATGCTTACTTTTACGGAAAGAGAATTGGGGAATATCTGGCAAGTGAAAAGGGTCGATTCCTTCATAACCGATTCCCAATATCGCAAAGCGGCGGCGGACATCCGCGTCTCCGTCCATTCCCCCAGACTTGACGGCAAAGAGATGCCGCTTTTCGGTGCGGGTTTCAAAAAAGGGGATATAACACCAGAAAAAGCGAAAAATCTCTGCAAAACCCTGGATGTCGATGCCGTGGTCCTCGTCTTTTCCGAATGGACCACCGCTACCGGCGGGTATGTTCCGACGACTAAGGCGCGAAGCAAAAATGTCGTTGCCTTCTGGGATAAGCACGGGAAGAAAATCTATTTCCGGCGCATCGACGTTCAGGGAAGAAAAACGATCGGTGCCTTTAACATCAAGGCTGTCAATCGGGAAACGATTGAACAATGGACTGACGGCTACGAGGAAGCGCTGCGAAGGATGTTCGCTTCCCTGTAAAGACAGGCGAAAAAGCCGAAGACTTTGGCCGGCTTAAGGCTGCGGATAAACCGAAAAAAAAGGGCGATCTCCTTTCAGGAATCGCCCTTTCCCTATTCAGTAGCAGCCGGCTGGCTATCCGCGCATCTGCACTGCCTTGATAAAATGGGCATCGACCGCCTTGGCGAGGGTGTCGATCGTCGCCTGGTCGGCGGGGGTATCGATGGAGAGAACGACCATTGCCTCACCAGCCTTGGCGCGCCGCCCCAGGTTCATCGAGCCGATGTTGATATTGGCTTCCCCGAGGATCGTACCAATTTTGCCGATCAGCCCCGGCTGATCGGCGTAGCTGATGACCAGCATGTGCCCTTCCGGTGTGAAATCGGTGAGAAAATCGCGCATCTTGACAATCTTCGGAATCCCCTCGAACAGCGTGCCGGCGACCATACGCAGGCTTTCGGCGGCGGTCATGGTTATCGTCACCAGGTTGGAGAACGATTCGGACTCGGTGTTGCGTACCTCCTCGACTTCGATCCCCATGTTGGCCGCCACCAGGCGAGCGTTGACCATGTTGATTTCCTGCTCGGTATGGCGGTTGAGCAGGGCGGCCATTCCGTTGACGGTGAGGGGCGTGCAGTCGAAACGGGCCAGTTTGCCCTTGTAAGTAAAGGTGACTTTATTTGGATTTGCCGGGGCGAGCTGCGAAATGAATTCTCCCATCCGGCTGACGAGCCCCATGAAAGGTTTCATGTGCTCCATCAGATCGGGATCGAATTTCGGAATATTGACCGCGTTTTCCAGCGGCCGGCCGTCCAGGTAATTGACGATCTCCCGGCTGACATCTACCGCCACGTTCTTTTGCGCTTCGAAGGTATTCGCCCCCAGGTGCGGGGTGACAATCATGCGCGGATGCCGGATCAGTTTCTGGAGCGTCTCGGTACGGGGGGGTTCTTCGCTCCAGACGTCGAAAGCGGCGCCGCCCGCCTTGCCGCTCTCCAACGCCGCCAGCATTGCCGCTTCCTCGATAATTCCGCCTCGGGCACAGTTGATGACCAGCACCCCGTCTTTCATGCCGCGAAAGTGCTCGGGGCGCAGCATCCCGTTCGTCTCTTCGTTGAGGGGCGTATGGACGGTAATCACGTCGGCGTAGCGGACGATGTCATCCAGCGGGACGAGCTTTACGCCGAGATCTTCCCCCCGCTTCTCGGCAATGTACGGATCGCAGGCGAGTACATCCATCTCAAAAGCCTTGGCACGCAGGGCGACCCGGCCGCCGACCTTGCCAAGGCCGATGATCCCCATCGTCTTTCCTTTCAACTCATAACCAGTGAAAGGAGCCCGTTTCCATTCGCCACTTTTAAGGCTGGCGTTCGCCGCGGCGACATTACGGCAGAGGGCGAGAAGGAGCGCCATGGTGTGCTCGGCGGCGGAATTGGTGTTGCCGAAAGGGGCGTTGACGACGATGATCCCCTTGTTGCTGGCGTATTCGACATCGACATTGTCGATCCCGACGCCGGCGCGGGCGATAATCTTCAAACGGTGGGCGGCATCGATCAGCGGCGGATCGACCTGGGTGCCGCTGCGGGTGATAATGGCGTCGTAACCGCCGATGATCCGTCGCAACTCCTCCACCGGCAAGCCAGTACGGATATCGATTTCAATACGCGGATCCTCAAGCAAGGGCTGCAGCCCCTCCTGGGAAATTTCATCGGTAATGATGACTTTCATGGGCACTCCTTGATAACGTTTCCGGAGGAAAAAATCAGGAGTTTAGAATTTTTACCCTCGCCTGTCAATCGGCAGAAATTCAATAAGGTTTTTACAAAGTAAGGAATGAGGTCTCGGGGAGGGTCCAATACCAGGAGCCCCGAATTTTCCCCTTTGGGAAGGGAAGATCGGGCCTCACGGATTCAGATTTATTTGCAGAACATCGAATACCAGGTCCCGATGGTCAATACATTGAACAGCATATGAGAAAGATCTTTGTGTTCGGCTAGATCATTCTTGACCATCAGGTCAATCTTCTGCACATCGAACATTCCAGTTGCCTCAATCGCATCCCTATCAAAGAGACGATCCCAATCAGCACGCAACCACTCACTGTGAGGAACGGTCCCGCCAAAGCCAAGTTTCAGGCCAAAACATGCATCAGCCGGCAAACGTTCCAACATGGATTCACGGAGAATCATTTTTCCGAAGTTCTCATCGCCTCTTCGCCCTAACTTCCACGAAGACGGGATGGAAGCAGCAAGTTCAAGCATTTTCACATCGAGAAACGGCGATCGTACCTCCAGTGAACTGGCCATCCCGCAGGCGTCGCTATGATCCACCAGACTGTACTGGCAGGTCAGGTTCAGCATCTGATAGGCAGTAGAATTGAAAAGGAGATCCGTATCAGCCTCATAATATTTGTCCACCAGAAGCTTTGCCGGGTCATGCGCCGCTGTCAGCTCGGACATCCGTGGGGAATATACATTCGACGAAAACACTTTTCCGGGATTAAGGTACATATTCGCATAAAAAAGCTGCGGCCCGATCTGATCAAACTCCTGCATCCTCGAAACGAACGCTTTTATTCCGGGTGAGGCCGAAGAACGATCGCAGCCGTCACCGATTACATGACGCATAACCGACCAATGTGCCCGGTTTCGGTCCATCTCCTCCATGACGTTGAGGTTGTATCCACCGAACATTTCGTCGGCGCCATTTCCTGAAAGCGCGACGGTAACGTGCTTGCTTGCTTCGGCCGCCAGCCGGAAATAATCAAGGCCGACCATTGTTCCCGACGGCTCTGCATAAGCTCGCACAAGGCTTCCGACGGAATCGAGGATTTCATGATCCAACTGCAGGTTATGCAGGCGAACTCCAGAACGAGCGGCAACGGCCGACGCGGCCATGGACTCGATCTCGTCCAATGGCCCTGGATGACTGATACGAAAAGACGGGAATCCCTTCAACGATGTCGCCAAGGATGCGGTCACTGCGCTTGAATCCAGACCGCCTGACAGAAAGGTACCGACGGGAACATCGCATGTGCCCATAAGCGCTGTTGTTTCGTCGAGCAGTTCGCTTACATCTCTGCAACATTTCTGCTTGTCACCCGGACCGTAACGCTGGTCAAATCGCAACTTCCAATAGCGACTGGAACGCATCCCTTTATCGTTGACCTCGAGCATAGTTGCCGGGGGCAGCTTGGAAACAGCCTTGAACGCGGTATGCGGCGCCGGTATGTGTACATACTGGATTCCGTAGTGGATACCTATCCAGTCCGGTTCTCGCGAAATCCAGGGCAGTTCCAGCAAGGCGGCGGTTTCCGACGCGAATGCAAAACAGCCGTTATGAAACGAATAAACAAGGGGTTTTTCACCGACACGGTCACGGGCAAGAAATAGCGAACGGCTGGAAGAATCCCATACTGCAAATGCAAACATGCCACGGAGTTCGTCCAGACAATCTTTACCTTTTTTCTCGAAAAGCCGCATTAAAACTTCAGAGTCGCTCGTCGAGAAGAACTTATCTCCCTTGGCTTGCAACGACTCCCTGAGTGCCCGATGGTCGTAAATTTCTCCGTTGAATGCCATTACATGGCGCCCCGAGAGGCTTCGCAACGGCTGATGGCCCGCCGCCGTCCGATCGAGAATCGAAAGCCTTGAGGCCCCAATAGCAGAGATACCATCTACAACGATATCGTGATGATCCGGGCCGCGGTGCCGCATTTTATCGAGCATTCGCCGCGTATAGATTTCCCTCTCTTCGTGGGTAGTCACTATACCGGCAAAATCCACTATTCCACAAATACCGCACATGTCGAGATCGTCTTCAGGCTTCCCGTGGGGGTTTTTTATTAAGGGCATTCATGGCGTGCGCCAGGCAGCCGCCGTTACATTGGCCTCGGCGCATATAGGCACAGGTCAGGCATTTATCCATACAGCCGAAGGTCCGGTAACGGGAAACTTTTTCCTGATAAAAACGGCCAATGTCACTGCGGTTGGCAAAGCGCTCCAGATGAGAATTCAAAACTTCGGAGAGGGGAAAACAATGCCAAATTTCGAGATTCGGCCCCACATCGACAATCGGCTGACAAAGGACCTTTAACCCTTCGGAACAGGTGGCCAGAATGCCTATTTCCTCACTGGAGAACATGCACAAGGTCATCCCGCAGTCGAAACCGATCAGAATGTCCTTTTTAATGCACGCCTGCGCCATCGCGACGATGCTGCGCCCGGCCTCCCGATAATCCGCAGTTTTCAGGTAAGTGTTTTCCGCACCGACGATTGGTTGGGCAATGCCGACGCGGATATGCTTTCGCAGATTATATTGAGCGATATAGTCCAGCAGAAAATCGTACTCAAAATTCGGTGAAGTCAAGGTGATGCCCACCTGGGCTCGCGGTCCGAGCTGACTCAGGGCATAATGAACCTTCTCCTGATCGGCGGCAGCGACCTTCGCCTGGGGTGAAACATTGCAGAGGAGCGATATCCTTTCTGGCGGCAACCCGCCAAGAAAATCGGCAACGGCCTTCGGCATCATGGCATTGGTGAATAAATGGACATGGAAACCCCGTTCCAACCCCTCGCTGACCATTTCGATGAATTCCGGATGTAGCGTCGGTTCACCTCCCAAAAGTCGCAGATTGCGCTCGCCCGAGCTGCTCAAAAAATCCATCACCTTGCGCAGGTCGGCCCGCGACATGAACGTCGCATCTTCCACTTTCTGCCCCTGCCCAAGCCTGCTCCGGGCGAAACAGAACGAACAATTTCTGAGGCAATGATTGGTGATAAGAATGTTAGCCATGATTATTCTTCTCTCAATGGAAGGTTTTGGGACTTTGCATCACCCCGAAAGCAGGGGGGCTGGTTCATTTCATGGCTGATCAGGTGGAAGGCATCGAGATGTTCAATGACTTCAGAACAGCTTTCCGGTGCCAAGGAGGTCCATACCGCCTCGGCGATGGCAAGTGGCAGTTTTACCCAGCATTTACTTTCTATTGCTTCATCAAAAGCACTTGCCAGTGCCTCTTTCCAATCCGCTCCCCACTCTTGCACCTCTTCAGGTACCGTAACTAGGAGGACTGAATGGCTGATCAGGGACTTGATCGCGGCGCAGTATTCCAAAGGATCCGCCTGGCCGGGCAACAAAACTACTTCCGTATGCGGGTGAATGTCGGATAACCCTCGCAACTTGAATGAAGTATCGAGATTCTGCATCGCCCGTGACAGGATATCGGCATCCCCGAGCAGGGCAATATTCTCTTCCGCCCGGGCATAGATATATGTTTTGAAATGCCATAGGCCACGGTTGATCAGCCACTCCACCACCTCAAGCCGGGTGAATAGGCCTGGCGGGCCGATAAGCTTGTTCCGGGCCGTGCCGGCCAGCTGAAACTGTCCGGAAAGCTGCATCAGCACCGCTCCTGCAGTCAATCCATCCCCCCCGGATACTTCCATATCCTTATCCGCGGCGTCCTTGAGCAACTCCACAACGCCTGCGACCTGGGGCGGTTCCTGCCAGTCCGCATTCAAGCAATCGGGGCAGCAGCCAGAGCATTCGGAGCAGACGGCAAGGGAACCGGTCCCCCCGTTGAAGTTGGTTCTTTTCCCCAACCATGGCGCCGTATTATGGACAGAACGCGCCGAAAGGTTGTGGCGTTTTTCGATATCTTTGGATAAAACCCTGAGCACGTTCATTTCCCGCCGGGACATCCAGGCACTGCCATGAACCTGATAGGGCGGCAAGGGATCGAAATCGTAGCCGAACTCCTCGGCACGCCAGCGAAGCTCCGTCCCGTTCAGCAGACAAAGCTCATTGATAAACATACGGGTCGATTTTTCATTCAGCACAAACTGGATGCTGCGTAGAAAAGTAGTCAGAGTCTCATAGGGGAGACCACAGATGAGATAGATATTGAAAGTAGCAGTGGTCTTGTGCAGCAGGGAAACACCCTTGCGGAACTTCTCCGGCGAAAAGGGCCGATGAATCGCTTTTGCCGTCTCCGGATTGGTGGTCTGCAGCCCCAAATCGAGAATGGAGAAGGACTGCATGCATTGGGCAACTTCTTCCGTTACCTGATCGGCATAGAGTTCAACTGATATGACCGTTTTAGGCAAATCTTTCTTGATGCGAGCGAAAAAAGCAGACAATCTGCGCAGGCGTTCCAAGTCGCCGTGACAAAGAATGGCATCCATCAGATGAAAATAGTAGGCGCCCCGGGAAGTCATGTATTCCACTTCCCCTTCCAATCGCTCAAGGGAGGCCATCCGTATTTTCGATTTTTTTGCCCCCTCGAAACAGAAGCCGCAATGAAAGGGACAACCCCGCGACCCTTCCAGCATGATTCCCAGCTTCATTTTCCGCTTGACACTTACCAGACCAGCCAAGATCGGCGAGGGGATCTCGTCCAGGGAGTCCACCACCTGCGCCGGGCCGGAGTAACAGGTCATGTTGGGATCCCGATAGCGAAGACCGGATACTTTGGCGGGGTCCTTCAGCTTGCCCGAGACCGTCTCCCACTCCTCCAAAAACTGCGTGAAGGGGATTTCGCCTTCGCCATCGATCACGTAATCGAAGGCCGGCGCCAAGGCCAGAAAATCATACACGGAATGGGTGACTTCCTGTCCTCCTCCCAGAATTGTGACTCCGGGCAAGCGCTTTTTGATTTCGCCGGCTAAAAAAATGCATTCATCCCGGTTCCAGATATTAACGGAGAAAGCGAGAATCCGCGGATCCCAATCGGCTACCCTATCGAGCAGAATCGCTAGATCAACGTTTTTCTCGATTTCGACAAAACGAACATCGAACCGCTCGCCATTGGGCTGTCGATTGCCGATCAGCGAAAGAATTCGCACCGGCAAACTGTAATAGCCAAGAACATTGACGGCTATCAACAGGACTTTCGCCCGCTCTCCACGTGCATCCCATTCCGGGTTTTCCAGTTGAAGTTCCATCCAACTGCAATCGGTATCCTGTGGAATATTTTTTTCGTCGCGCATGATGACCTGTGTAAGTAGTTAGCCAGCGGCGGCCCTGGAATTTCCCTGACTTCTTTTCCAGAGATCCTGGAGATCCTTCCGGGAAAAAAACCGCAGAACCTGTCGGAACTTTACCGAAGGCTCCTCCGCCATGTAGATGCCCAGAGCTTTTTGCCGCAATAGCTGCGAGAGCTTGGCCCTGGCGAAAAAAGGCTGCGTATAAGCAGCAAAGCTGCCCTGCATGAAAGCGGGGAGAGCATCACCGAACTCTTGCAGGATGTCTTGCCGTCCAAGATTGAAAAGACGATCGGTCAACGCCAGGGTGAACAGAAACATCCGGTTCAGCCGGGCTTCACGACACCAGCGGGCCACGGCCGGCCAGTCGATCTCCTTCCGCGCCATGCACAGGCCGATATCCACCAGGGAATGCAAATCGCAAAGATCGTGGTGAATAAAGGCATGGGTGACCAGACCGATCAGCTCATCTTCATCCGCAAGCCGGAAAATTTTTCCGTCCTGGGTTACCAGCGGCAGGCGTCTGGATAGCAGAGCTTCGGCAGCGAATTTATTCCGGTACCGCTTGGGAGTCAAAAAAGACCAGTGAATCTCTATGTCCACCCCGTTTACCTGGTAAACAAGCTGGCTGCGCAGTCTTTTCTCCAGCGCAAAACCAAGCGAGCCCATGGCTTGCATGACCTGGTCGATGTCACAGGGCCGCACGAGGAGATCGAGATCTTTCATGTTGCGCAGAGCAGGATTCGGGTAAACTTCATGCGCCAGAACCAGACCGCGCGTGCCGGCGGCCACGACCCCTGCCAACTCGAACGCGCCGAATATTCTGGCTGCTGTCTTGAACGACTGCAGGTTCCTGATCAGGCATGCCCTTTCAGCGGCCTTCCAGGCTCCCTCTTCTTTGGCGGGAATGCTTCCGCGGTGAGCATGCAGGAAGAGCGGTCCCAGGCCGTGCGCTGTCACCAGCGCAGAAAGATGGCGCCAATCCAAACGCTCCGATGGAACCGGTCCGGGCTGGTTTCTGATAAAACTTCCCAGCGTCGCGAGAAAAAAATCCGCAGTTTCCTGGTGCTCTTTTCCCATCCGTTTTTTGCCTTTACCTCGCCATTTATGGCAAACAACTTCCGTTAACCCTTGCGGAAAGGTCATCCAAAATTACGACGATCCCTGCTTCATTCCATTCAAGTCCCACCCGTCAGTGGCGAGTTTGTTCAGGCATTCTGTGATTCCCAGTTCGCGAACCGTTTTGTCCTCGAGAAGAAGTGCCCGGTCGCAATGCGCAAGAACGCTGGGGCGATGGGAAATATTGAAAACGATGAGCTCGGACGCCAGTCGATCCACCGAACGCAGGATCCCCTCCTCGTTTTCCGGATCCAGCTCGCTGGTGGCCTCGTCCAGGATCAGAACGGAAATCGGCCTGACCAAGGCACGTGCCAGGGCCACCCGTTTACGCTCCCCGCCGGAAAGAAGGCTGCCGCGCTCGCCCACCCGGCTTTGCAATCCGTCCGGTAGCCGGCGCAGGATTTCGTCGCAGCCGGCCAGGGTTGCGGCTTCCCGGAGCCGTTCGGCAGTTGCGGCAGGAAAACCGTGACGGATGTTTTCCTCAATAGTGTCATCGAAGAGAAAGGGCTCCTGGGAAACCACGCCGATCTGCCGGCGCCATGAATTCATATCTAGAGAATTAAAGTCACTCCCATTTAGGAGAATACGGCCGGCGGAAACGGGGTAAAAACCGATAAGGATGTCCAGAAGCGTTGTTTTTCCTGCGCCACTGTGCCCAATGAGAGCGATCCGTTCTCCCCGACCGGCTGACAGGGAAAGGTCCTGAAGAACAGGTTTTCTGCCGTCGTAAGAGAAAGCGATATCTTGGATTTCGATTCGGGTCACGGGAGCCGTGATCTGCTGCAGAAGTTCCTTCTTTTGTTGGTCGCCGCAGACCCATTCGATACGCGCTATGGCAGCGACGGATCTTTGCAGTTCGACAATCGAGTTGGAGATCGCTTTGGTAGGTTTTTTCAGCTCCAGGGCGGCGGCCAGACAGCCGACAATCATGCCAGGAGTGGTGGTCCCTTCCCCCAGTTGATGATAGGCGAGAATGGCCATGGCGATCAGAGCCAGGCCATTGGTAATTTCCGCCGCGGGAGATACAAGTGATTTCAAAAGCACTGCCCGCTTGCGGAAGTGAATCAGTTCCTGCCCGTATGCTTCGAACTTCTCGCGACCCTGTTTTTCCAGGCTGAAAGATTTGACTTGCCGAAAATTGGTCAGGGATTCAATCATCCAGCCAAGAATCCTCCCCTGGCGGTTCAAAAATTGCCTTTCCGCCACCTGGGCACGCTTGCCGGCTACGGCGATAAAGACACTGAGGACAGGCAGTGTGAAGATGGCGAAAAGAGAAATAACCGGATTGAAATAAACCATCACCCCCACCAGGGTCACCACCTGAAAAGGATTCAGCCACAGGGCCGAATAGAGTTCTATCGCTCCGGCTGCGGCGGCCTGAGAATCGTTGCTGACCAGGCTTGCCAGTTCGCCGCTGCGATTTTTCGCGTGGAATTCCATTGAGTTTTCCTGCAGATTGACATACAGGTCGTTGCGGATGTCATTGGTGAGACGAACATGCAAGATAGACAAAATGTACTGATTTAAAACTTCCAGTCCGCTCCGGATACATATGACCAGAAGAGTTAGAAGCATCCAGATCAATATCGTATTGAGGTCTGCCGCCCCGTTGAACAGCTCGGTAATTTTTTTAAAGATCCAGGGGATACCGGCGCCGAGTGCTACCAGCGGGAGAGAGGTCAAAAAGGCACGCAGCAGTTGGAAACGGTAGGGATAAATATAGCGCCAGAGAAACTGAAGGCTTTTTTTATTGGCCGAGCGCCAGGAATCCGGATCGTTTCTCAACTCGACGCCGATCCCCAAGGATTGCAATGTCATTTCTTTGACTTACCCTTAAGAGCCGCATGCAGGCCACAATTTTCGTTCAGCCACTTTCCCAGAAAAATCGGATCGGAACCGGTTCCTAGATAATAGGGGCGCACCTTTGAGACGATTTCCATAAGCTGATCGGCCAGATTTCGATCCAGCTTCTGATTCTTCGCAAAGGTATGCGCCTTGATCAGTTTACCGAGGGCCTCGGCTGGGGCGATATCCTTAATGAATGGCTCCCCTTTGGTGACATGGACAAAATAAATGACTTCTACTTCCGCTTCCGCCTGCCAGCATTCGGAACCATAAATATCTTGGGGATTGACCCTGATTTTTTGCTGGGGTCGAAAATGCGCAAATTCTCCGGCCAGCGCGGATAATTCCGGAAAGAATCGAACCGTCGATTCGGTCAAATTCATATGCTCGGGAAATCCCTGGACCGAAAATTTATCGTCACCTCTTCGTCCGATCACCAGATCGTCGGCAAGCATCCGCGCTCCCTGGTGCAAAAGGGACAATGCCGTAGTCGATTTGCCGCCGCCGCCGTCCGCGAGGATCATTACCCCCGTACCATCGGCGCAACGCAGGGCCGCTGCGTGCAGCAGCAAGGCTTTCCGGCTTGCCAGAGCTTCGCGAAGGATCGGCACGAGAACGGACGAAGCCGACATTGGAACATTTCGGTCGGTATTGTTTCGCGAGACGAGCTTCATCTCGGCAAATGAGGCCGATGCCCAGGCACAGCTGATACTCTCCCGATCGACGGCGACAGTCGCCACATCGCCTGTCGGACCATAAAACATAAAAACATTCTCATTTGGCTCAGAAGGCTCGGCACAGTCCCGGACCCACTCGGGAAGCATCGAGAGACTTTCCCCTTTTAGGAGATAATAAGCCTCTAAACGTTCCTTTGCCGAGGCATCCTGATCCCATGTCAACTGAAATATCTCTTCAACGCCGGAACGGACTGGCGAGTGGACTCCGCCGAGCTCTATCTGCATATCGGAAAGGGAAAACGCACCCATGAAATCACTTCACCTTTAAAAATTGGGCACTCCCAATGGAAACAGGAGCGCCCAAATTCAAACAGAAAAAATTTTCTGTTCATTCTTTTTCCTGTGCAATCTACACAGGAAAAGTCAGCATCTTAGTAATAGTAGTACGTGTAGGTGTAGTAGTAGTAGTACGTGGTGCTGACGGACTCAAGAGGCTCATGACAAAAAAACTCGGGGGCAGCATACGTTTTCATCACCTTCATCCCTCCTTTCACTATGGATTTTGTTGCACAATCAAAGACCGTCCAACCAGTCCACCAATAAACTTTTTGATATCGCTTTCGGCCTGAGCCATTTCGACATCATATTCGGCAATAACTGCCTGGACAGCCTGACTGATAGTATTTCCTTGCGACACTTGAAGCCAGGTACTTCTCCCCAATTCATTAAAAGTGAAGTACTCCCCGGTATTCAGCTTCAAAACTACTATTTCACCATCGACATCCCGCCAGGTAATATCTTCGGCTGGGGCAAACAAAGATTCCAAAGTGAGTTCCATTGTATTTCCTTCTTTCTGTTTATTAATGCTAAGCTAGCAAGTAACTTTCTGCCTTATCATTCCCTTGTCCGGGCCGGGTTTTACCCAAAACGCGATATCGCCCGAGCGGTTCCCCAGAAAGACGGGGTAAAGAGTTTCTGTTTCCGCAGATTCAAAAAATTTTTGCCCACCTAGAGTGAGCCAGCAGTGCCCGCGCACAGGTGAATCGGCATTCAAATTCCCCAATCCGATATTCAAGACCAAGGGCAAACCACGTCTTCTTAAAACCTGAGCAAGGACATAGGATCGATAAAAACAAACATGATTGCTTCGAAAAACAATCTTTTTTACAATTTTGTCGATGAAATTGACATGTAATTCAACTTCACTATTGCGTAAACCATAATCCGCTTGGATCGATATTATTTTTACTTTTGAAAATCTCTCCTTGACGACATATCGCCAAGCTTTAAAAACTTCAACCAGAACTGGTATGATTAAGCCAATACGCCACATCTATCTATTGCAACATTAAAAAGATATTAATAAATTAATACGGAGGTGAGTTGATGATATTTGAAAAGGAAGTAGGATTCAACAGAATAATGTTCTAAATTGCATACATAAAAAAATTATATTCATTTTAAAATTACTTTTAATTTAAATTCCTCGCGCAATAGCAGGTTTCGGCTTGTCGCGGGGCTGCATACAGACATCAATAATGTTTGCAGCAATTAAGAATTGTATAATCAAGCGTTCTTTATTTGATCAATGTCAGTCCTCCTTTTTTCTTTTGACCTGTTGATGCCGCAGTCGGTAATTCCGAACCGCCATCCGGCTGCAGATCCTGCAGGTTGCCATCGTGCAGCATTCTCTCGATCGATTCGGCAATGGAAAGACATTGCTTCATGCAGACCCGACGTGCCGGGCAGGCGGAACAATCCGCCTGCCCGCCTGCCACGCGCAGGGCATGCACAACCAATTCAACACTTTCGATCTGTGACAAGGGAATCAGGAACATACATCCTCAAACATGGAGCGGGTTAATTTAGATTTTTCGATCAGCCACCCGCGCAAATTCGCGCAGTTTTTCCATCATCCTGGCGAATTCGGCCGGGCGTAGCGATTGCGGCCCGTCACTGGCCGCTTTCTCCGGATGCGGGTGCACCTCGACGATCAGCGCGTCGGCGCCAGCGGCAACGGCGGCATAGCACATCGAGGGCACAAGACTGGCGTGTCCAGTAGCGTGCGAAGGATCAATGACCACCGGCAGGTGCGTCTGCTCCTTGAGAACCGGTATGGCGGAGATATCAAGGGTGTTGCGGGTGGCGGTTTCAAAGGTACGTATACCGCGTTCGCAGAGAAGGACGCGGCGATTCCCTTCGGCCAGGATGTATTCGGCACTCATCAAAAATTCTTGAATGGTGGTCGCCATACCGCGCTTCAGAAGTACCGGTTTATCCAGTCGCCCGAGCATTTTAAGAAGAGCAAAATTCTGCACATTGCGTGCCCCCACCTGCATGATATCGGCATAACGGGCGACGAGTTCAACATCCCGCGGATTGACAACTTCAGTGACGATTGGCAACCCGGTCGCTTCGCGCGCCAAAGCGAGTAGTTTCAGTCCGTCCTCCTCCATCCCCTGAAAGGAATAGGGGCTGGTACGCGGCTTGAACGCACCACCGCGCAGCACCTTGGCGCCGGCAGCCTTGATCGCCCACGCCGTCTCGAGAATTTGTGCCTCACTCTCTACCGAGCAGGGGCCGGCCATCACCAACACTTCAGGGCCACCGACGAGCACGCCGGGGGCAATCTCAAAAATGCTCGGCTCTGGCTTGATCTCGCGGCTTGCCAACTTATACGGCTTAAGGATGGGAACGACATTTTCCACCCCCGGCAACGACTCCAGCGATTGCAGGACCATCTTTCCCCGTTCGTCACCGACCGCCCCCACCACATTGCGCGTTTCACCGTGGATAACGTGCGGCTTGTACCCCAACTCGCGGATCTGTTTCTTCACCTCGGCCAACTCTTCGCGGCTCGCCCCCTGTTTCATGACGATGATCATCTCCATTTCCTCCTGCGATCGTTATTGGTCAGAAAAAAGGAAGGCCGCCCGGAATTTCCCGGCGGCCTTTTTCATCGATCGCGAATGAAAAAATCACGGGAGGCCGGATTCGGTCTGCCCATGGTTTGCTGCTGTCGTTGTTTTTTCCCTTACTCCGACAGACCTTCGCCCCGGGCAGACGGCCGAAAATAAAAGCCGTACCAGAAGAAAAAGCCAAAAAAGAAGACGAGGGAAAGGATCATTTTTGCTCCGCAGTCACACTGGTTTTGATAATTAGCAGATTGACCGGAAAATCGCAAGCTGGAATTTTGGTTGTGTTGGAATTTTGGTTGTGAATCGGCCTTGCTTGCCCCGCGCCAACGAAAAAACTATACTGATGTCCATCGACAAGTGAGGAGATCCAATGGAATTACCTGAGGTGGCGGAGGAAGATTTACGCCGGGAACGGGAGAAGGCGCGGGAATTGCGCAAAAGCCGCTGGTGGCAAAATCGCATTGCCGGAGGGACTTGCTATTATTGCGGCATGCGGGTGCCGCCGAAAGAGCTGACCCTCGACCATCTGCTGCCGCTGATCCGTGGTGGCCACAGCACACGAGGGAATTGTGTGCCGGCATGCAAGTCCTGCAATTCGAAAAAGCAGAGCCTCCTTCCGGTTGAATGGGAAGAATTTCTAGCGCACCGCGCCAGTGAGAAAAGCGATTAACAAGGAGAAATTGGAGATTGCCCGAACTTCAGTGAATTGACCGGTTCTCTCTACCCAGTTGGGCGAGACGGGGGCGGGTGCGAGCCTCGACTTTGGCCACGGCTTGGTCGAGGATATGTGCTGCCGATTTCCAGCGCGTGGGCGAATTAAGCATAACTAAAAGGACCCGCTCACCATCGTGCTCAACAACCGCCACCAGACAGGGACCGGCCTTACTGGTAAAACCGGTCTTTCCGCCGATCATTCCCTCATAGGAACCAAGCAGACGATTGGTGTTGTGCAGGTTGAAGCTGCGCAATCCATCCACCGTGCTAATCTCCATCTCAGGCAGTCCGACCAGTTCCTGAAACGTGGCAAAAGTCAAAACATATTCAGTCAGACGCGCCAGATCACCGGCGGTTGAATAATGTTTCGGGTTATCGTGCCCGGCGGCATTAACGAAGTGGCTATTGATCAAGCCCAGCGTGGCAGCCCGCTGATTCATAAGCTGCACAAATTTTGCCTCACTCCCGGCGATATGATCGGCTAGGGCATGCGCGGCATCGTTGGCGGAGTTCACCAGCATCGCGGCGAGCAGATCTTTTACCAGGAACCGTTCACCCGCTTTCAGCTTGATGCGGCTGCCGGTTTCGGCGGCTGCCGCGGTTGAAACAGTGACGACATCGTCGAATCTCGCACGCTCTAGGACCACTAGGGCGGTCATGATTTTAGTAAGACTTGCCGGTGGAAGACGCTTGTACGCCTGATGCGACCACACTGTCGTGTTTCCGGTCTTCACCAGATAGGCGGACGCCACCCGGGGAAAAGGATTGGCAGCGACCGATCCGGCCGTGAGACAAAGAAAAGCAAAACCAAGAAAAAGCCGCATTATATGTTTCATAATATCCTTAAAGTTATTTAATTGACCTAAAGAGCAATAACATAAATTTTTCGTAAAACAATCCCACCAGCGCAGGAAACCTGAACAAAAAGTTCCTGCATGCAAAAAAAACTCCGAAATCGAAATCAGCCTATGCGCAGGCAATATCAGCTGGCCGACAAGATGGCGGCTGTCATTTGCCGGCAACGGTGCCCAAAAATTGTCGCTGCAACAGGGGGTTAGGATTAATTACGGTTTTAGTTGTCCAAAAACGAACAGGGAACGGTAGCAGGATATTTTGTTGAGGGGATGAGCAGACCTTACTGGCTTTTTTTCTCCATCCACTTGCCGGCTTTTTGCATATCCTTGCCGGCACCGCGGACAGTTTCACAACCGGATATACAAAAAAGAAAATGGAAGGCGAGGATAAGAAACAGCAAATGTCGCATCAGTTTTCCTTTCCGGTATTTTCTTTCTTCTTTTTTTCTTCGAGGAAAAGATCGATGAGCATCAGGCCGACCCCGATGGTGATCGCTGAATCGGCGATGTTGAAGGCTGGCCAGTGATGTTGATACCAATGGAAATCCAGGAAATCGATTACTTCGCCATAGCGGATGCGGTCAATCAGGTTCCCTGCCGCACCAGCGAAAATGAGGGAAAGGGAAATTTGTAGCACCCGCTGCCTATCGGCAAGCCGCCGCAGATACCACAAGATCCCCACAGTGGCGAGCAGGGTAACCGTGATAAAAAATGGGATGCGGACGGCGTTATCGGAGAGGATGCCGAAGGCCGCGCCCTTGTTGCGCAAGTAAGTAATATGGAAGAAGTTTTCCAACACCGTGACCGATTCATAAAGCTGGAAACGGCTGTCAATATAAAACTTGGTGAGCTGATCAAAAGGTACGATGATCGCTGTCGTGATCAGTAGCAGCAGATAACGGGACACGAATTTTCCTTGTTCAATTCAGGAGAGTACGACTCTGCGTCATCTAAACCAACGATTCAACGCAGCGCCGGCAAATGCAGGGATGGGCGGCGTTCTCCCCCACGGTTTCAGCGTAGGTCCAGCAGCGATCACATTTTTTCCCGGCCGCTGGTTCTACCCGCACCTTCAGGCCGGCTACCTCCTCGCCAGTGACAAAATTGACTAAACCGTCCGTCAATTTTGCCTGCGAGACGATGAAGAGCGTGGCCAGTTCGTCCCGGTAGTCCTCAAGCAATTGCCGCCACTCGCCCGCGGGCGCCTCGATCAGCACCCGGGCTTCCAGGGACTGACCGATCATCTTGTCATTGCGCGCCAACTCCAGAGCTTTGGAAACATCGGCGCGCACCGCCAGCAACTGCTCGTAGCGGGCCTCCAGCGCCGCATTCGAGTAGACTGTGTCTCGAAGCGCGGGAAGCCCGCCAGATGCACACTTTTCTCCCGCTCCCCCGGAAGATTCCACCAGATTTCGTCGGCGGTGAAAGAGAGGACCGGCGCAATCAGCCGGGTCAGGGCATCGACAATGCGGTACATGGCGGTCTGGGCGCTGCGCCGGGCCAGGCTCTTCGGGGCGCGGTGTAGAGGCGGTCCTTGAGCACATCGAGATAGAAGGCGCTGAGCTCGACGCTGCAGAAGTTGTGCACGGCATGGTAGAGGACGTGGAACTCGTACTCCTCGTAGGAGCGCTCCACCCGCTCGACCAGCCCTTCGAGCTTGCGATAGGGCCCAGCGGTCGATCTCCAGCAGATCGCCATCGGCGACCCAGTCGCTGGCCGGATCGAAGCCGTGGAGGTTGCCGAGGATGTAGCGGGCGGTATTGCGGATGCGGCGGTAGGCATCGGCGAGCCGCTCGCAGGATCTCGTCGCTGATGCGGATGTCGTCGCGGTAGTCCTGGGCCGCCACCCACAGGCGCAGGATCTCGGCGCCGTACTTCTTGATGACCTCTTCCGGGGCGACGACGTTGCCCTGCGACTTCGACATCTTCTTGCCCGCGCCGTCGACGACGAAGCCGTGGGTCAGGACCGCCTTGTAGGGGGCGATGCCGCGGGTGCCGACGGCGGCCAGCAGGCTGGAATGGAACCAGCCGCGATGCTGGTCGCGAGCCTTCCAGGTAGAGATCGGCCGGGGCGTGAGAGTTGCCGCGCCGCTCGAGCACGGCGGCATGGGAGACGCCGGAATCGAACCAGACATCGAGGATGTCGCTTTCGCTTGGTGAAGCCGCCGTGGCCGCACTTGCCGCAGAGCGGTGCCGGCCGGCAGCAGTTCGCTCGACCTCCTTCTCGTACCAGAGGTCGCTGCCGCCGTTTTCGAAGAGATCGGCGACATGGTGCATGGTCTTGCCGTCGGCCAGGGCCTCGCCGCAGGCGTCGCAGTAGAAGACGGTGATCGGCACCCCCCAGCTGCGCTGGCGGCTGACGCACCAGTCGGGGCGGTTGTCGATCATGCCGTAGATGCGCTCGCGCCCCCAGCGCGGGATCCAGTCGACATCGTTGATCGCCTGCAGCGCCTGCTCGCGCAGGTCGTTGGCCTCCATGGAGATGAACCACTGCTCGGTGGCGCGGAAGATGATCGGCTTCTTGCAGCGCCAGCAGTGCGGATAGCTGTGGCGTGATCTTGCCCCTCTTGCAGCAGCGCGCCGACTTCCTGCAGCTTGTCGATGACCGCGGGTTGGCGTCGGTGATCTTCATGCCGCCGAAGAGCTCGACATCGGGGCGGTAGCGGCCGTAGTCGTCGACCGGGTTGTAGATCTCCAGCCCGTAGCGCAGGCCGGTCAGATAGTCGTCGTGGCCGTGGCCGGGGGCGGTGTGGACGCAGCCGGTGCCGGCTTCCAGGGTGACGTAGTCGCCGAGGACGATGAGAGACGGCCGGTCGTAGAAGGGGTGGCGGCACTGCTTTCCTCTCGAAGATCGGCGCCGCGAAGGTGGCGAGCGACCGTCGGACGATCGCCGATTCCCAGCTGGCGAAGACCGTCTCGCACCAGCCCTTCGGCAATCGACCAGCACCTCGCCGCCGACTTCGACCGCGACATAGGGCAGTTCCGGGATTGAGGCGACGCCAGGTTGGCGGGGATGGTCCAGGGGGTGGTGGTCCAGATGACGAAGGAGAGCGGCTTGCCGGCCAAGCGCCTCGAGCTCCGCCGGCAGCGTGTCGGCATAGGGGAACTTGACGTAGATCGAGTGCGAGGTGTGGTCGGCGTACTCGACCTCGGCCTCGGCCAGGGCGGTGACGCAGGAGGAGCACCAGTGCACCGGCTTCTTCCCCTTGTAGAGCCCGCCGCGCTCGGCAAAGCGCGCCAGTTCGCGGGCGGTGGCCGCCTCGTAGTCGTCGGTCATGGTCAGGTAGGGATTGCTCCCAGTCGCCGAGGACGCCGAGGCGCTCGAATTCGTGCGCGCTGGATGTCGATCCATTCTGCTGGCGTAGGCGCGGCACTCCTTGCGGATCTCGACCTTGCTCATCGTCGCGCTTCTTCTCGCCGAGCTGCTTGTCGACCTTCAGCTCGATCGGCAGGCCGTGGCAGTCCCAGCCCGGCACGTAAGGGGCGTAAAGCCCTGCATGCGCCGGCTCTTGATGACGATATCCTTGAGGATCTTGTTCAGGGCATGGCCGATATGGATATGGCCGTTGGCGTAGGGGGGGCCGTCGTGCAGGGTGAAATTCGGCCGCTCGCGACCGGCTTGCTGACCTGGCGGTAGAGTGCCAGTTTCGTCCCAGTTCTTCAGCAGCTCCGGCTCGCGCTGGGGCAGGTTGGCGCGCATCGGGAAGTCGGTGACCGGGAGGTTGAGGGTGTCTTTATAGTCCATTAACGTTCTCCGTGGCGGCGCCCGAGATGGAAAATCAAGCCTGATAAACTAGCAAAACGGTTGGACAAGTCAAGGGAAAAGGCCTTTGGCGCGTGGTGACGGTTGCGCGAAGCCCGGGCACTTTTCCAGCTGCCCGGAGAGAAAAGCAGGCCTCAGACGTCCTTGCGACAGCAGCGGGAAAGGAGCAGATAGCCCATGATTCCGGCGAGGGGGAAGCGGTAAAAATGCCGATTTTGGCCGCCGTGATCAGCTCCGGCTCGGCAAAAGCCAGATTGGTGATGAAGATCGACATGGTGAAACCGGCACGAGTCATCTTTTCAGGAGCATCCGTGAACTACGCTCCCGTTATTCCTCCGCCCGGATCGTTTCATTGCCCAATCTGTTTTTCGAGGGCTTTTTCCCGCTGTTCGGGTAGGTTGCCGACCTCCTTCGCCTGATCGATCAGGCGGGGGATATCCTCCAGCGGGATGGTTGTCAACGCGGGAACGGTGAGGCTTGCGGGCGCACCTTTCTTATTGCCGACCGGAACGACATTAACGTTCGGGTTGACCATCACCATTTCACATGGACCATCGGTATTGGGTTGGTCTGAGAGATGGACCGTCCCCTTCCCATCGCGCCATTTGTACATCCGCGCCGGCTTGACCGGCGTTTCCGGAAGATGTTCCCGCACCTTCTCCCTGGTTTTATCGAGAAGATCGCGGGCAACCTGAGTGTCAGGGAGTGCAATTCTCGGCGCCTGAAAGCGGTCAAGGGAGGGCAAGGGCTTGCCGCTTTTGCCACGGATAAAAAAGGGCAGGACGCAGGCAGAAATCAGCAGTACGATCAACATTTTAGCAAACCAATTCATTTTAACCTCCTCCTTGTTCAGATCACAATTTTAGCAGAACACACGTAGCCCCGCAGGGAAAGACTGCAATGACAAATGAAAGGTTTCAGCCCAGGGGCGCGGGTCGCAGACATTTCCTTCCAGCAGCATGGTCAACTGGGCACGGGAAATGGGAAAGGCTGGGAATGATTCGAAGAGGGCGAGCACCGGCCATACAAGAAAAACCGGCTGATGGATTTTCGGCACGGAACGGCGGCCCAGCGCCGTCCCGACCAGATCGAGGATCTCGTCGTAGCTGTACTCGGCAGGGCCGCAGCAGTGATACATCTTCTCCACCGTTTCCGGTTGGGTCAGGGCACGGACGAAACCGGCGGCGACGTCCGCTACCGCCACTGGCGCCAGGCGATACTGCCCGTCGCCGATCACCGGCACGACCGGCAACCGGCGCACCAGCTTGGTCAGCATCGTCACAAATTCACTGTCCGGGCCAAAGATCAGCGACGGGCGAAAGATTGTCCAGTCGAGCCCGGAGGCGCGGACCGCTTCTTCCGCCTGCCATTTCGTCCGGTGATATTCCGATTCGGCGTTCGCCCGCGTACCGTTGGCGCTCATGTGGACAAAACGACGCACTCCCTGCGTTGCGGCAGCGGTCAACATATTGCGCGTTCCCTCGACATGCAGGCGCCGGAAAGTAATCCCTTTCGCCGGATTTTCCCGGATGATACCGACCAGGTGGATCACCGCCTGGCAACCGCTCAGGGCGCCATCGAGGCTGGCGGGATCGGTCACATCGCCGCGGCGGATCTCGACCCCTTCATGGATAGCCACCCCACCCTCCGAGCCGGGGCGCACCAAGGCCCGCACCGTATGCCCGGCCGCAACCAGCTGACGCAGAATCTCGCTGCCGACAAACCCCGTTCCACCTGTTACGAAAACCCGCATACGCTCCTTTCCAGAACAGGTTTCAGGTATCAGGCCTCAGGTTTTCCTGAAATCCTGAACCTGTGACCTGACTCCTGCCTTACCCCTTGATCACCGCCATCGGCCGCAGACGGGCGACGATTCGGCCGATACCCGCTTGCTGAACCACTTCAACCACCTCCATGACATCCTTGTAAGCGGCGGAAATTTCTTCCGTCACCGTTGCCATGCTCGAGGCGCGCACCAGGATGCCGCGGGCGGCCAGATCGGCGATGATGTTCTCGCCGCGCGCCAGCTTCTTGGCCGCGTGCCGGGAAAGGACGCGGCCGGCGCCGTGACAGGTGGAACCGTAGGTTTCGGAAAAGGCGCGCTGTGTTCCCACCAGCACATAGGAATAGCGTCCCATATCGCCGGGGATCAGCACCGGCTGGCCGATATCGCGATACGGTTCGGGAGTTTCCGGATGCCCGGGGGGAAAGGCGCGGGTCGCCCCCTTGCGATGCACGCATAATCGGCGGGGCCTGCCGTTGATCTGATGCGTTTCGTATTTGGCGATGTTGTGACAGACGTCATAGATGAGGTTCAGGCGCAGATCGGCCGGCCCCTTGCCTGTGACCTGTTCGAACGACTCACGCACCCAATGGGCGATCAGCTGCCGGTTGGCGAAGGCAAAGTTGGCGGCGCCGGCCATGGCCGAGAGATACTGTCGCCCCTCGGGACTGGTCAGCGGCGCACTGCACAGCTGCGGATCGGGAAGTTCGATGCCGTATTTGCGGCTCGCCTGCCGCATCACCCGCAGGTAATCGTCGCAGACCTGATAACCGAAGCCGCGGCTGCCGGTGTGGATCGTCACCGTCACCTGCCCGGGAAAGAGGCCGAGAATCCGTGCCGCCGCCTCATCCTCGATCGCTTCCACCTCTTGCACTTCGACAAAATGATTCCCCGAACCGAGAGTGCCGAGCTGCGCCTCACCGCGCTCCTTCGCCCGTTCGCTGATCGCCTCCGGGTCGGCGTCGGGAATGGTGCCGCGCTCCTCGATATGCGTCAGATCGTTCTCGTTGCCGTACCCCTGGCGTACCGCCCAACTGGCACCCTGCACCAGTAATTGTTGATAATCGTGTGACCGCAGGCGCAGGTCGCGGCGGCGGGAGCCGACCCCCGAGGGTATATTGCGGAAAAGGGTATCGGCGATTTCTTTCAGCTGCGGCCGCAGCTCCGTGGCCGTCAACTCGGAACGCAGCAGGCGCACGCCGCAGTTGATGTCGTAACCGACGCCGCCGGGGGACACGACCCCATTCTCCTCAGGATCGAAAGCGGCCACGCCGCCGATCGGAAAACCGTAGCCCCAGTGGATATCCGGCATGGCGATCGACGGCCCGACGATCCCCGGCAGGGTGGCCACATTGACAACCTGCTGCAGGGCATTCTCCTCGCGCAGCACCCCCATCATCGCTTCGCTGGCAAAGACCAGACCATCGGTGCGCATCTTTCCTTCGCGCGGGATGCGCCAGCGGGCCGGGCCGATTCTTTCCAGCTTGATAGCCATTGTTCTTCTCCTACAGATCGACAAAGATCCGGGCGTGCCAGACTCCATCGCTCTTTTCGACCCGCAATTGATGGTAGGTGACCGCCTTGATCTCCCGTTCGACCGAATGGCGTTCGGGATCGAACGGCTCGCCGATAACCCGGGCCCGCAACATCTCCGCAGTCACTTTCTCAATCCGGAAAGCAACGGGGAAAAAGCCCTTCATTTCTAAAAGAAAAAGGATCTCATTGAGCCATTTCACCATTAATTCGGCCGCGTCTCCCGCTTTTACCTCAACCTCCCGCTCCTCCAAAGGAGTTCCGCCGGTCATCGCCAGAATCTCCCGCAGGGCCAGCGCCGACTGGATATAAAGCTCGGCGCGGCTCTCGCCGCTCGCCTCCAGCCCCATATCGGCCGTATGTTCGATCAGGCGGAAGCTCCCCATTGCGGTTTCACTCGTTGCGTTCCCAGGCGACCCGGCAAAGTGAATGCTCGTCGCTCCAGACAACGTCGAGGTTCCCTTGATGCGCCTTGTGCAAAGCACGGCCTATATGCTCGGCGAGTTTCTCCTCCGTCGTTTCGATGACCAAGGCATCGCCCTCCGACCTGATGCTCATGATCCGGCCAAGCGGATTTTTCGCCATCGCGATATTTTCGGTATTGCGCAGAATATTGCGGATCTCCTCCTCGTGTCTCCAGAGGTACCCCCCTTTCAGGGTGACCACTCCCTCCGGATAGAGGTCGTTTATCTTCTGGCAGGCCGGGCAGACCACCTCATTGACCGTTTCCTGCTCGCGGATCTGTGCATATTCCTTATCTTTCAAATACCACCGTTTGTTCCGAAAAATGGCGTGGCAAACGGTGCAGACGGTCGGCTCCGGCATCCCTTCGGCATTAATGTACGGATCGGTACTGCGCTGGGTACGGCCCCCCTGCGCGTTCGGCTCGAGTTCAAAACGGCCGGGCCCCTTCTCCAAATTCTGATCGCGTTTGGTCGGCATCGGCTCCCCCTGAAAGGTGGTTAATCCACATCTTCAGTATAACACCGATTGCCGGGGCGCAAACCAAGAGGGCCGCCGCTGATACGCGGCAATGTGGGGGCATTTTAGATGATTGCATGCGGCGCATTCAGGTCTTTTCAGCTGTTCGAAAACAATAACGGGGCGCCTCCTTGCGGAGCCGCCCCGTTATTTCCAAGTCTGATTGTAAAACTCTATTCGTTCCACCCTTCCGGATGAACATCGCCGATCTGCTCCCAGTGCTCCGGCGAGCGCCAGAGGCTGGAGAGGATCAGCTCGCGGATATGCAGGAACTCCTTGGGCAGCCGGTCGTACATCTTGACGAACAGTTCCTCGTGGGAGATGACCTCGTTCTTCCAGACATCGCGGTCAACGGACATCAGTTCGTTGAACTTCTCGCGGGGCATCTCCAGCCCTTCCCAGTCCATGTCCTCGTAGCGCGGCATCCAGCCCAGGGGCGATTCGACCGCGGCCGGCTTGCCCCTGAACGCGCTCGACGATCCACTTCAGCACGCGCATGTTTTCGCCGTAGCCGGGCCAGAGGAACTTGCCGTTGGCGTCCTTGCGGAACCAGTTGACGCTGAAGATGCGCGGCGGCTCGGGGTATCGTGCGGCCGAACTGCAGCCAGTGGGCGAAGTAGTCGGCCATGTGATAGCCGCAGAAGGGGAGCATGGCGAAGGGGTCGCGGCGGACATTGCCGATGGCGCCGACGGCGGCGGCAGTGGTCTCCGAGCCGAGGGTGGCGGCCAGGTAGACGCCGAAGTTCCAGTTGAAGGCCTGGAAGACCAGCGGCACGGTATCCTTGCGGCGGCCGCCGAAGATGAAGGCGCTCATCGGCACCCTTTGGGGTTCTCCCAGTCCGGGTCGATGGAGGGGCACTGGCAGGCCGGCGCGGTGAAGCGGGCGTTGGGGTGGGCGGCCGTGCGGCCGCAGCCGGGCGTCCACTCATTGCCCCTGCCAGTCGGTCAGCTTGGCCGGCGCCTCGTCGGTCATCCCTTCCCACCAGACATCGCCGTCCGGGGTCAGGGCCACGTTGGTGAAGATGGAGTTCTTGGCGCAGGAGGCCATGGCATTGGGGTTGGTCTTGTACGTGGTGCCGGGGGCGACGCCGAAGTAGCCGTATTCGGGGTTGATGGCATAGAGCTGGCCGTCGGGGCCCGGCTTGATCCAGGCGATGTCGTCGCCGATGGTGGTGACCTTCCAGCCCTTGTCCTGGAACGGTCTTGGGCGGAATCAGCATGGCGAAGTTGGTCTTGCCGCAGGCGCTGGGGAAGGCGGCGCCGACATAGGTTTTCTCGCCGTCGGGCGACTCGACGCCCAGGATCAGCATGTGCTCGGCCAGCCAGCCTTCGTCCTTGCCATGTTTGGAGGCGATGCGCAGCGCCAGGCACTTCTTGCCGAGCAGGGCGTTGCCGCCGTAGCCGCTGCCGAAGGACCAGATCGCGCGCTCCTCGGGGAAGTGGACGATGTATTTTTCCTTGTTGCACGGCCAGGGGACATCCTTCTGGCCCGGCTGCGAGCGGCGCGCCGACCGAGTGCAGGCAGGGGACGAACTCGCCGTCGCCGAGGACATCGAGAACCTGCCTTGCCCATGCGGGTCATGATGCGCATGTTGACCGCGACATAGGGGGAGTCGGAGATCTCGACGCCGATCTTGGCGATGGGCGAGCCGAGCGGGCCCATGCTGAAGGGGATGACGTACATGGTGCGACCCTGCATGCAGCCCTTGAACAGGTCGTTCAGCTTCTCCTTCATCTCCTTCGGGTGCATCCAGTTGTTGGTCGGGCCGGCATCCTGCTTGGAGAGGCTGCAGATGAAGGTGCGGTCTTCCACGCGGGCCACGTCGATCGGATCGGACCAGGCCAGGTAGCTGTTGGGGCGCTTCTCCTGGTTCAGCTTGCTGAAAGGTGCCGCTCTGAACCAGTTGATCGCACAGCTCGTCGTACTCCTCCTGGGAACCGTCGCACCAGTGAATGCGTTCCGGCTCGCACAGGGCCGCAACTTCCTCAACCCATTTCAGCAGTTGTTCATTTTCGGTGACTGCCCCGCAGGGGGAAGTGACCGGCTTTGCACGTTTTAACGCCTCGTAGCTCATCCTAATCCTCCATCCTTGATTGATTTCGAGAACGCCCGTAATCTCTGGGAGATGAACGGGAAATCTCCCAGAGATCTATTTTTTTAAGCAAAAAAAGAAAGGGGAGTTTTCTTAAAAAATTTTTCTGCCATTTAAAAAATTCATTATACCTAAAAATGTAAACATGCCAAGCAGAATGCAACCGCTCCGGGGCAAATTACCAAAGGATTCGAGAGAAGGGATTATAGTACAGATCCGTTATTTTCCGCGTGCGGCCCGCAAGCCATCGATCAAGGTGGGGAACTGCAGACGAACGCCAAGTTTATCCAGCATCCGCCGGTTGTCGAGACGCCGCGATTCGCTCAGGTAAGAAAGCATGAGTGGTGTCATCGCCCCCTGCGCTTCGGTCATGCCAATCTGCGGCGGCCGCGGCAAATCGAAGGCATCGGCGACGGCGTTGAAATATTCCGTCATCGTGCCGGGATGGCCATCGCTGACATTGAAAAGATTCCCATCATCCCCTCGTTCGGCGGCAGCAAGACAGACCTGGGCCAGATCGTCGGCATGGATGCGGTTGGTGTAAGGGGCTTCCTCCTCCCGCAGCACCGGCTGTCCAGCGCGCAAGCGGTCGAGAGGGAAGCGGCCGGGGCCGTAAATGCCGGTGACCCGCAGGACGATCACGGCGACGCCGTGCGCCCGCCCCCAGCCGCGCAGCAGCGTTTCCGCATCGAGGCGGCGCCGGGCGCGAGCGGTCTGCGGCCGGACCGGCGTCTCCTCGGTCACCCAGTCGGCGCCGGTATTGCCGTAGACACCGCTGGTGCTGATGTAAATGATCCTGTCCGGCTCTTCCCCCGGCTCGATGGAACCGCAGAAAACGCGCACCCGCGTATCGATCTCGCCGCCACCGGGCGGTGGGACAAAGTAGAAGACGGTGGCGCCGCGGGTCGGCAGACCAGCAATCGGCCCCGGCTGGTCGAGATCGGCGGCTACCGGCAAAATGCCGAATTCTTCCAGCATAGCAGCCTGCTCCGGCAGGCGAAAGGTGGCACTCACCTGCTTTCCGGCCGCGCGGGCCAGCTTAGCGACTCGCTTACCGACATCACCACAGCCGACGATCAGGATTTCCTGCTTCTTATCAGCGACTTTCACTTTATCTTCTTTTCTCTACCCCGAATGGTTCAGGCATTTAAGCCAGACTCTTGCTTACAATCTCGAACACGTCGCGCGACAGATTGGGCTTTGCCGCGATGCGCGCCAGCTCTCTCTTCATCAGCGCTTGTCGCGCCATATCGAAACGCCGCCAGCGGCTCAGGGCCGAGAGCAGACGCGCGGCGACCTGCGGATTGAGCGGATCGAGGTCGAGCACCTGGTCGGCGAGGAAGCGATAGCCGGCGCCGTGGCGGCGTGGAAGCGCGCCGGATTGCCTTGGGCAAAAGCGCCGACCAGCGACGCGCACCCGGTTCGGGTTTTTCAGCGTAAAAGCCGGATGCGCCATCAGCCCTGGACTTCCGCCAGCGTTTCGGCAGGCGGGAAGTGGCCTGCACAGTGAACCATTTATCGACCACCAGCGGGTCGTCCTGCTAACGCTCATAGAACTCCGCCAGAACGGTGCTGCGCTCCGGCCGCTGCGCTGTTGGCCAGACAGGCGAAGGCGGCCAGAACGGTCGGTCATGTTGTCGGCCGTCTCGAAATGTGGCGCAGACAGAACCCGACTACGATATCCTCTTCCAGGGTCACAGATAGGCCAGGCAGAGGTTCTTCAGGCTGCGCCGGCCGATCGCCGCCGGATCGATGCTGTACGCTCCGGGCGTGGTATTCCGCGTCCATGACCGACAGAAATTCGCCATGCAGCTCGCTCGCCAACTGCCGGCGGACGCTTTCGCGCACCGAGTGCAGACCTTCCGGCTCGATCGTTTCCAGCTGTTCCCCCGGCCACGTTTCGGTGGGCAGGATCAGCGCCAGGGCCAGCAGGGCGGGATCGGCGTTTCGATCGGTCAGAGCCCGGCGAAAGGCTGCAGAAAGAGCGGATCGACGCCGACAATCCGCCCGGCCCGCCAGTTGTCGAGCATGGCCAGCAGCATCTGGGTCGCCAGCCGCTGCCCGGCTTCCCAGCGGTTGAACGGGTCGCTGTCGTGGGCGAAGAGGAAGGCCAGATCGTGCTTCCGTCAGGTCGAATTCGAGCCGCACCGGCGCCGAAAAGCCGCGCAGCAGCGAAGGAACGGGGCGCGCCGGCAGGTCGACGAAACGGAAGCGTTTCCTCCGCCGTCCGCAGTTCGCAGCACCCGGGTTGCGCCCGATCCGGCGGCTTCCCCGGCCAAGCGCAGCGGCAGGTCGTTCCCGTCCGCATCGAGCAGGCCGAGGCCAGCGGGATAAGGAACGGTTCTTTCCGCTCCTGCCCCGGGGTCGGCGGGCAGCTCTGGCGCATGGTCAGAGTGAGTACTGCCGGTCGCCGCATCGTACTCGCTCTGCGACGCGTAGCCGCGGGGTGCCGGCCTGGCTGTACCAGCGCCGGAACTGGTCGAGATCGGCGCCGTTGGCCTCGGCCATGGCCGCGAGAAAATCGTCGGTGGTCACCGCCTGGCCATCGTGCCGTCGCAGGTAGAGCTGCAGCCCCCGGCGGAAGCCGTCGCGCCGAGCAGGGTCTGGTACATGCGGATGACCTCGGCGCCCTTGTTGTAGACCGTGGCGGTGTAGAAATTGTTGATCTCGACGTAGGCCTCGGGCCGCACCGGATGGGCCATCGGCCCGGCATCCTCGGGAAACTGGCTGTTGCGCAGCAGGCGCACATCATCGATGCGCTTGACCGCCCGGCTGAGTCATGTCGGCGGAGAACTCCTGGTCGCGGAAGACCGTCAGCCCTTCCTTGAGGCGACAGCTGGAACCAGTCGCGGCAGGTGACGCGGTTGCCGGTCCAGTTGTGGAAATATTCGTGGCCGATAACCTCCTCGATCGCCTGGTAGTCGGCGTCGGTGGCGGTCTCCGGCGAGGCAAGGACGTACTTGGAGTTGAAGACGTTGAGCCCCTTGTTCTCCATCGCCCCCATGTTGAAATCGTCGACGGCGACGATCATGTAGACGTCGAGATCGTATTCCAGGCCGAAGGTCTCCTCGTCCCAGCGCATGGCCTTTTGAGCGAACGCATGGCATGCTCGCATTTGTCGCGGTTGCGCGCCTCGACAAAGATCTGCAGCAACGACCTCGCGGCCGGAGCGGTGATGAAGCGGTCCTCGATGCAGACCAGCGGCCGGCGACCAGGGCAAACAGATAGGCCGGCTTCGGAAAGGGGTCGTGCCAGCGGGCAAAATGCCGGCCCTTCTCGAGCAGGCCGCTCGCAACAAGGTTGCCGTTGGCCAGCAGGACCGGGAAGTTTGCCCGGTCGGCGATCAGGGTGGTGGTAAAGCGGGCCATGACATCCGGGCGGTCGGGGTAGAAGGTGATCTTGCGGAAACCCTGCGCCTCGCACTGGGTGCAGAAGATGCCGCTGGAGAGGTAGAGCCCCTCGAGCGCCGTATTGGCGGCGGGATCGATCTGCGTCTCCACCTCCAAAATGAAGCGCGCCGGCACCGCCGGGATCGTCAGCGTTTCCCCGGCGATGGTGAATTCCTCGGCGGTCAGCTGGCGTCCGTCAAGCCGCAGAGAACAGAGTTGCAGCTCACATCCGTAGAGGAGAAGGGGCGCGGCGGCATCGGCGGCCGGATGGCGCCGATATTGCTGCCGGGCGAGAATCCGGGTGGCATGTGCCTCCAGATCGACATGCAGGTCAACGGTATCGACCAGGTAGCCAGGGGGGCAATAATCGTGCAGATGGATGGCGCGGGGTTGATTCATTCCGGAGCCTCTGAAAGGCGTTGCTGATTATCCAAATTTCGTCGGAGAGCGTGGCAGTGCCAACTCAGGCACTGCAAACGGTATTGCGGCTTTCTTTCGCCCGGTACATGGCCATGTCCGCCAAGCGGATCAAATCCTCCTTGCCCTGGGCGTCATCGGGATAGGTGGCCAGCCCAAAACTGGCAGTAACCTGCAACCCTTCCCCTTCACAGGCATGGAAGCGATGTTCCTGTAACTGCTGCTGCAGCTTCGACGCCATGGTAAAGGCGCCCTTCTTGTCGGTGGCCGGGAGCAAAATGATGAACTCGTCGCCGCCATAGCGGGCGGCCATGTCAGACCTTGCGAATGCGCTCGCAGAGGAAGGCGCCGACTTCGCTGAGCAGCCGGCTGCCGACCTGATGCCCCCGGGTATCGTTAACCTGCTTGAAATGATCGAGATCGATGAAGACCAAGGACAACTCCCCCCCGTAGCGGCGGCAGCGCTCAACCTCGTGACCGATTAAATGATGCAGGTGGCGACCGTTGAACAGACCGGTCAACTCGTCGGTAATCGTCATCTGATGGATTTTTTCGAAATTGCGGGCGTTTTCGATGGCGATGGCGGCGTAATCGGCGATCGTGGTGAGGATAGCCAGGTCGGCTTCGTCGAACTTCCCCTCGTTCAGGCTATTGATCAGTTCCATCACCCCAAGAACCCGGTTGCGACTGCGCATCGGCACCGCCACTACCGAATGGGTGGAAAAAGCCAGAGTCTTGTCAACGCGCCGGGCAAACCGGTGATCCGCCTGCACGTCAGGAACAAGCAGTGGTTCGCCATGTGCGGCGACCCAGCCGGCAATCCCCTCGCCGACCGCCAGCCGCATCCCCTTCAGGCGATCGCCGGCTGGCGAAACGGCAATTTCAAAGACCAGATCGCCGTTCGTTTCATCGAGAAGAGCCAGCGACCAGTTGCGCGACTGCAGCAGCAGACTGATCTTCTCCATGATGAGGTTGAGCAGCTCTTCGAGATTCAGCGTCGAGGTCAGCGCCTTGCCGATCTCCACCAACGTGGCGAGCTCCTGGTTGCGCCTTTGCAATCCCCGCATGTTCGATCAGCCCCTTCGCTGCGAAGCTCCGTCCGACGACCCGTTTAGCCGTTTATTATAGAATTATTACCGGGCGGAACAAAACACCTTTTTTCGCTACGAAAAATCGGGGGGGGGAAGCGTAGCTGCGATCGTCGGCACGAGCGAAGGCCCCGGGGGGAAACTGTTCAAATGCGCACTGCGGGAGGGTTCTTTTCATCGCAAAATTATACGAGAATCCACGTGGTTCGGCGATTCACAAGCCATTATATTATCAACCAAGGCGAGGCTGCGGGGCAGCAGTCGAACCTCTTCATCACCTTCTTACTTTGGCGCGTCGCAGTTACCCTCCTGTGCGACGCGCTTTTTTTATTTTGCTCACTCCTTTAGTGCAAGAAAGGAATGCCCCTCAGGGGCGATAATAGCGCTGCGCCTCCGGGATGCTTTCCTGGATGTTTTTGATCCGCGTCTGGTCGGCCGGATGCGTGCTGAGGAATTCCGGCACCCGGCCTGGCCGCGGGCCGCCATCCCCTGCCAAACCTCCACGGCAGCCTGCGGATCGTACCCGGCCATGGCCATGAAGATCAGCCCGAGACGGTCGGCCTCATTCTCCTGCAAGCGGCTGAACGGCAGAAGCACCCCCACCTGGGCGCCGGCGCCGAAAGCGGTCATCAGCAACTGCTGAGTCGCTTGCGGCTGTTTGGTCAGCGCCGCGGACAGGGCGGCTCCCCCCATCTGCGCCAGCAATCCCTGACTCAACCGTTCATTGCCGTGCCGCGCCACCACATGGGCGATTTCATGGCCGACCACCGCCGCCAGTTGCGCCTCCGTTCGGGCGACATCGAGCAACCCCTGGTAAACCACCACCTTGCCGCCGGGCAAGGCAAAGGCATTGACCTCCGGGCTCTCCACCAGGCTGAACGCCCATTCATAGCCGGCAAGGGCCTCCGCTTGTCCCTCTTCGGCAAAATAGCGCTCCACCCCCGCCTTGATACGCTCTCCGACCCGCTGCACCATGTCACTTTGCGGGGTGTTGCGGATGACTTTGTTCTGCTGCAGAAATTCTTCATACTGCTGAAATCCGGCCTGCAATAAACTCTCTTGCGGCACCAGGCTCAGCTGATGCCGGCCGGTCACCGGCACCGTGCTGCAGGCGGCAAGGAGGAGCAGAACCAGAACAATCCCCAAGCGAACGGCAGAAGCGAGCATGGCACACCTCCTTTGGTTTTTCTCCGTTCAAGTCTAGCAGGGGAATAGTTTTTTGCTCAAGGCTTGCGGCCGACGGTATCCGCCATACGCGCCCCTCGGCGACCCAGCGGCTGCTCTTCTCCATGGGTCGTATCTTTGCGGGTCTGATGCTCCATCTCGGCATTGAACTCGGCGCCGATCAGGACCGCGTAGGAGGTGAGAAAGAACCACATCAACAGGATGATCACCGCCCCCATCGAGCCGTACGTCTTGTTGTAACTGTCGAAATTGGCCACATACACGGAGAAGAGGATCGAAACGATTAGCCAGAGGACCGTGGCAATAACCGCCCCCCAGCTGACCCATTGCCAGCGCGGCTGGTCGCGATTCGGCCCCAGACGATAAAGGACCGCCAGGGCCATGATGACCAGAATTGCCAACAGCGGCCAGCGCAGGTAGTTGACCAGCGCTTCAATCCAGGTGGGCAGACCAAGAAAGTTGATGAGGATGGGAATGGCGACGATCGTGGTAATGGCGACGAGGAAAAAAAGGAGGCCACCGACAGTCAGCAGCAGCGCCATGCCATTGAGCTTGAAAAACCCCCGGGATTCCCCTTCTTCGTAGGTAATGTTGAGGGCGGTAATGACCGCCTTCATCCCCTTGGCGGCGCTCCACAGGGCAAGCAGGATGCCGACCGCCACGCCGATGCCGAGTGCCTGCTGCGGCTGCTGAACCAGAGACGTAAGCTGCCGGTCGAGGATCTGGTACGCCTGCTGCGGCAGGATCTGGCTGAGGGATTGGAGCTGCTGCTGCAGCTGCGCCGGATCGGCCACCAGGCCATAGATCGAAACAGCCGCGGCCAGGGCCGGGAAGATCGCCAGCAGCGAATAGAAAGCCACCCCCGCCGCCACGATCGAAAGATTGTCCTTTTTCTGTTCGTCTTTCACCCGCAACAGGATATCGCGCCACCCCCGTCGGGGAATCTGCCACGGTTTTTCCGCCTCCCGGCCGCGGCTGTCTTGCCGTTCCAACCTGTTCATAACGCCTCCAGGTAATGCCGGAAGCCCCCGGCTTCCAGACCCTCTACCTGAACGCTTACCACCCCTCTCATCCTTGTCAAGACGGGCGGATCAGTCCGGTCCAATCCCGCTCCGCCAGCCGCGCACCGAATTGATCAGCCACACGGCGCTGGCGCGCTGCAGATCCTCCCGTCGCACAATCCGCTCCCGGAGCACGCCCTCTTTCAACAGCCGCGCGCGCAAGGTGCCGGCAAGCAAACCACAACCGACCGGCGGGGTAACACGCTCGCCATCGAGTTCGACAACAAGATTGCCGTTGCACGCTTCGGTCAATTCCCCCCGTTCGTTCCAAAGAAGAACCTCATCGGCATCCGGGCATTCCTGCTTCGCCCGCTCATACACCTGGCGGTGCGTCGTCTTATGAAAAAGGAAGGGATCGGCGGAGTCGACCGGCGTCGCCGCCAGTCCGAGCCGGACGGGTCCCGCCGGATTCGCTTCGAGCGGCGCGCCGCGGCAGTCGAGCGTACCGTCGCCGGCGAGGAGAAGCCGGATCTTGTGTGGGCCGGGCGGCAGGGTGCTCGCCATCTGCCGCAGGTGGGCGCGAATTTTTTGGAGATCGCACGGAAAAGCGAAATAGCGGGCCGAAGCCGCCAGGCGCCGCAGGTGCTCCGGGAGGAGGACAAAACCTTCCGCCGGCGTCCAGAGAAGCGTTTCAAGCAGGGAGAAGTCGGGGATGCGCCGCTCAAGGATCGCCGCCTTGATCAGACACTCGCGGTACTCAGCAGCCGCTTGCGAGCCCCAGGTGATTCCCGCGCCGACCCGGTACTCCCCCCTCCCTGCCTCGCGGTCGAAGAGGGCGGTGCGAATGGCGACACCGAAAGAGGCGGTGCCGTCCGGCCCGAGGTGGCCGAGAGCGCCGGTATAGATGCGGCGCGCCTCCCCTTCCAGGGCGCGAATGATCTGCATGGTGCGGACCTTCGGCGCGCCGGTGATCGAGGCGCAGGGGAAGAGGGCGGTGAAGATCGCGGCGAGGGTGGCGGTACTCCACGTTTCGGCGCTGAACGTCAGCTGCCAGACGGTAGGGTAGCGTTCGAGTTCGTACAGGGCGCGCACCTCGACCGCCCCGAGCCGGCCGAGATCGTTGCGCACCATGTCGAGAATCATCACGTTTTCCGCCCGATTCTTTGCCGAGCGGCGCAACTGGTTGGCACGCGCCCGGTCTTCGGCGCTGGTGCGTCCGCGCGGCGCCGTCCCCTTCATCGGCCGGCAGGTCAGAAGACCATGGCTACGCGAGAAGAAGAGTTCCGGCGAGGCCGAGCAGATGACGAAGCGGCCGGTATCGAGATAGCCAGCATGCGGCGCCCGCTGGCCGCGGACCAGGTCGAGGAAGAAGGGCCAGGTGTTGACGGCGGCGTTGCAGCAAAGGGGAAAACTGAAGTTAACCTGATACGTTTCGCCGCGGGCGATATGCCCTTTGATGGCGGCAATCGTCTCGGCAAAAGCGGCGGCATCGAGTTGCGGCTGCCATTGCGGGCGGGAAAAACCAGCCGGAGTCGCCGGCAGATCGATCGGTTGCGGCGGCCCGTAGAGACCGAACCAGAGGAGGGGGAAATCGCCACCGTCGCCGACGGCCGATACGGGATCGAAGGCCGGCGCCGCCTCGTAGGCAAGAAAACCGGCGGCATGCAGCCCGGTCGCCGTCGCCGCCTCGACCTCGGCCAAGGCCGGCAGCACCTCGTCGGCATGCCGTGCAATGATGATCCGCTGTGGCCGGTTAAAATACAGCCAGCAACTCCGCCGGGAGTCGTACAGCACCGCGCTGCCGGGATCGGGACAGTTCACGCGAGCACCGCCAACGCCTCCGACAACAGTTCGCCGGCACCGTTCAGCCAATGGATGGCGACCCCTTGGCGTTCCATGCGGCGGAACCACGTTTCCTGCCGCTTGGCAAAATCGTGGATGGCGCTGGTCAGCTTCTGCACCATATCGTTGCGGTTCAACTCCCCTTGCAGGTGGCGGGCGAGGAAGCGGTATTCGAGGCCGTAGAATTCGAGCGTTTCCCAGGGGACGCCGGCAGCGTGCAGGGCGGCGACTTCTTCGAGCATGCCCTGTTGCAGGCGCTCGTGCAAGCGGGCCGTGATGCGCCGGCGCAGCTCATTGCGCTCCCAGCGTACTCCGAAGATTACCGGCCGCAGTTCCGGCAGCGGCGGCAGGTCGCCGGCGGCCGCCGTCTCCCCTGCGGCGATCTCGATCGCCCGCACCAGCCGGGCGCGCTCCTGCAGGTCGGTGGTATTGTGCAGCTGCGGCCGCAGCGACAGCAGCCGTGCACGCAGCTGCTCGTCGCTGAGATCGGCCAGCTCCTGCCGCAGCCTCGGATTTTCCGCCACTTCGATCAGGCGATAGCCGCGCAGCACCGCATCCAGATACATCCCGGTGCCGCCGACCAGCAGCGGCAGGCGGCCGCGCCGTTCGATATCGGCGAAAACGTCGAAGAAGCGCCGCTGGAAGTCGAAGACGCTGAACGGCTCGCCGGGATTGAGGATATCGATCAGATGATGCGGAATCTCGGCATATTCAAGCAGATCCTTGCCGGTGCCAAGATCCATCCCCCGGTACACCTGGCGCGAGTCGGCGGAAATGATCTCGCCGTTCAGCCGGCGCGCCAGCTCCACCCCTAGGCGGGTCTTGCCGGAGGCGGTGGGACCGAGAACGACGATCAGGTTGGGCGAATAGGATTGCATCAATAGCAGCTCCGGAGTGATCGGCGGGCGCTGGCATCCCTGGTGAACGCTCAATGCCGCCATTCTTGAACACACCTGCGTAGCATAAGGGAAAAACGGGAAAAAGGCGATATCCATGCGGCTGGCCTGCCGAGGATAGCGCCTGCTGTCCTACGCATCACAAAGAGCCTTGTGTTGCTTAGTTTGCTTGACTAATAAACTATATTGGAATAAAGTTTATTAGCTTTTGATGGAAAGTAACTTTCGTTGTTTAGTCTCGAACGCTACGCAACAAAACTGCCGTAACGCTTTTCAGGAGTGCTCAATGTTCACCGAAGTCTCACCCCGTGGTGGCCGGCTGGTCGTGCAGCAACAAGGACCGGAAGGGTACCGCGCCTTTGTTCCCAACCCGCTGCCGCCCACGCCGCCACTGCAGATCGACGCCGAGATGAGCCGGCTTATGGAGCGGGCCAACCGCGCCCTCGGCCGTCTGGACGGCTGTACCTGCATCCTCCCCAATCCCGACCTTTTTCTCTACATGTACGTTCGCAAGGAGGCGGTCCTCAGTTCGCAGATCGAAGGGACGCAAGCCTCCCTGGCCGATCTGCTGGAATATGAAGGAGAGATCGAAGGCAAAAGCTCGCAGGACGACATCAACGAGGTCTCCAACTACGTGGCGGCGATGAATTACGGCCTGGAACGGCTAAGGGAATTCCCCTTGAGTCTGCGCCTGATCAAAGAGATTCATGCCCGCCTGATGTCCGGCATCCGTGGCGGACACAAGAATCCCGGCGAATTCCGCACGACGCAGAATTGGATCGGCGGCACCCGGCCGGGAAATGCCGTCTTCGTGCCGCCGCCGGCTCATGAAGTGCTCCCCTGCCTGAGCGAGTTGGAGAAGTTCCTCCATGACGAAACCCTGCCGCCATTGCTCAAGGCCGGGCTTGCTCATGCCCAATTCGAAACGATCCACCCTTTTCTCGACGGCAACGGCCGGATGGGACGGCTCCTGATTACCCTGATCCTCTGCCACGATCAGGTTCTTGAAAAGCCTCTCCTTTACCTGAGCCTCTTTTTCAAAAAACACCGCCAGGAGTATTACGAGCGACTCAACGGCGTCCGCCGGGATGGCGACTGGGAAGGGTGGATCAAATATTACCTGGAGGGAGTCGCCGAAATCTCCAAGCAGGCGACCGACGCCGCCAGGGCGATCATCGATTTGCTGGCCGCCGACCGGCAGAAGGTCGCCTCCCTGGGCAGGGCCGCGCCAACGGCTTTGGCGCTTCTCGACGTGCTCTGTCGCCATCCCTACGTCTCGATTCCATTCGTGGCGCGGCAGCTCGGCATCAGCGCCCCGGCGGCGGGGAAAGCGGTCGGCAATCTAGTGTCGCTCGGGCTTCTCAAAGAGGTAAGCGGCAAGAAGCGCGACCGGGTTTTTCTCCATGAGGCGTATCTGGCGATTATTAAGGAGGGGACGGAGGTTTGGGGGTGAGTACTTTAAATATGGAGAGCGGCGGCTACATACGCTTCCAATAACCACCTGACGCCCGTTGTCTCGCACATCAAGGAAAGCAATTGTACTAAGGTAACATCAACTGGTAGTATGCTGATTAATCGAAGGAAATAGTTTAATTTGAATTGACAATTCACTAAAAGGCCAAAACAAACATACCAATGAGTACGAATACTTCAATTGAATGGACAGAACAGACCTGGAATCCAGCGATCGGTTGCAGCAAGGTGTCGTCGGGATGCGCCCATTGTTACGCCGAGGTTATGGCGCGGCGGTTGAAAGCTATGGGCGTGAAAGGTTACGAAAACGGTTTCCAAATCAGACTGTTGCCATATCGACTCAACGAACCACTGAAGCGAAGACGCCCGACGATTTACTTTGTCAATTCCATGAGTGACCTCTTCCACGAAGCGATTCCAGACGATTATATCCGTCAGGTTTTCGACGTCATCCGCCAAGCACCGCAACATACCTTTCAGATCTTGACCAAGCGGGCCGAGCGCATGGCCACTTTTTTCGACAGCTACGGCACAGCGCCAAACAACGCATGGCTGGGAGTGACGGTCGAAGACCGTGCTCACGGCGTTCCGCGTCTCGACTGGGTGCGCCAAGTTCCGGCACGCATCCGTTTTGTCTCCGCAGAGCCTTTACTCGAAGACCTCGGCACACTTGATCTTTCCGGAATTCACTGGGTGATTGTCGGCGGTGAATCCGGCCCGCAAGCCCGGCCAATGCAGAAGGAATGGGTCATGAACATCAAGGGTCAGTGCGAAACTCAGCACTCGGCTTTCTTCTTTAAACAATGGGGTGGGTGGGGGGTTGACGGGAAAAAACGAGCAAAGAGACAGAATGGTCGTTTGTTACAAGGAAGAACGTGGGATCAGATGCCGCTCAGTATGATAGACAAACTATAAAGGAGGGGATATGGCAGAGACTCATTACCAATGGGGGATTGGAGAAAGACCACCCATTATCAAACAGCACAGCATCGCAAAACATGAAATTTTACGTGCATATTTGGTTTCTTATATTCAGACGTTAACTACCTCTCCGAGACAAGATGAATTTCGTCTTACCCTGGTTGATGGGTTCGCAGGTGGTGGGATTTATCGACACGAGAAAACTGGGGAAGAGATACTTGGGTCACCCCTTATAATGCTTGAAGCTGCAAAGGAAGCAGAATTTATAATCAATCAACAAAGACAAAAGAAAATTCATTTTGATATCACTTATTTTTTTATTGAATCAAACAAGCAAGCAGAGGCACACCTTCGCCATGAGCTTACATTGCGAGGTTACGGCTCAAGTTTGAATGATACCATTTTTTTAATTTGCGACAAATTTCACAATCAATCTGATAAAATCATAGATTTTGTTAAAAAGAAAAGTCCGAGGTCAACAAAAACAATATTTTTGCTCGACCAATATGGCTACACAGATGTACCAACAGACTTATTAAATACTTTGGTTTTTAGCCTCTCTGGTTCAGAAATAATTCTTACCTTCGCGGTAGATTCGTTTTTAAATTTTGCTGGTGATCATCCGATCACAAAAAGAGGGTTGGAAAGAATTGGTTTATCTGATCTGCTTAACGGTAGAAGCTTTGATGAAATAAAACGTAGCGATAAAAAATGGCGACTTTTTATTCAAAGCTGTTTGTATAAAGAATTAGTTGACGCAAGTGGTGCAAGGTTTTATACGCCATTTTTTATAAGATCTACAAACGGTCACGGAGATTACTGGTTATTACATTTTTCGCAAAGGGCACGAGCGCGCGATGTTATGACACGCATTCATTGGGAAAAAAATAATTATTTTATTCACTATGGCGGAGCTGGTTTGAACATGTTTCAGATGCTTGGTTATATTCCTGAAAAGGATAGTCAATACACCGGGCAAATGGACCTTGGCTTTTGTTTTGATGATCTTGCAAAAACAAGCAGCATCAATGCCCTTTCAGAACAAATCCCTCATCTGATTTATCCAGATCCTGAAGGCATGTCATTTGGTGAGCTTTTCGCGTCAACATGTAACTCCTCTCCCGCATCAGCTGCTGTGTACCGAGAAGCTTTAGGAGTCTTGCTTCAGCATAAAGAAATCGAAATATTTGGGCAAGATGGTGCTGAACGACGTTCTGCCAACAGGATTCACGATAATGATCAGATTATCCCGCCAAAACAGCGAACATTCTCTTTTTAAATCAATTTTTAGCCGGGAGCCCACACTCGATGGGCTCTTTCCTCGACAGAAAATATTTTTCAGCCCGATTCACCCCGCCGCCACCGTCAACCCTCCCTCCCCAACCCCCACCGTCACCGTCGCCCCTTCGCCGATGTCACCGGCAATGATCGAACGGCCGATGCGCGTTTCAAGCACGTGCTGCAAGTAGCGCTTGAGCGGGCGGGCGCCATAGACCGGGTCGTAGGCGGTTTTGGCGATGAATTGGCGTGCCGCTGCCGTCAGCTCCAGGCGGATCCGCCGGCCGGCCAGACGCCGCCGCAAATCCTCGACCTGCAGATCGACGATATGCTCGATCTCCGCCAGCGTCAGCGGCTTGAAGAGGATGATATCGTCGACCCGGTTAAGAAACTCGGGACGGAAATGCGCCCGCAGCTCGCGCATGACCGCATCGCGCGCCCCTTCCTTGATCTGCCCGTCGGCGGTGACCCCCTCCAGCAGATACTGCGAGCCGATGTTGCTGGTCATGATGATCACCGTATTTTTGAAATCCACGGTGCGCCCCTGGGCATCGGTGACCCGGCCGTCATCGAGAATTTGCAGCAGGACGTTGAACACGTCGGGATGCGCCTTCTCGATTTCGTCGAAGAGGATGACGCTGTACGGCTTGCGCCGCACCGCCTCGGTGAGCTGCCCCCCTCCTCATAGCCGACGTACCCCGGCGGGGCGCCGATCAGCCGGCTGACGGTATGCTTCTCCATGTATTCGGACATGTCGATGCGCACCAGGTTCTCTTCCGAGTCGAAGAGCGCGGCCGGCCAGGGTGCGGGCGAGTTCGGTCTTGCCGACCCCGGTCGGCCCGAGGAAAATGAAGGAGCCGATCGGCCGCCGCGGGTCCTTGATGCCGGCGCGGGCGCGGATCACGGCGTCGGCCACCAGTTGCACCGCTTCGTCCTGGCCGACGACCCGCTCGATGCAGCACCTCGTCGAGCTTGAGCAGTTTTTCCCGTTCGCCTTCGACCAGGCGGGTGACGGGGATGCCGGTCCAGCGGGCGACGATCTCGGCGATCTCCTCTTCGGTGACCTCCTCGCGCAGCAGCCGCGGCCCCTGCCCCTGCGGTTTTCGCTTCTAGCTTCGCGCAGCTCCTGCTCCAGTTGCGGCAAGCGGCCGTGCTTGAGCTCGGCTGCCTTGTTCAGATCGTAATGGCGCTCGGCCATCTCAATCTCCTGGCGCACCTGCTCGATCTCCTCGCGTCGCAACTGCAGCTTTTTGATCCCCTCTTTCTCCGCTTCCCACTGCGCCCGCAGGGCGTCGGACTGTGTGCTTGAGATCGGCGAGCTCCTTGCGCAGCATCCTCCAGGCGCGCCTTGCTGGCCTTGTCCTTCTCTTTCTTCAGCGCCGCCTCCTCGATCTCCAGCTGCATGACCCGCCGGCGTGACCTCGTCGAGTTCCTGCGGCATCGAATCGATTTCGGTGCGGATCATGGCGCAGGCCTCGTCGATCAGGTCGATCGCCTTGTCGGGGAGGAAGCGGTCGGTGATGTAGCGATGGCGAGAACGGTGGCGGCGACCAGGGCGTTGTCCTGGATCCGCACCCCGTGATGCACCTCGAAGCGCTCCTTGAGGCCGCGCAGGATCGAGATCGTGTCCTCTACCGTCGGCTGCTCGACCAGCACCGGCTGGAAGCGGCGTTCCAGCGCGGCATCCTTTTCGATGTGCTTGCGGTATTCATCGAGCGTGGTGGCGCCGATGCAATGCAGTTCGCCGCGGGCGAGCATCGGCTTGAGCATGTTGCCGGCGTCCATCGCTCCTTCCGCCTTGCCGGCGCCGACGATGGTGTGCAGTTCGTCGATGAAGAGGAGGATGCGCCCCTCGCTCTGGCTTGATTTCATTGAGCACCGCCTTCAGCCGCTCCTCGAACTCGCCGCGGTATTTGGCGCCGGCGACCAGCGAGCCCATATCGAGGGCGAAGATCGTCTTTTCCTTCAGCCCCTCGGGGACATCGCCGCGCACGATGCGGTGCGCCAGCCCCTCGACGATGGCGGTCTTGCCGACCCCCGGCTCGCCGATCAGTACCGGATTGTTCTTCGTCTTGCGCGACAGGATGCGGATGACGCGGCGGATTTCATCATCACGGCCGATCACCGGATCGAGCCTACCCTTGCGCACCTCCTGCACCAGGTCGCGGCCATATTTTTCCAGCGCTTCGTAGGTCGCTTCCGGGTCGGCGCTGGTCACCCGCTGATGGCCGCGCACAGCGGTCAGCGCTTGCAGCAGTCGGTCGCGCGTAATGTTGAACTGGCGGAAGAGCTTGCCGGCGGCGGTCGCGCTCCCCTCCTCGATCAGGGCGAGAAGCAGATGTTCGACGCTGACGTAGTCGTCCTTCAGCCGGCGCGCTTCCTCCTCGGCGCGGATCAGCAGGCGGTTGAAGCGCTGGGTGACGTAGATCTTCCCCGCTTCCGCCCCGGGCCCGGAGACGCTCGGCCGCTTTTCCAGCTCCTGCCGCAGGGCGGCAGCAAAGTTCTCTACCGGCACCTCCATCCGCTGCAGCAGACGGGGAACGAGTCCCCCTTCCTGCTCCAGCAGCGCCGCCAGCAGGTGTTCGCCATCGACCTCGACGTGGCCGAGCTTGAGCGCCAGCGTCTGCGCCGCCTGCAACGCTTCCTGACTTTTCTGCGTCATCTTATTGATATCCATGGCCATCCTCTCCGCAGGTGTTATCCCATTATAACGGCACCGGACAATTTCGCCGGTCCATTCGATAGAGATACAACCGACGTGCCAATAGATAAAATCTGTAAGTACAGGCACTTAGGTTCGAAGAGCGGACTTGCGACGCTGCAGAGCGGTCGCCGGGAACGTCTGCGACGCCGCAAGGTGCGGATGCAGGCTAGGCGGGAGACTCCGGATCGAGAATCGGGGATACGGGCAGGGACTGGCGTAGCGGGCCGCGCCGGAAAGGAAGGACGCGCACCAGCAGGGGGAGGAGGACGGCCAGAAAGATCAGCAGACAGCCGCTCCATTCCTGTAGACTCAGCCGTTCGCCCAGGAGCAGGACCCCGCCAAGGAGGCTCCAGATCGGATCGAGGGTGTAGATCAACCCCGCCTGAGTGGGAGTGGTGTGCGGCTGAAAGGCATTCTGCAGGGTGAAGCAGATGATGGTAGGGAAGATGACGCAATAGCCGAGAGCCGCCGCCGACACCGGGCCGAAGGGAGCCGGCGGACCGTCGATCAGCAGGGCCAGAGCGACGCCGATCACCGCCACGGTGGCGAACTGCACCAAGGTGACGAGGTAAAGATCGACTTCGCGCAGCAGGCGGGAAACCAGCACGATATGCAGGGAGATGAAGAAGGCGCAGATGACGGAGAAGAGATCGCCGCGGCTGAACCCCGCGACCCCGCCGCCGGCCAACCAGCTCAGCCCGGCGATGGCCAGAAGGACCCCGGCCCAGGTGGCGCGGTCGATGCGGGACCGCCAGAGAGCCAGGCAGACGATCGGCACGATCAGCACGAAAAGATTGTTGAGAAAACCGGCACGGGAAATAGTGGTGCCGCTCACCCCGAGGACGAAGGTAAGATTGGCGCCGGCCAGCGCAATGCCGACCGCCGCCCCTTTGCGCACACCGACGAGGGTCGGCCGACGACGACGCCAGAGGCAGAAAATGCCGAGCAGCAGCGTCGCCAGGGAAAAACGCAGCGCCATGAAGGTGATCGGCGGGATCTCGCGAAAGCCGATCTTGTTGAAAACAAAACTACCACCCCAGAGCAGGGTGGTAACGATCAGCCAATAAGGAGCCTGTCTGGCCAGCGTCTCCGGAGAACGTTCTTTCACCATGCGGCCATTTAACGCGCATTCGGGGGTGCGCGTCAAGAGGGGGCGTCAGCGCTTTTCCAGTTTTTTCCGCGACAGCGCCAGCTTGTCCAAATGCCGGTAAAGGGTGGCGCGATGCACGCCGAGCAGGCGGGCGGCGGCGCTCAAATTGCCGGCGGCGGCATGCCAGGCGCGGCGAACCTCTTCCGAATCGAGCTCGGCCGGGCGGGTGCTGCGCCGGCGCTTCGCCGGCACGAGTTCCGCCTCGAAAACGCCATCGCGGCCGGCGGGCAGAAGGCGGCGCTCGGAGCTGAGCGGATAGGGCGGAATGACCGGCGCCGCCTCCCGCTCCAGCGCTTCCATCCCCCAGCTTCCGGGGGAAAAATCCTGCCGTTCGCGAATCCACTCGCGAAAGGCGCGGGCGCCGACCACCTCCGCCTGCGTTTCGACAAAAACCCGCTCCAGCACATTGCGCAGCTCGCGCACATTCCCCGGCCAGAGATAGGACTGCAGCAGCGTCAGCGCCTCCGGCGTCAGCCGTTCGATGTGGCGGCCGTAGCGGCGATTGAAGATCCGGAGAAAATGCTCGACCAGCAGCGGGATATCCTCGCTGCGCCGGCGCAGGGGGGGCATGTGGATGCGCAGCACGCAGAGCCGATGATAGAGATCGGCGCGGAAGCGGCGCTCCCCCACCGTCTGTTCCAGCGGCAGGTTGGTGGCGCCGACGATGCGCACATCGACCCTCTTCTCCACTTCCGCCCCGACCCGCTCGATGCTCCCTGTCTCCAGCACCCGCAGCAGTTTCGCCTGCGTGTGCAGCGGCATGTCGCCGATCTCGTCGAGAAAGAGGGTACCGCCGTCCGCCCGCTCGAAGCGACCGCGGTGCGTGCGTATGGCGCCGGTGAACGCCCCTTTTTCGTGGCCGAACAGTTCCGATTCGAGCAGTTCGCCAGAAATGGCCGAGCAGTTGACGGCGACGAAGGGGCCGCGACGGCGGAAGTTGCCGTCGTGCAGAGCGCGGGCAACGAGTTCCTTGCCGGTGCCGGTTTCGCCGGTGATCACCACCGCCGCCTCGGAGGGGGCATAGAGGGCAATCTTGCGATAAACTTCGCGCATCGCCGCACTCGCGCCGACCAGGCCGTGAAAGGGAGCGAGCGCTTCCGCCCGGGCGGGCGAATGAAAGCTGAAGGTGACCGTCCGCCCGCTGTAGCCTTCGGCCAGACCGCCGGCGCGCACCTCGGCGACGAGGAAGACCGGCGGTTCGCCGGCAAAGCGGACGTGCACGCCGGTCAGTGGCTCCGGGCGGGCCGCCGCCTCCCGCGCCAGCTCCGGCAGCGGTGGAATCGTCTCGGCAAAAAGGCGGTGCAGCAGGCGACCGCGCCCCTTCTCGGGCGCAATACCAGCCAAACGGGCCAGCTGCGGCGAAAGGCGCAATAGCCGCCAGCTTTCCCCGTCGGCGCTGACGACCACCAGATCGGGGGAAAGGGCGGGCAGTTGATTTTCGTTCCGCTGCGAATCGGGCATGAATCCCTCATGAAGAGTAGAGAACCCGATTCAATTTAACCCTTCCGGCACCCACGCGCAAGAGAGCTCTAAACGGAACTCATGACTCCCACTGTCCAAGGCTGATCAAAAATGCCCGAATGCAAGGCGCCCGAGTCCGAAGACCCGAGGCGTACCGAAAGGTACGTCGCAGGGTCGGAGGGCGAAGGGCAACGCCGCAGGCGGGCGTTTTTCATCAGCCCCCTCACTAAAAGGTGTGGCGGACGATCTCCCCTTCTATCATATAAATCACATCCTCGGCGATATTGGTGGTGAGGTCGGCGATCCGTTCCAGGTGGCGGGAAACCGAGGTGTACTGGATGAGCGAGTCGATCCGCTCGGGATATTGCCGGATCTGCTCTTTGACCAGTCGGTAATTGTCCTTGTGGAGGGCATCGACCCCATCGTCGAGGCGACAGACCTCCCGCGCCACCTGGGGATCGAGGTTGACCAGTGAATCGATGGCCTTGTTCAGCATGACCTGGGCTTTTCCGCCCATCTCTTCGACATCGAAGGGAACCGGCACGCGCCCTTCGGCGGCGATGCCGATCGTGCGTTCGGCGATATTCACCGACAGATCGCAGATCCGCTCCAGATCGTTGTTGATCTTCAGCACCGAAACGATGAAGCGCAGATCGATGGCGACCGGCTGGTGCAGGGCGAGAATCTTCAGGCACTCCTCTTCAAGATCGACCTCCATCCGGTCGACCTGATCGTCGCTGGCAATCACCTTCTCGGCCAGCGCGACATCCATCCGCTCCAGAGAATGCACGGACTGCTGCACACTCTCCTCGGCGACGGCGGCGAGTTCCAGAATCATCTTCTTGAGCTTTTCCAACTCCCGATGCATGTGCCCCACGGCGTTCCTCCTTAACCGAACCGGCCGGTGATGTAATCTTCCGTCTGCTTCTGCGCCGGTTTGGTAAAAATCTGCCGGGTCGGGCCGAACTCGACGATCGTTCCCTGGTAGAAGAAGGCCGTGTAGTCGGAAATGCGCGCGGCCTGCTGCATGTTGTGGGTGACGATGACGATGCGTGTAGCGTTCCTTGAGCGTATTGATCAGTTCCTCGATCTTGGCCGTGGCGACCGGGTCGATGGCCGAGGTCGGTTCGTCCATCAGCAGCACCTCCGGCTCGACGGCGATCGCCCGGGCGATGCACAGCCGCTGCTGCTGCCCGCCGGAGAGCGCGGTCCCCGGGTGGTCGAGCTTGTCCTTGACCTCGTCCCACAGCGCCGCCTGCCGCAAGGCCTTTCTCCACCCGCTCCGCCAGTTCGCCGCGGTTCAGCCGGTAGTGCAGCCGCAGCCCGTAGGCCACATTGTCGAAGACGCTCATGGGAAAGGGCGTGGGCTTCTGAAAGATCATGCCGATGCGGCGGCGCAGTTCGATGACGTCGCAGCGCGGGATCGAGGATATTCTCGCCGTCCAGCAGGATTTCTCCTGTGGCCCGCTGGTCGCGATAGAGCTCGAAGATCCGGTTGTAGGTACGCAGGTGGGTGGATTTGCCGCAGCCGGAGGGGCCGATGATGGCGGTGACCTTGTTGGCGGCGATCTCCAGGTTGTTGTCGAACAGCGCCTGGTGCTCGCCATAGAAGAAATTCAGGTTGCGCGCCGCAATCTTGGCGGGGATCTCCGGACCCGAGCGGCGCGGAACCGTGGCGACGCCGAAAGAAACCTGGCCGCTCGCGCCGCTGTCCGGGTTGTTCATCTTCCGATGATCGCGAAGGTGCAAGAAACGATGCTTTTCCATTATTTTCGGCTCCTGAACCATAACAGGCTGCGGGTGAGAACGGTCGCTCCCAGGACGCCGGCGGTGATCAGAAGCGAGGCGCCCCAGGCCTTCGCCTGCCAGTCCGGATAGGGCGACATGGCGTAATTGAAGATCGTGACGGTCAGATTGGCGGTCGGCTCAGTCAATGAGCTGCGGCCAGTACGGGCTGTTCAGCGCGGTGAAGAGCAGGGGCGCCGTCTCGCCGCTGACCCGGGCCACCGCCAGCAGGATGCCGGTGATCAGCCCGGCCTTGGCGGCCCGGAAGACGATGCCGAGGGTGACTTTCCAGCGCGGCGCGCCCAGGGCCAGGGCCGATTCGCGCAGCGTGTTCGGCACCAGGTTGCAGCATGTCCTCGGTGGTGCGGGCGACCACCGGCAGCATGATGATCGCCAGGGCCACGGCCCCGGCATACCCGGAAAAACCGCCCCAGCGGCACCACCAGGATATGTAGACGAAGACGCCGATGATGATCGACGGCATGCCCATCAGGACGTTGGCAGCGAAGCGGACCGCACTCGGCAAAACGCGAGTCCCGGCCGAACTCGGCGAGAAAGACGCCGGCCAGCAGACCGATCGGCACGCCGATCAGCCGTCGCCATGGCGGTGATCATCAGCGTGCCGACGATGGCGTTGCCAGGCCGCCCGCCTCGATGCCGGGCGGGGCGGGCAGCTCGGTGAAGAATCCCAGTTGATCGCCCCGATGCCGCGCGCCAGGACCACCGAGAGGATCCAGCCAAGGAAGGCGATGCCGACCAGCGCCGCCAGACTGGCCAGACACCGGATGGCCAGATCGCTGCCGCGGCGAATCCGGATCGAACGCGCTTTCATTGCCCCGTCCCCATTCTGCGCCGGGTCCGCTTCAGCCAGAGCTGGGCGGCAACCTGGATGAGGAAAGTGATCACGAACAGCACCAGTCCCAGTTCGACCAAGGCGCTGAGGTAGAGCGGCTCGGAGGCCTCGGTGAATTCGTTGGCCAGGGTCGAGGCGATGGTGTTGCCGGCGGCGAAGAGCGAAGGCGGAAATATCATGGTCGTTGCCGATGACGAAGGTCACCGCCATCGTCTCGCCGATGGCCCGGCCCAGGCCCAGGAAGCAGGCGCCGACGATCCCCTGGATGCCGTACGGAATCGTGACTTTGCGGGTCACTTCCCAGGTGGTCGCGCCCATGCCGTAGGCCGATTCCTTGACAACCGCGGGGCACCATGAGAAACACGTCGCGCATGACCGCGGTGATGAACGGCAGGACCATCAGCGCCAGGATGATGCCGGCGGTCAGCATGCCGATGCCCATCGGCGGCCCCTGAAACAAGGGGAGCCCGCCGGTGACTCGCCGAGGAACGGCTGGACGTGCTCGGCCATGAACGGCGCGAAGACGAACAGCCCCCACATGCCGTAAATGATGCTGGGGATCGCCGCCAGCAGCTCGATGGCGCCGCCGACGATACCGCGCGACCCGCGGGGGCGCCAGCTCCACCAGGAACAGGGCGATGACCAGGCTGAGCGGCACGGCGAGGACCAGGGCGATGAGCGTGGAGACCAGCGTGCCGTAGATGCTGCTGAGAGCGCCGAAATCCTCCGTTACCGGATTCCAGGCCCGGTTGACAAGAAAACCCGCCCCGAATTTCTCCAGCGCCGACCAGGAACCGCGCACCAGTTCGATCAGGATGCCGGCGACCGCCAGCAGGAGGAGGCAACCGCAGGCCACCGTCAGCCAGCGGAAGGCCGGATCGAAATTGCGGCGGGGGGCGGCAGACGTTAGCCGTGGTGAAGCGGCCTGCTGGTGCGATGCGTTATCCATACTTCTCCGACGTACGAACTAGCGCAGCGGCCGGCCTGGTTTCCAGACCGGCTGGCCGTTGGCACGAATTTCCTTCGACCAGGCCGCTTCGACCAGGTCGACCACCTTCTGCGGCATCGGTACGTAATCCAGCTTGACCGCCGCCGGGCTCCCCTTCGTGTAGCACCAGTCGAAGAAAGCGAGCATGGCCTGTGCTTTGGCCGCATCCGCTTGCTCCTTGTGGACCAGGATGAAGGAAGCGCCGGTGATCGGCCAGCTCTCCTCCCCCGGCTGGTCGGTAAGGATGACATAAAAAGCCGGCGAGCCGGCCCAGTCGGCATTGGCCGCCGCCGCCTGAAAGCTCTCCGCCGTCGGGGCGACATAATTGCCGGCCTGGTTTTTCAGCTGGGCGTGGCTCATCTTGTTCTGCAGGGCATAGGCGTATTCCACGTAGCCGATGGCGCCCTTCATCCGCTGGACATAGGCGGCGACGCCTTCGTTGCCCTTGCCGCCGACGCCGACCGGCCACTGCACGGCCTTGTCGTTGCCGACCTTCTGCTCCCATTCCGGCGACACCTTGCTGAGATAATTGGTGAAGATCCAGGTGGTGCCGGAGCCGTCGGAGCGGTGTACCACAGTGATTGCCTGGGCGGGGAGCTTGCGGCCGGGATTTTCCGCTTGAATGCGGGGATCGTTCCATTTGACCATCTTGCCGAGAAAAATATCCGCCAGCAGCGCCGGAGAAAGGCGCAGTTCGCCCGGCTTGACCCCCGCGAGATTAACCACCGGCACCACGCCGCCCATGATCATCGGAAACTGGATGAGCCCGGCCTGCGCCAGTTCTTCGGCTTTCAAAGGAGCATCCGAAGCGCCGAAATCGACGGTTTTCGCCTTGATCTGCTTGATGCCGCCACCCGAGCCGATCGACTGGTAATTGAGCTTGGTGCCGGTCTCCTTCTGGTAGAAGTAGGCCCACTGGGAATAAACCGGATAGGGGAAGGTCGCGCCGGCGCCGTTGATGGTGACCGCCGCCGCAACCGGCAGGGGCTGGTGCAGGGCCAGCAGCATGATCGCTGCCGTCATGAGGGTTTTGCCGCAGTTCTTCATCACCGTTTCTCCTTTTTGCCGTTCACATGATCATCGAGGTTTATTATCCGCTTCGATGTTAGTGTCATGTTAGGAGACGGTGAGAAGATTGCAAGCTGCCCCTTGACGTTCGCCAGTGCGATTGCCGGTCCTTTGCACATGCTTCATCCCTGGCCCGCGGGCCCTTCCGGCCCCAGAGTTTTTTCCCAAAGGCGTTTTTTTCATGCTATTCTTCCGCTACTTTTGGCGGTTGCAGCCGCCGCCGGGCAAGTAATTTCAATGTTATAATTTGTGTCTGGGCTCAGGAGACTTCATGCCGAAGGGATTCAAGGACAAGGTGAGAGAGCAGTTCGGCCGGACCGCCGACGGCTACGTGCGCAACAGCGGATTTGCCCCTGGCGACGATCTGGCCGAAGCGGCGCGCCTGCTGCACCCCACCCCCGAGGATTCCCTGCTCGATGTCGCCTGCGGCGGCGGCCACACGGCGCTTTATTTCGCCCCGATGGTGCGCAGCGTTGTCGCCTCCGATCTGACGATGCAGATGCTGAAAAAAGCCCAGGAATATATCAGCGAGGAAGGCAGGGTGGAGAATGTCACCTTTCGCGAAGCCGACGCCGAGGATCTCCCTTTCCCGGCCGGCGCTTTCACTTTGCTGACCTGCCGTATCGCACCGCATCATTTCCCCGATCTGCCACGCGCTTTGCGGGAGTTCTATCGGGTTCTGCGCCGGGGCGGGCGCATGGCAATTATCGATACACTGCTTCCGGAAGATCCAGAAATTGCCGAATTCTATCAGGCGATGGAGAAGCTGCGCGATCAGACCCATGTACGCGCCTATACCCGCGCCGAGTGGACCCAGCTGGCCGAGGAAGCCGGCTTCATCGTGCAAGAAACCAAGATGTTCCCGAAAACCCATGATTTTCAGGAATGGGCCAAACGCGCCGGCCTGAATCGCGAAGGGATACAGCGCCTCAACCACTTCTTCATCAACGCCCCGCCGAAAGCACACGAGTTTTTCCAGATCGAGACCTTTGCCGGCGAGGTGGAAAGCTATACCGATCAGAAACTGCTGCTGGTCGCCTCCCGGCCGGAAAAGAAGTAGAGATTTTTCCCGCCAACCAACAAAAAACCCCGGCAAGCATGCCGGGGTTTTTTGTTGCTGCGCTTTGGCGCGTCTGCCGGGTCACCGGACCTCTTCCCGCTGGCCGGGATAAGTCAGATTTCCGCCGGGAATAGTGCTGCGGTTGACCGGCACATTCCCCGGCAGGTCGCTCCACGGATAGCTCACACCGTAGAAATCGTGCAGGTTGCGGTCGTACTCCTGCTCGGTCATCCGGACATCACGCTTCGGCAGTGTCGCCAACTGCTCCCGACTGACGGTCAGATTGACGTATTTGCCATCAGGAGACGCAGTCAGGGCACTCAGCGGCACCAGGAAGATCTTGTCGATCTTCAGCTCTTTATCGCTGGAAACCACGGCGTAGCCGGCCCCCCGGTTGAAATCGAGAGCGACGTCCTCAATTTGGCCGACCTTCTGCCCGGCGCTGTCCCGTACTTCCGTACCGATGAATTCCTTGCCTGAATGCAGCGTCTCAGCCGTTACTCCGGTCGTTTTCCCCTGCTCCATATTCTTCACGCCGGTCACACAGGCCGCAAGCACGTTACCGGCCGAGAGGAGGGCGAAGAGGAATACAGTCAGAGTTATCGATGCGATTCTAGCCATACTTAGACTCCTTTCTTCTGCTGGATGAATCTGCAACCGGTCTCACCGATTTTACTACCAGAATAGCGGTTAATGACCGATTGTCCAGCGCACGAAAAATCAGCCAGGCCCCATTTTGCGGGGACCTGGCTGCCTTCTATCCGCCAGCCGGAAGAGGAACCTACGGCTTTGCCAGGGTGGTATAAAAAAGGCTGTCGCCACGCTGGATCAACAGGCGCAGCAGCGCCCCCGGCTTGAGTTGCTGGAGGCTCTTGCGAAAAGCGTCGGCATTGGCAATCTCCTGCCCGTTGACCTCGGTAATCAGATCGCCGGGGCGGATATTCGCCTCGGCCGCCGGTCCGGCCGGATCGATAGCCGTCACCAGGGCACCCTTGATGCGGTCGAGCCGATAATAACGCTGCGCCTCGGGGGTAACATCACCGACCGTCAACCCGAGATTCTGGCCGACTTCGCCAGCCGGTGCGGCGCCTTTTTCCCCTTCATCGAGGCGGGCCACAATCACCGGCAGCTGCAAGCGCTTGCCGTTGCGGAAGACCTCGACCATCGCTTTTTCGCCGACCGGTGTGGCGGCAACGACGCGCGGCAGCTCAGAGACGTTCTGCACCGGTTTGCCGGCAAAGGAAAGAATGATATCGCCGCGCTGCACCCCGGCCTTGGCCGCCGGCGATTTTTCGATCACCTCCGAGACCAGCGCCCCTTTGGCCTCCTTAAGCCCAAAGGACTGCGCCAGCTCCGGCGTCATTTCCTGCACCGCCACGCCCAGCCAGCCGCGCGTTACCTTGCCCGTTTCCCGTAGTTCAGGGAGGATCAGTTTGGCGGCGTTGATCGGGGTGGCGAAACCGATCCCCTGCCCGCTGGAGACGATCGCCGTATTGATTCCCACCACCTTGCCCTGTGTGTCGAAGAGCGGGCCGCCGGAGTTGCCGGGATTAATCGAGGCATCGGTTTGAATAAAATCGTCGTAGGGGCCGGCGCCGATCACCCGCTCCTTGGCGGAAACAATACCGACGGTCACCGTTTCTTCAAGCCCGAAGGGATTGCCGATCGCCATCACCCATTCACCGACCTGCAGCTTGCCGCTATCGCCGAGTTGCGCTACCGGCAGATCGGTGCCGGCATTGATCTTGAGCAGGGCGACATCGAGTTTCGGATCGAGCCCCTTGACCTCGGCGACAAAGATGCGGCCGTCTTCGAGAGTGATCTTGACCTCATCCGCTTCCGCCACCACATGGTTGTTGGTGAGAATAAAACCTTCCTTGGAGATGATAAAACCGGAACCGAGGGAGCGTTCCTTGCGCGGCATCTCCTGGGGACCGCCAAAGAAATGTTCGAAGAAATCATTGAATTGATCCTGTTGCGGCGCTTGTGGCCCCGGCATCATTGGCCGCCGCGGCTTGATGTTCTTGGTCGTGCTGATATTGACCACCGCCGGTTTCAGCTGTTTGGCCAGATTGACGAAATCGGGGAAAGTCTGCGCTCCCACTGACGGAACACCCAGAGATAAAAAAACAATAATCAGACATGGCAACCATCAACGTCCATTTTGCATCGCTTTTCCTCCTGTAAAAGAACAAACCAACCACAATTTAAGCATTCGAAATCGTATTGTCAAAGGATCACGATAGACCGGGGGGAAGCGAAGACGGGAGGAAGAAAGGTAGGGTAATAGTTAAGAAAAAAGGCGGCCTGGGCGGCCGCCTTTTGTTGCTGGCAATGCGGTTGCGGCCGGATCAGCTGGTGAAATTGAGTTTGCGCTCGAGATCCATGGAACGGGTGAGGCGCTTGGCTTCGGCGAAATCGATGATGTTGCCTTGGCACAACTCGACCAGATGCTGGTCGAGGCTCTGCATCTGATACTGGGCGCGGCCGTTTTCGATATGCTTTTCGATCTCGTTGAGACGCCCTTCGCGGATGCAGGCCTGGATAGTGGTGGTAGAACGCATGACCTCAATGACCGGGATGATGTTTTCGCCGGTCTTGTCCTTGATCAGGCGCAGGGAAACGGTGGCGACGAGGATATCGGCCAGGCGCTGACGGATAACCTCCTGCGAATCGGGAGGAAAATAGCCGATCAGGCGGTTGATGGTGGAAGCGGCGTTTTGCGTGTGCAGCGTCGAATAGACCAGGTGTCCCGTTTCCGCCGCCTTGATGCAGGCATCGATCGTCTCCAGATCGCGCAACTCACCGACCATGATAACATCGGGGTCCATGCGTAAGGCGGCCTTCAGGGCGGCGCTGAACCCCTGAGTATCGATACCGACCTCCCGCTGGATGATACAGCTCTTGTTGGAGGTGAAGAGGAATTCGATCGGATCTTCGACGGTGATGATGTTGTAGTTGAAGGTATCGTTCACATACTGCAGCATGGAGGCCAGGGTGGTCGATTTTCCGTTGCCGGTAGGGCCGGTGACGAGGATGAGCCCGTTCGACGCCTTGGAGATTTCCGCCAGCACGGGCGGCAGATTCAATTCGTTGAAGGAGCCGACGCGCGGGGGGATGATCCGCATGATGATGCCGATGTTGCCGCGCTGGCGGAAGATGCTGACCCGAAAGCGCCCGCCGTTCGGCAGCGCATAGGAAGCATCGATCTCCCGCAGGTCCTCGGGAAGCTGGCGGTTGTTGTAGGCCAGAATACTTTTGGCGATAAACTCGGTATCCTTGGCCTGCAGCGGCGGCAGCTTGGAGCGCACCAACTGGCCGCGGGCGCGGAAAAATGGCGGGTTGTCCACTTCGAAATGGAGGTCGGAAACCTTTTTCTCGAAAGCGATTTCGAGAATCTGAGTTAATACTTTCATATCCATGGCAATGACTCCCTGACGCTTGGCACACCCCCGAGGCTATATCTATCGAGGGGGATTTTCGAGTTTTTGCGGAAAATGCATTCTCCAGCAGGATGCTCGCCTGCCGTGGCGGACTGCTCGCCGAACCAAAGATACTCCTGCAACAATTGATCCTCCTCGGACCGAAGAAAAGCCGACTAGGGCTATCCGGTCGAAGATCGATCTTCACCAGCAGATGCGGACATTGATTCCGCCTTCGGCCTCAACCTATGTCAAGCCTTTGTCGTCAACCGGTCCGGTAGGGCGACGACGACCATGGTGAGCGCCCGCGGGAAAAGACTGTCGGCGAAGCGCAGAATGGTCAAGACCATTACCGTCTCGGCCGTTCGCAAGAAGTCAGCCAATCAGTCGTTAATGCCTTTGTCCTCTTGCGCCCGCGAAAAGCCTTGCAGGTGGGTGCGGAAACTGGTGAGAAACTGACTGAAATCGGCAACGAAGGTATCGACTCCATCGGCGCGTAGCGGCCGGGGAAAGACGGTGCGAATGCCATCGTTGAACGCCTGCAGGGTAAAGGCGAAACTGCTTGGCGGTGCCAGCTGGATCACCGGCAGACGCGGATACCCTTCCTTCAGCCGACGGCGCAACTGAACCAGCTTTTCTTCGCTGAAGGGAGGTGCGAGCGAACTCGGCCGATCGAGAACCAAAAGGGTGCCGTTGTCGGTGCCGAGCGATTGCTCGATGATCGGGATAAGATCCTGTTCGTCATTGGTGGCGAAGATGAAAACTCCCGAATCCTTGCAGGCCGCCGTCAGCATGTACTGAAAGAATTCGTCCGGGCTGAAGAGAACGACCCGCCCCTGCTCGCCACCGGCCGGTAGCGTCGTATCCGCCATTATCCGTTCGGTCAGCTGCTGAAGGAAGGTCAGCAGCTTCTCCTGCTCGCCCGAAGCGAGCTCGGGCGCGACTTCCTGCAGTTTCTGCCGGTGCAGATCGAGCGGATTGATATCAACGAGCGAGCTGAAAACGCCGGGAATCTTCTTCTCCAGCTTATCGAGATCGGCCAGGCCGAGATCGTCAACGGAGACCTCCCATCCGGCAGCCCTGCCGGCACTTTCCGGAGGCGGCGCCTCTTCCGTTTCCCCTTCATCGGCGAGCACGCCATCACGTTTCATCTCATCATAGATGCGCAATGCATCCATCAGGATATTCTGGGTGCTGAAAACGGTTTCCTGCTGCAGATGCTGCTGAAGGTCGTAATAACCATCGAGCAGGTCAACCCGGTCCACTTCCAGGGTAAAAATCCCTCCGGACCAGGTCAGAACGTTGACAATTGCCATTTCGATCAGCGTTTCGAGCCCTCTGACGACCCCTTCCTTCTTGACGTGTCCCCCATAGAGGAGGAGTGCAGCTAGCGATTTCCCGCTTTTGGCATGCTCCTGCAGAATACGGTCGTGAACCTCTCCGCGCAACACCTTCAAATCGACAAGAACCTTGCCGAGATTAAAGCCTTTTTTCGCTGGCCGGCCGCTGACGATATAGCCAGCCGAAAAGACGAGGACGCATTCGCCGTGTCGCCCCTTGATAGTGAGAGTTCCCGATTTTTTGGTGGCGTGCAGCAGCTGAATGACATCGACAATCGGCAGATGCTTGAGGTCTCCGGTAAATGACATCTTCCACCTCGTCCGGCAAAAATTAATACATTGGTTCAACCGTGCTATTTAACCGAAAAAAGGCGCGCAAGACAACCTTTTCCGTACCTGAAAATCGAAATGGCCCAAACAGGCTATTTTTGCTAGCCTCCAGGGCTTTTAGGAAAAGGTGCGGTTTTCCTGTTCCGCCACCCGGATAAAGGTGGTGCGTTTGGTCAGTTCCTTCAGTGCCGAGGCGCCGACATAGGTGCAGGCCGAGCGCATGCCGCCAAGGACATCCTTGACCGTTTCCTCGATCGGTCCGCGATACGGCACCTCAACCGTTTTCCCTTCCGATGAGCGGTACTCGGCCACACCACCGGCATGTTTCTCCATGGCGGTCGATGAACTCATGCCGTAAAAGAGCTTGAAATGCTGACCGCCGCGCTCCAGCAGTTCGCCGCCGCTTTCGTCGTGGCCGGCAAACATGCCGCCGAGCATGACGAAATCGGCGCCGCCGCCAAAAGCCTTGGCGACATCACCGGGGCAGGAACAGCCGCCGTCGGAAATAATGCGTCCGCCCAGTCCGTGGGCGGCGTCGGCGCATTCGATCACCGCCGAGAGCTGCGGATAACCGACCCCGGCCTTGATCCGGGTGGTGCAAACGGAGCCGGGCCCGATTCCTACCTTGACGATGTCGGCACCAGAGATGAGCAATTCCTCCACCATTTCTCCAGTGACCACATTGCCGGCAACGATCGTCTTGTCGGCGAAGGTCTGACGCACCTTGCGCACGAAATCCACGAACGCTTCGGCATAACCGTTCGCGACATCGATGCAGATGAATTCGATTTTCGGATGCTGCGCCAGGATACGGCCGAGCTTCTCGAAATCTTTCTGCGCGGTGCCGGTGCTTACCATGATCCGGGCATAGATTTCATCGCTTTCGCCGGCGAGAAATTCCGCCCAGTCTTCCAGGCGGTAATGCTTGTGAATCGCCGTCAGCAGCTTATACCGCGCCAGAACCCGGGCGACTTCGAAGGTGCCGACCGAATCCATATTGGCGGCGAGCACCGGCACCCCTGTCCACTGCCGGCGGCTGTGCAGGAAAGTAAAGGTGCGGTCAAGTAGCACCTGGGAACGGCTCTTCAGGGTGGAACGCTTGGGGCGGATCAGCACATCCTTGAAGCCAAGCTTGAGATCGTTTTCAATGCGCATGCTCTTACCTCCAGTTTCTATTGGTAACCGATCTTTTGCCGGGACCAACCCTTCTCATTGCATTATTAAAAACGTTGATTCCTTTTCTTTCAGCATGCTAACTTCGCATACATTCTTAATCCTCAAGGAGAAAATATGAGATTTAATTTTTTGCATTGCAGCAAGGCCACCCGTTCGCACCGGATTTTTTCTTTCATTCTCTGCTCCCTGTTGCTCCTTTTGTCGGTAACTCAGGCCGCTGCCGAGCAGTTCCGCATCGGCATCATGCAGGCGGAAAAAGGGGTCGCGGAAAAGTTCGCCCCCCTCGAAAAATATCTGCGCGCCAAGGGCCTCGATATCAAATTCGTCGAAGCACCCAATTATCCCGCCGCCGCCCGCATGTTCGCCAATGGCGAAGTGGACGGCATGTTCAGCGGCTCCGGGGTCGCCGGCAGCATGTTGATCAAGGATGTCGCCTACCCCCTGGTACGGCCGATCAGCCAGGATGGACACAGCACCTATTGGGCCACCGTGGTCGCACGCAAGGGGGCAGCGAAATTTACCCGGGACGGCAGTTACTTCAAGGGGAAGAAAGTCACTTTCTGCTCCCTCGCCTCCTCCGGCGAATTCTATTTCCGCGCTCTGCCGGGGGCGGTCGAGGCCGCGTCGAATATCTCTCTTGCCAAATCGCATGGCGACGCGATCAAGGCGGTTTCCGAAGGGAAAGCCGATATCGCCATCGTCAAAAACTGGGTCTGGGATAACTCGCGCGGCAGCTATCCGGAACTGGAGCAGGTGGGGAACGATTCGGAACAGAACCCCGATAATACCCTGATTATCTCAAAGAAAGCCGAGCGCAAAACAGTTGAGGATGTAGCCAAAGCACTTCTGACATTGAAAGGGGATAACGGCGCGGAAGCGGCCGCCGTACGCAATCAGCTGAAAATCTCTGGTTATGTCATTACGACTGCCATCGATTTTAAACATACACTGGAAATGCTGAAGGCTGCCGGCGTCGGTCCCGAGTTCAACTTCTCCTTCTGATCCCGGGTATTCTTTTAACATCAGAAAAAACCCCGCTTTAACAGGCGGGGTTTTTTCTGTTTGGACAGATCGCTATTCAGGATTTCGGGGTCGTTCTTCTTCCGACAATGGCGCGTCATCCTTTTCCGTTTCCGGCGCAAGCTCCGGCTCCGCGTGCGGTACCAGCTCGGTTTTCGGTTCCGACGCAAGCTCCGGCTCAGGTTCGGACGCCAGTGCAGGCGGCGGGAGCACCGGCCGTCCTTCCAATTGGGCCAGGGCGGTCGCATGGTCGGCTGCGGAGAGGATCCCCCGCCCGGCCAGCAGCCGCAGAATCCGGACGGCGCGGCGCCGCACCTTCTCCGGTTTCACCTTTGGATTATAGGCGATGCGCGGGCCGGGGAGGATGGCGGCGAGAAAGGCGCATTCGGCGGGAGTCAATGCCGCCGCCGGTTTGTGAAAGTGATAGCGCGCTCCCTCCCCGATGCCGTGAACCAGGGGTCCGAGTTCGACCACGTTGAGATACAGTTCAAGAATCCGCCCCTTGCTCACCTCCCGCTCGATGCGCTGCGCCAGGATAACCTCTTCCGCCTTGCGCAGCAGACTCTTCTGCCGCGACAGAAACACGTTTTTCGCCAACTGCTGGGTGATGGTGGAGGCGCCCCTGGCCAGACGCTTCTGCTCCAGATCGTATCTGAGGGCATCCTGCATCGCCTGCAAATCAACTCCTTGATGTTCGTAGAAGTTGGCGTCCTCAGCAACGATCACCGCCCACTTCATCGCCTCGGGCAGGTTTCCCAAGGGGATCCAGTCGCGGTTCTTCGGGCCGAGCAGAAAAGGGTGCTCGCGCCCCTGCCAGTCGCGGACCGGGATGGTTAGGGTCGCCCGGCGATCCTTGAGGATGGCCACATCGGGAAGGGACAGGTAACGCCAGCCGGCCAGACCGGCCAAAGCCAGCAGCAGCAGGGGAGCGCCCCACCGGGCAATTCGGAAGAAACGGCGCAAAAAATTTGGGGACATGGTCAACAGTGTTTTCCAATCAGTACCCGTTTGTCAAACCTCTTGTCGCTGCGGCGGCTGACTTTTCGCCTGTTATGCTGATGATGGAAACTGCGGAGGGAGGCGCGTCTGCTGACCCTGTTTTTGTGCGGTGACATCATGACCGGTCGCGGCATCGATCAAGTTCTGCCGCATCCATGCCCGCCGGAAATCGATGAAACGTATTTGCGTGACGCTCGCGACTATGTCATGCGCGCCGAACGGGTGCACGGCACGATCCCCCGGCCGGCCGCTTTTCGTTACATCTGGGGGGACGCCCTGGCGGAATTGGAGCGGCTGGCCCCCGAGGCGCGCATCGTCAACCTGGAGACGGCAGTGACCGCCGCCGGCGAGCCTTGGCCGGGGAAAGCGATCCACTACCGCATGCACCCCCGTAATCTTCCCTGCCTGACCGTTGCCAACATCGACTGCTGTACCCTCGCCAACAACCACGTCCTCGATTGGGGCTACGACGGCCTCGCCGAAACCCTCGCTACCTTAGAGGCGGCGGGTCTCCACCGGCCCGGCGCCGGCCCCGACCGGCAGCAGGCGCAAGCGCCAGCGGAATTATTGCTGCCGGGGAAAGACGGGTGCTGGTCTTCGCCTGCGGCGCCTCTTCCAGCGGCATCCCCGCGGAGTGGAGCGCCGGAACGGAGCGGCCCGGGGTCAATCTGCTCCCCGATCTTTCCGAGCGCACGGCCATGCACCTGGCGGCGACGATGCGCAGCGCCCGGAAACCGGGGGACGTCGTCGTACTGTCCATCCACTGGGGGGGGAACTGGGGCTTCGCCATCCCGGCCGTGCACCGGCAGTTCGCCCGCCGTCTCATCGATGAGTCCGCTGTTGACGTGGTGCACGGGCACTCCTCGCACCACGTCCTGGGCATCGAGGTTTATCGCAAACGGCCGATCCTTTACGGTTGCGGCGATCTCATCAGCGATTACGAAGGGATTGGCGGCTACCATGCCTTCCGTGGCGATCTGGGGCTGCTCTATTTCGTTACCATCGATCCGGTTGACGGTCTCGTCCGTCTGCGCCTGAGCCCCACACGTCTGCGCCGCTTCCGCCTGGAGCGGGCGGCCGGGGGCGAAGCCGGCTGGCTGCTGGAAACGCTCAATCGTGAAGGAGAGACGCTCGGCACCCGTGCCGAGTTCCAGGCGGACGGCAATTTGGAATTGCACTGGAAATGAACGGAACAGGCCGGATGGAAGGGCTCACGGCTCGGAGGAGAGGGAGGTACGCTTTTCTTCGAGACTGCGGCGCAGCTCCGGAGGCGGCGCCTGCTGCAGGGCGCGTTCGATGAGCGCGGCGGCCGCCTGATCTTCGCCACGCGCCAGGCGGATCGCCGCCAGCGTATCAAGAAAGGCGGGATCGGCTGGCACACGGTCCACAGCAGTTTCCGCCCAGGGGAGCGCCCCCTCGCTGTCGCCCGACTGCAGCAGAACCCAGGCCAGGTTGTTCATCGCCTCGGCATTCTCCGGCTCCCGCTGCAGCGCCCGCCGGTAGCTGCCGGCGGCGGCGACAAAATCTTCGCGGGCAGCGAAAACATTGCCGAGATTAATCAACGGCCGAGCCCAATTGTTCGCTAAATCGGCGGCGCGGGCATATTCGCGCTGTGCCAGATCGTCCTCGCCGCGCGCCTGATAGCTCACCCCGAGATCGTTGTGCCCGGCGGCATCGAGGGGATCGTTGAGCACGATTAGCTGCGGCACGGCGCACCCCGTCAGCAGAAGATAAAGGAGGAAGAGAAGCGGCAGACGCATCGTGGTCATTCCAGGTAAAGATAAACTCGGCTCATCTTCTCCCAGCGCGCCAACAGGTCCGGGGCCTGCACGAGGACACCCCCCCGCACCCCGGCATGGACGAGAAAACGGTCCGGATCGTAACCGTACACTACCAGATAATGCGGGCGGGAGACGACGCGCCCGGCCTGGATCGGAATCAGCACCGGCCGCCCGGCATCGATTAGTTGCCGTAACAGCATCGCATCGCCTCTGCCGGCACGAGTGACAAAGCCTTGCCCGCGGGCAAAATTCTCCAGATCGGGCGCCAAGGTGCCGCCGAGAACGGGAGAGACGACCGCCCGCCGAATCTCGGCTACCGAAATCTCGCGCCCGCGGTGCGCCAATAGAGAAGCGAGAGCGGCCGCGCCGCAGTCGTCCCGCCCCGCCTGCGGCCGAAAAGGAACGCCGGGGATCGCCCGCATGCCAGGCGGCAGCGGGTCCCCGATACTGTCGCTGAAAGGCGAACAGGCGGCCGTCAGCAGGAGGAAGAGCAGGAAGAGCAGGCGGATCACCGGATGATGATTTCCTTGCCCGAGACCTTCAGAATCAGCACCACCAGCAGGACAATAACAAGGATGGCAATGACCCCGCCCAAGGCATCGCCGGCGACGATATCGTCGGACATCGAGGCGAGTTGATGCAGCTGCGCATCGTCCAAGGCCGGGAGTTTCGCCAGGATCTCTTCCTTGCTCAGGCCGTAATCGGCCAGGCGCTGACTGACGACCTCCCGTTCCAACGCCTGCCGAATGGTGTCGATCTCGATGCTCCTGGCGGAGAGGGTCTCGCCGGCGGCGAGCCGGCTCTCGACCAGCGCCGCCCGGGATTGGGCGGGAAAAAGAACGAGGCAGCAGAAAGCGAGCAGCACGGTCCAGCAGAGGCGCAGATCGAGAATCCAGGGGCGGTGTGGGCGCATAAAATCCTCCAGTGTTTACAGGCGCAGTCTGCTGGAAGTTTAGCGGGGAAAGTGGCGGCGGCAAGCGGTCATTGGCTAAAACAAGTTGCCGGCGAGGAGCCGGCCGATCGCCTCCCGCACTCCGGCGCCGGCGGCGCCGGCGGTGACGAGATGTGCCGCCCCCCGCACCTCGGGAAGAGCGTTGCCGACCGCCACTGCGAGCCGGCAGCGGGCAAGCAGCGGCAGATCGTTCTCGGCGTCGCCAATCCCCACTGCCTCCTCGCCGGTGAGGCCGAGAGCCGTAAACGCCTGCGCCAGACCGCTGCCCTTATCGACTCCGGCGGGCAGGATCATGACCGCGTCGCGATTCAGGCTGATCGTCATTTCCAGCTGCAGTTCGGCGATGGTCCGCCGGACCGTCTCCAGGTGCGGCAGGAGGGTGGCGACGATCACGGCGCCGACGGCGAGCGGCTCGACGCCGCGGCGGCGCAGCGCCGCCAGCAAGGCCGCTGGCGGCCGTGGGGCGAGTTCCAGGCACTCCCCGCTGGCCGGCAGGTACAGCAACGCACCGTTCTCCGCTACCACGGCAGCGAAGAGCTCGAGCCGCCGGCAGACGCTTTGCAGATCGTCGAGCTGGCGGCCGGTCACCAGCAGCAGTTGCCAGCCGGCGGCGCGCAGCCGCTGCAGTTCGATGGCGGTCTCCGGCGCCAGCACCCCATGCTCGGCCAGGGTGCCGTCGTAATCGGCGGCCAGTGCCCGCAATTTCAGTGACGCCACTTCCTTCTGCATGGTCCCGATTCTATCGACATTGCCCCGCCTTGCAATCGGCGAAACAAGGGGAGAAACGAAAAAGGGCAGCCACGTGGCCGCCCTTTTCGGTTTTAGGAATCTGACTGAATCGTCGTTATTTGACCGGTGTCTCCGGGCCAGCTTCACTGGCCGCTACCACCTCGCCAAGGTACTTCGGCAGTTCGATGCCGGCCATGCCGGCGACTTCGTGCAAGGGAGGCAGGCTCTTGATCAGCCCGGCAAGAAAATTCGCCGTGCCGCTGCCATCCTTGCCGCTGCCGGAATCCCAGACGGTTACCTTGTCAATCTTGATATTGCGGATCGCCTCGACCTGCAGCTGCACGATATGCTCGATTTTCTCTGTCATCAGCAACGTGGCAACCGCCTTGGCGTCGCCGTTGCACCCCTTGACCAGCTCCAAATAACCGGCCGCCTTGCTGTCGAGCACCTTGCGGATACCTTCCGCCTCGGCCTCGTACTTGAGCAGGATGGCATCGGCCGTGCCCTTGGCTTCGCGGCGGATGCGTTCGGCTTCGGCTTCGGCGGCAATTTCCACCTTGCGCTTGTCGATCTCCTGCCGGACCACCTCGGCGGCCGTCAGCCGCTCCTGCTCGGCCATCGCCTGCGCCTTCTGGATTTCGACATCGGCCATTCGCTTGGCGACTTCGCCGCGCTGCAGCGACTCTGCCTGGCGTACCGCCAGTTCAGCGTTGGTGGCCGCGATCTGCGCCTTGGCCAGGTTTTCTCCCTCGACCGCCTGCGCCTCCTGTCCCTGGACGAAGATGCGCTGATCGGCTTCGGCCTTCTTCTTCCCTTTCTGCGATTCGGCCACATTCTCGGCGACCCGAATCTCCTTCTCCCGATATGCCTCCGCCTCGCCGATCATCGCCGCCGTCTCCTGCTGCTGCACATAGACGCGCTGTTCGGCTTCCGCCTTCTTCTTCCCTTTTTCCGATTCGGCCACATTCTCGGCCACCCGGATCGTCCGCTCCCGGGTCGCCTCGGCCTCGCCGATCGAACCTTTCTTCTCCTGCACGGCGACATCGACCTTGGCCTGATTGATCGCCTCCGACGCCGCCTTCTTGCCGATCGAATCGATGTACCCCGATTCGTCGGTAATATCGGTGATGTTGACGTTGATCAGATAGAGGCCGATTTTGTTCAACTCCGGCGCCACGTTCTTGCGAATCGATTCGAGGAAGCTTTCGCGGTCCTGATTGATCTGCTCGATGGTGAGGGAAGCGACGGTCAGCCGCAGCTGGCCGAAGATAATCTCACGGGCCATCTCCTCGATCTGGCTCTGGGTAAGGTTGAGCAGGCGCTCCGCCGCCGCGGTCATGATTTCCGGCTCGGTGCTGATGCCGACGGTGAAGGTGGAAGGAACGTTGATGCGGATGTTCTGCATCGACAGCGCCTTCTGCAGCGGAATGGGAATGGTCATCGGCGTCAGGCTCATGTAGGAGTAATCCTGGATGAGCGGCCAGACCAGGGTGCCGCCGCCATGGATGCAGTTGGCCGACTGGCCGGCGCCGACCTTGCCGTAGATGACCAGAATCTTGTCCGATGGGCAGCGTTTGTAGCGCGATGCCAGGAACATGATGGTGGAGATGATGAGGATGACCAGGGCGAGAACGGGAAAAATCCAGATATCGAACAACATCGGTGGCTCCTTAGGCTGTGGCTATTAAAACTTTTCGACGATCAGGATATTCGCATCCACCCGGACTACCCGAATGGGGGTGCCGGTGGCGATTTCGGCTTTATCCACAGCCGCGGCGTCGAATTCGCGCAGCCGGCCATTGAAATTGATCGTCACCCGACCGGTACCGCCCGCGGAAATGTTGCTATAAACGGTGCCGGTACTGCCGACGGCGGCGGCGGTCTCCAGCGTGCCGCTCGATTGCAGCCGGCCGGCAAAGCCGAAAATTCTGCCGATAATCCACACCGAAGCGAGGCCGGCGGCGACTGCGCCGACCATGGCGATGAGGGCGCCGGCACGGTTTTGTCGATAGAGGGCCAAACCCACCAGCCCGAACATCATCAGAAAAGAGGTCAGGCCGTGGAAGGAAAGAAGCTTGAAGCCGACATCGGAATCGGGATGATGCGCGTCCAGATGGGTATCAACGTCGCCAGCGGCGCCCATAAACTGCAGCACCAGCTTGATGCCGACGAAAATGGCGCCGACCACGGCGCAGCTGACGAAAAAGATTTCTAGCCCATTCAGATTGGAGAAGAGATTGGCCATTCGGTACTCCTTACGCAAATGTGCATGGCGGAGTTAATCCAGCGGGCCGAATCATAACTCATATTTTTCATCAAAACAATTTGAGAGTTCTTCCCCTGCAATGGGAAGCAAACGAGGAGGGAGAAGCTGGCGAACGCTGCTGACAAAAATGACAAATGAGGAATGCCGATTCATAACAATGTTAATCGCTGATTTAGACCCGGATCATCCCTTGCTGAAAATGAGAAGATCCCCGGGCATTGAGTTATTGACAATGAAGATTAATTCAATGTAGAACATTATTTCCGCAAAGAGTTAATGAGATTTTTAGCGAGGGCTCCGGGAGCCGTCTCTAACCGCTATTTTGTCACACAGGAGCTCGAACCGATGAAAACAGGGATCTACTTTTCAAGGTGCGGCGACGTGTTCGCGGGGCTGTTCCAGCTTGAAGAATTGGCCGAACCGTATCGGAAGAGCTTCTCGGTAAAAATTTTCGACGATTTTTTCGCTGCCGAAGATTTTGCCGCTCTTCTGGCCGATGTCGAAGAAAATGGCATCGAGGCCGTCGTACTGGTCGGGGATTCGCATTTTTCCTACCTGCAGACCAGAAATGGCGAATATCTGCTCAAATGCCTGGAAGAGCGCGGGCTTAATCAGAACAAGATCGAAATCGTCAATCTCAAAAACATGCTGGCGTTACCGCACAAGCTGGAATCAGGCGTGCTGCTGCTACAGAAGGCGCGCCTGCTGCTCGATGCCGGCATTGAGAAACTCAAACATTCCCATGCCATCGTTACCGTCGAGGTGTCGCCGCGCAAGTCCGTGGCCATCGTTGGCACCTCCTCGGCCGCTTTTGTGGCCGCCCAGCACTGTCTCGAAGAAGGCTACAAGGTATTTCTGATCAACGATCGCCAGGAGATTGTCATCCCCGAGGCGGAATTGCCGCTGGTGCGGCCGACGATGGTCTTTGTCTTGCGCCATCCGCGCCTGACCCTGTTCAATAACGCCACGCTGATCGATTTCGATGGCTATCCCGGCGATTTCGTCTTGACCCTTGCCTCTGGCGGCGCAGAGTCGGAACTGCAGATCGGCGCGGCGATCCTGTCCCCGCAAAACAACTCGTCTCTGGTCAAGGTCTTTCAGGCCATCTTTCATGTCGACGTCGACCGGGAAGGTTCCTTGGCGGCCCTCGACGAAGTCACTTCCCGTTCGCAGACCCAGGATCGGGGGGTTTACGTCATCAACCCGCCCGATATCGGCAAAAACGAGATCGGGCATGCTTTCATGGCCGCGGATGCGGCGGCGTCCCTGGTCGTCAATCTGCTCAACAAGAGCGAGATTTACCATACCGTCAAGGTCAGCGAGGTCAGAACCGAATTGTGCAGCGGCTGCGGCGCCTGCGTGAAGACCTGCATGTTCAAAGCCGTTTCACTGACCGGCACCCCGCGGGTTTCGACCATCAATCCTCGGCGCTGCCGCGGCTGCGGCAATTGCGTGACGGCTTGTCCAACCGACGCCCGCGATCTGGCGACCACGCCCAATGCCTTTCTCTTCAGCACCATCGACATCTTTTCGCAATTGCAGGCGGGGATCAAAATTCTCCTGATCGCCTGTGAGGGATGCGGCTATCGCTGTCTGGACAGCGCCGCCATTGCCGGACAAACTGGCCGATCGGCATCCTCCCCCTGAAAGTCGTCTGCGGCGGGCAGATCGATACCCGGCTCATCCTGCACGCCTTCAATCTTGGCTTCAATGGCGTCGGCCTCGTCATCTGCGGCGAGGGCTGTTGTCACAATATCATCGGCAATGTCGATCTTGAGCGGCGCGCCAATCTGTTGCGGGAGATCCTCGTCAGCCGGGGGATCGCCGAGAGCCGGATGCAGGTGATTGCCACTTGCTCGCGCGGCGGCAAGGAGTGCATCGAGAACGTCCACGTTTTCCACCGGCAATTCGAATCGACGGAAGCGGTCGATTCGACGGTCGTGCGCGCTAATTAGGAGAAGACCATGTCATTGGCGAAAAACTATCTCGTCACCGAACAGATTGGCGCGGGCGCAATGGCGACGGTGAGCAGGGCGATCCAGAAGTCCCTGGAGCGGGTGGTGGCGATCAAACAGATCCTCCCGCATCTGGCCAAGGATCAGGATTTCGTCATGCGCTTTCAGCGCGAGGCGCGGGCAGCGGCCGGATTGCGTCACGAGAATATTGTCGGCATCATCGATTTCGGTAATGACGGCGAGAATCACTACATCGTCGTCGAGTATATCGACGGACCGACGCTGCGGGATGTCCTGCTCGATTCGGGGAAGAAGCTGCCGCTGCCGGTCGTCGTCTCGATTGCCATCCAGTTGCTGAACGGCCTGGAGCATTCCCACAACAACGGCATCGTCCATCGCGACATCAAGCCGGCCAACATCATGATCAGCCGCTCGGGGATGGTCAAGATCACCGATTTCGGCATCGCCCATGCCGTCGACCTTCCGTCGCTGACCGCCACGGGAAACGTCCTGGGAACCCCCTCCTACATGTCGCCGGAGCAGGCTAACGGGCAGAAGATCGATCATCGTTCCGATCTCTTTTCCGTCGGCGTCATCCTTTACGAGATGCTCGCCGGGGTTCAGCCGTTCCGCGGGACGACGATCTACAATCTGATCAAGAATGTCGTTTCCGAGCCGCACCCGCCGCTGAAGTCGGTCAACGATGCGGTTCCGGACGATTTGGTCCGCTTCATCGACAGGTCGCTCGAAAAGGATGTGATCAAGCGCTTTTTCGATGCCACCGAATTCGCTTACGCCCTGGAAACCTTTGCCTTCAATGCGGGGATCAAGTTCGGCCCGCGGGTGCTTCGCGAATATCTCGAAACGGCGCTCAACCTCAAGGAAGAAGACGAAGGAGAAGTTCACCAGCAGTCAGGTGGCGATGCTGCAGCCGACGACATCGGGAATGAAAGACCGGCCGACGGTGGCGATCCTGCCTCTGCAGGGTTGTTTCGGTTGCCACGCCAATCTCCTCGACCTGCATGAAAAATTCGAGGACCTGGTCAACGACATCGATATCCGTTTCACCTATCTGATGGATGTGAAGCAGATCCCGAAAGTCGATATTGCCATCGTCGAGGGATGCGTCGCCAATCATGAAAATGAGGAGCGGCTGAAGCTGATGCGCGCCAATTGCGAGATCCTCATCGCGCTGGGGAGCTGCGCCTCTTTCGGCGGCATTCCGGGGCTGAGAAATCTCCATTCGGCGGATGCCGTCATCAGGCGGGCCTACCAGGAGTCGGAAAGCACCGGTAAAAACGGGGAGCTCCCGCATCCGCAGCATGTTCCGGTTCTGACCGATGCGGTGCGGGCCATCACCGACGTCGTCAAGGTGGATTTCATTATTCCTGGTTGCCCATCTCCCCACGATCTGATCCTCTCCGCCCTGGCGCAGATTCTGCGCGGCACGAATCCGAAGATGCCGACCCGGGCCGTCTGTTTCGAGTGCGGCCGGGAACACCGGACTCTGCACAACGGGATGAAGGAATTTATTGCGCCGAGTATCAATCCGATCATGTGCGTCGAAAAGATCGATGAGAACCAGTGCTTTCTCGAACAGGGGATCCTGTGCATGGGGATTGTGACGATGGAGGGATGCCGGGCGCGCTGCCTGAAATCGAATTTCCCCTGTCAGGGGTGCATGGGACCGGCGCCCGAGGTGAAGGATACCGGGGCGAAGTGGATCAACACCATGGGCTCCCTTCTGCCGAGCGGCGCCATGCGTTTCCGTGACGATATTGTCGGCGTCGGCTATCGCTATACGTTGCCGGTGGCGATGGCGCCCGGCAAGAACCCGCAGCGAGGATGACAGGAATGGGGATGAAAAAGCAGATCACAATCGATCCAGTCACCAGAATCGAAGGACACGGCCGGGTCGTCATCAATATCGACAAGGCGGGTGCGGTCGAAGACGCCTATCTAACGGTGGCGGAATTCAGAGGTTTCGAAAAATTCTGCGAAGGGCGGATGCTCTGGGAAATGCCGACGATCACCAGCCGGATCTGCGGTTTCTGCCCGGTCAGCCACCATCTGGCTTCGGTCAAGGCCTGCGAATCGCTCCTGGGGGTCGAGCCGCCCCCGGCGGCGGTCAAATTGCGCGAACTGCTGCATATGGGGCAGATCATCCACTCCCACGCCCTGCACTTCTTCTTTTGCGCCATGCCCGATTTTCTGGCGGGGGATACGGCCGCCACCACCCTGATGCCGAACCGTTCGGTTTTCGGACTGTCTGCAGAGCAACCGGAATATCGCGCAGAATGCGATCAAGCTGCGCAAGGCCGGGCAGGACATCGTCGATCTGGTCGGCGGCGGCCGGCTGCATCCGGTGGCGTGCATCCCCGGCGGCATGACCAAGCCCCTCGACAACTTCACCCGTGTCGAGCTGCTGCGCACCCTGCTGCCGGCGGTCAAGATCGCCCAGATGGGGATGAAGATGGTGAAGGACATCTATGCCCGGCACCAGACCAGGTTCCAGGATTTTGCCTCTTTTCCCAGCCTTTACATGGGGCTGGTCAAGGATGACCGGCTGGAATTCTCCGAGGGGCAGGTGCGGATCGTCGATGCGGCCGGGCAACAGGTCTGCGACTTCTCGCCAAAGGACTATCTGAAGAATCTCGAGGAGACGGCCGACGCCAAGAGCTGGACCAAGGCGGTTCACTACCTCGCCAAGGGCGATGGCGATCGCGCCTATCGGGTGGGGCCCCTGGCGCGCCTGAACATCGCCCAATCGCTCTCCACCCCCCTGGCCAATGCCGAATTTCGCGAGTACCGGGATTTGGGCAATGGCAAACCGATGCAGCAGAGTCTCTTCTATCACTATGCGCGCATGATCGAACTGCTCCATGCGGCGGAACTGGCCAAGGAACTCCTGACCGATCCCGAGATCCTCAGCCCCGAAGTGCGGATTCCGGTGAAGCGGCAGGCGGGCGAGGGGGTCGGTGTCCTGGAAGCGCCACGCGGAACCCTCTTCCACCACTACTGGGCGAACGACGACGGGCGCATCGGCAAGGTCAACCTCATCGTCTCGACGGCGCACAACAAAACCGCCATGAACGAGGCGATCAAGAGCGCGGCGCAGTCGGTGATCAAGGACGGCGATATCCAGGAAAAATTCCTCAACCGTATCGAAATGGCCATCCGCTGTTACGACCCCTGCCTTTCGTGCAGTACCCACGCCTACGGCAAGATGCCTTTGGAAATCATCGTGCAGTCGGCCGGCGACATCGTCGCAACCCACCGCTACGGTCAGCTGTGATGGCGTGGTGACGCCCCCACCCAATGAGCTGCTCGTCATCGGCATCGGCAACCCGCTGCGCGAGGACGATCGCGTCGGCCTCTACCTGTTGGAACGCCTCAAGGCGCATTTCGGCGCGCAATTTCCCGGCATGATCGTCTACGAGCCGGATATCGGGCTGGCGGAAGCGATCGCTTCCTGTGCGACGCTGGTGGTCGTCGATGCCTTGGCGACGGAAACGGAGACACCCTTTCGCCTCCTGCCTCTTCCTGCCGCGGCAACGATCTTTCCTGCCGGCGGCTGCAGCTCGCACGTCTTCGATTGGGGGATGATCCTGGCAATGGCGCGGGATCTGTTCGGTCACGCGCCGGAAGCCTTCGTTTGCGGCGTCAGAGCACGCTCTTTCGGCATTTCCGAGGATCTTTCCCCGCAGTGCCGAGCCGATGCGGAGGAGGCTTTTGTCATGCTGTGTGAATTTACGGCGGAGCGGTCGGGAATGGAAAAGGGATGATCAGGGCAGTGCGGGCGGTGCGGACTCGCTATGGCCGGCAGGAAGAATTTCAAAAATTTCGGTGGTCGATTTGACCCCCTTCAACTGCTTGCGGCCCACCGGACGCACCTGCAGCTGATCGGCCTGGCCGAGATTCTGCCGCAGAGTCCCGGTAATATAGATCCGTTCCGGCGGGGCAATATCCTGAACCCGCGAGGCAATATTGACGGCATTGCCAAAAATGTCGTTGTTTTCGAAAAGAACGCTCCCCATGTTCATGCCGATGCGCAGGTAGTAACGCTCGGAGGCGTCCGCGGCAAGATTGTACTCCCTGATAACCTGCTGCATCTTCACGGCCGCCATGGCCGCCGGGTGCGGATCATCGAAAATGGCCAGCATGGCATCGCCGATGTCCTTCAGATGGGTTCCACCGTGTTCTTCAATGATTGCCGTCAGCATGCGGAAAAGTTTAAAGATCCAGTTTTTGCCAATGATCGTGCCGCGCTCCTGAAAGAAATCGACCGATCCTTTAACATCGGCAAAAAGGATGACCAAGGTGCGCCGGTTCGGATCGACCGGTTCCGTTACAATAGTCGTTTTCACCGGCGCCGGTTTGACGATTCTGGCCGTGAGACCAAGAACGGCGGAGAAGCCGATCCGCTGGCCATCCGCAAAGGGGGTCGGCCGATTCGGCGCTATCTTTTGCCCATCGATAAAGGTGCCGTTGCTCGATTTCAGGTCGATGACAAACCAATGCTCGCCCCGACAAAGGAATTGGGCCTGCCGCCGGGACACCTCGACGTACGGTTCGAGAACATCCCGACCGATTTCGGCACGTCCGGCCACGTCCCCGTCCCTGACCGAAAAGTGTTTGCCATCGGCGGTTTCAAGGATGACTACACCCTCTTCTTTTTGCTCCCGGAGTGGGGCAACGAGGGTTTTGTCTTCGGGATACTCACTCATCGGGTTCCTCGGGAGAGATTGCCGCGCAAGGAAATTGACAAGAATGGAATGGGCTGGACGCGGTCACGGCAATCTCGCACAGCTAAGACAAATGTCATTTGCCCACATGAATGTCAAGTATTAAATCCGCTCCTTTGGCGGATCTAATCCGTGCAATAATAACGTGAATTATTTTCTACACGCCTCACCAACACGCCAGGAGGATTGCCATCGTATGCGATTGCGAGCTGCAGGTTTGACCGATGTCGGGAGAGTCAGGGCACACAATGAAGATAATCTTGCCGTCGTCACGGAGCACGGTCTCTTTGTGGTTGCCGATGGCATGGGAGGCCAACTTGCCGGTGAGGTGGCCAGCCGCATGGCGGTCGATTCCCTTTGCGAGAAGCTTCTTTGCCCGGGCGGCGCCGAAATCCCTCCCGGCTTGATCGATCCGCGTCTTTCGCCCGCCGCCAGCCGGCTCGACGCCACGATCAGGCTGACGAATCGGTCCATCTATACTGCCGGCCAGACCAATCCGGACTGGAGCAACATGGGAACCACCATTGTTGTTGCCGAAGTCACCGGCGAGCGCCTGCTTGTTGCCCACGTCGGCGACAGCCGCTGTTATCTGCTGCGTGACCATGGCATCACGCAATTGACCGAAGATCATTCTCTGGTGAGCGAACAGCAACGTATGGGGCTCATCAGCAAGGAAGAAGCGGCGACCTCCAAAATGAAGAATGTGATCACCCGGGCCGTTGGCGCCCTTCCCGATGTCGATGTCGATCTGGGAGAACAGGAGCTGATGGCGGGGGATCGGATCCTGCTCTGTTCCGACGGATTGACCAACATGGTGACGGATGAGGAGTTGCTGGCAGTCGTCGACAGCCACGACGATCCGGCAGACGCCTGCGCCAAGCTGGTTGCCATGGCCAATCAGCGGGGGGGACGGGATAACATCACGGTGATTCTGGTGGCGGCCGAAGCCTCGGGGTAAAGTTTGTCCGGGGGGGTGTTTAGGTTAGTCGCTGGAAGGAAGAATCAGAACACCTTCAGGCGCGTTTCGCCGATGGTCACCAGATCGGTGGGGGAGAGGGTCGCCCGCATCGTGGCGCAATCATTGACGAGGGTGCCGTTGGTGCTCCCCAGATCTTCAATCACGATCTGCCCGGCGATCAGGCTGAGGCACGCATGGCGCCTGGAGGCGAGGCCGTCGTTGATGATGATGTCGCAATCCTTCCGGCCGATCGTGCAAGGCAGGGCCACGGTCAATTGCGCGCCTTTCTGGACTCCCGAGACAATCTCGACGTTGATGGTCTTGCGTTCTGTGGCGGCCGGTGGCGGCGCCGGGGACGACGGGCGCGAGCGGGGAGATTTTGCCATCTCCAGCAGCTTCTTACTGTCGATATGCTCGACATCGCTGGATCGCGAGGTCTGGATATTGCGATAAATATGCGCCACCACCGGAGGGGTCGGGGCCTCGAAAGCATAGAGGAGAATCTGTTCCTCGAAAGAAAGATCCTGCGCCGGAGCACAGGCCGGATCGGCATAATGCGGATGGGCCGTCTTGCCGTCCTTGATGAAGAAGAAGTTGAACATCCGCTCCTTTTCCAGAACGATCAGCGCATCCCCTGCCTCGGAGAAGATCTGGCGCACGATCTGTTCCAGATCGATCAGACTGACCGGCGCCTTGGCGGTCGGTTCATCCTGAAGAAAGATCAGCATGCTTTTGATCAGAACGGGATCGGTTTCGTGCAGGGAAAGGCGCGGGGCGGTCAGGGTGAATATCTCGGTGACAAACTCGGAAACGGTAATAATAAACGGCTTTTTCCCATTGAACTTGCCGGCCGCATACGGTTCGTTTTTCAGAAAGAAGAGGAAATAGATCGTTCCGCCATTGCCATAGGCTTTGAGAAAACCGGTAAAGGCGTTAGTGCGCCCGGAGAGCTCTTCGAGAATCTGCGGAAGCGCTTCTGCGGTGAGCGGCCGGTCGGCAAAGCTGGTTTTTTGTTCGGGAAATTTGTAGGGAACCATAGTGTTTCTATATAGCGGAAAAACAGCGCCTCTGTCAATACAAGATCATGAAAAAACAGTGAAAATAGCAAAAATAATCTTTCCATATCCTGGTGATTTTCTCCCCTAAGGACGTTCGATAAAGGGCGGCGTCGGAATGGCTGAAGTCGGTCAAGCGCCGACGCGGATCTCCCAACATTCATCAGCAAGACGCTCCGTCGTGATGGCGACCGGGAGAAAACGCTGGATCGCTTCGATATTGGTGGTCACGTGCAGGGAGGGTTTGAGGGTGCGAAAGGCACCGCCGCCAGCCAGGGCGAGGGGGAGCAGCAGCTGATCGGCGAGATGGCGCCCCACCGGCACGCCCGCCTCCAAGTATTCCCGCACTTCCCGCACCGCCTGCAAGGCAACCTGCTCGGCCGGCACCCCGCGTTCGCCGAAACCGGTAAAGACCTCGGTTACATGCTCGCTCCCAACCTCGATGACGAGGACGTTCCCCGGCCCGGGCGAGCTGGCGATCTCCTCTATCCGCAGACCGTCGGACCAACCGAGTTCCGCCTCGACCATCCGTAATTCCCGTTCGCCGATATGCCGGGGAAGGCGCGCCAGCAGCGCCGTGGCCCGCCGCTCAACGAGCGCGCCGCGCTCCGGCAAATCGAGGCGGGACAGCCGCGGCGCCGGTTCGATCCGCACCCGGATCTTGCCGCCGCCGGCCGGATAAAAGCCCGGCTGTTCGAGGGTAGCGATGACCTTCGGCCCCATGCGCTGCAGCAGCGGCAGGAAGGCGCGGGCGAGAAATTCGAAGGGGGGCGCCGTAGTATTGTGCGTCCCCCCTTCGAGAACCAGTTCCGATGGACCATTGGCCGTAAGAAGTGGCAGCAGCAGCGTCTGCAACACCAAAGTGCAGCTGCCGGCGGTACCGATAGCAAAATGATAGCTGCCCGCTCGCACCGGACCGGGAACGAAGGTGAGCTCGCGCGAGCCAAGATTATGGCCGGAAATCTCCGCACCGCCGATCGCCGCCGCCGCTTCCACGGCGGTCAGATGCTGGCGCAGCAGCCCCGGCTTAGGGCGGCCGGCGCGGATCTTTTCGATGCGGAAGGGCTGGCCGGTGCACAAAGAAAGGGAGAGGGCGGTGCGCAAAACCTGCCCGCCGCCCTCTCCCCGGGAACCGTCGATGATCAGCATATTTTTCTCGCTCCTGCAGGCTGAGCAAAAATGCCCAGATGCAAGGCGCCGAAAGCCTGAGGACTGAGGCGTACACCGGTACGCCTCAGGGACGAAGGGTGAGAGCAACGCCGCAGACGGATGTTTTTCATCAGCCTGCTAGACGCCAGTGAACAGGGGCGTACAGATATCCTCAGCTTTGTCGCTTCTTTCCTTTCCCGACGCCGGATCGACGTTCAGTTTCGCGCGCGCTTCGGCGCCGCAGCTGCTGACCTTCAGCGAACAGAGATGTTCGGGATGCCGAAGCAAATCGTTTTTTTTGTTGACGACTTTGAGATCCTTTTCCATACGACCTCCGTAGCAATGTTCCTATAAATTATTATAGCACTATCGGCCAATGGCCCGCTCATCCCACCCACCTTGTTGCCTCTCCCCGGCAAGCGTAAAATCGTAAGCAAGACCCTTTGCCTGCCTTGGGCGGCCACGGGGGGCATCTGATACAACAGATTGCGGAAAGCTGACCGCATGCACGACTTCGAACCCGCTTACCTGCAACTGCACCGCAGCGGCGAACTGGCCGAACGCGCCCGCCAGGCCCGCGAGCACCTGCGCCATTGCGATCTGTGCGCCCGCGGCTGCCACGTCAACCGCCTTCTCTCCACCCGCGGCGCCGCCTGCCGCACCGGCGAACGGGCGGTCGTCTGCAGCGCCGGCGCGCACCATGGTGAGGAGCGCCCCCTCTCCGGCCGACGCGGCTCGGGAACGATCTTCTTCTCCTGGCGCAATCTCGCCTGCGTCTTCTGCCAGAACTGGCAGATCAGCCGGCGCGGCGAAGGGGAGGAAGTGAGCGACGAGGAGTTGGCCGCGATCATTCTGCGCCTGCAGGCGGACGGCTGTCATAACATCAATTTCGTCAGCCCGAGCCATGTCGTCGCGCCTATTCTGGCGGCTGTGGCGATTGCTGCCGACCAAGGGCTGCGCCTGCCGCTGGTCTGGAACAGCGGCGGCTACGACAGCCCCGAAGCGCTGGCGCTCCTCGACGGGGTGATCGACCTCTACATGCCGGACATGAAATTCGCCAACTCGCAGGTCGCCCGCACCTATCTGGGCGTCAGTGACTACGCCGAGGTCAATCAGGCGGCGGTGCGCGAGATGCACCGTCAGGTGGGGGATCTGGTCCTCGATCGCCAAGGGATTGCCCGGCGCGGTCTGCTGGTGCGCCATCTGGTGCTGCCGGAAAATCTCGCCGGCACCGACCGCATCCTCGCTTTTCTTGCCGGCGAAATCTCCCCCGCGACCTACGTCAACCTGATGGATCAGTACCACCCGTGCTACCGCGCCGACGAGTACCCGCCCCTCGACCGCCGTCCCACTCCGGCGGAGCTGGCCGCCGCCCGCGCCCTGGCCAAGGCGGCGGGGCTGACGCGCCTGGATACCGGCTGATCCTGCATGTTCACCCCCCTGCATGTAAAAAGCGATTATTCCCTCGGCTACGGCACCGCGGCGGTCGATGAACTGGTCGCCGGAGCGGCGGCGCTCGGCTACCGGACGCTCGCTCTCACGGCGGCATCGGAGCGCACCCGATGGCCCTGCGGCCGGAGGCACAGCGCTACGCCTGTCGATCGATCTTTGAGACGGTCGCGGCCGGCCGGCACGAAGCTGTGTCTCGTCGTCATCGTCGCCGCCATGCGCCGGGTGCCGACCCGGCAGGGACCGATGCAGTTTCTCACCGTCGAAGACGAAACCGGGCTGCTCGAAGCGGCGGTCCTTCCGCCGGCCTACCGCCGCCTCGGCGAGCGGATTTCCACCCCCGGTCCGTTCCTGATCGAAGGCCGCCTGCGCCGGCAGCAGGACGCCGCGCACCTCGATGTCAGCGACATCACCCCCTTCCATGAGCGGGAACAGCCTTACGGGTTAAAGGTTTGACACTGAAGCTTCGCTCAAGGGTTACTGGGTGAGATTCGAAGCGCATAAAATTGAACCCACAGCCGGTCGCCCCGCATGGGATTGCCTATTCCCTCACCCTGCATGACCGGAACAACACACGGGTCATCGGATTCGATAATGCCCACGGATGCCCGCCGCCCCGGCGCAAGAGGACGCCGCATCGCTTGGGATCATCGACACCAGCACACTCTGGTCGTCCCGTATGAATACGAATCGGCCGCTCGGTTGCTGGAAGATTTCTGGCTGGAAGTGGAGCGCATCACGCAAGGAGGCGCATCATGACACGAGACAGCATCAAGATCGGGATCATGTCCCGCGAAGAGTTCAAGCGCCGGACCTCGCCATTGCCAGAGGCGACTGCCGTCCGGGGAAGGACGAGCCGAAAATCTGGTTTGAATCGCTGCAGTCGTTTGCCCAGGTGCTCAACGATGACAACTGATTGTTGCTGCACATTATCGATGAGCAAAAACCGAAATCGATCCGCGAGTTGGAAGAGTTGCCCGGCCGCAAGAAGAGCAACCTGTCGCGGACGCTGCGCACCCTGGCCGATTATGGCATTGTCGAGCTGATTCGGCAGCCGAGCCGCGAATTGACCCCACGGATGAATGCAACCCGCTTCCGTCTCGAACTCGGTCTGCCGCAGGTATGCGCGCATTGCGCGGGGTAGCGGAGGATTGGGGGAACGTTATTGTTAATGGACAAATAAACAACGTCCCTCGAATTCCCTTTTCCTGTGGCCATACCCTTGGTGTTATAAACGTCCCGCTCAGCCCATTCCACGATTACAGCCGCGCCTGCTCTAGAATTTCGGCCAAATGCTCATCACGGAGGTTCCTGTAGAAGGAATCCCGGGTCACGTTTAGGTGCAGAACCAATCCCTTTATGCTGGGGATCGTGTCGGTTGTTTTGCACCAATCGAAATACTTATTAATCGCGTTCCGCAGTCTGGCAGGGGTGAACTTCTTGCGGCCCTTCTTGCGTAAGGAAGTGGCCCTAAGGATTTCGTTGCTAACCCTGCCTATCGGGGTGGTAACGGCTTGATTTTGTTCTTTCAGCCTCTGCCGACGAGCGTTATACACCTGTATGTTAGCGGTCACAGCAGCGATCTTCTTCGTGGTATTTGCCATAACCTACCTCCGTTGTCTGAAGGAAGTCTGGAAGAAATCCCTTTTATGTAAAGCAAATACGTCTTTTGGCGACTTAAAAAATCTTGTGACAACAAAAAATTAAAAGTACAATGATTGGAATATCACCCCTCAAAATGTCGCCTTTTTTAAGTTCTCGACCGTTCATACCTACCAAAATTGAAGAACCACGCCCACAAAGGTAAATATTACAAATGGAATTTAGCTTAGATGGCCGAACAGATATTCCAGGCAGACGTTTATGAGATCCGCCAAGCGGTAGTGTAAGGTGATAACTATCTCTGTACACTCTGTATGTACAGTCATGGCAAATAATAAGTAATTTAAAAGTTATTTGCTTGTCGGTAGGTGTAGATTGTATTAATTATGCCAATTTGCAGCATTGTTTGCCGGAGGTAATGTGGAGTACAGAAGAGAGATTGACGGATTGCGGGCTATTGCCGTTTTGCCAGTAATACTATTTCATGCCGGCTTTAGTGCGTGTAGTGGTGGGTTTGTTGGCGTTGATATTTTCTTCGTTATAAGTGGTTATCTAATAACAACAATCATTCTCTCTGATATGGAGAAAGGTAAGTTTTCAATAATTACCTTTTACGAAAGAAGGGCACGTCGTATACTCCCATCTTTATTCTTTATTATTTTTTGCTGCTTTCTGTTCGCATGGTTTTGGCTTACACCATTTCACATGAAAAAGTTTTCTCAAAGCATCGTTGCTGTTTCTGCATTTTCGTCAAATATCCTTTTCTGGTTGCGAACTGGTTATTTTGATGGTGAGTCTGAGTTGATTCCATTGTTGCATACATGGAGTTTGGCGGTTGAAGAGCAATTTTATCTGCTTTTTCCTGTTTTTCTTTATGTATTGTGGTCCTTTCGAAGAAAACTGATCTTAAGTTCTCTTGTTTTTATTGCGATAGCTAGCCTTATTTTTGCCCAATGGGGTGCCTACAATCAACCTACAGCGAATTTTTATCTATTGCCTGCACGAGTTTGGGAGTTAGCCATAGGGGCTATCATTTCTTTTTATTTTTTCTACAAGAAAGAACATTGCAATTTCATAAATACTCATAAAGGGATTAGTGAAGTATTTGGTTTTATAGGAATTATGATGATAGTTTTTTCTATTATTTTTTTAAATGAAGCAACTCCCTTTCCAAGTCTTTATGCCCTTATACCAACAATCGGGACAGGTTTGATAATCTCATTTTCTAATCAAAAAACCATTATTGGTCGTTTTCTCGGTACTAAGATTCTAGTGGGTATTGGGATGATTAGTTATAGTGTCTATTTATGGCATCAGCCAATTTTTGCTTTTGCTAGACATACAAGTTTACATGAACCAAATATGTATCGCCTATCATGTCTATCAGCACTTTCCATAGCCTTAGGTTATTTAACATGGAGATACGTGGAAAATCCTTTCCGTAGTAAAGATTTTATCAATAGGAGAAAAATATTTTATTTTACTTTAACTGCCACTTTATTGTTTTTCTCTGTCGGTATGTTTGGTCACAAAACTTTTGGTTTTCAAATGAGAGAAGCAGCTTCATCATTGCCAAGAGATTATTTTCTTAAAGCTATTAATTCTCCATCAAACTTTGGCACGAATGGCGATAGATGTGTTTCAGATGAAAAAGCAAATATCTGTCATTTTTATGATGCAAAATCAGAACAAAATTTTTTGCTTGTCGGAGATTCCCATAGTGCTGATTACTCTTCAGCGTTTAATTCTTTTGTAAGAAGCAACAAAGCCAATGGATGGCAAATGTCGCTTGCTTCATGTAGCTTTACCGAGACTCGAGAAAAGATATATGGAGGAGAATGCTATAAAGCAATAGGTTTATTAAAAGAAAGTATAGATATATACAATTTTCAAAAGGTTTTTCTTGTAGTTACTTTTATTGATCGTACAATGCAGTCGAATCAATTAGACAGGCAGAGAGATATTGATTCATTTGTTAGCTTAATAGACTATATAAGAAAAAATGTACAAGAAGTTATAATCTTTGTTCCAAGATACACCCTGGCTGCTGGAAATCCTCAGCAATACGCAGCCACTGGCAATATCGACAGCATAAAAGTCATAGAAAAAGTTGATAAAAATGAAGATGATTGGAGTAGTGCCTTGCTCAATATAGCAACGTTTGAAAATGTTATTTTATTTAATGAAAGGAAGGAGATGTTATTATTAGGTTGTGGAAATGTAGAGTGCTTTGATGGTCATACAAAAGAAAAATATCCTTTTTATATCGACTCAAACCATCTAACTGAATATGGCGCTAACTTATTG
>CAWKDO010000007.1:0-28200 GCA_963848425.1 uncultured delta proteobacterium
AGCCCGGATTACCAAAAAAGTAATACTCCTTGCCTATGGTAGCTGACTTTCCAGTAGAAAATTGATTTTTTAAAAATTGGTATGCCGGCTGCAATAGTGTTGGGCAGAGACACTTTGACACCAACGAGGATCTTCAATGCCGAACAACACCGTATGCCCATTCTTCCGAAAAGGTGAAGACTACTGCGAAGTAGGCGGCTGCGGCTACATATCGCCTCACGATGTCACTGTCATTATCGCTTATTGCAACAGCCGATACCGCACCTGTCCCAAATATGGGGAGCTGACCATGCGTTTTCCGAAGGAATGGCAGGCGGCTACTCTTGAGGCCGATAGCAATGAGCGTTTACCGCGGCCGCACCCGGTCGGTTGGGAAACAGCGGGGGAGCCCGAAAAACCGCTGGTGAACCCCTTCCGGGTTAAGTGGCCCCTTCCATTTCACTTGCGTTATACAGCTGTTTACCAAAGCAGTCTTTATTCCCGTTCCAATCCACCAAAGGAGAGAGAGATGACAACGAACGCAACGACAATGAAGTCAAAAGGTTGGCAAGTGGTCATGGCCGGTACCTGCATCAACCTCGCCCTGGGCATCCTTTACGCCTACAGCATGCTCAAAGCCGATATCGCCAAGCTCCTCGGTGCCAGCGCCGGCGATCCGTATGCCCTGGCCTGTCTGGCCTTCGCCTTCTCGATGATCATCGCCGGGCGCATGCAGGACAAGATCGGGCCGCAAGCCACCTGCATCATCGGCGGCCTGCTGGTTGCCGGCGGTTTCGTGACCGCCTCGCTGAGCACCGACTACTGGATGTGGATCCTCGGCTTCGGCGTGCTGGTCGGCCTGGGGATGGGTTTCGGCTACTCGGCCGCCACCCCGCCGGCGCTGCGCTGGTTCCCGCCGGCCAAGACCGGCCTGATCGCCGGGATCGTCGTCTCCGGCTTCGGTCTCGCCCCGGTCTATATCGCCCCGCTTTCCAACTATCTTCTGAAATCCTTCGGGGTTCTGCAGTCCATGCTGATCCTCGGCATCGCCTTCGGCATCATCGTCTGTGCGTTCGGCATGCTGCTCTCCAACCCGCCGGCCGGCTACGTCGCCGACCCGAACGCCAAGGCGGTGGCCAAGAAGTCGGCGGTGGAGGACAAGACCGCCAAGGATATCCTGCGCAGCGGCAAGTTCTACACCCTGTGGGTCTGCTTCTTCATCGGTGCCGGCGCCGGCCTGATGGTTATCGGCAGCGCCACCGGCATGGCCAAGGCCAGCCTCGGCGAATGGGCGTTCCTGGTGGTCGCGGTCATGTCGATCGGCAACGCCGCCGGGCGCATCATCGCCGGCGTGGTCTCCGACAAGATCGGTCGCGCCAACACCCTGGTCATCATGCTGGTCTTCCAGGCCGCGCTGATGTTCGCCGCCATCCCGGTGGTCGACGGCACCTACTCCAATGCCCTGGTGATGGTCCTGCTGGTCACCTTCATGGTCTTCAACTACGGCACCAACCTGTCGCTCTTCCCCTCCTTCGCCAAGGATCTCTGGGGGGTCAAGAACTACGGCATGAACTACGGCATCCTCTTCACCGCGTGGGGGATCGGCGCCTTCGTGCTGGTCAAGATTTCCGAAATCCTGAAAGCCAAGACCGGCAGCTTCACCATGTCGTTCGTGGTCGCCGGCGTGCTGCTGATGATCGGCGCGATGCTGGCCAACTCGCTGCGGCCGAGTAAGAGCAAAGTGCCGGCTACCGTTCCGGTCGCCGCAGGGATCGAGGAAGAGGATATGGTTCTGGAGAAGATTTCGAACTAACCGCTACACTGCCGAAACTCCGCTAAATGCGGAAGAGAGAACAACAAGAGCTGCCCTGAATGGGTGCGGCTCTTGTCGTTTCTGGTGATTGGAAAAACATAAGCCGGCCTTGCGGCCGGCCATTTAAGTACATCGAATATTAATGTTCGTGGGGAAAGGTGCGGTACTCGATCGTTTTCATCTGATCCTTGACCTTTATCGTTCCCTTGGCGCTGCCTGCGGCATTGACGACGGCCAGACGCTCCGGTTCGCTATGGACATGTCCACCCAGAATCACCACGCCATCATCGATGTCAATGGTAACGTGATGCCCATCCACCTCTTTGATGCTGAGTATGGCAATTTCAACTCGCTTGCGGACGATGAGATCGGTAAGGGTCTTTTTTGCAGTGCCCTTCAGTTCTGCCAGATTCTTATCTTTGACACCATCGCAGATCATTTTGACGGCGGTTTCTTCCGACAGGTGCTGGGTATTGAGAATCAGATCGTAGCCGAGAGGATCGCCCCAGTCGCGATCGAAATAATACTTGATGAATCCCGCCCGTTGCTGATCGCTTTTACGGACCAGAACCCGTGCCAGATCGGGATCGAGCCACTCGCGCTCGGCCCAGCGTTCGACCCGATCTTCGAAGGGAGCGATGATGCCGTACCCGGCAAAACACTGTCGATCCCTTTGAGCAGATCCTGACCGCCGCGGCCGTAGATAACGACATTCCCTTTCAGGGCGTATTCGAGAACGATCAGTTCAATCTGGAACAGATTGACCTCCACCTGCGCATCGAGTTGTCGACAAAAGGAGGGGGTTTTTCGTCCGACTTTCGAGGGCTTCCTCACTCAAACCGTAAGCTGGCGCAACCTGGCAATGGCTTCGCCGTCGATCAGCGTATAGCCAAGCTTTTCCGGCGACCTTGTGGGCGATTGGGATTCCGCCGCTGCCCATTTCGCGCGAGATGGTAATTATGGCCATTGAACTCCCCTTTCGCGTGGAAAACTGCGCGTAAACGCCTCGGATAGTATCAACTGAAGGGAGGCGATGACAAGAATAAAAATTCCCGTTCCTTGCCTGTCAATTTTCAGTATTCGGGTTTGTAATCGAAATGGTGCCGGGCCTGGATGAAACGGACTGTCCGACTGCGTGAACGCATGACGATGGAGTGGGTTTCGGCGCCGCCGGAGAAATAACGCACGCCGGTGAGCAGTTCGCCATTGGTAACGCCGGTAGCTGCGAAAAAAAGATCTCCCTTAGCCATATCCTCGGCCGAATAGACGCGGTCGAAGTCGTCAATTCCCATTTTTCGGGCCCGTTCACGCTCTCCCTCGGACATGAAGATGAGACGCCCCTGCATGTCGCCGCCCATGCACTTGAGAGCGGCGGCTGCCAGAACCCCTTCAGGCGCGCCGCCAATTCCCAGCAGCATATCCACCCCGCTCCCTTCGGCAGCGGCGGCAATCGCCGGGGCGACATCGCCGTCGGTAATCAGATGAATCCGGGCACCTGCTTTGCGAATTTCAGCGATCGTCTTCTCGTGTCGCGGGCGGTCAAGTATGACCACCGTCAGATCTTCGATGTAGCAGGATTTGGCCTCGGCGACCCGCCGCAAGTTTTCGGTAGGTGAGGCATCGATGTCGATGGCTCCCCTGGCCGAGGGACCGACGGCGATTTTCTCCATATACATGTCAGGAGCGTGCAAAAATCCACCACGAGGTGCGAGGGCAATGGTGGCAATGGCACCGTTCATTCCTTTTGCGCAGATATTCGTCCCCTCCAACGGATCGACAGCGATATCGACCTCGGGAAGAGAGCCTTTCCCTACCCGTTCGCCAATAAAAAGCATGGGGGCTTCATCCATTTCTCCTTCGCCGATGACGACTGTGCCGCTGATGCCGACTGATTCAAGCGCCCGGCGCATGGCATTGGTTGCGGCTGCGTCCGCCGCCATTTTGTCGCCTTTCCCAACCAGACGGCCACACGCCAGAGCGGCGGCTTCGGTGACGCGGACTAATTCGAGAGCGAGATTACGATCCATGAAAAATCCTTTTAAGTAAAAAAATTCCTGGCGGGAGTGGGCGGTCAATATGCCACGGGGCAGGGATAAAAACAATTATTTTGCTGACAAATCGGGTCAGTATATGAGAACCTCTATATGGAAAACTTTTTCACATGAGGAGATCTGATGCGATCGAAATTATTTCTGCTTACGGCCGTTCTGTTGTGGGTTTCGGCCCCGGCGATGGCCTCCGGGCAGAATCTTTCTCCAGCGGAAACGCAAGCGCTGCTGCAGAAAAACCCGGAGGTTTTCATCCTGGATGTACGAACGCCGCAGGAATATCAACGCGTGCGAATCGCTGGCGGACGGCTAATCCCCATCGATCAGGTGACCCGCCGCATGGGCGAGATCCCCAGTGACCGACCGATCCTTGTTTATTGTGCCGTTGGCGCGCGCAGCAGCCAGGTGGCCGATCTGCTCGAAAGCCGGGGTATCCAGAATGTCTACAATCTTTTCGGCGGCATATGGGCCTGGCAACTGGCTGGGTATCCGACCATTTCCGGTGGGCCGTGACTTCCGCAGCAATTCTGCGTCTGCCATCTTTTTGACATCGTCAGCCTGGATGTTAAGCTAAGAAAAACGTTAACTTACATCTGTTTGAAAGGAACTCTCCGTTGCTCCTGGCCGATCCGCGGCAGATCCGCTCGATTATTTTCGACCTCGATGGCACCCTGTATGTCAATCCGCACGTGGCGCAAAGAATTCAGGATGCCGCCGAGCAATTGATTGCGGCAACCCGGGGCGTGCCGCTGGAAGAGGGTAGAAAACTGCTGCGCGCCGCCCGTCGGCGTCTGAGCGAAAACGAGGATGAAGAGCCGACCCTTTCGCGCACCTTGATGGAAATGGGAATCGAGCTGAATGATTTTCACCGGATGCTGCAGGGGCAAGTCCACCCGGAACAATTTCTCAGTAATGATCCAATTCTCTATGCGCTTCTCGATTCGCTGCGTGAACATTGCGATTTGTACATCTATACCAATAACAGTCTGCCGCTCAGCCGGAAAATTCTTGCGCTACTCGGGGTGGAGGAGCTTTTCGAACGTCTCTACACGATCGAGTTCGACTGGCAGCCGAAACCGAGCCGGCACGTTCTCGAGCGCATCCTGGAGGATATCGGTGGCCCGCCTCGGAGTTTCCTGTTTGTCGGCGACCGGCAGCAGGTCGATCTGAAACTGGCCGATTCCCTCGGCGTGCCGACTTTACTGGTCACCGATACTTCGGAGTTGCTGCAGATTCACCAGGTTCTCGGCATCATTCCCTGATTCTGCGCTCCGGTCTTTTTCTTGTGCTTCCCCACCAATTGCAGTAAAATCCCGCTCCTTCGAACGAAAGGAAAATGGCATGCAGCACGCTCCGGGGAAGCCATCGGAACTGGAGGCAATCATCCGTCGCCGGGTCGAGCGCGAAGGAGGAATCCCTTTCGCTGAATTCATGGACTTGTGTCTCTATCAGCCACAGTACGGCTACTATATGTCATCGCGTAGCCGTGTTGGCAGAGAAGGTGATTTTTTCACCTCTAGCAGTGTCCATGCCCTGTTCGGCCGTTTGATTGCCCGCCAGCTGCGGCAGATGTGGGAGATTCTCGGCAAAGGTTCCTTTACCGTAGCCGAACAGGGGGCGGGGGAGGGGCATCTGGCGCTCGATATTCTCGCTGCCGCCGAGGAAGATCCCGATTTCTACGCCCATCTTCGTTATCGGCTGGTGGAAATCGGCCCCGATGCCCGCCGCCGGCAGCAGGAATTGCTTGCCCGTCATCGGGAACGGGTGGACTGGTGCGTTCTGGCGGATTTGCAAGGGATGGAGGGATGTTTCCTTTCCAACGAACTGGTCGATGCCTTCCCCGTGCATCTGGTTGAAAAACGGAATGGTGAACTCCGGGAAGTCTTTGTGGTGAACAGTGATATAGGGTTTGCCGAAGAATTGCGGCCGCCGTCTACGCCGGCAATCACTGAGCATCTGCGCCGCCTCGGGGTAGATCTGATCGAAGGGAACCGGGCCGAGGTCAACCTTGCGGCGCCGCAGTGGATGGAGCAGGTGGCCGGAGTGCTGGCCCGGGGTTTTGTCCTGACGATCGATTACGGTTATACAGCGCCGGAACTCTTCGCCCCCTACCGGCAAACCGGCACGCTGATGTGTTATTTTCAGCACACCGCCGGAGAGGATCCTTACCAGCGGATCGGCGGCCAGGACATCACAGCCCATATCGATTTCACCGCACTGCAGCAGGCAGGTGAAAATCGGGGGCTGACTACCCTCTGGTTCGGCGAGCAGTACCGCTTTCTTCTTTCCCTCGGCTTTGTCGAAGGACTGATGCAACTGGAAGCGCGGGAAACGGATGAAAACAAGGCCCGCGCCTTGCGCCTGAAGCTGAAAAACCTGATTCTTCCCGATGGCGGCATGGGGGAGGTATTCAAGGTTCTCATTCAGGGAAAGGATGTCGGCCGGCCCGAAATCCTTTGTGCCCGCAAGCTTAGCGATATGCCCCTGCCGCCGCTCTAAACAGCAGGTTGCGCCACTTTCGGCGGCGGTTTATACTGAAAATCAATCAAATAGGAGGTCGCAGATGAAAGAACGTGTTCAGGAAGTTCTCAACCAGGTACGGCCCGCTCTTCAGGCGGATGGCGGCGATGTCGAACTGGTCGATGTCGATGACGAGGGAGTGGTCAGCGTACGACTCAAAGGTGCCTGCGGTTCTTGCCCGATGTCAACCATGACCTTGAAGATGGGGATCGAGCGTACTCTCAAGGAAAAGATTCCCGCCGTCAAATCGGTGGTTCAGATCCGCTAACCCTTCGTGATCGGAGGCCGGGATGATCAAGGTGAAAACGTTCGGTGAGCCGCTCGAAGTATTCAAGACGCAGCGGGAACTGCATGAGCTCGATCAGCGTGTCAACGAGTTTATCGCCCAGAACCGGATCAGCAAGATCATCTCTGTCAGCGATTCCACTACCCAAGAAGAAGGTTCGACGATCGGCCTGATCCGGGTGCTGGTCTACGAAGAGTAATCCCTTAATCTCTCTTCTATAAGTGGCGAAAAACGGGCGGAAATTTTTTCCGTCCGTTTTTTTTTGAGAAAAGCTCGATTTGCGCCTGGTCAGAAATGGGGAGTGGTCAGCCGTTCGGGATGGGTGCAGATTTCGCAGGAGTCACCCCGCAGGTAAGAAATAAGGGTGATTCCTGCCTGCTCGGCCATGCGAACGGCCAGATCGGTGACAGAGGTGCGCGAGGCGACGACAACGATGCCGAGGCAGGCCGCTTTAGTCAGCATTTCGCTGGACACCCGGCCGGAGGTGACCAGCAGCATTCCTCGCAGGTCGAGGTGGCGGAAGAGAGCCTCCCCGGCCAGACGATCGATGGCGTTGTGCCGGCCGACATCCTCGGCATAAATAAGGAGCGAACGGCCGTCGCCGACTGCAGCCGAGTGCATACCGCCATGATTGCGATACTGCTCGGCCTTTTGTGCCAGTTCCTGCATCAGTCGGAAAATCGCCGCCGGGGAAAGTTGTGCGGGCATATCTTCCGGGCTCGGTTTCTTCATGGTTTCGGGCAGGGAAAAGGTAATGCCGGCGCCGCAGCCGGAAGTCAGAACCGGCATCAGCTGTTCCGGCACATCACCGCGGATTCTTATATCGGCGCGTCCGGAATCTGCACAAATGCCAAAGGAGAGAAGATCGTCCAAATTTTGAATGAACCCCTGAAGGCGCAGGAATCCGGCCACCAAGCGGTCAAGTTGATGCGGCGAGACGATAAGGATCGCCAGTTCGCGGCCATTGACGATCAGACGCAATGGAAACTCCCGTACCACCGCGCGGGTGACGGCGTACAGGCGGCCTTTTTCATATTTCAGGATTTCTAGCTTGTTTTCTACTTTCACTATTTCTGTCGTTCTTGCGATAATTATTCAGTGATCTTTTTCTGGACTCTCATCTGTGGATATTAGAAGATAAAAAGTTGCGGTGGCAATCAGTTTTTGATGGAACGACATTATGGTTTCTGCTGAGCGATGTCAGAAGAAGCTTCCGATGAATGAAAAAAGGCTTTTCCGTTGACAGAAATAGCCGGTTTTGCTAGCTTCAGCACCTCTCCTCGGAGCTAAAGGCGATATGGAAAAATCTGTAATCCTGGTGGTAGATGACGAGCTTTTTTTTCGTCAGCTCTATACCGATATGCTTTGCGATGACAGCTGCGCTGTGGAAACCGTCGCTTCCGGCGAGGCGGCCATTGAGCGTCTGCGCCAGGGTGGGGTCGATATCCTGCTGACCGATCTGGTCATGCCGGGAATGAGCGGGCTTGATCTTTTACGCCAGGCTCGGCTGATCGATAACCCCCCCGACGTGATTCTGGCTACCGGTCACGCCACCCTGGAAACGGCTATCCAGGCGCTCAAGAATGGCGCCCGTGATTATGTGACCAAACCGTTCAACCCGGAAGAATTGCGCCATCTGGTTCGCATCTGCCTGGAACAGCGCCGACTGCTCGATGAAAATGCCCTGCTGAAGCGGCAAATCCGTCTTTTCCAGCGCGGGCAGAACCTTTCTTCGCTGCTCGACGTTGATCGCTTGCTGCCGCAGACGGTGACCACGCTTTTGCAAGAAGCCGGCGCCGGTCGCGGTTTTGCCTTCCTTCTTAATCAAGGGAAGGTGGCTCGCTTGCTGGCGCTGGAGGGGATTAGCGAAACGGAAGCGACAGCTTTGACACCAGCCTTGCTTGCCGGTCTGCAGGAAAGCAGTCGCATCTGGCGCGGTGATGAATTGCCTGCCGATCCCCAAGGCCCGCCGGACGTACGGACTGCCTGTCTCTTCCCATTGCGCAGCCAGAAAAACTCAAAAGGTGGCTTGGTTTTGCTGAATCCTCCCGGCGAAGACTTCCCGCAGCCAATGCCGTTGGAGAATCTGGCTTTTCTTGCTGACCAAGCGGCTCTGGGCTTTGAAAATGCCTGTCTTTATCAGGGTGCCCGCGAGCTGATCTACATCGACGATCTTACTGGATTGCACAACTATCGCTATCTGCAGATGGTGCTTGCCCGGGAGATTCGCCGCAGCGAGCGTTATGGCATGCCCTTCACCCTGATATTCATCGATCTCGATTATTTCAAGAACGTTAATGATACTCGCGGTCATCTTGTCGGCAGCGCTGTTTTGAAGGAGGTGGCGACCATGCTGCGCAAAAGCGTCCGCGATGTCGACCTGCTCTTTCGCTATGGAGGCGATGAATTCACCGCCCTACTCGTTGAGACCGACCGCCAGGGCGGAGCCGTGGTGGCGGAGAGGATTCGCCGTACGATCGAGGGGAACAGCTTTATCGCCGAATCGGGGGAGCCGCTCCATTTGACCACCACTGTCGGTTACGCCTGCTTCCCGGAACATGCCGGCACCCAAAAGGAGATCATCGATTTGGCTGACCGCGCCATGTACCAGGGCAAGCGGGTGCGCAATGTCATCCGCGGGGCATGGAGCTCGATGGTTAATGTCCCTTGCCTGACAGTGCCTGATCGACCTTTCCCCTTTCTTCAGCCTGATCCCCTCTCGACGCCCCTCTGGCGCTAATTTCATGGAAAAAAGGAAAAATACGTGATCACAGGTGTCAAGGGAATGAATGATATCCTGCCAGGAGAGGTGGAAACCTGGCAATATCTGGAAGAACAGGCCCGGCGGATTTTTCGCGCCTACGGTTTTTCTGAAATCCGCGTCCCGGTAGTGGAGAAGACAGAACTCTTCTGCCGCTCCATTGGCGAAGCCACGGATATTGTCGAAAAAGAGATGTATACCTTTAACGATAAGAGCAATAATTCCCTTACTCTGCGCCCAGAGGGAACCGCCTCGGTTATGCGCGCCTTCATCGAGCACAAATTGTATGCGCTCGATCCGGTGGCTAAACTTTTTTATATGGGGCCGATGTTCCGGTACGAACGGCCGCAAAAAGGGCGCTACCGACAGTTTCACCAAATCGGCGCCGAGGCGGTCGGTGTGCTCGACCCCCGTCTGGATGCGCAGATTCTGGCGATGCTCAGCCACTATTTCGAAGCAGTGGGGATTGCCGATATTGAACTGCAGATCAATTCTCTCGGCTGTCCCGCCTGCCGTCCTGTCTACCGGGAATTGCTGATCGCTTTTTTGCGGACACGTCTGGAAGCGCTCTGCGAAGATTGTCGCCGCCGCTGGCAGACCAACCCGCTGCGTGTTCTCGATTGCAAAGTACCCGGTTGCCGGGAAGCAACAGCCGGGGCGCCATCTATCCTTGAATCGCTTTGTACCGACTGCGATGAGCATTTCGGCCGGGTGCAGGAAACACTGCGCGATCTGAAAGTTCCTTTCACCGTCAACCCGCGCATGGTGCGGGGATTGGACTATTACACCAAAACCACCTTCGAGATGGTCACCGGCAGTTTGGGGTCACAGAATGCGGTAGCCGCCGGTGGGCGTTACGATAGTCTCATCCAGGATTTGGGGGGACCCTCCCTGCCGGGGATCGGTTTTGCCATGGGGCTGGAACGCCTGGTGCTGATGCTGGGGGAAAATCGTCCGCAGTCGCCGCGTCCTGCACTCTTTGTTGCCGCCATCGGTGACGCGGCGGGACGGCGTGCCTTGCAGTTGACGACTGCTCTGCAACGGCGGGGTATTGCCGCCGAGCTCGATCTCGTGGGGAAAAGCCTCAAGGCACAGATGCGGCGGGCCGGTAAGTTGAAAGCCAGACACGTGGTGATTCTCGGCGAAGAGGAGTTGGCCCGCCAGGTGGCGCAATTACGCGACATGGATGCCGGAAATCAGGAGGAGGTCGCACTGGGCGGGCTGGAGGAATTTCTCATCGGCCGGCTGGCTGCGAATGGAAACTCTTGACGCTTCTGCTTCCCAATCCTATAATTCTTCGTTTTGTTACTGCCGGCGTCAGCCGGCGAAGACTTTCTCTATGGAGGACTTGCCTTGAACGACATCCTGGGTGACTGGAAACGGAGCCATTACTGCGGTGCTGTGAGCGCCGCCGATATCGGCAGGGAAGTAATCCTGATGGGCTGGGTGCAGCGCCGGCGCGATCATGGCGGCCTTGATCTTCATCGACCTGCGTGACCGGGAGGGTATCGTCCAGTTGGCACTCGATCCGGATCGCGATCCGGAAGCGCATGGCAAAGCCGATCGGATCCGCAGCGAATTTGTCGTCGCCGTTCGCGGCACCGTTTCGCCCAGACCGGCGGGGACGGTCAATTCGAAGATGAAGACCGGGGAAGTGGAAGTGGAAGTGCGCGACTTGAAAATCCTCAATACCGCAAAGACCCCTCCGTTCATGATCGACGATTTCAGTGACGTAGCCGAGAATGTCCGTCTCAAATATCGCTATCTTGACCTGCGTTGACCGGCAATCCAGCAGAACCTGATCCTTCGTCATAAAGTGGCGCAGACCGTCCGCGGTTATCTGGCCGGAGAGGGATTTCTCGAAGTGGAGACGCCGGTGCTGACCAAGAGCACCCCGGAAGGCGCCCGTGACTATCTCGTTCCGAGCCGCGTCAATCCCGGCAATTTTTACGCGCTTCCCCAATCGCCGCAACTTTTCAAACAGCTGCTGATGGTTTCCGGTTACGACCGCTACTTCCAGATCGTCCGCTGCTTCCGCGACGAGGATTTGCGTGCCGACCGGCAGCCGGAATTCACGCAGATCGATTGCGAAATGAGCTTCATCGACCGTGACACGATCCTTACCGTAATGGAAGGATTGATCGCCACGGTATTCCGTTCGGCCCTCGGCTTCGAAGTGCCGCTCCCTGTCGCGCGCATGACTTATGCCGAAGCGCTCGATCGGTTCGGTGTCGATAATCCCGATCTTCGCTTCGGACTCGAACTCAAGGACATCTCGGAAATTGTCCGCGGGTGCGGTTTTAAGGTCTTTGCCGATGCGGTTGCCGCGGGTGGGTTGGCCAAAGCTCTCAACGCCAAGGGATGTGGTCATTTCTCACGCAAGGAACTCGATGATCTCACCGACTTCGTCAAAATCTACGGTGCCAAGGGTCTTGCCTATGTCAAGGTGCTTGAGGACGGCTCCTGGCAATCGCCGATTGCCAAATTTTTCACGGCCGACGAGTTGGCTGCCCTCAACCGGAAGCTCGATGCCGCTCCGGGCGACCTGCTCCTTTTTGCCGCTGATTCCTACCGAGTGGCCAACGAATCGCTCGGCCGTTTGCGCGGGCATCTCGGGCAACGTCTCGGGCTGGCTAAAAAGGACGATTTCAAATTCGTCTGGATCACGGATTTTCCTCTGCTCGAATGGGATGGCGAAACCCGCCGGCACGTAGCGGTGCATCACCCCTTTACCGCGCCGATGGACGAGGACGTTCCTCTGCTCGACAGCGATCCCGGCAAGGTGCGCGCAAAAGCCTATGATATGGTACTTAACGGCTCCGAGATCGGCGGCGGCAGCATTCGTATCCATGACCGGGCGATTCAGAGCCGGATGTTCGATATGATGGGAATCGACGAAGAGGAAGCGAAGATGAAGTTCGGTTTTCTTCTCGATGCCCTCGAATACGGTGCGCCACCTCATGGCGGCATAGCTTTCGGCCTCGATCGACTCGTAATGATTCTCACCGGATCCGAATCGATTCGCGACGTTATTGCTTTTCCGAAAACCCAGAAGGCCACCTGTCTGATGACCGAAGCGCCAGGCGTGGTTGACGAAAAGCAGCTGCGGGAGCTTTCGATCCGCCTCGCCACCAAACCTCGCTGAGTTCGGTTCACCTTTTTGCGCGGGGCGGATTGCCGCCCCGCCACATTTGTCCGGATTGTCCTTGCCCATCATTGCCGCTCATATCTTATTACTCCTCCTTTTCCTTAGCGGATGCGCAACGGTTCCCCGCCAGGAATTGCAAACCGCCCGCATGGCGGTTGCCGAAGCTGAGTACGTTGAAGCTGGAAGGTGGGCTCCGGAGGAGTTTGCTCGCGCCAGTGAAACATTGAAAGAAGGGGAAGAACTTCTCCGTCAGGGAGATTACGAACTCGCATCGGTCCTTTTGCCGAGGGCCAGGGAACTTGCCCGCCAGGCCCAGATTCGGGCAGAGCAGGAAAAAATCATTTACGACCGCCTGCGCGAAAAAAGCCAAGAAACTACGCCGCCGGCAACAACCGCACCGAAAGCCACCCCCACCCGACCGCCGGCAAAAACGAAACCGGCTGATGAAACACTTTCCCCACCACTGCCTGTGCACGTCACCGTCGAGGGAAGTCAGACACTGTGGGTGATCTCCTCCCGCAAGGACGTTTATGACGACCCGCTTCTCTGGCCTTTATTGTATCAGGCCAATCGCGACCAGATTCGAGACCCCCGACAGATCCATCCTGGACAGATTCTCAAGATCCCGCGTGACGTTCCTCGTCAAGAGCGCGAAGAAGCTAGGGAAAAGGCGCGCAGATCGGAAATCTTTGCCGAGTACCGCTTCTTGCGGCAGCAACCTCCGCGCAAATCTCCATAGGGCAAAACAGCGTGTTGCACGGGCAATTTGCCTGCATCTTTTTTCTTGACACTCTTTAACCTCTTTGTATACTGTATACATATTTCGGTCAGGTGTTAATCTTCTATTTCCAAGCGGCTTCGACGAGATACGTTGGCGATAACGCCATTTTGTTTCCCGTCGCTTCCATTGTGCCGATCATTCGATCGACAGCTGGCATAAAACCAAGGAGAGATCATGGCAAAGAAAACATCAAAGATTATTTGGACAGAAATCGATGAAGCGCCCGCGTTAGCGACCTACTCCCTCCTGCCGATCGTCCAGGCGTTCACCAAGGGGACCGGTGTCGAGGTCGAGACGCGCGACATCTCCCTCGCTGGGCGGATCATCGCCAACTTCCCCGAGAATTTGAAGCCCGAACAGCGGATTCCGGATTACCTCGCCCAGCTTGGCGAGCTTGCTAAGACGCCGGAAGCCAATATTATCAAACTCCCGAACGTCAGCGCCTCCCTCCCGCAGCTCAAGGAGGCCATTGCGGAGCTTCAATCGCACGGCTACAACGTCCCGAACTATCCCGAGAACCCGCAAAACGATGCCGAAAAGGCGATCCAGGCACGGTATGCGAAGTGCCTCGGCAGCGCCGTGAATCCAGTGCTCCGCGAGGGCAACTCCGACCGCCGCTCGCCAGCTGCCGTCAAGGCATTCTCCAAAAAGAACCCCCACAAATTGGGTGCCTGGAGCAAGGAATCGAAATCGCACGTGGCGCACATGACCGCCGATGACTTCTACGGTCACGAGACGTCCACCGATGATCCCCAAGGCGACCGAGTACCGGATCGAATTCGTGGACGGCGCCGGGAAAGCGACAGTTCTCAAGAAGGAGGCCCCGCTTAAGGACGGCGAGATCATTGACTCGACGGTGATGAGTGTGAAGGCGCTCCGCAAGTTCATCGCGGAGCAGATCGAGGATGCGAAGAAGCAAGATGTGCTCTTCTCGGTCCACCTCAAGGCCACCATGATGAAGGTTTCCGACCCTGTCATGTTCGGTCACTTCGTAACGGTCTTTTTCAAGGATGTCTTCGAGAAACACGCGGCGGCCCTCAAGCAGGCGGGCGTCAATCCGAACCTTGGGCTTGGCGACCTCTATAAGAAGATCGAGAGTCTCCCGGCGGCCAAGAAGGCCGAGATCGAGGCAGACATCAAGGCGACCTACGCGAAGCGCCCGGCTCTTGCCATGGTCGACTCGGACAAGGGCATCACCAATCTGCACGCCCCCAACGACATCATCATCGACGCGTCGATGCCGGTCGTCGTCCGCGAGTCCGGCCAGATGTGGGGCGCGGACGGCAAGCTCCACGATACCAAAGCGGTCATCCCGGATCGCTGCTACGCGACCATCTACAAGGAGTGCATCGAGAACTGCAAGCAGTTCGGCGCCCTCAACCCGGCGACGATGGGGAGCGTTCCCAACGTCGGCCTGATGGCGCAGCAGGCGGAGGAGTACGGCTCGCACGACAAGACCTTCATCGCCAACGCGACCGGGACGATTCGTGTCGTTGACGCCTCGGGCGCCACGCTCCTCCAGCAGAAGGTCGAGGAGGGCGACATCTTCCGGATGTGCCAGGCGAAGGATGTCCCGATCCAGGACTGGGTCAAGCTCGCCGTCACGCGCGCCCGTGCGACCGGCGCGCCGGCCGTTTTCTGGTTCGACAAGAACCGCGCCCACGATGCACAGGTGATCGCGAAAGTCGAAAAATACTTGAAGGACCACGATACCAAAGGACTCGAGATCAAGATCCTGGTCTCCGGTCGAGGCGATGCGCTTCTCCCTCGACGCGGATCCGCGAGGGGAAGGACACCATATCGGTTACTGGCAATGTCCTGCGCGATTATCTGACCGACCTCTTCCCGATCCTTGAGATCGGCACCAGCGCCAAGATGCTTTCGGTCGTCCCGCTGCTCGCCGGTGGCGGGCTCTTCGAGACGGGCGCCGGCGGCTCGGCCCCGAAGCACGTTCAGCAGTTCGTAAAAGAAGGGTATCTGCGCTGGGATTCGCTTGGTGAGTTCTCGGCCCTCGGCGCTTCGCTCGAATTTATCGGCGCCACGACCGGTAACGAGAAGGCGAAGATCCTTGCCGAAACGCTCGACGCCGCGATCGCCAAGTTCCTCGACAATAACAAGTCCCCGGCCCGTAAAGTCGGGCAGATCGACAATCGCGGCAGCCACTTCTACTTCGCCCTCTACTGGGCGGAGGCATTGGCCGCCCAGACGAAAGATAAGGAACTCCAGGCGAAATTCACCAAATTGGCGAAGCAACTTGGCGAGAACGAGGCGAAGATCGATGCGGAACTGATCGCTGCCCAGGGAAAACCGGTCGATATCGGCGGCTACTATCAGCCCGATCGGGTTAAGACGACCAAGGCCATGCGTCCCAGCCCAACCCTGAACGCAATCATCGACGCTATCGCTTGAGAATAGAAAATTGAGCTGTCAGAAACGGGGTAACCGGGTTACCCCGTTTCTATGATTTTCATTTCCCAACACAAGGAGAGATCACAATGGCAAGACCGAAAATTGCATTGATTGGCGGTGGTCAAATCGGTGGCGTTCTGGCTCAGCTCTGCGCTCTGCGCGAACTAGGCGATGTTGTTCTTTTCGATATCGTCGAAGGCCTTCCCCAGGGCAAATGTCTCGACATCGCTGAAGCCTCGCCGGTGGACGGCTTTGACGTCAACCTCAAAGGAACCAACGACTACGACGACATCGCCGGCTCCAAGGTCGTCATCGTTACCGCCGGCCTTCCGCGCAAGCCGGGCATGAGCCGCGACGACCTGATCGAGGTCAACTCCAAGATCATGACCTCGGTCGCCGAAGGGATCAAGAAGTACGCTCCGCAAGCGCATCGTCATCGTCATTTCCAATCCGCTCGACGCCATGGTGACCCTCTGCCAGAAAATCACCGGTTTCCCTTACGAGCGCGTCATCGGTCAGGCCGGGCGTTCTCGACTCGGCCCGTTTCAAGGCCTTCATTGCCTGGGAACTGGGCGTCTCGGTGAAGGATGTCATCGCCATGACCCTTGGCGGCCACGGCGACGATATGGTTCCCTTGGTCCGCTATGCCAGCGTGCAGGGGATCCCGGTCATGGAACTGCTTGAGAAGAAGTACAAAGATCAAAGACGAAGGCCAAAGAAGTCATGGAAGCGATGGTCAAGCGCACCCGTGGCGCCGGCGGCGAAGTCGTTGCCCTGCTCAAGACCGGCAGCGCATTCTACAGCCCGGCTTCTTCGGCGATTGCCATGGCCGAATCGATCCTCAAGGACTCAGAAGCGCGTCCTGCCGACCTGCGTCTATCTGAATGGCGAGTTCGGCGTCAAAGGCTACTATGTCGGCGTTCCCTGCGTCATCGGCGAGAAAGGTGATCGAGAGGATCCTCGAGTTCAAACTCGATGCCGAAGAGCAGGCGATGATGGACAAATCGGTCGCCGCCGTCAAAGGGCTGGTCGACAGCATGAAATAAACAAGCGTCTGCCAAGATTACAGGTCAAAGAAGGGCAATGGCGACATTGCCCTTCTTTGCTATTATCGGCATCCGGGTCCGCTCGCCAGTGGACGAGAACTTTCCCGCGTGGAAGCAAAAGAAGCGATTGTGCGTATCGCTCTCATCGAGCCGACATGATTAAGTGCTGGAAAAGTATTTGTTTTTGCGTTAAACTGCCGGTGTTTATTAATCCGTCAGCAGCGGCCAACACGTATAAAAGGAGAAATCGGGTAATGAGCAGTCCGAGAATCGAGGTCATCGAAAGGTACTGCAAGGGATGCAGCATCTGCGTGGAGTTCTGCCCCAAGAACGTCCTGGAAATGGATGCGTTTCTGGTCAAGGTGGCACGCCCCGAAGACTGCATCAAGTGCATGCAGTGCGAACTGCGGTGCCCCGACTTTGCCATCAAAGTCCACACAGCATTAATCCATCATAGGAGGTCGAGCTAACGTGGCTAAAAAAGTTGCTCTGTTGCAGGGGAACGAAGCCTGTGCGCACAAGGCGCCCTTTACGCCGGCTGCAAATTCTTCGGCGGTTACCCCATTACGCCCTCCACCGAAGTTGCGGAAGTTCTTTCCAATGAGCTTCCCAAAATTGGCGGTAAATTCATCCAGATGGAAGACGAAATTGCCGCCATGGCGGCGGTTATCGGCGCATCCCTGACCGGTGCCAAGTCGATTACCGCGACCTCTGGTCCCGGCGTCTCCCTCAAGCAGGAACTGATCGGTTATGCCTGCATTGCCGAAGTTCCCTGCGTCATCATCAACGTCATGCGCGGCGGTCCCTCGACCGGCATGCCGACCGGCCCCGGCCAGTCCGACGTGCAGCAGGCCAAATGGGGAACCCACGGCGACCACGCGGCCATCGCCCTGGTTCCGGCTTCGGTTCAGGAAATCTTCACCGAGACCGTGCGCGCCTTCAATCTGGCCGAGAAATACCGCATGCCGGTACAGGTGCTCTATGACGAGATCGTCGGCCACATGCGCGAGCGCATCGTCTTCCCCGAGCCGGGCGAACTCGAAGTGATCAACCGCGCCAAGCCGACCGTTCCGCCCGGACAAGTACAAACCATACGATACCTCTTTCGGCGACGTTCCGCCGCTGGCCGCTTTCGGTTCCGGCTACCGCTTCCACGTCACCGGCCTGAACAAGGCCCAGGACGGCTTCCCGACCACCAAGGCCGAATACGTCGATGCCGAAGAGCGTCGTCAGGTCAGCAAGGTCGAAGGTGGAGAAGGCTCGTGCCGAGATCGAGAAATACGAAGAATATCTGACCGAAGACGCCGAATGTCCTGGTCTTTGCTTATGGTTCGACCTCCCGCTCTGCCCGCTATGCGGTCAATGAACTGCGCAAGGAAGGGATCAAGGCCGGCCTGTTCCGCCCGATCACCCTCTGGCCCTTCCCCGAGAAGCGGATTGCCGCCTTGGGCAAGCAGGTCAAGGCGATCGTCGTCCCCGAGATGAATCTCGGTCAGATGAATCTTGAAGTCGAGCGCGTGGTCAAAGGCGCCTGCCCTGTTCTCCAGCATCGGTCGCGTCGACGGCGAGCCGATCAATCCCGGCCAGATCATTGCCAAAGTCAAGGAGGTCAAGTAACATGGCTTACGATTACGAGAAATCTCTCCGTCCCGGCAAACTGCCCCACATCTGGTGCCCCGGCTGCGGCCACGGCATTGTCATGAAGGGCCTGATCCGGGCCATGGACACCTGCGGCCTTGAAAAGAACAACACCGCTCTCGTCTCCGGTATCGGTTGCGCCAGCCGTCTCCCCGGCTACCTCGATATGTGCACCCTGCACACCGCCCACGGCCGCGCTGCGGCCTTCGCCACCGGCGTAAAGATGGCCAAGCCGGAGATGAACGTTATCTGTCATGGGCGGCGACGGCGACGGCACCGCCATTGGCGGCAACCATTTCATCCACGCCTGCCGCCGCAACATCGACATGACCTACGTCATCATGAACAACTTCATCTACGGCATGACCGGCGGGCAGTTCTCGCCCTGCACGCCGACCGGCGCCAAGGCTTCGACCACGCCCTACGGCAATCCCGATCCGATCTTCGACATCAGCAAGCTGGCGATCGGCGCCGGCGCCACTTTCGTCGCCCGCACCACCGCCGTTCCATGCCGCCCAGATCGACAAGCTGATTGCCGAAGGGATCAAGCACAAGGGGATGGCGATCATCGAAGTTCTTGACGACTGCCCGACCACCTATGGGCGTCGCAACAAGTTCCGCTAGCGTCATCGACATGATGAAGCGCCTCAAGGACATTGCGGTTCCTGTTGCCGCTGCCGGCTAAGATGACTGCCGAGCAGCTCGCAGGGCAAAGTTCTCACCGGCGTTCTCTACAAGGAGGAGCAAGCCGGAGTACTGCGAGCAGTATGCCAAGGTCATCGCCAAGGCGCAAGGGCGCCTGATCACCTAGCACAAGGAGATATGCATCATGGCTAAAAGATACGAAATTCGCTTTTCCGGTGCCGGTGGCCAGGGCCTGATTACTGCCGGGATCATTCTCGCCGAGGCGGCTTCGATCATCGAAGGCAAGCACGCCGTGCAGTCGCAGAGCTACGGCCCGGAAGCCCGCGGCGGCGCCTCCAAGTCGGAAGTCATCATCTCCGACGCGCCCGATCGATTACCCGAAGGCGACCGTCGTTGACGCCTGCCTGGCGATGACCCAGGAATCCGCCGACAAATACGCCAATGGCATCAAGGACAGGTGGCGTCCTGCTGCTCGACTCCGACTTTGTCAAAACACGAGCCGAAAGGGAACTTCAAGGTCTACAAACTGCCGATCATGCGTACCGCCAAGGATGAGGTCGGCCGCGAGATCGTCGCCAACGTCGTGGCCCTCGGCGCCATGATCGCCCTGACCGACGTCGTTTCCCGCGAGGCCGGCGAGAAAGCCGTGCTCGCCAAGGTTCCCGAAGCCTTTCTGGAACTGAACAAGAAGGCTTACAACATCGGATACGACAAAGTTAAAGAATTGCTAAAGTAAACTGTTCACGCATAAAAAACGAGAGAAGCCCGGCCATTCTCATAAGACTGGTCGGGCTTCTCTCGTTATGCACGACTCAACTTCAGGCGATGCCTATTTTTGCAGAAGCTAAATCTTCTTCGCGAATATATTTTTCCGCCAGCGCCACATCCTCTTTGCAGCCAATGAAGACCGGGGCTCGTTGATCGATTCCTTCCGGCACCAGATCGAGAATCCGTTTTCGACCGGTGGAAGCGGCGCCACCTGCCTGCTCGATCAGAAAAGCCATCGGATTGAGTTCGAAAAGCAGTCGCAATTTCCCTTCCGGGGCGCCCTGTAGATGCGGATAGAGAAAAATCCCCTTCCCCTTTATGAGGATTTGGTTGATGTCAGGCACCAGTCCGCCGCTATAGCGAAGCTTTGAGCCTTTCTCCTCCAGATAACGGACAAAACGTTCTGTCCCTTGAGTGTAACGATTACGCTGACCGCCGGGAGAATAGATGCTGCCGCTCGGCGCCATGCGAAGGTTCTCATTGACCAAGGTGTATTCCATGAGCTGGTTCATGGCAAACTCATGGACGCCGTTGCCGGTGGACAGGATCATCGTGGTGCGTGGACCATACAGGATGTACAAGGCCGCCACCTGATTGCGGCCGGCTTGCATGAGATCGCCCCCCTCATAGATGGAGACGATCGTCCCAACCGCCAGATTCACATCGACGAGTGAAGATCCATCCAGAGGATCAAAGGCCACCGAATATTTACCTTTGTAATCAGAGGAAACATTGATGATATCGGAGGTCTCCTCCGAAACCATATTCGCCACCACGCCGGAACACGTCAGGCGTTTGCGGATGATCCGGTCCGAAAGGACATCCAGGGCAAGTTGCTGTTCACCGTAGAGGTTGGAAGTGCCCGCTACTCCAAGATCACCGGTTCGTATGGAGTTGATAATGTACTTCGAGGCGTCGGCAATCTCGCAGATCAGTCGGGTCAGGTCACGATTTTCTTCCTTCTCCCGCAGATATCTCCGCAAATCAACTTGAAATTTTGTCTTACCCGGTTCGGCCATTGTGCAAATCCTCTCTCCGGCCGGTAGCCGGGCAGGGCATTAAAAAAGTGTAAAAAGTTTAGACGATAAAGTCTGAACAGGCAATAGTGAAACCTTTCAATTGAACAATTTTTCGAGTATTGTACGGGAGTGTTTTAAACAGCATGGAGGCGTGCATGAGCGAGTATAAGTCGGACAAATTTCGGGAGTCGGCGGAGAAAGTGCTTGATTTTACACGTAAAACTCTACAGATCGCAGGCTTCCGTGCCAACCAATGCAAGCAGATCGTCCAAAAAAAATACGAGCTGAATATTCTGCACAAGAACATTTCCTCCCTCTACGAGGATATTGGCAAGGTCGTTGATGAAGTCCGCAGTTCAGGAGAGGAGAATGTTTTTGCCCGCGAGGATATCCGGGCCAACTTTCGCCGGCTTGACAGTTATAAAATTATGGCAATCGAGTTGGAAGAAGAAATAGAGAGAATCAAGGCGAGGACGCCGCCCGATCCGGCGGCAGAAGGAAAAGATTAAAAAAGATAAGGCCCCTTGCGGGGCCTTTTGCGTGAGGTTTATTAGATTTTTGTCTTAACGAATATGCTTGCGCGGTTTGGGAACGCTGTGAAACCTTTCGTTCTTGAAATCGCGATCCCACCGCCGGATGGCTTCTTGCAGTTCAGCCTCACTTTCGGTAAGCCTGTCTGCATGCCTTTCCATGATATTGAGATCTTCATCCAGCCGTTCGAGAGAAGTTTCGCTTACCGCGTTCCCCGGTGCATCTCGTCTTTCCAGTTCGGCCATTCATGCCTCCTTCAGCAAGCTGTGCCTGTTCTCTTCGCCCAACATCCTCCGGGGTGATAAGGACAGGCGTTCAATACCTTATCCTGATCATACTACATAACCGCCGGTCTGGTGCAACCGCCAAAACCACAGAGCGGAGTTGTGGAAGATTCCAGTCGGTTATGGCCTCACACCACGGTACAACACAGCAATCATCTCTTGGTGAATGGCGCCATTGCTGGCCAGGCACTCACTGCCGTAAATGCTGAAGGGCTGGCCGCCGAAATCGCTTATCCGTCCTCCTGCTTCTTCAACCAATAAATTCCCAGCCGCAACATCCCATGGTTTGAGCTTCATCTCCCAAAAGCCGTCAAAGCGTCCTGCCGCCACGCAGGCGAGATCGAGACTTGCCGACCCGGCGCGTCGGCAGGCGCGCGCCTGTTGTTGAAAATTCACAAAGTGGTCGTAATTGTTGCACGCGCTGGTTTTTCGATCATAGGGAAAGCCGGTGGCCAAGAGGGCATCGCTCAGCTGTGGAACAGCGGAAACGCGGATAGAGGTATTGTTGAGAAAAGCACCTTTACCCTTTTCGGCGAAGAACAATTCATTGGTAAAGGGATTGTAGACAACACCATGGGTGATTTTGCCATCCACTTCCAGAGCAATGGAGACAGCGAACCAAGGGAATCCATGCGCATAATTGGTCGTTCCATCCAGTGGATCGATGATCCAGCGAAACCCGGAAGAGCTACGGCCGTAATCTTCTTCCTCCGCCAAGATGTCGTGGTTCGGAAACGTTCGGCGTAGGATAGCTACAATGGCCGTTTCGGCAGCGCGATCGACTTCCGTCACCAAATCCACCTCACCTTTATGGAAGACCTTGAATGATGTACCGAAGTTCTGCATTAATATCTGGCCTCCCACTCTGGCGGCCTCCAGAATTATCTCTCTCATGGATATAGAACTTCCTTATCGAAGATCGTTTTTTCAAATATACACCTACTGATGTCAGGAAGGTGGAAAGTCTGCAAGGAGAGGAGGAAAACCGGACGCAGATAAAAAAACCGTCCCCCGAAGGGGACGGCAGAATAACAGAGGCAAAGTGAGTGAGAAATTTTCAGAAATTGATATCGAGCTGGGTAGTGAAGGTGTCTTCCCCGCCCGTGGTGTTCTCGTTGTAAATGTCGTAGCCGAAGATCACGGAAACATTGTGGGCAAAGGCACAGGAGATGCCGAAGCTGAGGGCGCCGAGAGCGTTGTCGCCCCCCTGATAATCGACCGCCGCCCAGAGCTTGTCGGAGATTTCGCTGATGACGCGGTCCCAGGACAGGAGGATACCGTCCGCGTTTTCCTCGCCGTCTGCATCGACCAGCAGATCCTCGTTGCCGGTGAAATATCCGGCGGAAAGCCGGCCGACTACAGGGAGGGTCTTGGCGACCAGAGCATAAACAATGTTCTGGTCCGTCACATCTTCCTCGGTGCCGAAGTTATAACCGCCGAGCGCCAGAGCCGGGGAGCCGCCGAAAAGGGCTCCTTCCGGGGGTGCCAAGCTTGGCGTTGAAGTAGAGCGGTTGATCATCGGCAGTCGAATCGCCATTGAGGATGTAGTCGATCCCGGCTTCGGTCTGGACCTTTTCGAAGGGGAGGACGCCGGCCGTCAGCCCGAAATCGTACACATGCGGCGGTGCGCCATCATCGTTTTCCTGCGACCGCAGATAGTTGTCGATCCCCAGGTGCAGGGATTTGAACTCCTGGATGTCGGTCGAGGGAATCCAGATCTGTGTCGAGGGGGTGGCGAGGGCGGTTCCGGCAGCATGCAATCAGGGCGAGTACCGAAAGAGCAGTTTTAAATGTTTTTTTCATCTTCCTTCTCCTTCGCATGTGAGATTTTGCCATCCACTCCGGCCGGCATGGATGCAGCTTTCGGCTAGTAGTTGTAGGCGGACTCGGAATGCTGGGTCTGGTCGAGGCCCATGATCTCGTCTTCCTTCTCGACCCGCAGGCCGATGGTCTTGTGCAGGACAAAGGCGATGACCAGGGTGACGATGAAGGCATAGGCGCCGGCGGCGGCAACCGCGATGACCTGGGTGACGAACTGCTTGATGTTGCCGGAGAGCAGGCCGGTGGCGCCGACCGTGGCGAAGACGCCGGTCACCAGGGCGCCGAAGGTGCCGCCGATGCCGTGCACGCCGAAGGCATCGAGGGAGTCGTCGTACTTGAGCTTGGCCTTCATCATGATGCCGCCGTAGCAGACCAGGCCGGCGCAGGATGCCCATGATCAGGGCGGCGCCCGGCTGCACGAAGCCGGCGGCCGGGGTGATGACGACCAGGCCGGCGACGACGCCGGAGCCGAAACCGAGGGCCGAGGGCTTGCCGGAGTGGATCCACTCGGCGATCATCCAGGAGAGGCCGGCGGCCGCCGGGGCGATGGTGGTGGTGGTGAAGGCCAGGCCGGCCAGGCCGCCGGCGGCATCGGAGCAGTTGACGCCGACGATCGCGCTGCCGGCGTTGAAGCCGAACCAGCCGAACCAGAGCAGGCCGACGCCGAGCAGGGTCAGCGGCAGGCTGTGCGGAGCCATCCGCTCGGTCGGGAAGCCGTGGCGCTTGCCGAGGAAGATGAGCACCGCCAGGGCGGAAATACCGGAGGAGAGGTGAACGACGGTGCCGCCGGCGAAATCGAGGGCGCCCTTTTTGAAGAGCCAGCCGTCGACCATCCACACCCAGTGGGCAAGCGGATCATAGACCAGGGTGGTCCAGAGCAGGACGAACAGGCAGTAGGCGGAGAACTTGATCCGCTCGGCCAGGGCGCCGGAGATCAGGGCCACGGTGATCATGGCGAACATGCACTGGATACATGGCGAAGACGTACTCGGGGATGCCGCCCTGGTTCGGCGCACGTTCTGGAAGAGGGTGTAGACCGGGGTGCCGTCCTTGAAGGTGATCAGGCCGTTGAGCATCGCCTTGCTGAAGTCGCCGACCAGGCCGCCGCCGGCATCGGGGCCGAAGGCGAGGGAGTAGCCGATCACCGCCCACTGCACGCCGACGATCCCCATGGCGACAAAGGAATGCATCATGGTGGAGAGGACGTTCTTGGAGCGGACCATGCCGCCGTAGAAGAGGGCCAGGCCGGGGATCATGAGCAGGACCAGCGCCGCGGAGACCAGCATCCAGGCGGTGTCGCCGGTATCGAACGCCGGCGCGCCCTCGGCCAGACAGATCCCCGGCACCATCACCAGAGAGGCAAGCAGAAGCAGCATGTTGCGAAGTTTCCCTTTCATGCTTAGCACCTCGATCTTTCGGTTGATGGGTGAACGGTTAAAGTGAGTCCGTCCCGGTTTCCCCGGTACGGATGCGAATCGACTGTTCGACGGCGTAGACGAAAATCTTGCCGTCGCCGATGCGGCCGGTGCAGGCTTCACGGCGGATCGCCTCGACCACGTCGGCGGACCTGCTCGTCGGCAACCACCAGGTCGATGCTGACTTCGGCAGGAAATCGACCTGGTACTCGGCGCCGCGGTACAGCTCGGTATGCCCTTTCTGGCGACCGAAGCCGCGCACTTCGCTGACCGTCATGCCGGTGATCCCGATGTCGGTGAGGGCGTTCTTCACGTCATCCAGCTTGAACGGCTTGATAATACATTCAATCTTTCTCATTGTTCGAACTCCTTTCAGTAAATAAAAAAAGACGCCTATCCCTGGAGAGGGAAGGGCGCCTTTGCCCGGCAGTGGCGATCCTTTGGAACTTCCTTGTTCCTCGGGGTCGAAGTTTCACTTTATTGCGGCGCAATCAGCAGGCGCCCGTTCTTAATCTCCTGTAGGCACGTGTTGTGCCAAAAAATAAATCTCGTTTTTTCGATTACTTATGAGTTTACGTTTGAAGCATGTGCCTAAAATTAGGGCAAATTCTTCTGAAAAATGAACACCTCGCTGCGCACACCGTATTTTGCTTAAATTGGCAGCACGATGCGAAAAGTCGTACCCTTCCTCCCGTCGCTGTGCAGCAGCAATCGCCCCTCATGCTCGTCCACGATGTTGCGGCAGATGTAAAGTCCCAAGCCGGTCCCTTCTCCTTCTTTCTTGGTGGTGAAAAAGGGAGCGAAGATCTTTTTCTGTATCTCCTTGGGAATGCCGGGACCAGAATCGGCGATCACTGCCTCCACTTCGCAATCGGAAAGCTTGCGGTGCGAACCAGCAGCGTCCCGCCGTCCGGCATCGCTTGCATGGCATTCATAACGAGATTGATGAAAACCTGCTTGAGCTTGTTTGGATCGGCCTGCAGGTAGGGGAGAACGCCGCAATCGTCCTCCAGGCGGATATTGTTTCGCTGCAATTCATAGCGCAGCAGTCGCAACACGTCGTACAGAACTTCGTTGAGGTCCGTTTCCCGCTTGACCATCTCCCGTGCGCGGGAAAAGGAGAGGAGACTTTCGGTCAAATGCTTTCAGGCGATTTGTTTCGCTCTCGACCCTTTCCAGGATTTCCCGCTGAAATTCCGAGAAATTCTCCTCCCGCAGCAGCAGTTGAGCGGCATAGGAAATGACGGCGAGCGGATTGTTGATCTCATGGGCAATGCCCGCGGAGAGGCGGCCGACCTCGGCAAGTTTCTCCGATTGGATTGTCTGCTCCAGCAGCCGCTTGAATTCGGTTATGTCTTCGACAATGACCACTAGCCCCGTCGTTATGCCCTCCTCCTGCAAGGGCGTTAGCCGCCGTTTCTGGAAGCGCAGCTCCCCTTGCAGGTTGCGATGCGCCAGGCGCAGCTTTTCCGGAGCGCCGCGCTGTAAAACCCGCCGCATGCGGTCGGCAAAGCCTTCTTCTTCGAGTGTCGGAAAGAGTTCGAAGAGATTGCGCCCTAAAACGTCGGCTTCGCCGAAGCCACTCATTTCTTCCATTGTGCGGTTCCAGCTGGTGATGCATAAGCCGGCATCGACCGTATAAATCCCCAAATTAGCACTTTTCAGGATGCGGCTATTGAACTGGTGCAGTTCCTGGTAGCGAGCGGAGACGGAACGCAGATTTTCATACAAACGAGCATTCTCGATGGCAATGGCGGCCTGACCGGCCAGCATCATCAACGGTGCGATATCCTCGTTGCGAAAGGCGTGCGACTGCTGGCTCTCGACATTGAAAACGCCCAGTACTTTCTCCTTCGCCACCAGGGGAACCGCCAGTTCACTCCGGGCGCCACATATCCCTGGCACATAGTCCGGCAGTTGCTGGACATCCTCGACAAGGATCGGTTTGCCGCCCAGAGCTACCTTGCCCATGACCCCTTGGCCCAGACGAATGCCGGGGCGGGTCACTTCTTCGGCATACCCGTAGGATGCCGCCGTTACCAGCAATCCCGAGGTTTCGTCCAGCAGACGGATGATAGCGTTTTCAAAGTGAAAAACGTCGCTGGAAATGCGCAGAATGCGATTCAACAGCACATCGAGATCGATAGTGGAAGCCAGCTCCTGGCCGATCTCGATCAACGCCTTGAGCAATTTTTCCTGTGTACCCTGGGTCATTGCTAGCCATTAATTCCGGATAAAATTCAAACTATTGACGGCACAAAGTATGCCACCTCGCAACTGCCCCATTCCGGACTTATTAATGGCTGATTTGATCAATTTTTAAGCATTTATCGCCGACTCTGATGAAAAATTAAATAGCGCGGGCGTATTAGGAGGGGGGAAGGGTTGCGCCCTTGCAGGAATTAAAACCGCTCCTTTTTTGTATTAAATGTGATATCCTCTTGCTATTAATGATAGCTAAGTCTGCATAAATTAATAAATCATAACAATAGATTGGATCATCGCATGAGTTGGATTAAATCCAGGCGCCTCACCTATCTGGCTGGCATAACTTCGATATTACTCGTCACCTGGGCGCTGCTGCGCTTGGTCTTCGTTAAATTCTTCTCGACTGCCGATCCGCAAATAATCAATAGCCCGGATTTCTGGAAGGTTATCGGTATTGGGCTGCGCTTTGATTTGCGTCTGGCTCTGCTGCTAATGCTCCCACTCGCTCTCCTCTGTTACCTGCCGCGCTGGAACATGCTCGGCAGCCGGGGTGTGCGCATCATCGGCAGAGGCTATCTGTTGGTCGCACTGCTGGTAGTCGGTCTGATCTATGTCATCGATTTCGGCCATTACAACTACCTGGGCGTGCGGATCAATGCTACCGTTTGGCGTTTTGTCGGGGATGCGGGGATATCCGGCAGCATGCTCTGGCAAAGTTATCCAGTGGTATGGATCACATTGGCTTGGCTGGGCGGCTGCGCTCTCGTAATGGGCGTGCTGGTTGCCTTGGAGCGCTTTACGCTGGAGCGGTCAGCGGTGCCAGCATCCCGTTGGGCAATTGCTCTTGGTAGCCTGGTGATGGTGCTGCTGGTGGGACTGGGACTGCTGGGACGGATGGGCGATATCAATATCCAGAATCCAGTGCCTCTGCGTTGGAGCGACGCCTTCTTTTCCGGTGATCGGAAGTTGGCCGCGATGGGATTAAATCCGGTCATATTTCTCTATGACACCATGTTCATTCCGCAAAGTCCCTACGATCGCGAGAAGGTAGCCGAATATTACGACACGATGGTCGATTAT
>CAWKDO010000008.1:0-240139 GCA_963848425.1 uncultured delta proteobacterium
TCCATGGCCGCACCATTGCCATCTCCCGCCACCTGCTGCACGCTTTTCAGCTGACCTTCCTTTATCCGGCCAGCGGCGAACGCGTCACCCTCGAAGCGCCGCTGCCAGAGGATTTCCTCGCTTTCGACTTTCAATAGTCAGACAGGCCCACCCTTATTTCTCCTTCTTCCCCTTGCCCTTTTCTTTCTTTCCTTTGCCCACCAACGAATATTCCGGCGCCTCCGGCGGCAGCGGAATGACGCGGACGGTGATTATCCCTTTGCCGAGAAAACCGAGTTTCTTCGCCGCCGCGCGGGAAAGATCGATAAGGGGAAATTTGCGTTTACGTGGCCGGTCGTTGATCCGAACGACCACCTCGCGGCCATTTTTCGGATTAATGACCCGAGCCATGGTCCCGAGCGGCAGTTCATGGGTGGCGGCTGTCATCAGGTTCGGATCGTAGCGTTCGTCTGTTATCGTTGGGCGTCCATCAAAGCGCTTGGCGTAGTAAGTCGCCCTGCTCTTATTCACGGGTGCAGGTGGAGGCGTTTCCTCGTCCTTGCCGGCTGCGGGTGCCGGTAGCGCGGGTGCAGAAACGGCCGGTTCATAGATCATGTTTCCCGGGGCAGAAACCGGCGCCGGCGGCATGACCTGCTTCGGCTGCCCTACGGCGACGGCGTTAGGCGTATTTGGTGATCCAGACAACTGGGGCGTGCAGGCAGTCAGGAAGATGGTAGAGGAGAAGGGGAAGAAAGTACGTCCTTCGCATAGAGCGGGCCATAACGCCCCACCTTTTACTTACGGCTAGCGGCAAGCAGTACCTCCGGATAATCGCTCATCACCCCATCGACCCCCATGGTCCAGCAACCGCCGGATGTCCGCGGGATGGTTGACCGTCCAGACGTGCATTTCCAGGCCGGCGGCATGGGCGGCGTGAATCGTTTCCGGGCTGACCAGCCGATGGTTGCCATACATCTCGGGGATCTGCAGGGCGGCGCCGGCCGGGCGATAATCCCCCTGCATCCCGCCCTGCACCCACTGGAAAAAAGCGGCGACTTCTCCCCGCTGAAGCTGGTCGGAATCGTGCCGCAGAGCCGGTGCAACCGGCGCCATCACCTGGTCGTATTCAGTGGCGAGCAGGATGCGGCCGGCGGCGCCGGCGCGTTGCACCGTCTCCATCGCCAGCGCTTCGATGGCCGGACTTTCCTGCTTGACCTCGACGGTAAGAAATGTTTCCGGGAAGGCGGCCAGCACTTCTTCCAGGAGGGGCACGACAATCCCGTCGCCCGGAAAGGGGTGATCGACTCCGCTCCCCGAGGTAAAACCGAAACCGGCATCCAGCCGCCGCAACTCGGGAAATCGAGTCTGCTCACCCGCCGGAAGTCGCCGCAGATCCGCAGCAGGGTCGGTCGTGATGGACCACCACTTTGCCGTCGCGGGTGGCCCAGACATCGAGCTCCAGGTAGCGTATTCCGGCCCCCACCGCAGCGGCAAAGGCCGGAAGGGTGTTTCCGGGTAGTCGGCGATGCTGCCGCGGTGGGCGAAAAAGCGCGGCCTCGGCAAATCGAAGAAAGGGGTCTTCATGGGGACTCCAGACGGCTGCGGCTCTTTCCCCGTTCCAAATTCACCCCTGCGAGCAGCACCATGCCAATCACGAAGAAGGCGGAGAGGGCGAGGATCGAGAGGCGGGTCGAATCGGTAACATCGGTGACCAGGGCGAAGAGCAAAGGACCAAAGAGCGAGGCGAATTTGGCGCTGACCGTGAAGAAGCCGAAAAATTTCGCCGCTTCGCCCCGGCGGGATAAGGACGCCGAAAAGGGAGCGGCTGATCGCCTGGCAACCGCCGAGAATGAGGGCGACGACAGAGCCGAGCAGCCAGAAGTGCGACTCGTCGCGGATGAAGAAGGCATACCCGGTGACGCCGTGAACGAGCAAGACTGGCATGATCGTCCGTTTGGCGCCGAGCGTTCGGCCATCCGGCCGAAAAAGAGCGAGCCGGGCCAGGCGATGAACTGGATCATCAGAAAGACCTGCAGAGATCGTGGTCTGCGACAGACCGAGCTCCTTGCGGCCGAAGATCGCGGCCACGGTGATGATCGTCTGGATGCCGTCGTTGTAGAGCAAGAAAGGCGAGAAGAAAGAGGAGCAGATCGGGATAGCGGCGCAGGGCGGCAAAGAGGGCGAGATAATCGCGCCAGCTGCGCAGCGGCGTCCCGGCCGGGGCGGTGAACGAGACTCTCCTTGAGGGCATGGGCGAAGGCGGGCAGGGCGAAGAACCCCCACCACAAGCCGGTGAGGAGCAAACGCGGCGCGGGTGGCGCTGCCGCGGTCGGCGAAACCGAAGAATCCGGGCCACTGGACGAGGAGGAAGGCGAGCAGCAGCGGCGAGTCCGCCGCCGACGTAGCCCCAGGCGTAGCCCTGCGCCGAGAGGCGGTCGAGGTCGTCCCGGGCATGCGGCCAGGGCCGGAGGAAGGCGTCGTAGAAGATGTTGCCGAGGGCAAAGCCGAAATTGGCGACGATGAAAAAAACGCCGGCCATCAGGTAATCGCCTGGACCGGCTAAGGCGAGAGCGGCGCTGGCGATGCTGCCGATACCGGTGAAGAAGATCAGGTATCGCCGCCTTCCACCCCGATGGTCGGTCAGATTGCCCAAATAGGGGGCGGTAAGAGCGACGGCGAGCATGGAGATGGAAATTACATAGCCCCAGAGAGCGGCGGCGGGGACGGTACGGGAAAAGCCGAAAAAGGATATGGGCGCGCCCCCTGCCGGCACGATAGCGGCGAAGTAGATGGGGAAAACCGCCGCCATGATCACCGTGGCGTAGCCGCTGTTCGCCCAATCGTACATGCACCAGCCGAACCAGGCTTTTTGCTTGTCGGAAGTGTTCTTCACTTTCTTCTACTCCTCCTGCCGGGTACTTTCTCCGCCTCGCCATCGAGCAGTTTCACATAGGCGCAGTCGGCAGGGAGCCAGTGCAGTTCCGGCAGGTTCTCCGGCGTCAATTGCACGCAACCCTCCCCGACATCGAGGCGTTTAGTGTAAACCCGGCATGTGCGGCTGACCATGTCGAGATGGCGGCAGGGAATGCGGGTAAAGCGGAGGCGTCCATCCTGTTCGATCCACTTCTCGAAACAGCACTGCCCGCAGCGCAGACACAGATCATCCCACTCCTTCATGCCGGTCGAGATCTTTTTCTTAGAGCTGCTCACCCGGCGGTCTCGCCGAGTTCATGCCCAAGATGTTCCAGGAGTTGCATGACCAGACGGAAAGTGAGCCCCCAGAGGACTGTCCGTCCCGGCGGCAGGAGGCGTATGGCAGGGCGCAGCAACGATTCCTGGCCGGAGTATACGGGCGCGAGCAGGCGGCGGGAAGGGTCGAGAAGATCGGGCAGCGGCACCCAGAAACTGGAGACCACCTCCGCGTTGAAGACGATCAGGGGATCCTTTTCCAGGGCGTAGACGAAACAGGAAACGGTGATCGGCAGGCGATCGCCATTTAAATCGTCAAGGCGACCAAGGAAGCGGGCGGCAGCAAGGGAAAAGCCGATTTCCTCCAACACTTCCCGCTCCGCCGCCGCGCGCGGGTCGGCATCATGCGGCTCGACTTTCCCGCCGGGGAAGCCGATATCCCCCGACCAGGGGTCGCCGATACACTGCGCACGTTCGATGAAGAGCATTTCCGGCGCGGCCGGCGCCTCCCGAAGGAGCATCGCCACCGCCCCGTGCCTGCCGTTCGGGGTGGCGAGGCGCGGTACGCGGCCGGCAAGAGCGTGCTGAATGTCGTTCAAGGTCGTCATGGCTGCTTCCGTAATGGCTCTACTCTGCCACGGCATAGACGAGATGAACGGTGGCCCGCACGGTCACCTCGCCCGGCGCTATCACCGGCACATCGGCCTCCGCTTTCATGGCGAACCGCTGATCGGTCGCGGCGTACATCGGCATCGGCATGTCGGGATCGAGATTCAGCGAGAGAACGCGCACCAGACGCACCGCCGCGGCTTCAGCCAGAACGGCGGCGTCGGCGCGGGCGTTGGCGGTCGCTGTGCGGATCGCTTCACTGCGGTGCTTGCGCGGATCGGCAAGGTCGAATTCGAGGGCGCCGATCTGGTTGGCACCAGCGGCGCCGGCTGCGGCGATAATTGGGCCGGTCAGTTCCAGGCGGATGGTGCGCAGGCGCAGGGTATTGGTCACGCTATAGCCGACGATGCGCGACCGCCATTCGGTTTCCGGACGGGACGGGGGGGATGACCATTGTGGCTCAATGCGGAACTGACCGGTTTCCAACTCCTTCTCCGTCAGCCCCGCTTCATGCAGCGCTTTCGCTACTTCCCGCATCCGCCGATTATTTTCCTGCAGTGCTTTCTCCGCCGTCGTCGCCTGGGTGATCACGCCGATACTCAGGCGGAGTTGATCGGCCGGTACCTGTATCTGTGCCTCGCCGGAAACGCTCAACTGCGGTATTTTCCCTTCTTCCTCCTGGGCCAAAGCCGTCATGGCGATGCATGCCAAAGCCAGCGTCAACAGGCAAAGGCGGATACGGAATTTCATCGTTACCTCCGGAAGGGGATCAGGACGGATGAACAGCTAACAGTTTGCGCTGGGGAAAGAGCAAATGCAAGAGCTTGGCTTTCATTTGTAGAAGAGCGCCAGCCAGACGGTCGGCTCTTTAGGGACATGTTTCTCTTATCCGGTGCCGGGTGCGGGCGGGGATCAGCAGCGTGTCGCCGCGCCGCAGCTCAATCGTCGAGCCGTCCGGGTATTCGATAACTCCCCATCCCTCCAGAACGCTCACCCACTCATGCTCCTCCTGATCGTACCAGAAGCCGGGTGCGGAGGCGTGACCGGTGGAGACGATGCGCTCCAGTCGCAGATTGACGGCGGCGAGAAGGATCCGGATCTGCTCTTCGGCAAGTTGACATGGGATATCGGTGAACAGATTCATGCGAAGTTCCTCGGCAGCAGGGGAAAATTATAGCGGAAACGCTGCAAAAAAGGCGGGAAAAAGGAGATTGCAAGGGGCAATTGCAAAGCGATACCGGCGTGCTTAACTGATCGAAGAAGGACAATTTACGAAACGGAGGTGTGAATGAAAAAACATGTTTCCATTCTGGTTATCATTGCTTTTCTCCTCTCTCTGGCCGGGTGCGAATCGGTGCCGATGGTACCGGAAGAGCATCAGGGGGCGGCAAAGGGCGCCGGCATCGGCGCGGCGACCGGTGCGGTGGCCGGGGCGGTGCTGGGCAAGGATGTGAAAGGGGCGGTTCTCGGCGGTCTGTTGGGCGGACTGATCGGCGGCGCTCTCGGCCACTACTCGGTGGACAAGGAGAAGGATGCCGCCACGACGGCGCAGAAGTACAATTACCAGCCGGCACAGGGAACGCGGGTGACCATCGAGGAGGCACTGGTACAGCCGAATGTGGTCAAGCCAGGCAATTCGGTGCAGCTGCAGAGTACCTATGCCGTGCTCGCGCCCGACGCCAACGCCCCGTTGCAGGTGATCGAGGCTTACGAAATCCGCCGCCAAGGAGGTGAAGTGGTGGGGAACCCGCAGGCGGTGGTCACCCATCCGGCCGGCACGTACAGAGCAGCGCTGCCCCTCACCTTGCCAGCGAATGCGGCCAAAGGGATTTACCAAGTCACCACCACCATCAGCACTCCGCAGAGTCGCGATTCAAGGATCACGACCTTTGAAGTGCGCTGACCATTCGAAAATAAGTGAGAAAAAAGCCGGACTCGCAAGAGCCCGGCTTTTTGTTGCCCAATCAACCTGGGTGCAAATTATTGCGCGGCACCTCCGGGCTGCGTGCGCGGCTGTTGTTGCTGGCTCGGTTGCATCTGGTCCATGCTGTCCTTTTTCTGCTGCTCCTGCTGCAACTGATCTTTTTGCTGTTGCTGCTGCTCTTTCTGCTGTTCACCCTCGAAGCCAGGGGAGACGCCCATGAACTCTTCCTGCCCCTTTGGCTGCACCCCAAGAGCCTGCAGTGTTTGCGAATCAGGCTGACCGGAGGCGCTTATCCCTTGTGCCTGCTGGAATTCGCGAATCGCCTTGGCCGTTTTCGGTCCCATGACACCATCGACCTTGCCGGGGTTATGGCCTTGAGCCTGCAACTGCTGCTGCAGCTGGCGAATTTCATCGGAGGAAAGCTGCTGCTGGCCCTGCTTGCTTTGTGCCTGCTGTTGCTGGCTCTGCCCTGACTGCTCCTGCATCTGCTGCTCTGGCTGGGCGGCCGATTGGCCAGGCTGAGACTTCATCTGCTCGGACTGGCTGCCGCTCTGCTGCTCGGAACTGCCGGGGCTTGACATTTGGGCGGCGGCAATGCCGGCGAAGAAGAGACTGGCTGCGAAAGTTGCGGCGATCAAAAGCGACATTTTTTTCATTTCCATTCTCCTTTGGTTGGTTCTTCAGGCGCTTCCGTTCGGAAAACGCCTGAAGATGAAGGGTGGATTTCGATTTTCGATGCAAGCGTAGCCTCATTCGCTCGCTTGTCAATTTGTCGGACACAGGACAATCGCCGCCTGCCCGGGGATGATCCAGTTTTCCTCCGTGTCCAGGGCAGCAGTGCCGTTGCCACGGTAATGCGGATCCTCGCTCGACCAGAGGATCGCCCATTCTTTTCCCGACAGTGGGGCAAGGAGCGGTTCGGGGGCAGGATCAAGGTGGAGGTCGCGGCCGAAGTTGACCAGCAGCAGGCGATCCTCACCGTCGCCGAAATAGCGCAGAAGAAAGGCATTCTCCCCCAATACCGCCCCCTCGACCGGCACCTCCGAAACTTGCCGGAATACCAGGTCGTGTCGCCGCAGGTGCAGCAGATCCTGATGCATCTTCTGGATATGCGCCTGCCGCTGGCGATCAAGCGGGTCGAGCTTACAGCTGACGAACGTTACCGGGTCGGCGGGGTCGGGGAGGCGCGCCTGAATCTCCGGAACAGCCAGACTGCGGAACTGGCGGAGAAATTCGGTGCGCCCATTCTGGATGAGGAGAGCGATTTCTTCGGGGTGGTCGGCAAAATAAAAGAAAGGGGTGCCGGCGGCGTATTCCTGCCCCTGAAAGAGCATCGGCGTGCCGGGGGCGAGAAGGAGAAAGGCGGTCATCGCGCGGTAATTGCCGGGGCTGGTCAGCAGATGGGCGCGCAACCCCTGCCCGGAATTGGCGATCTGGTCGTGGTTCTGCACGAAGTTGATGAACGCCTTGCGCGGCAGGCCGAAGGTGGGGGAGCCGCGTCGTTTCCCCTGCCATTTGTAGCGCTGCCCCTGATAGAGATAACCGAAGCGGGCCAGAGAGATGAATTCCTGCGGTTTGGCCAGGTAGTCGGAATAATACGCTTCATTGTGGCCGGTCAGGGCAACCATGGCGCTGTGATGAAAATCGTCGTTCCACAGGGCGTCAAGACCGTTGCCGCCGGCCTCAACCGGCCGGATCAGCAGCGTCTGTTGCGGTTCGTTCTCGGCGATCAGCAACGTCTGCCGTTCGCCGGCGGCGTTCCGCACCGAACGGCCGATGGCAGTCAGAATGTGCCCGGCGGAGCTATCGAAAATATTCTGGGTGGCATCGATGCGCAGGCCATCAAGGTGATACTCGGCAATCCAGTAGCCGGCATTGGCAAGAAAAAACTCGCGAACGGCAGCGGATTCGACATCGTCGAAATTGATTGCATCGCCCCATTCGGTGCGATAGCGCGTCGAGAAGTAGTGCGGCGAAAATTCGGCCAGGAAATTGCCGTTCGGCCCCAGGTGGTTGTAGACGACATCGAGGATGACGCCAACGCCGAGGGTGTGCGCCCGATCGACGAAACGACGAAATTCGTCGGGAACGCCGTACAGGCGGGTCGGGGCGAAGAGATTCACCCCGTCGTATCCCCAGCCGAAGCGGCCGGGGAAATCGGCGACCGGCATCAGCTCGATCAGGGTGATGCCGAGTTCCTGCAGACGCGGCAGATCTTCGGCGGCGGCGTTCCAGGTACCATCCGGGGTAAAGGTGCCGACGTGCAGCTCGTAAATGATCTGCCCATCGAGGGTGACGCCTGGCCATTTGCGATCGCTCCAGACGAAGTTGTCGGGGGCAACGACCGTCGAGGGCCCAAACGGGCCGTTCGGTTGAAAGCGCGACGCCGGATCGGGAAGGAGCCGCTCATCGTCATCCAGTTGGTAACGGTAACAGCTTCCCGCCGCCGCCTCAGGCAGGTGGCCGGAAAAATAGCCGTCCCCTTCCGCCTGCAGGGGGGTGCCGGAGTTTTTCGCTTCTTCTTTCTCATTGGGGCAATGTTCGAGGACCACTCGCACCTGCCGGCGCTGCGGCGCCCAGACGCGAAAATGCACCCCGCCCTGCGGCAACAACTCGGCCCCGACCGGTAGCCGGCGCACTCCGGCACTGACATTGGCCTTCCTTATCGCCATCCTTGCCTCCTGCAGGCGCAGGTTTCCCATGAAGAATAGCGGATGGTTGCAGGTTGGCAACGCTCCGCACCGATCTTCCGGTGCGGTTTTACCGGCGGGAAGTGTGGCGGGAAGCTACTTTTGTGAAGGGGGGGATGATGTTAGCGGTCAGGGCCAAACGGTGCAGCACGGAGGATCCTTCTAACCTCAGCTCCATCCAGTGTATGCCGGTGTTCGTGTCCTTGGGCAGCTTTGAAGCGCTCAGTCCCTTCCAACCAGACTTCGCCAGCGAACACGGACAAGATACCAAACTCCGACGGCCTCAAGGATCGCCGCTACCAGGCTGACCCCCCAATACTGATCGCGCGGCCAGAAGACCGCGGTCGCCGCGGCGGCGCCCATCCCTTGCAGAATCGCCGGGATCAGGCCGTACAGGAGCGCCAGGCAGAGAAGCATGAACATATCAGCCCGCTGCGGACTTTTTGCGAGATTCAGATAAAGCAGGAGACCGATATCCCGGACGAGGAAGGCGAGGGCCGCCACGATCAGCGCGCGAAAACCTGTCGCACCGAATGATAGCGCGAAGTCGCCGGGAATGAGAGCGAGCAGCAGGGCGGCCAGCAGCACGAAGGGGAGGGTAACGACCGCCGTCGGCAGCCCTTCCGCGACCCGGCGCAGATCCCCCGTCCTAAACCAGCACAGGAGCCGTCCCAGCGCCACCGGATCTTTCTTTTCAAGGAGCGCCGTCAGGTAGGTGAGCACGGTTGCGGTACTCGCCGCTACGAGGATCCGCATGTGTAAGGCGTCGGCGAATCCCGCCATGTAGAGCATCAGGAAGAGAACGAAGCCGCTCCACACGTAGGGTAGGGTGCGCATCCGGAATTCGGTGCGGATCAGGCTGTACGCTCCGGCAAAAATCCAGACGAGGAATACCTCCATCGAAAGCAGGAGGAAATCCGTATTCAAGAGGGTCTGGCCGTACCAGACGATACTTCCTTCGCTGCCGGAAAAGGCGGCCAGCGGCCAGACGAGGAAAAAAGCGAGGGCCACCAGGGCCGAGGATTCGGTCCGCGACAGGGCGCGCTCGCGGATCAGCAGCTGCAGGCTCGCCAACAGGCCGATCCCCTGGAGGACGAGCGCGCCGAGAACGAATATCAGGAGGCTCCCGCCGTCCCAGGAAAGCGCCATAAAAATAAGACAGATGGCCCCACCGTACCAGATGTAGACGGTGCTGCCGAAAAATTTGCCCCAGGTGAGGGACCAGGGGCCGATGGCCGACATGCGCTGCCAGTCCCAGGTCCGCTCCCGGATTTCCCCCACCACCGCGTCCGACGTTTGCTTCATCCCCCACAGGTAGGTGATGCCGATGAACAGCGAGAGGGCGGTCCCCCTGACGGCAGCGCCGAAGCGCTCCCCGTCCCCCAGCCAAGCCATGAAAATCGCCGCCAAAAGCACCAGCGGCATGCCGATCAGGCGTGTCGAGGTTATCTCCAACCACAAATTTCTGCGAAATTCGGGATTCATCTTCATTGCGCCCCCTGCTGACTTCCGGCAACAGTCGCCATATAGGCATCCTGCATCGTCCTGCGCTCCGCCCCGAACCCGCACACCGGCAGTCCCCGCCCGACGAGCTCGCGCAAGAGGGCGTGCTGCCTGTCGGGATCATCGGCGAACGCAAAAGAGATAAGCCTTCCGTCCTCGGCGACAAGAAGATCCGACACCCCTGCCAATGCCTGAACAATGGCGGTGACCCCATCCACCGGATGGGCAAGGGAAACCACGAGCCGGACTATCGCCCCGGACACTTGCTCACGGTAGACCGGGTCGTGGGAGATAATCCTCCCCTGACGGAGCACCAGCATTTCGGTGGAGTATTCTTCCAGTTCGGCGAGGATATGGGACGACACCAAAAGGGTCATCCCTTCGTTGCGCAATTGCAGGAACAGCTTCGCCAGTGAGTGACGCGCCTCCGGATCGAGTCCGGAAGCCGGTTCGTCCAGCAGCAGCACCTTCGGCTCGTGTACGATCGCCTGCGCGATCCCCAGTCGTTGCCGCAATCCCCGCGAAAGCGCCCGCGCCGGGACATCGAGCCGGTCGGCAATCCCCAGCCGGGTCGCCGCGCGGCTTGCGGTCTTCTCTTCGTCCTCGGGCGCAACACCATTGACCGCTGCCGCATGCAGCAGGCATTGGCGCACGGTGAGCTGCTCGTAGAGACCGAAGAAATCGGAGAGATAGCCGAGCTGCCGATGGCAGCGGCGCGGCTCGGCGAGGACGTCGACGGAATTGATCACGATCGCACCAGCGACTGGCTCTTCCAAGGCGGCCAGGCAGCGCAGAAGCGTCGTCTTGCCGGCGCCGTTCGGGCCGACGAGGGCGGTTATGCTTCCGGCGGGCAGATGGAAGGAGACGTCGTCCAGGGCGCGGACGCCGGGGTAGTTGAAGGTGAGACCGGAGACAGAAATCATTCGCACCTCAGGCTATTGAATGGGAGGACCAGGAGAATTTGTGAAGAGGATAGTATAATAAAAAGAGGATTAACCCAATCCTTTTTGCGCTTGATTGCACAGAAGCAGGGCAGGCTGTCACCAGCGATCCGCCTCGGCGGAGGAAAGGAGCAGCGTATGGAAGACAAAGAATTTTCGGAATTTTGCAAGATTGTGGAAGCCGGGGGAGATAAGTATGTGGAAAACCTCGGCAGCCACGAAACCGCCAAGGTCATCTTCTGCAGCGGCAACCGCCTGGAAGTCAACGTGAACGGCAACCGGGAAACGTGGGCGAGTGACAGCTGCAAAGAGATCAGCCCGTAAGCGAAATAGCAGTTAAGGCAGCCTGCTCTGCTGTAACAATTACAGGGATTGGGGTAAGTCGAGCCACAATTCGCTTCTGGTCTTGTACATCTTCAGTCTGTTGACCACACTGTTTACCGGTGCCGCAAAAATTGCTTCGTAGATAAATTCATCAGCCAAAGGGTCCATGGCAAAGGCGAGTTGCTCTTTTTTGATGCTGAACTGGGCATTGATCCCATTGGTGTTGCCCCGCGCATCGACCCGAATCCATTTGTCGAGGGTTGCGAGGTAGATGGCGTTAAAGCCATGCAAAACCGGCTCGTTATCCACAGGGGGATCAAGGCGTAAAACCTGGTAGCAGAAACCGGCCGGGATATTTACCGCCCGGAGCAAGGCGGCCAGGAGGTGGCTTTTTGCAAAACAGATTCCGGTACCGTGATGAAGCACTTCGCTCGCCGTGCAGGTCAAAATGTCGAGTCCGGCATCATTGGAGTGGGGGATTTTGTCTCTCACCCATTCATACAAACACCGTGCTTTGGCAACTTCATCTGATAATGACTCTGTAAGTTCCAGAGCCTTCTGCCTGACAGCCGGAGTCTGCCAATCAACAATTGTATCGGAAACCAGATATTCGTTTAGATCATCCGATTCAGGGTACATCCTGTCCTCAAATTGATATTTGTATTTGCCGGGCCAACGGGGCGGGAGATCACCTGACATGTCTTATGGGCAGGTGTATCTTCCCGATTGTACTTCTTCTTGACTATGGTACTATATTATGGTACCAATAACATGTGAAACGAAAGAATCTCAAAACTCTGGAGTCAATTTTTGCACATCCCGTCCCTGGAAATATTCAGTGGCCGGATATCTTGGCTCTTTTCAGAGAACTTGGGGCTGAAATCACTGAGCGCGAAGGTTCCCGTGTCGGTGTTCGTTTATTTGGGGACCGACGAGTATTTCACCGCCCGCATCCTTCGCCGGATACGGATAAGGGGGCGGTCACCTCCATCCGCAAGTGGCTTGAAGAAAACGGAGTCAACCCATGAATAATATGAATATCAACGGATATGACGCTGTCATTACATATGATCCCGAAATCAATATGTTTCGGGGTGAGTTTGTCGGAATCAACGGCGGAGCTGACTTTTATGCTAATACTGTCGATGATCTTCGCAAAGAGGGCGAAATTTCTCTCAAGTCTTTTCTCGACATGTGCGCCGAAGACGGGATTGAGCCGCGCAAACATTTCTCCGGTAAGTTTAATTTACGTGTACCCCCTGCGTTGCATCAGCGTTTAGCTACTCAAGCTGCTGCGCATGGTAAAAGTATAAATGCTTGGATCGTAGAACTTTTATCAGAGTGTTCGGTGCGTGGCCACTGACTACTTGTTGTAATAACTCTCCATTTCATCCTAGTTTTTTTTCCCTGTATAACGGTCAGTGATCAGTGGCGGCGCAGAGACCGTGGGGCAAGTAGGGGCTTTCGAGAACCACTGCCGTCTCTCCGTCCACTGCATCACATTGATTGCTATTTTGGCATTATTATTTCGCCTGTAACTTTATTAACTTTAACAGCATGCTTTAGATATGCATAAATTGACTTGTAAGGGTAGTTTTCCAATACAAGGTAATAAAAGTCCCCTTTTAGCACCACAGTTATAACTGGCTTTCTTTCTTCTTTGGTTGGCCACTCTCGACCTTTACTCCTGAGCTCAAAGGTCAGGGGCAGATATGGAGTGGCAAGACTGATTGCTTGTTCAACAGAAATTATATTATTAGGAAAGCTGCCAAATCCTACCCGTTCATTGCCGGAGTAAACCTCCGTAATTCCAATTACTGGCCGTACTATTAACATGAGGATTGATAAAAAAATAATTTTTTTCATAACTTGATATATAAAATAAAAATCGCCTGCGGAGTTATTCGTGAACAACTGTTTACATTCAGTACCATGCATCTTTTTAATTAGCTATTCAGTACAATTGGACTCAATTTGTCCACGCCTTTTTATTCGTTGATCGGTGTCTTTCCAATTATAAAGTATAGGGTCACATGCTGCAGCATTGGTAATAAGCCATAAATTGCCAATTTTTGTAAAAGCCAGTGTTTCAATGTCATCTTTGTTGTCCGAGCCGGTCCCATATAACCGATATCCAATATACACGTACTTTCCTCTTTCAATTCTTGTTAACAATTTAATGGATTTTCCCTCCAGATTTTCGCCCCATATACGATACCAGAATGCCGGATTCCAATTGTTTTTAATGTCATCTATTTTAGATTGTTCTTGGTCTGCTGGTGTCCAATCACTTAAGAACCATTCATAGTTCTTATTAGACATGGCGGAAAAATGCGATACAAGGGTGTCTTCGGGTGTCCGATTGTTTTTTTCTGACCGATCCGTGAGCAATTTGATATTTTTATCGCTTGTATAATTTGAGATCATATATGGAAATGAATACTCGACAATAAACTCCCTGAATTCAGGGATCTTATATTCAAACTCAGTCTCAGCATGAGAAACGGATAGGGATAGAAAAACTAGCAAGAAGATGATGAATTTATGCAGTTTCATATTAAATTCTTTCAAAAGGTAACGGTTATTGATAACAGGTGACGACGCACCATTTCAATAGAGTAGAATGCTTTCGGCAAACACACTCATTATGCTTCTTCAGATTCATTATTTATAAGATTATTTAGCCGCCCTTTACAGTATCAGGATCATAATATGTATCAACATCTACTGGTATAAAAGATAATGTTCCCTTACTCATTTTAAAACGGCCTATGAAATTATCTTTATAATTTGCCGTACTTTCCGTCCAAAATTCCTCTATATTGTTTGTTGCCATATTGAAACGAAATTGCGATGGCCCCCAGTCTTGAATCACAATTTTATTTTCAAATAAAAATAGGTTAACCCAGGCATGACCACCTGGATCAATATATAAATCAAAATCATGTAATACATTGCCTTCTTTTGAAATTATTACCTTTTTTTTATATTCTGCAAGAAAAGGGTGGATATGTTTAAATTCAACTTGGATTGCTATATCATTGATTTTGTGCATAGCTGAATAAGTTTTCCCACCTGCAAAAATTATGTAACTTATTAGCAAAACGATGATAATTAAAATTAAACCAACAACGGCAAACGCCATTTTCAAAAGTTTCCTGATCATTTAAATATTAACTCTTAACGGTTAGTGATAACCGGCTGCGCTGCCCAGTCCGGTTTTTATCTGTATTTGATCCAAGAAATTATTTTTTCCTTGCAATTACTTTTTTCTATAATCAAATTTGAAGACTTTTCAAAAAGTGAATCATATTCCTTTTTATCTGCTTCAGAAGTTCCAGGGAAAAGTTGTGCCCTTGATAATTCCACAATTTCATCGTTGGAAAGTTGATGGTTTACGAGCATTCCGGAAGAAACGTTATTGTGATGATATGTAGTAATAAGAGTTTTACCTGGAGATACCGATTTAATATTGATTGCGTACGGATGGGCAAAAATCTCGCCGATATATTTAAGTTTATCACTGGGGGTTCTGAGGTAGACGCTGAACCAGCCTCCAGCGTTCCCAAAAATGGAAGTGCTTGTAGATATAGCAATATCAGCTAATTCATCATTGTTAAAATCGCCAATTATTCGATACCATTCTGGTTGTCGCCAAGGCTCTTCCTCGTTCATTTCACAGGAAAGTTTGTTTAAGGGATCATCGAAGATTCGGCCTCGAAAATCGGCCGCGAAGGCGTTATTACAGAAGAACAAGACAATTATTGGAATAATCATACTTTTCATCTTATGAGGTCGTGAGGGGTCAGTGAGGTCGTGAGGGGTCAGCCACTGACAATGGACATTTAATTGTCCATTGTCAGTGGCTGACCCCTATCAGGCCGATATTTGTATTTGTTGGGCCCCGTCCTCAATGAAAAAACCGCCCACCGTCTGGCGACGGCGTGGCGGCTTTCTTAGCGCTTGATCTGTTCAGGATGTGAATGCCTCATCCCCCTGCCTCATCTGAGAAATTGCATAAGAACCTGTGCAAAATAGCCGGCCCTAATCCTTCTTGTCAACGAAAAAGCAGTTCCGTTTACTGCGAGACTTATCGGTATACCTCCCGCCGGTTGCCGAGCTGAAATATCAATATGACAGTCCTTTTACGCCGCCTGCCGCCAGTGACTTTCCTGATGAATCATCGCCAGAACCATCGGGCGGGCCTCGTTGATCGTTGCGATCTCCTCCATGTGGTCCTGGTAATCGTCTATCTTCTCTCCCTGTGCAACCAGCGTCCGCAGAAGCAGTTCGTAAGCGTTGCTCATCGGCGTTGCATTGGACTCGCTCTCCCAGCGCGAAACCTGGGAAGGGGCACAGTGAAACTTGCGGGCGAAGTCGGCTCCGGACCAGCCGAGATGTTTGCGTAAAAAGCGGATTTCAGCAGGAATAAGCCGCTCGGGCTTGCGGACCAAAGCAAGGGCGATCGTCCGGTGAAGCTCGGCAAGGCGGGGAATCGAGGCGAAACTTGCCCCACAGGCGGGACAGCGGCGGATGGTAATGTCTCGCAATGTGACATTCGTCAGCCCCGATTCCAGATAGTGGTGGTTTTCCCGGCCGTCAATCAACTCGGCCTGTTGGCATTGAGGGCAGATCATGTTGTTCTCCATGCGGTGACGATCAGAACCTCGTTTTCGGCAAGGAACTGAATAATCACTTCGATTTTCTGTGTCCGAACCCGATAGCGCCAGGCTCCGTTCTCCCATTCCCCGGGATCGACGGCACCACCGCGTAATACATTCTCGCAATCGACGATGGAGATGTTGCGCTGGCGGAGGCGATCCAGGGCATGCGGAATCGCATAAGTAATTATCCCCGTATCCAGAATCTCGCGCAAAAGGCGCCGAACCGCATCGGTTGGTAACGGTTCAAGCAAATGCATTATACCCCCTTCAATATTGACTTCAAGTAAATATTTAACTCTACGTCAACATAAAAATAAATCGTGCCGAAAACGATGGTTCGATCCGCTTCAGGTAAAGCGAAATCGTGGTCCCAATCGGTCACCGACTCCCGCGTTTCTCTGCAAGAAAGCGGTTCGTTTCAGCCACAATAACGCCCGAGAGCCCCAGCAGGCCAATGAGGTTGGGGATCGCCATCAGGCCGTTCATCACGTCGGCGAAGTTCCAGACCAGATCGAGCTTGACGGTCGCGCCGATGGCGACACAGACGGAGTAAAAGAGCCGGTAGGGGAGGAGCGCCCGCACGCCGAACAGGTATTCCATGCATTTCTCGCCGTAGTAGGCCCAGCCGAGAATCGTCGAATAAGCGAAGAAGATGATGCCGAACGAGACGATGAAGCCGCCGAAGTTGCCGGGGAGACCGGTATCGAAAGCCGACCTGGTCAGTGCTGTGACGGCCGCTCCGGAGTGCCAGGCGCCGGTGACGATGAGCACCAGGCCGGTCATGCTGCAAACGATGATGGTGTCGATAAAGGTGCCAGTCATGGAGACGAGCGCCTGCTCGCACGGCTCGTTCGTCTTGGCGGCGGCGGCGGCGATTGGGGCGCTGCCGAGGCCCGATTCGTTGGAAAAGACACCGCGCGAAACCCCCTTCTGGATGGCCAGCATCACCGTCGCGCCGAGAAAGCCGCCAGTGGCGGCGGTGCCGGTGAAGGCGTCTTGAAAGACGAGGGCGAGCGCGCCCGGCACTTCGCCGGCAAAGCGGCCGAGAATGAGCAGGCAGCCGCCGACGTAGACCACGGCCATCACCGGCACCATGACGGCGGAAACGTTGCCGATCTTCTTGACGCCGCCGAGGATGACCACGGCGGTGCAGATAGCCAGGACAACGCCGGTGACGGTTGTATCGAAGCCGAGGGACTCCTGCAGGTTGCCGGCGACAGCGTTTGCCTGCACCATATTGCCGATCCCGAAGGAAGCGATGGCGCCGAAGAGGGCGAAAAGAAAGCCGAGCCACTTCTGTCCCAGCCCGCGTTCCAGGTAATACATCGGACCGCCGGCCATCTCGCCGTTGGCATCGACCACCCGGTACTTGACCGCCAGCACCCCTTCGGCGTACTTCGTCGCCATGCCGACGGCGGCGGTCACCCACATCCAGAAGAGGGCGCCGGGGCCGCCGACGGAGATGGCGGTGGCGACGCCGATGATGTTGCCGGTGCCGATGGTGGCGGCCAGGGCGATCATCAGAGCCTTGAAATGACTGACATCCCCCGCCTCGTTCACCTTCGGCCGGGCGAAGGTCTCGCGCAGCGCGTGCCCGAGCATCGTCACCTGAATGCCGCGCAGGCGCACGGTCAGGAAGATGCCGGTGCCGACCAGGAGCACCAGCAAAGGAACCCCCCAGACGAAGCCGCTTGCCGCGGCAAAAAAGCTGTTCAACTGCTCCATCTTTCGCCTCCTCAGATATCCGGTGCCGTTTGCGTCCAATTTTTCTCGGTTGCGAACAATACATCCGATATACATGAACGGTCGCGGCAAGTCACTTTAATTCAACGCAAAGGGCCGATCCAGCGAGGATAAACTTGTATTGACAGGTCCGAAAGGAAAAGCCGCCGACCATCTGTTGACGGCGGCGGCTCTCTTAGGTTTTGCCCCCCTCCCTTTGATGGGAGGGGCTAGTGTCCTGTTTGGTTAGTCCTATTGATTAATTTGCTTCTTTGCTCTGTCCACAGCATCGATGATGACAGAGGCGCTTTTGGTCCATTTAAACGGCTTGGCGCTTTCAGAGTTATGAGCCTTTATGTACCGATGAATCTCGGTGCGCAGTTCCTTTATGCTGGTAAAAACACCTCGGTGGATGGCCCGGCGCTCCAGTTGGGAGAACCAGCCTTCTACCGCATTGAGCCAAGACGCACTGGTTGGCGTGAAGTGCATGATGAATCGCGGATGGCTGGCGAGCCACGACTGAATCTCCGGCGTTTTGTGGGTGCTGCTGTTGTCCAGAATCAGATGCAGGTCCAACTCTCTGGGTGTTGAGCGATCGATCTGACGCAGAAAGTCGAGAAACTCCTTGGCCCGGTGCCGCTTCGTCGTTCGACCGATGACCTTCCCCGTCAGGATGTCAAAGGCTGCGTACAGGCTCGTGGTGCCATTGCGCTTGTAATCGTGAGTGCGGCGCTCGATCTGACCAGGCCGTAGCGGCAGCATCGGTTGCGTCCGATCGAGTGCCTGAATCTGAGTTTTCTCGTCCACCGACAGCACCAGGGCATTGTCGGGAGGGTTCATGTACAGACCGACCACATCCACAACCTTCTCAGCAAATTCGGGATCGTTGCTGATCTTGAAGGTTTTGAGGCGGTGAGGTTTGAGATCTGAGGCCTCCCAAATCTGTCGGACTTGCCAGGTGGTGATCCCGGCCGCCTTGGCCATCAGGCGTACACTCCAATGGGTGGCCTCCCTGGGAATGCGCTCCACCGTCAGCGTCAAAACCTCTTTGACCTTGGCCGCCAAGAGCTTCTTCGGCTGGCCGGAACGCGGCAGGTCTTTGAGGCCATCAACACCATTGGCCTTGAATCGGTTGCGCCACTTGTACACTGCGAGCTTGGAGGAGCCGAGCGAATCGGCGACCTCTTCTACGGTCTGTCCTGTGCCACTGAGCAGAACAATCCGTGCCCGCATTACAATGCTTTGCGCTGTCTTGGGGGACCGAAGCAGCACTTCGAGAGCCTGCCGGTCCTCTACGGTCAATTCGTATTTTTCGTGAGGGCGTCCCATGTTCGAACTATACCACGGGACGACACTTAATGAAAAGGACTAACCGCACGGGACACTAGGGGAGGGTGTGTTTACGGCAATTCCCGAAAAACCATCTTGTAGGCAAAGTTCTTCGGGTCGTAAAAGTCGAGGGGCTGGCCGCCGATTTCGGCGTACGGGTAGCCGAAGGTGTTGAGGGGCGCGCCGGCCTGCGGCGGGTTGAGGACGAGGTCGCGGCCGACGGCGAGGCGGAAGCGGAAAGGATCGATACCACCCCAGAAATACTCGCGGTATTCACGGGTTTTCGGATCGTCCAGCTCGAGTTTTTCGACGAGCATCGCCTTGCGTACGTCGGCGGGATCGGCCGGTACCCAACCGTAGCCGGGCACGAAGAACTCCGCCCAGCAGTGCTGCCAGCCGGTAATATCCTCTTCGGCCTTTTTGCCGAGGCGCAAGCCGAAGATTTCCCGTGCCGGTATCCCTGAAGCGCGGGCGAGGGAGATGAAGACCGAGCTGATGTCGGTGCACTTGCCGCCCGGTTTCTGCAGCAAGAGGCAAACGTCACCCTTGCCGCAGCCGACCGTCGCCGGCTCGCGGTACATGTTTTCGCAGACCCAGTCATAGATCGCCCTGGCCTTGGCGAGCACGGTCGGCTTGTCCCGGGTGATTTTATCGGCCAGATCTTTCACCGCACCGTCAATCGGGCTGAGACTGGTGGCACCCAGGTACTGGGCATAATCGGCCGGGTTCCACTGGGCTTCCCGCTGTGGGAAGTCGCGGCGGAGCACCTCTTCGCGGCTCACCTTGAAGGTGAGGGAAAGCTTGCGGTTCTTCGCCTCCTTCGGCCATTCGGCATGGAGAATTGGTGTTCCGTGCACGCGGTCGGTGGTGACCTCGGCCGTGGCGTAGTCGCCGGCAATCCGGATATCGCTAATCAACTGATCGCGATCGGAGACCGGATAGGGGAGCCAGAGGCGCGCTTCCCGCCCCTGCGGCTGGGCGGAGAGATCGACCTCGACGGTGACGGCGCCGCTGCGGCTTTTGGCCCAGCCGCCGGGGCGATGACGAGGGAGAAGAGGATGACAAGGGAAAGCAGGCGTTGCACGGGGGCCTCCTGGAGAAATTAAAAGGTAAAAACATGTCATGCCCGAGTGCTTTTGTCGGGCATCCATGCTCTGGATTCCCGCCTTCGCGGGAATGACTTTCTTGCCGGGGAAAGTTAGAGGATTGACGCCGGAGAGTCAAATTGATAATTTCGGTTCTGCAAATGGTAGCTATCGGATTTATCAATAGGAGATTGCATTGAACCTGCGCCAGATCGAGATCTTCGTCGCGGTGGCCGAGTCGGGAAGTTTCTCGCGGGGAGCGGAGGCGGCTCTGCTCACCCAGTCGACCATCAGCCAGCATATAGCCGCCCTCGAAAGCGAGTGTGGCGCCAGGCTTCTCGATCGTACCGGGCGCGGGGCGGTGCCGACCGAGGGGGGGAAGTTGTTTCTGCGTCATGCCCGCCGCGTGCTGACCGAAATCGATGCATTGCGCCAGGCGATGGCCCGCTTCCAAGGACTGGAGGAAGCGCGCCTGACCATCGGCGCCAGCAATATCCCCGCGAATTACCTGATTCCACAGCTCCTGCCGCAGCTTGCCGCGCACCATCCCGGCATTGCGCTTTCGGTGCTCACCGGCGACAGCCGGGAGATGCTCGATCGGCTCGGCTCCGGACAGGTGGAATTGGCGATCATCGGCAGCCGCTTCGACGAGATGGGCATCGATTTCGCCCCGCTCGCCTCCGACCTGTTGGTCCTGGTGGTCGGCCATCCGCATCCCTGGCTTCAGCGCACCTCAGTACGATTGGAGGAATTGGCGGATATGCCGCTGGTAACGCGGGAAAGCGGCTCCGGCAGCGGTCTGGCGTTGCAGACGGCTTTGCAGGCGGCCGGCTTTGATCCGGCGCGGCTGCGCATTGCGGCGCGCCTCGGCAGCAACGAGGCGGTCAAGCAGGCGGTCGCAGGCGGCTTCGGCATCGCCTTTCTGTCGGAGATGTCAGTGCGGCGGGAGCGGCGGCAAGGGGAACTGCATGTCCTCCCCGTCGAAGGTCTGACGGTCGAGCGGCACTTCTGGCTCGCCACCCGCAGTGGACGTTCCCTGTCGCCAGCGGCCACGGCATTTGCGGCATTGCTGGAGAAAACGCCCATCCCGTAAACATCGTCCTTTCCATCCGCTTCTGCCTTGCTAAAGTTAAACGGCGGCTGACGCAAGGCAGGGGAGGTGCGTTGTGGAGGTATTGTGCGAGGCGGTGCGCCGGAAGGAAATCATCCTCTTCGTCGGCGCCGGGGTGTCGATGAACCTCGGACTTCCCTCGTGGGAGCAGCTGATGCGGAAGATGGGGGAGGATCTCGGCTACCCGCCCGATGAGTTCATCCATCTCGGGCATTATCTCGCCCTGGCCGAATATTACCGCATCCGCCGCGGCGACCTCGGCGACCTGGTCCGCTGGATGGACGCCACCTGGCATGCCGGCGGCCGGAATGTCGCCGACTCGCCGGCGCATCGGCTCCTGGTCGAACTCGACTTTCCTCTCATCTACACGACCAACTACGACCGCTGGCTGGAAAAAGCTTACGAATACTGGGACAAACCGTATGTCAAGATCGTCACCGTCCGCGACTTGGTGAAGATCCGGCAGGGGGTCCCGCAGATCATCAAGTACCACGGCGATTTTGACGATCCGTCCACACTCACCGTCAGCGAGACGAACTTCTTCGAGCGCCTCGAACTCGAATCGCCCCTCGATATCAAATTGCGCGCCGATGCTCTGGCGCGCTCCGTCCTTTTCATCGGCTACAGCCTGTCCGATATCAACCTGCGGCTCCTCTTCTACAAGCTGAGCAAGGCTTGGGGGCGGCACGCCGATTCCGGGGTGCGTCCTCCCTCCTTTTTATTTACGCCGCGCCGCAACCCGGTACAGCAGGCGGTCCTCGCTCAATGGGGGATCACCGTCATCTCGCCGGAGAAGGAGAATGCCGGCGACGCGCTGGTGGAATTTCTCAAGGAATTAACGTAGAGCAGAGAAGTTGTGGAAGAGAAAAAGGGGGAAGAAAACTCCCCCCTTTTCGTTGCCGCACTGCTGCTTACCGGCCGCCGCCGCTAGGCGCTCCCGGTGTCGTGCCTGGCGCCTGGCCTGGAGTTTCCTGGCCCGGGGTCGGCGTGGTTGGCGTTGTCGGCGTGGCCGGGGTCTCCTGAGGTGGCGTGGTCGGCGGCCGCTGCGTCTCCTCTTGCCTCGGGGTCGTCGTCTGCCCCGTTTCCTGCTGCCCTTTCTTTTCACATGCCATGGTGAAAAGAGCCGCCGCCAGCATTGCAACTACCGTGATTTTTCGGGTGATTTTCATCTCCGTCTCCTGTTTTTTAATAGGGAACTTTATCTCCTGTTTAACATGGATTACCGAACGCGCAACCCGGCATGATCGTAATTGGCGGCAGATTGGGTCCAGCAGACCGGTATTTTGCTTTTCAATGCCGCTGCTTGACTCCTTGCATCGGCAGCCCCTGCGGTTATCTTTTTACTGAGTATTGTTTTCTTCAGGAGGGAATCCGCATGTACAAAACCTGGCCGGGTAAACCGTATCCACTGGGGGCGAGCTGGGACGGGCAGGGGACGAATTTCTCAGTCTTTTCGGAGAATGCCGAGAAGATCGAGCTCCTCCTCTACGCCGATGAGGAGGGAACGAAGCCGGAAGCGGTCATTCCGATCGAGCACCGCCATTCGTACATCTGGCACGTCTATCTTCCCGAGGTCATGCCGCCGAAGTTTTATGCTTACCGCGCGCACGGCTCCTACGATCCGGCCGCCGGGCAGCGCTTCAATCCGGTCAAGGTTCTCCTCGACCCTTATGCCAAGGCGATCGCCGGCACCCTCCGCTGGGATGAGGCGCTCTTCGCTTATCCGCTCGGCGGGCCCGAGGAGGATTTCGTCATCGACGACCGCGACTCCGGACCGTTCATTCCCAAATGCGTGGTCACCAACCCCTTTTTCGATTGGGATGGGGATCGGGCGCCGAAAAGGTCGTGGAGCAAAACCGTCATCTATGAGGTGCACGTCAAGGACGCCACCATCCGCCATCCCGGCGTCGAGGCGAGCCAGCGCGGCACCTATGCCGGCCTTGCCTCGCCGGCAATGATCAATTATTTCAAAGATTTGGGGATTACGGCGGTGGAGCTGCTGCCAATCCACCATCATGTGAACGAATGGATGCTGAGAGACAAGGGGCTGGTCAACCATTGGGGGTACAACAGCATCGGTTTTCTCGCCCCGGACAGCCGCTACTCGAGCCTCGGCATTCGCGGCGAGCAGGTGAACGAGTTTCGCTGGATGGTCAAGCAGCTGCACAAAGCGGGGATCGAGGTGATCCTCGATGTCGTCTATAACCACACTGCCGAAGGGAACCACCTCGGCCCGACCCTCTGTTTCCGCGGTCTGGATAACCCCGCTTATTATCAGCTCAACCCCCAGGATCGGCGTTTTTACATGGATTTCACCGGCTGCAGCAACGGCCTGAACATGGCGCATCCGCAGGTCACGCAGTTCATCATGGACAGTCTGCGCTACTGGGTGCTGGAGATGCACGTCAACGGCTTCCGCTTCGACCTGGCGGCGGCGCTGGCGCGCGAACTGCTGGAGGTCAATTACCTGTCGGCCTTCTTCGATATCATCCACCAGGACCCGGTACTCTCGCAGGTCAAGCTGATTGCCGAACCTTGGGATCTCGGCGCCGGCGGCTATCAGGTCGGCCGCTTCCCGCCGCACTGGGTCGAGTGGAACGGCAAATATCGCGATACCGTGCGTTCTTTCTGGAAGGGGGAGGAGAGCGGGGTGGCAGAGATCGCCAACCGCCTTTCCGGATCGAGCGATCTCTACATGAACAACGGGCGCAAACCGTACGCCAGCATCAACTTCGTAGTGGCGCACGATGGCTTCACCCTGCGCGACCTGGTCAGCTACAACGAGAAACACAACGAGGCGAATCAGGAAGATAACCGCGACGGCTCTGATCACAATCTAAGCTGGAACTGCGGCATCGAGGGGCCGACGGAAGACCCCGATATCAAGCGGCTGCGGGTGCGGCAGATGCGCAATATGCTCGCTACCCTGATGCTCTCGCAGGGGGTGCCGATGCTGCACGGGGGCGACGAATTCGGCCGCAGCAAGCAGGGGAACAACAACACTTATTGTCAGGATAACGAACTCAACTGGTTCGACTGGGGGCTGGATGATGAGGGACAGGCCCTTCTCGCCTTTACCCGACGGCTGATCGCCGTGCGCCGCGAGCATCCGGTCTTTCGCCGCCGCTCCTTCTTCCAGGGACGACCGGTGCGTGGCTCGGGGGTGAAAGATATCCTCTGGCTGCGCCCGGACGGCCAGGAGATGAGTGACGACGACTGGAATCAGGGAATCGTTCGCACCATCGGCATGCGCCTGGCTGGGGACGGTCTGGGTGAGGTGGACGACCTGGGCCAAGCGATTGTGGACGATACCTTCTCGTCCTCCTCAACGGCTGGTGGGATGATCTCGACTTTTTGCTGCCGGAGGAGGCGAAGCGATGGGAGCGGCTCCTCGATACCTTTCTCGAAGACCCGTTCGCCCCGGCCGAGACGAAACCGCAATCTACGTACCGGCTGCGCGGCCGCTCCCTGGTCCTTTTCCGCCTTCCGCGTCCGCCCGAACCGCTCCCCTGACGGGTGGAACCCCGGTCCCTATTGGGTCACCAGACAAGCGGATGAGGTTTTCCAATCGCTGTCGAGATAGCCGCTTTTTACCGCCTTCACTCGATAGAGATAGCTGCCGGCTGCCTTGCCGCTGAAACTCTTGTAGTTCTGACTGCCGGTTTGGACCATCGACCAGGGGCCGTCGTTCAGACTTTCTTCGAGCACGTAGGTCACGCCGGTCGGGCTTACGGCGGAGGCCCAGCTCACCTGGTAGCTGCCGTTAATTGAGGTCGCCGGCACAGTGATCAACGTCGGCGTCGCGCAGGTCAAAACGACCGCACAAATGACCGAGTTCTGCCAAGAGCTGTCCACATAGCCCGATTTCAACGCCTTGACACGATATTGATAATTGCCGTCCTGCCGACCGGTGAGACTCTGAGAACGCAGAGTGCCCTGGTAGATCTCGATGAAGCCGCTGTTGTTCACGCTTTCTTCAAGCACGTAGGTCACGCCGGTCGGGCTGGCGGCGGAGGCCCAGCTCACCTGGTAGCTGCCGGTGATCGAGGTCGCCGGCACTGTGATCGACGCCGGCGTCGCGCAGGTCAAAACGACCGCACAAATGACCGAGTTCTGCCAAGAACTATCCACATAGCCCAATTTCAACGCCTTGACACGATATTGATAACTGCCGTCCTGCCGCCCTGTGAGACTCTGAGAACGCAGAGTGCCCTGGTAGATCTCGTTGAAACCGCCGTCGTTCACGCTTTCTTCGAGTACGTAGGTCACGCCGGTCGGGCTGGCAGGGGAGGGCCAGCTCACCTGGTAGCTGCCGGTGATCGAGGTCGCCGGCACTGTGATCAAGGTCGGCGTCGCGCAGGTCAGGAGGACCGCACATTCAGCCGAGGTCCGCCTCTCGCTGTCGGCATATCCGGTTTTGATCGCCTTGACCCGGTATTGATAGCTGCCGTTGCTGTGCTCGGGGGAAAAATTGGCTTGAGTGCCTCGGTAGATCTCACTGAAACCGCCGTCATTGACACTTTCTTCGAGCACATAGGTCACGCCGGTCGGGCTTACGGCGGAGGCCCAGCTCACCTTGTAGCTGCCGGTGATCGAGGTCGCCGGCACAGTGATTGATGTTGGCGTCGGGCAGGTCAAAACGACCGCACAAATGACCGAGTTCTGCCAAGAGCTATCCACATAGCCTGATTTCAACGCCTTGACCCGGTATCGATAACTGCCGTCCTGCCGCCCTGTGAGATTCTGGGAACGCAGAGTGCCCTGGTAGATTTCGATGAAGCCGCCGTTATTCACGCTTTCTTCCAGCACGTAGGTCACGCCGGTCGGGCTGGCGGCGGAGGGCCAGCTCACCTGATAGCTGCCGGTGATCGAGCTCGCCGGCACCGTGATCGAGGTCGGGGTCGCGCAGGTCAGGGTAACCGCACATGCCGCTGAGCTCCGCCACCCGCTGTCGGCATACCCGGTTTTGATCGCCTTGACCCGGTATTGATAGCTGCCGTTGCTGTGCTCGGGGAAAAAGCTAGGTTGAGTGCCTCGGTAGATCTCGCTGAAACTGCCCTCGTTCACGCTTTCTTCGAGCACGTAGGTCACGCCGGTCGGGCTGGCGGCGGAGGACCAGTTCACCTGATAGCTGCCGGTGATCGAGCTCGCCGGCACAGTGATCGTCGCCGGCGTCGCGCAGGTCAAAACGACCGCACAAATGACCGAGTTCTGCCAAGAGCTATCCACATATCCCGATATAAACGCTTTGACGCGATATCGATAGCTGCCGTCCTGCCGCCCTGTGAGATTCTGATAGCGCAGAGTGCCCTGGTAGATCTCGGTGAAACTGCCCTCGTTCACGCTTTCTTCGAGCACGTAGGTCACGCCGGTCGGGCTGGCGGCGGAGGCCCAGCTCACCTGATAGCTGCCGGTGATCGAAGTCGCCGGCACAGTGATCGATGTTGGCGTCGCGCAGGTCAGGGTGACCGCACATGCCGCCGAGGTCCGCCACCCGCTGTCGGCATATCCGGTTTTTATCGCTTTGACCCGGTATTGATAGCTGCCGTTGCTGTGCTCGGGGAAAAATTGGCTTGGGTGCCTCGGTAGATCTCGCTGAAACTGCCCTCGTTCACGCTTTCTTCGAGCACGTAGGTCACGCCGGTCGGGCTGGTGGAAGACCAGCTCACCTGATAGATGCCGGTGATGGAGGTCGCCGGCACAGTGATCGTCGGCGTCGCGCAGGTTAAAACGACCGCACAAATGACCGAGTTCTGCCAGGCACTATCCATGTCACCCAATTTCAGCGCCTTGACGCGATACTGAAAATTGCCGTTCTGTCGCCCTGTAATATTCTGATTTCGCAGAGTCCCCCGATAAATCTCCTGATAATTGCCGCCGTTGACACTTTCCTCCAGAACATAGGAATCGACTCCCAGTGTGGGAGAAGCGTACCAACTCACCAAATAGCTGCCGGTGATCGATGTTGTGGGAACCGAAAGCTGGGCCGGGGGGGCAACTATCGATAGCATGAAACTGGCCAGCACGCTGCAGTCGCTGGTGGCAGGGCCGATGGTGTAGATGTTCCCGGTCGTCGTGCCGTTGCAGCCGATGACCGACTTGAGTTGATAACCGGCCGACGGGGTAACGGTAAAAGCCTGGGTATACCCCTTCTTGATCGAAAAACTGCCCGCAGGGGAGATGCTGCCGCCGGGTTCGGCGCTGGCGGCGACCGCATAAACCGGAAGTGCCGTCAGCGTTCCTTCGCGCACCGACAGGACATAGTTCCCCAGTCGCGCCGCCGGGTCGCTGAGAGCGGCGGTTATCGGGTAGGTACCGACCGCCGCAGAGGCGGGAGAGCCGATGCTCGAGTAGATGGCGGAAATGTTGTCACCCGCCTTCTGCCCGACGATGCTGCCGGTAAAGGCGGTGAATACCTCGCCAACCCCCTTGACCTTGTCGTCGATTGTTACGTTCAGGGGCGCCGGTGTAACGGCCAGTATGCCGGCGAGATAGCGGATATCGTAGCTGACCGAACTCTGGCCGCCGCAGGCGATCGGGTAAATGCCTGTGACACTGGAAAGATTTGCCGGGCTCGTACACTCGAGGCTGCCCGTCAGCCTGGCGGGCGTATCACCGGCGACCAACCCGGAATAAACGGCGTCGAATACAGGATTGTTGTTTCCATAAAAGCGCGTCTTATCGCTGGCGGTGATGATCAGGGGGACGGGAGTCACCGTCAAGGTCCCCGTGGCTACCGACAGCGTGTAGTTGCGCAGCCGATCTCCGGGATCCTGCAAGCTGACGGTTATCAGGAAAACGCCAGCGGCAGCCGTCGGAACGGAACCAGCGCTGGCATAGGTCGGGATGATGCTGTCGCCCGCCTGCAGTCCGGAGATGCTGCCGGTGAAAGCGGTAAAGTTTTGGCCATACGATTTCGTCTGATCGGCGATGTTGACCGTGAGCGGCGCCGGGGTGACAGTCAGGGCGCCTTCCTCCCGAATTACGGTGTAATTCACAAGCTGCCCGCCCGGATCGCCGAAGGTGGCGGTGATCGGGTGATTGCCGACGCTCGCAGTGGCCACGGCACCGGCGCTGCTCCAGACGGGAGTGATATTATCACCGGCCTGCAGGCCGGTGAGGGTGCCGGTGAACGCCGTGAAAAGCTGTCCGTATTCTTTCGTCTGGGGAGCCGAGGTGACCGTCAATGGGGCTTTAGTGATGGTCAGGTTGCCCGGGAGATAGTTGATGCTGTAATTGGCGGCGCTCTGCCCGCCGCAGGTTATCGGATAATTTGCGACCGGGCTGGTGAGCGTCGCCGGGGTGGAACAGCTGAGGGCCCCGGCCAGAGCGGTGGCATCCTCCCCGAGAGCGAAGCCGCTGTAACCGACATCCAGAAATGGGTTCGCCTCCCCGTATATCCGGCTTTGCTGATTAGCGGTGATCGTCAGGGGCGCTGCCGTAACAGTCAGGCTGCTATCGATGTAGCGGATGCTGTAATTTGCGGAGCTCTGACCGCCGCAGATGATCGGGTAGCTTCCCACTGGGCTCGACACGTCGGCGGTGGTGGAACACGCCAGGGTGCCGGCGAGAACGGAGGATTCTTCACCCGGAGCGAAACCGGAATAGGCAGCATCGAGCAGCGGCATCTCGGCGCCATAGATCTTGCTCTTGCTTTGCACGGTCACCGTCAGGGAAGCGGCGGCGATCGTCAGTGCCCCCGGATTGATCGTGACATTGTAATTTTGCAGCCGCTCGTCCGGATCATAGAACACGGCCAGAATCGGATAGCTTCCCACCGGTGCGGAGGCAGCGACGCCCTCGCTAGCGTACGTCGCCGTTATGTTGTCGCTGGCGGCAAGCCCATTCAGCGTGCCGGAAAATGCCGTAAAAGTCTCCCCGTATATCTTGTTCTTACTGTCAACATTGACGGTCAGGGTTGCGTTGCCGATGGCGAACGATTGGGCAGCCGGTGCGGCAAGCTGGAAGTTGTCGCTCCCCGGCTGGTCCGCCGTGACGGTGCAGCTTCCGGCCCCCGCGAGGGTGATAGTCATGCCATTGACGGTGCAGTCGCCGCTCGCCCGGAGGCTCACCGGCAGCCCCGAGGAGGCAGTGGCGCTGACGACAAACGGCGCGTCCCCGTAAACCTTATCCGGCAGCGTCGGGAAAGTTATCATCTGCGCAGCTTTGGCAATGGTGAGGGTGCCGGTCGCGCTGCCGATATAATTGAGATCAGTGGTCGTGGCGATCACCTGGTAGCTGCCGGCGTTGACGGGAGCGGTCTCCGCGCCGTTGTAGGTGATGGTGACCTCGACTCCAGGTGGATCAGTATTTGCCGCCGCGTTCTTCGTCAAACCATCGTAGCTGTGCTCGAGATCCGACAGGACGATCGTTGCGCTTGCTGCAGTGATGGTCAGCTCCGCCGGCGCAAAGATGATCTGGTAATTCCCGCCGGCGCTGAGACTCCCCGGGCTGATGGTGTAGCGACCGATGTTCTCGCCAGCAGCCCGCGTCAGCGTCCCGGTGAAGATAGCTTCGCTATCTCCGTTCAGCAGACCAGACCAGGTATAGGTGAGGAATGGGTCGGCCGTGCCGTAGACCTTCGTTTGGGCTTCGCCGGTTACCGTCAGCGGGGCCGGCACAACCTGGATCGGAAGGCTTCCCGTGCTGGCGTCGAAATTACCATCGCCCCCGTATTCAACAGTGATTCCATGGACACCTGCCGAAAAAGTGCTGGTGGAAAAGTTGGCAACGCCGGCGCTGAGACTTACACTGCCCAGGATGGTTTCCCCGTCCTTGAAAACGGCGGTCCCAGTGGGCGTTTGGGAGTTCAGCAGCGTGGGGGTGACAATGGCGGTGACGATCACGGTTGCCCCGTAGGTCGAAGGATCGGCAGACGATGTCACCGCAACGGATGTCCCTGCTTTCAACAGATCGAAATTCGCGGTGGCGTTTCGCGGTCCATTCGTATTTTCCGATGCCGCTACGACATACGTGCCGGGGGGCAGGTCGGGCACAATCACACTGCAGGTGAAGGTATTGCCAGTGGTGACGCAGGGAGAAGGGGAACTCGCGATGGGGGTGCCATCGAAGGTAATACTGATTCCCATCGGGTGCCGGAAACCGGATCCACTGACTTGAATGGAAGCGCCTTTGTCTCCCGCGGTCGGGCTGAGGATGATGCTTGTGATCGCCGCCAGCGTATACGGCCCGACATACGGACCGCCTTCTCCCACCGGAGGGGCGCCGGCAGGTTGGATCGCCCCAGTGTCAATATCGGCCAAAGCGCGAGCCAGATCGATGCGGCCGTTGCCGGTCTCCTCTTGACTGCCGGCCGGCTCGGCGGTACGCGCCAGGCGGCCGACAATCGATCCGTTTGTCAGGGTCGGATCGACGGCCCGCATGAAGGCGGCGGAGCCGGCAACAATGGCGGCGGAAGCGGAGGTTCCGCTGAAATCGGCATAGCCGCCATTCTTTGCGGTGGTGAAAATATCCGTTCCGGGGCCGCCAGGAAGACGCTCGCACCGTAATTGCTCGTCAAGGCCAGGCGATCGTCTCGGTCCGTCGCGGTGACACCGACGACCTCACGGTTGCCGGCCGGAAAGGTCGGGGTGCTGATCCCGTCATTGCCGGTGGCGGCCACCAGGACGACTCCCTGCGTCCAGGCGTAATCGATCGCATCCTGCAGGTTTTGACTGAAGTCGGGGTTGCTGAAGCCCATGAGGATGATATCGGCGTCATGCTCAACCGCCCAGAGAATCCCGGCGATGATATCGCTGTCCCTGCCGATGCCGCCGGAATTGAGGACGGTAACCGGCATGACGCTAACCCCCTGGTAACCGACCGCGGCGACACCCGCCCCATTATCGGTAAGGGCGGCGACAATGCCGGCGAGGGCGGTGCCATGGCCGTTGGGATCGCTCAGACCAGCGGAACCGTCGAGGAGAGAGGTGCCAGGGATGAGGCGGCCGGCGAGATCAGGGTGCGCGGCATTGACGCCGGTATCGAGCAGGGCAACGATTGCCGCGCCAGCCGGCTGGAGCGTGCCGAAGACCGATTCCCAGCCGATTTGGGGCAGCCACCATTGGAGGGGGTAGAAGAGGTCACCGGGGAATCCTTCCGCCTTTCGCACCTTGTTCAGCTCAACCCTCTCGACCCGTTGATCGTTTTGATAATTCACCAGGATCAGAGAAGAATCGTTCGTCGGAATTTCGATGATATGGAGGCGCAGGGACGGTATGGATGAAACTTCCGCACCGCCATTGCTTTCGATCAACGTCCTTTGCTCATTGGTGGAGAGACCATCGACCAATTTGATCATCAACGAAACTGTGGTTTCGGTTGAATCGGCGGCAGTGACCGAAGAGGCAGGAGCGCAGAGAAAGAGTGCCAGCAACAACAGGTTGAACAGGAATAATCTAGCTTTTCTGCTGAGATATCCTATCTCAGTACGGGTTTTCATGCTGAAACCTCCTGTGGCGACCGCGGCCATATGATACTAATGAAATTTTTTATTAATTATAAATTATAAATTTTAAAAATAAAGCGTTTAATTAAATAAAGGGGGCGGATACTTCGGGCGGCACAAAAAATTCCAAACTTATCTGGTAAAAACAGAGAAGAGGCAGAGGAGGGGAAGGAGTAATCGAGAAAAAAAGAAGGCGCCCGGGTGAAAGCTCCCCGGGCGTTTATTTTTCAGTTAGCAGATGGGTTTTTATAACTTAGGTCAGCTGGTCAACCGTTGACGATCCGCGGGGGAGAGCGGCCTTGCGGGCGAAGGCGATGGCTACGGCTCGGCCGATGCCGCTGTCGCCGCCGGTAATGATCGCCACTTTGCCGGTCAGTTTGCCGCTGCCGCGATAACTCGTCTCCCCCGAGTCCGGCGTCGGCCGCATCGGTTCCTGCCGCCCCGGCTGCCGCTCCTGATGCTGCGGCGGTTGCTGCTGTTCCGCCATTTTCGCACCTCCTCAGGCTGTCAGTAACGCTGCGAACGGCCGGCGTCGTCTTTCTCGCGGACGGTGAAATCAAGGCGGTCCTCGATGTATCTCAGATGCTCCTGCTCGTCCTTGTAGTTGGCTTCGAGCAGGATGCGGATATCCGAAGGAACGCCGGTTTTCTCCACGGCTTCTGCATACCTGCGGTTCGTCAGTTTCTCGTTCGTTTCCATCGCCGCCAGTGCCCCCTGTGTACCGGTGACGCTGCGCAGGGCGGTGAACCCCTTGATGAGAAAACCTTTGAAGTCGCTGGAGAATTCGGGCGGATCGCCGCCCAGTTCAGTAATTTTGGCTGATAGGTCGATCACATGCCGGTGATGGTCGGCGCGAAAAGCCTCCATCTTGTCACGCACGTTCAAGGCATTTTCGATCTTGCCGATGGCTTGCCCGTAGGCGTGCCAGGCATCTATGTCAAGCTGTGCAAGCTTCTGCAGCATTTTAAGGATGGCTTTTTTCTCCATGGGGACTCTCCTCTGCTGGGGTTCATAATCGTCTTTGGAGCCGATTAAAAAGGAAGAAGGGGGGAGTTTTCTTCTTCAGAGAACTTAGCCGGGGAGAGGGATTTGTCAACTGCGGGCGGGGTGTTGCGGATCGACCCAGGCCACCTGATCGCGACCGGCATTCTTCGCCAGATAAAGCCCTTCGTCGGCACGTTCGAGGGCCAAACCGAAGCGTTGCGGGCCGTCGCCGGTGATGGCGATCCCCAGACTGGCGGTTATGTGCAAGGTATGTTCGGCAAAGGAAAAAGGCATCTCGCGGATCGCCACACGAATGCGTTCGGCAAGCGCTGCGGTCTCGTCAAGAGAAGCGCACGGCATGATAATCAGAAACTCCTCGCCGCCATAACGGCCGACAAAATCGTATTCCCGGATCGATCTTTGAATGCGGCCGGCGACCTCTTTCAACACCTGGTCCCCCATTACATGACCGTAAGTGTCATTGACCTGCTTGAACCGGTCGATATCGAGCATGATGATGCCCAGACTTTCTTTAGTCAGACTGGCATCGCGCCGGTTGTCACGCTCGATTTCATGATCGGCGCGCCTGAATATTTCGCGGCGGTTGAGAATTCCCGTGAGCGGATCGCGCGTAGCCATTTCCCGCAGGCGCTGCTGGGCTGTGAGGAGTTGATCGGTGCCGATTTTCACCACGAAAAGGGCGCCGCTGAAGACCGCGAGCAAAATCAGGGCCAGAAGCAGGATCGACTTGAGCAGCGCATCGAAGATTTCCGCGCGATAGCGGGTGACGTCCCGATAGATCTCGAAGCTGCCGATGACTTCACCGCGGCTGTTGCGGATCGGCACATAGGTTTCGACCACGTCCACATCGATTTTTGTTTCGTTCGCCAGGTCGAGAACTTGCTCCTTCTTCTCCAGTTTCGAATCGTTGTACCCGGCCATAGCCTTGGCGAGGCGAAGGTTTTGGTTATCCACCCGGCCGATGATCGTTCGATCGGTGCTGTAGGCGATCCTGTTTTGCCGGTCATAGATCTTGATCTTGACGATATCGAAGGGGTGGAGGATTTTGCGAAAGCGGCTGTCGAGCTGTTCCACCTCTATCTCGTTCAGGTGGATCTGCTCGCGGCCAGGCTCGATAATGATCTCTTTTTCCAGCCCGAGCAGTGCCTCACTGGTCTGAATGGCCTCCTCCTCGGCGCTGGCGATGATCTGCCGGGAATAGACGCGGTGAATGCCGAAAGTTGCCAGCGCGAGGATGGCAATGATGGTGATTGCCGCGAGGGCCACCATCAGGCGCAGCAGATGTTTCGGGTTGCTTTCGATATGTTCGGCGAATCGCTTGAAATCCACAGATACTCCCGGCCGGATTGTGCAGAAAAGAATTTCATTGCATCAAATCGATTTCCGGTCGTTTCTGCAAGAATATTACCAAAACTGCCACTTCAGGATATCTTGCCCCGTGCCGCCGGCGGCAGTTCGTGGGGCAGGAGGGGACGCGGGGTGATCCGTTCCGGCAGACGCAGGAGGGTGGTCCCGGGGGGAGGCGCAAGCTCTTCGAAAAGGCGGTGACTTTGCCCCAGATAACTTTTCGACAGATGCATCGGCAGAAAAAAGGCGGGGCGCAGTTCATCGAGCAGTATGTTGAGGTCGTTGGTGCAGAGATGACAAGAGGCGCGGGCACGGGCTTCGTCCTGCCGCAGGTAGGCGCATTCGCCGATCAGCAATGTCACCCCGCGTAGCAGATGGAGCTTTTCCCGGTTCTCTTGGCTGAAGCCGAGATCGGTAAAGTAGCCGATGGCGGCATCCGGCTTTTCCCGGCGGATGCCGGCATAAAGGTCGGCGGCATCGTATGTCCTCACCCCGTTTTCTTGCCGGACAGTCACCGGTGCGCCCGCCAGTTGCCCCCGGAGGAAAAGAGTCTTTATTTCCTGCAGCCAGTCACCCGCAACCAATCCCCGGGCCGTCAACTTTTCCCCGTCCACAGCGAACAGCGGTTTTTCGGCAAGCCGGAAGAAAAGGACCGGTATCTTGTGATCGCCGCTTTCCGCTTCGATGCTCAGATAGCGATCATCGAAGATGCAGTGCCCGCGCCGGCTTTCCTCTTTTTCCAGACGGCAGGCGAATCGTTCCGGTCCGGAAAGAAGAAAAATACGGATCTGTTGCGGCAAAATCTCATGCGCCCGGAAGGAGCACCAGAAACCCTCGGCCAGGTTCCAGTCGTAGGCGGCCAGTTTGTGGGCAAGATGGGCGGCGATGCCCGGTGGACCATAAAGTTCAACCGTGCGTGGCGAAACGAGAATGTGCCGGATGAGGGTATCCAGCCCCATGAAGTGATCCATATGGGCGTGAGTGATGAAAATGGCGTCGAGGGAACGCAGGACGCGTTTGGCCAGATGGGCGATTTGGCCGCAGTCGAAAAGAAGGCTGCGACCGAGGGGGCGGATCTGCACCTGCAGCACCGGATCGTCGGCCAGACCGGCGAAGAAGGCCGGCTCCAGGATCTTGAAAGGGGAGCGCATGGGAGAAGTTATACGTCAGGAGAAGGACTTCGCCAGGGGCGGGCAGCCCGAACTTCCGCTGGAGTGGTAGATTATTACTTTTACTTCCTCTTCTTCGGGCAAGGGTTTTTATGAATCCGGTTCGCGACTATTTCGAAGCCCTGAGTTGGAAAGAGGTGGTCGCCACCACTTTCCACATTCTGCTGGCCCTGATCGCCGCTTGGGCAGCAATGATCGTCGCTCGCCAGTTGCTGACGAAACTGGAGGCGCAATTGATCCGTAAAGGAGAGGCCACCGGCGAGCCGCCGTCGGAGTCGGCCAAGCGGGTGGAAACGCTGGTGCGCCTGCTGCGCCAGGCGATCTTCCTCTCGCTCTGGGTAGTGATGATCCTGGTTATCCTCAAGGAACTGGGTGTCGATATCGCGCCGATTCTCGCCGGCGCCGGTGTCGTCGGGCTGGCGGTCGGGTTCGGCGCCCAGAATCTGGTGCGCGATATCATCGCCGGTTTCTTCTTTATTCTCGAAAACCAGGTGCGGGTCGGTGATGTGGCGGTCGTCAACGGCACCGGCGGCCTGGTGGAGCAGATCAATTTTCGCGCCATCGTTCTGCGCGATCTCTCCGGCACTGTGCATATCTTCCCGAACGGGACCGTAACGACCCTGAGTAATATGACCAACGACTGGTCAGCCTATGTTTTCGAGATCGGCGTTGCCTACAAGGAGGATACCGACCGGGTGACGTCGGTGCTGCAGGAGATTGGCGAGGGGATGCGGAAAGATGAAGTATTCGGGCCGTTGATCCTGGAACCGGTGGAGATCATGGGGGTGGAGAAGTTCGGTGCTTCCGAGGTGGTGATCAAGGGGCGGATCAGGACCCGGCCGATCCGGCAATGGCTGGTCGGGCGCGAGTTTCTTCGCCGGGTGAAATACGCCTTCGATGCGCAGGGAATAGAGATTCCTTTTCCGCACCGGACGATCTATTTCGGCAACGCGAGCCGTCCCTTCGACGAATTGTTCCGCCAAGCGGATAAAGGATGAGAGATTACGGGCGGAGGGTCAGGTCTTCCCCTCCTTATCGGCAGTCCGGGGAGGCAAGGTTTCCTGACCGTAAAGGAGGTTGCGGGCGTTGCAATTGATCTCTTCTTCGTGGAACCGTTTCACCAGGCGGTCATATTCGGCCTTGTCGGCCAGATCATTCAGACGATAGCCAAGATCGCGGACTTTCCAGAGATCTTCCATTGCGTACCTCCATGCAAGAAGGACTTTTCTGGAGGTAATCTTAGGCAGCAGTTAATTGTTAGTCAAGGTATTTTTTACTATAAATGTTAACGCAGCCGGGTTTTTGTTGATCATTAGCCAGAAATAAAGTAAAAGGAAGTTCTGCCTTTTTGTCTTCCAATCGATTTACAGGAGGATTGTCGATGGGTCTGCCCAGACCCGACCTCAGCTTATGGTTTCGGGGCATCGGCTTCAAATTGTCCTTGGCCATCTTTCTTATGGTTCTGCTGCTGACCGGCGGCATGGCGGTGCCGGTTATGCGGATCATGGACTCCTTCCTTCTGCAGGAACTGATCAAACGCGGTGTCTCCGTTTCCCAGAGCGCCGCCACTCCCGCTGCCTACAGTATCATGGCCAACGATCGTCTGGCCCTGGATAACCTCGCCGCCAAGATTGCCGGTTCGCAACCTGACATCGGCTACCTGGCTATCGTCTCGCCCCAAGGGACGATCCTGGCCCACAATCGGCTCGATGCCACCGGACGCCTCTTCGAGGAGGCCAGCGGAGAATCGATCGCCGCCGCGGCCGGACAGCAGGTACGCAAGGTTTCGCGGGAAGGGCTGCTTTTTTTTGAATTTCGCACCCCCATCCTGTTTGCCGAAAAGCAGACCGGGGATATCTACCTGGGGATTGACGCCACTACCCTGGATGTCTCTCGGCAGCAAGCCAGGCGGACCATCGCCGGGGTCGGTATTCTCATGATGATTTTGGGGGTGGCTGCCACCCTGCTCCTCTCCACCCTGATCACGGCGCCGGTGAAACGGCTGGCGGCCGGTGTAGCGCGTCTCAAGGCTGGGGAGTTGCCGCCAGACATCCAGGTTGTTTCGGGGGACGAGCTGCGCAGCCTGACCTCCCAGTTCAACGAGATGGCGCATACGATTGCCGGTCAGAAGAGCAGCCTGGAGCGGCATGCCCGGGAACTGGAAGATTCCTATACCTCGATGGTGCGCATTCTGGCGGCTTCCATCGAAGCGCGCGATCTCTATACCCTCGGCCATTCTACCGGGTGGCCAACCTGTCGGTGCAGGTCGGCCGGCATCTCGACTGGGACCAGGAAGCTCTCAAGGATCTGGCTCTTTCCTGCTTTCTGCACGATCTGGGGAAAATCCGGGTGCCGGATGCGATCTTGAAAAAGCCCGGCCCCCTGAATCCGGAGGAGCTTCAGGCCCTCCGCCGTCATCCCGAATATGGCGCCGATATCCTGCGGCTCTCCGAATCTTTGCACCGGCATATTCCAACCGTTCTGCATCATCACGAATGGTACAACGGGCAGGGGTATCCGGCTGGGCTGCGCGGAGACGAGATTCCCCTCCAGGCCGCCATTGTGAGTCTGGCCGATACCTATGACGCCCTGACCTCCTGCCGACCTTACCGCGCCGGCCGCAGCCGGGACGAAGCCGTGCTGGAAATCCGCCGTTTTCGGGGGACACAATTCGCCCCAGAGCTGACCGACCTGTTCATCGACGTTCTTAAGAATTATTCTGCCGAAAGTTCGCAGCTGGGGTGGGATGTCGCCATATGAGACCGGGTTTGCTTGTTCTGATTCTGGCGGGCGCGCTGCTGGCCGCCTGTGTGAAAAACCCGCCGAAGCCCCCGGCGCCGAAGGCGCTGCCGCCCTCGACATCGACATCGACTGCTTCTTCTCAACTGCCGCCGGCGGCCGCGGCGGAATCCCGGTCCGCCGCCCGGCAGAAGGTTGCGGCGCATTTGCGGGCGGAGCGCTTTGAGGCGGCCTTGACGGTCATCCGGGAGGAGCGCAGGGTAAAAGGTTCCAGTCGCCTGTTGGAAGAGGACTACCTGCAGGTTCTGCAGGCCTTGACGGCAGCCGGCGAGAAGCATTTTCAGCGTGGCGAGTACCAGCAAGCGGGCAAGGTCTCGCGCACCCTGCTCAATCATTTTCCGAGCGAAAAGACACTTGCCGCCCGTCTGGCGGTCGGTCGGGAAACGGTCGCAAAACGTCTGCAGACATGTGCCGATCGGCTCATGGATAATGGCCTGACCGAATACCGGGCCGGCAATTTGCAACAGGCCATCGACACCTGGAGAGGGATTCTGGTCTTTTCTCCCACCCATGATGGGGCAAAAAAGGCGATTCACACCGCCGATACCCAGTTAAAAAACCTTCGCTCCCTTCCTTGAATATCCCGGCAAATAAAACTTACGCTTTCCCCAGCAGAGCCATGACCGTTTCGACGATCTGCTCCGGAGTCGAGCGATCTGTTTCAATCGCATGATGCGCAGCGCTCCGGTATCGAGGTGCCCGGCGCTCCAGGACCTCCGTCACCTCTTCGGTAAAGGTCCTTCCCGCGGTCAGGGCCGGCCGCTCGCTCCCGCCCTGAATGCGCGCGACGATCGTCGCCACGGATGCCTGCAGCCAGAAGATGCGCGCGTTCTTTTGCAGAACCTCGATGTTTTCCGGCCGCTCGATAATTCCGCCGCCGGTATCGATGACCAGATGATCCAGGCCCGCCAGTTTGCGGGCCTCGGCGCTTTCCAGATCGCGAAACTTCGGCCAGCCGAATTTCTCGACAATCTCCGGAATGCTCATCCCTGCCTGTCTGACGATTTCCGCATCCATGCCGACCAGCCGCATCCCGAGACGGCGGGCGAGGAGTTCTCCAACGGCGCTTTTGCCGGTCCCCCGATAGCCGATAAGAACGATGTTCATGATTGCAGGCGCTCCATTACGACCTGTCGCATCACCTCGATCGGCGCGGGCATGCCAGTGAATTTTTCGAACTGCAGGACCGCCTGGTTGATGAACATTTCAACACCCGAAATGACTTGCAGCCCGCGCGCTCGGGCGTCAAGCAGCAGCTTCGTATCGAGAGGGTTATAAACGACATCGAAGATGACCTGTCCGGGGCGGAAAAGCCCGGCGGGGACAAGGGAGACACCTTCCTTCGGATGCATGCCGACCGGCGTGCTGTGAATAACGATATCCGCTTTCTCCATCGCCGCGGCAAGAGAGCGGTCGGTGAGCAGGGCGGAGGCGATACGGATATCCGTGCCGGTTTGCAGGTCGCTGGTCAACCCTTGCAGGATACCTGCGTTGATATCCAGAAGCGACAGTTCTGCCGGTTGGGCCTTCCGGGCCAGGGTGAAGGCAACGGCCCGCGCTGCGCCGCCCGCCCCCAGCATTAGGACCGTTTTGCCGTCGATCGTCACGCCGGCATCGAGCAGCGCCTTCAGCGCTCCCGGCCCATCGGTGCCGGAGCCGATCAGCCGGCCGTCCTCTTTGATAATCGTGTTGATCGAACCGATGCTTCGATCGGTCTCTTCGACTTCATCCACGTACTTCATCGCTTCGATCTTATGCGGGATGGTGACGCTCATGCCGCGGAAATTGTGCAAAGCGCGCATGCCGGCCAATGCTCCTTTGACATCTTCGACCTGGCAGGGCAGATAAATGAAATCAAGGCCGAGCGCCTCGAAGGCGGCATTGTGGATGGCCGGCGACAGGCTGTGCGCAATCGGATTGCCGATGACGGCACACAGCCGGGTGTTGAAGCTTAGCGGATGTTGCATGGAACCTCCTGCGGAAATCATATAAAGTTATAAAGCCTGTCGGAATTCTGGTTGGGGATGGTAGCGTAAATTAGCGGAAATCGGAAGGGCATAGGCATCGTCATTCCCGCGAAGGCGGGAATCCATCGCATGGATGCCCGACAAGAGCACTCGGGCATGACGTTTACCGTATAAAAATGGAGTCTTGACGTGCTCCCTTACAGTCTGGCGGCGGACGCGGTGGTCGTCATTCACCTGCTCTTTATTGTTTTCGTCGTCTTCGGTGGCCTGCTGGCTCTGCGCAACTGGCGCTGGGCCTTTGTGCACCTTCCCGCCGCTGTCTGGGGAATCTTCGTCGAGATCTCCGGGGGGATTTGTCCCCTGACGCCTCTGGAGAACCTGCTGCGGGAAAAAGCCGGCGGGGTCGTCTACCACGACGGGTTTATCGAACAATACCTACTGCCGACGATCTACCCGGAGGCACTCACCCGGCAAACGCAAATATCCCTTGGCTTGGCCGTTCTGCTGCTGAACCTTGTTATCTACCTGGCGGTTTATTGGCGAAGCCGGGCAAGAAGGTGAGGGAGGAAGGATGCACCTATGACAGCATTCACTTCCGGGGAAACAGCTCATATTTTATCTTGGTTATGAGAATCAGCAGGGAGAGGCAAGCGGTTGTTGCATTCGCCAAGATGATGGCGAGATCGGATTTCAAAATTCCATAGGCAAGCCACAGGGATAAACCGATGGTCAGAATGGTGTACATGCCGAAGGAGAGGGAACGGGTATCCTTCGACCGGATCGCCTTGTAAGCTTGCGGCAGGTAAGATACGGTCGTCAGCGTTGCGGCGGAATAGCCTACGAGATCAGCAGTAGTCATCATTGCACACACAAAAAGAGCCAATTGATCTTCGTCAGGATTTCGAAAGTGGAAGATTACAGGCTCGTCAACCATTCTGTCAAAGGAACAATCGAGGCGCTTTTTATTATTGCTCCCGTTCAGATTTTTCGCGAATCATAGCCCCAGTGCAGCAGGGCTTGGCGCTGCTTCCGGCGGCAGGCGAGGTCGCCTTCCAGGCAATGTTTGCGCAGTTGCCCGATATGCCTTCTGATCGCCTGCCATCTTTTGATCTGCCGGTCATCGTCCGGGCCGCGCCGGCCCATATAGTAGCGGCAGTACCACTGGAACCACCCGCGTGGGTCCTCCTCGTAGATCCACCCCCGCCGGCGCCAGTAGGAAAGGGGCTGAGAGGCGTTCACGCCGAAGAAGTTGAGGTCAGGATCGTGGCGTTCGTGACAGAGCTTGGCTTTATCGAACCAGTCGGCCTGGAATTCCTCCCGGCAGTCGGTCAGGTACTTCCCGCCGAAGACCCCGAGTTCGAGCATCTCCTTCGGCGTCAGTTCCGGCTGGAAGTCGGGGTGGAAATTGCGCCCCATCGGTTCCGTGAGTTCGTAGACATAACCCTTCTGCATGAGGTCGTTGACGACGATCCGTTTCCCTTTCAAGGTTCCCCCTGCGCTGTCAATTTAGAGGCATTTTAGCACGGCCGGCGATAGGTGGAGTCTTGTCGCTCCGCAATTCTGCGGTAGTTTTAAATTCAGCAGTCATGCCTCGGGAGGAGGATGAAAGAGTCTGACGTTCGCATATGGCATGCACGGACGGGAATCATGATCGCCCTTCTGTTGTTGCTGCAGGCTTCAACCGGGCTGGTACTCGGCGTCTTGCGCTGGGTGTGGACGGTCGATGCCTTTGCGGGCCCAGCCGGCTATGTTGGCTGGGCAGGTGTTCTGTACCGGATCCATAATGGCGCCTGGCCCCTGGGTATTCTCTATCACGTGGTTTTGGGGACGGGCTTGATCTGGATGGTGGTCTCCGGAGGCTGGATTCTGCGCCAGATGCGGAGACGGAGATAATAGTGAGGAGGTGAAGGGGAGTTTCGGTGGACTGGTGGGCAAAGATCATCAGGGATGACTCATTGCTGTCCCCTCTTGGCGCCGCAGAGTGAAAGAGAGGTCTGTCGTCATCTTCAGCTCAGCGATTGGCCTGACGGAGCCGGCTCAACTGCTGCGCCAGCCATTCGGCCGCCGGCTGGGTCGCGCTGTCAACGCAGCGGATGAGGTAGGGGCGCCCGGTGGTTTCACTTTTGGTGCCGCAGAGGCGGATGAAATCCTCGGGCGTGCGGATCTCTTCGCGGAAGTGGTCATACTTTTTACGCATGTGGGCGGCAGCCGCGGCGGAATTGTGTTCGGTGCCGTTGCGGATGAAGGTGCAGCCGCTCCCCTCCACGGCAGCGAGCAGCCGTTCGATCTCGGTCGCCACGTTGTCAACGGCAGGGACCGGGCTGGGGGTAAAGGTGAGCAGAAGCAAAAAGAGAAGAAAATGTCTCATCATAAGCAGCTATCTCCTCATTGCCGATCCCTGTCGCAGGCTAAGCCGGCAGAAGAAGGCCACAAGCAGCGCCGGGAACCAGACCCAGAGGAGTTCGTTTTTCAGCACGTTCAGCCCCTGCTCAGTAAAGAATTTATGCGGAGCGATAGGGGAGACGGCTATGGGGCGAAAGGCGAAAAAATAGCGGTGATTATCGAAAGGCGCCAGCAAGGCGATGCCCAGTCCGCCGTCGGTCATGGCGTCGAGGAGGCTGTGCAGGGCGGTTATAGCTGAGAAGGAGGCGATGTAAAACCACCAACTGCGGCTGCCGAGTCGCGCCTCGCGGAAGAAGATTGCTGTGACGCAGAGTCCCACGAGCGCCGCGAAGAAGAGGGAGTGGAAGAAACCGCGGTGACCAAAGGCATGGGCATAGGGGATGCCGAATTTGAAAGCGAGGACGTCGGCGTCGGGAAGGATGGCGCAGAGAACGGCCAGGGGCCAGAATTTTTTAGGCAAGGACTTTCCGGAGATGGCGGTGGCGGCGGAGAGGCCGACGACTGTGTGAGTGAAGATGGTGGGCAAGAGGAAGACCCTTTTAGGATTTGCGCGGGAAGGGGATGACTTTTCCGCCCGTGGCTTTCTGCCTCTCGGGCAGGCCGGCTTGTTTTACCAGCACTTCGTAAGGAAAGTGATAGTCCAGAGCGCCCATCGGAGTTTCATTTAGGCGGCGCGCTGCCTCATAAGGGGAAGCCTCCAGGCGGTCCAGATAAATTTTCGAACACTGGACATGGTCGTTTATCGAACCGAGCAGACTGCGGTCGCCGGTTTTTGAAAAAACGATCTCCCCCGCGAAAGGAACAATGCATTTGTCGAATATCGGGCCGAATCCCGCGTCTCGCATCTGCTCAGCCAGGGCAGACAGGGCGTGGTCGATGAAGATGTCGGACTCGGTAATGCCGCGGCCGTAGAAGAGGACCGAATAGAGGGAAGCGGAGTTGGTCAGGATGATGTATTGGGTCCGCTCCGCCGTGAATAGGTTGGCGGCCCAGTCGGCAAACGGGTTCGGATCGCGGGGGAGAGGCGGCCGTCGGGGCGACCTTGATCTTTTTAGACAGTTTCTGCGTCAGGCGGATGATCATAATTAACGTTTACGCCCCGCTGTTTTCGATGAACGTTTTCAGGTCGGTTAGCCGATGTCCCCAGAAGAATACGACCGGAGTTTCCTGTACTTCGAAGATATACGAGGGTTTGAAAACCCCCTGGATCGCAGCGGCAGGGACGATGTTCTTCGCCCCGAATGCCTGTAACCACTTGGCGGCATCTTTGGCGACCTCTTTATTTATCCGTTTGCGGCTGTTGATCTCCGAATTAGATCCTTTGCACTCGATCACGAGAACCCGGTGATCGGGCAGACCCACCACCAAATCGGCATTATCCTCTCCGACCAGACATTCCTTCATAAATTCCCCCGGTTTGGGGGCATCCCTCAAGAGACTTTTGACCCCCTTTTCAATCCGCGGGACTTGCCTGAACCCCAAGCCGATGAGGAGACCAAGCACAGCACCCTCGACGTTCGCCTTTTCGTCCGAGCGCCTGAGCGTCTGAACCCGCTGGGCAGAGGCAACGACCGACGAAGCGAGAATGGCAGCATCGGATTCTTTCCGCGTCGGCTCTCTTCCTTCATAAATCCATGGGAATCGTCTGGGGTCCAGGATCGCCCGGATGGTGTCTCTGACCGCGATTGCCCGTTCGGGATCGCACTTGATGAGAGTCCATGCAAGAGTATCCCCGACAAGGGTTGAACAGATCATCTTTGGAGATCGGAGGGGCACCGAGATAACGTAGGGCTGTGAGAAGATCCTCGTCCTTGACAATATTGGCAACGAGCAGCGGATCGACCGGATCGGCAAAGAGCCGCGGAAACTCCTTTATCAGGCGCTGGTTAGCCTTTTCAAGTAACCCGAACGCCTTGAGATAGTTGTCGAGTGGCTCGCCAAGGCGACGGCTGCGGAACAACGATTTCGCTTCCGCTGCATCGGCGATGATCTGCTCCCGTGTCCATTTCACTGCCTTATCAGGCCATGTCATGCTGCATTCCTCCCCATTTCCCGCAATCGCTCGAAGGTCGGCACCGGCAATCGCATCGCCTCTCCCGGCTCAAACTTGGTCAGCCCTCCGGCATAGGTCCTTCCGGATTGTGTCGATACATTGCTGTTTAGCCACAAGACCAGCAGCTCCATATCGGCCTCGGCGAACGTCTCGCGAGGATAAAGACCGTGCGAGATGTTGATATGCCTGGCACCACAGAAGTTTCTGACGAAGACGGGGGGGCGCCGCCCCATGTAGGTCATGAGGATCGGTGCGGGTTGTCGCAGGTTAACCCGCCACCATGGCGAGCGGTGGAGGGAGATGTACGTTTGATCCGCCCCCCGTTCCAGCGCCCAAGCGAGAAAACCCTCAATTTTCGCCCGTTCCTCACCTCCGAAGATGGATAAATCGGCTGGCAGATCGATAATCTTGCGCAAAAACAAGTCCTGGTCAAGCCGGCAGGAGGGTAGCGAGATGAGTTCCTGTGCTCTCGTCACCGCTGGGAAAAGGACCGTTGCCGGAAGCCCGGCTGCGTGTCGTCCGGCAACCCATACTTCATTCATCCCCGTTACTTGGCCACGCTGGATTCGGAAGTAGTCGCCAAGTTCGACCATTCCTTCCTGCCGGGCCGGCGTACCATGAACGAGAGCAGACCAGCGTGGCGTCTCGCCCGCTTCGATGACCGTCGCCGTTCTCGATTTTTCGGTCCACAGACTCCCCTGCGACATCTTCAACATATGGAAATCGATATCGCGGCGGGAACTTCCGACCTCAAAACAGGTGATGGCGGCACTCGTCAGGGCATCTTCGAAAACGGGGGCGGAATGATCGATGAGATGCACCGAGGTGCAGCCCATGTTTTTCGCCAGAAGGCGGCGGAGAGCGTCACCATAGCCGACATCAAGCCACTCCGCGGCGGTGATGAAACAGCCGGAATCTCCCGGCGAGGCCAGCAGCAGGGTTTTGAGAAAAAAGTGGAGATGGAGCCCGGCCAAGCCGCTCGCCTTAATGCCGAATTGGGCGAAAGATTCCGAGTACCAGCGTTTCCATGATGGATCGATGTCATGGTGCCGCACATACGGCGGATTACCGATGAAGAGGGTGGGGCCGTCGAGAGGGGGGAGGGTAAGCTCGCGGTAATCGGTCACGGCTACGTCAACGCGCTCGGAAAGCCCGGCTGCGGACAGATTTGCCCGAAGAATGAGCGTAAGGGCCGGATTCTTTTCCACCGCGACGATGCGACAGTTCGGAAAACGCCTTGCCATGGCTAGGGCAAATCTCCCAGTCCCCGCCCCTGCATCAACGATGCGCAGTGGCTCTCTCCCTTGCCCGGCCAGCTCGATCATCCGATCGATGACCGGTTGCGGCGTGAGAGTAATTCCCTCTTCCCGGCGCGAAACAGAGCTTCTGATTCGGCTGTAAGCTTCGCCCAGAGGATCATCGCCTGCGTCAATGGCAGTTTTGACCCGAATCATGTGCGATGGATCGCTGCAGGTTGGTGCTTCGGAGAGGATGACGCGTTCTTCGGGGGTAAGGTGAACATTGCCGAGAAGCGCCTTGGCTACGCCAAAGAGGGCACTCAGGGCGCCGATGTCGAGGGTTGGGTTTTTCATGGGATCACACATACGGGCAGTTTGAATATTCGGGATGTGCTCTGTCAAGGGAAATGCCTACATTATGAGGGGCGGACCGACCCGTCAATTCACAAACACCCGCCAATCCCCCACATGCAGCGCCTCGGCCAGCTTGCGCGCCCGCTCCTTGCCGATGGGCCGCTTGCCGTTTTCCATCTCGCTGATGTGATGCTGCGGAATGCCGGTGAGAGCCGCCAGCTGTTTTTGGGTCAGATTTTCGCGAGTACGATAGGCGCGCAGGGCGATGCAGGTCTCCTGCCCGAGATATTCAGGGAAGACTTCGGCGACAGTGTAGATGGGTTTTTTTGTGAGTGCCGGCATAAATAAATTAATTGTGCTGGTTGGCAAAAGCGGTAACTACGTCCCCAGGGCGAACACCTCCACCCCCACCTTGCCTGCCGCCTTCCGCAGCGCGTCATCCAGAGTGGCGAGCGGCGCGTCTTCGCGCATGGCGAGATCGAGATATGAAGCATCGTAGGAAGAAAGCCCGGTCTCGCGCCAAGGCGAGGATCTCGCCGGTAAGCCGTTGCGGCGGTTCCTGCACCACCCGCAACGGCAGGTCGGCCAGCAAAGCGAGAAAGCGGGTGCTTTCGGTTTCGGTCAGGCGTCGCCGCCGTTCGGCCGCCACCAGCACGTTGGCGACCTCCAGAGGCCAAATGCCGGGGACGAGCGCTTCTGTTCCCGTCAGGCTGTCCAGAACGGCATCGGCATAGCCGTCCCCTACGTCGCGGAAGCACCATGCCATGACTACGGAATTGTCCACGACCAGGCATTTCGCCATCTATTTTCGACCCTCGTTGATCAGCTCTGTCAGCGTCAGTCCATCCAGAGCGTGTTTCGCCCGGAACCGGCGCAGGGCGGTAATGGCCTTTTCCGGCGTAGGTTTTTGGTCGGTCGCTGGAGGTTGCAATACAGCTACCGGCACGCCATGTTTGGTGATGGTGATTTTTTCCCCTTTTGCTACCCGCTTCAGCAGCTCCGGCAAACGGGTTTTCGCATCATAGGCTCCTACCGCTTCCATGGGACATCCTCCAAAACAGACTAGTTTCAGACCAGTCTAAAGGTTGCGAAAATCCTTGTCAACAGCGACTAAAAAAGGCCCCCTGTCGCCAGGGAGCCTTCTCGTCACGCACACTCGCTGTAGCCGCAGGCATGACAGACACAGCAGCCGCCCTCGTGCTCGATGGCGCCGCCGCATTCGGGGCAGGCGCCGCCGGTCTGGCGAGTGTCTGGCTGCAGCTCCTTCGCCGTGCTGCGGCATGTGCATCATGGATCGCCTTGGCCACGGCGTCGGCGCAGGAGGTGACGCGGTTGTCGCCGAAGCCGGCCGGTTTGTGGCAGGTGATGCCGATCAGCTGCTTCACCGCCTGGCGGGCCTGGACGCCGGAGCGCCAGGCCAGGGAGACCAGGCGGCCGATCGCCTCGCACTGGCTGGCGGCGCAGCCGCCGGCCTTGCCCATGGTGGTGAAGAGTTCGAAGAGGCCGTGCGTTGTCCTCGTTGATGGTGACGTAGAGGGGGCCGCAGCCGGTCTCCATCTGGTAGGTGGAGCCCTTGAGGGCGCGCGGCCGGTCGCGCTTGCGCCCGGCCTTGTGGCTCTCGACCGGCACTGCCGCCTCGGCCGGTCTTTCTCCTTCTTGCCGACCGAGAGCACCTGCATGTCGCGGCGAGCCGTCGCGGTAGATCGTCACCCCTTTGCAGCCCTGCTGGTAGGCGAGGCGGTAGACGGTGGCGACGTCGTCGCGGGTGGCGTCGTGGCAGAAGTTGACGGTCTTGGAGACGGCGTTGTCGGTGTACTTCTGGAAGGCCGCCTGCATGCGGATGTGGTCTTCCGGGGTGATGTCGTGGGAGGTGACGAAGACCCGGCGGACGTCCTCGGGGATCTCGTCGATATCCTGGACCGTGCCGTGCTCGGCGATCTTCTTCATCAGCTCCGGGGAGTAGAAGCCGCGCTCCCTGGCGATCTTCTCGAAGAGCGGATTGACCTCGACGAGGATGTCGTTGTCGAGCACCTGGCGGACGTAGCAGACGGCGAAGAGCGGCTCGATGCCGCTGGAGGCAGTTGGCGATGATCGAGATGGTGCCGGTCGGGGCGATGGTGGTGCAGGTGGCGTTGCGCACCGGCTTGCCTGCCCCTTCTTGTCGAAGATGCTCCCCTTGAAGTTGGGGAAGGCGCCGCGCTCGGTGGCCAGTTCGCTGCGACGTCGGCGCGCGCCTCGTCGGTGATGAACTTCATCAGCTTCTCGCCGAGGTCGACCGCCTCCTGCGCAGTCGTAGGGGATGCCGAGCAGGATCAGCATGTCGGCCCAGCCCATGACGCCGAGGCCGATCTTGCGGTTGGCGCGGGTCATCTCGTCGATCTGCGGGATCGGGTAGTTGTTGACCTCGATGACGTTGTCGAGGAAGCGGGTGGCCAGTTCGCACCGTCTGGCCGAGTCTGTCCCAGTCGAGCTGACCGTTGGCGGTGAGCATGCGCGCCAGGTTGATCGAGCCGAGGTTGCAGATCTCGTAGGGGAGGAGGGGCTGCTCGCCGCAGGGGTTGGTGGCCTCGAACTCGCCGACCATGCGGGGTCGGGTTGTCGCGGTTGAGCCGGTCGAGGAAGATGATCCCCGGCTCGCCGTTGGTCCAGGCCAGTTCGACGATATGCTCGAAGACCTTGCGCGCCGGCATCTTGCCGACCGGCGGCCTTGTCGCGGGGGTTGACGATGTCGTAGTCGCTCGTCCGTTCTCCACCGCCTCCATGAACTCTTCGGTGAGGCCGACCGAGATGTTGAAGTTGGTCAGCACGGTCTGATCCCGCTTGCACATGATGAAATCCATGATGTCCGGATGGTCGACCCGCAGGATCCCCATGTTGGCGCCGCGCCGGGTGCCGCCCTGCTTGATCGTCTCGGTGGCGGCGTCGAAGACCTTCATGAAGGAGAGCGGGCCGGAGGAGAGCCGCTGGTCGAGAGGACCACGTCGTTGGCCGGGCGGATGCGCGAGAAGGAGAAGCCGGTGCCGCCGCCGCTCTTGTGGATCAGGGCGGTCTGCTTGATCGCCTCGAAGATCTCCTCCATCGAGTCGCCGATCGGCAGGACGAAACAGGCCGAGAGCTGGCCGAGTTCGCGCCCGGCGTTCATCAGGGTCGGCGAGTTGGGGAGGAATTCCAGGGTGGTCATCATCCGGTAGAATTCGCTCGGCCAGCGCCTTGGGATCGTCGCCGTTGCGCCGAGGCGGCTTTCGGCCTCGGCGATGGCTTCGGCCACGCGCCGGAACATGGCGGCCGGGGTTTCCAGCGGTCTTCCCGTCATGTCGCGCTTGAGATAGCGGCGTTCGAGGACGGTGATGGCGTTTTTGGAGAGGGTGCAGGGCTGGCTGGCGGATGTTTTTGCGGTCATCGAAATGCCATCCCTTTGCAGTTCAAATAACTTAAAGATGTTTGAGGTTAGTAAAGTGAAGTGCGGATCACAATATCAGTGTGGCGTCGATAATTTAAACCACAAGATGTCGTGCATGTCAAGGGTGTCGAAGTCAACAAAAAATCTCCGGCCTCTGCGATTTATCGCAGATCGTGCGACGGACAATCGAATTTATGTCGCTGCTTTGCCGTACGACATATGCTATATCAGATTTGCTAGCATTTTTACTAGGTCATTCGAGATGGTCGGGTGAGCATGTGCGCAAGCTTCAAATCATAACGACGACTGAGCAGGAGACTTCCCGAACGAAGAAGTCTGAGGGATCTGCAAGAATATCCTCGAGTGTGGCCCAGGTCGTGGTCTCTTCGCTCGAACTTGACGAAGTGCTGCAGAACATTCTCAGCAGCGCCATGGGGATCATGGACATGCCGGCCGGGAGCATCGCCCTTTACGATGAGGAGCCAGAATACGGCTCGAACTGCACGCCCATGCCGGTCTGAGCGACGAATTTGTCGGCCTCAGCAGCTGGACGTCAAGCCGGGCGGCCTGACCGCACCGCATCCTCGAGCGAGGGGGAACTATTCGTCGTCGAGGATACCCGTGAGGCCGTTCTTCAAAAATCCTCTGGCGCTGGCCGAAGGGATCCGTTCGCTGATCGCCGTTCCGCTGAAGATGCAGCGACAAGATCGTCGGCATCCTTTATCTCGATGATTTCGTCCCGCGCACTTTTCCCGATGAGAAGCTGCGACATGCTCTCGATTCTCGCTTCCTTCGCCACCATGAGCATCGACAATGCCCGCCTGCACCAGCGCACCTGCGAACTGGCCTGCACCGACGGTTTGACCGGCCTGTACAACCACCGGCAGTTCAAGCAAGATGTTCAAGGAGGAGATGGCCCGCGCCCACGCTACAAGAAGCCGCTCTCTCTGATCATGTTCGACGTCGACGATTTCAAGAGTTCAATGACACCTACGGTCATCCCATCGGCGACAAGGTGCTGAGCGTTGTCGCCAGCATCATGCGCGAATCCTGCGCGACTGCGATCTTCTCTTCCGCTATGGCGGCGAGGAGTTCGTCGCCATCCTGCCGGAAACCGACTTTCCGGCGGCGCTGGTGGCGGCGGAACGGATCCGCGTCGGTCGATTCAGGAGCAGACGCCAGATGTTCTTGGCCGAGGATCGCCCGGCACGGGGTGACGGTCAGTGTCGGCGTGGCCACCTATCCGCGAGGATGGCCGCGATCGGCGATGCGCTGCTCAAGGAGTCGATGACTTTGCTCTACGCGGCCAAGCGCAAAGGGCAAGAACAGGGTCTACTATCGCGACGAAAGGATGCTGATGCCTGCGGAAAGAATTCTGATTGTCGATGACGAAGAAGGGATGCGCCGGCTGCTCGGCCGGGTGCTGAGCCGCGAGGGGTATGAGACGGTGGCGGTCGGCTCGGGCGCCGAGGCGATGCGCCAGGTGCGGACCGAGACCTTCGATCTGGTGATCACCGATATCAAGATGCCGGAGATGGACGGCCTGCGAACTGCTGCGCGAATCAAAGCTTTCGATCCTTCCCTGCCGATCATCGTCATTACCGCTTACGGCACGGTGGAAAACGCCGTGCAGGCGCTGCGCGCCGGCGCCTACGACTACCTGACCAAACCCTTCGAGACCGATGAAATCAAGCTGACCGTCGCCAAGGCGCTGGAGCGCCAGCGGCTGCTGGCCGAAAACCGCTATCTGCACGAGGAACTGGAGGAGCGCTACCGATTCTCCGGGATCGTCGGCACTTCGCCGGGGATGCGGCGGATTTTCGAGATGGCTTCGTCGGTGGCGGCGAGCAATGCCAGCGTGCTGATCACCGGCGAATCGCGGGACCGGCAAGGAGCTGATCGCCCGCTCCATCCATTTCAGTTCGGCGCGCAAGGAGAAGCCGTTCATCGTCCTCAACTGCGCGGCGCTCTCGCGAAGGGGTGCTGGAGAGCGAACTTTTCGGCCATGAACGGGGCGCTTTCTCCGGCGCGGTGGCGACCAAGAAGGGGCGCTTCGAACTGGCGCACCAGGGGACGCTGTTCATCGACGAGGTCGGCGAGATGAGCCTCGGATGCCCAGGTCAAGCTGCTGCGGGTGATCCAGGAGCACGAGTTCGAACGGGTCGGCGGCACCAAGACGATCCAGACCGATGTGCGCATCGTCGCCGCCACCAACAAGAATCTGGAGAGCGAGGTCAAGAAGGGGACGCTTCCGCGAGGATCTTTTTTACCGGCTGAATGTCGTCAATATCCATCTACCGCCGCTGCGCGAGCGGCGCGAGGATATCGAGCCGCTGGCCCGTCACTTTCTGCAAAAGTACGTCCGCGAAACCGGCAAGAAGGTCGATGCAGATCGCGCCGCGCGCACTCAGCTGCCTGCTCGCCTACGAATGGCCGGGGAATGTGCGCGAGCTGCAGAATGTCATGGAACGCGCCGTCGTTCTGGCGCCGGGCGAAGTGATTACCCCGCGCGATCTTCCGCAGGGGATGCAGGGCGGCGACCAGATCTGCCTGCACCTGCCGGAACGCGGCGGGAGCCTGACCGAAATCCTCGAGGACCTCGAGCGGCAGTTGATCGTGCAGACCCTGCGACGGGAAGACGGCTCGCAGACCCGTGCCGCTGCCGCCTTGGGAATCAAGCGCACTACTCTGCGCTACAAGATGGAGAAATACCGCCTCCTCGAACTCACTGACGGAAAATTGTCAGATTAACGCCGCAACCTCCTCCCCACTCCTGTTCACGACGACCTTCCCGCTGGTATGCAACTTGCTCCCTTGTCAGTGAATCAACCTACCAGCGGACTCCCCATGCGCTCATGTCTTGTCTTTTTCCTGCTGTTTCTCTTTGCCTCGCCGGCCGCCGCCTGTTTCGGCCCGAAGCTGTACTTCGGCACCGGCGAAGGGGTGCAGGCTGACATTCTCCATGCAGTGATATCTCTCTACATCAAGGAGAAAACCGGTACGGAAACGGTGCGCTCTTCCTTGGACGGCAAGGATCCGACGGCGGAACTGCGAGGAGAGCGGCTCGATCTGGCGCTGCTGCCGCCAGGCACCAACTGGACGCCGGTTCTGCTGACCGTTCCCGGTTGGCCCGTTCTGGTTTCCGGGCGCCGCCCCCTCGAAGATCTGCAGTTCAGCACCATTCCGACCGCCCTGAAGAGGTTGAACCAACAACTCACCACTGAACATCTGCAGACTTTGCTGGGCCGGGTACGCGCCGGTGATTCACCGATGGCCGCTGCCCGCCGGCTGTTTGCCGAGCAGGGGTGGCTTTGATGAGATTTTTTTTCAGCGCTGTCCTGCTGACGATGCTGTGTGCCTGTCTGCCGCAACCGCCCGCTGCCGCACCGCCTTCTGAAAGCAAAAAACGCGTTCTGTCCGGCGTCCTTATCGGGACAACGGTTCTTTCCGGTGAGGTGGAGATGGCCGGCGATCTGCTCGTACCGGCCGGCGCTTCCCTGCACATCCTGGCCGGCACCACCGTCTACATCCGTCCGGCGGAAGGAAACAAGATCGATCCGGAATATCTTTCGCCGGCCACCGAATTATTGGTGCGCGGCAGAGTGCACATAGCGGGGACGGAGGAGGCGCCGGTGCGTTTTCTTCGTATCGGAGAAGCAGCGGCAGATCCCTGGTGGGCGGGCATCATTCTCGATGGCGCTGGCGAAAGTTCCATAGCTGGCGCACAGATCGAGGGCGCCGAGACGGGCATTCTCTGCCTGCGCTCCTCCCCCCGGCTGACCGGCAACCGATTGCAGCACTGCCGTTATGGCATCATCGCCCAGCAGCAAAGCGCCCCTTTCATTTCCGGCAACCGGATCACGGTGGGGGAGGGGGGGATTTTCTGCTGGCACGGTTCGCACCCACAGCTGGAAAACAACTTTATCCTCGATCTGGCCGAGGAAGGACTCTTCCTCGATGAAGACAGCCGCCCCCTGCTCGGCCGCAATACCATTTCCGGCTGCGCCATCGGTATCGCCCTGTATCGCCGCGACATCGACCTCTCTTCCCTGATCCTCACCGGCAATGGCGAGAATGTGCGCCGCCTTGGCGCCAGCCGGGAGGAGCGATGAAGCGCCTGTTTTTACTCTTCTGGCTGTTGCAGGGATCCAGCGCCTGGGGTGCTCCCCTTTTTTATCGGGGGGAGGAAACCCTCCTGCAGGATACGGTCTGGGAAGGGGAAATCCTCATTGACGGAATTTTGACCGTCCCTCCCGGGGTGACTCTCGAAATCCGCCCCGGAACGGTCATCCGCTTCACCCCCTTCGACAGCAACGGCGACGGCATCGGCGAGCACGAGATCTTTCTCCAGGGGAGTCTGCGGGCGCTCGGTACGGCCGAGGCGCCGATCCTTTTTACCACCACCGACGCAGTTCCCCGCCCGGTGCCTGGGGGGCGATCAATATCATGGGATCGGAGGAGGATAACCGGCTGGAGCACTGTCGGGTGGAGTTTGCCTATCGCGGCTTTCACGCCCATTTTTCCCGGGCCGAAATACGTGACTGCGAGTTCAGCCACAATGTCCGGGCGATGCAGTTTCAGGAGGCGACGGTGCGCATCGAGCGCTGTCGGATCATTGAGAATCTCAACGGGGTGCAGTTTCGCGACTCGCAGGTGGTCATCGCCGATTCCCTATTGGCGGACAATTACTGGGGCTTGCGGTGTGTTTACAGCCGACTCGAAATGCGCGGCTGTCGGCTGACCGACAATCTGGTCAATGGCGCCAATTTGCGCGACTCGCAGGCGGTCATTGAGGGGAACATCATCCGCGCCAATCGCAAGGGGCTTTATCTGCAGCGGACCCGTGCGAGCGTGCAGGAAAATCTTCTCGTCGGCAACAGCGAACATGGCATTTTTCTTGAAGACTCCGAGGCCGACCTGCGGCAAAACCTGATTTCCGGCAACGGCCGTGCCGGCATCCGCTGGCTCAACTCGCGTGGCATGGTGCGGGAGAACGATTTGGCTGGAAACGGCGAATATGCGCTGATCAATGACGGTGCCGACATCGTTGATGCCCGTGACAATTGGTGGGGAACGTCGATAGCTTCTGAAATTGCTGTACGTGTCCGCGATGCCGCCGCTCGTCCCGGGGTCGGCGCAGTCGATTTTAGTACACCACTGGCGCACGCCCCAGCTCTCCCCGGAGTGGATTGATGGCAGATCGTTTTACCAAAAGCCGACACATGAATCGAAGCGCCATCCTTTTGATTGCTTCTTTGCCGTTCCTGCTGCTCATCCTCCTTTTCGCAGGCTGCGAGCGAAGCGGAGAACGGCCGGTCATGCGCATCGGCTACATGAACTGCAACACCGAAGCGGAGACAATGACCCGCTTCCGCCCGCTGACCCGTTACCTTTCGGAACAGACGGGGATCGAGTTTGTAGCCGGTGCCGGTCAATACCCAGGATTTCGAGGAACGTTTCCGGGCGGGCGAATTTGCTTTCACCCACACCAATTCCCTCCTCTACATCATTCTCAAGGAAAACGCCCAACTGCAGTTACTCGCTACGGAAAAACGGGGCGAGTTCGGTGCCCGCACCGCCGGGGCGATCGTCGCCCGCAAGGGGAGCGGCATCGAGAAGCTCGCGGATATCCGTGGCAAGCGGATGATCTTCGGGCCGATGATGGCGCCGACCGGCTATCTCGCCCAGTATGATCTGATGCTGCGGGCCGGTCTCGATCCGGAGCGGGATCTGGCCTATTACGCCATTCCCCCCGGCTCGTTCAAACATGAAAAGCTGATCTACAAGGTTCTATTCGGAGAGTTCGATGTAGGTGCCGCCCCGGTTCTCGATCTCGAGATCATGACGCGCGAGGGGAAGATCGAACCGGATGATTTCGTTGTGCTCGCGCAGAGCGAAGCGATTCCCTACTGCACGTTCGGGGCTGCTGCCGATGCTGACAGGCGATTGTCGAACAAATTCCGCAAGGCGCTCTTCGCCCTGACTCCAGAGACAACCGTCGAGATCGACGGCGAGCAGGTGAAGGTTCTCAAGGCGGCCTGGATCGACGGCTTCGAGGCGCTGCTCGACAGCGATTACGAGCCGATCCGGGCGATGGCCAGGCGGGTCAACATGCCGCCGTACCAGAAATTCTGACATGCCGCGCGATACCCAGGAGCGCCTCCTTTGGGGCGGGCTGCAGTCACTCTGCTGCTGCTGGGGGGCCTTCTGGCTGGGCATTCTTGGCGCCAGGAGGCGACGGCGACAACGGACAAGGCGCTGGAGCGGCAGCTGGCCTATCAGGCGCGGATCAGCTCTGCTGCAAGCGCTTTACGGACCGGTGCTGGACCTGCGCCAGCCAAGGGCAGGCGCAGGCGGCGCTTCTTAAGCTCGATGAGCTGGCCGGCACGTTATCCCGGCGAGGCGCACGGTCTCATCGCTGAAGGGAGAGATCCTGCGTGCAGATGGGGGTTCACGGAGAAGCAGTCGCCAATTTCGTCGCCGGGGTGCGGCGCAACGGCGATTACATCGATGCCGACAACCCGCTATCCCGGCGGGAGGAAATCCGTCAAATGGTGGAGAGCAGATCTGCCAAGCATGTCAGCGAGCGCTGCCCGCGCCAATCCCGACAGAACGCCTCGCTTTCGGCAACGCTGAAGCAATCTCTACTATCTGCAAAGCCGCCTGGCCGGCGGGTGCGAATGAGACGATGCGACTGACACGCGAATTCTCGATAACGTGGCGACCGGGATCCTGCTCGGGCTTTCGGCGTGCTGCTGGCGGTCTGGGGAAACCCCGAGAACTCCGGCATCTGCGTCTCCTGCTTCATCGAGAACAGCGCCGGAGCTCTGGGGTTGCACGACAACGCGCGCATGCAGTACCTGCGGCCGGAACTGATCGGTTTTGTTCTCGGCGCGCCTGGCCTGCGCCCTGCCGGCCGGCGAATTCCGCTCCGCGCGGCGGCAGCGCGCCGCTGCTGCGCCTCTTCTCCGGGATGTTTCTGATCGTCGGCTGCGCGGTCTTTATCGGCTGTCCGATCAAGCTTGGTTCTGCGCCTCGACCGCCGGTGATCTGGCCGCCGTCACCGGCGTGGTCGGTCTGCTGGCCGGGGTCTGGCTCGGGCTGCGCGGCCTGGCCGGCGGCGTCGATCTTGGCCGGTCGCAGCGCGAGCGCGGCGGCAGCGGCCTGCTGATTCCGGCCCTTTTCCTGCTGCTGCTCCTTTTTGTTCTGCTGCAGTCCGGGCTTTCTTCTCGTCTCCACGCGGGGCAGCGCCGCCGCAGCATGCGCCCTGGCTGGCATCGCCCTGGCGTCGGTCTGCTCCTCGGCGCCTTGGCCCAGCGCAGCCGTTTCTGCATCACCGGCAGCGTGCGCGATACTTTGCTCCTTGGCCGGCGTACGCCCCTGACTCTGGGGACTTGCTCGCCTTCGTGCTGGCGGCGCTCTGCGTCAGTCTGGCCACCGGCCGCTTTCATCCTGGCCTGTACGGCCAGCCCGGCGCCCATCTGGAGCATCCTCTGGAGTTTTCTCGGCATGGTCCTGGTCGGCTGGGTTTCGGTCCTGATCGGCGGCTGCCCCTTCCGCCAGCTGGTCAAGGCGGGGGAAGGGGATGCCGATGCCGGCCTGGTGGTGGTCGGCATGTTCGTCGGCGGCGGCCTGGTGCAGTCCTGGGGGATCGCCGCCACCGCCGCCGGGTGCCCGTTGGTCGGCAAGATGGCCGTGCTGATCGGTTTTGTTTTTGTGCTCGGGTGATTTCCCTCCTGTGCCGCGAGCGGTCGTTGTCCAAAGGTGCGAGAGCCGGCGAACGCAAAGGAGTACAGCCATAGGAGAACATGCTGCAACGTCAACCCCGACATTGTCTGGCGGATGGAAAAGACGGCGCGAGGACGAGGTGCTGCGGCCCTGGAGCGCGGCGAGGACGTGTCCGAGCGCGGCACGGTGATCCTGATCATCTCCGGGATGATGCACCAGCTCAACCTGGTCGGCGGGCGCATCTGGCGCTCTGCGACGGCACCCGGACGCTGGAGGAGATCGTTGCGCTGCTGGCCGGCGAATTTGAGGTCGATCACGAAGAACTGGCTGGCGATGTGAAGGAATTCGTCGACGATCTGCATACAACGAGGATGGCTGCATCGATGGCTGACAAGATAACCGAGCAATTTTCCGCGCCGCTGACCTTCAACTGGACCCTCTCCTATCGCTGCAACTTCATCTGCTCGCACTGCTACAGCCGCGACGAAGTGGGCGAGGAGCTGCCGACCGCCGAGATCAAGCGGATCGTCGATGTGCTGGCCGAGAAGCAGGTGCCGTTCATCAACTTCGGCGGCGGCGAGCCGCTGATCCGTGCCGATCTCTTCGAAATGGCCGCCTATGCGAGCGGCAAGGGGCTGAACGTCTCGATGAACAGCAACGGCTGGCTGCTCGATCGGCGAGGCGGCCGTAAGCTCAAGGCGAGCGGTTTCAAGAGCGTCGGCATCAGTATCGACAGTGCCGATCCGGCGCTGCACGACGATTTCCGCTGACATGCCCGGCTCCTTCACCAGGCGGCGGTGGCGGCCCTCGATCACTCTGCACGCGGTCGGGCTTGCGCAGCACCATGAGCGCGGTGATCTCGCGCATCAATTACCGGCATTTCCGCGATCTGCTGCAACTGGCCCGGGAGCATCGGAGTCGGCCAGGTCTATCTGCACAACTTCAAATGCAGCGGCCGGGGTTTCAAAAACCGCGCAGGAACTCGATCTGCTCGCCGGAGGAGTGGCAAGCCTTCTACGTCGAGGCGCTGGCGGTCAAGGCGGAGACCACAGATCTGTCGATCTCCTTCGACGATCCGGTGATCGCCTCGCTCCCCGGCTACGAAGAGAACCCGCTGGTCAAGGGGAGCAGTTGCGGCAAGCTCTCCCTGCATCTGCGGCCGAACGGCGATATCACCCCCTGCGGTTTCATCCCGCTGGTGGTCGGCAATATTCTGCGCGACGATTTCGATGAGATCTGGTACGATTCGCCCGTTCTTGACGGCGATGCGCAACAAAGAGGCGAAGGGCAAATGCTCCGGCTGCGGCGCTTTCGAGATCTGTCTCGGCGGTTGCACCGCCCGCGCCTTTGCCACCACCGGCGATTTCGATCAACCCGATCCGCATTGCTGGAAATAAAAGACTCTCATCAACCCCAGTGGTTTTCATCAAAGAGAAGGAGGTGATATCATGAAAAAGTACAGCAAACCTCAGGTCATCGGTTCCGCTAACGTTCATCCCTGCTGAAGTCCGGGCAGCATCCGCTGCAGCCACCCTGTTTCGGAACCGCCTGGATCAAACCCAGGCGGTTCCATCCTATGAAAATTTTCTATGGCCATCGATCTGCTCGACACTCCCCTGCGTGTCACCTGGGACCTGCACGATGAGAACGGGGCTGCGGCGCCGGCAACGGTGCGCCAGGTGGCGGAGGAGTTGGTTGCGGCCGGCGTTTTTTTCGTCACCCTGGAGCGGCAGCCACTCTGCCATCCTGCCATCGCCGAAATCCTGTCGATTCTGCAAGCGGGCGGCTGCCAGACTTCGGTCGTCAGTCGACGGGACCGCAGCCGAGCTTGCCTTTCTTGCCGGTCGTCCTCCTCTGGATAATCTCTTTCTCGATCTGCACCCCTTTGTGGCCAATGGTGCAGTCGCTTGGGACGCCTTGCGGGATGCCTCGCCGCCCTTCGGGAAATTGGGCAGGAACCGGCATTCATCCTTGTACCGACGCGCTTTTCACTGCCGTTCCTTCCCGGGCTTGCTGAGCTTCTGCCGGCAGGCGGGTATCCATAGATTTAAATTGCCAAACACCCGCCCGGATGATAATTTTGAACCCCCGCTGAGGTCCGGCCGGCTGCGACCGGAGGACGTGGAAGCGTTTCGTCTCCAGGCGGGAAATGATCCGGCCTCCCTGCATGCCGGTCTGGCCCTGGAGGTTCACGATCTCTTCCTCTGGGAAGTCCTTTACCCAGGACGACAGGAGGGGCGCAGCGAGTACGGTGGTTGTCAGGCCGGCAACAGTCTGGCTCATGTGGACGCCGCCGGCGAGCTTTTCCCCTGCTCCTCCTGGCCGGAGCGACTCGGTTCGCTGCAGCGGTATTCACTCCTCGAACTCTGGCAGTCTTACCGTCGCCTGCGGATTCGTGAAGAGATCGCCGCCACCCCTGCCGGTTGCTCTGGCTGCCGTGACTTGCCGCTATGTCTGGGCGGTTGCCGCGGACTGGCCGGTTGCTCAATCGGGCCGGAGGCTGGCCGCGATCCTCTCTGCCGCTCTCCGCGCAACCCAAAAGGATTCAAACAACATCTTTATGACCGTTTATCTCGATAACGCCGCCACCTCCTTTCCCAAGCCCGAAGCGGTTTACCTTGCCTGTGACCGGGCGCTGCGTCAGATCGGGGGCAATCCCGGGCGCGGCGGACATCGTATGGCGCTTGAGGCGAGCCGGTTGGTATTCCAGGCACGGGAAGTGGTGGCTGCGCTCTTTGGCATTACCGATACGGCCCGCATCGTCTTTTACCGCTAATGCCACCGAGGCGATCAATCAGGCCCTGTTCGGTTCTGTTGCGACCCGGGGACCGGGTGGTGACGACGAGCATGGAGCACAATGCCGTGGCCCGGCCGCTGCGGGCCCTGCAGGAACAAGGGGTCGAGGTGGTCAAGGTCGCCGCCGATGCGCGAGGGCTTCGTCGATCCTGCGGCGGATCTGCTGCGCCTGCCGCACGGCGACGACCCGGCTGGTGGTTCTCGCCCACTGTTCCAATGTCACCGGCACGTGCAGCAGATGGAAGAGATCGGGCCCTGGTGCCGCCAGGCAAGGGATTCTCTTCCTCGTCGATGCCGCCCAAAGCGCCGGTCTTTTTCCGCTGCGATGTGGATGAACTCGGGATCGATCTGCTTGCCGTACCCGGGCACAAAGGTCTGCTCGGTCCGCCGGGGACCGGTTTTCTCTATGTACGGGAAGGGGTGCGAGCTGGTCCCTCTGATTACGGCGGCACCGGCGGCAATTCCCATTCTGATCAGCCGCCGGAGACAATGCCCGAACGTCTTGAAGGCGGTACCCTTAACGCTCCGGGGCTGGCCGGGTTGACGGCGGCGATCGATTTTCTCCTGACAATCGGCCTTGCTTCCATCCGGGCACGGGAACAGGAACTGATGATCCGATTGCTCGAGGGTTTGGCAGAATATCCCTGACGTTGAACTCTATGGTCCGCGCGATCCCCGACGACACGGGGGGGCGCTGTCGTTTAATATTGATGGCCGCGATCCGGCCGAGGTCGGTTTTCGCCTCGATCGCGATTACGATATTGTCAGTCGGGCCGGACTGCACTGTGCGCCGGACGCCCACCGCAGCATCGGCACTTTTCCCCGTGGCACGGTACGGGTCAGCCCCGGTTCCTTCACGACCAGCGGCGAGATCGACTTGTTGCTGGCGGCGGTAGCCTGACCTGGCGACCTGCGCTGAACCCGTCAAGCAGGAGAAATGTTATGAAAAATTACCTGTTGTCCGCTTCTGCTCCTGTTGCTCCTGGTTGCCTGTTCCCTGCCGCCGGAACAGGCCGGTGACCCGTGAACGAGCTGATGCAGACCCGCATCTACAATCATTATATCGTCGAAGAATCGCCGGAAGAAGTGCTCGATGCCTTCAACCGGAACGGGGAAGTGATCCTCGAGCGCCAAGCGCAATATCCCGGGCAAGGATTATCCGGTCCATGTCAAGCTGCTTGCCACCTCGGAAGGGCTGGAAGTTCTCGAATACGATCAAGTATGAACATTTCCCCTGAGCGGAGTTGGCCATGAAAAAGACCTATGTTCTCGACACCAACGTGCTGCTCCACGATCCCCAGGCGCTGTTCCGCTTCGAGGAGAACGATCTGGTCATCCCGATGACCGTCATCGAGGAGATCGACCGTTTCAAGAAGGATCTCAACGAAACCGGCCGCAACGCCCGCCACATCTCGCGTCTGCTCGACGGCCTGCGCGAAGAAGGCGTCGCTGGTCGACGGGGTGCCGCTGGAGAAAGCGGCGGCATGCTCAAGGTCGTCACTCTACACCGAGAGGCGCTTAAGCGCCTGCCGCCGGAACTGCGCGGCGATCAGGCGGACAACCGCATCCTGGCGGTGGCCTGGAGCTCAAGGAGAGCTGCGACTGCCCGGTGATCTTTGTCACCAAGGACACCAACCTGCGCATCAAGGCGGATGCCATCGGTCTGGCTGGCCGAGGATTACGAATCGGACAAGGTCTCCATTGAGGAGCTCTATTCCGGCAGCGCCGAGGTCCTGGTCGACAAGGACGAGGTCGACCGTTTCTACGGCCAGGGGTATCTCGACCTCTGGCAGGGCGACTACCTGCCCAACCAGTTCATCACCCTCGATCGACAGCGCCAACCCCTCCCATACCGGCACTCGGCCGCTACCATGCCCCGTGCGGCCGGCATCGTGCCGCTGATCCGTGCCCCAAGGAAGGGATCTGGGGGATTCATGCCCCGCAACCGCGAGCAGCAGTTTGCCCTCGATCTGCTGCTCAATGACGAAATCCAGCTGGTGACCCTGGTCGGCAAGGCCGGCACCGGCAAGACGCTGCTGGCGATCGCCGCCGGCCTGCACAAGACGGCCGAGGAGGAGGTCTACAACCGCCTGCTGGTCTCGCGGCCGGTCTTTCCCCATGGGGCGCGACCTCGGTTTCCTTCCCGGCGATATCGAGGAGAAGCTGGCGCCCTGGATGCAGCCGATCTTCGACAACGTCGAACTGCTCCTCGGCACGGTCGAGGAGCGCGGAAAGCGCAAGCGCGGCTACAAGGAGCTGATGGATATGGGGATCCTCGAGATCGAGCCGCTGACCTACATCCGCGGCCGCTCCATCCCGAAGCAGTACATGATCGTCGACGAGGCGCAGAACCTGACCCCGCACGAGATCAAGACGATCATCACCCGGGCCGGCGAGGGGACCAAGATCGTCCTGACCGGCGACCCCTACCAGATCGACAATCCCTACGTGGATTCCTCCAGCAACGGCCTGACCTACGTGGTGGAGAAGTTCAAGGGGCAGGCGATTGCCGGGCACATGACCCTGACCAAGGGGGAGCGCTCGCCCCTGGCCGAAATGGCGGCGAATCTGCTGTAACTCCGCTATAGCAGTTAGCGTTCCCTACTGCATATGAGCTTCCTTCGCTGACATGCTCGTTCTCTGCATCGAAACTCCTGTGACGAAACTGCCGCCGCCGTCGTCCGCGACGGCCGCCAGATCCTGTCCAATGTCGTCGCCTCCCAGGTCGATATCCATGCCCGTTACGGCGGTGTGGTGCCGGAGATTGCCTCGCGCAAGCATCTGGAGGCGATTTCGCCGGTGATCGACGAGGCCCTGGAACAGGCGGCGACCTCCTCTGGAGCCATCGAGGGGATGGCGGTTACCCGCGGCCCTGGTCTGGTCGGCGCGCTGCTGGTCGGGCTCTCCACCGCCAAGGCGATGGCCTTTGCCCGTGGGCATCCCGCTGGTCGGGGTGCATCACATCGAAGGGCATATCCTCGCGATCGTTGCTGGAACAGGAAGTTGCCTTTCCCTTATCTGGCCCTGGCGGTCTCCGGCGGCCATACCCATCTCTATCGGGTCGACGGCATCGGATGCTACAGGACCCTCGGCCGGACCATCGACGATGCCGCCGGCGAAGCCTTCGACAAGGTCGCCAAGCTGCTCGGTCTTGCCGTATCCCGGGGGCGCGCTCATCGACCGCCTGGCCGCGCGAGGGGAACCCCAGTGCTATCGATTTTCCGCGGCCGCTGCTGCACAAGGGCGACTTCGATTTCAGCTTCAGCGGCATGAAGACCGCCGTCCTTCATCATCTGCAGCAGCAGCCGGCTCTTCCGCAAGGAGTCAGTTGCAACGATCTCGCCGCCAGTTTCCAGGCGGCGGTGGTCGAGGTGCTCTGCAACAAAACACTGCGGGCGGCGCAGGAGACAGGTCTGAGCCGCATTGTGGTTGCCGGCGGTGTCGCCTGTAACAAAGGTTTACGCACCGCTTTCGGTGAACTGGCGCAGCGGCATCGGCTTGCCGTCTTTTTCCCTCCCCCCTGCTCTGCGGTGATAATGCGGCGATGCTGGGGGTGCCGGAGATCACTACCTGCACCGGGGAGTGCCGTCATTCCTGGACCTGACCGCTTTGGCAACCTGGTCCCTGGATGCGGTGGGCAAGGATCGATAATGACCGATTTTCATCCAAAAAAACGCTTTGGGCAAAATTTTCTCCGCGATTCCGGTACGATCGAAAAGATTCTTGCCGCCGCCGCGCTGCATAGCGACGACCGCGTTCTGGAGATCGGCCCTGGTTTCGGCGCTCTTACCGACCGGCTGCTGGAGCGGGCCGGGGTGGTGGAAGTACTCGAAGTGGACCGGGGTCTGGCCGAGCGGCTACGGCAGCGGGGGCGCCAAATCTGCTCGTGCATGAAGGCGACGCCCTGCGCCTGGATTGGGAATCGCTGCTGACGACACCCCCTTACAAGCTGGTTGCCAACCTCCCTTACAACATCTCCAGCCAGATTCTGTTCCGCATCCTTGATCACCGCCAACTCTTCTCCCGCCTGGTGCTGATGTTCCAGCAGGAGGTGGCCGATCGCCTCTGCGCCTCTCCGGGCAGCCGCGACTACGGCATCCTTTCCGTCTTCTGCCATTTGTGGTTCGATATCCGCCGGGTCGCCAATGTTCCGCCCGGGGCTTTTTACCCGCCGCCGAAAATAAACTCGACCGTTCTGCTCTTCGAATCTCTCCCCGCGGCGCGGGTTTTTGTTGCCGACGAGCCTCTCTTCCGGAAGGTGGTCAAAGGGGCTTTCGCCCAGCGGCGCAAGACACTGCGCAATACCTTGACCAGCGCTGGTTTCACTGCTGGAGAGGTTTCCGAAGCCTTGGCCGTAGCCGATATCGATCCAATCCGGCGCGGTGAAACCCTCGATTTGCAAGAATTTGCCCGACTTGCTGCGGCATTTGCGACAGCCCAGTCCCTCTGATTCGTGACTTTTCTTGTAAAACCCTCCCCGCTCCACTAAAATTAACCGTTCGTATTGCTAGCCGGGGGTGCCATGAAGGTCGATACCGAAGGACGCAGCAGCCGTTCGGACGAGGCGATTTTGCTGGAGAAGGCCGGTGCGGTTCTGGCCTTGTTTGATCCGGAAAAGGATCCGCAGATTCGTTCTCTGACCCGCATACTTCATGCGCACACTCCTCTTTCCTACCTGCGCCAAGCGTCGGCGGAACAGATTGTCGACTGGATAAGGGACATCTTCCGGCTCGTTGAAGAGCGCCAGCAGGATGTCGCTATCGTCCTCTTGCCGACGGAGGAACAAGGGCGCTTCCTGCTGGTCAGCAACGCTCCCGACGCTCCCTTTCTCCTCGATTCCCTGCAGAATTTTCTCTTTCAGGAGAATTTTCGCCACCAGGTCATTTCGCATCCTATTCTCACGGTGCGCCGCGGCGGCGGACGGATCATTGCCTTGGACGATACGACCGGGGCGGGGGAGCGGGAGTCGCTGATCATCCTCGAAGTGGAGGGGGTTGCCGCCGAAGAGAGGGATGCAGTCGTCCGCGGGGCGACAAAAATTCTAGAAAAAACCGTGCAAGTGCAGCGCGACAGCCACGCCCTCGGCCAGCGGTTGCAAGAGCTGGAGCACCCTGCCGAAAGGGTCGCATGCGGCGATTTCTGGCAGTGGCTGCGCCAGGGGAATTTTCTCCCTTTCGCCTATCGCTGTCTGGGATTGCGCAAGGAGGAAGGGGGAGCTTTCCAAATCCGTGAGATCGACGGGACAGCGCTCGGACTTCCTTTCGAATCCGAAGAATTTTCCGGCAAGCGGGAACTGCCACTGAAGGTGTTCCCCCCCGCTTTACAGGCCAGAATCGCCCGCTCCGGTCCCCTGGTTGTCGAGGAAACCGACCGGCGCAGTCCGTTGCACCGATCCGACCCGCTTGTCTACCTCGCTCTTCGCGAAACGGTTGCGGAAGGCTGGCGGGAACATGCTTTCCTCGGCTTGTTCTCCCGACAAGGTCTCGATGAACCGGCAAGCAATGTACCGACTCTGCGCCGTCGCATCGAGGACGCCCTGGCCGCTCTCGGCATCCCCCGCGATTGTCACGATTACCGGAAGACTATTGAGATATTCGATACCTTTCCCAAGGTTGAGCTGTTTTTTCTGACCGCAGATGAATTGCAGGAAATCGTTCGTTCTTTTACCTTCCTCTACCGTCATGGCGCGGTCAAGGTGGTGCCGAGCCGTGGTCTGGCAGTGCATGGTCTTACTCTCCTTATCATCATGCCAAGAGATTTTCACGACGAGGCAATGATCCCCCGGTTCGAACGTTATCTGCGGCGCTTTTTCCGGGCGCCGGCGGCGACTACCCGCATTATTCACGTCTCACCCGATTTTGTCAGTCTGCACGTTGGCTTGCAGCCGGAAAGGCGCGGTCTGCAGCAGCTGGATCGCCTGGAGCGCGCCTTGACCCGGATCGCCCGTCCCTGGAATCTGCGGCTGCAGCTCCTCTTTGCTGGCGCCTTCGGCGAAATTGAGGGGAACCGGCGCTGGCGCAAATATGCGGAAAGCTTCTCCCGTGGCTATCGCACACTCGTGCATCCCCGTTACGCACTGCGGGACGTCTGCAATATCGAGATGCTGCTTACCGATGGCGAAGAGCGGTTCGCCCTCTGGGGCCCTTTTGGCCAGGAAGAAAATTATTGCCTACGGTTTTACAGTCGGCGTCAGAGCTACCTGAATGAACTGATGCCTTTGCTCGAAAATCTGCACCTCAAGGTCATCGAGGAGGTTGATTTTCGTCTGGCCATCGATGCAGAGCCTATCTACATCAAGAGTTTCACAATCCGTGGCGGGGATGGCGCTCTTCCCCTCTTTCCCCTGCGGCAGCCGTTGCTGGCAGCACTTGGCGCCCTGCGCCGGGGAGAGGTGGAAAATGATTATCTGCATCGGCTCCTTCTTCTGACCGGGCTCGACTGGCGGCAGATCGATATTTTCCGCGGGTATCGAAACTACTATTTCCAGCTCGGCGCACCGCACAGCAAGCGGCGGGTAGCTTTCGCCCTGATCCATAACCCGCGGGTGGGACTGCTTCTCTTTCGCTATTTCGAGGCACGTTTCCGGCCGGAAGAAAGATGGCCGGACTTTGCCAGGCGCGAGGAAGAGGGACTGTCCCCCATCCGCCTGGAGCTGGCCAGCGCACTCGAAGAGGTTTCAGATGTAAACGAGGACCGCATCCTGCGCGCCTTCTTCAATCTCATCGATTCGACCGTCCGCACCAGTTTCTTTCTCCGTTATGGGCGGCCAGATTATTTCTTCGCCTTCAAGATTAGTGCTCTGGGGATTATCGACATGCCGGCTCCGCGGCCGCTTTTCGAAATTTTCGTGCATGCCAACGGCATCGAAGGGATCCATCTGCGTGGCGGCAAAGTGGCGCGCGGCGGTATCCGCTGGTCCGATCGCCCGGACGATTTTCGCACCGAAATTCTCGGTTTGATGAAGACCCAGATGAGCAAGAACGCCTTGATCGTCCCGGTCGGCTCAAAGGGTGGGTTCATCGTCAAAACCCCCGCAACGACCCGTGAGGAGGCCACCACGCTGGCGAAGGCGGCTTATCAGGTACTGATGCGCGGCCTGCTCGATCTTACCGACAATCGCCGTGAATCGGAGGTAATACGTCCGCCTGGAGTGGTTGCCTATGATGAGCCCGATCCGTATCTAGTGGTGGCGGCCGATAAGGGGACGGCGCAATTTTCCGATATCGCTAACGCCATCAGCCGCGAGTACGGTTTCTGGCTGGATGACGCCTTCGCCAGCGGCGGCTCCCACGGCTATGATCACAAAGTGCTGGGCATCACCGCCCGCGGCGCCTGGGAGTGCGTCAAGCGGCATTTCCGCGAAATGGGGCAGGATATTCAACAGGAGCCGTTCACCGTCATCGGCATCGGTGACATGAGCGGCGACGTATTCGGCAATGGTATGCTCCTTTCCCGGCACATCCGGCTGCTGGCCGCCTTCGATCACCGGCACATCTTTCTCGATCCCGATCCCGATCCGGACATTTCCTTCCGCGAACGGCAGCGCCTGTTCGAACTGCCGCGCTCCTCCTGGGACGATTACGACCGTGCGCGCATTTCCGTCGGTGGGGGGGTGTGGGCACGCCAGGAAAAGGATATTCCTCTCTCTGAGCCGGTACGGCAGTGGCTGGGGGTGCGCCATACAACGATGGATGGGGCAGGGCTGATTCGCCTCCTTCTCGCCGCCGAAACCGATCTGCTGTGGAACGGCGGTATCGGTACCTATGTCAAGGCGACGAGCGAAAAGCAGGAAGAGGCGGGGGACCGGGGGAATGACGCGGTGCGGATCGATGCCGGTCAATTGCGGGCGAAGGTGGTTGGCGAAGGCGGGAATCTCGGTTTTACCCAGAAGGGGCGCATTGAATATGCCCTGAAGGGTGGTCGCATCAATACCGATGCGATCGATAATTCGGCCGGTGTCGACACCTCGGACCATGAGGTAAACCTGAAAATTCTCATGCGGCGGCTGCAGGAAGAAGGGAAGGTCGCCTCCGGTGAAGAACGGGACAGCCTGTTGCGGGAAGTCACCGATGAAGTTTGTGCCGCCGTCCTTGCCGACAATTACAACCAGAGTCTCTGTCTTTCTCTCGACAGCGCTCGCAGTGCGGCGGATGTCGAACCCTATCTTGCCCTTGCCGACCGCTTGAGCAATGCCGGCCTTCTCGACCGCCGCGGCGAATCGTTGCCGTCCGCCCGCGAGGTTGCCGCCCGTGGCGGGGAGGGGCTGACCCGACCGGAACTCGCCGTGCTCATGGCCTATGGCAAGATGCAGTTGCATCAGGCGCTTTTGGAAAGTGATCTGCCCGGTCGCGACGGCGTGCGGCCGTATTTAGATGGCTACTTCCCTATGCCGGTTCGTCAGCGGTTCGCGACCGATCTGGCGCAGCATCCGTTGGCGCGAGAGATCGTCGCCACCATGATCGCCAACATTGTCGTTAATCAGGCGGGTAGCGCCTTCATCGCCGATCTCAGCCAAAAAACGGGAGTCTCTCTCGTTGGGATAACGGCAACCTACCTGACCTTCGACCAGGCGCTTGATGCCGGCGATATCCGTCGGCAGATTTCTGCCCTCGACAACCGGATCACAGCTGAGCGGCAGTACGCCATTCTTTTGATGCTGGAGCACACTCTGGCCGGGCTCTGCCGCTGGCAGGCTGAGCGCGGAATGGTGAAAGAGCCGGAGGAGCGCATCATTGAAGGTTTACGGCAACAGACGGCGGCCTATTTGAAGACGTTGGGGAGCATTCTCGAAGGCGATGTGTGGCAGAGGTGCCAACAGACCGCTAGAGAAATGGAGGGAGAAGGTTTTTCTTCGGTTCTGGCCCAGCGCATCGCCACGCTCCCTTTTCTGGACGATCTACTGCCGCTGATCGATCTGGTTTCCCGCACCGGAACCGATTTTCATTCCATGGCAGACACCTTTAACGAAATCCGCCGTTCCTTCTTTCTACGGCAAATCGAGCAACGCCTGCGCGAGGTCAAGATCAAGGACAATTGGGATCGCCTGACCCTGCACTCTCTGCAGCGTCGTTTTGCCTCCGCCCTCTCCGGGCTGACACTCGCAACATGGGAAGAGGCAGAAGGAAACCTGGAGATTTTTTTCGCCCGCCGGCGGGGCAAGGTAAAGATTTTCCGCACTCTGGAGGCGGCCCTGCGGAGCGATTTGCCTGATAACTACCATCCTTTCGCGGTCCTTGCCGATGCGCTGGAAGAAATTTTATCTTAGTGGTGAAAATTTTCTTATCTTCTGGTAGAGTACTCAGGTGAAATTTTTTTCACCTTGTGCGTGCCAGAGGAGAAGCTGTATGACCGATGTTACCCCATTGAGCCGTAATGAACGGGAACTGCTCGCTTATTTTCGCGCGCTCCCCAATGATCAGCAAAGCGATATTCTCGCCGCTGCCGAAGCCAGTTTCAATGCTTTCAAAAGGATGGAGGAGCTTGCCGCACGGGTGGTGGAAAGAGGATTCAAGGGAGATCTGAATACCAGCACTGACGATAGTCGGAATCGCCATCCTCAATCTCGAATTTGATCATTTAAACTAATTGTGCAATAAGTGGCACAAGGCATGTGTCACTTATTGCACAACAACGCCTTTCTCCCGCTAAATTCCATAAAAATGATTTGACAAGAGCGCTTTCCCCTTCCTATAGTGACACCTCTTGCAAACAGCCGAAATCTTCTGCTTTTAAGCAGATTGAAGGCTTATCTGACTTGAAATAAGGTGAGGATGCGATGACGAAAAGTTTCAAGGTGGCGGTTCTGCCCGGGGACGGTATCGGCCCGGAGGTGATGGCCGAGGCGCTGAGGGTGCTGGACGCGGTAGAGAATCGCTACGAAGTGACCTTCGAGCGCACCCAGGCCAATGTCGGCGGCGCCGGGATCGACAACGAAGGGAAGGCCCTGCCGCAGACCACCGTCGATATCTGCAAGGCGGCCGACGCCATCCTGTTCGGCTCGGTCGGCGGCCCGAAGTGGGAGACCCTGCCGCCGGACGAGCAGCCCGAGCGCGGCGCCCTGCTGCCGCTGCGCAAGATCTTCGGCCTCTACGCCAACCTGCGCCCGGCCATCATCTTCCCGTCCCTGACCGGCGCCTCCTCGCTCAAGGAAGAGGTCATCGCGCGGCGGCTTCAATGTCCTGGTGATCCGCGAACTGACCGGCGGCATCTACTTCTCCCAGCCGAAGGGGATCGAAGGGGACGGGCGCGAGCGGGTCGGCGTCGACACCATGCGCTACAGCGTGCCGGAGATCGAGCGCATCACCCATGTCGCCTTCCAGGCGGCCCGCAAGCGCGGCAAGAAGGTCTGCTCCATCGACAAGGCCAACGTCCTCTCCACCTCGGTGCTCTGGCGCGAGATCGTCACCGGCATCGCCAAGGAATATCCGGATGTGGAACTGTCCCACATGTACGTCGACAACGCCGCCATGCAGCTGGTCAAGTGGCCGAAGCAGTTCGACGTGATCCTCTGCGAGAACATGTTCGGCGACATCCTCTCCGACGAGGCGGCCATGCTGACCGGCTCCCTCGGCATGCTCCCCTCGCGCCTCGCTGGCCGAAGGCACCTTCGGCATGTACGAGCCCTCCGGCGGCTCGCGCCCCGGATATCGCCGGCCAGGGGATCGCCAACCCGATCGCCCAGATCCTCTCGGCCGGGATGATGCTCAAGTTACTCCTTCGGCATGCTGGAGGCGGCCGACGCCATCGACAATGCCGTGGCCAAGGTGCTCGACCAGGGATACCGCACCCGCGACATCTACCAGAACAAGGCCGGCGAGAAGCTGGTGAATACCAAGGAAATGGGTGACGCGATCATCGCGGCCCTGTAGGCAGTCTTGACTAAAGTTGCAAATTTCTCGGCAGATAACTACTAAATCAGAGAAAAGGAACAGACATATGAAAGTCGGAATCGTCGGTTGGCGCGGTATGGTAGGTTCGGTTCTCCTCCAGCGGATGCAGGAGGAGAACGATTTTGCCGGCATCGAGCCGGTCTTCTTCTCCACCTCCCAGGCGGGGCAGCCTGCCCCGATGAACGCCGGTACGCTGAAGAACGCCTCGGATATCGCCGAGCTGAAAAAGCTGGACGTCATCATCACCTGCCAGGGTGGCGACTACACCAAGGCGGTCCATCCCGAGCTGCGCAAGCAGGGGTGGAGCGGTTACTGGATCGATGCGGCCAGCACCCTGCGCATGGAGAACGAATGCGGTCATCATCCTCGATCCGGTCAACCGCAACGTCATCGACGCGGCCCTGGCCAAGGGCCAGAAGGACTTCATCGGCGGCAACTGCACCGTCAGCCTGATGCTGATGGCGCTGGGCGGGCTGTTCCGCGCCGGACTGGTGGAGTGGCTCTCCTCCATGACCTATCAGGCCGCTTCCGGCGCCGGCGCCCCCAACATGCGCGAGCTGCTCTCCCAGATGGGGGTGCTGCACGGGTCGGTGGCCGAAGCTGCTGAAGAATCCCGGCTTCCGCCATTCTGGAGATCGACCGGAAGGTCACCGCCGCCCTGCGAGCGACGGCTCCATGCCGACCAAGGAATTCGGCTTCCCGCTGGCCGGCAACGTGCTCCCCTGGATCGACCGCGAGGTGGAGGACGGCCAGAGCCGCGAGGAGTGGAAGGGGTTTGCCGAGACCAACAAGATCCTCGGCACCACCACCCCGATCCCGGTGGACGGCATCTGCGTGCGGGTCGGCGCCATGCGCTGCCACAGCCAGGCCCTGACCATCAAGCTGAACAAGGACGTGCCGATCGCCGAGATCGAGAACCTGATCAAGAACGACAACCAGTGGGTCAAGCTGGTCCCCAACACCAAGGCCGACACCCTGGCCGCAGCTCACCCCGGCGGCCGTCTCCGGCACCCTGACCGTGCCCGATCGGCCGGGTGCGCAAGATGAAGATGGGGCCGCAGTACCTCTCGGCCTTCACCTGCGGCGACCAGCTCCTGTGGGGCGCGGCCGAGCCGCTGCGCCGCATGCTGCGGATTCTGATGGAGAAATAGCCGGTTCATTATTGTACCGTTACGGGCAGGGACTCCGTGTCCGATGATTTAATCTGTTTTGCAACGCAGGGGCGATTCGCGAATCGCCCCTGTTCATTTCGGGAACATTGAAAAGTCTCTATTACAGCCGGGATGAATAAATTGCGAAAAATCCGTCTGATTCTCGAATATGATGGCAACCGCTTTGCCGGCTGGCAGGTGCAGACCAACGGTCTTTCGGTGCAGGAAGTGGTCGAAAGCGCGCTGGCAAAACTGACCGGGGAAACGATACGGCTGAACCCTTCCGGCCGTACCGATGCCGGTGTGCATGCGCGTGCGATGAACGTTCATTTCCGTACCGGTCGCGACCTGCCCTTAACCGCTTTCCGTGAAGGCATGAACCGGCTTCTTCCTGCCGATGTGGCGGTGCGCGCGGCGGTCGAGGTACCGAAGGATTTTCACGCCCGTAACAACGCGGGCAAATGGTATCGTTACACGTTGTTCAACGCTCCGGCGCGTTCACCCCTGCCGCCTGCACTCCTGGCATATCCGGGCGCCTCTCGATCGGGGGCGATGGCGCAGGCAGCCTCGGCATTTGTCGGCCGGCATGATTTCGTCGCCTTTCGTTCCACCAGCTGCGATGCTCGCGAAACGGTACGGGAGATCGACTCGATGGAACTCTGCCCGAATGGGGAGTTGCTTCACATCGATGTCAAGGGGGATGGTTTCTTGCGGCACATGGTACGGGTAATCGTTGGCACGCTCGTCGAAGTCGGGCAGGGAAAGCGTTCCTGGACCGATATCCCCCTTTTGCTCCGGGAAGGGAAACGGGAGGCGGCCGGTGTCACTGCACCGCCGCAGGGTTTGTGCCTGATGGAGGTCTGGTATGATTGACTGCAAGATGCATGAAGACAATAAATTCTAGCAAAAACTTCTTGACATCCCGCTGACTTCGGTTAATTTCTACGCTTCTGTGAGCCCCGTAAATCGCAGATCAAGTTCTGAGAGGGTATTTTTCATGAGTATGAAAATCGCTTACGTTCCGAAATCAAGAAAAACTGGTATGTCATCGATCTCAATGGGCAGGTGCTTGGGCGGGCTGCCACCAGGATCGCCCATGTCCTGCGCGGCAAGCACAAACCGATCTATACCCCGAGCGTCGATACCGGGGATTTTGTCATCGTGCTCAATGCCGATAAGGTCAATACTGACCGGCAACAAGCTGGCCGACAAGATGTATTATAGCCATTCCGGCTATCCCGGCGGGATCAAGTCGATTACCGCCGGGAAACTGCTGGAGAAAAAGCCGGAGCAGCTGATCCGCAAGGCGGTCAAGGGGATGCTGCCCAAGAACAAACTGGGGCGCCAGATGTTCAGAAAACTCAAGGTTTATGCCGGCGCCGAGCATCCGCACGAGGCCCAGCAGCCGAAACCGCTGACCTTTTAATCAGTCCAGGAGATAGAGCATGGCCGACAGAAAATTCTACGCCACCGGGAAAAGGAAAACCTCCGTCGCCCGGGTATGGCTCAAGCCGGGGGCGGGGACGATCGTCGTCAACAAAAGATCGATCGACGAGTATTTCGGTCGGGAAACCTCCAAGATGGTCGTTCGGCAGCCTCTGGAACTGACCGACAACGTCGGCAAGTTCGATATCTTCGTCAACGTCATCGGTGGCGGTCCTTCCGGTCAGGCCGGGGCGATCAAGCACGGCATCACCAAGGCGCTGCTGGAGGCCGATGCCGAGCTGCGCGGCGCGCTGAAAAAGGCCGGGTTCATCACCCGTGACAGCCGCATCAAGGAACGCAAGAAGTACGGCAAGGCTGCGGCCCGCCGCAGCTTCCAGTTCTCCAAGCGTTAATCGCAGTTGCCTGTTCCGGCATGGAATTGAATGGCAAGGAAAAGGGAAACCCATGGGTTTCCCTTTTCTGCATCATGGAGGTCTAGCCATGCTTAAAGTTGCCGTCGTTGGCGCCAGCGGTTACACCGGGTCGAACTGTTGCGTCTGCTGCCGGTCACCCCAGGTGACGTCACCTGCGTCACCGCCCGGCAGCATGCCGGGGAACCGTTGGCCGCGGTCTTTCCCGTCGCTGCCGGGCTTTACGACCTTTTATGCGAGACCCTCGAAGCCGGCATGCGGTTCGGCGCGCGCCGAACTGGTCTTCACGGCCGTGCCGCATCAGGCGGCGATGGGGATGATTCCCGAACTGCTGCCGCGGGTGCCGGGTCGTCGATCTCTCCGCCGACTACCGGCTGCGCGATCCCGCGGTTTATGCCGAGTGGTATGAGCCGCACACGCAGTCCCGAACTGCTGGCCGAGGCGGTCTACGGTCTGCCTGAACTCTACCGGGAGCGAGATCCGGGGGGCGCGGCTGGTCGCCAATCCCGGCTGCTATCCGACCAGCGCCGCCTTGGCCTTGGCGCCGCTGCTCAAAAACCGGTTGATCGATCCGGCACGCTGATCATCGACAGCAAATCGGGAACCAGCGGCGCCGGCCGGCCGCGGCCAAGTCGACACCCTCTACTGTGAGGTCAACGAGGGGTTCAAGGCCTACGGCGTGGCCAAGCCACCGCCATACGCCGGAGATCGAGCAGACCTTGAGCGACTTGGCCGGCAGGCCGGTGACGGTCAGCTTCACCCCGCACCTGCTGCCGGTCAACCGCGGTATTCTGTCCACCTGTTATGCCTAGCCTTGGACAGAGTCGACCACGGCCGAACTGCTCGCCGTCTATGACGATTTTTACCAGGGGGAGCCCTTTGTTCGTGTGCATCCGGCCGGGCAGTCTGCCCAATATCGCCTATGTGCGCGGCAGCAATTACTGCGATCTCGGCCTGGTCAGCGATCCGCGTACCGGCCGGGTGATCGTCGTCTGCGGCCATCGACAATCTGGTCAAGGGCGCGGCCGGACAGGCGGTGCAGAACATGAATATGCTCCTCGGTCTGCCCGAGACGACCGGGCTCGAAGCTTTGCCCGCTCTTTCCGTAACAAGGAAGCAGCCTCGACACTGGAGTTTCCGCTGAAACAGTCACCCACCTCCCTTTTTCTCCCCACCAGTCGCCCCGAAATGGCGGTCGCGCGGCTGGGATGAACTCGACATCCTGTTCATCTCCGGGGATGCCTATATCGACCACCCCGCTTTCGGTGTTCCTCTGCTGGCCCGGCTGCTTGAATCCGAAGGGTATCGGGTCGGAATTCTCGCCCAGCCGGATTGGCGCAATTCAGAAGCTTTTCGGGTGATGGGGCGTCCACGCCTCTTCGCCGCCGTCTCGGCCGGGGCAATGGATTCAATGGTCAGCCATTACACGGCGGCAAAGAAGATTCGCCGCGACGATGCCTATACGCCGGGTGGACGGGCCGGCGCGCGGCCGAACCGGGCAGCCATTGCCTATACAGCTGCGCTTAAAGGGGCCTTCAAGGGATTGCCGGTGATCATCGGCGGCATCGAGGCGAGTCTGCGCCGCCTGGCCCACTACGATTACTGGGATGATGCCGTGCGTCGTTCGATGCTGGTGGACAGCAAAGCCGATCTGCTGGTCTATGGCATGGGGGAGGCGCCGTTGCTGGAAATCGCCCGACGCGCCAGCGCCGGCGAGCCGCTGCCGGCCATGACCGAAATCCGCGGTACGGCATACATGGCAGCGGAAGATCCGCAAGGGTCGCTCTGTCTCCCTTCCTTCGAGTCGGTGCAGACGGACTTGGAGGTTTTTGGCGAGGCTTTCTGTCTGGCCGCTGGCGAGGCCAATCCCTTCTCCGCCAAAACCCTCGCCCAGAGACACGGAAATCGCTTTTTGGTTGTGAACCCGCCTTCTCTGCCCTTAACGGAAGGGGAACTGGATCGCCTATACGCTCTTCCTTTCAATCGTTTGCCGCATCCGGCATATCAGGAACCGATACCCGCCTTCGAACAGATTCGTTTCTCTATTACCACGCATCGGGGTTGTTTCGGCGGCTGTGCTTTTTGCGCCATCACCGCACATCAGGGTAAATTCATTCAGTCTCGCTCGGAAATTTCAATTCTGACCGAAATCGAACGGATCACCGGGATCCCCGGATTTCGGGGCACGATCAGCGATGTCGGTGGTCCTACCGCCAATATGTACGGTCTGGCCTGCGGCCATCCGTCTGCGGGGGAACAGTGCCGGCGCGACAGTTGCCTCTTCCCGCGCCGTTGTCGTCATCTGCGGACAGACGACCGGCGAGCGGTTCGCCTTCTTGAACAGATTCGCAGCCTCACGGGGGTGCGCCATGTTTTCGTCGCCTCGGGTGTCCGCTACGATCTTCTTGAGGAACAGACGGAATACTTCGAAGCGCTCCTTGCCCATCATATTGGCGGACTGCTTAAGGTTGCACCGGAAGCCCTTTGCGATCGGGTAACGACGCTCATGCATAAGCCGGGTACCGACACGTTTACGACTTTTCTCCATTGGTTTCGCGAGGGGAACCGACAGTCGGGCAGTCGCCAGGGGATCGTCCCCTATCTCATGGCGGGCCATCCGGGAACGACCATCGACGACATGGTCGATACCGCTATTTACTTGCGACAAAATGATTTGCGGGTCGAGCAGGTGCAGGAGTTCACTCCCACTCCGGGTACTTTGGCCACCTGTATCTATCACACCGGGCATGATCCATTTTCCGGGGAGGCGGTACATGTTCCGCGGTCAGCGCGCGAGCGACGCCTGCAAAAAGCGCTTCTGCTCTGGCACCGTCCCGAATCCCGAGCAGATATCGTAGCGGCATTGCAGGCGTGCGGGCGGGAAAGGGAGGCGGCGATCTTGCTCGGTTCAGCGGGAGAAAAGGTGGAAAGGATAGCCCGTTTCAGGAAATAGCGGGATTTCTGCTTTCGTATTCATCGTCGAATTCCTGGGGCAGTTGCCAAAACTGGCAGCGGTTGCGACCTGCTTCCTTGGCCAGACGAAGGGCGCGATCGGCGCGATCGATGATTTCATAAGCTTCCCGGCTGTCCATGGGATATCCGGAGATCCCGATCGAAACCGTCAATTTACCTTCCGGCAGGCTCATTGCGCCGGGGAATTCGTTTTCGGCGATGCATAGACGCAATTTCTCGGCAGCCTTGAACGCCCCCATCTTATCGGTCTTGGGAAGGAGGATGACGAAACGGTCGGTGCCGAAGCGTGCGACCAGATCGATACCCCGGGTATTTTGCAGAAGAATGTTTGCCATCTGCTTCAACGCCATATCGCCGCAGAGATCTCCCTGCGCCTCATTGTATGTTTTAAAATGATCGAGATCGAGCATCAGCAGAGAGAACTGAGAGCCATAACGCTGTGCCTGCGCCAGTTCACGTTTGAGAATCTCCTGGAAAAAACGTCGATTCGAAAGGCCGGTCAGGTCGTCGGTCGTTGAAAGGTTATACGTCCATTCGTACAACCGGGCGGTTTCCAGACCGATAGCGGTCTGCCATGAGATCGCTTGAATCAATTTCAGCTCCAGATCGCTGAAGGCATGCGATGATTCTTTCTGTAGGAGAATGACGCCAATCAGTCGTCTGTTCATGACCATCGGTGCACATACCAGCGACCCACCCGGAAAAGAACCGCCCTGGTAATCGAATCGGGCATTATCTGCTTTAAGATCATTCAGGTAGACCATTTCCTGCAATTTCACGCTCCTGCCGGTAAAACCGTTGTCCACGCGGAATTTTATTCCGATCAGTTGTTCCGGATCGGACCCCGCCACCTTACGTACCTCCAGTTCCTCGGATCCGGGATGATGCAGCAGGAGCGCCAGGTTCTGGCAAGGTATCGTCTTGCGTATCAACTCCACGACGCGTTCAAGAAATAGATTAATATCCTGGATTGAATTGGTTGCCTGGATGAGGCGGAAAAGGAGTGAGAGTTCACCCTGGTGTATTTTCATCTCCTGATGGGTTGCTGCGATTTCCAGGTTTTTCCGTTCCAGCAGTTCTTGGTGCCGAGCCTCAGCCTGGGCCAGACTGCTTTCCCTCTGCCGAGCGAGGTGGCTTGCATGCGCCGCCTCTATCCTCTCGAGCATGGTATTGAAAGCGGTTCCGATCTGCCCGATTTTATTATCGGTCAAGGGGTGCAGCCGGAAGGAAAGATTCCCCTCGCCAACGACTCTGGTTGCCCGCATGATTTCATCCAGCGGTGAGGTAATTTGTCGTACCAGACGAGAGTACAGAAAGTAAACGACAAGTAGGACAAGGAGAAATATTGCAATCGTGCGCAAGATCAGGGGTTGCAGTGTACCGCCGAATTCATTCATCGGCGCTTCGGCAACGGCAATCACCAGGTCGGTGGTGCCCAAGGGGATCGCCTGAAAGAGATAGCGCCGATGATCGGCGGTCTTGAACAGCAGTTTTCCGGTCAGCACGGCCGCCAACTCCGACCGCTCAAGGGGAGGAAGGGAAGGGTTGTCCCCTCCAGTCGCCAAAAGAGCACCTTCCATCGATAGCAGATGTGAGGTTATCTTGAAACCGGTCGCCAACCCCCGCAAAAAATTACGATCCAAAGGTATCTGCAGGACAATGACATCTTTTTCGGCCATAACAAAGCCAGCGGGGGCGGCAGCAATAAGGCTGGGAGTAGCGCCTAATTCGGTGGCAAACCGGAAGCGGGGTCGCCCGCTCTGATGCGCCTGATCGAGAAGGGCGCGCAATGATGGGTAGGGGAGGCTTTCTCTGGCGGCAGCTGAATAGATTGCCACAGAGATGTTGGAATCGCTGAGTAAACCGTAAAAACGATCCTGGATAATCCCGGCAGTCGCCTCGGAAGAGGTGGCGGACTGCATGTACTCGAGCAGAGTGGCATAAGTGGTCAGCAGGCGTTCCTGCTTTTTGATCTCCCGATAGGATATATCATTATAAGCTTGCAGGCGTTCTTCGACACTCCTGGTGTAGGAATTGGTTATGTCGATGCTGGTGCCGCAGGTGATAATTGCGCCGATGAGAAAAAGTAGGAGAAGAAGGGGGAGAACAATGTTCTTGTGCAGCAAACTCCGCTTTAGAAAGAAGGGCGAATTCATCCCGCCATTCTTTCGTTCTCTTGCTGCACGAAATCGGGATAGGCGGCAAAAAAGGCGTGGACGACAACCGGGTCGAACTGTGTGCCGGCATGGTCGCGGATTTCCTGTAAAGCGATCTCCAGACTGAGGGCTTTGCGGTAGGGGCGATTCGAGGTCATTGCATCAAATGCATCGGCAATCGCGAGAATGCGTGCTTCGGGAAGGATGTTATCACCCCTAAGGGCATTCGGATAGCCGGAACCATCATAGCGTTCATGGTGCTGCTCGATGATTTTGCGTACATCCTTAAGAAAATGAATCGGTTCGAGAATCCGCACGCCAATCGAAGGATGCTGGCGTAGTACATCGACATCACTACTAGAGAGGGCTTGTTGCTTATTGAGGATTGCGGTATCTATGCCGATCTTGCCGATATCGTGCAGGACGGCAGCCTGTTCCAGGCGTTTCACCGATTCTGGTGCAAGGCCCAGATGCCGGGCCAGAATCAGGCTGTAGCGGGTAACCCTTTCGGATGCCCGCGGGTATAGGCATCGCTCGCTTCGATCGTCGAGACCAGCGCCTGAACGGTGCTCAGATAAGTGGATTGCTGTTCGTCGTAAAGGCGGGCATTGCGGATGGAGATACTGGCCTGAGCAGCGATGGTAGAAAGAAGTTCGAGATCGTCGGCGGAAAAAGAGGCGGTGTCGCGCCGATTGGAAATGGTCAGTGTCCCGATGACTCCTTCCTTGGTCGTCAGCGGTACGCAGATAAGCGTTTCGCGATTGTACCCCAGACGGCTGATGCGGCTGAATTCATGGGCATCGTCGATGCTTTTTATCAGCAACGGTTCCTTATGCTCCACTACCCAATGGGAGACTCCGCCGGGACGCAAGGGAATGCGCTGGGTGCGATCCAAACCGCTGGGAAGGCCGATGCCGGCAGTCAGCCGCAAACTCCAGCTGTCATTATCCAGCAGGAGAATATAACCGATATTTGCATTCAGCGCCTCGACCGTTTTGCGCAATAGCAAATCGAAAAGTCTTTCGATGTCCATGGTCGAGTTAAGTGCCAGCCCCATCTTGTACAGGGCGGAAAGACGGGTGACCGCCTGCGCCAGGTTTTTGTTTTTCCCTTCGAGATCGCTGGCAAGATCGGCAATTTTGTAATTGGCTTCTTCAATCTCTTCGATTCGTTCCTCAAGAGTGATGTTGAGGAATTCAATTTCCTTCAGTCGCTCCTCCATGGAGATGTTCATTCGATGAATTTGTTCATGGTGTGCCAGTTTTTCTTGCGTGACAGCCATTTCCCGTTCGTGCTGGACGGTGCTCTGCATTAATTGACGCAGCCGCTCAACCATCAGATTGAACTGGTTTGCCAGCAACGACATCTCGTCCGAACTGCCGACCTTGAAATCGATCTGATCGAAATGTCCTTGCTCCACCTGATTCATGGCTGAAATCAGGCGGCGGATCGGGGTATCCACGTAATAAAGGATGAAACCAGTAAGAGTGATGATAAGCAGAAGCAACGCGCCGGTGGAGGAAAAAAGGGTAGCTTCACGACCTTTCGCCTGCAGGCCCAGAAGATTGTTCAACGAATAATGGATATCCAGCACGCCGAGCAACTGCTTCTCCGGTTCATGACAACCGAAGCATTGGGGCGCGTTGTTGATCGGGACCATGGTGCAGTGATAATCCCTGGCATTGCCGTCCCGATCGGATGAGACGTTGCCCGAACGAAAGGCCAGCAGATCGGCGGCGGGAATCAGGTCGCCGATTTCCTCGGTTTTTGCCGAAATCAGAATGCGACCACTTTCGTCGAAAATCCGGATCGTTTCAATAGACGATTCGCTGCTGATCTGTTCGAAGGTTTTCGCTACCTCATCATTTCGCCCTGCGGCCATGCTGGTGATGATGATGTTGAAGATGGTCTCTCCCAAGACGTGGCCGTTCTGTGCGGCCACCTCGGAAATGATCGCCTTTTGTGTTCGCAGGTTGTGCCAGGCAGACAGGGCGATTGCCGAGCAGAGGATCAGAATGACTAGTCCGAGGATTTTAACTTTTAAGGAGTTCACTAATGCAATCCTGAACTGCGTGCGTGAAATTCTTGAGGCGTATAGGCCAAAGCGTTATATGCCGGCAATATATACCTTGAAATAGCTATTTCCAAAATAAAATTAAATTTACATAAATTTAGGGCAACAGGCTTTCTTGACAGGCCGCAAGTCATGCTTTAAGATGCCTTGCTTCAAAACCGACACACTTAATGCAAAAATTTTGCCAGTGTTTTTGCGAACTAATCTTTGAGATAAATGGTCTTTTTCCTATGTCTTGCGGTGCGGATCTGACGCGATCCTCTGTGGCCGATTTTCATCGGTCAGAGGTGTCGCCGGGAGGGGAAAAGCGTTGACTTTACAGGCCATCCATGATTGATTTAGGCGCCTTTTTTAAGCAGTCAGCGGTATGGACATGCCACGCCTGAGCGACTTCTCCTTCGATCTTCCCCCGGAGCAGATTGCTCAGTACCCGGCCCCCGCTCGCGAAGATGCACGACTAATGATTCTGCATCGTCAGCAGGAGGATGTGGGGACAGCATCCTTCCCTGAAATCACGGAATATTTCGTTCCTGGCGATCTGCTGGTGATCAACGATACGCGGGTTATTCCGGCCCGCTTGCAGGGAGTGAAAGAGACGGGTGGGAAAATTGAAGTTTTCCTGGTACGCCGGCATCCTGGCGAAGAGGAAATCTGGACCTGCCTCACCCGCGCTTCGAAACCTGTCCGCATCGGTAGCCGCCTGCGCCTGGGGGAAATCGACGGGCTCGTGCTGGCCGAGGGCGATGCGGCATCGCGAACGATTCGTTTCAGCTGCGCCGGCGATTTTCGCCAAGCGCTTGAACGTACCGGCCGCATTCCGCTTCCTCCCTATATCCGGCGAGAAGAAGAGCCCCTCGATCGCGAGCGCTATCAGACGGTCTTTGCCAATAATCCCGGAGCGGTGGCGGCGCCGACCGCCGGTCTGCACTTTACCGAAAGGGTCTTCGCTGCCCTGCGTGCCCGGGGGGTGGAAATCCATCCCATTACCCTGCATGTCGGACTCGGCACCTTTCTGCCAGTGCGGGCGGACGATCTGCGCGATCATCGGATGCACGGGGAGTCCTTTGCCATTCCGGAAACGACTGCTGCGGCAATTAATCAGGCTAAAGGAAGAGGGACGACGCGTCTTTGCCCTTGGTACAACGGCCGCGCGCACTCTGGAATACGCCGTTGCCGGGGATGGACGAGTGACCGCCGGCGAGGGAATAACCGATCTCTTTATCTATCCCGGGATTTCGTTTCAAGATCGTCGATGCCCTGATCACCAATTTTCATCTGCCACGATCGACCCTGCTGATGCTGGTGGCGCCTTCGCTGGCCGGGACTTCATTCTCGGGGCGTATCAACAGGCGGTGCGGGAGCAATTCCGTTTTTTCAGTTACGGCGATTGCATGCTGATTCTCTAGACGCGCGATAACAGAATAAAGAACCCGGGTAGCAGCTAATCGATGGATTTCAACTTCGCTCTTTTACATACCGATAGCCAATCAAAGGCCCGGCGTGGACGGATTTTCACTCGTCGGGGGACGATCGAGACGCCGGCGTTCATGCCGGTCGGCACCCAGGGGACGGTCAAGGGGATGCTCCCCGAGGAGTTGCTGGAGGTCGGCGCGCAGATCATCCTGGCCAATACCTATCATCTTCTTCTGCGGCCCGGGCACGAACTGGTCCGGCGCCTTGGGCGGACTGCACCGTTTCATGCACTGGGACGGACCGATCCTGACCGACAGCGGCGGTTTTCAGGTGTTCAGCCTCGGCGATCTGCGGCGCATCGAGTGAAGAAGGGGTGCGTTTCCAGTCGCATCTCGACGGCAGCGCCCACAGTCCTTACTCCCGAAGCTTCCGATCGCCATCCAGGAAGCGCTCGGGGCCGACATCATCATGGCTTTCGACGAATGCATCCCCTATCCGGCCACCCGCGAGTATGTCGCGGCCTCGACCGCGCGTTCGGCCCGCTGGGCCGGCGCTGCAGCAAGGCGCGCCGCCGGACGGCGATCGGCGGCGCTGTTCGGCATCGTGCAGGGGGGGATGGAGCAGGATCTGCGGCGGCCAGAGCGCCGAACAGCTGCTGGAGATCGGTTTCGACGGTTATGCCCTGGGCGGGCTGTCGGTCGGGGAGATGGCCGAGGTCGATGTACCAGGTGATGGAATGGACGCTGCCGCTCCTCCCGGCCGGCCAGCCGCGTTACGTCATGGGGGTGGGCACGCCGGAGAATCTGGTCGAGGCGGTGGCGCGCGGCGCCGACATGTTCGATTGCGTGATGCCGACCCGCAACGCCCGCAACGGGGTGCTCTTCACCAGCTTCGGCAAGCTCAGCATCAAGCAGGACCGTTACCGCGAGGACGACGCGCCCGATCGATCCGGAATGCGGATGCATGGTCTGCCGGCGCTTTTCAGCCGGGCCTACCTGCGCCATCTCTACCAGAGTAACGAAATTCTCGCTTCGGTGCTTGAATACATGGCACAACCTGTATTACTATCTGCAACTCATGCGCCGGATGCGCGAAGCGATCGAGGCCGGAACCTTCGGGCAATTCCGGACGGAATTTCACCGCCGGCGTGAACATGACCGGTGAGGCCTGATAGCCCACCGGTTCCGTTTGCCCATTTAGAGTCAGATATTCATTCAATCAATATTCACCGAGGAGGATCCAAGTCATGTTTTTCGTTTCAGAAGCTTTCGCCATGGCTGGCAACCAGGCGACAGCAGGGGGGCAGCTTCGGGCGGCCTCGAGGGGATCTTCATGCTGTTGGCATGTTCGCCATCTTCTATTTTCTGCTGATCCGGCCGCAGCAGAAACGGGCCAAGCAGCACAAGGAGCTGATCGAAGCACTCAAGGCCGGCGATCAGGTGGTCACGGCCGGCGGCATGCATGGCAAGGTGGCCGCGCGTCCAGGACAAAGTGCGTCACCCTGGAAATCGCCACCGGCGTCAAGCATCAAGGTCAACCGCGTCTCGATTGCCGGCACTACTCGAGCAGGTTCAGAACGAATAGACGATTTTACTCCACGGATGTCGCGGTTCCCACCGGGAGCCTTTGAAAGGAGATAATCAGTCTCATGGCCGAATACCATCAAACTGCGGGCGTTGACGGTGCTGTTCTGCCTCGTGCTCGCGCTCGCGGCGCTGGCCCCGACCATTCCCGCGAGACAGCCTCCCTGACTGGTGGCGCGAGACTTTCGATCCGATCCATCTCGGGCTCGACCTGCAGGGCGGCATGCACCTGGTCCTCGGCGTCGAAGTCGAAAAGGCGGTGGAGACCCGGCTCGACACCATCGTCGACCAGGCTGGAAAACGCTGCTGCGAGAAAAGGATGTGGTCTTACAAGCGGGTCAGCCGCCAGGGTGGCGACAACGGTGGTGATCACCGTCTATGACGAGGCCGCCGCCAAGCAGGTCGATACCCTGATGAGCGAGCAGTTCCGCGGTCATCGACAAGCCGAGACCTGGGCGAAGAGGGTGGTTTTATCAGTCGGGCGTTACCAGTTGAGTGCCGGCGAGATCGAGAACGTGCGCGAATATGCCGTGCGCCAGGCGCTGGAAACGCTGCGCAACCGCGTCGACCAGTTCGGTGTCAGCGAGCCGACCCTGCAGCGCCAGGGCGACAACCGCATCCTGATCCAGCTCCCCGGCGTCAAGGATCCGCAGCGCGCCATCGACCTGCTCGGCAAGACCGCCCGCCTCGAATTCAAGATGGTCATCGACGATGCCGACCCGCAGGATGCGATCAAGGGGATTCTCCCGCCCGGGGCGCAGTTGCTTTACGAGAAGCGGGTCGATCAAGCAAAGCGGCAGCGGTCACCGAAACGCCGATGGTGGTCGAGAGCAAGACCGGCCTGACCGGCGATCTGCTCGCCGATGCCCAGGTGCGCATCGACAGCCGCTTCAACGAGCCGTATGTGGCCATCGAGTTCAACCCGGTCGGCGCCAAGCGCTTCGACCAGATCACCGCCGCCAGTGTCGGCAAGCGCATGGCCATCGTCCTCGACGACACCATCTACTCGGCGCCGGTGATCCGCGAGCGGATCTCCGGCGGCAGTGCCCAGATCAGCGGCTCCTTCACCGAGCAGGAGGCCACCGATCTGGCCATCGTCCTGCGCGCCGGCTCGCTGCCGGCGCCGGTGAAGATCCTCGAAAACCGCACGGTCGGCCCCTCCCTGGGGCGCGACTCGATCAACCAGGGGATGATGGCCGTGGTCCTTGCCGTGATCCTGGTCGTCGTGGCCGATGGTCATCTACTACCGGCTCGCCGGCGTGGTCGCGACCATGGCCCTGGCGCTCAACCTGCTGTTCCTGCTTGCCTGCCTGAGCTTGTTCAAGGCGACGCTGACCCTCCCGGGGATCGCCGGTATTGCCCTGACCCTGGGGATGGCGGTCGATGCCAACGTGCTGATCTATGAACGCATCCGCGAGGAGATGCGCCTCGGCAAGACCGCCCGGGCGGCATTGGAAGCCGGTTACGAAAAGGCTTTCTGGTCGATCATGGACTCCAACCTGACCACGCTGCTGGCGGGTCTGATCCTCTTCCAGTTCGGCACCGGCCCGGTCAAGGGTTTCGCCGTGACCCTCTCGATCGGGATTCGTCACCACCCTCTTCACGCGCGATGTTCGTCACGCCGGCTGATCTACGATTTCTTCATGGAGCGCCGCCACGTCAAGCGGCTGAGCGTCTGAAGGGGACGGCCGATGGAACTGATCCGACCCAATACCAATATCGATTTTGTCGGCAAGCGCAAGATCGGCCATCGCGCTTTCGCTGGTCATCATCCTGATCGGCATCGCCTCGCTGGTGGTCAAGGGCGGGCCCGATTACGGCATCGATTTTGCCGGCGGCACCCTGGTGCAGGTCAAGTTCAGCCAGCGACACCAGCGCCGCCGACGTGCGCGACGCGCTCGACGAGCTCGATCTGCGCGGTCTGACCATCCAGCAGTTCGGCGACCGGGCCAACGAATATCTGATCAAGCGCCCAGGAGTCGAACGACAATCTCGAGACCCTTGCCGAGCAGATCCAGAGCCACCCTGGAAAAGCGTTACGGTGCCGGCAAGGTGGAGATCCGCCGCACCGAGATGGTCGGCCCGCAGGTCGGCAAGGATCTGCGCAACAAGGGGGCGCATGGCGATCGTCTTCTCGATCATCGGCATGCTGATCTACATCACCTTCCGCTTCGAGTTCCGCTTCGGCGTCGGCGCGGTGATCGCGCTGGTCCATGACGTGCTGATCACCCTGACGGCTTTCTCGCTGCTCAACATGGAGATCGACCTGACCATCGTCGCCGCTTTTTTGACCATCGTCGGCTATTCGGTCAACGATACGGTCATCATCTGCGACCGGATCCGCGAGAACATGGGCGCGCTACGCAAGGAAAAGCTCGAGGTGGATCATCAACCGCAGCATCAACGAAACCCTGTCGCGCACCATCATGACCTCGGGGATTGACGCTGCTCAGCGTCATTGCGCTCTACTGTCTTCGGCGGCGAGTGTCATCCGCAATTTTGCCTTCGCCATGCTGATCGGCATCGTCGTCGGCACCTATTCGTCGATTTTTATTGCCAGCCCGGTGATCCTTTTCTGGGAACGTCACAAGGGCGGAAGTGAGCCGGCTGCGCCTAGTTTGAAGAAAGGATAGTCCGATGAAAAAAGAAGGTACTTTCCTTATAGCCGTTGCCCTGGTGATCGGCGTTCTGGTCGGAATCCTGGTCAGCAAGGGCGGGCAGGATCGCCCCGCCGGCGACGACTGCCCAGGCACCGCCGGAAGCTGTCGATTTGCAAGGAGAAGATTCGCCTGCTTGAAGATCTGGTCGCCAAAGATCCCGGCAATCGCAGTGCCTGGGTGCAGTTGGGACACGCCTTCTTCGATTCGCAGCAGCCGATAAGGCGATTGAAGCCTACGACAAGGCGCTGGCGCTTGACCCGAACGACCCGGATATTCTGACCGATGAGGGAGTGATGTATCCGGCAGCTCGGCTGGTTCGACCGGGCAATCGAAAATTTTCAGAAAGCCAACCGCATCAACCCGTCGCATCTGCAGAGCTTGTACAATCTCGGCGTGGTTTATCGCTACGACCTCAACGATTTTCCCAAGGCCGTGGACGCATGGGAGCGCTTTCTGCAAATTAATCCTACCGGCCAGGGCTCGGAGCAGATTCGCCAGGAAATCGAAGCAATCCGCACCCATCCGCCCCTTCCGGCGGGCGCAGCATCGCCGGCCAAAGCAAAATAGATGGCTAAAGAGCCCCGGACCATCTCTTGGTTCGGGGCTCTGTCAATTTTCATGCAATTCCCTTGTCTGCAATCATCTATTCTGGCCGTCTTTTTCTCCCTTGTTCTTGGCGGCTGCGCCCGGCCCATTGCCGTTTTCGGCGAACTCTCCGGCGAGCTTTTCTGGCAGGGCACAGTTCAGGTGCGCGGCGATGTTATCATCGCAAAAGGCGCCCGCTTGTGCATCGCCCCGGGGACGATCGTTCTTTTCAGCGCCCCGGCGGCAGGGGAGGATGCCCTGACCGAACATCCGAACTTCCCCGGCAGTGAACTGATCGTGCGCGGTACGCTCGTCGCCGAGGGGGAAGCGGCGGCACCGATTGTTTTCCGGCATTCGGATGCGGAGGCGCCGGCCGGCAGTTGGGGGGGGTCAACCTGCAGCAAAGCGCCAATGCTATTTTCCGCCACTGTCTTTTCACCCAGGCGGACAGTGCCGTGCACAGCCAGGAATCGACCGTCCGTATCGAACAGTCGGTCTTCCGTGGCAATCTTGTCGGCATCCGCTTTCACTCTTCCGCCATCCTCATTGAAAACAACCTGCTCACCGACAACGGTACGGCCATCCGCTTCCATTTCGGTGCGCCGCTCATCCGCGGCAACCGCATTCGAGAGAACGATAAGGGGATCTTCATCACCTCCTACCCGGATAATTACCGAATCGAAGGGAATGATTTTATCGACAATCGCGAGTTCAATGTTGTTCTCGGCGAAGAAGTGGCGGACAGCCTGCCCATGCCGGCCAACTGGTGGGGCACCAGCGATCCGGCCGTTATCGAAAATGGTTTTTACGACGGCCGGCGGGAGCCGTATCTCGGGCAGGTGCTTTATGCGCCGGCGGCCAGCATGCCGGTTGCCGCGGCGATGCCATGCAGCCGATAGCCCGCCGGGAATGGGTTTGCCGGGGGGAGGAGGAGGCGCTTCGCATCCATCTCGCACCCCTCTGTGCCGGGCTCGAACTTTCCTCGCTGGCCGGGCGGGCCCTTCTCTTTCGGGGGATCACCTCGGTTGCCGACGGACATGAATTCCTCCACAGCCGCCTCGCGGCGCTCCCCGATCCTTTTCTCATGCCGGGGGTCGAAGAAGGAGCGATACGTCTGGCCGATGCCATTGCCAAAGGCGAAAAAATTTCGATACAGGGCGATTATGACGTGGACGGCATTACCGGCACCGTCCTGCTCGTCGAGACACTGCGTGCTTTCGGTGCTCAGGTCGATTTTCATATCCCGTTACGCCTGCGCGACGGCTATGGCCTTTCCGCCGACGCACTGCGGCAAGCGGCGGTCACCGGCTTCCAGGTCATTGTCTCCGTCGATTGCGGCATTTCCGCCATCGCCGAAGCGACCCTTGCCGCCGAGCTTGGTCTCGACCTGATCATTACCGACCACCATCAGCCCCCCGATCTTCTGCCAACGGCGTACGCCATAGTCCATCCGGCCCTGCCGGGCAGCCGCTTCCCATTTGCCGAATTGGCGGGGGTGGGGGTGGCCTTTTTTCTGCTCGCCGCCCTGCGCCGACTTCTGCGCGAAAGCGGCGCCTTTGCCGATCGGCCGGAGCCGGATCTGCGCCGCTCCCTCGATTTGCTCGCCCTCGGCACCATAGCCGACGTGGTACCGCTTCGGGGAGTCAACCGGCTATTAACTCGCGCCGGGCTTGCCGTGCTTGACCGCGGTGAGCGTCCGGGCATCGCGGCGCTGAAAACGGTCGCTGCGGTAAAGGAAATGAACTGCGGTGCCGTTGCGTTTCGCCTGGCGCCACGTCTCAATGCTGCCGGCCGGCTGGAGGATGCCGCTCTGGGTGTCGAACTGCTGCTGACCGACGATGCCGAACGGGCGCAGGAAATCGCCAAACAGCTCGATGGCTTCAACCGGGAGCGGCAGCTGATCGAAGAGGAAACACTACGGCAGGCGGTCGAACGTCTGGAGCAAGGGGAGGGTGGGGAGCGAAGTATTGTTTTGGCCGATTCCCGCTGGCATTCCGGGGTGATCGGTATCGTGGCCAGCCGCCTCGTGGAACGCTATCACCGGCCGGCGGTACTCATTGCCCTGCAGGAAGGCAAAGGGAAGGGTTCCGCCCGTTCGATCCCCGGTTTTCATCTTTATCAGGCGCTACGGCAATGTGCCGGCGAGCTGGAAGGGTTCGGCGGCCATGCCTGCGCCGCCGGTTTGACGATCGCCGAAGAAAAACTGCCCTCCTTCACTGCTGCTTTCGACAAGGTTGCATATGAAATCCTAGAAGAAAAGGATCTGCAGCCGCGCCTGCAGCATGATGGCGAAATTCTCTTGGCCGGGATCAGCGAAGGGGCGGTGCGGGAAATGGCGGTGCTTGCCCCTTTTGGCGCCGGTAATCCGGAACCGGCCTTCGTCGTCCTCGGGGTGCGGGCGCATCAGGTGCGCCCGGTCGGCCAGAATCACTTGCGTTTCGTCGCCCGCCAGGGTGGCTACAGCTTCCCGTGCATTGCCTTTGGGATGGCTGGCCGGGAAGCGGAACTGCAGGGAAACCTCGACCTTCTCTTCACTCCTGCCCTCAACGAGTGGCAAGGGAGTACAACGGTGCAGTTGCGGATCAAGGATCTGCGCGCCATTACTCCCTGACCTCCCACGTCCCACCCCATCCAATTATCCTACCCCCATGTCCCATCCCCAGCACATGCCATTTCAAAGTCGGTCCGAGGATTGCAGACTGCACTAAACGTTTGGACCGCGGTAAACATTGAAAACCTCTCTAGTCCCGCAAGTGAGGTGTTTATTCCATGTTTTAACTGAACTCGAGGCACGTCCAAATTAAGTGAATTAAAAATATTTTTTTCTTTGTTATTTAGCTAGATATTGATGGTTTTTTCACTGTTGCCTAAGCAAGTTAATTGTTGAACTATTATGGTCATCTTTAAGGCTTTCCTTGTTTCAGGAAGGTTTTCCTGCAGGGGAAAAGACATTTTTCCGCTCGATAGGTGGTGAAAATACTAGTTTACCCGCACAAAGACCAAGTTCTTTAAGTTCAAGGAGTACGTTTGTGATTGACAGATCCAAGTGGTGCGTTTGCTTTGTCCTGATTTCAATCCTGCAATTTATTTTGCCACTGAGTGCTCAAACTGTAGCTGCCGAAATGCAGGTTGGGGATGCCGAATATTCGCCCTCTGCAAATTTAGATTTGCCCGATTCTTCAGTGCGAGACATATCCCCTCAGGTGATCGAAAACTCACAGGACTCTATCCCCTCACAAAAAGTCGATGGACAAGTGGCTGATGTTTTTGAACCGGAAAAGCGGAATTTGGCAGGATTGGTCGGTAAATCTGAGATTTCAGTGATAGCAGATGTTTATGGGCAATTTTCAAAAAGCTTGACGGAAATTCAGACATTGGAAAATGAATTTCCTCATCAGCTAGTTGGGGCAAACCTTTTGGAGTCCGAATTGATCGGTACTCCTGCAACCCCAGCAGTTGTCGATGGTCAATCTGGAAATCAGGAAACAGAGGAAAAATTTGCCAGCCAGGTAGATGAAGCAAACCTTTTGGAGTCGATCCGCGCCGGTCGAAGTTTCAATCGTGAAAGTCTCGCGGCTTTGGCACGTACAGAACAGGCAAAAGCGCAAACCGGACAGGCTTTTGCCCTCCTGCTGCCTTCCGTGTCAGTGCGTGCCAGCAGCGGCTATGAAACATCCGAACCTTCAGTGGAAATTGATGAAACAACCGGGGAGCCTATCTCCTCTGATACGCACTTACGTACTGATGTCTGCGCTTACCGTACGTCAGCCCTTGTTTGACCTGCCCAGTTTTCTCGATTGGCGTCGTCGTAAAGTAATAGAACAGGCGCGCGGAGAGAATTATCGGGTAAGCGACGGTGATGCCTATATCTCTGCGGTCAATGCCTATCTTTCTCTGGTGTCCAGCCGCCTGCAGGCAGATATGACGCGTGACTTTGAAACTCAGCTTGCGGAGTTACTCAGCTATATCGAAAAACGAGCCAGCGCCGGAGCAGCCAGCATTTCCGACATGGCCCGCGTACGTGCACGCAGCCAGGCAACGCTGTCGTCCCGATTGGAACAGGAGTCTGCTCATGCGGCTGCAGGGATTGAATTCGTTCGTTTGACAAACCTCGTACCTCGGAAGGTTCGTCTTCCGGTGCTCGAGGATGTTGGAGCTCTCGTTACTGCCGCAATCGTTTGACATGGCCGTTGCCACGGCAATGAAATCCAATCCGGAAATTGCTGCACTTACCGCCGAGGTGCAGGCGGCAAAAATCGATAAGTCGGCTGCAAAGGGTCGATTTCTGCCGCGTGTCGATGCGGAGTACACCGATACTTATTCCCTTCACGCGGGAGGGGATCACCAGCTCTTCCGGCCAGAGAGATAAGCGTAGCATGATGGTGCTGAACTGGAGCTCTTTTCAGTGGCGGAAGTGATTACCAGAACATTGCTGAACGCACGGCGCGACATAAAGAATTGCAGTACCGACTGGACGACCAGCGCCGCCGGGTTGTTCAGACATTGTCAGCCAATTATGCAACGCTTGCAACAACAAGAGAGCGAATTACCTCCGGTTACCAGGAACTGGAGTCGATTTCCACTGCAGCAGAGGCCATGTCAAAACGTATGCTTTCCGGTAACCAGTCTCTCCTGGATCTGCTTGATGTCTACGACCGTTTCTACCAGGCTCGCTCCCGTCTGGTCAGTTTGCATATTCTTGAGATGAGTACGGTGGCTCAGCTGGTTCGATTAACGCTCGGCACTCCAGAGATAAAAGCAGAGCAAACCGAGACAGATAAAGCGGAAAGTATGACTGCGCCGTTGAGCAAGGATGCACCCGCATCCCTTGACGAATGGCCTCCGATTGACTAGGCACTCGCAAGTCATTTGAACTGTTCGAAGGAGGATAATCAATATGTCAGAGCGTCATAGTGATCAGCGATGGCTCGGATATTTTCTGGCCTGGCTATGTAGATGCCGTTACCAATCTGGTGCTCAACCTTCTCTTCCTTCTGACAATTATGACTGTCGCCGTATTCATGTTTGCCCTCGAATTGGGGCGTGCCAGTAAAGGTGGGCCGGACAAACCGCCGGTCGCCACCACCAAACAGGATGGAGAAGCCGTTTCCAAGGCAGCAACTGATCCTGTTAAGGAAAATATTGCGTTAAAGCGTGAAATCCAGCGCTTGAATATGCAGCTTGCACAGCGGGTTCCCCAGAAGGTGCAACCAGTGCAACCTGGTGGCTTGTCAAAAACGGTCGATGTAACGTCCAATGTGCCAAAGCCGGTTAATGGGATTGATAAGACGCTTGCAAGTGATTTGGAAATCTTAGTTCGATTCACGGATGAAGCCGTTGCGTTTACGCCGGCAGAGCACGATCAGTTGCTCGAATCGTTAAAGCCTGTCGTAGCAAGTGGGAAAACAACTATTTACGTCGAAGTCCCAGCCGGATTTTCCGAAGCTAAACGTATGGGCTTTTATCGAGCTATGGCTGTGCGAAATTTGCTGATTGAAATGAACATGCCAAAGGAAAAAATTAACGTTTCAGTGATTGAAGGGAAAAATAATGCGAACGCTTCCCTTGTCAGGGTCAGGTAGCTTTGATGGCGTCTACACGGCTATCAATTTTCACTAAAGCAAGTGATTTTATCAAGGGTTTATCACCTCAGCGCACCTTTGTTCTGCTGCTGCTGGCCAGCAGTATAAGTGTATTGTTGTGGGCCGGCATTACCAAAGTCGATGTTATTGTGCGTACGGAAGGCCAGATCATCCCTGCCGGCAAGTCGCAAATTGTGCAACATCTTGAAGGGGGTATTGTTCGGAAGATTCTTGTTCAGGAAGGCCAGGTTGTTGTTGCCGGACAACCGTTGATGGAGTTGTCAGATATACAGACCCGCTCAAATTTGGGGCAGGAGCAGTCAAGGCTAGATGCCTTGCGTGGTCGCGAGGCCCGTTTGCTTGCTGAGTTGAAAGGTCATAACACGATTGTCTTCCCTGAAAAACTGAACGACCCCAATGTGATTCGGGTGGAAACCGCTGCATGGCAGGCGCGTCGCGCCCAACTTGCCGAAGAGGTTCAGGTGTTGCAGGCTCAAGGTGTGCAGAAGAAGAATGAACTAACGGAAATAAATTCAAAGCGGCAGAATCTGCTTGAAGAGTTGGAATTGGCGAAAAAACAGCATCAGGTAATTGATGGCCTGAGGAAAAACAACGCCGCCTCCGAAATGGAAGTACTCGATAGCCAGATGCGCATACAACGGCTCAAATCGCAAATAGCCGAAGCCACAAATGCTGCTCCGCGCCTGCAAGCCGCCCAGTCAGAATCTGAATCACGGGTGAAAGAAGCTAGTGCCCGTTTCCGTGCTGAAGCCTCTTCTGCGTTGACGCAAGTGCGTGAGGAACTTGAAAAATCAAGTCACGAAATTGGCACCAATGTCGACCGCCTCGACCGGAATATCGTCAGGAGTCCGGTCGCGGGTCTCATCAATAAACTGAATATCACTACCATTGGCGCCGTAGTGCGTCCGAGCGAAATATTGCTGGAAATTACGCCGAGTGATCAGCGTCTTGTCATCCAGACCCGTTCAAACCCCAACGACCGTGCCCACCTGCGCCGGGGGTTGCCGGCGCGTGTGCGTGTTGGCGCCTATGATTACGCAACGTACGGAACATTTGAAGGCCATGTGACCGAGGTCAGCGCAGACACATTGAGTGACGAAAAAGGCAATCGCTATTACCGTGTGAATGTAGAAGTTGATGTATCAACGCTCCTGTCACGTGTTCACCAACCAGGCGTGCTGGTGCCCGGCATGGCAGCAACTGCAGACATTTCAGTCGGCAAACGAACAATTTTGTCCTACATTCTTTCTCCGCTGCTGAAGTTTCGTGATGGGGCATTCCGTGCCGATTGAGCTTTTTATTGCACTATTGCTTATGTTTGTGTAGATAAATACAATCTAAAGAGAGAATTTTATGTTTAAACAACTCAAAGATTTATTACGTTTTTGTATCACTGCCTTTTGCTTTGCTGCTCATTGGGTCTGCCGTATTTTTTGATGCGATCAAAAGAACGATACTCCGCAATCCCCATCCGCAAATCAACTACGCCATCTTTGTTATTATCCTGGTCGGCGGAGTACTTATCGTTCTCAGTGCCCATCGGTTGATACGCGAAGCCAAAATACTCGTGGAGTATTCCGGAGCCATACGCGCCAAAACGGATTTGACTACCCTGCAGGAAATGGCCAACAGTTATACCGGCGATATTTCTTGTTTGTTGCAAATGGTCGCAGCATCGGGAGGTCGCTCCATTTCCCATCAGGAACAGGTGGCCATTGAGCATGAACATGACCAACCGCCCGGACTCGTCTGAGTCGTCGAAATGCCTTGCCGCAATACCTGACCGGCCTGTTAGTCGGTATGGGGCTCCTCGGAACCTTTATCGGTTTGCTCGCAACCCTTAACGACATTTCACGTCCTGATCAGCAGCTTTGCCGATCTCGACATGAACAATGTCAGCCCCATTGTGGTGTTCCGGCGCCATGATTGAACGGATGAAAGCCCCTATGCAGTCAATGGGGATTGCTTTCTCGGCCTCGATGTTCGGCTTCTGGGGTCGATAATCCTTGGCTTGATGATGGTCGGGATACGGCGTTTACAGGGTGATATTTTCTCCTTGCTCGGTTCGGAAATTGCTCGGCACATCGAGATTGCCCTTTCACATGAAGGTGTTACTTCCGGGAGTGGGACGGGGCACACCGGCGATGAATACAAAGTTCTGGTCCGCATCGAAGAAAGGTTGGCCGAGGCGGCACGCTTGCAGCAGCGGACGCTGTCTTCTGAAATAGAGGACTTTCAAAAGCAGCGTGCCGACATGCTGCGGACACTTACGGAACAGACCGAGGCGAGCAATAACTTCCGCAGTGAGTTGCAGCAACTTGGCAGGCAGCTCGGCACCATTTTCAATGTCATGGAGAAGGGTAACGGGGAGACTTTTACCCAGCTTTCCGAATTGACAGTCCATCTGGCTGGCGATGCAAAGGAATCACACAAACTGCTTGCCATGCAGGTGGATGAACAGAAGAGATTAAGGGATACACTCGATTCCTACAAAATTGAAGAAAGGTTGGCCGAGGCGGCACGCTTGCAACAACGAGCGCTGTCCTCTGAAATTGAAGACTTTCAAAAACCAGCGTGCCGATATGCTGCGAACACTTACTGAACAGACCGAGGCGAGCAATAACTTCCGCAGTGAGTTGCAGCAACTTGGCAGGCAACTCGGCAACATCTTCAATACCATGGAAAAGGATAACGGCGAGATATTGACCCAGGTTTCCGAACTGACAGTGCATCTGGTCGGCGATGCCAAGGACTCCCATAAACTGTTTGCCATGCAGGTGGATGAACAGAAGAAATTAAGAGATACACTCGATTCTTACAAAATTGAAGAACGTTTAACCGAGGCGGCACGTTTGCAACAACGAGCACTTTCCTCTGAAATGGATGATTTTCAAAAGCAGCGTGCCGATATGCTGCGCACACTTGCTGAACAGACCGAGGCGAGCAATAACTTCCGCAGTGAGTTGCAGCAACTTGGCAGTCAACTTGGCACCATTAGCAATACTATGGAGAAGGGTAATGATGAGATACGTGCCCAAATTTCCGAACTGATGGTTCATATGGCTGCTGATGCAAAGGAATCCCATAAACTGCTTGCCATGCAGGTGAATGAACAGAAGAGATTAAGAGATTCCCTGGATTTGCGTATAAAAAGTGACAGTTCATATGATTTAACTGGTTCGGATAATTAGCTGAGGCGAGGCTGCTACTTTCTTTATGAATGTAACGAAAGTTGGTATCAGAGGTGTCTATGTCAAATGAGACTGATGGCGAAAAAGGAAATGCCGAAAGTTAAAGGGCAACAGGTTGAGCGTGCCTTTATCGCACCGGACGGAACAATTACCATCCCTCAATGTGAAGCAACGCTCCTATCGGTTGATGTAGCGGATATCGATTTATTGCTGGGTTTCTCCGATGGGAAATTTGTCATTATACCCAATGGCGCCCTTGATGCCCTGAGTGACCCTCTCCACTCGGTTGTTTTTATTGACAGCAAAGAAAATGTCTTCGATGCTGCCCATTTCAGCAGCGACCACAAGAGCACTTTAGGTGATCTTTTTAAAATGGTTGGTATCACCAGCCTTGCTAAGGCTGGCAGTTTGAGAGTGGTGAGCGAAAAGGTAGATGCTCCAGAAACGCAGCAAGACGAGGATGATTCTGATGTACCTGTTACCTCAAACGACATACCGCTTGCCGATAAAATTAGTTCGCTTGCACCAATAGAGAAGGTAAGCAGTGGTGTTGAGTTGACTGGCAAGGGGCCGGGGACTGGCGCGACCGACCCCAGTAAACAATTTATCGAAACAGAGGATCCGGTGGTGCCGTTGATCACACCACGGCCACCGGTATATCGCGCCGGAGTCAAACAACCCGATTTGCCCGACAGCACCCCCCCGGTTGTGATGGCCAGTCAAAGTAGCGATTACGCTGAGAACCGACCTGCCGGAACGGTTGTCGCAATCGTCACGGCCACCGATGACGTCGAGGTTACCGGCTACCGTTTCAGTGCCGTCGATGCCGATCCGACCGACCCCAGTCTGAGCATCGATGGTTATTTCCGCATCGCAAGGAATGGTCAGATCAGCCTGACCGCGACCGGCGCAGCTGCCGGTGTCGAGAGCAACGATTACGAGTCAGGAGATAACACTTTCACCTATGGGATCGAAGCTGGAGATGAGGCAGGGAACTGGTCCATCGCCGAGGATGTCAATTTCAATGTTACCAACCTTGACGAGACTGCTCCGGTGATTCCGTCGGGTCAGATTATCAACTACGCCGAGAACCATGCGATCGGCACCGTAGTTGGAGTGGTTGGCTCGGTGTCTGCCACTGACGACATCGGGGTGACCGGCTACCAGATCGTCGGTGGCACCGGAGCTGCTTATTACAGTATCGACGCCAACGGTCAGATCACCCTGACCAATGCTGCGGCCAATAACTTCGAGGGTGCTAGCAACAGCTTCACGCTGAACATTCAGGCGAGCGACGCCGCGGGCAACACGACGACTCAGACCGTTACGCTCAACGTCACCAACGTAGACGAAGCACCACCGGTGGTTCCGTCGGGTCAGGTTATCAACTACGCCGAGAACCATGCGATCGGTACCGTAGTTGGAGTGGTTGGTTCGGTATCTGCCACTGACGACATCGGAGTAACCGGCTATCAGATCGTCGGCGGAACTGGAGCTGCTTATTACAGTATCGACGCCAACGGTCAGATCACCCTGACCAATGCTGCGGCCAATAACTTCGAGGGTGCTAGCAACAGCTTCACGCTGAACATTCAGGCGAGCGACGCCGCGGGCAACACGACGACTCAGACCGTTACGCTCAACGTCACCAACGTAGACGAAGCACCACCGGTGGTTCCGTCGGGTCAGGTTATCAACTACGCCGAGAACCATGCGATCGGTACCGTAGTTGGCTCGGTGTCTGCCACTGACGACATCGGGGTGACCGGCTACCAGATCGTTGGTGGCACCGGAGCTGCTTATTACAGTATCGACGCCAACGGTCAGATCACCCTGACCAATGCTGCGGCCAATAACTTCGAGGGTGCTAGCAACAGCTTCACGCTGAACATTCAGGCGAGCGACGCCGCGGGCAACACGACGACTCAGACCGTTACGCTCAACGTCACCAACGTAGACGAAGCACCACCGGTGGTTCCGTCGGGTCAGATTATCAACTACGCCGAGAACCATGCGATCGGCACCGTAGTTGGAGTGGTTGGCTCGGTGTCTGCCACTGACGACATCGGGGTGACCGGCTACCAGATCGTCGGTGGCACCGGAGCTGCTTATTACAGTATCGACGCCAACGGTCAGATCACGCTGACCAATGCTGCGGCCAATAACTTCGAGGGTGCAAGCAACAGCTTCACGCTGAACATTCAGGCGAGCGACGCCGCGGGCAACACGACGACTCAGACCGTTACGCTCAACGTCACCAACGTAGACGAAGCACCACCGGTGGTTCCGTCTGGTCAGGTTATCAACTACGCCGAGAACCATGCGATCGGTACCGTAGTTGGAGTGGTTGGTTCGGTATCTGCCACTGACGACATCGGAGTAACCGGCTATCAGATCGTCGGCGGAACTGGAGCTGCTTATTACAGTATCGACGCCAACGGTCAGATCACCCTGACCAATGCTGCGGCCAATAACTTCGAGGGTGCTAGCAACAGCTTCACGCTGAACATTCAGGCGAGCGACGCCGCGGGCAACACGACGACTCAGACCGTTACGCTCAACGTCACCAACGTAGACGAAGCACCACCGGTGGTTCCGTCGGGTCAGGTTATCAACTACGCCGAGAACCATGCGATCGGCACCGTGGTTGGCTCGGTGTCTGCCACTGACGACATCGGGGTGACCGGCTACCAGATCGTCGGTGGCACCGGAGCTGCTTATTACAGTATCGACGCCAACGGTCAGATCACGCTGACCAATGCTGCGGCCAATAACTTCGAGGGTGCAAGCAACAGCTTCACGCTGAACATTCAGGCGAGCGACGCCGCGGGCAACACGACGACTCAGACCGTTACGCTCAACGTCACCAACGTAGACGAAGCACCACCGGTGGTTCCGTCTGGTCAGGTTATCAACTACGCCGAGAACCATGCGATCGGCACCGTGGTTGGTTCGGTGTCTGCCGCTGACGACATCGGAGTAACCAGCTACCAGATCGTCGGTGGCACCGGAGCTGCTTATTACAGTATCGACGCCAACGGTCAGATCACGCTGACCAATGCCACGGCCAATAACTTCGAGGGTGTAAGCAACAGCTTCACGCTGAACATTCAGGCGAGCGACGCCGCGGGTAACGCGACGATTCAGACCGTTACGCTCAACGTCACCAACGTGGACGAAGCGCCGACCTCTATTCTCTTGAGCAATAACATCGTGGCTGAAAATGCCGAAGGCGCAGTTATCGCTATTTTGAGCGCGATCGATCCGGATGCAAACGACAGCCACACCTATACAGTGGATGACGTTCGTTTTGAAGTGGTGGGCGATCAACTCAGGCTGGTTGCCGGTCAGAGCCTGGATTTTGAAACCGAGCCAACAGTCAATCTTGTTGCCACTGCGACCGACAGGGATGGCCTGACATATAGCAAGTCCTTTGTCCTGACCGTCACTGACGTTGTTGATGAAACCCCGCCGGAAGTGAGCATCGGGCAGAGTTTCAGTTATGCCGAGAATCAGGCAGCCGAGACGGTCTTTGGCACCGTGATAGCTACCGACATCATTGGGGTCACTGGTTACCGTTTCAGCGCTACCCACACCAATCTCAGTGCCGATGGTTACTACAGCATCGCGACGGACGGCCAAGTCAGCTTGACGGCGGACGGGGCAGCGGCCGGGAAAGCGTCGAATGACTTTGAAACCGCGCCCAACAGCTTCACATATGGAGTCGAGGCCGGCGATGCAGCAGGGAACTGGTCGGCGGCGGTTGATATCACCTTCAATGTGACCAACGTCTTCGAACCAGCTTCAGCCATAGTCCCTGGTCAATCATTCAACTACACGGAAAACCAAACGATAGACATATCCGTCCCTGCTGACCCTCAATACCCCATCGTTGGCTCGGTGGCCGCGATTGGTAGTGCTGGGGTCACGGGTTTTCGTTTCAGCGATACTCTCGGCGATACTAGTGCGGATGGTTTTTTCACAATCAATGACAGCGGCCAGATCAGTCTGACTGCAACTGGGATTGCTCAGGCAAGTAATGATTTCGAGAGTACCCCCAACAGCTTCCCTTACAGCATTCAGGCCAGCAACAACGTAGGCGACTGGTTAACGGCTGTGGAAATAACTCTCAATGTGACCAACCTGAACGAGTCGCCGCTGCTTGATGTCTCGGTTACACCGATTCTGACGAGTATCGACGAAGACGTCACTGATGCTGTTAACGTTGGCATCTCTGTCGCCGACATGGTGGAGGACGGTTCGATTACCGACGACGATGTGACAACCGCTCCTGAAGCGATCTATGTGACGGGTGTGGACAACAACAACGGCATCTGGCAGTACAAGGTTGGCGCTGCCGGATCTTGGATGGATTTTGATTTCGGGGCCAATGCAGGCAAGGGGCTGCTGCTGGATAGCACCGACGCGCTCCGATTTGTTCCCAACGCCGACTACAACGGCACAGCGGAGATTACTTTCGGGGCATGGGACCAGAGTGCCGGCATCCCTGGGGAATACTCCGACATCAGTACGACAGGCGGCACAACCGCATTCTCCGACGTTACCGACACTGCCAGTATCACGATTACCACGCTCAACGACACACCAGTGATTAGTAATGCCGGCGCTACGCTGGCCTACAGTGAAGGGGACGGAGCGCAGGTCATCGACGCGACCCTGACACTGACCGACGTGGACAGCCCCCTTATGGAGTCGGCCACGGTCACGATCAGCGGCGGCTACGTCGTCGGCCAGGACGTTTTGTCCTTCACCGACAACGTTACAGACAACATCACCGGCAGCTGGGATGCGGCCACCGGCATATTGACGTTGACCGGCAGCGACACCAAAGCAGCCTACGAGGCTGCACTGGAGAGCATTACCTACGCAAACACCAACACCGATAACCTCACCGCCGGCGACCGTACAGTGAGCTGGGTCGTGAGCGACGGCACCGCCAGTTCCGTGGCGGCGACCAGCATCATCACCGTGAGTGCGGTGAACGACGCGCCGGTGGTCAGTGACGCCGGCAGCACGCTGGCCTACAGTGAAGGGGCCGGTGTCCAGGTCATCGATGCGAGCCTGACGCTAAGCGACGTAGACGACACGCACGTCGAGTCGGCGACGGTCACGATCAGCACCGGTTATGTTGACACTCAGGACGTTTTAAACTTCACCGACACCGCCAACATCACCGGTAGCTGGGATGCGGCCACCGGCATATTGACCCTGAGCGGCAGCGACACCAAGGCCGCCTACGAGGCGGCGCTGGAGAGCATCACCTACGCAAACACCAACACCGACAACCCCACCGCCGGCGACCGCACGATCTCCTGGGCGGTGAATGACGGGACAGCCAGTTCCACGGCCGCGACCAGCACCATCACGGTGACGGCGGTGAACGATGCGCCGACGATCAGCGCCGGCGCGGCGACAGCGACATTGGTGGAGGATGGCGGGATAGCCAACGCGACCACCGGGACCGCGACCGCGAGCATCACGCTGAGCAAAGGGGATGCGGACGGCACCGCCAGTTACGACGCCACCTGGCTGACCGATAACGGCTGGGGCACGGCCGATGCGGGACTCACCTACAGTAAAACCGGGACCTACGGGACCGCGACCCTGACGGTGGCGACCGACGTGGTCAGCTATCAGCTGAACAACGCGGATAGCGCCACCGAAGGGTTGACCCAGGGGCAGAGCGTCACCGACACTTTTGCTGTCCAGGTGACCGACGGCAGCGTCAGCGCCAGTGTCAATGCGGTGTTCAATATCACCGGGACGAACGACGCGCCGGTGGTCAGTGACGCCGGCAGCACGCTGGCCTACAGTGAAGGGGCCGGTGTCCAGGTCATCGATGCGAGCCTGACGCTAAGCGACGTAGACGACACGCACGTCGAGTCGGCGACGGTCACGATCAGCACCGGTTATGTTGACACTCAGGACGTTTTAAACTTCACCGACACCGCCAACATCACCGGTAGCTGGGATGCGGCCACCGGCATATTGACCCTGAGCGGCAGCGACACCAAGGCCGCCTACGAGGCGGCGCTGGAGAGCATCACCTACGCAAACACCAACACCGACAACCCCACCGCCGGCGACCGCACGATCTCCTGGGCGGTGAATGACGGGACAGCCAGTTCCACGGCCGCGACCAGCACCATCACGGTGACGGCGGTGAACGATGCGCCGACGATCAGCGCCGGCGCGGCGACAGCGACATTGGTGGAGGATGGCGGGATAGCCAACGTGACCACCGGGACCGCGACCGCGAGCATCACGCTGAGCAAAGGGGATGCGGACGGCACCGCCAGTTACGACGCCACCTGGCTGACCGATAACGGCTGGGGCACGGCCGATGCGGGACTCACCTACAGTAAAACCGGGACCTACGGGACCGCGACCCTGACGGTGGCGACCGACGTGGTCAGCTATCAGCTGAACAACGCGGATAGCGCCACCGAAGGGTTGACCCAGGGGCAGAGCGTCACCGACACTTTTGCTGTCCAGGTGACCGACGGCAGCGTCAGCGCCAGTGTCAATGCGGTGTTCAATATCACCGGGACGAACGACGCGCCGGTGGTCAGTGACGCCGGCAGCACGCTGGCCTACAGTGAAGGGGCCGGTGTCCAGGTCATCGATGCGAGCCTGACGCTAAGCGACGTAGACGACACGCACGTCGAGTCGGCGACGGTCACGATCAGCACCGGTTATGTTGACACTCAGGACGTTTTAAACTTCACCGACACCGCCAACATCACCGGTAGCTGGGATGCGGCCACCGGCATATTGACCCTGAGCGGCAGCGACACCAAGGCCGCCTACGAGGCGGCGCTGGAGAGCATCACCTACGCGAACACCAACACCGACAACCCCACCGCCGGCGACCGCACGATCTCCTGGGCGGTGAATGACGGGACAGCCAGTTCCACGGCCGCGACCAGCACCATCACGGTGACGGCGGTGAACGATGCGCCGACGATCAGCGCCGGCGCGGCGACAGCGACATTGGTGGAGGATGGCGGGATAGCCAACGCGACCACCGGGACCGCGACCGCGAGCATCACGCTGAGCAAAGGGGATGCGGACGGCACCGCCAGTTACGACGCCACCTGGCTGACCGATAACGGCTGGGGCACGGCCGATGCGGGACTCACCTACAGTAAAACCGGGACCTACGGGACCGCGACCCTGACGGTGGCGACCGACGTGGTCAGCTATCAGCTGAACAACGCGGATAGCGCCACCGAAGGGTTGACCCAGGGGCAGAGCGTCACCGACACTTTTGCTGTCCAGGTGACCGACGGCAGCGTCAGCGCCAGTGTCAATGCGGTGTTCAATATCACCGGGACGAACGACGCGCCGGTGGTCAGTGACGCCGGCAGCACGCTGGCCTACAGTGAAGGGGCCGGTGTCCAGGTCATCGATGCGAGCCTGACGCTAAGCGACGTAGACGACACGCACGTCGAGTCGGCGACGGTCACGATCAGCACCGGTTATGTTGACACTCAGGACGTTTTAAACTTCACCGACACCGCCAACATCACCGGTAGCTGGGATGCGGCCACCGGCATATTGACCCTGAGCGGCAGCGACACCAAGGCCGCCTACGAGGCGGCGCTGGAGAGCATCACCTACGCGAACACCAACACCGACAACCCCACCGCCGGCGACCGCGCGATCTCCTGGGCGGTGAATGACGGGACAGCCAGTTCCACGGCCGCGACCAGCACCATCACGGTGACGGCGGTGAACGATGCGCCGACGATCACGGATGTATTAAACCTTAACTTTAACGAGTCGGCCACGACGATCATCCAAGATCTCAACGCCAACGGCACCGTCGGCTTCGACGACATCGACACCGGCGATGTGGTTGACATCCGCTTTGAAATGACCACCGGCGCAGTCTGGAGCGGCGGCACAATCAGTGACACGTTGGCCGCCCAACTCACCGCCGGATTCAGCGTGACCAATGTCACCGACGTTGGCCCCGCCCCCGGCACGACCGCCTGGGCCTACGACGTTTCCGGCGTCAACTTGGATTTCCTTAAGACCGGCGAGACGATCACCTTTACCTACACGATCACGGCTACCGACAGCGCCAGTGCCAGCACCACCGATACAGTGACGGTCACCATCACCGGCACCAACGACGCCCCGGTAGTGGTTGCCGACCAGTCCTACAGTTACGTTGAAAACCATACCGTTCCCGTCGTTGACCCCATCGTTGTCGCCACTGTGGCGGCAACCGACGATGTCGGTGTCACTGGATACCGCTTCACGTATACCGACTTGACCGACCCCCTCAATCCAATAGTCACCACCAGTACCACGAGCCATGACGGTTTTTTTGCTATTTCATCAAACGGCCAGATCAGCCTGACCGATGCAGGAATTCTTGCAAAGAGCAATAACTTCGTCAGCGGGGAGAACATCTTTACTTACGGAATCCAGGCGAGCGACGCGGTGGGGCTCTGGTCCGCCCCCGTCGATGTGACTTTGAACCTGGTTGACGTGGACAGCACTGCTGGTGACATTATCCCGCCGACAGTTGCGAGCTTCACAATTAGCGATCCGGCCCTGAAAATCGGCGAGACCGCTACCGTCACCATCACCTTCAGCGAGAAAGTCATCGGCTTAACTAATGCGGACTTTGATTTGACCGCAGCCAACGGCACCTTAAGCCAGATTAGCACTGCCGACGGAGGCAAGACCTGGACGGCGACCTTTACCCCAACTGTCGGTATAGATGATTCGTCAACTTTGCCCCCCGCCAACAGCATCATTACGCTGAACGGTTCCTACACTGACCTGGCGAACAACGCCGGCCCTGTTGGGGCCACTATTTCCTACGATGTCGATACCAAAGCCCCGATTCCGACTATCAACCTCGATACGAATTTCGCCGGCGATCCTATCTACATCGCTACCGATAACATCATTAACATCGCCGAAGCTGGCGGACCCGTCACGATCACCGGCAGAGTCGGCGGCGAGGCACTGGTTGGCGATACCGTTACCCTGACGTTGACCAACAATAACTACACCGGAACTTTCACCGGGTTGGTCCTTGCCGACAAGACCTTCAGCATCGCCGTTGCCGGTTCTGCTCTGGTCGCCGATGCGGACACAGTTATCAATGCCACCATCACCACCACTGATGCCGCCGGAAACTTTGGCACGGGCACTGCCACCAAGGATTACGATATCGACCTTACCCCTCCGGTGCCGACGATCGCATTGACTGCCAACATCACTGCCGACGATATTGTCAACAGCGATGAAGCTGCGGGTAATGTAAATATCACTGGAACGGTGGGCGGCGAAGCCGTCGCCGGCAACAAAGTGACCCTGACGATCAACAATCAAAACTACGAAGGTGTGGTTCTGGCCGACAAAACTTTTAGCATTGCCGTACTTGGCAGCGACCTGGTCAATGACGCCGACAAGGTTATCGACGCCAGCCTCACCATCACCGACCTCGCCGGCAACCCCGGCACGGGTACCGACTCCGAAAGTTATACGTGTGACCTCACACCACCTCCAATGCCGGTCATCACCAAAATCAGCGATGATTCCGCCGGTACCAGCACCATCGACGGCATAACCTCAGACAAGACATTGACCTTTTCCGGAACGGCCGAAGCAAACAGCACCATTGAGGTCTTTATCGATGATGTCTCCATCGGTACCGCTACTACCAATCCTATCGGTGCCTGGAGCTTTAAATATTGCGACATCGACGGCAACGACATCGAGCTGGCTGACGGAAGCTACTCGGTCACCGCCACGGCCACCGACGCCGCCGGGAACACCAGCGTCGAGTCTGACTCTTTCGCCGTCATTATCGATACCGCCGCCCCGGACATACCGGTCATCACCAATATCAGTGACGATACCGGCACCAACACCAGCGACCACATCACCTACGACAATACGTTGACCTTTTCCGGAACCGCCGAGGCGAACAGCCGAGTTGAAGTCTTTATCAATAGTGGCTCCAAGGGGGTTGTTAACTCGAATGACCTTGGCATCTGGACTTTTGATTACAGTGACACCTCTCTGGCCGACGGACCCTACTCGATTACTGTTCTTTCTACGGATGCCGCCGGCAATAGCACCCTCTCAGACACCTTCAGTGCTGTCATCGACAACATTAAACCGACCGTCACCATCAACAGCGCCATCACGACGGACACCGGTACGAACACCACCGATCGTCTGACCTTTGACCAGGAACTGGTCCTGACCGGTACCGTCTCCGACGCCAACGGGATCGACAAGGTTGAGATCTACGACGGTGCCGACAAGCTGGGCGAAGCCATCGTCACCAGCAACACTTGGAGCTATGCAACTCCCGTGCTGGACGAAAGGGCGCATGATTTCACCGCCAAGGCGATCGACGCCGCCGGCAACAGCACCACCACGGCTGTCCTGACCGCCACCGTCGATATCACCAAGCCGACCGTTACCATCAACAGTGCCATCACAGCGGACACCGGCACGAACACCACCGACCACCTTACCTCCGACCAGGAACTGGTCCTGACCGGCACCGTTTTCGACGCCAAAGGGATCGACAGGGTCGAGATTTATGATGGTGCCGGCAAGCTGGGCGAAGCCATCGTCACCGGCAACACTTGGAGCTTCGCTACCGCCGTGCTGGGCGAAGGGGCGCATGATTTCACCGCCAAGGCGATCGACGCCGCTGACAATAGCACCACCACGGCCGTTCTGACCGCCACCATCGATATCACCAAGCCGACCGTTACCATCGACAGTGCCATCACAACGGACACCGGCACGAACATCACGGACCGTCTGACTTACGACCAAGAACTGGTCCTGACCGGCACTGTTTCCGACGCCAAAGGAATCGATAGGGTCGAGATCTACGACGGTGCCGGCAAGCTGGGCGAAGCCATCGTCACCGGCAACACCTGGAGCTTCGCCACCGCCGTGCTGGGCGAAGGGGCGCATGATTTCACCGCCAAGGCGATCGACGCCGCTGACAATAGTACCACCACGGCTGTCCTGACCGCCACCATCGACATCACCAAACCGACCGTTACCATCGACAGTGTCATCACAGCGGACACCGGCACGAACACCACGGACCGTCTGACTTACGACCAGGAACTGGTCCTGACCGGTACCGTCTCCGACGCCAATGGGATCGACAGGGTCGAGATTTATGATGGTGCCGGCAAGCTGGGCGAAGCCATCGTCACCGGCAACACCTGGAGCTTCGCTACCGCCGTGCTGGGCGAAGGGGCGCATGATTTCACCGCCAAGGCGATCGACACCGCTGACAATAGCACCACCACGGCTGTCCTGACCGCCACCATCGACATCACCAAACCGACCGTTACCATCGACAGTGTCATCACAGCGGACACCGGCACGAACACCACGGACCATCTGACTTACGACCAGGAACTGGTCCTGACCGGCACCGTTTCCGACGCCAAAGGGATCGACAGGGTCGAGATTTATGACGGTGCCGACATGCTGGGCGAAGCCATCGTCACCGGCAACACCTGGAGCTTCGCCACCGCCGTGCTGGGCGAAGGGGCGCATGATTTCACCGCCAAGGCGATCGACGCCGCTGACAATAGCACCACCACGGCTGTCCTGACCGCCACCATCGATATCACCCCCCCTGCCCCAGCAATTCTCACGCTTGATCCCATCGCCGGCGACGACATCATCAAAATCTCCGAGAAGAACGCAAATATCGTGATCACCGGCACCGTGGGTGGAGATGCTCAGGTCGGTGATACCGTCACCCTGTCGGTCGGTGGTACCACGGTCGGCACGGGATTGGTGCAAAACGATTTCACCTTTAGTGTCGTCAACGTCAATGAAGCACTCCTGGCACCCGCAAGTGGTGATTACACCCTCACCGCCAGAATTTCGACGACCGATGCTGCAGGGAATAGCAATGATCCCGACAGCAGCGCCTTTGACCGGGCCTACAGGGTCGACCTCACGAATCCGGGGATTAGTTGCAATCTCTTGACCTCTCCCCATTATAAACTCGACCTCAATGGTGCCGTTCTCTCCGGTACCCCGGCGGGGTATTCGAATGCTTTACCTGCTGTGCAGGCAACGCGCGAGACGATCAGCGGGACCGCCGCCAACGATATTATCGACCATAATGCGACCTTTAGCACCGATGAGTCGCTGTGGGCCAAGACCCTGAAGATCAACTTCACCGAGTTTTCAAAGGTGACGTCGGTCGAGATCGTGATCGACCCTGCGCTTTATGACCTGCCTCCCGGTTTCGATTTGCAGGGGACCGGCGTCGTCGGCGAGGATACCGATGCGGATGGAAAGAATGATCGGTGGCGGATTACCGACGCTGCTGCGCTCCTCAATGCGCACACCACGGGTCTGGCCATCGCCATCGTCTACAGTGTGGTCGATCCGGCGGTTTTTGCGCTCGATTTTAACGCCCATGTCACGGCGGAAGGGGAGTCGGGGAGTCTTCTGTTAACAGGGGATGACGTGACTAAGGACTTGAACTTCTCCTGGCGCGATGTCTCGGACCCGGCCGCCTTTGGCACACTCCCCTTGCTCGTCCTCCCGGCTGACGGGGTCGGGGTCCATATCCTCGCCGGCGCCGGTAACGATACCGTGCATGCCGGGGCCGGCGATGACCTGATCGACGGCGGGAGTGGCGCGGACTCCCTTGACGGGGGTCTCGGCAGCGATACCGTCACCTATGTCAACTCAGGGGTCGGAGTTACCGTCTCGTTGAGTGCCGGTCCGGGGAGTGGCGGCGATGCCGCCGGGGACACCCTGGAGAATATCGAAAATCTGACCGGTTCCGGGCTCGCCGACACCCTGACCGGCAACGGCAACGCCAATATCCTCCATGGAGGCGCTGACAACGATACCCTCTACGGGATGGGCGGTAACGATACTCTGTACGGCGACGACGGCGACGACACCCTCATTGGCGGTGCTGGAGACGATACCTTGAATGGCGGCGCCAACACTGCCGGCATCGGTGACACCGCCAGCTATGCCGGAGGTGGAGCCGTCACCGTTTCGCTTACTATCGCTACTGCCCAGAATACTGGTGGTGCCGGCACTGACACTCTCTCCCTCATCGAAAACCTGACCGGTTCCAGCTATGCCGACACCCTGACTGGCGACGGTATGGCCAATATCCTCTCCGGCGGTGCTGACAAGGACACCCTTTATGGGATGGATGGCATCGACATCCTGAACGGTGAGGCCGGTGACGATACCCTCGTTGGCGGTGCCGGCGCAGACGCCCTGAATGGTGGTCTTGACAACGATACCGCCAACTACGAAAGCTCTGGGGCAGGGGTCACCGTTTCCCTCGCTGCCGGCGCTACAAATAGCGGCGGCGATGCTGCGGGCGACACCTTGGTTGACATTGAAAACCTGATCGGGAGTGCCGGCAACGACACCTTGACGGGCAAAGACCTTGAAGACAATATTCTTACTGGTGGTGCCGGCGATGACAAATTGACTGGTGGTACTCACTCCACCGTCGGCGACACCGCCAGTTATGCTATAGGCTCTACCGTGGGGGTTACAGTTTCACTTGCATCCAGTGCCGCCCAAAACACGGTTGGCGCTGGCTGGGACACGCTCGCCGACATTGAAAATTTGATTGGCTCCGAATATAACGACACTCTGACTGGAAGCACAGTTGCTAACAGCCTCTCTGGCGAGGCTGGCGACGACACTCTCATCGGTGGGCTCGGAGATGATTCCTTAATAGGCGGCAGCAACACCTCCGTCGGCGACACCGCCAGCTATGCCGTGGGTGGTGGAGCCGTCACCGTCTCACTCGCAATTACTGCGGCTCAAAACACGGGTGGTGCTGGCTGGGACACTCTCTCCGGCATTGAAAACCTGATGGGTACTGGCGGTGCCGACACTTTGAGCGGCGATGAATATGCTAACGCCCTTTCCGGAGGGGGAGGCAGCGACATTCTTACAGGTGGTGCTGGCGCAGATATTCTTGATGGTGGCGCCGGCATTGACACTGTCAGCTATTCCACTTCTACAGGCGTTGTTACAGCCTCACTGACCACCCGTACGGGTACCGTATCAAATGAAACGGGCACCGATACCTTTGCTCTTTACAGCCCTACACTTTGCAGTATTGAAAATCTGACCGGTGGTTTGGACAACGACACCTTGACTGGAGATGGCATCGTTAATGTCCTCAACGGCGGTGGCGGTGACGATATCCTGTATGGGATGGATAACAACGATACTCTTATAGGTGGTGCCGGCGCAGATACTCTTGATGGTGGTGCCGGTAATGACACTCTTGATGGTGGTGCCGGAGCAGATACTCTTGATGGAGGTGCCGGCAATGACACCCTTACAGGTGGTGACGGCGATGACACCCTATTCGGGATGGCTGGCACCGACATTCTTACAGGTGGTGACGGCGCAGATATTTTTGATGGTGGTGCCGACATTGACACTGTCAGCTATTCCACTTCCACAGGCGTGGTTACGGCCTCACTGACTACCCGCACAGGCACCGTAGCAAATGAAACGGGCACTGACACCTTTGCTCTTTACAGCCCTACACTTTGCAGTATTGAAAACCTGACTGGTGGTTCCAATAGCGATATCCTGACTGGAGATGACGCCAGTAATGTCCTCACGGGCGGTGACGGAGACGATATCCTGGAAGGGATGGGGGGGGCCGCGGACAAGTTCTATGGTGGCATCGGCAGCGACACGATCAGCTATGCCCAGGCGGCTGAGTACGTCATCGCGTCTCTTACCACAAGCTTTATTGTTGGAACGCCTACCGTCATCATTGCCGGCGATGCGATAGGGGACACCTATCCCTCCAACGACATTGAAAATATGTTGGGCTCTAACTACAACGATACCCTGATCGGCTACAGTAACAACAATATCCTCTCTGGCGGTGCCGGCGACGACATTCTCGAAGGGATGGCCGGGAATGATATTTTGGACGGCGGGGCCGGCAACAATACCGCCAGTTACGAGCATGCCGCCGCTACCTCAGGTTCGATTGGCATTACCGCCTCGCTCAGCGACACAGGAGTCAATAATGGACATGCCCTTGGTGACCAATACTTCAACATCCAGAATCTGACCGGTTCAATATATAGCGACACCCTGTATGGTAGGGATAGCGAGGACAACACCCTCTCTGGCGGGGCTGGCGATGACGCCCTTTACGGGATGAGCGGAGACGACATCCTTATCGGCGGGAGCGGAGCTGACGTACTCCATGGTGGCAATGGCATCGATACTGCCAGCTATGCAAACGCGTTGGCAGGCGTCACCGTTTCGCTCGCTACCCCTGGGGTCAATTCCAGCGATGCTGCATCCGACATCTTTGACAGCATTGAAAATATCATCGGGACAAACGATGTTGATAACCTTGATGGAGACTGGAATTCCAACGTGATCGAAGGGGGGGGGGTAATGACATAATTGACGGCGGTAACAATGTGGGTGGTTATGACATTGCCAGCTATGCGCATGCTGGCGGAGCGGTGACCGTCGATCTGTCGCTTTCCGGTGGCTACCAGAACACCGGATCTGCTGGGCAGGATAAACTTTTTAATATCGAAGGTCTGCTTGGTTCTAACCATGCTGACCATCTGACCGGCAATAGTGCCGACAACTGGATCGAAGGCGGCTTGGGTGACGACACGATTGATGGTGGTGATGGTTTCGATGACATCGCCAGCTATGCCCACGCTTCCGGAGCCGTAACCGTCGATCTGACGAAGGTCGGAGTCGCCCAAGATACTGTCAATGCCGGGAGTGATACTCTGAGCAATATCGAAGGGATCGAAGGTTCCAGTTACGATGACACTTTGATCGGCAATGACGTTGCCAATAGCATTTATGCCAACAGGGGGCACGATTCAGCAGTTGGCGGCGGCGGGAATGATACCTTCTATGTGTCCGTCGACCATTTGCCGAGCAGTATCGATGGCGGCGCGCGAGACGGCGGCGATGGCAACGCCGTGGTGTTGCAGGATCTGGTCGGCGGTGCTTACGATATGGCAACTCTCGCCACCAAACTGCACAACATCGACACCCTGAATATCAGGGGTGATGGTGTTGCGACGGCCATTACTATCTCCGGCCTTGATGTGCAAAATATGGTGGGAAACCCTGACCCTGCCGCATCGAAACTAGTTATCACGGCTGATAATGGCGATACGTTTGATCTTTCTCAGGCGGCTAAAGATGCAGGTCAGCACTTCGATACTGCTCCCGTTGTTGACAACACCTACATCATTCTCGATGGGTCAGATCAACAGATTGCTCAGATCCAGTGGAACGCCGCATAAATGATGACGGATAATACGGTTCACCCTTCCTCCGCCAACAACTCTGCTGGAAAGCTGGATAGCGCAGCTGTGATGACCGCCGTCACAGCGCTGTGTGGCCCTGATCGTGCTGCCGTCGCAAAGTTGCAAAAGGGTTTCAATCGTCTTGTCGCCTCCTCTGATTGGTCGACCGAAATTGAGCGATTGGACCGGTTTGACCTCTCCGCGCGATATTTCTCCGGGTCACTGCGGGAAGCTCTTGATATCCCCGGGGACTTGGTTCTGCTGCGGACCGGGGAAGACAGCTTCACGTTGCTGCATCGTATGGAGCAGCGTTGGCAGTATCTTGGCGAAGATGGGGTGCCGTTGCCTGAAGAGGTGAATCTTGGCGGCAGAGAGAATATCGAAGCGGTCGTGATGAGCATACCGAAGGCCGGAAATTTATCAGGTGGTTTGCTTCCTTGGCGGCCTTGTGGCCGAAACTGCGAGCTGCCTGGGCAGAAGTCGGCATCGCCAGCCTCTTCATCAACGCCGGTCAACTGCTGCTGCCGCTCTTCGCCATGCTGATCTATGACAAAATTGCCCAGAATGGCTTGTTTGAGACGCTATGGGCTCTGGTCTTCGGCATGGGGCTCTATCTTGCCACCGATGCCGGCATGCGCCTGGTGCGAAGTTGGGCGACGGAACGGATCAGTGTCGACCTGACGCTGCGTAGTGATGAAACACTCTGGTCAAAACTGGTGGCGCAGGTCGATCTTCCCGCCGGCGGTTTCCCGCGCTTTATATCCAATTATCGCGACTTGACCCTGTCGCGTGATTTTGTCTCCTCCAGCTATCTGCTGTCGATTGCAGATATCCCGTTTCTCCTTCTTTACCTGATCGTCATCGGCATCATCGCCTGGCCGTTGATGATTGTCGCCATGCTTCTTGTCCTTCTGTATGCAGGTGTCGGGCTGCTGTTGCAGGCACGACAAAACAATCTATCCAAAGAAGCCGAGCGCAATAACACGCTTAAACTGTCGTTCATGGGTGAAACCCTGGGGTGTCTGGATGTTGTGCGTACCACCCCCGGTTCAGGGGCTTTTCTGCGGCGCTGGCGCGAACTGGCGGAACAGTCGACAAGCTTCGATACGAAAAGACGGTTGGCGGTACACCAGATGGGGATGTTTTCCTCGATCATGCAGACCGTTACGACCGTGGTTATTTTGACTGCCGGGGTCTACCTGATTCATGCCCAGATATTGAGTACCGGCGGACTCATCGCCTGCAACCTGCTGGCGGGTCGTGCCATGGCACTGGTGGCTTCATTGTTTGCAGTCACGGGAAAATGGCAGGATTTCACGCGTGCCGCTGCGCAGAATGGAAAACAGCCTGGAAGCGGTGGCGGAGCGGGAATGTACCCCACGGCCGAATATTCTGGGTAATATTTCAGCTATCGGGCTTGGCAAGCACTATGAGGGGCGTCCGGCGGCGCTTGAGACCGTGTCTTTTTCAATTGCTCCCGGTGAGCGGATTGCCTTGCTGGGACGACCGGGTGCCGGTAAATCAACTCTGTTGCAATGTCTTGGCGGGCTCTGCCGACCGGATACAGGTCAGATTCTTATTGACGGTCTGGCATTGGATGATATTGCGCGTTTTGATCGTGTTCAATGGATGGCCTATAAAGCACAGGATCCGGCGGTATTTGCCGGAACACTGGAGGATAATCTGCGGATTTCCGGCTGTACGGATCAGAACCGGTTTGCCGGGGCGATCTGGGCATCCGGTCTTGAAAATGAATTCAAAAGCGGGCGGATGTCGCTGGGGATGCGTCTGGACGAACGCGGCAACAATCTCTCCGGTGGTCAACGCCAGAAGGTGGCGCTGGCACGGGTTTTTGCCCAGCCCAGTCGGATACTGCTTCTGGACGAGCCGACCCTGGGACTTGATCCTGAAAGTGAGCGGATGCTGGCTGAGCGTCTGCCGAAACTTCTGGACAGTTCTGCGGTGCTTATCATGACGACCCACAGCCCGATCATGCTGCAAACGGTTCAGCGCATTATTGCGCTGGATGGCGGGCGTGTGGTCGCCGATGGGCTACGCGAAAAACTGGTAACAATCTCATAACATCTGCTAAACCCCCGGAAGTTGCTCCACGCCTGGGCACATGCTCTTTGGTCGCGAATTACATCCCCAAGTCCTTGGTTAGTTTCTCCCAGGCCGGCAGGCTGCGGCTCGATGACGTTCCCATCTCGACGCAGTAGGCGATGCGGAAGTAACCGGGCGCGCCGAAGCCGCTGCCGGGCACCAGCAGGATGTTATGTTGCTAGCGCCTGGCGCACGAAAGCGACATCGTCGGCCAGGGGGGATTGCGGGAAGAGGTAAAAGCCGCCGCCCGGCTTGACCATCTGGAAGCCGAGCCGGTCAGGTGGTCGTAGAGGAGGTCGCGTTTCTGCTGGTACTCGCCGATATCGACGCTCTCTCCTGCAGCTCGGCCACCAGCCGCTGCATCAGCGCCGGGGCGTTGACAAAGCCGAGGACCCGGTTGCAGAAGATCGCCCCCTCCATGAACAGCTCGACAGTCGTCCATGTCCGGATTGGCCGCCAGGTAGCCGATCCGCTCGCCGGGAAGGGCCAGATCCTTGGAGTGGGAGGTGACGATGATGCTGTTGCGGATACAGGCGGAAGATCGGCGGCACCTTGTTGCCGTCGAAGGCCAGGCGGGCATAGGGTTCGTCGGAGATGACGTAGATCGGTCGGCCGAGTTCGTGCTTCCTTGCGCTCCAGCAGCTCCGCCGAGGGCTGCCAGCGTCTCGGCCGGGTAGATCACGCCGGTCGGGTTGTTCGGCGAGTTGATCGATGAGCGCCCGGGTTTGCGGGCCGATCGCCGCTTCGATGGCGGCGATATCCGGTTGGAAGGTGTCCTGGTCGGTCCAGACCTCGATGGTCGATGCCGCCGTGGTTGTCGATGTAGAACTTGTATTCGACAAAATAGGGGGCGAGGATGATGACCTCCTCGCCGGGGTTGAGGATGGTCTTGAGCACCACATTGAGCGCCGCCGCCGGCGCCGCAGGTCATGACGACGTGGTCGGCGGTGACCGCCACGCCGGACTGCTCCGCGAGGAACTCGGCCACCGCCGGCGCGGGTCTCGTCGTAGCCGGCGTTGTTCATATAGCGGTGCATGCCGGGGAGCGGCTGTCTCGGCCAGCTCGGCGCAATTCGCGGCGGAAGGCTTCGGGCGGCTCCACGGCCGGGTTGCCGAGGGTGAAGTCGAAGACGTTCTCGGCGCCAGAATCGGGCGGTCAGCGTTGCCCCTTCCTCGAACATGCTGCGGATCCACGAGGCGCGCTCGATGGCAGCCGCGGACCTTGATGGCGATCGACATGCGCCAACTCCTTGATCTTGAAATGAAGGTGCAGTTTAGCAGGAATACCGGCGAAAGCAATTTGGATTTGGCCTCCAGTATTCTTGTCCCGCGGTTGCACCAACCGCCGTGCGAAGTCATTGAGTGCCTTGCCTTTTCGCCCTGGTTCGGCTAGAGTCGCAACTCCTGAAATGCCGGGAAGGATGGACGGCCGATGAGCCGACCAGATCCTCGCTGAACTGCGCCAGCAGATCGACGCCATCGACGACCAGATCCTGGACCTGCTCAACCGCCGCGCCAGGGTGGTGATCGATGTCGGCAGGGCCAAGGCGGGAGCCAGCGGCGAATTTTACGTGCCGAGCCGCGAACAGGCGATCTACGCAGCGACTTGATCGCGGCCAATGCCGGGCCGTTCCCCAACGAGGCGATGCGCCGGGTGTTCCGCGAGATCATCTCCGCTTCGCTCTCCCTGGAACAGCCGATGAAGGTGGCCTTTCTCGGTCCGCAGGCAACCTTCACCCATGTCGCCGCCATGCAGCAGTTCGGCTTCTCCGCTCAGCTGGTGCCGCATGAAGAGCATCTCCGCTCGATTTTCGAAGAGGTCGGCCGCGGCCGCGCCAATTACGGCGTGGTGCCGGTGGAGAACTCCACCGAAGGGGTGGTCTCCCATACCCTCGACATGTTCATGGAATCGGACCTGCAAGATCAATGCCGAGGTGCTGCTCGCAGATCTCCCACGATCTCCTCTCCCGCACCGGCCGGATCGAGGAGATCCGCAAGGTGGTCTCCCACCCGCAGGCCCTGGCCCAGTGCCGCAACTGGCTGGAGGAGAATCTCCCCGACGTGCCGCTGGTCGATGTCGGCAGCACCGCCCTGGCCGCCCAGAGGCGGCCGAGGACGAGACCGCCGCGGCGATCGCCAGCGAGATGGCCGCGACCCTCTACGGCCTGCGGTCGGTCAAGCAGCGGATCGAGGACAATCCGAACAACTTCACCCGCTTTCTGGTCATCGGCCGACAGATGCCGGCACGCGGCGGGCGCGACAAGACCTCGATGATGTTCAGTGTGCGCGACGAGCCGGGGATCCTCTACCGGATGCTCGAGCCGTTCTCCAAGCGCGGCATCAACCTCTCCAAGATCGAAAGCCGGCCGATGAAGGGCAAGGCGTGGGAATACATCTTCTTCCTCGATATGGAAGGGCACATCTGCGAGAGCGAAGTGGCCGGCGGCCGTCGAGGAGTTTAAGGCATATTGCCAGTTTCTCAAGGTGCTCGGCTCGTATCCGAAGGCAGGCGAGAAGTGAGGCTGAGGCAGATGCAATTCGAATCATGACATTTCTACATTCCTTAAGCTGGCGGTGATCGGGGTCGGGCTGATCGGCGGTTCGCTCTCCCTGGCCCTGAAGGCGACCGGTCGGTCGGGGACGTGGTCGGCATCGGCCGCGGCCGCGCCAATCTGGAGAAGGCCATGGAACTCGGTGTCGTCGACCGCGATCACCAGGATCCGGCTGGACGGGTTGCCGGGGAGCCGACGTGGTCTTTCTCGCGACCCCGGTTCTTGCCCTTGGCCGAAGTGGCGCGCGAGATCATGCCGCACCTCAAGCCGGGGGCGATCCTCACCGACGGCGGCAGCGTCAAGGGGGCGGTGATCGATGCTGATCGAGCCGCTGCTGCGCCCGAGTGTCCATTTCGTTCCCGGCCACCCGATCGCCGGCACCGAAAACAGCGGCGCCGAAGCCGCTTTCGCCACCCTCTACCAGGGGCGGCGCTGCATCCTGACGCCAACCGCGCGAACCGATGCCGGCGGCCCTGGCGACCGGTGCGGCGCGATGTGGCAGATCGCCGGCTGCGAGAGTGGTGGCCATGGAGGTGGAAAAGCATGATCGGGTGCTGGCGGCGATCAGCCACCTGCCGCACATGGTCGCCTATGCCCTGGTCAATGCCGTCGGTGCCTACGACCGTTACGAGGAGAATATCCTCGAATATTCGGCCGGCGGCTTCCGCGATTTCACCCGCATCGCCTCCTCCGACCCGACCATGTGGCGCGACATCGCCCTGACCAACCGCGAGGCCCTGGTCGAGATGATGGAACATTTCGAAGCGTTCTTGCGCGAACTGAAAGAGGATATGCCGCAAGGGCGAGAGTGAGCGGCTGTTCGAATTTTTCCAGCGCTCAAAGGAGAGCCGCGACGCAATTCTTGCTAGGAGTGAGGCGTAGGCTAAGGCGGTAACAGCCTTGACGCCTCAGTCATGAACTCCTACACTCGTCCGAGGTTTACATGGAAACTCGCATCATCCAGCCTGCTCGTATCTGCGCGGGGAGATCGCCATTCCCGGCGACAAGTCGATATCGCATCGCTCGATCATGTTCGGTTCCCTTGCCGAAGGGACCACGATGGTGCAGCGGTTTCCTGCACGGTGAGGACAATCACGCCACCCTGAAGGCCTTCCGGGCGATGGGGATCGCCATCCGAGGAACTGGCCGGCGGCGTGCTGGAGATCGAGCGGCAAAGGGTTGGACGGCCTTGCCGAGCCGGGCGATGTGCTCGACTGCGGCAACTCCGGGACCACCATCCGCCTGATGACCGGCCTGCTCGCCGGGCAGAAGTTCTTCTCCGTCCTGACCGGCGACCAGTACCTGCGCAAACGGCCGATGAAGCGCGTCGTCGGGCCGCTGGCGACCATGGGGGCGCGCATCTGGGGGCGGCGCGGCGGCGAACTGGCGCCGCTGGCCATTCAGGGGACCTCTCTCAAGCCGATCAGCTACGATTCGCCGATCGCCAGCGCCCAGGTCAAGTCGGCGATCCTGCTGGCCGGCCTTTACGCCGACGGGGAGACCACCGTGCGCGAGCCGCACCTCTCCCGCGACCACAGCGAGCGGATGCTCGCCTATTTCGGCGCCGACGTCCGCCCCTTCGCCGGCGGCGTCACGCTGACCGGGCGGCCGACGCTGCAAGGGCGCGAATGCTTGTCCCCGGCGATATCTCTTCGGCCGCCTTCTTCCTGGTCGCCGCCCTGATCATCCCCGGTTCCGAATTGCTGGTGCAGCAATGTCGGGGTCAACCCGACCCGCAGCGGCACCATCGATATCCTGCAGGCCATGGGCGGCTCTCTCGAACTGCTCAACCAGCGGGAGTTGTCCGGCGAACCGGTGGCCGATATTCTGGTGAGGCGCAGCCGGCTCAAGGGGATCGAGATCGGCGGCGACGTCGTGCCGCGCGCCATCGACGAGTTCCCGGTGCATCAGCGTCGCCGCCGCCCTGCGCCGAAGGGACGACGGTCATCCGCGATGCCCAGGAACTGCGGGTCAAGGAGACCGACCGCATCGCCGCCATGGTTTCCGAGCTGGTCAAGATCGGCGCCCGAATCGAAGCGACCGACGACGGCATGATCGTCAACGGCGTCGAAGGGCTGCGCGGCGGCGCTGTTGTTTCCCACGGCGACCACCGCATCGCCATGAGCATGGCGATTGCCGCCTTGAGTGCCGGCAGCGACATCTCCATTGAAGACACCGGCTGCACGGCGACTTCCTTCCCAAATTTCTGGGAACTGCTGGAGCAGGTGCGAGGATAAACTATTGCGTCTTTTACTCATTATCCTGTTGAGCTTACCTTTCGCTGCTTCCGTCCCCGCTTTTGAGCGGCGGACGCCGATTGTGGCGGCTGTCGAGAAGGCCGGACCGGCGGTAGTGAACATTCGCACCGAGCAGGTGGTCAAGCGCCGTACCTCGCTCTTCGGTTTCACCGATCCTTTCTTCGATGATTTTTTCCGCGATCTGACACCGCCGCAGCTCTACCGCACGCAATCGCTCGGTTCCGGGGTGATTGTCGATGCGCGCGGCTACGTTCTCACCAACGCCCATGTGATCGAAAAAGCTTCCAAGATCTTCGTCGCCCTGCCCAATGGAATAAAGGAGCTGGAAGCGAAGTTGGTGGGTGCGGATGAACATCTCGACCTGGCGGTGCTACGCATCGAGGGGTTAGGCCGCTATCCCTTCCTGCCGCTCGCCTCTTCGTCCGATCTGCTCCTCGGCGAATCGGTGATAGCCATCGGCAATCCCCTCGGGCTGGGACATTCGATTACCACCGGCGTGGTCAGCGCCCCCAACCGGCGCCTTTCGCTGGCGGAAGGGATGGTGTCTATTTTCGTCCAGACCGATGCCCTGATCAATCCGGGCAATTCGGGTGGGCCGCTGCTGAATATCAATGGCGAACTGATCGGTATCAATACCGCCATTGCCCAGCAGGCGCAGGGGATCGGTTTTTCCATCCCGAGCGATGTGGCGCGCCGAGTGCTCGGAGAACTGATCGCCTACGGTCGTGTGCGGCCGCCCTATTTCGGTATCATCCCGGGAAGCGTTAACCGTGCTCTCGTCCGCGCCCGCGAGGAAGGCGGCGTGCTGGTGACGGAAATCGATCCCGGCTCGCCGGCGGCCAGTGCCGGATTGCAGCTGGCGGATGTTATACTGCGGGTGAATGGGCTGGAGGTGGAATCGCCCAGCGAGTTCCTCAATCTCGTCTCCACCTATCCGCCGGAAAGTCTGCTGCGCATCTCCCTGTTGCGCGGCACCCGGGAAACCGAAACGAAGGTAAGGCTGTCCACCTTGCCCGATGGCTACGTGCGTCGCTATGCCGAGCGGATGTTCGGTTTGAAGGTCGCTGCCGATAAGGGCGGAGTCGCCGTGGCAGGAGTATCGGCCGGTTCTTCGGCGGAAAAAGCCGGGATTCGCCGCGGGGATCGCATCGCCGAGGTGGACGGGGAGAAGATCGATGGGGTGGATGATTATTTGCGGTTGCTGGCGCAGCGACTGGGGCAGCTTCCGGTCTCGTTCGTGGTGGTTCGCGGCAACAGGGGATTTTTCCTGACCCTCCCCTGAAGATAATGGAGGATTGAACATGGCACGGCTGCTCGCCAATCCGGAATCGTTGCGCAGGCCGCAGGAAAAACAGTTCGAAATGACCGGCTGGATCGATACCGCGCCCTTCGAGGATCTGGTCGGGCTGCGCATTGAAATGGCGGCGGAAGGACGGGCGGTCCTGTCCCTCCCTTTTACCGTGCAGTTATCGCAGGGGGGCGGGGTGATGCACGGCGGCGCTTTGGTCACCCTGGCCGATACGGCGGTGGCGATGGCGATCAAGTCGCTTTTGCCGGTCGGCACTATATTCGCCACCACCGAGTTGACCACTCGCTTTCTGGCGCCGGTGCGCGAGGGAAGAATGACCGCCACGGCCACGGTGCGGGCGACGAAAGGCCGCACCTTTCATGGTGAGGCGGTGGTTGCCGATGCCGAGGGGCGCGAGGTGGCCCACTTTTCATCCGTTTTCCGGGTGGCACGTGGTCAGGGTTTCGAGGATTGAAGCGGCAGGTCTTTGAACGATTGGTCGAGCGGGCGATTGCCGGCATCCCCCGGCAGTTTCTGGCGCGGGTGGAAAATCTCTCTTTTCAGGTCGAGGAATGGGCCGATGCCGAGACGCTGGAGGAGGTCGGTTTCGACGACCCCCGCGATCTGCTCGGTTATTATCGCGGTTGGCCGCTAGACGAGCGGACACACGACTACGGGCAATGTCTTCCCGATGTCATTATCCTCTACCAGGGAGCGGTTGAATGCTGCCGCGATGAAACAGGGGAGCCGCTGCTTAAAATCATCCGCGAAACGATCATCCACGAACTGGCCCATTATTTCGGGTTCAGCGAAGAAGAAATGGACGAGATCGAGGCACTCTGGGCGGATAAAACGATCATGGAAAGCGAAGAGTGAGCGTTCCCTCCTTGACTTTTGCTGAAGCAGTGAGTAATAGATATTCGAATATTTGAATGGAAGGTGCTTCGATGCGTAATATGGTTTTTCTGCCGGCAATTCTTCTCCTGACACTGCTGACCGGCTGTTCCGAATCCTCGCCGACGCCGACGGCGGTCGTGGCGAGGGAGTCGGCTCCCGATTTTACCGCGGCCGATCTGCACGGAAAGTCGGTGCGTCTTTCCGATTATCGCGGCAAGATGGTCTTTCTCAATTTCTGGGCGACCTGGTGTCCGCCCTGCCGGGCGGAGATGCCGTCGATGGAACGTCTGCACGGGGTCATGGCCGACGAAGGACTTCGTCATGTTGGCGGTCAATATCGAAAAGGACATGCAGCTCGGTAAAAGAGTTCCTCAGCCCAGAATCCCCATGCCTTCACGGTTCTCTCCGATGCCGATGCGCAAGGTGCAGAACCTCTATGGGGTTTATCAAGTTTCCCGGAGACATTCGTGATCGACAAACAGGGGAAGATCATCGAGCAATATCGTCGGCGCCCGTCGACTGGTCGCAGCGTCGAATTCCTGAAATATGTTTCAGCCCTGACTGAGCGAGTGAGGCATGTGACCGAAGCGCGCCGATGTCAGCTTCTGGATTGCCTTTACCGCCGGGATTCTGTCGTTTTTTTCTCCTTGCGTGCTGCCGCTGATCCCTTCGTACTGACCTACATCACCGGACTGTCCTTCGGTCGAGTTGCAAGGAGGAGCACCCAAGCTTGCCGGGTGCGCTTGACCGTCCTCGCGCCATTCGCTGACTTTATCGTCGGTTTTTCGGCCGTTTTCATCAGCCTCGGCGCGCTTGCCGGGCTGGCGTCCTCCGGTCCTTTCAGGAGCATCTGCGTGAAGGCCTTGGCTGGGTGCAGAAGATCGGCGGCCTGCTGATCTTCCTCTTCGGCATGCACCTGACCGGCCTGTTCCATTTCGGCATTCTGCTCGGGGAAAAGCGCGTCCACTGCACGAGCAAGCCGAGCCGGCTATCATCGGCACTTTCGTCGTCGGGATCGCCTTTGCCGCCGGCTGGACCCCTTGCATCGGACCGATTCTCGGCGCGATTCTGATGATGGCCGCCAGCACCACCGGCGGGACATGGCGGGGAGTGACTGCTGCTGACTGCCTACTCCGCCGGCCTGGGAATCCCTTTTCTTATCTCCGGGATTCTCTTTCACGGTTTCTCACCTTTTTCAAGCATTTCCGCAAGTACATCCGGCTGGTCGAGATTCTTCACCGGCCTCTTGCTGATGGTGGTCGGCGTCATGCTGTATTTCGATCTTTTCGGTCGTCTGGCTGGCTGGCTCTATCAATTTATTCCGATGCAAGGATAATCGTCCGTTAGCCCCCACTTTTCTCTTGACCCGTTCTGCCCCCTGCTATTAATGACAATCAATTTCAATGAAGTTTCGGCATGCCGCCACCCGGAAGATCTTCAAAGAGTTCATTGCCCGCAAGGGCTGAAAACGACCCGACAGCGGGACATCATCCTCGATGAATTTCTGCGAATCGGGGGGCACCTGTCCACCGAGGAGCTCTACCTGCGCATGCGCGCGCAGCACCCGAATATCGGCTACGCCACGGTCCATCGCACCCTCAAACTCTTTGCCGAATGCGGCATCGCCGAACCCCGCCATTTCGGCGATGGCCAGACCCGCTATGAATCGAGAGCCGGCGAAGAGCATCACGATCATCTGATCTGTACCGACTGCGGCGCCATTGTCGAATTCGAGAATCCGCAGATCGAGGCGTTGCAACAGCGGTGGCCCGCCAACACGGTTTTCGCATTGAGCGACATCGTCTGGAGACTGTACGGCCGTTGCCGCGAGTGGCATCGGTGCGGGAGCGGCAGCCGAGATGACGCGGTTCCACAAAGCAGGAATAATGTTTCCGTCGAAGCTGGAATGTCTCCATTTAACTTTCTCCGCCCATGGATTGAAAATGATTATCAATAACACAGAAACTGCCGAGGAAGACCCTTGCCGGTGCCGTTAGAAGCCACGGCTAACGGCTGAACCGAAAATCGTTCTGGTCGGCAATCCCAACGTCGGCAAGAGCGTGCTTTTCAACAGCCCTGACCGGCGCCTACACCACGGTCTCCAACTATCCGGGAACCTCGGTCGAGGTGTCCCGCGGTCATTGTCAGATCGCCGGCGTGCGCTACCAGGTTCTCGACACGCCGGGGATGTACTCGCTGCTGCCGATCACCGAGGAGGAGCGGGTCGGCCGCGCGCATCCTCTTCGATGAAGAGCCGCACGTGGTGCTCCATGTCGTCGATGCGCGCAACCTCGAGCGGATGCTGCCGATGACCATCCAGCTGATCGAGGCCGGGTCTGCCGGTGATGCTGGTGGTCAACATCATCGACGAAGCCGAGCGCGTCGGCATGCGCATCGACATCGCCGCTGCTTGCACGAAAAGCTCGGCATTCCGGTGGTCGGCGCGGCCATCGGCCGCAAGCGCGGCCTGGCGAGAATTGCGTCAGGCGATCGCCGACTATCGGCCCCGCCGGGCGACCTTTGCCTATGCCGCCGATCTGGAAAAGGATATCCAGCGCATCGCCGGCCTGCTGCACGGCGACTATCGGCTCGACGCGCCGCAGCTCTGGCCCTGCTGCTGCTGCAGCGGGACGAAGAGTTGCAGGAGCTGGTGCGGGCCGGCGAAGGAGAGCATGCCGCCGCTGTTGCACGAGACGGTCAACGCGTGATTTTCGAGCGGCGCGTCGATCTGCATCTGCGTATCAGCCTGGAGCGCAAGCGGATCTGCAAGGGGTTGCTCGACGGGGTGGTTGCGCAACGGGCAGGGGTCAGGCCGGCCTTCGCCGAACGGCTGTCGCGCTGGACCATGAACCCCTGGACCGGCGTGCCGCTGCTGCTGCTGGTGCTCTATTTCGGCCTCTACAAGTTCGTCGGCGGTTTCGGCGCCGGCACGGTCGTCGATCTCCTGGAAGGGACGACTCTTCGAGGAGCATCTCAATCCCTGGGCGATCGCCTGGTTCGACCAGCATGTCCCCTGGTACTGGCTGCACGAACTGGTGGTCGGCGAATACGGCCTGTTCACCCTCGGCGATGCGCTACGCGGTGGCGATCATCCTGCCGATCGTCGGCACCTTCTTCATCGCCTTCTCCATGATCGAGGACAGCGGCTATTTCCCGCGGCTGGCGATGCTGGTCGACCGGGTCTTCAAGCGCATCGGCCTGAACGGCCGGGCGGTGATCCCGATGGTGCTCGGTTTCGGCTGCGACACCATGGCCACCATGGTGACCCGCACCCTGGAGACCGTGCGCGAGCGGATCATCGCCACCTTGCTGCTGGCCCTGGCGATCCCGTGCAGTGCCCAGCTGGGGGTGATCCTCGGCCTGCTCTCCGGGGTGCCGGGGGCCCTGGCGGTCTGGATCGTCAGCCTGACCGGCATCTTCCTGCTGGTCGGCCTGCTCGCGGCCAGGATCATGCCGGGCGAGCGGCCGATGTTCTACATGGAGATCCCGCCGATGCGCCTGCCGCAGCCGCGCAACGTGCTGGTCAAGACCCTGACCCGCATGCAGTGGTACTTTCTGGAGATCTTCCCGCTGTTCATGATCGCTTCGGTGCTGCTCTGGGCCGGCAAGCTCACGGCGCGCTCGCCTGGCTGGTGAATGTCATGCAGCCGGTCATGCGCCTGCTCGGCTTGCCGAAGGAGACGGCCGCGGCCTTCATCTTCGGCTTCTTCCGCCGCGACTTCGGCGCCGCCGGGCTCTATGACCTGCAGACCAACGGACTGCTCAACCCGGTGCAGCTGACGGTGGCCGCGGTGACCCTGACGCTGTTCGTCCCCTGCGTGGCGCAGTTCCTGATCATGAAGAAGGAGCGTGGCTGGAAGGTGTCGCTGATCATCTTCGCGCTGGTCACCGGTCTGGCCTTCAGCGTCGGCTGGGCGCTCAACCGATTGCTGCTGACCACGGGGATACTGGGATGAAGTGCACTTTTTGCGAGCATGAGCTGACCTCCGGAAATGCTGCGTGAAGAGGGGTGTGGCGCCTGCAGCGGCGGCTGCCGCAAGATCCATTGTCCATATTGCGGGCAGGAAAATCCTGTCGTGCCCGAAATTTTCTGATAAACTGTTCAGACGCGATCATCCGATCAAGAGAAAGGAGACAGGTCATGAGAGTATCGGCCAAGGCCGAGGAGATCCTCGAAGCGTTGTGGATCGCCACCGAGGAGCAGGGCCATCCCGCCGCGGATCTGGCTGCCGTCTGGGGATCGAGGCGGACGATCAGGGGCTGGCGGAACTGCTGGGGTGGCTTATGTCGAAGTGCACGCTGGCCGGATCAACCTGCGCCGCGAGGGGCGCGACGAGGCGCGCATGACGGTGCGCCGGCACCGCCTGGCCGAGCGTCTGATGATGGATATTCTCGATATCCAGGGCGCACCCGGCGATGACCGGGCCTGCGAGTTCGAGCACCTGCTCCATCACGGGGTCGATACCAAGATCTGCACCCTGCTCAACCATCCGACCACCTGCCCGCATGGCAAGCCGATCCCGCCGGGCACCTGCTGCGAACAGGCGCGGGCGACGGCGAGGTCGGCGTCGTCGCCCTGACCGAACTCAAGCCCGGCGAACAGGGCGAGATCGCCTATCTCGCCGCCAGCCGACGTCGAAGAAGATGCAGAAGCTGATGAGCATGGGGGTGCTTCCCGGCACGTCGGTGACACTGCTGCGCACTTATCCCTCGTACATCTTCAAGGTCGGGCAGTTCGGAATTTGCCGTCGACGAAGAGTTGGCCCGCGAGATTTTCGTGCGCAAAGGCTAACGGACGGAAGGGTGTTCGCCGCGGCGCAACTCATCTTCCCAGCAAGTTTCTTTATTGTTTCCGGGGGCGAGTAACTGATAGCAAAAGGTGCCGTTCGCCCGGGTGATTTTCAAAACCGTGCGGGAACGCAGACGACGGGTTCGCACGACATTGTCACCGATAAAAAACTTTGGCGAGTTCAAGGGCACCTCCACAAATTAGATAAGTTTTATTTAATATAATTAATTTAAAAAAAATGGTCAAGGACAAAATGCGAATGAAGTGATCAGCCGGCTTCTTCCTTGCCGTGCAACAAAAATATGGTAGGTATTTAAGCAAAAGAACCCCCGCGGGCAAAACGCTTCGGCCGCCTGCGGGGGTTCGCAGGTAAATAACGCCCCGGCTTGCCGGGGTTTTCTCGTCTGTAAGAAAAGCTCTTCAAAAAATTCAGCCTTTTTGCTATTCTGCCCCCGTGTTACCGAATGGAAACATCCCCCGGCGGAGATGCAATGCAGCAGATAACTTTTTCCACTCTCAGTGCCATCGTTTCGAATATGGTCGAGGGCGTAATCTTTCTCGACAGTGACGATGTCATCCGCGTCTGTAATCCGGCCGCCGAACGCATCCGTCAGGTTAAAGCCGATCGCATTCTGGGCCGTCCAATCTACGACATTCATCATCCGCGGACGAACGAGAGAATTCGCGAACTTCTCGCCAGCCTCAAGGGCGGCATGATCTCCGCCAGCAACCGGGTCATCCAGGTCCAGAACCGTTACTTTGACAATACCTATTCCGCCGTCCTCGACGAAGCGGGGGGATATCTCGGTACGCTCCTGGTCAGCCGCGATATCAGCGAACAGCGCCGTTTGTCGGCTGAGAATCAGAAACTACGCAAGATTCTCGAAACGGCCCCGGAAACGCCGCGTCTCATTTCGCAGAGCGAGCCGATGCGCAAGGTGCTGGAAATGGTGGAAGCTGTGGCGCCTCTCGATTCAACGGTGCTGCTGACAGGAGAAAACGGAACAGGTAAAGAGTTGATCATGGAGCGTATCCACCAGTTGAGCTATCGACACGAGGCTCCGCTGATACTGGTGAACTGCGCCGCTCTGCCGGATAATCTGATCGAGTCGGAACTTTTCGGCCATGTTCGCGGCGCTTTTACCGGCGCCATCGAGGATCGCAAGGGAAAGTTTGAGCTGGCTCACGGCGGTACCCTTTTTCTCGATGAAATCGGTGAACTGCCGGTTGCCGCCCAGGCCAAACTGCTGCGGGCCTTGCAGGAGCGGGTAGTATATCCGGTCGGCGGCCGGCGCGAGGTTAGGGTCGATGTGCGTATCATCGCCGCCACTAACCGCGATCTGGCCGCCGATGTGGCAAGCGGCCGTTTTCGGGAGGACCTGTTTTATCGCCTTAATGTAATTTCCATCGAGCTCCCGTCGTTGCGGCACCGGCGCGACGATATCCTTCTTCTGGCCGAGCATTTCGTCGTCCAGGCTTGTCATGAAATGCGCAAGTCACCGCGCCGTCTCGCCCCGCAGGTACGGGAACTTCTCCTCGCCCATCCTCTGCCCGGCAATGTCCGCCAGTTGAAGAACGCTCTTGAAAGAGCAGTCGCTCTCGGCAAGGGCGAACTGATATTGCCGGACGATCTTCCTCCCGAGTTTCGCCTTCGCAAGGAGACGACAAATGAGCAGATCTTTTCTCCAGAGCTGACGCTCAGAGATGCTCTTACCGCCTTCGAGCAGCGATACATCTCACAGGCCCTCTGTTATTACGGGCGGAAGAAGGCCGAAACGGCCCAGTCACTTGGTATATCGCGTAAAAACCTGTGGGAAAAACTGCAGCGTTTTGGCAGTGAAAAGGCCAATGATACGGATCGGTAATGTGGCCCCCATAAAAACGTAACCAGCAGGTAACCTGTCAACCTGTTTCTATCTTCCTGCCCCCCTCCTGATACCCCATCCGATTCTAAAAACCCTTTTAAAAACAGAGCACTGATAAACTTCTTCGCTCTCTGGCATGAATAATGGATTTCATAAGGTAAAATCCATTAGGTACTGTCGCTGCCTACTTTTGGCTAGGCTGAACAGAAGAGAAATGCCGAAAAGGCGTTATTTTTCGTCAACAACGAAGCTGCAAAGGGGTGGAAAATGGGAATGAAAAAATCGTTGGTCATATTGACCCTGTTTCTGCTCGCCGGTGCCGCACTTGCCGTCTTCACTCTTTTTGGACCGCCAAAGGTTTTGGCGAAGTCCAGCACCCCCGATTTCTGTTCAAGCTGCCATGTCATGGAAGCCGAATTCGAAGCTTGGGCGCATACCGGTGCGCATCGTGGCATCAAGTGCGTCGATTGCCATTTGCCGAATCAGAACCGCGCTGTTCATTATCTTTGGAAATCGATCGACGGCATGAAGGATGTCGCCTTCTTTTACTCAGGGAAGGTCTCGGAGCATATCATCGTCTCCACGCATGGCGAGGAAGTTTTGCAAGCCAACTGCATCCGTTGCCACAGCAGTACGGTAGCCATGATCAACACCGAGCGTCCATGCTGGAGCTGTCATCGCTATCTGCAGCACCGCCGGAGCGGCGCTATCGAAACCCTTTGATGTATAGATTGTTGAAATAGATGAGATGGAACTCTGTCGTTTACCCACGCAATATGAAAAATGGAGGCTCTAGGATGAGAAGAAAATTCGGTTCGCTGCGCATGAGCATTCTTCTGCTGTCGGGAATCATCGGGTTTCTCTGCGGCGGGTGTGCGCCGGAAAAGACGGAAGCGGTGCGTCCGGTCAAGATCGCGGAGGGGGAAATGGATCCCGCCAACTGGGGCAAGACCTATCCGGTCCATTACGATCTATGGAAGAAGACCGAGGAGCCGACGGCTGCCGGCAAAAGCAAGTACCGGAAAGGCTGGGATGCCGACAATGTCACCTGGGACAAGCTCTCCGAGTATCCGTATCTCGCTCTCCTCTTCAATGGCTGGGGTTTCGGCGTGGCCTATAACGAGCCGCGCGGTCATGCCTTCATGATCAAGGACCAGATCGATATCGACGCGGCCCGTGTTGGCGCCGGCGGCGTCTGCTTGACCTGCAAGACGCCTTATGCGCCGAAGCTGGAGAAGGATCTGGGGCTGGCGTACTACAAAGAGCCGTTTCTCGATGTTCTTGGCAAAATTCCCAAAGAACATCGCGAACTCGGCGTTGCCTGTGTCGATTGCCACCAGAGCAAGGATATGTCCCTCATCATTTCCCGCGAATTCACCCTGGGCAAAGCTCTCGCCGGCATGGGCGTGGACAAGGCGAAGCTCACCCACCAGGATATGCGCAGCCTGGTCTGCGCCCAGTGCCACGTCACCTACAGTATTCCAAAGGATGAGAATAAGAAGTCGGTCGGCGTCTATTTCCCTTGGCAGGGGAGTACGCTGGGGAACATCACTATCGAGAACATTATCAAGCAGCTGCGCACGGATCCGAGTGTCGGTGAGTGGAAGCAGAGCGTAACCGGTTTCAAACTCGCCTTCATCCGGCATCCTGAATACGAGCTGTTCTCCAACAACAGCGTGCACTGGAAAGCCGGGCCGCCTGCGCCGACTGCCACATGCCTTACACCAAGGTCGGCTCGGCCAAGGTTTCCGACCACCGGGTCACCAGCCCGCTGAAGGCCGATCTGAAGGCTTGCCAGCAATGCCACTCCGAGACGCCGGACTGGCTGCGGCAGCGGGTCTATGATATCCAGGACCGTGTCGTCTCGCTGCAACTGCGCGCCGGATACGGCACCGCCACCGCCGCCAAGCTCTTCGAAATGGCGCATAAGACGCAGGAAGCGGGAACGGTCATCGATCAGGCCCTTTATGCCGCCGCCAAGGACAACTATCTCGAAGCGTTCTATCGCACGATCTTCATCGGCGCCGAGAATTCCGTCGGCTTTCACAACCCGGCCGAGGCGACCCGTGTGCTAGGCGACGCCGTCGCCTTCGCCGGCAAGTCCGAAGGTCTGCTGCGCCAGGCACTGGCCAAAGCCGGGGTGGATGTCCCTGCCAAAATCGATCTGGAGCTGGCCAAATATCTGAAAGACCGGGGGAAAACGAAGCAGCAGTTCAAGCCGGAGCAGGAGGTCAAGGATCCGTTCGGCATTCAGCAGCGGCTGCTGTAAATCGTCATGACCATCGAAAGGACGGGGCAAGGTGGCCCGTCCTTTCTTTATTCCCCCCCATGAAGGAGAGCCTACGTGAAACGGACCATCCTTTGCGCCGTGCCTTTCGTCTTTCTGGTTGCGATTCTCGCCGCCTGCGCCATGCAGCGGTCGCCGGAAAAGACCAAGGTGTCGGGGCATCCTCCGGTGAGCGAACAGGAAATGCTGATCGCCTGTCAGGATTGCCACGCCCAGGCCACACCCCAGGTTCATCAGCAGTGGTATCAGTCGGGACACGGCATTGCCAGTGTCAAATGTTACCAATGCCACGGCACCTATGAAAGCCTGAAGACCGAACCCTCCCTGGATTCTTGTGCCGTTTGCCACACCGGCCAGTGGGCGCATTCGGAAGGGAAGAAATGCTGGGAATGTCATTCGGCGCACACCTTTGAAGCGCGCCGGTAATCGGGAGGAGTTTGCATGGACAGACGGGATTTCATCAAGAAGACAGCCGCACTCACCGCCGCTTCCTATATCGGGATGAATCTCCCCTTCGGCCTGGAGAAACTGGCGATGGCGGCGGATGCCGACACTTGGGTGCGGGGCACTTGCCGGTTGTGCGGCGCCGGGTGCCGACTGGAGCTCGGCCTGCGAAAAGGCAAGCCGATTGCCCTGCGCGGCGTCGCCGATTCCCGCACCAATCTGGGGTTTCTGTGCATGAAAGGCACCCTTTTCTACAAGCTGATCGGTCATCCCGACCGGCTTACCCAGCCACTTTACCGGGCGAAGAAAGACCAGCCTTTCAAGACAATTTCCTGGGATCGGGCGTTGGACATCGCCGCGCGGGAATTTGCCGGAGCGGTCAAGGCGAGCGGCAACAATGCCGTTGCCTACTACGGCTCGGGACAATGCTTGACCGAGGAGACCTATCTGTTCCAGAAGGTTTTTCGCGGCGGACTGCAGACCAACAACGTCGAGGGTAATCCGCGGCTGTGCATGGCCAGTGCCGTCGGTGGCTATCTGGCATCCTTCGGTGCCGACGAGCCGATCGGCTCCTATGCCGATATCGAAAAGGCGGAATGCTTTTTCCTTATCGGCAGCAATATGGCCGAGGCGCAACCGGTTCTCTTCCGCCGTCTGCTCAAGCGCAAGCAGGAAAATCCGGCGGTCAAGGTGATCAATGCCGACCCACGCATTTCCCCCACTTCGCGTCTGGCCGACCTGCACCTGCAGTTTCGTCCCGGCACTGACTTGGCGCTGCTCAATGCCATGGCTTGGGTAATTCTCGACGAAAAGCTGCACGATGAGGCGTTCATTCGCGATTACTGCGTGTTTAAGGCGGGAAAGGATCCCGTCACCATCGATATCGATGCGTTTCGTGCTTCTCTCGACGAGTACACGCCGGAGAAGACCGCCGTCATTTGCGGCGGCAACATTACCCCGGAGGCGATCCGCACGGCTGCCCGCTGGTTTGCCAAATCGGGGGGGACGATGAGCATGTGGTGCATGGGGATCAACCAGCGCCAGCAGGGGGTCTGGGCCAACAACCTGATCCACAATCTGCACATGCTCACCGGTCAGCTCTGCAAGCCGGGGGCGGACAGTTTCTCCCTTACCGGTCAGCCCAATGCCTGCGGTGGCGTGCGCGAGGCCGGCGGTCTCAGCCACATCCTCCCCGGTCACCGGCCGGTGGAAATGGAGCCGGCACGCAATCAGGTGGAGGATGCCTGGGGAGTTCCCCGCGGCCGCATCCCTTCGACGCCGGGGCTGCATACGATGGCCATGTTCCAGGCGGTCAACGAAGGGAAGGTGAAAGCGATCTGGATCAACTGCACCAGCCCGGCGCAGAGCCTCCCCAATGCCGACCTTTACCGCCAAGGGCTGAAGCGGGACGACGTTTTTGTCCTCTGCACCGATATCTTTCCCACGCGCACCACCGAGCTGGCGAACATGATTCTTCCCACGGCTTTTCACTTCGAAAAGACCGGTGTCTACGGCTGCACCGAGCGCCGCTCGCAGCTCACGCCGAAGGCGGTCAGCTCGCCCGGGGAGGCAAAACCCGAGGTCTGGATCGTCCGCGAATGGGCGCTGCGTCTGGCCAAGGAGTTGAACGATCCGCTGATCGCGAAAACGGTGGAGCCTTTTATGGGTCTTGAGCCGGATGTCGCTCTCCCGGAGGCGATCTGGAATGAATATACCCAGAAGCTCACCAAGGGAAGGGACAGCGATCTGCGCGGGGCAACCTACCGGGTGCTGCGGGAGATGCCGGACGGCGTGCAATGGCCGGCGCCGACCGAGGATTACGCCCGTACCGGCGGAACGGTGAGAAAGTTCGTCCGCGGCCTCGATCCGATCGCCGACGCCGAGGCGAAGGGGAGCGACAAGCCCTTCATCTTCTACGGTCCGGCGCATGCCGATCGCAAGCTTTACATCTGGCAACGCAAGTACATCGGCGCAGCGGAGGAACCGGACAAGGATTATCCGGTCTATCTCTCCAACGGCCGGGTTGTCGATCACTGGCATACCAGCAGCATGACCGGGCGCATTCCCGAGCTGATGCGGGCCAATCCCTATGCCTATATCGAGGTCAACCCGAAGGACGCCGCCCGTCTCAGCATCGCCGCGGGGGACATGGTCGAGGTGGAATCGCGCCGCGGCAAAACCGTCTTTCCGGCCAAGGTCATCGAAGGGCCGGTGGAAGGGATGGTTTTCGTCTATTGGCACGACATGGCCGAGGAACGGATGATCAACAAAGTGACGATGGATGCCTTTGATCCCGGATCGAAAGAGCCGGAGTTCAAGATCAGCGCCTGTCGGATCAAGCGGGTCTCCGGCCCGCAGGCGTTGAAGCCGTTCATCGTCACCATGTAACAAGTGACCGGTTCAGGGGCGTGGCATGCTGCGCCCCTGAACCGCTTCATGGACTTCCGCCCATGCCGGGCGCTTAGATAAACCATCAACAGAAAGAAGATGAAATATGCCGATCGGCGGCTTCGTCATTCAGTTCGATACCAGCGTGCGCGAAGAGGTGCGCGGACAACTTGGGGCAATGGCCGAGGTAGAGTTGCACGGAGATGACAAGGAGGGGAACATGGTTGCCGTCCTCGAGTGTGCAACCTCTCAGCGCATGGAAGAGGTTGTCGAGGCGATCGGTGCCGTATCCGGCGTGCGCACCGTCGGTCTCGTTTACGTCCACGCCGAAGATGAAGTCGATCGAATCGCCGGTGGCGAGTATATCCCCAGCCGCCGCACTAATCGCCCGGATCGCTGACCAGGCCGCCGCGCGCAAGGGGTGGAAATTCTGCAGGAGGCGATGAAAAGGAAGGTCAAGGCGCCTGTCATCCGCTGAGTCGTCATTGATTTCTGAATTTGGCAAGGGTGCTGCAGTTTTGCGGCGCCCTTTGCTTGTTTATGGCGGCGGATTCCTGTAAAATGGCGGCGCTCAACGGCCGGGAAGCAAGTATTAAGCTGCCTCGAATGCCATCAAGTTGCGTCCACAGGGATATGTGGATACCTTGTGGAAAATCTTCGGACGAGATTGCAAGTGGACGAAGAGCGTTGAGGAATTGGCGTTTCGCCTAAAAAATAGTCACACGTTTTCCGCTCCCCTGATCTGAAAATAGGATGAAAAAAGGAGATTTCGATGCGCTTGACCCCCTCCAGTGAACTCCAGAATCGTTGCTGCAAACTCCAGTCATTGATGCAGAAGGAAGAGTGCGATGGCATCCTGCTGCTGCAGAATGCCGATCTCTTTTATTTTACCGGTACCGTGCAGCAGGGGGTGCTCTATATCCCTGCTGAAGGGGAGCCGGTCTATATGGTGCGCAAGGATTCCGGCCGGGCACGGATGGAGAGCGGTATCAAGGAGATCGTGCCGATCAAAAGCCTGAAGGAAATCCCCGCGATTCTCGCTGGTTTTGGTATCCCCCTGCCGAAGAAGGCAGGGATGGAGCTGGATGTTCTGCCGGTGACGCAGTATGAGCGCCTTGCCGCGGTTTTCAATGGCGTACAGTTCTTCGATGCGACTCCGCTTATTCGCACCGTGCGGGCCGTCAAATCGCCCTACGAACTTGAAATCATGAAAGATGCCGCTCTACAGGTCGATCGGGTTTTTCAACGGGCGAAGGAAGTCATCCGCGAGGGAATGACCGACCTCGAGCTGGCTGCAGAATTGGAATTCACTGCCCGCAAGCTGGGACATCAGGGGATGCTGCGCATGCGCAGCTTCAATTCCGAGCTCTTTTACGGTCACATTTTCTCCGGCGCCGATAGCGCCGCTCCCGCTTATGTCGATACCCCTCTCGGCGGTCTTGGCGTCAACCCGTCCGTCGGACAGGGGGCAAGCTACAAAGCGATCCGGCGCAATGAACCGATCATCGTCGATTTCGCTGGCGCTTTCGATGGCTATCTGGTGGATCAGACCCGCATCCTCTCGCTCGGTCCGCTTCCCGAGCAGTTACAACGGGCTTACGACGATATGTATCGGATTCAGCAGAAGCTGAAAGAAATCGCCCGCCCCGGCGTCCCGTGGGGGACCATCTACGAGATCTGCCATGCATTGGCGATGGAGTTGGGGTACAAGGATCATTTCATGGGGAGCGCCGGCGCCCAGGTTTCCTTCATCGGCCACGGCATCGGTGTGGAAATCGACGAATATCCGTTCATCGCCCGCGGCTTCAAGGATCAGGTTTTGGAAGAACGCATGACTTTTGCATTCGAGCCGAAAGCGGTCTATCCCGGTCTAGGGGCGGTAGGGATAGAAAACACCTTCTGGGTCGAGAAGGACGGGCTTAAACACCTCACCTTTTCGCCGGAGGAAGTGGCAATCCTCTAAACAGGTTTATCTTTTCAAGGGAGAATCGGATGAAAAGATCCACGGCTTATCTTCTGCTTCTTGCTGTAGTGCTGTTCCTGTTGCCCGCCTGTGGAAAGAAAGATTCCGATGGCAGCATGTCCCGCAACGATCTGCAACGGAGCGGCAACGGCAAGTCAACCGGTCCCCAGCAACTGAGCGGAGAGAAATGGCGCTTTCTCACGGGATACTCAGTCTTCTCCTCTCCTGTTCTTGTCGACGGGGTCATCTACAGCGGCAGTCTGGATCGGAATTTCTATGCGATCGATGCTGCTACAGGGCAGCAGAAATGGAAATTTTCGACGGGCGGGGGGGTGTTTTCTTCCGCCGCCATGGTAGGCGACTTCATCTATTTTGGCAGCCAGGACAATATTTTGTACGCGTTGAGCCGGCAGACGGGGACGGAAAAATGGCAGTTTAAAACCGAAGGCGCGGTAATCTCCTCGCCGCTGGTTGCCAAGGGTTCAGTCTGCTTCGGCAGTGGCGATGGCCGCTTCTATGCCGTCGATTACAAAAGTGGCGCCAAACGTTGGGAGTTTAACGCCGGCAGTGCGATTATATCGTCGCCGGCCTTTGCCGACGGCCTTCTCTACTTCGGTACGCAGGGCGGCATCCTTTACGCCATTGAGCTCGCTTCCGGGAAGCCCAGATGGGAATTCAAGACCGCCCGGCAGATCCTTGCCTCCCCGGCGGTTGCCGAAGGGACGGTCTATTTCGGCGGTATGGACCGGTCTTTCTACGCCCTCGATGCCAAAACGGGAAAACAAAAGTGGGTGGCTCGCGCCGGTAATGAAATTGCCTCCTCCCCGGCTGTTGGTGGGGGGATCGTTTACTTCGGCTGCGACGACAATCGCCTCTACGCTCTTGAGACAGCCACCGGAAAGCTCAAGTGGACCTTTGCCGGAAGCGGGATGATGGGCTCCTCCCCGGCGCTGGCGCAGAATGCTTGTCTATATTGGCAGTCGTGACAGTCATCTTTATGCGCTAAATCCGCTAACCGGCGAGAAGTTATGGGATTTCAAAGCTAGTGGCTGGGTCCGTTCATCGCCGGTCGCAGTCGATGGCATCGTCTATTTCGGCAGTGACGATGGCCATATCTATGCACTGAAATAGACCAAAAAGAGCGCGAGAAACTTGCACCGATCTGCTGCGCCGGTGGATAATTGATTTCCCTCCATTTGCGGAGAAGTTGATGCCCCGGCGTTTTCTTATCAGCTACTTCTTTCTTCTTCTCCTTAGACCATCCGTTCTTGCGGCCGCGTCACCGACGGCGTCAGCCGATTTTGGCTGGCTCAAGTACGCATTGTGGCCGCCATTCCTCCTATTCGCCCTCTGGTGGCTGGTGCGCGGCGGCCGAAGGGGAGGGGAGAAGCCTTGGAAGGCCTACCCGAAGAAGATTTACCGCATTGGTTTGACACTGGCAGTCCTTGTTTTCGGTTTCGCGCTCGGGCAAGAACCGAATCCGGTTAATGCTCTGGTTGCCTTTTTCCCCTGGTCGAATCACGGCGGCTGGGGCCTTGCACTTCTGGCTCTCCTTTTCTTTTCCCTGTTCGCCATCGTTGGCACCAAGCTGATCTGCGGCTGGGGCTGTCCGTTCGGCGCCTTGCAGGAATTGCTGTACGAAATTCCCCTTTTCCGCCGGATCAAGCGCAACCAGCTTCCCTTTCTAATCACCATGCCGGTGCGCACCCTCTTTTTCGGCGCCTTCACCCTGATTGTTGTCGAGGGCATGGGTCTTTATGAGTACATCGATCCATTCAAGATTTTTGACCTGAATTTCGGCATGCGGGCGGTGACGGCGTCCATCCTCCTCTTTCTGCTCCTTTCTCTTTTCGTCTATCGCCCTTTCTGCCAACTCCTTTGCCCTTTCGGCTGGTACTCGTGGTTTCTCGAACGCTTCAGCCTTTTTGGCATCCGCATCAACCGCCGCACCTGCTGCCGGTGTAATGCCTGCGCCAACGCCTGCCCGCTGGAGGCCGCCCGCGGCCGGCTCCTCGCCTCGCCGATCCCCGCCGACTGCTTCTCCTGCGCCCGCTGCCTGCGCGTCTGCCCGGTGACTGCCATCGATTACGGCTGGCGGTGGAGAAGCCGTGGCAAGAGAGATTAAGCGTTTGACAATGAAGCCTCGCCTGAAGTAAAAAGATGAGCATTGCGCCTTTAATTTATATTAAGGAGGATAATAACATGCAAGGTGATAAATTCGAGCAGGATCAATCCGATTTAAAAAAAGAGTCCAATAGTGTTAAACCAATGTCACCTGGTCTTAGGGTCGTTGTTTCAATCCTAATGCTTTTAGCCTCAATCTATTTAGCACTTTACATCGTCAACGTATATTTTTATGAAATAGCAATAAACATCAATAAGTCAGAAACACAGGCAATTATTAATAAAAAAGAAATAGAAAAAGGAAAATGGGGAGAGACTTTCTATGTTTCTTATTCTTTCAATGTCAAAGATAAAAAACATGAAAGAACATTTATGTTTGGGCTGATGCCAAAGTCATCCAAGGTTGATAAAACTACTTATGATTCTTTATCAGAGGGCAGCACGATACCTGTAATTTATTCAAATAAATCCCCTATATTCAATCGTCCAGTCAATGATCCATCGAGATATGACAAAATTTTTATTTGCCTTCTCGGAACCATAGTCTTTGGATTTGTCTCCCTCCATGAAATTAAAAGTATGCGAAAGAAAACTTAAAAAATCAAATTTCTTCCCGCCTGCAACTTGGGGATGGCGGAGTTTTCCGGGTAAAATATCACCATGCCGCCGCCGACCGAACCGGACAGCCCGACCTCTCCCGCCCCCCTCATTCGCTTGCGTGGGTTGAGCAAGATCTATCCCGAGGGGGAGCGGAAGCGGGAGGTCTTTCGCGATCTCGATGCCGATTTCGAGCGGGGGGAATTCGTGGCCCTGATCGGCCGCAGCGGTTCTGGTAAGTCGACGCTGCTCAACCTGATCAGCGGCATCGATCTGCCGACGGCCGGAGAGGTGACGATCGCCGGCATCGGCCTCACGCGCCTTTCCGAACGGGAACGTACCCTCTTTCGCCGCCGGCATATCGGCTTCGTCTTCCAGTTTTTCAATCTCATCCCCACCCTGACTGTCCTGGAAAATCTCCTCCTCCCCCTTGAACTGAAGGGACGGATCGGCGCGGCCGAGCGCCAGCGGGCGTCGGATCTGCTGGCGCAGGTCGGGCTGGCCGACCGCCCGCACAGCTATCCGGATCGTCTCTCCGGCGGCGAGCAGCAGCGGCTGGCCATCGCCCGCGCCTTGGTGCATAAGCCACAGCTTCTGCTGGCCGACGAACTGACGGGGAATCTCGATGCCGAGACCGGCGGCCGGGTCATGGATCTGCTCCATGATCTGGTGCGGCAGGCCGGAATGACGCTGCTTCTCGTCACCCACAGCCGGGAACTGGCCGGACTGGCCGATCGCATGCTGATCGTTGGCGACGGTCGCCTGACCGCTGCGGGGAGGCGACAATGATCCTCTGGCGGGCGAGCCTGCGCACGTTGCTGCATCGCCCTCTGCTGCTCCTTTTTGCCATCCTCGGCGTGGCCTTGGGGGTGGCGGTGGTGGTCGCCATCGATCTCGCCAACGCCAGCGCCGAACAGGCTTTCCGCCTTCCGGCCAGCGCCCTTTCCGGGCGCGCTACGCACCAGGTAGTCGGCGGTCCCACCGGGCTGGACGAAGGGGTCTATCGCCGGCTGCGGATGGCGGGCTTGCGCGTCAGCGCACCGATTGTCGAAGGTTATGCCGCCGTTCCCGCCAGCCCGGGGCTGACGCTGCAGCTGCTCGGGGTTGATCCCTTCGCCGAAGAACCGTTCCGACCTTATGTCCCGGCCGCTGATGGCGGAGGAGATATCGGCCGGCTGTTGACCGAGCCGGGGAGCGGCCTGCTCCTCCAGACCACCGCCGAGCGCCTTGGCCTCAAACCCGGCGATTCCCTCGACCTGGAGATCGGCGGCAGTCGGCGCACTATGATTCTGCGCGGCTATCTGCAACCAGGAGACGCGGTCGCCGCCCGCGCCCTGGAGAGTCTGCTGGTTATCGATATTGCTACCGCCCAGGAGTTTCTTGGCCGTGTAGGCCGCCTCTCCCGCATTGACCTCCTTCTTTCCGACGGAGAAGCCGGCGCAGCGCAGCTGGCGCGCATCCGCTCCTTCCTGCCGCCGTCGGCCACCGTCGTTAGTGCTGGTGAGCGCAGCGACTTTCTCGCCAGCATGACCGACGCCTTCCGCCTCAACCTGACCGCCCTCAGCCTCCTCGCCCTGGTGGTCGGCATGTTCCTCATCTACAACACTTTCTCCTTCTCGGTCCTGCAGCGCCGGGAACTCCTCGGTACGTTGCGCACCCTCGGCGTCACCCGTGGCCAGCTCTTCGCTCTTGTTCTCGGCGAGGCGGCCCTGATCGGCGCTGTCGGCACCGCCCTCGGCCTCCTTCTCGGCCTGGCGCTGGGGAACGGACTGCTGCACCTGGTCACCCGTACCATTAATGATCTCTATTTCGTCGTCTCCGTGCGTAATCTCGCCGTCTCTCCCTTCTCCCTCGGCAAAGGGATCGTCCTCGGGCTCGGCGCTTCGATGGTGGCGGCTCTGGTGCCGGCCTGGGAGGCAGCGATGGCGGCGCCGCGCACTGTCCTGTCCCGCTCCCTGCTGGAGAGCCGCAGACGACGTTTGCTGCCGCTCGCCGCCGCTGCCGGTTTGCTTCTGATGCTCGCCGGCGGCGGTCTCCTGCTCTTGCCAGGGCGCAGCATCCCGCTAGCGTTTCTCGCCCTTTTCGCTCTGATCGCCGGCTATGCCCTCGTCGTCCCCTGGTTGGCGACCCGCCTGCTCAGGATGTTGCAACCGATCTGCGGCGTTCTGTTCGGCATTCTCGGGCGGATGGCCGCCCGCAACCTGATCGCCTCTCTCAGCCGCACCGGGGTGGCCACCGCCGCCCTGGTCGTCGCTGTTTCCGCCACCATCGGTGTCGGTATCATGATCGGCAGTTTCCGCCTGACCCTCGTCCACTGGCTGGAAAGTTACCTGCGCGCGGATATCTACGTCGCCGCCGCTGCCACCGGCAACCGACCGCCGCTGCAGCCAGCCTTGGTCGAACGCCTGTCCACTCTTCCCGAGATTGCTCTCGTCACCCGGGCGCGGCATGTCGAACTGGAATGGGCCGCCGGCCCGACTGCCCTCTTTGTCGTCGATATGACGGCGGAAAGCTTTGCCGGCTATGACTTCACAAGCGGCAATCGGGAAGAAATTCAGCGGGCGATGCTGCAGTCGGCGGAGGTGATCGTCTCAGAGCCATTCGCTTTTCACCAGCGGTTGCAGCCGGGGGACAGCCTGCGTCTGCGCACCGATGCCGGGGAGCGGGAATTCCGAATTGCCGGAGTTTTTACCGATTACAGCAGCGACCGCGGCCGGGTGGTAATGAGCCGACCGGTCTACGAGCAGTACTGGAACGATCGGACGGTCGATGCCCTCGGCCTTTATCTGCGCCCCGGCACCGACATTGATCGGGCGGTGGAGGCAGTGCGCCGGGCGGCGGGCGAGCGGCAGCAGGTGACCATCTATTCGAACCTCTCGCTGCGTCAGACCTCCCTGGCCACTTTCGACCGCACCTTTGCCATCACCGCCGTGCTGCGCATGCTGGCGGTTCTGATTGCCTTTGTCGGCATTCTCAATGCCCTGATGGCGATGCAGATCGAGCGGGCGCGCGAGCTTGCGGTACTGCGTGCCAATGGGCTGACGCCGGGGCAACTCTGGGGACTGGTAAACGGCGAAACCGGCTTGATCGGTCTGCTTGCCGGGGTGCTGGCCCTGCCTCTGGGGCTGCTGCAAGCCCTGGTGCTGATCTTCGTCATCAACCGGCGTTCCTTCGGCTGGAGTCTGCAGATCTATTTCGACCCGGCAATCCTTGCCCAGGCGGTCGCTCTCGCCCTCGCTGCCTCTCTGCTGGCCGGGCTTTATCCAGCGTGGCGCATGGCCCGCACTTCGCCGGCCCTCGCCCTGCGGGAGGAATAAGATGCGCCGCGCTCTGCCGGTCATCCTTCTGCTCGCGGTGCTCGTCCTGGTCGCCGCCGCCGTGCTGTTGCTGACCGGCCGCTCCCCGGCGCCAGAAAAAAAGGAACGCCTCTCCCTGGCCGAAACCCTCGGCGGTGATGCCGGTGAAGGATATGCGCGGGCCTATGCCCCGCGATCTTTCGTTTTCCCCAGCGATCACGGTCCGCACCTCGGGTTCAAGACCGAGTGGTGGTATTTCACCGGCAATCTGGAGACCGAAGACGGTCGGCATTTCGGTTATCAATTGACCATTTTCCGCGTCGCCCTCGCTCCTCAGGTGGCAGAGCGATCTTCCGCCTGGGGCACCCGCAACGTCTACATGGCGCATTTCGCCCTGACCGATGCCGCCGGCGGCAGATTCCACCATTTCGAACGTTTCAGCCGCGCCGCCCTCGATCTGGCCGGGGCGCACGCTGTGCCGTTCCGAATCTGGCTCGAAGACTGGTCGGCGGTGGGCGGCGGCGGGGTAGGGTGGATCTTTCCTTTGCGGTTGCAGGCCGTCGAAGGGGAGGTTGGCATCGAGTTGACGCTGACGGGTGGCAAGCCGGTCGTCCTGCAGGGGGAGCGTGGCCTCAGCCGCAAGAGCGATGCGCCGGGGAACGCCTCCTACTACTATTCCCTGACCCGCCTGCCGACGGCCGGTACATTGCGCATCCGCGGGCAAACCTTAGCCGTGCGCGGTCTCTCCTGGTTTGATCGCGAATGGAGCACCAGCGCTCTGAGCAAGGAAGATGCCGGCTGGGACTGGTTTTCGCTGCAACTCGACGACGGCCGGGAACTGATGTTCTACCGGCTGCGCCGGACGGGAGGAGGCGCCTCGCCGTGGAGCCGGGGAACGCTGGTGGCGGCAGACGGTTCGGTACGGGTACTGGAGGTGACGGAGGTGGCGCTCGATGAACTCGATTACTGGCGCAGCCCGAAGGGCGGCTCTTATCCCTCTCGCTGGCGCCTGCGCGTCCCGGTCGCCGGCCTCGATCTGCAGATAGAACCATGGCTGGCCGATCAGGAATTCCAAGGAACGGTGCGCTATTGGGAAGGGGCGGTGAGGGTGCGCGGGATGACGAACGGCAAGCCAGTGGGAGGGAATGGCTATGTGGAGTTGACGGGGTATGGCGAAAACAGGGAATAAATCCACCACCCCCCGGCCCCTCCTTATCAAGGAGGGGAGCTAAAGTCCCCCTCCTGATTCAGGAGGGGATAGGGGTGGTAAGGATCAGAAGTCGAGGCGCATTCCCAGCGTCACATTGTGGCTGGCATACTCGGCATCGAAATCGACACCTGTGGCATCGGTGAATTTGGGGTCGTACACGGCAAAATAACGGTAACCCAGATCGAGATAAAGGCGACAGGCGACCTGCAAGCCGATCCCTGCCAGGCCTTGATAGGCCAAGACGGTATCTTCATCATCTACCAGAGAAGTGCCGGCGGTTGCGAGTTTGTCAAGCGTCAGGCGGGCCGCGCCAGCCCCGAGGCCGATGTACGGGATCCACGGCAGCCCATCGCGATATTCGCCGATGGTGTTGAGCATAATGCTCTCTGCCTTTATAGTTCCGGATGCCGATGTTTCGACATCGGCATCCTCGTACTCGTCAAGATCGTTCTCCCGCGAGGTTACTTCCAGCTCAATCCTGCCGGTGCCGATATCCGGGTAGGCATCGCGCAGATCGTAGCCGATGGCTCCCCCGGCCAGCCAGCCCGAATCCGTTTTGAAGTTAAAGGTACCGTCATCAGTCTCATTCTCCATTTCTTCCTGGAACGTCCCGCCGCCGTGCAGGGAAATGTAGAGTCCGCCTTCTTCGGCAAAGGCCGTCGGTACGTGCAGGGCCAGCAGGAAGCCGGTAGCCATTAAAATCATTTTTTTCATACATACCTCCCAATCATCCGCCAAGTTACTGAGCGGTTACGGTGATGTTTTTCGAGCCGTCCACATTCCCTTTTGTTGCGGTGACGATGACGGGTCCGGTTTGCTTTCCGGTCACCAGGCCAGTGGCACTCACTGTCGCAAAATCATTGGTAGTCGGTCCCCAAGTAACCTGGTTGGTAATATCCCGATCCGGGCCGCTGGAAAATTTACCGGTTGCTGTCATTTGAATGCTGCCATCAATCCGCACTGAATCGGAAGGTGAAGTCACTACGATCGACTCCAGGGTAGCGATCGTAAGCGTCGCCGATCCTGATTCTCCCTCGGCAGTTGCGGTAATGGTAGTGGTCCCTGGTCCCACTGAGGTTGCCTTGCCGCTGGTGTCGATCGTGGCCACAGCCTTATTGGAGGAATCCCAGGTTGGACTGACGGCACTTCTGGTTGTCCCATCGGAAAGAACGGCCGTGGCTGTGAATGTCTGTGTTTCGGCAGGCAAGATCGTTTGCGTATTCGGTGTGACCTGGATGGAATCGACGGCTGCTGCGCCGACGGTCAGAACGGCGGCCGGGCTGATGACCTCTTTGAGTGCTGCAGTAATATTCGCATTCTGATCGACATTGCCAACGGCTGTGGCCAGACCGGCGGTGTCCACGGTGGCTACGGCAATAGCACTTGATGTCCAAGCAACGTCCGGAGTGATGACGAGGGTCGAGGAATCGCTGAACGTACCGGTGGCGACGAACTGCTGCGTCCGTCCTTTTGCGACACGGATCGCTATTGGGGTGATCGCAATCGAACTCAGCGTGGCGTCGCTGACGGTGAACTCGAAAGTGCCACTTACACCATCGCTGGTAGCAGTGATGGTGACCGGGTTAGAGCTAAAAGAGACTCCCCTCCCAAGACCACTGCTCGGGTTATCGAACGTCAGAATACCAGGATCGGAGCTTTCCCAGGTGATATCGGTAATGATGTCCCGGGTGAAGACGTTGGAGAAATTGCCCTTGGCCGTGAACTGGTTGGTAAAGCCCGCGGGGACCTTCGAGGCGGCGGAAGAGATAGTTATCCCGGTCAGCGGCACGAAATCGTTGGGGCGGGTCGCATCGTCGGCTTCCCCGCAACCGGCAAGCAGATAAGCGGCCGAAAGCAGTAGCGCGAACAGATATTTCATCGGCAATCTCCCTCTGGAATTTCATGAAGTCTAGCGGAGCCTGCAGCCATTGGCAAATACCATAGAATCGCTAATTGCGCAATGGTCTTTGGCCTTTTTGCCTGATCGCTGGCGGAAAATCCCGGTTGCATCGTGCGCCGCCTTCGGATTTATTCCGATTGACAAAAAAATTAAGAAAGGACTATTTATTTGTTCTTTCTTTCTGTTCGGAGAATTGGATGCACATGGCCGAGCACCCTTATTTCTTTATCATTATGGCTTCCGGCATTCTTGGCTTTCTCGCCGGATTTATCATGGACCGCGCCGATTTCTGCATGGCTGGCATGTTCCGCGATTATTTTATCTTTCGCGATCTTTTCGGCCCGCGGGTGCTGCTTCTGCTGATGGCCGCTACCATGGCGCTGTTCGAAATCGCGCGGCTGGCGGGAATCCTCCCCGGCTACCCGTTCCCTCTCCTCGGGCCGCCCTCCCTGACCAATTTTTTCGGCGGTCTGGTTTTCGGCGTCGGCATGGTTCTGGCTGGCGGCTGTGTTGTCGGTGTCCTGTACAAGATGGGGCGCGGAAGTTTGCCGGCTATGCTCGCCTTTGTTGGTCTTCTGGTGGGGAGCGTGCTTTACGGGGAGATCGACCGTTGGTGGTCGGTAGTGGCAAAAGCGACACAGCTGAGCGACCAGGTTACTGTGCCGCAGATGCTCGGTCTTTCTCCCGCCGTGCCGATTTTTGTGCTGCTTGCTGGTGCCCTTTTTCTGTTTCTGCAGCCGCGCTTGCGCACCGGATGGGTGCGACCGACCGCCGTTGCTGGCTATCTGCAGCCGTGGCAAGCGGCGCTCCTTCTTGCGACGCTCAGTCTCGGTTCGTACCTGCTCGTCGGCATGCCGTTCGGTGTGACGACGGCTTACGCAAAAATTGGGGCGTTTGCGGAAAACGCCCTTTTCCCGGCGCATTTGGCCGGCCTGAGCTATTTTCAGGCGCAAACGCTGACCTACGTTCCCCCTTTTGGCCAGGAGATGCTACGGGGCGGTGCCGGACCTGTTTTCGATGCGATAGCGGCAGTCCAGTTTCCATTGATTGCCGGGATCATCGCCGGAGCGGCCTGTTCCGCTCTGCTGCTGCGTGAATGGAAGATGTACGGCCGGATTCCCTGGCGGCAGGCGTTTTCCGCCTTATGCGGCGGGGCGATCATGGGATTGGCTTCGCGCATGGCGCCGGCCTGCAACCTCTGGCATCTGATCGGCGGGATTCCTGTCCTGGCCGGGCAGAGCCTGCTCTTTTTATTCGGCATTCTCCCTGGCACATGGCTGGGGAGCCGCCTGCTAATGCGTTTTGTCTTGGTCCGAACTGAGACAAGGTGAATACGGAGAGGAAAATGCATACTTTTGACTTTGATATTCGCGGGCAGATCTGCCCTTCGACCCTGTTGACGGCATTGCGCGAAGTCAGCCGGCATCGGGCCCAGCTCAAGGAGGGCTCCATTGCCCTGCGGTTTCTCACGGATAACCGCAATGCCACGGTAACGATTCCGGAGGCAGTGAAAAACATGGGGTACCGGGTTATTGTGGAAAAAGAGGAACGACACTACACCATTCTGATTCAGAAGGATGCGGTTACCAATGCTGCCCCCGCAGTCGGCAGCCAGGGTGCATAAATGGAAGCTCTGCTGAAGGAGATGGACGCCATTCGGGGGGCCGCCGGCCATCGAATTGCGGAACTGGAGCGGGAGATTGCCGACCAGCGGCAGCGCGAGAAGAAGCTTTTTGCTTACATCCGCAGCAAGATCGATCAACTGCTCGGCGTCATGGGAACGCTTCCTCTGCAACCGGAAGAACTTGACAATGAAACGCTGCTGAGTCTCGATCCGATCGGTATTCTGGGCGATTCTTTTGCCCAGGTTCTGGAACATCTGCATGAAACGAATGAAGATCTCGCCGTCGCGCGCGATGAAATACAGGCGATTTTCGATTCGGCCGGTGCCGGCATCCTCGTTGTCGATGACCGCATGCGCATCAAGACATTCAACCGAATGAGTCAGGAAATTTTCTTTTCCGGTCATTCGAATGTTCTTGGGTACACCTGTCGGGATACCGTTTGCTGCTCCGGAGTGCCATTACAGGACTGCGTTTTCGAACAGGTGATGAAGACCCGGAAGAAAGTCGAGCTACACGATTCCTGCTGTTTAAGCAAACACTTCGATGTGGTTGGCACACCGATCAAAGATCGCCACGGCAACATCGCCCTGACGGTCCTGGTCTATACCGACATTACCGCACGCAAGCGTGCCGAAGAGGCGCTGCGGTGCAGCGAAACCCGCTATCGCGATCTGTTCGAAAATGCCAACGACCTTATCCAGAGCGTTGGCCCGGATGGCCGCTATCTTTATGTGAACAATGCCTGGCGACAGGCGTTGGGGTATGCTGACGAAGAGATCTCCGCCCTGCATTTTTCGCAAATTGTCCATCCGGAAAATATCGGGCATTGCCAGGAGATTTTTCAACATCTTCTAGCCGGCGAAGAGGTGGGACGCCTGGAGTCAGACTTTCGTCTCCCGGAATGGCAAGCCGATCCAGGTGGAAGGGAGCATCAATTGCCAGCAGGAGAATGGAAGGGTGGTCGCCACCCGCGGCATTTTTCGCGATGTTACCGACCGCAAGCGCGCCGAGGCCTCTTTGCGGGAAAGTGAGGAGCGGTTCCGCCTGTTGTATGAACAGGCTCCGATGCCTTATCAGTCTCTGGATGAGGGTGGCCATTTTCTCGAAGTGAACCAGGCCTTTCTCGATATGTTCGGGTATGCGCGCGAAGAGGTCCTGGGGCGCTGGACAGGCGATTTCATGGATGCCGAATCGCGGGAACGATTCCGCGAATCATTCTCCCAATTCAGGGCAGAAGGGAGCGTGCAGGGGGCGGAATTCACCATGATGAAAAAGGATGGCGAGCCGATCGTCGTCGCCATCAACAGACAGATCGGGCGGGATGCCAGCGGTCAGTTCAAGCAGAGCCACTGCATTCTGCACGACATTACCGAACGCAAGGAGGCGGACCGGCGGATTCGGCAATTGGCATTTTTCGATACCCTCACCGGGCTGCCGAATCGCACGCTTCTGCAGGATCGCCTCGATCAGGCGCTGGTGCAGGCAGGCCGCGACAAGCAGCAGGTGGCGGTGCTCTTTCTCGACCTCGACCATTTCAAAAGCGTCAACGACACCTTCGGCCACGGAGTCGGCGATCTGCTGCTGCAGAACATCGCCGTCCGCCTGCGCGATTGCGTGCGCCGGGCGGACACGGTAGCCAGGCTCGGCGGCGACGAATTCGTCATTGTCATGGCGGCATTGCAGGATATCCAGAGCGTTACCCGCGTGGCGCGAAAAATTCTCGATTCTCTTGCCGGTCCGGTGCGTTTGGGGGGGCACGAAATCTACAGCACGGTCAGTATTGGCATCGCCATCTACCCCGGAGACAGTGAAGACGCCGATCTGTTGTTGAAAAGCGCCGATACGGCCATGTACAAGGCAAAGGAGCAGGGGCGCAATACCTTCCAGTTTTACGCGCCGGAAATGAATATCGAGGCTCTGGAGCGGCTGCTGCTGGGGAATGATCTGCGGCATGCCCTGGAACGCGGGGAGTTCCTGCTGCATTATCAGCCGCAGCTCTGTGTCGCAACCGGCAAACTGTTGGGAATGGAGGCGCTGATGCGCTGGCGGCATCCGGAGCTGGGGATGATTCCGCCGGCCACCTTCATTCCGTTGGCCGAGGAATCAGGAAACATCATCCCTCTCGGAGCATGGTTGCTGGAGACCGCCTGTGCCCGTTGCCGGCATTGGCAGATGCTCGGCTTTGACGATCTGAAACTGGCTGTCAACCTTTCGGGTCGGCAATTCAAGGATCACCTCTTCATTGACCAAGTCGGTGAGGCGCTGCGAAAAACCGACCTCGATCCGGCGCGGCTCGAGATCGAATTGACCGAAGGCATTCTTATGGATAACGGCGCCTCGGCAAAGACCTTCCTGCTGGCACTGAAAAAACTGGGGGTGCAGTTGGCGATCGACGATTTCGGCACCGGCTACTCCTCCCTGAACCATCTCAAGCAGTTTCCGGTCGACCGGGTGAAGATCGATGCTTCTTTCATTCGCGAAATTCCCGCCAGTGCCGACGATGCCACTATCGCCGAGGCGATCATCGCCCTCGGGCACAGCCTGAAGCTGAAAGTGATCGCCGAAGGGGTGGAGAGTGCTGAGCAGTTGCATTTTCTGCGTTCCCGCGGATGCGATGAAATGCAGGGGTACCTCTTCAGCCGGGCCTTGCCGGAGGATGAAATCGATGCATTGCTGCAGCGATTGACACCTGCCGGCGACTGCCTGCGCCGGTAATCAATCTTATTGCTCCATCCGTTCCATCCTCCGCGTTCGCTGGTGTACCGCCGGTTGCGTGGTTCGCCGAAAAGATGAATGATCATGAGCAGAATCGAGCTTTTCGATATAGTCGATGAACAGGATCAGGTGATTGGCCAGGCCCCGCGGAACGCCTGCCATGGCAATCCGGCGCTCGTCCACCGGGTAGCGCATGTGCTGCTGTTCGACCGTCGCAACCGGCTTCTGTTGCAGAAGCGCTCGCAATGCAAGGATATCCAGCCGGGAAAGTGGGACACCAGCGTCGGCGGCCATCTCGACCCGGGGGAAAATTATCTGGCAGCGGCGTACCGGGAGATGCGCGAGGAGCTGGGAATCGCTGACGTGCCGCTGACTTTCCTCTACACTTCAAGGATTCGTAACAGCATTGAGTCAGAGAATGTCGCCACTTATCTTGCCTGTTATGACGGTGTCATCGTCTACCCGCCGGAGGAGATTGAGGAGATTCGCTTCTGGGCCGAGGAGGAGATTGAGGCGCAGCTGGGGAGCGGCATTTTCACCCCCAATTTCGAGGAGGAATGGACACTCTGGCGGCAGTGGCGTCGCCGTTATCCGGTGGCTGGCGGGGACAGCCTGGGGGTATGCGCCGGCGATACCTTCCCCAACCTGCTCCGGGAGATCGGGCATGATTGATGAAGAAGGCTGCCTTTTTTCTGGGCAGCAAAGAAAGGTCCTGCTCTTGTTTTAAGCAAGCCGATCGTTATTCTTTCTCCTGTTGTCCGTATCTGCTAAAAAAAGCTTCAGTTATTTATGTATTTATGATTGTATCCTGTCCCCTTCCAATTTCGGCAGGGTATTTGCTCAAATGGGAGATCGATACCTGAGATTGCCGTTTAAACGGCGGGACAGAGGTGTCGGCGCCGAACTCTCTTTCTAACCCCTAATTTCCGGGAGGTATCATATGCGAAAGGTTGAGGCGGTTATCAAGCCGTTCAAGCTCGATGAAGTCAAGGAAGCCCTGAATGAAATTGGCATTCAAGGGATTACCGTCAGTGAAGTCAAAGGTTTTGGCCGCCAGAAGGGGCATACCGAGCTTTACCGCGGGGCGGAATACGTTGTCGATTTCATCCCTAAAATCAAGATGGAGATCATCGTCCGCGACGATCTGGCCGCCAAGGTGGTCGATACCATTGCCGAGGCGGCGCGTACCGGGCGCATCGGCGATGGCAAGATTTTTGTGACTCAGGTAGACGAAGTGGTCCGCATCCGTACCGGTGAACGCGGCGACGACGCTCTCTAATAACTAGGTTTCGACTTCTATCCCGCTTGCTGAATGTGTGGATGGGTTTACTTAAACTAAAAGGAGTTGTAAAGATGACGCCCAGTGAAGTAGTCAAGTTCGTCAAGGAAAACGATGTCCGGATGATCGATTACAAGTTCCTCGATTTTGTCGGGATCTGGCAGCATTTCACCACCCCGATAAGCGAGTTCGGCGAGGAAATCTTTGAGGAGGGCCTCGGTTTCGACGGTTCCTCCATCCGTGGCTGGCAGCCGATCCATAATAGCGACATGACGATTATTCCCGATGCCTCGACCGCCAAGATCGATCCTTTCCCGGTGGTGAAAACCCTCAGTCTCATCTGCAACATCTTCGACCCGATCACCCGCGAAGGGTACACCCGCGACCCACGCTTCATCGCCCGCAAAGCTGAAGCCTATCTGAAATCGACTGGTATTGCCGACACTGCCTATTTCGGCCCGGAGCCGGAGTTTTTCATCTTTGACGACGTGCGCTATTCCTCCGGTCCCAACCAGGCCTTCTACTCTGTCGATTCGTCCGAAGGGGCATGGAACAGCGGCCGCGAAGAATTCCCCAACCTCGGCTACAAGCCGGGATTCAAGGGCGGGTACTTTCCCGTCGCCCCGACCGATTCCCTTGTCGATCTGCGCAACGAGATGGTCCAGGTGCTGCAGAGCGTCGGCATGCGCATCGAGGCATCGCACCACGAGGTCGCTTCCGGCGGCCAGTGCGAAATCGACATGCGTTTCGATTCCTTGCTGAAGATGGCTGACACCCTGCAGTGGTTCAAATACATCATCAAGAACGTGGCGAATCGTAACGATAAAACCGTCACCTTCATGCCGAAGCCGATCTTCGGCGACAACGGCTCAGGCATGCACTGCCACCAGTCTCTCTGGAAGGACGGCGTCAATCTCTTCGCCGGCGATGGCTACGGCGGGCTCTCCAAGATGGCGATGTACTACATCGGCGGCATCATGAAACACGCCAAGGCATTGTGCGCCTTCACCAACCCGGGCACCAACTCGTACAAGCGCCTGGTCCCCGGTTACGAAGCGCCGGTCAATCTGGCTTACTCGAACCGCAACCGTTCCGCTTCCCTGCGCATTCCGAGTGACCAGCAACCGAAGTCGAAGAGCGTCGAATACCGTACCCCCGATCCCTCCTGCAACGGTTATCTCGCCTTCTCCGCCATGGTCATGGCCGGTCTCGACGGGATCGAAAACAAGATCGATCCGGGCGAGCCGCTCGACAAGGACATCTACGGACTCTCCCCCGAGGAGCTCAAGGATATCCCGAGCGTCGCCGGCAACCTCGAAGAGGCGCTGCTTTGTCTGAAGGAAGATCATGCCTTCCTGCTCAAAGGGGATGTCTTCACCCAGGATGTCATCGAAAAATGGATCGAGTACAAGATGGAAGCCGAGGTCAATCCGGTGCGGATGCGTCCGGTTCCTCTTGAGTTCGCTCTCTATTACGATTGCTGATTCTGGATCTTGCAACGCTCGCGAAACAAAAAAGCCCCCGGCGAAACCGGGGGCTTTTTGCATAGCAAGACGGGAATCCTGAAAACTATTCGAGCGGCTTTACCACCTTAGCCTCGGCGGGGACAAGGACAATCTGAATGCGGCGATTCAGTGCTCGACCCTCCGGTGTGGTGTTGTCGGCTACCGGACGAAACTCTCCATAACCGGATGCAGCAAGTTTTTCGCCGGGAATGCCGACATTATCCTGGAGGAAGTGTACGACATTCGATGCCCGCGCGGTGGAAAGCTCCCAGTTGGAAAAAAAGATCTGCTTCAGGCGGGGGCTGATCGGAATATCGTCGGTATGACCCTCGATAAGGATTTCTTTATCCACGGTTTCCTTGAGGATCTCTCCGACCCGGCGCAGCACCTCGAGCCCGGCCGGTTTGATTTCCGCCTTGCCGGTATCGAACAGAATCTTTTCCACCATATTGACAGTGAGTTTTCCCTTCAGTTCGGAGATGGTCACCTCGCCGCGGGTGATTTCCGATTCCATTTTTTGCATGAGATTGTCATAGGTGCTTTTCATCTCATCGATGCGAGCTTCGCGGGCGAGTCTCTCCTGTTCCACCTGCCGGGCAAGCTCGCGATTCTGCTCTTCCAGTTGATCGATGCTCTGGCGCATTTCGGTCATGGCGGCACCGGACTCGGCGTTGCGGGCGGAAAGAACTTTTTCAAGACGATCCAGGTCGGTGCGCGCGCGAACCAGATCCTGCTGCAGGGCGGAACTTTTTTCCATGGCTGCCGCCAGTTGCTGGGTGAGATCGTCATTGCGGGCAGTCAGCATTGTTTTTTCTTCCTGCAACTGCTTATACTTTTCTTCCAAGGTCTGCAATGTGCCAGCAAGTCGTGACGTCTCATCCACCTGCTGCTGAAAAGTCGATTTACTGACGCAACCCGCCACGGCAACGATACCGAGAACGATCATCAGTCGTACAAGTAAAAGGCGCATGCTGTTTCCTCCTTTGGCGGCTATGTGAACGGCTCAAGCCCGGTTTCCCCGGCGGTGCAGTTCATGGCCGCAATGGTTACAAAAAAGTTTGACGACATCCTTGCGTTGCTGTTCACTGAAACCGGATTCGTGCCCTGGCGGGACCAAATCGTCATCTACGACATTACGCGAGGTGGGAGTGGCAAGAACTTCCCGGTAGACCGTGCCGAAGCAGTTGGGGCAGACCAGAGGTTTGTCGTTTTTGATGGCCATGGCTCTCTTTTCGGTGCAAAAATTGTCTAATGATTAATCGGAAGCGCGGAAAAAGTAAAGAGGTTTTCTTTTTTCAGGACGGGCTTTTCCGTTGCGGGTGGTGCTTCGGCTATGCTATAAAAATCACATTTTCGCTCTCCTGATGAGGAGTTTCGATGTTTGCCATTGACCGAATTATCCGCACTGCTTTGGAAGAGGATATCGGTCCCGGCGACCTGACCACGATGGCGGTGGTGGAGGCGGGGACGACGGCCAGGGCGCAACTGGTGGCCAAGGATGATTTCGTTCTCTCCGGTATCGACGTGGCGGGGCGCGTATTTTCCCTTCTCGACAGCAATGTCGCCTTTGAAAAACTCAGCCAGGACGGCCGTTCGGTGCGCCGCGGCACCGTTCTCGCCTGGCTTAAAGGGGAGGCGGCAACGCTGTTGCAAGGTGAACGCGTCGCCCTGAATCTGCTGCAGCGAATGAGCGGCATTGCCACCCTGACCAGTCAGTTTGTTGCCGCCGTCGAGGGAACCGGTGTCCGCATTGTCGATACCCGCAAGACGACGCCGGGGCTGCGGACGCTGGAGAAGTATTCGGTGCGCGTGGGAGGCGGATATAATCATCGCACCTCCCTCTACGACGGAATTCTTATCAAGGAAAATCATATTGCCGCGGCTGGAGGCATCGCCGAAGCGTTGCAGCGAGCGCGGGCGCGTGTGCCGCATACGCTAAAGATCGAGATCGAAACGCGCAATCTCGATGAAATCCGCCAGGCACTCGCTGCCGGCGCCGAGATCATCCTCCTCGACAACATGGATCCTGTGATGTTGCGAGAGGCAGTGCAAACGGTAAACGGGCGGGCGCGAACGGAAGCCTCCGGTGGCGTCAATCTGGAAACAGTGCGTGCCATTGCCGAAACGGGAGTCGATCTCATTTCCGTCGGGGCGCTCACCCATTCTGTCCGGGCAGTCGATATTTCAATGCTTTTCCAGTAGGTTGGTATGCGCCTTCGTTTCTCTGTGGTAGAACTTTTTACGGACGCATAATGGGGCAGGATGCACGGGAAGAAATTCTGCGGCTTTTTCGACTGAGCGGTAACTTTGTTTCCGGGGAGGAACTGAGCCGTTCCCTCGGGGTTTCGCGCACTGCGGTCTGGAAAAAGATCGGTCTGCTGCGCGAACAGGGTTATCGTATCGAGGCGCTCCCTTCCCGCGGCTACCGGCTCCTTTCCGGTCCCGATTCCCTCCTGCCAGCGGAAATCAAAGCCGGCAGCGAAAATCGGCTGATCGGTCGCGAGGTGGTCTACTTCGCTGAAACCGACTCAACCAATCTGCGGGCGCAGGCGCTCGGCGATGACGGCGCTGCTGAGGGAACGGTGATCATTGCCGATCGCCAGACTGCCGGCAAGGGGCGGCTCGGGAGGCAATGGTTTTCCCCCCCGGGGGTGAATCTCTATGCATCCGTTCTGCTGCGCCCGCCAATCCCTCCTCGCCGGGCGCCGCAGCTCACTTTCGTTTCGGCGCTGGCGGTCGCCCGCGCTATCGAAGAGACGAGCGGCCTTGAGCCGACAGTGAAATGGCCCAACGATATCCTGCTTGACGGCCGCAAGGTGGCCGGTCTTCTAAATGAATTAAATGCCGAAACGGAACGTGTTAACTATGTCGTTCTCGGTATCGGCGTCAATCTCAATATGACAGCCGACCAGTTTCCGGGCGATCTGCGCTATCCTGCGACATCGCTGGCACTGCAAAAGGGCGAACCCGTTTCACGGGTCACCTTTGCCCGCGCCCTCTTTCGTCATATCGATCAGTTGTACGAGCTTTATCTGCTCAAGGGGTTCTCGCCGCTGCTGCACGCCTGGGAGAGCCTGTTCGAGCTGACCGGGCAACCGGCGGAAGTCGATTATCAGGACCGCGTTCTGCGCGGCATCGTCGAGGGGCTTGACAGCGATGGCGCTCTGCTTCTGCGGCTTCCCAACGGCGAGACGGAACGGGTCCTTGCCGGAGACGTTCGACCAATTAAAAGTTAATGTCAGCACTAAAATATATAGGATCTCAATAGCTTAAACAGGGAAATTCATGCTTCTGGTCATAGACGTCGGCAACTCGAATATCGTCCTCGGCATCTATCACGACAGCGAACTGGTGCAGCACTGGCGAGTTACGACCGATCCGTCGCGCACCGTGGACGAGTATGCGATTGTGATCCATGAATTGTTCCATCTCTCCTCCCTGCACTTCACCGATATCGAAGATGTGATCATCTCCTGCGTTGTCCCCCCCATGCTTGCCACTCTTGAGGGACTGTGTGCCGATTATTTCCGGCGCAAGCCGTACGTCGTCGGTCCGGGGATCCGCACCGGCATGCCGATTCACTACGACAACCCGCGCGAGGTCGGTGCCGACCGCATCGTCAATGCGGTCGCCGGTTATGAGAAATACCGGCGCAGCCTGATCATCGTCGATTTCGGCACCGCCACCACCTTCGATTTTGTTTCCGCACGAGGTGAGTACCAGGGCGGAGCGATCGCGCCGGGGCTGAATATTTCCGCCGAAGCGCTTTTCGAGAGGGCAAGCAAATTGCCGCGGGTCGAGTTCTCCCGGCCGCCGCAGGTCATCGCGAAAAACACCGTCAATAGCATCCAAGCCGGTCTTTTTTACGGCTATGTCGGGCTGGTGGACGGGATTGTCGAGAGGATGAAGCAGGAGGTACGGGAAGAACCGTTGGTGATTGCGACCGGCGGTCTGGCCGGAATTATCGCACCAGCTTCCCATTCGATTGTCGAAGTCGATCCATTTCTAACCTTGGAAGGACTGCGTATCATCTACGGCCGCAACCGGGCTTGAGCGACTGAACCGCCATAGCCGGGGCGGGCTCTGCCGCTCGTCCCCTTGATCGTTTCCTAGGCATCCTTTAACCGGTCCCCACGGGGAATGAAAGGACACATCATGGGAAAATACGATACAGCAAGGATCCGCAATCTCGGCATTGTGGGTCAGGGTGGTGCCGGCAAGACCTCGCTCACCGAGGCGATCCTCTTCAATACCGGAATGACCGATCGCCTTGGCAAAGTCGATCAGGGAACTTCGATCATGGATTTCGAGCCCGAGGAGATCAAGCGCGGCATCACCCTCAGTTCGAGTCTGCATCATGGCGAGTGGCGCGAGCACAGCCTGCATATCGTCGACACCCCCGGTTATACCAATTTCCTGCACGATACCCGCAACTGCTTGCGGATTCTCGGCGGCGCCGTTCTCGTCGTCTCGGCCGTGGACGGGGTAAAGGCACAAACGACCAAACTCTGGCAATGGTCGCAGGAATTCGAGATCCCGCGCATCGTCTTTGTCAACAAGCTCGATCGCGAACGGGCCGATTTTCTCAAGACGGTCGATGATCTCTCAAAAACCCTCAAAACCCGGGCAGTGGCAGTCGCCATGCCGGTCGGAGAGGGAGAGACGTTCAAGGGAATCATCGAACTGGTCGATATGAAGGCGCGTTTTTTCAAGTTCGATGAGACGGGGAGCTACGATGAAACCGATATCCCCGCCGAATATCTTCCCGAGGCCGAGCGTCTGCGCACCCTGATGGTGGAGGCGGCAGCAGAGGGCGATGATGAGCTGATGGAGAAGTATCTCGAGCAGGGGGAACTTTCGCGCGATGAGATCCTGCGCGGTCTGCGCGAAGGGACTCTGACCAAGGTTTTCACTCCGGTACTTTGCGGCAGCGCCACGGCCAATATCGGCGTGCGTAATCTGCTCAATTTCATCATCAATTGTCTCCCCTCGCCGATCGACAAGGGAACACAGTACGGCACCAACCCGAAAACCAGCGAGAAGGAGCAGCGCCGTCCCGATCCGGCCGAACCGTTTTCGGCCATGGTCTTCAAGACCATCAACGATCCCTATGCCGGCAAACTCTCCCTCTTCCGCATCTACTCCGGGACGCTCAAGAGCGATTCCATCGTCTTCAATCCAAACCGCGATGCTGCCGAGCGCATCGGCCAGATCTTCGAGATGGAGGGGAAAAAACAGAAGCCGATCACCGTCGCCGAGGCGGGGGATATCGTCGCTGTCGCCAAACTCAAGGAGACAACCACCGGCGATACCCTCTGCGACGGTGCCCGACCGATCGTCTATCCCAGTCCGCTGACCCTCAAGCCAGTTATCTCCTTTGCCCTGCAGGCGAAGAGCAAGGGGGACGAGGACAAAATCATGAGCTCTCTGCACAAGCTCATGGAGGAAGATCCAACCTTGCAGTTCGTGCGTGACGAGGAAACCAAGGAGATGATCCTTGCAGGGATGGGTCAGGTGCATGTCGAAGTGGCGGTGGAGAGGCTCAAGCGCAAGTACGGGGTCGAGGTCCTGCTCAAGGAGCCGAAGGTTCCCTATCGGGAAACGATCAAGAAGTCGGTCAAGCAACACTATCGGCACAAAAAGCAATCGGGGGGGCGAGGGCAGTTTGCCGATGTCCACATCGAGCTTGAACCGCTGCCGAGGGGCTCCGGTTACGAATTTGTCGATAAGGTGGTCGGCGGCGTCGTTCCACGCCAGTACATTCCGGCGGTCGACAAGGGGGTCCAGGAATCGATGCGCCATGGCGTGCTGGCCGGCTTCCCGGCTCAGGATTTCCGGGTCACCCTTTATGATGGCAGTCATCATTCGGTCGATTCCTCGGAAATGGCCTTCAAAATCGCCGGTTCCATGGCCTTCAAACAGGCGATGGAAGAAGCCAATCCAGTGCTCCTTGAGCCGGTGATGCACATGGAGATTACCGTCCCGGACGATTGCATGGGTGACGTCATCGGCGATATGAACTCTCGCCGCGGCAAGGTCCTCGGAGTCGAGCCACGCTCGGGAAGCCAGGTCATCGGTGTGCAGGTGCCGATGTCCGAAGTGCTCAAGTATGCCCCCGATCTGCGTTCGATGACCTCGGACCGGGGACTCTTTACCATGGAGTTTTCCCATTACGAAGAAGTTCCTCCGCATCTGACTGCCAAAATACTGGCCGAATTCAAAAAGGCGGAATAAATCCAATAACAATCGGAGGCAGGTACTCATGCTGCGAAAGAAAAAAGTAGATACGAGCAAAAATGATGATTTTTTCGGCGACGGGAATGATGATGCGTCTTTCGAGCACGAACCGATGCCCGATTACGCGCCGGTGAAGCAGAAAACACCGCGTTCGCGAGTTCTTCTCCTCCTTTTGCTCCTGTTGGCTGTCGCTGGCGGCGGGTATTTCTATCTCCTCGGACCGAAAGAGGCGCCGCTGCCACCCCCGGCTCCGGCTCCGGCTCCGGTCAGGAGGCCGATTCCCGTTCAGCCACCGGCGGCTGCGCCGGCAGCGGTCGAAAACAAAGGTGTTGTCCCCGCAGCGCCGAACGCGCCGCCGGCGGCCCAGTCACCGGTGCCGCCTGTTACGCCAGTGATTCCGCCGGTATCCACAAAACCTGCGGCAACCGCTATGCCGGCCCAGCCTGCAGCGTCCAAACCAGCCCCGGCAGCGGTCGCACCAGCTCCCGCACCTGTTTCCGTGGCGGCTCCGGCACCAACAAAAGCTGCTTCCGAGGGCAAACAAGCTTCCAGCCAAGCCGCTGTGGCACCGGCGGTTAAAGAAACCCCAGCTCCTGCCGCGGTCAAAACCGCACCGGCGGCGGCCCCGCCGAGAAAACGGAACCGGCCGCAGTCAGCAAGACTGCGCCGGTAGCCGGAAAATACACCATCGAGGCTGGTACCTTCCTGGTCAAGGCGAACCGCCAGGCGGCGGAAAAGATTATTGCTCGCCTTGGTTTCAAATCGAAAATCACGACTATTCGGCGTCCGGTCAAGATGATTCGGCTGCGTGTGGGCGGACCGTACACGCCGATGGCGGCGGAACTGAAGCTGGCGGAACTCGCCGCTTTCACCCCGGATGCCTTCTCGGTGCCGACTGGCGATCAGCTGATTGTCTATGCCGGTTCCTACTTCCTAATCGACGAAGCACGTATTCTGGCCGACAAACTGTACATGGAGGGGATTCGGGTCGAGGAAGAAAAAGCGCAGGTGACTATGCCGCTCGAAATGGTTACCTTCGGCAGCTTTTCCAGCAAGGATGCTGCGGCCAAGACTCTGGCCAAAGCGAAGTCGGCAGGTCTGAAGCCGATCGTCATCCGCAAGTAGATGACCATGACACAGCACACGACCGTGCGCTTGAAATTTTCTCCCGAGGCGGCGCGGGTCGTTACCCCTGGGGCGCCCCGCGATCTGCAAGTGCTTGCAGCGCGCGGCGCCCTTTCCCTCGCAGGCGGCGAGTTGCTGCCGGTGCTTCTGGTTTTTTGCCATGGCGGCGATGTGGAATTACGCACTCTCGCGCTGGAAACAATCCGAGGCCTACCCGCCGAGATCCTCGTCCCGATCCTCGACAATCCCGAAACCCATCCACAGGTCCTCGATCTCATCGCCCGGATACGGCTGCGCGAGCATGCACTTATACGAGCGCTGGTGAAAAATCCGGCACTTGCGTCCACCACTTTGCAGCGGCTGGCAACCAGCGGCGATGAGGCGGTTCTTACCCTGATGGCCGATGATCTCCGGATCGCCGAGATGCCGGAAATAGTGGCGGCGATCATAGCCAACCCGCATGCCGGCAAGGCGCTCAGGGACCGCCTCGGAGCGCAGGAGGAAGAATCCGCGTTGCCAGCAGAAAATGCGGAGGAAAGTGCTGATGAGGAAAGTGAGGTAGATCCGGACGAAGAAACAGAAGCTGAACCGGAAGAGGAGATCAACCTCTCCAAATACCAGCAGGCGCTGGAGATGAATGTGGCGGAAAAGATCAAAATGGCGCTGACCGGCGACAAGGAATGGCGAACCATCTTTACCAAAGATTCGAACAAGCTCGTTAACTCGGCGGTGCTGAAGAATCCACGCATTACGGACGGAGAAGTTCTGGCGATTGCCAAGAATAAAGGCTCGAACGATGAAATGATCCGCCTGATCACCATGAACCGCGAGTGGGTAAAAAAATACGAAATCCAGAAAGCTCTCATCCTGCATGCTCGCACACCGCTGCCGAAAGCTTTGCGTTATATGAATGTCCTGATTGAAAAGGATCTCAAGATGATCGCCAAAAGCCGTGGCGTGGCGCAGGTCATCGTCAATAATGCCCGGCGGATGGTTGTGGCCAAGAATCAGAAGAATAAGGGATGAAATGAAATTGAAGGGATCGATTATCGCCGTTTGCACCAGCCCGCAGAAGGGCGGCCGCAAGCAGGACCAAGGGCGGGGGCGGCTGGTGGAGAATTTTGGGGTCGAAGGGGATGGCCATGGCGGCGACTGGCATCGACAAGTCAGTCTGCTCGCCCAGGAAAGTGTCGATAAGATGCGGGCGGCCGGTCTGGATGTCGGCCCGGGCGATTTCGCCGAGAATCTCACCACCACGGGGATCGACCTCGTCTCCCTGCCGATCGGCACGGTGTTGCGGGCGGGCGGGACGGCGCTGCTGGAAGTTACCCAGATCGGCAAGATCTGCCACGAGCGTTGCGCCGTTTTTTACCAGGCGGGGGATTGTGTGATGCCGAAGGAAGGGATTTTTGCTGTGGTGCGCCGGGGGCGAAGTTGTCCGGGGCGATGTCATCGAAGTCGTGCCGCAAGCAGAGGAAGCTTGAAGATGGAAACGCAAAGATTCAGCATCGGCATTCTCACTCTCTCCGACAAAGGCGCCCGCGGTGAGCGTGAGGACGAGAGTGGGCGCGTTCTGCGCGAAATGGTCGCCCCCTTGGGGGATGTTGCCGAATACCGGATTATCCCCGATGAAGAGGCACTGATCGTCCGCACCCTGGTCGATTGGGTCGATACCCGCAAGCTCGATCTTATCCTCACCACCGGCGGCACCGGCCTGAGTGCTCGGGATGTCACTCCCGAAGCGACAGCCCGGGTCCTTGAGCGGCAGCTCCCCGGCATGGCCGAGGCGATGCGTGCCGCCAGTCTGGCGAAAACCCCCCATGCCATGATCTCCCGCGCTCTCGCCGGTACTCGCCGGCAAACGCTGATCGTCAATTTGCCCGGCAGTCCGAAAGGGGTTCGCGAAAATCTCGAAGTCCTTCTCCCCGCGCTGCCGCATGCCCTGGCCAAACTCAAGGGCGATCCGGCGGATTGCGCGCGCTGATTCTTTCCGCTCTGACAGAAAGAATTACCCCTGTTTGCAGTCCTTCGGCAGCCAGCTGCCGATGACCTCTTCCAACTCCTTTATCTTCACCGGTTTCGTCAGAACCTGGTCCATGCCAGCCGTCAGACATTCTTCCTTGACCTCAGGTCTGGCGTGGGCGGTGAGGCCGATAATGGTGGTATGTTTTTCCTCTCCCGCCTCCAGTTCCCTGATTTTTCGCGTTGCTTCCAAGCCGGTCATTTCCGGCATCTGCAGATCCATGAGAATCAGGTCAAATTTCCCTTCTTTCCACTTGCGGACTGCCTCCTGACCATTTTCGGCAATCTCCGTGCGTCTGCCGCGACGCTCCAGGGTAAGCTGCAGGATATCGCGCACCATCGTATCATCTTCGGCCAGCAGGATACGAATCCCCGATGAGGTATCATCCTTCTTCACAAGATTTGTCGAGGAAAGGTCTTCCCGGGCCTTTTCTGGCGGCAGGGTGAAAGAGAAGGTACTGCCGTATCCTTCCCGGCTTTGCACGCTTATTTCTCCTCCCATCAGCTCGACCAGCCCCTTGCAGATTGCCAATCCCAGTCCGGTGCCGCCGTAACGCCGCTTAAATGAACTGTCAATCTGGCTGAAATTCTGGAAAAGTCGATCTCTTTTCTCTTCGGGGATGCCGATGCCGGTGTCGCGGACCGCAAATTCCAACATATTCTGCCGGACAGCGACAGTTACGCGCACTGACCCCTCGTGAGTAAATTTTATGGCATTGCTTATTAGGTTAGTGAGAATCTGTTCCAGCCGATCCGAATCGCTGGTGATGCGGGTCGGCAGATTGGCGGCGAACTCAAACTCAAGGTGAAGGTTCTTTTCCTGTGCCTGTAGCTTCAGCATGTCGATGATTTTGCGAACGCAGGAACGCGGGTCGAATTCAATCTCTTCGATCTCCACGCGCCGCGCCTCGATTCGGGAGAGATCGAGGATATCATCGATCAACGCGAGCAATTGCTGGGCCGATTGGTCGGCCATGGCGAGCAACTGCCGGTGCTCCGGGTTCTGATCGATTTGCAGCAGATGATCGACGGCGGCCATGAAAACGGTCATCGGGGTGCGAATTTCATGGCTCATATTGGCGAGAAACTCGCTTTTGGCGCGGTTTGCCGCTTCGGCGATTTCCTTGGCTTTCAGCAGCTCTTCTTCGGCACATTTATAGGCGTGGATATCGGTGGCGGTGCCATACCAATGGATTATCTTACCTTGATCGTCGAATACCGGAACACCCCGGCTCAGATACCAGTTAAAACTTCCATCGGCACGCTTCACACGATGCTCGATTTCGTACATCTCTCCGGAACGAACAGCCTTTCTCCAAGCTTCTACCGTAGATCTTAGGTCTTCCGGATGGATTATTGGCGCCCAGCGCCACCTTCTCGCCGTCTGAATGCCGCTGAACTCTCTATACCGCTGGTTGTAATAATCGACAACGCCCTCCGGGGTAGCGGTCCAGACCAGTTGCGGCATTGAATCAGCAAGTTGGCGGAAACGCTCCTCGCTCGCACGAAGAGCCATTTCAATCTGTTTGCGCTCGGTGATATTACGGAAATAAACATCGAGCCTTTCCTTGTTGGGGCAGGCATAGACCTCCAGCCAAACGTCGCGGATATGAGATTTTGCCTCGAAATGGATCGGAACCTGCTGCCGAAAAGCTTCTTCATACTGCTTATGGAAAACCCCGTCGCGCCCTCCTGGATAGAGATCCCAGAAAACTTCACCAACCAGTTCGTCCGCCGGCCGGTTGAAGATCTCGCTCTCCGCAACCGGATTGACTTCCAGAAAGCGCCATTCGCGGTCAAGCGCAATATAGGCATCGGTAATGCTGTTAAGAAAGATGCTCAGCTTATCTCTTTTGCGCATCGCTATTCCCGAGCGGATGCGGGCAATGCTGGTCCCGGATTCGGTCAGGATAGGCTCTTCTTCGGTCGTGATAATCTTCAGGTTTTGAAAGGTTTTCATGCTTGCCTCTGATGCTCTCGAATCTTTTGGCCGGCGTAAAATGGCATCGAATTTTAAAAAATGCAATGATTTTAATAAAAAAGTAATATTTTTATTCAGGCGGCGATTGCGAGGGAACCAGAGTTGAGAAGGGAAGGGAAAGGAAGGGGTGCGGGAATTCAAGAAAGTGATACGTCAGTGCGCCAGTAATCCGGCCCCGACTGCAGTGAGAATACCGATTGCCAGGGCGAAGCTTCCTTTCCAGCCGCGGGCGCGGTGCGATTCGGGAATGAGATCGGAGGCGGCGATATAGATGAAAGAGCCGGCGGCCATGGCCATGAGGGCACCGAGAAACTCGGGGTGAATGGAACGGACCACGGCATACGTCAACACGGCTGCGACGGGCGTGGCAACGGCCACCAAGGCAGTGAAAAGAATCGCTCGCTTACGGAGATAACCGTAATGCAGCAAAATGGAGAGCATGGCGATTCCCTCAGGCACCTCGTGAGCGACAACCGCTATGGCGGAAAGAAGTCCGATGTCCTCGCCCGCTTCGAAACCGGTACCGATGATGACGCCATCAATGAGCGAATGCAGCGTCATGCCGACGAAGGCGATCATCCCCAGAGGATGAGGGGTGCGGCAATGGCCATCATGGCAATCGGGTTCAAGTCCTGGATGGTGCAGCGCCTCATGGCCGGCGTGAAAAAACATGTGATGTTCGACGAAGTAGAAAAGCAGGAAAGAAAGGAGAAGAAAGGCGGGAGCATGCGTGTTCAGAGCTTGCGACTCGGGAAAGACGTGCAAGATACCCACTCCGAGGAGTACCCCTGCCGAATAGGAGACGAGAGGCGCCGAATTCAGCCGGCTCCACGTTTCCCGCACCAGCACCAGATACATACCCAGGAATGTCGCCGCCCCGGCGAACACGCCCGAAAAGATAACACTTGCCCAACGAGCTTCCATGAACTTCTCCCGATTTTGGTGGGCGAAGTATAGACGTGAATCATCCCTCCTTTCAAGAGAAGAAACTTTTTATCCTTTTCCCGTCACCACGAACTTTGGACAAATCCGAGCTTGACACTCCTGGTAAAAAAAGTGATATAATCAAACTTTAATTAAACATTGAAAACAATATGCCATAAAGTTATATATCATCCACCGACAGGTGGAACTTCTATTAAAGGAGAAAACTGTGAAAGATAATCGCATTATTCTGGTTGTCATACTCGTCTTTGTCGGGCTACTGCAAGGCTGTGCCAGCACTGCGCCGAAGATCGATGCCGGCCCGGTTTTCTGGCCCTCTCTCCCTGCCCAGCCGCACATTCAATATCTAACCGGAATATCAGACTCAGTCGAAATCGAAGGGAAAAAAGCTGGCTTTTCCTTAGTTCTGACCGGTAAAGAGAACCAAACTTTCATCAAAAAAGTTGGCAAAGGGAGCGGAATCACAACCCATGCCGGGAAACTATACATCGCCTCCACCGGATTCGGCCAAGTCGTTGTCATCGACATAGTTAATAAAACCTTTGAATACCTGAAAGGGAGTGTCGGCTCCGGCAAGCTGAAAAAACCGGTTAATACCGCCGTCGATGACCAGGGGAATATCTATGTCGTCGATACTGGACGTGGGCAGATCGTCGTCTTCGATTCCGCAGGGAATTACCTGCGCACTTTCGGCAAATTCGACCAAAAATCGCGCATTGTCGATGTTGACGTGTACGGGAATAGTGTTTTTGCCCTCGACAGTCGTTTGGGCATCATCCACGTGCTCGATACCGAAACCGGCGAAGAGCTGAAGGCGTTCGGTCATGAGAATGCCGATGTGAAGAACAACCTGGCACTTCCCTACGCAATGACCATCGATCCGCAAGGCTTCATCTATGTCACCAATCAGGGAAGCGGGCGGGTTCTCAAGTTCGATATCAATGGCAATTTTATCGATGGCATGGGGCGGCTCGGCAGTTCTTTCGGTGAGTTTGCGCGTCCACGGGGGATTGCAGTCGATTCCGGCAATCAAATCTATGTTGCCGATGCTGGTCTATCCAATGTCCAGGTATTCGATAAGGAAAAACGACTGCTTGGATTTTTCGGCACTTCCGGGCTGCCTTCTGGCTCCCTCAACATGCCGGCCGGGATTGCCGTGACTAAGGACAACCTGGATTATTTTCAGAAAATGGCCGCCCCCGGCTTCAAACTGGAGGAAGTCATTTATGTAGTCAATCAATACACCAGCCCAATCAATCCGGCCATTTCGGTTTACGGTTACGGTTCCATGCAGTAAGAGGGGAGAGATATTCGTGGGAAAATAATCCTGCGCGTCCTTTCTCACACGTCTGGATTTATCGGAGAAGTGATGAGGGTGATAAGAACCGTTCTCCTGCCGATCTGCATCGCCGGCATGGTCCTGGGTTGTGACCCGGTGACGACCCATAAAATCACTTCTACGATTTTTGATGGGGTTCCCAGCCTGCCGCCTGCGGAGCAGTATTGTCAGGATTATCACGAGCAGAAACTGGTCGAAGAAGAAGCAATGAGGGCAGCCATTCGTAAGGGAGCCGTGGTCGCGAATATTTCAAAGCACCTTCCCTATGCCGAGAAACGCTGCAATGACTGCCACGACAAGTCTAAAGAGTTCGGCCTGATCCGGCCGCCGAAACAGCTCTGTTTTGTTTGCCATCCCACCATCATCGACGGCGCCAATGTGCATGGCCCGGCTGCCTCTGGTGACTGTCTGGAGTGTCATGAGCCACATTCCGCCTCACAGCCGGCGCTCCTTAAAATGGACAGGGCCACCCTCTGCATTTACTGCCATAAAGAAAAACGCATTGCCGAAGCGATGCATCAACGTGTCAACGAGAAAGGGATACTCTGCATGGATTGTCATGATCCGCATGCCGGCAACAATTCGTATTTCCTCAAGTAGGTTGCATGCGCAGAGTGCTGCTCGGCATAGCGCTCCTATCCGGCCTTCTTTTACTCGGCGCTGCCGAAACTATGGCTGCTGACAGACCTGTGGAAATGGTGCGTCCGCGCGGTTTGCTGCTGACGGGGCCGGTCGCACAATCGGTTGGCCTCCGTTATGAATATTATGGTCGCGATGCCGAGGAAACCACCTCATCCACGCACCGCTTCAAGGAAAAATACTCTCTCGAAACCATTGCAGGCATATGGGATCCTGATCTTCTCAACCTCGACATGAAGGTCGATTTATGGTTCGAACAGCTGAAAGATAATAATGATGCTGGGAGATCTCAGGATTCAGATACTTTCGACATAAATTACAGTCTTGCCGCCTCTGCTTTCCAACACGAGTATTATCCGGTAGTGGTCTACAGTTCAAGGGAGGAGTCAAATGTCAGCTATTCCCTTTCTCCCAGCTACAGGATGACGGTTACCAGGAACAGCGTCGTCGCCAAATACCGTAGCACGGTGCTACCATTTCGATTGTACTATCAGCATCTTACAAGCGATTCTTCAGGCCGGACACGCGACAGTTCCACTATAAGCGACATATTGAACTTAACGGTCACCAACGATTACCGGGGTATCAGCTTCACTCAGTTGGATGTCAGCTTCAATGAGCAGGAGCAGGAGATTGAGCAAACGGGGACCACCGATTCGAATGTGGCTGTTATTTCACTTTCAAACAGCCTCTATTTGGACAAGATGAAGAAATATTCACTTGGCTCTCAGTTCCAGCGACAGGAGTCATCCATAGCCGGGGATCCCCAAAAATTTTTTGATCTGACCGAGGCCTTGCGGGCCCGATTTGGCAGGGCACTGAACGGGGAGGCCATTTATCAGTACACTTCTGACGAAATGCAAGGTTTCGATGGCCTTGACCAGGAACTGACCGCCAATCAATTCACCCTCAACCTCAACCACATGCTTTTTGAGAGTCTCCAGACGCGCCTGGACGGGCACATACGTGAGAGCCAACTGAACGGTGGCGACGAGTCCCAAACCGGCATCGGGCTATGGTTCAATTACCGTAAGAGGCTGCCCAAGGTGAGTTTGCTGCAGGTGAACGTCGGCGGTGCCAATCAGGAGACCAGTCGCGATTTGGAGGTTTCAAAGATCAGGGTCAAAAAGCAGTTCTCTAATGTCAAGCGGAACGAACCAATCGAACTGGATTTAACTGGAGGCACCCTGATCGCAGTGGAAAGCGTGGTAGGTAAAGCCGATGGCGAATCAGATCGTATTTTTAATGAGGGGGTCAACTACGATGTTGACCTCGTTTTTTCCAGGATTATACCGACGGGCAGCGATTTTCCTGATCCCGTCCTCGACACCGACATACCAGGACTCACTGTTGAGGTCACCTATACCATCGGTTTCGACCGTCCCTCAATCGACTATGTCACCGACATCCGTTCCATCAGCAGCACCCTCTCACTCCTGGACGGGCGGTATAACCTCCTGGCCAGCTATTATCAGGAGGATCAATCGGTTGAATCCGGACAGATCGCGAGTGGCGGTCTGTCCGATACAAAGGAGGTGGAGGTCCGGTTTGAAACAAGGATCAACTATCATCGATTCGGCTTCGAATACGGAAGTCACGAGGCGGGCTCGAACAGGTACAGTTACCTGGAAGGGGACTGGTTTTATGATCGCAGCTATCCATTAGGCAATCTCCGCCTCCAAGCGAGGAATCGTTATACAAATTTTGATGCGGTTCGCGCCGACAGCTCAGACTATGATGTGAATACATTGACGATGGGAGGCTCTTACGCGCGACGAGTTTTTTCTTGGGTGCAACTGGTTTGTTCCCTCAACTATGCCAATGTCAGCGGCAACGCCTCCCGCGATGCCATCTACTTCAGGACCGCCCTGCAGGGGACTATCAATCAGCTGCACTTCAACGTAAACGGCACCTCCCTGCTACGCATGGAAGAAGACAGGACCACCCGTGACGATTTTTTCAATTTCGAAATCACGAGATATTTCTGAGATGGGCCGCGGTTTATTTTTGCTCGGCAAGCGATGGAGGACGTTCCTTGCGCTCTTCCTCATCGGAGCAGGCATCTGCACGGGTTGCGTACCGGCACACCGCACGGCTTGGGAAGAAGCACCGGCGACTGATCTACAATGGCCGCCCAAGCCGGATTTGGCCAGGATACGCTGGGTCAGCAGCATCACCAACGAGCAGGATGCCGGGATTGGCCGCAACTTCTGGGCGCGGACTCTGGATTTGTTCACCGGTACCGCCGGGTCGCACATTGTCCGTCCTCACGGGGTTCTTTACGATGTGCACGACCGGCTCTTCATAGCCGATCCGGGTGCCGGACTAGTGCATTGCATGGACCTCGGCGCGGGACAATATTCAATTATCGGAAATGATGGTGTTCGCCTGGAAACTCCCATCGGGCTTGCGGTGGATGATCGTCAATACCTCTACATCACCGATGCGGGCAGCGGAATCATCTATCGTTACGACCTCAATAAAAGATTTCTGCAGCCGCTTCTTATTGCCCGGCTGCAACGCCCCACCGGAATTGCCTGGAATCCGGTCAATCGATTACTTTATGTTGTCGATACCACTGCCAACCAGGTAGTGGTCGTCAACGAAGGCGGTGTCGAGCAGTCGAGCTTCGGCGGTCAGTTTAATCACCCTACCGATATTTGGGCCAATGATGAGGGACAGCTTTTCGTTACCGACTCCCTTAACGCCAGTATTAAGGTGTTCACTGCACAGGGGGAACTGCTGCGTCAGTTCGGTATCCGCGGCGACGCCCCGGGTGAGTTCAATAAGCCGAAAGGGGTAGCGACCGATAGTGCCGGGCACATCTACGTCTCCGACGCACTCCTCGATGCCATCCAGATTTTCGACCGGGAAGGAAACCCGTTGTTGATCTTTGGTGAGGCCGGCACCGGCAGCGGAGAATTTTGGATGCCGTCCGGGATCTTCATCGATCGCCACGATCGGATTTTTGTCGCGGATACATACAACCGGCGCATCCAGGTATTTCGTTATTTGCCCGGCGGCGACTCCGATTTTGTGTCGGTAAAGACCAAACCATGAGAAGCAATCGGCTCAGTTGTCTCCGCGGCGGATCCGCCCTCCGCCATCTCCTGTCAATCGGCCTGGCGACGATCGCCTGCAGCTTGATCCATGGTGCTGCCCTGGGGCAGGGGGTGTTCAGCTCCCCCCACAACCTTTCCGTCAGCGGCGGCCGTGGCGAGCACGGGGTGTCGTTTTCCGAGGAGACTAGGGTCTGCGTCTTCTGCCATGTTCCGCACAATGCGCGGCAGCCGCAGCTTCTCTGGAGCCGCGACCTGCCGTCGGAGATGATCTATACCCCGTACGCTTCAACCACCCTCAAGGCCACCCCGGCACCAGGCCTGCCAACCGGCGCCTCTCGGCTATGCCTAAGTTGTCACGATGGCACCATTGCCCTCGGCCAGTTTGCGAGCAGCCGGGTGAGCGGCAGTTCCGAGATACCCCCCGACCCGTTACCGGCCCGGAATGCCAACCTGACGACCGTACTGAGCGACGATCATCCGATCTCGTTTTCCTATACCGAGGCACTTGCGGCCCAGGCAGAGTTGGTAGCCCCCGGCGCCCTGCCTCCCTCGGTCGGTCTTGATCTGAATGGTGAGCTGCAATGCACCGCCTGCCATAATCCCCACAATAATCAGTTTGACAATTTTATGGTTGTCAACAACCGTCTCCCCGGCTCTCCCCTCTGCACGGCCTGCCATAACAGGAACGGCTGGTATGCCACAGCTCACAATCCACAGCAGACACCCGCTATGACGTCCGGTTGCATGAATTGCCATTATTCCCACAGCGCCCCTGCGCCAATGCGGCTTTTGCATAGTCCGAGCGAGGAGGACAATTGTTTCCTGAATTGCCATAATGGAAGTGGCAGCGCCACCGGCTCGCCCGATATCCGCACCACATTCGAATCGAACCTTTACCGACATCCGGTCGATATGACCACAGGTATTCATGACCCGGCCGAGGTACTTCCTGCCACTGTCTTTCATGTCGAGTGTGCCGACTGTCACAATCCCCATCAGACGGCCGCCGCGGAAATCCCGCTCCCAGCGCCGCCAGTCATTCATGGCCCTTTGAAGGGGGTTCGCATCGATGCGGCCGGGACCGTTGCCGAAAACGAATATGAAATCTGTTTCAAATGCCATGCCGGGTCGCATGCCGCAAATTTTCGTGGCTTTACCGCGCCGATGCCGCGTCGCCTGCTGGATGAATCCGATCAGCAGATCCGCTTCGATGGTGCCAATCCATCCTATCACCCGGTCACTACCAACCGACGTGGTAATGGTGCTAGCCTCAAGCTCGGACTGCAGACCGGAATGGTCCGCATTTACTGCTCCGAATGTCATAACAACGATCGTAGCCGTCGCGCCGGGGGTAGCGGCGGCAACGGCCCGCACGGTTCCATATACCCGCACATCCTCATCGCCCAGTACGAAATGCCGACCCCCGCCGATCCGAAGTTCAGTTATTCCTCGAGCATTTACGCCCTTTGCTTCCGTTGCCACGAGGAGACTTTTGTCATGGGCATCGGCAGCGCCTTTCTCCAAGGCAACCGTAACCAGCACGATGACCATGTGCGGGTCCGTAATATCCCCTGTTTCGTCTGCCACGACCCGCATGGGACTTCCCTGGTGGCCGGTGCCACCGCCACCGGCAACGCCCACCTCATCAATTTTGATCTCGATTACACCACCAGCAGCGCCGTCCCCAATCCGCAATACCAGACATTTGTCCCTGCCAGCGGCACCTGCATCGTCGCCTGTCACAGCAACGCCACCCACTCCTATCCCTGACGTCCTTCCCGCCGACCCCCCCCTGTCATAACAGCTAACCCAAGTTTTCCCGGACTTCATGGAAGGTCTTACAAAATTCTTAATTAGTTTACTTAAATTTTATTTGCCTTTAATTGAAATAATGATAAGATCATAATTAAAATGAATAAGAGGAGAATTCTGTGCTCGCCATGTGGCGGGTAGTGGGAAGAGGAGAGAGGAAGCTGATAGATCGAGGTCGCACCTGGTGCATATCGCACCCAACTGCCAAATGGAGGAAACGATGAAGAAGCTGGCTTGTTTGTTGGTCCTTGCCGCCCTGTCTGTGGGCACTGCCTACGCCGGTCAACCGGCCGCTACCGGTATCACCGATTCGGTACACGATATGAACGTGTACACAGGCGTTACGCCGGACGAATTCGGCCGTTCCTGCGTCTTCTGCCACACCCCGCACAACGCGCAGCCCATCGATGCCCTCAACCCGGTTCCCCTGTGGAATCACGAGTGGAGCACCGCTGACTTCTCGGCCGGCGTTTATCAATGGGCTACCCCGGAAAACCTCGCGCTTTCCATCTCTGATCCGTTGGTCGGACCGACCCGTCTGTGCATGAGCTGCCATGACGGTACGGTCGCCGTTGACCAGCACGGCCCCTCGCGCGCCTTTGCTGGCACCACCATGCTGACCGGCGACGCGGCGGTCGGTAGCAATGCGGACTTGACCGATGATCATCCGGTCGGCTTCAGCTACCTGCAGGCATTAACCGAGCGCAACACCTCTGGCCTGGTCACCGCGGAACTGGTTGATACGACCGAAATGTTCGCCTCGTCAGTCGTTGCCAGCGCCGTGGCCGGGACTTATGACACAGTGACGCGTGCCCAGGGCGGCCGCATGATTGGCGACGTTCTGTATCAGGGCGACATCATGACCTGCGCTTCCTGTCACGAAGTCCACAACAAAGAAAACGTGATTCAGGACATGGGCACCCTCGGGTATCAGCCGAATTACCTGCTCTATGCCAAGGAGATGGACTCTCTGATCTGCCTCTCCTGCCATATCAAATAAGAAAATCTGATTAGCATCAATCTTCCGCTAATCGGAGCCCAAACGGAACTGAGCCGCTATGCACCCTCCCCCGGCCCTAAATCCCTCTCCCCTCGTGGGAGAGGGTTAGGGAGAGGGGGTATCCATGCCAGCGGAAGATCAGTACTAATCAGTTAAGAAAAAGAATTGGCGCACGTGAATGATTGAACAGATCACATACTCTGAAAGGATTGCTTATGTTTAAAAGAAGCTTGTTCATGCTGATCCTGCTCTGTATTTCGCTGCCGGCCTACGCCTGGCAGCTGCAGACCAGGGTTGCCACGGTAGGCGGCCAATTGGCCGTTGATGGTGGCACGGCGCAAACCTCTGTGAACGGCACGGTGTACAAGAACTACACCGATACCGTGCAGCCGGCGGTTGTCATCACCGCCGCGAGCGGTTACAAGATTACCAACGTATACGTCAACGGTGCCATTGTCACCCCGATTCCGGTGAGCCCTGCAAACTACACAATGGGCGTGGTCGTCTATCCGACCAAAACCACCCAGAGCATCCTTGCTTATTTCGCCAAGGAAACTTATGCCATGACCACGGCCGCCGGAGTTGGCGGTTCGGTCAGCCCGGTCGGGACCAGCAGTGTGCAGTTCGGCCTCGCCAAAATTGTATCCTTCTTGCCACAAACCGGCAAGAACGTGGTGGCCATCGACGGCCTGCCGACTGGCGCCATAGTGACGCCGGCCGTTCCTGCCGCGGTCAATACCAAGGTAACCGTTACCTTCAACATGCCGGCCGAACCCGTTAACATGACCGGCAAGTTTGTTAACCTGACGGCCAGCACCGACGGCCCCAAAACCGTCCTGCTCCCAGGCAACGTCACCCTGAATGCAGCCTCCGAACCGGCGGGTGCCACCTTCGCGTGGACCCAGACGGGAGGCCCCGGATTCGACCCTCTCAGCCCGATTACCGGCAGTGGCGCCGCACTGACCTTCACCCCGGCGGCGATTGGCAAATACTACTTCAGCGTAGTGGCCACTTCCGGCGAAACCACCGCAACAGCCAATGCCTATGTCGTTTCAACCGACGATCTCGTGGCCGCGGCTAATTCCGAGTGCAATGCCTGCCACGTCTCGAAGGGCCTCAGCAGTGATCCCTTCACCGAGTGGTCGGCCTCGCTTCATGTCACGACCCCAAACAATGTGACCTGCTACGATTGTCACGTCGGCGCAGGCCCAAACGGCCAGGGAGAGACCCCGACTGGCGCTGCCTGCATCGCTTGCCACTCGCTTGCGGCGTGGCAGGGTTCCACCCATGCCATCGAGCAGGTATCCTGCACCAGCTGTCACAATGCGCATTCCTCGGCCGCAGAGCTTCCGGCTTGCGCCACGTGCCACGCGAATGCTACCCAGCAGATCCAGGCTGAATGGGCAGCCGGTGCCCACGGTTCAGCCAGCGGGCATACCACCGGCACTTGCCAGCGTTGCCACGCCAGCGAAGGTTCTATCGTTGGTGCCAACGTAGGTTGGACGGGTAGCTACGCCACTCTTATTGCAAACCAAGCTGCCATCTGGACCCCCAATGCGCCGGTTTCCACAAACGGCATCAGCTGCGCCGCTTGCCATGATCCCCATGCGAATGGGCTGCGCGCCATCAATACCTACGATGGTACCGCCGCCGTGGCGTGGGACCCGAACCAGAACGCCGCGGTTGACCAATTCGATGTCTGCACCAGCTGCCATACGCTTTATGACAACACCGGCGCGCTGGTCGGCAACTACCATGACGGCGGTTCCATCAACGTGACCCGCACCATTTCCGATTCTCACAACGACGACCCGGCGACCGGCGTCGGCCTGACAACCAACGTGGTCGAAGGTTATGTGCTTCGCAAAGCCTCGGCCTCTCCTTGCGCCGACTGCCACAACACGCACATGGCGGATCTGGCGGTTCAGGAAGCTTGGGCAACATCGGCCCATGCGGGCAAGATTGCAACGAAAAAGGATGCGGCTGCCAAGGCCCAGAGCGTCGTTTGGTTCAACACGACCTATCCGACCAATGCAGCCTATCCGGTCGATTCCTGGGACGATGTCGCAACGATTGGCACCAGCACCAGGACTGTACTGGAACACTTCCAGAGAAACGCTGCGGGTATCGCCTTCTACAAAACCACCGGCGCCCTCGACGACGCCGACGGCAATGCCTGGACCCACTACAACTGGGATCAGACCAGCAGCCGCGGCTCCTGTCAGCGCTGCCACACCGCTACCGGCGCCATGAACTTCCTGAACGCTCCGGCCAGCTATAATGCCGCCGGTACGGGGAACGACTTCTCTCACCTTTCCGGCTGGACCGCTTCCACCGGTTCTCCGCAGCAGGAGCTGCTCTTCTGCTGGGGCTGCCACAGCGATGCCGGCGCCGGCACGCTGCGCAACCCGGGCGCCATTACCGAGGTTTATGCTGCCGCTACTGCCGGTGCTCCGGCGGCAACGATCAGCTATCCTGACCTTGGCGCCTCCAACGTCTGCATGGGCTGTCATCTCGGCCGCGAAATCGGCGATAACGTCAAAAATGATACCGACGTCGACGGCGTCCGCAGCTTCATCAACTCCCATTACCTGGCCGCCGGCGGGATGGTCTTCAATGCCGCTGGTTACGAGTTCTCCGGCCAGAGCTACGACAGCGTCGGCTTCCATAAGAATGTCGGCCAAGCCAACGCCTATGGCACCGGCACCGCCGGTCCCTGCGTCACCTGCCACATGAGCAGCGCCGAAGCCCACAGCTTCGAAGTGTCTGCAGCCAGCACCGCCTGCGGTCAATGCCACGGCGGCCTGACCGACGCGATCCTCGAGGAGTCGGAGCACGAATTCCACCTGGCCCTGGAAGAACTGAAACTCGCCATGGAAGCCAAGGGGATCTACTTCTACCCGGCTCATCCCTATTTCTATAACGCTCCCTACGTCGTTGGCGGCACGAACACCGCCTTTACCAACTGGGCCGGCGTCTATGGGCTTGCCTCCTGGACAGACGTCATGGGCGCGGCCTTCAACTACAACCTCATCGAGCATGATCCGGGCGCCTATGCCCACAACCGCGAGTACGCCCTGAAACTGATCGCCGATTCCATCGACTTCCTGGCCGATGGCGCCATCGACGGTCTTGGGACCTCGTCAGTCGTCGCCGGCGCAATCGCCAGCAAGGAATTCGCCGAGGCGACCACTCACACCGTTTCGACGACCAGTGAGCCGAGTGCGGTTAACTGCGGCGTCTGCCATGCGCAGGCTCCGCATTACGGCGGTTCTTTCGGAGCTAACGCTCAGTATATGGGCAACAACGCAACCTGCTCCGACTGCCACGCCAGCGGCAACACTACTGCCAATGCGGCTATCCTCGTGCAGTATAACGAGTCCGGTCACGGCGATGTCGAAGGCGCCGCCTGGAAAACCAGCGGCAGCCATGACTGGCCGAATGCCAACACCTGCCGCGACTGCCACTCCACCACCGGCTACATCGCCAAGGTGGGCGGCACTACGACCAAATCCCCTGTTGTTCAGGGCGCCGGCCAGACGCTGGCTTGCGATGCCTGCCATGCCGATCTGGCCGTGGACGGCGCTATTCGCCCGGCCGGGCAGGTAACGGTGGTCTATAAATCGCAGACCCTCGCGGGGACGACCTGGACCCTTGCCCCTGCGACCTTCCCGAATGCCACGCAGAGCAACCTCTGCATCAACTGCCATGCCGGTCGGGAAAGCGGCGAGTCGGTCAAAGCCCTTACCGACGCCAGCATGGTCAATGTCAGCTTCAAGAACCCCCACTACATCGGGGCGGCCGGCATGATGTACGCCAAACTCGGGTACAACTTCGCCGGTCAGGATGACCTGGTCCCCGGCACCACCACGACCTACGGCAAGTCGCTGACTGCCAATGAAGATGGCGGCGCCCTGACCAGCACGCACCGCAAACTGGGAACCACTGCCATCAACGGCGACAGCCATAACCCGGCAATCTTCATTCCTGGTTTCCAGGATTCCGATGGCCCCTGCGTCACCTGCCATATGGCCGACGCGGAAAACCACACCTGGGAGATCAATGCCCAGTCGTTCACTAACGTCTGCGTCAATTGCCATGACGAAGAAGCCGGCACGCCGCTGACAGTGGACAACTACGAGGAGCTGTTCATCGAAGAGCAGGCCGTTCCGTTCCAGGATGCCATATCCCTGGCGGAGTCCTTCCTGGCCAACTTCAACATCAGCTACAGCGACAGCCACCCGTATTTCTTTGACAACAACCTTCTTGGGCAGGGTCTTACGGGCTCCGCTGCCGCGGTAAAGGATTGGACCCGCGGTGGTACCCTGTCGGCTGCTGAAGCCAAGCATCTGATGGGCGCATGCCTCAACATCAAGCTGATGAAAGCCGAGCCGGCTGCCTACGTGCACGCACGCTCCTATGCCCGCCGGCTGCTGTACGACACCATCGACTGGCTGGACAACAAGGCTCTCGACCTGTCAACCGGTGCCACCGCACTCGCCTCGGATCCTGTGAAGTACGGGAAAGGCGTTGACGCGAACACCGCTCCGACCACCGAGAGCACGAAGTATCTTGTGAAGTACAATCGCACCACCGGCGCTTGGGATACCCTTTCCGAGCGTCCGTAAAAACCTGAACTGATTGGAATCAATTCAGATTTCACCTGCCCCGCCTCGCAAGAGGCGGGGTTTTTATGTTCGTGCGCTTCATTTCTAATTAAACGTAAAATATGGGAATAGCAAAAATATACTCTTCCTTTCCGCTTGTGTTTTAACAAATTTCTTATAATTAGTTATATCTAAGAAAGTTCCCAATTAAACTTTTCGTGCACAGCTTTTTGCACGAGCTTTTTCGATTTGTGCAGGAACACAGATCTGTCGGAAGAAGTTGAATGAAGCTCTCGATAGGGGGCAAGCATGTTCCCTGCTTGGGAATGCAGCCAACAGAGCAAGGAGGAAAAATGTTGAAAAGAATTATGCTCACGCTCGTTGTGTTTTGCATGGCACTGCCGGCCTACGCCTGGCAGCTGCAGACAAGGGTCGCTACGGTTGGTGGCCAACTGGCCGTGGACGGCGGGACAGCACAGACTTCCATTAACGGCACGGTGTACAAGACGTACGTGGATGACGTGCAGCCGGCGGTTATTATCACGGCTGCGAGTGGCTACAAGATCTCCAGTGTATCTGTCAACGGCGTGGTCCAGTCGCCATTGCCGGTGAGCCCAGCCAACTTCACGATGGGCTTGGTGGTCTATCCGACCAAGGCCGCTCAGAGCGTCCTGGCGTATTTCGCAAAGGAGACTTATGCCCTGACGACGGCCGCCGGCACCGGCGGTTCGGTCAGTCCGGTCGGAATCAGCCAAGTGCAGGTCGGCATCAGCAAAACCGTTATTTTCTCACCGCTCACCGGCAAGAACGTGGTGGCGATCAATGGCCAGCCGGCCGCCACTGTGTTGAAGACGTATCCGGGCGGCACGGTGGTGACCTTGCCAGCGCCTGTCAACGTGAAAGTTTCGGCGACATTTAGCATGCCGGCGAGCACGGTGACCCTGAGCGGTGTTTTCGTCAACATGACAGCAAGCACCGACGGACCGACGACAGTTCTGACCAACACCCCGGTCACCCTGGCTGCTACCTCCGACCCAGCCGGCGCCACTTTCGCCTGGAGCCAGACCGGCGGCCCGGGTTACGCTCCGCAAGCGGTTCCGCCGCAGACAGGGATTACGGTGAGCGGCGCCACCCTGACCTTCACCCCGACGCTTGCCGGCACCTACAGCTTTAGGCTGGTGGCAACTTCCGGCGGCAACACCGCAACTGCCGACACCTATGCGGTGGTGACCGATGATGCCGTAGCCGCAGCCGAAGCCCAATGCAATATCTGCCACCTGTCACGCAATCTTGGCCAGGCCGAAATCGCCGGCTGGTCAAACTCGCCGCACGCGGCCAACCAGGTGATGTGCTACGGGTGCCATATTGGTGCGGCTTCCGGCGCTCATCCCGGCGCGATTCCGAGCAACGCCACCTGCACGACCTCAACCTGCCACACCCCTCTCCCTCATGGCTCTGGCTTGACGACTTGTCTAACCTGCCACGATCCGCACTCGCTCACCGGGAGTGGCAGCATGGACGTAGGAGTGATCGATTCCCACGGACAGGCCTTTCTGGCCGCCGAGGAGCTGGCGACAGCGGGCAAATACCCGGTCAACGTCGCTATCACCAACGCAACCGCCGATGCGGGCGGCATCGCCACCGTCAATTTCCACGTCACCAATCGGGCGACCGGCGCGCCAGTCGAGACCATCAGCAACATCAGCGCCGGCATATTCAAGCTCTTGCCGCCTGCAGCGGGGGAGAGCTTCACGCGCTGGGTGCCGTACCTCTGGCGCAGTGAGACTGTCTCCGAGACGATCTTCCCCATGCCGAGTGGATTCCAGGTCAACCAGGGCTATCGTGAAAGTTCGAGCGCAGGAACTCTTACCAATAATGGCGGCGGCAATTACACCTACAGATTCGGAAAGGACCTGACCACCGCCTCCCAGCCCATCGGTGGGGTTCCCATCACCTATGAGCGAAACCGGACCCACCGCGTGAGCGTTTACATGGGCGGGCACAACGGCCCGACCGGCGAAGGAGACTTCGACTTCGTGCCCGATGGCTCCCCCATCATCCTGACGCGCAACATCGTCCAGACCGCGGCGTGCCAGAAGTGTCACGGCCCCGAGTTCGCCGGCCACGGCGGCGACCGTGTGACCGTCGAAGGGTGCGTCACCTGCCATAGCCCGGGAAGCTACGATGCCCAGAGCGGGCAGACGATCGAAATGGCCGTGATGATCCACAAACTTCACGCCGGCTGGGAACTCGCCAAGAATACTGGTCCCGACGGCGCATTTTGGTCTAATCCCAATGTGGCCGGAGACGAACTGGCCGACAACGGCACGCCTTTCTTCAACGGGCTCCCTTATTACTACACATTGTGGGGTAATAGTAACCGCCCGGTCTCCCTGGAGCGGACTGAGTTCCCCGCCGTGCTTGCCAACTGTCAGGCGTGCCACACCGGCACCGGAACCGACGTCGGCAGCTGGAAAACCAAGCCCTCACGCGCAGCCTGCGGCTCCTGCCATGACAAGGTCAATTTCGAACTGGGGACGAACCACGACGGTATCTCCGGTGGCGGCGGCATCGTGCAAACGAGCGACGCCAGTTGTACAGTCTGTCACCCGGCGAGTGGGACCCCGACCCCCCCGTGATCTACCCGGTCGAGTACGCGCACAATTGGACGACGCAGGACATCCGGAACAAGCCGGAATTCGACATCGACCTGACGGTTTCCACACCAGCCAACGGCCAGTACTTCGTAGCGGGTGAAACCCCAGTCGTCTCCATCGTCCTCAAGAAGGGCGGGTTCCCCATCGACCATACGACAGTGATCGAAGACGGTGCCGCCGAGGGCTGTATTCCCAAGTCTGGTTTTGAAGGGACCGAGTGTACCGTCCCATCCGATGGCATGTTCCGGAACGCCAACATGTACGTTACCGGCCCGCGCGCCCAGCGGATTCCGGTCCTCAGCTACGCCGCCCGGGCCAAGGTGTTCAGCGGCGCTCTCTCGACAGCGACATGGGACCTGACCGCATTGATAGCGGAGGAGAGAGCCGTCCGCGTTCGCGTCGACTCTGGGGCCGCCGACATCACCGTAACGCTCCCCGCAGCCGTCCTCGCCGTGGCGGATGTTGTTGCCGCGCTGAATGCGGATCCGCTCTTCTCCGCCCGCGCGATTGCCTACGCCGACGAGGCGAGTGGTAAGCTCGCGGTGCGCAGCCGCGCCATCGGCACAGCACAGCCGAACATTCAAGTCGTTACGAGCCCCGCCTCGATGTTCCCCACCACGGTGGGCCTGGCCGGGGGCGCTGCCCAGGTACGCGCCCGGACCAACCCGGCCAACAACGATCCCAAGCTCGTGCTCACATCGGGCAGCATTAGTTACACCCTCGATCCGGTCGATGACCTCGCGTCCGGAACATATGTGGTCAATGTAGAGTTCGCGGACGCGGGTCGCGGTACATCGCTCACCGGGGAGCCGCCGTACGAAGACTATCGGACCCCCTCCGTCAAGGTGGCAAGTTTCCAGGTGAAGCAGGAGTCGGTGGAGAAACCGATCGCCGGGAACTGCGGCGCCTGTCACTGGAGTGACGCGGGCCGCGGCTATGTTCTTGACAATCCGCGTCACAACAAGCCTTTCACCAGTGATTCGGTAGAGCAGTGCGCCGGCTGCCACGACTACCAGTCCGGCATGAATCCGACTGCAACGACAGCACTTACCTGGGAAAACTGGGGCGGCGGCAAGGCAATCTCCAAACGGGTGCATGCAGTTCACAACGGCGCGGCCCTCAACTATCCATTGGAGACGGTCGGTCATGAAGAGACCTTCGCCATGGAGCGCGATTGGAGAATCAGTTTCCCGATGGATGTACGTAATTGCGAATCGTGCCACCCGACGGGCACGACCAGCGGCACATGGGCGACCAACCCGAGCCGCCTTGCGTGCGGGGGCTGTCACGACTCCGATTGGGCGACGGGACACATGAATGACAGGACCTCCGATCCGACGCCGCTCGCCCCTTGGGGCGGAGACGAGTCGGAATCGTGCATGAGTTGCCATTAGCCCCGTTTCGCGACGGCAACTTTCAAAAATCTACATAGTTTTGCCGGGCCCTTCGGGGCCCGGTTTTTTCCAGCCGCGGCAAATGCGTTCAAGAAAAATCATCTTGATTTTCGTGAACGATAGCGCGAGGGAGAAAGGTTGAAGAGGCGCTTGAGAGACTTTCGAATCGTGTTCCACCGGGGGTGCCTACCCACAAGGAGGATAAATGATAAAGAAATGTTTGCTCACGCTGGTTATTCTTCTCTTAATCGCACTGCCGGCCTACGCCTGGCAGTTGCAGACCAGGGTCGCTACAGTTGGCGGCAATATGACCGTCAACGATGCAGCGCAGACATCAGCGAATGGCACGATGTACAAGACGCTCGCTAATGAAGTGGAGCCCGAGGTGATTATTACGGCTGCGAGTGGCTACAAAATTTCCAGTATCTCGATCAACGGCCAGATCCAGTCGCCATTGCCGGTGAGTCCAGCCGACTTCACGATGGGCTTGGTGGTTTATCCGACCATGACCACCCAGAGCGTCCTGGCGTATTTCGCCAAGGAGACCTATGCTCTGACCACGGTCGCCGGCACCGGCGGTACAGTCAACCCGGTCGGAACCAGCAATGTGCAGTTCGGCACGAATAAAATAGTTATTTTCTCCCCGCTCACCGGCAAGAACGTGGTGGCTATCGATGGTTACCCGGCCGGCACTGTGTTCAAAAATTATGAAACCGGCACGGTGGTGACCCTGCCGGCGCCTCTCAATGTGAAGGTTTCGGCCACCTTCGGCATGCCGGCGGAACCTGTCACACTGACCGGTTTTTTCGTCCACCTGACTGCCATCACCGACGGACCGAAGACTGTCCTGACCAACACCCCGGTCACCCTGACTGCCACCGCCGACTCTGTCAACGCTACCTTCGCCTGGAGCCAGACCGGCGGTCCCGGCTACGCTCCACAGGCGGTTCCGCCACAAACAGGGATCACCGGGAGCGGCGCCACCCTGACTTTCACCCCGGCGGTCAACGGCACCTACAACTTCAGGGTGGTGGCCATGTCCGGTTTTGGGTCGAGCACCGCGAGCACCTATGTGGTGGCGACTGACAATGCCATCACTGCCGCTGAAACCCAGTGCAATGTATGTCATCTGTCGCGCAATCTCGGTCAGATCGAAATGGCTGAATGGTCGGCCTCGCCGCATGCCGCCAACCAGGTGATGTGCTACGACTGCCATGTTGGCGCAGGAACCGGCGGCAATCCTGGTGTGCTTCCGACGGAGGCGACCTGTGCCGGTTGCCACATCCCCCTGCCGCACGGGGAGGCGGTCACTTACTGCCTCACCTGCCACGCTCCGCACTCCTTGGCAGGGGCGTGGGGCGGCGCCGGCTGCACGTTCTGCCATGGCTATCCGCCGACCTCCGGCGCCCATGCGGTACATTTTGGCCTCACAGATGCCAGCGGAAACTATACTGATTTGCAGACATTGGAAGGGCGGTTTCCGGCCGCCACCGCCGAAACGGCGCCGGCGGTATATGCTTTTGGCTGCGCCAACTGTCACTCCGCTGACCCAGCCAGGCACATGAACGGGCCCGTCGACGTCATCCTCTATGAAGCGATCGCCGAGCCGGGCTCGCTCAAGGCACGCGCCGCAGCAAGTGCGGCATACGATACGAATACCGGCACCTGCAATGGAGTTTACTGCCACTCGAGCGGCCAGACGACGCCGAGCTATCAGACGACGCCCGCCTGGAATTCCGGGGAAGAGCTCGCGTGCAGCGGCTGCCATGGCAATCCCCCCATCTATCCGTCTGGAGGAGCGGGGACGGCGACGGCCAACAGTCACGTGGGCTTAGCGGGTGACGGCTGGGAATGGGGACACTTTTTATCGACCCCCGGTCCGTGGCATAGCAACCAACATGGCAATAGTGCCACGGTGAACTCATCTCCACTCACATGCCAGACCTGTCACTACGAAACTACCGATCCGTCTAACACCGGCCCCGATAACTTCTATTACCTGGATACAACGGGTTCGCATGTCATCGAGGGGAGCGTAAGCGCAACCTGGTACAAGGAGCAGGTCCTTTCCTGCAGCTATTGCCATAATCCCGGCAGTGCGAAGAGCACTGCGGTGGGAACTGGCAAGGTGCTGCCGCTACGGCACGTCAATGGGCGGCGTGACGTGATCTTCGACCGGCGCGAGACGCTCCCTGATCTGGCCTGGCTTCCCGCCGCTCCGAATAAACCGACGCGCCCCTACTGGCTCACCCAAGGGTCAAAAACGCAGGCCTGGCCTGCGGATCTGGTGACCTGGAATGGGACGACATTGTCCTTCGGACTGTCGAGCGCCAGTTACGATCCGGCTACCAAGACCTGCTTCAATACGGTGTGCCATCTCGAAGACGTGCAGCCGGTCTGGGGTAACCCGATGCCAATACCCGGCCAGTGGGAGTGTTGTTCCTGCCACAATAATTATTGTTACTGAGGCGCTATCTTTTTAGGGTCGGGGTTGCGGATCCCGCGGTGAAACGCGGTTAAGCAGATCACAAAACAAGAGGGTTGCGGGGCTGAACCGCAACCCTCTTGTTTTGTGTGAGGTAAGGCTTTAACCCTCCCGTCCCCTTGTCATCGGGTACGGGATGGCCGCTCTTTGTAAATTAAATTACATTTCCAATGGCTTTTTGCCAAAAATGTAGTAATTGAATTTTACAGCTTGCTTTAAAACATTGGGGAGGAAAATTATAGGAGGTTTTCTAAATGAAAAATCCTAATGAAATCTCCATTCTCATTTTATTTTTACTTTTAATTATGATTTCGCTGTCTATGGATGCGGTGGCAATCGATTTCGGGGAGTCGATAAATGATATCAGTCGAATAACAAAGCCGGCGGGAACAGGAGTTAATGGTTCAGTACATGATATGAACATGTATTTTGCGGCTACTTCAGATGAGTTTGGGCGGGTCTGTGTTTTTTGTCATACGCCGCACAATTCGCAAGTTGACCCCCTTGCTCCCGGTGAATTGGTGCCGCTGTGGAATCATGAATTTTCAGCGCAGAACTGGGATCCCTATGTCTGGTATATACCTGAAAATACACTTCTACCCATTACCGACCCTCTGGTCGGACCCTCCCGTCTGTGTATGTCCTGCCATGACGGGGTTGTGGCGATCGATCAGCATGGCCCGACCCGGTCCTTCTCCGACATTTCGTCGGGCGCCGTGCTGATCGGCAACCGAGCCATCGGCCGCCATGGGGACCTGACGGATGATCACCCGATAGGATTCGATTATACCGAGGCCTTGGCGCTGCGAAATTTTCAGGCGGATGGTACAGTTTTGCCGCTTGGGGAACTGGCCGAGATTCAGCAGCCCTTTGCCACTGCCATTACTCCGAGCTCGGTTCCGGGGGTCTATAATACGGTCGTTCGGTCAGGCACCCGAACGATCGAAGATGTCCTCTACCACGGCACCATCGTGACTTGCTGCAGCTGCCACGAGGTCCATAACCGGGAGAATGCCATTCAGGATCTTGGCAATAACGGCGTGACGCCGAATTTCCTGCTTTACGCCAAAGAAAAAGACTCTCTGCTTTGTCTGTCCTGCCATATCAAGTAATCCGGCAGCAGGTAATGCTGATCGGTTTTTGTCCAGAAAAATCCCCGCTTGCGGAGGACGAGCCGTCACCACCACATCTCTTTAAAGCGAAGGGGCCATTTTTCCCGTTGCCGGGGTGGAAGGGGCAATGCCGGCGGAAAAGATGATTGTTGCGAAGGTGCGGCCGAGGGCCTTGCTGGTGAAATTCTGCATGGCTACTCCCGGTCTGAAGGCGACCTCTTCACCAACGGTCACCTGTGTCACCGGCACGGCAACCCAGGTCTGTTTCCCATCTTTCTCCACAGCGACATAGGTGTAGCCGCCGCCATCGAATGTTTCGGATACCTTCCCGGCGATAATTTCCGCCTTAGCCGCTGTCGTTATCGATGTCATCCCCATGGCCCCATGCTGGGCCTGCTGCATGCCGTGCTCTGGCGCCGGGTGGGACGGTAGAGCGGTGCCGTCAGCGGTGGTGATCCCCTTGCTGAAGTAGATTGTTGGGAAAGTGCGATCGAGGGTCCTGCTGTTGAAATTGCTCATCTCTATTCCCACGCCGAGCTGGACCTGCATCCCCACTTCGAGGTCGGTTTGCGGAACTGCCGCCCACCTGCTCCGACCGGAGTTCTCGATGCGCAGATAGGTGTAGCCGCCGCTTGCCATCGTTTCCACGACGGTGCCACTGGTGATATCAGGAGTCGCGGGCGGCAGCTGCTCCGATGCAGCAGGCAACAGAGCAGTGGCAGGCTGGGACGGGGGCGGTGTGCAGCCAGCCGAAAAAATCAATAGGAGGATAGTAGCCAAAGTCATGAGATGAACGGTCCGGGTTCGCATAGGTATTTTCCTTTTTTTAAGTTTAATTAAAAATATTATAGCATGCCTTTTAAAAACCTTCATCAGATTTCCGATATCCGCATCGAGACGCACAAGCGCGCCCGTTTTTTGAGGAATATTCGCCAGGTGAGTAGTGGATATTCGACATTGATTTGGTTTGTCGAACGACCTGTCCTCCGGAAGTAGCTGAAACTCTTAAGCAAGCCTCTATGTTGGCGATTGGCATAGGAACTGAAAGAAAAGGCGAAGCTACGAGTCAATCTTCTTCTTCAATGAGGTGCGCATGAAATACTTACTTCTCTTCACAGGTTTCCTTCTGCTGGTTGCCGCCGCCACTTTATCCTTTGCCGGCAGGGGGAAGGATGATCTGGCTCGGGCGGAATTCTCGGTACGCAAACTCACCTGTGTCGCTTGCGCACGGAATATCGACAAGGCTCTTGCCGGATTGCCGGGAATCGAATCGACGGAGGTGGATGTGGCTGCCGGCAGAGCAACCGTCACGTTTGCGCCGGGAGAAACGAGCGCCGGAATCATCGCCGAAACGATTTCGGCGGCCGGTTATCCGGCCGGGTTGTTGCGTGTCGTTACCGCCGATGCGGCAAATCCGGCGGAAAAAGTTGTCGCTCCGGGCGTGAAGCAGGCCACGGGCAAAGGATGTGCTTGTTGTAACTGATACTCACACGGGAGTTGAACAAAATGGATAGACAGGAAAAACAGGCCCAGTTCGCCGCCAAACCGAAACGCCGCTTCTTCCCCTTGATAATTGCCGCCGCGGCCCTACTGCTGGTGGGAGCGGGTATGTTTCTGCTGCGCACCGGTGACAGTCTGGCGGGGGAGGTACGTGCCTCTGGCGGCCGCGTCAGCATTCCGGTGGCGACGGTCAGCGATGGCAAGGCGCACATGTTCACCTGGCGCCACGATGGCTTGCCGATCCGTTTTTTCGTGCTGAAGAGCCATGATGGTGTCATCCGTGCCGCCTTCGATACCTGCGATGTTTGCTACAAAGAGAAAAAAGGGTATCGCCAGGAAGGCGACGAGATGATCTGCAACAATTGCGATCAGCGTTTCCCCTCCGACCAGATCAATGAAGTCAAAGGGGGCTGCAACCCGGCGCCGATCGAGCGGAACATCGTCGGCGATCAGGTAATTCTCGCCGAATCGGATCTGGCCCAGGGGGCGCGATATTTTCAATGAAATTACGCAACATTGCCTTTAACAATCTGCGACGGCGCAAGTCGCGGGTGATCTTTCTTGTCGCCGGTTTGCTGATCGGCGTCGCCACTGTGGTGACGCTGCTGTCGCTCACCGCGTCCCTGACGATGGAGGCCGAACATAAGCTCGACAGCTTCGGCGCCAACATTGTGGTGACACCGAAAACGGACGAGCTTTCTCTTTCCTATGGCGGCATTTCCCTCGGCGGCCTGGCGGTCGATCCGCAGGAAATTCCGCAGGGTGAGCTGGCGCGTATCCGCGAGATTCGGAACCATCGCAACATCTCGGCAGTCGCACCGAAGGTTCTCGGGGCGGTGCAGGTGAAGGGAACGCGGGTGATGCTGATGGGAGTTGACCGCGAGGTCGAATTTCATCTCAAACGCTGGTGGTCGCTGCGCGGCCGTCCGCTTGCCGCCGATGACGAACTGGTGGCGGGGATTGCCGTCGCCCGCCGTCTCGGACTCGGGGTCGGCAGCCTGGTCGAGCTCAAGGGAGAAACGTTTGCCATCGCCGGCATCCTTAACGAGACCGGATCGCAGGATGACGATCTGCTGATTGCTTCACTCTCTGTAGCCCAGCGTCTTCTCGGCAAAGAAGGGATCATTTCGCTGGTTGAGGTTGCCGCCCTTTGCGCCGAGTGCCCGGTGCAGGATATGGTCGAGCAGATCGCCGCCGCGCTGCCGGGGACAAAGGTGAGTGCCATTCAGCAGGTGGTGAAGACGCGCATGCACGCACTGGAGCAGTTCCGCGTTTTTTCTCTTGGGGTGGCGGGCGTGGTAATTCTGATCGGCGCCCTGGTCGTTTTCGTCACGATGATGGGAGCGGTGAGCGAACGCACCCGCGAGATCGGCATTTTCCGCGCCCTCGGTTTTCGCCGCTCGCACGTTATCAGTCTGATTCTGATGGAAGCTTCCTGGGTGAGTCTCCTCTCGGGATTTCTCGGTTATCTGGCTGGCATGGGGGCCACAGCGGCCATCCTTCCCTGGCTGGCCGAAAGTCACGCGCCGTTGCACTGGAGTCTGCCACTGGCCGCCGGTTCGGTGCTGTTGGCGCTCATTGTCGGCACGCTCGCCTCTCTTTATCCGGCATTGCATGCCAGTCGGCTTGATCCGACGGAAGCACTCAGAGCCCTTTGACCAGGAAGATCCGATGGCCTTTATCGACATAAGTAATTTGCAGAAGAGCTATGGCAGCGAAGCGGAGCGGGTGGAAGCCTTGCGCTGGGTCGAGCTGACCGTGGAGGAAGGGACGTTTCTCGGCGTCATGGGGCCGTCCGGATCGGGGAAAAGTACCTTCCTGTCGATCCTCGGCGGGCTTTGCCAGCCGTCGGCGGGGACGGTGCGGGTAGACGGCATCGATCTGTATGCCCTGGGGGTGGAGAAGCTGGCCGATTTTCGCCGGGAATATCTCGGTTTCGTTTTTCAGGCGTTCAACCTGATCCCTTACCTGACCGCCATGGAAAACGTCCTCCTGCCGCTGGCGGTGAAGCGGATGAGCCTTGCTGAAAAAGGGAGCGGGCGCGAAAGGTCCTCGGCCGTGTCGGCCTGTCGGCACGCGAGCGCCACCTGCCGAATCAGCTCTCCGGCGGCGAGCAGGAGCGGGTGGCGATCGCCCGCGCTCTGGTCAACGCGCCGCCGCTGATCCTTGCCGATGAGCCGACCGGCAGCCTCGATACGGCTACTGCTGCAGATATCATGGCGTTACTGCACGAGCTGAACGAGGATGGGCAGACGATCGTTATGGTCAGCCATAATCCGGAGAACCGTGCCTGGTTTCATCGCATTGTGACCTTGCGCGACGGCCGGATCGACGGAGATGAAAAGTGTGTTGCCCCGCCACAGCAACGGATGGGAGCCTGAGAGGACTGCATGGTTCTGATATTTCTGCTCATCCTGACTTTTCTTGCCTTGGCGATTGCCGGTGAATTGGAAAAAAAAGGGGCCTCCGCTCCGACCGGCAAATGTGTAGGAAAATGCCCAGGTTGCGGCCAAGTGGCGGAAGAAGACTGGCTGGTCTGCCCCCGTTGCCGCCATCTTTTGCAGGAAAGCTGCCCCGGTTGCAACCGGCAGCGGGCATTGTTTCACACTTTTTGCCCCTGGTGCGGCCAGCACCGGGAGAAAACCACTACATGAAACAATTATTCCGCCGTGTTCCGACGCTTCTCCTCCTCGGCGGTGCCGCCGCTCTGGCAGTGTTCGCCTACAATGCGTGGTCTTTCTGCTGCGGCCGCTGCTCTACCGCCACCTTTCTCAACCCCGGTCCGCCCGGTCTCTTCCTCCTCGGCGCAATTATCCTCGCCATTCTTGCCTTCGTCGCCGTGCGCGGTCTCCGCAGGAAAGCGGATCGCTGTCATCATTGCCGTTGCGGCGCCTTACTGGATTCTGCCTGGATTTTTTGTCCCGACTGCGGCAGCCGCATCGGGCGCTGAATAGAGACCCTGCCAGATCGCTGTCCGTTCACCCCCCTTTCCCATTCCTTTCTCCATACATCCTCCTGAAGTGCGCAAACTCTTTTTTAATTTCATAGCATAAATTTGTGACTGCGGCAGCTGCTGGCCCGTTCGATTTCTTCGATTGCCAGCACATGGCAATTTCTTTCTTTCCTGTGATAATGTGGGGATGGAGAAGTAGAGAAAGTATCTGATTAATCGTCCTTTTAATCGAGTTAAAGATGCATCGTCTTCGGAAATTCCTCGCTCCCGAATTCATATTCGGCGCCGGTGCCCGCCACTTGGTCGGGCGTTATGCCCGAAATCTGGGGGCGCGCAAGCTTTTGGTCGTCACCGATCCCGGCGTTATCGCCGCCGGCTGGACACGCGATGTTTGTGTCAGCCTTGAACAGGGAGGTCTTCCTTTCGAAATATTTTCCGCTGTTTCCCCGAATCCGCGGGCAATGGAGGTGATGCAGGGGGCCGAGATTTTCCGCTTTACCGGTTGCAATGCTTTGGTGGCCGTCGGCGGCGGCAGCCCCATCGATTGCGCCAAGGGGATCAGCATCGTCGCCATCAACGGCGGCACATTCTCGAATTCGAAGGGGTGGACAAGGTTAGCGCTCCCGATGCCGCCCCTGATCTGCGTTCCCACCACCGCCGGTACTTCCGCCGATGTTTCCCAGTTTGCCATCATCAACAACGCGCGAACGGGTCAAGATCGCCATCATCAGCAAAGCGGTGGTCCCGGATGTCTCCCTGATCGATCCCGACACCCTGACCCATGGACACGTACCTGACCGCCTGTACCGGTCTCGATGCCATGGCCCACGCCATCGAAGCCTATGTTCGATCGGCCAGTTCCCGACTGACCGATCTGCATGCCCTGGAGGCGATCCGGCTGATCCACGACCATCTGCCGGAGGCGGTGGACGGCTTGACGATCTGCAGGCCGCGGGGCCAGGTGATGCTCGGCCAGCCTGCAGGCCGGTCTGGCCTTTTCCAATGCCAGCCTCGGGGCGATGCACGCCATGGCGCATAGCCTGGGCGGATTGCTCGATCTGCCGCATGGCGAATGCAACGCTATCCTGCTCGATCATGTGGTGGCCTTCAACTACGCCGCTGCTCCCGAGCGTTTCGAGAAAATCGGTGAGGCGCTCGGACTCGATCTGCGGGGGCTGACCGCTGGCGACCGGCGGAAAGCGATTCTGAATCACATCCGGGAGCTGAAAGGCCGGACCGGCCTCAGTCAACACCTGGAAGAGACCGGGGTCAAGTCCGCCGACATCGCTCCGCTGAGCCGCAAGGCACTCCATGACGCCTGTCTGGCGACCAACCCCCGGCGAGCGAATCAGCGCGACATCGAGGTTATTTATGAGGAAGCGCTCTGATCCGAAGGCAAATCTCCTGCAGGAGAAACTGCTCGGTCTGGGGGAACGGTCCTTTCGCAAAAGCCATTATCCCGAGTTGCAGGTACGTCTCGATCATCTCGAACGTTTTCGTACTCTGCTCGACCATACCCGCGACATCATTCTACTAGCCTCTCTGCCTTCGACCCGGATTGTCGATGCCAATGCGTCTGCTTGCCGACAGCTCGGCTATTCGCCAGCGGAAATAGAGGAGGTTAGCCTTGAGGAACTCATCGAACTGGATAGCTTGCAGTGGCCGGAGGAAGGCTGCCTGGAAGAGGAGGGGATGCTGACTTCTTCCATGCGGCGGCGCGATGGCAGCAGCCTGCCGGTGGAATTTTCACTTTGCGTGGACAGCTTCGGTCCTTCGTCTTATCTGGTGGTCGTGGCACGGGACATTGCCGAGCGCCTGCGCCAGCAAGAATTATTGCGGCAAAGTGAGGAGCGGTTCCGCTCCGTTTTCCGCTCCGCCGGCATAGGGATGGCGATAATCGATCCGGGATGCGGAATTATCGAGGTCAATCCGGCCATGTGCAATTTTCTCGGGTATCCCGAAGAAGAGTTGCGACACCTGAACATCACGGATATAACCTATCCCGAGGATCGGGAAATGACGCAAATCCTCTATAAGGAGGTCCTGGAGGGGAACAGGGCCGGCTTCGAATATGAAAAACGCTATCTGCGGAAGGACGGGGAGGTCGTCTGGGGGCATGCCACCGTGACCTGGTTGTATGACCGGAATTCCCAACCAATCCATTGCGTAGCGCAGGTGCAGGACATCACCAAACGCAAACGGGCCGAGGAGATCCTGCGCGAGAGCGATCGGATGAAAACAGAGTTCATCTCCACGGCTGCCCATGAGTTTCGCACGCCGCTGACCTCCATTCAGGGATTTTCCGAGCTACTCCTGGCGCAGAATTTCACTCCGGAACAGCAGCAGGAATTTCTCACCTACATCCATGAGAAGGCGGTTGCTCTGGGGCAGATCGTCAATGAACTGCTCGATATTTCCCGCATTGAGGCAGGGGCGGGTATCGCCATGAATATCCAACCCTGTTCGGTCCAGGATCTGCTCCGGCAGGCAGTCCCGCTGATTCAGTCCGACCGCGGCCGGCACCGGTTCGAGGAAACGGTCGAGGATGGCGAAATTCGGCTTGCCGTGGATCGGCAGAAAATCGGTCAGGTATTCGAGAACCTGCTCAGCAATGCCATCAAGTATTCCCCTGAAGGGACGCTCGTTCGTCTGGAAGGAAGACGGATTGGCGATGAATACCGTTTCTCGATCATCGATCAGGGTATCGGGATGAGCGAGCATCAGGTCAACCGGATTTTCGACAAATTCTACCGCGCCGACGCCTCGGACCGGGCAGTGAGCGGGGTTGGGCTCGGCATGAGTATCGCCCGCAGCATTGTCGAAGTGCATGGCGGCCGGATCTGGGTGCAGAGCGCTCCAGGACAGGGTACCCAAGTGCATTTCACCCTCCCGCTGGCGGCGGCGGGCACCGCTGCGACTCCTTGACTTCCAAAACCGATTTCTTTACCCTACGGGCGTCCGAACCCCTCCCGAAGGAACTGCCCATGCGTGTCACCGCTGTCATCCCCGCCCGTTACGCTTCGACCCGTTTTCCCGGCAAACCTCTGGCCGATATTCTGCGGCAAGCCGATGATCCAGTGGGTCTACGAGCGCACCGCCCGCTCGACCGATGGTCAACCGGGTGATCGTCGCCACCGACGACGAGCGCATTGCTGCGGCGGTGCGCGGCTTTCGGCGGCGAGGTGGAGATGACCCGCGCCGACCATCCGACCGGCACCGATCGCCTGGCCGAGGTGGCGGCCCGGATCGAGATCGACCCTGATCGTCAATGTGCAGGGGGACGAGCCGCTCATCGATCCGCGCATGATCGAGCAGGCGGTCGATGCCGATGCGCCGCAATCCCGGAGTGCCGATGGGCACCCTGAAGACGCCGGCTCACCTCGCTGGAGGAGTATCTCAATCCGAACGTGGTCAAGGTGGTCACCGACCGCAACGAGTATCGCCCTCTACTTCTCCCGCGCGCCGCATCCCGCATCCGCGTGACTTTGCCGAGCGGCTCGCCGAGCGAGTTCGGCCGAGATGGAGGCGTACAAGCATATCGGCCTCTATGTTTACCGCCGCGATTTTCTCCTGGCCTTACCACAAGCTCGCCGCCGACCCCGCTGGAACAGCTGGAAAAGCTCGAGCAGTTGCGCGCGCTGGAGAATGGTTTCCGGATCAAGGTCGCCGAAACCAAGCTGGTCTCGCACGGGGTCGATACCCCGGAAGATCTCGAACGGGTGCGGGCGCTGCTGGCCAAGGGCGCGTGAAAGTCGGCTAAATCGGGCGTTTTACTGTTTCCCATCGAGGCGCAGGTAGTGTAGAATCCTGCCGCTTGATTCCATTTGCCGAATCCCCGTGTTTCCGGTCAAGTATTGCCGGTCCAAGGAGTCGTGCATGAAAACCAAGTTTTTCTTTATTACCGGCGGCGTTGTTTCCTCCCTCGGCAAGGGGCTCGCGGCCGCCTCCATCGGCGCGCTGATGGAAGCGCGCGGCCTGCAGGTCGCGATGCAGAAGATGGACCCCTACATCAACGTCGATCCGGGCACCATGAGCCCGTTCCAGCACGGCGAGGTCTTTGTCACCGACGACGGCGCCGAGACCGATCTCGATCTCGGCCATTACGAACGCTATACCTCGGCCACCTCTGACGCCGCAAGTCGAACTTCACCACCGGCCAGATCTACGACATCGGTCATCCGCAAGGAGCGGCGCGGCGATTATCTCGGCGGCACGGTGCAGGTCATTCCGCATATCACCAACGAGATCAAGAGCAAGATCCTGGAGAACGCCAAGGGGGTCGACATCGCCATCGTCGAGGTCGGCGGCACGGTCGGCGATATCGAGTCCCTGCCGTTTCTGGAAGCGATCCGCCAGTTTCGCACCGACCGCGGCCACGAAAATGTTCTCTACATCCATCTGACCCTGGTTCCCTACATCCGCCACCGCCGGCGAACTGAAGACCAAGCCGACCCAGCACTCGGTCAAGGAGCTGCGCGAGATCGGCATTCAGCCCGACATCCTGCTCTGCCGCTGCGATCGCGAAATCCCCCGCGACATGAAGGCGAAGATCGCCCTCTTCTGCAACGTCCGGGAGGAGGCGGTGATCACCGCCCGCGATGTGGCCATCATTTACGAAGTGCCGATTGCCTTCCACGAGCAGGGGCTCGACGAGCGGATCGTCGAATATCTCAATATCTGGACCAAGGCCCCCGATCTCTCCGACTGGGAGCGGATCGTCAAGCGGGTCAAGGAACCGGCCGGCGGAGACGACCATCGCCATCGTCGGCAAGTACGTCGATCTGACCGAGAGCTACAAATCCCTCTCCGAGGCGCTGATCCATGGCGGCATCGGCAACAACTGCCGGGTCAACCTCAAGTATGTCGATTCCGAGGCGCTGGAGCGGCACGGGATCGACGGCACCTTCGACGGTGTCGACGGCATCCTCGTTCCCGGCGGCTTCGGCGAGCGCGGCAGCGAAGGGAAGATCGCCGCGATCCGTCTATGCCCGGGAGCATAAGATCCCGTTCTTCGGCATCTGTCTCGGCATGCAGATGGCGGTGGTCGAGTTCGCCCGCAACGTCTGCGGCATCGAGGACGCCTACTCGGCCGAGTTTCACGGAGGAGGCGAAGAATCCGGTGATCCATATCATGGAGAAGCCAAAAGGGCGTGAAGGGGAAGGGCGGGACGATGCGCCTCGGCGCCTATCCCTGCGCCCTGGCCAGACAGACCGCTGGCCCGGCGCATCTACGGCCAGGAGAAGATCAGCGAGCGCCATCGCCATCGCTACGAATTCAACAACGCCTACCGCGCAGAAATTGCAAAGATGCGGCCTGGTGATCTCCGGAGTCTACCCTGAAGGGGATCTGGTCGAGATCGTCGAGATTGCCGATCATCCCTGGTTTCTCGGCTGCCAGTTTCATCCCGAGTTCCGTTCGCGGCCGATGGCTGCCGCACCCGCTGTTCGAATCGTTCGTCGGCGCCTGCCTGAAGGAGCGCAAGGGGATAAATACGATGGTGCGCGAAGTTGCCGTCGGCAATGCCATCTTCGGCGGCGGTCGGCCGCTGGTGCTGATCGCCGGACCGTGCGTGATCGAGGAGGAAGGGCTCACCCTGCGCATCGCCGAGTTTCTCAAGAGACTCACTGCGCGAGCTCGGAATCGGCCTGGTCTTCAAGGCCTCCTATGACAAGGCCAACCGCACCTCGGCGACTGCCTTTCGCGGTCCGGGGATGGCGGAGGGGCTGCGGATTCTGCGCCAGGGTCAAGAGCGGAGTTCGGTCTGCCGGTCGTCTCCGATGTCCATGAAATCACCCAGGTCGCGGCCGGCGGCCGAGGTCGCTCGATATCATGCAGATTCCGGCCTTCCTCTCCCGCCAGACCGATCTGCTGGCTCGCGGCCGGCCGCCACCGGCGGGCGGTCAATGTCAAGAAGGGGCAGTTTCTCGCCCCCTGGGACATGCAGCAATGCCGTCGGCAAGATCGAGGCGGCCGGCAACCGCAACATCCTCCTCACCGAACGCGGCGCCTCTTTCGGCTACAACAATCTGGTGGTCGACATGCGCTCGCTGCCGATCATGCGCGAAACCGGCTGTCCGGTGATCTTCGACGCCACCCATGCGGTGCAGCTCCCCGGCGGCGCCGGCACTTCTTCAGGCGGCCAGCGCCAGTATGTCGGCGCCCTCTCCCGGGCGGCGGTGGCGACCGGGATCGACGGGCTCTTCTGGGAAGTCCACGAGAATCCCGGAGCGGCCCTGTGCGACGGCCCCAACTCCCTCTACCTGACAGGATCTGCGGGCGAATGCTGCGAGGAGGTTCTGGCCATCGACGCCATGGTCAAAGAAGCGGTCAGAGTCAGCGTGCTGAACATGAGGCGATATGCTGGATGACGGCGCGCAAGGTCCTGCGGATCGAGGCCGAGGCGGTGCTGGCTTTGACCGACCGGATCGATGGCGAGCTTTGACCGAGGCGGTCGAGATGATCCTGCGCCTGCCAGGGGCGGGTGGTGATCACCGGCATGGGCAAGTCGGGGCTGATCTGCCAGAAGATTGCCGCGACTATGGCTTCGACCGGCACCCCGGCCTTCTTCCTCCATCCGGCCGAAGGGATTCACGGCGATCTGGGCATGCTGGTCAAGGGGGATGTGGTCATCGCCGTCTCCAACTCCGGCGAGACCGAGGAGATTGACCCGCATTCTGCCGGTCATCAAGCGCATGGGGCTGCCGTTGATCGCCATGGCCGGCAAGCCGCACAGCGCCCTGGCCCGGGCCGGCGATGTCTTTCTCGATATCTCGGTGAAGGAAGAAGCCTGTCCCCTGGGGCTGGCGCCGACCGCCAGCACCACCGCAACCCTGGCGATGGGCGATGCGCTGGCGGTGGCGCTGTTGCTGGAGCGCGCGGTTTCGCGAGGAGGATTTTGCTCTGTTTCACCCCGGCGGGGCGCTCGGCAAGCGGTTGCTGTTGAGGGTCGAGGATCTGATGCACGGCGGCGAGGCGATCCCGCTGGTGCAGTCTGAGCAACGCCGCTGAAGGAGGCGCTCTTCGAAATCACCAGCAAGAAGCTCGGCATCACCGGCGTGCGGCGACGACAGGGGAGCGCTGGTCGGGGTCTTCTCCGACGGCGACCTGCGCCGTTCGATCGAAAAGGGGTTCGAGGTGCTCAACCGGCCGATCGGTGAAGTGATGAGCCGCCACCCCAAACGTATCCTGCGGCTCCAGTCTGGCGGCCAAGGCGGTGCAGCGCATGGAGGAGCATGCCATTACCTCGCTCTTTGTTTTTGACGAGTGATGAAAGCAGCGCGTGCCGATGGGGATCATTCATCTGCACGATTTGCTCAAGGCCGGGGTGGTCTGATGCGGGAGCGTCTGCGGCGGCAAAATTCGGCTGCTTCTTCTCGATGTGGACGGCGTGATGACCGATGGGCGGATTATCTACGACGACCGCGGCATCGAGATCAAGACTTTCGATGTCAAGGACGGGCATGGCATCAAGATGCTGCAGCGTGCCGGGCTGCGCGTCGGGATCATCACCGGCCGGCAGTCGGAGGTGGTCGACCTGGCGGGCGCGGGAGCTGGGCATCGACATTGTTTATCAGGGGGTGAAAGACAAGCTTGATCCGTATCTGCAACTATTGCGTACTCTCGGTATCACAGATGCCGAAGTAGGTCTATATGGGCGATGACCTGGTCGATTTGCCGATATTGCGGCGGGTCGGTTTTGCCGCTACGGTCGCCGATGCCATTGAGGAAATCAAACCCCATGTGCATTACGTGACCTCCCGTGGCGGCGGATGCGGGGCCGTGCGTGAGATCTGCGATCTGCATTCTCAAGGGAAGCGGCAAATGGGCACTGGCGACTGATCGTTATTTTTCCGGTCGCTAATCCTTTCAATTCTCGTGCCAATCGGGTAATTTGCTTTACACCCCCGGAATGCGATGCTATACTCGCTCCACCATGAAAATGAAGCTAAATACTCGTAATATCATTGGATTCGCTATCCTTTTGGTGGCTTCGGCGCTGGTCGCGCTGGTCGCTCGCAATATTACCGGGGTATCCCCTCGCGGCATTGTCGAGAGTCTGCCGCCCAATGTCGATCTTGCCCTGAAAGAGATCAACTATACCGAAACACACGAGGGAAAGCGGCGCTGGACCTTGGTGGCTGATTCAGCCGCACATAACATCGGAGCCGGAATGACCCGCATTGAAAATATCCATATGGTTTTTTATGACATCGAGGGGGTAGGGGACTTGACGCTGACCGCCCATAATGGTGAGTTGAACTCCGAATCCCGCGAAATCTCGGTCAATGGGGATGTCGTGGTGCACAGTCCGAAAGGCTATGCTCTCTACACCGACTGGCTGCACTATCGTGAGGCCGACCGGATGGCCAGCACCGATGCACCGGTACGCCTGGTTTCCGATACCATGGAAGTAACCGGAACCGGCATGCGGCTCGATGTACAAAATTATTCCGTTGTTCTTCTTAAAGAAGTCAAGGCGCGGCTCGCTTCTGCCGGGAAAAGAGCCGGATGAAACAAGCAATTTTCTGCCTCTTTTTTCTTTTGCTTGTGCCGATGGTCGGACATGCGGCATCTGATCCCCCCTTGGCAACAAAGGGCCGATCGACATCGTATCCGATCGCCTGGAGGCCGATGACGCCGCGCACCAGGTACGATTCCTCGGGCGAGTGGTCGCCAAGCAGGGGGATGTCACTCTCTATTCTCGGGAAATGACCGTTTTCCTGCAGCCGAAAGGTCAGGAATCGACCGGATCGAGGCGGTTGGAGAAGTGCGCATTGTCCAAGGGGAGCGGGTGGCGACCGGGGAAAAGGGGGTCTACCTGAATCGGGAAGACCGGATCATTCTCACTGGTTCGCCGAAGGTGCATCAGGGGAAGGACATAGTGACCGGCGACGAAATCATCGTCTTCCTCAATGAAAATAAAAGCATTGTCAAAGGGAGCGAAGGTTCGCGGGTAAGGGCGACCTTCCATCCGCAAGAAAAAGACGCCTCCGGTGGCCGGCCGTGAAGCGGACACTGGTCGCCCGCGGGTTGTGCAAGGAGTACAAGGGACGGCAGGTCGTCCAAGGCGTCGATCTGGATGTGGCTTCCGGCGAGGTCATCGGTCTGCTCGGCCCAAATGGCGCCGGCAAAACGACTTCCTTCTACATGGTGGTGGGTCTGGTCCGTCCTGATGCCGGGCAGGTCTTTCTCGATGAACTCGAATTGACCGCCATGCCGATGTATCAGCGGGCTCGGGCCGGGGATTTCTTATCTGCCGCAGGAGCCCTCGGTTTTCCGCAAGCTGACGGTCGAGGAGAATCTGCTGGCGATCCTGGAAACGCTTGAGCTTCCGATGGAGCGAACGGCGTGAAGCGCAAGGAACGCCTGCTGGAGGAATTTCGTCTGACCCATGTTGCCCGAGTCTACGGCTATGCCCTGTCCGGGCGGGGAACGGCGGCGGGTGGAGATCGCCCGCGCCCTGGTGATCGAACCGACATTTATCCTGCTCGATGAGCCTTTTGCCGGCATCGACCCGATCGCGGTGATGGACATCCAGGAGATTATCGTCTCAGCTCAAGGAGCGCGGCATCGGCGTGCTGATTTCCGATCACAACGTGCGCGAAACCCTGGGGGTGTGCGACAAGGCCTACATCCTCAACGAGGGCGAGATCCTCGAATACGGCGAACCCGCCGAGATTGCCGACAGTCCGCGGGCCCGGGCGATCTATCTCGGCGAGAAATTCAGACTTCTAGCGACGGATGACTGATGCATGGCCCTGGAGATCCGACAACAACTGAAGACTCAGCCAGCAATTGGTGATGACCCCCCAGTTGCAACAGGCGATCAAACTGTTGCAGCTTTCGCGCATGGAGCTGGTCGATGTGGTGCAGCAGGAACTGGAAGAAAATCCGGTTCTTGAGGAGAGGGCGAGGCTTCCGACGACGAGGAGCGGCTAGCCGGGATGGACGCCGCAGCTGATGAGGTGGATGTCGCCGAGCTGCCGACGTGAGGACGATCCCGAGGTGACTGGCGAGAGCGAAGGGCTCGGCGACATCGACTGGCAGACCTACCTTGAAGGTTACAGTCTCGGCGGCACTACGGCCGATAACTTACGAGGAGGATGAAGATCGTCCTTCCTACGAAAATCTCCTGACCCGCAAGGCGCCAACCTGACCGATCACCTGCTCTGGCAGCTCGATCTTTCGCGCATGAGGCAGGCCGACTCGCCTGATCGCCGAGGAGATCATCGGCAATCTCGATGAGGACGGCTATCTGCAGGCCACGTCTGGAGGAGATCGCCGCGACGCAGCTGTGCGGTTCCCAGGAGGTCGAACGGGTCCTGTCGCTCGGTGCAGGAATTCGATCCGCCCGGGGTGGCGGCCCGCAACCTGCAGGAATGCCTGCTGACGTCAGGTGCGACAACTGGGGATGGAGGGAACGCTGGTGGAGACGATGCTGCGCGATCAGCATCGACAGATATCGAAGGCCGCCGCTATCCCCAGATCGCCAGGGCCTGCGGAGTGTCGCTGGACGAGGTGCTGGCTGCCGCCAAGTTTATCTGCGGCCTCGATCCGCGGCCGGGCGAGCCGTACGGCCAGGACGAAGTCCACTACATCATCCCCGATATTTTTGTCTACAAGATCGGCGACGAGTATGTGGTGACGCTCAACGACGAGGGGCTTCCCAATCTGCGCATCAATTCCTTTTACCGCAGTGCCCTATCCGGCGCGGTGCCGATCGACGCCAAGGCCGGCGAGTACATCCAGGAGAAGATGCGCGGCGCGGTCTGGCTGATCAAGAGCATCCACCAGCGCCAGCGCACCATCTACAAGGTGACCAAAAGCATCGTCAAGTTTCAGCGCGACTTTTTCGATCGGGGCATCGAATATCTCAAACCGCTGGTGCTGCGCGACGTGGCCGAAGATATCGAGATGCACGAATCGACGATCAGCCGGGTCACCACCAACAAGTATGTGCAGACCCCGCAAGGGCTGTTCGAGCTGAAGTATTTCTTCAACAGCGGCATCAATACCACCGAGGGGCGATTCTATTGCTTCCGAGAGCGTCAAGAGCAGGATTCGCGAAATCATCGCTGAGGAAAACCCGCAAAAAACCTTATTCCGACCAGAAAATCGTCGAGATTGCTGCGCGCCAGGGGATCGACATTGCCCGCCGGACCGTGACCAAATACCGCGAAATGCTCAATATCGGTTCGTCGACCCAGCGCAAGCGGCTTTTTTAATCAGACAGTTGATTTGCCACGAGCACGACTACTGGTCATCCGTTGACAGGGTATAATCTAAGCAAGACCATTCCGGTATCACCCGGAACTGTTCAACACAGGAGGTTGAAAGACCATGCAAGTAGCCGTGACCTTCCGCCACATGGAAGCAGCGAGCCCGTGCGCAGCTACGTCGAAGAGAAGATGGCGCGGGTCAAGAAGTACATCGACGAGCCGGTCGAGGCCCAGGTGGTGCTTTCGGTCGAAAAGAAGATCCGCCACAAAGTCGAAGTGACCTTGGTCGCCAAGGGGATCACCATCAAGGCGGCCGAAGAGACCGAGCGACATGTATGCCGCGATCGATCGGTGTGCTCGACAAGATCGAGCGCCAGCTCAAGCGCTACAAGGAAAAGATCAAGAATGCACAAGCCGCACGCCGGACGCGAGCGCCAGGTGGCCAAGACCGTGTATGCCAGCGCCGAGAGCATCGACGAAGGGCAAGCCGAGCCGACGATCATCCAAGACCGACAGTTTCGCGGTCAAGCCGATGTCGGTCGAGGAAGCCGTCATGCAGATGGATCTGCTGCGAGAAGGATTTTCTGGTTTTCACCGATGCCAATTCCGCCGAGATCAATGTGGTCTATCGGCGCAAGGATGGCAATTACGGCTTGATCGTGCCGCAAAGCTGAGGCAAAATAGTTCGGTCGCCGGCGGCAGGTGTTTCCGCCTGCCGCCGTTCTATTTGCTGCGTCATCCTCACCGAGTGAGTCGTCCATGTCGGTAAAGATTGCCGAACTGCTGGATCCCGCCGCAATTGTCGCGGAGCTCAAGGGAACCGGAAAAATGAGGTTCTTGACCGAACTGGCCGATAGCTCTGGTCGCCGCCAATCCGCGCTGAACCGCGACGAGGTGATCCGGGTGCTGCTGGAGCGGGAACGGCTCGGCAGCACCGGCATCGGCGACGGCGTCGCCATTCCCCATGGCAAGCTGAAGAATCTCGACAGCTAATTGATTGCCTTCGGCCGTCAGCCGCAAGGGGGTCGATTTCGACGCCATGGACGGCAAGCCGGCCCAGTCTCTTTTTTCTGCTGATCGCCCCGGAGAATGCGGTCGGCATCCATCTCAAGACGCTGGCGCGCATTTCCAAACTGCTCAAGAGCGCCGCAGTGCGCGAGCGGCTCCAGAAGCCGCCGACCGCCAGCAATGATCTACCGCATCATCGCCGAAGAAGAAGAGAAACTTGCAGAGTCATGGCCGGAATCAGCATCCAGAACTGCTGTCGGAAAAGGAAGCCGGGCTCGATCTTGAACTGCTGGCGGGCGAGCGCGGGCTCGACCGGACTGGTGCAGGTTCCGCGCATCCAGAAGCCGGGGCTGGCCCTGGCCGGCTACACCAACAATCTGCATCCCGACCGCATTCAGGTTCTCGGTTCGACGGAACTGACCTACCTCGAAGAGATCACTGCCCGGATCCGGAACGGGCGAGGCAGAATATCTGCCGAGCTCTGCGCCCTTGAGATCTGCTGCTTCATCATCACCAAAGGGCAGACAGCCCCCCGACATCCTGCTGAGCGAGGCCGAGCGGCGCGGCATCCCGCTGTTGCGTACCCACCATCATCAGTTCACCTTTATCTCCCTGATGACCCAGTTTCTCGAAGAGCGCCTGCTGCCGCAGACCACCATCCATGGCGTGCTGGTCGATGTGCTCGGGGTCGGCGTGCTGCTGATCGGCAAGAGCGGCATCGGCAAGAGCGAGTGCGCCCTCGATCTGGTGCTGCGCGGCCATCGCCTGGTGGCCGACGATGTGGTCAAGGTGCGACTGAAGTTCCCGGCGGTTCTCTTCGGCGAGGGGAGGATCTGCTCCATTACCACATGGAGATTCGCGGCCTGGGGATCATCAATATCAAGCATCTGTTCGGCGTGGCGGCGATTCGTGAGCGCAAGAAGATCGATCTGGTGATCGAACTGGTCGAATGGCAGGAAGGGCGCGGAATACGACCGGCTTGGGACTTGAGGAGCAGAACTATGCCAACTCTCGGTGTGGAGATCCCGCTGCTGACCATCCCGGTGCGCCCCGGGCGCAATATCACCGGCATCGTCGAGGTCGCGGCCCGCAACCAGCTGCTCAAGGAGATGGGTTACCACAGCGCCCGTGAATTTCAGGACCGCCTGGAACAGCGCATGGCGGAAACCGCTCACCTGCATGCCCACACGATCATCGGCGGACAACCTGGAATGAATGCCGATGCGTCTGGTGATTATCACCGGGCTCTCCGGTTCCGGCAAGAGTACCGCCGCCCGGGCTCTGGAAGACGACGGGATTTTTCGTCGTCGACAACCTGCCGCTGCCCTTCTCCCCAAGCTGTTGGAGATGACCGATCAAGAGGCTCGCGAAAATCCCCATGTCGCCATTGTCCTCGATGTGCGCAATCGTACCTTTCTCGCCGGCTGGGAAGACATTCTGCAGACGGTGAGAAGAGAGGGCCAGAAGTCGAGATCTTTTTCTTCGATGCCTCGGACGAAGACCTGATCCGACGTTATTCAGAAACCCGGCGCCGGCACCCATTGGTGCAGACCCAGGGGGTACCGGCGGCTATCGGTCGCGAGCGGGAGTTGCTGACCGGACTGCGACGGGCGGCAACGGCTGTATTCGATTCCTCAGGCTTGAGCGTGCATCAGTTGCGGCGCAAGGTGATTGCCCATATCCATCGGCAGCGAGGCACCCGCGTCCTCGCTGGTGGTGCATTTGCAGTCCTTCGGTTATCGATACGGTATTCCCGCTGATGCCGATCTGATTCTCGATGTTCGCTTCCTGCCCAATCCCCACTTTATACCCGATCTCAAGCCGTTGACCGGACTCGACAGGGCGGTCAGCGGATTTGTTCTGGCGCAACCGGCCAGTCATGAATTCCTTCGCCATTGCCGGGAGCTTTTCCTTTTTCTCCTGCCGCAATACCAAAAGGAAGGGAAAAGCTATCTTACTATCGGCATCGGCTGCACCGGCGGACGGCATCGCAGTGTTGCCATCGCGGAAGAGCTGCGTCCCATTCTGGCCGGGGAGGGGATCACACTGGAAGTGATTCATCGCGACATCGCCAAAGGATGATTTATGATTGGACTGGTCATCGCCACCCATTCCCGGCTGGCGGAAGAATTTCTCAAAGCGGCTGAAATGATTATCGGTCCCTTGCGCAACGTGCGGGCGGTATGTATCCAGGCCGAGGATAATGTGGAGCAGATTCGCACCCATGTCACCGCCGCCATGGAGGAGGTGGGGAGCGATGGCGAGGGGGTGGTTATCATGACTGACATGTTCGGCGGTACCCCCGCCAATATCAGCCTTTCTTTTCTCGACCCCGCGCGCATCGAGGTAATTACCGGGGTTAACCTGCCGATGGTTCTCAAGTTTTTCAATACCCAGGAAGGCCTTTCCCTTCCGGATTTGGCCCTGCTGCTTAAATCGTATGGGCAGCAGAGCATTTCGCTGGCGAGCGAATTTCTGCAGAAATAATCGTTCGGAAGCAAAGTATGAGCATTGTCCTGACCCGCATCGATAATCGACTGATTCACGGACAGGTACTGGAGGCCTGGGTTCCCTCTGTGCGCGCGAACTGCATCGTCGTTGTCAACGACCAGGTGGCCGCGGGAACATTTCAACGGGTACTGATGGCAGCGGCTGTACCACGGGGAATACGGGTCGAAATCGTCCCCATTGCCGAGGCCAACAGAGTGATTTCCGCTCAGGAGGTGGTTGCCAGTCGCGTACTACTGCTTTTTGCCAATTCGTCGGATGCCTTGCGCGCGCATCGACTCGGGGTAGAGTTTTCCGAGCTGAACCTCGGAAACATGCATTGCGGCGAGGGGAAGGTTCGGCTTAGTTGTACCTTGGCCCTCGATTCCGCTGATATTGCGAATTTAACGAGCCTGGAAGAAGAAGGGGTCCATGTCGTTTCACAGTGCATTCCAACGGATCGGCAGCAGGACTGGCGCAAAATGATCCCCTTGGAGAACCCCTGAATATTCTGTCCGAATACCTTCTGGCGGCCGGGGTGGCGGTTTTTGTCGGCCTTGACCGCACAGCGGCTTTTCAATTCATGCTGTCGCGGCCGATTGTCGCCGCTCCTTTGACCGGCTGTCTGCTTGGCGAGCCGGCGACCGGTGTGCAAATCGGCCTGGTTATTGAGCTGCTCTGGTTGGGTCGGTTGCCGATCGGTGCGGCTATCCCCCCCGACGATACCCAGGTGGCGGTCGGTGCCACAGCTCTAGCCGTGGGGCTGGGGAACTGGCTCGGTGTGGCGGGGCTTCCCTTCACTCTGTTGGCCGTCCTTGCAAGTCTGCCGATAGGCAAGATCGGACAGGTTTTTGAGCGCTTGGCGCGACAGCGCAATGGTCTGTTACTGCATAGGGCCGAAACCGCCCTGGCCGAAGGTCGGTTGCAGCAGATCGAGATCAACCATTTGCGCGGGATGGGCCATTTCGCTCTGGCATCCCTCGCCACGTATACGATCATCGTCAGCAGCGGTTCGGTGATTCTTTACTTTCTGGGCCCCTTGTTGCTCGAACCGGCGCGGGAGGCGGCGAATTGGTTGCGGCTGGTTCTTGTCCTCTTCGGCGCGGCGGTTGCTCTCGGTAGTGTGCATGTGAGCCGTGCCATGTCGCTGTTTATCGCCTCTTTTACCACGGCCCTTCTGATGTTGTGGCTGCTGTGACGACGATGGAAACAAGAGCGCTGCCGGGAAAAATACTTAGACAGGTGCTGCTGAGGACCTTTTTCCTTCAGGCGAGTTGGAATTTTGAAAGACTGCAGAGTCTGGGGATCTGTTACGCCTTGGCGCCGGCATTGCGTTTTTTTTACCGGGGAGAGCAGTTGACGGAAGCCTTCCGCCGGCACCTGGAATATTTCAACACTCACCCGTTCATGGCTTCGCCGGTGGTTGGAACCGTTCTTTCCCTGGAGGAGGCCGCCTGGCGGGGGGAGGAAAATACCCTCGATGCGCAAGAGTTTAAGCGCATGGTCATGGCGCCGTACGCCGCCATGGGGGATGCCCTTTTCTGGGGCGGTCTGCGACCGGCGGCGGCTGCGGTAGCTCTTTTTTTCGCTGTTCGCGGTTCTTTATGGACATCGGTAGCCTTTCTGCTGCTGTTCAATATTCCGCACCTGGTTTTCCGCATCGCGGGCCTGTCCCAAGGGTACTCGCAGGGGTTGAAAGTGGTTGAGATGCTGCAACGCCGGCGTTTGCCCGATTTAGCGATTCGTCTCAAGGAAGGCACAGTCGTTCTTCTCGGCGGTCTTTGTGCGTATCTCACCTTCTTTACCCTGCGCGCGGAATCATTGCCGATCGGCTGGGGACTGATCGCGGCGCCCATCGTTCTTCTCATCGCTCATATGGCCCACAGTGGTATTTCCACCTTGTTGCAGGTAATGGTCGCTGCCGCCCTGTTGCTTGCTTTGTTCCAGATTTTTTGAAAGGAAGAATAATGGTTCGCCGGGAATATGAAATTAAAAATCGTCTTGGGCTGCATGCCCGCGCTGCGGCGCAATTGGTGAAGACGGCCAATCGCTTTCGCTCTGACGTGATTATCGAAAAAGAGGGAATTGAAGTGAACGGCAAGAGCATCATGGGGCTGCTGATGCTTGCCGCCCCGCAAGGCTCGCGCATTTCGGTGGCAACCAGCGGTGCCGATGCCGAGCAGGCACTTCTCGCCATTGGACAATTGATCGATGACGGCTTCGGAGAACAATAACATCCCTGTCGATACCTTTCTCATTGGTATTGGCGCTTCGCCCGGGATTGCCATCGGCGACGCCCTTCTGATAAATCGTATCCGGATGGCCGCCGTCGAGCGGGCGATTACCGCCGAAGAGATACCGCGGGAAAAGGAGCTTTTTCTTTCGGCGGTTCGCCTCTCGCGCAAACAGCTCGAAGAAGTGAAAGACCGCGTCCTCGACCAGCAGATTGCCGAACATCTTTATATCATCGATACCCACCTTCTGATTCTCGAGGACGAGATGCTCCTCGGCGAAACGTGCGCGACTATCGAACGTGAACAGATCAATGCCGAGGGGGCACTGAAGCGCGTTCTGCGCAAATTCCGGACGGTGTTCGACAGCATCGAGGACGAATACCTGCGAGAGCGCCGATCCGATATCGATTCAGTTGGCGATCGTCTGTTGCGCAACCTCATGGGCGAGACGCAGCAATCGCTGACCGAAATCGACCGTCCGGCAATCCTGGTCGCCCATGACTTTTCCCCCGCCGATACGATGCAGATGAGCAAAGAGAAGATCATCGGTTTTCTCACCGATGTCGGCGGCCGCACTTCCCATACCGCTATTCTCGGCCGCTCTCTGGGAATACCGGCTGTAGTCGGTCTGGAAACGGTCTCCTCCATGATTCCGGCCGGGATGCCCTTGATCATCGACGGCACCACTGGCACGGTCATCATCAATCCTTCCGCCGAGACCAGCCGCGAATATCGGTTACGCAAGCAGTCGTACGAATATCAGGAGAAAGAACTACTATCGTACTGCGATCTCCTTGCCGAGACCCGCGACGGTTATCATCTGGTATTGCGCGGCAATGTCGAGGCCGCAGCGGAAAGCGCACAAGTAACCGCTTACGGCGGAGAGGGGGTAGGGCTTTTCCGGACCGAATTCCTCTTTATGAATCGCCTGGTTCCACCTTCTGAGGAAGAGCAGCTTCAGATTTACCGGGATATAGCCGAGAAAATGGCACCGCATCCGGTGACCATTCGAACTCTGGATGTGGGGGGCGACAAGTTTGTACCGGAGATCAACCTGGCCGACGAGGCGAATCCGGCCATGGGCCTGCGTGGTGTCCGTTTCTCTCTCAAGGAAGTGCGGCTGCTGAAAATCCAGTTGCGGGCCATCCTGCGGGCAAGCGCTTTCGGTCAGGTGCGCATCATGTTTCCCCTCATATCCGGCGTGGCGGAAATCCGCGCTTGCCGCGACTATCTGGAGACGAGCAAGAAAGCATTACAGAGTGAAGGGCTTGCTTTCGATGCAAGAATGGCTGTCGGCATCATGATCGAAACGCCGGCGGCGATCCTGATTGCCGATCTGCTTGCCCGCGAGGTCGATTTCTTTTCCATCGGTACCAACGACCTGATTCAATATTGCCTGGCCGTCGATCGCAGCAATGAACATGTGGCTTATCTTTATGACCCTATGCACCCGGCCATTCTCAAGGCCTTGCACCTGATTTGCGAAGCTGCCCGCAATGCCGGCATCGAGGTTTCCATGTGTGGGGAAGTGGCCGGAGAACCGCTCTATGCCATGGTCTTGCTCGGCCTTGGTTTCCATGAATTATCAATGAATGCTCCCGCCATCCCTCGCATCAAGCGTATCCTGCGGCAGGTGCGACGCAGTGAGGGGGAGGAGCTGGTGAAGCAGTTGATGCAGTTCGCCACCGCCAGCGAAGTAAGCCGTCATCTTGAAGAAGAAATGGGGCGACGTTTCCCCGAATACTTCACCCGGCCTGTTTTCTAAAGGTTTCAATGGAACTCTTTGACCAACGCGACAGGAACAGCCGCGATATTCCGTTGGCGGAACGATTGCGACCGCATTCACTGGATGAAATGGTTGGGCAGGAGCACCTGCTTGGCGAAGGGAAGATACTACGGCGGCTGATCGAGACGGACCAGCTTTCTTCGGTGATTTTCTGGGGCCCGCCGGGAACCGGTAAAACAACTCTTGGCCAAGTGATTGCGGGTGCTACTTCCAGTCGCCTGATCTTCTTCTCCGCTGTTCTACAGGGGGTGAAAGAGGTGCGGGAGATTGTCGCCAAGGCCAAGGAAGAGAAAGCCTATCACGGCCGCAAGACGCTGCTCTTTGTCGACGAGATCCATCGCTTCAATAAAGCGCAGCAGGATGCTTTTCTCCCCTATGTCGAGCGGGGGGATATCATCCTGATTGGCGCTACCACCGAAAATCCCTCTTTCGAGATCAACTCCGCCCTCCTTTCCCGCTCCCGGGTCTTTGTTCTGCAGCCATTGGCACCCACGGCCATAAAGACTCTGATACAGCGCGCCCTTAACGATCCACGCGGCCTGGCAGAAAAGAATGTGCAAGTGGATGAAGAGGCCCTCGACTGGCTGGCCGAACAGGCGCACGGTGACGCCCGAGTGGCGCTTAATACCCTGGAACTGGCGGCTGCTGCCGCCACCGGTGAGCTGATCGGCATAACCGATCTACGCGAGGCGATGCAGAAAAAGGCTCTCCTTTACGACAAGGGCGCGGAAGAACATTACAATGTCATCTCCGCCTTCATCAAAAGTTTGCGTGGCTCCGATCCGAATGCCGCCCTGTACTGGCTGGCACGGATGCTGGAGGCCGGCGAAGATCCTCTTTTCATTGCTAGAAGGATGGTCGTTTTCGCCTCCGAGGATGTCGGCAATGCCGACCCGCGCGCCCTGCAGATCGCCATTACGGTGCAGCAGGCGGTGCACTTCGTCGGATTGCCGGAAGGGCGCATCAATCTCGCTCAGGCGGTGACCTATCTGGCTACCGCCCCGAAGAGCAACGCTTCCTATCGGGGCATAGAGGAGGCGCTGGCGGAAGTGCGCAAGAGTGGCGCCCTGCCGGTCCCGCTGCATATCCGCAATGCCCCGACCGGCCTGATGAAAGAACTCGGGTATGGGTACGGATACCGCTATGCCCACGACAACGAAGAAGGCTTTATCCCCCAGGATTATCTTCCCGAAATGCTGCGCGGGCGGCGCTATTATCGGCCGACCGGGCGCGGCTACGAGAAGATGATCGGGGAGCGTCTGCAATACTGGGAAGAACGCCGTCGCAGCAGGGAAGAGAACCCGCCTGATAACGCAGATAAGGGTGAAGGACGGGACTGAACGATCAACTTTCAGCGAGGGAAAATGTCTTCAAAGCGGACCGGCCATAGATCTACCGGGGGCAGAAGATACCGCGGCTTGTCGTGCTCCGGGCGGAAGCTTTCAAGCTTCAGTCTGATGAAAGAAACCAAGTTGGCATTGGCCTTGAAACGACCCTTTTCGTTGAGTTTACCATAACGTTCGACCACCTCTCGCGGAATGATCAGACGGATCTCCCGCGACCAGTTATCCATCCGGTGCTCGCCTAATCGCCAAGCGACGCCGATCTGCAGCCCACCATCCATTTCCTTCTTTTGCACAAGCGCATCCCGACGAAACAGCGGCCTGATCGTCGCAAACAGTGTTGCCTCGGTGTCATCGGCCATGGCTTCCTCCTGGTGTTTCTCTTCAGATTTTTAACAGCAGGCGTGCAGGTGTCAATTGAATAGGCGAGGATGACAAAACTCAGGCTTCGGAAGCGCGCCGTTGTTCTGTCGTTTCGAAGGAGCAGTTTTCTTGCGGCAAGGTGGAGATGGGAAGAGTGAAATGAACGACGGTGCCGCGGCCGGGCGGGCTTTCAACCCAGATCCGCCCATCATGCGCTTCGACCATGAAGCTGGCGATGCTCATTCCAAGGCCGATTCCTGGTACCGACCTCTTGCTGCTATCGGCGCGATAAAATTTTTCAAAAATATGTGCCACCTGCTCGGGGGTCATGCCGATTCCCTCATCGTGCACAGAAATAAGATAGTATTGACCATCAATCTTCCCTGAAACACGGATTTCCCCGCCTGCCGAATATTTGACCGCATTGCTGAGCAGATTTTCCAATACCTGGGCGATGCGGTTCCGATCCGCGGTAATCTCTTGTGTTTCATCTTCAAAATGCAGTTCAAACCGGTGTGACGGAAAAGATTTGCGGTACTGGCCAACTAAACGGGTAGCCAGCGCTGCAATCGGGAAAGAGCCCTTTTCCAGCGGCATGAGCCGCCCTGCCTCAGCCTGACCGATATCAAGCAGATCGCGAAAAATATGCACCAGAGTTTCCGCTTTTTCTTGGATGCAGGCCAGAAATTCCTGACGTTCCTTCAGCGAGAGACGATCGTTCTCTGGATCGTTCAGGAGGGAGGAGTAGCCGACAATGGCGGTGAGTGGGGTTTGCAGCTCATGGACGGCCATGGAAATGAATTCGCTTTTCATCCGTTCGAGAAGGCGCTCGCGGGTAATGTCGTGCAGAACGGTGACCTGACCGATGCGCCGTCCACTCGCATCATATATGGCAGAGGTTCCCGCTTGGACTTCCGTAGGGGTGGTGGCACCAGGCCGAAAAATGGTAAATTCGGCGCGTTCGGGGCTATCGGTCGGCAGTTCGGCGAAATTCTTCCGCAACTGGAGGTTGTCAATGCTTTCGGCAAGGGGAAGGCCAGTCATGCCGCTGACGCCAACACCAAGCAGAGAATCGGCGGCGGGGTTGGCAAGAATGATCCGTTGCTCTCCATCAGTGACTACCAGCCCTTCTTCGACGGAGCGCAGGATACAGTCGAGCTTTTCCTTGTCTGAGGCGATCTCCCGCAGTGCCTCGGCGAGCGATTGTTGTGCCTGGGTGCGTTCGCTAATCTCCCTGGTCAGACTTCTATTGATCAGCAGAAGCTGACCGGTCCGTTCGATCACCCGTTGTTCAAGCTCGCTGTTTGCCAGCCGCAGGGACTCTTCGGCCTGCTGCCGGGCGATTATCTCTCGTTTCCCGCGTAACAGCAGCAGAACCATTATGGATAGCAGCCCGCTGCAGAGAAAAAGAAAGAAAATTGTAGTGTGAAACGAAAGTAACTGGAATTTCTGCCTTCGCTCAGTGATGTCGTAATAAACTTCGATTGCCCCGATAAAGCGTTTATCCTGCATGATAGGTACGTATGTTTCCACCAGATCGATGGCTGAAATTATGCCATCGGCAGTAAACGCGTCTTTGTTCACCACCTTCGAATAGACATTTCCCCTGGCAATGGTTTTAACAAAATAATCCTTGCGATTAACGGTGCCGATCTCCTCCCGGATGAACGAATAGACGATTTCACCTGTTGGGGAAAAAAAACGTAAATTCGCCAGCAAGTGATCGTTGTCGCGCAGCAACTCGACCTCCCTGATCACCTCTGCTGGAATTTTTCCTTTTTCCACCGGATTGCTGCCAAGTTCTAAGGTGCGCGCCAGATAATGGACGAGACGAGCCGCCTCTTTTTCCGTATTCTCGATCAGTAGTGCATCATATGAGGGTTGTATGAAAAATACTTCATAGGCCGGGATGAGAATGGCGATTGCTAGAGAGAGAAGAAAAATATTTCGAAGGAAGGATACTTTGAGCATGAAAACCTCGGCCGTGTCAGGTTGCTTGTCACGGCTGTGTGGGGATGCCAGTGGGCTATTTTTCAAAATTCGGGCCAAGGAGATGTGACAGAGTAGGGCAGGGAGGTTTTGCACGGAAAGGGGGAGGGAAAACAGGGATCGGAACGAGTGGCAGGTGAGCTGCTGGTATGTTGCTGGTCTTTTAACGCGCTTATAATCAGGCAATTACCGTAGAAATCAAACCGAAAGGCCGATCCCGGCAACTACTGTGGAGCAAGAAACGCAGTGCCCTTCCTTAAGCGAGATGGCCCTGATGTGATAGCTGGTCCGTTCAATGACCGGTCGGCCGCAACCTGGGCAAAAGGTATTCTCTCCTCCCGCACCCGGTAGGTTTCCCTGGTAAACATACCTGAGACCGGCCGTCTGGCCGATGCGCATCGCCCGATGCAAAGTTTCGGGCGGGGTGGCGGAACAGTCGAGCATGCGGTAGGTCGGATGGAAGGCGCTGACATGCCAGGGGGTATCCGGCCCGAGTTCTTCGGCGATAAACCGGGCGATACCGCACAGGTCGGTGTCGCTGTCGTTGTGACCGGGAATAACCAGCGTGGTGATTTCGAGCCAGATCCCCAGGCGCCGATAGATCCGCAACGATTCGAGTACCCCTTTCAGGCTGGCGCCGGTAACCTCACGGTAGAACTTTTCGGAAAATCCCTTCAGGTCGACGTTGGCGGCATCAAGGTAGGGAGCGATCCGGGTCAGAGCCTCTTCGGTGATGTAGCCATTGGTGACAAAGACGTTGCCGAGACCATGACGATGCGCAAGCACCGCTGTGTCATAGGCGTATTCGTAAAAGATGGTCGGTTCGGTGTAGGTAAAGGAGATGCTGCGGCAACCTGCATTTTGGGCCCGCTGGACGATCTCTGCCGGCGACAATTCTCTGCCGGCGGGTATCGGACGGGAATGGGGGAGCTGGGAAATCTGGTAATTTTGGCAATGCAGACAACGAAAGTTGCAGCCGGGAGTGGCAACGGAGAAACTTTTCGACCCGGGATAAAAATGAAAGAGCGGTTTTTTCTCTATCGGATCGACATGTTCGGCAATTACCTGACCGTAAACCAAGGTGAACAATGTGCCGTCACGATTCTCCCGCACGCCGCACAGGCCCCGATTCCCGGTCTTTATCCGGCAAAAAAACCGGCAGAGAGAGCATTGAACCGTTCCCTCAGTTCCCGGCGCCCAGAACATCGCTTCCTTCATCGCTCCCTCCCGCGCGGATGTATGAGAGAAGTATAGCAGGGCTTGATTTGATAGTTTTCAGCCAAAGCTGCGATTAAAACATGAATCGGCGCATGCTGATATTGAGCAGCAGACCGACACCAGTCATCGTCGTGATCATGCTGGTACCGCCATAGGAAAAAAGCGGGAGAGGCACGCCCACCACCGGCAGCAGACCGATGACCATGCCGAGATTGACGATGATATGCCAGAAGAGCATGGCCACCACTCCGACGGCGAGAAACATGCCGAATTTGTCAGCGGCACGGCGGGCGATATACATCCCCCAGAGGATGATGAATAGATAGAGCAGCAAAAGAATCAGTGAACCGGTGAAGCCCCACTCTTCGGCAAAAACGGAAAAAGCGAAATCGGTGTGTCTTTCGGGGAGGAAGGATAATTGGGACTGCGTGCCTTGCATGTAGCCACGGCCGAATAATCCGCCGCTGCCGACGGCGATTTTTGACTGGATAATGTGATAGCCGGAACCGAGAGGATCGCGTTCGGGATCGAGAAATGTATAGATGCGGTTCCGCTGGTAATCATGCAGAAGAAACCAGCCGGCGAAGGCCGCCGCCCCGCCGGACAGAGTCAGTATGAGCATTGTCAGGCGGCGAATGCCGGCAAAAAGGGTAACGGTAACGCCTATGAAGATAATGAGCATGGCCGTTCCCAGGTCGGGCTGTTTGATAATCAGCAGGATGGGGAAGCCGAGGAGGAAAAATGGAATAAGCAATTCGATAAATGAAAAACCGCGGAAATTGTCCCGCTCGCTGTAATAACGCGCCAGGGTGACAATGATGACGGGTTTCATTATCTCACTCGGTTGCAGACTCAGCCCTCCCAAACTGATCCAACGGGTCGCCCCCATGCTGGTTTTGCCGATCAGCAGAACGCTAATCAGCAGTAGAATGGTGGCGCCGTAAAGGAAAAAACTAAGATATTCCAGATGGCGGTAATCGATGGCGGAAACCAGAAAGGCAATGATGAGGCCGATTCCGAGCCAGGAAATCTGCTTCAGGTAAGCCGGTGTACTGGTTTCCCAAGCCGAAGTGGCGCTATAGAGATTCCCGATGCCAATGCAGGCCACTGTCAGGACCAGCAGCAACAGCAACCAGTCGAAATGGGTTAGCAAACGTCTGTCAAACAACACCCTTAGTCTCCATAGAATTCCCCTTCAACAAGGGTTGGGTTTACAGTCAGGCCGAAATAGCTCTCGAAAATAGCCCGGGCGATCGGGGCCGCGGCACTGCCGCCGTGCATGCCATGTTCCACGACGACGGCTACCGCAATTTGCGGGTCCTCGGCCGGGGCAAAGGCAATAAAGAGCGCGTGGTCGCGGAAACGGTAAAGAATCCCGGATTCATCCTTGATGCGTTCTTTTTGCTTGATAACCTGCGCCGTTCCGGTTTTTCCCCCGATCTTGATAGTGTCGAGAGCGCAGGCGCGGCCGGTGCCACCCTCATCATTTACCACGGCGACCATCCCCTGCTGAACCTGGCGCAGATCGCTGGCACGCAGGGAGAGGGAAGCGATAATCTCCGGTTTCATTTCGAACAGGATATTGCCGTCCAGATCCTCCACCCGCTTAACGACGTGCGGCCGCAGAACCGTGCCGCCATTGGCAACCGCGGCGGTCATGGTAGCCAGTTGCAGGGGGGTGGTAAGCATATAACCCTGACCGATGGCGGCAATGACCGTTTCCCCATTGTACCAGCGGTCGTTAAAGCGTTCCTTTTTCCACTGCTGAGTAGGGACCAAACCTCCCTTTTCTCCATCGAGAAGAAAACCGAGGGGGGCTCCGAGGCCGAGAGATCTCGCCATCTCGGCAATTCGGTCAATCCCCAGCTTCAGACCGACTTCGTAAAAATAGACATCACAACTTTCCCGGATGGCCTTTTTCAGATCGACGGTGCCATGCCCCTGCTTTTTCCAGCAGCGGAATTCTCGCGTTCCCAGGGTGAATTTGCCGTCACAATGGAAGGTGGTAGAAGGAGTGACCACGCCAGCCTTGAGAGCCGCCAGAGCAGTGACGATTTTGAAGGTGGATCCGGGGGGATACTGTCCTTTGATCGCCTTGTTCTGCAGGGGATGGCGGGGATCCTGCAGCAGGCGGATCCATTCTTCGCCGGAGATTCCCCGGGCGAAGGCGGCCGGATCGTAGGATGGGCGGCTGAGCATGGCCAAGACTTCTCCGGTTCTCACGTCCAGAGCCACTGCTGCCCCCGCCTGATCGCCGAAAGCTTCTTCCGCCGCCCGCTGCAGATCGCGTTGCACCGTCAGGTAAAGGCGATTGCCAGGAACCGGATCGAGTGTTGTCAGCTGCCGGAGTTCCTTGCCCCGGGCGTCTACTTCTACCCGGCGTTCACCGGATGCTCCACGCAGGTAATGCTCCATATTCTTTTCCAGCCCGCTTTTGCCAAGATATTCACCCAGCCGGTATTCAACTTTTTTCTCCCCCCGCAGATCATCTTCAGTCACTTCTGCGAGATAACCGAAAAGATGGGCGGCCATTTCTCCGTCGGGATAAGAACGTATCGGTCGGACCTCGGTCAGAATGCCGGGGAGATCGAGGGCATTTTCCTGAATGCGTTCAAGCGAATCCCGACCGATGTCTTCGGCCAGGGGGAAAGGGCGATAGCGGGGGAACCGCTTGCTTTTGGCAAAGCGTTTGTTCAGATCCTCCAGCGGCACATCGAGGTAGCCGGAGAGACGCTGGAAAAGCTCCTCGCGGTTTCCCATTTCCTGACGCAGGACAGAGAGGATGAAAGCCGGCCGGTTTTGCACCAGCAGTTTACCATCCCGGTCATAAATAGGTCCGCGCGGGGCGGCAATAGGGATATCGCGGATGCGGTTTTTTTCTGCCAGGGTGAGATACTGTTCGGAACTGATGACCTGCAGATACCAAAGGCGAAGGATCAGCAGAAGAAAAAATCCGAAGGCCGCCAGTGAAAAGAGGAGGAAGCGGTTTTGCAAAGCACCGGTGCCGGTGGAATTAAGACCCATGATGATTTTTCAACCGTGGCAGACCGGGGATCGGCCAGCGAGGTGCAAGTTGTTTTTGCAATCGTGGCAACATTTGCAGAAGCAGGAGGGTGGCCGCAAGATTGAGCAGAATCTGCGGCAGCAAGGACCAGAAGAAAACCGATGCCGGAGGTCCGTTCTCAGTAAAAAAGCCCAGACTGAAGAAAATAAGCCCGCTATGCAGCAAGGTCCCGCCGCCGATCGTAAACAATAGCAGCAGTGGACTCTCCGGGTTAAGCCGTTCAGCAACCCCCCGCACGATGAGAAAGGTGCCGAGAAGCACAAATCCGTAAAGGCCAAAATAATCGCCGGTAAAAACATCCTGCAGCAAACCGAAGGTATAGGCGAGAAGACCTCCCCGCACATATTTTTCATTCAATCCCAAATAAACGATCAGGATCAGGAGGAGATCCGGTTTTAAAAAAAAAGGGAGGACTTGCGGGAAAAGTGTCGTTTGCGCCAGAACAAAGATAAAGCCGCAGAGAAAATACCCAATAATTCTGTTCATTTGGGATCTTTCAGGACGACCATTACCTCTTCGATGCGAGCGAAATCCACGTAAGGGGCCACCTCGACCGTCTGGAAAAGACCATATTCCTCATTGCTGACGCGGGTAACACGGGTGACGCGGCCGACGGGAAGCCCTTTGGGGAAGATGCCGCCGGTGCCGGATGTGACGATCTCGTCTCCTATTTCGATATCTGCCTGGCTGACAACATATTCGAAAAGGAGGACATCGCCATGGCCGCGGATAATGCCGCGCGTGCGGTTGCGTTGTACCAGAGCAGCGACGGCAGAGGAGGTATCGGAGAGAAGGAGCACCCGCGCCTGGTGCGGCGCGCAGGCAATAATCCTGCCGGCAGCACCCTCGGCAACAACGACCGGTTGGCCTTCTTGCAGGCCGTTGCTCTCACCCTTGTCGATGACGACGGTACGGAACCAACTGGAGGCATCTTCGGCGATGACTTGGGCCGGAACCATCGGCAAATCGACCGTTTTTTTGAAATCCAAGAGTCGGCGGAGGCGGTCATTGGCAAGGTTGACTTCTGCCAGGCGGGCAATTTCGGCATGCAACTCGCGATTCTCGTGAAGAAGCCGTGTATTCTCGTCATTCGTATCGACGAGCCGGATATAGCGGTTCCAGCCGCCATCCAGCAGACCCCAGAGGGCATCGGCGCCTCCTTGTACTGGCGCGGTCAGTTGCAGCACAGCGCTGGAGAAAAAGCCTATTCCCCCCCGATGCCGCAGATTGCCGGAATAGACGAGCAGCGCCAGTAGGACCAGACACCCAGACAGGAGGGGGGTCCGGTATTTTTTTAGCAGATCCAGCACCGCTTAGTCCCCGACTACTCTACGAATAAGGGAGGGCCAACGGCCCTCCCCGGCAGTTTTTGTCCGTACCGCCGTTTTCCCGGTCAGGCAAGAAAACATCAGGAAGTGACGGTCACCCGCTTGAGGAGATCGAGTTCATCGAGCACTTTCCCAGAGCCGAGAACGACGCAGGAAAGAGGATCTTCGGCGATGACTACCGGCAGCCCGGTTTCTTCCCGCAGAAGAACATCAAGGTTGCGCAGCAAGGCGCCGCCGCCGGCGAGGACAATTCCCTTGTCGACGATATCGGCCGCCAGTTCGGGCGGGGTACGCTCCAAGGCGATGCGTACCGCCTCGACGATAGCGTTCACCGTTTCGGAGAGAGCATCGCGGATTTCATTGGAATCGACTTCCAGCGTCTTCGGAATGCCGGTTACCAGATCGCGTCCCTTGACTTCCATGGAGCGCACATCGCCGTCCGGGTGCGCACTTCCTATTTCGATCTTGATCTGCTCCGCGGTTCGTTCGCCGATCAGTAAATTATACTTGCGCTTAAGATATTGGACGATCGCTTCGTCGAGCTTGTCGCCACCGACCCGCACGCTCTTGGCATAGACGATACCGGCCAGCGAAATCACCGCCACCTCGGTAGTGCCGCCGCCGATATCGACGATCATGTTCCCCGAGGCTTCGGTGATCGGCAGTCCGGCGCCGATTGCGGCAGCCATCGGTTCCTCGATCAGATAGACCTCGCGTGCACCTGCTGATTCCGCCGATTCCTTCACCGCCCGCTTTTCCACCTGGGTTATCCCCGAGGGGACACAGATAACGATGCGCGGGCGCACCAGCGTTTTGCGGTTATGCACCTTCTGGATGAAATAGCGAAGCATTTCCTCGGTGATATCGAAATCGGCGATGACCCCGTCCTTCATCGGCCGAATCGCGACAATGCTTCCCGGCGTGCGGCCGAGCATCTTTTTTGCGTCTTTGCCGACGGCGAGGACCTTTTTCTGCCCCATGGCGTCCTTCTGCACCGCCACCACCGAGGGTTCACTGACGACAATCCCTTTTCCCTTAAGGTAAACGAGGGTGTTGGCCGTACCCAAGTCGATGGCGAGATCGTTGGAAAACATCCCGAGGAAGGAATCGAACAAATTGAACATCTTCAGATAAGCTCCTTTTAGCTTGGGCTCCGGAGTTGCGGAGCTGCTGGCAAAATAGGCTTTACGTTAGCAGGGTTCGGCATTTTTCGCAAGCCGGAAAAAGGAAAAAGCTGTTGCATTTCCCCCCCGGTTTGTCTACCATACAAGACTGTTTGCACATTTTAAGCAATATTAAAGGAGACCTTTTCCCGATGCTGGATCTGATCCGCAAAAAGCAGAAGACCATACTGGTAAAAGTGGTTTTCTGGACACTGATTGCCACTTTCGTCGGCACCATCTTCCTCATTTGGGGCAAAGGCTCCGATCAGGGGGGGGCAGGTGATCCGGCGACAGCGGCCACGGTGAACGGTAAGCGCATCAGCTTTGATGAATACCAGAATGCTTATAGCAATTTGTATCGCATGTACCAGAATGTCTACCAGGAAAAATTTACCCCGGCACTGGAAAATCAGCTCGGACTGCGGAAGCAGGCCCTTGATGCGCTTGTCGAGCAGTCTTTGCTGCTGCAGGAAGCCGATCGCCTGGACCTTTCGGTATCCCATCAGGAACTGGTCAATTCGATAGCAACGATTCCCGCTTTCCAGGAGGACGGCGCTTTCAATCGCGATCGCTATCTGAAGGTTCTTGCCGCTCAGCGCCTGAACCCTGAGGCGTTTGAAAAAATGCAGGAACGCCAGCTTCTGGTCGACAAGGTCCGCAAGAAGATCGAGGAGGGTGTTGCCGTTACCGATGAGGCGATCCTCCAGGAATTCCGCGACCGCAACGAAAAGATCAATGTCGCTTTTTTGCAATTCTCTCCTGACCAGTTTACAAACCGGGTGGTAGTCGATCCGGCGGCTCTGCAAACTTTCTTCAAAGAGCATCAGGAAGAATTTCGTCTTCCGGATAGGGTCGCGCTACGCTATATCCGCTTCCTGCCCTCGCGTTATGCAGCCGAAGTCACTTTTGACGAAGGGGAGTTGGATAAACATTATCGTCGCCATCTCGACCGCTTTGAGATCCCCGAACAGGTGCAGGCCTCTCATATTCTGTTACGCGTGCAGAAGGATGCCGGCGACGAAATGAAAAAAGTAAAACGCAAACTGGCCACGGAAATTCTTGAAAAAGCGAAGGGCGGCCAAGATTTCGCGCAATTGGCACGGACCTATTCGGAAGATCCGGGCAGTGCGGCCAAGGGAGGGAATCTTGGGCTTTTCCCGCGGGGCACCATGGTTGCCTCCTTTGAAGAAGCGGCTTTTTCCCTCGCTCCTGGGCAGATCAGCGATGTGGTCGAAACCCCCTTCGGCTACCACATCATCAAAGTAGAAAAACACACCGAACCGGGTGTGCGCCCTCTTGCTGAGGTGGCTGAGGAAGTCAAGGTCAGTCTGCGAGGCGAAAAGGCCCAGCAGCTCGCTTATGAAAAGGCGATGGATGCCTACAATATCAATCGCAAGGAAGGAAATCTGGAGAAAGCCGCTGCAGCAAATGGGTTGAAGATGGAAGAAACCCCGCTGTTTGATCAGAAGGGGAACATTGAACCGTTCGGCCAAGCTCCGGATGTCATCGGCAGCGCTTTTACTCTGCAGACTGGGGAAATGGCCAGGCCAATCAATCTGTCGCAGGAGGTGGTCCTCTTCGCAGTCAAGGAACGCCAGGAGAGCCGCCTTCCGCAACTGAGTGAAGTTCGCGATGCGGTCGAACAGATGTTCCGGCAGAAGAAAGCCGCCGAAATGGCGCAGCAGGCCGCAGAGACCGCTCTGGCAGCCATCCGCAAAGGTACTTCGCTGAAAGAGATTGCCAGGGGGCAGAAAGTGGAGGAAACCGGGTTTGTCACCCGCTCAAACGGCAGCTTCCTCCCCGGTCTGGGGAATTCGGAAGAGATCGCCAAGGCCGCTTTTGCTCTGACTCCGCAGAAGCCGGCGGCGGAAAAGGTTTTCGAGGAGAGCGGCAATTTCATTGTCATGCAGCTTAAAGAACGGCAAGAAACGAACATGGACGGCCTTGATCAAAACAAGCGCGAGGAATTGCGTGCTGCACTTCTCTCCAAACAGAAGACGCAGGCTGTTGAGAAACAGCTGCAGGATTTGCGCGACAAAGCCGAAATTACCATTTCACCTACGATTGCCTCTACACTCCAGGGGGAGAACAGCTAATGACCAAGACCGTCATCCAGACAAGTTTCCCCGATCTCAAACTGGTCAATCGGGGAAAGGTGCGGGACATTTACGACCTGGGCGAACATCTACTGATCGTCACCAGCGATCGCATCTCCGCATTCGATGTCATTATGAACGAAGCGATTCCGAATAAAGGTTTCGTATTGACACAAATTTCCAAGTTCTGGTTCGAGAAGATGGCTGATGTCATCCCCAATCATGTTGTTGCTACCGATGTTGCCGATTTTCCTGCAGTGACCCGTAAATACCGGGATGATCTTACTGGCCGCAGCATGCTGGTGAAAAAAGCGAAACCGTTGCCGGTCGAGTGCATCGTCCGTGGTTATGTTTCCGGCTCCGGCTGGAAGGAGTACAGTCAGCGGGGAAGCATCTGCGGCATTCCTCTCCCGGCCGGACTGCTCGAAAGTGCCGAACTGCCGGAGCCTATCTTTACTCCTTCGACCAAGGCCGAACTGGGTGAACATGATGAGAACATCAGTTTCGACAAGACGATCCAGATGTGCGGCCGCGAACTTGCCGGGCAGGTGCGGGACGCAACTCTTGCCATTTACCGGCGGGCGCGCGATTACGCCGTCACCAAAGGCATTATCATTGCCGATACCAAATTCGAGTTTGGCATCTACAACGATCATCTGATCTGGATCGACGAAGCCCTCACCCCCGACTCCTCGCGCTTCTGGCCCAGTGACCAATACCAGCCGGGCGGCGCTCAGCCGAGCTTCGACAAGCAGTTCCTGCGCGATTACCTGGAGACCCTCGATTGGGGCAAGAAGGCGCCGCCGCCGCCCTTGCCCGCGGAAATCGTCCGCAAGACGGGAGAAAAATATTTCGAAGCCCTTACCCGACTGACCGGAATTACCCTGTAAACAAACATTTGTGAAAAGCCGGAGGATTCTCCGGCTTTTCTTTTTTGAGGCTATGAAACCATTATTTTTGTCCGTCATTTTTCTTTGCACCGGCTGCGCCTTTTTGCAACGCCCCGATCCACCCATGGCCGAAACATTCCGTCAGGAAGCCGAAGCGCTGGTGGTTCAGCAGGACTATGCCGCCGCCGCCGAGCGGTTTGCCGCTGCCATTCGCCTGCATTCCGATAGCGGTACTCTGTACCTGCGGCGGGGAGAACTGCTGGAGAGAAATGATTGCCCCGCCAAAGCGCGGCGCAATTATCAGACCGGATTGAAAAAGATTTCGGCTGATGACCCACTCCGGCCAGAGTTGGTCCATAGACTCGCTCTGCTGCTCGCGCTCAAGCTGGATTCGGCCGCAGAGGCTCGCCCCCTTCTCTTGCAGTTGCCGATCGATTCACCCCGCCGAGATGACCTGCTGGGGGTGCTCGCCAGCATTGAAGGGAATCAGCGAGAAGCCCTGCTGCGTTTCAATGCTGCTCTTGCACAAAATCCTGATAAAAATCTTGTGGCCACTATCCTTTATCACGCCGCTCTTGCCTATCAGCGTCTGGGGGATGAGAAAAACACCTCGGGATCGCTTTATAATGCCATCAATTTCACCAGCAATCTCGCGACCGCCAGGGACATCGAGAATCTTTGGAATCGGCTCAAGGCAGGCGGAGAACAGGCAGCGGACCGGCAACCATGATAATCTGATTACGTACACATCTTTCCGGAAGGAATCCCATGCAACCCGATAAGAAAATCGCTCAAATCGAGGGCGCTGTTGCCATCAACCTAGCCGGATTGACTCAGTACCAACCAGGTTCAATCGTCAGTCGCACCTTGCTGCAGGCGGATAGCGGTACCCTCACCGCCTTCAGCTTCGATGCGGGGCAGGCGCTCTCTGAGCACACCGTCCCTTATAACGCCTTCATTCAGGTTCTTGACGGTGAAGCCGAGATCACCATCGGCGGCACCCCGGTTACTGTCGGCACCGGCGAGATCGTCCTCATGCCCGGTGGAATCTCGCACAAGGTCAGAGCGGTGAAGCGATTCAAAATGCTGCTGACGATGTTCAAAACCAAGATCGGAGAGTAACTCTTCCCTTATGTTATTTCACGCGTTTTTTAGTTGACACTCTGGAGTTTCCTTTGCTATAAAGTGGCTCCTGTTCGGGGCTATAGCTCAGCTGGGAGAGCGCTTGAATGGCATTCAAGAGGCCGGCGGTTCGATCCCGCCTAGCTCCACCAAAAATTAAGGGGGTTACGGATAAATTCCGTAACCCCCTTTTTGATTTTTGCAAATTGTTTAATTTTTCAGGAAGGGGGGCAAAGGGAAAAAACATGGGCGTGAAAGTGGCAAGCGACAGGAATCTGTTACAAACGGAAAATGTGGGAGCAGCGAAAAAGCGCGTTCTGATAGTTGACGATGCGGCAACGGTGCGGGCGATGCTTCGATTTTCTCTGGAAGATGCTGGCTATGAAGTAACTGAGGCGGCTGACGGCCAGCAAGCCCTTGACCTGTTTGCCAGACAACAGCCGATTGATTTGCTGATTCTCGATTTGATGATGCCCCGTCTGGACGGCCTTGCCGTAGCCCGTGCCATCCGCCTCCGGAAATCTGGTCAGGAGCTGCCAATCCTCATGTTTACCACTGAGGTACAGGGGGAAAAAATCCGTGAGGGGGAGAAGGCAGAAATCAATGGTTGGATAGTCAAGCCTTTTAATCCGAAGCAGATGGTCGATGTTATACGCCGGTTTCTGCCCTAGTGTCCCGTGCGGTTAGTCCTTTTCATTAAGTGTCGTCCCGTGGTATAGTTCGAACATGGGACGCCCTCACGAAAAATACGAATTGACCGTAGAGGACCGGCAGGCTCTCGAAGTGCTGCTTCGGTCCCCCAAGACAGCGCAAAGCATTGTAATGCGGGCACGGATTGTTCTGCTCAGTGGCACAGGACAGACCGTAGAAGAGGTCGCCGATTCGCTCGGCTCCTCCAAGCTCGCAGTGTACAAGTGGCGCAACCGATTCAAGGCCAATGGTGTTGATGGCCTCAAAGACCTGCCGCGTTCCGGCCAGCCGAAGAAGCTCTTGGCGGCCAAGGTCAAAGAGGTTTTGACGCTGACGGTGGAGCGCATTCCCAGGGAGGCCACCCATTGGAGTGTACGCCTGATGGCCAAGGCGGCCGGGATCACCACCTGGCAAGTCCGACAGATTTGGGAGGCCTCAGATCTCAAACCTCACCGCCTCAAAACCTTCAAGATCAGCAACGATCCCGAATTTGCTGAGAAGGTTGTGGATGTGGTCGGTCTGTACATGAACCCTCCCGACAATGCCCTGGTGCTGTCGGTGGACGAGAAAACTCAGATTCAGGCACTCGATCGGACGCAACCGATGCTGCCGCTACGGCCTGGTCAGATCGAGCGCCGCACTCACGATTACAAGCGCAATGGCACCACGAGCCTGTACGCAGCCTTTGACATCCTGACGGGGAAGGTCATCGGTCGAACGACGAAGCGGCACCGGGCCAAGGAGTTTCTCGACTTTCTGCGTCAGATCGATCGCTCAACACCCAGAGAGTTGGACCTGCATCTGATTCTGGACAACAGCAGCACCCACAAAACGCCGGAGATTCAGTCGTGGCTCGCCAGCCATCCGCGATTCATCATGCACTTCACGCCAACCAGTGCGTCTTGGCTCAATGCGGTAGAAGGCTGGTTCTCCCAACTGGAGCGCCGGGCCATCCACCGAGGTGTTTTTACCAGCATAAAGGAACTGCGCACCGAGATTCATCGGTACATAAAGGCTCATAACTCTGAAAGCGCCAAGCCGTTTAAATGGACCAAAAGCGCCTCTGTCATCATCGATGCTGTGGACAGAGCAAAGAAGCAAATTAATCAATAGGACTAACCAAACAGGACACTAGACAGAATGGTCTCGACTTCTCTGTGCATTACATATCGCCTAATCCCGCCAGTTCAATTGCTCACCTGTTGGTATCTAGTTCGATCTTACAACGGCAGCAGAACGGTATGCACTTCGGAGCTGTCGACTTCCTTCAATTGCAGACGCAGTTGACCGGCTGAAGGGGCTTCTCCGGGGAAGAAGAGGAAGCCGCGGGCCAGCGAGCCAGGGGCAATAGCACGGTTTTCCAGCTCCTTGGTAACCAGGTCTCGAGAAATCTGCCGGCCAGCATCGGGGGAAGTCCCGGCTTCGACTCCGCCAATTACGGCGCCACCCGCGGCGCCGACAGCCGCTCCCTTGGTTGCGTAAGTCCCGACATTTTCACCTGATAATACACCGAGCGCTGCGCCGACCAGAGCACCGCCTGCAGCCCCGAGGACCGAACGACGCCCGGCGCCACTGGCAATGCGTGAATATTCGGTGCTGCTTTCCACCCGCTGGTAAGCGGTTCGCCGATCGAGCAGATTCCATAAATTCCCCTTCTCATCGATAAGAAAAGTCTGCTCCGGAACGATCGTCAGCGGATGAGAACCGTTATTATCGATAATCACCTGTACCGGGAGAATCCTGACCCCTCGGATGTCGAATCCGAAAGCCTCCCGTGCTGCTGCCTTGTCGGCGTAACCCTCCGCAGCGACCTGCGCACCCGATACCTGTTGCATCCCGGCATAGGCCGAAGGATGCTTAAAGGAAACCTCCTGACTCCGGTAACGCGTGCAGGAAGAAAGGGGTAAAAACAGGACCAGCATAACGACCGTCGTAAGCAGAATGCGGCGCATGGCGAACCTCTTTTCAATGGCACTTATTTAAACTTTATCACAGTGGATGCGCGTGACAAGACTTGACGGTAAAGGCGCTAGAAGCTATTTCTTTGTCGCCACAAAGAGAGAAGGCTGAGACGAAACCAGCACCAGGTCAGGACGGCGGCAAAAAAAATTGCGGGAGGATGAGGGATAAGGGGCGCCAGCCAGCGATCGAACAGATCGAGCCTGGCAGTGGTTCCCTCGCCGGGCGATAATCGGCGATAATAATTGCATCTTGCATCTAGGGCGAACGGAATCTGCCAGGCGTTATCCCGCACAAAAGCGCCTGTGCGATACCAGATAGCCCAGCGCTGGCGTAGGGAAAGTTGTAACAGAAGGGTTCGTATTTTTGCGAAATAAGAATAAAGCCGTAGTGGACCGGTCCGGCTCTGGCGCTGGTAGAAATCATGCTGTGTAAAAAAATCATTCCAGCCGATGGCAGCGAAATTCATCAATAAAGCGTTCAGCGTCTGGCGCGATTTCAGTCCCTCGGTCTCAAATCGCCGGGTGGAAGTAAAGATTTCCCCTGGCAGCAAAATCCATTCTCCGATCTGACGTATCCGCGCAGCCATTCGATCATCCTCGAGAATCGGCAGAGTATCGTCAAATGGGCCGATCGCCTGAAAAAAAGAGCGCCGCAAAAGAAAGCCTTGATCCCCATGGATGCACCCGTCGCGGTTAAGGCGCGCCTTGCATTCGTAGAAATAATAAGCCAGTGAGCCGCTCAATTGGGGCTGAAAGCGCAGGGAAAAACGTCCGGCCGCACCATCGTCCCCGCGCCGCTGCAATTTCCCGTTGAAGATGGTCAATCCCGTACGCAGGGCGAGAGGGTCGGAAAAGAGCGAATCCGCGTGCAGGAAAAGAAAGGTATCACTTTTTGCTGCAGCGGCACCGGCATTGAGTTGCTGCGCCCGCCCACGCTCTGCTTCAATGATCAGACAGGGAAAAGAAACCGACTGTGCCAACTCCCGGGCCAGCTCAATGGTTGCATCCGAGGAGCCGCCATCGCTAAGAATAAGTTCGAAATTGATTCGCTGCTGACGGGCCAGAGTATGGAAGAGATGGGGAAGAGTTCCCGCCTCGTCGAGAATAGGAACTATTACAGAAAGATAGGGGGCAGGGGAAGGCATCGTTAAAAAGGGCGAGCCCTGCGGCTCGCCCTTGTAGCAATAATCACACTCCGGCTCGGCGCCGCAGGGAAGCGGCGCGATCGGTGCGTTCCCAGGTAAAATCGGGGAGTTCGCGGCCGAAGTGGCCGTAGGCAGCGGTCTGCCGGTAAATCGGCCGCAGTAGATTGAGAGTCTCAATGATCGCGCGCGGGCGCATGTCGAATTCTTCGCGCGCGATGCGGGCGATTTGATTGGAGGGGATGATGCCGGTGCCAAAGGTATTGATCATGACCGAAACCGGTTCGGCAACACCGATAGCATAGGCTACCTGTACCTCGCATTTACTCGCCAGGCCCGAAGCAACGATATTCTTTGCGACATAGCGGGCCATGTACGAGGCACTGCGATCGACCTTCGACGGGTCCTTCCCGGAAAAGGCGCCGCCGCCATGGGAGCCCTGCCCGCCGTAGGTATCGACGATGATCTTGCGTCCGGTCAGACCGCAATCTCCCATGGGGCCGCCGACAACGAAGCGTCCGGTGGGATTTATGAAATATTTGGTGTTTTCATCCAGCAGGTTGGCGGGAATGACCTTGCGCACCACCTCTTCAATGATTGCTTCCCTGAGCGTCTCATATTTGACTTCGGGTGCGTGCTGCGAAGAAACAACCACAGCATCGACGCGGATAGGTTTGTCATTGATGTATTGAATCGACACCTGCGATTTGCCATCGGGGCGCAGGAATGAGAGAAGACCGTTTTTACGTACTTCGGTCAGTCGTTTGGTCAATTTGTGGGCGAAGGTGATCGGCATTGGCATCAGCTCGGGAGTTTCATTACAGGCATACCCGAACATCAGTCCCTGATCGCCAGCCCCTTGTTCCTTGTGCAATCCTTCGCCTTCCGTTACCCCTTGCGAAATGTCGGGAGACTGCCGATCGATGGCGGTCAGCACAGCGCACGTTTCCCAGTCGAATCCCATGGCGGAATCTTCATAGCCGATTTCCCGAATTGTCTGGCGTACGACATTGGGGTAATCGATGCGGGCGGTAGTAGTAATCTCTCCGGCGATCATCGCCATACCTGTTGTCACCAGCGTCTCGCAGGCCACCCGGGCTTTTGGATCCTGAGCAAGAATGGCATCGAGAATGGAGTCGGAAACCTGATCGGCGATTTTGTCGGGATGCCCCTCAGTCACCGATTCGGAGGTGAAGAGAAAATCTGTCATGGCCATATGCTGCGATCCTCCTGTACTTCGAAAGAATTTTGTACCCCTGAGCAAAAAATGACACTCTAATTGGAAGGCATGCCTCTGTCAAGAAAAAGGGGTGTTCGCGCCCTGCCTTTTGCACGATTTGCGCTGAATACATCCGTATTAACCCGTGAAAACAATAGACTTCATTGCAGGCACTATGCTAGATTCCAAACTTGCTAAAGGTGATAGTTGTATGAAGCGTATTGGTATCTATGCGAAACGCAACCACCCTGGCGCGGTAATAATTGCGCGAGAAATCTTCGCCTGGTTGCACGAGAGGGGGATCGAGGTTTTTCTCGACCAGCCGTTGGCCGATGAGATGGGGAATAGCCCCGGTTATCCCGGCGGTTCGATTCCGACCATGGTCAATCTGATTATTGTCCTCGGCGGCGATGGCACCCTGATATCCGTAGCTCGGCTGGTGGGGGATTTGCCGATTCCAGTTCTCGGGGTCAATCTGGGAAGCCTCGGATTTCTTACCGAGATCACTCTGGGGGAGGTTTATCCGGTCCTTGAACTAATAATGAAGGGTGAATTTACCGTCTCCAGTCGCATGATGCTCGATGCGGTGGTGCGACGGGATGGGCGCGAAATCGGTCGGCATCGCGTTCTGAACGATGTGGTGATCAACAAGGGGGCGTTGGCCCGCATCATCGATATGGAAGCGTGGGTAGACGATTCCTATCTGACCACCTTCAAAGCCGATGGTTTGATTATCGCCTCTCCCACTGGTTCTACCGCCTATAATCTTGCCGCCGGCGGACCGATCGTCTATCCCGGTCTGCAGTGTCTGGTGATTTCTCCCATTTGCCCGCATATGTTAACCAACCGGCCGATCATCGTTTCCGATGCATCGGTTATCCGGATCGAGGTGAAGTTCCAGGATGAGGACGTGGTGTTTACGGCCGACGGTCAGGTCGGGATGCCTCTTAAGGGGGGGGATGTTGTCGAGGTGAGAAAGGCACGTGGTAGCACCCTTTTAGTGAAGAGCCCGACCAAAGACTATTTCGAGGTCCTGCGAACCAAACTGCGCTGGGGGGAAAGATAGGGCGGTATAGGCTGAATGGCGACCGAGGCCTTAAAACCTAAAGCCTCTTGCCTGAAGCCTTCTGCTCTTTTTCAATATTCCTTATGCTCATCGAACTCAATATCTGTAATTTTGCCATTATTGACCGTCTGCAGGTTCCTTTCGGCCCAGGCCTCAGTGTGCTGACCGGCGAGACCGGCGCCGGCAAGTCGATTATCATCGATGCTGTCGATCTCCTTCTGGGGGGGAGAGCGCGTCCGGAGCTGATTCGCACCGGTGCGGAGGAAGCAACGGTTGAAGCTCTGTTCGATCTGACGCGTCGGCCAGAGGTAAGTCATGCCTTGGCCGAAGCCGGCTTCGAGGCGGAAACCGAACTGCTGGTGAAAAGGGTCATCTCGCGGACCGGAAAAAATCGGATCTATCTTAATGGTTCCCTGGCCAGAGTGACTCAGCTTGGGGAAGTGATCGGTCGTTTGCTGATCATCTTTGGACAGCATGAACATTATCAGCTGCAGCGAAGCGGCAACCACTTGGAAATTCTAGACCGTTTCGCCGGTCTGGAAGGGGAAGTAGCGGCTTTTCGTTTGCTATATCAGGAACTCGCCCTTTCAACTTCGCGTTTGCAGGAACTGGAAAAGGCGGATCGGGAGAGAGCGCAACGCCTCGATCTGCTCACGTTTCAGCAGCGGGAAATTCTCGCCGCCGGCATGCGCGAGGGTGAGGATGAGGAACTGACGTCCGAACGTTTGCTGTTGCAGAACGTCGGCCGGTTGGCTGCCGCCGCCGAGGAAGGGCACAACTCACTTTATGTTGCCCAAGGGGCGGCGTGCGAACAGGTTGGGACCGTGGCCGCCAGTCTCGAAAACCTGAACACTTTTGAACCACGATTCACCGCCATGGCCGAATCGCTGCGCGGTTGCCAGTATATCCTCGAGGATGTCGCCAGCCAGTTGCGAACCTATGGCGACCGGATCACTTTCGATCCGGAGCGCCAGACGCAGGTTGAGGAGCGGCTTGCCCATCTTGTTGTTCTCAAGCGAAAGTATGCCCCGAGCATTCGGGAAATCCTTCACTATCTCACGTCCATAGAACGGGAAATAGAAGAACTGGGCACTCTTGAGGTAGCTCGGGATACCTTGAAGCAGAAAATAGATGCTATTCGCGAACATCTGCTGCGGGCCGGCAGCAACCTGTCCGCGGCGCGTCAGAAGGCGGCCGGGCGCCTGCGGCAGGCCGTCGAGGCGGAGCTCAACGATCTGCTGATGGAGAAAGCCCACTTCGAAATTCGTTTTTCTCCCCTGCCGACGCCTGCCGCTCACGGCCTGGAACAAGGTGAGTTCTATCTGGCGCCCAACCCTGGCGAGGATCCCAAACCTCTGGCTGCGATCGCCTCGGGAGGAGAATTGTCACGGATCATGCTCGCCATCAAGCGGGCCGCTCCCGAGAGTGCGGGGATTCCTACACTCATTTTCGATGAGGTCGATGCCGGTATCGGCGGCAGTGCTGCAACGGCGGTTGGAGAGAAGCTGAAGGGGGTGGCCGCCGATGCCCAGGTTCTGTGCGTCACCCACCTGCCACAGGTAGCAGCCTTTGCCGATTTCCATTTCCGGGTGGAGAAGAGAGAAGAGGAAGGACGTACCCGCGCACGGATCATTCCTCTTGCTGGAGAGGAACGGGTTCAGGAGATGGCACGGATGCTCGGTGGTTCCCTGATTACGGAAAAAACTATGGCGCATGCCCGTGAAATCATTCAGAGCTCCAGACGGTAACTCGGCTTTATGCCGGACACCGGTGACCAAAAGCGAAAGAAAGGAAGCCCCTGCATGATTCGCAAAGCGCGCATTCCCGATACAAAAGCCATTCACAAGCTGCTTGCCGATTATGCCCGCGAGGGATTGATGTTGCCCCGTTCTCTCTCGGATCTTTATGAAACTATCCGTGATTTCTATGTTTTTGAGGATTCAGGGCACGTTGTTGGCACTGTGTGTCTGCATGTCTGCTGGGAAGACCTGGCGGAAGTGCGCTCACTAGCGGTTGCCTCTGAAAGTGGTCGGCAGGGAATCGGTCGGCAGTTGGTTACCGCTTGTCTTGATGAGGCTAAACAGCTGGGTTTGCGACGTGTTTTCGCTCTTACCTACCAGCAGGATTTTTTTGAGAAGTTGGGTTTTGATTTAATAGAAAAGTCGGAATTACCCCATAAAATATGGGCGGATTGTCTGAAATGCGCCAAATTTCCCGATTGTGATGAAATTTCTATGAGCATTGACTTGTAAATGGCATTTTAATTGCTATTGAAAAATAGGATCTGTGTTATGTTGCCTTTTCATCGATGTTTTAATTGTCCTTAATTCATTTGTTTGCCCCTGCTTGAGGGAGATTTGTTATGTTAGCCAGAAAGTTTACCGTACTATTGATTCCGGAAGGTTCACACCGGGTCCGCCGGTTCAATATCCGACGTGGAGTGCTGGGAGCTTGTCTGGGTAGCTGTGGTGTCCTGTTGCTGATTTTTTCGTGGATTACCTTCGATTATCTGCAAACAAGCCTCGACCGTAACGAATTGCACCGCCTCAAAACCCAAAATCGTATTCAGCAGAAGGAATTGCAACGTTTGACGGCCGGCATTGAGGATCTGCGCAAGGAAATGGTTGTTCTTGCTCAGAATGACGCCAAGGTGCGTGTCCTCTCGCAGCTTTCAAAACCCCGTGCGGATGCGTTGACCGGCATGGGAGGCCCGCCCGAAGGGGACGGTTCAGATATGGTCACGCTACAGCGTCAGATTGATGATATGCGTACGGCTATCGATCTGCGGCGCGAGAGCCAGGAAGAAATCCAGGGTTTTTTCAACGATCAGCGCTCGCTATTGGCGGCCAAGCCGAGAGGCTGGCCGGTAAAAGGCTGGCTGACATCAACCTTCGGCATTCGCAATTCCCCCTTTTCCGGTCGATTGAAGATGCATGAGGGTTTCGATATCGCCGCTCGTACCGGAACAATCGTCCATGCCACCGCCGATGGCATCGTCAGTCAGGTTGAAACAGCGCTCGGTTACGGCAAACTGACAGTGATCGATCATGGTTACGGCTACAAAACTTACTACGCGCATAATTCCAAAATCTTCGTCAAGGTTGGACAAAGAATCGTTCGCGGAGAAAGAATCGCCGCGGTCGGCAATACCGGTAGTTCCACCGGTTCCCATCTCCATTATGAGGTGCGCCTGAACGGCGTTCCCCTCAATCCGAAAAAATTCATCTGATTCCATGAAATCCTGACCCCGGTTTCGCCGGGGTTTTCTTTGCCTGAGCCGGTGATATGGTTTTCGCCTGCTGAAGCCCTTTCTCCTTGTGAGGATAGGGAAGGTGTGTTAAAATTTATGGATTTTACTTACTGTCCGGAGCCGATAGTTCCGCTTAGACAAATGCAGGAGAATACCGCGAATGTTGAACACTTTTTTGAAAAAAATCATCGGTAGTAAAAACGAACGCGAACTGCGCCGTTTACAACCCTTGGTGGATAAGATCAACAGCTTTGAGGGAACCGTTAATTCCCTCTCCGATGCACAGCTGGCCGGAAAAACAGTTGAATTTCGTCAACGGCTGGAGAAGGGCGCAACAGTGGACGACCTCCTGCCCGAGGCCTTTGCCGTAGTCCGCGAAGCCGGCAAGCGGGTTCTCGGGATGCGTCATTTCGATGTCCAGCTGATCGGCGGCATGGTTCTCCATGCCGGCAAGATCGCCGAGATGAAAACCGGCGAAGGCAAGACCCTGGTAGCGACTCTCCCCTCCTATCTCAATGCCCTTACCGGCAAGGGGGTGCACGTCATCACGGTCAATGATTATCTTGCCCGTCGCGACTCCGAATGGATGGGGCGCATCCATCAGTTTCTTGGCCTGAGTGTCGGGGTGATCGTGCACGGACTTACCGATGCCCAACGCCAGCATGCCTACGGTTGCGACATCACTTACGGCACAAATAACGAATTCGGTTTCGATTATCTGCGCGACAACATGAAATTTTCCCTGCAGGAATATGTGCAGCGGCCGCTGCATTTCGCCATTGTTGACGAAGTTGACTCCATCCTGATCGACGAGGCGCGAACGCCACTGATCATCTCCGGCCCGAGTGAAGCATCGAGCGAGCTGTATTACACGGTCAACCGCATCATCCCCATGCTGAAAAAAGGGGAAATGATCGAGCATCGTGACGGCAAGATCGGTCCAACCACGAAAGAATATACCGGCGATTTTACCATCGATGAAAAAGCCAAATCATCTTCTCTCACCGAGGAAGGGGTGCGCGAAGGTGGAGAAGTTTGCTCGGGGTGGAGAACCTTTACGATCCTCGCATATTGAAATGCTGCATCATGTCAATCAGGCGCTCAAAGCCCACGCACTATTCAAGCGCGATGTCGATTACGTGGTCAAAGACGGCGAGGTGATCATCGTCGACGAGTTCACCGGCCGACTGATGCCGGGACGGCGCTGGAGCGACGGGCTGCATCAGGCGATCGAAGCAAAAGAAGGGGTGAAGATCGAAAGCGAGAATCAGACACTGGCCACCATCACCTTCCAGAATTATTTCCGCATGTACGAAAAGCTTGCCGGCATGACCGGTACCGCCGATACGGAAGCGGCGGAATTTCATGAGATCTACAAGCTGGACGTCGTGGTCATGCCCGACCAATCAGCCGATGATCCGGCGGGACAATTCCGATGTCATCTACAAGACCGAGAAGGAAAAGTTCAATGCAGTGATCGAGGATATCGTCCAGAGCCACGGCAAAGGACAGCCGGTGCTGGTCGGCACGATCTCCATCGAGAAATCTGAAGTTCTCGCCGAAATGCTGCGCAAGCGGGGGGTTGCGCACAACGTGCTCAATGCCAAGCATCATGAGCGGGAGGCGGAAATCGTCGCCCAGGCCGGGCGCAAGGGCGCAGTGACGATCGCCACCAATATGGCCGGCCGCGGTACCGACATCATCCTCGGCGGCAATCCGGAAATGCTGGCTCGAACGTGAAGCCGCAGGCACCGAGGATGCCGAGGAAGTTTTTCCTGCATTGCTGGATAAATACCGGCAGCTCTGCGCTGAAGAGACGCGAAGCGGTTCTCGCGGCCGGCGGCCTGTTCATTCTCGGCACCGAACGCCACGAATCGCGGCGCATCGACAACCAGCTGCGCGGCCGCTCCGGACGCCAGGGGGATCCCGGGGAAAGCCGTTTCTACCTGTAGCCTGGAAGACGATCTGCTGCGCATCTTCGGTTCGCACCGGGTCGCTTTCATCATGGACAAACTGAGGATCCCCGAAAATGAACCGATCGAGCATGGCATGATCTCGCAGGGCGATCGAAAATGCCCAGAAGAAGGTCGAAGCCCACAACTTCGAGATTCGTAAACATCTGATCGAATACGACGACGTAATGAACAATCAGCGCGAGGTGATTTACACCCAGCGCGAGGAAGTTCTGGCCGGAAGAAATATTCGCGAGACGATCGAAGCGAATTCTCGGTGGAAACGGTCGACGACCATGGTGGCGACCTTCTGCCCGGAGAAGACGCCAGCCGGCGGACTGGCAGTGGGACAGCCTGGTCGAAGATTTCCATGCGCAATTCAGTTTTCCGCCCGCAGTTTCCCCCGGAAACGTCGCGGACTGACCCGGGAGGCGCTTGAAGAATCGCTCAGGGAGCAGATTCATGCATCGCCTGGCGGAGCGGGAAGCGGAGTTCACACCACCGGTCATGGAACACCTGATGAAGGTTCTGCTGCTGCAGACGATCGATACCCAGTGGAAAGATCATCTCCTCTCCATCGACCACCTCAAGGAGGGGATCGGGCTGCGCGGCTATGCTCAGCGTAATCCGAAGGAAGAATACAAGAAAGAGGCATATGCGTCTGTTCATGGAGATGATGGGACGCATTCGCCAGGAGGTGATGCAGAAACTTTTCCGGGTGCAATTGGTGCGCGAGGACGAAGTCGAGCGGATGGAAGCGGCCGAGCAGCGTCGTCGCAAGCTGATACTGAATCGCGCCGGAGCCGGGGATCAGCCTGCAAAGCCGCTTTCCCGTGAGGGGGACAAGGTGGGGCGGAATGATACGTGCCCCTGCGGGAGCGGCAAGAAGTACAAGAAATGCTGTGGGAAGTAAGGAGCTGAAAGCAGCCTTAGCGCTGGGTTTTGGAGATTTGCCATGGAATCGAATACAAAAATGCAGATAGCGGGCTTTAAATTTGCTGCCCTGCCGGCCGGGATCAAGAAGTCCGGAAAACCCGATCTGGCCCTGATCTATTCGGAAACGCCGGCCCGCTGTGCCGGTGTATTCACCACCAACCGGGTCGTTGCGGCGCCCCTTCTGCTGACCATGCCGCGAATCAAGGCGGGCTTCTGTCAGGCGGTTCTGGTCAACAGCGGCAATGCCAATGCCTGCACCGGCGCCGGTGGCTGGCTGATGCCCGGCGTTGCAGCGAACTGGCGGCAAAGGCCCTGGGCATTGGCGAAGAACTGGTGGCGGTTTGCTTCGACCGGTGTCATCGGCGCCCGGCTGCCGCTGGCAAAATTTGAAAAGCATGTGCCCTTGCTGCCTGGAAATCTTTCCTTCGAAGGAACTTGAAGAAGTGGCCGCAGGCAATCATGACTACCGATGCTTTTCCCGAAGATTTCGGCCGCTCGCGGCGAGGTCGCCGGCCGTGCTTATTCGATGGTTGGCGTAGCCAAAGGGGCGGGGATGATTCATCCGAACATGGCGACCATGCTCGCCTTTGTCTGACCGATGCTCTGGTGTCCCCGCGTGTGATCGAGGATGCCCTGCGCCGGGGAGTGGATACCTCCTTCAATTGCATCACCGTTGATCGCGATACCTCGACCAACGATATGGTTCTGCTGCTGGCCAACGGAGCGGCGGGGACGGCGGAAATAGTCATCGGAACTCCCGAAGCCGAGGCTTTTGCGAGTAATCTTCAGGAGGTGCTGCTCGCATCTGGCGAAAATGATCGTGCGCGATGGCGAAGGGGCGACCAAGCTGGTACAGATCCGGGTGCGCGGCGCAGCAACGGTTGCCGATGCCCGTCTTGCTGCCCGAAGCGTCGCCACCTCCAGCCTGGTGAAGACCGCCTTTTTCGGCGAGGACGCCAACTGGGGGCGGATTATCGCCGCCGTCGGCTATTCCGGCGCCCACATCGATCCTGACCGGGTGGCCATCTACTTTAACGATGTGCCGGTGGTGAGAAACGGTATCTCGACCGGCAAGGAGCTGGAAGATCAGGCCACCGCCATCCTCAAGACACCTGAATTTGCCGTAACCATCGAACTGCACCTGGGCGACGGCGCGGCCTCGTATTATACCTCCGATCTGACTTACGACTACGTGAAGATCAATGCCGCCTACCGTACCTGAATTGCCGGCCGTGCTTGACCCCGCCTCCCTGATTGATCATACCCTGCTGTGGCCGGATGCCACTTCCGAACAGATTATCTGTCTTTGCGAAGAGGCTGTCGAGTATGGCTTTGCCGCCGTCTGCATCCCGCCTGTTTATGTTCCCCTCGCTGTCCATCGGTTGTACGGTTCGGAGGTAAAGGTCGCCACTGTAGCCGGTTTTCCCCTTGGCTGGCAGCAGCCCTCTGTAAAGGCGTTCGCCGCCGCCCGCTCCGTTGCCGAGGGAGCAGTGGAAGTCGATATGGTCATTCATCCCGGGGCGGCTCTCGAAGGGAAACTGCAGGCGATCGAAGAGGAGATTCGTGAGGTCGTGCGAAGTGCAGACGGCGCCATCGTCAAGGTCATCCTCGAATGCTGCTATCTGACCGATCCGCTGAAGATTGCCCTGGTTGAAAGAGCGGTCGCCGGCGGCGCGGCCTTTGTCAAAACTTCCACCGGTTTCGGTCCGGCCGGTGCAACGGAAGCCGATGTCCGGCTACTGAATACGGCGGCGGCCGGTCGCCTGGACATCAAGGCGGCTGGTGGCATCCGCGATTGGGCATTCTGCCAGCGGCTGCTGGCGGCCGGGGCAACCCGCATTGGTACCAGCGCTGGTCCGCACATCATCAACCAATGGCGGCAGACGGCGGGGCTGTGAAACAAGGCGATTGGCAACGCATCGTTCTGATCACCCTTGATGGTGTTGGCGCCGGGGCTTTGCCCGATGCCGGAGATTACGGCGATGCCGGCGCCAGTACCCTGCAACATGTGGCGGATGCCTGTGGTGGCTTGTCCTTGCCCAACTTGCAGAAGCTGGGGTTAGGAAACATCCTGCCGATTGCCGGCGTGCCGCCGATTTTAAATCCGGCCGCTGCCTTTGGGCGCATGCGGGAGCTTTCCGCCGGCAAGGATACGATCACCGGTCACTGGGAAATCGCCGGCATAATCACCCCCGAACCTTTCCCGACCTTTCCTGCCGGGTTCCCATCCGAAATCATCGATACGTTTCGGCGGCAGACCGGGCTCGACCCCCTGGGGAACGAAGTTGCCAGCGGTACCGAGATCATTCGTCGTCTGGGGGAAGAACATGTGCGGAGCGGTCGGCCCATCGTTTATACCAGTGCCGATTCGGTTTTCCAGATCGCTGCCCACGAAGAGATTATCCCGCTGTCAAAGTTGTATGAAATTTGTCATATGACCCGGGAATTATTGGAACGCTGGCGGGTTTTGCGGGTCATCGCCCGTCCTTTCACCGGCCGGAATGCCGATGATTTTCGCCGTACAGCCAACCGCCACGATTTCCCCTTGCCGCCGCCCGCCCCCACGATTCTCGACCTGCTCACGAACGCCGGCCTCAATGTGATCGGGATCGGCAAAATCCATGATATTTACGCCGGCCGTGGTCTGACCGGGCATTCCTTTACCACCAGCAATGCCGACGGCATGGAGAAGACTCTGGCTGCTTTGGCCGATGTCGGACGGGGAGTGGTCTTTACCAATCTGGTTGATTTCGACATGCTTTTCGGCCATCGGCGGGATGCCACCGGGTTCGGCGCGGCACTGATGGAATTTGATGCCTGGTTGCCGTGCTTGCTGGAGGAAATGACCGCTGCCGACCTGCTGTTGCTGACGGCCGACCACGGCTGCGATCCGACCACGGCCGGTACCGATCATAGCCGCGAGCATGCACCGCTGCTGGCCTGGTCGCCCCGGTTGAAGGACGGGGTCGATCTGGGGATTCGTGACAGTTTCGCCGACGTTGCGGCGACATTGACGGAAGCATTTTTACTGAAGGCGCCGGCCGGGCAAAGCTTCCTGCCGGCATTCGACTAAGGAGGGCTGCTTACAGAAGGCGCAGTGTCGTTGTGCTGCGCAGTTGATCTTTTTCCAGTCCCGGAAATACCCGTTCCTGGGAGGTGAGGTCACCAAAGAAGCGTTTCTCGATAAAACTTTCGAGCGCCAGACGGCATTCGTCATCCATGTCCAGAAATTCGACGCCGACCCCTTGCAGATAATTATTCTCCGGATCGGGTAAAATCCGATATAATACCCGCCCTTCGACTTCCAGTTCGCGCTGCATTCCGAAAAGAGGAAAGCTGACTTTCAACTGATCCCCCCGGTTTAACCGGAAACCGGTCTTGATGAACAAACCCTGACGACTCAGGCTGATTACTTCGCTCAGCTGACAATTTTCCCCCAAGTTCAGCATCCCGGGCAATCGCAGGGAGAGCCGCAGGTTCTTGCGGGGATATTTATTTACATTTTTCTGAATCAGCGCGAAGAGATCGAAGATATCGGGCGGCACCTCCAGATAATCGTGAGGCAGTGAAACAAATTGCCGGACTTCGGTGTCGCCGATAACAATCAAGGGGCATTTATCGTCGGTTACGCGGGCGGCAATCGCCTTCCAGAGGGGAGCCGTTTCGTCGGCAAGAAGGTGCGCCCCGATGATCAGCAGGTCGGGCGAACTTTCCTTAACCAGAGCCTTCAAGACATCCGGTTTGGAGGTCACCAGCGCCCGATATCCCCAGTGCTTGAGAATAACCTCAAGAGTGGACAACAGACGCTCTCGACTGTCACAGATAAGTAAACGTTTCATAAGCTAATTTCTTTCTTATGCGTTTTCCGGAATATATGCTGGATGATTTTTCCGGTCAAGAGAAATCCAGGTGCTCGCCGGGCAAGAGTTGATGACATAGCCTTTTTCCTATGGTATAAGCGGGGAAATACTTCATTAAGAATAAATAGGAGCATGTCATGCGCTGGTTTACGTTACTTCTTGTGACAGTTGCCTCATCCTGGTCGGCAGGGCCCGTTTGCGCGTCCGGGTTGAAGATCCCGGAGGGGGTCGTTACGACCGGGATTATCGAACGGGCACCTATGGAATGCCATCCAGACCTACCCGGCGACCGTCGATAAGCTCTTCTGTTTCACCGAGGTGGTCGGTGCGGCGGGGGAAACGGCAATCACCCATGTCTGGTATTTTGGCAACCAGATAATAACTCGCTCTGTACTACCGGTTCGCTCAGCGTACTGGCGTACCTGGTCGGTCACGGCGGTTCGTCCCGAATGGGTAGGGGAATGGCGAGTGGAGGTGCTTGATGCCGAGGGAAATCTCCTGCTTAAACTCCCCTTTACCTTGACGCGCAACTGAATTGGATGACATAAAAAAGAAAAAGCACCCTCTGGTCGGGTGCTTTTTCTTTTTCGGTAACCTGTTTATCCTATTTCTTCTTTTTCCCTTTTCGGGCGGCCTTTTCCGCCTTGGCGAGATCGTCACCCAAGCCACGGTCCACCGCCATCTGCCGGCGGCTTTCGGAGTAGGAGCGGGCTGCCAGTGGCTGTGACCGTGGGATATCGAACTGCTTGCGGTATTCCCCAGGTTTCAAGCCGTGAGCAGTTTTCAGATGCCGGGCCAAGGTTTTCATCTCCTTGCCACACAGCATGCAGACGACTTTATCCTTGCCAAATGCTTTCTTGCGAGTCACTGTCGGCCCTGCAACTTCCGCTTCAACGGGAGTTTCGGCAACAGTTTCCCCTTTTTCCAGAGCGGAAAGAGCTTTCGCAACTTCGGTCAGTTCGGCAATCAGCTCTTCCTTGCTCATGGGGGTAGTGGAAGCATGGGCGGCGACAATATCGGCAGCCATTTCAATCAGACTTGCCATTTTTTCCTCCTATAACTTACAATAATTAGCCATCATTGGCTTTAGATTGATAACTAATACAGCAAAATTCTATAAATGCAAGGAAAAAATAATTTTTTAGTGAAAAAGAAAGGTATCTTTCTTCTGTAATCATCGAATAAAAGCAAAATTACATCCTCAGCTGAAAAGGATAACATACAGATGAAAATTACGAAATTCGAAGGTGACAAATGAATATACGGAAACTTCTCAAAGAGAAGGAAGAAAAGATTTTATCACCCTATGCCTGCCGCAGTTCCGCAACAGCGGGACGGTTACTACCGGAAGAACCTTGCCCGGTACGGACTTCTTTTCAGCACGACCGTGACCGGATTCTTCACAGCAAATCCTTTCGTCGTCTCAAACATAAGACTCAGGTTTTTCTTGCCCCGGAAGGAGATCACTATCGAACGCGTCTTACCCACACGCTGGAAGTAGCCCAGATTGCCCGCACAATTGCCCGAGCATTGTCGCTCAACGAGGATCTTGTCGAGGCGATTGCGCTCGGCCACGATTTAGGCCATACACCCTTTGGTCATGCCGGCGAAAAGGTACTAGACGAACTGAACCCTGGTGGCTTCCGTCATGTCGATCAAAGCTTGCGGGTAATTGATGTCTTGGAAAAAGATGGAACCGGGATCAATCTGACCGCAGAGGTCCGGGATGGTATTCGTAAACACTCCAAAGGTCGGGGAGAGCTTCTTGGCAGCGATCCCGCCGTGCGTGCCACTACCCTGGAAGGGCGGATCGTGCGCCTTGCCGATATCGTCGCCTATGTCAATCACGATCTGGATGACGCCATGCGCGCAGGTTTGATCCGGCCGGAACAGATTGCCGCCTCCCTCGATATCCTTGGGAAAACGCACTCGCAACGGATCGGCACGATGGTCCGGGACATGATCGGCGCTTCGTTGGCGACCGGCGGGAAGAGATCCGGTTATCGCCGGAGATGACCGGAGCATCGAATTGCTGCGCAACTGGCTGTTCGAGCACGTCTATCTGGTTCGGTCGGTGCACGACGAATTTGCCAAAGCTTCACGCATACTGCAGAACTTTATGCTTTTTTTATCGAGCGCCGGGAAGTGCTGGCGCAGTACGGCGGCCATCCTCCTCCGAGCGATCCGCTCGAGGTTTCGGTCACCGATTTCATTGCCGGCATGACCGACCGTTACGCCATCAATCTCTACCAGCGACTCTTCCTGCCGCAACCGTGGAAAATCCTGTAAGCGAAGATAACTGCTTGGAATTTTCCCGGTAAAACAATATTGACACCCAGCGCGGCAATGTGATAGCTTGTGGGCGTTTCGCGGCAGTCCATCCGTGTCGGCGATGAAGATCATGTCGGGTTTCCTTCTCCCGGGCATTTGAGGCCGCGATTAATCGATTCCTGTCAACGGGGGTCCAGGAGGTTTCATGAGCAAAAAACTGTTGTTAGCCGACGACAGTATTACTATCCAGAAGGTCAT
>CAWKDO010000009.1:0-195944 GCA_963848425.1 uncultured delta proteobacterium
CCCTGCTCGCGAAGAACCCGCAGCCCGACGTCCCGGCCATCGAGGAGGCCCTGAGCGGCAACTTCTCCCGGTGCCACGGGTACGGGAAAATCGTCAAAGCGGTGCAGAGCGCCGCAGGGAGAGCATCCTCATGAGCGGCGATAGCCTCCGCGTGGTCGGGCAGCGCGTCCGCAAGGTCGACGGGCTCGAGCTGGTCACGGGCCGCGCGAAGTTCACCGGCGACCTGCGGTTCCCCGGCATGGTGTACGGGTACGCGGCCCGGGCCGCGGTACCCGCCGCGCGTATCCGGTCGATCGACGTGTCCGCCGCCGAGAAGGCGGAGGGCGTGCTCCTCGTGTTGAAGGGCGGGGACATCCCCGGGGGTAACCTCATCGGGATCCTTCCCCCGTTCGACCAGCCCGTGCTGGCCACGGAGGTCATCCGCTACGCGGGCGAATCGCTGGCTCTCGTGGTCGCCGAGACCGCGGAAGCGGCGAAGCGCGGCGCACGGCTGGTGAAGGCCGACCTCGAGCCCCTCGACTCCGATCCTTTCGATCGACGCGGCGCTCGCCGAGGGTGCCCGGGCCATCCACCCGAAGGGCAACGTCACCTGCTCGAACACGCTCGTGAAGGGCGACGTCGAGAAGGGCTTCGCGGGCGCCGACGTTGTGGTCGAAGGCACGTACGAGACGGCGAACCAGGAGCACGGCTACCTCGAGCCCGAGGCGGTCTGCGCGGTGCCGTCCGCGGACGGGCGCATGACGGTCTACGCCTCCTGCCAGTCCCCGTTCCACATCCGCGGCCACGTCGCGGCGAACCTCGGCGTCCCGGCCTCGAGCGTGCGGGTCGTGCAGGCGTACACCGGAGGCTCGTTCGGCGGCAAGGACGACGTGGCCACCGAGATCGGCACGCTCGCCGCGGTGGCTGCCCGAAAGCTCGACCGGCCCGTGATGATCGCGCACGAGCGGGAGGAGTCGATCGTCGGCTCGAACCTGCGGCACGCCTCGCGTATCCACGTGGCCACCGCGGCGAGGAAGGACGGCACGATCCTCGCCCGGCGCATCCGCGTGCTCCTGGACGGCGGCGCCTACGCCTCCGAGAGCCCGTTTGTGACGGTGAAGGCTCTCGTGCACGTGGCGGGACCCTACCGGGTCCCGAACCTTGCCGTGGAGTCGACCACGGTCTACACGAACAAGACCTACTGCGGCGCCTGCCGGGGCTTCGGCGTGCCGCAGGCGACCTTCGCCTCCGAGTCGAACATCGACGAGCTGGCCCGGAAGCTCGGCATGGATCCGCTCGCGCTGCGACGGAAGAACGCGCTCGTGGCCGGCGACGCCAACGCGACCGGGCAGACCTACCCGGGCGCGTGGGCATCGTGCAGACCATCGACGCGGTGGAAGCCCGCCGCCGGTCGCTGCCCGCGCTGCCGGCGAACGACGCCCGGTTCCGTACGGCCGGGGTGTGGCGTGCCTCCTGCAGGGCATCTCGAATGGGGCCGAGGGAGTCGACGTGGTCGGCGCGAGCGTCCAGGTCTCGCAGGACGGCAGCGCGCTGGTCGGCCTCGGCCTCTGCGACATGGGCCAGGGCGCACGCACCGTGTGCGCGCAGATCGCCTCCGAAGTGCTCGGCATCCCGCTGGCGCAGGTGACGGTCCGCCCGGTCGACACGGACGGCGTGCACGACTCGGGCCCCACGGTCGCCTCCCGCAACACCACGGTCGGCGGCCAGGCGGTCAAGCTCGCGGCCACCGAGGTGCGGAAGTCCCTCGTCGGCATGGCCGCGAAGATGTTCAAGGTCGACGAGCCGCTCATCGACCTGTGCGAAGGCTTCGCCGTGCTCACGGTGGACGCGAACGCCCGCATCCCGCTCCGCGACGTGGCGACCGCCGCCTACTGGACCGGGTACCCCCTGATGAACCTCGCCTTCTCGAAGGCGCCCGACGCCCGGTTCGACCACGCGACGCACCAGGGCGAGGTCTACATCGCCTATAACTATGGCACGCACCTCTTCGACGTGCGCGTGGATACGCACACCGGGACGGTCGAGGTGCTGCGGCACCTCGCGTGCCACGACGTGGGCAAGGTGATCAATCCCCTCGGCTTCGAAGGGCAGGTCGAGGGCGGGTCGCTGTTCGGCTTCGGGCTCGCCCACATGGAGGAAGTGCTCTTCCGCGACGGCCGGATCATCAACGCGAACTTCGCCGACTATGCGCTGCCGTCCGTCAAGGACCGGCTGCCCACGGAGGCGATGGCGGTCGAGGACCCGAACCCCACCGGCCCCTTCGGGGCCAAGGGGGTCGGGGAGCCGCCCGTGGCCGGGGCCGCCGCGGCGTTCGCCAACGCGATTGCGGACGCCATGGGCATCCGGTTCCACCGGCTGCCCATCAGCCGGCAGGAGATCCTCCTCGCAAGGGGTACCCCATGACCACGCTCATCACGCACGGACTGGTCGTCACCTTCGAGCCGGACGCCCTGCGCGGCCGGGTGATCGCCGACGGCGCCGTGGCCGTCGAGGACGGGAAGATCGCGGCCATCGGCGAGACGCGCGAGATCGCGGCCCGCTACCCGAAGCCGGGCGCCGTGATCGACGCCTCGGGCAGGGTCGTGATGCCCGGGTTCATCGTCACGCACACCCACATGCCGTACGTGCTCGGCCACAACATGCCCGTCGACTTCACGCCAGCTGCGGAGCTTCTGGGACATGCTGCAGAAGATGGGCTGGGAGTGGCTCGAGGACATCACCACGGCCGAGGGCATCTACGCGGCCACCCGCTACGCGGCCGCGAAGATGCTGAAGAGCGGCACCACCACCGTCTGCGAGCTGGTCGAAGGGCCCAACGCGCTGCCGGGCGCTCTCGAGGCCAGCGCGAAGGCCATCGACGAGGTGGGCATCCGGGCGCAGCTCGGTTTCGAGGTGACCGAGCGGGTCCCGGGCGTCTCGATCCTCGAGCGGCTCGATCCCGCCGCGGCCGAGAAGGCCTTCGCGGAGAACCTGCGCCTGATGGAGAAGTACCCCGCCTCCGGCGCGGGGCGGATCCAGGCGCGCCTCGGCGTGCACACCGCGTTCACCAACTCCTTCGAGACGCTGCGCAAGGCCCGGCGCATCGCCGACGAGCGGAAGTGCGGCATCCAGATCCACGTCGCCGAGATCCCCCGCGCGTTCCTCGTCGAGAAGTACGGGAAGTCCGCGCCGCAGGTGCTCGAGGACCAGGGCGTGCTCGGCCCCGACGTGGTCGCGGCCCACTGCATCGACCTCACCGACGAGGACCTCGAGATCCTGCGCCGCAACTCGGTCAACGTGGCCCACACCCCGATGACCAACTCCCTGGGCGGCAACGGCGTGGCCCGGGTCCCCGACATGCTGGCCGCGGGGATGAACGTCACGCTGGGGCACGACTGCTTCTTCACGCTTGACGTCTCCGAGTACCTCAGGTACGCCTACCTGGTACACAAGGCCCACCGGGCCAACCCCGCGCTCCTCCCGCCGTTCCAGGCGCTCGACATGGTGCTCGGCAACGCGGCGAAGGCGCTCGGGCTCGGCGACCGGATCGGCAGCCTCGCGGTGGGCAAGCGCGCGGATATCATAATCGTACATCCCGACAGCCCCGTGCCCGTGGTCCCGTCCTCGGTGCAGTCGTGGTACACGATGACCTTCCAGGGACGGAACGTGGAAACGGTGATGGTCGACGGGAAGGTCGTGGTGAAGGACGGCCGCATGACGACGGTGGACGAGGACGAGGTGGCGGCCGCCTGCGTGGCCGAGGCGACGAAGCTGTGGCGCCGCAACGGCATCACGGTGTGACGAGGGAGCTGGAATGGCGATCGACCTGAGGACCGACTTCTGCGGGCTGAAGTTCCGCAACCCCGTCATCGTTCCGGCCGGCGTGCACGGGCGTGACGGCCCCACCATCCGCGAGATCGGGAAGAGCGGGGTGGCCGGCATCTGCACCAAGACCATCGTGTCGCGTCCCTCGCCCGACGTGCTGCCGTGCTTCAGCGCGGTGAAATCCGGGATGCTGAACGCGGTGTTCGGCTCGGACCGCACGTCGGAGTACTGGTTCGAGGAAGGCATCAGGACGGCGAAGGAAGGCGAGGCGATCGTCATCGCCAACCTCGCGGGGTTCACCCCCGAGGAGGCGGCGGAGCTGGCCGCGAAGGCCGCGGCCGCCGGCGCGGACATGATCGAGATCCCGACCCACTGCCCCCACATGGGCGAGATCCTGATGGCCATGTACCCCGGCCTCGAGATGCCCGAGCCCAAGCTCGCCGACGTGGCGCCCATGCAGCGCACCGTAAAGCTGGTGAAGCAGGCGGTTTAGGTGCCCGTGGTCGTGAAGCTCTCGGGCAGCTTCCTGCACCTGGCCCGCGAATGGGCCCTCGGGGTGAAGGAGGCGGGCGCCGACGGCATCGCCTGCTCCGACGCGTTCGGTCCGGCGCTGAAGATCGACATCCGCACCGGCGAGCCCGCCCTCGGCGGGCCGCGCGGCGTCGGAGGTCTCACCGGCCCGGCGATCATGCCGCTCACGCTGCGGATGGTGCTGGAGATCGCCTCCACCGTGGACCTGCCGATCATCGGGGTCGGCGGGGTCGAAACCGCGGCGGACGTCGTGGAGTACCTGATGGCCGGCGCCACCCTCGTCGGGGTGTGCACGGCGGGTCACCTGAAGGGTCCCGCGCGCTACACGCGCCTGCTGCGCGACCTCGAGGCGCTGCTGGCCGAGCTGGGCGTCTCTCGCCCGCAGAGGTGCGCGGCCTCGCGCTGCGCCGCATCCGCGAGCGGAAGGAGAAGGGCCTCGTCGCGGTCACCCGGCCGGTGGTGCCGACCGTCGACGAAGAGAAATGCACCGCGTGCCGCCGATGCGAGGAAGCCTGCGCGTACGGGTCCATGCGCGTGCGCGAGTGGCCGGGCAGCCGGGGGAAAAAGGCGCGGGCCCAGGCCGAGCTGTGCATCGGGTGCGGGTTGTGCGTCAGCGTCTGCCCCGAGCGGGCGATCTCGCAGGTCTATTACGGGCATTCCGGGCTTCGTTGAAGCCCTTCGAGAACCACGGAAGAGGAGGATCGGATGAAGAAAGCATTACTGTTCCTCGTGATGGTAGCGGTCTGCCTGGCACTGGCCGTGCCGCTGTTCGCCGATGGACAGAAGGAGGCGCCCGCCGCGGCCGCGAGCACCGCGTTGCCGACCGCGGAGAAGCCGATCCGCCTCGGCATTGTCATTCCTGGCGCGCTCGGTGACAGCCCGCCCTACGATTCCCTCGCCGACGGTGCGCGTCGCTTCGCGCTCCGTGACAAGCGGATCCAGCTCGTGAACGTCTACGAGATGGGCTTCGACCAGTCGAAGTGGGTCGAGCAGTTCGTCGCGTTCGCCGCCTCGGGCAAGTACGACGTGGTCTACACCTCGAACGAGGCCCTCGGCGCCATGGCCGTCGCGGCGGCGAAGCAGGTCCCGAACGTGAAGTTCATCGTGAACGACTGCTACGTGGCGGGCAACGACCGGATCTTCTCCAGTTTCTTCAACAAGTTCCAGCAGGGCTACCTCTACGGCTTCACGATGGCCCTGATCTCGCAGAGCAGCATCAAGGGGATGAACGCCGACAAGAAGATCGGCCTCGTGTACGGGCAGCACTACGCGACCCTCGACGACCTGATCGCCCCCGGGATCGAGGCGGGCGCCAAGGCCGTCGATCCCGCGTTCGAGCTGAAGTCGGTCATGCTGGGCAACTGGTACGACGCGAAGAAGGCCGAGGAACTGGCGAACAGCCTCATCGACGCCGGCGTCGACGTCATCGGGTCCATCGCCGGCAGCGGCAACACGGGCGTCATCCGGGCGGCGGTCAACCGCGGCATCAAGGTCGTGTACTTCGACGTGGCGGCATTCGACAAGGCGCCGGGCACGATCCTCGCGAGCGTCGGCGCGGAGAACGGCGACCTCGTCATGAAGAACCTCCAGTGGCTCGTCGAGGGCAAGATCCCCTGGGGCAAGCCGGAAGTGCTCGGCGCGACCGAGGGCTACATCTCGATGCCCCTGCGGGCCCCGGGCTACGTCGCGGGGGTCCCCGAGGACCTTCGCAAGCGCATCCAGGCGGAGTTCGACGCCATCGTGGCCGGGCAGCGGAACCTCCCCGTCCCGCAGGCGGTCCTGGACAAGATCAACACGGCCTCGCAGGCCGGCGGGAACTGATCTTCGATCGTTTCGGCATCTGAATGCGACCGGGGCGGGGGCTTTCCCCCGCCCCGGACTTTGGAGGCGGAGTGCCCATGGACGCTGAGACGCACGGGCAGGGCGAGACGCTCCTGCTCGAGATGACGGGGATCTGCAAGACCTACCCCGAGAACAACGTCCACGCCAACCAGGACGTGCACTTCCGCGTCCGGGAGGGCGAGATCCACGCCCTGGTGGGGGAGAACGGGGCGGGGAAGACCTCGCTCATGAAGATCCTCTGCGGGCTGGAGCATCCCGACCGGGGAACCATCAAGCTGCGCGGCGTCCCGGTGCGGTTCCACTCGACCCGCGACGCCGAGCGCCACGGCATCGGCATGGTGCACCAGCAGTTCTCCCTCATCGACGACTACTCCATCGCGGACAACATCGTGCTGAACCGCGAGCCGGTGCGGAGCCTCTTCCTGTACGATCGCGCGCAGGCCCGCCGGCAGGTGGAGGACCTGTCGAAGCGCTACGGGTTCGCCATGGATCCCGCCGCCATGGTCGGCAGCCTCACCGTGGCGGAGAAGCAGCGCGTCGAGATCCTGCGCGTGCTGTTCCGCGGCTCGACGCTGCTCGTGCTCGACGAGCCCACCTCGCTCCTGACCGAGCAGGAGGTGCGCGTCTTCTTCGCCATCCTGCGCCAGCTCAGGGAGCAGAACCACACCATCATCATCATCACGCACAAGCTCGACGAGGTCGGGCAGATCGCCGACCGGGTCACCGTCATGCGCGCGGGACGGGTCGTGGCGAGCTGCTGCGAGACCCCCGGCGTGGACAAGGCGTCGCTGGCCCGGATGATGGTCGGCAAGGAGGTCATCCTCCAGGTGGCACGCCCCCCCCGCGCCCCGGGAGCGCCGGTGCTCCAGGTGCGGAACGTGTGCCTGCGGGACCCCGCCCGGCCGCAGCCGCTGCTGAACGACGTGAGCTTCGAGGTGCGCGAAGGCCAGGTGCTGGGTATCGCCGCCGTGGCGGGCAACGGGCTGGGGGAGCTGGAGGACGCCCTCACCGGGCATGTGCGGCGACGGCATCCTCGAAGGCGAGGCGCTCCTCAACGGGAAGAACATCCTCTGCCGATCGACGGCGTACCTGCGGGAGATCGGGGTCGCCTACGTCCCGGCCGACCGCTTGAATCGCGGATCCAGCCTCCCGCTGCCGCTCGGCGACAACCTCATCGCCGTCGACCACCAGCAGTTTCTGAAGAACGGCTTCTTCCGGGCCGGGCTGATCGCGACGTTCGTGCGCGGCCTCATCGAGCGGTTCGGCATCCGCGGGGGGGTGAAGAGCGCGGTCGGGACCCTGTCGGGCGGGAACATCCAGCGCGCGGTGCTCTCGCGGGAGCTGTCCCGGCGAGACCAGCCTGCTGGTGGTGTGCGAGCCCACGTGGGGGCTGGACATCGTGAGCTCCGAGTTCGTCTACACCGTGATCATGGACATGCGGAAGGCCGGCAAGGCCATCCTCCTGCTCTCCTCGAACCTCGACGAGGTCCTCGCGCTCTCCGACCGGATCGCGGTCATGTACAAGGGCGAGGTGGCGGGGATCTTCGAAAACGACTGCCTGGACCGGGAGTCGCTCGGCGACTACATGCTGGGGCTGAAGCGGCAGGACCTCAAGGGCAGCTGCGGCCCCGCGGAGGGCGTCTCGGCCGAGGAAGGGGCGATCGGTGGGTAGCGCTTTGACAAGCCATCAGAAGAACTCGCTCGCCGTCATGCTCGGCATCCTCGGCTCCATCCTGGTCTCGTTCGTCATCGCCGTCGGCCTCATCTTCATCTTCTCGAAGCAGCCCTTGAACACCCTGCGCTACTACTTCCTCGGGCCGTTCATGAACTCCTATTCCTTCTTCAACATGCTGGAGTCCGCGATTCCCCTCATCTTCTCGGGCCTCGGCATGGCCATCGCCTTCAAGAGCGGCGTCACGAATCTCGGCGGCGAGGGCCAGATCTTCTCGGGCGCCATCGTCGCGGTCATCGTCGGCTCCAGCCTGCCGGGCCTGCCGGGCCTCGCGGGCATCGTCCTGCTCCTGGCCGCCGGCGCGGCCGCCGGTGCCCTGCTCGCCGGCCTCTCGGGCCTGCTGAAGATGAAGTTCGCGATATCCGACCTGCTGACCTCCTACCTCATCTCCAGCGGGATCGTCTACGTCATCAACTACCTCGTCCTGGGGCCGTTCCGCGATCCGGCCAAGGTGACCATCCAGTCGGTGTCGATCCCGTCGAGCTACACCCTCGCGCGGTTCCTGCCGCCTTCGTACGTCCACACGGGGATCTTCATCGCGCTGGCCACGGCCGTCGTGATGTTCGTGGTCCTCCGCAAGACCCACTTCGGCTACGAGCTGCGGGCGACCGGATCCAATCCGCAGTTCGCGCGGTATCGCCGGCATCGACACGAAGCGGTTCACGGTCCTGCCCATGCTGCTGTCGGGTGGGCTGATCGGGCTGGGCGGGGCGGTCCAGATCGTCGGGCGCACCCGCTCCGCCTTCCTCGACCTGACCGCGGGACTGGGATGGAACGGGATCGCCGTCGCGCTCATCGCGCGCAGCAATCCGCTCGGGGTCGTGCCCGCGGCGCTGTTCTACGCGTACCTCATGGCCGGCGCGCGCTCCGCCATGATCAACTCCGACGTGAGCATCGAGCTCGCCAACGTGATCAGCGCGATCATCTTCTACCTGGTGACGGCCGAAGCCGCCTTCGCCTTCATCCGACGGAGGCTCGGGGAATGAGCACGCTGCAGCTGCCCGCCATCGGCGGCACGATCGACATCATGACCCCCTTCCTCCTCGCGGCCCTCGGGGGGCTGTACTCGTCCCTCGCCGGGGTGCTGAACATCGCCCTGGAAGGCCTGATGATCTTCTCCGCGTTCTTCTCGGTGGTGGTCACCGCGGCGACGGGGAACCTCTTCCTCGGGATCCTCGGCGGGCTCGCCGCGACGCTGCTCCTGACCGCGCTCTTCGGGTCGATCGCCCTGGGCCTGCGGGCGAACATCTTCATCTGCGGTCTCGCCACGAACCTCCTGGCCTCCGCGCTCTCGATCGTGCTGTCGCTCTCCTTCTACGGCCAGACCGGGTCGGTGAGCTTTCCCGACATGCCCGTGCTGAAGCCCATCCGGATGCCCTTCCTCGAACGCATCCCCGTGCTGGGCGATATCTTCGCGGACCACAACATCCTCGTGTACGTCTCCTGGCTGCTGCTCGTCGTGAGCATCGTCGTCATCTACCGCACGCCGTTCGGCATGCGCCTGCGCGCCGTCGGCCACAACCGGAAGGCGTCCTTCGCCCTCGGCATCAACCCGCAACGCTACCAGTTCGTCGCCCTGCTCATCTCGGGCGCCCTCTGCGCGCTCGGGGGATCCGTGCTGACCCTCACGCTGGGGGCGTTCGTGCCCAACGTGTCCTCCGGCCGGGGATGGATCGCGCTGGTCATCATCTACCTCGGCCGACGGACGCCGATCGGGATCCTCCTCGGGTCGATCGTCTTCGGGCTGGTGGGGTTCTTGAGCAACTACCTGCAGGCGAACTCGAGCATCCCGGGCGGGCTCCTGCTCGCCATGCCGTTCTTCGTCACCGTCCTCGCGCTCATCGCCTACTCGCTCATCGAGACCGGCATCCGCAAGGGACGGTTCGCCCAGGCGCGGAAGCCCGCGGCATCGGGCGGGTGATACCGGGGAATCGCGCCGAATGTTTCATCGGTCGGGCCGTCGGGCGGCCCGACCCATGATTTTCTACGAGGAGGTTCGATCATGGCGGGAGAAACAAAGCTCGTCGATCATGCGAAGCTGAAACGTTTCGCAGCGGCCGTACTGGAGAAGGCGGGACTCGCCGGTCCCGACGCGGCCCGCGCGGCGGAGCTCATCGTGGCGGCCGACCTGCGGGGCATCGACACCCACGGGGTGGCCCACCTCGGCCCGTTCTACGTCACCCGGCTGAAGAAGGGCCAGATCAACCCGCGGCCCGTCCCTGAAGATCGAATCGCACGCCCCGGCGACGGCCGTGATGGACGGCGACAACGGCATGGGGTTCCTCGTGGGCGGCGCGGCCATGGCCGAGGCGATGCGGCGGGCCGACGAGGTCGGGGTCGGGATGGTCGCGGTGCGGAACAGCACGCATTTCGGGGCCGCGTCCCTGTACGCGCTCCAGGCCGCGGCGCGGAACATGATCGGGATCGCGCTGTCCTCGACGGGGCCGATCGTGGTGCCGCCCGGCAGCACGGCCCGGGGCGTGGGCACCAACCCCATCAGCGTCGCGGTGCCCGCGGGCGACGAAGGGCCCTTCGTCCTGGACATGTCCACCTCGGTGGTGCCGGGCGGGAAAATCAGCGACGCCCTGCGCCGGGGCCAGCCGATTCCCGCGGGCTGGGCGGTCGACAACAAGGGAGCGCCGACCACGGACCCGTCCGCCGTGTTCAAGGGCGGCGGCGGCCTGGTACCGCTCGGCGGCGAGCCGAAGTTCGGCGCCTACAAGGGGTTCGGGCTCGGGGTGACGGTCGAGGTGTTCTGTAATATCCTCTCCGGCGCGGTGGCGAGCCTGCTGGTGGTCGTCGATCCCGCCGCGGCCGGCAACCGGTGCGATCACTTCTTCGCCGCGATCAAGGTCGGCGGGTTCGGCAGTCCCGACGCGTTCGCCGCCTCGATGCGGGACATGCGCCGGGCGTACCACGGCCTGCCCATGGCGAAGCAGGGAGACACGCTGCTGCTGGCCGGGGAGGTGGAGAACGCGATCGAGGCGAAGCGGAGGCGGGAGGGCATCCCGCTGCACGAGAAGGTGGTCGAGTCCCTCGCCCAGCTCGCGAGCGAGCTGGCGGTGCCGTTCGACCTGTAAGAAAGGAATTTCACGATGAGAGCGAATCGGGTGAAGCAGATCTGGAAAGAGGGCAAGGCCTCCGTGGGAAGCTGGATGAACCTGGGCAGCCCGCTGTGCGCCGAGATCATGTCGCACCTCGGCTTCGACTGGATCGCGGTCGACGCCGAGCACGGACCGTGGGACCTGGAGACGATCCAGCAGCAGTTCGTCGCCCTGAGCACCTCCGAGACGGTGCCGATGATCCGCGTGCCGGGCAACGACGCCGCCTACATCAACCGGGTGCTCGACGCCGGGGCCTACGGCGTGATCGTCCCGATGGTCAACAGCCGCGAGGACGCCGTGCGCGCCGTCCAGGCGTGCCGGTACCCGCCCCTGGGCTCGCGCAGCATGGGATTCGGCCGGGTGGACCAGTACGCGGGCAAGGACTACAAGGCCCACGCGAACGAGGAGATCGCCCTCGTCGTGCAGATCGAGCACATCGACGCGGTGAATCACCTCGAGGAGATCCTCGGCGTCCCCGGCATCGACGCCCTGTTCATCGGTCCCGCGGATCTCGCGGCGTCAATGGGCATCCCGGTCGTCCTCGGCGACAATCCCGATCCCCGTCACCAGGAGGCCATTCGCAAGATCATCGCCGCCGCGAAGGCTCACCGCATCCCCGCGGGCATCCACGTCGCGACGGCGGAGGATGCCAACCGCAGGATCCGCGACGGGTTCCAGTTCATCGCGCTGGGCACGGACGTGTTCTTCCTGACGGGTGCGGCACGCGCGGCCGTGGGCCAGCTCGTCCGGGAACCGAAGGTCGGATGACGGATAGGCGGTCACCCCGGGCTTCGTTGAAGCCCTCAGATATCTTGAAGGAGGAAGCGATGAAGAAGACGATCCTGTTCCTCGTGGTGGCAGCCGTCTGCCTCGCCTTCGCGGCGCCCCTGTTCGCGGAAGGGACCACCGAGAAGGGCCCGATGAAGGTCGGCGTGTTCGTCCCCGGCGTGGCCGCGGGCAGCCCGCTGTACGAGCAGATGGTGAGCGGCGCCAACAAGGTGGCCGCCGAGTTCCCGAACCTCACCATCAAGGTGGTCGAGGCCGGGTTCGACCAGTCGAAGTGGCCCGAGCAGATGACCGCGCTGGCGGCGACGGGCGAGTACACCTGGATCCTGACGTCCAACCCCTCGATGCCCGACGTCAGCAAGGGCGTGTTCACCGCGTTCCCGAAGCAGAAGTTCATCTTCATGGACGCGTACCTCCCGGGCAACGCGATGGCCTATTCCGTGATGTACAACCAGGTCGAGCAGGGCTACATGGCCGGTTACCTCGCGGGCCTCGTGACGAAGAGCACGATGAAGGGCGCCACGGCCGACCTGAAGGTCGGCGCCATCGTCGCGCAGGAGTACCCCGCCCTGACGAAGGAGATGATCCCGGGCTACACCCAGGGCTTCCAGGCCGTGGACAAGGGCATCACCCTCGACTACCGGGTCATCGGCAACTGGTGGGACGCGAACAAGGGCGCCGACCTCGCCAACAGCATGATGGACGCGGGCGTCGACGTGATCCTGTCCATCGCCGGCGGCGCGGGCCAGGGCATCATCAAGGCGGCGCAGGCGCGCGGCCGCTACGTCGTGTACTTCGACAGCAACGCGTACAAGATCGCCCCGGGGACCATCATCGGGTGCGCCACGCTCGCCCAGGAGCGGGCCGTGTACGAGACGCTGAAGAAGGCCGTGCAGGGCAAGCTGGCGTTCGGCAAAGCCGACGTGCTGACCACCAAGGCCGGTTACGTGGACTTCGCGGACGCCGACCCGCTGTACACCAGCAACGTGGCCGCGGACGTCGTGGCGAAGATGGCCGACCTCATGAAGAAGTTCCGCGCCGGCAGCTTCTCGCTGGCCGTGCCGCAGATGTAGAGACGACGGCGGTGGGTGCCGCGTGGGGGAATTCCACCCCCGCGCGGCACCCGCCCCATCCGCCGATCGAGGATTGTGCATGAACCTGCTGTCGATGCGGGGGATCACCAGGCGCTACGGTGAACTCGCCGCCAACGACGGCGTGGATTTCTCCGTCGAGAAGGACGAGATCCACGCCATCGTCGGCGAGAACGGCGCCGGCAAGACCACCCTCATGAAGATTCTCTACGGCCTCGAGCAGCCCGACGCGGGGACCATTTCCCTCGCGGGAGTGCCGGCCGTCATCCGCAATCCCCTCGACGCGGCCCGGCTGGGCATCGGCATGGTGCACCAGCATTTCAAGCTTATCCCGGACTTCACGGTCGCCCAGAACGTCGTGCTCGGCGTCGAGCCCCGGCGGTGGGGCATCTTCACCGACCGGCGGAGGCCCGGCGACGCGTGGCGGCGGTCATCCGGGACCACGGCTTCGGCATCGACGCGGACGCGCGCGTGGCGGACCTGACCGTCGGGCAGATGCAGCAGGTGGAGATCGTGAAGATGCTCTACCGCCGGGCGAGCCTGCTGGTGCTCGACGAGCCCACGTCGGTGCTGACCGAGCAGGAAATCCACGGCCTCTTCGCCACGCTGCGCAGCCTGCGCGCCGACGGGAAGACCTGCATCATCATCACGCACAAGCTGCACGAGGTGAAGGAGATCTCCGACCGGGTCACCGTGATGCGCCAGGGCAAGGTCGTGGACGTGCGCGAGACGGCCACGGTCGATACCGCGGAGCTGTCCCGCCTGATGGTCGGTCGCAGCGTGCTGTTCCAGCTCGCGCGCGAGGCGAAGGCGTGCGGGAGCCCGGTGCTCGAGCTGGAGCACGTCTCGCTGCGGCGGCGCGGCAGCGGCCGGCCGCTGCTCGACGACGTGACGCTGAGCGTGCGCTCGTGCGAGATCGTGGGCGTCGCGGGCGTGAGCGGCAACGGGCTCGGCGAGCTCGAGGACGTGGTCGCGGGGCTGCGGCGCATCACCGGCGGCAGGATCCTCCACAACGGCGAGGACATCTCGGGCCTCTCGACGGCCACGCTGCGCGAGCAGGGGCTCGCCTACGTGCCCGCCGACCGCCTCCACCGCGGGGCGAGCCTCGCCTCGTCGGTGACGGAGAACATGATCGTCTCCCACCACCACGGGTTCCTCCGCGCGGGGTTCCTGCGGGGCCGCAGCATCCGCAGCTTCTCCGAGGGCCTGGCGAGCCGGTTCTCCATCGGCGGCACGCCCGAGTCGGCCATCGGCACCCTCTCGGGCGGCAACATCCAGAAGGTCATCCTCGCGCGCGAGCTGGCCTCGTCGTCCAACCTCCTCATCGTCTCGGAGCCGACGTGGGGCCTGGACGTGGCGAGCAGCGAGTTCGTCTACGGGAAGATCCTCGAGGCGCGGGCGGGGGGCGCGGGCGTGCTGCTGATCTCGTCGAACCTCGACGAGATCCTCGGCATCGCCGACACCATCGCGGTCATGTACCGGGGCCGGGTGGTCGGGGTGCTGCCCAATGCGAACGGGCTCTCGAAGGAGCTGATCGGGGAGTACATGCTCGGGCTGCGCAGCGACGCCGCCCGGCCCGCCGCGGGCGGCACGGAGGGACGGGCATGAAGGGGAAGAAGGGCCTCGGCGCCGCGTTCACGGGGTTCTCGGGCATCGCCCTGACCCTCGCGATCTCGTTCGCCATCGTGATCGGGCTGATCCTCCTCTTCAGCAAGGTGCCGGGCACGACGATCTACAACTTCTTCATCGGGCCGTTCCGCAACTCCTACTACCTCGGCAACATGCTGAACAGCGCCGTGCCCCTGGTGTTCACGGGGCTCGGCATCGCGGTGGCGTTCAAGTCCTCCGTCTTCAACCTCGGCGGCGAAGGCCAGGTGTACGCGGGTGGGCTGGCCGCCACCGCGGTCTGCCTCGCCCTGCCGCAGGCGAACGGCTTCCTGGGCGCGCTGGCCGCGGTCGCGGGCGGTCTTGTCGCGGCCGCCGCGGTCGCGGGGCTGTCGGGCTGGTTCCGGATGAAGTGGGACGCCGACGAGATGATCTCCTCGTTCCTGCTTTCCGCCGCCGTCGTGCTGGTGGCGAACTGGGTCATCACGGGTCCGCTCGACGACCCCGCGAACAACCTGCTCGCCAGCGCTGCCGATCGGGCCGCAGTACGCGCTGGCGAAGATCTTCCCGCCGTCGAAGCTCAACATCAGCGCGTTCTTCTCGCTCGCGACCGCGGCGATCGTCTGGCTCTTCATGAACCGGACCCACGCGGGCTACGAGATGCGGATGTGCGGCCTCAACCGCGAGTTCGCCCGTTACGGCGGCATCAACATCCGCACCTACCTCGTGCTGCCGATGGTCCTGAGCGGCGCCCTGCACGGCCTCGCCGGCGCCTTCTCGGTGCTCGGCACCCACGGGGCGGCCATCAAGGGCTTCTCGGGCGGCATGGGGTGGAACGGCATCGCGGTGGCCCTCATCGCGCGGAACAATCCGCTCGCGGTCGTGCCGGCCGCGCTGCTCTTCGCCTGGCTCGACGCCGGGGCCCGGGCGGCGACGCTGCACGGCGACGTCACCTACGAGATCGCGGCCATCGCGCAGTCGTGCATCTTCTTCCTCGTCACGGCCCAGGCCCTGTACGGCCTCGCCCGGAAACGGAGGGCCGCATGAGCGCGAACTCCGGGCTTCGCGATACCGCTCGTGCACAACGCGGTCGGGATCATGACCCCGTTCCTGCTCGCCGCCATCGGCGGGCTGTTCACGGAGCTGGCGGGCATGCTGAACATCGCCCTCGAGGGCCTGATCCTGACCGGTGCGTTCTTCAGCATCGTGTTCGCGGCGGCCACGGGCAGCCTGCTCGTCGGGGATCCTCCTCGGGATCCTGTGCGCGATGCTCCTCGCCCTGCTCTTCGGCGCGATCACCCTGTACCTGCGCGCGAACGTGTTCATCACGGGCCTCGCGACGAACCTGTTCGCCTCGGGGTTCACGATCGTGCTCGCCAACCAGATCTACAAGACCAAGGGCGTGATCCAGTTCCCCACCGTTCCCCAGCTGCCGGTGCTCGCCGTGCCCGAAGGCCTGCAGCGCATCCCCGTGCTCGGCGACGTGCTGTTCGGTCACAACGTTATCGTGTACGCCACGTGGCTGATCGCGATCGTCTCGGCCGTGGTCATCTACCGCACGCCGTTCGGGCTGCGCCTGCGCGGCACGGGCCTGAACCCGGCCGACCATCGTGGCGATCGGCCGGGATCCTCGCCGTTACCAGCTCGCGGGCATCCTCATTTCGGGTCTCACCTGCGGTCTCGCCGGAGCCTTCCTCACGCTGCAGCTCGCGGCGTTCGTCCCCGAGATCTCCTCGGGCCGGGGCTGGATAGCCCTGGTGGCGATCTACCTCGGCAACAAGACGCCGCGGGGGCATCGTGGCTGCTTCGTTCGTGTTCGGCCTGGCTGAGAGCTTCTCCAACTGGGCTCAGGGCATCTTCAACGTCCCGGCCGACTTCATCCTTGCCCTGCCGTACGTCATCACCGTGGTCGCGATGATCGTCTACGCGATCGTCCGGCACTACCGGTCGTCGCGCGCCTGAAGCGCGCCCGAGCCGAGGAGGTCCCCATGAGAGCCGCCGTCCTCACCGCCCCCGAGCGCATCGAGATCCGCGATCTCGAGACGCCCGTCCCCGGAAAGGGCGAGCTGCTCGTGCGGCTGAAGGCCTGCGGGATCTGCACCCTCGAGCAGCGCCTGTTCACCGGCGAGATGAAGATCGCCTACCCCCTCGTGCCTGGCCACGAAGCTTCGGGCGAGGTCGCGGAGGCGGGACCGGACACGCTGCCCGGGCACGCCCCGGGGACGAGAGTCGCTCTGGACCTCGTGCTGCGCTGCGGCACCTGCCACTACTGCCGCACGGGGCATTCGAACATGTGCCAGAACCGGTTCAACGCGAACCAGCGGGTGCTCGGCGGCTTCGGCGAGTTCATCGTGGTACGGCAGTCTCAGGCCTATCCGATTCCCGCCGGGCTCTCCTTCGAGGAAGCGGCTTTCTCGGAGCCCGTCGCGTGCTGCATCAAGTCGCTGAAGCGCGTCGGCCTGGACATGGCGGAGGACCTGCTCGTGATCGGCGCCGGGCCCATGGGGCAGATGCACGTCCAGGTCGCGTCTCGCATGGGCGCGCGCGTGTTCGTATCCGACCCGGACGCGGCCCGCTGCGCCATGGCGAAGCGCATGGGGGCGTTCGCGGCCGTCGACCCGAGCGACGGGGCGCTCGCCTCGCTGGTGAAGGAGCACACCGACGGTCGGGGCGTTGACGCGTGCATCGTCACGAGCCCCGCGCCCGCGGCGCTCGAGGCCGCGTTCGCGTCGATCTCGAAGACCGGGCGCGTGAACATCTACACCGCCTACGCGGGGAAGACCACGCTCCCCGTGGATGCGAATGTCCTGCACCGCAGCGAGTACGCGGTGACGGGCACCGAGGGGCGCACGGAGCGGGACTTCCACCAGGCCGTGCGCCTGCTCTCGTTCGGCATGGTGGACGTGAAGCCCCTGATCAGCCGCACGGTCGGCTTCGACGGGATCGAGGCGGGGATACGAGCCGCCCTCACCCGGGAGACCTACCGGGTCATGCTGCGGCACGACACGGCCTGATGATCCTCGCCGTCGACGTAGGCACCACGCAGCTCAAAGCCGGGCTTTTCGATCGCGGCGGTCGGATCGCGGCCCGGGCCGAGGCGCCGCTCGCGCTCATCCCGCATCCCGACCCGCTCTGGCACGAGGCAGACGCCCGGACGTGGATCGCCGGCCTTGAACGGGCCGTTACGGAGCTGGGCGCCGCGGGGGCGGGGCCGATCGAGGCGGTGGTGGTGAGCGGCAACGGTCCGACGCTCGTGCCCGTGGGCGCCGACGGCGCGCCCCTGGCCCCCGCCATGACGTGGATGGACCGTCGCGGTGTGGAGGAGGCCCGCATCGTCTCGCAGAGTCGCGGAGAGCCGACGGATCCGACGTTCTTCCTCCCCAAGGCGCTGTGGATCTTCCGCAATCGTCCAAGGCTCTACGAGCAGGCGCGCTGGTTCTTTTCCTGCCCCGAGTACCTCGCCTTCGTGCTGACCGGCATGCCGTCCACGTTCCTGCCCACCCCGGAGTACACCCGCTACTACTGGGAGGAGTCGTCGATCGCCGCCCTCGGCATGGACACGGGAAAGTTCCCGCCCTTCGTCGCATCGGGAAAGATCCTCGGCGCCGTGAGCGCTGTCGGGCAGGCTGCGACCGGCATCCCCGCCGGCGTTCCCGTCGTCTCGGGCGGCCCCGACTTCATCGTCTCGCTCCTGGGCACGGCGACCGTGGCGCCCGGGCGCGCGTGCATCCGCGCGGGAACCTCCGAGGGGATCAACCTCTGCTCCCGTACCCCGATCTCGGATCGACGGCTGCTGTGCGTGAGCCACGTCGCGCCGGGATGCTGGAACGTCTCGGGGATGATCTCGACCTCCGGTAAGGCCCTGGAGTGGTGCCGCGCCACGCTCGGTCGCGGGGAGGAAAGCTGGGACAGCCTGTTCGCCGAGATCGAGGCAGATTCCCGCGGGCGCGGACCGGCTGCTGTTCCTCCCGTATCTCGCGGGCGAGCGGGCTCCCCTGTGGGACCCCCGGGCCCGCGGTGCCTTCGTCGGCCTCACGCTGAACCACGGCGGCGCCGCGATGCTGCGGGCCGTGGCCGAGTCCGTGGGGTTCGCCATCCGCGACGTGGTGGCGGTGATGGAGGAGCTGGGCCTCGCCGTGCAGGACCTGCGCATCACGGGACGGCCGGCGCGCAACCGCGCGTGGAACCAGATGCGGGCGGACATCACGGGCCGGCGCATCCTCGTGCCCGAGGCGGAGGACTCCGACCTCGCCGGCGACGTGTGCCTCGCCCTCGTCGGGCTGGGCGTCCACGGCTCGCCGGCCGAGGCCGCGGAGGCCATCGTGCGGATCGGGTCCGTGTTCGAGCCGCGTGCCGAGCGCACGCGTGTCTACGACGAGCTGTTCGCCCTCTACCGGGAATCGTATCGCGGCCTGCGGGCCGTGTTCGAGAAACTTTCGACTCCAAGGAGCGCGTCATGAACACCGGGAAGAGCGTCCGCCTCGCCTCCATTTTCCGCCGCGACACGGGCCGCACCGTCATCGTGGCCCTGGACCACGGCGGCATCGCGGGCCCGATGCCGGGCATCGTGAAGCCCGCCGAGGTGGTGCGGGCCTGCCGCGAGGGGGGCGCCGACGCGATCCTCGCCACCCGGGGCGTGGTGAACGCGGCGGCGGGGGAGTGGGACCGCGGCCTCGCGATCGTGATGCGCCTCACGGGAGGATTCACGGTGCTCGGCGGGAAGTTCGAGGAGGAGATGATCTCCACCCCCGAAGCCGCCCTCGCCTTCGGCGCCGCGGCCGCCGCGGTCACGGTCAAGTTCGGCCACGAGCGGGAAGGAGAGCTCACCCGGCAGGCCTCCCTGGTCGCCGATACCTGCGAGCGGCTGGGCCTGCCCCTGATGGTCGAGGCCATGGGGAAGGGCAAGGACATGAAGTCCGGCGACCCGAAGGGGACGCTGCTCGCGGCCCGGGCCGCGCAGGAGATCGGCGCGGACTTCGTCAAGACCTACTACACCGGCGATCCCGAGAGCTTCCACAAGGTGGTGGAGGGGTGCCCCGTGCCCATCGTCGTCCTCGGCGGCGAGAAGGCCGAGACGATCGAGCAGGTGTTCTCCCTGGTGCACGCGTCGATCCAGGCGGGCGGGAAGGGCATCGCGATCGGCCGCAACATCTGGGAGCACGGGAAGACGAAGGCGATGGTCGAGGCGATGGTCGGCATCGTCCACGAGGGGTGGACGGTCAAGCAGGCCCTGGCCCACGTGGGCTAAGGCGCGCACGTCGGCATGCCGGGCCTCGCGTTCGCGACGAACTTCCTCTGGGTGATGGTGATCGGGCTGCTCGGCCCGTCGCTGCCCGCCATCGTCGAGGACCTCGGCATCAGCTACGCGCAGGCCGGCCTCTTCTTCACGCTCCTGTCGCTCGGGTCGCTCTTCGGCGCGAGCCTCGGGGCGTCGGCCAGCGACCGACTGCCGCGCAAGGCCCTGTACGCGGGGTGCGCGTTCTTCGTCGCCGCCGGTCTCGCCCTGGTGGGGTTCATGCCGGGCTACCTCACCGTCGCCCTGCTGGTGTTCCTGCTCAGCGTGGCGGGAAGCCCCCTGGGCTCGATCGGGCAGAGCATCATGCTGGGAGCCGCGCCCGAGCGGCGGGAGCGGAATCTCTCGCTCTTCACGACCTTCGGCGCCGCGGGCAGCCTGCTCGCGCCGATCCTCGTATCGGCGAACTTCACCGCCGGGCTCGCCTGGCGCTGGGGATTCCTGGAGACCGCGCTCATCGCCCTCGCGCTGGCCGTCGCGATCGTGGTGGTGCGCATCCCCCCCGCGGGCGCGCCGAAGCTGCGGACGAACGCGCTCGCGATGCTCGCCAATCGCCGCGTGCTGACCACCGGGGTGATGATCTTCTTCTCGGTGGCGACCGACCTCGGGTTCGTGTACTGGCTCTCGGAATACTTCAAGACGGAGCTGGGTGTGAGCCTGCGCCTGGCGAGCTCGGTGACCGGCGTGTACCTCCTCGGGATCATCTCGGGGCGCCTGCTGATGCCGGTCGCGCTGAAGCGCGCTGCGGCCCGAGACGCTGCTGCCCGCGAGCCTCGCACTCGCCCTCGGGGGGATCCTCGTCTTCATCCTGGTGCCCGGGCCGGGTGCGAAGGCGGCGCTGTGCGCGGTGTACGGGCTCGGGGTGGGCCCGGTGTTCCCGCTGCTGATGTCGCGGGGCACGCGGGAGTTTCCCGAGCAGTCAGGGGCGGTGAGCGGCATCCTCTACGCGGGCATCGCGCTCGGGGGGATGGTGTTCCCGCTGCTCGTCGGCGCGATCGCGCAGTCGGTCGGGATAGCGCGGTCGTACTGGTTCTGCGCCGCCGCGGTCGCGGGGCTGCTGGCGGGGGCGATGGTGATGCGCGCGAACCCGGGGCGGACCGTCGCGACGTGAGGGGGTCGGGCGCGGCCCTTGCGCAGGATGGCAGGGAAGGCAATGATCGGAGCCTATGCTTACAACGCGGCTGCTCCATCCCGATATCCTCGCGGCGCTGGCAGCTGCCGGGGACGGCGCCCGCGTGCTCATCGCCGACGGGAACTACCCCTTCAGCACTGGGGCACCGGCGCACGCGCACCGCGTATACCTGAACCTCCGGGCCGGGTCTCGTGTCCGTGATGGACGCCCTCGAGGCGATTCTCAGCTCGATCCCGGTCGAGTCCGCCATCGTCATGAAGCTGCCGATGGCCCCGAGCCCGAGATCCATGGAGAGATGAAGAGGCTCCTGCCCGCCGACACGGCTTCGAGGCACGTGGGCGGGTCGATTTCTACACCGAGGCGCGCTCCCCCGACACGACGCTCGTGGTCGCCACGGGGGAGCAGCGGGTGTATGCGAACATCCTCCTCGTGATCGGTGTCGTGAAGGCGCGGTAGATCGTCGAGGTTCAACCGGCTGGTAGATCACCCCGCGTGCGCGGTTCTCCGCCTGATCGCAGGACCGCCGGCGCGGGCAGTCCGTCGAAACCTCGCGGCAATGTACTCGTTGTTCCGGCGAGGTGGTCCAGGGGATCCGCCAGGAACAGGCGGATGCCGGTGAGCTCGCAGAAGGCGGCCAGGTCGTCGTAGAGGTGCTCGCCGTAGCCGAGCACCGCGTACTCGTTGTTCCAGACGCGACCAGGCGCTCGATGTCGCACTCGACGGTGACGAAGGCGTGCGGCCAGAACGGGATGCCGCATTCACCGAGGCGGCTCTCCAGCACGTCCGCCGCGGGCTCGAAGACACGGCACCGGCTGACCACCATCTCGAAGCGCCCCTCGACGCGTCCCAGGCGGGCGAGCACCCCGCGTCCCGGCTTGCACACCAGCCGCACCGACAGGCCTCCCGCCCCGCCCTCGGTCGGGATGCCGTGCTCGGCGAATCCCGCCGGGCCCGCCGTCCCCGCGAGCGACGGCGGGCAGGCACCGTCGCCGATGATCTTGATCTCCCGGTTCCGCTTGTCGATGTGCTGCAGGTCGCCGTAGTACACGCGCTCCGCGCTCAGGTCGGTGAGGAGCTTCACCGTGAGCGCCGTATTGAAGTCGCCCAGCGTCGAGGTGCCGCACCCCTCCTCGAGCATCATGCTCTGGGCGAAGCAGGTGGCCGCGTAGTCGTCCCCCAGGCCCGGGAAGCTCTGGATCGTGTAGAGCTCCCAGCCCTCCCGGCGCACGATGTCCGGATGGCGAGGAAGAGGCGGATGGGCGTCGAAGCGACCCTCTCCCGGAAGCAGCGATCGTCCGCGATAGACGTTTCGCTGCTCCACGTCGGCAGGCACCCGCGCGCCGCTCGGAAAGAGCTCTGCCGTGGCGGCTTCCCCAGGGCATGGGGCGGTACGCGTAGTTCGTGGCTGCTTCGGTGCCCATGACCGCCGAGCGGATCGCGGAGCTCCCCGGGGGAGCACGGGGAAGCTGACGCCCGGGCAACCGGGCGCGGACGACGCCGTCGCCGACCCAAGGCAGCGGCTCGATCTTCGCCGGGGGTTGGAGCCGAGCCAGGCGCAGCTTCGAGCCCCACTGCGGCTACCCGTCGCCCACTCGAGGAAGTCCGAGGAGCCCCCCGAGGCAGTCGCCCGGCGACCACGGACACTGTTTGAGGTCCACCACGGGACGAGGTCGGCCTCGCAGAAGGCAGGAAAGCGAGGCGGCCGGCGGATCGTCCCGAAGTCTTGATCACGATGCCGAAGAATTTCAGATCTCAGGCACGTACGCCTCGTGTCTGAGACCGGGGAAGACATCTTCGGCGGTCTTCCCGGTCGCCTTCAGATACAGTGAATCGGGGCACAGATCGATCTGCTCCCCCCACAGCAGTTCGCCGCTCTCCCCGATCTCGACCCTCCGGAAGATCTCGTAATTGTCCCAGAGCGCGAACACGCCCCGCCCTGCGAGGTCCGACAGGTCGACCGTGCCAGAGGCACCGTCGTCGAAACTCAGGCTGAGGGAGTACGCCCTAGGACCACCACGCGCGTCACACGGTGCATCGCTTCACCTTCTCCCCGGGATAGTAGCATCAGGAGATGCCGGTCGATCGTGACCCAGGGGCGGTGTCAAGCCCCTTGCTGACGCGCTCGAACTGCTCCGCGTTCCTGGAGACGCAGACGAGGCCCGCGCCCAGGGAAAGACGAGATCCAGGTCGACCCGCGGGTACTCTTGCCCTTTCTCCGGGAGTATGTTCGTCTATCCTGCCATGAAAACGAAGTACGTGCTGATCGGCTGCCTGGCCCTCATGGCGGGGATGATCGCCTTCGCGCTCTTCTTCCCGGCGGCAATTCACCGCCCTGCTGAAGCAGCCCGCCCTCTATGGCCACGCCCTCTTCGTCCACATCGCGGCCGTCACCCTCTTCTTCTCCAACGCGGTGCTGGGCATGATCTGGGAGCGGCGGAGCCTCGCCTCGGGCAGCAAGGAGGCGATCCTCCACACCTACCGGACCGTGGCCTGGCTGGATGCCCGCCTGTCCTCCCCCCTCATCATCATCTCGCTCATCGCCGGCCTGATGCTCGGCTTCATCATGGGAGACATGTGGCGCATCGGCTGGCTCTCGGTCGGCTTCGTCCTCTTCCTCTTCTCCGGCCTCGTCTGGGTGCTGAGCGACATCCCGACCCAGTACCGGGTCAAGCGCCTGCTGGCATCCCTCGATCCCGCCGACCAGGCCCTCCCCGCGGAGCTCACCCGGCTCCTGAAGCTGCGCTGGTGGATCGGCCTGGCGGGCGTCGTGCCCCTGGCGGTCGTCTTCGCGCTGATGGTCTACAAGCCCGACCTGCCCGCCGTGGCATCCTGGTTCCGGTGAGAAGGTCGGCGGGGAGGGTGGGGGAGGGAGCAGCGCGGGGCATTGTTCCGGGGTTCCGCTGCGGCCCGAGACGCTGCTGCCAGCGAGCCTCGCCCTGGCCCTCGGGGGGATCCTCGCCTTCATCCTGGTGCCCGGGCCGGGTGTGAAGGCGACGCTGGCAGCTATGCGCGGCGGTCGGCCTGGTCCTCGAGCCTGATCTCGATGAGGCAATAGCATTCAAGAAGTTCGCGCGGGAACGTCACTTCCACCCGTGGCCCGTGCGTGCGGTGCTCGAGAGGTATGGGGGCGGCAGGCGACGGCGCCTGGATCGCGTGCACCGCCGCGACGCGTCGCGTCACGCAGCGCTTCGGGAAGTCGGACGTCGATGTGCGCCAACCCTTCCGGGAAGCGAGGGAATGGTATGGGGTCCGCATGGCCCACGAGGACTCCGGGGGCGACATCGAGGGTGCCGGAAGCGTTGACGAGGTGCACCACCAGGGACCTCTTGTCGTGCGTCAGGTAGACCGTGGCAAGGACGCCAGGGGGGAAGCCGCGGACCGCGAGGTCCGGACCTTCGGGCAGGAGCCCCGCGATGAAGGTCGTGATGCCCTCGCGCCTCGCCTGTTCGTCCATGGTCAGGACGGGGAATTCCTTTCGTACCGGCTCCGCCTGCCACCGGTCAGCGACGAGATCTCCACGCAACGGAGCGAGTCCCCAGTCCCCGGGCACGAGCAGGAGCTCTCCCGTGCCGATTGCGACACGCTCCATAGGCGGCGGGGCGGCGTCGGGGCGGCCGCAGTCCGCTACGGGGAGGGCCACGCCCATGAGGCCGGCCAGCTGCCCGGCAGGGCGCCGTGCCCCGCGTTCGTCGAGCGTCCCGCTCGCTCCCGTCCAGACGATACGCCCGCCGTGCTCGAGGTACGCACGGAATGCCGCGATCTCCCCGTTCGAGAGCATCGCGACCTCGTTCAGCACGACCACGGAGAATCGCTCGAGGAACAGGGGATCCTCCATGTCCTCGGTCTGGAACAGGTCGAAGGGGATGCTCGCGTGGCAGCAGGCCTGCATCCACGTCTTCATCGCCGCCAGGCTTCGCGACTCCGCACCGCCGTAGAGTTGGCGGTTGCGTCGCGAGTCGTAGAAGGCGAGGCGGGCGAACTTGCGGGTGCGGAAGAGCAGGCGGGGGTGCTGCTTCTCGAACGAGCGCAGCTCGCCCTCCAGCTCGTCGAGGGAGGCTCCTTCCGGCGTGCACAGGAACACGTGCGCCCAGCTCATGGCCAGGGCCCAGGTGAAGCGCAGGGTTTCGTCGCGGTCGGGGTAGAACATGGACATGGGCGGGATGCCGCGGCGCCGGCCCACGGCGTACCGGTGCGGGGCCTCCACGGCCCAGGAGGGCCAGGAGTAGCGGATGATCGAGGAGAAGCAGTTCTCCTGGAAGACCCAGTCCAGGTCCGGCAGCGTCTCCAGGGCGTAGGCGGTCCAGTTGCGGTTGAGGGCGTGCGAGCAGTAGTTGGGCCGCAGGGGACGGATGCCCAGGCCCTCGTAGTGCGCCTTCACGGCCTCGTGGAAGTCCAGGGTGGAGCCAGAGCTTGAAGCCGAGCCAGGCGACGAACGAGGGGTCGTCGTAGTTGCCGTACCACGCCGGTCCATTCGGCGTCCCGGCCGGGGGAGCTCCTGCCCGGTCCGCTCGCGGTAGAGCCCGCGGCAGTGCGCGCAGGCGCAGGCGTGCCCGTCCCCGAAGTACTGCACGTCGTCGGTCATGATCCCGTCGATGCCCGTGGCGTAGAGGGTCTCCAGGTAGGCGAAATAGGCGCGGCGGTAGTCGGGGTTGTTGAAGCACATGCCCCAGCCCTGGTAGCTGGTGCGCGCCCACCGGCCGGTGCGGCCGTCGATCTGCCGGAAGCTCGAAAGCGGCACGCCGGCCACGAGCGGATCGGCGTCGCAGTCCTCGCGCAGGTGGGGCCACGAGGAGCGCGCCGAGCCCCGTACCGCCAGCACGCGGTCCAGGAACAGCTCCCCGGCATCGTCCAGGGGGTTGAACGTGAGGTGCGAGGAGTGATGCTCGGTGACGCGGATCCCCGAGGCGTGGCAGGCCTTCACGACGCGGGCGAGGACCTCGGTGATCTGGTCCCACGAGCGCCGGAAGGACCAGCGGAAGTGGGTGCAGCTGAACGTGATGACGTGGTTGATACCGGAGGCGGCGAACGAAGCGGCTTTGCGATCCAGGTCGGCCTGCGAGTCGCGGAAGATCTCCGCGTCGTTGTACCAGAAGAACCCGAAACGACTGTCCCAGGGATCCAGGGGGGTGCCGAGGGGGCTGGCCGGCGGTGTGGCAGGCATGGACGCTACGCGCGCGCGGCCGCGCGGAGGGCAGCTCGCAGGCCCGCGGTATGACGGTCACGGTACTCCTCGAGCAGAGGGCGATCCGTGCGGTCCGCGCGGCAGGCTGCCAGGGCGTCCTTCTCGTAGGGCGACATTTCCACGTCGAAGGCCGGGATGCCGAGCTCGCGGTAGCACCAGGCCGCGAGGCTCCCGGACGTGCACCCATACCCGATGAGCTCGCGCGGGGGAACCTCCGGCGCCAGCGCTTTCCCGTACGGCAGGGCCGCGGCCCGGCAGCGCGCCTCGTACGCGCGATCCCCCTTCGCGGCACCGGCCGCGAAGAAGAATCCCCCGCAGATGCTGGCGAGACAGTGGAAGGCGTACACCGCGTCCGGCCGCTGCGCGCGGAGGAGGGACATCACGGCGCGCGTTTCCGGCTCGCTCGCGGGCCGCGGCCCGCGGTACGTCATGGAGTCCGGATCGTCGGACTCGAAGCCGTACCCGTGCTCCACGGTCGTCCAGTCCGTGGGGAAGTTGCGGTTGACGTCCACGCCCCGGGCGTTGACGCGCAGGTACCAGGGGCACCCACGCGCGAGGCGCTCCCGCTCGTCGAGGTTCACCACCGGGATGCAGGCCACGCGCACCCGGTCGGCGAGCGAAGGCTCCTCGGCCAGGATGCGGTCCACGGCGTGCACCATGAGCTCCGCCCCGGCTTCTCCCCGCGTGCACCGCCCCGATGAGGGCGATGCACCGCTTCCCTCCGCCGACCACGAAGCCCGGGATGGGCCTGCCCAGGCCCGTCCGTCCGGCCCGGAACACACGGACCGCATCGGGATGGGCGGACCGCAGGGCGGCCAGGCGCCGATCGAGCTCCTCCGCGGTCCACCACACCTCGGGGTCGCGCACGCGGATGGCTACCGGGCCGGTGGGCAAACCGGAGGCGCCTCCCATCCAGTACGCATAGGTGTGGCCGGTCCTGGCGGACTCGTCGCGGAACGTGAACTTGCGCCTGTTTGCCTTCCGGGAGCGGGCCACTGAACAGGAGCTCGGCGTCGCGCCAGTCCAGGCCGTCGAAAAACTCGGCGTAGTCCTGGCCGAAGACGAAACGGTCGGCTGCCAGCCGGTACACGCGGATGGACCGGTACCGCCCGCGCCGCCCCTCGTCCTGGAAGCCCGGGGTCGTCTTGAATGCCGTCAGCTCCACCGCGCCGTCGCGGGTGCCTCCCCGCAGGAAAGACAGCTCTTTGCGCGCCATGCCACGGGAGCATGCCGCCAACTTCGATTCGAGGCAAGACCCTGATCCCCCCCGGTCGGGTAACTCCAAGTGGTATAATAACTTGACCAATGGATCGGGTGTCCGCGAAGATTTCGCTTGACCGGCGGTGTCTCCCGGCATAAACTGCGCCTCCTAGCGAATCCACAAGGAGGGCCCATGAAGCATCTGGTGGTCTGTTTTCTGATCCTCTGTCTCGCCCCCGGCGGCGCTGCTCTTCGCCGCCCCGGGCAGCCGAGACGGGAGGCGCACAGCCCGCTGCCACCGCGGCGGCGGCCACGCCCGGCGACGAGCACAGCGAGCTGTTCACCGTCGCGGCCTGGGAGAAGGCGAGCGGCAAGAAGCTCGTGTTCAGCGAATCTCCCAAGCTGGCCGCGAAAGTGAAGGCCGGCGAGCTCGCCGGCGCTCGAGAAGCGCCTGCCGAGCCGTGACGACGTGCTGGTCGTCAAGCCCTCGGAATCCGTGGGCAAGTACGGCGGCACGTGGCGCCTCACCGAGCTGGGAGCCCTCTCCCTGCAGATCTACACCGAGGTTGACGAGGGTCTGTTCACCTCGGACTACTACCTGCGCGCGTACTGGCCGAACCTCATCAAGGACTACAAGCTCTCCGACGATGCGCGCACGCTGACCCTCTACCTGCGCAAGGGCATGAAGTGGAGCGACGGCCACCCGTTCACCTCCGCCGACTTCGCGTTCTTCTGGAACGATGTCATCAACAACCCCGAGATCACGCCGGTCATCGACGCCCGGTGGAAGTCCGGCGGCGAGCTGGCGAAGTTCACGGTGATCGACGAGTACACCGTGAGCTGGACGTTCAAGAATCCCTACGGCCTGATCGTCGAGACCCTCACGCTGTCCTACCCCCCCAAGCCCTTCCTGCCCGCGCACTACCTGAAGCAGTTCCATCCCACCTATACGAAGAAGGATGAGCTGGACAAGAAGATCGCGGACGCGAAGTTCAAGACCTGGATCGAGCTGTTCAACGCGAAGAACGACACCAACGGCGCGAACCCCGAGCGGCCCTGCCTCGGTGCCTTCCTCCCGCTCGACAAGCGCGGTTCCCCGCTGACCCGCTATGTGCCCAACCCCTACTATTTCAAGGTCGACACCGCGGGGCAGCAGCTGCCCTACCTCGACGGAGCCCAGGAGACTCCTGCATGGGCGACGCGCAGGCCATGCTCCTGAAGACGCTGGCCGGCGAGACCGACATCCAGTTCCTGCGCGTACCCACCGTGCGCGAACCTGCCGGTGCTCACGATGAACGCGACGAAGGGCGACTACCGGCTGGTGTTCTACCCCGGACCCCAGCAGAACCACTCCACGATCTACTTCAACTACCTGCACTCCGACCCGGTCCTGCGCGACGCTGTTCCTGAACAAGGACTTCCGGATCGCGCTCTCCTACGGTACGGACCGCAGGCAGGTGAGCGACCTGAACTACCGGAGCCTCGCCGAGCCCATGCAGGTCGAGTTCTCGCCCGACTACAAGGACCTCTTCGACCCGGCCGCCGCGAAGCGCTACGTCGAGTACAAGCTCGCGGACGCGAACGCGATGCTCGACAAGATCGGGCTCGCGTGGGACGCCGCCAAGGAGTGGCGCCTGCGCCCGGACGGCAAGCGGCTGCAGCTCGAGTTCAAGGCCTACAAGGAATACCCCGCCGAGAACATCGCCAACTGCGAGCTCATCGCCCAGCAGTGGAAGAAGATGGGCATCGAGGTGGTGGTGAAGCCCACGCAGGGCAGCCTGTGGTTCGAGCAGATGAAGGCCGGCGACTACATGGTCAGCGTCTACGGCGGCGGGTACGGCTTCCCCTCCTCGCCCCCGTACAAGTCCAACTCGCTCTTCCCGCTCGGTGACGGGACCTACTCCTACTGGTGCGAACCCTGGTCGATCTGGGTCATCACCGGCGGCAAGTCGGGCGTGGAGCCTCCCGAGGACGTCAAGAAGGCGCTCCTGCGCAACAAGGAGATCGTGGACCAGATCCCGAGCACCGCGAGCCCCGAGAAGCGCAACGCCATGTACAAGGAGGCCGCGAAGAACATGAGCGACCTCTTCCTGATGATCGGCGTCGTGATCGAGCCGAACGTCGGACGTTACTTCATCTTCAAGAACAAGGTCGGCAACGCGACCGAGTACGGCCTGGCCGGGTTCCGCAACGCGGACTTCAAGTTCTCCTACACCTGGCCCACGTACTACTTCAAGTACTGATCGACACGGGGGGCGGCGGTGAGCCGCCGCCCCCCACTTCATCCCCCCGTCCGGCACGACGCGCGCTGCTCCGAGGAGGTCCCGAGATGCTCCGGTACCTGGTCCGGCGGATACTGTTGATGATCCCGACCCTCGTCGCGATCTCCATCCTGGCGTTCCTGATCATCCAGCTTCCGCCCGGCGACTTCCTGTCCGCGTACGTCGCCGAGCTGCACACCCTCGGGCAGGACATCAGCCAGGAGGACACCGTCACCCTGCGCATGCACTACGGCCTCGACAAGCCGGTGGTCGTCCAGTACTGGCGGTGGTTCTCGGACCTGCTGAAGGGCGACCTCGGCATCTCCCTGCAGTGGAGGCGCCCGGTGAGCGAGATCATCGGGGAACGCCTGCCCTACAGCATGATCATCTCGCTGTGCTCGTTCATCTTCGTGTGGCTGGTGTCCATACCGATCGGCATGTACTCGGCGGTGAAGCAGTACTCGCCGGGCGACTACGTGGCCACCTTCATCGGCTTCCTCGGCCTGGCGACGCCGGACTTCCTCCTCGCCCTGATCGTCCTGTGGCTGGTCTTCCTGGCCACGGGCAACGTGCTCGTGGGCCTCTTCTCCCCCGAGTACATCATGGCCGCGTGGAGCTGGGGCAAGCTCCTGGACCTGCTCAGGCACCTCTGGATTCCCATGATCATCATCGGGACCTCGGGCACCGCCGGGGCCATCCGGGTGATGCGCGCCAACATGCTCGACGAGATCGAGAAGCCCTACGTCATGGTGGCCCGCTCCAAGGGCCTGACCGAGATGAACCTGCTCCTGAAGTACCCCTTCAGGATCGCCCTGAACCCCACGATGAGCACCATCGGCTACCTGCTGCCCTCGCTCGTGGGCGGGGAGCTGCTGGTGTCCATCGTGATGGGCATCCCGACCCTCGGCCCGATCCTGATGCAGGCGCTCCTGAGCCAGGACATGTTCCTCGCCGGGAGCATCGTGATGATCCTGAGCTCCCTCACGGTGATCGGGACGCTGATCTCCGATCTTCTCCTGGCATGGGTGGATCCCGCGGATCCGCGGCAGCGTGTGAGGGAGGCAGCGACATGAGGATCGGTACGCCGACCGACAGGCCGCGAAGACGCTCGGGGAGCTGAAGGGCGAGAAGGTCTTCGAGGCGACCCAGTGGCAGCTCATGTGGTGGAAGTTCTCCCGGCACAAGCTCGCGGTGGCGTCGCTCGTGATCCTGGGCTTCATGTACGTCGGCGTGATCTTCGCCGAGTTCGTCTCGCCCTACGATCCGACGGCCATGGACAAGACGCTACATGGACTGCCCGCCCACGCTGGTCCGCTTCATCGACGCCGAGGGGCGGTTCCACCTCCGGCCGTTCGTCTACGCCATGAAGGGCACCATGGACATGCGGAGCCTCAAGGTGACGTACACCGACGACACCTCGACGAAGTACTCCCTGCAGCTTCTTCGTCCACGGCGAGCGCGTACAAGCTCTGGGGCCTCTTCGCGGCGACCTCCACCTCTTCGGGACCGCCGAGCCGGAAGGGCAGGGTGTTCCTCTTCGGCGCGGACCGCCAGGGCCGGGACATGCTCTCCCGCATCATCTACGGCAGCCGCATCTCCCTCTCCGTGCCGTTCGTGGGCATCGCCTTCACCTTCGTCCTCGGGATCCTCATCGGCGGGCATCTCCGGCTACTTCGGGGGCATCACCGACATGGTCATCCAGCGCATCATCGAGTTCCTGCGCTCCATCCCGTCCATCCCGCTGTGGATGGGCCTCAGCGCCGCCCTGCCGCCGACTGGAGCGTCACCAAGATCTACTTCGCCATCGTGATCATCCTGTCGCTCGTGGGCTGGACCGGCCTGGCCCGCGTGGTGCGCGGCAAGTTCATGGCGGTGAAGGCGGAGGACTTCGTGATGGCGGCCGAGCTCGACGGCGTGGGCACGCTGCGCATGATCTTCCGGTACCTGCTGCCCTCCTTCATGAGCTACATCATCGCATCCTCACCCTGTCGATCCCGGGCATGATCCTCGGCGAGACGTCGCTGTCGTTCATCGGCCTGGGCCTGCAGGCGCCGGCCATCAGCTGGGGCGTGCTGCTGAAGGACGCGCAGGCCATCAGCGTGCTCGCCGGGGCGCCCTGGCTCCTCATCCCGGCGCTGTTCGTCGATCGTGACGGTCCTGGCCTTCAACTTCGTGGGCGACGGCCTCCGCGACGCCGCGGACCCGTACGCCCGGGTCTAGGGGGCGGCCATGAGCGATCGGCGCAGGAGCGACGGCGAAGCGCGACGTGCTCCTGGAGGTCGAGGACCTCGAGACCCACTTCATCTCGCGCGAGGGCACGCTCCGGGCCGTGGACGGGGTCTCCTTCGACGTGAAGCGAGGGCGCGTCCTGGGCATCGTCGGGGAGTCCGGCTGCGGCAAGAGCGTGACCTCGCAGTCGATCCTCCGCATCGTGCCCCGGAACGGCGTCATCGCGGGCGGGAGCATGGTGCTCCACCGGGACGCCGGGCCGGTGGACCTCGCGACCCTGGACCCCAAGGGCCCGGAGATCCGCGGCGATCCGGGGCAAGGAGATCGCCATGGTCTTCCAGGAGCCCATGACGAGCTTCTCCCCGGTGTACTCGGTGGGCAACCAGATCATGGAGGTGATCCGCCTCCACCAGAGGCTCTCCAAGGCCGACGCGGCGACGCGAGGCGGTGGCGATGCTGCGGCAGGTGGGGATGCCCAACCCGGAGACGCTGCTCAACGCGTACCCCTTCGAGCTCTCCGGCGGCATGCGGCAGCGCGCCATGATCGCCATGGCCCTGGCCTGCAAGCCCGCGCCTGCTCATCGCCGACGAGCCCACCTCGGCCCTCGACGTGACGGTGCAGGCGCAGATCCTGGAGCTGCTGCAGACACCTGCAGCGCGAGCTCGGCATGGCGACCATGCTCATCACCCACGACCTGGGCGTCGTGGCGGAGATGTCGCACGACCTGCTCATCATGTACCTGGGCGAGAGCGTGGAGTACGGGTCCGTGCGCGACGTCTTCCACGACCCGAAGCACCCCTACACCGTCGGCCTGCTCAACTCGATCCCCAAGCTGGGCGTGAGCAGCGCCGGGACGCAGCTCACGCCGATCCAGGGCAGCGTGCCGAGCCTGTACGAGATCCCACCGGGCTGCGCCTTCCACCCCCGCTGCCCGCGGTTCATGAAGGGCGTGTGCGACGCCGGGCAGCCGCCGCTCGTCACGGTCGCGCCGGGCCACGACGTGGAGTGCTTCCTGTACGGTGACGCCGCCAGCGGAAGGAGCGAGGGATGAGCCGGGACGTGCTGCTGGACATCGCCGGGCTGCGCAAGGACTTCGACATCACCAAGGGCTTCACGCGCCGGAAGATCGGGACGGTCAGGGCGGTGAACGACGTGACTTCAGCGTGATGCGCGGGGAGACCCTCGGGCTGGTCGGCGAGTCGGGGTGCGGCAAGACCACCACGGGCCGCTGCATCATGCGGGCGTTCCCGTGACCGCCGGGAGGATCCTCTACGCCGTACGACGGCCGCCAGGTGGACCTCGCTTCAGCGACGAACGCGGAGTTGAAGGAGCACCGGAAGACCATGCGCATGATCTTCCAGGACCCCTACTCCTCGCTCAACCCGCGCATGAACGTGCGCAGCATCATCTCGGAGCCCCTGCTCGTCAACCGCATCGTCACCCGACGGGCCGAGCTCGAGGAGCGGGTCGCCGAGGTGCTCGGCCAGGTCGGGCTCGATCCCGGGTACATGCGCCGCTATCCCGCACGCCTTCTCGGGAGGGCAGCGGCAGCGGATCGCCATCGCCCGGGCCCTGATCCTGAACCCGCGCCTGATCGTGGCCGACGAGCCGGTGAGCGCGCTGGACGTTTCGATCCAGGCGCAGATCCTGAACCTTCTCGAGGCGCTGAAGCGGAAGTTCGACCTCACCTACCTCTTCATCGCCCACAACCTGGCCGTGGTGGAGCACGTGAGCGACCGGGTGGCGGTGATGTACCTCGGCAGGATCGTGGAGCTTCGCCGCGACGCACGAGCTCTTCGAAGCCCCGCTGCACCCGTACACGGAGGCGCTGCTCTCCGCGGTGCCGGTGCCGGACCCGGACTACCGGAAGGACCGGATCCTCCTGGAAGGCGAGGTGCCGAGCCTCATGAAGCCTCCCTCGGGGTGCTTCTTCCACCCCCGCTGCCGGTACGCCAACGCGCAGTGTTCCGCCGAGGTTCCCGTGCTGCGCGAAATCCGGCCCGGGGCACACGGTCGCGTGCCATCGTGCGACGGAGCTTTCGCTGCGCGGCATCAAGCGGCGCTAGGCATGCGCATCTTTACGGATTTCGACAGCGGGGCCATGGCCGCGGTCGAGGAGCACGCTGACGGCGTGTTCGACCTGTGGCCGTACCGCGCCGGGGAGTACGGCAGGGACCTGGTGCTGGAGCCCCGGCGACCCCACGACCGGGAGCCGGGCGCGAGCGGGGCAGGCGACAACGCGAACTTCGCCTTTCACTTGCGAATCGACGGGTGCCGGGGGAGGAAGGCCACCCTCCGGTTCCATGTCCGCGAGATCAAGGAGGGATCCGGTACCTCGGCCGTCTACGCGAACCCGGACTTCCCGGTCTGGAGTCCGGACGGCGAGTCGTGGCAGCGCATGCCGCGGAAGTCGGTGCAGGACGATCCCGACGTCGCGGGCGGCAGGATCGTGGTCGTGGAGCAGGAGTTCGACGCCGAGCCCGCCTGGGTTTCGTACCAGTATCCGTACTCCAACGACCGGCTGACGGCCTGGCTCGCGCGTGCCCTGCGGTCCCGCAGCTGCATGGTGCAGACGTGCGGAACATCGACCGAGGGACGCGACGTGCGCGTGATCTCGATCACGGACCCGGCGACCTCGGGTGCCCGGCGGTCCATCTGGCTCACCGGCATCCAGCATTGCGCCGAAACCGGGGCCGGCTGGGGCATCGAGGGTTTCATGGATTTCCTCCTCTCGACCGATCCCCTGGCGCTCAGGGCCCGGCGCGAGTACGTGCTCAGGGCGGTGCCCATCGTGAACGTGGACGCCGTGGCCGAGGGCCGCGGCCGTCTCCATCCCCGGAATCTCAACCTGAACCGCGAATGGGAGAAGCCCGAGCCGGCGGCCGAGGTGGCCGCCATCCGCGGCGAGATGGACCGATGCGTCGCGCGCGGCGATACGGTCGAGCTCTTCCTGGACATCCACGGGTTCTCGACCATCGCGGACCGGAATTGGGTGATCCTTCCCGTTGCGGCCGGCTCGCTGCCTGGGTCGGCGCAGGTGCACGCCGAGCAGATCCAGCGGAGTCTCTGCGGGAGCCTCCCGTTCCGCGTGGCGCCCAGCCCCCAGGCCGGGTACGCGGCGGGCATGGCGGCCCGTCGCTTCGGGGCAGCGGCGTTCTCCATCGACGGGTACGTCTTCCGGTGGCCTACGGTGGGAATCGCGCCGGACCTGTCGTCCCACTACGAGCAGGGCTGCCAGGTGTGGCCGCTCGCCGACATCAGGGCCGCCGGTGCCGTCCTCGCGAAGGCGGTCTTCGCGGCGCTGCTGGATCGGCCGTCCGGAAAGCCCTGAGCCCTACGCGAGGTCGCCGGCGACGGTGCGGGCGTACCCGGCGACGTCGGCGAAGACCACGCTGAAGCCGGCGCTTCCCTCGGGGAAGGCGAGCGGTACCCGTATGATCAGCGAAGCATCCCGCCCGTCCTTGGCGATGTGGAGGCCCCGGGTTTTGGCCACGCGCAGGCCGGGCGGCGCATGCACGAAGACGCTGCCCCGCTCCCCGGCAGGCCGGACCGCCGTTCCCGCGAGTGTTTGCGAGGCGGCATCCCAGTCGACGCCGACGATCTCCACCTCTCCCATGAGCAGGTGCATGTCCGTTGCCAGGATCTGCGGGCATCCCGTGTCCCGCGTGAGCCGATACACCCGGACGCTGCCCGGGGGCACCAGGACGTCGAGGGAGCGTTCGAGCCGGCCCAGGTACTGCTCGTTCCAGAACTCCCACGCGAGGTACCCCGCGTCGGGGTCCAGGCCGAGGCGGTCGAAGGCCACCACGCGGCGCGCCGGCTCCTGGCTCAGGTTGTAGACGGCGACCACGTCGTACCTGCCCCAGGGCTGCACGGACCGTCCGGCTGGAACACGCTCGCGCTCGCGGGGTGCACCGCGTCGAAGAGGTCGACCGGGAAAGCCGCGTCGCGCGATCGCGGGAGGGTCTTCTTGATGAGGGCCAGGCGTTCCGGCGAGAGGTCGTCGATCTCGTCGCCGAGCATGGAGGAGCCGCCGCTCATCGCGTGGATGGTGGCGTGGATCTGCGCGTCGGAGAGGGCGAGGGGCTGGTCCACGGTGAGGACGTTCGCCGAGTTGTTCAGGTAGAGCCGGCGGTGCGTATACCAGGAAGCCGCCTGGTTCTGCAGCGCATTGGACGGGCCCGTCCAGAAGCTGGCGCTGTTGATGACCGAGGTCGCGGGGAAGAAGTGCGAGTCCGGGTACATCGGCCTTCCCTCGCCGAAGTCGTTGCCGGTCCTGACGCCGTCCGCGAAGCCCGCGTTCTGGATGATGGGACCCGTGCTGGTGAGGATGTGCGTGTCGTCCCCGACCGCCTCGCGGATCACCCGCAGGCCGCGATGGTAGGCTTCCGGCCCGGCGACGAGGCTGGGATCGTGGTGGCGTGCGTACGGGAACTCGCACAGGTTACCGGCGGCGGCATGCAGGAAGTCGATCATGTAGTACCGCACGCCCCACGCGCGATACGCGCCGAAGATCTTCCGGTGCAGCGCGTGCGTCAGGGGATGCGTGGGGTCGAGGGCATACATCACCGGTCGCTGCTCACGGGGAAGCCGCCCGGCGGCGCCCCAGCGCCATTCCTTGACCACGACGAGCGGCGAGCCGTCGGGATTCCTGAGGAGCGCATCGGAGAGCTCCTCCACCTCGCGGGTGCACGATGAGCACACCCAGAACGCGCCGCACCACAGACCCAGGGTGAACCCGAGCTCCCGGAGCCTGCCGGGAACTCCTCGGGGCTGCTCGGGAACAGCTCCCGGTTCCACTCCAGCCACCGTCCGGGAGCCACATCCGCGATGTTCCCGAGGCTGACCCAGAGGTAATCGATGCCGAAGCCGGCGAGGCGTTTCCTGATGGCCCGGGCGTTCCGGAGGACGACGTCTTCGTACCGCTCCGTGGTGAGCGGGTCCACCCAGGCCCAGCCGAGCCACCCGATCGGCGCGTTTTCCCATTGACGTGCTCCCGAGGCGATGAAATCGGCGAGCTTCCGCCCGCGCTGCAAGTCAAGTTGTTGCGCTTTCTCCAGGAAAAACACATTCAGCGCGTCGGCGGGCGCGAGGACATCGAGGTCGATGCCCGGATTATTGCCGCCACCAATATCGACATTAAAAAGGCGATCGGCAGCGGCTGTTTCCGCGACGATCTGTACTACCGCATCAGTGTCGTTTCACTCAACCTGCCGCCGCTGCGCGAGCGGGGAGAGGATATCCGCTTGCTGGCGCATATCTTCCTGCAGCGGTTCGCCCGTGAGATGGGGAAAAAGGTGCGCGGTTTCAGCTCCACCTGTCTGGAAATGATAGAAATTTACCCATGGCCGGGAAATGTCCGCGAGCTGGAGAACAAGATCAAGCGCGGCGTGATCATGTGTGAAACGCCGGTACTGGAAAAACATGAACTCGGCTTCGCCGACAGTTCGTTGGAAAGGGGAGAGGAGGCGCTGGAAATCGTTACGCTGCGTGAGGCAAGAAACCGCCTGGAAAGCGATATGGTTATTTCCGCCATCCGCAAGTACACCGGCAATGTGGCGAAAGCTGCCGAAGCCTTGGGAATCAGCCGGCCGACCATCTACGATCTGATGAAAAAGCACGGTTTCCACCATTCTCCCCCGGAAGAGCTGCTGCATGTCGACTGACGCGAAACGATTATCTTTCATCGACCAGCTCCTTCTCGGCATGGTGCCGATCGTTTACGTCGCCGCATTCTGGCCGGCCTGGATGCATCTGGTCACTACCTGGTACGGCTCGGAGGACTATTCGCACGGTTTCATCGTCGTGCCGGTCGTCCTTTATGCCTTGTGGGACAAACGGGCTGAACTGCTGGCGGCACCGCTTCGTCCCTCGGCATACGGGCTGCCGCTGGTGATCATCACTCTCGCGCTTTACCTCGTCAGCTTTCTGGCGGGGATCTGGACGCTGAATTCCCTCTGTCTGATCCTTCTTCCTGCCGCCGCCGTTCTTTTCCTGTATGGCTGGCCGGTCCTGCGAATATGTCTGTTTCCTCTTTTATTGCTGCTCTTCATGATCCCCGTTCCGGCCCAGCTTTATGCCTCGGCAACGGCGCCGCTGCAGATTTTCGTGTCGCAGCTGACGGTCGCATTGATCAAACTCGCCGGCATACCGATCATGCGCGAAGGCAATATCCTGCATCTGCCGGAGCGCAGCTTCCAGGTCATCCAGGCTTGCAGCGGTCTGCGGTCGATCCTCTCGCTGATGACTCTCAGCGCCATTTTGGCTTATTTCACCTTGCGGAAAAACCAGTTGCGGGCCCTCCTGATTCTCGCCAGCGTGCCGGTAGCGATTGCCGCCAATGTAGTGCGGGTTTTGCTGATGGTCCTCGGTTTTCACCTCTTCAGGTTCGATCTGACGGAAGGGCGGGGACATGAATTGTTCGGCCTCGGCATCTTTGTCATGGCCATCTTTTTACTTCTCGGGATCGGGAGCGTGCTGAAGCGATGGGAAAACCATACCGCGGCAAATTGATCCTCCTCCTTGTTCTTCTCGGGGTGACGGCCGTACCGGCCCTTTATCGACCGCCAGCGGCGGTTAATGCGCATGCGTCCTCGCTAGCCAGCGTCCTGAGCAATCTTCCGGGATGGCGGATGGTGCGGCAATTTCCTCTCGATCCAAAAGTCATCGATGAACTCAAGCCGGACGATTATGCCTTTCTTTCCTACAGCAACGGTCGCGCGGAAGTCTCCCTTTATATCGGTTACTACAACTCTTCAGCCAAGGTCGGCGCCGCGCATCATCCCCTGGTCTGCTTTTCCGGGCAAGGGTGGGAGCTGTCGCCGATTACGAAAGAGAAACTAGCCCTGCCGACCGGTCCCATCTTGTCATTTGCCAGCATGACAGCCGGCCGCGATCTGGAAAACATCTACCTGACCTACTGGTTTCAGGCGCACGACGAAGCGGTAGACAGCCCGCTACGGCAAAAGATTGCCTTGGCGCGCAAACGGTTTTTCGACCGTCAGGAGGATAACGCCTTCGTGCGGGTCAGCCTGCCGATGGGAGAAAGATCGCCGGCCGAATGCCGGCGCCTGGTGGAAGATTTTCTGCAGGCGTTCTATCCGGTTTTTCTCACCTACATCCGGGAGCGCGCCTGATGGCGGAACTCCTCTTTTTCTGTCTGTTCATGCTTCTTTACGTTTACTTCGGCTACCCCTTGCTCGCTTCCTTGTTGGCCAAAATATGGCGCCATGAAGTTCGCCAAGGGGGCATCACGCCCCGGGTGAGTATTCTTATCGCCGCCTACAACGAGGAATCCTTCATTGCCGAGACGGTAAAGAACAAGCTCGCTCTCGATTATCCTGCCGACCGGCTGGAAGTGATCGTCATCTCCGATGGTTCCGCCGATAACACCGATGCGCGCGTGACAGCTATTGCCGACGAGCGGGTGCGGCTGCTCCGGCAGGAGCCGCGGGCCGGCAAAACGGCAGCTGTAAATCTGGGGGTCAGCCGGGCCAAAGGGGAGATCATCGTCTTTGCCGACGCCAACTCTATTTTTCGCCGGGATGCCCTGCGGCTACTGGTGCGCAATTTCGCCGACCCGGAGGTTGGCTACGTTACCGGCAAGATGATCTATGTCGATGCGCAAGGAACGACCAGCGGCGACGGTTGCGGCGCTTACATGCGCTACGAAAACTGGCTGCGAAGGCAGGAAACCGGCTTCGGTTCGGTGATCGGTGTCGACGGCGGCATCGATGCCGTGCGCTGGTCCCTCTACCGCGACATGCGCGCCGACCAGCTCCCCGATTTCGTTTTGCCGCTGACCGTGGTCGAACAGGGGTACCGGGTAGTGTTCGAGCCGGAAGCGATCCTCCATGAGCAATCGCTGGAGAGTCCCGCGGACGAATACCGCATGCGGGTCCGGGTCGTCCTGCGGGCGCTCTGGGCGCTCAGGGACATGCGGCAGCTGCTCGCCCCGTGGCGCAATCCGCTCTTCGCCTGGCAGTTATGGTCGCATAAGGTGCTGCGCTACCTTTGTTTCCTTTTTCTCGCCGGCGCCTGGCTGGCCAATGTCACCCTCTGGAATGCCGGCCCGCTCTACCGCATCCTGTTCATCGCCCAGAATTTTGCCTATTGCGGGGCTTTAATTTGCCATTTTTCCCGGCGGGAAGGACGCAGCCGGTTGCTGCGCTTTGCCTATTATTTTCTTCTGGTGAACGTCGCCGCCGCGCATGCCTTTGGCAAATTTCTCCTCGGGCGCCGGCAGGCGCTCTGGACGCCAAGAAAAGGGTAGGGGCGTGAAGATCCTCCACATCATCGACAGCGCCGGACTTTACGGCGCCGAGCGGGTCCTGCTGCATCTGGCCGAAGAACAGCAGCGGGGAGGGCTTCTGCCAGTGATCGCCAGCATTGGCAAAATTGGTGAAGGCGCCAAAGCGTTGGAAACTGAAGCGGCGCACCGGGGGATACCGGTCGCCTCTTTTCGCATGCGGCCGGGACCGAACCTGTCGGCGGCATGGAAGATTCTCGAGTTTGCCCGGCAGGAAAAAGTCGATCTTCTGCATTCGCACGGCTACAAGGGGAATATCCTTTTCGGCCTGCTGCCGGCGAGATTTCGCCGGATGCCGTTGCTGACGACCTTGCACGGCTGGACCCGGACCCGCCGGCTGAGCCGGATCGCGTTCTACGAATGGCTTGACCGACAGATGTTGCCGCGCCTTGACGCTGTTGTCGTTGTCTGTCGGAGTATGCACGCGCACCCATGGATAACCGCCCGCAATCTGCCGCTGCATGTCGTTTGCAACGGCATTCCCACGCTGGCGCGGCAAGTTGAGAATCGGCTCGAACCGGGTATCATCGAATTCTGTCGCGGCGGCTTCACCATCGGGGCAATCGGCCGGCTTGCACCGGAGAAGGGGTTCGGCCAATTGATTGCCGCATTCAAAACCGTTGTCGAAGAGGACCGAGCGGCGCGGCTGCTGATCTTTGGCGAAGGGAGCGAACGCCCGGCGCTGGAAGCACAGATCCAGAGCCTCGATCTTGGCGGCAACGTTTCCCTCCCCGGTTTTCGTGCGGGGGCCGCCGACTATCTCCCGCATTTCAATCTGTTCGTCTTGCCATCGCTGACCGAGGGACTTCCCCTGTCGGTGCTGGAGGCGATGCTCGCTGCCGTGCCGGTGCTTTCCACCCGCGTCGGCGCTGTTCCCGAACTGCTGGAGGAGGGGCTGGCCGGTTTTTTGGTCGACTCCGCCGATGCCGGGTGTCTTGCGTCGGCTGTCGGCGAAATCCGCAGGGAACCGGCAGCGGCCCGCCGGCGTGCCGAACGTGCCCGGCATAGGGTGCAGAAGCATTATTCCAGTCAGGGGATGGCCGAGGGTTACACGGCTGTTTACCGGCAACTGATCGACAGGAAGTAAGATAAATGGCACAGACAAGTCCGATCCGCTCCACTTTCAAACATGCATCGATCTACGCCTTCTCCAGCATCCTGGGTCGAGCGATCGGCTTCATCATGCTGCCGGTCTATGCCAACTATTTGCGCGGCGAAGGGTACGGAATCGTCGGCATGATCGATGTCATCCTGTCCGCCCTGACCATCCTGATCGGTAATGGCATCAGCGGCGCCATGTCGCGTTTCTATTACGAACGCAGCGACGATGCGGAACGAAAAAGGTTGATCTCTACCGCCATTATCCTGATGTTTATTCTGGTGCTGATCGTCAGCCTGCCGGCACTCTTGTTCTCCCGGCCGATTGCTTTTCTGGCCTTCGGCGATACAGAGATGGCGCCTTATGTGACGATCGCCGTTTTTACCTTCATTGCCGAAATGACTTCGAAGAATGCCCAGGCGTATCTGCTTATCAAACAGCGCTCCGTTCTCTTCTCCGCCCTCTCCATTGCGCGCCTGGTCATCGGTCTTTATCTGAACATCTATATGATCGTCACCCTGCAAATGGGGGTACTCGGCTATCTTTACAGTTCATTGATCGTCTCCGTCATCTTCAGCATCGTCATGCACATCTATGCCTTCGCCGATTCCGGCGTGCATTTCCACCGCGCCGACGGCAGAGAAATCCTCCGGTTCAGCGTTCCCCTGATCCCCGGTTACATAGCTTTCTTTTTGCGCAGCAATGGCGACCGGATCTTACTGCGGACCTTTCTCGGCCTGACGCAGGTCGGGATTTTCGAAATGCTCTTCAAATTTGCCACCCTGATCGGCGTCCTTATCGCCGAACCGTTCGGCAAGATCTGGGGGATGAAACAGCTGGAAATCTGCGAGAGAAGCGATGCGCCGGCAACGATTGCGCGCATGTTTACTTTCCAGCTGGCGATCATGCTCTTCGGCGGACTCATTCTGTCCCTGGAGATTCCTCTTATTCTGCGGCTGCTGACCCCGGAAGAGTTCTGGCTGGGCGGTCTGGCGGCCTTTCTGGCGGTTTCCTCTCGGATCCTTAATAGCTGTTCCGGTCAGCTGAGTTTCGGACTCATGTATGCCAAACGGACGGCCGGGCTTTCCACCGTCCAGTACGGCACCGCCAGTGTCAGTCTCCTCTGCAATTTTTTGCTGATTCAGCAATTCGGCATATTGGGAGCGGTAGCTGCCGCCTGTTTAGCAGCCATCGCCCAATGCCTGATCTCTTTTTATCTGGCCCGTGGTTACTACCCGATACCCTACGAGTGGAAAAAAATCATCGGCATGAGCGGCATGTTCATCCTTTTCTGGCTTCTCTTCAGCTGGATTACGACTGAAAGCTTGGGGATCAGTCAGTATGTCCAGGTGCATCTGGCGCCGGTGACAGGGGATCTGATCCGGTTGCTGCATATCGATCGATTCAGAGAAGGCCGGGTGGCCCTGAAGATCATGGAAAATCTCCTGACGATGACCGACATCGGCTTGCGATTTATTCTCGCGTTCCTGTTCATCCCTGTACTGTCGGCTTTGCGTGTTTTCAGCTTCGACCAGTTGCCGGGGGGGCGATTTTTCTTCCGCACTCCCCGTTATTCGGAGAACTGAATGGATTTCAGCATCGTCGTTCCGACCTACAACTGCGCCCCTTACCTGGGCGAGGCTTTGGCGAGCATCGCCGCCCAGGAAGGTCCGACCAAGGAAGTCATTGTCGTCGATGACGCATCGACCGACGGCACCGCCGATCTCGTCGCTTCCGTGAAATATGGCAAGATCCGCTACTTGCGTCTGCCGGTAAATCATGGCGGTCCTTCCCGCCCGCGCAACCACGGTCTGCGTGCGGCGCGGGGAGAATTCATTGCTTTTCTCGATGCGGATGATGTCATGCTCCCGGGCTATCTGGCTGCGGTGCACCGCTTTTTCCGCGAAGCATCGGAGCTGGGGATGGTATTCACCCGCGGCGAACGCTTCAATGCGCACGGCGTTCTCGGCCCGACACTGGAGCGCTCGGTCTATCCCCGTTTTCACCGCATGCCGAAGACACCCGCCGGTTCCGAGCGTTATTCGGTTGACAATCGGCAGGCCTTCACCACCCTGTTTTATGAAAATTACATTCTGCCTTCAGGCGTCAGCGTTCCCCGGCGGATTTTCAACACGGTCGGTTTCTTCGATGAAACGCTGAAAAATGGCGATGATCGCGATTTGTGGTTCCGGATCACCCGCCTTTTTCCGGTCGGTTATGTCGACACCCCTCTGTTCCGTTACCGAAAGCGGGAGGGGAGCATTTCGAACCGCGGAATCGAACTCGCGGAAAACCGCATCCGGGTCATTCAAAAGCAATTGCAGCAGCCTCTCGATGAAGAGGAAATCGCCGGCGCTCGATGCATCCTCGCTGGAAATCTTTTTGATATCGGCTACCATTACCAGGTAACCGGCCAATACACCCAATCGTTCGATTACTATCTGCGCAGCATTCGGGAGCACATGAGTCTTGTCGCCTGCAAAGGGCTGGCGCTCTCGCTTTTCTGCCGTATGGGACACCTATGTCTGAACCGAAAGTAAGCGTTGTCATCACGTGTTACAACTACGGCCGATTTTTGCCGGAGTGCATCGATTCGGTTCTGCGCCAGAGCTATTCAAACCGGGAAATCATACTTGTCGATGACGGTTCCACCGACGCCACGCCTGCGGTGGCAAGCCGCTTTAGTGGCCATGCCGATTTCCGCTATTTCCGGCAGGACAATGCCGGCCAGGCGCGCGCGAAGAATGCCGGGGTCCGGCTCGCCACGGGTGAGATCATCGCCTTTCTCGATGCCGACGATTTCTGGGCGCCCGAAAAGTTGCGCCTGCAGGTACCGCTTTTCGCCAATGATGACACCGCTGTGGTCTTCAGCCGGATGCGCGGCGTCGATGAGGCAGGACAGTCGGTGCCGGCCAGCGAGCCGCAGTATTACCTTCGCCCGCGCCGTGGGCGCGTGACCCCATGGCTCTTCTTCGACAATTTCGTTCCTTTTTCTTCGGCATTGGTCCGCCGCCGTTGCCTGACGAAGGGAGGACCGTTCGATCCGTCGCTGTCGATGGGGATCGACTGGAATCTCTGGTTACGGCTCTCTGCCCGCTGGAATTTCGATTATGTCGATGCGCCGCTTCTGTTCTACCGCACCGGCCATACCGATCAGATGTCGCGCCAACTTGAACTGCGCCAGACATGCGCCGATCGCATCCGCGAGCGCTTTCTCGCCGAATTTCCTGAGTTGCTGCCGGAGCGGCTGGTTCGCCGGGCGCTCAGTCACTCCTACTGCTGCCGCGGTTATTATTACCGGCATCTCGATAAGCGCAAATCGTTGGCCCATTACCTGACGGCCATCCGTTACCGGATCTTTTCCCTTGCCGCTTATCGCGGGATGGTTCGCACCCTTGTTTCGCAGGCGCCGGCGAATGGACGCTAAGATCAGGCTTGCCTACCTCATCGACACCTTCCATTCCGGTTCGGCGGGGACGGAAAAACAGTTACTGGAAATCATCCGCCGGCTTGATCGGCAGAAGTTCGAGGTTACTCTCATCTGCCTGCATGAAACGCCGTGGCTGGCGGGGAATCCTTTGCCCTGCCGACTGCACGTTCTCGCTTATCGGGGGTTGCTGAAAACCAATCTGCTGACCGAGATACGAAAACTGATGCGGATTCTTGAAGCGGAAAGGATCGATGTGCTGCAGTCGATGTTCGAAGACTCGATCATCGTCGGCCTTGCCTGCCGTTTGCTGCGCCGCCGTTATCCCAGGGTTTTTCTGGTCAGCAAGCGCGACATGGGTCTGGGGGCGGAAACCCCCTGGTACGGCGGCTTTATGCGCGCAATGTTTCCGCTTGCCTGCCGGCTTTCGGACGGCGTTGTGGTCAATGCCGAACGCCTGAGGGAGCATATCGGTCAAAACCGGCTGGTTGCGAGCGAGCATATTCATGTCATTCGCAACGGCGTCACCCTGCCCGAAGTCAAGGAAGAAAAGTCACCCATCCCGGTGGTGCAAGGGGTTATCCGGATCGGCATCGTCGCCAATCTCAAACCGATCAAGCGTCTCGATATCTTTCTGCAGGCGCTGCATCGTCTGCGCAGCTGGCAGCCCTTTCTCTTCCAGGCCTATCTTCTCGGCGATGGCCCGGAAAAGTCTTCTCTGCAACGGCAGGCAGAAAAGCTCGGGCTGACCGATTGCGTGCATTTCGTCGGTTCGGTCGCCGATGTCACCCCCTGGCTGCGCTATCTGGATATCGGCGTCCTCTGTTCCGATCGCGAAGGTTTGTCGAATGCCATTCTTGAATACATGGCCTGCGGTCTGCCGGTGGTAGCCACCGATGCCGGCGGCAATCGAGAACTGGTCGACGATCTTAACGGCCTGATCGTCCCTGCCGGTGACACCCGCCGGCTTGCCGAGGCTTTGCGGGAACTCGGCACATCCGAATCCCGCCGCCGGCAGTTGGGGGAGGTCTCGAGAAAACGCATTCAGCGAAACTTCACCTGGGAGCGGGTCATGCCGCAATGGGAGAAATTATATACCTCCCTGGTCGGGGCGGGTGTCGCCGGTCCGGTCAACGCGATGAAGAATCCCGGGGGAGCATGATGTCCCCCCTTGGAGAAAAAATGCCCGATCTCTATGCCCCGGTCTGCCGGCACCTGACCATGCCGCTGTGGGCCTGGTGGGAGAAGAGCGATTACCTGCGCCATTGGCGGCGAATGAAGGAGTTTCAGTATCTCCCGACGGCGGTCGTTCGCCGGCATCAATGGGAGAGGTTATGCCGGCAGGTGGCGCACGTTTATGCGGAAAGTTCCTTTTATCGGGAATTTTATCAGCAGGCCGGCTTTCACCCGGAGCAGTTACGCGGTTGGGAGGATGTGGCGAGAATCCCCGTCCTGGCCAAGGAAATGGTGAAAAAGGAGTGGCGCCGCATGCTGTTGCCGCGCTTCACCGACGCGGAACTTTTTTTCGGCAAGACCTCCGGCTCTACCGGCAAGCCGCTCGAATTCGCCATCGACCAACCGGCCGCCCAGGTGCAGCGGGCGCGCCCTGTTGACCAGCGAATGGGGAGGGTATCGGGCCGGCGAGCGGATTTATTCCCTCTTTGGCCGCTCTACCGGCGAAGTCCGGACGAGTGCATGGCGGCAAAAACTGCGGCGGACCGTTCTCGATCGCTGCACCAACCTGTGCACCCTCGATCTGACCGATGCGAGCATGTTCGATTTCTACCATGCCTTGCAACAAGCGCAGCGCCCCTTTCTCTACGGCTACGCCCATGCCCTGCACCTCTTCGCCGATTTTCTCGAAAAGCAGGGACTGATCGACATTCAGGCTACGGGCGTTGTTTCGGGAGGGATGCCGCTGCATCCGTGGCAGCGCGAGACGATCGAAAGGATTCTGCATTGTAAGGTGCTCAATCGCTACGGTTGCGAAGAGTTGGGAACGATCGCTTGCGAGTGCGAAGAACGCAAAGGGCTGCACATCCAGGCGTTTTCGAAGCATGTCGAAGTCACCGACCGCGCCGGCAACCCGCTGCCAGCAGGAGAAATGGGCTATCTGCTCATTACCGATTTCGACAATGCCGCCATGCCGTTTATTCGCTATCGCATCGAGGATCTCGGTGTTCTTGCCGCGCGCCGCTGCCCCTGCGGCCGGCAGTGGCCATTGATCGAGCGCCTTGAAGGGCGCGACTCCGATTTTATCCGTACACCCGAAGGGAAAATCGTTTCCGGTATTTCCCTCACCGACAATTTCGGCGCAAGTATCCCCGGTATTTTTCAACTGCAATTGGTGCAGGACCGGATCGATCACCTCATCGTGCGTATCGTTCGCGAAGACGATTTCGGCGATCACAGTCTGCAGGCGATTGTCCGTCTGACGCAGGAGTATTTCGGTCCGCGGATGCGTTTCTCCTGCGAGTTCGTTCCGGCGATCCCTCTGGAGCCGTCGGGAAAGAGCCGCTTTGTCGTCTCAGGTATCAGTGAAGAAATTCTTTCTGTTATTCCTTCCAAGCGGGAAGAAGCGGCGGGAGCAGCCGCCGGACACTGAACGAACAAGAGGTAATGATGCATTCTCTGGCCGAAAAGCGCGTCGGTTCGACAATTTCTGTGGCCGAGGGCGGCAAAGCATTATTTACCCTCTTCCTCCTTTATCTGTTCGCATGGTATCTGCAGATCAGCGTCCGAAAGGAGTTTTTTCAGCTCATCCGGTTAGAATTCATCATCGGTTTTTTCCTCCTCGTTGGCTCCCTGCTGGCCGTGCGACCGAAACATTTCACCCGATCGGGGCTGGCCCCCTACATCCTCCTTTATTCGCTGGCCGTTATCATTCAGATTCCACTTTCATTCAACATCGGCTATTCGTACGAGATCTTCATTCAAAAATTTTTCAAGCTGGCAGCGATCGCCTGGTTCATTTTTGTCTTCGTCCGCACGCCAAAGGAACTGAAGATTTTCACCGCCGTTCTGCTACTGGCTTTTTTCAAGATCACCAGCGAGGGGTTTGTCGGTTTTCTCAACGGCAGTATGCTCTGGTTCAATCAAGGGATCATGCGCCTGCACGGAAGTACGCCGCTGTGGTCCCATCCCAATTCCCTGGCCGGTCTATCGATCGGGGCCATTCCTTTCATTCTCACGCTCTATCCGGTCATGAGCTCGCGGCTGGCGAAGGCGGGACTGATCGCTCTCGCGTTGACCTCGATGGTCTGCATGATTTTCAGCGGTTCGCGTACCGGCTACGTGGCCTTCATCGGCTTGCTCATTTTTTATCTCTGGGATACCCATTCCGCTTCCCGCCGCGGGCAGGTCGTCCTGCTTTCCGCTGTGCTGCTGGCGGGACTGGCGTTTGCCGTGCCGCAGGATTACTGGGACCGATTCAATAGCATCTTTACCGAACAGGATCAGGTCGGGCAATCGATCTCACTGCGCAAGGAGATCCTTGAAGACGCCTGGCTGGTTTTTCGCGAAAACCCCTTCGGCATCGGGGTCGGCGCTTTTCCCCTGGTCCGAGGTGAGATGTTCGGGCGTTTGCAGGATACCCACAACATCTACCTGGAGGCGGCGACCAATCTGGGCATTCAGGGGCTGCTTCTGTTTCTACTCCTCCTCTGGCATGTCGGCCGGGTTCTGCGGCAGACCCGCCGCGATTTCGCCATAGCAATAGATAAGTGGACGTCCGCCGATGCGGGAGGGGGAACCGCGCTCCGCGATTTGCGCTTTTGTCACGCCTTGTGTTCCGGCTGTCTCCTTTTCCTCGCTGTTCATCTCTGTCTTGGCCTCTTCGGCCACAACCTTTATGAAATCCAGTGGTGGCTCCTCATCGGCATGGCCCTCGTGCTGCGCCGGATTCAGCTCGATTTCCAAAGGCAGATAGAACCGCCCACCGATTTCAGTCAGGAGACCTGTGCCAATGAATGATCCCCAGACCCCGCAAACCGCCGCCGGGGATCTCGAATCACGTCATCGGGTGGAAGAAGCGTTCCATGACCGCAAATATGCCGAGGAGCAAAATGAGCCGGCGCATTACCAGCTCGGCCCGACCTACCAGGTTTTTCTGCAGCTGAAGAAGAAGTGGGGCGATCTGCGCGACCGGCAGGTGCTCGAATGCGGTTGCGGCAGCGGTTGGATCACCGCCGAATTGGCGGCTATGGGGGCGATAGTGAATGCCTTCGATATCTCCCAGGAGGCGGTAGCGAATACGCAGACTTTCCTTGCGGCGCGTAGGCTGCTGGGAAAGTGCACGGTACGCAAGATGTCGGCGGAAAAATGCGATTACCCGGACGCGCAATTCGACGTCATTGTCGGCTTCGCAATTTTGCATCACCTCGATCTCGACCGCTCGCTGCCGGAACTGCACCGGATGCTCAAGCCGGGGGGAACCGCCCTCTTTGCCGAACCTCTCGGCGGCAATCCGTTGCTGAACCTCTATCGGCAGTTGACCCCGCAATATCGCACCCCGGATGAGCGGCCGCTTCTTCTACCGGAATTCTCAGCACGGGTAGCGATGTTCAAAAGTTTCCGGCACGAGGAATTTTACCTCACCTCCCTGGCGCCTCTGTTCCTTTCCGGCTGTTTTCCTTTCAAGGGCCGGATGCGCAAGGCTTTTGATTTCTGTTCGCGCCTCGACAGAAAAATTCTTATGCGCTTCCCCCGGGCCGGAAACTGGGCCTGGTACACCCTCCTGGAATTACGCAAGTGAAGGGAGTAGTCCCCTCTCCTCCGGGGAGAGGGTGCCCGAAGGGCGGGTGAGGGTCATTTGAAGTGGCCGCCCCCCTCACCTGACCCTCTCCCCGCGGGAGAGGGAAACTGAAACTTTCTTTCACTAAGGCCTCTTATGTGCGGTATCTTCGGCATCCTGAATCTGGATAATGACCGGCCGGTGGATGAGCGCGAAGGGATCGCCTGCACCGATTCGCTGCGTCATCGCGGGCCGGATGACAGCGGTTACTTCTCTACCTCCGAGATCTTTCTCGGCCATCGCCGGCTCAGCATCATCGATCTGCATACCGGCCGACAGCCGATTTTTACCGAAGACGGCAGCCGCTGCATCGTCTACAACGGGGAAATCTTCAATTACAAGGAGATCCGCCAGGAACTCATCGCGCTCGGCTATCATTTCGTCACCAGCTCCGACACCGAAGTCGTCCTGTACGCCCATGCCGCCTGGGGAACGGCATGCGTGGACAGATTCCGCGGCATGTTCGCCTTTGCCATCTGGGACAAGAAGGCCAAAACCCTTTTTCTCGCTCGCGACCGCCTGGGAATCAAGCCGTTGTTTATCGCCCGCTACGACGGACGACTCTATTTTGCTTCGGAAATGAAAGCGATCCTGCGGGCGCAGCACTTCCCCCGCCGAATCGACATGGATGCACTCGGCGCCTATTTCTCCCTCTCCTACATCCCGGCGCCGCTGACCGTTTTTGAGGATATCCGCAAGCTTCCGCCTGGTCATCTTCTCCTCGCCCGAGACCGGAAGATCACGGTTCGCCCCTACTGGGACATTCATTTTCACCCGAACCGGCGGCGGAGCGAGGAGCAGACGATTGAGCAGTTTCTACATCTGTTCGAAGAGTCGGTCCGTTTGCGGCTGGTGAGCGATGTGCCGCTAGGGGGCTTTCTCAGCGGCGGCGTCGATTCCGGCGCCGTGGTGGCGACGATGAGCCGCTTTGGCAGCGAGCCGGTGCGCACCTTCTGCATGGGTTTCGGCGGCGATGTCGGCGGCTATCTCGATGAACGCGGGCTGGCGCGCCAGATCGCCATCCGCTATCAGACGCAGCATAAGGAATTCGAGGTGGTCCCGGCAGTCAGTGGCATTCTCGATCAGATCGTCGGTTCTTTCGACGAGCCCTTTGCCGATCATTCGACCATCCCGACCTGGTATCTGTGCCGCAATGCCCGTCAGGATGTGAAGGTGGCGCTCTCCGGCCTTGGCGGCGATGAGGCGTTCGGCGGCTACGAGCGTTATCTCGGCTTCCGCCTCAGCGATTACTACAACCGCCTTCCTCTGTCGATGCGAGAGAATTTTCTCCGGCCGATGGTGGAAGCGCTTCCCGAACGGGCCGATGGCCATTACACAATCAACCATCTCAAACGGTTCGTCCGCTCCGCCTCGCAGGGGGAGGGAGAGCGCTATTACGGTTTTCTTTCCCGTCTCGATGGCCTGCCGTTATTCCGGCCTGTTTCCCGACCCGCACTTTGCTTCTTCACTCGACGCCAGCCGCAACCTGATTCTCGGGCATTTCAATTCCGAAAATGCCGAGGATCCGATGGACAAGGTCTTTTATACCGACATCAAAACGTATCTGCCGGAAGATGTTCTCGCCTGTACCGACCGGATCAGCATGCGCCATTCCCTCGAGGTGCGGGTGCCCTTCATCGATCATCGCCTGCTCGAATTCTGCGCCACTATTCCGCACCAGATGAAGGTGCGCCTGCGGCAGAAAAAATATCTGCTGCGCCAGGCCGTACGCCCTCTGTTGCCGGCGGGGATCTTCAGCCATCGCAAACAGGGATTCGTCGGCCCGCTCGGCCGCTGGCTGCAGACCGACCTGCAGGATTATGTCCGGACGATACTGGCGAAGAAAAATCTCGAACGGCACGGGCTGTTCGATCCGTACGTTGTCGGGGATATTCTGGATGACCATGCCGGCCGGGTGGAAAACAATGACAAGCTGATCTGGTCGATGGTCGTTTTCCAGTCCTGGTTCAATACCTATGTCGATGGACAGCTGCCCGGAGGTGTCGGTGAAGGTACTCGTCATTGACGAATGGTTCCCCTGGCCGCTGGAAAGCGGCAAGAAGATCCGCACCTGCAACCTGATGCGGCACCTGGCCAATGATTTCGACATCCTCTATCTTGCCTATGCCGACCTGCCGCGCGAACAGGACAAGGTTGCCGCCATGCAGGCGATCGGCATCCGGCCGCTGCCGGTAACCGACCGGCGGCTGCCGAAGTGGACGTGGCGTTTTCATGCGGCGGTGGCGATGAACTTCTTCTCACCGCAACCCTTTTCATCGGCCTATCACATCCGCCCGGAATTCACTGCCGCCCTGCGGCAGGCGATCGCCAGGGGAAAGCCCGACCTCATCCATTGCGAATGGACGAATCTGGCGCCCTTTCTCGATCATGTCGGTGAATTGCCGCGGGTGATCGCCGCGCACAATCTCGAATCGGATATCTGGCGGCGGCTCGGCGAAAGCGGCGGCAATCCGGCCATGCGCCTGCTCGGCCGCAGTCAGGCGCGGAAGATTGAGGCTCTGGAACGGCAATGGTATCCGAAGGTTGAACACTGCATCGCCGTCAGCACCGGCGATCAACAGGTGATGGAAGGGTACGGCGCCCGCGTCGAACTGGTGGAGAACGGCGTCGATCTCGAATACTACGACGTAAAGCCGGTGAAGACGGCCGAGCCGGTGATCGCCTTTACCGCCTCGTTCGATACTTTCAGCAATCAGGACGGAGCGGATTTTCTCGTGCGCGAAATCTGGCCGCTGATCCGCAAGGAGCGGCCGGGGGTGCGGCTCTGGCTGATCGGCAAGAACCCCCCCGAGCGGTTGCGGATGCTGGAACGGCAGGATTCCTCGATCCGGGTCACCGGCACCGTCCCCGATGTGCGCGAATACGTCGCCAGAACCAGCGTCTGCCTGGTGCCGCTGCGCATCGGCGGCGGCTCGCGGCTGAAGATCCTCGAAGCGATGGCGATGGGTAAAGCGGTTGTCTCCACCACGATCGGCGCCGAGGGGCTCGCCTATACCGCCGGGAAGGATATTTTGATCGCCGACAATCCGACCGTCTTCGCCCGCGCTGTTGTGCACTGTCTGGATGATCGGCAACTGCGGAGAAATCTTGGCCGTGCCGGCCGGCAGCTCGTCGCCGCCCGGTATGATTGGGGGCCGCTGGCAGCCAGGCAGGCTGCTCTCTGGCGGCAGACTGCCGGCTGCCAAGCGCCGGCGCGGGCGGCGGTGGCAGGGGAGGGGAGGGGAGGGGATGCCGGCCTGAAATGGATTGACAATCGTAATTAAGAAGGTCTATTTTGTGCGGGTTCGTTGTGATTAAATCGGATGAGGTTGGGGGATGAGAAATTCACATCCGGAACAGCATAAGAAAGCCGCCGCGCCATCTTCATCTGGCGGGCGGCTTTCGCGTTTTTGCCTGGCCGATCCTAACGGGCGTTCAGGGGCGGTCGAGAGGGCTGCGCACCGCCAGTCCCGGCTTGTTGAGGACGTGGGTATAGATCATCGTTGTCGAAACGTCCGAGTGACCGAGCAGTTCCTGCACCGTGCGGATGTCGTAACCGGCTTCGAGCAGGTGGGTGGCGAAGGAGTGGCGCAGGGTATGCGGCGTGACCGGCTTGGCGATTCCCGCCTTTCTCGCCGCCTCTTTCACCGCTTTCTGCAGCGAGCTTTCATTGGGATGATGCCGGCGCACCTGCCCGGAGCGCGGGTCCACCGAGAAGTTCCGGGCGGGAAAACATACTGCCACCCCCATTCGCGGGACGCCTGCGAATACTTGCGCGCCAGCGCCGGCCAGATGTAAACCTCGCCGAAGCCCTTCGCCAGATCTTCCCGATGCAGGTCGCGGACGCGTTCCAGGTGCACCCGCAGCGGCTCGCGCGAGCGCTCCGGCAGCATCGTCACCCGGTCCTTCTGCCCCTTGCCGTCGCGAATCATGATCTGCCCCAGAGCGAAATCGATGTCCTTGATCCGCAGACGGACACATTCCATCAGCCGCAGCCCGCCCCCGTAGAGCACTCCCGCCATCAACCGAAATGTTCCGTCCAGGCCGCTCAACAAGGCAGCGGCTTCGTCCTGCGAGAGAACGACCGGCAGTTTCTTCGGTCGCTTCGAGCGGGCGAAGTCACCGATCTCGCCCAGTGGCAGGCCAAGAATCTTAGCATAGAAAAAGACCAAGGCGTTCAGCGCTTCTGTGTGCTGCCGGCGACCGCACGCTCCTGCGCCAGAAATTCGAGGTAGGTCCGCACTTCCGGCGCGCCGATTTCACGCGGCGACCGGCCATTGTGAAAGGCAATATAGCGCCTGATCCACGGAAGATAAGACTCCTCCGTGCGCAGCGAATAATGGAGCAGTCGCATCTCGGTGCTGACGCGACTAAGGTCACTCTCAATTTCCGGGCTGAATTTGCCGCGGGGAATATCGGGAAAAGCGCTTCCACTCCCGAAAGGAAAGTCAACGCCGCTCGCGGATTCCTCCGCAGGAATTTCCGGCCACTCCTCGGCCCAGGTCAACTTGAGTGCGTTCCGGTACAGGAGGCACAACGCATCCGAAGCCTGCCGGACTTGCCACGGTTCGACCTTGGGCCGGGACTGGAGTCGGGCCAGAAAGGCGGCGACATCCGCCGCCGAGCGATCGACAAGCAGGCGGCCTTTCGTCTCCCGCTCGAACTGCAAGGCCCAGTTCAGATACCAGCGCACCTTGTCGCGCGGAATACCGTTTTTGATCAGGGTTTGGGAGAAAGACGACCAAAAGGTGGGATTTTCATTCGAAATTTCAGCGACTTCGTGCGGATGATTAACCATGACCCCCTCCTGCAGGAAAGACAAACCGGTGATATGCCGATAACGCCCCATCCGATATTTAGGAATCCTAGTGTCCCGTGCGGTTAGTCCTTTTCATTAAGTGTCGTCCCGTGGTATAGTTCGAACATGGGACGCCCTCACGAAAAATACGAATTGACCGTAGAGGACCGGCAGGCTCTCGAAGTGCTGCTTCGGTCCCCCAAGACAGCGCAAAGCATTGTAATGCGGGCACGGATTGTTCTGCTCAGTGGCACAGGACAGACCGTAGAAGAGGTCGCCGATTCGCTCGGCTCCTCCAAGCTCGCAGTGTACAAGTGGCGCAACCGATTCAAGGCCAATGGTGTTGATGGCCTCAAAGACCTGCCGCGTTCCGGCCAGCCGAAGAAGCTCTTGGCGGCCAAGGTCAAAGAGGTTTTGACGCTGACGGTGGAGCGCATTCCCAGGGAGGCCACCCATTGGAGTGTACGCCTGATGGCCAAGGCGGCCGGGATCACCACCTGGCAAGTCCGACAGATTTGGGAGGCCTCAGATCTCAAACCTCACCGCCTCAAAACCTTCAAGATCAGCAACGATCCCGAATTTGCTGAGAAGGTTGTGGATGTGGTCGGTCTGTACATGAACCCTCCCGACAATGCCCTGGTGCTGTCGGTGGACGAGAAAACTCAGATTCAGGCACTCGATCGGACGCAACCGATGCTGCCGCTACGGCCTGGTCAGATCGAGCGCCGCACTCACGATTACAAGCGCAATGGCACCACGAGCCTGTACGCAGCCTTTGACATCCTGACGGGGAAGGTCATCGGTCGAACGACGAAGCGGCACCGGGCCAAGGAGTTTCTCGACTTTCTGCGTCAGATCGATCGCTCAACACCCAGAGAGTTGGACCTGCATCTGATTCTGGACAACAGCAGCACCCACAAAACGCCGGAGATTCAGTCGTGGCTCGCCAGCCATCCGCGATTCATCATGCACTTCACGCCAACCAGTGCGTCTTGGCTCAATGCGGTAGAAGGCTGGTTCTCCCAACTGGAGCGCCGGGCCATCCACCGAGGTGTTTTTACCAGCATAAAGGAACTGCGCACCGAGATTCATCGGTACATAAAGGCTCATAACTCTGAAAGCGCCAAGCCGTTTAAATGGACCAAAAGCGCCTCTGTCATCATCGATGCTGTGGACAGAGCAAAGAAGCAAATTAATCAATAGGACTAACCAAACAGGACACTAGCATATCGGATATCATGGAATCCACCTAATACCTGTTGGCTGAAGAAAGAGAAAAAATGGAATCAATTGCGCACTGGTTATCAATTTATGTTGGATGGGCATCATTTCCGATTTTATGTCTTGCCGCCATCATTTTTCACATCAAAAACAAAAAGAAATCGACGCTTTTTCTTGCTGTTGGGATTTTTCTCATGGCAGGCGGCGAAGTGCTACAGATCTTATCACCATACAAGCAAATTACCATGGACCAATTTGATAACATAATGACTCAATCAGGTCCACCTTTGAGCTGGTATTACGGAAGTGTTGTTTTTTCGACCGGCCTTCTTATAGCTGCAATAAGCTTTATTTTTATTGCAATGAAACATCGTCTGAATAAATAAAAATCAGCCAACCCTTATAAGGCCTCCGTTCGTCAATAGGCAAAGTGGTGCCTGAACGAATTTGATTCGTTTTTTTCCGCGACGTCTCTCCCAGCCGGTTTCCCTGCTCTGACTTCATTTCTCATCAAAGGTGTCAGGAAATGTCCTGCACCAAACACTTATCGAGGATCACACCGCCGCGGAATGTGCTGTCGCAGCGGCTGCGAAGGCCTGACCTCCGCGTCCTAGAAACCATACCGTACCCTTACGCCGTCCCATTCAAAAACGTCGGGCTGCTCGATGGCGCCAGTTAGATACCGGGCTCCGGCCAGGGGCAGAACATACTGAAACCGTTGAAAAATAGACATCGTATGTAGGAGCGGGACGGGGCTCCAATCCATTCACGCTGGTTGCCCGGGGCATTCGGCATAGTGACCGGTTCGCGCTCGTTGCGCACATCTTCTTTTTCCACGGTCGTCATCGTGCTCGCCCCACACGGCTCCAGTTAGGCTTTCGGCTGCTCCCGTCCCCTCCAATTCACGCCGCCTTCAGGAATCTCTCCCGCTGGAACGGCTCGTTGTTCTTCAGCATGTAGTAGATCGCCCGCGCCAGCTTGTGCGCCAGGATCGTCAGCGCCTTGCCCTTGCCGTGCTTCTTCGCCCAGCTTCTCCACCAGCTTCTTGGCCGGCGGGTTGTGCCGGATGAAGAGCACGGCCGCCTCGGAGAACGCCCACTTCAGATGCGCGTTGCCGATTTTCGCCCCGCCGGTCCCTTTTTCTTCCCCGCCGATTCGTGGCTGCATTTCACCAGCCGGCAGTACGAAGAAAACTGCTGCACCGTCTCGAAGCGGTTGATGTCGTGGATCTCGTAGAGCATCACCAGGGCGAGGATCTGGCCGACACCGTGGATCGAGCGCAGCAAGAGGAGCGCATGCCAGTCGTGCCGGCGCGCCGTCTTCTCGATATCCCGTTCCAGGGCATTTGAGCACATCGTCGTAGGCATCGATCATCGCCAGGTCCACTTCCACGATCTTGCGCACCTCCGGATCGGGAAAAAGCTCCGCCACCCCCTGGCGATTCCTTTCGGCCGAGAGATTCACGGACGAGTTCCGGCAGGTTGTACTGGCTGATCGTGTTCTGGATATGGGCGAGCAGTTCCGCGCGTTTGCGCATCAGATGATTGCGGCGGCGCAGCAGGTCGCGCGTTGCCCGCATTGCCGGCGGATAGACGTACGCCAGAGGAAACATCCCGCCGCGCAGCATCCCGGCAATCTTGTGGGCGTCGATCTTGTCGTTCTTGGCCTTGCCGCCATGGATCGCCTTCATATAGAGCGCATGGCCGAGCACGAAATCGATTCCCTCCCTGCCGCATACATCGGCAAGCCAATACCAGGCGAACATGCATTCGACGCCGACCACGAGACCCTCGCGAAAGGGAGCGAGCGCCCGCAAGAGATTCTCCGGACCGCAGGTGAGATCCCGATGCAGGAGAACATTGCCTTCGGTGTCGAGAATGCAAAGGTACATTTTTCTGGCATGAAGATCGATTCCGCAGTAGTGTTTGTGCAACTTGGTATAGAATCTCATGAGGCCTCCTTTGGGGATGGGTTCGCCAAAGCCGAGCATACCCGAAAGGGGTGCGCCCAAGGGAGGCCTTACACAGTATCCATACGGTCAAGCGGACGGGGATACAGCAGTGGTCACCGAAAAATGTCTACTTGGTCCACCGGCGCAGCGCCGCCGCTTACCTCACCGTTAGGCTGCAGTGAATGAATAAGACATACATTCATCATGCCAGATATTGCTGGTATTCAATCCTATTAGGGCTATTCGCGTTACCTTTGTGGGCGTTATTAATATTAATTGAATTTGTTACGCCGCAAAAGTTTGGAGGTTTTTATAGTAAAATTTCGGTTGTGATTATAATTTTGCCGACAATATTCGGCTTATGGTTTGGAATAGTCGGGTTAATTAGAGGCCCAAAAAGACTTTTATGTATCGTCGGTATAGTTGTGAGTATCTTTATCGGTATCGTTACAATAATGAACTTCGTCATCGTGTGTATTCGATGAGCAGCCTAACCCCTGTATGCAGCGGACGGAGAGACAGCAGTGGTTCTCGAAAAAACTCGGTGATGCACCGCGGCCTCTACGCCGCCGCTGATACAAGTCCGTTAGCGTGATGAAGATGAATAAATACCAGATCCTGATGAATGTTGATGGCATCTACCTGCTTTTCGATGGCAAGCCTAGGCTAATGGGATATTACCAGACCCTAAAAGTAGAGGCCGAGTCAGCAGAAAAGGCTGAATTGGCAGCGCTCGACAGGATAAGAGATGATGAAGAGATAAGATCGATTTGGGTGAAAAATAAGCAGAAAACACCACCAAAAATTTTCGTAGAGGGGAAGTCAATGGGGTCAGGCTTTGCATATTGCGATTTGTTTGATATAGTCCGCCCATGGCACGCAAACCCCGCATACATTTTCCCGACGCCGTCTACCACGTTATTGTCCGCGGTAATTGCCGACAGGACATTTTCATCGACGATCATGACCGCTATCGGTTTTATCTGCTTCTGCAGGCCGGAACCGAGCGATTCGGGCATCGCATCCATGCTTTCTGCCTGATGTCCAACCATGTCCACCTGGTCGTGCAAACGGGCGAAATCCCCCTGTCCCGCATTATGCAGAATCTCTCCCTTAGGTACACCCGCTGGATCAACTGGCGTCATCATCGCGTTGGGCATCTTTTTCAGGGGCGGTATAAAGCGGTTCTCGTCGATGCCGACGCCTATTTTTTGGAACTGGTCCGCTATGTCCACCTCAACCCCGTAAGGGCGGAAATGGCCAAGACCCCAGAAGAGTATCTATGGACGGGACACCGGGCCTACCTGGGAAAGGAAACACTTCCATGGCTGACCACCGATTGGGCGCTTTCGCTGTTGGCGGAAAAGCGGAACAGGGCTGTGCGACAGCGAGGTCAATGGGGTCAGGCTTTGCATATTGCGATTTGTTTGATATAGTCCGCGCATGGCACGCAAACCACGCATACATTTCCCCGGCGCCGTCTACCACGTCATTGTCCGCGGCAATTGCCGACAGGATATTTTCCTGGACGATCATGACCGCTATCGGTTTTATCTGCTTCTGCAGGCCGGCACCGAGCGATTCGGGCATCGCATCCATGCCTTCTGCCTGATGTCCAACCATGTCCATCTGGTCGTGCAAGCGGGCGAAATCCCCCTGTCCCGCATCATGCAAAATCTCTCTCTTCGGTACACCCGCTGGCTCAACTGGCGTCACCAACGCGTCGGGCATCTCTTTCAAGGGCGGTATAAGGCGGTTCTCGTCGATGCCGATGCCTATCTTTTGGAACTCGTGCGCTATGTCCATCTCAACCCCGTAAGGGCGGGGATGTCCAGATTCCCCGAAGAGTATTCATGGACGGGACACCGAGCCTACCTAGGGAAGGAAACGCTTCCCTGGTTGACCACCGATTGGGTGCTTTCGCTACTGGCGGAGAACCGAAGCAAAGCTGTGCGACAGTATTCCTCCTTTGTTCACGACGGCCTTGGCGACGGCAGAAAAGCGGCGTTTCACGGCGAAAAGACGCATGATAGCCGGATCTGCGGCGATGACGAATTTCTTGCAAGGATTGCCGGGCAGGGTGAAGAGAACCTGGTGCAGATAACTCTGGATGCGGTTCTTGGCGCCATTTGCAAACGATACGGGATAGCGGAAGCCGATCTTGCTTTGCCGGGGAAAAACCGGGCACTATCACAAGCAAGGGGAATGGCGGCCTGGATCGTTCAGGAAGTGCCCTCGATATCGTTATCGGCGTTGAGCAACCGAATGGGGCGGGATATTTCCTCACTGAGCGCCAGCACCATTCGGTTAAGAGCGAGAAGCGCGACGGAATCGGGATTGTTGCAAGAAAAAGCGGAGATAATGGCTCAAATAACAAGATGCAAAGCCTTACCCCAGCTTTGAAGTGACTGAATTTGATCCAACCCATGGCGGCCCCTTTTTCGGGTCGCTATTTGTTTGTTTATCGCTTGCTTGTTGCAAGCACGGGCGCTGGTATTGTGCAATTGCAGCTTTCCCGGAAGTTGTCTCTAAGGCCTTTTGCGTTATGGTGTTTGAATTGGAGAATCACTGCGAAAGGACAGACGGCGATGTCGAGATCAATCTGGCAGGGTACGTCCGGGGAGACTTCCTTTCCACCACTGGCGCAAACGATGGAAACGGATGTGGTCATTATCGGCGGCGGCATTACCGGTATTACCGCGGCCATGCTCCTGACGAAGGCTGGCAAGCGGGTGGCGGTGGTGGAAGCGAATCAGGTTGGCTCCGGGACGACCGGAGGTTCTACCGGCAACCTCCATGTTATTCCGGATCAGTACCTGTACGCGATCAAGGAGAAGTGGGGGAAGGAAGTGGCGGCGGCGATTGTCGAATCCAGATGGAAAGCTCTCGACCTGGTGGAATCGGTGGTAACCGAGTACCATCTCGACTGCGCTTTTTCCCGCCGGCCACATTATCTTTTTCCGACGGTAGAGTCGCAAACGGAACCGCTGCGGGCGGAACATATCGCCGCGCTTGAGGCGGGGCTGCCTGCCTCCCTGGTCAATGATCTGCCGCTCCCGGTTACGCAAAAACAGGCGCTGAGGATCGAAGGGCAGGGGCAGTTCCATCCGCTTCGCTTCGTCCAGCAGTTGGCGCAGAAGATCGCGTCGGAACGCTGCCGTATTTTCGAGAATTCACCAGTGCTGGAGATCGATAGCGGCCAGCGGACGGTGAAAACAGCCGCAGGTGAGGTGCATGCCGCCGCGATCATCATGGCCACTCATATACCGAAAGGCTTCAACTTTTTGCAGACGCAAGTCGGCCCCTACCGGGAATACGGCATCGCCGGCCGGCTGACGTTGACATCGACACCTTTCCCGGCCGGAATCTTCTGGACGCTGGAGGAACCAAGCCATTCGATCCGTACCACCGATGTCAATGGCACGCCTTACCTGATTGTTATCGGCGAGGATCATAAGACCGGCCACCAGGACAACAGCATCGACTATTTCCAGCGGGTGGAGGAGTTTGCCCGCAGCCGGTTCAATCTGGAAAGCATCGAATACCGCTGGTCGGCACAAAATTATCGCCCGGCCGACAAGCTACCTTATATCGGCCGAACGGCGGCATCGGAGGATATCCATGTGGCGACCGGTTTCGGCACCAACGGGCTGCTTTACGGGCCGTTGGCGGCGATGATCATCGCCGATAGCATCCTCGGGGAACCGAACCGCTGGGAAGATATTTACCAGGCAACCCGCTTCACTCCGGTCAAAGGAGCGGAAAAGATCATCAAGGAAAACGTTGATGTTGCGATGCAATACATCAAGGATTATCTCACCGGGGCGGAGCGTGAAAAATTGGCTGATGTGCTGCCCGGAGAAGGAAAGGTGGCGGACCTGGAGGGGAAAAGGGTGGCGGTTTACCGCGATGCGTCCGGCGATTGGAGCGCCGTCTCGCCGGTGTGTACCCATCTCGGCTGCATCGTCCACTGGAACGCTCTGGAAAAGAGCTGGGACTGCCCATGTCACGGTAGCCGTTTTCAGCCGGACGGTGTAATAATCGAGGGACCGGCGTTGAAGCCGCTGGAGAGAAAGAAACTGCGGATGGAAGGCTGACCCGCGGGATTTCTGGCTATTCCCGGCGAATTGGTATTAAACTGAAATGGTTAATATTGCCTGCGATGAAGATCGCATCCAGCCTGATTCGCCCGGAGAAAACAATGAAAGACCATCTCGTTCGGATACTCACCACCGATGGCGCTTGGCGCGCCGCGGCTGCCGCAACCACCATCATGGTGGAGGAAACCCGCCGCCGGCAGGGGACCGATCCGACCGCCACCGTGGCCATCGGCCGCCTGCTCAGCGGCGCTGCTTTGCTCGGCAGTCAACTCAAAGGGGAACAGCGCCTGGCGCTGCGTATCGAGGGGAATGGACCACTGCAGAAGCTGCATGCCGAGACCGATGCACACGGGCATGTGCGTGCTTCGCTTAAGGTGCCGATCTCCGGGCTACCGCCGCGCGGCAACCACTTCGATGTTGCCGGCGCCGTCGGCCGGGCCGGTTTTCTCCATGTCACCAAGGATCTCGGGCTGAAGGATCCGTACCACGGGATGGTTCAGCTTTACAGCAGCGAGATTGCCGAAGACCTGGCCTATTATCTAACCACCTCGGAACAGATCCCCTCGACCGTCGCTCTCGGCGTCTGTCTCGGTCAGGAGGCGCAAGTTAAGGCGGCTGGTGGATTTCTCGTGCAGGCGATGCCCGGCTGCCCCGACGAACAGATCGCTACCCTCGAAGAACGCCTGCGCGGACTCCCGCCGACGACCGATCTGCTCGGCAAGGGGCTGGGACCGTTGCAGATTCTGGAGTGGATCTTTACCGGCATTCCGATTTCCGTGCAGGCACAAACCGATCTGGTTTTTCGCTGCACATGCAATTACCAGCGGATTGTGCAGATGTTGCACTCACTGGGCCAGGAGGAATTGCGGCATCTTGTCGAAAGAGAAGAGGAGACGTCCGTCACCTGCGAGTTCTGCAAAGAAACGTACCATATAAGCCGCGAATCGCTGTCCGCCCTAGAAGATACCCCGCCGAGCCATTCAAGTCCTGACCCGGACGCCTGAACAACACAAACAAACAAAAAGCAGAAGGGACAGGTTTTTTGCCTGTCCCTTTCTGCGCGGTGCCATCAATGCGTAATCGGATGTGTAATCGGAACCCGACGTTTGACCACGCTACGGGAACCGGCCCAGCCGCCGAAAATGCTCAGAAGCATCGAGAGGAGCACACCGGCAAAAATGAACCAGGAGGCGCGTGTCAGGCCGGAAACGGCGGTGCTGGCCACCTCTTGGCCGGACGGTAACTGCTGGGCCGAGGAATAAAGCGGTATCGCCTGATCGGCGACCGTTTCTGCTCGGTCCTGGGTAAAGCCCATCTCCGAAACCATGGTGTTGACGGCCCCCTGCCGGTCGCCGGCGCTCAGTTGCTGATTCAGAGTATCGAGGGATTCGCGGCTGACCTCACCGCCCCCCGCCGAACCGGTAATTAGAGATTGCAGGCGGTCCATCACTCCTCCGGAGGTGCCGGCTGTCTGACCAGCTGCCGAAGATGCGGCGCCGACAACCGCCTGCGTTCCCTGACCGATGACATTGAAGGCCCCGCCCAGGAGGGAACCGACGGAGGTGGTGATGAGATAAAAGAAGAGAACCGTGTTGATCCCCCAGACCACTAGGCCATGGAAGATCCCGTCCTTGCGCCGCGACATGCCTGAAATGCTGGCGGTTATGTAGCCGCCGACGAAAGCGGCAATCATCATGCTGATGCCGGTCCAGATGCCGGCAATCAGCGGCACCCTGCCGACCGGTTCGGCCGCTTGCGGATCGATGGCGGTGAACCCGGCCGCCAGGCCGAGGAGAGCCAGCATGATAAAGACTGACATACCGCTGGCAAGTCCGCCGAAAATCGCACTCCAGCTGATCCAGGGGAATTGATTTACGCGTGGCGTGGTGATTGCCGTATCAAAGGTTTGCGTCGCCATGGTCATTGCTCCTTGTCGGTTCCTTCGCTCTGCCCGAATCATGTTCAAAATCTCGCAGATTCAGGTAGATAGATGGAGAAACGTCCTTCTCATCCACATTATCACTCGACACTGGCTTGTCAAAATCGCATCCCTGGCGCGAGATAGCGTCTGCCAGCGAATCCAGCTGCAATCAAAACAGCCCGAGAAATATTTTAACCCCCATGGTGGCGAGAAAGAGGGCGAAGATCTTTTTCAGCGGCGCCACCGGCAGGCTGTGCGCCAGGCGGACGCCAAGGGGGGCGGTGAAGATGCTGGCGACGACGATGCCGAACAGGGCGGGGAGATAGACGAAACCGAGGGTGCCAGCTGGGAGGGCGGGGACGGCGAGGCCGTTGAGGATGTAGCCGGCGGCGCCGGCGATGGCAATGGGGAAGCCGATGGCGGCGGAGGTGCCGACGGCGGTGTGCATCGGCTGATTGCACCAGACCAGGAAGGGAACAGACAGGCTGCCGCCGCCGATCCCGACGAGGCTGGAGATGCCACCGATTAGACCGCCGACACCGAAAGTACCGGCAGCGCCGGGGAGGGTGCGCGAGGGCTTCGGGCGGATATTGAGAAGCATCTGGGTCGCTACGAAAAAGAGAAAGACGACGAAGAATCCCTGCAGGGAGCGGCTGGAAAGCTGCGCCGCAACCCATGAACCGAGAAAGGTGCCGGTGAGAATGCCGGCGGAAATCTTCTTTACGACTTGCCAGTTCACCGCTCCCCGCGCGTGGTGCGAGCGGAAGCTGGAGATGGCGGTAAAGGCGATGCTCGCCAGCGAAGTGCCAAGGGCGAGATGCTGAATGTAGCCGGCCGGCAGCTGTTGGGCGGCAAAAAGAAAGGTGAGCAGAGGGACGATGATCAGCCCGCCGCCGACGCCGAGCAGGCCGGCGAAGATGCCGGCGACGGCGCCGGTAGCGAGATAACAGAGCCAGAAATTCACGATGAAGCCTCCGTGAGGGCAGGTGAGCGGCTGCTTTTTATAGCATGAAAAGGCGCAGGAAGGAAGGCTGCAAGGGGGCCGGGAGGGGAAAGTTCTGCAGCAAAAAAGGAGCCCTTTCGAGCTCCTTTTTTGCTGCAATCGACGTTTATCTCTGCTCGACGATAATCAGTTTTTTCGGCGGATTCGGTTTCGGTTTCGGCGTCGGTGCCGGCTCCGGGGCTGGTGCGGGCGCCGGCGCCGGCGCGGGTTCAGGAGTGGGCGCCGGCGCAGGCGCCGGGGCGGGCTCGGGCGCAGGCGCCGGAGTGGCGCTGCTGCCGATTTTCACCGGATAGCCCTGCTCGTTCACTGTACCGTCGGTGCCGATGACATACAGATACGCCTGGCTGCCGGCGGCGAAGGTCGCCTGATTGACTGTGAAGGTGATGGCGCTGGCGGACCAGGTGGCGGGAATCTGCACCTCGCGCACGGTTAACTGGCTGTAGGTCGAAGCGTTGCCGAGAAGAATCCGCGACCGGTTATGATCGAAATACAGGTCGGCGAAATAGCGCCAGTTGTTGCTGTTGCGAGTGCGGGTATAGCCGCCGATCGCCTCCGAGCGCGCCGTTCCCGGCATACTGTCGGTGCGGCCGGCGTAGTTGATTTTCAGGACGCCGTTCTCCCACAGCTTGATATAGCCGTCGTTCTGATTGGTGTACTTGGTCTCAACCTCGACCTTGGCCCACTTGCCGGCCATCGGATTGACCGCGCTGCCCCACCACCAGCCTTTGCCATTAGCGTCAGGGCTGTAGAGGCTGCTGTAGTCGTCATTGATGTGCCAGGAGGCGCCGGAGGTGCGGCTGGTCGGGCGCGGATTATATTCGAGATACCAGTTTTCCGGCAGGGCGTAGGGAGCTGTCCCCATCGAATAATCGAAAACTTTATAATTGTTGTCGCCATCGAAAAACCAGTTGTCGTCGGAGCGCTGGTACCAGGAGGCGTAGCTGTAGGACGGGTAGGAGATCGTCCGGTTTTTCCAGACCATGACGTTGTAACCGGCAGAGGCGCCGCCATTCTCGCCATGCGCGCCGGCCAGGTATTTGCTGGCGAAGGCATGCGGCAGACTGATGCCGCGCATCGGTGTGCGGTAGCCGATATTGTAATAGCTATTGGAGCTGGCATCCGGCCAGCCGCCATCCCATTTGCTGCGAATGTCTGTTCCCGAGCAGTTGTCCCAGATGACCGGAGCGGCCTGGCTTTTGCTGCCGAAACCGGCGCCGGAAAGGGTAACCTGGCGATTGTGCGAAACTTCGCCGCCGGCGCTGGTAATCACCGGCGCGGCAAATACGGCGGCGGGAAAGGTCGTCAAAACGGAGAGAAGGAGAGTTATCAAGCGTATTTTATGCATTCTGTTCCTCATATCTTTCATGAATTCTTATTTTACCCGAATCGGGAGATTCTGCCGCTAAACCCGGCAGATCAGAAACTGCTCGTAGTAAAAGAGCGGGTTTCACTCTCGCGTCGTGCACCGCTGGCGTCAACCGAGACGACCTTCCAGTAATAGGTGGTATTCGGCTGCAGACTGGCGGCGGTATAAGAGGTTTCGGCGATACCGGCAACAGCCGAGGTGTTCGCGGAGGTCGCTGGCGTATTGTCGGGAAGGGGATTGGTGTTATCGACGACGTTGATCGGTGCGGCCGGGTCCGAATCGCTGCCGCCGCCACCGCCACCGCAGCCGCTGAAAATCGTGAGGAGGCCGGCCAGAATCAGGACAATCGCTGCCTGACGCTGCCGCCGGAGGGGGATGGCGGCGCCGAGCAGTCCGAAAAAGGCCGCCCCGGCCAGTACGGCAGTATTATGAAAGGAATAGGAAGCCAGCGCGGGCGGAGTCAGAAGCGGATCGGTGCCATAATACACGGTATAGGTGACATTGGAACCGCTGGGGGCCGGTGACCAGCTGAAGGTCACCTGCCCGTTACCGATAGCTTCACCATTTCCCGGAGCAACGATCTCGGGAACCCACTCGCTGGCCACAACATTGGAAAAGGAGCTTTCTTCCCCGGAGGCGTTATAAGCTGTCACCGCAAAATAGACGATCTGGTCTTCGCGCAGATTGCTTAAGATGCTGGTCAGCTTGTTGCCGACATCGACGGGGGAGCTGCCTTCACTGGCGCCCTCACCATTGAATGGTAGAGACGAAGAATCAATCTTGTAGTAAACACGGTAGCCAGCAACATCGGGATCATCGCTGCTGTCCCAGGCCAAGGTAACGTTTTTGGCGAAAACATTGTTTGCGGCGCAAAGAACAAGTCCGATAAACATAAAAGAGAATATTGCTTTTTTTATCATTTTTTAAGTCCTTTGAAATTTTTATTTATATGTATGTAGTTCAAATTAAATTGTATGGAATGAAGAACCTTTTAAACTCACCACCTTTCTAAAAAGTTATTTACAAATATGAAATTGAATAGATAATCCGTAAGAAGATGTTGAGCCATAAAGGCAATGTCCATGCCAAGAGCAGAACTTACTGAAAATATTGTTATCAGGTTGAAGCCTGGGGTGAGGCGTGGCTTTTTTGTTCGAATAAGTGAGGCAAATAAGACACAAAAACGAGCACAAAAATTAAATCATGGAAATTAAACCTGTTTACTTGCTTTAAGTTATGGCAATCAAGGTGTCATTGCGGTAAATAGTTGAAATTATAAGGAACGAAGATTTTTAGAAGCGAGTTCTGGGACGCTTACGAAGGATGCGGTGCCTGGATGTTAGGCGGGATGGATGTCGGTTGCATTTGTCTGCGGCCTTGCGGTAAAAGAGGCTAATTGTTTAAAGGAGGTAACCCATGCGTCGCATCGTGCTGGCTTCGACCAGTCCCTATCGCAAACAGCTCCTGCAGCAGTTGCAGATTCCTTTCGTGACCGCTTCGCCGATTTATCAGGAGGAAATCGATCAGGGCGTAGCGCCGGAGTTGCTGGTCAAGCATCTTGCCGTTCGCAAGGCCGAAAGCCTGTGCCTGCACTTCCCCGATGCACTGATCATTGGTGCCGATCAGGTTTTCATCGATACGCGCCAGCGTATTTTGGGAAAACCGGGAAATTACGAGAATGCCGCCGCGCAACTGCGCGCCATGGCTGGGCGCAGCCATACTTTCTATACCGGCCTGGCTGTGCTCGATGCCGAAACCGGCGAATCGCAAGTCGATTTCGTCACCTTCACGGTCACCTTGCGCGCCCTTTCCGAGGAAGAAATCCAGGCTTATCTGCTGCGGGAAAAACCATTCGACTGTGCCGGTTCATTCAAGATCGAGGGGTTGGGAATTGCGCTCATGGAAAAAATGGAAGGGGAAGACTATACCAGTCTGATCGGCTTGCCTCTGCTTAAACTCAGCGAGATCTTGCGCCAATTCGGGGTGAATCCGCTTCTTGCCGAATAAAGGAGACGCCTGCCGGCGGTCAGACCATTTTTGTGGAAATAAAAAATCCTGGGTGTTATTATCCCGACACTAAAAATCCGTCTAAAGTCAGGAGGACAAAGGTAAAGAGAATCGCCTAATCCTCTTGTCTCATGCCTTTTCCCTCGCGCCTGAGTTTATGGAACATTCCCACTTCGTTCACCTGCATCTGCACAGTCAATACAGTCTTCTCGATGGGGCGATCAAAATTGCCGACCTGATCCAGCGCGCCCGCGACTACCGGATGCCGGCGCTGGCGATCACCGATCACGGCAACATGTTCGGAGCCATCGAATTTTATCTCAAGGCGCGCGAGGCCGGCATCAAGCCGATCATCGGCTGTGAAGTCTATGTAGCGCCGGGCTCCCGTTTTGATAAGGCGAATGCCCGCGGCTCTTCGGAGGCCTCCTACCATTTCATTCTTCTCTGTCAGAACCTCACCGGTTATCGCAATCTTTGCCATCTGCTCTCCGCCGGCTATCGCGAAGGCTTTTACTACAAGCCGCGCATCGATTGGAAACTGCTTGCCGAACGCAACGAAGGTCTGATTGCGCTTACCGCCTGTCTGGGTGGCGAGATCCCCACCCTGATTCGGCTTGGCCGCTTCGACGAGGCCCGTGAACGGACCGCGGCCATGGCGAAGATCTTCGACCACGGCCGCCTTTATCTGGAACTGCAGGAAAATCATATTCCCGAACAAACGCCGGTGAACAAGGGATTGATCGCCCTGAGCGAGGAGTTGCATCTGCCGCTGGTAGCGACCAATGACTGCCATTATCTCACCCGTGAAGATGCATTTGCCCATGAGGTTCTGCTCTGCATCCAGACGGGGAAGACGATGGACGATCCAAACCGGATGCGCTTCCAGAACAATGAGTTCTACGTCAAGACGCCGGCGGAGATGGCCGAACTGTTCAAGCATGTTCCCCAGGCTCTGGCCAATACGGTGCAGATCGCCGAGCGCTGCAATCTCGAACTCGATTTCAAGACGTATCATTTCCCCCAGTACGAAAAGCCTTCGGGAAAGAGCCTTGACGAGGTTCTCGAAGAAATGGCGCGCGCCGGGTTGGAGCGCCGTCTCGGCGAAATCCGTAAAGTGCGTCCCGACTTTTCCGCCACTAGCACGCAAGGCTATGCAGAACGACTGGAACTGGAGCTGACCTGTATCAAGCAGATGGGCTTTCCCGGTTACCTGCTGATCGTGGCCGATTTCATCAACTGGGCGAAGGATCACGATATCCCCGTCGGTCCTGGCCGCGGCAGCGCCGCCGGTTCGCTGGTCGCCTATGCCCTGCGGATTACCGATATCGATCCGATGCCGTACCACCTGCTTTTCGAGCGTTTTCTTAATCCCGAACGCGTCTCCATGCCTGATATCGACGTCGATTTCTGTATTTACGGCCGGGAGAAGGTGATCGAGTACGTGCGGGAGAAATACGGCTCCGACAATGTGGCGCAGATCATCACCTTCGGCACCATGCAGGCGAAGGGGGTCATCCGTGATGTCGGTCGGGCGCTCAACATGCCGTATGGCGAAGTGGACAAGATCGCCAAGCTCGTTCCCACCGTCCTTAACATCACCTTGAAAGATGCGCTGCAGCAAGAACCGAAGCTGCGCGAGTTGGTGGAAAAGGATCCGAAGGTGAAGGAACTCTTTTCCATTGCCCTGGCGCTCGAAGGGCTGACCCGGCATGCCTCCACCCACGCCGCCGGTGTTGTCGTGACGCCGCGGCCGCTCCCCGAATATCTTCCCCTGTACACCGATCCCAAGTCCGGTGGCCAGGTCACCCAGTACGCCATGAGTTATGTCGAGAAGATCGGACTGGTTAAGTTCGATTTTCTCGGTCTGAAGAACCTGACCGTCATTGACAATGCGGTCAAGCTGATCCGCGCCGATAAAGCTCCCGACTTGGATACAGCCACTCTCCCTTACGACGATGCCGAAGCATACCAACTGCTGCAGGCCGGCAACACCACCGGGGTTTTCCAGCTCGAGTCAAGCGGCATGAAGGAGCTGCTGGTCAAGCTCAAGCCCTCGTGCTTCGAGGATATTATCGCGGTCTGCGCCCTCTATCGTCCCGGCCCCCTCGGTTCGGGGATGGTCGATGACTTCATCCAGCGCAAGCACGGCAAGAAGAAGATCACCTACGACTTCCCGCAGCTGGAGCCGATCCTCAAGGATACCTACGGCGTTATCGTCTACCAGGAACAGGTCATGCAGATCGCCCAGGTTCTTGGCGGTTACAGCCTCGGTGGCGCCGACCTGCTGCGCCGGGCGATGGGGAAGAAGAAACCGGAGGAAATGGCGAAACAGAAGGAGATCTTCCTCGACGGAGCGAAGAAGAACAAGCTCGAGCCGAAGAAGGCGGAAGCGGTTTTCGATCTGATGGCGAAGTTCGCCGAATATGGTTTCAACAAATCACACTCGGCCGCCTACGCTCTCATCGCCTATCAGACCGCTTATCTGAAGGCGCATTACCCGGTCGAATTCATGGCAGCGCTCCTCACCGAGGACATGGAGAACACCGACAAGGTGATCAAAAATATCTCCGAGGTGCGCGCCATGGGGATCGAGGTGCTGCCGCCGGATATCAACGCCTCGAACAGCTCCTTTGCCGTTCACGACCGTTCGATCCGTTTCGGCCTCGGCGCGGTAAAAGGGGTAGGAGCCGCCGCCCTCGAATCGATCATTGATGTTCGGCAGGAAAAGAAGTTTCACTCCCTGCACGATTTCTGTGAACGGGTCGATCTGCGCAAGGTGAACAAGAAGGTTGTCGAGGCGTTAGTCAAATGCGGCGCTTTCGATTCCTTGAACGGGCACCGTGCGCAGTATATGGCCGTTCTCGAAGAAGCCATGGAGATGGGGCAGAAGATGCAGCGCGAAAAGGCAGCCGGGCAGGAGTCGTTGTTCGGTGCCGAGGAAATCGTCTCGCAAAACGGCAATGGTTACGGGCATCTGCCGGATTCTGGATGAGTGGCCGGAGAATATTCTGCTCAGTTTCGAAAAGGAGGCGCTCGGGTTTTATATTACCGGTCATCCGTTGGCCCGGCATGCCGAGGCAATACGGCGCTTTGCCACCTGTGATTCTGCCGGCCTAAGTGATCGCACCGATAAAGAGGAGGTGAAGATCTGCGGCATTGTCGCCGGGCTGAAGGAGACGATCACCAAAAAAGGAGACCGGATGGCTTTTGTCACCCTCGAAGACCTCTCTGGTTTTGTCGAAGTGGTGATTTTCTCCGATATCTACCTGACCGCTGCGGAATTGCTGAAAGGAGAAGAGCCGATCCTGGTTACTGGTATTCTGGAAGTCGGTGAGGAAAGCATGCGAAATTACGGGTAACCGAAATTGTTGCCCTGCAGGAGATAAAAGAGCGGTTGACCCGCAAAGTGCATTTCCGCCTTACAACTCCGGGACTCGATGCCGGGCAGCTGCACGCCCTGAAGGGACTCATGGGAAAGTACCGAGGAAACTGCGAAGCCGTATTCCATCTGGTGGTGCCGGAACGCAGTGAAACAATTCTGCGTCTGCCCGGGGATCAGCTCAAGGTGGCCGCATCCGATGAAATTCTTGCCGAAGCGCAAAAGCTCTTCGGCTATAACGTGGTGACTTTTGAATAAAAAATGGCAAAGGCATCAGGCAAAAGCTACTTAAATTTCAAGCTTTAACCCTCATGCCACTAAAAGGAGACCCGAATGCAATTTTTTCTCGATTTTGAAAAGCCCCTTGTTGAACTAGAACAAAAAATTCGCGAACTGCGTGAGTATTCCACCGAGAAAGTCGATTTCTCGGGAGAAATCAAAAAACTGGAGAAAAAGGCAGAGAAACTGCGCGACGAGATTTTCTCCAACCTGACCCGCTGGCAGCGTACCCAGTTGGCTCGTCACGTCAATCGGCCTTTCACCCTCGATTTCGTTCAGAACATTTTCACCGACTGGTTTGAAGTCCACGGTGACCGCGGCTTTCGTGACGATCCGGCCATTGTCTGCGGTTTTGCCCGCCTTGATGGCGAGCCGTGCTGCATTATCGGTCATCAGAAGGGGCGCGACACGAAGGAGAAGGTTTACCGAAACTTCGGCATGCCGAATCCCGAAGGCTATCGCAAGGCGTTGCGGGTGATGCAGATGGCCGAGCAGTTCGGCCTGCCGATCTTTACCTTCGTCGATACTCCTGGCGCATTTCCTGGTATCGGTGCCGAGGAACGCGGCCAAGCCGAGGCGATTGCCCGCAATTTACGGGAGATGGCGGCACTCAAGGTGCCAATCATCGTTACGATTACCGGCGAAGGCGGTTCGGGGGGGCGTTGGGGATCGCCGTCGGCAATCGGGTGATGATGATGGAATATTCCGTTTACGCGGTCATCTCCCCCGAAGGGTGCGCCGCCATCCTCTGGAGCGATGGCACCAAGGGGCCGCAGGCGGCTGAAGCCCTCAAGCTGACGGCCAGCGATATTGCAGAACTCGGCTGCGTGATCGATGACGTTATTCCCGAGCCGGTCGGCGGCGCCCACAAGGATCAGCGAAAAGCGGCGGAAAATGTCAAAAAACTGTTGAAGAAACATCTGACCGAGTTGAAAAAACTTACCCCCGAGGAACTGGTTGAGGATCGCTATCGGAAATTCCGCGCCATGACCCGGGTGGAGGAATCTCCTGCGGCATAAAGTGAGCGTGTGATTGAGGTTTCCTCAAAAATGAAGAAATGAATGAAATATGAAATATTTTATTTTGGTCATTCTTTGCCTTCTTCTTTCAGCTTGCAGCACAAAAAAATATCATTCACGGGTCATCGACGAACCGCGGACCAAGGATATGAAGCCGTGGGAGAGGCCTTATGAAGTGAATGGCGAGCGCTACCAGCCGCTGCCAAAGAATGCGCAATCCGGCTATGTCGAAGAAGGAATCGCCAGCTGGTATGGGCCGGATTTTCATGGCAAGCAGACGAGCAATGGTGAAATATATGACATGCACGGACGCACCGCTGCTCATAAAACCCTTCCTCTGGGCGTCTATATCAAGGTGAGGAATCTGGCCAATGGCCGGGAAGTGGAAGCACGCATCAATGATCGTGGACCTTTTGTCAAAGGACGGATTGTCGATCTTTCGCAAACATTGGCGAAGGAACTTGATTTCATCGGCACCGGGACTGCCCCGGTGCGTATCGAAGCCCTTGGCTATCGAGATTCCGGTGCCAGCGGTGTCAATTGGCGCCAGCCGAAGAGCTATACTCCCGATGATTTCGCCATTCAGATCGGCTCCTTCGGCGTGCGTGACAATGCCGAGCGTCTGGCTGCCCAGATGCGTTCACGATATGGCACCGCGGGGGTAAAGGAAGGGTGGGTCGAGGGAAAGCTCTATTTCCGTGTGCGGGTAGGCAAATATTCGACCGCTGCGCTGGCCGAGACGGCCCGAACGAACTTTGAGGCGAATGGATATCCCAACAGCTTCGTGGTGGCCATGGAATAACATCTCGAATCGCCCATTGCCGACCATTGCCGCCGTAATATTCTGTTCATACCCGGAGCGGGAATGTAATATTTCCTTGAGATATCCTGAACCGGGTGGAGGCGCATTGTGGCAAAAAAGATTTTCGTGGCGGCGACGGGACAGAACAGCGGGAAGACGACAACCAGCCTTTCCCTGCTGCATCTGGCGCGGCAGAAATACGAGCGGATCGGATTCATCAAGCCCATCGGCCCGAAACCGACTTCCCTAGACGGGCTGGACATGGACAAGGATGCCTGTCTGGTGGCGCAGGTCTTTGGCCTTGAGCGCTACAAGGAACTGATGTCGCCGGTGGTTCTCAAGCCGGGAATGACCAAGAAGGTCCTGGACGGGCTGATTTCGCCATCGGAGCTGCGGGAGAAGATCCTGCGGGCGGTCGAAATTCTCGACCGTGAATGCGATTTTCTTGTTATTGAGGGTTCAGGGCATAGCGGTGTCGGCTCGATCCTTGGCATGAGCAACGCCCGGATTGCCCGGATGATCGATGCGCCAATCATGCTGGTTACCGGCGGCGGCATAGGGAATGTCGTCGATTCAGTGCATATGAACCTGGCCCTGTTTCGTCAGGAGCAGGCGGAAATTCGCGCCATTGCCGTCAATAAGATAATTCCGGAAAAGCGCGAAGAAACGCTACATTATCTCAGAACCGCTTTTCAGGGCGAAAGCTTTGCCGTTCTCGGCGGTTTCAACTATCAGCCGGTTCTCGCCAATCCGACCCTGCGGCGAATCGCCGACATTCTCGATCTTCCCATTCTCGGCAATCGCAAAGCGGAAATGCAAATCGTCCACCATGTGCAGATCGGCGCCGCCTCGACGCAGCGGATTGTCGAATTGCTGCAGGATGCCACTCTGCTGCTGGTTACCAGTTCCCGCGACGAACTGCTGGTGACAGTGGCCAATCTGTACCAGATGCCCGAGTACCGCTCGAAAATCGTCGGTGTGGTCATCCCCGGCAAGATGCCGGTTTCGCACATTACGCAGCAGATTATCGATCGAAGCAATATTCCGTACATGCGTACGGAACGTTCGACGACGGATATCTTTCTCTCCATCAGCGACGATGTTTCCAAGATCACGGCAGAGGATACGGAAAAGATCGCCTTGATTCATAAACTGGCGGAATTGCGTTTCGATTTTAAGACGGTGGATGCACTTTTCTCGAAGTAAGAAGCGAAAGTTAAGAGACTCGTTTCTTCAGTGCTTCGGCCACCAAGGCCTTCTGCGGGGGACGCAGACGACGGGATGCCAGTAGTGCCTGCAGATCTGCATTACGCAATTGAGGCAGGAAGAGGGTGTACCAGATATCGGAGGTCCGGGGGTTCTTGAGGATACACAGGCGCAGGTTCGGACGGGTTTTCCACTTCTGGTGCCGGGCAAGCATGGAGATCGTCTCGGCATTCGCCTTCGGTCCGTTGATAAACTGCACCAGCGCGACTTCCTGCAGTCGCGGGCTGTCGAGACAGATGGCAACGAGGGTCGGATCCCCTTCCTTGAGAATTTCCGCCACCAGATTGCTGCAGCCGCGGCGCGCCAGGGTCATCTTGTTGCCAAGTTCGGTCATGGGCAAACGCTTGATGATTTCCCGCTCGGCGGCGAACTTCTGGTCCGGGGTAGCGCCAGCCAGCAGGCACATATCAAGCAATTCGAAGATATACAGGCGGGGAAAGAGGGAAAGGGCGATGGCGCCGGGTGTCCCCGGGTTTTTCGCCAAAGCCAATTGCAGGCGATGACTCTGTCCTGTTTCCTGGCGCTGGTTGATCGCTTTCAGCAGATCTTCGGGCAAATCGCGCCGGCGCAACAGAGCCAGCAGATGCTCCTCGTGCAGTTGCCGGTTCTTCAGGGCAGTTCGCAGCACCTCGGGCGAGGGATCTTGCAGTAGTTGAAAAAGCTCCTCCGGTCCTGCGGTTAATGCTTTTTGCAGCCGCTGCACAAGTTCGCGATCGAAGGTTACATCCATCGGATTATTACTTACTCCTCCGGTCCACCCACTCCGTAACTGCCCAGGAAGTCTGCCTTGAAAGCTAAGTAATCTCCCGCTGCGATCGCCTGCCGGGCTTCTTCCATCATCTTCAGATAGAAACGGACATTGTGGATGGCCGCCAGGATAGCCGAGAGGATTTCGTTGGCGTGGAAGAGGTGGTGCAGGTAGGCGCGGGTGAAGTTGCGGCAGCAGTAGCAGTCGCAACCGGCATCGACCGGGAAGAAATCGCGGCGGTAGCGGCGGCTGGTCAGGCGGATATTGCCGCGCCGGGTGAAGAGGGTGGCGCTGCGGGCGTAACGGGTCGGGATGACGCAGTCGAACATGTCCATGCCGCGCTCGATGCTCTCCAGGATATCCTCCGGGAAGGCCGACGCCCATCAGATAGCGCGGCTTGTTTTCCGGCAGAAAGGGCGCCGGTGCAGTCAACCACCTGCTTGAGCAGTTCCAGCCCCTCGCCGACGCTGACCCCGCCGATGGCATAGCCGGGAAAATCGAGGGCCGTCAGTTGTCTTGGCGCACTCCTTGCGCAGGTCCGGGATAGATGCTCCCCTGAACGATGGCGAAAAGCGCCTGATCTGTTGCGGGATGGGCTTTTTGACAGGCCTCGGCCCAGCGAAGGGTTTTCTGATCGACTTGGCCGCATAGTCGTGGGTCGCGGGGTAGGGGATGCACTCGTCGAAGGCCATGATGATGTCGGCGCCGAGCGCGTTCTGGATCGTCGTTGCCTCTTTCGGGCCGAGGAAGATCTCTTCGCCGCTGACCTCGTGCGAGAAACTGACGCCATCTTCGGTGATCTGCTTTTTCGGCAGGGAGAAGACCTGGAAACCGCCGCTGTCGGTCAGGATCGGCTTGTCCCAGGCCATGAAAGCGATGCAGGCCGCCGGCTTTCTGCACCAGTGCCTCGCCCGGTTTCAGATGCAGGTGATAGGTGTTGGCGAGGATGATCTGCGCGCCGCGTTTCGACTACCTGGGCCGGGGTCATCGCCTTCAGCGCCGCATGGGTGCCGACCGGCATGAAAATCGGTGTCTCGATAATGCCATGTGGCGTATGCAGGCGGCCGCAACGAGCGGCAGTGGCTTTGTCAGTGGTCAAAAGTTCAAAGTTGAACATGATTATCCTTTTGCGAAAAGGAGACTATGGCCGCGGACTTTAACAGAGACTGGGGCGGATGGCAACCGCTTGCGCCGGTGTGGGAGTAGCTAAAACGGCTCACGCAACGATACGGACGCAACCCCAATAGCAGCATTGCGTCAAATCGTTTTTTCAAGTAGGTTTGTGGCCTGCCTCAACAAGATCGTGTAATGCTGAATCCGCTACCTTCCATCTTACACACGTGTGAATTTTCCCGTCTGCATTTCTACCTGGAAATTCAGGAGAGTGTGCCGGCTGGTGAAGATGTTCTCCTGCGTCTGCGTCGTGACCTGCGACAGGCGGGGCGGGAAGTTCTCGGCCGCGGTGAGCGCTTTGATCGGCTTTTCGATCCACCGGTTTCCACCGACCCGATCGCCCGCCGCCGTTTCCAGCGTCCGGGGCCGCCTTTCGTTATTTCCCCCCCGGACAAATTCCCCCGACAACTGGAACCTGGGGATGTCCTACGATTGTCGATCGTCTTCTGGGGGAAGGGGCGCCATGGGATTGCCGATTTCATCCGGGTTTTGCAATCGTTCGGTGCATCCGGTTTACACCGCCGGGAAGGACGTTTTGAGCTTTTATCGGTAGCGGGGGACGATGCGTCAGGGAACATCCGCCCGCTCTGGAAAGCAGGCGAAGATCCGGTCCGGTTTTCGGCGCCGGTACAGGATGCGCACTGGTGGCTTGAAACCACCCTCCCCGCAAGTTTGCCTCTGCGCTTGGAGTTCGTTACCCCAGCCCGCCTCATTGCCGAGGGTCGTCCGCTTTTTCATGCCAGCTTTCCCCGACTTTTTCCCTTTATCCTGCGCCGGGTGACCTCCATGCTGCATGCTCACTGTGGGGTGGAAGTGATCGATGCTCCCCGGGATCTCATCGCTTGCGCTGCACAGGTCGATGAATTGGAGAATACCCTTGTCTGGCGGGATTGGCGAGTTTTGGAAAGAGATGAAGGAAAACAGGAATTAGGCGGATTGGTAGGCGTCCTGCTCCTTGATGGAGATGCTGTACATGAGATCTTGTGGATACTTGGACTCGGCAGAATGATGAATTTCGGGAAAGGAGCGGCATTCGCGTCGGGATATTATCGTCTTAAGAATAGTTCTGCAGATTAAATCCGTTGCCACGCTCCATCCTTGCCGATCATCTTCATTTCTTTTATCATTTATAGACATCCGTTTGCATGCGGGGAGTGAAACATGACCGATATCTGGGAGGAAAGAAAGAAAGCGTTGGAAAATGAATATTTTCATCGCAAGGAGAGGGAACAAATCGAGAAGCTGAAGGCGTCAACCACTGAATTGCAGATTCGCCAACTCAGCCGCAATCGTTGTCCGAAGTGCGGAGACTGTTTGCAGGCGATGACTTTCCACGGTGTTCCTCTGGACAAGTGTCCCGGCTGCAGCGGCGTGTGGCTTGGCCCCCGCGATCTGCAGGAGCTGGCGAAAAAAGATCACCGAACATGGTTCGACAAGTGGTTCAAGAATGAAAATGATGAGTAAACAGGAGAGAAACGGCGGCTGATCCCGCCGTTTTTTTTTATCCCTCGTTCTTCTTTTCCAGTCGTGGCAAAACCTGTTCCAGTTCGCGCACGAGTCCGAGATAGTGCGTACGGATATGATAGCTCTCACTCGCCAGAATAGTCATCCCGGCGGCGAATACGGCCCAAAAGTTATCTTCCATGGCGCCGGCAAAATGATAAAAAATATAAAACCCGAGCAGGTAGCCGACATGCATCATCCCGCCGTAATCCCCCGAGCCGTTAGCCATGCGGGCCAGGATAAGGATAATGGCGGAGAAACTATAGACAATCAGGGCAGCGCTGATCAGCCCGACGGGGGGGGATGAGCCGAGGAGAGCATGGACCTTTGCAGGGAGGGAGGGGACGAAATCGAAATCGCGCTGTGCTAGGACACTGATCGCGACGAAAAGCGCCATGGCCCATAGACCGCGATTGGCACGCCCCTGCAGCTTACGGATCTTTTGTCTTGCTTCCAGGCTGAGGCGATCCGTCGCCGGTTGCTTCTCGTGCTGGGATGCCGATGATGCCATGGGCCGATTCCTGATGGGTGTTGATATCATCCGGTTGTTCCGGGTGCAAATCTGTCAGGACGGGCGGAAGGATCGAGCCGGTTCCCGGCGCCTGTGGTCGGGTTTCGGCATAATTGCAGCGCAGCAGAAGCAGACGGAAGTTTTTGGCTAGCTGTTCCAAGTCGCCATCGACCTGCGGAAGACTGACATCCAGCCTACCATTAATGGCTTTTTCAGTAAAGTCGGTCAATGCCCGGATCGGTTTGAAAACATTTTGACTGAGCAGGGCCGCTACTCCGCCGACGGTCAGAACAAGTACCATCAGACTAAACATGATCATGCGGCTGCCGAGGAGGGAAAGGGTTTTTCGCAAGGGGGCCTGGTCAAGTCCGATATCCAGGGTTCCGAGAACCTGTTGTTCGCGGGGATGGATATGACAAGCGGCGTTGGAAGAGCAGGCCGGTTCATTGTAGATGGGGGAGGTGATGGCCAGAACCTTCACTTTTTGCGCATTGACGAAGGTACGGGCTTTCTGCATGTCTCCCAGAGTTGCGGTCGGGACCTGCCCGGCGTGGCAGCCGATGCAGCCCGCGGAATTTTTGTCAACATAATGGCTGATTTCATCGGGATTTTCCGAAAACATCACCAGCCCTTTTTTGTTGAAGATGCGGACGTGTTCCACACCTTTCTGCTCGCCGATGTTGCCGATCATGTTCTTCACCGTTTCGCGGTCGGAGTGCAGCATGGCGTAGCGGGTCGATTTGATGATGGTGTCGGCCAGGTTTGTCGAATGTTCGATGGCGTTGCCGGTCATATCTTCCTTGATCGCCGCGTAAAGCAGGATACAGCAGACGATCACGAAGCCGGTAACTGCAACGGCTACCGGGATGATGGCTCTGGCACAGATGCTTTTGAACATTGTCGCCCCCTGTGCAGTCTGCGAGCGGTGGGCTGAACTGGTTTCAACCCACCGCTCGACATTCTCTAACGATCCGTTTTCCGGTACATTTCTACCAGTGCCGGAGTCCCGACCCCATGCGCAGATTTTTCAAGTGCGGGTTCTACCGCAAAAGCCGGCGCTTCCTTCCAGGCGTAGAGGATCGGCAGCCGGTAGAGGATGAAGCGGTAGGTCACGATGTAGATGGCAAAGATGGTCATGCTGATGACCACTTCTCGCCAGTGCGGAATCTCCGGATAGAGTTTCCAGTTGAAGGCGATCAGCGCCGTGTTGAGCCGGTTCAGGACGATGCCGAAGACGGTGATGAAGGCCGCGAAGCGGACCACGGCCGATGCGCTGGTGCTGGATGGCCCAGGCGAAGAGGACCAGCGGCAGGACGACGCCAACAGACCATTTCGAACATGAACCATGCCCCCAGCCGGTGGCCAGATAGCCCCACTCGTTGTCATGGGCAACGCCGATCAGCTTGATGGTCAGATAGGTGATCAGACCCATGCTCGCGCCCTTGGCCAAGGCGATGGTCAGCGGTCGAGGTTGTCCAGGAAGTTGCTGTCGCAGCGCCAGGCCATGGTCTTCTTGACGATCGTGCTGACCGCGATGACCATGCACAAGCCGCCGGGGATGGCCGAGCAGAAGAAGTGGATCCACTGGAACGAGGCCGAGTACCAGAGGGGATGGACCTTGCCCGGCGCATAGGTGAAGAGCGCGCCGAGCGCCCCCTGGTGCAGGGTGGAGAGGATGATCCCGGCCACGGTCAGGCCGACGGTGATCTTGCGGATGAACTGCTTGCCGCCCGGCCAGCCGATCCATTCGAAGAAGGCAGCGGAGACCTCGGCAACCTGCACCGAGAGGTAGGTGGCGACATGCCAGGCGACCAGGAAGAGGACGGCGGCCGGGCCGAAGGAGACGACCATCGGATAGGGCAGGCGCCAGGGCTGGCCGAGATCGACCAGCAGGTAGATGACGGCGAAGAGGTAGCCGAGCAGGCCGTTCAGCAGGGCCAGCCGTTCGATCGGCTCGAAAGTCGTGGCGGCCGAAAATCTCCACGGTGGTGCCGAGCATGAAGCCGGAGGCCGACAGCGGCACCATGGCGAAGAGGCCGAAGCCGAGGAACAGCCCCCAGGGATAGTCGTTGGAGCTGTGGGTGACCACGCTCAGGCCGAAGATGAAGCGGCCGGCGATGAGCGGCAGACCCGATGGCAAAGATCAGGCCGAGAATCCAGTTGAAGGGGTTGCATGCGCCGCCTGACGCCAGATACTCGCTGCGGGGTCAGGCCGAGCAGCAGTTTCTCCAGCAGGTTCCAGGACTTTCCGGCTCTTCCTCTCGATCCTTTGACTGGGAGATCGACCGGGTTGATTCACCTGCGTGATGATACGCTTTTCATGATTTGTCGCCCTCCTTCCTGCTTGTCCTCGCGATGATCATCGTCATGGTCGTGCTCATCCTTGCGCTTGGCCAGCAGATGGAAGCCGGTGAAGAGGGCCGGCCAGATGGCCAGCACCATCGGACGGTACCGAGGAAATCCTTGACGTTGGAGATGATCGGCTCGTTGCCCATGGTCGTGTCGAAACCCGACCTGGTCGAAGGGCACGCCGGAAAGATACATCCAGCCGGTGCCGCCGACTTCGTTTTCGCCATAGATATGATCGACATAACTGCCCGGGCTTGACTTGATGCGATCCTGCGGCCGATCTTGATCAGTTCCTTGCGATGGCCGAAGGTCAGGACCTCCTGCGGGCAGATCTCGACGCAGGCGGGCGGCTTGCCGTTCTTCAGCCGGGTGTCGTAGCAGAAGATGCACTTTTTGACCACCGGATTGAAGGCGCTGGAATAGCTGTAGCCCGGGACATTGAAAGGGCAGGCGATCATGCAGTTGCGGCAGCCGACGCAGATCTTCGAGTTGTAGATGACCGCGCCTTCCTTGGTCTTGGTGTAGGCATTGACAAAGCAGGAGGTCAGGCAGGCCGGTTCGTTGCAATGGTTGCACTGGACCTTGCGGTAAACGGGTTGTTCCGCCTCTTTCGGCTCATAGCGGTTGACGACCGTATAGGCGTTTTCGTCGGGACGCCGTTTCTGCCCGCCATGTCCTGTCTGGTCGAAGACCGATGGTCGTCGAACGGGGTTGTCCGGCGCCGGCAGTTTCTGTTCCTTGTTGCAGGCCGCCTCGCAGCTGCGGCAGCCGACGCAGCGGGTCAGATCGACCAGAACCCCCATGCCTTCGGGATACCCTTCGAAAGTTCCTGACCCGAGGGCATTTTTGGTCATGGTCAGGGTGGTTGCCGCTCCCCCGGCCAGGCTTGCCGCCAGAAATCTTCTTCGACTTATACCTTTCATGTGCCTTCTCCTCGGTGGTTTCGAATTCACCCGCTTCGATCGATCAAATAGCTGTTAGTGATGACCGGCCGCTGCCGACGCACTTGGCGCATGGGCTCCGGCACGGAAGAGAGCATCTCCGGCATCATTCCGCTGATGACAATCCTGGCAACCGGTAGGGCCACCGACCTCCGCATGGCAACCGAGGCAATTCTGATGGTAGGCCGCTTTAAGCCCCGGTTTGTCCCGATGATAGAGATTAACATCCAACTCTTTCGCCCGCAGCGTATCGGCCGAAAAGGGTTCGGGCGAGTGGCACTTGTGACAGGCGGTCACGGTGGAGGGCTTGACGTTGTTATGGCAGCGTCCGCAATTTTTATCCTGCATCGGAGTTCCGGTGGTCTGGTGATGGCAGGTTGAGCAATCCTCCGCCAAGTCGATATGCATGGCATGATCGAAAGCGACGCCTTCGTAGTATTCGGCCAGAGATGCGATCTCGACCGTCTGGGGGGGGATTCCCTCCGCTCCGCTCGGCAGAGCCGGAAGCAGAAGGAATCCAGCCAGGGCCATGATTTGCGTGAGGCACTTCCTGGTCGTATGCATAACCTTTCCTTCTCCTTTTCGCCCGATTCCGGGAAAATTCATCACTCTACTCAGTGGTTTTTCCCCGACTTCTCGGCCGGAGAATCGATGTATTTAAAGAACCGGACAAAACCGATGAAAAAGGCGACACAGATGAGATACTCGATTCCCTTGATATACTGGTAATAGTCGACCAAGGTATATACTTCGCGAATCTCACCAACCGACTGGAAAAATTTAGCAAATATTTCCAACATGAGATGTCTCCTTATTTCTCGGCAGTTTCAGTGGCAACTTTGCCTCTGAAAACATTGCTTACCAGTCCCTTGACCATCCCCAGTAATAACAGGATCGCCGGGATCATCTGGGAGATGACGAGCAGGGCGCAGACACCGACGAATACGGCAATGAGAAGACCACTGCTGTAAACTTTGGTTGTATCCACTGCAAAAGCGGGAACTGCGGTCAGAACAAGCGCCAGTGCGATCAGTACGGTTTTCTCTTTCATGACTTTCTCCTTTCACGTGTTAGGGGCCAGCTTCAAAGTAGAATTTATGCATGACCTCGATACATTTCCTTCTGCGCAAGATTTTCGAAAGCACATTGTACAGCCAACCGAATTTCTTCCCGATCTTCTGGTTTCAGGGGTTTGAGGGCATGATAAAAAATGCCCTCTTTTCGCAATTGACGTATCAGCAATGGTGAAACGTTGTGTGTGACTAGTATGATCGTCAGATTGCGATTACATTTCTTCAAAAGAGGAACAAGATCGGTTGCTGTCAGCTCATCAAATTCATCACTTAATAAAAGGACTTGCGCCGCATTCTTTAATACACCGTTTATTACATTGGCTGCTGAATTGGACACGGTCACGTTATAGCCGGCCTCAATCAGAATATCGGCCATTTGCTTTCTGGAATTAATATCTTCATCGGCGATAATAAGTCCAAGCATGACCTTGTACCTTTCTAGCGAAACCAGCATGGGTAAGCGGCCTAGACGTTAGAATTACCTTTAACCGAATCGGTAACGATGCCGGCCCTTTTGGAGGGGCGGGAAAAGAATTCTTTCATCATGCTGGAAAACAGGATCAAACCAGGAACCAACTGGAAAGCAACGATCAGGGCTCCGAAACCGAGGAAGACATAAATCAGCATTCCTCCTTCAACATTCCCGCCACCAGCGGCGAAAGCAGCTGAACTGCTAAACAGTAAACCGGCCACCATCATCTTCACTGTGCGTCTCATGGCCTTCCTCCTTCTATGGGTGGGCTTTGTTTTTATGAATTTGCACCAGTCATGCCGTAAATATTTATTTTCATTACTAATTGCATAAGCAGCTGAAGTTGAAACTGAATTTTAAATTTAATCTTTTTCTTGAACATCGAACATCTGCACCAAACGTATAGAATATATATTCTAAATTTCTCCGACGAACATTTTAATTCCGCTCTGATTGGGTCAAAGGCAGCGTAAATCCTACTGAATTTCTGTTTTTTGGGATGTATGGAGAAGATATACGGTTATAACTGCGGGAATATACATATAGATATTTGATATTTCTTGACTGATGGTTAGAGATAGATATAAATTAGTATTTAGATTTCATTGCTTTAACTCTTATCTACATCTTTAAAAGATTAATCTTCGATTTAAAGTTTAATCACGATCCCGAATATAATTAAATGCAGGGAGTCTGTTTCATGGATATGATTACCATGCTGGTCATTGATGATGATGCAGTGATCCGGGAGGGATTACGGCGTATCTTCTCTGCCAAGGGCTATGCTGTCGAGATTTTCGACAGCGGCTATCCTGCCATCGAGAGAATGCGAGAAAAAGAATTCGATCTGGTTATTACTGACCTTAAAATGCCTGGTTTAAGCGGAATTGAAGTCCTGAAGAGAATCAAGGTTTTACAGCCGGAAGTACCAATACTTATAATTACTGGATATTCCACGGTTGAAACCGCGGTCGAAGCCTTAAAAAGCGGCGCCGTCAACTATATAGCTAAGCCATTCACTCCTGACGAAATAACCGACAAAGTTCAAAGAGCTCTTGACCAGAAATCGGTTATGCTTACTGATATCTGCCTGCGCAAGGAGCTGAAAGATCATCATGGGTTCGAATCATTCATCGGTGACAGCCGCGAAATGCAGAAGGTTTATCGGCGGATATTGCAGGTGGCTCCGACCGACAGCACCGTTCTGATTGCCGGTGAAAGTGGCACCGGCAAAGAGCTGGCAGCCCGCGCCATTCATCATAACAGCCCGCGCAATGATGGCCCGTTTGTCGCGGTCGATTGCACTGCATTGGCTGAGAATCTTCTCGAAAGTGAACTTTTCGGTCATGTCAAAGGATCTTTTACCGGAGCCATGCAGACCAAGGCGGGGCTGTTCAAGGTCACGGACGGTGGCACGCTGTTTCTTGATGAGGTCGCCAATATCAGCCTGACCACCCAGGCCAAACTGTTGCGGGTATTGCAGGAGCGTGAAATTACCCCTATCGGCAGCACCCAGACGGTACCGATCAACATCCGCCTGGTTGCCGCCACCAACGGCAATCTGCGTGAATTAGTGGCCGCCGGTAAATTTCGCGACGACCTCTTCTTCCGCCTGAATATTATTCCGGTCGATCTACCCCCACTTCGGGAGAGGAATGGTGATTTGCGGCTGCTCATCGCCCATTTTATCCGCAAGTTCGCCGAGGAAACCGGAAAGGAGATCAAGGGGTTGGCTCCCGATGCCCTTGATCTCCTCGAATCGTACCCCTTTCCCGGTAATGTTCGGGAATTGGAAAATATCATTGAACGGGCGGTTGTTCTGGCTGAAAACGATTTTCTCCAGTTGGAAAATCTCGAATTGCAGACGGCCGAGCATTTACATGAGCAGCACGGTGGAACGATTCCTCAGAATGCTAACGAACTGAAGGAACGAAAACGCCTGTTGCGTGAAAAATCGGTTGACGAAATTGAACGGGCTTTTGTTCTCGATGCGCTCAAACGCAACGACTGGAACATCACCAAGGCTGCGGAAGAAGTAGGCATGCTACGCCCCAATTTTCATGCAATGCTGAAAAAACAGGGGATCTCCAGGTGGAAATCACAAGGTTCTCTTCTCGCTCAGGATAATGAGTGACCCAAACCGGCGGTAAAATGGCCCAGCGAACTCTCGCAGGCTGGTTGAATCCGTTTCCCGTTTCCCTCCTTTATGCCCTTATCGGGGTCGTCTGGATCTTTGCCACCGTCCTCCTTTTCGCCGAATGGTTTCCCGATCCGGAACTGCTCAAAGCCTGGGAATTAGTGGTTTCCTTCGTCGGCCTTTTGCTGACGGCTACCTTTCTCTATTTCCTGATCCGCTACACCGAAGTCAATCTCAGGCGTTCCCAGGAAAACCTGCAGCGCGTCAATCGTGCCCTGAAAGCCCGCGGCGAATGCAGTCAGATAATGGTTCGTGCCACCGGCGAAGATGAACTGATGAACAACATCTGCCGCATCCTTGTCGAGACCGAGGGATATCAGTTGGCCTGGGTCGGGTTTGCCGAGCATGACGACGAAAAGACCATTCGGCCGGTCGCCCAGTGGGGATATGAGAATGGCTACCTCGAAACCATCAAGATTTCCTGGGGTGAGAACGAACATGGCCATGGTCCGACCGGGATCGCCATCCGAACCGGCAAACCAAATGTTGTTCAACAGATTCTGAACGATCCGCGGTGGGAACCGTGGCGGGACAAAGCTCTTAAATTCAACTATGCCTCTTCGATCTCCCTGCCGTTGCGAGTCGAGGGGCAGGTTTTCGGCGCCCTAGTTATTTTTGCCGGCGAACCGGATATCTTCGATGCACAAGAAGTAAAGCTGCTGGCGGGCTTGGCCGAAGACCTTTCATTCGGTATTGCCACCTTGCGGGTTCGGCGGGAACGGGAGCGGGGAAAAAATGAACGAAGGCTTCTGGCTACCATTGTTGAGCAGGAAACGGATGGCATTCTCACTTTCAATACCCATGGACAGATCCTCTATATTAATCCGGCCTTCGAGACGATCAGCGGTTACTGCCGGGAGGACATTGCCGGCAAGAATATTCAGGATTTTGTTAAAGAAGGCGATAATCAGAGTTTCTTCCAGGTCATGTTCGAGACGCTGGCCACCAGGCAGGGGCGCGTGGAGCGCTTCCTCAACCGGCGCAACGATGGGACCAACAATGATGTCGAGGTGAAGATTTCACCCGTTTATGAACTTGCGAACGTATTGGCATACGCTGTTGTCATTCGCGATCTGACCAATGAGGTGCGGCTCGAGCGGCAGCTTTTGCAGGCGCAGAAGCTGGAAGCAATCGCCACTTTGGCGGGTGGCATTTCGCATGATTTCAATAATATTCTTGCGGCCATCATCACCAACACGGAAATGGCGCTGGATCAGGCGCCTGAAGGATCAGACCTTCAGGAGCATCTTTCAATTATTATGAAAGCTGGTGTGCGTGCCCGGAACCTGGTTCGGCAGATTCTCACATTAAGCAACCAGGGAGAGAAAGAACGGCAACCAGTGCGCATGGGGCTTATCGCCAAGGAGTGTCTGAAGCTGCTGCGGGCTTCCCTGCCGACGACAATCGATCTCTCTTATCACCCGGGAGAGAATCTGGGGATGGCGATGGCCGATCCGACCCAGATTCATCAGGTCATTATGAATCTGTGTACCAATGCCGCCGATGCGATGCGCGAAGGAGGCTTCCTGGAAGTCATGATCGATAATGTCGATCTGCCGGCGAACGAACCTGCCGGCGATCCGCTACTGCCACCCGGTGGATATCTGCGCCTGACTGTAGCCGACAACGGTCACGGCATGGATCGCCAAACCATGGAACGCATCTTTGATCCCTTTTTTACCACCAAGGGACCGGGGCGAGGTACCGGGCTCGGGCTCTCTGTCGTCCACGGAATTATCAAGAACCATAAGGGGGGGATTACCTACAGCAGCGAAACGGGAAAAGGGACCACCTTCTATGTCTATCTGCCGAGGATCGAAAAAGAATCGGGGGTAGAGGCGAGTGAAGATTTCCGAGCTGAAGCTGCTCCGTCGGGAAAAGAACGAATTCTCTTTCTCGACGATGAAGAGGATATCGTTTTTTCTATGCAGAGATTGCTTGAAGGCCTCGGTTACGAAGTGGTCGCCGGAACAGATAGCCGGGAAGCCCTGGAAGTCTTTCGGGCTCAGCCCGATCGTTTCGATCTTGTCATCACCGACCAAACGATGCCGCATCTGACCGGAGACAAACTGGCCAAGGAGATCTTTCGCCTGCGGCCGGGAATGCCGATCCTACTTTGTACCGGAATGGGAGCTGCCGGCTGCCGCGATCTCAATGACGAAACGACCTGCGCAATTGGCATACGGGAAGTCCTCCGCAAACCGCTGAAGCGCAATGAACTGGCCGGGGCTATCCGCCGGGCACTGGAAAATAAATAATGGCCAGCATTCTGATTATCGATGATGACGAACTGATCGTCTCTTCTCTTTCCATCATGGTCCGCCGCCTTGGCCATGGCGCCGCCAGCGCCGGTTCGCTGCGCGAAGGCTTGCGGATGGCGACCGAAAGAGATTTCGATGTGGTTTTTCTCGATGTCCGCATGCCGGACGGCAACGGTCTTGAGATGCTGTCGCGCATTGCCGAAACTCCGGCCGCACCGGAAGTGATCATCGTCACCGGATTCGGCGAACCAGATGGGGCCGAGATGGCCATCAAGAGTGGTGCCTGGGACTATATTGAAAAGGGAGCATCGGCCAAGGAGATGACTCTCTCTCTCGATCGCGCCCTGCAATACCGCCGGGAAAAGCGATCGGACAGCCGCAAAGCGAGTATTGTCGCCCTCAAACGGGAGGACATCTTCGGCAATAGCCCGAAGTTGCGGGCCTGTCTCAACCAGGTGGCACAGGCGGCCGGGGGTGAGGCAAACATCCTGATTACCGGGGAGACAGGGACCGGTAAGGAGTTGTTTGCCCGTGCCATTCACCAGAACAGCCCGCGGGCGGCAAAAAATTTCGTTATTGTCGATTGCGCCGCCCTCCCCGAAACACTTGCCGAAAGTCTTCTGTTCGGTCACGAAAAAGGCTCTTTCACCGGCGCCGACAAACCACAGGAAGGTTTGGTGCGGCAGGCGCACGGCGGTACGCTCTTTCTCGATGAAGTCGGGGAACTCCCGCTCTCTCTGCAAAAGACTTTCCTGCGCGTGCTGCAGGAGCACCGTTTCCGTCCGTTGGGGAGCACGCACGAGGTGGAAAGCGATTTTCGCCTGGTGGCGGCAACCAACCGCAATCTAGAGGCCATGGTGGCGTCCAACCTCTTCCGCAGCGATCTTCTTTATCGTCTGCGCGCGTTTACCATCGAACTTCCGCCGCTGCGGGAAAGGGCGGAGGACATTAAGGAACTGGTGCGCAGCCATCTCGACCGACTTTGTGAAGGTCAGGCATCGAAAGGTTTTTCCCCCGAATTTCTCAATGCCCTTCTTGAATATCGCTGGCCCGGCAATGTGCGTGAACTGGCCAATACCCTGCTTCGCGCTTTTTCGGCAGCGCGTTTCGAGCCAACCCTCTACCCCAAACATCTGCCGACCCATATCCGCGTCCAGCTCATGCGAGATGCTGTCAGTCATGGCACCGGTCAGGGAGAGCATGTGGTCGGCAAGCCGGTCCGAAGGCTTCCAAAACTGCAAGACTATCGGGAGTCCGTGTACGCCGAAGCGGAAAAACAATATTTGCAGGATTTGCTTTCGCTTACCGATGAAAATGTTCCGGAAGCCTGCCTTCTCTCCGGTCTTTCCCAATCCCGCCTTTATGCTCTGATAAAGAAACACGGTCTTCGTAGAATACCCGTCAAGCCGGCAGAATAATCCGTTAGACCCTTCTCCCTCGTTTACCCCCCTTACGTTTTCCTGAGTCCTGATAATTTTCCTGTCCAGCAAGAATCTTTCTTGCGAACCAGGAATAATGCTTTTCTGCCCGATCATCTTGTCTCATATAACTAATTGGAATTTAAAGATTTATGACCGGCGATACCGGGCGATTTTTATGTGGTACGGCCGTTGCTCCTAAAGAAGACAAAGACGAATGGGAACACCAACGCAGCAAGAACCGAAAGGAGCAAGCTATGACAGCCAAAATCGCGAATTCAATAATTATCGGACTGGTTGTGGTCGGCACCGTTTTTCTTGGCACCCTGGTACAGGCCGCAAATTCAGGCCATCTGATGCCGACATTATTCCTCGGTTTCTTTGCCATCATCATTGCCTTTCAGGTAGTACCTGCCCTGATGCTTTTCTACACCATGATCAAAGAAATTTTTCATCGCCACGCCAAAGCAGAGGAGCAAGTTCACTCGGGCAAAAAAGGGTGAATCATTCCCAGCGAAAAGAGGCCGATATGAATGAAAAAGGAATTCTGATCGCCGACAAGGACAGCGAAACCCGTAATCTCCTTTCGGATATTCTGAGCAAGGCCGGCTATCAGGTCAAAACAACCGATTCGGCGGCCGATGTCCTGAACGACATCCTGAGTAAAAACGCCCAGGTGATCCTGGTCGGTACCGATCTGAACGAGAATGTGGCCGCTTCGGATCTGATCCCCTTGATCAAAAAATGCGACCGTAATCTCACCATCATTCTTGTTTCCGATGAGAAATCGCTTCCCATGGTTCGCAAAATTCGGCAGGAAGGGATCTTCTACCACGCCTTGCGACCGGTCAACATCGGCGACCGGGAGGAAATTTGCCAGGCCGTGAAATGCGCGTTCAAGAATGTTCTTAACGTGCTAAGCATCCATTAACTCGATCAAGGAGAGGAATGATGAAAACGATAGGATTGGTTGCGGTCTTCGCTTTCATGGTTTCGGCTTTCTACGGTTCGACCGTTTCGGCTGCCGCTACCCGGGAAGACGGCAGCTCATTGGTGGTCTGGATTTTTCTCGGCTTCTGCGCGTTGATCGTGATTGCTCAGCTCCTACCGCTTCTGCTCCATCTGAAGATATTTGCCCGCACGCGTAAGGAAGAGTTGCCGGAGGCGAGTTCGGTCAAGGTAACCAGCGACAAATAGGCGGTGCTGCTCACACTTAGCGGGGAGGTTCACTAATGCGACGGATCAGGAACACTTTTCTAACCTTCGGTCTGGTAGTGGCGGTAGGTATTGCCTGCCCATTCCACGCTGCAGCCATGGAAAATGAAGATTGCCTTGGGTGTCACGCAGCCGCCGATGTCGTCGGCGCCGATCATTCAATCGACCCTCTGCGTTTCGACCATACGGCGCATGCGGAGTTGGGCTGTACGGCTTGCCATTCCCTGGAGGTAAACCATCCGGATGATGGTGTGTCCCCGACCAAGGCCGCCTGCGGCGACTGTCATCAGGAAATCAGTCACGAATATGCCAAGAGCGAACATGCCACCGGCGCCGCCTGTGGCGATTGCCACAATCCGCATGCCGTGCATTCCACCAACGCCGTTTCCGGAATCGACATGAACCGCCAATGCGGCTCGTGCCATGAACCGGCCAAAATGGCTTCGGCGCACGGCGCCTGGCTGCCGCAGGCCGAACTGCACTTGGAGATGCTGCCGTGTGTCTCCTGCCATACGGGGTCAAAAAACTTTGTCATCAATCTCTTTATCAGCAAACGGCAGATCGACATGCAATCAGGTGTTCCGGCACGGGGTGAAATCTTCAATCTGGCCACCCACGAGGAATTACAGAAAGTGGCAGGGGATAAAGATGTCGCTACGCTGATCGATACCAATGGGACCGGCACGATTTCGATTTCCGAGTTGCGGCGCTTCAACGGCACCAGTCGCTACCCGGATCTGCGCCTGCAAGGGATGATGACGCCGGAAGTCGTTACCCACGACTTCCAGATTCTCGACAATCGCTGGGATTGCACCTTCTGTCATGCCTCTGGCACCGACGTCAGGCAGACCAGTTTCGTCTCTCTCCCCGAACCAGATGGCAGCTATCGCCGGATTGCCGGTGGAGAAAGGGGCGGTTCTCGATGCCCTCTACGGCACTCCCGATTTCTACATGGTCGGCGCGACCCGCAATGCGCTCGATGAATCTGCTCGGCATGGCCATCATCGCCGGCGGCATGGTCATGCCGATCGGGCACGGCACCCTGCGTTTCCTGACCCGCAAGAACCGGCAGCTGAAAGGAGCGAGCCATGACATGAAAATCGCCAAGGAGAAAAGATCTATCTGCAGCCGACCCCGGTCCGCATCTGGCACTGGCTCAACGCCTTTGGCATCGTCACCCTGATCGCTCCGGGGCGCAGATCCGCTTCCCCGAATACATCAGCCTCTTCGCCAGCTACAAGTCGGCGATCCTGCTGCACAACACCGCCGGGCATGATGGTTGCGGTCTCCTTCTCGCTCTGGTTTTTCTATTACGGGTGCGTGGCCCGCAGGATGACGCTCTGTATGTACCGACCAAGGAGGACCTGAAGCACGGGCTGCTCCGCCAGGCCAAGTTTTATTTGCTCACCTATTTCCTCGGGTGGATGCCAAATCCGCACCACGCGACGCCGGAGAACAAGTTCAATCCGATGCAGAAATCGGCCTATCTGGCGATCATGTTCGTGCTCATGCCGCTCGTCAGCCTGACTGGCATCCTGCTGACCAACGTGGCGCCGTTGCGGGAACTCGTGCTGCTCATGGGCGGGCTGAAGATCCTTGTCGGCGTGCATTTCCTGCTGGCCTGCTCACTTTTTGCCTTCCTTTTCACCCACGTCTATCTGGCGACCCTCGGTCACACCCCGATGGCCTACATCAAACCGATGTGGACCGGCTGGGAAGAAGTGGAAGATCTGCACGCCGAGAAAGCTCCTGCCGGCAGCAAACACTAACAGTCAAGGAGGCGGCCATGAACGCAATGAATAATACAACGACGCACTCAACCGGAACGGAAAAAACCGGTGCAAATAAATCCCGCAATCCTTCCGCCGAGCTGCAGGCCCTTACCCGGCGCGGAATTGTGGAGCTGATCGCTTTTCTGCTGATCAGCACGGTCTTTTTCTTCTGCCGGCATACCGACCTGTTCGCACCCATGGCCGAAAGCGTCCGACAGATCCTTGGCTGCCCTCCACCGCCAGCATTGACCGCTATGGCCATGACCGGCTATATCGTTTCTGCCGCGATTCTTATTATCCATCGCACTGCCGATGGGCAGTCGCCGCAATTGAAGTGGTCCAATTTGTTTCTGCGCTCCGTCTTTTACATCTTTCATGGGTTTTCCGGATCGCTGGAAACACACTTCATGGGAGTTTTTGTCGGCGGCCTGATTCTTTTCGCTCTGGAGCATCTGAATATATGGGCTTATTCCTTGAAAATCATGCCCGACAGGAAAGCTTTGCTGGGAAAATTGTGAAGGGTAGAAATCAAGATGGATTTGCACCGCGGCGTCCATTTCGCCGCGGTTTTTTTTGCTGGCGTAGATAAGAAGATAAACATAAATATAAAAATTTAATGATTGACTTGCCTTCATTTTATGGCAGAACTTGAACAGGATTTTGATAGCGAAAATGGGTCATCGCATCGACTGCCGAGTATCACATCTCCCTGACCGCCATCCAAAGGAGGAAGAGAGTCCATGCTGGTGCATCAATTCCTGGAAAATCAACAAGAAGAACACCCTGCGAAAGCGTCTGCGCAGGAGAAAAACGTTTTCAACCTCGAGGTTTTGCGGCTTGATGCCGCCGCCGAAGTGGAAAAGATCGTCGATGGTTTGCGCTATCTGCTGAGATCGCTGAAGCGCCGGGGGCTGGTCGTCGGTATCTCCGGGGGCATTGACAGCAGCGTCACGGCGGCTCTTGCCATGCGCGCCGTGGGCGCCGAGCGTGTCCTCAGTCTATCGATGCCAGAAAAACAATCGGCCGAAGACACCCTCGACCTGAGCCGCACGGTCGCCGAGCATTTCGGCTTGCCACTGCTGCACGAAGATATCTCTGGTGCGTTGGAAGGGGTAGGATTTTATCGTCGCTACGACGAAGCGATCCGATCGGTTGTTCCCGCCTACAGCACAGGGTGGAAATCGAAGATCGTCCTCGATAGTCTGCTCGATGAGAAACACACCGGTTATAACTTCTTCCATGTTGTCGCCGAGGGGCCAGGAGGGGAGCGGCTGCGGGAACGTTTGCCGCTGAAGAGCTATCTTGAGATCGTGGCGGCGACCAACTTCAAGCAGCGCACCCGCAAGATGCTCGAATATTATCATGCTGACCGCCTGCATTACGCGGTCGCCGGCACTCCCAATCGTCTCGAATACGACCAGGGCTTCTTCGTCAAAGCAGGGGATGGCGCCGCCGATATCAAGCCGATCGCCCATCTTTACAAGACCCAGGTTTATCAACTGGCAGAGTATCTCGGCGTGCCGGAGGAGGTCCGGCGCCGCCCCCCCACCACCGATACCTATTCCCTGTCCCAGGGACAGGATGAATTCTATTTCGCCGTTCCTTATCGTGAAATGGACTTCTGCCTCTATGGTCATAATAATCGAATTCCAGAGGCGGAAGTCGCCGGATGCCTTGGTCTGAGTCCCGATCAGGTGGGGAGAATCTACCGGGATATCGAGCAGAAACGGGCGACCACCCGTTACCTGCATACGCCGCCGCTGCTGGTCGAAGAGGTGGCGGAGGTCGGCAAAACTGGTCCGGCGATCGGCTAATCATGATTGTCATTCCCGCGAAGGCGGGAATCCATGGGGCATGGATGCCCGACAAAAGCATTCGGGCATGACATTTCTTACTGGAAAATAAATGTGCGGAATTGCCGGCATTCTGAATCCCCGATGCAGTCCGCAAGCGACTGAAACTTTGCTGCGGAAAATGATTTCCCTTTTGCATCACCGGGGTCCCGATGCCTCCGGCATCTACCTCGATCCGCAGATCGGACTCGGCCACGCCCGGCTGAGCATCATCGGCATTGATGGCGGCAATCAGCCGATCGGCAACGCCGAGGGGGATCTTTGGATCGTTTTCAATGGGGAGATTTTCAACTACATCGAACTGCGCAAGGAACTTCTGTCCAAGGGGTATCGTTTTGCCACTGAGACCGATACCGAGGTTCTGCTGCACCTCTATGAGGAATTCGGGGTGCAATGCCTGCAGCGACTGAACGGTCAGTTCGCCTTCGCCATCTGGGATGCCCGCCGTGAAGAGCTGTTTCTCGCCCGTGACCGGGTCGGCATCCGGCCGCTTTTTTATTGGCACGATCGGGAGAAATTTGTCTTCGCCTCCGAAATCAAGGCGATTTTTGCCGACCGGGAAATCGACCGGGCGATCGATCCGCATTCGCTCGAACAGATTTTCACTTTCTGGGGAAATATCGCCCCGCAGACTTTTTTTTGCGGCGTTCGGGAACTTCCTCCGGGCAGCTGGATGCGGGTGAAGAATGGGCAATGTGAGGTGCAGAGCTTCTGGCAGGTTCCTTTGTCCCCTCCGGGGGAGGAAGGCTGGCGCGGAACCATCGATGAAGCGGCTGAAGAGCTGCGAGCTCTGCTTATGGATGCCATCCGTTTGCGTTTACGGGCCGATGTTCCGGTCGGGGCCTATCTAAGCGGAGGCCTCGATTCCTCCATCATCAGCGCTGTGATCCACAAATATTTTAATCGCGAGCTGCGCACCTTCTCCCTTGGTTTTCAGGAAAGCCAATTTGACGAAACCACTTTTCAGAAAGAAATGGCCGACTTTCTCGGCGTGCAGCAACAGCGTATTCTGGTTGACAACAAAGCGATCGGCGACAATCTCACCGAGACTCTCTGGCATTGCGAAAAACCTCTGCTGCGAACCTCTCCCGTTCCTCTTTTTCTCCTCTCCGAATTGGTGCGCCAAAGCGATTTCAAGGTTGTTCTGACCGGTGAGGGAGCCGATGAGGTCTTCGGCGGTTACAACATCTTCAAAGAGGCAAAGGTCCGCCGCTACTGGCAGAAAAATCCGGATTCGACAAGACGGCCGCTACTGCTGGAGAGGCTCTACCCTTACATTTTTTCCGCTCCCTCCCGCACCCGTCCCTTTCTGCAGCAGTTCTTCGCAGTGAGAGAGGATGGCAACGATCCTTTTTTCTCTCACCGGGTACGTTGGGAGAACAGTCGCAAAAACATGACTTTGTTTTCACCGCAACTTCTTGCCGAACTACAGGGCAGCAATCCCTATGCGGCGCTGATGGAACGCCTGCCGGCCGATTTTGCCGCAGGGGAACCGATGGCGCAGGCGCAGTGCCTTGAAATTGAAACTTTTCTTTCCAATTACCTCCTTTCCTCGCAAGGGGATCGGGTCGGCATGGCGCATTCAATCGAACTGCGCATGCCTTTTCTCGACTATCGCATTATCGAATTTGGCATGCGTCTGCCGGCCCACTGGAAAATCCGCGGGTTGAATGAAAAATATCTCCTCAAGAAGGCCTTCCATGATCTCGTTCCGGCGAATATTGTCAAACGGGCGAAAAAACCATACCGGGCGCCTATACACAGCGTCTTTCTTTCCGGCAAGCATGACTATGTGCGGGAGGTACTTTCGGAATCTGCCCTGCGGCGTTCCGGTCTGTTTGACGCGGCAAAAATCCCGTACCTTCTGCAACGTCTTGCCGGTGAGAAGGTTCAGAGTGAATTCCAGAACATGGCTCTGATCGGCATCCTTTCCACTCAGATTATCTACCGGCGCTTCATCACTGATTTTCCCGCCTTTATTCAACCGGCCGTGCCTGACAAGATTATCCGCAACCATTCCCTGAGCATCGGCAGGGGAGGGGAGAATTATCGCTTACGCCTGGACTAATGCCGTGCGTATTCCCCCATGATTTCGGTCTCGGCAAGAATATGGCCTTGCATGGCGGCAAGGACCTTTTCCTTTTCAGCTGCTGGCGCGAGATCGAGAATGCAGTCCAGAGCAAAAAGCCGGAAGAAATAGCGGTGACTGCCGCCGGGAGGACACGGGCCGCCATAGCCAATTTTGTCGAAATCATTCTTTCCCTGCCGGGCGCCGTTGGGGAGCGTTGCGTCGCGGCGGACATCCTCGGGTAAATGCCGCACGTCAGCAGGGATATTGTATAGCACCCAGTGGGTGAAGGTGCCGCCGGGCGCATCGGGATCTTCAACGATCAGGGCCAGGCTTTTTGCCCCGGCTGGAGTGTCGCCCCATTCAAGGGGGGGCGAAACATTCTCACCGTCGCAGGTATAGTGACGCGGGATATTCTGGTTGCGGATGACGGGGCTGAAAAGATCGAGTCCCATTTTCGACCTCCTGGATCTGGATTGGCTGTTTCTATTCGCAGTATACCAGCTCGCATTCTGCCGTCACGCACCGTTGCAAGGTCAAATAAAAAGAGCCTGCCGAATTTCCGCAGGCTCTTGAATTTACTTGTCTCTGTGCGTTCTTCCAGTCTTTAGATCTTCTCGATTTGCAGGCGATCCTCTCCCAGTTCCTCATTCGCCTTGAGCAGGTTCTCTTCGCTGCCAACTACGGCGACGGCGCTCTCCTTCCATCCTTCCAAGAGATGTTTGCGCGCGACGGCAATCAGAGAAACCCGATCGGTGGCAAGAATATCCAGACGCAATTTCTGGCGAATATCGTAATTGAGACCTTGCAGTTGATTGGCGAATTCACGATGTCCACGGCCACTGGGAGAAAGAGGGCGGTCGAGGGCGGCGAAGACGGCAAGAATCGCTTCTTCGATATCTTCATCCTTGAAATCGCCGGCGACGGCCCATTCGACCGCTTGCCGATAAACGCCCAAAGTCCGGGTCAGATTGGGATCGCGATAGCTGAGCATGGAGAAGATACCTGTCTCCGCATCGAAGTTGGCCATGCCGCCGTAGGCGCCGCCTTTTTCCCGGATTTCCCGGTGCAGAAAGCCGGCGCGCAACAAGCGGGCGAGAGCCATCAATGCGGCGGAATCCGCATGGCTGTAAGGTACGGTGCGGAACACCCGGGCGACATACGAAACCGGAACGGAGGTGGCATAACCGATGGCCGGGGCACCGGTGCCAGTCGAAAAAGACAGCTCCGGATGTTTTTCCTGCCGGCCGGCGGGAAGCACTGAAAGAAACGTTTGCAGCGGTGGATCGATCAGCGAAAATCCCGAATCCTCGGCAGTAACGGCCATTGCGGCCCCTTCCTGCGCCAGGAGCGCATCGCCGATAAGCTGTAGTTTCTTCGCTATTTCGGCAAGCTCCTGCGGTTCGCGTCCTGCAATTTCCCGCATCAGCCGGATATAGCGCAGTCCGCCCCATTCCTCACGTTGCCGGGCGGCTGGTGTCAGCTGACCGGCGGCAGCACGGGCGGCATAACTGTGTCCTGAACCGGGAATAGAGTTCTCCAGCGAAACCTTGAGTTGATTGAAAACCGTATGGAGACGGTCATAGTCGGTGAAGTCGGCGGCACGAAGAATATCGGCGAGAATGGCAAAAAGCTGTTGTTGATTGCGCAGCAGGGCTTTGCCGCGAACTTCCACCCCCACCCGGTACCGATCCAGGAGGTGGAGGTCATCGAGGATGTTATAGCCAACGCGAATGCCGCCGGTGGCTGCGGCGATTCGTTCCGCCATTTCTTCATAACTGTGCCCAGCCGCGCCAATCTGGGCGAGAACTGCGCAGAAAAGCGGAATATGGGATACCAGATCGGCGGGCAGCCGGTCAGCTGGCAAGAAAGCGGCGAAGTAGCCGATTCCGTTGGTCGGTTGGGGAAACCTCCAGGTCGGCGGAGCTGCTGCTGTGCGGTTGAAAGGAACCGGCTTTTCGGCCGCCGGAATATCGGTCAGCGAAAGGGTGGGAAGCACCGTCAGGTCTTCCACCGATTCCTGTGCCTCTTTCAGTTCCTTTGCCTCTTGAACAAGGCGCTTCTTGTCTTCATCCGTCAGCCCGCTGCGGATCGAGTCGAGGCGGGCGGTCGTGATCGCCTCCTCCTGCTGCCGGGCATTCCGGTCGGGACGCAGAGTGAGGGTGACCCGGTGCGGATTGTCGAGAAGCTCGCTGCGGATGAGATTCTGGAAAAAAGATGTTCGACGCACTTTCTTGACGCAGACGTCCCAGGTTGCGGTCGAGCTGCAGGGGGGAAACGGGATCATCGCTGTGCAGCCAAGGACCGAGAATGCGCATGAGAAGATGGAGAGGATAGGGGTACTGGTCGCCGGAGACTTCCCGATGGCTGAATTCGATCTGGTGAATAGCTGCCTCAATCCTCTCGGGCGAGAATCCCTTTTTGGCGCATTCCTCAAGGGTGGCAAGGACGAGTTTCTCGATTTCTTCGGCCGCTTCCGGGTTCGTTCCCTGCAGACCGGCGGCGAGATAGGTTTCCCGATTGTCGTCGTGATAGCCGGTGCCGGGAGCGAGATTCTGCCCGAGGCGCGAATCGAGGAGCGCCTTGTAGAGAGGCGCACCCGAATGGCCAAGGAGCAGATGCGAGAGGACGGAGAGTGCCAGGCGTTTGAAGCTGTCGGCAACCGGGCAGGTCAGCCAGCCAACCTGTACCATGCTGCGATCGGCCAGCGACTCGTCGGCATCCACGGGAAAAATCTCGTCCACTCGGCTTGGCGAGGTGAAGCGTCGTTCGTCGGCAACGGCGCTATCCACTTCTTTAGCCGAAAAGCGGGAGAGGGCAAGTTCTTCGATGCGTTGCAGATGCTTCTCCAGCGGCAGATTGCCATAAGTAAAGAACCAGGCATTGGCCGGATGATAGTAAGTGCTATGAAACTCCTTTAACTCTTCATAGGTAAGGTCAAGAATATCCAGCGGTTCGCCCCCTGAATTGAAACCATAGGTGGTGGTCGGATAGAGAGCACGGGCCATGCGCCGGCCGAGCAGGGAAGAGGGGTCGGCCATGGCGCCTTTCATTTCGTTGTAAACCACCCCTTTGAACATCAGCGGTGAATCGGGCTCATCCGGATCGGTAAACTCCAGCCGGTGACCTTCCTGGCGAAAATCCCGCTCGCGCAGGAGAGGGAAAAAGGCTGCGTCAAGATAGATCCCCATCAGATTATAAAAGTCAGTGGTGTTCTGGCTGGAAAAAGGGTAGAAGGTCCAGTCGCTTGATGTAAGAGCATTCATGAAAGTATTCAAGCTGCGCTTGATCATCGAAAAGAAGGGATCGCGCACCGGGTAACGTTCGGAACCGCACAAAACCGTGTGTTCGAGGATGTGGGCAACGCCGGTGGAATCGCGTGGGGTAGTGCGAAAGCCGACGCCGAAGAGGTTATTATCGTCTTCCGTAGCCAGGTGCACCATGCGGGCGCCGGTGCGCCGATGTCTTAATTGAATCATGGTGGCGTTTAGTTCAGGGAGCGCGGTGCAGCCGATGACGGTAAATCCATGCTTTTCACGTCCTGTTTGCCAGTCGTTCATGCTCTTTCATTCCTCCAGAAGTTCAATCTTTCAGGCAGTTTAGCGCAGCAATCGTGGATGTCCAGATAAATCTGGGTTGGTGTCTTAGTAAACAAAAATTAAGATTCGTTGAAATTTATCAAAAATGATCTATCGTTCATTTGCGGGGGCGATTCTGCCCGTCAACTTACCCTAATAAGGAGGCCTACAATGCTGAAAAAGATTTTGCTTGTGACGGCGGCGGTCCTGCTGACTCTTCCGGCAGTCGCCATGGCGGGTTTTCAAACTGGCGATTATGAATTTACGTTGAACGGTACCGGTTCAAGCGACAAAGATTTTGATAACAACACCTTCAATATGCAATTCGGATTGGGTTACTTTTTCAGCGACATGCTGGAAGGTGTTCTCCGGCAGGATGCGGGTATCCTCGTGCGTGACAATGCCGAGGACGATTGGAACGGCTCAACCGCCCTTGGCGCCGATCTGAATTTCAATTTCGCCAGTTTCACTCCTTTTCTGGGTGCGACGATCGGTTATCTGTATGGAGACAGAGTAGATGAATCGTGGTTTGCCAGTCCTGAAGTCGGCGCAAGGTTCTTTGTCAACGAGACCACCTTCATTCAGGCGCTGGTGCAGTATCAATGGCTATTTGAGGATACCAGTGAGTTTGATAATAATTTTGACGATGGTCGCTTTGTTTATGGACTGGGCATCGGTTTTAAATGGTAAGCGAATTTTTGGAAGAGCTGAAAAGAAAGGCTGCCCCCGGGTGGCCTTTCTTTATTGGCGCCCACGAGCAGGCCCGGGGAGGCAGTGCAGCGGCATTCTTCGGCAAGGCGCCAAAGTTTAATACCTAGTATAATGGAAAAAGATAGGAGGAAACCGTATGCCTGAAGTCCTGATCCGCTGTCCATCGACACATAAACCGCTCGCTACCGGGATTGCCTTGGATGTCGAAATGTTTTCGCTGGTCATTCTGGAGAATCGTTCGGTATTTTGCCATTTCTGCCGGCAGGAGCACGGCTGGAGCAAGAAAGATGCTTTTCTGCGGCGTTGATCAGGCGGTGCGGATAAGCGAGCGCAGGACTTCCGCAACGCTCCAAGCTTGGGCGATACAGCCGCGCGGGTGAAAAGGCGGCTCCGCATCGAAGACCTCGCTAATAGACCCAACACATCCTTCATCGAGGTGCGGGAGAAAACCGATGAGGAACGCCCGGGCGGCTTCCCTCTCTTCGGGATGGACACGTAGCCAGGCATCGATAAAAGGACCGATCAGCCATCCCCAGACCGTCCCTTGGTGATAAGCGGCATCCCGGCTGTGCAGATCGCCAAAATATTGCGCGCGATAATCAGGATGACCCGGGGCGAGCGAGCGCAGGCCGACCGGGGTCAGCAGGCGCTTTCGCACCGTTTCCAGCACCGCCTCCCAGCGATCCTCGTTCAGCACCGCATTAGGCAGCGACAAGGAAAAAATCTGATTCGGCCGGCAGGCGGGATCGTCTCCTGTTTCACCATCGACCACATCGTAGAGATAGTCTTCTTCGGCATACCAGAAGCGCCTGTTGAACGATTCGTGGACCTGGTCGGCCAGATCTTTCAGCGGCGCGGCGGCCGCATCCCCTTCCTCCTCGCGTAACCACTCTTCCAGAAGGCGCAGCGCGTTATACCACAAGGCATTGATCTCCACCGCTTTCCCCCGTCGCGGGGTCACGACCCAGTCGCCGACCTTGGCATCCATCCAGGTGAGTTGATAGCCTTCCTCCCCCTGTTGCAGCAAACCATCCGCCGGATCGACGCCGATGCCGAATCGGGTCCCTTGCCGGTGACGGGTGATAATGTCCCGCAATTTGGGAAGAACCAGGCGCAAGGTCCCCCGGTCGTGGGTCATCCGCAAATAACGGTCTATTGCGTGAAAATACCAGAGTGTGGCGTCGGCCGTATGATAGAGCCCCTGGCTTTTCCCCTCGGGAAACATGTTCGGGATCAATCCATCACGCAGGTAATGGGCGAAGGTGCGCAGAATCCAGCCGGCTTCGCGATGGCGGCCGGTCATCAGGGTGAGTCCTTCGAGGCCGATCATCGTATCGCGACCCCAGTCGGTGAACCAGTGATAGCCGGCGATGATCGTCCCGACCTGGTCGCCGCTGGCGCTGGCGCGGGCCGACTCTTCAATACGTCCGGCCGGCGCGATGACGAACTGGTCGGCAGCCAGGGTCAGCTCGGCAAGTTGTCCGGTCACGCCGCCGGCGATATCGAGCAGACGGCGCCGCCGGTGCATCTCGGCCGTGATGAGATCCTCCGGTTTCAGGGCCAGGGCGGTCCGCCACGATTCGGTTGAAGCAACCAGCGTGGTATCCCGTCCAGGGAGGAGATCTGTACTGAAGGATCCCGGAGTCCATAAGGTGCCGCTCGCCTCATATCCCCGTTCCGCCTCCTGCCGGTAGTAAAATTCCCGCGCCGCAAAACCGAAGAAGGTAAATGCCGGGCGCTCGCCGTAGAGGCACATCTTCAGCTTCGGCATTTCCGGGGTCGAAGAGATTTCATAGCGGTCGCCGGCGATCGACAGAACGTAAGGGCCGGGAACCGGCTCGTTCACCCGCGAGTCATGCGTGCGAAAATGAATGGATGGCCGCAGCTCGAGGCGCACCGGCCAAGGTCCGGAGATAAGACGATAGATGACATAAACCGTATTTTGCTGATAAGGCATCAGCAGCCGCTTTTCGAGCGTAGTCCCCTCGACAACGAACTTCCACACCGGCAGACCGGCTTCAAGGCGAAACTCGACCAGCTGCTGCAACGATGAACGCAGAATCCCCGGTTCCGGTTGTTCCTCGAAGCCGAGGCGCACACTGGTTCCATCCGTAAAGGTGAGGAATTCGGAGAGCTGATTGAACAGGACCATGCGCCCCAGCGGTGCCGGAAGGGCGGCGACCAGCAGGGCATGATAACGGCGAGTCAGCGCGCCGGAGATAGTGCCGGAAGCATAGCCGCCAAGGCCGTTCGTTACCAGCCATTCACGCATCAGGAAAGGCGTCGGATCGGATAGTTCCGATTCCGGACCGGCAATCCGACGGATAAGGTTTTCCATATGAAACTCCTTCCCTCCGTATAAAACCGGCCAGATCTGGATGGTCCAGTCCGGCCGGCGATCAATACGACGGTGCAGAAACTACATGCCACGTCCCGGCTCAGTCTGCTGCCTCTGCTCAGGTTGTGAGCGCTCCTTCTGGCTACCGGATTCCCAGTAAGGGGCAACGCCGAAGAACTGGTGGATCTGCCGGCCCTGATCGCGGCTGAGCTGTTGGACATCCCCTTTCGGTGCCTGCTTCAGTTTGTCGGCGCTCATGTCGAGAGTCAAAGTCTGTTGTTGCGGGTCGGCTTTCAACGCTTTCCAGGGGACGATGACATTGTCCTGGCCTTTGCCGGAAAAGGTCACATAGGCGATCTGTCCCTGCTGCAGATCGACAACGACCTTGTCTACCTCGCCCAGTTTCTCGCCCTGGGCCGTCTGCACGTTGAACTTTTCAATATCGCTTGCCGTACGGATCTGCTGCAGTCCGGCCTGACCGGACTGCATCTGCGAACTCTGCTTCTGTTCTTTCTTCATCGGGTCGGCGGCGAGAACAGTGCCGGTGCAGGCGATGCCGGCCAAGAAAACGATCAGGGTTGCCATTGCTGTCTTTTTCATTTCTATCTCCGTTTATGGGTGGTATTGCCAGCGTCAAAACGCTGCTGATGAATGTTTTGACCAACGCTTAATATTTCTTTTCCTGCTCCTCACTTCGTTGCTGCTGATCCTTCTCGCTTTCCGGGGTTCTCTGTTCACTCTTCGTACCCGACTCTTCCCAATAGGGAGCGACGCCATAAAACTGATGGATCTCGCGCCCCTGCTCGCGGCTGAACGCTTGCTCAACGGATCCCTTGGGGGCTTGCTTTAGCCGGTCGGCCGGAATATCGAGAATCATGTTGTCCCCTTCGCCTGCCTTGAGTGCACGGAAAGGAACAATATATTTTTCTTCGCCCATGCCGAGAATGCCGCCAGAGGAGACAACCGCATAGCCGATCTGGCCAGCCTGAAGATCCACCAGCACTTCGGAAATTTTACCCACTTTCTCCCCTTGCGCATTCTGTACGGTGATGCCCTTGAGATCTTTAATCTCGCGGATGCTTTGTTGCTGCTCTTTCGATGACGATTGGGCTTGCGACTGCTGCGACTCTTTCTGGACATCGCCTTGCCCGGCTGCGCCCGATTTTTCCTGTTCCATCGTATCGCGGGCGATGGCGTTCCCGGTCAGGAGAGCGCTGGCGGCGAAGATGAGCGAAACGAATAAGGCTGCCTTTTTCATAACTTAATACCTCCATTTTGATGAAAGTTTTAAACAGCAGACAAGATCCGGACCGGTTCCGGATCTTGTCTGTAAATGTTTACTGCGGAGTTTGCGGCATCTGCTCCCTCTGTTGACGCATCTGTTCCATCATCTGCTGATGCATCTGGTCCGGCGGTATCTGCTGCATTCGTTCCTGTTGCATCTGTTTCATCTGGTCCTGTTGCATCTGCTGACCGCTTTCCTCCCAATAAGGTGAAACGCCATAGAACTGGAAGATTTCCCGCCCCGACTGACGGGTGAGCGTCTGCTCAAGCTGCTCGCCGGCGGCAATCGGCCGCAACTGGTCGAGCGAAGAAACATTCAGTATCAGACCATCCTGCTGGGGGCTGGTCCTGACCATCTGCCAGGGAACAACATATTTTTCACCCCCGGCCGCAGTGGCGCCGCCGTTGACGACGACAAATGCGAGCCGCCCCTGGTTCATATCGACCAGCACCTGATCGATCGATCCGAGTTGTTGCCCCTGCTGGTTCTGGATCTGCATACCGCTGAGATTGCTGAGTGCCTTGAATTCACCTTGTTGACCGAGCTGTTTCCCGGAGGTTTGCTGCTGTTTCTCAAGATCCTGCTGCTCTTGCGTCTGCCCCGATGTTGCTCCGTATCCGCGCGCCGTCTGTTCCTCCTGGGCTGCGAGAACGCCAGAGGCGCACAAGGTTCCGCCGGCGAGAATGGCGGCTAAGGCAATCGCATACTGTTTCTTCATTTTTTTCTCCTTTTTCAATGTTGGCTGGTCACTGGAGCTGGCTCTTCACTTGCTCCTTTTCCTTGTTGAAACGCTCGAGAATATTGCCGGCTTCTTCATCATTTATATTCTTGCGGATGTCTTTGAAAATCTCCTTCTCCTCCTCTTTTAAATGATGTTCGATCATCTCCTGCAGAACCATCGTCTTGGCGTGGAAGCGCTCGTCACTCGTCTTCAGCTTCATCAGTTCTTTCAGGATCAACTCCGCCGCGTGATGCTCCTCAATCGATTCGAGCACATGCTCCTGACAGTCGTCGCAGTGCTTGCGTACGGCAGGGTAAACGGTTTTTTCCTCCGCCTTCATGTGGGGGAGAGCTTCTTGCTGCAGTTGATTAACCAATTTCTGACGCTTGTCGGGTTGCTCGCTTTCGAGCATTTTGCGGAAAATTTCCCGCACTTCCTGGTGGTCCTTGCGCAAGGTGTCGAACAATTGGTTACGCATCTGTCTTTTCTCCTCGTTATTTTCGGCTGGAATCTCCCGGAGAGCGAAAAAAGAGGATTCAGGTCGCATCTCTAGGATGTGAAGGGTTTCAATTGGTCTCTGTATAGAACCAATTTCTTGCTTGTCAACTCGAGCTGGTTTTCTAAGTTCTTAATTAATAACGCTAATTTGCTATTATTGCGATTCTTTACTCGCCTGTTAAAGTCATTTTCAGTCAGATGCGTTTGACAGGTTGCGTCCGGAGATACCCGCACAGAGCCTTCAGGGAGGACGTAAATGTACGAAGAACTTTTTCATGCGCTGCATCGGGACCACGAAGAAGTACGGGCGACGTTTCGGCGCTCGAAAGATGAGGATAGTGCCAGCGACCGCGCCAAGATCCTTTACGAGTTGGAGACCGAAATCCTTCCGCATATGCTGGCGGAAGAGCAGATCGTGTATCCGCGCCTCCAGGCTGAGGAGGGTGACACGCGGCAGGACGCCTTCGAATCGATCGCCGAGCATCATGCAGTGCGGCTGGTGCTCCGCGACCTGACCGAAACACCGACCAATGACGAAACATTTCCGGCTAAGGTGCGGGTCCTTGAAGATATGGTCGAACATCATTGTGCGGGAAGAGGAAAGGGATATCTTCCGGGATATCCGCAAGCACCTGCGGCGGGCCGAAGCCGGCGAACTGCTGAAGAATTTCACAGAGAGCAAGGCGAACAGCCCTTGCCAGCCGGCGAATCGTGACTTGTGGGGAGGGATTTGATTCACGACAACCCAAAACCACCACCGGCACCAGTTAATGGCCCGATCCGCGCCTTCCTGCGGCTGGTCGGGCGGCATGAACTTTCACTGCTGGTAGTGCTGGGGCTGATCGCTTTTGGGGCGTGGGGTTTTGCCGAACTGGCCGACGAAGTTATGGAAGGGGAGACGCACGCTTTCGATACCGCCGTCCTGCTGGCCCTGCGTTCACCGGGCAATCCCGACGATCCAATCGGGCCGCGCTGGTTCGAGGAGATGGTGCGGGATTTTACCTCCTTGGGAAGTATCGGCGTTCTGACCTTCCTTACTTTGGCCTCCTTCGGCTTCCTTCTCTTGCAGGGACAGTTCCGGGCCGGCGTTTTGCTCATCGTCTCTATTGCCGGCGGCGGGATACTGAGCACCGTGCTCAAGCTCAGCTTTGCCCGGCCCCGACCCGAATTGGTGGCGCACCAGACCCATGTCATCACTTCCAGTTTCCCGAGCGGTCATGCTTTGATCGCCGCAGTCACCTACCTCACACTTGGCGCTCTACTCGCCAGGGTGCAGCCGAATCTTCTGCTGAAAGCCTATCTGCTGCTCCTTGCGGTCGTACTGACGGTGATCGTCGGTTGCAGCCGAGTCTATCTGGGGGTGCACTGGCCGACGGATGTTCTCGCCGGTTGGGCAGGCGGCACTGTCTGGGCGCTCTTCTGCTGGCTGATTGCCCGATGGTTGCAGCGACGGGGGAAAATCGAAGAAGAGAGCCCGGTTTCCGGTTAGCGGACGGATTCACCCAGTTGTCGAAAAGAAGGAAGGGGGGCTCTTGCCGGGCGGCGGGAGTGTGCTATAGGACAACATAGCTGCTATTGACCACAACCTACCAGGAGGTGCGAATGAATCGGGAAGAAACGATTCCCCTCGCCCGTTTTCGCGAGCAGCTCAGCCGTTTTCCCGACGATACACAGGTTTTTTTCGGCTGCCCGGACGAGGCCAATCCGCTGGAGTTCGTCGAGGTGGAGGAACTCGGGGACAAGGTTCTGCACGTGAAGTTTCGCCTGAATGTCTATAAGGGTCGCAACTGACCTGCGCTCTCGCAATCGTTGACGCCAGCGCCAAACGAAAAAATCCCCCTGAAGATTCGTCAGGGGGATTTTAATGTCAGAAGATTATTGAGGCCGCTGCCGGCCATCGAACAGGGCATCGTAATCCTTTGACAGCTGAGAACGCACATCCATGATTTCGCCCGGTGTCACCGAATCGCAGAGGACGGAAACGACCGCCTGTGCATGCTTCGACGCCTCGTCAATGCCCACTCCCTCCTCCTCGCCGATGCGCTCGAAGAATTCTTCCAGATCGAAACTTCTGCTCTCATCCGCTTCGAGAAGATAAACCTGCAGTTCGGCGGGGAGTTGCGCCGCCAGATCTTCCCGTTCGCCGCCGAAAAGGCGCTCACCGAGAACCGCCAAGGTGGCGTGGGTGGCATCTATCGCCTGTTGGCGGGACGAAAAGTCGCCGCGATTCATGACTTCCTTGATGAATTGATCGGTTTTCATATCTCTTCTCCTTCATGCATTTCGCTTCAAGGTTATCTTCACCTTTAACAGCTGCGCAAAGGGTGTCAAGAGACGGTAAGGGTCTGTTTTTGCAAATTAATTCACATGAATCGTTGCAAAGATTAGAAGATGAAGGGAATAAACCTTTTGGTGCGGCCCATATATTCTTCGTAGCAGGAGCCAAAGAAAGAAATGCATTCGATTTCTTCGCTTTTAGCAGTCAATAGTAAAAAGAATGAAGTTGTCGAGACTAATATTGCACTAACATAAGACAGATCCTTTAAGAAAGCCCCCCAGGCAAGGCATAGCAGCGAACAGTACATAGGATGGCGAATGTAACGGAAAGATCCAACCTCCACCAGATTCGTTGTTTTTTCGAAAACAAACAAGGTCTGGTCATCCCTTTGTTCGTTCGGTTTGCCAAAAAACGTCAGCAAACTGACGCCATTAACAACTAAAAAGATTGACGTTAATAGAAGAAGCCACGAAATGATTTGCCGAACCGTAAATGGTTGATCGAACCAATGGCCTTCATTCAAAAGGACGAGTGCCAGGATAGCTTCCCAGGCGAGAAAGCGAAAGAAGCCGTGTGAACGGAATACACGAAGGGAAGCACGCGAAATGTAGGCGAAAAGAATGGACACCGCGATAAAGAAAACCAGCTTAAACATCTTCATACCTACGAAAGGTTATTGAAAATATAGGGTCGAGAATCGATTAATTTTAACAGATCTGCTGCAAGTCGGTCAGGTTACAGCAGTCGTTCGTCATGTGCAATGATTTTGGCAATTCTTGAGAGGTTGGGAGTAGTGCCGGGAGCGAGCAAGGCCGCGGGGGTCGTCGGATAACCCTCTTTGGCCCCCCTATGGACAGGCACAAAAAAAACCGGCTACCTAGGAAACGGTTCCCCGTATTTTTCCTTGTGGCCAAAAGGTCACGGTCAACTGTGGCGCATTCCAGGATCTTTGCCATGGCTTACCCCCCCCCTTATCAGTGGTTTAATCTCTTATATCTCGATTCCGCTCGAAGGGTAATCAACGCCTCTGTCATAGAGGCCAGGGCAGGTCTGGCGACTGGCCGTCCACACTCCACATCAAGTTGCACCCCCTCGTCCGCGCTGTAGAGTTTAAAATACCTAATGGATGTGCGGCACACTGACGCCCGCAAAGCTTTATGGGCCGAAGGCGCTGCTTCCGTCTGGTTACGGCATCCGGGCACTGTGAAAAGAAGGGGAGTGGGCGGGAATAAATATATTGGGGGTCGTCAGTGAATGGACGTGCTGGTAGGGGAGCGGCATAGGGCTGGCGATCTGCCGCAGGATCGTCGAGCACGGAGGGCGCATCTGGGTGGAGTCAACGTTCGGAAAGGGATCGTCATTCTATTTCACGATGACGGAGAGAGGCGCAGGCCATGGGGGCGCCGAGGTGATGGCATGGAAAAATTGTCGATAGAAGTCCTGCTGATCGAGGACGATCTCGCGCAAGCAGGGATTATCAAGGAGTTGCTGGCGGAATCCCTCAAGCCCGAGTTCTCGGTGCAGCACGTCCGGTACCTGGCGGATGGGTTGGACAGCTGGCGGCCAGGGCCAGGGACTTCGACGTTATTCTGGTCGATCTCGACCTCCCCGACAGCCAAGGACTTGAGATCGCGCTGGCGGTGCGGAACAAGGCGAAACAGACCCCGATTGTCGTGATGACCGTCCATGATGACGAGGAAGCTGCGCTGCAAGCCTTGCAGCTGGACATCCAGGACTACCTGATCAAAGGGGAGATCGCCGGCAATTTTTTGAAACGCTCGATACGCTATGCCATCCAGCGGAAGCGCGACAAGGAGGCGCTGCGCCAGAGCGAGCAGTGGTTTACCTCTTTCATGCATCATCTTTCCGCTGCCGCCTGGGCGAAGGACACGATGGGCCGGTATGTGTTCGGCAACACGGAACAGGAAAGCGTTTTCTCCATGCCCTTCTCCGAGTATTCAGGCAAGCGAGACGAAGAATTCCTGCCGCCAGAAACGGCCCGACAGCTCCGTGAGAACGACGAACGGGTACTGGCCGAAGGGGAAAGCCTGCAAACCATCGAGGCCCTGCGCAAGGCCGACGGCATCGAGCACCACTTTATCGTCAACAAGTTCCCCATTCCGGGCCCTGATGGACGGCCGGCATACGTGGCCGGGATCGGGCTCGACATCACTGAGCGCGTAAAAGCAGTGGAGGCGCTCCAAAAATCGGAAAGGAAATTTGCCAAGATTTTCCATTCGGTCCCTGCGCTGGTCGGCATATCTACTCTGGAAGAGGGAAGATTCGTCGATGTCAACGACACAACGATGCAGTTATTGGGATACCGGCGCGACGAATTGATCGGCAGGACGGCACTGGAGCTCAACCTCTGGGAGGATCTGTCGGAGCGGGCCGCAATCGTGCAAACGCTGGAAGAAAAGGGATCGGTGAAAAACGTTGAAGTCAGGCTCAGGGGAAAGAGCGGCCAGAGCCTTTTTCGGCCTCTTTTCCGCCGAATACATCGAGCTCAACGGTGACCGCTACATGCTCAGCCTGGTGAAGGACATAACTCTCAAAAAACAGGCACAGGAGCAGGTCGAGCGGCTGAATACGGAACTGTCGGCATTGGCGGCCGAACTGGTGGAGGCCAACAAGGTGCTGGCCGACGATCTGGAGGCGATGAAAATACTCCAGGAAATCGGCATGCTGTTCCTCCACGAAGAAAGCCTGGAACAGATTCTTTCCCAGGTATTGGACGCGGCGATAGCCATTTCCGGCGCCGATTTCGGCAACATCCAGATCATGAACCCCAAAACCTCCTGTCTGCAGATCGCAGTCCAGCACGGCTTCCCCCAGTGGTGGCTCGATTTCTGGAACAGCGTAGTCGAGGGGAAGGGAGTTTGCGGCACGGCGCTTCGCAGCGGCGAGCGCGTCATCTTGGAAGACATCGAACAACGCCCCATTTTTGCCGGTACCGAGGCACTGGAAATTCAACAGAAAGCCGGCGTACGGGCAGTGCAGTCCACCCCTCTCGTCAGCCGCTCGGGCAATCTCCTCGGCATGTTCTCGACACATTACAAGGCGCCGCACCGGCCGACCGATCGGGAATTGCGTCTCATGGATCTGCTTGCCCGCCATGCGGCCGACTTCATCGAAGAGGCGCGTCTGAAGGAGATGCTGGAGACACGCGCCGCCGAACTGGAGGGAGCCAACCGGGAGCTGGAGGCGTTCAACTACACGGTCGCCCACGACCTGCGCAAGCCGCTGACGATTGTCAACGGTTACTGTCACGCAATCCGGGAATTGTGCGGCGCCAAGCTCGACGAGGAGTGCAGGATGTATATTCGGGAGGCCGAGGACGGCACCTGGCGCATGAACCGGCTTATCGATACCCTGCTCGACTTCTCGCAAGTTGCCCGCCTCGAGCCGCGACGGCAAAGGGTCAACCTCAGCGGCCTTGCGCAAACAGTGACGGACGAACTAAAACTCACTGACCCATCCCGCCGGGCCACGTTCCGGATCGCCGAGGGGATATCGGTCATCGGCGATGCCGACCTTTTGCGGGTGGTCCTGGAGAACCTCCTCGGCAACGCCTGGAAATACACCGCCATTCGTGAAGAGGCGATCATCGAGTTCGGCATGACGGAAATCGAAGAGGAAAAAGCCTGCTTCGTCCGGGACAACGGCCCCGGTTTCGCCAAAGAGGACGCGGATAAACTATTTCTTCCCTTCCAGCGTCTTCCCGGTGCCGAGAAAGAGGTCGGCTTCGGCATCGGCCTGGCTACCGTGGACAGAATCATCCGCCGCCACGGCGGCCGGGTCTGGGCCGAGGCGGAACCGGGAAAGGGGGCGATGTTTCGTTTTACGTTGGGAATGGGAAATCGGACAGGCAAAGAAGGCTCGATGGGATGACCCGGAGGCGGAGGGAGGACTATAATTCATAATGCAGTCTTGGAGGCATTGTGAAACATCCGCCCGACAGAGCCGTTCAGGTCGAACCCGCACATTCCAAACTTGGATCTTGTGTGCCTAAAAGACGTGCTCTTGTCTGGCTGCTCGTCTTCCTTGTCGTCTGCGCATGGGGCTTCGCGAACTACAGGGACTCTCCGTCCGTCCTTGCCATGACCGAAGAGATGCTGAAGGGCAAGGAAGGAGTAGCGACCTATACTTTTCATGACTCGCCGGTCCATTACGCCGTCTACCACCCTGTCAATCTGGGCAATACCTTCTGGTCGATCCTCGTGTCAAGTTCCGAGGAAGAAGTCCTTTCTTCTCTGGCCTCTTTCAGAAATAAACTTCTCCTGATAATCGGGGTTATATCGGTGGGGGGAATTGTCTTCGCCACCATATTTGTGAAAGCGTGGATTATCGTCTCGGAGGAAAAGAAGCGCAAACAGGTAGAAGAGGAAATGCGCACCATGGACGCTCGCTATCATCTGCTGATCGAGCGGGCGCCGGATGCGATTGTTTTGTACGACATCGATCTCGATCGGTTTGTGGAGGCTAACGCCAGCGCCGAAAGGCTGTTCGGATGCTCCCGTGAGGAGCTGTTGCAATCCGGCCCGCAAAGGTTCTACCCGCCGGAACAGCTCGATCAGCGCGCGGTCGGAGAGACTTTTTCCGAGCACAACGAAAGGGCCCTGGCGGGGAAGAGATACAGTTCGAACGGACCGTCCGCAGTGCCGCAGGCAAGGAACTGCAGTGCGAGGTGCGCCTGGTCAGGCTGCCCTACGGAAACCGCAGGCTCATTCGCGCCAGTTTCATCGACATCACCGAGCGCAAACGGGCTGAAAAAGAGCTGGTGGAAAGCGAGAGGAGATTCCGGACCCTTTTCGAACAGGCAGCTGTCGGTGTCGCGGAAATCGATCCTCTGTCGGGGCGGTTCATTCATGTGAACAAACGGTACTGCGATATCGTCGGCCTATCGATGGACGAGATGCTGAAGACCAGTTTCCAATCCATCACCCATCCGGAAGATCTTGAAAACGACCTGGCCCATATGAGGTCGCTGATTGCAGGCGATATTAAGGAATTTTCAATTGATAAAAGGTACATCCGGAAGGATGGAGGCATCGTATGGGTCAGCCTCACCGTGTACCCGACCTGGCTTTGGGGCGAGACGCCTTCCCGTCACATCGCCATAGTCGAAGACATAACCGAGCGCAAAAAGGCTGAGGGTGCATTGCGCACCGAGCGTGATTTCTCTGACGCTGCTCTCAATAGCCTGCCCAGTGTCTTCTACATGTACGACGAGAACCTCCGCTTCCTTCGTTGGAACGAGAAGCTTGAACAGGTACTGGGATACTCCAGTGAGGAAATCGCCCGTCTGAGCCCACTCGACTTCTTTGCCGGAGACGACAGGGAGTTGGTGGCTGCACGTATTCAGGAGGTGTTTGAACACGGCGCAGCAGAGGCAGAGGCAAATTTCGTCGCAAAGGACGGAACATGCAGACCTTACTACTTCACTGGAGTAAAAACCACCATCGCCGACCAGAGTTGCCTGCTCGGCGTGGGCATTGACATAACCGAGCGCAAGCAGGCGGAAGAATTGCGGCGCATCAGAGAAACCTACTTCTCGCAGGTTTTCGACACCGTCCGCGATATCATTTTTGTAGTCGGGAGCGAACCCGATAATGTCTACCGGTTCATATCGGTCAACCGTATGTTTCTTGAGGTAACCGGCCTATCCGAAAGCCAGGTCGTCGGCAAACTTCTTACAGAAGTTATCCCCGAACCGGCATCCTCATTGGTTCTGGAAAAATATCATGAAGCTGTTCGAACCCGGTTGCCTGTTCACTGGCAGGAACTCTCGGTCTATCCGGCCGGAGAAAAATTTGGCGAAGTCACCGTTACCCCGGTTTATGACGCGACAGGGAAATGTACCCAATTAATCGGCACGGTGCACGACATCACCGATCTGAAGCGGGCACAGGAAGAACTAGAACAAAAGGTGGCGGAAAGGACCAGTGAACTTTCCAAGGCGAATATCAGGCTGACGGAACTCGATCGCCTCAAATCGATGTTCATCGCCTCAATGTCTCATGAACTCCGCACGCCTTTGAACTCGATCATCGGGTTCACCGGCATGACGCTGCAAGGGTTGTCCGGAGACTTGAATGATGAGCAAAAGGACAACATCTCTCGTGTGTATCAGTCGGCCAAACACCTCCTGTCCCTCATCTCCGATATAATCGATATCTCGAAGATCGAAGCAGGGAGGATTGATGCTTTTCCCTCGGCACTTTCGGTTAAAGAGATCATTGCTGAAGCAATCAACACGGTAAAGCCTCAGCTGAAGGAGAGGGGATTGGACCTTGAGGTGGATATCTCTGGTGATGTGCAGCTCAACACGGACAGGAAGCGATTGCTTCAATGCATTCTGAACTTCCTGAGCAACGCCGTGAAGTTCACGGAAGCAGGAACAATCACCGTTGCTGCAAGAGAGACAGATGGACAGGCAGAAATATCGGTTAGCGATACCGGTATTGGCATTGCCGAGAAGGACATGCCAAAGCTCTTCGAGGCATTTGAACGGCTGGAATCACACCTGCGGGTGAAAGCGGGCGGTACCGGCCTGGGACTTTATCTGACCAAAAAACTTGCCAGGGATATTCTTCATGGAGATGTCCTGGTGCAAAGCAAGGAAGGTCAGGGGAGCACATTTACCTTGAGAGTGCCGAAGGACCTACAGCAACCCCAGATCGGCTACAGCACAAGCACTGGAGATGCCCGATGAAAATAGCCCTCGTCATTGAAGATAATCCGGACAACATGGTGTTGATTACCAGATTGCTGGAAAAGGCCGGTTACCTGACGCTTGAGGCAATGACCGGCATGGATGGATTCGAAATGGCGCTGCAAAAACGGCCGGACTTCATCATCCTCGATATCCAGCTGCCCGATATGGACGGCACCGAGGTGCTGCGCAAGATCCGCGAATCGGAGATCGGCAACAGCACCAGAATAATTGCGATGACGTCCTATGCCATGGCGGGAGACCGTGAAAAGCTTCTTGCAGCCGGTTGTGATGGATATATCGAAAAACCTATCGATCCCGCTCGAGTCATCTCCCAAATTAGGAGTGTCATAGGGGAAAGAGATGAAAATTCTGATCGTTGATGACGATGCTAATTCAAGGACTTATCTTGAACGGGCATTAAAGAGCCAGGGCTACTCGGTGGAGCTTGCCGCCAATGGGGTTGCAGCACTGGAACAGGCGGGAAAGTCGCCGCCGGACCTGATAGTCTCCGACATCATGATGCCAGAGATGGACGGGTTCGAACTGTGCCGCAGAGTGAAATCGGATGAGCACCTCCTCGCTATTCCCTTTGTTTTTTACACGGCGACCTATATCGAGCCGAGGGATGAAAAGCTGGCGATGGCGCTCGGGGCGTCGCGTTTTCTTGTAAAGCCCATGGAACTGGATGATCTTTTCGCGGCAATCAAGTCCGTGATAGATGAACATCGTCGGAAAACCCTTGATGTGCCTAAGCAGCCGCTTGCTGAAACGACAGATCTCGACCGCATGCAACTGGAAGTGTTGGCCAGGAAACTGGATAAAAAGGTGCGTGAACTTGAGGAAGAGCGTGAGGCACTGTTGCACGCGCGTCATGCCGCCGAGGCGGCCAATCGGGCCAAGAGCCAGTTCCTCGCCAACATGAGCCACGAGTTACGCACGCCGATGGCCGGAGTCCTCGGGATGCTCGAGATCACCCTGGGCGGCTCGCTCGAAGAGAAGCAGCGTGAATTCATCGCAACCGCCCATAAATCGGCTGGCTCCCTCGTCAGGATACTCAACGACATTCTCGAAATGACGAAGATCGAGGCGGGGATGCTCTCTATTGAGGAAGAGTCGTTTGACTTGGGCGAGTGCGTAAGGAGCGTGATCGACATCTTCGGCTCCGAGGCTCGGCACAAAGGGCTCGATCTTACCCTCTCGATGACGGACGATGTTCCGGAAAGGGTGGTTGGGGATTGTCTGCGGCTGCGCCAGGTCCTCACGAGCCTGGTGGGGAACGCCGTCAAGTTCACCGAACGCGGGAAGGTGGAGTTAAGGGTCGCGAAGGATATCGCCTCTTACGGCAAACGGGGGTTTACGTTCACCGTGGCGGACACCGGCATCGGCATTCCCGAAGACAAGAAACACCTGGTGTTTCACGCCTTCAGCCAGGTGGACGGATCCCATACCCGCAAATACGGCGGTACCGGGCTCGGGCTGGCGATCAGCAGGGAAATCGTGGAGCGGATGGGAGGGACCATAACTTTCGACTGTGAAGAGGGAGTGGGGTGCAATTTCATCTTCACCGTTCCCCTTGGTGAGACAGGGGCCACACCGTATGCCAAAATAGCTGATCAGGACGGTGAAAAATGAGGCGAGTTCTTATCGTCGATGACGATGCTGTTATCGGCAAGGTCTTTGCCATAATACTCCGGCGAGCCGATTTAGAAGTCGACCTCGCCGAGGACGGTGTCAAAGGGGTCGAGATGTGGGAACAGGGAAATACGACCTTGTGCTCATGGATGTGCAGATGCCGCTCATGGACGGCTTGGAGGCAACCCGCGCCATCAGGGAGAAGGAAGGGAGGCGCGGCGGGCATATACCGATCGTCGCCATTACGGCCTATGCTCTCCGGAAAGACGAAGAGCAGTGCCTTGCCGCGGGGATGGACGCGTATGTCTCCAAACCGGTAGATTTTAAAAAATTGTTTAACACCATCAGAGTGCTCATCGGATAGCGGAACCGTGTCGCGTCGGAAATTGTATGCGCCATTGCCTCCGCCTTTTTTGTCCACCGCTGTGATTGTGGCCTTCCGGTGCAAGCTGAATATTTAACGTTGCAACTCTAACCAGGCATCATGTATGTTCCCTTAACCGTTTCATAAGCTCCGACCTCACTTCGCGGATGTGATCCAAAGGATATTTCATGCCCTCCTACCGTTTCCGCCTCGACTTCCAGGTTCGCGACTACGAATGCGACATGCAAGGGATCGTCAACAACGCCGTCTACCAGCATTATCTGGAGCATGCCCGGCATGAGTTTCTCAAAGAAGTCGGCCTCGATTTCGCCGCCTTCACCCGCGAAGGAATCAATCTGGTGGTGATCCGCGCCGAACTCGATTACCGCCTGCCGCTGCAGAGCGGCGACCGTTTCTGGGTCGGCCTGAACGTCGAACGGCTTTCGAAAGTCCGCTTCGTCTTTGTCCAGGATATCTTCCGCTCTTCCGACGACAAGCCTGTCCTCAACGCCCGCGTTATCGGCACCTCCCTCAACCAGCGCGGCCGTCCCGTCCTGCCGGCGGCCATCGAAACCCTGCTCGGCAACGAAGCAGCAGCCAGCTAAACCCCTTCCTTCATCCATCCCATCCATTCGTTTTTACCGCCCGGCGGGTTGCAACACCGCCGGAAGCGGTCAAAATGGTCCTGTAAGCTTTTCTGCAGCGGGCGGCCAACCTTGGCTCGCCCCGTTTCTGGCGCACCTGCAAATAGCTCCAATATGAATCAAGGCTGGAGGGTTAAATGGGCGAAAGTAAGGATGTTTCCTTGCAAGGTCATCTGCGGGCGGTTTGCCGTGGGGAACGGCGGTTCGAGAATGCCTTTCAGTCGGTCGCCCGGATGATTCTGCAGGACGAGATCGAAAAGGTCGTGGTGAATGGCAAGACGACCTACGATTTCAGAATCTTCCGTCGCGGGCGCAAGCATGCCATCGGCATGTTCGACGAAATCAACAGCCTGGTATCCTTCGTCAAGGATGCCGCCGAGGGGGGGTCGAGCAAGGAGATGGCTTTCGTCCTGGTCGGCGAACCGGGGAACGGCAAGACCTTCTTCGTCGAATTCCTCTGCGCCCGTTATCGCCAGTTCCTCATGCAGGAGACCAATCGCAAATACACCTTCCGTTTCATTGGCATGGACCGCCTCGGCAATTACGGCCGCATCCGCACCATCGAATCGCAGACGTACGAAGATCCGCTGATCCTGGCGATGAATATCGATGACGATCCGCTGCAGTGCCGGGAATTTCTCGCCCGCGAGGGGGGGCTCGCCGACCGGGAGATCGACCATTTTTACGACAACTACCGACCCCTCGGGGCGTGCAGCGCCTACATGTGGAACGACATCCGCCAGTATACCGGTGGCGATCTGCAGGAAATGCTCAAGTTTGTCGAGATCATCCCGGTACCCCTGACCGAAAGCCTGGGGACGGTGACCGGCAAATATGCTGCGAAAGACAAGATTACCTCCTCGGCCGTCGATCTGCTCGGCGAAGAGTCGATCCAGCGCCTGCTGCACATCACCGACACGAACAATCCGTATCGCTTCGATCTGCGGCGCGGTGCTTTGGCACGGGTGGCTGGCGGCGGAATCCATTTCTGCGATGAAATCTACAAAAACAAGAAGGACCTGGTGCAGGTTTACCTGGGGGTAATTCAAAACCGGGTGATCGAGATCGACGGCTACAAATGGCCGATTGATACCCTGATCGTCGCGACCAGCAACAATTCGGAATTCAACCGTTTTCTCGCTGAAAAGGAAGAAGCGCCGATCGTCAACCGCTGCCGCGTCTGCTACGTCTCGCATAATACGAATTACCGCATGCAGCAGGCCCTAACCGATTATGCCATCGGCAGCGAAACGAAAACGACATTGACCAAGGAGGATCTGCACCAGGATCCGAACCTGAATCATGCCGCCTCAGTGGCCGTGGTTCTCTCACGTCTGCCGCGCTCGGAAAAACTGAGCGGGGTGGAGACGATGAAACTGGCAGCCGGCGATGTGGCCGGAGAGAAAAGCATCAAGACGCTGGCGGAGGTGATCGATACCCTCAACCAGAACCCCGACATCACCAAACGTTTCGGCCAGAAAGGGCTCGGCCAGCGTAATCTGGGGCGGGCGATCCAACTGCTGGTGGAGAGTTCGGAAACGAACGAGGGGCGCTGCATGTTCGCCTATGACGTTTTCACCGCCATCGAACGGATTATTCTCGACTATGTCCCTGACGCCGGTGACCGGGCGAAATATCTGGAGGACCTGAAAATCGCCAAGGGTCTTTACCGCGAACGGATCATGACCGAGATGTTCAATGCCTACATGGACGAGCCGTTCGCCATTCGCAAGGACGTGATGAATTACGTCAACATGATCATCGGCATCGATGCCGAGAATCTCGGCCCGGATAAGATGTGGAAATACAAGGATCCGCAGACGCGCGAACTGCGGGCGCTTAAAATTGACGAGCGCTACATCCGCAACATCGAGGAGCGCCTCGGGCTGAAGACGGACGAACAGATCGAAACGTTCCGCACCTCGATCCGCAAGATCTACGGGCAGAAGATCTCCGTCGATCCGAATTACGATTTCATGGACAACCTGGAACTGGTCAAAGCGGTGACCGACGTGCGGCTGAAGTCGGATATTGCCGGCGCCGGCAGCCTGATTGGCGCCCTGGCTAATCGCACCAACGAAGAAAACCAGAAGCTCTATGACCGGATGATCGACACCATGCTGAACAAACTGAAGTACTGCCGAACCTGCGCCCAGAAAACGATCGAATATTTCTGCACGCAGGAGGATGAGATGTAAACATGAACCCCGATCTGCTCCCGCTTTACCATGAACTGAAAAAGAAAGGCCTTTCTCCCGCCCAGGAGGCAAGGATCCTTCGGGAAGTGCAGGCCGGCGGAACGCACGAGGTAATGCCCGCACCGGGCTGGGACGGGATGATGCCTCTATCCCTTTACGTCTGGAATGATTTCTCTCTGTTGCAGAAGATCGAAAAAAAGCACGTGCCGTACACCACCAGCATTCGCTCGATCGACGAACTTCTCGAACGCGATCGCTTGCGGGAAAAGGACGGTTTCCCGCGCAAGATCAGGGTCGGTCGACTGATCCGGCCGGGGCAGGGGAGCCAGGGAAAAGTGGTGATTATCCCCACGACGATCGAAGAAAAGTTTCTGCATGACAACAGCTTTTCGCCGGAGGAAGAGGGAGCCGGCGTCACCGGCGGCGTCGGCGAGGGGAAAGAGGGGGAAGTGGTCGGTGAACAGCCGGTACAAACCGGCGATGAAGCCGGAGGGGGTGGCGCCGGGCAGGGGGAGGGTGGATCGCACGAAATGGAATCGAGCGCCTATGATCTGGGGCGCATTCTGACCGAAAAATTCGAATTGCCCAATCTGCAGGAGAAGGGGAACAAGCGCTCTCTGACTCGTTACACCTACGATCTGACCGATCGCAATCGCGGCTTTGGACAGCTTCTCGATAAAAAAGCCACCTTGCGCCGCATCCTGGAAACCAACCTGAGCCTGGGCAAGCTGCCGGATGTGATGGATATCGATACCACCGGCTTCCTCATCGCACCAGGTGACAAGGTTTTTCGTGTTCTCTCGCGGGAGAAGGATTACGAATCGCAGGCCATCGTTTTTTTTCTGCGCGACTACTCCGGGTCGATGGACGGCAAGGCGACCGACCTTGTGGTATCGCAGCACGTGATGATCTACAGCTGGCTGCTCTACCAGTATGAGCGCCAGGTCGAGACCCGATTCATCTTGCACGACACCGAGGCCAAAGAAGTTGCCGATTTCTACACCTATTACAACTCCCGGGTGGCCGGCGGTACCCGTGTCGCCTCGGCCTTTCGCCTGGTCAACGAACTGGTGGAGAAAGAGAATCTGGTCCGCGATTACAATATCTATATTTTCTATGGCACCGACGGTGACGACTGGGATGCGGATGGCAAGGAGATTGTTGCGGAACTGGAGAAGATCCTCGTCTATGCCAGCCGCGTCGGCGTCACCATCGCCGAGCACACCTACAGCGCTTCCGGCCCCACCGAGGTCGAACGCAACCTGAACCGTTCGGGACTGCTCGAAACGAAAGCGGACTACCTGCGCCTTGACACGATGGATGAGGACGCCGACGAATCGAGGGTGATCGAGGGGATAAAGAAATTGATCTCGTGACCGTATCGTAGGGGCAGGGCTTGCCTTGCCCCTGGGCGCAGCAAGCAGCGCCCCTACGAAGGAATTCATGCGACTCATCGATCAGCACACCAAAAAAATCATGGAGGGCTGCAAGGAACGGGCGCGTGTGGCAGGGTTGCGATTTCGTGACGAGACGCTGGAATATATCGTCACCAACCGTGATTTGCTTGAACTGACGCCGAAAATGATGATCCCCACCCTTTATGATTACTGGGTGCACGATGTTGAGGTTCTCAAAGAGAAAGGACGTTACGAGCTGTATCCCAACAATCCCTACGAGACGGTCATCAATACCCGGCCGGCAATTTCTTTCTATAACGATAACAATCCCGACTGGCTCAACGTGATGATCTTCTATCACGTTCTGGCGCACATCGATTTTTTTCAAAACAATCTCTTCTTCTGCCACACTTGGGAATATGATTTTGCAGGGCAGGCACTCTCGGATAAACGGCTGATTGCCGCATTGCGCACCCGGCATGGCCGCTGGGTGGATTATGTCATCGAATTTGCCCGCGGTATCGACAATCTCGTCGGCTATTTCGACGAGCTCAGACGCATCAGCCAGAAACCCACCCAATTGAGTCGCCTGGACTTCTATTTCGATCATTTCCTGCAGGATGTCCGCAAGGTGCGGATCGCGGAATATATCCGGGAAATCAATCTCTATAACGAATGCCTGAAAAAGGGGGAGGAAGACGGCGAATCCTTTTTCTTTGCCGAAGTGGCCAGAAAAAATCCCGAATTCGAAACCCTTTTCGAAAAATCTCTGGAAGGAAAGGCGCTACGGAGCTGCGACTTATTGCAGTATCTGCTCGAACATTCAGAGTTTTTAAACCGTGAAGAAAACAAATGGATGCGGCCGGTGCTGCAGATCGTGCGCAAGACATCCATCTATTTCCAGCCGCAAATTCGCACCCGAGATCATGAATGAAGGATGGGCAAGCTACTGGCATGAAAAACTTTTCCTTGGCGACGAACGCATTCGTGGCCACGAGGTTGAATTTGCCCGCGTCCATGCCGAGGTTGCCGCGCTGCCGCGGATCGGCATCAACCCGTATGCCCTCGGCATGCGGTTGTTTCAGACGATAGAGGAAGAAGCCGGACGGGGTCATTATGCCGATGCTTTTCAGCGACTGCAGGATGCCGGAGCCCGCGAGCGCTTCGATGCCGCCACGGGGCAGGGGGAGGCAGCAATCTTCCGGGTGCGGGAGGACCTTTCCGATTTTCTCTTCATCCAGTCTTATGTCGATCAGGATTTCGTCAACCGCCATAACCTTTTCGTTACAGAGCGGCGGCTAGACCAGAGCCGCATGGTTTGGGAATTCTCCGTCAAAAGCCGCAAGGCCGAGGATTACCGGCAGATGCTCCTCGATTCCCTTTACCATCCGCCAAAGATCGAAATAGATCGGGCCAGGAGCAGTGGCCGCTCACTCTATCTGCTGCATCGTTTTGAAGGGAAGCCGCTGGTCAGGGACTACATCGCCAATACCCTGCTCGGAATCGAATACCTCTGGGGCGGGCCGGTGTTTCTGGAAACGAGCGAAGCCATGTGGGGGGAAATGCGGGGATACGGGGAAGAGGCGGCCATCGTGTGGCAGCCGGTCGTGTATGAAATGCGCGAACGGCACTTTTCCCGGCGGCAGCTATTATGAAAACCATACTGGAAGAACAAGAGGCGAACGGGCGACCGGCAGATCGCATCACCGGTGCCTTGCACAACATCGAACGGCATATCACCGACTGGGAACAGCGCCATCCGATCCCGTTCGAAGAATTTTTGCGGGTCCTCTGCGACCATCCGCAACGGGTCCTGCGCAATATCTTTCAGATCTTCCACGACCTGATAAAAACTCACATTTCCGAAGGAGCTGACGAATATCCCGATGATCCGGAAACGTTCCATTTCATCAATTACGATTGCAGCCGGTTGTTCGTCGAAGGCACCGACCAGCCGTTTTTCGCCGACCGACTCTTCGCCACTCGCCTGATCAATCTGGTCGAGGCGCTCAAGCGGGGCGCTCAGCAGAACAAGATCTATATTTTCGAAGGCCCGCACGGCTGCGGCAAAAGTACTTGTCTCAACAATCTTCTCGGCCGTTTCGAGCAGTTTGTGAACACCGAGAAAGGGGCACGTTACGAAACGATATGGCGGCTGAACCGTCGGGCGTTGGGGAGTGGCCGCGATCCCGAAGGGCTCGGACTGCGGGAGCGGCTGAATAGCCTGCTGCAGCATTCGCCGCAATTGCAGCAGGAAGTGACCGAGGCACTTCTTTCCTTCCGGGACGGCGACGATACGGTCGAAATCCCTTGCCCCAGTCACGACAATCCGCTGCTTATCGTGCCGAAGAAGTATCGGCGCGCTTTTCTCGAGGATCTCTTTCGCGATCACCCGTTTGCCGAGGATTTGTTCAACCGGAAAGAATACGAATGGGTCTTTCGCAGTCATCCGTGCACGATCTGCAGTTCTCTCTATAGCGCCCTGCTCAGCAGGCTGCAATCCCCGCGAGAAATTTTCAGCATGCTCTACGCCCGCCCCTATCTCTTTAACCGGCGCCTCGGCGAGGGGGCCAGCGTCTTCAACCCCGGGGATAAACCGTCGAAACAGACGGTGTTTACCAACGAAATGCTGCAGAATCGCATTAATGAAATTCTCAAAGACAGCAACCTGGTACGTTATCTATTCTCCCGCTTCGCCCGTACCAACAACGGCATCTATGTCCTCATGGACATCAAATCACACAATGCCGAACGGTTGATTGAGTTGCACAACATCATCAGTGAAGGGGTGCACAAGGTAGAAGATATCGAGGAGAACGTCAGCTCCCTGTTTCTCGCCCTGATGAACCCGGAAGACAAGGCGAGCATTCAGGATTTTCCCTCTTTTTCCGACCGCATCGAATTCATCAAGATTCCCTATGTTCTCGATCTGACGACTGAGGTTGAGATCTACCGGAATATTTTCGGCCGCCAGATCGACGCCAGCTTTCTCCCGCGGGTGTTGCATAATTTTGCCCGGGTAATTATTTCTTCCCGTTTGCATCAACGTTCCGATGCCTTGCTCGAATGGATCGGCGAGCCGATGAAATACGCCCTTTACTGCGATGAAAACTTGCAGTTACTGAAAATGGAAATCTACGCCGGCAATATTCCCAAATGGCTGGATGAAGAGGACAGAAAACGGCTCACTGCGCGCCGCCGCCGGCGCATCCTCGCCGAATCGGAAGGGGAAGGGGAGGCCGGTTTCTCCGGCCGCGACTCGATCAAGATCTTCAACGAATTCCATTCCGCCTTCGCCCGTCCGGATCGGCTGATCAGCATGACCGTGCTCTATAATTTTTTCACTCGCACGCACAAGGAGCTGGGTGAAGCGATCCCACACGGCTTTCTCGATTCACTGGTGCGCCTGTACGATTACACCGTGCTGCAAGAGGTCAAGGAATCGCTCTACTACTACAACGAGGAACGGATTTCGCGCGATATCCAGAACTATCTATTCGCCGTCAGCTTCGAGCCGGGAGCGGTACAAGTCTGCACCTTTACCAGGGAGAAACTGGAAATCAGTGAAGATTTCTTCCATGGCATTGAAACCCGGCTCCTTGGCGCCGATGTCCCCCGGCTGCAACGGCTCAGATTTCGCAAAGAGGTGCAACGGGAATATACTGCCGACACCCTCACCTCCGAGATCATGGCAGAAGGAAAAAAGATAACTGAAACACGTCTTTATGAAATGCTGCACGAACGGTACGTGCATAATCTGAAGGAAAAGGTTCTCGATCCGTTTCTTGAGAATGAAAACTTTCGCCGGGCCATCAAGGACTTCGACAATCGCGAGGTGTTCAAGACGTATGACCGGAAGATTCGCGCCGATGTCGGTTTTCTCATGGGCAATCTATACAAAAATTTTCATTATACCCGCCAGGGTGCAAAAAACGTCTGCATGTACGTCATCGACAATAACTTGACCCGCAAGTTTGTCCACTGAGAGCAGAAGATTAGAATGTGTGTCAGGTTACACTTTTGTGTCGTAGCAAAAGTGTATATTGTCAATTTTTTTGTTAAAATCCACTTCCTCCCACCTTGAATTTCACTGACCAGGACTTTCTCCTCCAATGCATTAACTAACAACTCTCAAAAAATTTTCTCCCTTCTTATGTGCTTTCGCAAATATTAAAAAAGGACTCCTTATCTCTGGCACATCTCTTGTATTAAAACCGAGAAACCACCAAGAGTGTGGGAGAATTTAAGTATTCATATCCCTGTATGTTTACGGGAAAATCCTCCGATTCGGCAAACCCCTCGATAACAGATGTGATCTCTGCCGGAGATACTCTCTTCGCATTTTGTATTAACCTATGGGAGGAAAAAGATGAAAATCTTTGCCAAGTTGACCGGCGCTTTTGGCATCGTCGCGCTGGTCTGTGCAATGGTCGGATTCGTCGGCTGGTACGGCATCAACCGCACCGAAGAGGCAGTCGATACGATTGGCGGAATCAGCCTGCCGAGCGTTCAGGCCCTTGGTGCGATCATGGAAGGGATGAACGAAATCAAGGCGCTCGAACGGACCCTCATGATCTCCAGCCTGAGCAAGAAGGATCGTGTGGAACGGTTGGGCCGTTTCGATGGGTATTGGAGCAAGATGGAGCAGACCTTCAAGGATTACTCCGCTCTGGAGAAGTCCGCGGCCGAAGAGAAGATCTGGGAAAAGACAGAACCGGCCCTAAAGCGGTGGAAAATCGAGCACCAGAAAGGGATCGACCTTATTACCAGGGTCGAACTGGACGATGTGGAATCGCTGGAAGGAATTCTTATCGGTCGCCAGCTCGATCATGTCCGGTGGGTCAACGGGCTGGAAAAAGCGATTAACAACCGCAGCGTCTACACCGGCCAGCTCGATCCGAACCTGTGCAATTTGGGCAAGTGGCTGGGCGTCTACAAAACCGACGATGTCGCTTTTCAGGCGATATTGGCAACCTTCGATGCGCCGCACGAGCGGTTGCACCGCTTGGGGGAAAAAGTAAACACGCTAATCGCACGCGGCGATGGCAATGCTGCCCGGGGAGTATTCAATCAGGAAGTTGTCCCCACCCTCAACGAGATCGAAGGGATTTTCGGCAAAGGCTTGGCCCATATCCGGGTGCAACTGGAAGCTCTCGATGCCGCCCAGACGCAGACGATGGTGAACATGCGCGATGCCTTTAATGCTTCCATGGCCTTGGTCGATGAACTGGTTGCCGTCAGCCGCAGTAATTCCGACACCCAGAAGGCCAGCGCCAATTCGGTGGCCAGCCAGAGCAAGCTGATGGCGATCGCGGCAGTATTCCTCGGCGTGATCATTTCCATGCTTTTCGGCTTTCTCATCTCGCGCGGGATCTCCGTACCGATGGCGGCCGGGGTGCGTCTGGCCGAGGAGATCGCCAAGGGCGATTTCAGCGCCCGGCTGAACATGAATCGCAGTGACGAAATTGGCCAGTTGGCCGTCGCGCTCGATGGCATGGCCGAAAGTCTCGCCCGGCAGGCGGAGTCGCCGAGGAGATCGCCAAGGGGAACCTGACGGTAAATGTCAAGCTCTCTTCGGAAAAGGATCAACTCGGCAAGGCGCTGCAGACGATGGCAGACGTCCTGCGCGAGGTCATCGCCCAGATTATGGCCGCCGCCGACAACGTCGCTTCCGGCAGCAGGCGATGAGCTGCCTCCTCCGAAGAGATGTCGCAAGGAGCCACCGAGCAGGCGGCTGCGGCCGAGGAAGCCTCCAGCACCATCGAGGAGATGACCGCCAACATCCGCCAGAACGCCGATAATGCCATGCAGACCGAGAAGATCGCCATCCAGGCTGCCAACGACGCCCGTGAAGGCGGTGCGGCGGTCGGCGCCGACGGTCGCGGCGATGAAGGAGATCGCCGGCAAGATCAACATCATCGAGGAGATCGCCCGGCAGACCAACCTGCTGGCGCTGAATGCCGCCATCGAGGCGGCGCGCGCCGGCGAGCACGGCAAAGGGTTCGCGGTGGTGGCGGCCGAGGTGCGCAAGCTGGCCGAACGCAGCCAGAAGGCGGCCGGCGAGATCAATGAGCTTTCGATCACCAGCGTGGCGGTGGCGGAAAAGGCCGGCAGATCTGCTGCAGGCGATCGTGCCGAACATCCAGCGGACCGCCGAACTGGTGCAGGAAATCGCGGCGGCCAGCCGCGAGCAGGATGCCGGCGCCGAGCAGATCAGCCAAGAGCATCCAGCAACTCGACCCGGTGATCCAGCAGAACGCCTCGGCCTCCGAGGAGATGGCCTCTACCGCCGAGGAGCTCTCCAGCCAGTGCCGAGCAGTTGCAGGATGTTATCGGTTTCTTCCGCATCGATGAACAGGGCAAAGGTCGCAGCAAGATGCAGAGCGGATTTTCCGCCACCAAGGTCGGCATGAAGACGAAAGTGGCACACATGAAAAATTCGGGCATTGGCGCCGTGACTTCTGCCGGAAAGAAGAGTACGCTGGCCGAAACTGCCGCCGTCGATCGGTTCGACGATGAATTTGAGCGCTTTTGATCCGGGAAGGAGAGAAAGATGGGATCCAATATTGAACTTTCACTACAGTACCTGACCTTCCGCCTCGGGGAGGAGGTCTTCGCCATTGAGGTGACCCGGACACGGGAGGTTCTCGATTATTCGATTGTCACCCGCGTGCCGCAGACTCCGCAATTCGTTCTCGGGGTTATTAACTTGCGCGGCAGCGTGGTGCCGGTAATCGATCTGCGCTTGAAATTCGGCCTGCCGCAAATAGAAAAAACAGTCAACTCCTGCATCATCGTCATGCAGATTGAAGTCGATGATGAATCGGTCACCATCGGCGCCCTGGTCGATTCGGTGCAGGAGGTGCTCGAACTACGCGAAGATGAGATCGAACCGCCTCCGCGTATCGGCACTCGTCTGAAAACGGAATATATTCGAGGTATGGGAAACTGCGGCGAACGTTTTCTCATCCTGCTCGATATCGACAGCGTCTTTTCAGCCGACGAGTTGCTGCTGGTGCAGCAAGCGGACGAAGAACTAAGAATGGAAATACCAGAAGCGATATGATGTAAAAAGAAAAATCAACAAGCAAAGATCTACAAAGGGGCAACCAATCGGCTGCCCCTTTTTTCATAAACGCAAGGCACAGCTGAGTTAAATCTTTGTATCTTCCGGGCCTTGACTTCGGGCTGTAGTCGGTAAAATTTCACATGCATCTATTCCACCATCAGTTTATCCATGGGGGTACGGAGGAGGCATAAATATGGACGGAAAGGCCAGGGAAAGGCAGCGGGAAGAGATGGTCCGCCAACTGGTGGAAGTCTTGAAGCGTCGGGGGTATGACGAATTGCGGGTTGAAGGCCTGGAGGAATTTTTCGGTAACCGGCCGGCCATCATTCATTGGGAAGATACAGATCAGCGATTTACGCCGGATATTGTTGCCAGAAAAAAAAGGATGGAATACCTGTTTCAGGTGGAAAGCGCTGAAACATTTCCTGGTGCCCGCGCCGAAGAGAAGATTGCCATTTTTGCCGCCTACGCGCTGCATTACCGAAAACTGTTCTGTCTGGTCGTCCCCAAACTGTGCCGGGGTGAAGCCAGGCGTCGTCTGCTCGAAATGCAGGTGGATGAACGCTTCACCCATCTGATTGCCCTGTCGTAGAGAAGAATACGAGCGAAATGCGGAGGTGAAAAGGGGCGGATGGACCATCGAATACGAAAGATAGGCATCGTGATTATGGGCGCAATTTTCATCTTTTCCCCGAGCGTTGGCGTGGCTAGACATGGTTACCGCCGAACATCTTCGGGGATATGCCGTCATGGCGGCCGATGGCGCAAGGGTCGGAAAAGTAGAAGCAGTTATGATTGACCTTGAACAAGGGCGAATCAGCTATCTTCGGATTGCTTCTGCAGGAGACACTTCGCGCAAGATTATCGTTCCCTGGCGGGCGGTGCGCATTCAAACGCAACCGCCGGTTGTTCACCTGTCGATCAGTGCCGAAAAGTTTATCCAGGCTCCCCGGGGGAACAAGCTCTTGATAATCGCGAACAAGGACGGACCTTACACCATTATTTCGGTGTGGCTCCTTATTGGGAGGATAAACCCAACGCAAATCCGCCACGCCCCCCGCGCAACCTGCGAATCATTCGATGAAATCCTGTCCGCCTTCGCCTTGACAGGGAGAGCGGCCATGTTAAATTTTTTCAGTCAAAATTAAGACATCTAAATAATAGACGGGAGAAATGCATGAAGCAACAGACGGCAGAAGAGTACTGCCCGAATGAGAACGAGCCATATATGTGTCAGCACCATTTTGAATACTTCCGGGAAAAACTTCTCCTCTGGCGCAAACAGATCGAGCAGGAATCGCAGGAAACCATCGGAAGGTTACGCGAGGAAAAAGTCCGGGAAGCCGACATGATTGACCAGGGGTTGGCGGAAGTTGACCTGGCTCTTAATCTGAAAAACAGGGAGCGTTGCCGCAACACGCTGGCCCGCATCGATGCGGCTTTGCAACGTATCGAAAACGGCACCTACGGTTTCTGTGAGGAAACTGGCGAAGAAATTGGCATCCGGCGACTGATGGCCAGCCCCCTTTCCACCTTGTCTGTAGAAGCCCAGGAGCGTTTGGAGCGGATGATAAAAATGCAAAAATTTCACTGAAAATTCTGGTCGGGAATTTCCGGAAAAAGTATAGCGGATCAGCCTTTCTGCCATTTGTGCTTTAATTGCAATGCTGCTATTATCCGGCGCCTATGTACAACGATCACTTTGGTCTGCACGATCATCCTTTTTCAATCGCACCCGATCCGCGCTATCTTTTCATGAGCGATCGGCATCGGGAGGCGCTTGCTCACCTCCTTTACGGCATTCGCAATGAGGGGGGGTTCGTTCTGCTAACTGGAGAGATCGGCACCGGGAAGACAACCGTTTGCCGCTGTCTGCTGGAACAATTGCCGGCGGATACCCGCGTCGCCTACATCATCAATCCCAGGCTTTCGGCTCTTGAACTGCTCGCCACCATTTGTGGCGAGTTCGGGATCTCCTGTCCGGAAGGAAACAGCAGCAAGCTTTTCATCGATCGGCTCAATGTTTTCCTGCTCGACTCGCATGCGGCCGGGCGGCAGTCGGTACTAATCATCGATGAAGCACAGAATCTGAGCGCCGAAGTTCTCGAACAGATACGGTTGTTGACCAACCTGGAAACGAACCGCCGCAAGCTGCTGCAGATCATCCTCATCGGTCAGCCTGAATTGCGCGTCCTTCTCGCCCGACCGGATCTTCGCCAATTGGCGCAGCGAATCACCGCCCGTTATCATCTGCAGGCCTTATCGAAACGGGAAGTCATCAAATATGTAAGCCACCGGTTGGCGATAGCCGGTGCGCGCAAGCCGCTCTTCCCCCCCATCTGATATCGAACGTCTTTCGCCTGAGCGGCGGGATCCCCCGCCGGATCAATATCCTCTGCGACCGCGCGCTGATGGGCGCCTACGTTCAGGGGCGCGAACGTGTAACTGGTTGCATTCTGAACAGGGCGGCGCGGGAGGTCTGGCCACAGCGGACATTCAGCCTGCGCTGGGCAGCCGCTCTGATCCTCATTGTGACCCTGGCATTCAGCACGAATTTTCTGTTACGCGAAGAACCGGCGGCGCAAGTCGCCTCCTCTGTTGTCGATTCCGCACCCGTCGCCGCGCTCATTCCCCCTGCTGAACGGCCGTTTACTGGTAGCCGGGAGCAGGCCTTTCAAGCGATTCTTTCCACCTGGGGAGTGGATTACCAGCCGGGAAAAGATGGCGATCCCTGTCAACATGCCGATAAATTTGCTCTTGCCTGTCTGTCCCGAAGCGGCAGTCTCGGCAGCTTACGCCTTCTTAACCGGCCGGCTGTTTTGACTTTGACCGACGAAAAGGGAGGGAATGCGTATGCTGCCCTGATCGGCTTTGGCGGGGAAACCGCCCGCTTTCTCATCGACGGCGAGAGGGTTAATCTACATTATCGGGAGATGGAAAGGCGCTGGCTCGGGGAATTTACCATTATCTGGCGAAGACCGCCCTTTGGTGGGATAATCCGCCCCGGCGACCGCGGGCCTCAGGTCGAATGGCTGGCGCGGCAGTTGTCCGCCCTGAACGATGGGAAAAAGCCGGCCGGATCGAAGGAGATTTATAACGGTGAGTTGCTCGCTGGACTGAAAGAGTTTCAACGTACTCGGGGGATCGAGCCGGATGGGGTGGTCGGTCCGGCGACCTTGATCCATCTCGACTCGACTCTTGGCGGCAATTCGCCGCAATTGTTTGATGATCCGGAAGGAGGGTAAAGGTGTCTTTCATTCTTGAGGCACTGAAGAAATCGGAAGAAGAACGCCGCCTGGGTGCAGGTCCGGACCTGAATGCCCTGCATGCGGCGGAAAATCACTTGAATTCTAGCCGCCGTGTCTGGCCATTCCTCTTTTTGGCCGTTGTACTGCTCAATGCATTTTGTCTGCTCTGGTGGTTGCGTCCATGGCAACCGGCGGTCGAAAAGATAAATACACCAGGTAAAATCAGGGCGGAGCGGCCTACCTCTCCGGAAAAACCGCCGGCCGTCATTGTGGCGCAAGATCGTTTGCCCGCCGCATTGCCTGAGAAATCGGTACAACCGTTTCACCAGGCGTCCCCGGGCTGGAACGATCTGCCGGCCCCGTTAACGCCACCCCGCGCTTTGCCGAGCCGCGCGATCAGGAGGGGAGGTCCGGCGCGCATTCCGTATTTACAGGAACTGCCGGCCAGCGTGCGCCGCCAGATTCCGGAACTCGCCATTACCCTGCATTATTATACGGCCGCTCCCGCTTCCCGCATGGCCCGCATTAACGGTAGGGTTCTGCGGCAGGGGGAGACATTGGATAATCAGTTGATTTTGGAAGAAATCGCCATTGATGCTATCGTTTTCCGCTTTGGCGAAACACTTTTTCGTATGGGGGAATTCTGAGATTCGCGAATGAAACTTAGATGCAACTGACATAAACGGCGGCCTAAGCGGTCGCCGTTTTCTTATTCGCCAGTCGCCTCGGCAATGGATTGCCAGGCAATTTCGAGGAGGCGGGTCAGTTCATCTCTACTGATCGTCAGCGGCGGCATGAAATAGACGACATTTCCCAACGGACGCAGCAGGGCGCCTTTTTGCAATGCTCGCCGATAAACATCCAGTCCACGGCGTTCTTGCCAAAGATAGGGAATCTTGCCGGCTTGTTCTTGAACCAATTCCATCGCCGCTACCATTCCGCAGCGGCGAAACTCGCCAACATGTGGCAATTGCTCAAAACGACCAGCCCACGCATCTAACAGCTCCATCTTCGGCCTCAGATTGTCAAGAATATGCTCCTCGGCAAAAATATTCAGCGTCTCCACCGCCAAAGCGCAGGCGAGAGGATTTCCAGTATAGGAATGGGAATGCAGAAAGGCCTTGAGGGTGGCGTAATCATCATAGAACGCCTGGTAGATGGCATCGGTGGCGAGAGTGACCGAAAGGGGGAGGTAGCCGCCGGTAATCCCCTTGGAAAGGCACATCAGGTCAGGACTCACGCCCGCATGCTCATTGGCGAACATTTTGCCGGTGCGCCCGAAACCGACGGCGATCTCGTCGGCAATATAGTGTACCTGGCAGGTGTTACAGAGGGCTCGCAGCTTGCGCAGATAAACAGGGGGATAGATGCGCATGCCGGCTGCACACTGAATCAAAGGTTCAATGATGACTGCTGCAATCTGTTTGTGGTTCTCGGTTATCAATCGTTCCAGGGCTTCGAAGCATTCGGCAGCGCAAGTATCCCGTGACTGTCCGTAGGGGCAACGGAAACAGTCGGGGCCGGCTGCCTGAAAAGTCTCGAGCAGTATCGGCCGGTATACCTGGCGATAAAGATCACAGCCGCCGACGGAAAGAGCGCCTATTGTTTCGCCGTGATACGCCTCGGAGATGGAAACGAAGCGGCTTTTGTCCGGATGGCCGGTCTGCTGCCAATATTGGAAACTCATCTTCAGGGCGACTTCAACCGCCGAAGAACCGTTGTCGGCGAAGAAAACCTTATTCAGGCCGGCGGGAGCCAGACGGCAGAGGCGTCCGGCAAGTTCGGCCGCTGGTGCATGGGTAAAACCGGCGAAGATGTGATGAGCGATGCGGCCGGCCTGTTCGTTGAGGGCTCGATTCAGGCGGGGGTGATTGTGACCGAAGAGATTGACCCACCAGGAAGAGACGCCATCGATATAACGTTTGCCGTCAATATCTTCGAGGTAAACCCCTTCACCGCGGACGATGGGGATTGGCGGGATTTCTTCATGGTCCTTCTGCTGAGTGCACGGATGCCAGACATGCTCGCGGTCAAGGCGCAGGATTTCGTCTTTATCCAGCATCACAGGCAATCCAGCGCCTGCAAAAGCCAGGGGAGGGTGGGAAGCCGGGCAATCTCCGTGGCGAGAAGTTCCGTCTTCTGCCGGTCGTCGCCGGCAACACGCGGCAGCACACCGAGCAGATCGGCGGAAGCGAAAGAGGCAATGGCGTGCGGTGCTTCGGCTTCGGCGGCATCCGGCTCGGCTGGCATGCCGTTGATGATGATGCCAGCAAGGGGAATACCCATCGTCCGGGCGGCGAAAACTGTCAGCAGGGTATGATTGAGCGTTCCCAGCCCCGGACGGCAGACAATCAGCAATGGGAAGCCAATCTCTTTAGCCAGATCGGCAATCAGCAGGCCGCCGGAGAGGGGGACCATCAGGCCGCCGGCACCTTCGATCAGCAGGAAATCATGCCGCGCGGAAAGGTCCCTTGCCGTTTGCGCCAGGTGGGAGAAGGGGAGGGGCGGAAGTTTCTCCACCTCCGTGGCCAAAGCCGGCGCCAGAGGGGGGCGCAGACGGACGGGAGAAATCATTTCCGGTGCGTCGCCCGAATCGGCCGCCCAGCGGAGGAGTTCGCCATCCGGGCCGAGCTGTTGCGGATCGGCGACCCCGGTTTCCACCGGCTTCATCACCCCTACGCTCATTCCGCGGCCGCGCAGAAAGCGGGCGAGGGCTCCCGCTACCAATGTTTTACCGACACCGGTATCGGTGCCGGTAACGAACAGCCCCCGTCGATTCTCAGCGGGCATCGATCATCACCTCGGCATCCTTGAACATCTGCAGATCGATTTCCCGGTCGCGACCGCTGGTCGTCAGATAATTCCCCACCATGGTGCCGCTGGCGCCGGCCATGAAGATCCACGACTGGAAATCGCGCAGGTTCTTCTCGCGGCCACCGCAGACACTGATGCGTTTTTCCGGCAGGAGATAACGAAAGAGCGCAATGATGCGAAGACAATCCAGGGGCGTCAGATCCTCTTGCCGCTCCAAAGGGGTGCCGGCGATCGGATTGAGAAAATTCAACGGCACTGAATCGACATCCAGTTCCTTCAGGGTAAAGGCGAGTTCCGCCCGTTGTTCCAGCGATTCTCCAAGGCCGAAAATGCCGCCGCAACACACTTTCATTCCCACCTTTTTGGCCAGTCGCACCGTATCCACATCTTCCTCGTAATTATGAGTGGTGCAGATTTGAGGGAAAAAGGAACGAGCGGTTTCCAGATTGTGATGATAGGTGACACAGCCGGCATCGGCCAGGGCAGAAGCGGTCTCCGCATCGAGAATGCCGAGAGAGGCGGAAGGATCGATGTCGGTAGTTTGCCGAATGATACGAAGGGCGGCCAAAATGCGCTCCAGTTCTTCGCCAGGACGAATCCGGGTGCCGCTGGTAACGATTCCGTAGCAATGTGAACCTTCGGCCTGCGCCTTATGGGCACCGGCGACGAGTTCCTCCAGCGGTTTCAAGGGGTAGACCGGCGCCGAGGTTTGATGATGGGCCGATTGGGCGCAGAATGAACAATTTTCGGCACAGCGCCCTGATTTGGCATTGATGATCGAGCAGAGTTCGATCCGATCACCAAAAAATTTTTCGCGCAGGCGGTGAGCGCCAGCCAACAACAACGTCAGTTCGGCACCCCGCGCCCGCAGGATTGAGTCGGTATCCGCAGCGGAGAGAGTTTTCCCCTCCAGCACCTGATCGCATAGATGAAGCATGGAGTGCATATAATCTAATCCTTGTTCCGAGGTGGAATGAGGCGACAGATTACCGGGAGCAAACTGGATTGTCAACCCTTCCAGGTTTTCTGGTTAACATACCATTTCAGAAGAATTACCATTTATCGCCGTGATTTTCTCACATCATATTGACAGGGTAACCACGGGAATGATAAAACATCTTTTCATTTTCATCGGGAGCATACAATTGTGGTGAAGACGCTGATTGGCAAGAAGCTGAAATCGACGCGGCTGAAAAATGATATGACGATTCAGGAACTGGCGGCGCGTTCGCGTGTTTCGTCCAACATGATTTCCCGCATAGAGCGCGGTCTTACCACCCCATCAGTGGAAATCCTGATGAAGTTGGCCGGTGCCTTCGGTATGAGCATCAACTACTTTGTCGAGGAGGCGGAAAAAGGCATGACCGTCGTCCACACCAAGAAGGGCGGGGGAGTGCCGGTTTTCTTCTTTGAAGACAAGCATCGGATCATCAGCATAACTCAAGGCATACGGGATCCGAGTTTTTCTGTTTTCTACGACACCTTGGAAGAAGGGGTCAGCAGCGGCGAAGCGGCTATGGTTCATACCGGCGAGGAATTCGCCTTGGTGCAGCAGGGGAAACTCGAATTCTCCATAGGCGGCGATCTCTTCCTTCTGAATGAGGGCGATTCGCTAGCCTTCAAAGCTTCTCTCCCGCATCGATGGCAAAATCGTCATAATGGCCAAACGGTTGTGCTCTGGGTGGTCTCTCCGGCACCGCATATTGTAATATCGTAAAACAGTTTTATATTTAATAAATATCTGGCATGCGAGTTATCGCGGAAAACCCGGAGAAGGGACTATGAAAATTAAAAAAATCGTTGGCAAGAAGTTGAAAGCTATTCGATTGAAAAATGATCTGACAATCCAGGAGCTAGCGGAAAGATCCCGCGTGTCCTCTAACATGATTTCCCGGATCGAACGCGGTCTAACCATTCCGTCCGTGGAAATACTGATGAAGCTTGCCGGCGTTTTTCAAAAAAGCATCAACTATTTTGTCGAAGAGGTAGTTACAACTCACGAAATCGTTTTTTCTTCACCGGAAAACGAATGACCAATGTTTACGAGGATGAACGCAATATGCTTACCGAATGTTTCACGTCGGGATTGCGCGATCCTCAATTTACGTCCTTTTTCTGCACCGTTCCCAAGGGAGGGAAAAGCGGTCAACAGAACATGTATCATCCTGGCGACGAGTTGATATATATTATTGAGGGAAAATTGAAGTTGCTGATCACCGGCGAAACCTACCTTTTGCAAACCGGAGACAGCCTTTCTTTTAAATCGTATTTGCCGCATCGCTGGGAAAACATCAACGATGACGAGACAAAAATCATCTGGACTCTCTCCCCCTTCACGACGATTTGACTATGAGTTTTTTAAGTAAATTGTTCTCTTCCCGGCATCCTCTCGATTCTTTGCGCAAGGCCGTCCAGCAGTGCCATTGGGCCGAGGCCCTGATCGAAGGTCAACTTGTGCCACGTCAATCGATGCAGCCAGAGGAAATCATTGAACTGGACCAACTTGTTGCCGCCGCTGGTGATGCCCTTGCGGAAATGAACATCAGAGAGGGTGAGTCGCTCTTGCGTGCGGGTGATCCGGTGCGAGCAAGGGAACATTTCACTTTGGCATCAACCCAGGCGCGTCATCCCGGTCTGCTTGAAAAAGCCGGTCATCTTCTCTCCTCCCCGGCCAAAGAAATTTCCTCTCTGCCGATTGCGCCAGCTGCCTGCTGTCCGACCGGCTGCTCGGGTGAAACAGTTGTCAACATGAGCCCTGCAGATGCTCTGGATGCTCAAACCCATCTGGATCTGCTTCTTTGCTCTTATTCGAGCGACATTGCCGGACGATATGCCGGCCTCACCGGCGCTTTTCTGCAGGCTTTTATTCTGGCACACGAAGGGAAGAGCGAAGAGGCCTTGGAATTTTTCGAGAAAGTGCCGGAAAAAGAGAGGAATGATCTCTTCTTTTTTGAACGCGGTTCTTTGTTGGCTCGTATGGGGGGAGACGCGGCCGCTATCGCCGATCTGGAGTGCGCCCTGGCAATCAACCCGCATCTTGAACTTGCCAGCCAGACACTGGTGACTCTTGATCTGACTCTGGGTCGGCACAAGGCGGCGGAAGAGCGTCTGCAACGGATGTTGCAGGAGGGTACGAATCATTCTTTCGCTTATGGCCGACTGGCTTTTGTTTATGCAGAGCGGGAGGAATATCCGATAGCACTTGAACACGTCTTGAAGTCACTCGAATATGGCCCTGATCCGGAGACATTCGCTCTGGCAGCCACTCTTCTTGAAAAGGCAGGAAAAATTACTGAGGCCGAGGCCTGCCTGTCTCATCTAGCCACCCCTGGTTGTGGCGGAATGAATCTCCCTTTGGCGGAGTTCTGGTTGCGGCAGAAAAAATACCCGGAAAAAGCGCTGGAAACTTTCAAAAAAGCCCTTAAGCAGGAGCCGGGAAATTCCCGCTGGAAAGTACGCATTGCCCAAGCTTATCTGGCCTGCGGCTGGCATAAGGAAGGAACTCCTCTTCTGCAACAGGCTCTGGATGATCCCCAACTTGATCCGAACCTGCGCGGTGAGGTTCTGTCGCTTCTGCAGCAGTGTCGCTGAGGTTTGGTCAACCGTTGACACTCCGAGGGTGCCCTGTATAGTAATAATGAAACAGAGGGTTCAAGAATATAGCGAGGTAATGACCAGAGGAGGCTTCCATGAATAAATCGGAACTCATCGAAGCTCTTGGAAATAAAAGAAATCTCAGCTTCAAAAAAGCAGAAGAGATTGTTAATATTATATTCGACTCGATGTCCCACGAGTTGGCAACGGGGGGACGAATCGAAATCCGCGGGTTTGGCAGCTTCATGGTGAAGGAATACAAAGCCTATATGGGTCGCAATCCCAAGACTGGTGAAATCATCCAGGTGCACCCGAAAAGACTCCCCTTTTTCAAGGTTGGGAAGGAGTTGCGGGATCGGGTAAACCAGGCAGAATAAAAGGTCCGCAGTCGGGCATTTGCAAGCGAAATCAAGTAAAATGACTGCCCATGGAATCCACGCTGCCGGAGTGGGGATATCATTATTCAATTTAATTTCGGAATAAATTTTTTTAAAGCCAGCTACAATCCGCAACTTCAGCCATTCTAAAGCTTTTTCCAAGGTTATTCCCCAAACAGTTTTTTCTTCCTTTTCGGCCTTCTTTTCTCTATGTATTTGGCATGAAATTTGTTAGTAGTCGTAAGATCTTCGTGCAAATACGGCATCCTTGCACGATTGGCTAATGGTGCGGCATATCGCTGATGCGATCGGGCAGGCGCTGAAAAACACATAGTTATTAGGAAATTGCTTTTCATCCAGCGGGATGCTATTTTTCTGCAATTCTGCGCCGAAGGTATGTTCATGAAGCTTCGTCTTACCTTTATTTTAGCTGCTTTTTTTCTTCTACAACCAGCCGCGCGATCCCTGGCCATCCCCTCCCAATTCGGAGATAGCGGCTTGTTTTCGCAGCCAACGGCGGAGACTCTGAATGCCGGCAATATCTGCGTTGGTTTGTGGGCAAACTGCGCCAGTAAAGATGGAATTAGCTCTAATCTTGTCCCGGCATCCATAACCATTGGTCTCGGCACCTTCATGGAGATGTACGGTTCTTATCCGAATCTTCTTTTCAATGGTGATGAGGGGGATCAAACAAAGAATTTCAGTGGCCGTGGTCTTGCCAACATGGGCATGAAAATTCGTCTGTATGGGAAACGTTCTTCCCCTTTCAAGCTGGCTGCGGATATGCAGGCACGCCGTAGCGTCTCCGATGATCCCGAATACGACGGAATCAATGAATATCTCGGACGGTTGGTCGTCAGCTACAAACCGGGTACCTTAGGTTTTCACGCCAGCGGCGGATATATCGATACCGGCGATAAGGGTACGGTTTCGTATGAAGATCAGACGATCTACGGTGGCGGTATCGAATTCTTTCCACTACAGCGTCTGCGTTTAATTGCCGAAATTGAAGCGCAAAGCACCAAATATTACGGAATCGAAGATCCGCTCGAGACAACGGCCGGCTTGCAATATTACATTTCACCTCATTTAACTCTAAATCTTGGATTAGGTTACGGTCTTTCAGATTCAAGTCCCGATTGGCGATTTCTATTTGGTCTTTCTACCTGCCAGGGTATCGGCACTTATACTAAACCGATCCCCCGCATTATTGAGCCGATTCCCGAAGAGGCTTCAGCCAAGGCGGCCCCGGTAAAAGCACTCAAAGTCAGAACGCTTACGCCGCTCATCCCCAAAGCTGCTCCGGCGCCGACACCCCCTGCCGGTAAGTTGGAGGTTCCGCTTGAAAAGGGGGATGAAGAAGTACTTGTCTATCCATCAGAAAAATTGGTGATGCCATCGACAGGAGAAATGTCCTCCTTGCCGATTTCCCCAATTATTCCCTCTGAACTTCTTTCGCCAGAAGGGGAACTGGCCGCAATACCCTTAACCGTAGCCGCCTCCTCGAGTACCGGCGCTCCTTCTGCTGCAGTTTCTCGGTTGGTCACTGCGTCCCCTGTAATTTCAGCTTCGCCATCTTTGACCATGGTGAGCACACCCGCTGCGCCCCTGATCTCGGCAGCTCCGGCAATTCCACTTTCAGCCCCTGTTGCATCCGATACTGGAAACTACTCATCTACCGCCGTCCTCTCGGATATGGCCTCCGCCGGATCCCCTGTTGCTTCGATTCCGATAGCGGCTTTGATCGCAACTCAGGTAACTACAGCTTCCGTTTCGTCTTCCGCAATCGGCGCTTCTCCAGCCACTTTCGGAATCGAAGCAGCAGCTTCTGCTGTTTCTGTTTCCTCCACTGCGGCAGCTCCGGGCATTTCAAGTTCGGCTCAAGCGACTGCTGATCCGGTTTCTTCAACGTTTGCGACTACGCAAGGAACTTCTTCATCACCTGCGACGATTGTCACTGGAACAACAACGGCTTCTCCGTTTTTGGATGGAGTAAATGCCCCCGCTATTCCAGTGACTTCTTCATTTTCTAACTCCGCAGCTGCTACCGTGAATGCCGCCCCTGTTTCTCCTTTGACAGCAGGCGCTTCTCCATCTGTTGCAGCTGTACATACACCGCCGGCTTCCCTGACTTCGACCGGGGTAAGCACAATCACTGTTCCCGCGTCTGAAGAGTCCGTCCCGGTAAAAATTTCAGATTCTTCCGCGACTGCCACTTCACTGAGTGTCGCAGTCCTTTCGACGGCAATATCTTTAGCTCCGGCGCCTGTCGCTCCCTTTTCGTCTTCCGCAGCCGTTGCTTCTCCGGTCATTACCGTCCTATCGACGGTGGCCTCAATACCGGCAACTTTAATTTCGGCTTCTTTGGCTGCTTCCCCCGTTTCATCTTCAGCCGGGGTGGTTGCACCCGCTGCTTCTTCAGATGTGGCTTCTGTCCCGGCTAGTGCTCCCGTATTGTCTCCCGCAAACATTGCTTCTCCTGTGGTAGCCGGTGCCCCTGCAGCTGCGGTTTTCCCGCCTTCGTCCGAAGTGAACGCATCCGCTGTTCCGACAAAATCTTCACTTGCGGGTATTGCTCCCAAGGTTTCGACGATCACATTTCCCTCGTCTGTCCTTTCTATTCCGGCAGACCCTTCAAGTTTGATTACTGCAACCTCCGTTGCGGCTGCTCCGCCTTTGGGCGGGGTGAGCACACCCGCTGTTCCGGCGGTTGCGGCTTCCATTCCGGCAAAAGCGGCAATTGCAACTCCTGAGACTGTGACAACTGCTCCCTCCGTATCTCCGGCCGTTGTCGTTGCCCCAGCAGCAGCTCCGCCTTCGGCCGGGATGAGCACGCCCGTTGTACCCTCGGTTGTGGCTTCCGTTCCGGCAAAAGCTTCCGTTGCAGCTCCAAAGGGTGTCGCCCCTGTATCGTCATCCGCTACTACTGCACCTCTGGCCGTTGCTGTTACTCCGGCTGTTACCGTTGCACCTACCATTGCGGTTGTTCTGCCTTCGCCCGGGGTGAGCACACCCGCTGTTCCGGCGGTTGCGGCTTCCGTTCCGGCAAAAGCGGCAATTGCAACTCCTGCTGCTGTGACAACTGCTCCCGCCGTATCTCCGGCCGTTGCCGTTGCCCCAGCAGCAGCTCCGCCTTCGGCCGGGATGAGCACGCCCGTTGTACCCTCCGTTCCGGCAAAAGCTTCCGTTGCAGCTCCAAAGGGTGTCGCCCCTGTATCGTCATCCACTACTACTGCACCTCTGGCCGTTGCTGTTACTCCGGCTGTTACCGTTGCACCTGTCATTGCGGTTGTTCTGCCTTCGCCCGGGGTGAGCACACCCGCTGTTCCGGCGGTTGCGGCTTCCGTTCCGGCAAAAGCGGCAACTACAACTCCTGAGACTGTGACAACTGCTCCCTCCGTTTCTCCGGCCGTTGCCGTTGCCCCAGCAGCAGCTCCGCCTTCGGCCGGGATGAGCACGCCCGTTGTACCCTCGGTTGTGGCTTCCGTTCCGGCAAAAGCTTCCGTTGCAGCTCCAAAGGGTGTCGTCCCTGTATCGTCATCCGCTACTACTGCATCTCTGGCCGTTGCTGTTACTCCGGCTGTTACCGTTGCACCTGCCATTGCGGTTGTTCTGCCTTCGGCCGGGGTGAGCACGCCCGTTGTACCCTCGGTTGCGGCTTCCGTTCCGGCAAAAGCGGCAATTGCAACTCCTGCAGCTGTGACACCTGCTCACGCCGTTTCTCCGGCCGTTGTCGTTGCCCCTGCAGCTGCGGCTGCTTCGCCTTCGGCCGGGGTGAGCACCCCCTCTGTTCCGGCGGTTGCGGCTTCCGTTCCGGCAAAAGCGGCAACTACAACTCCTGAGACTGTGGCAACTGCTCCCGCCGTTTCTCCGGCCGTTGTCGATGCCCCAGCCGTTGCTGCTGCTCCGCCTTCGGCCGGGAAGAGCACGCCCGCTGTTCCCTCGGTTGCGGCTTCCATTTCGACAAAGGATTCCGTTTTAGTTCCAGTAACTGCTGCCCCCGCATCGTCATCCGCTGCCGCGGCATCTCCGGCCGTTGCCATTGCCCCAGCAGCAGCTCCGCCTTCGGCCGGGATGAGCACGCCCGTTGTACCCTCGGTTGTGGCTTCCGTTCCGGCAAAAGCTTCCGTTGCAGCTCCAAAGGGTGTCGCCCCTGTATCGTCATCCGCTATTACTGCACCTCTGGCCGTTGCTGTTACTCCGGCTGTTACCGTTGCACCTGCCATTGCGGTTGTTCTGCCTTCGCCCGGGGTGAGCACACCCGCTGTTCCGGCGGTTGCGGCTTCCGTTCCGGCAAAAGCGGCAATTGCAACTCCTGCAGCTGTGACACCTGCTCACGCCGTTTCTCCGGCCGTTGTCGTTGCCCCAGCCGTTGCTGCTGCTCCACCTTCGGCCGGGATGAGCACGCCCGTTGTACCCTCGGTTGTGGCTTCCATTCCGGCAAAAGCTTCCGTTGCAGCTCCAAAGGGTGTCGTCCCTGTATCGTCATCCACTACTACTGCACCTCTGGCCGTTGCTGTTACTCCGGCTGTTACCGTTGCACCTGTCATTGCGGTTGTTCTGCCTTCGCCCGGGGTGAGCACGCCCGATGTACCCTCGGTTGTGGCTTCCGTTCCGGCAAAAGCGGCAATTGCAACTCCTGCTGCTGTGACACCTGCTCCCGCCGTCTCTCCGGCCGTTGTCGTTGCCCCAGCAGCAGCTGCTGCTGCTCCGCCTTCGGCCGGGATGAGCACGCCCGTTGTACCCTCGGTTGTGGCTTCCGTTCCGACAAAAGCGGCAATTGCAACTCCTGCAGCTGTGACACCTGCTCCCGCCGTCTCTCCGGCCGTTGTCGTTGCCCCAGCAGCAGCAGCTGCTGCTCCGCCTTCGGCCGGGATGAGCACGCCCGCTGTTCCCTCGGTTGCGACTTCCGTTCCGGCAAAAGTGACAACTACAACTCCTGAGACTGTGACAACTGCTCCCTCCGTTTCTCCAACCGTTGTCATTGCCCCAGCCGTTGCTGCTGCTCCGCCTTCGGCCGGGATGAGCATGCCCATTGTACCCTCGGTTGTGACTTCCGTTCCGGCAAAAGCTTCCGTTGCAGCTCCAAAGGGTGTCGCCCCTGTATCGTCATCCACTACTACTGCACCTCTGGCCGTTGCTGTTACTCCGGCTGTTACCGTTGCACCTGTCATTGCGGTTGTTCTGTCTTTGCCCGGGGTGAGCACGCCCGATGTACCCTCGGTTGCGGCTTCCGTTCCGGCAAAAGCGGCAATTGCAACTCCTGGAGCTGTGACACCTGCTCACGCCGTTGCCATTGCCCCAGCAACTGCGGCTGCTCTGCCTTCTACCGGAGTGAGCACACCCGCTGTTCCCTCGGTTGCGGCTTCCGTTCCGGCAAAAGCGGCAATTACAACTCCTGAGACTGTGACAACTGCTCCCTCCGTATCTCCGGCCGTTGTCGTTGCCCCAGCCGTCGCGGCTGCTGCGCCTTCGGCCGGGGTGAGCACGTCCGTTGTACCCTCGGTTGTGGCTTCCGTTCCGGCAAAAGCTTCCGTTGCAGCTCCAAAGGGTGTCGCCCCTGTATCGTCATCCGCTACTACTGCATCTCTCGCCGTTGCTGTTACTCCGGCTGTTGTGGTTGCAACTGCCGTTGCGGCTGTCCTGCCTTCGCCTCGGGTGAGCACACCCGTTGTTCCGGCGGTTGCGGCTTCCGTTCCGTCAAAAGCGGCAACAACTGCAGTCCCGGTATCATCATCTGCGACCGCGGCCTCTCCTGCCATTGCTGCTGCTCCGGCAATTTCTTCTGCTAAAGCTCCAGTGATTTTAGCTTCTCCGGCCGTCACCGTTGCCCCTGCAGCTGCGGCTGCTTCGCCTTTGGTCGGGTTGAGCTCACCTGCCGTTTCTTCGGCTGCAACAGCTCCGACAACAACTTCTGTCGCTTTTGTGTCGCCTTCCATTATTCCCCCGGCCATTCCTGATGTTCCGCTAGCTGAGATCGCTCCGCCTCAGACACCCATTCGAACCACGCTCTATCGTAAGTTCAGGTTGCCTGAATTCACTTACCAGTTCGATCAATGGACTTTGGCTCCAAACGGAGAAGACTCCATTGTTGAAATCGCCGAGCAACTGAGATTGGAAAACAAATGGTTTCTCATCAAAATTGAAGGGCATTCCGATAGCATCGGCACCGATGAGTACAACTTCCGACTGTCACAGAAGCGTGCCGTTTCCGCTGCCATGGCTTTGGTTGTGAAGGCAGGTTTCGATCCGACCCGCATCTTCATCAAGGGGTGTGGGGAAAGCGAGCCGATTGCCACTAATGTGACCGCCGAAGGTCGTGAGGAAAACCGCCGGGTCGAGATTCTTGTTCTCCTGCCGAAGGGGGATCCTCAATGAGACGCTATTTAGTATCGATTGCAGCAGCCCTTTTTTGTTTCGGTGTCCCCGCATCCGTTTTGGCCGTCACCGATCCCGCTCCGGCGGAAGTTGTCCGTTTTTTATCAGGGAAGAAAATTATCGGATCGATCGTATTTTCCGCCAATTCGGCACAGCTAAATTCCGCCGCCAAGGCGAAGCTCAAGGATATCGCCACACAAGCAAATAAAACTGCCAGAAACACTGATTTTCTTCGAGTTGAAGGTTGGGCCGAAGGTGGTACTATTTTGGCCATTGAAAGAGCTAAGATAGTTGTCCAATTCCTTCAGGAAGACCTCAAGTTGAAACATTCCCTGTATTTCACAGGGATTGCTCAAGAGAAAGGCTATCAAGACGGCAATCGCGTCGATCTGGTTTTGTATGAGAATATTTTTGCTGGGGATGTTGAGGAAAAGGAAATATTAAGTATTTTTTTCGATTAGAAAAAATTGAATTTAAGTTTTTGAAGATGACAAGCCCCTTCAGCTTAATTGCGACAGTCTTTATTTAAGGAGGAACATGAATTATCAATTTATGACAACTCTGTTTCTTTTACTAACCAGCCTTTTAATAGGCGGTTGCGGAATTAATATTGTTCCTAAACCAACTGCCCTCACCATCTTGAATCCAAATGACAATTCACTTCTCCAGAGCAAGGGGAATCTTGTCATCTCCGCCCGCGTGCAGGACCTTGAAGTCGCACCTTATCGCATGGTTGACAACATCACCTCTTTTTACCTGACGATCAGGAACAAATCCGACCAGCCGGCGATTATTCCTCTCGAATCGTTTCTTCTGGTAGACAGTCGGGGAGAACAGTACCGTCCCATTCCGCCCGATGAAATTCAGGGAATCGTCCGTCGCGATTCGGAGTATCTCATTCCGTATCCGTATGTCGGTTTCTATTATATGGAAGATTCGGGAAAATATGGCTTTTCAAATACTTTAAGCAGCGCTCTTCCTTATTACGCGGAAAATCATCCGCAGGATATTTTCACTCGAGCTTTGCCGATCGATACCATTCTCCCCGGCAATCTGATTACAGGGGAAATTTACTTCCTTGTCGATTTGGCACTGAAAGAGGCTGTCGATCTGCGCCTATACCTTCCCAACACTCCGATCACCGGTCCGTCCGATTATCAATTCTCCTTTACCATTGAAAAATAAATCCTTTTCCGGTTATATTCAGCCCTCTTTACTTCTTTTTCCGGCAACATCTTTCCCGCTTAGCATCTTCTTGCCAAAGAGGATTTCATGCTTGCTCTTTTAAATCAGTCAGTCCTTTTCGGCCTGATGGGAGGGCTCGGTCTATTCCTCTTCGGGATGAAAATCATGTCCGAAGGGCTGCAGAAGACGGCTGGCGATCGGATGCGGCAGCTTCTTGCCGCCCTCACCAGCAACCGGTTTGTCGGCGCTCTCGTTGGCCTCGGGGTGACAGCCGTTGTCCAGTCCTCAAGCGCCACCACGGTGATGGTGGTCGGTTTCGTCAACGCCGGGCTTATGACGCTGGTACAGTCGATTGGCGTCATTCTCGGTGCCAACATCGGCACCACTGTCACCGCTCAATTGATTGCCTTCAATATCACCAAGTACGCTCTTCCGGCGATCGGTATCGGCGCTGCGCTCAAACTTTTCGCTCGCAGCAAACAATGGGTCTACATCGGCGAGATTCTTCTCGGCTTTGGCATTCTGTTCTTTGGCTTGTTGACGATGAAGGATGCCTTTGACCCGATCAAGGACAGCAACGAGTTCCGCAACTTCTTCCTGATGATCGGCGATAATCATCTGCTTGGTGTTCTCATTGGCACCTTGATTACGATCATTGTCCAGAGCAGTAGTGCGACGATCGGGCTTACCATTGTCTTAGCCACTACCGGTCTGCTCACTTTTGAAGCGAGTGTCGCCCTGATTCTGGGTGAGAATATTGGCATCACAATTACTGCCAATCTGGCAGCGATCGGCACCAATCTCGCGGCCAAACGGACCGCACTGGCTCATTTTCTGTTCAATTTCATCGGAGTGGCGTATATGCTGCTCCTATTTCCGTTCTTCATCAAGTTTGTGACCGCCATTACCCCCGGTGACCCCGATTTTGTTGTTCAGACCCAACAACATGCTGCCAGTCTTGTCGCCTCGATCGGCGACAAGCCGTTTATTGCTCGCCATATAGCAAACGCGCACACATTATTCAATATCATCAATACGATCATCTTCCTGCCGATGGTGGGGCTTCTGGCCAAACTGACTACTTTTATTATCCGCGGCAGGGAAGAAGAGATCGAGTTCCACCTTAAATACCTTGACAACAGGGTTCTCAACACGCCCCCGATTGCGCTGGGCCTGGCCCAGGCAGAAACTCGGCGCATGGCCCGGATCTGTCTGAAGATGCTGGATGAGACGATCCTTTTTCTCCAGGATCTCGATGAGAAACGGATTGCAGGGTTGGATAAGAAAGAAGAAATGGTTGATCTGCTGCAGAAGGAGATCACCGATTTTCTTGTTGCTCTTTCGCAGATGTCGATTACCCAGGAGACCTCCAGGGATGTTGCCGCAATGATGCATATGGTCAACGATCTGGAGCGGGTAGGGGATCACTGTGAAAATATCTGGAAACTTGCGCTGCGCAAAAAAGGGGAAAAAATCACCTTTTCAGATATTGCCAATATTGAGGTTCATGAGCTTGGGCAAAAAACCCGTGAATTTCTTTCGTTTGTCATTGATGCAATGGAACGGCGGGATACCACGATTGCGCCAAAAGCCCATTCCATGGAAGATGGCATCGATCAGATGGAAGCCATGTTGCGCGATAATCATATTACTCGCCTCAACACCGGCGAATGCGTTGTCCTGCAAGGACTTATCTTTTTAGACATATTGCATAACTTTGAAAAAATCGGCGATCATACCTTCAGTGTAACCAAAGCAATTATCGGGGCCAAATAGGTGCACGCCGCTGTCGATATCGGAACGAACACGGTTCGTCTTCTTATCGGGGAGATTCATAATGGTCGGGTTATACCCGAACGTTATTGTCGTCGGATTACCCGTTTGGGAGGGGGAATTACCAGCACTGGACTTGCCCCGGAAGCCATGGAGCGGACCCTTTCGGCACTGCGGGAATTTGCCGAAATCCTCGTTGAGAATGGAATAAAAAAAGTGCGTTGTGTCGGAACGGAGGTTTTGCGCACCGCCGCGAATGCGCCCGAATTCGTCAGACAGTTAGCCGAGAAAACCGGTATGTCTCTGGAGATCGTCGCTGGCGAAAGGGAAGCCCGCCTGACGGCTGCCGGAGTTCTGGGCGCCCTCGATCCGCGCCCCGCCGACTGTCTTATCATCGACATTGGGGGCGGCAGTACCGAATTTATTCTCTGCCACGCCGGAGTGGCGCTACTGCATCGAAGCTACCCTTTGGGCGCGGTAAGGCTGGCTGAAGATTTTACCGACACGGCATCCATGCGTGTCTGTATTGACACGATTTTGGAAAAATTTCGGGCCGAGGTTGAAGAAAAAAACCTTCTCCGCTTCATTGTCACGCCGGAATGCCATCTGATCGGCACGGCCGGAACGGTAACCACCCTGGCCGCCCTTCAACTGCAAATGAGCCCATATGATTGGCGGCGTGTCAATAATCTGGTGCTGCGTAAAAGCAATCTTTGCGAACTGCGGAAACTTCTTGTACCCCTTTCAGTTGCCGCTCGCGAAAAGCTGCCGGGTATGGAAAAGGGGAGGGGAGATCTGATTGTTCCCGGATTGCACATACTCCTTGCCGTGCTCGACCTGTTCTCCTTTGAACTGCTTACAGTCAGCGATTTCGGTCTCCTCGAAGGGGTTCTCCTTGAGTCGGCCTAGGTCAGCGTAGTGTTTAACCAAAGTAGTTGATCCACACCCTCCACTTAAGTTAAAGGAAAAGGAATGAATAAGGCCATTCTCTCCGGTAATGAAGCCATTGCCCGCGGCGCCTTCGAGGCGGGGGTCAAGGTCGCCTCCGCCTATCCGGGCACTCCCAGTACCGAAATTCTCGAAAACATCATCAATTATACGGAAATCGACGCCTCCTGGGCGCCGAACGAGAAGGTCGCCCTCGAAGTTGCCATCGGCGCCTCTTTCGGCGGCGCCCGCGCCCTGGCTTGCATGAAGCACGTCGGCGTCAACGTTGCCGCCGATCCCCTCTTCACCCTCTCCTACACCGGGGTGCGGGGCGGGCTGGTGCTGGTGGCGGCCGACGATCCGGAGATGCACTCCTCGCAGAACGAGCAGGACAGCCGCAACTACGCCAAATTTGCCAAGGTGCCGATGCTGGAGCCGGCCGACTCGCAGGAGTGCAAGGAGTTCACCCGCCTGGCCTTCGAACTCTCCGAGCAGTTCGACACCCCGGTGATGCTGCGCAGCGTGACCCGCATCTCCCACGGCAAGTCGATCGTCACCCTCGGCGAGCGGATCGAGAATCTGCCGGCGCCGGCGCTGGTCAAGGATGCGCCGAAGCTGGTCATGCTCCCCGGCAATGCCCGGGTCCGTCATCCCAAGGTCGAGGAGCGGATCGTCAACCTCTCCGCTTGGGGTTCGACCGCCGCCATCAACCGCACGGAGATCCGCTCCAGCGAGCTCGGCGTGATCTGCTCCGGGGTGGTCTACCAGTATGTCGCGCGAAGTCCTCCCCGAGGCGTCGATCCTCAAACTCGGCATGGTCCATCCGCTGCCGCACGACCTGATCCGCGACTTTGCCGCCAAGGTCAAGACGCTGCTGGTGATCGAGGAACTCGATCCCTTCATCGAGGAGCAGGTCAAGGCGATGGGGATTGCCGTCACCGGCAAGGAGCTCTTCTCCCTCTGCGGCGAGCTCTCCCCCGGGCGCATCCGCAGCGCGCTGGAGCAGGGCGGGCTGCTCCCCAAGGCAGTGCCGCTGCGCCGGTGCGGTGGAGAAGTTGCCGCCGCGTCCGCCCAACATGTGCCCCGGCTGTCCGCACCGCGGGGTCTTCTATCTCCTCAATCGTCTCAATGCCTATGTCACCGGCGATATCGGCTGCTATACCCTCGGCTTCATGCCGCCGCTCAATGCCATGGATACCTGCGTCTGCATGGGGGCGTCGATCAGCACCGCCTCCGGCATCGTCCGCTCCTTGCCGCGCGAGGAGCAGCAGCGGGTGGTGGCGGTGATCGGCGATTCGACCTTCCTCCATACCGGGGTCAATTCGCTGATGGAGATGGCCTGGAATCAGGCGCCGGCCACGGTGTTGATCCTCGATAACCGCATCACCGCCATGACCGGCCGCCAGGAAAACCCGGCGTCCGGCTTCACCCTCAGCGGCGAGCCCGCCCCCGAGGTCAACATCGCCGATCTCTGTCGCGCCCTCGGCATCAAGCAATGTCGTTACCGTCGATCCCTACGATCTCGTCGCCACCCGCCAGGTGCTGGAGACCGAGATGCAGCGGTCCGGAGCCGTCGGTGATCATCACCAACCGCCCCTGCTGTCTGATGAAGGGGGAGTGTCGCTTCGAGAAAGGGCAAGCTCCTCGCCGTCGATCAGGATAAATGCACCGGCTGCAAGGCCTGTCTGCGCATCGGCTGTCCGGCCATCGAATGGCAGCCGAGCGGCGACGGCAAGCATGGCAAGGCCTACATCGACCCGCTCCTCTGCACCGGCTGCACCGTCTGCCAGCAGCTGTGCAAGTTCGACGCGATCAACTGACAACCTGATTAGCGGATCTTCTGCTAGGCGATTCCCGTACATATTGGGATGAACCGGCTTTTGTCGAACTATCTACTGATTGTTTGCACTAACCCGATCAGCCACGATTGACAACTGTAACGGGATTGGCGCTAATCCGGTAATTTCTTTATGATCTGAACTATTTAAGGCTGTCTCATCTTGTATTGGCAGATGATTTAAGGTATTTTCTCCGTCACTTTAATAGATGAACATGCATTTTCGGAGGAGTCATGAAAGGTATTTTAAATCTGCTTGCAAAGGCCAATCTTATTGAACTGAGCGCAGAAGGAGAGCCGAATCCGGTCTTGATGCGCAGACTGAAGAGCCGACTCCTCCGCCCCCCCTAGAGCCACCCCCTGTTATTGATTTCCCTCCATTCGGTAACGAAATCATTGAGAGCAGACCCATTGAGGATATTTATGCGGCAGCAGCTCTGCCACCGTCCCCTTTTCCTGCAGAAAAGCTGATAAGGCTGCTGGATGGTTTAAGCACCATGGATGCAGCCACCCGCAAGGCCGCCGTTATTGCTATGGATGCGGCTGATGACAACTGGCAGATAACCGACTCCATAAGTGACGCAGAGCGCAAAATAGCGGTTCTAAACGCCTACAAACAGCATATGGTTTCACAGTTACAGTCTGCTGAACAGCAATCTGTAGCAAAAATTGAAGAGATCAGGTCTGGTCTTGAACACAGTTCTTCAGAAATCCGTAAGCAGATTTCTGAACTGGAGCAGTTGCTTGAACGAGAGGTTACAAAGGCAGCACAGCAAACTACCAGTATTGAGGCTGGAGTAAGAAATGCGCGGGAATTGGCGGGCACGGAATCACGTCGCATAGATACCGAGATTGGACGTTTGCTTGAGATACCGGCGCAGTTCAAGGTCTGAAACCCTGAAATGGAGGAGGAATAATATGGCTCAGATGACCCCGTTGGCAAAAGGCCTGGTTACAGTGATAGTGATCGGTATTGCTGCGTCAGCTGCCTGGAATCTTGGGCTTAAAGACCGTTTTGCAAAGGGAAACGGTTCGGTTTTTTCAAAAGAACAGGCAAATGGGTCAAAAACGGCCGTACCAACTATCGACAAGAATGCGCCGCTTGGTGCCGAGAACAATCCGCTCAAGGTGAGCCTGGTAAGTTTTCATGGATACGCCCCGGCGCTGGTTGCAAACGGCAACAGCCTTGTTACCAGACCGGATTCGATATATGCCGGTAAGGGGGTTAATATCCAGTTCCTGATCCAGGATGACATCCCTACGCTTTCAACTATTTTTGAATCCGATACCGCGCACTGCGCCTGGCGCACTTCCGACTTTTGGGCGCAGGAACAGCCAAACCTCCGCAATGCTGGCAAGGACGGCAAAGCGGTCATGATTGTCAACAACACGCAGGGCGGCGATGCGGTAATCGCCCGTGACCCGGCGATCCGTTCGATAGAGGATCTTGCCGGTCGCTCTGTTGCCCTCCTCCAGTTTACCCCTTCCCACGGCATGCTTATCGATGCTATTGACAATTCATCTCTAACGGCCCGCAAGAAGGAAAGCATCAAGCCTGTCTTTATCAATGCTGAAGAGGGGACAGCCGGTGTCCGTGCGGCCTATGAATCAGGCAATGTTGACGCGGCGGTGATCTGGGACCCGGATCTTGCGCTGGCCCAGCGCAATGTCACCGGTTCTCACGTTGTGTATTCTACCAAAACCGCCACAAACCTGATTTTTGACGTGATGGTCTGCGATTCGAGGGTTCTGGAAAGACCTGACGGTCAGGCAGCGATGCAGAAGTTTGTCGAGGGCTGGATGGAGGGGGTCACGGCTGCTCGCGCCAACCCTGACAATGCGGTTGATGCGCTTGTTGCGACCGAGGAGTTCTACACGCTTCTTGCTGACAAAGAAGGGAAGCCATTTGTAAAGAGCCTTTTTGCCAACCTTGTCTGGACAGGTCTGGAAGATAACGCCCGGATCCTTGGTCTTGCCGGCGGGACAAACCATTATGAGCGGGTGTATCGTCGTTTTGACGGAATCTACCGCCAGGCTGGCGCTCTGGCAAACCCCCAATCGCCTGTAATCAATCCGCAGGAGAGTTTTGACTACCGTTTTATCAAGAAGATGCTGACGCAGGACACGGGGGCGACAAGGGCGGCTGCAAAGCCCCAGAATACATTCTCGCAGGCCGAACTTGCTCAGGCGACAAAACAGCAATCAGCTATTGTTACCAAACCTGTGATGGTTGGCTTTGGAACAGGTACGGCGATGTTAACAAAAAGGGCGCAGAAAACCATTGATGAAGAGATGGTTCCCTTTATCGAAAACAACGGCAAGGCATACTTCGAAATTAGCGGAAATACCGATTTTACAGGCGCGCAAAGCACCAACATGCGTCTTTCCGCAGCACGGGCAAGGGCTGTGGCCGATTATCTTTCAATCCAATGGGAGTTCCCGAAGGATCGTTTCAAAATAGTCGGCAACGGCTCAGAGCTCCCCCTGTGTGACGAGGACAATTACTCAGCAGAAGGGCTTTCGCTTGAAGATTGCCGGGCCATGAACCGGACCACGCGGATAGCTGTTTACGGAGGGCGTTAAAAACATGGGGGATTTTTGGAACCCTTATCTCTCCCTTGTTTCTTCGCGGCGCCGGGCCATAGGGATAAGTTCTGTCGTCGCGGTGCTTGTCATCTGGAGTCTGCTGGCGGTCAGCGGATTTGTCAGCCCCTCCAGGCTTCCGGCCCCCTGGGCTGTCGTGAAGGCTTTTGGATATCTTGCCTGGCATGACGGTGAAAGCATGTTGTTTACGGCTACGCTCTGGTCGGTCGGCAGGCTTGTTGTCGCCGGAATATTGGTGATACTGATTGGAATACCTGTTGGAATCATGATGGGAGCCGCACCACGGATAAACGCTGCAATTTCTCCACTTATTGATCCTTTCCGCTCCGCACCGGTGGTAGCCCTTCTTCCGATATTTGTAATGTGGCTTGGAATTGACGAGTCCATGAAGGTTGCATTTCTTTTTACCGGCGCTGTGGTCTACCTGATACCGATGGTGCGCGATGCGATTCAGGCTGTGCCGCAAAGCTACTGGATCAGTGCCCGCGACCTCGGCGCAACCCCTTGGGAATGCATCCGGAAGGCGGTTGTCCCGATGGCGATGCCACGTATCACTGATGCGGTTATCGTCGCCTTTTCAGTCATGTGGACATATATCACTGTTGCAGAGTATGTGAATGCGAAGTCAGGACTTGGCCAGCTCATCCAAAATGCCCGCCGTTTTAGTGCGTGGGACCAGGTCTTTGCCGGAATAATTGTTATTGTGGCTCTTGCGCTTCTTACCTATCAGAGCATGCTCTGGATCAAACGCAGACTCTACCCTTGGGAGACCCAGCAATGAGCGCCACTCCTGAAGCAGCGCTTGAAAGCGGTCAAAAACCAGCCATTTCTGTCGAGCTCAAGGATATTGTCCAGGAATATCCAGCGACGGATGGAGGGATTACCCGTGTTGTAGACGGCATCAGTCTGGCCTTTGGCAAACCGGGGATCAATATGCTTCTTGGCCCATCCGGCTGCGGCAAGAGCACCATCCTGCACATGCTGGGTGGTGTAAGGCCGATGAATTCAAAAACCCCCACTTCAGGCAAGATATTGATTGACGGAATCGAATGCGCTGATGCCCATGATGATTCTGTAATGGTTTTTCAACGTTACGCAAATCGTCCTGATCTCTCTGTGTTTGATAATGTTGCCTTTCCGTTTCGTCTAAAACTCTGGAAAAAACTGGTGCCTGAGGCTGAATGGCGCAAGCGGGTCGCGGAGATGCTTGACGCAGTCGGTCTGTCAGACAAAAAGGACCTGCGACCGACACAACTTTCAGGTGGACAGAACCAGCGGGTTGCCCTTGCCAGGGCCTTGGTTCTCAGGCCCCGCATCCTGTTGATGGATGAACCTTTCGGCGCACTTGATGCCCAGACCCGTCAGGAGATGCAGTTGCTTCTGATCGATCTTTACAAGCAGCGCCCATGCCTGATCGTCTTTGTGACCCATGATGTTGCAGAGGCACTTGCTCTGGGTGATAGGGTGATCGTTTTTTCAACTCAACCGGCAAGTGTGGCCGACGATTTTACCATATTTGACCCCAGACCACGATCGTCTGCCTGGCAGCGTTCGGAAGAGGCCGTTCACCTGGAAAAGCGAATTCTTGTTCAGTTGCACAAGGCAAGCCCTGGCAAGGGTTCTGTCCTGGTAACAGTCTGAAGAGCTGACATTGACAGAAAACAAACCCTCATATCTGAAAGCGATGCTGACAAGCCAAGGCAACATGTATGCCGGCCTTGGCTCAGTGGCCGCGGCTGCTCTCCTCTCCATTCCGTTCGGGTTTGGCATCGGGTCACTTCCGCTTATCGCCTTTGCGGCAGGTGAGCTTATAGCGTCAATGTTTATTCCCGATCTGATTACTTTTCAAGATTCTGTTGACAAAAAGTTCCGTGTAAGCAGCAGAGAAAACAGCAAGAAAAGACTTCTGGAAGAGATTCAGGTAAGAGTAAATAAAAAGGGGATGTTTGATCAGACGTTCAAAACCTGGAGTCGAATGACGGATAGAGTCAATGCCCTTTACCGGCATGCAGCAGATACCAGCACAAATCTTCCGCTCATAGAGATTGAAAAGCTCGATGATGCAACAATTGAATTTCTCTGCATCTGGCTGGCTAGATTGGTTATTGAGGACAGAGCCGAATCGATAAACATGAAAGATATCCAGGAAAGAATTGCGGGAATAGACCGGGAACTGACCGCCGCAAGGTCGGGGGTCGATGTAAGGCAGCTACAGAAGGCTAGGGCGGAGTATGTTGCGATGGTTGAGCGTTATCGTCGGATGTTGAGCCGCAAGACCGCAATAGATGCGGCGTTGCTCTCAATGCCGGATCAGCTGGAAGAGATATTCCAGACCATAATGACCACCCCTTTAGCAGAGGGGATCGGTTCAAGGCTTGAAGAATCGATCGAAAAACTGAGACTTCAGGAAGATATAGATGCCGAGCTTTCGGAAGATCTGGAAGCCGCCCTGCCGGGGGTGATTATCCCTTCGCAACGAACAGCAGCAAATGGCAGGCAGATCGTAAGAAGCAGGGTTGCTCAACAGTAGCAGCAGGTTGATAACAATGACACTACACTGCAATTCTCATAAACGAGAAAGGAACACTTCAAAGTGGCCAATATTAATCTTGTTGCCAGGCTCGCAAATCTCTGGTCCGGTTTTGTCTCCCTCTGGATTACTGATGTTGAGAAGAAACACCCGGAGATAGCTTATCAGAACGCCATTGATTCGATGATCGACAAATATGGCAAACTCAAGCATGCCACAGCTTCAATTATGCGGCGGCGCGAGGAGATAAGCGCTAGACTCTCTCGCGAGCAGACCGAACTGACAGCAATTAATGCTGATCTGAACGCAGCATTGGCAACCGGTCAGGATGATTTGGGAATCGTTCTTATCCAGAAGAAGAATGCCTTGGAGACAAGCATCAAAGTGCTTGCACAGGATTTGGAACTAGCAAGAACCGATGCTGAAGAGGCAAAGACCTCACTGTTGCAGGTCAAGAGCGAGATCCAGAAGCTGAAAGACGAAAAAGACCGGATGCTTGCCCAGATGTTGAGCGCCCAGGCAAGGCTCAAGATTCAGAACCAGCTGGAGGGGCTTTCGGTAGATGCAGAGGTGAGGGCGCTCGATAATGTCCGTGAGCACATCAAGAACACGGTTGCAGAGGCGAAGCTAGGCAGTGAGCTGAGAGAATCCGACCTAGATGTCAAGCTTGCGCAACTGCGTCAGAGCAGTGGCTCGATTACCGCCAAGCAGCAACTTGAAGAAATGAAGCGGGCAAGAGCCGGACAGGCCGCTGCCGCTACTAAGTCGATCTGACCGGCGGGAATGATGAGGTCTGAAACAGGCAGAGATACCCTCCCTTGCTGGGCAGAAACCGTCCGTCAGAAATACCTGGCTGGAGAGGCATCTGTATTCATCCTGTACGGAAACGTTTTTGATAAAACGCTTATCTCAGGCAAGAGCTTCGGCTTGGTCTCTTTTTTGGCCGATGTCTTGCTCAAGGAAAAAAAACAGCGAGTCTTTGAACTGTCGCTTGATCGTGGCCTTAAGGTTCTGCATGGCGGGGATTTGGAGGAAAAAAACGAGCTCTATCGTCATCTTGAAGGGAAAGGACTGGCCGGCATCTTTGAATCCATCGAAAGACGGATGCGGGAAAATCCTTCAAACGCTCTTATCATTCCTTATGCCGGTGCCATGCTGCCCGCTGCGGAGCCGCAATTTCTCTCGCTTGATGAGCGTAGTGCCTTTATCGCTCTGCATAGATGGTCGCTTGATGATGAGCTTTCTGCAAAGGACAATCTGGTCATTCTAATCACTGAATCGCTTGCAGAACTGAACCCTGCCCTTCCCGCCAACCCCCGCGTCGCCGCAGTTGAAATCCCGATGCCTGACAAAATCGCCCGAGAAAGTGCACTACGTCACTATGCGCCAGGAATGTCTGATGACCAGGCAATCCACCTGGCAGATCAGACGGCCGGTCTAAGAATCATTCAGCTTGCAGCGATTGTTGCCAGTGATACCCCACAAGGGCTTGATGAGAAACAGCGTGCGACCCTGATTGACGAACTGCTGAAAGGGACCCCAAATGCCAGAGAGCGTGCGACAAAACTTGCATCCATAACCTCCGGCATGACTCCTGACGAGATAAGGCAATTGATCGATCCGGCCCGCAGTTTGCCCGAAACTGACGATCCTTATGAAGAAATGATAGAAGTGGTACGGCGGCGTAAGCGCGAATTGATCGAGAAGGAATGCTCCGGACTGATTGAATTTATTGAATCCCGGCATGGTCTTGATGCTGTCGGCGGCAATGAACAAATAAAAAATGAGCTGATGGAGATCGCCAAAGCTGATCAAGAGCGGTGACCGCAGACGGGCTCCTATGGGGCTTCTGGCCGTGGGCGCAATGGGAGCAGGCAAGACGTTTATCATCAAGGCGTTTTTGAAGGAGGCCGGGCTTTCGGGGATAGTGCTCAAGAACTTCCGTTCCAAATGGGTAGGTTCCACCGAGGCAAACCTTGAGAAGGTTCTTTCAACCGTAAAGGCGATGGGGCCGATCGCCCTTGTGATTGATGAAGGGGATCGGAGTTTCGGCAATCAAAGCGAAGATTCCGACGGCGGCACCAGCTCCCGTGTAATTGCACGTCTCAAGGAGTTCATGTCAGATACTGAGAATCGTGGCGAGGTACTTTTTATCCTGATGACCAATCGTCCCGACAAACTTGATACCGATATCAAAAGACCGGGCCGACTCGATAGAAAGATCCCGTTTTTCTACGCCGAGACAGCTGTCGAGCGTGCCGCCATCATCTCTGCCATACTAGTACGGTACAATGTCGCCAGCAGTATTGAAACGGCGGTATTGGAGAAGATCTGCGCGCCGCTGGCTGGTTACTCGAATGCTGATCTTGAGGCTCTGACTCTTCTAGCGCTCGAGTTTGCTGAGCGTGAACAGTCCGTTGTAGATGGCCGGCTGCTCTCTCAGGCCGTTGATGATTTCATGCCTCCGCGAGAGGTAAACATGACCCGTTACATGGAGATGCTGGCGGTTTTTGAAACGTCCCGCCGTTCACTTTTGCCCGAGCGTTTCCGTCTGCTGTCACCTGAGCAGGTGCAGGAAAAACTTGCAGAGCTAAGACTTCAAATCAAAATTTAACACAGATGCCCCTTCTAATCAGGGCTGACATTAATGAGGATCTGAATCCATGAACGATAAAGTTACCAATATTCTGCTGGTCGGCGTCGGCGGGCAGGGGATCCTGCTGGCCTCGGAGATCCTCTCCGAAACCTTCATGCTCGCCGGCTTCGACGTCAAGAAGAGCGAGATCCACGGCATGTCGCAGCGCGGCGGCAGCGTCGTCTCCCATGTGCGTTTCGGCCGGGAGGTCTTCTCGCCGACCGTGCCGGAAGGGGAGGGGGACGTCCTCTTCGGCTTCGAACTGCTCGAAGCCTACCGCTACCTGCCGCTGCTGCAAGCCGGGGCCAAGGTGGTGGTCAACGACTACCGCATTCCGCCGCCTTCGGTGCTCCTCGGCCAGGAGGCTATCCCGACGATCTGGCCGAGCACATCCGCAGCCGCTTTCCCGATTTTCTGCTGGTCGACGGTCTGCATCTGGCGACCGAGGCCGGCAATCCCAGGGCAGCCAATACCGTGCTGCTCGGTGCGGTATCGAAGCGCTTGACGATCGCCGAGGAGCACTGGCTGGCAGGCACTGCAGAAGATGGTGCCGGCCAAGGCGCTGGAGGTGAACATCCAGCGCCTTCCAGATGGGGCGGGCCCTGTAATCTACAGAGGAGGATGACGCATGGCCAGCTTATTTCAATGAAGAATTCGAAACCCTGCCCCGGCCGGCGCTGGAGGCGCTGCAGCTCAAACGCCTGCAGAGACACTGTGAGCGGGTCTATGCCAATGTTCCGTTTTACAGGCAGAGTTTCGACTGCTGCCGGGATTCGTCCGCGAGACATCAAAAGCCTCGACGACCTGCGCCGTTTGCCGTTCACCACCAAGCAGGACATGCGCGACTCCTATCCCTACGGCCTCTTTGCCGCGCCGATGGAGGAGATCGTCCGCATCCATGCCTCCAGCGGCACCACCGGCAAACCGACCGTGGTCGGCTACACCCGCAAGGACATCGAGACCTGGGCCGAACTGATGGCCCGCTCCTTTGTTGCCGCCGGGGTCGCACAAAGGGGACATCATCCACAACGCCTACGGCTACGGCCTGTTTACCGGCGGCTCGGCGCCCACTACGGCGCCGAGAGGCTCGGCGCCTCGGTCATCCCGATCTCCGGCGGCAATACCAAGCGCCAGATCATGATCATGCAGGATTTCGGCTCCACGGTCCTGACCTGCACCCCTTCCTATTCCCTCTTCATGGCCGAGGAGGCCCAGGCGAAGGGGATCGATTTCACGCAACCTGAAGCTGCGGGTCGGCATCTTCGGCGCCGAGCCCTGGTCCGAGGCGATGCGCGGCGAGATCGAGGCCAAGCTCAACCTGCATGCCATCGACATCTACGGCCTGTCCGAGATCATGGGGCCGGGCGTTGCCATCGAATGCATCGAGGCCAAGCAGCGGCCTGCACATCTGGGAGGACCACTTCATCCCGGAGATCATCGATCCCGAGACCGGCGAAGTCGCTCGCCGAGGGGGAGAAGGGCGAACTGGTCATCACCACCATCACCAAGGAGGGGATCCCGCTGATCCGCTACCGGACCCGCGACATCACCAGCCTCACCTACGAGCCCTGCATCTGCGGCCGCACCCATGCCCGCATCGCCCGCATGAGCGGCCGCAGCGACGACATGCTGATCATCCGCGGCGTCAATGTCTTCCCGTCGCAGATCGAGTCGATTCTGATGCGGATCGAAGGGGTCGAGCCGCATTATCTGCTGATCGTCGACCGCGAAGGACAATCTCGACACCCTGGAGGTCCAGGTCGAGGTCGACGAGCGGCTCTTCTCCGACGAGATCAAGGTTCTGCAGGCGCTGGCCCAGCGGATCGAGAAGGAGATCAAGGACATGCTCGGCGTCACCTGCAGGGTCAAGCTGGTGGAGCCGAAGACCATCCAGCGCAGCGAAGGGAAGGCCAAGCGGGTCATCGACAACCGGAAACTGGTAAGGTCGACAGTCCTCACGGGAGGTTACGCCATGAAAGTTGAACAGATTTCCATCTTCATCGAAAACAAATCGGGGCGTCTGGCCGAGGTCACCCGCGTCCTCGGCGAGGCCGGGGTCAACATCCGGGCCCTGTCGCTGGCCGATACCTCCGATTTCGGCATCCTGCGTCTGATCGTCGACAAGACCGACGAAAAGGCCAAGGCGGTCCTGAAGGAAAAGGGTTTCACCGTCAGCAAGACCGAGGTGGTGGCCGTCGAGGTGCCGGACCGGCCCGGCGGGCTGTCCGAGCATTCTGCAGGTTCTCGACGATGCAGCGATCAATGTCGAATACATGTACGCCTTTGTCGAGCGCTGCGGTGAGCAATGCGGTCATCATCTTCCGCTTCGACGAGACCGAGAAGGCCATCCAGGTGTCTGACCGATCAACGGCATTCAATGTCCTGGAGGGCGAACGGCTCTACAGCATGTAATCGCTCGGAGTTACTAACGGCAATCAGACAGGAGGAAGATCTATGCGGAAGACTGTCAACGTTATTGTCTGGTACTGCATGTTTCTGTCTGAGCTGCTCGGCGCTGCGCTGGCCGCAGCCGATCAGATCGGCGCGCTGTTTTCCGTCACCGGTCCGGCTTCTTTTCTGGGTGAGCCGGAGAAGAACACCCTGGAGATGCTGGTCAAGGAGATCAACGCCAAGGGCGGCATCAAAGGGGCAACCGATCGAAGCTGGTGGTCTACGACACCCGGGTGATGCCACCAAGGCGGTGCAGCTGGCCAACAAGCTGATCAAGAATGACAAGGTCGTCGCCATCATCGGCCCGAGCACCACCGGTGAAACCATGGCGGTCATTCCGGTCGCGGAAAAGGAGCAGATTCCGCTGATCTCCTGTGCCGCCGGGATCAAGATCACCGATCCGGTCAAGAACTGGGTCTTCAAGACCCCGGCCAACGATCATGTCGCCGCCGAGAAGATCCTCAACTCATGCCGCCAAAGAAAAGCAGAAGAATATCGCTCTGCTGACCGTCTCCGACGGATTCGGCTCTTCCGGCCGGGAGCAGCTGAAGGCTCTGGCCGCGAAAAAAGGCTTCACCATCGTTGCCGACGAGGTCTACGGTCCCGAAAGATACCGACATGACCGCCCAGTTGACCAAGATCGCGGCGGCCAAGCCCGATGCGATCATCTGCTGGGGAACCAATCCCGGCCCGGCGGTGGTTACCCGCAACGTCAAGCAGCTCGGCATCAAGATCCCGCTCTACATGAGCCATGGCGTTGCTTCCAAGAAGTATATCGAACTTGCCGGTGCCGATGCCGCCGAAGGGGTCATGCTCCCGGCCGGCAAACTGGCCGTCTACGACAAGCTCAAGAAGACCGATCCGCAGGCCAAGCTGCTCAAGGAATACGATCAGGCCTACAGAAAGGCCTATGGTGTTGAGGCCTCGACTTTCGGCGGCTATGCCTACGATGGCTTTCAGCTGATTGTCGAGGCGATCAAGAAGAGTCGGGCACCACTCCGGAACAGATCCGCAACGGCATCGAGCAGACCAGCAAACTGGTCGGCGTCTCCGGGGTCTTCACCATGTCCCCCACCGACCACAACGGCCTGGATCTTTCGGCCTTCGAAATGGTCAGAATCGTCAAAGGCGACTGGGCGATTGCTCAGTAATATCCATGAATCAGGAGGAGATTCATGAAGAACAGATTTTGCTGCACGTATTGCTGCTGTCTCTGCTGTCTGTCCTGCCAGCAGCTGGCCTTGGCGCGCCGAGCCGATCAAGATCGGCGCCCTCTTTTCCGTGACCGGCCCGCCCTCTTTCCTCGGTGAGCCGGAGCGCAACACCGCCCAGATGGTGGTCGACGAGATCAACAAGGCCGGCGGCATCAAGGGGCGGCAAGCTTGAGCTGATCGTCTACGACACCAGGGCGACGCCACAAAGGCCGTGCAGCTGGCCAACAAGCTGATCAAGGACGACAAGGTGGTCGCGATCATCGGGCCGAGCACCACCGGTGACACGATGGCGGTCATCCCGGTCGTGGAAAAGGAGCAGATTCCCCTGATCTCCTGTGCCGCCGGCAGCAAGATCACCGATCCGGTCAAGAGTGGGTCTTCAAGACCGCCCAGAACGATTCCCTGGCCGTGGCGAAGATCTATGAATACCTGCAAAAGCACAAGATCAACAAGGTCGCCATCCTGACCGTTTCCGACGGTTTCGGCTCATCCGGCCGCGAGCAGCTGAAGGCCCAGGCGGCCAAGTACGGCATCCACTTGTGGTCGACGACACCTACGGCCCCAAGGATACCGACATGACCGCCCAGCTGACCAAGATCCGCGGCAGCCAGGCCCAGGCGATCATCTGCTGGGGGACCAATCCCGGCCCGGCCGTCATCGCCAGGAACGCCAAGCAGCTGGGCATCAAGATGCCGCTCTACATGAGCCACGGCGTCTCTTCCAAGAAGTTCATCGAACTGGCCGGCGATGCCGCCGAAGGGATCATGCTTCCCTCCGGGAGGGTGCATCGTCGCCGATCGTCCTGCCGGCGTCCGATCACGCAGAAAAAATCTCTGCTGGCCTATGTCAAGGATTACAAGAAGCATTACAAGGCGGAAGGGGATCATTTCGGCGGCCATGCCTGGGATGCGGTCATGCTGCTGAAAGGCGCGCATCGAGCAGGGCGGCGACATCGCCGGCGGCCATCCGCGATCAGCTGGAAAAGACCAGGAATTTTGCCGGCATCGGCGGCATCTTCAACTTCTCCGCCCCAGGACCATGCCGGACTGACCAAGGATGCCTTCGTCCTGGTCGAGATCAAGAACAAGGACTGGGTGCTGGTCAAATAGACGTTCACCGATTCTACTTGTCAGATTCACAGGCAGTATGGTCAGCGCAGGCGGATGGCTGTTCGCCTGCGCTGCCTCTTTGTCACAGGCAGATCGTACTCATGGAATTTTTCCGAGCAATTCACGCAATATCTCCTCTCCGGACTTTCCACCGGCGCGATCTACGCCCTGATCGGCTCGGTTTCGCCATCATCTACAACTCCACCGGGATCATCAATTTCGCCCAGGGGGAGTTCGTCATGCTGGGCGGCATGCTCGACGTCTATTTCTTCAGACCATGCGCAAGCTTCCGCTGCCGCTGGCCATTGTTGCTGGCGGTCGTTGCTGCCACTGCTGTCGGCGTGCTCTTCGAACGCCTGGCCATCCGTCCCCTGCGAAGCGCCACGCCGCTCAGTCTGGTCATCATCACCATCGGCGGCAGCATCCTGATCCGCGGCATGGCCATGCTGATCTGGGGGAAGGATACCCACGCCCTGCCCGCTTTTTCCGGCAACGAGCCGATTTCCATGGCCGGGGCGACCATGCTGCCCCAGCACCTCTGGATCTTCGGCATCACCTGCTGCTCATCATCGTCAACAAGCTCTTTTTTCAACTACACCATCACCGGCAAGGCCATGCGCGCCTGTGCCTTCAACCGCCGCGCCGCCAGCCTGGTCGGCATCGACGTGAGGCGCATGGTGCTCTTCTCCTTCTGTCATCAGCTCCGCCATGGGAGCCCTGGCCGGGATCATCATCGCTCCCCTGACCATGACCTCCTATGACGTCGGCATCATGCTCGGCCTGAAGGGGTTCTGCGCCGCCATCATCGGCGGCATGAGCAGCGGCCTCGGCACGGTGCTCGGCGGCCTGCTCCTCGGCGTCTGGAATCCCTGGGCGCCGGCTGATCTCCTCGGGCTACAAGGATGCCATTGCCTTCATCATCCTGCTGCTGATCCTGTTCGTCCGGCCGCAGGGGCTGTTCAGAGCGGCGAGAGGAACGGGTCTAGAGAGACGATGGATGCAGACGGGAACTGCTCAAATATCTGCTCTTTGCTGCTCGTTGTCCTGCTCGCTGCCGCTCTGCTTGTCAAGGGCGGGTACCTGCTCAATGTCCTGGTGTTCGTCGGCATCAATACCATGCTGGCCGTCGGCCTCAATCTGCTGCTCGGCTTTGCCGGCCAGATCTCCCTCGGCCAGGCGGCTTTTTTCGGTCTCGGCGCCTATATCTCCGGCGTCCTGACGGCCACCCACGGCTGTGAATCCCTGGCTGGCCATGGTCGTTGCCGCCGTTGCGGTCGGGCTCCTCGCCTTTGTCATCGGCTTTCCGATCCTCAAGCTCAAGGGCCATTACCTGGCCATGGCGACCCTGGGCTTCGGCATCATCGTCTATATCGTTTTCAACGAAACTGTCGATCTCACCGGCGGGCCTTCCGGCCTTTCCGGCATCCCCAATCTCAGCCTCGGCAGCTTCGTCTTCGACAGCGATCTGAAGAACTATTACCTGATCTGGGGCTTCACCCTGCTGATCATGCTGCTGTCGGTCAATCTGGCCCATTCGCGCATCGGCCGGGCCCTGCGGGCAATCCACGATTCCGAGGTGGCGGCCCGGGTCATGGGCGTCAATGCCCGGCTGCTCAAGGTCCAGATCTTTGCCTGTTCCGCGGTGATCTCCTCCGTCGCCGGCAGCCTCTACGCCCACACCATGACCTTCATCTCGCCGGCCTCCTTCGGCTTCAATTTTTCGGTCGAGCTGCTGACCATGGTGATCATCGGCGGCCTGGGGAGCATCTACGGCTCCTTTCTCGGCGCCGCCCTCCTCACGCTGCTTCCCGAGTTCCTGCGGACCTTCCAGGATTACGACATCGTCGTCTACGGCCTGCTGCTGATCCTGATGACCATGTTCATGCCCGGCGGGCTGGTGCAGGGGGAGTCCCGCTGCTGGTCGACCTGCTCCGGCAAGCTGCGGCCGGAGGAGGGAGGCAGGATGCTTGAGGTTCGAGGACATCACCCAGGTCTTCGGCGGCCTCACCGCCCTTGACGACGTCTCCTTTACCGCCGAGCAGCGGGGAGATCACCGGCGTCATCGGTCCCAACGGCGCCGGCAAGACGACCCTCTTCAATATCGTCACCGGCATCTATACCCAGACCGCCGGCGCATCGTCTTTCTGAACGGCCGCGATATCACCGGCTTGCCGCCGGAACAGCTGGCCCGGCTCGGGCTGGTGCGCACCTTCCAGAATATCGAACTGTTCGGCCAGATGACGGTGCTGGAAAACGTCATGGTCGGTCTGCACACCAAGAGCCGCAGCGGCATTTTCTCCTGTGCCTTCAAGCTGCCCTGGCACTCCGCGAAGAGCGGCGCATCCGCGAGCAGGCGATGCACTGGCTGGAATTTGTCGGCATTGCCGAGCTGGCCGAGCAGGCGGCGGCCAATCTGCCCTTCGGCAAGGGGCGGCTGCTGGAGATCGCCCGCGCCCTGGCGCTTGAACCGCAGATCATCCTGATGGACGAACCGGCCGCCGGGCTCAACAGCCGGGAGACCTGGCAGCTCGGCGAGCTGATCCGCAAAATCCGCGAGACCGGGGTCACCGTGGTGCTGGTCGAGCATGACATGGAACTGGTCATGGATGTCTGCGACTCCATCGTGGTGCTCAATCTCGGGCGGAAGCTGGCGGAGGGCACACCGCGCGAGATCCAGGAAAATCCTGCGGTCATTGCCGCCTATCTGGGGGAAGGGTAGGGGCGATGGAATTGCTCAAAGTCAAGAACATCAATACCTATTACGGCCAGGTCCATGCCCTGAAGAACATCTCCCTGCACCTGAGACAGGGGGAGATCGTCACCCTGATCGGCGCCAACGGCGCCGGCAAGACGACCATCTCAACACCCTCTCGGCCGTTACCCCGGCCGCGAGCGGCGAGATCCTCTTTGACGGCAGCCGATCCAGCCTGCTCGCCGGAGCGGATCGTCGAACTCGGCATCTCCCAGGTCCCCGAAGGGCGGCAGGTCTTCAAGCCGCTCACCGTGGAGGATAATCTGGAACTGGGCGCCTATCTGCGCTTCCGCCGCCGCGAGGCGCGGAAGGCAATCCGCGCCGATCTGGAAGAGATCTACACCCTTTTCCCGCGGCTGCTGGAGCGGCGCAAGCAGCTGGCCGGCACCCTGTCCGGCGGCGAGCAGCAGATGCTCGCCATCGGCCGGGCCCTGATGGCCAAGCCGACAGCTGCTGCTCCTCGACGAGCCGTCCATGGGACTGGCGCCGCTGGTGGTCCAGGAGATCTTCGCGGTCATCGCCGCCCTGAGCCGCGACAAGGGGACGACCGTCCTGCTGGTCGAGCAGAATGCCAAGGCTGCCCTGAAAATGGCCGACCGCGGCTATGTCCTGGAAACAGGCAAGGTGATACTTGAAGGGATAGGCTGCCGAGCTGCTGGAAAACAAGGAGGTGCAGCGGGCCTATCTCGGCAAGGAAAAGAAGGAAATCTGGGAAGGTAACAGTTAGAGGTCACTATGAAAATCTGGGATCCCACACACGAATGCATGCCGCGCGAAGAACTCGAGCAGCTCCAGCTGGAACGGTTGCAGGCGACCCTCAACCGGGTCTACAAGAACGTCACCTGCTACCGCAACAAGTTCAATGACGCTCGGCATCGATCCCCGAAGATGATCCAGCTCCCTCGCCGACCTGCAGCAGCTCCCCTTTACCACCAAGGAGGATCTGCGTCTCAACTATCCCTACGGCATGTTTGCCGTGCCGCTCCGGGAAGTGGTGCGCATCCATTCTTCGTCGCGGCACCACCGGCAAGCCGACCGTGGTCGGCTACACCCGGAACGATATCAAGACCTGGTCGAACCTGGTGGCGCGTTTCCTGACCGCCGCCGGGGTGACCCACGACGACGTGGTGCAGATCGCCTTCGGCTACGGCATGTTCACCGGCGCCTTCGGCCTGCATTACGGCGCCGAGACGATCGGCGCCTCGGTGATCCCCATGGGGGGCGGCAACACCGAGAAGCAGATCATGATCATGCAGGATTACAAGACCACCGCGCTGGTCTGCACGCCGAGCTATGCCCTGACCCTGGCCGACCGCATGGAGAAGATGGGGATCGACCCGAAAAGCCTGTCGCTCAAGGTCGGCCTGTTCGGCGGCGAACCGTGGTCCGAGGCGATGCGCCGCGAGATCGAGAGTCGGCTCTGTCATCAGCGCCACCGACAACTACGGGCTCTCCGAGGTCATCGGACCGGGCGTTGCCGGCGAATGCCGTGCAACAAATGCGGCATGCACATCTTCGAGGATGCCTTCATCCCCGAGATCATCGATCCGGAGACCGGCGCGGTCCTGCCGCCGGGCAGCATCGGCGAACTGGTGCTGACCACTCTGACCAAGGAGGCCTTCCCGATGATCCGCTACCGCACCCGGGACATCACCCGCCTCGATTATGCCCCCTGCGCCTGCGGCCGCACCCATGGTGCGGATGAAGAAGACCATGGGGCGTCCGACGACATGCTGATCATCAAGGGGGTCAACGTTTTCCCTTCGCAGATCGAGGAGGTGCTGTTGGCCATCGAAGGGTGCGAGCCGCATTATCAGCTGGTGGTCGAGCGGAAGGGAGCGATGGATGTCCTGGAGGTGCAGATCGAGGTGACCGAGAATATCTTCTTTGACGAGATGAAGATGCAGCGGGCTTTTCTTGAAAAGGTCGAGAAGAAGATCGAGTCGGTGCTCGGCGTCGGCGCCACGCGTCAAGCTGGTCGAGCCGAACAGATCCCGCGCCACGAAGGGAAGGCGCAGCGCGTCATCGATCGGCGGAAACTTTGAGATTACAGCCACTTGCAGCGCCATCGCAGGCAAATTTCGGCGGAATTTCCTCTTGACAAAGCACGATGAATACACCATAATCCCCTTCGTTGTATTGACGGGGCGTAGCGCAGCCTGGTAGCGCACCAGCATGGGGTGCTGGGGGCCGGAAGTTCGAATCTTCTCGCCCCGACCAACGATAAAACGGAGAAGGCCTGAAAAGGCTTTCTCCGTTTTATTTGTCCCATGGAAAATATTAAACATCTAGAATTCAGATAAAGAAACACGATCTATATAGCTGGATTTTCGATATCTAGGTAAGCGTTTATGCTGATCAGGTAGGGGCGGGAAATTGATTTGCTTTGTCCATTATCGGGTGGTGTTGTGAAATTATTGTCGAAGTTGAATCCATCTGCCTCGGGATCTAATAGCACCGGGTGACGTTTCGACACCTGGTCACCCGATCGGTACTCTCGATGATTTCCCACTCTGTGGCAAAAGGAAATTGGTTGACCGGTTTGCGAGACGAGAGGTATTAATGAGCAGCGGGCTTAAGCGCCTCATTGAGGGTGTTATCACATGGTTATAGATCGTACGATTCTAAACATTATTAAAATTAATACTGGGCGGCACAGGCCTTTTCTGTACCCTCGTGAAATTTCACACTGAATTGAATTCGATGTTCGTAGGCCATAATCCATTTGCTATTAAACGGTAAACGCCTTCTCGAAAGCCGTCATCCGGCTGATGCCATGAGGCTGGCACAACGCAGATCCTCGACCGTATGCATGCCGCGTTAAAAAGGGGGGTTTTCCAGAGTCTGGGGATCTAGAGGAAGGGTGGTCATGTCCACTCCGCCAGGCGCTCGAAGAAGAATAAGGTGGCCGCTAAGGCCTTAGCGGCTGGATTGTCTACAGGGTTTGAGGGCACCATATGGGAGAGTAGGTTGGAACTATTCAAATACATGAAATTTCGAGAAGATTTTTTTGAAGAAAGGCTTCTTAAGTTCTCAATCCCACAGGACTTCAATGATCCTTTTGAGGGGCAGTTAAGATGGTCTGCAATTGCCGAATATAAGCTTCCCATCTATATAAACACCGGCACTTCCATACTGGAATTTCCGTTTGACGATCCACGCAATAAAGCCTTTATGGATAAATGTAATAAGATAATCGACCATGATGATATCGGTATACTCTCCCTTACTCCATGCAAGCGCAATCTGCTGATGTGGTCTCATTATGCCAATAATCATGAAGGAATAGTGGTCGGCTTTGATACAAATCATCAATTTTTTAATCAAACAATTATTACTAATGGAAAATTTTATTCATATTGCGGAAAACCATTGCTAGTGTCCTGTTTGGTTAGTCCTATTGATTAATTTGCTTCTTTGCTCTGTCCACAGCATCGATGATGACAGAGGCGCTTTTGGTCCATTTAAACGGCTTGGCGCTTTCAGAGTTATGAGCCTTTATGTACCGATGAATCTCGGTGCGCAGTTCCTTTATGCTGGTAAAAACACCTCGGTGGATGGCCCGGCGCTCCAGTTGGGAGAACCAGCCTTCTACCGCATTGAGCCAAGACGCACTGGTTGGCGTGAAGTGCATGATGAATCGCGGATGGCTGGCGAGCCACGACTGAATCTCCGGCGTTTTGTGGGTGCTGCTGTTGTCCAGAATCAGATGCAGGTCCAACTCTCTGGGTGTTGAGCGATCGATCTGACGCAGAAAGTCGAGAAACTCCTTGGCCCGGTGCCGCTTCGTCGTTCGACCGATGACCTTCCCCGTCAGGATGTCAAAGGCTGCGTACAGGCTCGTGGTGCCATTGCGCTTGTAATCGTGAGTGCGGCGCTCGATCTGACCAGGCCGTAGCGGCAGCATCGGTTGCGTCCGATCGAGTGCCTGAATCTGAGTTTTCTCGTCCACCGACAGCACCAGGGCATTGTCGGGAGGGTTCATGTACAGACCGACCACATCCACAACCTTCTCAGCAAATTCGGGATCGTTGCTGATCTTGAAGGTTTTGAGGCGGTGAGGTTTGAGATCTGAGGCCTCCCAAATCTGTCGGACTTGCCAGGTGGTGATCCCGGCCGCCTTGGCCATCAGGCGTACACTCCAATGGGTGGCCTCCCTGGGAATGCGCTCCACCGTCAGCGTCAAAACCTCTTTGACCTTGGCCGCCAAGAGCTTCTTCGGCTGGCCGGAACGCGGCAGGTCTTTGAGGCCATCAACACCATTGGCCTTGAATCGGTTGCGCCACTTGTACACTGCGAGCTTGGAGGAGCCGAGCGAATCGGCGACCTCTTCTACGGTCTGTCCTGTGCCACTGAGCAGAACAATCCGTGCCCGCATTACAATGCTTTGCGCCGTCTTGGGGGACCGAAGCAGCACTTCGAGAGCCTGCCGGTCCTCTACGGTCAATTCGTATTTTTCGTGAGGGCGTCCCATGTTCGAACTATACCACGGGACGACACTTAATGAAAAGGACTAACCGCACGGGACACTAGTGTCCTACTTATGCATTCAAACAGGATTTGGGACAGGATTGTTTTTTGTACCGATCAGCTTTTGCGGCGCCGATTCAAACAGGTTTCTGCGGAAATGATGGATGTGACTGGTCTGCGATATCCTTGGGAGAATCAGGACAGGGTTGCGGGAATCCTATTGGACTCTTTTTCTGGCGTAATCGGGTTGTCCTTATAAGATGGTGAAGCGGTCTTCCTCGAACGGCGTTATCAGCTTTCCTGCGCAGGTTGGCTAGATTACGATGGCTGGCCGTATCTCTCAAATGATTTTGAGATTACGAAATTATCGTCTTGCTGATTTCACACGCCCTCGTTTTTCAGTGGAAATGAATTTAGGAGTATTCCCTCTGAAAAGCTGACATGCAAAGGCAAAAAGCAAGAAAATGCTTGACAGCTTTCCTCTCCCGATTTAAGTTAATTAAAATTTCGGTGTCTGGAGGGGACATGTCGAAAAACCAAGCAAGCGAGAAAAATCCAGAACCGCCCAACATAAGAATCTGTTGGGCGGTTCTTTGTTTTGGGAAAAATACTCTAAACGATTGAACCAAACAAAAGAATTGCAACATTGGAGTCCCGTGCTCAAGCCGCGGCAACAGAAGATCTGGTTGATTTAGGATTCCCTTATGCGCCCGTTCGAGATTAAATGTAGAAGTCCAGACTAGATCCTATAAATAGTACCGAAAAGGCACGAGCAATATATGTGCATCAATATAGGACTTTTGCTTGGTGGTTGTCTCATATCCTTATCTGAAGGAGGTCCAAATGTCTAAAAATCAAGAGGAACTAACATCGATCATTAAGTTCGACGAAAATACCGCTAAAGCACGCCGCGAAGCATTAGAAAAAATGGACAATGTAATGCCCTCGCCTGTTGAAGCACAGGTCGCGTTTATTAAGGAGCTTATCAAGAATCCTGGTGAGGCCAAGAAGTTTTTTGCTGCCCCGAAGGAGTATGCGGTCGAGCACGCTATTCTGATCGACCCGATGATTGTGAAAAAGGTCGTGGACCAAGCAATGTTCGACATAGCTTTGGACGAGGATTTTTGCGGTACGGTCGGCCCCCACGTAACTAAGGATTTGGTGGACATCCGCAACAAACTAAAACCGGGGACGATCCCGCAGGTCGGGCCAAACGGCGAACCCATTAATCCGGTCGCAAATGCTGCAGCCGTTGCTGCGGGTGCGGCCGTGGTGATGGCCGTGGTGATGGTCGTCACAATGGTTGTGACGCTCATTCGCACAAAACGGCCCGCCGACCTAGTCTCTCTTCAAGGACTTGGTAAAACGGGAACATTATTGCCTGGTGGCATCCGTTTTACTGACCGGACCGGCATTCGAATCGCCGGACTCCGCAGTGGGCTAACAGGGCTCCGTGGTTAGTGGGGTTTTTGGGGTTTTGATTAAGCAGTAGCACCCAACTACGGCAGAGGTGATGAATGAAGAAGGCGGAAGGTTTTGCGCTAGTCGCTTCCATGCCGATGCGTTTCAACGGCTTGGTAGTTGAGACCACAAATCGGTGCAATGCACGCTGCGAGATGTGCTACCAATCCGCTGGACCCGAAGGATCAGATATATTAGGAGCAGCTAGGCTAGACTTTAATGTGTTGTCGCGATGTATTCGGGAAGCTCGTAGTATTCCCACGCTTGCTCCTCGCTTACATCTTGCGGGAGGCGAGGCGTTCATCCATTTCGATGAATGCCTCGCGCTGTTTCGGATCGCGTCGGAAAATGGCTATTTGGACGTTACAGGGACCACAAACGCCTACTGGGCTAGCAACCCAAAGCGTGCCGCCACAGGTGCAGTCGCGCTCCGTTCTTCAGGGGTAACTTCGATTGAGATTAGTTGGGATTTCTGGCACCAGCCCTACATACCCGCAAAGACCATAGGCTATTGCTTACAGGCCTGCCGAGATCAGGACATCGAAACGAATCTGCGCATCCTTACCACGCGTTCGCATGGCCTTGCAGAAGCTATTGAGACCTTGCCGAACCAAGCGATCGCTGCCGCTCACCGTATTACTTCGGGGCCAGTGTTTGCCACCGGGCGCGCCGCTAAACAAATTTTAAAGGACGATTTCCATAAGCCGCCCAACGGTTATTCGGGTGCATGTCATTCTGCACTCAATCTGACCGTAAACTCGTTCGGGAATGTATTTCCGTGCTGTGCAGGATTTGATCAGACTAATCACTATATAGTTGGCAATATTAATGACGAGTCAATCATAGTTATCTCTGAGCGCATAAATAGAGACCCTGTGATGAGGTCAGTCGTATTCCGCGGAGCCGAATCGCTTCTCCCAATGCTTCGCGCCTCCGGTATCGATCTCGGGGAAGATTTTAACAACATGTGCCATCTCTGTTGGACTATCTTTTCCTCGGAAGAGTGCGCCGCCGCAATTAAAGCGCGTGTAGAAGCGGCTAGCAGACGGGCTATCAATCGTATGTTGGAATCACTAGTTGCAGAAGAGGCTAATAATGACTGATAGCTCTTGCGAACGTCTCCCCGCGCTGCGATGCCTTGGAGCGTTTTCGATGTATCACTTTCCTGATGGAAACGACTTCGGAAGGTGGGATGCATCCAACGCCCGAGCGAATTGCTGCTTGGATAGGGCGGTTCAATGCTTGGATTTTGGAAAAGTTTGAAATCCCACTGGGGCGTGGGCAGCATCTACTTTACGACCGTGAGGTCACCTTGGTTGCCGATAACCTCCTCGATTACCCGGAACCGGTGCGCATAATCAGTGCCGCAGTACGATCGCTTGGTCTCTCATTTAGCATTCCGTTATTCGCGCGGGAAATTCTCTTGCGGCGGGCGGCATTGCGGGCGCTGGTTTCAGAAGGCGCGGTCACTGCCATTGGCGTAACCTTAGACGACGAAACGGTGGCAAATTCACCGGTGGAAACTCTATCCGAAATCGAATATTTGGTGGGTGCGAGGGTCAACGTTGGCATAATCGGCGCCCCTGCTTCTTTCCACGCAATACGGGCATTTAATTCACCTTTGCTCTCTGCGGCCAACCTTACATGGTATCCGGTGTGTCCGGAAGAACAACGGCCCCTACCGATGGTCCTCGTGCCTGTTGCACAGTGCTATTCGCGCTTCCGCCTGCATGTTGACGCGAACGGCGAGATATATCCTTGCTTAGGGTTGGTTGGCATTCCGAACTGCAGTTTTGGAAGCTTGGATGAGGATCTCCCGAAGACTGGGCTCGGCTCCACGGAAGTAATGGCCGAATTGGACGAATGGAACCGAATTGGTCCTGACATCTCCGCGCCAATTTCGTCCTGCTCGGCAATAGGTGGTTTGCCGCTCATGTGTCAGTGGCACCGCGCGGCCCTCGGTGTGTGAACTTGCGATAATGATTCTCAACCCCATGAACTGCGACAGAACAGATGTGACCGAGTTGATTGGCCAAGCGTACGGCATTTCTTGCCACCCTGATGCCTTAATCCTCCTTGCTGATGGCCGCAGTCGAGTTTATCGGCTTGATGGCAAACGTCAAAGTGTCGCGGTCAAGACTGCTCTCCTCAGGATGGGGCGGATGCCTCGTATAGCACACGAGGCTTCGGTCCTTGCGGCATTATGCGAACAAGGCGGGCCAGTTCAGCGAATAGTGACAACTACTTCGGGCCGCGCATACGCCGAAAATGACCGACGAATTATGATGGTTACGGAATATGTCAAAGGAAAGCCCGCGCCAGAAACGCCAGAAGGATTTGCTGCGGTGGGTGCTTCGCTGGCTTCGCTGCATACGGCAATGGATTCTCGGCTGAATTTTGTAGACTCGCTTCCAGAGCTGGACCCGTTAGTTATACTATTGAATTCAGGCAAAGCTGTGGAGGAGCGGATCGGACCGGTCGCGGGCAGTGCCATTAAAGCTCGGATTAAGGTCTTATACGACCGCCTACATGAAGCCGCCAAGGATGGCTATAGCAATGCACCGGGACACGGGGATGCACACGGATACAACCTGATGCTCACCCAGGACAGCAATACAGTTTGGATCGATTTAGAAGATGCTTTCGCTGGGCCACGCGTCTACGATCTTGCGACGGTTGTTTGGAGCAGTTTCCGCCATTCTGAGACTCAGCCACTCTGGTCCGCAGCGCTTGAAGCGTACGCCCAAGTTCGATCTGTGACAAATGAATTTAAGCACATCGAACTCTTCGTTGCCCTGCGCCACCTTTGGTGGCTTGCGCTGCACGCGCGGCACTGGGGAGAATTCCACATGCACCAGGAACGTCCAGGGGTTTTTCCGCAACGGTCTTGAATTGTTTGACCTGATCTGTCGCGACGCATGCGGGATAGAATGATCAGCTTTCTTAGGTACAAGTCGAATACGCAGCTTTTACTTCCGTTCTCAGGTACCTGGTACGTGGTTTGGGGTGGTTTGCAGCGACAGGACAATATTCTTCATGCGGTGACGCGCGATCAGCGATTCGCAATAGATTTTGTCATCATGCAACAAGGTTGCACTCACCGCAGCAAGGGAACTCGTAACGCAAATTACCACTGCTGGGGCGAACTCATTATTGCCCCTGGAAACGGCAGGATCGTGGGGGCTGTAGATGGTATCGTTGACAATTCTCCCGGCTACATGAATGTCCGACATCCGCTTGGTAACCATGTGATCATTGACCATGGAAACGGCGAATATTCATTTCTCGCCCACATGAAAAAAAGTAGCCTCAAATTGAATGTTGGCCAGCGCGTAGCTACCGGAGCGCTGCTGGGCGAATGTGGAAATAGTGGGGCTTCGAGCGAGCCGCATTTGCATTATCACATGCAGAATAGCCCGATTTTCTGCGATGGGGACGGGCTCCCCGCCCGGTTTTCCAACTACATCGCTAATGGAAAACGCATCCTCAGTGGAGTCCCACGTCGCGGTCAGTTGGTATCCCAGCCAAGACGCTGTGAGGGGCTCACATAACCCATATCTTCGTTTGCCACATATTCGAAGGCTGACGTTTTCAAATTAATATGCGACAAACTATCCCTCACGAATAGAGAAGGACAGGCTCAACAAGCGAAAGAGGGAGTTCGATTAACCCGCCTGAATAAGCGTAAAATCCGCCACACTCAATGCCCTCGTAACTCCCCTCAGTTCGCAGTGGAATATTTCCATCCGCCGGCCTCCGCCTAATATCCCAAAACTTCTCGTGATGTAAAAAGCCGGTCTAGTGTCCTGTTTGGTTAGTCCTATTGATTAATTTGCTTCTTTGCTCTGTCCACAGCATCGATGATGACAGAGGCGCTTTTGGTCCATTTAAACGGCTTGGCGCTTTCAGAGTTATGAGCCTTTATGTACCGATGAATCTCGGTGCGCAGTTCCTTTATGCTGGTAAAAACACCTCGGTGGATGGCCCGGCGCTCCAGTTGGGAGAACCAGCCTTCTACCGCATTGAGCCAAGACGCACTGGTTGGCGTGAAGTTCATGATGAATCGCGGATGGCTGGCGAGCCACGACTGAATCTCCGGCGTTTTGTGGGTGCTGCTGTTGTCCAGAATCAGATGCAGGTCCAACTCTCTGGGTGTTGAGCGATCGATCTGACGCAGAAAGTCGAGAAACTCCTTGGCCCGGTGCCGCTTCGTCGTTCGACCGATGACCTTCCCCGTCAGGATGTCAAAGGCTGCGTACAGGCTCGTGGTGCCATTGCGCTTGTAATCGTGAGTGCGGCGCTCGATCTGACCAGGCCGTAGCGGCAGCATCGGTTGCGTCCGATCGAGTGCCTGAATCTGAGTTTTCTCGTCCACCGACAGCACCAGGGCATTGTCGGGAGGGTTCATGTACAGACCGACCACATCCACAACCTTCTCAGCAAATTCGGGATCGTTGCTGATCTTGAAGGTTTTGAGGCGGTGAGGTTTGAGATCTGAGGCCTCCCAAATCTGTCGGACTTGCCAGGTGGTGATCCCGGCCGCCTTGGCCATCAGGCGTACACTCCAATGGGTGGCCTCCCTGGGAATGCGCTCCACCGTCAGCGTCAAAACCTCTTTGACCTTGGCCGCCAAGAGCTTCTTCGGCTGGCCGGAACGCGGCAGGTCTTTGAGGCCATCAACACCATTGGCCTTGAATCGGTTGCGCCACTTGTACACTGCGAGCTTGGAGGAGCCGAGCGAATCGGCGACCTCTTCTACGGTCTGTCCTGTGCCACTGAGCAGAACAATCCGTGCCCGCATTACAATGCTTTGCGCTGTCTTGGGGGACCGAAGCAGCACTTCGAGAGCCTGCCGGTCCTCTACGGTCAATTCGTATTTTTCGTGAGGGCGTCCCATGTTCGAACTATACCACGGGACGACACTTAATGAAAAGGACTAACCGCACGGGACACTAGTGATTATTTAGATCATCAGCAAACTTTCGGCCGTTTTCTTGTACCAATTACGGCCACGCTTATGTTCAACAAAATCTAACCTCAATTTGTATCAAAAGATTAGGCTTGGTATTTGGTCTGAAAGGGGGGAGGAAACAGTCGCTTGGCCACCCATCGCGAAATCAAATGGGCCTTGAAATAGGGCGAGGCGGCTATGCGAACCCAACTTTGGGCAGCAAAAAACACCAAAGCATCTGAGGTAAGTTGAAAAAATCGGACACCAATGTTAAGTACCCCAACTAACGGAGGTGTCAAAATGACGAGAGGTCCATTTAACGGCCGCTATTCGAAGGAGTTCCGGAACGAAGCCGTGAAATTGGTTGTCGAAGGTGGCGTATCTGCCTATGAGGCATCGCGCCAGCTCTCCCTGCCGAAATCCACCCTTGAGAATTGGGTAAGATCCTTCAAGGCCGGGAAGCTCGGTGACATCGGTGGCCAGCAGCGCCCCTTGACCGAGGTCGAGCAGGAACTCGATCGGGTCAAGCGAGAGCTGGCGCAGGTCAAGCTGGAGCGCGACATACTAAAAAAAGCCGCCGCGTACTTTGCCAAGGAGTCGCTGCCCGGTACGCGGTGATCAAACAACTTCGACCGGAGTATCCCTGTTCCGCTGCTCTGCCAGAGCCTGGAGGTTTCGCCAAGTGGTTACTATACCTGGCTGAAGCGTCCGGACTCGCCGCGCCAGAAGGAGGAGACACGGCTCACAGTCGAAATAAAGGCGGCTCACAAGAGAAACCGGGAGAGCTACGGGCCTGAGAGATTACAGACCGATCTCGCCGACCATGGCATCCGGGTCGGGGTCCACCGGATCAAGCGCATCCGCAGGGCACATGGCATTCGCTGCAAGCAGGTGAAAAAGTTCAAGGCGACAACGAACTCCGACCATTCGCTACCGGTTGCCGAAAATCTTTTGGAACAGAACTTTGCGGCCGAGGCACCCAACCAGATCTGGGTAACGGATATCACCTATATCCCCACCGCCGAAGGCTGGCTGTATCTTGCCGGCCATAAAGACCTTTTCAACGGAGAGGTCGTAGGATACGCGATGGGCGAAAGAATGACGAAGAACCTGGTTAGCCAGTCCCTTTTCCGTGCCGTCTCGGCCAAGCGGCCGGCGGCAGGCCTGATCCATCATTCCGACCGAGGCAGCCAATATTGCGCCCTGGAGTACCAAAAACTGCTTGCCCAGTTCGGCATGCAGGCCTCAATGAGCCGCCGCGGCAACTGCTACGATAATGCGCCGATCGAGAGCTTCTGGGGGACACTGAAAAACGAATTAGTTCATCATCGCCGCTACGCCACCCGGTGGGAGGCGATGCAGAGATCACGGAATACATCGAAATCTTCTACAATCGCCAAAGACGCCAGAAGCGATTGGGCTATCTGTCGCCTGCTGCATTTCAGAGAAAATATTACAAAGAACAAAGGGCAGCGTAAGGCAATTTGGTGTCCGCTATTGACGACCGACCCCAATCCTACGACCTCACCTGAGAAGGCGCTAGATTTTAATGGGTCGGACTGCGCCCGAATTGCTTCACAGGTGAGGTAAGTTGAAAAAATCGGACACCAATGTTAAGTACCCCAACTAACGGAGGTGTCAAAATGACGAGAGGTCCATTTAACGGCCGCTATTCGAAGGAGTTCCGGAACGAAGCCGTGAAATTGGTTGTCGAAGGTGGCGTATCTGCCTATGAGGCATCGCGCCAGCTCTCCCTGCCGAAATCCACCCTTGAGAATTGGGTAAGATCCTTCAAGGCCGGGAAGCTCGGTGACATCGGTGGCCAGCAGCGCCCCTTGACCGAGGTCGAGCAGGAACTCGATCGGGTCAAACGAGAGCTGGCCCAGGTTAAGCAGGAGCGCGACATTCTAAAAAAAGCCGCCGCGTACTTTGCCAAGGAGTCGCTGACCGGTACGCGGTGATCAAAGAACTTCGACCTGAGTACCCTGTTCCTCTGCTCTGCCAGAGTCTGGAGGTGTCGCCAAGCGGATATTACACTTGGCTGAAGCGCCCGGACTCGCCACGTCAGAAGGAGGAGGCACGGCTCGTCCTCGAAATTAAGGCGGCTCACAAGAGAAACCGGGAGACCTACGGGCCTGAAAGACTACAGACCGACCTCGCCGATCATGGTGTTCAGATCGGGGTTCACCGGATCAAGCGCATACGCAAGGCACATGGCATTCGCTGCAAGCAGGTGAAAAAGTTCAAGGCGACAACGAACTCCGACCATTCGGTACCGGTTGCCGAAAATCTTTTGGAACAGAACTTTGCGGCCGAGGCACCCAACCAGATCTGGGTAACGGATATCACCTATATCCCCACCGCCGAAGGCTGGCTGTATCTTGCCAGCCATAAAGACCTTTTCAACGGAGAGGTCGTGGGATACGCGATGGGGCGAAAGAATGACGAAGAACCTGGTTAGCCAGTCCCTTTTCCGTGCCGTCTCGGCCAAGCGGCCAGCGGCAGACTTGATCCATCATTCGGATCGGGGCAGTCAATATTGCGCCATAGAGTACCGAAAATTGCTTGAGCAGTTCGGCATGAAGGCCTCGATGAGCCGCCGAGGCAACTGCTACGACAACGCCCCGATCGAGAGCTTCTGGGGGACATTGAAAAACGAATTGGTCCACCATCGCCGTTACGCCACCAGATGCGAGGCGGTACGAGAGATCACTGAATACATCGAAATCTTCTACAATCGCCAAAGACGCCAGGAACGACTGGGCTATTTATCGCCTGCTGCGTTTGAACATAAATATTACAAAGAACAAAGAGCGGCGTAAGCCATTTGGTATCCGCTATTGACGACCGACCTCATATAGATTGGTTCAACTCACGGCTAGACCGGCCCGGAAAGCGGCCGGTCTAGCCGTGAGTTGAACGACAAAGGATGAGGTGAATTGAACGAAATGAAAAAGTATAATCCAAGCATTTCAGACAACATAGCCGATACAGTCGCCGAAGTTGGACTGATAGGTCTATCATCAGAGATTCTCGAATTTTCTATCGACCAGGTTCTTGAAGAAGGTTTGATTAAGGATATTCCAGTAGTTGGATGGATCTCGAAAGGTCTATCTCTGCAGCGTTCTATTTCTGATAGAATTCTTTACAATAAAATTCTTAGATTCATCTTTGCTTTGGAATCTATTAATTCAGGGTCGAAGGAATCATTTAGAGCGAAAGTCAAAAACGACCCAAAGTTTAAACGGAAAGTTGGTGAACAGCTTCTGTTAATTCTAAATAGAATCGATGACCTTTCCAAACCAGAAATGATCGCGAAGTGTTTCGACCATCATCTTACCGGAGATCTTGAGTTTTCACATTTTGTCGATCTCGTCCAAGTTATTGAACGATCGACAATTGGAGACTTAGATGCACTCAGTTGTCCTGATGATAAGCGTATGCTGTTCGGAAGCGTTGGCCAAGCTGTTGGAAGTGGAATATTGGAATATGGAATATGTAAATCGGATACCGATGATAGCCCAGAGATAGGAACACGTTTGTCTCGTCTTGGGAAAGATCTGAGAGATGTTTTAAAAAATCGATTTCGTGGTAGAGAAGAAAGAGAGAGAAAACTACGAGAAGATAAAATTCGTAGCTTTTTGACAAAACCAGATAAACCAACGGCGAAAAAGGCAAATGTCCAACCAAAAAGTTAGACCCGCCAAAAGCAAAAGACGGCGGGTCAACTTCATGCCCGTTATGCGGAGAAAAGGGATGATAGAAAAACTACTGCAAATCATCTTCCTGATGCTGTTTGCCTTTGGGATTTCTGGTTGCGATGGCGCCATAGGGATGAAAGGCCGCGTGTACGAATATCTTCAACCCGCACCGGAATACAAAAGTACAATCTATGTTGATACCTTGGATAGCGTACCTCCCCCACAGCTGAAGCTTGTTAGCGGCGCAGAAGTTGTGATCGAACCGTGGACACCTGATAAACGAGGAGAAAATCCAAACGCCGATCTTTTTACCTTACGTGGGAAAAGCGATGAAAACGGCTACTTCGAACTGAAGCAAACAGCGAAACCTGGAACCTATGACGCAACGATGACTGTTCGTTGCCCTGGCTATTCGACTGTTCAAAAAGTCTTTAAGCACGACAAACTGTACCATAACGTCATCGTAGTGCTTGTACGTGAACGAAAGTAGACTTTGAGGAGCGCATAACCACGCGCGGCACGCGGTCTCCGCTTCGCTTCGCCGGTGCGGCCCGGCCACGTTGAACTAAAAGGATACAAGAGGTGAATCTCAAATCTCAGAACGAAAAAGCAGAAGTCCTGCTCTCACTCCATTCGCGTGGGAACTTGCTGGTATTGCCAAACATCTGGAATCCAATCGGGGCTCGAATCCTCGAGAAGAAAGGCTACCCTGCCGTGGCAACGGCCAGCGCCGCCATATCGGCATTTCTGGGCTATCAGGATGGAGAAAAGATCAAGAAATCAACGGCTCTCGACATAATCGGGCGTATCGCCCGAAGTGTCGATGTCCCTGTAACCGCCGACATCGAAGCCGGATACGGTGACTCCTTGTCCGAGTTGGAAGAGACCGCACAGCAGGTGATCGAATCCGGCGTCGCGGGTGTCAATATAGAGGACGGCCTTGACGGGGGCGGCGGAGCTCTCAGAGCGGTTGAAGAGCAGTGCCAGAGAATTGCAACCCTCAGGCAGCTTGCGGGTCGCCGGGGAGTAAACCTCGTGATCAACGCCAGAATTGACAGCTATTTCTCATCTTCATTCACCAACAAAGACGAGGCAACAGAGGAAGCGGTGACAAGGGCGAAAGCCTACTCTGAAGCTGGTGCAGACTGCGTCTATCCCATGGGGCCGGGGGATGAAGCAACGGTTCGCATACTGCGAAACCGCATTAAATCTCCGATTAATATCCTTGTGACTCCAAGCGCAGCTTCACTTTCAGTCTTGCAGGAGATCGGCGTTAACAGAGTCAGCTTTGGTCCGTTCCTATTCAGATCATGCCTCCGCAAGTTTGTGGACATAGCCGACGCCTTGATGACAACAGGGGATTATTCATGCTTCAGCGACATGATGTCTCGTGCGGAAACCGGTGATTACTTGCGTAATGAGCATGAATAATGTCTGGCGGACCCGTTCCTGTACACGGATTTTTCCATGACGAGCGGCACCGGATAAATCCCTTCTCTGCTTTCATAGCAGCATTTATTCCCAGAATGAGTTCTTTTGCAAAAAGGTTTGACTCCCCCGAAGCTCTTTCGTAAACTGCCGTATTCTCATGCGAAAAAAGCTTGACAAGCCCCTCCGGCAATAATTATGACTGAAAATTCATACCCGAATATTAATTCCAATCCGCTGCATCCCGATGCCCTGCGCCTTTTGCCGCTTGGCGGACTGGGAGAGATCGGCATGAACATGCTGGCTCTCGAATGCCGGGGGGAGATTCTCCTCATCGATTGCGGCCTGATGTTTCCCGAGGCGTACATGCTCGGGATCGATCTGGTCATCCCCGATGTCTCGGTGCTGGCCGGCCGCACGGCAGACATTCGCGCCCTCATTCTCACCCACGGCCACGAGGATCATATCGGGGCGGTCCCTTATCTGCTCGAACGGCTCGGCTTCCCGCCTATCTATGCCACCCCGCTGACGCTCGGGCTGCTGCAGGGAAAACTGGAAGAGCACGGGCTCGAAGAGATGGCCCGGCTGGAGCGGATGCAGCCGCGCCAGGAGCTGGAACTCGGTGTTTTCCGCGTTGAGCCCTATCGCGCCGCGCACTCCATCGTCGATGGTGTCGGTCTGGCGATCCGTACCCCTGCCGGGCTGGTGGTGCATACCGGCGATTTCAAGCTCGACCAGACGCCAGTGGACATGCAGCCGACCGATCTGGCGGCGCTCGCTTCTTATGGCCAGGAGGGCGTACTCCTGCTGCTGGCCGATTCGACGAATGTGGAGAAAGAAGGGTATACCCTTTCGGAGCGGGTGGTTGGCGAAGCCTTTGCCGAGATTCTGCCGCGTTGCACCGGCCAGGTCTTCATCGCCACCTTCTCCTCCAACATTCACCGCATCCAGCAGGCGGTCGATGCCGCCGTCGCCTGCGGCCGCAAGGTCCTGGCCAACGGCCGCAGCATGATCGCCAATATCGCCATCGCCCGCCAGCTCGGTTATCTTTCGATCCCTGACGAGGCGATCATCGACCTGCGGGCGCTGCGCGATCTGCCGCCGGAGAAGGTGCTCATTCTCACCACCGGCAGCCAAGGGGAGCCATTATCGGCGCTGACCCGCATCGCCATGGAAGACCACAAGCAGTTGCAGATTTCCCCCGGTGATACGGTAATCCTCTCTTCCAAGTTCATTCCGGGCAACGAGAAGGCGATCACCGACATGATTAACCACCTCTACCGGCGCGGGGCGGAGGTTTTTTACGAAACGACGAGCGAGGTGCACGTCTCCGGCCACGCCTCGCAGGAAGAGCTCAAGCTGGTTCTTTCCCTCGTCCGGCCGCGCTATTTCGTCCCGGTGCATGGCGAATATCGGCATCTGGTGCGCCATGCGCAGCTGGCGCGAACGATGGGGGTTGCCGACGAACATGCGGTGGTGCTCGAAAACGGTTATCCCCTGGTCCTTTCGGCCAACGGTTTGCAGCGCGAAGAACGGGTGGAAACCGGCCGCGTTTTCATCGACGGCAAGGGGGTAGGGGATGTCGGGGCGCTGGAACTGCGCGACCGCAGGCATCTGGCGAACAACGGACTGGTCATCATGGTGCTGGCGCTCAATCAGTCGACAGGGGAGATTCTCCATGGCCCCGATCTTTTCACCCGCGGTTTCATCCCCGAGGAAGAGAGCCGGGAGCTGCTCGATCCGGCGTGCCAGGTGGTGCGCGACTTGCTTGCCGAACATACGCTGGCGGCGATTACCGATTGGGAAGAAATTCGGGTCGAGGTGCGCAAGGCCCTGCAGCGCTTCTTCAATCGCGCCCTCCAGCGCCGGCCGCTGATCCTGCCGGTCATTCTGGAACTGTAGCAACAGGTCAGTCTGGCGAGCGGACAAATTTTCAACGGGTAGACGGAAGGAATCGAAGGAACATGAAAGACGAGAACGACGAAAAAAAACCGTTTCTTCGGGAACACCTGAAAAAAGAAGTCGCCGGAATCTTCTGGCTGGCGGCGGGGGTTTTCTTCCTGCTCTGCCTTGTTTCCTTTGATAATGCCGATCCCTCTTTCAATAATAATTTCCATCCGGAAACGATCGGCAACTTCGGCGGGCAGATCGGCGCGTACCTGGCCGACCTGCTGTTGCAGGCGTTTGGCCTGCCGGCCCTGCTCATCCCTCCCGCCTGCATCCTGACCTCCTGGCGGCTGCTGCGCTTCCGCGACATCAAGGTCCGCCCCTACAAGGCGGGCGCATTTACCGTTCTGCTCTTCTCCCTCGATGGGCTGATTGCCCTGCAGCTGAAAGAAGTGTCCATCCTCGGCCGCACCATTGGCCAGGCCGGAGGGGCGGTCGGCGACATTCTGGGCAACCGGCTGCTGGCGCCCTATCTCAATAAAACCGGGGCGGCTCTCTTCCTCTTCGCCTTTTTCATCGTCTCGGCCATTCTGGCATCGCGTTTTTCCATGGTGCTGTTTCTGGAAGGGGTGCTGGACCGTCTGGGTGGCCGGATCGAGCAGCGTCGCCAGCGGCACGTCGTCGAAAAGGTGCAGGTGGCCCGGGAAAAAGGGGAGCGTCTGGAAGCGGGGCCGATCATTCTCCCCCCCTTGCCGAAATTGCTGCCGGTGCCGACGAAGACAGAGAAGAAGAAAGAAAAGGAGGCCCTCGCCCCGGCACAGGTGTTTTTCGATTTTCTCGAATCGACAGGGACCTACCACAAGCCGCCGCTGAATCTGCTCGATCATGAGGGGGAGGCGGCCCGGCCGGTGGACAAGGAAGCGCTGATGATGAACGCCCGCCTCCTGGAGAAGAAGCTGAAGGATTTCGGCGTCGAGGGGGAGGTGACGGAGGTCAAGCCGGGGCCGGTCGTCACCATGTACGAATTCGCTCCCGGCGCCCGGCGTCAAGGTGAGCAGGATCGCCGGCCTCTCCGACGACCTCTCCATGGCGCTGCAGGCGCTCTCCATCCGCATCGTCGCCCCGATCCCCGGCAGCGGCGTGGTCGGCATCGAGATCCCCAACCGGGAGCGCGAAACGGTCTGGCTCAAGGAGATCTTCGCCTCCGAAGAGTTCCAGAAGACGGCGAGACGGCTGCCGCTGGCCCTCGGCAAGGACATCTTCGGCCGCACCGTGGTCACCGACCTGGCCCGCATGCCGCACCTGCTGGTCGCCGGCGCCACCGGCACCGGCAAGTCGGTCTCCATCAACACCATGATCCTCTCCCTCCTCTACCGCGCCACCCCGCAGCGACGTGCGCATCATCATGGTCGACCCGAAGATGCTCGAACTGTCGATCTACGAGGGGATCCCCCATCTCCTGCTGCCGGTGGTCACCAATCCGAAGAAGGCGGCGCTGGCCCTCAACTGGGCGGTGCGCGAGATGGAGCGGCGCTACCGGCTGATGGCCGACAAGGGGGTGCGCAACATCGACGGCTACAACAAGAAGCTGGCGCAAGGAAGAGAAGGAGCGGAGGACAACCGCGCAAGGGGCAGCGTGGATCGATCGAGCCGGTCGAACCGACCATGAGCGACGAGAGCTGCCGGAAATCGAGACTTCCTGGAGGGGGAGAGTGCTGGAGCACGGCCATCTCCCCTACATCGTGGTCATCGTCGACGAACTGGCCGACCTGATGATGGTGGCCGGCCGCGAGATCGAGGAGTCGATCGCCCGCCTGGCGCAGATGGCGCGCGCCGCCGGCATCCACCTGATCCTCGCCACCCAGCGGCCGTCGGTCGACGTCATCACCGGCCTGATCAAGGCCAACTTCCCGGCCCGCATCTCCTTCCAGGTCTCCTCCAAGATCGACTCGCGCACCATCCTCGACTGCAATCGGCGCCGAGACGCTGCTCGGCGCGGGCGACATGCTCTTCCTGCCGCCGGGCACCGGCGAAGCTGCAGCGCGTCCACGGCGCCTTCGTCTCCGACACCGAGGTGCAGCGCGTCGTCGAGTTCCTGAAGAAGCAGGGGAAGCCGGTCTACGACAAGACGATCCTCGAGGCGCAGCCGCCGAGCGAGGGCGGAGCGGCGACGATGACGAGGCTGCGACGAGAGGTAGGACGAAGCCGCTGGCCCTGGTCGCCGAGACCCGCCAGGCCTCCATCTCCATGCTCCAGCGCCGCCTGCGCATCGGCTACAACCGCGCCGCCCGCATCATCGAAAAGATGGAGCAGGAAGGGATCGTCGGTCCCTCCGACGGCACCAGCAAGCCGCGCGAAGTGTTTGTCGGCAAGATTCCGCATAACTGAACGGTTCACGCTTTTCCACCTTCTCCCTTCACTGGTATGCTTGTGCCATGGATCCCCAAACGCTGCGACATCTTCTTGCCGCCGTCCAGAGCGGCGAGCTTTCCATCGAAAATGGCATGGAACGCCTGCGCAACCTCCCCTTCGAGGATGTCGGCGTCGCCCTGATCGATCATCACCGGGCGCTGCGCCAGGGGGTGCCTGAGGTCATCCTCGGGGAGGGAAAAAGCACCGGGCAGCTGTTGACCATTGTCGAGAAAATGGCGCAGCGCGGCAGCAATATCCTGATCACCCGCCTCGGCCGGGAGCAGACGGAGCCGCTACTCACCCGCTTTCCTGCCTGTGAATACGACATCGATGGTCGTACCTTCACTCTGGTGCAGTCGCCGATCGAGATTCGCGGCCGGGGCAAAATTGTCGTCGTCTGCGCCGGCACCTCCGATATTCCGGTTTTGCGTGAGGCCACCGTCACCGCCCGCATGCTCGGCAACGAGGTCGAAGAGATCGTCGATGTCGGCATTGCCGGCCTGCACCGGCTGCTGGCGCGGATGGAGCAACTGCGCACGGCGGCGGTGCTGATCGTGGTGGCGGGAATGGAAGGAGCGCTTCCGTCAGTGATCGGCGGCATGGTCAACATCCCGGTGATCGCCGTCCCCACCTCCATCGGCTACGGCACCGCCTTCGGCGGGGTCGCCGCCCTCCTGGGCATGCTCAATTCCTGCGCCAGCGGCGTCACGGTTGTTAATATCGACAATGGCTTTGGCGCCGCCTTCGCCGCCAGCCGCATCAACCGTCTGGACGCGAAATGATACAGAGACACAAAAGAGAACCAGAGAGATTGAACACAGATCAAAGCGGATAAAAACGGATGGAAAAAACGAAATGAAACTGCGTGCATCCGCCTTTATCTGCGTTCGATGATCTGTCTTGCAAGTGCGTAAAAACGAAGGTGAACCGGTTATGAAAATCCTCTATCTCGATACCTTCGCCGGCATTTCCGGCGACATGTGCCTCGGCCTCCTCGTCGATCTCGGCTTGCCGCTGGCGGAGCTGGAGGCCGAACTGCGCCAACTGCCGGTTGTCGGCTGGCGGCTGGAAAGTCGCCGCGAGCGGCGGCTGGGAATCGAAGGGACACGGCTGGAAGTTCACTGCTCGGAAGAAAAGCACCATCGCACCTGGGCCGATATCGACCGCCTGCTGGCGGAAAGCGCCCTGCAGCCGGAAACACGGGATCTCGCCCGCCGCATCTTCCGCCGCCTCGGCGTCGCCGAAGCGAAGGTGCACGGGGTGGCGCTGGAGAAGGTCCACTTCCATGAAGTCGGCGCCGTCGATTCGATCATCGATATCGTCGGCACCGCCGTCGGCCTGCAGCGGCTCGGCATCGCCAAGGTCGTCTGCTCGCCGCTGCCCCTGTCGCACGGCATGGTGCATACCGCGCACGGCCATTTCCCCCTGCCGGCGCCGGCCACGGCGGAACTGCTGCAAGGGCTGCCGGTGACCGACGCCGCCAGCGAGAAGGAGTTGGTGACGCCGACCGGCGCCGCCATCGTCGCCGAAATCGCCGTCTTCGGTTCTCTCCCCGCCATGACGCTGCTGCGCACCGGCTACGGCGTTGGGGGTTGGCAGCTGAGCGACCGGCCGAATCTGCTGCGCGGCATGCTCGGGGAAGAAGCCGGTGCCGCCACCGTCGATTCAGTCACCGTTCTGGAAACTCACCTCGACGATTCGTCCCCGGAATGGCTCGGGTACCTTCTGGAGCGGCTTCTGGCCGCAGGCGCCCTCGATGCCGCCTTTGCCCCTTTGCAGATGAAGAAGAACCGCCCCGGCGTTCGTATCACGGTGGTGGCCGAACCGGCGCAGGCCGAAGAACTGGCGCGCCTGATCCTGCGCGAGAGCAGTGCCATCGGGGTACGTTTCTCGACCTGCCAGCGTCTCAAGCTGCGCCGCGAGTCCGGCGTCGTACAGACGGAACTGGGGGAGGCCCACGTCAAACGCCTCTATGACGGCAGCGAGCTGCTCCGGATTACCCCGGAGTTCGACAGCTGCCGTGCTCTGGCCACCACCTCGGGCAAACCGCTGCCGGAGGTGATGCGGCTGGTGGAGCGGGCGACGGACGAACACTTCAAAATGAAGAAAGGAAGTAGCGAATGAGTGCCCATCTCCTGCTTTCCTACCCTTTTCCATGCGCCGACTGACCCTTTTTTTCGCCACTAATGCCGGCCTCGGCCTGGTTCCGGTCGTTCCCGGCACTTTCGGCACTCTGGCGGGATTCCCCGCCTTTTACCTGCTGGCCGGGTTGACGCCGCCCCTGTTCGCGGGCGTTTGGCTGCTCCTCTTTCTTTTCGCCTGTTGGATAGCCGGCGCGGCGGGGAAGATTTACGGCGTGGTCGATGACGGCCGTATCGTTATCGATGAACTCGTCGGCTATCTGGTGACGGTCGCTTTCCTCCCCTTCTCCTGGAGCGCGGCGCTCCTCGGCTTTTTCCTATTTCGCCTGTTCGACATCTGGAAACCCTTCCCCGCCTCCTGGTTCGACCGGCGCATGAAAAACGGTTTCGGCGTCGTTCTCGATGATGTGGCGGCGGGGGTGTATGCAGCGCTGACATTGCGGCTCATCTTTTATCTTGGCGGGATGGTGAGGTAAAATATGTCGATGAAGATCGGCGTGCTGACCGTCGGTGACGAGCTGTTGAGCGGCGAGATGGCCGATACGAATACTTGGCGCATTGCCCAGGTGCTGACGGCGCATGGCTTCGAGCTGCGCGAATCTTTGACGGTGGCGGATAATGAGAGCGATATCGCCGAGGCGCTCGTTGCCCTGAGCGGCCGCCGTGACGTGGTCATCGTCACCGGCGGGCTGGGGCCGACAACCGACGATCTGACCGCCCGGGCGGCGGCGCACGCCTTCGGCCGGCGGCTGGTGCTGCATGACGAAGCGCTGCGCCAGGTGCAGGAATTCTTCCGCCGCAACGGCCGGGAGATGCACCCGCGCAACGAAAAGCAGGCGCTGCTGCCGCAAAAAGCGATCGTTTTGCCGAACCCGGTCGGCACCGCCCCCGGCTTCCTGCTCCAGCACGACGGGCACACCCTGTTTTTCCTCCCCGGCGTTCCCGCGGAGATGCAGGCGATGCTGACGGCAACGGTTCTGCCGCAGTTGGAGAAGATCGCCGGTGGGGGTTACCCTCGCCGCGAGCGGATTTATAAGACCTTCGGCCTGCCGGAACCGCAAGTGGAGGAACGGCTGGCGAGCGCCAATCTGCCGCCTGCCCTGCAAATCGCCTTCGGTGTCGAATTCCCTTTCGTCTATAGCAAGGTGCGGGCGCCCGGCGCCGCTGCCGAAGAGATACTCGACCGGGCTGAAGTGCCGATACGGCGAGCTCTGAATTCGCACCTGGTGGCCATTGGCGAGGAGACGCTGGCCGGGAATGTGGCCAGGCTGCTCACCGGCGCCGGCCTCACCCTGGCGCTCGCCGAATCGTGTACCGGCGGCCTGATCGCTGCTCACCTCACCGATATTCCGGGGGCCTCCGCCTTTCTCGAACGCGCGGCGGTGACTTACGCCAACAGCGCCAAGACCGACTGGCTGGGGGTGCCGGCGGCAGTGCTGGAACGCGATGGCGCGGTCAGTGAAGGCTGTGCCCTGGCCATGGCGCGGGGGATCCGCCAGGCCGCTGGCAGCGATCTCGGCTTGGCGGTCACCGGCATTGCCGGCCCCACCGGCGGTACGCCGCAGAAGCCGGTGGGCACCGTCTATCTGGCCCTGGCGGCTGCCGATACCGAGCAGGTCGAGATGTATCGTTTCACCGGCGACCGCGGGCAGATCCGGCTGATGGCGGCCTGCATGGGGCTGGAGTGGCTGCGACGCTACGTGATCGAACGGCTGTAGCATTCATCGGTTGACGGGATGACTTAACGCAGGAGATCGCCTGATGCCGCAGTTAAGAGCCTTTATCGCCATTCCCCTTTCCGCTGCGCTGGTACAGGCGGCGCAACGACTCTGCCGCGAACTGGCCGTCCACTTCCCCCAGGTGCATTGGGTGCGCCCGCAGGCGATGCACCTGACGCTGCGCTTTTTCGCTGCTATTCCGGAAGAATCCCTTGAAAAAATAGGGGAAGTTATGCTATCGGTAGGGCGTTTGCATTCCCCCTTCCAGCTGTCGGTCGCCGGTATCGGCGCTTTTCCTTCCTCCGCCCGGCCACGGGTGATCTGGCTGGGAATTTCGGAGGGGCAATCCTTGATCAACCTGCAGGCCGCGCTCACGCAGAAACTGGCGGAATGCGGTTTTCCCGATGACGAACGAAGCTTTTCTCCACATTTGACCCTGGGCCGATGCCGGGAAACGATTCCCGGAGCGGGGGGTATTCTGGCCCGGTTCCGAGATGTGTCCTGTGGCGACCTGGAAGTGGACAAGCTCATTTTGTATGAAAGCCGGCTTGAACCGGCAGGCGCCCTGCATCTCCCCCGCAAGACTGTGCTGCTCGGCCATTAAGGCCGACGGCTACTCGCTATCTAGACTGGAGGTTTCACAATGACGGAGAACAACCGCGCCCGGGCCATCGATCTGGCCATGGGCCAGATCGAGAAACAGTTTGGCAAAGGGAGCATCATGCGCCTCGGGGAGGATGCCGTTATTCCCGACGTGCAGGTGATCTCCACCGGTTCTCTCGCCCTCGATCTGGCCCTCGGCGTCGGCGGTGTGCCGCGCGGCCGGATCATCGAAATCTTCGGTCCGGAGTCCTCCGGCAAGACGACGCTGGCCCTGCACATCGCCGCCGAGGCGCAGAAAAAGGGGGGAATCGTCGGCTTCATCGACGCTGAGCATGCCCTCGATATCGGTTATGCCCGCAAACTGGGGGTGAAAACCGACGATCTGCTTGTCTCTCAGCCCGATACCGGTGAGCAGGCGCTGGAAATCACCGAGGTCCTGGTGCGCAGCGGCGCCATCGACGTACTGGTGGTCGACTCGGTAGCGGCGTTGGTGCCGCGGGCAGAGATCGAAGGGGAGATGGGCGACTCGCATATGGGTCTGCAGGCACGACTGATGTCGCAGGCGCTGCGCAAACTGACCGGCACTATCAGTAAATCGAATTGCTGCGTCATCTTCATCAACCAGATCCGGATGAAAATCGGCGTGATGTTCGGCAATCCGGAGACGACCACCGGCGGCAATGCCCTTAAATTCTACGCTTCCCTGCGCATGGATATCCGTAAGGTTGCTTCTCTCAAGCAGGGACAGGATGTGGTCGGCAACCGGACGCGGGTGAAGGTGGTGAAGAACAAGGTGGCGCCGCCCTTCAAGGAAGCGGAGTTCGACATCATGTACGGCACCGGCATTAGTCGCGAAGGGGATCTGGTCGATCTCGGTGCCGATAACAACGTCGTCGAAAAGAGTGGTGCCTGGTATTCCTTCAACGGCGAGCGGATCGGCCAGGGACGGGAGAACGCCAAGCAGTTTCTCGCCGAGCACCCGGAAACGGCACGGGCGATCGAAGAAAAACTCCTTGCCCATTTTGGTGTGGCGGCTGCGGCCGCCGAGAAAGCGTAAACAATGGACCTGAAGGAAATCCTGTCCGTCGCCCTGAAAGCAAGGGCCTCCGATATTCACCTGAAGGCGGGGCTGCCGCCGATCTATCGCATTGACGGCACCCTGCGGCCGTTGCCGAACGCGCCCCGCCTTGGCCCGGACGAAACCGAGAAGCTGGCCTTCGATATCATGACCGAGAAGCAACGCCGCCGCTTCGAGGATCTTCACGAGGCCGACCTGGCATACGGCGTCCCCGGACTCGGCCGCTTTCGCGTCAACATCTTCTCGCAGCGCGGCACCGTCTCCATGGTCTTCCGCGTCATCCCCTACGAGATCAAGGGTGTAGATGAACTTTTATTGCCACCGGTAATCAAAAAAATCGCCCTGGAAGAGCGCGGGCTCATTCTGGTGACCGGCGCCACCGGCTCCGGAAAATCGACCACACTGGCAGCAATTGTCGATTTCATCAATGCTAGCCGGCCGGTCCATATTGTTACCGTCGAGGACCCGATCGAATACCTGCATCGCGACAAAAAAGGGATCATCAACCAGCGGGAGATCGGTTCCGATACCGAATGTTACTCCGCTGCCCTGAAGAGCGCTCTGCGGCAGGATCCCGATGTCATTCTGGTTGGCGAGATGCGTGACGAGGTGACGATCGAGACTGCCCTGCACGCTGCCGAGACTGGCCACCTCGTTCTTTCTACGCTGCACACCATCGATGCCCCGGAGACGATCAACCGCATTATTGGCGTTTTCGCGCCGCATCATCAACGGCAGGTCCGGGCCCAGCTTTCCGGCGTTCTGCGCGCCGTCATCTCGCAGCGCCTGGTGCCAATGGCCGACGGCAAGGGGCGGGTGCCAGCCGTGGAGGTAATGGTTTCCACCGCCCGCACCCGCGAACTTATTGATGACAAGGAAAAGACCAGGCAGCTGCGGGATGCAATCCAGCAGGGTTATGTTTCCTACGGCATGCAGACGTTCGATCAGTCGCTGATGATGCTCCTCAAGCGCGACCTCATTACATTGGAGGAGGCACTCCGCCAGTGCTCCAATCCAGACGACTTCAACCTCAAGGTGTCGGGGATTTCCTCCGGTTCCGATCTCTCCTGGGATGATTTCGATAAGAAAGAGGGGGAAGGCGCCAGCAGGTGAGCGTCGTCGACCCGTTCGGCACCGCCCTGCGCCTCTTGACGGTTCGGGATCGCAGCAGCAGCGAAGTGGCCAACCGGCTGCGGCAAAAAGGGTGCGAGGAGACAAAGATCACGGCAGTGCTCGATCGCTGCCGTGATTTGGGCTATCTGGATGATGCGCGTTTTGCCCGCCAGCGCGCGCAAATGCTGCGACGTCAGGGGCGCGCCGTCGGCGGTCGGCTGCTGACCGACCTGCTGGCGCACGGCATACCGGAGCAACTGGCGCGCGATGCCATGGCCGAAGCCGGCATCGCCCAGCCGGAAAGAGAGATCCTGGCCGGATTGCTGCGGCAGCGCTTTCCTTCTTTCGAATTTACCGCCGCCGATCACCGGCAGCGCCGGAGGGTGGTCGACTTTTTTCAGCGCCGCGGTTTTTCCCTGTCGCTGATTCTTGATATCCTGCACGGAAGAGAGGAAGATTAAAAGATCATGCTTACCGGTAACCAGATTCGCGCCCGATTCCTCAAATTTTTCGAAGAGCGGGGACATGTGGTGGTTTCCTCCTCCCCCCTCATCCCGCACAACGATCCGACCCTGCTTTTCACCAATGCCGGCATGAACCAGTTCAAGGATCTCTTCCTCGGCCGGGAGAAGCGCGACTATGTGCGCGCCACCTCGTCACAGAAATGCGTCCGCGCCGGCGGCAAGCATAACGATCTGGAAAATGTCGGGCGCACCGCCCGCCATCACACCTTCTTCGAAATGCTGGGAAATTTTTCCTTCGGCGATTATTTTAAGAAGGAGGCGATTGCTCTGGCCTGGGAATTTCTCACCAAGGAAATGGGGCTTGATCGCAGCCGTCTGTACATTTCGGTCTACACCGATGACGAGGAAGCCGCCGACATCTGGCATCGGCAGGAAGGTGTGCCGCGCGAACGTATCTTCCGCTTCGGTGAGAAGGACAATTTCTGGTCGATGGGCGACACCGGCCCTTGCGGTCCCTGCACGGAAATCTTCTGGGACAACGGCCCCGCGGTCGGTTGCGGCCAGCCGGATTGCACGGTCGGTTGCGACTGCGACCGTTACATGGAGATCTGGAACAATGTCTTCATGCAGTTCGATCGCAGCGCCGACGGTACGTTGACGCCGCTACCGAAGCCGTCCGTCGATACCGGCATGGGGTTGGAGCGGATCTCAACCGTGCTACAGGGGGTGACCTCGAACTACGATACCGATCTGCTGCAGGGAATCATCCGTCACGTCGAAATGCTCGCTGGCAAGCGTTACCGGCAGGATGAGAAGGATGACGTTTCGATGCGGGTGATTGCCGATCACTCCCGCGCCATGACCTTTCTGATTGCCGATGGCGTGCTGCCGAGCAACGAGGGGCGCGGTTACGTGTTGCGCCGCATCATGCGCCGCGCCGCCCGCCATGCGCGCATGCTCGGTTGCAACGAACCGGTTCTGTACCGGACCGTTGAGGCCGTAAAGGCGATCATGGGCGAGGCCTTCCCGGAAATCGTCGAAAGGCAATCGTTTATCCAGAAGGTGATCCGGGCCGAGGAGGAGCGTTTCGCCGAAACCCTCGACAATGGACTGCGCATCCTCAATGAAGCTACAGAGCGTTTGCGGCGCCAGGGGGAAACGCTAATCCCCGGCGACATCGTCTTTCGCCTGTACGACACTTTCGGTTTTCCCACCGACCTGACTGCCGATATCGTCCGCGGCGAGGGATTCACTCTCGATGAGGCAGGATTTGAAATCTGCATGCAGAAGCAGCGGCAGCAGGCGCGGGAGAAGTGGAAAGGCTCCGGCGAGGAGGCGATTGCCAGCGTTTATCGGGAACTGCGTGAGGAAGGGGTGCGCACCCAATTCACCGGCTACCGCGAACTGGCCGGCACCGGCAGCGTGCTGGCGTTGCTGCGCGGCAGCGAGCCGGCGGCGGAGATGCGTGCCGGCGAAACGCTAGAGATTATCACCGCCGTTTCTCCTTTTTACGGCGAATCGGGTGGTCAGGCCGGAGACCGGGGGGACATCCGCACCGCCAGCGGCCGGGTACGGGTAACCGACAGCAAGCGTCCCCTGCCCGATCTGATCGTCCACCAGGGGGAAGTCGTGGAAGGCAGCGTGCGGGTCGGTGAGACGGCGGAACTGACGGTTGACCAAGTCGCCCGCCAGGCCACCGCTCTCAACCATACCGCGACCCACATCCTGCAGGCGGTGCTCGTCGAAACGCTCGGGGATCATATCAAGCAGGCCGGCTCCCTCGTCACCCCGGAGCGGCTGCGCTTCGATTTCACCCATTTTTCCCCCCTCACTCCGGCCGAGTTGTTGCAAGTGGAGCGACAGGTGAATCGGCGCATTCGCGATAACCAAGCGGTGGCAACGGAGGAGATGGCGGCCACTGAGGCGATCGCTGCCGGCGCGACGGCCCTTTTCGGCGAGAAATACGGTGAACGGGTCCGAGTGGTCCGGGTCGGCGACTTCAGCATGGAACTGTGCGGCGGCACTCACATTCGCAACGCCGGCGATATCGGGCTGTTCAAGATCGTCCAGGAGACCGGGATCGCCGCCGGCGTCCGGCGCATCGAAGCGGTGACCGGTGAGCGCGCCGTCGAAACGATACAGCAGGAAGAGGACACCCTCGACCGGCTGGCGGCGACACTGAAGAGCGACCGCTCGCAGTTGGAAATCCGTTTGCAGAAGTTTTTGGAGCGGCAAAAAGAACTGGAGCGTGAAATCGAATCGCTGCACGGTCGGCTGAACGCCGGGCGCGCCGGCGAATTGTTGGAAAAAACGCGCGAGATTGCTGGCGTCAAGGTATTGTCCGTTCGGGTCGACGGCGTTGATGGCAAGGGGCTGCGCGAGTTGGCCGATCAGTTGCGTGAGCGGCTCGGTTCGGGGATCATCGTCCTCGGCAGCGCCGCGGCCGGCAAAGCCGACTTGCTGGTGGCGGTCACTCGCGATCTGACCGATCGCTTGGCGGCCGGGCAGCTGGTGCAAAAGCTCGCCGGCCGGATCGGCGGCAAGGGTGGCGGGCGCCCCGATCTGGCGCAAGCCGGCGGCAATCAGCCGGAGAACCTGGACCGGGTGCTGGCCGAAGCCGAGACGCTGATTGCCAGTCAGTTGCAGGGAGGGTAAAAGGGAGGAACTTTCAACGCATGGCTGCGAGAGAAAACCGGGCGCGCCTGGAGATGAGTCGCCCCCAGTTGCATCAGGAGATCGTCAAGCCGAAGATTCTGATCGTCGATGACGAAAAGATCATTCGCGATCTATGCATCCGTGCCTTGCCCGATTACCGGACCTTTGAGGCCGGCAATGGCGCCGAGGCGCTGCAGCTGCTTGAACGGCAGGAAATCGATCTGATCCTCACCGATGTCATGATGCCGCAGATGAACGGCCTCGACCTGCTGAAGACGATCAAGGAGCAGGAGCCGAACCAGGCCGTGGTCGTCATGACCGGCTACGCCGAAAAGGATATTATCCTGCGGGCTCTGCAAGCTGACGCCGACGATTTCATCAGCAAGCCGATCAACCTGCTGCAACTCAAGACGACGATCCAGAAAGTCCTCGAACGCAAGGCGTTGCGGCAGGAACTGTTGCAGCTCAAGCGCCTGGACCGGCTGAAAACGGAATTTCTGGGCCTCATTTCCCACAAGCTCAAAACGCCGATTACCGTAATTTCCCTGTTCATCCAGAATCTCACCCAAGGAGTCGGTAATCCCGAGGATCCGGCCTTCCAACATTCGATTTCCCTGATCCTGGAGGAATCGGAATACCTGAGTGCCTTGATTCAGGATTTACTTAATTACAGTTTGATCATCCTGCAGGAAGGGCGCCCGACCTGTGCAGCGAAAAACCGTTTGAACTGGCTCGGACGGCAGTGATGGAAAGAAGAACCCTGGCGGAACAGAAGGGCGTGGGACTGGTGAGCGATCTGCCGGAGGCTCCCGCCATTCTTCTCGATCACCAGCGTTTCAGCTTCAGCCTGTTTGCCCTGCTCGACAATGCTATCAAGTTCACGCCGACCGGAGGAGTGGTGCGGGTGGAAGGCGGTGT
>CAWKDO010000010.1:0-14368 GCA_963848425.1 uncultured delta proteobacterium
CCTGGTGGCGCTCGCCTTCGCCGTTGCTTCCTCCGGCAACCTGCCGGTCATCGTCCTGTCGCTCTTCTGGCGCAAGATGAACACCGCCGGTGTTATCGCCGGCCTGGTAGTCGGCACCATCCTGTCGATCGGCCTGGTGATGGTCTCGCCGAACATGACCTATCCGGATAAAGTGGCCGATGGCGCCAAGGCGGCCTACACCAAGCTGGAAGGGGATGTCGCCGCCGGCAAAATCGCGCCGGAAGCGATGGAGAAAACCCTGAAGACGATCGAAACCAAGAAGGCTGAAGAGGTTGCCAACCGTGGCGGCACCTCGATGCTGGGACTGAGCAAACCGCTCTTCCCGCTGAAGAACCCCGGTATCGTTTCGATCCCGGTCGGTTTCCTCGCCGCCATCATCTTTGCCCTGCTTTTCCCGAATCGTCGTTCGGAAGAAATGTTTGACGAGATCTACGTTCGTCAGAACACCGGCATTGGCATGGCGAAGGCCATTGACCATTAATCTCTGCTGTGTTATTTGGGGGAAGGTGCAAACCTTCCCCCAAATTTAGGGAAACGCATGGCACGGCAAAAAAGGGAGGCGCTCCTCTTCTGGAACGAAATCGTCGGGGAACTCCTGACCAAGCTGAAAGTTGACTGTGGCTACCTCGACCAAGAGGAGGCGCTGCAGACGCTGGGCGCCTTGTCCGAAGCGCTTATCGGAGAGATTGCCACCATTCGTCACCACCAAGAGGAGCGACAGCGCCTGCTGCGGGAGGTCGAGCAAGCCGGCGATTATCAGAAATTATGTCATTTGCACGAGCAGCTGAATACCTTCGAACAAGAACTCTTCTTGCAACTCCCCTCAGTGCCGGCACTGCATCACAGCGTAACCGCGTATCGGGATCTTCTCGCCACATGTACCCTGCAGTTGGTGGAAAAGGAAATGGAACGAAGCGGCAAGGGAATGCCGCCGCTCCCATACTCCCTTATCTGCATGGGGAGCGATGGGCGCGAAGAACAGACGCTGCTCACCGATCAGGATTATCTGATTGTTTATGCGAATGGCGGTGACACCGCGGTAGACGATTACTTCGACGTTTTTTCCCAGCTTCTCGTCGAACGGCTGGCCGAGGTCGGCTTCAAAAAGTGCACCGGCAACATTATGCCCTCCAATCCCACGTGGCGGGGCTCTCTGAACGCCTGGCAAAAACGTCTGCATGCCCTGGTGCGCTTCGAATACGAAGAATATACGAAGAATCTGATGGATATCATTGTTCTTTCCGATGTCCGTCATGTCATCGGCCATCGGCCACTCTCCGAGCAATTGATCGAAATGGTCCACCAGTTTGAAAGGAATTACTTCCAGGTGATCTGGGAGATGGCGAAAGCCGCCAGCGACATGAAGCTCGCCCTCGGGTTCTGGAACCGTTTCTGGACCGACAAGGCAGGACCGCATAAGGGAAAAATCAATCTCAAGCTTCTTGCCTGGGCGCCGTTGGTGATGAATGTCCGCCTGCTGGCCGTGCATCAGGGTATTTCCGAGACGAACACCTTGCGCCGGATTGCCAGTCTCCGCGAGGCGGAAGTTTTGTCCCCCGGAACCGCCTCCGACCTCGCGCACGCCTATCATCTGTTTACCCGGCACCGTGTTCATCTGCAGATCCAGGCCGTTCGCGAGGGATGGCAGGCCTCGTATTTTTTAGACCCCCGGCAACTGACTGCCGACGAGCGCGACGAACTGCGCTGGGCGCTCCTGCAAACGCGCGAATTACAAAAAATTGTCCAGACCCGCTTTACCATTCTTTAACAGGAGCCAGCATGCCCGCTGACAAACAACAACCCCGGCCGTGGCTGGGGCGGGATCTTCTCTCTCGAAACGCTTCTCGGCTTCATCGGCATCTTCCTGCTTGCTGCCGGCTTTTACACTGGTCATGCGATTACCATTTTCTGGGGAATCACCACCGTGGGTGGTCTTATCGTGTTGCACCTGGTTCGGAAAAAAGACTGGCAGAAGCATTGGGAAGAGAAGAGCCGACAATTGCCGATAAAAGAAGAAGAGCGCTGAGGAGATGCGGATGGATAAGAACGTGAAACAGTTGAAGCGCCTGATAATGATCTACCGGGTGGTGCAGGTTTTTTTGCTCGGACTTTTTTTCTATATGGCTTGGCATTTTCAGAAGCTGTTTCAGCTCAAGGGGATGCCGCAGATTTTCCTTAACAGCATACTGACCTCCCTGGTCATTCAGCTTCTTATTTTCTATCCGGTGTGGAAGTTCGCCGCTGCGGATGCCCGGCGGGAAGCCGCTTCCGTCGGCGCCTCTGCGGACGATAGCAAGAAACTGCGGCAGCAGCGGATGTACTCCGATATGCTCAAAGCCTCGATATTCATGTTTTTCGCTACCTTTATCTACCTTGCACCCGCCGCCACGTTTTTCATGAGCACTGCTTTCTTCAGCTTTATCCTTGCCCTGCTGACGTATGCCCAGTGTTTCACTTTCACCCTTTCCCGTCTGCTGCCATCCGGCGGCAAATAACCAATCCGCTTTTCAGGGGATTTTCTTCCGGGCGACGAGGATGATCTTTCCCCTGTTCTTCAAGAGAGGCTCGGGATCGCCAGGAAAAGCATTGCCCCGGAATAGCACCTGAAAGCCATTGTCTTCCATCAGGGCGCTCAACTGGGCGGGGGTGAAAATCTGTTTGTGGCCGAAGGGGATCGGGGCGTAGAAATTGCCGAGAAACAGGGAGAACTGCCCCCGACTGCGCCGATAGCACCATTCGCTCAGGCGATAGGCCGGCGCCGTACGGGAGGGTGTTTCGAGAAAAATCAGCCCACCCGGTTTGAGCAGGCGGCAAGTGCCGCGCACGGTCGCCAGCGGATCGTTGACGTGCTCTATCACCTCCCAGAGGGTGACGGCGTCGAAATGATCGCTGAACCCTTCCCAGTAACGGTTCTCGACCGGCTCCGGATGCAATTGGAGACCGAGATCTTTCTGCCGCAAACTGACGGCGCAGCCGACTCGGTTCGGTGCCGTACCCCTGTGCGCCGGCATCTGTAAGGCGATTGAGGAACTGCCCGACACCGGCGCCGATATCCAGGCATCTTGCCCCGGAAAGCTCCAGATAATTCGCTAGCAGGCCGATCTGCTGGGAAAGCAGCCCTTCAGTCGAGGGCAGCCTTTCGTCAATGAACTTCCGCCCCTTCTCGTCAAGCAATCCCCTGCATTCTTTCTCGGAAGAAAGTTCATCCAGATAGTCGATGAAATGCAGATCGCACCGGCGGCAGGCCTGGACGACCGTATCAGGCAGATTGTATAAAGGCGCGGCGGCGACTTCACCACAAAGTTTGCACCGCAAAAAAATAGTCATTGGGGAAGTATCTATCGAGATGCCGGCAGTTGCAAGAGAATGCAAAAAGCCTGTCTATTGGCAGATCTTTTGATCGTATTTTGGCGAGGGGAAGCGTTGAAACGTTTTTTAGGTAAAGGGCGAAGTCGGCGCGACCGAAATCAAGCCAATTTTTCCTCTTCTTCCTGCTGCGCCTCGTGTGCGTACAGGTCCATGATTATTTCGCAAATCTGCAGTTGAATATGGGGCGGCAGCTGACTTAACAGATTGCAGGCGTGATCGACAAGAGTTTTCTTGCGAAAGATGCGTGACAAAAAATTGCTCATCCCACTTCTTCCCTTCTTTTATAAAAAGAATACCTCGGCCATAACATTTTTTTTGTCTTTAATTAAATTGCAAAATTCAAGCCAGGTAAACGTTTGGCGATAGAAAACAAAAGGGACCTGCAAGTGCAGGTCCCTGATTTGATTGGTTGCGGGGGCAGGATTTGAACCTGCGACCTTCGGGTTATGAGCCCGACGAGCTACCGGACTGCTCCACCCCGCGTCAGCGGATTGCAAACATAGGCGATCGGCGGATGCTTGTCAATGGAAATATCATATTTTTTCACCGCTTGTGCCGCGTGCCCACGCAGCGGCCTGGTTGACCGGAAGAGGAGGCTTACATTATTATGTGTTCTTATATCAAGCGGAGGAATAATCCTGATGGCTTTCTTTTTGAAAACTAAAATCTGGCAGACCGGAGCCCTCGACTGGTGGGGGATGATTGATGGCGAGGATGTTTATCTCGGTTGCCGGGAGTTTCCCAACCCACCTGAGAATGGCGATGAATGGAAGGTGAAGACGACCGGCGAGAAGTTCAAGATCGTCGATGGCGAGGTGCTGCGCAATGGCCGCGAAGAGATCACGAAAGAACCGTGGGAGACTTGGTGAAGAATCTGGAGATTGTGCAGATCCGCGCCGGGGAGATGAAGAACTTTTCTTACCTGGTTTTCTGCCCGGCAACGCGGCGAGCGATCGGCGTCGATCCTTCTCTGGCTCCGGAAGAGATGCTCGATGCCATCCGCCAACGGCAGATCACCTTGGAGGTGCTGGTCAATACGCACGGGCATCGCGATCATACCGCCGGTAATGAGCAGATCCTGCAAGCGACCGGCGCCCGCCTCGCCGGGCATCCGGCCGATCTGCCCGCCGCCGATCTGCCGTTGACCGACGGCAGCGTGCTCGCGGTTGGCGAAGGGCAGGTAGAGATCCTGCATACCCCCGGGCATACCCCCGGCTCCCTGACCCTGCATCTGCCGGGAGCGTTGATAACCGGCGATACCCTTTTCGTCACTTTTGTCGGCCGCGCCGATCTCGCCGGCAGCGACCCGTCGGCGCTCTACCGCAGTCTGCGGCGGCTGGCCGATTTTCCACCGGAAACCCGCATCTACCCGGGGCACGACTACGGGCCGCAGCCGGTCTCCAGCGTCGCTTTCGAGCGGGCGCACAATCCCTTCCTGCAATGTGCCGATTTGGAAAGTTTTTTACGTCTTCGTCTTTAACTGCGATGTTCCAGCCTACTCGCGTGGCGGCGGGAGCTGCAGATTGCCGAAGAGAAACTGCAGAATGGCGGCGGCCGTAAAGCCGGCCGTTTCGGTACGCAGGATGCGCGGACCGAGATGTACCGGCTGAAAGCCGGCAGCCTGGATGGCAACCGCTTCGGCAGCTGAAAAACCTCCTTCCGGGCCGATCAGGATGGCGGCTCCGGCAGGGGGAGTCGCCGGCAGAATCGTTGCCAGCGGCCGGCTTTCCCCCTCCCAGAAAAAGAGGCGCAATTCCTCGCGGCAGGTACCAAGGGCGGTGGCAAGCGGTCGGGGGGGCGAGAGAAAGGGGAGAATAGGGCGCCGGCTCTGCCGGGCGGCCTCGCTGATGATACGTTGCCAGCGTTGCCTGCGGGATGCTTCGCGATCGGCGGGCAGCGGCGGGAGGCTTCGCTCGGTGGTTACCGGCGCGAATGCGGTGACCCCCAGTTCTGTTCCCTTTTGCAGAATCAGATCGAACTTGTCCCCTTTTGGCAATGCCTGCAAAAGGGTCAGAGAAAAGGCGGCTTCCGTCTCCTGCCGGGATTCCAGGATGTGGGCAGAGCCGGCCCGTTTCGCCAGTTGGTCGATGCGGCAGCGGCAGATCTTCCCTAGGCCATCGAGAAGAAGAACCTCCTCCCCGGTTGGCCGCCGCAAAACGGTGCCGAGGTGATGCACGACCTCTTCCGGCAGGGAGATTTCCTCGCCGACCAGTAACTCCGGCGGGACGAAGAAGCGCAGCATCATGATTTCCGGTAAAGCAGACAGGACCATTCGTCCCGGCGGCTGATCACTGGCCCAAGCAGGGGGAGGGAGGAAAAACCCGCGGCCACCAGAGCTTCCTTTTCCTGCAAAATACCGGAGAGGACGAGGACGCCGCCGACAGCCAGGCGACGGAAGAGTTCATTGGCGAGACGGACATTTTCTTCCGCCAGGATATTAGCCAGCACCACCTGGAAATCCTCTTCGAGATTCTCCAATGGTTGATCGGTAATCTCAACCTGCCCCGTCACCCCGTTCATGGCCGCATTCTCCCGGGCGGTTTGACAGGCTTGCGGATCGATGTCGCAAGCCAGCACCCGGTGGGCGCCGAGGACCGCGGCGGCGATCGCCAGAATCCCCGAGCCGGTACCGACATCGAGTACCCGCTGCGGCGGGGAAGGAACGGCGAAGAGTTCGGCCAACGCCTCCAGGCACAGCCGGGTGGTGCCATGCGTGCCGGTGCCGAAAGCCATCCCTGGATCGAGTGTGACCACCGCCTCGCCGGCGGCCGGGGTGTACTCTTCCCATGTCGGCCTGATCACCAGTTGGCCGAGGTGCAGCACGCTGAAATGCTGCTTCCAGCCTTCCGCCCAATCCTCGTTGCGCACCGGCAAAAACTCCGGCGGGGTTGTCGGCAGGCCGGGGATGTTTGGCGCGAGGGCAAGCAGGAGATCGGCAAGCCGCTGTCGCAGGGCGGCGGGATTTGCCTCGGCGGGGAAGAAGATGCGCAGCTCGTAGCTGTCTTCCGGCGCCTCATCCGGATCGGGGGGATGAAGGTGTCGAGGCGTCGTTCCTCAACGATAACCCCGCTGCTGCCAATGGCCGCGAGCTCCTGGGAGAGGAGATCGACCCCGGCGGCGGGAACCTGGAGGTGGAGTTCGAACCAGTCTGTATGCATCTGGTCTCTTTAACAGAGAACCGGGACTGATTGCAATAAAAACCTTGACAATTGTCGGTGAATCACGTTTAATCTGCGCCCTTAATGAAATTCACCCGCAAATGAGGAAATTCTTTTCTTTTGCTGGCATGGGCTTTCTCAGGAATGATTAAGAATTCTCTTGCGCATTAAAACAAACCTGATACAATCCTAGCGAATTTCTCATTAGGGAATATATGGTCGCCCAGCAGCACGTTTTTCTCCTTTCCGATGCGACCGGCGAAACGGCCGAAAAAATGGTCATGGCGGCCCTGACCCAGTTCCGCGAAAAGACCGATCCGGCTCAAGCGGATAAGCAATGTGCGAACCAAGAACCAGGTTTACGAGGCGCTTGACGAGGCGCTGGCAGCGCAGGCGCTGGTCGTCTATACCATCGTCAACCGCGAACTGGCACAACTGGTCCATGACGAATGCGATTCCCTTGGGCTGACCAGCCTCGATCTGCTTACGCCGCTGCTGATGCGAATGTCGCAGCATTTCGGGCGTTCGCCGGGGGAAACGCCGGGGCTGCTGCACGGCGTCGACGAAGAGTACTTCCGCCGCGTCGAGGCGATCGAATTCACCGTCAAGCACGACGACGGCCAGGAACCGCGCAACCTGCACAAGGCCGAAATCGTCCTGGTCGGGGTGTCGCGCACCAGCAAGACGCCGCTCTCCATCTATCTGGCCCACGCGGCTGGAAGGTGGCCAACATGCCGCTGGTCAAGGGGATTGACCCGCCGACGCGAGCTGTTCCAGGTCGACTCCGAACCGGGTGGCGGGACTGGTCATCGATCCGCACCGGCTGGCCGAATTGCGGGCGGCGCGTCTGCGCAACCTCGGGCAGGACTCGCGCGCGGCCTACGCCGACTTCGAGCAGATCGAGGACGAGATCGCTACGCCCGAGAGATCTTCCGGCGCCATGCCTGGGTGGTGGTCGATGTCACCGGCAAGGCGGTCGAGGAGACCGCCAACGAAGTTCTGGTCAAGCTCGCGCTTGAAATAACTTTGTAGTCGCACTAGAACTGCTACGATGATGACTTGCACAGCAAAGGCAACTAAAAGGAGTCGAGACATGCGCATTCTGGTGGTCGAAGATGAAAAGAAGGTCGCCAGTTTCATCCAGCGCGGACTGGAAGAGGAAGGATTTCAGGTCGATGTCGCCGACGACGGCGAAGAAGGGCTTTACATGGCTGAAAGCAATCCCTACGACCTGATCCTGATGGATCTTGATGCTGCCGAAGATGGATGGCCTGGCCGTCATCCGCGAACTGCGCAAAAGGGAGATCACGCACCCCGGTCCTCTGCCTGACCGCCAAGGACGCCGTGGAGGACATCGTCGCCGGTCTCGATTCCGGCAGCGACGACTATCTGACCAAGCCGTTCGCCTTCGCCGAACTGCTGGCGCGGGTGCGTGCCCTGCTGCGCCGCGGTCACCAGGAGCGCGGCGCCGAAATCACCTTTGCCGATCTGCGCCTCGACCCGGTGGCGCACAAGGTCTGGCGCGGCGACAAGGAGATCGAGCTGACCGCCAAGGAATATGCGCTGCTCGAATATTTCATGCGCAATCCGAACCAGATCCTGACCCGCACCATGATCGCCGAGCACGTCTGGGACTACACCTTCGATTCGTTCACCAACATCATCGACGTGTACGTCAATTACCTGCGCAAGAAGATCGATCGCGACTTCGACAACAAGCTGATCCACACCGTGCGCGGCGTCGGTTACATGCTGAAGGAGGAGTAGGATTTGGCCGTTCCTGCGCGGTCGATCCGCTTTCGCCTCACCTTCTGGTACGCGCTGACGCTGGCCGTCATTCTGGCGGCCAGCGGTTTTTTCGCCTACTTTTATCTGGCGCAGAAACTGCTCAACGAGACGGATCAAGAGCTGCTCACCCTCGCCGATGAGGTCATTTTTTTTCAAGGGCGGGATACGGTTCCGGCGATCCATGCGCCACCACACGCGAACTGTATTTTCGCCATCATCGTGATTCCTTCATGCGGATTCTCGATCCTGCCGGCAATGAAATCTGTGCCAGCCAGACGTTTTCGGCCCCTTTAAGTCTGTTGGCGCGGCAAACCGTCGAGAAAAAAGAAACCTATTTTGAAATGGCCACCGATACCAATGCCGAGCCGCTGCGGCTGGTAGCTGTTCCGCAGCTGGAGGCCGATCGCCTCGTCCGAATCGTGCAGGTGGGGCGCACATCGGCCTCCGTCGAGCACACCCTGGCCGATCTGCGTTTATTCCTCTTTCTCTTTGCCCCGCGGCGCTGCTAATACTCTCACTGATCGGTTGGACACTGGCCGGGCGGGCGGTCGCGCCAATGGTACGCATGGCACGGGTGGCCGGGCAGATCAATGCCGAGAAACTGCATTTGCGGTTGCCGGTGGAGACATCCGGCGACGAGATCGCCCTGCTGGCGGAAAACTGCAACGCCATGCTCGCCCGTCTGGAGACCTCCTTCCGCAAGTTGCGGCAATTTTCAGGCGATGCCTCGCACGAACTGCGCACCCCGCTGGCGATCCTTCGCGGCGAAACGGAAGTGACACTGCGCTGGGCGCGGGATAATGAGGAATACCGGTCCACCCTCGAATCAAACCTGGAGGAGATCGACCGGATGGGGCGCATCATCGAGGATCTGCTCACTTTGGCCAAAAGCGATGCCGGCGAACTGTCGCTGGTCATCAGCGACCTGAGTCTCAGCGATCTTCTCCAGGAGATGTATCTGCAGGCGAATACCCTCGGAGAACGCAAACAGATCGCCGCCAACCTGCGCCTCGAGGTGGTGGAGGAAATCCGTCTGCGCGGCGATACGCTACGTCTGCGACAGGTTTTCCTCAATCTTATTTCCAATAGCATCAACTATACGGAAGCGGGTGGCAGGATCGATATCGTCCTCGCCACCGAGGGGGAAATGGCGGTGATCAAGATTGCCGACACCGGGATCGGCATTCATGCCGAGCATCTGCCCAAGCTCTTCGATCGCTTCTATCGCATTGATAAGGCACGTAATCGTCCGCCGGCGGCACCGGTCTTGGGCTCGCCATCAGCAAAGGGATTGTCGAGGCGCATGGCGGGCGCATTACCGTCGAATCGACTCCCGGGGAGGGAAGCACTTTCATTGTCCATCTGCCGTTGCAGGGGCCGCCGCCGCGTAAAGAACCGCCATTGATGTCAAATCATTCATTGAAAAGCCACGAATAGATCGTGGCTTTTTTCTTTCGGTGATAAACTTTTTTCAGGTCCGCCGCCCGCGGAGGTCTTCATGCGCTCGGTCTTCTATTCGCGTCTGGTCAACGATCCATTCGAAGATCCTGCCTTGTATGTAAGGCTGGCACATCGGGGGAAGCACTCCTTTGACTGCGGCGAATTGCATAACCTGCCGGCGCGCGATCTGCTGAAAATCCGGCACGTTTTTGTTTCCCATGCGCACATCGATCACATGGCCGGATTTGCCGTCCTGCTGCGCAACTTTCTTTATCGCGAACAGCCGCTGCGTCTCTACGGGCCGCCGGGATTCGGCGAGAAGATCGCGCACACGCTGGCCGGCTACACTTGGAACCTGATCGAAAGCTATCCGCTGACGGTAATCGTGCGTGAATGGGGGGAAGAGGTTGGGCGGGAGACAACATTTCGCGCCCGCGATGCATTTCGGCCGACCTCGGCGATAAATATACCCTGCGCGCACGGGGTGCTTCTCGATACCCCGGATTTTCGCGTGCGTGCCACGCCGCTGGCCCACGGCGACATTATCTCCCTCGCCTTCGCTCTGGAAGAAACGCTGCATGTGGCGATTCACCGGGTGGCCCTCGATGCCCGCGGCTATCTCCCCGGCCCCTGGCTGACCGCCCTGAAAATGCTCCTGCGCCGCGCTGCTCCCGACGCAACGCCGGTCAGCGTTCCGCTGGTCGGCGGCGGGACGACGACCCTGCCGCTGCAGGAGCTGGCCGCGGCGCTCACCCATTGCGAGCGGGGGATGAAGATTGCCTATGTGACCGATGTCGCACCGACGGCGGCAAATGGCGCCCGCATCGTTTCTCTTGCCGCCGATGCCCATCTGCTCGCCATTGAAGCGACCTTCGCCCACGCCGATCTTTCCCGGCGCGGGAACGCAATCATCTCTCCGCCCGGATCGCCGGCACCCTGGCGCGACAGGCAGGAGCCGCCCGCCTGCTCGTCTTTCACCATTCTCCGCGCTATCAGGACGACCCGCAACGGCTTGCAGCGGAAGCGCAGCTGGCGTTCACCAGCGCCGGAGATGATGATATCTTTTGAAGTCCGGATCATTCGTTACCTGCCTGATATCCTCCAGTGTCGTTTGCTTTTCCCCTCCGCCGTGCTTTAAATAAAAGTGTTACCAGACTCTCCGGCAATGGGCCATGCGCCTGGAAAACCAAAGGAGTCAGCGATGAAAAGAATTATTCTTCTGCCGTTGGCATATCTCCTTGCCGGTGCGCTGCTTCTGGCCGGCTGTACCGCGCCGCAGACGAAAACCGGAAAAGGTGCCGCCATCGGCACCGGGTCGCGCCGTAGCTGGCGCCGGCCTGGGGCAAGCGATCGGCCGTAATACGGAGGGGACATTGATCGGCGCCGGTATCGGTGCCGCCGTCGGCGGACTGGCCGGTGGTGCCATCGGCCACTACATGGATAACAGGAAGCGGCCATGCGGCAGCAACTGGCGGGGGTGGAAGGCGCCAATATCCAGCGCAATGCCGACCTGCTGGCGGTGACGTTCAAGTCCGACCTGCTGTTCGACACCAACTCGGCCATTCTCAAAGCCGGTGCTTTGACAGAAATATCAGCGTTGCCAAGGTTCTGCAGCAGTATCCGGAGACGAATATCCGTATTGCCGGCTTTACCGACAGCACCGGCACCGAGGTTTACAATCAGCAGCTTTCCGAGCGGCGTGCCGAGGCGGTACAGAATGCCCTGGCAGCGCAGGGAGTCAATCCGGGCCGCATGGTAGCGACTGGTTATGGCGAAAGCCAGCCGGTTGCCAATAACGCCAATGAAGCCGGCCGGCAGATGAACCGGCGGGTAACGATCACCATCATGCCGCAGGGGTGAAGCGAGGCGCAGGCGGATTCAGCATCGTCCCGTTTCACGGGTGACGACCTTTTTCAGAGCAGGGCGAATGCGTGTGTGCAGCAGATTGAGGATGCGGCCGCGCACGGTGCGATGGGAAACTGCCACAGTTGAAAATGGTCGATCTTCTCCTCCGTCCACTCCTGCAACTGATGCGCATGGAAGAGTCCGGAGCGGGAAGCATCGACCGCCCGCAGGCCGAGATCGGTTGAGGAGGCGATCATCTCTTCAAGCAGGATCCGGCCCGGCGCCATGGCCGCCCAATCGGGGTGAAAGGCCAGATTGTCCTCAAGGAAAATATTGCGGAAGCGAAAACCGAAGCGATAGCTGATCAATCGTCCATCCTGCAGCAACAAACCGAGGTCAAGACGCCCTTTCGCCGCCAGTGCCGGGGCGAGGCGACGGAAGAAGGCGCAGCTTTGGGGGTGGAAAAGATACCGACCCCTTGCGCGCCCTTCCAACTGACCTCTTCAAGCTCTTGCAAGCTGGGGAGAATACGGGCGGCTTCCTCCGGGGTCGGAAGAAGGCGGCGGAATTCGACTGGGCCGGCCGCTTCGAGCTTTTTGCGGCTGCGGCGCAGGCGAATGGCGAGCGATTTGGGATAGGTCGCCCGCAGCTCGGCGGCATTCCGGCAGGAGAGGGGGAGTACCGGCGTGCAGGAGGTATGTTGCCAGTGGATAGGGGTGCGATTTGCTACGCTCCACTTTTCGATTACCTCCCGCAGGGGCGCATCCGGGACCAGTTCGCCGAGGATCAGCACGTCCCAGGAAAAAGGGGCATGCAGGAGAAGCTGGTCGAAAATAGCCGGGAGCAGCGCCTGATATTGCGGGTCGATCGGCAAGGCGATGCGATCGGCCATGGGATCGCCGAGAAAACGCAGTGAGATGACCGGAACATTATGAATCACCTCCCGCCCGCGCGTCAGCGGCAGGAAGGCGATCAGATGGCCGCCACTGCGGGCGCAAAGGAGATGCAGATGTCGATCCGGTGGCAAGGAGGCGGTGGCGCAACCGAGCCATTCCGCAGTGGTGAAAAGCGTGGCGTCGGGAACGATGGCGAGCAATCGCTCCAGAGAACGATCGGCGATCAACTGTTCCAGATCATTCTTCCAGACGAAGGAGCAGGGGCTCACGGCGATTTCCCGCCGGCGGCATGCGAGCCTAGCCGTTCCCTGCACTGTTGAACTTTCATTTTGAATTGCCGGACTGTTTTCAGCAGCGCCGGCTTGCTCTTCAATCGCAAATAGGTATGGTGCGGCAGATAGCCGGCGCAATAAGGAAAGAGCCGGCGTGGATAAAGAAAAAGATCGAAGTACTTGCGTTTTTCCAGTTTCCAGTGGCCATGCCAGGGCTGATCGGAAAGGCAGTCGATGCGGTCCGTATCCCCTTCCTGCCACGCCCGTTCGATGATCGCCAACATCAGGAGATTGCCGGGAGCACAGGCGGCAAAAGCCTCATCGTAGGCCATTTTGACCAAAGCCAGGGTGCGCCCGCAGCGCACAGCGAGTTCGGCTGCGATGAGTTGACCGTTGGCGTGCAGCAGGTGCCATTCCAGCCAGCCGTTGGTCGCCAGCCGGCGCACCAGCTCGCCATAAAAATGCACCAGAACCGGATCGAGCCGAATGGCCGATCCCTGTTTCCCCTTCCAACCGCCGGCTTCCAGGTGCAGAAAATCCGCCAATAGATTGGCCTCCCCGGCGGCTGCTCCCGCAACGTGGGAAAAAACAGGATTAGCCAATTTCTGCAATTTGTTGCGCGCGTTGTTCAAACTGCCGCGGAATTTACTGCCGAGACTGTTTCGATAATCGCCCAGGCTGCCGCGGAGCGAAAGAATCGAGCCGTATCCGGCCGGCTGCCGGAGGTTATGAAAGGTTTGCCAGTCGGCCACGGACAGCATCGGCGATTCGGCCGCAATACGGCGCCAGCCGCAGGCGAAAAAGGACGGACGGCGCGCGGCGACGGCCTGCAGCAGGGCGCCAAGGACCGGGGCTTCATATCCATTTCTGACGACGGCGTCGCCGGAGCGGGTATGCAGATCGAAAGGGGTGCGGAGGAGGGAAATCTTTCGGCCGGCAAGATTCTTATGCCGGCGAATCAGCGGGAGAACCCCGAGCAGTTCTTTGCCGTCGAAGGCCAAGCAGCATTCCCAGCTCTCGTCCCTCCCGAGCATGGTGCCGAACTGGGCGAGAACCCAGCTGCCGGAGAGCATCGGCAGCTGCTGCGGCGCCTGCAGGGCGAGGCGATCCCAGGCCGCAAGGTGCGGTTCGAGTGCGGCCTCGCCGGTGATCCATTCGACTCGCGGCGGCATCATTCAGAGAGCGGTAGTCGGCTGGGGCCGCAGGGTCATCTGCCGTTCGCACGGCCAGCAGGTGAGCCGTTTAACATCGCTGGTTAAACCGAGCATGGCCACATGCAGGGAGCTGGGCGAGATTTTCCGCAGCAATGATCTGCCGGCCATGCTGTCAATGCAATTGCGCCGGACCAGGAAAGGGTCGGCTCCCGCCCGATTGCTGCCGCAAAGGAGGGAAAAGCCCATGGATATTCCGAGTTCTCGCAGATCCACCGCGTTTTGCCGGGAGAAATCATCTTTCTCACCAAAAGGATAGGCGAAAAACCGTACCGGTTGGCCGGTAATCTTTTCAAGGATTTCGCGGGAAGTGCGGATCTCGGTGCGTGCCTCTTCCCGGTCGATACGCGAGAGGCGCGGATGCGAGC
>CAWKDO010000011.1:0-68754 GCA_963848425.1 uncultured delta proteobacterium
GAACGGCGCGGGCTCGGCGAAAATGCCTACTTGGCTCAAAGTCGCTGCGCCGACGCTGATTTCTATCGTTAGCCTACGGGAAGATCCAATGGGAACTTGGGGAACGAGCATCTTTTCTGAAGACACGGCGTGCGATGTTGGTGACGAGTACACGGACAACATTGGTGATGGCTTGTCTGATTCAGAGGCGGCCGAAGAGGTCCTAACGGCATGGTCCGAGGCTCTGGAGGATCCAGACGAAGGGCCTGTCGTGTGGCTCAGCCTCGCGGCGACGCAGTGGAAGTTGGGCCGGCTGCAGCATTATGTCAAAATGCGTGCCTTTGAGGTGATCGACAGCGGCGCTGACTTGCGCCGGTGGCAAGAGGATCCCAAACTTCTGCGCAAGCGGCGAGGGGCACTCGACAAACTGCGCGCCCAACTCGATTCTCCGATGCCGCCGCCGCGACGAATCCCCCCTCGTTTCCGGCAGTCGTGTGATTGGAGTGTCGGCGAGGTTATAGCCTACGCCGGCTTGCCTGGACGCCAGGTGCTCCTAAGGGTGACGGGGCACTCGACTGACCGGGGAGGGACGCGCCCAATCGTTGAGATCCTCGCCTGGACGACTGACGGCTTACCCGATTCTGCCGCAATCCATTCTCTGGGTGTTCTCAAATCGGATGACGGGGACACGCAGTTCGAACTCGGCGCAATGTCGGCGCGTGAGATTCCAAACAAAGTGCTGGCGCGACTGGAGTGGTCACCCCACCTGCGCAGTCACCATGGCTGCCTGTTGCCGATCACCCCGCGATCAGGGCATGCCGCTTCCGATTCTTATTTTGGCGGCAAATGGATGAATTTCTGCTGACACACATCGACGCTTTCAAGCCCGCTGGCTAACAAGCTGCGCCGTCGAGCTCCCCGGTAGACACCGCCGGCTGCATGGGCTGGCCCGACAGTCCCCTCGCCCCTCGATCATCCGCACCGGCCGCCTCCGCCGCAGCGGATTACCCGATCTTCTCCCAGCAAACATCCCGCCGTCATCACCCCAAAACCTCCTTGTTGCCTCTCCCCGGCAAGCAGTAAAATTGGAGGGTAGGCCCTGGGAGGCTACGGGGCTGCCTCTACTAACAGATTGCGGAAAGCTGACCGCATGCACGATTTCGAACCCGCCTACCTGCAACTGCACCGCAGTGGCGAACTGGCCGAACGCGCCCGCCAGGCGCGCGAGCACCTGCGCCAGTGCGATCTGTGCGCCCGCGGCTGCCACGTCAACCGCCTTCTCTCCACCCGCGACGCCTCCTGCCGCACCGGCGAACGGGCAGTCGTCTGCAGCGCCGGCGCGCACCATGGCGAGGAGCGTCCCCTCTCCGGCCGGCGCGGCTCGGGGACGATCTTCTTCTCCCGCTGCAATCTCGCCTGCCTGTTCTGCCAGAACTGGCAGATCAGCCGGCGCGGCGAAGGGGAGGAAGTGAGCGACGAGGAGTTGGCCGCGATCATGCTGCGACCTGCAGGCGGACGGCTGCCATAACATCAATTTCGTCAGCCCCAGCCATGTCGTCGCGCCGATTCTGGCGGCGGTGGTCCTTGCCGCCGAGCAGGGGCTGCGCCTGCCGCTGGTCTGCAACAGCGGCGGCTACGACAGCCCCGAAGCGCTGGCGCTCCTGGACGGCGTGATCGACATCTACATGCCGGATATGAAATTCGCCAGATTCGCAGGTAGCCCGCACGTATCTGGGCGTCAGCGACTATGCCGAGGTCAACCAGGCGGCGGTGCGCGAGATGCACCGCCAAGTGGGGGATCTGGTCCTCGATCGCCATGGGATTGCCCGGCGCGGTTTGCTGGTGCGCCACCTGGTGCTGCCGGAAAATCTGGCCGGCACCGACCGCATCCTCGCCTTTCTCGCCGGCGAAATTTCCCCCGCCACCTACCTCAACCTGATGGACCAGTACCACCCGTGCTACCGCGCCGACGAGTACCCGCCCCTCGACCGCCGCCCCACTCCGGCGGAGCTGGCCGCCGCCCGCGCCATGGCCAAGGCCGCGGGGCTGACGCGCCTGGATGCCGGGTGATCCCGCATGTTCACCCCCGTTACGCTTTGAACCTCAGCAGCTGAGGGTTAAAGGTTTGACAATGAAGTCTGGCTCAAGGTAAAAGGATGAATAATCGGCGCCGCGGGGGCGTCTGCGGGAGAAGGCGATGAGGAAAGGCGACAGAAATTTACGCCGTAGCGACGGCATCGGGAATGCCGGTTGTTGCGGCGTTTTCTTTTGAAGATCACGGAGGATTGTTGAGGTTTGGCTGGAAAAGTATCTAATAGTAGATGCAAAATAAGCATATAGTATTATATACCAAAACCTGATAGCTCAATAACGAGTAAGTCTTAAAAGGAATCAGATATGATGAACTTATTGTCTATCTATGTTGCTTTTTTCATTTTGTTATCTGTTTCACAAACATTTGGAAGCGATATTGATCCAATGTGGCTGATTGTCCCCGGTGGCAAAATTGGGCCTATCTCTCCTGATGCTAGCGAATCAGATCTTATTAAGTTGTATGGCAAACCAAATATAAAAAATGAAGAAATATATTTATACAATGAAGGAGAGGAAACAGAAACAGGCTCGGTGATTTATCCAAACGACCCGCAGAAAAAAATAATAATATTGTGGAAAGACCAAAGCAAAAGAAAGTTTTTAAAAAGAGTTGAATTCTTTGGAGATAAAAGCTACTGGAAACTAGCGGGAGGTGTTTCCCTCGGTACTAGCCTGAAAGACCTCGAGCGTATCAATGGCGGCGAATTTATTTTATGGGGTTTTGGATGGGATGCTGGTGGCTTTGTAAAAACGTGGAGCAATGGCAAGCTTGAAAAGAACTTTGCAGGCGAAGTTAGCATTAGGTTAGATACGATTAGTCGAGTTAAAAAGCCCGACATCAGCCTCGTCCCAGATAACATCACCAAAGATGAATATTTTGCGGTTCAAGGAGAGCGTGAGTTTAGCTCAAGCCATCCTATCATGCAAAAAATCAATCCAACCGTTTGCCAGATTTTTATCCGTTTCAAAGAAAACTAACAAATCGTTATACGCCGACCGCTTCGCGGCGTGTGAACTTCGCGTTGAGCAACAAAGGATAGAAAATTCGAATCCCAACCGGGTTGTCCTTTGCGCTTCTGTCCACGTACAAGTGGGCATAGCATGGCACCTGCAAACTCAAAGCCCCACAGTGCTCTCCCCCGTTAGATAGGAAGAGTAACATGCAGATTTTGCTCAAAGTCCTGATCAGCGTCGCAATCATCCTCACCGCGACGGCAGTCGGGAAAAAATTCCCGTCCGTCGCCGGCCTCGTCGCTGTCATGCCGCTTACGGGTGCCCTGGTGCTTGTCTGGATGTATCTGGAAAACAAGGGCGATCCCGCCATCATGCAAAAGTTTACCAGAGGGGCTCTTTGGGGGATGGTGCCGACCGTTCTTTTCTTTTTCGCGGCTTTCGTCTGCTTCAAGAAGCAATCTTCACTACCGACAGTTCTTGCGGTAAGTTTTGGCGTGTGGGTGGGGGCGGCGGTCGTTCATCAATTGTTGTTAAAATGAAGCAAATCCTGGCACAGCAAAAAGGCCCCCTTTCCCTGTCATTCATCTCCTTGCCAACCCCCACTTTATCCAGCCACCTTGACTGTTGACCTGTTATCAGACTATATTTGGTCACATGCCAAGAAGGAGGTGAACCGTGAAACTATCCAGTCAGATCAAGCCGATCAGCTATCTGAAGGCCCATGCCGCCGAAATCGTGCGGAATCTGGGTGAGCAGCGGGAGCCGCTGGTGATCACCCAGAACGGCGAAGCCAAGGTGGTCATCCAGGACATCGCTAGTTACGAGCAAACCCAGGAGACGATGGCGCTGCTGAAGATCCTGGCGCTTGGCAACCGCCAGATCGAGGAAGGCAAGGTCCAGCCGGCTGCCGATGTGGTCAAGCGCCTGCGCGAGCGGCGGGAGACGCGCTGATGGCGTTTGCCGTTTTGCTGACCGATGACGCGGCGCATGACCTGAACGAGCTTTACGACTATATCGCGCGCACTGATGCGCCGGAAAAAGCGGATCACGTTCTGGAGCAGATCGAGAAGACTTTCATCAGCCTGGCCGAATTCCCCGAGCGCGGCACTTATCCGAAGGAGCTGCTGGCGCTGGGCATCCGGGAATATCGCGAGATTTTCTTCAAACCGTACCGTTTCATCTACCGAGTCATGGACAAGACCGTCTACGTCCTGCTGATCGTCGATGGCCGTCGGGACATGCAGATCACTTCTGCAGCGGCGATTGCTGGAAGCGCCAGAGTAGTAAAAAAAGGACATCCCCACCCATGCCCTGCCGCTCATGAAACCTGCCTCCCTGAAGGTCTGGGCCAAACAGCTCAAGCAGCACACGCTAATCGTCTATTTCGCCGCCCGCGATCCCCGCACCCCTGTTCTCGTTCGCGCCTTGGCGATTCTCGTCGCCGCCTACGCGCTCAGCCCCATCGATCTCATTCCCGACTTCATCCCGCTCATCGGCCATCTCGACGACCTTCTGCTGGTCCCGCTCGGCCTGGCGCTCATCGTGCGGCTGACGCCGCCGGAGGTTCTGGAATCCGCCCGGCGGCACGCGCAACAAGCGGCCGACAGGCCGGTCAGTCGTTCGGCGGCGGCGTTCATCGTCATCTTCTGGCTGCTTGCTCTGGCCGTCTTGGCGAAATGGGCGTACCATATCGGGTGCCCTTGACCAAACCGACGCAACCGCGGGAAATGCCATGAATAGAGACAAGAAATCAGGGAGCCGTTTTTCAGCCCAAGGGGGGCTTGACCCTGCTGCACGAGGACCGCGATGTGCTGGTAGTGAACAAGCCGGCCGGCCTGCTGACGATCGGCACCGATCGGGATAAAACCCGCACGGCGCATTCTTATCTCAACGACTATGTCCGCAAAGGGGATCCGCGATCAAAGCAGCGGGTCTTCATTGTCCATCGCCTCGATCGCGACACCTCCGGCACCCTGCTCTTCGCCCGCAGCGAGGAGACGAAGCTATTTCTGCAGCAGAACTGGGAAGAGACGGAAAAGCGCTATCTCGCCGTCGTGCACGGCACGCTGACCGCCAAGGAAGGAACAATTACGTCGTATCTGGTGGAGAACGCCGCCCTCAACGTCTACTCCACCGCCGATGCCAGCAAGGGGAAGCTGTCGCGCACCGCCTACCGGGTGCTGCGTGAGGTACGGAGGGTGAGCCTGCTGGAGATCGAACTGCTGACCGGCCGCAAGCACCAGATCCGCGTGCATTTCGCCGAGCAGGGTCACCCGGTGCTCGGCGACCGCAAATACGGACGCGAAGACGGCGCGAAGAACCTCTTCCTGCATGCGCAGGCGCTCGCCTTCACACATCCCTTTTCACGCCAACGCCTGGCCTTCACCGCACCGCCGCCCGACTATTTCAGCCGGCTGGTTGGGCGGATTTAGCGGGATCAAAAGAAAGTAAGGCGGGGTGCGGGGCGCAGCGCCCGCGGTTGCCACCTGTAAACAAAAAAAGGGCAGCCTATGTGGCCGCCCTTGATCTTGTCGGTTCTTACCTGTAATTTAAACGATCAATTCCCGGAAATCTGCGCCGCATTCTGGAAATCGGCCAGCGGTGCCTGCACGACGAGCATGCCGATGGAAGTCACCGCCAGCAGCGCTAAAAAGGCCACCCCCATGCCGATCCGCCTGCCCATTGATACTGTGTAATAGCGGGCCTTCTCGGCCTTCCCCTGTTTCGCCGCGGCCCGGATCTGCAGGCTCCCCATGATGACGATCAGAATGATGATGGGCGACCAGGTGAGGAAGAAAAGACCGATCGCCCCCGCCAGCCCGACAAACCACAGCTTGGGGCTGATCACGCCGATAATCCGCCCGCCATCCAGGGGGGAGATGGGCAGCAGGTTGAACAGGTTGAGGAGAAAACCGGTTGACGCCAGGGCGAACCAGAAGGCGTTGCCGGTGATGAGGCCGACGGCCGCGCAGCCGATCGCCCCCACGGTGCCGAGCAACGGCCCGCCGTAGGCCGACACCGCCTCGGCGTAGGCGTTGTCGGGGAGCTGCTTCATACCGATGACCGCGCCGAGAAAGGGGATGAACATCGGCGCCGTTGCCTTGATCCCCTGCGTGCGCAAGGCGATGACGTGCCCCATCTCGTGAACGAAAAGCAGGGCGACGAAGCCGACGGCAAAGGACCAGCCCCAGAAGAGGGCGTAGGCCCAGACGCTGATCAGCATGGTGATGAAGGTCTTGAATTTGCCGACCTGCAGCAGCACGAGGAGGTACTTCAGCTTGCCGAAGACGAACAGAAGCAGCAAGCCGAGCGGTCCGAGCCGGCGCAGCAGCCCTTTCTTCTCCGGTTGTTGGCCCGGCGGCTGGTAGGTGAAGTCTTCCCCGCCGGGGATAGCAGTCTGCTCGCCGAAGGGATGCTGTTGCAGGACCGGAGGCATGGACGTTGTTGTCGTCATCGGCTCGCTCGGCATCTCGGGTCTGCTTTCCGGTATCGTTTCGCGCATGGTTTTTCCTGAAATTTAGGGGTGCAGGCTGTAGGCTATGCCGGCGCTCGGCCGGCCACACCCCCGAGGGTAACCGCGGGAGCACTTCTGGCGCAAGACAATCTTCATTTCCTCTTTTGACCTGCTCGGCAATGGCTGAACAAGGACGCTCTCCATGGACCGCTCGTCACGCAATCGCCTGACCGAAAAGCTCCTCCCGCAGTTCACCGGCGATTCCCTCTTCGACCGCATCGCCCGGGCGGTCTGCCGCGCCGGCTGCTTGCCGCGAAAGGAACTGTACGAGGCGTGGGAGGTCGCCCGCCGGGTGCGCCGCCGCTTCCGTGGCGGGCGGGTGGTCGATCTCGCCTGCGGCCATGGGCTGCTGGCGCAGATCCTCCTGCTGCTCGACGACAGCTCCTCCGAGGCACTGGCGGTCGACCGCGCGCTGCCGGCAAGCACCGGCAAGCTGCACGGAACCATGCTCGAAAGCTGGCCGCGGCTGGCGCGGCGGATTCAGTTCATCGAGGGGGACCTGGCGCGGCTGGAACTGCGGTCTTCCGATCTGGTCGTTTCGGTGCACGCCTGCGGCGGTCTGACCGATCTGGTTCTGGAGCGGGCGGTCGCCGCCGGTGCGCGCGTGGCAGTTCTCCCCTGCTGCCATGATCTCGACGACGCAGACCTCGGCGGCCTGGAGGGATGGCTCGATGGCCCCCTCGCCCTCGACGTCACCCGCGCCGCCCGCCTCCGCCAGCAGGGCTATCGGATCTTCACCCAGCAGATCCCCGCCGACATCACTCCGAAAAATCGGCTTCTGCTCGCCGAACCCACGTCATAAACATGCTCCCTTTTGCCTTGCAATGCTGGCGCGGCCAGACTTAAATGAAGTAATTTCACCGCACAATGGAACCCCTGTGAAAAAACACGACTGGGATACCGACCACATTCCCCTGCCGCAGCGCTTTATCGGCCTGTTCGACTACAGCCGGCGGGCGCTGCAGCTCGTCTGGTTGACGCGGCGCGATCTCACTCTGTTGCTTGCGGTACTGACGCTGGTCGCCGGGGTGCTGCCGGCGGCGGCGGCGTGGGTCGGGCGGCTGATCGTCGACGCCGTCGTCGCCGCCGGTGAGCTGCAGCGGCAAACCGGCGCCGCCGATACCAGCCGCGTCCTCCTCTTCGTCGCCGTCGAGGCGGCGGTCATCGCCACCCTCGCCGGCGCCCAGCGCGGCATCGCTACCTGCCAGGCGCTGTTGCGGGCGCTGATGGGGCAGCGGATCAACGTGATGATCCTGGAAAAAGCCCTCACCCTGCGTCTGGCGCATTTCGAGGATTCGGAATTCTACGACAAGCTCACCCGTGCCCGCCGCGAAGCCTCCGTCCGCCCTTTAAGTCTGGTCAACCGCACCTTCGGTCTGGTGCAGAACGCCATCTCCCTGATCAGCTACGCCGTGCTGCTGGTGCAGTTCTCCCCCTGGGCGGTGCTCATCCTGTTCCTCGCCGGTTTTCCCGAATTCCTTGTCGAGGCGAAATATTCGGGGGACAAGTTCCGCCTCTTCCGCTGGCGCTCCCCCGACTCGCGCATGCAGATGTACCTGGAGACGGTTCTCGCCCGCGAGGATTTCGTCAAGGAGGTCAAGCTCTATCGCCTCGGCCCGAAGCTGCTGCGACGCTACAACGAGATCTTCGCCCGCCTCTTTGCCGAGGACCGCATTCTCACCCTGCGCCGCGACTTCTGGGGCTTTCTCCTCGGCCTGCTCGGCACCGCCGCCTTCTATGGCGCCTACGGCTGGATCGCCCTGGCCGCCATCGACGGATCGATCAGTCTCGGGCAGATGACGATGTACCTCCTCCTCTTCCGTCAGGGGCAGGCGGCAGTCTCGGCCAGTCTCTCGTCGATCAGCGGCATGTACGAGGACAATCTTTACCTCTCCAACCTCTACGAGTACCTGGGGCAGGAGGTGCCGCAGCCGGCCGGCCGCCTCGCCGCCGGTCCGCAGCCGGGGGACGGCGTGCGCTTCGAACACGTTTCCTTCACCTATCCGGGGACCGAAACGCCGGCGCTACGCGATATCGACCTGCACCTGCGACCGGGGGAGAGCCTGGCCCTGGTCGGCGAAAACGGCTCCGGCAAGACGACGCTGGTCAAACTGCTGACCCGTCTCTACAGCCCGGATTCCGGCCGTATTCTGCTCGACGGCCTCGACCTGCAGCAATGGGAGACGGATGCGTTGCGGCAGCGGATCGGCGTCATCTTCCAGGACTTCGGCCGCTATCAGCTGATGGTCGGGGAAAATATCGGCGCCGGCGACGTGGCCCACTTCGAGGACCGGCAGCGCTGGCAGGAGGCGGCGGAAAAAGGGATGGCGGCGCCGTTCATCGACACGCTGCCGGAACGCTACGACACGCAGTTGGGAAAATGGTTCAAGGGGGGACGCGAGCTCTCCGGCGGCCAATGGCAAAAGATCGCCCTCTCCCGCGCCTTCATGCGTACCGGCGCCGACCTCCTCGTCCTCGATGAGCCGACCGCCACCATGGACGCCAGGGCCGAAGCGGAGCTATTCGCGCACTTTCGCGAGCTGTGCCGCGGCAAGATGACGATCCTCATCTCGCACCGCTTCTCGACGGTGCGCATGGCCGATCGGATCGTTGTCATCGAAAACGGTTCCATTCTGGAGCAGGGGAGCCACGCCGAGCTGATGGCGCAGGGTGGGCAGTATGCGCAGCTGTTTACCTTGCAGGCGAAGGGGTATAGATGAAGCGTGAAACTTAGCTCCGCATTTTTCTTGCCGTTTATCCGTTAAGCAGGTATCTTCGAGGCGTTTTAATCCAATGCTGGAGGGTGTGCCTGTATGCTTTTTGAAGCGGACGGGAAGATTGTTTTAAATGAACCGCTGGGCCGTAGAGCCTTGCGGTTTTTTGTTGAGGGACATCAGAATTAATCTCAGAGCATCCTGAAGCGTTTTTTCAATTTACTGTTTCATTTAAAAGGAGGTCTTGAATGCTGAAAAAAAAAGTTCTCTCCGCCATGTGCCTTGTTGTCGTCACTACCTTCACTACTCCGACGTTTGCCGCCCAGCCTGTCATCAGGCAACATCCAGCAACCGTTATGGCGGGTGAAGCTGTGAAATTGGACGGTTCCAATCTTTGGGTCGCGGGTAGTCCAACAAAGGTGATCTTGAAATGGCAGAAATCCGAGTATGTCTTTCCGATCAACGCATCTGATGCGAACTTTGTTGTTGTCGCGCCTTTTCCAAGCCTCCCTTACGACGGTGATATGCAGGTTGCGGTATCGACGGCCAACGGTGAGTCGGAGGGGAAGACGGTCCGGTACAAATCGAGCCTGAAGATCGACCGGGTCACAGTTGCTTTCAACCCGCCGAATATTCAGGTGACCGTCACCGGGGAAGGGTTTCTCGTCAAGGATGCGGCCGGTGCGCCTGTCCCGGCAAAGATCACGATGACTTGGCCAGACGGTCGCTTTTTGCCGTTAACAGCCGTTCCGCAGAGCGAAACGACCATAGATTTCAACATTTCCCCTATTGAGCCCGCCGCCGACCTGCGGTTCAAGGTGGAAATCTGGGGTAAGACCTCTAACGAATTTACCGTGGCAAAACAGTTATTTCCGTCCAATCCTGCTGTCATCTCGAAGATAGTACCGTCTTCACCGGGTTCAGAGGAAACGATATTAATTATTGGCACCCATTTCGACACAAGCGGGCAGGAGAACACTCTCATCATCAGACCCGTCCCCGATAAGGGGGAGATAATCGAGAGCAATACTGTCAAAGCAACGAGTGCCAACTTCCTCGAATATAAGCTCCCCGCCATCCTGGAAAGCTACGACAAAGTCTCGATCGCAATCAAAAACGCGAATGCTGCCGAGAGCAATCGGCAGGAGTTCGACCTTGCCCCCAAGAGCAAAAATATCCAGGTCGATTTCCGGGTGGGCATGCAGACATCGACCAATAAGGGGGTCGAAGAAGACAGCAACAAACTCTTCCATGGCAACACCTTTTTTTACGATCTGGTGTCGCGCTTTAAGCTGTGTTCTTATTTCGACCTTGAAGCGAGGCTGGATGTTGGCCGGAAACTGGTCGAGGGCGAGAAGGCCGATCTTTCCGGCAACGAGGGGACCGGGACCATATTCGCTAATGCGGAGACGGTCGAAGGCGAACTTTCTTTCTATTTCAAAAATCCGAAATGGGACGCTTTCTACCTGCGCCCCGCCACCTCCTTTATCGCCACTACCGACAAGGAGATCGAGGACGACTTTTACCACGATTGGTTTTTGGGCATTGGCTACGAGCCGTTCACCGGGCAACACGACAGATTCCGCCGCTCGAAAATGGAAATCGGCTATGGATACACCAATGCGCTCGACAACAGGAGCCGATTCATCTCAAACCTGAAGCTCTTCTATCACCAGCCCGGCTCAGCACGGTCCCCTTCATCGATTTCAAAGTCAATGCCGGAGAAGGGCCGGACGATCTGACTGTCTTTTACGGCGTCGATCTGAAGGTCGATAAAATCTTCGATTCGATTTTGGGTCTTTTCACCGAAAGCAAAAATGATGCGTCCGCCGCCTCGGGCGCTTGAAAACGGGACTGCCTTTTTTCACTGATTCGAACCCATAGGGCTTTTCAGGGGAGGGACGCAATGGCAAAGAACATCGTGCTGTGCTCTGACGGGACTGGGAACCAGGATATCAAAAACCGCGGTACCAATGTTTTTAAGCTTTACGAAGCCGTAGATATTCAGGGGTATAAAAAGAATCCGAAATTGACGAAACAGGTAGCGTTCTACGACGACGGGGTGGGGACGGCAAACGCCTTCGCCAGGGTGGTCGGTGGGGCTTTCGGGTGGGGGTTCTCCCGCAATGTCAAAAAATTGTATCGGGAGTTGGTAAACGTCTACGAGCCGGGCGACAAGGTGTTCCTTTTCGGGTTTAGCCGCGGGGCGTACACGGTGAGGGCTCTTGCCGGGTTCATTCAGTACTGCGGGATTCTGGATACGGAATATTACAGCACTCAGCCACATCAGGATCTTAGAGGTATCGTCGAAAAGAACTGGAAGGATTTCAGTGAGAACGCTTTCAAGCACGCCAATGCCAAAGAGCGCAGGGGGAAGATCCCTTCCGAAGCGGAAATCGCCGAGGGATGGGAAGCCACGAAGGCATGCCGCAGGGAGAACCATGCGGCCAACCCCGAAGAGAAGATTGACATAGCTTTCATCGGCGTCTGGGATACGGTGGGCGCCATCGCGACTCCTTTCGATGGTTTGCGGGAATTGATAAGCCGTTTCATCAAGCCGATATGGTTTGCTGACAATACCCTTGGCCCCGAGGTCACCCGCGCCTGTCATGCACTGGCCCTCGATGAAGAACGGCGTACTTTCCACCCCGAATTGTGGAACGAAAAGAACGGCAAGGATACCCGCATCAAGCAGGTCTGGTTCGCCGGCGTGCACTCGAACGTGGGAGGAGGGTATCCGAAACAGGGAATGTCGCTGGTGACACTGGACTGGATGATGAATGAGGCGAGCCAGGCAGGGCTACGCTTCAATCAGATGGATCGGGTTTTTGTACAGAAGCACCAGGACGTGCATGACAAAATGTATGATTCCCGATCGGGTGTCGCCGTGTATTACCGGTGGTCTCCGCGCGAATTAAACCAGCTGTGCGAGGAGCATAAGATACCGGCACCCAAAATCCATGTAAGCGTCTTCGAAAGAATCGCAAACGGAACCAACGGAACCAGAGGTGACGGGGGAATGGACTCCTATTCTCCCGGAAACATCCCATTCAATCTAGAGATCGACACCTCTGGGAGTATCAGATCCTGGCCGGCCCCCGCGGTTACCGCTAGCATTCCTACACTTATGAGCCCCCCCGGCAATACCACCTCAGAAAAGTCTCTCCTGAGCGGGATGAGCAACGTGGTTCTGTCGGGGAAGGGGTCGCATACTACGTTCCTCGTCGTGACGCTGATAACACTCGCGATGCTCGTCTGGGTCCACATCAGCCGATGGTGGGGATGCTGGCCCTATGGCAATCCGCTATTGGTGCTGGGGGCGATCGCCTTTTTTACCGCCGGTAGTATTATCGTGTACCTGTGGGCTGACAAGGTCGATACCACCCTCGGCAAGAGGTATATGGAATTTTGGCACCAACGCCATAGGGCTCTGCGTCCAATGCTGAATGAGGATCCGGTGAATATGCAATCACTTCACCCAGTGCGGAAGAAACAGAAAGCTATTCCCCTTATTTAAATTCACTTCGAGGACCGGCAGCGCTGGCAGGAGGCGGCGGAAAAAGGGATGGCGGCGCCGTTCATCGACACGCTGCCGGAACGCTACGACACGCAGTTGGGAAAATGGTTCAAGGGGGGACGCGAGCTCTCCGGCTGCGAATGGCAAAAGATCGCCCTCTCCCGCGCCTTCATGCGTACCGGCGCCGACTGGATTCCGTCCGATGGTCGGGGTCAAAAAAAAACCGCAAGGCTCTAGCCCAGCAGTTCTTTTAACAACCTGGCTTCCCTCTGAAAGACGCATACAGGCAAACCCTCCAACATTGAATTAATAAGGTTCGATAGATCACCGGTTCACGCGCGCGCGTGAACTGGTGAATACGAGTTATTTGGCCAACACCCAAAAACGGAGGATGGCCGGATCTGATCAATAACGAGTTATGCGAGAAAAAATGACAAACGACGGAAAAATCAAAAAGCTCGAACAGTACAGAGACGATCTTGCCCACATCGGAATGATGTTTCACGAATCGTTCGGAACAAGCACAATGCGATACTCCGACAGGCAGAAATATGCGACTCTTGTTCTGTCCATCAAGGACTTTCTTCAAAAGACGTTCGGAGAAAATGACTACTTCGCCGAAAAAATAAAGCAAATACATAATAAAAGCATTGAACTTCATAACTATGATGCTCCGATGGTTCAAGATGTCGAAAGTATTGTTGCCGTTGTTGATGCGGCAATTGAACGAATGAAAAACTGCGGCGGAAAATCATTTATCAAGTCCACCACACAAAACATAGCAGCTGAAAAAACCGATACAGAAATACCACACGGCAACAATAAAAAGTCCAAGTCGCTCATTAACATAGCCGAAATGGTAGTAGGCGGGCTTTTGCTCGCCTGTGTCATTTACCTCGTCTGGTTTTACCTTGGAATCAAATTGAATCCGTAACATACAGCCCTCAAATAAAAGGAAATAGCATAACCACGTCCTTAGACCTGCCCGGATGGCAGGTCAAGGCCGACCCCGTTGGCGAGGAATAAGAACAGAGAATAAGAACTGACCTTTATCTTGAACAAATAGGTGTCTCGATGGAACGCTTCATCATTGATGAAAGTGGTTACACAGGTTTCGATCTGCTAAACAAAGACCAGCGATTCCAAGGCGCTTCAGCCACATCAATAACCGATGAAGTAGCGGCGGAACTCATCAGGGAACATTTTCCAAGGCTCAAAGCGCCCGAACTTAAGTATCAGAGTCTAGCGCGTTGACCAGGAAATCGTGAGCACCTGCTTAACCTACAGCGAGATGTACTGTCGCAATGGAAGTGCGTTACATACGTTTGCGATAAAAGATTCTTGCTGAGCCTGATGTTTATGGATTATGCGGTGGAGCCGTTTTACTACGAGAGGGGCTTCGACTTTTACGAAGACGGGCAAAATTATTCATTGGCTTCCCTTTTTTACCGTGCAGGACCATCTCTTTTCGGTAAGGCGCAGTTTGATGCCCTGATGGCAGCTTTTCAAAGAGCAATCAACAAAAAATCTCTGGAAGCCCTCAACGATCTTGTGTCAACTGTTCGCCAAATGAAATGGCAGGAACTACCTGAAGCGCTCGGACCTCTTGCATATGCATCGCCAGAGTGCTTGGAGGCTATCTCTACACCCGAATTAACAACTGATGCAGCATGTGTGGTTCTTCTATCGTTGATCAGTAGGATGGAAGCTATGGCTGACGGAGCATATCGTGTTGAGCACGACGAATCGAAAAATCTACTCAACTACCATCGACTTCTCAGGCAGTTTATAGAACATGACAACCAAATAGAGTTTAAGGAAACCCAAATTACGAGCTTAAAATTCCCTCTCAAGCTGTCAGAGGTGACTCAAACGGATTCTAAGTTGAGCCCCGCTGTGCAGGTTGCCGACGTATTGATAGGCGCTGCTGTTGAGGCATCGAAATCTCTTGCCGGAGGTTCTAAATCAACCGTCGAGACTGAAAGCCTAATGGACCTGTATTCCGATGACCAGATCATCCACTTATTTCCATCTCTTGATTTCAAGGAACAGAAGGAATTCCGGCGTGGCACCCAGGCCGGGGAGCTTATTGATTATTTCGCAAAGCACTTCGGTGGGTAAGGCAATGGGAAGGCACTGGTGCCATAGAAGGCACTGGTGCCAGACATTGATATATTGAGAAATTAAAGGGAAGAAGTGCCAACAAGGCAGAAGCAGCGGCCTTCGCCGCTGTTCTCCCCATGCCGTTAGGTCAATCAAGAAATAACCGTCGAAATTGAAACGAGGCGATCATCTGGGTTATACGGGCGTCTCGGCTGGAACTCAGGGATTTCGTCGCCGTCGTCTACTGCAACAACATTAAAACCAGAGTTGCGGAGAGCATCACCAATAATATGGAGAATTGCTGTTTTCCCTGAACCACAAACACCACTAAGAACAATATTCACATCACGCATAGGAGACTCCTTTTATGGTTACCGACAAAGAATGGACTACGATTAACGCCGCTTTTGACAAAGGTTTTACTGACGATATCAGTATTGCTCTTCGAGACCTGTTTGCACTTGGTTGTATCCTCCATGCGAAAGGACAAATTAAAGCAGGCAAAAAGGCTATTAGAACTGCATTGAGAGCAACCAGTATCCACGAAAGAAAAGACAATCTTTTTGACCAGATATTTGACAGCCTGGCGGGTAACGAAAACACTTTCTTGCATGAAATTTGCCCTCATACTGAATTTACGGGACTTCTTGAGAATAAGTGAAAGACCTAACCAGCCCGGTCGAGACGGTCGCTAACGCGCCGCTCACCGGGGCACCCCGTTGGATGAAAGAAGAAAATGGATAACAAATTTGAAAAGACAATTTGGACACAGGCTGATTTCCCACAAATGGGATGGCACGATTGCTCGATATACGCAATTCAATTGGCAGATATGGTAGACCTGGATATTGACTACATTCTGAAATGGGTAATAGAGGAAGAATCGAAGTCATACAATTTCTGGGTTGCACCGGCTACCTTGCGTTTCAACGATGCACGTAATCTAAGAATCAATATTGACTTGGAATTTGTGAACGGGCTGGAAATCGCCAACATTGAGCAGAAGATCCTGAATCAGACAGAATATGAATACTTGATTGAAACCCAGGAAGGAACAATTGAGCTGATAGCCTCTGGATTCACTCAGACCTGCCGAAAGCCACCAATCCTAAAATCACAACAATGCTTGTCTGAGGAAGAGCGAGGCGGCTACCTGTAAAGAAGCATCCAACAAGGCGGCGGCACACAGACGCTGACGCGCTGGTGCGCCCCCACGACGTTGGCTGAGGAAAAGAACATGATCATAAAGACGAAATGATGATTCCCATGCTCGAAGTTTGCCCGTCCTTTCGGGCAGACTGGGATGCTTTTGTTGATGAGTGGAAGGACGAGAAGGACGGTCTTCCGCTTTACTTGTCTTTATCTGAGCTGGCACGACATCTTATCTCTATGTTGGAAATCGGAGAAACTGAAGCATTTCCTCAAATATTTCAGGTCATAGAAAGATGGCATACTGAAGGGGATGGATACGTCAGAGAAGCTGCTACAGTTGGGCTCCTTGAAGATTTGCAAAATACAAACCTACATGAAATAACCAACCCTGAGCAGTTCCGGTGTTATCTCGGGACAGAGTCATTGAAGTGGTGGGACAAGCTGGGGCGGTCATTGGGGTCAGACTTTGCATATTGGCATTCTTTCGAGAATTCTACTTACTCTAATTTCCCCCACCAGCCGAGCCTCATCCGGGAATTCACCCGTCTTCTTTTTCGAATACACCAGCATTCCGTCCACAACGACCTCAAACACCCCGCCGCTCGACTCGATAAGCCTGACCTCCGCAGCCATCGCCTCCTTGATCTTCGCCGCCAGACTGGCGGCACGCTCGCGATAGCCTCACTGGTTGCAGTATTCGATGGTGACCAGCATGATGATTCTCCTACGGATTGAGTAAACCCGCCCTGTCCTTCATTATTCATCCGGTGGATAAATAATGTCATGCCCGAAAGCTTTTATCGGGCATCCAGATCCTGGATTCCCGCCTTCGCGGGAATGACGGTTAGTAATCAGTCGCGAATGCTTCAGGCGGCTTCCAGGCGGCGGATGAAGACGTCGGCTTCGCGAATGGCCGCTTCCATCTCCCGGATCAGCCGTTCCACGTCCGCCTCGATTCGCCCAAGTGCGGGTCGCAGGGAAGCGACGGCGCGGGCGTTCAGATTGTGCTTGAGGAAGAGCACCTGGTCATTGAAGGCCGCGAGGACCGGGTCCATGCGGCTTTCGACCTGGCGCATGGTGCGCATCAGGTCGCGGTAGAGGCGGCGGGTCTCGGCCAGGGTGCGGCGGCTCTCCACCTGCAACCGTTTATCCCGGTACTGCTTCAGCTCGGCCTCCCACTCCTCGAAAAGCGCCCCGGCGACCTCCTCCCCCGCGTCGATGCGCTTGCTGACCTCTTCGGCCCGCGCCTCGCTGCGCTCAAAGGTGGCGCTGAGGGTTTCATATTTCTCCTCCAGCTCTCCCCCTTCGACATTCACCACCTCGCGAAACCGGTCCAGGGCCGAGCGGAACTGCTCCCCCGCTTCCTGTTGGGCATCCCGCGCCCTCTCGACCCGGCTGGTGAGAATCTCCCGCTTCTGGAAGCCGATCTTCTCCATGGCGCCGTAATAGGTGCGTTGGCAGGCGGTAAGGAGAAGGCAGGTGAAAACAAGGAGGATCGCTCCGGTACGCATGGCCAAGTCCAAAGGTCGCGTTCATCGCAGTATGACACCGGCCGGGAAGATGGCAAATTACGCCATTTTTCATATCGGTGTATGATGAAAGAAAGTGAAGAAAGTTTTACCCGAGGAGCCTATGAGAAAACTGAACTACCGCTGTTTTTCCATCTACGCCGAACCGGGACGAAGACCGAACGGGAGTTTCGATGTCCGGGTGATTGTGCAGAAAATCGGCACGTCGAAGATCACCCTCCACCGCCCCAACTTGGCGCAGCCCACGGCGAAAAAAGCAGAGGATCTCGGCATCGAAACGGGCAAAGAGATCGCCGATGAGAAGAATTGTCCTAAAAGCTGACATCCACATGCTTTGGGGAGTTCAGGTCATTCTCGCCTTGCTGGTACTCGCCCTTGCCGCGCCGGCGACCGGCGCCTCGCCAGAATATCATTGTACCCCAACCCTGCCGGATGCCGAGGGTCCGTTCTACCGGGCGGGCGCGCCGATGCGCAACAAAATCGGCGAAGGTTACCTGCTCGTGGGGCAGGTCAAATCGGCGGCGGACTGTGCACCGATCCGGGGGGCAAAGGTTGAAGTGTGGATGGCCGGACCGGACGGCCGCTACGACGACCGCTGGCGGGCGACCTTCTTCTCCCGTGAGGACGGCCGTTATTACTTCCAATCTCACTCTCCCGTCCCCTACGGCAGCCGTCCGCCTCACATCCACCTTTTAGTTGCCGCCGACGGCTTCGCCGAGCTGATCACCCAGCACTATCCAATACCGGGCAGTGCCGAGGCCGTTTTCGATCTGGTACTGATCCCTGCACCCTGAAGCGAATCTTAAAACCTGAAGCATGCACGCGGATCAAATCTGATAAATTGGATAAAGGCGGATTTTAAAACCACCATTTTTGCTTGATCCGATTTTTATCCGATTCGATCAGACCTTATCCGCGTGAAACGGTTTTGCTTTTCCCTTGGCCAGGGCAAAAGAACGGGCGGCCAGATGCCGCCCGAGAGAATCGGCGGGATCAGGCCGTAACGTCTTCGGAACGCTTGGTCAGCAGCCAACGATAGATCCGCTCGTCCCGGTAGGCGGAGGTCGCGGTGCCGACGTGATCGAGCCCCTCGTCGACGAAAATACGGTCCTCGACATCCAGCTCGGCCACCGGCGGATGCAGCTGCAGGAAATCGATGAATTGCCTGCTGATGGCCCGTGAGGCTTCGCCCGCGGAGAGCCACACCGGCAGACCGGGGTCGGCCGGCGGCACGCGGGTCGGGTTGACCGCCCACAGCGCCGCCCACAAGTCCGGTTCACCCAAAGCCAGATCGAAAACACCATCGCCGCCATAGCTGAAGCCGGTCAGGTAAGTGCGTTTGGGATCGCCGCCGTGCCCCCACTGCACTTGCCCGACGATCTCCACCACCGCCTCGCTGTACAGTCGCCAGAGATCGCCGCGCTCGGGCAGCTGCGGGGCGACCAGGATGAAGTCGCGGGTGGCGATGGGCGCACTCTCCGGCCGCAAGGGACCATGACGCACGATCGCGGAATAAATATCCGTCGGCGGACCTTCGCCGAGCCCGTGCAGAAAACAGAGGATCGGCCATTTGCCGGCCGGCTCTCCCGGCGGCAGCGAAAGCAGATAACTCAGGCCGCCGGCTTCGGCCAGGTGGAGATCGGAACGATTCATACGCCCCCGAAAATTGTTATTCTCGTTTCTGCTAGTTTAGAGGATGACGCCGGCTTTGCCAGTGGGGAATGCCATGGAGGAGAAGAGCGAAAGACAGGAAGGAAAAAGGGCAGGCTATCTTCAAGAGTAGCCTGCCCCTTTTTAGCTGCGAAACCGAGACGGTATGGTTACTGGTACTGGATATAGAGCGGCTGCGGCTGCAGGCGCAGGACTTCCTCGGGGTCATCAGCGGGTCGCCCTTCTTGGTGTCGTTGTGGTAGAAGAGCTTGAACCCGGTGTACTGCACCGGCTCCGTGACCACATAATCCTTGTAACTGTCGCGCTTCAGCCACGGCGCGCCCCAGCCGTCCATGTGCATGACGATCTGCACCTCGGGGCGCAGCTTGATCTGCCGCGCGTTGGTCACCCCGTTGCGGGTGAAGCGGTGCACGACGAAGACCTTGGGAGGGAGATTGTACTTCTTGCACCAGATCCGCCAGATAGCCGGAGACGTAATTGATATCGGCCGCATCGTAGGTGCCGATCTTGGTCCCCGGGAACCTGTCCGCTGCGATCAGGTTGAACTCCGGGTCGATCCCCAGGTGGACATCGGGATTCTTCAGCATCCACTCAAAGCGCGGCAGGATGTGCGGATGTCGTCATGGCCGGTCTGGATGTCGATAAACAGGACGGCCTTGGCCTCCCTGGCCCAGCCGTAGACCTTGATTGACGACCTCGTCCGGCATGACCATGCGGTATTTGCCGGCCTTGCCCGGTTCGCCCTGGGCCACCACCGCGATCAGGTGCAGGGCCGGCTGTACCGGCGTGGCCGGGTCGGCCTTCTCCCACGCCTGCGTCTCGCCTTGAGTCGGCGCAGCATCTCGTCCTTCTGGATATTCGCCCAGCGCCCCCATCCGTTTGGAGAGCGGGTTGCCGTAGTAGGCCACGATCCGCTTCGCCGGCAGGATCGACCCCGGCAGCGGCTCGGGCATGTTGACCGGCCAGCCGCACTTGCGGGCATATTCAGGGTTCTCGCCGGCATTATAGCGACGGCTCTCTTTGGAGGCGGCGGGATCGATGGCCGGCACGGCAGGATCAAGTTTCGGCGTAGCGGCAACCGGCACGGGCGCGGTTGTCGGCAGAACGATCGGCGCCGGCGGATCGACCACCGGCACGGCAGGCGCGGCAACGGGCGGCGCGCCAGTCGCCGGCAACGATGCTTCGGCGGCGGTCGGAGCCAGTACGGCGGAATTATCGGTGCCGCATCCCGATAGAACCAGCAGCAGCCCAAGGGCAGGCAGCAGTCGGGTGGCCTCGCGGCCAAAAGGAATGAACCGGTTCTGGCCGGCGGTGCGGCAGAGTTGGTCAGGCGAATGGAGACGATGCCGTCCCCGGACGCACGGGGGCAGCAAGAATGCGAGCGAGCGCATAGGATTGACGGTTCCTGTCAGGCTAAGAGGGCTCTTCGATAAATACGGGATGTGTTGCATTGTTCTTCGGCGCAGTTTTGCAAACTGAGGTTGCACTTGGTTGTACTACCAGAAGTGCTTTGTATATATACTTTTTGTTTGGAAGTCAACTACTTCGAAAGTTGGAGGGCTTCATGGGGGTAAGTAAATAGCAGCATCCGCTTGGGTGGGTGGAGCACGTCAGTATAAAATTTGCTCATCCGTAAAATACGTCGTTTTCGACGCGACTTTCTCCTTGATGATCGGGTGGCCGGTCGGACTTTTGGCGCGCTGCGGATTATGGATCAGGAGGAAATGCCGGATCTCGCCGCCTGTGATATCGGGGTTGGCGGCTCTAATTTTTTCTACGGCTTCAGTCAGCACCTTACGGATCGCAACCACCAATTCATCCAGGACATTCCGGGGAATGCTCCCTGCTGCCGCTTTCGGCGAAATCCTGGCCACCCAAAGGATTCGTCCGCGTAAGCATTGCCGATGCCCCGCAGAATGACTTGATCGATCAGGAACGCTTTCGCCGGAGTCCGCGGCTTCGCCGCGGCTTTTTGCTGCAGATAAGCGGCACTGACTTCCAGTGCGTCCGGCGCGGCGCCGGGCTTCGGGTTGAGTGCGACTTTTACCAGCCCCTTGGGGTCGGTAATAACCAGCGCTGATCCGTCCTCGAACCGGATCGTCAACATCCTGTCGGTAAGCCGATCCGGTTTTTCCGTCAAGACAAAGCGGCCGGAGAGCATTAGATGGACGAGGAGCCGCTCTTTATTCGCGAAGCTGAATTCAATCTCTTTCCCGGATCTTGCTACTTTTTCGATGACCGTGCCGATCACGGCGTCGCTCAAGGCCTGCGAATCGACGTTCAAGCGCTTGTTGCCGTGACTATCGACAAACCCCACCTTTTTGCCGCCGAGCCGCCGCTGCAGATTTTCGGCAAACACGGTCAGATCCGGCAATTCCGGCATGTGCTTTCCTTTCGTGTCAAACCGCGGGTGCGGAACGCTCAGGGATGGAATCCGGGGGCAACCGGGACGTGTCGCTTCAAGCTTTCTCCCGCTGAGGCATTTGTCAAGGCCATCAAAAGAGCGGCCAGATAGGGGAGGGACTGGACGCAGAGAGCAAGCCCCCAGAGGATTGTGCCGTGGAAATTCTTGCCCTGCACCCAGATCACCCCGGTCGCCGCGGCGAGGAGAGCGAGCGCCAGCACCGTTTCTTCACAGGCGCTAAAGAGTGCCCGCACCAGGGCCGGATGATTTTCGCACTTCGGCGTGCGGAAAAACGGTTTGCCGCTGGTCCAGAAACCCGCGACCATCGCCTTGGCAATGGTATGGGTCAAGGCCAGTCCGGCCAAGGCGGCCGCCAGGGTCTGCAGGCGCGTGGCGCCGACCCGGGACCGATATAGAATGACCAGCTTGCCCACCTTGAAGAGAAAAAGGGCCAGCGGCGGAATGGTGAACAGGGCCAGCGGCGGATCTGTGTGTTGCGGGTCGATGATGAGGACGGCAGACCAGGCCAGGGCGGCCAGCGTGTAGAAAAGGTTCATGCCATCGGCCACCCAGGGGAGCCAGCCGGCAATAAAGTGGTAGCGCTGGCCGCGGGTCAGGCGCGTGCCGTCCAGGCCAATGAGGTCCCGCAGGTGCCGGCGCATGATCTGCATCGACCCATAAGCCCAGCGGTAGCGCTGTTTTTTGTAATCGAGAAAGGTGTCGGGCATCACGCCACGGCCGTAGCTCTGTTCCGTGTACACGGCTTCGTAGCCGCCCATGAAAACGCGCAGGCCGAGTTCGGCATCCTCGGTGATGCACCATTCGGCCCAGCCACCGACCTGCTTCAGGACCGAGGTCCGCACCATGGTCATGGTTCCGTGTTCGATGATGGCGTTGCGTTCGTTTCTGGTGACCATGCCGATATGAAAGAATCCCTTGTACTCGGCATGGCACATCGCTTTGAAGGCGTTTCCCTCGCCGTCCCGATAATCCTGGGGCGCCTGCACGATGCCGATTTCCGGGCGGTCGAAGTGGGGAATCAGATCGTGCAACCACCGTGGATCGACCTGGTAATCGCTGTCGATCACGGCAACGATTTCGGCCTTGGCATCTGTTCTTGCCAGGGCATAGTTGAGCGCTCCGGCCTTGAATCCCTGGAGCGGATCGACGTGGAAGAAACGGAAACGGGGACCGAGACAGCGGCAATGCTCCGCCACCGGGCGCCAGACCCGGGGATCCTTCGTGTTGTTGTCAATTACCAGCACTTCGAAATCGGGATAATCGAGGCGCGACAGGGCGTTGAGGGTTTCCACCAGCATTTCCGGCGGTTCATTGTAGGCGGGAACATGAATCGAGACCTTCGGTAGCGGACTGGAAAGCAACGTCCTCATGGCATCCGCCACGGCGAAAGGACGCCGGCGCCGCTTCACCCAGCGCGCTTCCGCCAGCTCATGCGCCTCGGTAAACAGGACCAGGCAAATCCCGAAAAAGCCCAACAGCAGCACAACGCCGATGGCGATGGAAAAGGGGGTGAAGTATTGCTGGCCATAATCGTAGGCGACCCAGACCACCATGGCCGCCACGCCGTAGGCAACCACGGCGAGAAAAGTTCGCCCGCGCCGGCCCAACGCCTGGCCGTCAATGAGCAGCATGATTAGACCTACCAGGCCCATGGCAACGGAAATACCGGCAAGTATGCGCCAATGGGGGACCGGGACGATCGGTTTCGTGAACTCGAACTTCTGTTGCCGGTCGAGATTGTAAACCCCCCAATAGGCGCCCACCGCCCCTTCCGTATCGGTCTTCCACGGCTGGTCGAAAGCTTCCATCAGGAAATAATCGAAGTGCTCCTTTTCGGCCCGGGCGAGAAAACGGCGCAGGAAGATCGCCTCATTGGCTTCGGAGGCGACGGCGCCGCGCAACGTCCGCCCATTACTCGGCCAGCCCACTTCGGCCAGCAGCACCGGTTTCCCCGGGAAAGCCGCCTCCAGCTGCCGCACGTTGGCGACCACATGCTCCACCGCCTCCCCCAGGGCGACCCCTTCCCAGTAAGGAAGAAAATGGGCGGCAATGAAATCGGCGTGTGCGGCAAGCTGAGGGTGCGCCAACCACACATGCCACGGCTCGCCGGTGCTGACCGGCACGCGCAGCGATCGGCGCACCCGGTCGAGATAGGCCGCGAGCTGCTCGGCACTGAGATCGCCGCGCAGGAGGGCCTCGTTGCCGACGACGACCCGCGAAACGTTCGGGTTAACCAGGGCGATGGAGATGAGCCTTTCGATTTCCCGATCATTTTCTTCCAGGTTGGAGGTCAACCACGCCCCCAGCGTCACCTTGATTTTATGTTTGTTTGCCATAGCAGGGATGTCGGCCTGCGCACCGCCGAGGCCGTAGGTGCGAATCGAGCGAACCTTGCCGGCCAGCAATTTCAGGTCGCTGTCAACCTCGTCATGGCTGGGAAACAGGTTTTTTTCCGGATCGTTCCCCGCCCGCAGCGGGGAAAAAGACATGCCAGCCACCTGATAGGGCCATGGCGGCTCCGAAGAGGGTTTATTGCCCATCGCCCAGACACCGATGGTAGCGAAACCGAAGATCACGGCAATCAACGGGTTGACCCACCAACGAAATTTTTTCATGGCATGAATCCCTTTTCCGGATTATTCGTCATTTCATGGCTCCGACTACCCGCTCTGTATGGCCACCCTTTTGCGATGGCGCGCCGGACGACGGATTAAGAGGTAAAGTATATGCAAAAAAAAGACCTTTCTCCGCGATATTATTGCCTATCACGAAAAAAGGTCTGGCAAGGCTCGGTGGTGCATTAAGTCGCCCCCTGCGACCCGTGATCATTGTCGGGTTAGCGATTCGCCTTCAGCGCCCTTTCATAAGCCTCCGGTGAAAACCCCTGGATCTTTTGCCCGTTGATAACGGCAAAAGGAACACCGCCGCGTTTGTCGAGACGTTTTTTCCGCTGGGCGGCCAGCTCATCCTTTTCGATGTCATAGGAGGTAAATGGAATGCCCCGTGAGCGGAGGTACTGCGCTGCTTGCTTGCAGTAAGGGCACCAGTTCGTGACATAAAGTTCGACCTTGGGCGCCGCGCTTTCTTCGACAGCAACATCCTTCATTTCGGAATGAATCTCCCCCTGCTCGTCGATCCAGATGATTTTTTCCGCCAGCGCCGGTCCGTTCGCCACCAGCAGCAAAAACAACAGGGCTACCGCCAAAACGCTCTCCCGCATTTTTTCCTCCTGCAAAATGGTGATCATCTTTCAACTGGAAAGAGTGTAAAGTGTCGTCTGAATAATGCCACTGCTTGCGGCAAAGTTTCACCCGCACGGCAAGCGCCATGCCTTTTTTAGTCTCACCTGTCGGCGGAAGGGCCGTCGGCAGCGTATTTTCCCTCATCCGGATTTGGGCATATGACCGAAGAAATCGCCATCACCTTCGCGCAACTCTCCCTTGCGCCCGCTGTCTGCCGGGCCATCGATGAAGTCGGTTACGAGACGCCCCTCGCCGATCCAGGCCGCGACCATCCCGCCGCTGCTGGCGGGCCGCGACGTCGTCGGCCAGGCGCAGACCGGCACCGGCAAGACCGCCGCCTTCGCCCTGCCGATCCTGTCGCCGCCTCGACCCGCGCAGAAGGCGCCGCAGGTCCTGGTGCTGACGCCCGACCCGCGAGCTCGCGCTGCAGGTCGCCGAGGCGATCGCAGACGCTACGCCCGCACATCTGCCGGGCTTCCACGTGCTGCCGGTCTACGGCGGCCAGGAGTACGGCGCTGCAGCTGCGCCAGCTGCGGCGCGGCGTGCAGGTCGTCGTCGGCACCCCGGGCCGGGTCATGGACCACCTGCGACGGGCACCCTCGACCTGTCGGAGCTCAGCGCGCTGGTGCTCGACGAGGCCGACGAGATGCTGCGCATGGGCTTCGTCGAGGACGTCGAGCGGATCCTCGCGCACGACCCCGCCCGAGCGGCAGACCGCGCTGTTCTCGGCGACCATGCCGCACGGAGATCCGCAGGATCGCCCGCGAGTACCTCAACGACCCGGTGGAGATCCGCATCCAGACCAAGACCTCGACCGTCGACGACCATCGCGCAGCGCTACTGGCAGGTCAGCGGCCTGCAGAAGCTCGACGCCCTGACCCGCATCCTCGAGGTCGAAGAGTTCGAGGCGATGATCGTCTTCGTCCGCACCAAGAACGAGACCGCGAGCTCGCCGAGAAGCTGCGGGCGCGCGGCTTCTCCGCCGCCGCCCTCAACGGCGACATGGCCCAGGCGCAGCGCGAGCGACCATCGACCGGCTCAAGAGCGGCAAGCTCGACATCCTGGTCGCCACCGACGTCGCCGCCCGCGGCCTCGACGTCGAGCGCATCAGCCACGTCGTCAACTACGACATCCCCACCGACACCGAGGCCTACGTCCACCGCATCGGCCGCACCGGCCGCGCCGGGCGCGAGGGGAAGGCGATCCTCTTCGTCGCCCCGCGCGAGATGCGCATGCTCAACGCGCATCGAGCAGGCCACCCGGCAGCCGATCACGGCCGATGAGTCTGCCGACCCGCAAAGAGATCGCCAATCGCCGCGTCAGTCCTATTCAAGGAACAGATTGCGCAGACGATGGAATCCCAGGAGCTCGAATTCTTCGAGGAGTTGATCGACAGCTACCAGAGCGAGTACGACGTCGGCTTGCGCCGCATCGCCGCCACGCTCGCTTTTCTGGTGCAGAAGGAGCGGCCGCTGCAGCTGGAGGAAAGCGCCGCCGAGGAGGCCGCTGCAGCTGCGCCGCCCACCCCCGTTGGCCGGGAGAGGAGCATCCCCGAGGGCGGCTTCCAGCGCTACCGCATCGACGTCGGCCGCATGCATGGAGTGGAACCGCGGCATATCGTCGGCGCTATCACCAACGAAGCACAGCTCAGCAGCTGCGACATCGGCCAGATCAGAATTCAGGAGGATCATTGCCTGGTCGACCTGCCGCAGAAACTACCGCCCAAGATCCTGCGGCATCTGCAAGGGGTCTGGGTGTGCGGCCGGCAGTTGCAGCTGCGGCCGTCTGGCGAAAGTGCGGGCGGGCGGCCCGGCGGCCCTCCGAAACGACGGCCGCCAGGCAAGGGTGGGGAATTTCGGCCATCCCGGCCAGCGCCTAAAAAGTCACCGCCCAGCCGGAAACCACCAAAGAAATAGCTGAAAGCTGAATTTGTAACGAAAATTTTAGGATAACAGGCGACAATGGAAGAATTTGAACTGGGAGATCACGAATTCATCGAACTCAACAACCTGCTCAAGGTGACCGGGCTCTGTGCCAGCGGCGGGGCGGCCAAAGCCCTGATCGCCGAGGGGATGGTCAAGGTCGATGGCGGGGTGGAATTGCGCAAGCGCTGCAAGATACGGCAAGGGCAGCGTGTCGAATTCGAAGGTCACGAGATCGTCGTCGTCTGAATGGAAGCTTTCGATCACCGCGCCCTGCTCGAACTTGCCGCCGCCCGCATGCCTTTCGGCAAATATGCGGGCCGGCTGCTCATCGATCTCCCCGAGCACTATCTCGTCTGGTTTGCCAGGCAGGGCTTTCCCGAGGGGAAACTCGGCTGCCTGCTGCAGGCGGTCTACGAAATCCAGCTGAACGGCCTGGAGTACCTGTTCGATCCGCTGCGCCCGCCACCGGAATGATACCAATGCGACTACGCCTCCATGTCTGAGGAAAGACCAACCGATCATCGCGAAGAAGGGGTCGATGTCCCGTACGAGCGGATCGACCCGGAGACGTTGCGGAAGTTGCTCCAGGAGTTTGTGACGCGCGAGGGATCGGACTGGAGTGAGGCAGACGGTACGCTGGAGGACAAGGTTGAGCAGGTGCTGCAACGATTGCGGGACCGAAAGGTGAAAGTCGTTTTCGACCTGACGTTGCAAACGGCCAATATCGTCGTCTGCCGCTGAAAGCCACTGCCAAGCCGCACCCGTAAGAGCTTCCCTCCGTCTGGTATATTTACCCTATCCCGACGAGAGTCCGTTCGTCAGCGGGATGCCGGCGAACGCTGCCGTGCCCATCACCATTTTGGGAGAGACTATCCATGGCCGAAAGCTTCGAAGGGTATCCCCCGGCTACTGCAGAAGAGGTGCGCATCACCGCCCTGATGAACGTCCTTTACTATGCGCAAATAGAAGACGTTGAAGGATTGCTCACCTGGAGCCGCCTGCTGGCGCGCTCCGGGGATTTGTCCGAGGAATCGCCGACTGAGGTGGAAAAGGCGATCGCCGACGTTGTCACCCTGAGCCTGGCCGAGGAAACCCCCGATCCGGAGCGGCTGAAGGCTGCTTTTGCCACCGCTTGCCGGATGCTGGGGGTCGAACCGTCATAGGGGGCGCGAGTCGCCGGAGCTTCCTTACCCGCCCGCCTTGGCCTGCCAGAGAGCCAGGGCCGCGCCGGTCGGATCGATGATCACGCTGAACCAGCCGTAGACGGGGACCTCGGTTACCTCCTTGACAATGGTAGCGCCCAGGGACTTCGCCTTTTGGGTTGCGGCCGCCACATCGTCCACCAAGACGTATGCCAGCCAATGGGAGGAGCCCTCCGGCATGGGGTTCTTCATCATCCCGCCACCGGTTCCCTCCCCCACATTGATCATCGTATAGTCCGTCCCCGGAGCGTCTTCCAGTTTCCAGTCGAACAGGTTCTTGTAGAAATCCTTGGCCCTTGCCATATCGTTTGTCAGCAGCTCAATATGCACGAACGGATTTGCCATGGCTCACCTCCCATAAAGTTTATCCGACAGTATCAGCGAAAATGCCCCCGGCGCCTAAACCTAGGCACTGCAAATTATTTCCACCAGCCGTACCTCGTCGGGGAACTCGCCCGTCTGCTTTTTCGAATAGGCCAGTGTTCCGTTAACAACGACCTCAAACACCCCGCCGCTCGACTCGATCAGCCTGACCTCCGCAGGCATCGCCTCTCTGATCCGCTCCGCCAGACTGGCGGCTCGCTCGCGATAGCCTCACTGATTGCAGTATTCGATGGTGATCAGCATGATGATTCTCCCTGCCATTCGTTTACGGAAATTATACCATCGCTAATTCCCCGTCCCTGCGCCAAGCTCGGCAGGGATTAAGTACCGTGTGGTAGACTTTGAATAGGAAAGGTTCCTGGCGATGATTCTGGAGATGCACAGCCACACTGCGGAATTCTCCTCCTGCAGCCATGTCGCAGCGGTCGATCTGGTGCGGCGGGCCTGCGACCTCGGTTTGCAGGGGATCGTGCTGACCGATCATCACCACTACTGGCCCCCCGAAAAGCTTCTGCGCCTGCGGCGCAACACCGCGCTCCCCGATCATTTTGTGCTTTTCTCCGGACAGGAGGTCACCACCTTCGATGTCGGCGATGTTCTGGTCTACGGCGCCGATGTCACCATCCAGAAGGGGACGCCCCTGAACGTGATCCGCACCCGCTTTCCCGAGGCCGCCATTGTTTGGGCGCACCCCTATCGCGACGAGAAGCATCCGGCCCCTGAACAGCTGATGAATCCGCTGCTCGACGGGGTGGAGATCTTCAATTCGAATCAGACGCATCTGGAGAACAGCCGCGGCCTGCACGATTGGCATCAGTACCGCTTCACCGCCACCGGCGGCACCGACACCCATGCCGTGAACTATACCGGCACCTACCCGACACTCTTCGATCATCCGGTCGCCTCTGTGACGGAACTTGCTGCCGAGTTGCGCCGCGGCCGTTGCCGCCCCTTCTTCAAGGAGGTTCCGCATTCCGGCAGCAACATCCAACTGGCGGAACTGACCTGGGGCGCTCCCGGCAGCCCTCGCGAAAGAATCATCGTCAAAGAGGTCAAGCCGGAGAAATGGGCGACTGCCGACCGCTCTTTCATCTCCTTTCCGAACTGCATCGACTCGGCTTTCCGGCGGACCCCTTCCAGGTGCCGCTCCCTTTGGCCCGCGATGCGGAGGCCCGCACGCTGGTGGAACAGGGGATGGGCGGACAACCCTGTACGAGCAAATTGTGCATGCCGATCCGGCCGCCGGCCGGGAGAGTCTCGAGCTGGCTGCGGCTGGCTGGCGCGCCTGCATGGCATGCGGCTGCAGATCACGGCGGAGGAGGAGTTCCTTTCTCTGGAGGAGGCGCTTTTCACCGGCTATCTCGCGGCCTTCACCACCATGGAACACCGCCAGACCCGGCGCGCCCGCGAGGTTCTCGAACATATCCTGCAGGTTGAGCGGCAGCTTTACTTTGGCCACCCGGAGCGACTCGTTCAGGGGCACGGGGATTTCAATCCGAAGAACATTCTCATCGGCCGGGACGCCGCCGGTCACTCTTCCGTCGCCGCCATCGATTTCGATTACTCCTGCTGCATGCCGCCCGCCCTGGACGTGGGGACAATGCTCGCGCAAATGCGGCATGAGTTCTTCCGCCATCCGGAGGCGATGAAAAAGGCGACCGAACAATTGTTTTTCGATGCCTACCGGCGGGCCGGCGGCGGCGACGGCGCTTTGTTTCCATCGAGATCGAACTGTTTCGGGCGCGCGCCAACCTGAGCATCGCGCACTACCTGATCAGATCGGGCTGGGCTATGGCGAAGATATCTGGCGGGTGTTGGTGGAAGCGGATCGGAGCATGGCGCAAGTGACCATGCACGGGTACTGAGGGGAGAAGAGGAAAAAGGAAGGGGCCGGCGTCTCTGCCCGGGCCCCTATTCCAGGATCAGCTCGCTCTATCAGGTCGTCTTTCCCGGTGTGGGGTTGCCCAGGCGCTGCCACCGGCTGAGAATGACCGAATCGAGCGCCACGGCGAGACCGAAGGAAAATACGCTGGCCACCAGGGGAAATCCGCGAGTGGCGAAGAGATCTGAGAGAAAGACATTGCCGCCGCCGATCAGGATCACCAGCAATGCCACACTGCGAATTTCCTTGTTGCGACGGAAAAAAGCGAAGAGCATCAGGCCGGCGGCGGACGCATTGATGACCACGGACTGGATACAGGCAAAGGCGTTGGCCACATCGCCCGGGGATGCCGTAAGGGCCAGAAAGAGCAACACCCGCAGCATCAGAAAACCATTGATCAGGGCCACCATGAAGAGCAGAACCGCGGAACGGTCTTCCTTGTCGAACGGGGAGTAGATCTGCGATTCTTTCGGCGGCGCGGTTTTTCGGCACCAGTGGAACTGCAGCAGGGCACAGAGGGCGGCCATTCCGGTCGCCGGGGCATAAGCGAAGGAAAATCCGGCGGAGTCATGCCCGTGCAAGGCCAGGCCGAGGGCAATGCCGACATAAAGCTGCAGCAGCAAGGCGGTCACGCGGACCCCGCCGCTGCGCCATTCCGCCGATAGATGCGCCATCGCCAGCGCTGCCCCGGCCAGAATGGGGAGATAGGCCAGGGCATAACCGGCGGCGGCCAGGGGGAGCGACAGGATCAGCAGTACCGAACCGGCCAGGGTAAAGGTGTTCGTCCCCGGCGCCCCGGCGATTTTTCTCCTTCCCAGCCAGAAGGCCAGAAACAGGTACGCCGCCGCCACAGCGGCACCAAACATCCCCAGCAGGATAATATTTTCCCCTCGGGCGGTCAAAACGTACCGCATCGCCAGGAAGGCCCAGATGACGTTGATCGTCGGCAACGAGAAGTCGAAACGGGAAATTTTGCCGGAGTTGTCCTTCAGAATGCCGTAAAGGGAAATCGCCAGGTAAATGGCGGACAGCAGCGCCACCATCGGCAAGAACCACGGCAGGGCCTGCCCCGCGACCGCGACTTTTCTGCTCAGGGAAAGACCAAGCTTCACCGCCCAGACCTGGAAGGTGAATACCGTCAAACCGAGAATGATCCAGCGCAGCCAGGAACAGCGTTGCAGTCTGGTGGCGAAAAAGCCGAGGATATTGGCGAACAGCAGGAGGAGCACCAGATAGGGAAAGATGGGGTTGGGGTAGTTGACGGCGAAAGCGGCAATGCACATGCCGAGAGTCCCGACCAGCATGGGGAGCGCAATACGGAATCTGTAGCTGATGCCGGCCATTGCCGCAGCGGTGCACATCAACAGAAGGTACGCCGGGATAGAAGGGAGAGAGGCGAAATGGGCATGGGTTTCGACGATGATGGTGAACATCAGCGCCGCGCCGCAAATGGTGAAAACCGGTGCCAGCGGGCTTGACCGGCGGTAGTTGTACCAGCCATAGCCGATCAGCGCCGCGGCGTAAGTCATACCCAGAAGGGAGCCGAGCTGTTTATCGAGAATATCGTTATCGGTGACGGTCCGCAGCATCAGTGCCACCACCAGCAGGAAACAGAGGGTGGCTAGCTGGGGGAGGAGTGAAGACTGATTCACCCAGGACAGGATCTCTTCCGAGGCGTCTTCCGGCACAGGGGGTTTTGCCGGTGCCGGCGGGGCGGAAGCTTCGATCTTTTTCCCCCGCAGTTGAACCAGCGTCACTTGCATTTCCCTGATATCCCGCTCCAGAAGTTCTACGCGGGCTTCCAGTAATTTCACGGCATCGGCCATATCTTCCCCCTTAATCGAGCGTCCGTCCGAACGCTTTGCCCTGAGCCCTTTGATTTCCCCTAGCAATTTCATCAACATGCAATTTTATAACAGAGTACCTGAAGGCCTAAATGCCCAAATAATAACAAATTTCTAAGTTAGCCTAAACCCGATCCGCCCAACTTGGTTCTTGTAAAATCAAACATTTTTTTATATTCTGCAAGTGCAAAAACTCTAGCACAAAGAAAAGGCGTCGCCAACAGACAAATAAAATCCTGAACGGAGCTGCACTTTTTTGAAGTGTTTGATCCAGCGGCTTTATTTTTTTCGAAAAGAATGAGAAGTTAACCTGGTCTCGAAATCCGATGGGGAAGGGAGCGTCTGGTGAAAAGTCACGTCTGGCGACCACTGTACGTGGTCATTGCTTTTGTCGTCGCATTACTGGTATTTCGTTTGTTCTATGTCCCCAACGACTTCGGCTCCGGCAAAATGGGTTTCATGTACTCCTTCCACCGTAAATCCAATGAAGCGGAATGGAAGAATCAGCCGGTCAAGTACCGGGATACGGGCAAAGCAGAAGATGCATGAATACTGCGCCCAGTGCCACGGCGAAGAGGTGAAGACCCGTAGCAAGACCTCCACGGCATCATCCCTTGCGAGAACTGCCATGGCCCGGCACTCAACCATCCTGAAGCACCTCGGAAAGCTAATCATCGACCGCAGCCGCGGAGCTTTGTCTGCGCTGCCATACCAGCCTCCCTTACACGACCAGTGAACGCAAGCGCATCCCCGGCATCGAACCTAAAGAACACAATCCCGGCTTGGAATGCGTCCTGTGCCACAACCCGCATAACCCGAGACTGGAGGACAGGAAACAATGAACAGGCGAGATTTTATCAAAAATTGTATCGTAGTCATCGCCGGAGCCTCGGTCCCGCTCTCGGCCCTGGCACTTGTTGACCCGAAGAAGGTGCTGGCGGATAATCCGGAAATCCACTGGGCCTTTCTGATCGATACCACGAAGTGCGTCGGCTGCGGCTTCTGCGTCAAGGCTTGCAAGACCGAAAACGACATCCCGATGGATGCCAATGTCACCCGGACCTGGGTGGAACGCTACGTCTACACCAAGGATGACCGGCGCTATATCGACAGCCCCAAGGGCGCGCTTAACGGCTTTACCGATTCCCGCATCGACCTGGGAGAGGGGAATTTCAAGGAAATCGATCCGAAAAACGTCGGCAAGGCTTTTTTTGTCCCCAAGCTCTGCAATCACTGCGAGACCCCTCCCTGCACCCAGGTCTGCCCGGTTGGCGCCACCTACAAGACCGACGAAGGCCTGGTTCTGGTGGATCGAAATGGTGTATCGGTTGCGGCTATTGCATCATGGCCTGCCCTTACGCCGCCCGCTTTTTCCACCCGGTACACAAGGTTGCCGACAAGTGCACCTTCTGCTACCACCGCATCACCAAAGGGCTGGAGACGGCCTGCGTCAATGCCTGCCCCTTCGGGGCGCGCAAAATGTGCAATATCCGCGATATCAACGACCCGGTCACCAAGATCATCCTCAACGAGCGGGTCGGCGTCCTGAAGGACGAATTCGGAACCAAGCCTCAGGCCTTCTATATCGGCCTTGCCCAGGAGGTGCGCTAGTCATGGTCGAACAGCTCGCACAACACGCTATGCAGGTCCACGGGGAAGCCTGGACCATCAAGGAACTTTTCGTGCTGCCGAACGAATACATCTACTGGTCGATCCAGATCGTCATGTATCCGTTCATGACCGGTCTGGTGGCGGGGGCCTTCGTTCTTTCCTCGCTTTACCATGTTTTCGGCGTGCAGAAACTGAAGGAGATCGCCAGGTTTTCCCTGGTTTTTTCCTTTGCCCTGCTGCCGGTGGCGATGATGCCGTTGATGCTGCACCTGCAGCAGCCGTTTCGGGGGATTCACGTGCTGATGACGCCGCACTTTACCTCCGCCATTTCGGCGTTCGGCATTGTTTTCCTGACCTATGCCTCCATCGTCGCGACGGAACTGTGGCTGGTCTACCGGCAGGCATTTCGTGCTGACGGCTCAGGCCTTGCAGGCCAAGCAGAACCGGAGCGCGATTGACAGCCTTCTGCCTGTTGTCTTTCAGGATCCTAACCCTGGGCGCCATGGACATCAGCCCCGAAGCCATCGAAAAGGACCACAAGGCCTGCAAGATCATGGCCGGGATCGGTATCCCGGTCGCCTGTTTCCTCCACGGCTATGCCGGCTTCATCTTCGGCTCGGTCAAAGCCAACGCCCTCTGGATGACCCCGCTGATGCCGGTCATTTTCATCTGTCGGCGGTCGTTTCCGGGGATTGCCCTCTGCATCCTCTGTTATGTGATCGTTCAGGAGATGCGCAAGTTCCTGGCCAAGCGGAAGATGGCCCGCTGGGCCAGGGATGCCGAATGCGCCCGACCGTTGAGGAGATTGAGGGGCGCGAGAGCACGAGGTCATGATTGCCTCCAACTACCTTCTCTACTTCATGATCGGCGCCATAACGCTCGAAATCCTGGACCTTATTTTCCGCGGCTACACACAGGTCAAATCATGGGACATCCTGCGGGAGGTCATCATGGAGAGGGATTTCACCAAAATTTTCATCATGCAATACGCCATCGGCAATGTGTTACCGTTCATGATGATGGTTCTGCCGGGCGCACCGTAAGACGCACCACGATCGCACCGTGCTGGTTCTGTTCGGTGTATTCATGATGCGCTAGAACGTAGTTATCGGCGGGCAGGCCTTCTCGCTCAGCTTCGCCGGGTTCATGGATTATCATCTGCCGATCATCCCGCATGACCTGGAGACATTCAAGGAAGGGCTCTTCGGCGCCCTCACGGTCGCTGCGACCCCGTTCGTGCATCTTTTATTTCATCAACAAGTTTCTTCCGGCTTTCCTCAAAGAAGACGATGCGCATGGAAAGACGGAAACAGCCAAGCCGGGCGTCTCGCTGTAATCCTAATCTGACTGCATGCACAGAAAAAGCCCGCTATCTCGGCGGGCTTTTTCTATGCGGAAGCAGAAGATTATTTAGGCACCGCAGCCAGGCAATCTACTCTCCTCCATTAAGTGGCTCAATCCCGCAGGGGCATTTTTCGATGACCGCATTCAGCTCCTCAAGACGTATCGGCTTGACGAGAAACCCGTCCATGCCCGCTGCCAGGCATTGCTCCCGATCCTCCTGGCGGGCATGGGCGCTCAGGGCAAAGATGCAGGGCCTTGATCCCCGTTCCTTCTCCTGTTCACGGATCAGCCGGGTCGCTTCCAGGCCATCCATCTCCGGCATCTGCAGGTCCATCAGAATCAGATCGACTTTTTCCGTCTGCCACTTCTCCACCGTCTGGCGACCATTTGCGGCAATGAGAACCTCCGCCCCTTGCTGCTCCAGGAGCAATTTCACCAGATCCCGCACCATTGGATCATCCTCGGCCAGGAGGATCCGCCGGGTTCGCTTGCCCTCGACCGCGGTTTTGGCAAGCTGCGGCTGTTCGTCGGTAGTCTCGGCCGGCCGCAGAGGAATGGTGAAGGTGAAGGTGCTTCCCTGCCCCTCCTGGCTCTCCAGCCGAATGTCTCCCCCCATCAAATGCACCAGTTCCTTGCTGATCGCCAGCCCCAGCCCGGTGCCGCCATGGCGGCGGGTCAGCGAACTGTCCACCTGGGTGAAGGGCTGAAACAACTGGTCGGTCTTATTCGCCGGGATGCCGATGCCGGTGTCGCGGACGGTGAAAACCAGTTCGTCGCCGACGCCGGCAACCGTGACCGCAATCTCACCGCGTTGGGTAAATTTGATGGCATTGCCCACCAGGTTGATCAGCACCTGCCCAAGGCGAGCCGGATCGCCACTGATCTGCGCCGGCAATTGCGGCGCCACCTGCCAGCGCAATAGCACGCCCTTTCCCTGACTTCGAGCGGCAAATAGCTCCACCGCTTCGCGCACGCACTGCCGAAGATCGAACGGTTCCAATTCAATCTTCAACCGGCCCGCCTCGATTCTGGAAATGTCGAGCAGGTCATCGATGATGCCGAGGAGTCGATGCGCGGAGGTATCGGCCAGGTCCAGCAGCTGCCGTTCCTCATGGGCGGCCGCGTCTGCTGGAGAATCTCCACTGAACCCATGATCACGGTCATCGGCGTGCGCAGTTCATGGCTCATGTTGGCCAGGAACTCGCTCTTGGCGCGGCTGGCGGCCTCGGCACCTTCCTTGGTCTTGACCAGGCTCGCCGCCATTGCCGCCACCGTGCTGCGCAGCGTTTGCACCTCGGCCGGCGCCAGCGGATCGTTTCTTCGCGGGATCTCGCCGGTGCCCATGCGCCGCGCATCCTCGCCGAGGCGCAGCAGCGGCCCGGAAATGGTCCGGGCAAGGAAAAAAGCCAGCAGGAAAGCGATCATGGTGATCAATGCGGTCAAGGACAGATCGCGGACCATCGTCTGTTGCAACGGTGCGAAAGCGATCGCCGTCGGCCGGCCGGCGCCGGCGACCCAGCCGAAATCGGGGATTGGCACTCGCGCCGACAACCACTCCCCTTCCAGAGAGGCGGGTTTCATGATCCCCATCTGAGGTTTTCCAGTGGCCAAGGCACGCTGCAACAAGGGATCGCTCTCCCGCCATTGCCCGCGTTCCTTCCAGGTGATCGCCTCCTCCGGGCTGAGATAGACCAGCATCCCCTGGCGATCGAAAAGGGCAATGCGGCCGCCGGAAGGCCGCTCATGCGCCAGAGTCAGCTTGCCCACCTGTTCGGGTCCGATCGCCGCCACGATGACGCCCTGCAGGTGTCCGACATCGTCGCGCGCCTCGACGGCGATGAAGAAGATGGGGCTCTCGGTGATGCTGCCACGGAGGAAAAGATCGCTGATAATCCAGGGCGCACCGGCCAGAATCTCCTGGAAATAGGGGCGGGCGGAGATATTGCGGCCAACCAATCGCGGCACGCTGGAGGCCAGAATGGAGCCGTCGAGGCCGACCCAGTTCAGGTTGCGGATGGCCGTAAAATGCTTCGTGCCTTCCGTGAGGATGCGTGTCGCCTTGGCATCGGTATAGGGCGAAAAAGTGAGAAGCGCCTGTCCGGTGACATGCAGATGCTCGCGGACGCCGTTCACATAGGTTGCGAATGTCGTGGCGACGCCCTGGGCGACCTCCATCTCGGTCAGCAACTCGGTTCGGCGCAGGGCTTGGTAACGCTGGTAACTGCTCCATCCCAGCAGCAGGGTCATCGGCAGCAGCACCAGCCCGATAAGCAAAAACAAGCGGGCCTGAATACCGCCGGAAAATACCAGGCAGGACGGCCGTTTTTCCTTCTGTGGATCGGTCTTTTTCGGAAGCATTCTGTCTCTTCTGCGTCCATTTATTTTTGTTAAACAATAAACTTTATCATTTAATTCCTTTTCAGAGCAAGCACAGAAACGCTTTGGGCCTGCATCGAAAGGGAATCCTTCCGCATTGCAGTCTAACGGGCAGGAGCGCGGAAACAACCGCCGGTGGGGGATAGCCCTCTTGCTATTGCAGTTGGTGTCTGGACTATCTTTCCTTGACACCCCCCTTCCCGCCGATAAAATCCGCTTACAGAGCCCGTAAGAAAGGAGTCGAAGCCAATGGAATACCGGGAGTTGGTAAATGCGGTCAGAGAACTCGAATTCATAAAGGATGAAGGGACGGCGGAAGCGGCGGTGAAGGCGGTCCTCGGGGTGCTGGCGAGCCGGCTGGAGGAGGATGTGGCACGGGAGTTCACGGAGTCGCTGCCGGCGCCGCTCGACTACGAAACGCTGCGCGGGCAGCAGGTGAACGTGACCGATGTTTCGGTGCAGCAGTACCGAGGAACGATCGCCAGTCAGTTCAATCTGCCACCCGACAATGCCTGGCAGCTGGTGCGGACCGTTCTGCATATCGTCAAAGACGGCCTTGCCGAAGAGGTCATCGAGGATATCCAGGAGACGCTCCCCGCCGACTGGCAACGGATCTTCCACACCGAAGGAACCCCGGGGGGGCGCAGTTAATTAACATGTCGATGGCCGTGCGCGTCGGCGGAGCGTAAGAGAGAGGAAGCACGCCCCAAAACCGGCAGCGGCTGCCGCGCAGGGGGAAACATGATGTTCCGCATCCGGGTCGAATGCTATGCCGGTTACCGGGGCGAGGAGGCGCCGCGGCGCTTTTTCTTGGGTGAGCGCAAGGTGGAGGTGGTCGAGATCCTGGATCGCTGGCTAAGCCCCGATCATCGCTACTTCAAGCTGCGCGGCGAGGATGGCGGACTGTACATCATCCGGCACGATACCGAGTCGGATGCCTGGGAGCTGACCCTGTTCGACAGCGGCATCGCCCATGAGCCGATGTCGCGCTAGCAGACGCCGGTTTTGCTGATTTTTTTAAGTTGCTTTCGTCCGGCCGTTCCGAATAAAGTAAAAAGACCGGATTAGTCATCTTCGGGCAGCAAAAGGCAAAGGCAAGAATCGAAGACATGCAAGGATGGAACAGCCAGACCACCGCGAAAGCCTGGTCTAGTTACATCGATGAGGACCGCCTCGATCTGCAGACGGTTCGGCAGGCGGTCGCCACCTCGTGGGCGCGCTGCCGCGCTCTGGAAATCGACCCCTACGGCACGGTAAACCTCCCTACCCCCCAGCTGGAGCTGCGCGAGCGGCTGCACCGGCGCTGCCATCTGGTAAAAATCGCCCTTCCCTTCATGCAGAACCTCTACAACTTCGTAAAAGGTTCCGGTTTTCAGGTCATCCTGGCCGATGAGGAGGGCTATCTTCTCGAGGTCGTCGGCGACCCCGATATTCTGGCCAAGACCCGGCAGGTCCAGCTCAGCCCCGGCGGCAACTGGGCCGAAGAGAGCAAGGGAACCAATGCCATCGGCACCGCCATCGTCGAGCGGAAACCGGTCCAGATCCACGCCTGGGAACATTACTGCCAGGCCAATCATTTCCTCACCTGCTCGGCCGCACCGATCTTCGACCCGGAGGGACGGTTGCTGGGCGCCCTCGACATCACCGGCGATTACCGCTTCGCCAACGCCCACACCCTCGGCATGGTAGTGGCGGCGGTCAACGCCATCGAAAATCAGCTGCGCCTGCAGAAGACTACCGCCAGCCTGTATGTCGCCTACCGCTACTCCAACACCTTGCTCGAATCGATGTCGGACGGTCTGGTTTCCATCAATACCGGCGGCATCATCACCGAGCTGAACAGCACCGGCGGCCGAATTCTCGGCATCCATCCGAACACGGCCAAAGGCCGGCACATCAACGACGTTCCTGCGGGCGCCGGCGCCGATGCTGCAGCTGCTGACCTCCGGCGGGGAGTACCGGGACAAGGAGATCCCCCTGGCGACGCTGGGCAAGACGATCTACAGCTCCGCCACCCTGCTGCACGACGACGACGGCCGGCTGATCGGCGCCGTCGCGGTGCTGCGGGAAGGCCGCCAGGCGACCCGGAACGCGACCCTGCCCCCCCGCTACTCTTTCGTCGACATCACCGGCACCAGCGCGGCGATCAGCGAAGCCAGGCAATGGGCCGAGCTGGCGGCGGCGATGCCCTCAACCGTCCTGCTCAATGGCGAGAGCGGCACCGGCAAGGAACTCTTCGCCCAAGCGATTCACAATGCCAGCCCGCGGTGCAAAGGCCCTTTCGTCGCGCTCAACTGCGCCGCCTTGCCGGAAACTCTGATCGAAAGCGAACTGTTCGGCTACGAGGAGGGGGCCTTCACCGGCGCCCGCAAGGGGGGCAGACCGGCAAGTTCGAGCTCTCCCACGGCGGGTCCATCTTCCTCGACGAAATCGGCGACATGCCCCTGGGCGTCCAGGCCAAACTGCTGCGGGTCATCCAGGAGAAGAAGATCGCCCGCGTCGGCTCGTCCCGCGAGCTGCCGGTGGACATCCGGATCATCGCCGCCACCCACCGCGATCTGGCCGCCGAGGTGCGCGCCGGGCGCTTCCGGGAGGACCTCTATTACCGCCTCAACGTCGTTGCCATCCGGATTCCGGCGTTGCGCGAACGCAAGGAAGATCTGCCCCTGCTGGCCCGCCAGCTGCTGGAGAGAGTCGCCGCGAAGCTGGGCCGCGAGCTGCAGGCCGGCGACGACTTTCTCGGCGGACTCGCCGCTCATCACTGGCCCGGCAATGTCCGCGAGCTGGAGAACACCCTGGAGCGGGCCGCCCTGCGGGCCGGCGAAGTGGGCGTGCTCACCGCAGACCACCTCGTCCTCGACCATCCCGCCGGCAACACCCCGCCCATCCCGGCCACCGCATCGTTGGCCAACGAGCCGGTACGCTCGCTGAAAGAGGTGGAGAAGGAGGCGATCTCCCATGCCCTGGCGAAGCACGCGGGCAACATCAGCCAAGCCGCCACCGACCTCGGCATCGGCCGCAACACCCTTTACCGCAAGATCAAGGAGTACGGACTGTCGATCTAAACCCTCGCATTCCACCGGAAACAAAAGAGGAGCCCGCAACAGGGCTCCTCTTTTTTATGGAAAAGCTTGCGCAGAAAAATGGCTGACCGAGGAGTGCGCGAGGGATATCTGACGAAGGCCAGGCATTTAGAGGCAGAAAGGAGGCCGCTCTTCATAATTATCGCAAATGAGGAGGGGATGTGGTAAAGGTGAAACGGATAGCCACAACCCTGTGATCTGTGGGGGCCGCGCCGAAAGGCCACGGAGGTATGCCGGAGGTGATGACATGATCGGTAGAGATCAGGCATTAGAAGTGTTGCGCAGTCTTAAAAGTGAGTTTTCAGATCGCTACGGCATCACCGCTCTTGGAATTTTCGGCTCGGTGGCCCGCGGGGAGGCAAAAATGACGAGTGACTTGGATGTGGTGGTTAAAATGCGGGAACCCAACCTCTTTACTCTCGTTCATGTCAAGGAGGATCTGGAAGAAGCGCTGCATGAGCATGTGGATATCGTCCAATACCGGGAGCGGATGAACTCGTTTCTGAAACGGCGCATCGACCAGGAAGCTGTCTATGTATGACTCCGAATTGGTCATTGAAATCCTGCGGCAAATCCAGGAGGCGGGAAAAAGGATCGAGCGACGCTTTTCCCCCGTACGATTTCCTGATGATTTTCTGATTACGGACGAGGGACTTGACCGCCTGGATGCAATCTGCATGATGCTGATCGCCATCGGTGAAAGCCTCAAGAACCTTGACAAGCTGACCAACGGTGAGCTGCTGGCGAGATACCCCGGTGTCGATTGGAAAGGTGCCAAAGGGGCGCGTGACATCATTTCCCATCACTATTTCGATTTGAATGCCGAGGCGGTGTTCGGCATCTGTCAAAGCGACATCCCAAACCTCGCCGTGACCATTGAGAAGATGATTGAGGATCTGAGCCATGGCGCAGCGTCGTAGGAGGTCTAATGCCCCCGAAAGGATTTTCTTGTAAGCAGTGCGGCAATTGCTGTCTTAATCTCGGCGCATATCAAACGTGTGCAACGGATGAGGATGTCGCCTCATGGGAGAAAAACGGACGAGACGATATCCTGGAATGGGTAGATGAGATGGTGCCCGGAATTTATGACATCTGGATCAGCCCGCGGACCGGTGACGATGTCAGCCGATGCCCATGGCTCCGCAAGCTGCCGCGGCAGGAAAAGTACATTTGCCGGATTCAAGATATGAAGCCGAGGATATGCAGAAATTATCCGCTATCGAAAGATCAGGCGGAAAAAACCGGATGCATGGGGTTTGGGTAGGGCGGCGGGCTTAGTTTGCTTCGCCTGATTGACTCAGGGGTGGATTTTACGAAATGGCAGAAAGTCAAACTCGACCCCGTGGTTTTCCCGTTCCCGCATTCAGCTGCAAACTGAAGAGCAACAGGCCCTTCCTATTCCAGAGCTCCGAAGTTCTTTTCTCATTGTAAACGAGAGATGAATCCTTTAATGTCATTCCCATGCTTTTCTAGGGGGAAGAGATGGCGAAGGATGAAGACAACAGACCGCCGGTACAGCACTCGCTGACCGGCGGGTTTTTTTTGCGCGGGTGAGCCTGCATTTCTCTACGCAACCCGAAAAAAAATTTGTTGACTCGTAAATACCAATTGGTATACATATCTTAAACACCAATTGGTGCATAAATCTTGAGGGTGACATTATGCCTCCGATTGGGACGAATTTAGATGGATATGTACTGAATATGATACGGGATGCGTACATAGCCGGGGAGATCCGCAAGACGAAGGACTGCATGGCAGACATGGCTCGTGACAGGCTGTACGAAGCCGATGTGGAGAAGGTTATCACTGAAGCGGATTCCATAGAGAAAGCCATGCCGGCCACGAGTGAACGAGCAAGCAGTCCCAAAAACACCCACTACGTTTTACGCGGGGCCAGCACCAGAGGTACTGAGGTCTATTGCAAGGTCTGCAGCAATTACCATCCGAGGACGGACGAATTCCTCGGCTGGAAACTGACCTCTTTCGAGAACAAGTGAGACTGACCATGATCTGCACAGACTGCTTCGAAGCAGAATATGAGGCTGGCAAAACCGAGTTGACCGTCACCATCAACGGCGAGCGACATGTCCTCCGCGATCTCGATTGCGAGACCTGCCCCGCGTGCGGTGAAATCACCTTTACTCACGCCCAGAGCCTGGAAGTCGATAAAAAGCGGATCGCCCTCGAATTCGGGGTGAAGCCGCTGCTGACGTCTGCCCAGTTGAAAAACCTGCGACGCTTTCTAGGCATGAAACTGGACGAGATCTGCGACCTGCTTCATATCGGCAGAAACACCTACGGCCGCTGGGAACGCGGGGAAGTGGAAATTACCCCATCCATGAACCTGCTGGTCCATAACCTTATCGAAAAGGTTCCCGATGCCCGCGTGAATGTCCTGGACAACGTAAGGATCGCAGCGATTGAAAAGGCGAACGCCACGTTGCTTGGACAATACATCTCTTTTGGCGAATACATCAGGGAAGCGATGGCCGCTACCAAACTGGTCCCGGTTGTCGTGTGCGCCTCGGTTGACATAGAGCCAGCGAACCTTACCAGGATTCAGAACAACGATGTGGCGCCGGAAAGAACACCTGCTGAGATAACGGCAAAGCTCGCCCATTTCTTCAGGGTTAACTTCGACGCTTTGAAGAGGCTGTTGAATGAGACGGCCATCGTTTTTGCCCTGAAGAATTCAGTGATGGCCGTGCATGCCCGGTCCACCTGTTACGACGCCAAGGGAGCGGCGGTACAGTCAAGCAGCGTCAACAAGATCATGGAGAAACTGGCCCAGAAAAAGGGGGCGGAGCCAGGCCGAAAACAGGTGAGCGAGGAGTATCTGGATAAGGTCAAAGCAATTCTGGAGCGGCTGAACGAGAGCGGGGGGGTAGAGCCATGATGGAGCCGAATTATAAATTTGCCAGGGAGATGGCCAGGAAGATATTGCGGCAGCACAAGATCACTAGCGTTCCCACGGATATGCAAATAATTTGCGAACGGCTGGGTTTGGAGTTTGTCGAATTGGATGATCCGAACGAGAGTGATGGCGCGGTGTTAGAGATGGAGGGGGGATTGCGGGTTGCCATGCTGAACAGGGCAAAGCCGTTCGTCCGTGCCCGGTTCACCCTGGCCCACGAGCTTGGCCACATCTTTCTTAATCACGACAAGCGCGAGTTTTACGATCCCGAGGTGGCAAGGGAGTGGGGCGAGGATGCGCCGGAGAATGCGAAACCGGCAAAGGAGAGGGAGGCGGATGCGTTTGCTTCGGAGTTGCTGATTCCGATGGAGCAGCTGAAAAAGTATCAGGGTGAATTGAATAATCTTGAAAAGCTGGCGGGGATATTTCAGGTCAGCAAACCCGCCATGTCGATTGCGGTGGCGAATTATTTTAGTTCTTCGAAGAATTTTAAGTGAGTGGATTTGCATCCAAGGCGAACAGCTCAAACGTCGAAAGGAGAGCCAAGATGGCAAAACCGAAAGTGACAGGGGCAAAGGCTGCCCCCAGTGCATCAAAGACGTTGACAAGTTTTAGTTATTGAAACTGCAAGGAGGTTCGCAGTGCATATCTACACGTTGAATGTTGGGCAGGGTCAATTCGTTGTCGTTACTGGTGATACGCAAGCGGTAATTGTGGATACTTATGTGCCGCTCAATCCTACTAACGACATCATTAACGTTAAAGCGGCGCTAGCGACAATTCTTCCGGGCAAGGAACTTGTAGGGCTTATTGTTACCGGATTTGACTCTGATCATTTTAATGAAGTGGGGATGAAAATAGTCCTGAACAAGTACAGGCCAAATTGGATAATGTACCCAAAATACTTCAAGGATACCAAGGTGGCAGACGCATGCTTTGACGTAATAAAGGGCTTTGAGTCACAAAAAGCCTTTAATCGTCACTCGGTATCGCTGTCCCAGAATGACACCAGATTCTACAAGAAGCTATCAACAGATTTCCAATTTGAAATCTTTTCGCCACATTCTGCTGACATGAATTCATCCAATAATTGTTCATTGGTTTGTCGAATAAAAGAACGATCTACAGGCTGCACATACCTCGTTACAGGGGACACAGAGAATGATCGGTGGAAGTCAATTGTGCAATATTTCGGTAAAGCACTTGCCTCCGATGTTCTCGCTGCCCCACATCATGGGTCAAAGAACGGTATCTCTGCAGAGGCATTGGCTTTGATTAAACCAAAATCTGTTCTAATCAGTGCCGGAGTGGACAACCAATATGGGCATCCTAACCGGGAAGCAACCCGATTTTTTGCAGCTCACACTGAAAAATACTATTCGACCAATTATGGTGGTGGTCAGTCCATAAAGACAGTGGTTTCGGGGCAAGATGTGAATACCTACAAATTCGTGCCATAGAGGAAGGAACCAACTCATGCACCAGATTATCTTTTACCCAGTAGGCAACGGTGACAGTAGTCAGATTATCCTCGAAAACGGTAAGCGGATATTATTCGATTACCGGCATTTGAAGAAAGGGGAAGGTGAGGAGAGCCCAGAAATCGACTTGAAGGGACGCCTGAAAAAAGAGCTTGATGACGCAAAGAGGGACTACTTCGATGTTGTCGGTTTTACCCATTGCGATAGCGATCACATTGAAAATAGCACCGAGTTTTTTGAGCTGCGCTATGCCCAGAAATACCAAGGCAACGACGGCAGGATAAAGATCAACGAATTGTGGGCCCCGGCTGCCATGATCCTGGAAACAACAACGAACGGCCAGCAAAGCAGCGAGTTCGTCATCTGGCGGCAGGAAGCCCGATATCGCTTGAAGAAAGGCGAAGGCATCCGCGTTTTTTCGAAGCCTGACAAATTGAAAGACTGGCTTGAAGGCGAAGGCTTGTCGGTAGAATCACGGAAACATCTTATCACGGACGCGGGGTCGTTAGTGCCTGGGTTTGACCTCCAGAAAGACGGCATCGAGTTCTTCTGCCATAGCCCGTTCATCCGGCATGCCGACGACGGTGACGACCTCCGAAACCCGTGTTCACTCATCTTCAATGTCCGGTTGAAAGCCGGAACCAATACATACGACTACCTGGCCGTCGGGGATACGGAATGGGAAATTTTGGAGGAGATCGTCAGCACCACACGGTATCACAAGAACGATGATCGGTTAAATTGGGACATCTTCAACATTCCTCACCACTGCAGCTACCTGGCTCTCAGTGACGAAAAAGGAGAAAAGGAGACGGAGCCGAAGCCCCTTGTCAAAGACCTGCTGCTCCAGGGGACGACTGATGCATACATTGTCAGCTCAAGCAACCCGATAAAGGATTCGAAGGAAGCACGGGAACAAACGCAGCCCCCTCATATTCAGGCTAAGAAATGCTATGAGCGGTACTTAAAGGAGGTTAACGGCGCAAAATTCCTTGTGACGATGGAAGAGCCGAACGAGAAAACTCCCGAGCCTCTTGTATTCAACATCGAAAGCAACGGGATCAAGCGCGGTGCGAAGAAACCAGTTGCGGCTCCATCTGTGATCATTACGTCTGCTCCGGCTCCGAGGGCAGGTTAAATGTCTTCGTTCATCTCCTTGGGCGAAGCCTTGCCTGCTGTTGCAGGTGACCTTTTGGAGCAGCCGTATGCAAGAGAGACTCTTGATGTAGCCGCACGGGCTAAAGATGTCGAGATTGTCCAGCTTCGCCGAGCAAAGAATGCCGATGGCAGCTTTTCGGATGTCATCGTTGTCGATGTCGTCAACGATGACATCCCGACGAGGAACACCTATGGTATCAGGGTCAGAGAGCGGTTGGCCCTTGTTTTTCATGCCACCGGCCTTCCTGAAGTGCGGGCGCTACGTGCCGACTTCCCAATCGTTCTCCATACCAATCACACTCCCCCTGGCGAACCCCGCCAACTGTGCCTCTACTTTGAGCCTTGGTCTGTTGTTGAGAGGACTTGGACACCGCAGAAATTCATCAAACGAATCATGTGGTGGCTCGGCGAGAGTGCGAATGGAACTCTGCATCGGCCCGACCAACCCGTAGAACAGCTGTATTTTACAAGCCCATTTGAGATTGTCCTACCTCCCGACTTCGACGAAAAAATACTCGATGACAACCTGGCCTTAACCTGGTCTTCCTCCCCTGACCTCAAAACATTACGGTCCTTTTTCTTGCCGAAAGGGCACCCCCAGCTCAAGACCATTTCCGGCATCACCTTTCTTTCCCTTGAACTTCCTCCCCTTATTCATGGTCCAGTCGAATGCTACCCAAACACTTTGGGCGGTCTGCATAACCAACTTGCCGCTCGCGGGGCACCGTTTATCGATGAATTGAGGAGTAAGATCAAAGAGAAGGTACCTCAAGAGGGGATATTAAGGTCCTCGAAAGATCGGTGCCTATTATTCCTTTTTTTGCCCGTCAAGAGAGATGCGTCCTCTTCACCGGAAAAACGTGACATTATTGCTTTTCTCATACCGTCCGATTTGTCAGTTGTCGGCGAGGCCACAGAAGATCTAGCCCATTACGATGGGAAATACTATGCAACTTCTCTTCTCGGTGCTACGCCGCCTTCCGAAAAATGGCGCGATCTGGCCATAGCCCCAATCGAAGTGAAATACGAAATCGGGCTGCCGTTTGCTCGGTCAGCCTCTGGAATTGATGGCTCTAATGCCGATCTTGCTGGCGTCATGGCTGGAGTTGGTGCTCTAGGAAGCGCAATTTTGGAACTGTGGGTTCGTGAAGGCTGGGGGCGGTGGACGCTAATTGATCCGGATATGATAAAGGCCCACAACCTGGTCCGACACATCGCTCGTAACACCGATATCGGCAAAGCCAAAGTCGATGTTGTAAAAAACTCAATCGAAGCCATCTACCACCCAGGATACCTCGCTGTTGCCGGTATCAAGGGAAGCGCGACTGCGTGGGACAGAGTCGAAATACGCGATGCAATTTGCACCTCTTCGATTTTTGTCAACGCGACCACAACCCTCGATGTCCCCAGGGATATGTCGCAGCGTGAACAAGCACCACGAATAGCATCCATCTTCGTAACGCCATCTGGCCGTGATTCTGTGCTCCTGATTGAATCAAGTGACAGGCAAGCACGTGTTGATTCGCTCGAAGCTCAGTATTACAGAGCCCTTTTGGAACTTCCACTGGGCATAGATCATTTAGACGGCAACGCTGGTGGATTATGGGTAGGTGCTGGCTGCAGAGACATTTCCGCAAAGATTTCCTACGAGGATATTCAACTGCATGCTGCCATTTTGGCGAAGCAGGTTCGCACCGCATCAAGGAGAACCGAGGCCCAAGTTTGCATCTGGCGCTCGGAGCCGACAGGCGCGGTCACCACAGCAAATCTTGATGTGAAGGAGACTGTCAGAAGGGAATCGGAAGGGTGGCATGTTGTCTGGGATAAGGGGGTGGAAGAGAAAATGATTGCCATTCGGCAAACCCACCTTCCGGAAGAAACTGGCGGTGTCCTAGTTGGCTACATCGACCAGAAACTGCGCCATATCTATGTTGTTGATGCCCTTTCGGCACCCGCTGACAGCGTTTCCGAAAGGGGGAGTTTTATCCGAGGCATCGACGGTCTCAATAAAAAGCTGGGGGAGATTGGCACACGAACAGCCAACATCGTGGGGTATCTTGGCGAATGGCATTCACACCCTCCTTTTTCGGGGCCTAGTCCGAGCCCTTGGGATAAGCTTCTCGTGAAAACATTAGCCGATGTCTTGGCAATGGATGGTCTTCCTGCGTTGATGATGATCGTTGGAGCCGCAAGAGAAATCTCTGTATCCGTGAGGTTTGTGGCGTGACGACCGAAAGCAAACGAATAGGAATCGCCCTCTCAGGTGGCGGTGTCCGGGCTGCCGCATTCCATGCCGGGGTATTGTTATGGCTGGCTGAAAAAGGGCAGCTAGAGACAATTCGTCATATCTCATCCGTATCCGGAGGAAGCCTCTTTGCTGGCCTCATCTTCCATATTTCCGATTATGCATGGCCTTCGTCTGAGGCATATGCCAGCAAGGTTTTCCCTGCTATCAGGTCCGTTTTAACTTCCAATTCACTCCAGGTGAACGCTTTGCTCCGCCTTCTTCACCCATTGAATTGGCGATTTTTGCTTTCACGTGCAAACATCCTGGCCCAAAGCATCCGGCACCTTTGGGGAGTAACTGGCTCTCTTTCTGATCTTCCAGGCAATCCAGTGTGGTCAATTAATGGTACTACCGCCGAAAACGGGAGGAGGTTCCGGTTTAAAGAAAAGAAACTGGGAGACTACGAGATTGGGTATGCTGATGCGCCCAATTTCCCCTTAGCTGACGCGATGGCGATCTCTGCCGCTTTTCCTGGTGGAATCGGCCCGTTAAAGATTTTTTCCGACAGATTCGAATGGGAAAAGCGAAAGTCTTGGGATTGGTCAACTGCCCCCGAAAAAATTGAGCCGACTTTTCGGCGCATCCACATATATGACGGTGGCGTGTATGACAACCTGGGTCTGGAACCCTTCTTTGACATTGGGAAACAGGTTATAAAGACCGAAACAGGAAGCCCACCGGTAGATTTCATAATTGTTTCAGACGCTGGAGCCGCTTTCGGCCGACAACAGATTCCGGGGCCACTACATCCAGGACGCTTAGAGCGGGTCGCAAATATTGGGTTTGGCCAGGCGAGGGCTTTGAGGGTTAGGTCCTTTGTCCACTTTCTTCAGCACAATAGTGATTCAGGAATGTATGTCCAAATCGGCTCTGACCCCGTCGCTTCGATAAAAACATATGGAGAAAAGTCTTTGCCGATGACGGATATCCAATGGCTAACCGCCGACAAAGTTGCTGAGGCGGGGAGATATCCAACTTCATTACGCAAAATGCAAGTGGATGAATTCGACCTGCTAGCTTTGCATGGTTATCAGACTGTTGCATGGAATGAATTTGTTTTCGGCAGTACCGTAGCTCTAGGGAATCTGAAAAATTGAGCGATCCCAAGGGGGTGTTTCTGTCAAGGCAATGAAACATGACTAAAGAACACCGCTCATGAAAGCCGGATTTTACCGTGCTAATCTAATAATCCTTGCCTGAGATCGTCCGCATTAGCGTTCTGCCTTCGCCCGCGCCCGCAATAAGAAGGGGCTTGCAAGCCGATCAGCCTGCAAGCCCCTTTCCTTTACCTCCGAACCCACCTTGGTCTTACGCCATGCACTGAAACAATCCGGCACTCCACAAGCAGCTGCCGCACGGCTCGGCGTTGACGTAGCAGTCCTGTTCGAAACTCTCCGCCTGCACATAGTCGCAGGGGGCGAAGTTACACCCGGGGCAGAAGGGATAATCGTAGCGCAGCACGTTCTCCCGGTAGGCACGAAACTCCCGGCTGTTCCAGATGTCCAGCAAACCTTTCTCGGCCAGGCTGCCGAAAACTTTCGGCTGCACCGGATGCAGCCAGCCGCTGGCAAAGGAACGGCAGGCGTGCCAGAGATAGTAACAGGGGTGCACCTTGCCGTCCCAGGAGACGAACGCTCCCCCTGCTCGACGAAATCGCACCGCCGCCGCTCCCGCGGCGCCGCTTCGGGGAGCCGCAGATCGAGGCCGGTTTCCCGCGCCACCTCCCGCGCCTCCTCGAAAACCTCGACCACCTCGTCGAGCCCGGAGCTGCCCGCGGCGAGGAGACGCCTGAGGTCGAGGGTGATGCCGCAGTTTTGCGCATCGGCCTTCATCGTTTCGACGAAATTGGCAATCCTTTGCTCCTCCGCCGTTTTTTGGTACTTCCAGAGAATGTCGAAATAGCGCCGGAGATCGACGCCGGCAAGCTCGGCCTTGACCTCCCAGGCATGAAAGAGGGATATGGCTTCGATGGTGCAGAGATCATAAGCCGCTTGGGTAGTATGGGCCTCGTCATAGGGGAGGACGTGGGAAGCGATGGCGAAGGTGGCCCCGCGGGCGGCAGCCCAGCGCAGCGCCGACGGCAACTCCCGCAGGTTGTCGCGCATGACGACGAATTCGACGCCGACCTGCAGGTCCGGCCGGCCGCATGCCGCCTTGGCGGTGGTAAGGGCGGCAAGAGCGCACTCGAGATCGCGCAGCTGTCCGCCCTCGCGGATCGAGCGGAAGGTCTCGGCAGAAGCGCCATCCATCGACAAGCAGATCCGGTCCACCCCCGCTTTGGCAAGGGTCACCGCACGAAGTTTGGTCAGTAGAAGCCCGTTGCTCTGAAACCCGACCCAGCTCCGGGCCGGCATCAGCTTCTTCGCCCGGCCGATGAACCGCTCCAGATGGGGATGGAGCAGCGGCTCGCCAATGCCGTTGAGGACCAGCGCCTCCAGATCCGGAAAGGCTGGCTCCAAAGCGGCGAAGGTCCCCGGCTGCAGATCCCCGTCCCCCGTTTGGCCGGAGGTTTGCTTCATGCACATGACGCAGTTCAGGTTACAGCGGCTGGTCGTTTCGACAAACAGCTTCGCCGGTTGCCGCCGCAACCCCGGCCTGCTTTCAACTTCACGGCAGGAAGGATGTGCCAGGACCGTCATGCGGCTCTTGCCTGCCTGACCGTCCCCGGCCGTACCCGCTTATCCCCTCTGGCCGCGTAAACCAGAAGCGCCTCGCGCATGAGTTCCGAGGCGCTCATCCGGGCCACGTCCATTAATTCCTGAATTTGTCCCATCTCCCTGTCGGTTACCCGCACCGAGAGAACATTTGTTTTTCGCAGAGTCCCGTTACGCATCGCTCTTCTCCTTTCCCTCTGTAAATCGTCGTCTGCGGCTGACAGCGCCGTTCCCGGATGCCATCTCTACAAAATGGATACCAAGCCGGAAGCCGGTTCGGCGTCCGGGTGCGCCAAAACGGGCGCAGAGTCGCTCGCCAAGCGCGTCGCCGCCGGCACAGGCCAGCAAACTGGCGGCGCATCACCCCGCCACTTCTGTTCCCCTTTGGCACAGCCGTACCGTTCCGGAATAGAACAGCCACGCCAAAATGGAACACCCCCAAGCGAGCCTCCAGAAGAGCTTCCGCCGCCGCTTCCTCCACCGAATCATTGCGGAATGCCGAGCAAATTCAAAACCTTTACCGCCGGAAGGCGGCCAACCGAAAACGTGGCTGCTGCGATCTGCAGCCAGTGGACAGAGCTTGGTACGGTACTTGCCAAACTTTGTTTTAATATCTGCATGCTCCCCAGCGGCTGGAATTGCCACCGCCGGGGAGGAACTGGCCGGAAACGGCTGAACTCATTACCGGATAAAAAAGGAGAGAGCAATGGCATTAGCAGAGCAGACTTACGGATTCTACATCCCGACCGTTTCACTGATGGGTATCGGCTGCGCCAAGGAAACAGGCGCGCAGGCCAAGGCGCTCGGCGCGACCAAGCTGCTGATCGTCACCGACGCAGGGCTCTCCAAGATGGGCGTTGCCGACAAGATCAAGGCCCAGGTGGAAGCGGCCGGCGCTCAAGGCGGTCATCTTCGACGGCGCCGAGCCGAACCCGACCGACACGAACGTCCATGCCGGCGTCAAGGTTTACCAGGACAACAAGTGCGACGGCATCATCTCCCTCGGCGGCGGCAGCTCCCATGACTGCGGCAAGGGGATCGGCATGGTCATCGGCAACGGCGGCCACATCCGCGACTACGAAGGGGTCAACAAGATCCACCAAGCCGATGCCGCCCTTCCTCGCCATCAACACCACCGCCGGCACCGCCAGCGAAATGACCCGCTTCTGCATCATCACCAACACCGACACCCACGTGAAGATGGCGATCGTCGACTGGCGCTGCACCCCGAACATCGCCATCAACGATCCGCTGCTGATGGTCGGCATGCCCCCCGCACTGACCGCCGCCACCGGCATGGACGCCCTGACCCACGCCGTCGAGGCGTATGTCTCCATCATCGCCACCCCGATCACCGACGCCTGCGCCATCAAGGCGATCGAGCTGATCGCCGAGTACCTGCGCCCGGCCGTGGCCAACGGCGACGAACCTGGAAGCCCGCGACAAGATGGCCTATGCCGAGTACCTGGCCGGCATGGCGTTCAACAACGCCAGCCTCGGCTACGTCCACGCCATGGCTCACCAGCTGGGCGGCTTCTACAACCTGCCCCACGGCGTCTGCAACGCCATCCTGCTCCCGGCCGTCTGCGAGTTCAACCTGATCGCCAGTCCGCAGCGTTTCGCCGACATCGCCGTTGCCATGGGCGAGAACATCGCCGGCCTCTCCGACGTCGAAGCCGCCGCCAAAGGCGATCGCCGCCATCCGCAAGCTCTCCGCGGCCATCGGCATCCCGGCCGGCCTCAAGGCGCTGAACGTCAAGGAGACCGGACCTGAAGGTCATGGCGGAAAACGCCAAGAAAGACGCCTGCATGCTCACCAACCCGCGCAAGGCCACCCTTGAGCAGGTCATCGACATCTTCAAGGCGGCAATGTAAGCATTCCGCCCGAGCACGGAGCGCCTAACGGGGTGACCCTACGGCGTCAGGCCACGGGTGTCCGCTGGAAACGGCGGCGCCTCCCTTTGGAAAGGAGTCACTCATCGCCAAACGGAGATCAAGACCAAGACAGGGAGCAATAAGCATGGATAAGATTTTACGCGTAAACATGACCGACCTCAGCGCACCAATCGAAGACGGTGCCGGCCGCATGGGCGGGGCTCGGCGGTCGCGGCGCTCACCTCGACCATCGTCGCCGCAGGAAGTCCCACCCACCTGCCACCCGCTCGGCGAGCACAACAAACTGGTCTTTGCCCCCGGCCTGCTCGCCGGCACCCCCGCAGCCAAGTCCGGGCGGCTCTCTGCCGGCGCCAAGAGCCCGCTGACCGGCACCATCAAGGAGATCAACGCCGGCGGCACCGCGGCACAGAACCTGGCCCGGCTCGGCATCAAGGCGCTGATCATCGAAGGCATGCCGGCCGAGGACACGAAGTGGTACAGCCTCCACATCAACAAGGACGGCGCCACAATCAGCGAAGAGACGGAACTGGTCGGCAAAGGGAACTACGAGGTGATCGACGCCCTCGAGGCAGCGGCTCGGCAAGAAGACCGGCGTCCTCACCATCGGCCCGGCCGGCGAAATGAGGATGACCGCAGCCAACATCTCGGTCAAGGACCCGGACAGCAAGATCCGCAGCCACGGCCGCGGCGGGCTCGGCGCCGTCATGGGCTCCAAGAAGATCAAGTACATCTCCATCGACGATGCCGGCGGCCCCGGCGTCGAACATCGCCGATCCGGAGAAATTCAAGACCGCCGCCAAGACCTTCGCCAAGGCGATGCTCGATCACCCGGTCAGCGGCGAAGGGCTGCCCACCTACGGCACCAACGTCCTGGTCAACATCCTCAACGAGGCCGGCGGCCTGCCGACCAGGAACTTCCGTACCGGCCAGTTCGAAGGGCACGACAAGATCTGCGGCGAGACCATGCACGACACCATCGTCGCCCGCGGCGGCAAGCCGAAGCACGGCTGCCATGCCGGCTGCATCATCCAGTGTTCGCAGGTCTACAACGACAAGGAAGGCAAGTACATGACCTCCGGCTTCGAGTACGAGACCGATCTGGGGCTTCGGCGCCAACTGCTGCATCGACGACCTGGACGACATCGCCCATGCCGACAGGATCATGGACGACATCGGCATCGACTCCATCGAGACCGCCGTCATCTTCGGCGTCGCCATGGAAGCCGGCATCCTCCCCTTCGGCGACGGTCAAGGCATCCTGCGGCTGCTGCGAGGAAATCGGCAAGGGAACCCCGCTCGGGCCGCATCCTCGGCGGCGGCGCCGGCTTCGGTCGGCAAGGCCTATGGCCTGACCCGGGTCCCGGTGGTCAAAGAACCAGGGGATCCCCGCCTACGATCCGCGCTCCGTCAAAGGGATCGGCATCACCTACGCCACCACCACCATGGGCGCCGACCACACCGCCGGCTACACCATCGCCACCAACATCCTCAACGTCGGCGGTTTTGTCGATCCGCTGCAAGAAGGATGGCCAGGTGGAACTCTCCCGCAACCTGCAGATCGCCACCGCCGCCGTCGACTCGACCGGCCTCTGCATCTTCGTCGCCTTCCCGGCCCTCGACATCCCCGAGATGCCTGCCGGCGATCATCGACATGATCAACGCCCGTTACGGCATCTGCCCTGACCGGCGAGGACGTGATCGACCTCGGCAAGCAGGTCCTGAAGACCGAGCGCGCGTTCAACATCGCGGCCGGCTTCACCAACAAGCACGACCGGCTGCCCGAATTCTTCGCCGAGGATACCTGTGCACCGCACAATCGTTACCTGGACGATCAGCGACGCGGAAATCGACGAGTTCTGGAATTTTTAAATCGTAAACCCCTCAATCTCACCACCCCGCCCTGACGGGCACCCCCTCCTGATTCAGGAGGGGGCTGGGGGGTGGTGGTTTGTTAGAGGAGCTATTCATGCAGATCACCGTCAAATTGTTCGCCTCCTTCCGCATCGGCCGCTTCGTGGCGATGCCGCAGAGCTATCCGGCAGACACGACTGTCGGCAAGATCGTTAGCGAACTGCACATCCCGGAAGCGGAAGTGGGCGTGGTCCTGATCAACAGCCGGCATGCCGAACTGCGGCAGCGGCTGAATGAGGGGGACACCCTCTCCCTCTTCCCCCTCGTCGGGGGAGGATGATATGAACCTGCACGCCTTTCTGACCAACCAGGCCCGGGGCGATCTGCTCCCCTGGTCCGTCCAGGTCGCAGCCGCCCAAGGTTACGATCTCGCCCTGGGCGAGGTGGAAGAGACGGCACTCGTACTCGGCCTGTTGCCGGCCCGTTATCAGCGCAACCGGCAGACGATCGGGATCGAGCAGCAGCTTCGGCTTTGCCGCAGCAAGGCGGTAATCATCGGCAGCGGCGGCCTCGGCGGTTACCTGGTCGAGGAATTGGCCCGGCTCGGCGTCGGCCGGCTGGTAGTTATCGATCCCGACGTTTTCGAGGAACACAATCTGAACCGCCAGCTCCTCTCCTCTCCGGCCCTTCTGGGCGAGCCGAAAGTGAAGGTTGCGGCGGCGCGGGTCGGCGAGATCAATCCCGCCGTCACCGTCACCCCCCGGCGCGAGGCCTTCGGCCCTGGCAATGCCCGGGAACTTCTCGCCGGCGCCGACGTGGTGCTGGACGGACTCGACACGATCACCGCCCGGCTGGAGCTGGCGCAGGCGTGCTCTGAACTCGCCCTTCCCCTGGTGCACGGCGCAATCGGCGGCTGGTACGGCCAAGTCGCCACCCAGCTGCCGGGGGAGGAGATCGCGCCACATCTCTTCGGCCCCTGGGCACAGCAACCGAAGGGCGTGGAGACACGGCTGGGCAATCCATCCTTCACCCCGGCGGTGGTGGCCAGTCTCCAGGTCGCCGAGGCGTGCAAAATCCTGCTGGGGCAGGGAGAGCTTCTTTCTGGTCGCTTTCTTTTCATCAATCTCTATGATATGGAGTTCGCTGAGATCGGGACCGAAAGACACCGGGAAGTGGTTGGGCAATAGCGATCCACCCTCCGCTGGCGGAAAAGGAAATGGACATGTCACTCGTCGATGCGCACGGCCGCAAGATCAACTACCTCCGCCTCTCGGTCACCGACCGCTGCAACCTGCGCTGCACGTACTGCATGCCGGCGGCGGGGGTAGCGAAGCTCGCCTGCGATCAGGTCCTGCGTTATGAAGAGCTGCTGGCGGTGGCGCGAGCGGCGGTGCACGTCGGCATCGAGAAGATCCGGGTGACCGGTGGCGAACCGCTGGTGCGCAAAGGGCTGCCCGCCTTTCTCGAACAGCTGGCAAAGCTCCCCGGCCTGCGCGAGCTGGTCCTGACCACCAACGGCGTGCTGCTGCCCGAGCTGGCGCAGACGTTGAAGGACGCCGGGGTCCAGCGCCTGAACATCAGCCTCGATTCACTGCAGCCGGAAACGTTCGCCCGCGATCACCCGCGGCGGGGTCCTGGCGCGGGTCCTGGCGGGAATAACCGCGGCCGAAGCGGCGGGTTTTCCGATCAAACTCAATATGGTGGTGATGCGCGGGGTGAACGACCGGCGAGGTGGCCGACTTCGCCGCCCTGACCCTGCAGAAGCCTTTTTCCGTGCGCTTCATCGAGTATATGCCGGCGATCGGGCCGAGGACTTCCGCTCTTTCCTCGTCCCGGGTGATACCATCGTCGTCGACCTCGCCCGCCGCTTCCCGCTGGAGCGGGTCGAGCGGGGAGCGCTGTGCGGCCCGGCGCAGGAATTCCGCATTGCCGGGGCGGCCGGAACGCTCGGCCTGATCACCGCCATGTCCGGGCATTTCTGCGGCGACTGCAACCGCATCCGGGTGACCGCCTCCGGCCTCGCCCGCAGCTGCCTCTTCGGCAGCGACACCCTTGACCTGAAACCGGTGCTGGCCGCTGGCGATCCCGACCAGGTGGAGCAGGCCCTGCGCCGGCTGGTGGAGAACAAACCGGCCCGGCACTTAATCAACGAACCGACGCTCGCCCCGGCCCCGTTCGCCATGTCGGCAATCGGCGGCTGAAAACACAGGTATCAGGTAGCAGGTAGCAGGGAAATCGGGGCAGGCTTGGACCTGAAACCCGAATCCGGAAACCTGAATCCTTTTTTAAAAAAACAGGAGAAGAACAGATGCAGGGAAAAATTGTCGCCGTCAGCATCAGCGAAACAAAGGGGAGCGAAAGAAGCCGGTCGAAGCGGTCGAGCTCTGCGAGGAGCACGGCATTGTCGGTGATGCCCATGCCGGCGACTGGCACCGGCAGGTGAGCCTTCTTGCCCGGGAGAGCATCGACAAGATGCGGGCGACTGGGGCTGGATGTCACCAGCGGCGACTTCGCCGAGAATATCACCACCGAAGGGATCGATCTCGTCTCCCTGCCGATCGGGACGCGTCTCACGATCGGCAAGGCGGTGCTGGAGGTGACCCAGATCGGCAAGGAATGCCATACCCGCTGCGCCATCTTCTACCAGGCCGGGGACTGCGTCATGCCGAAGGAGGGGATCTTCGCCCGGGTGCTCCGGGGGGGACCGTCCGGCCGGGGGACGCGGTTGCGGTTTGCCGTCCCGGCGCGCCTTGACACCCTGAGGCGGACAATCATACTTTGGGCAAAAACCTGAACAGGAGTTTGCCCATGAAAGTCAGCGCCCGAAACGTATGGACCGGCAAGGTGAGCGCAGTGAAGCGGGGGGCCGTCAACGCCGAGGTCGAGTTGACGCTGCCGGGAGGGCATCGGATCGTCTCGATCATCACCATCGGGAGCATGGATAACCTTGGCCTGGCCGTCGGCAGCGAGGCGCTCGCCCTGGTCAAGGCGCCGCTGGTGATCCTTGCCAAGGAGACGGCCGGAATGAAGTTCAGCACCCGCAACGTGCTGGAGGGGACCATCCGGCACATCACCGACGGTGCGGTCAATGCCGAGGTGACCATCGAGCTGACAGGCGGGACGCTGGTTAACGCCATCGTCACCGAGCAGAGTATCGCCGGCATGGGGCTGAAGGTCGGCGATCAGGCTTCGGCCTTGTTCAAGGCGTCCAGCGTGATTTTGGCGGTCAAGGCCTGAGTCGAGCGCTGGCGACAACGACAATCTATCCACTCTCCGAGCCGGTCCGCCTAACAGGGTGACCTCATGACGGCCGGCCAACGGGTGCTGTCGGAAACGGCAGCGCCTCCCTTTCGGAAAGGAGAAAGCTGCGGCGGAAAAGTCCGCTACGAGGCTTTCCCTTGCCGGGGGGAAGCCTTTTTTTGTACCGCTACGGCATTGGTGATTTCGCTTGAGGCCTGCCCTCGATTAACCACCGACTGGAGGAAACGATGAAACTGTTGCGTACCCTGGCGTCCATCCTGGCCATCACCCTGGCCCTCTGCCCCGCCGCCGTCGCCGCGGAGCGTCTGCGCCTGTCCACCACCACCTCGACCGAAAACTCCGGCCTGCTCAAGGTCCTCCTTCCCCCGTTCGAGGAGAAGTGCGGCTGCAAGGTGGATGTCATCGCCGTCGGCACCGGCAAGGCCCTCAAGCTGGGCGAGGCCGGCGACGTCGACGTGGTTCTCGTCCACGCCCGCAAGGCGGAGGACAAGTTCGTCGCCGACGGCTTCGGGGTGAACCGCAAGGATGTCATGTACAACGACTTCGTCCTCCTCGGCCCGGCCGCCGACCCGGCCGGGGTGAAGGGGGCGAAGAGCGCGGCCGAGGCGCTGGCGAAAATCGCCGAAAAGCAGGCGCCTTTCATTTCCCGCAGCGACGAGTCGGGAACGCACCAGAAGGAGAAGGAGCTCTGGCAGGCGGCGGGCGTCAAGCCGGCCGGCGCCTGGTACGTGGAAGCCGGCCAGGGGATGGGGGAGGTGATCATCATGGCCACCCAGAAGCAGGGCTATACCTTGGCCGACCGGGGGACCTATAATGCCTTCAAGAAGGATAAGACCGATCTGAAAATCGTCTTTGCAGGAGAAAAGGGGCTGTTCAACCCGTACGGGGTGATCGCCGTCAACCCGCAGAAGTTCCCCCATGTGAAGTACGATCTGGCGCTGAAGTTCATCGACTATATCACCGGCCCGGAGGGGCAAAAGATCGTCGCCGACTACAAGGTGGACGGGGAGCCGATTTTCTTCGTTTACAAATGAGCGTAGGGGCGCTGCTTGCTGCGCCCTGGGCAGGGCAAGCCCTGCCCCTACAAAAACAATTTCTTTAAATCGGGGTTCTTCTTGGATTTTCTGACCGAATCGCTGCGCACCGCCCTCACCCTTATCCTTGCCCTGGACGGCGAGGTGGTCGGGGCGGTGCGCACCTCTCTGACCGTCGCCCTCTGGTCGGTCCTGCTCGCCGCCTTGGGCGGCATTCCCCTCGGCGCGGCCGTGGCGGTTGCGGAGTTCCCCGGCAAGCGGTGGGTGATCATCCTGCTCAACACCCTGATGGCCCTGCCGACGGTGGTGGTCGGGCTGGTGGTCTATGGACTGATCAGCCGGCAGGGTCCCCTCGGGGGAATGGGACTCCTCTTCACTCCGGCGGCGATCGTGCTCGGGCAGACGGTGCTGGCCTTACCGATCGTCGCCAATTATACCTTGGGCGCAGTGCGGGGGGCCGACCAGCGCATCGTGCCAACCGCCCTGACCCTCGGGGCGGGACCGCTGCGCGGGGTGATGCGGCTCCTCCTGGACGTGCGCTTCGGGGTGGTCGCCGCGGTCGTCGCCGGCTTCGGCCGTGTGATGGCCGAGGTGGGGGTGGCGATGATGCTCGGCGGCAACATCCGGGGGTACACGCGGACGATGACCACCGCCATCGCCCTGGAAACGAGCAAGGGGGAGTTCGCCTTCGGCCTTGCCCTGGGCATCGTGCTGATGACCGTCGCCCTCGCTGTCAACCTTTTCTTCAACGCCCTGCAGGAGCGATGACGATGCCGCCTCTCTATTTTTTGCACGGGCTCACCAAAGACTACGGCGCGCGGACCGTCCTCGCCATCGAGGAACTTCATCTCGAGGCCGGCCGGCTCTACACCCTCACCGGACCGAACGGTGCCGGCAAGAGCACCCTCCTGCAAATTCTCGCCTTCCTCGCTACGCCAACGTCCGGCGACCTCTCCTTCCGCGGGGAGTCGGCGATCGGGAACGGAGCCGCCCTTCGTCAGCTCCGGCGGGAAGTCACTCTCCTGCATCAGGACCCGTATCTCTTCGCCACCACGGTTGCCGCCAATGTCGCCTTCGGCCTGAAGGTGCGCAGCATCCAGAGTGCGGAGCAGCGGCGGCGGGTGGAGGCAGCGCTGACGCAGGTGGGGCTTGAGGGCTTCGGGCCGCGCCGCGCCAGCGAACTCTCCGGCGGCGAGGTACAGCGGGTTGCCATGGCCCGGGCGCTGGCTTTGGCCCCGGCCGTGCTCCTTTTGGACGAGCCCCTGGCCAATATCGATCGGCAGACCGCCTGCCTGCTGGAGGGGTTGATTGCCGAGTTGCCCGCCCACGGCACCACCGTTATCCTTACCACCCACGATCCCGATCTGCCGCAGCGGCTGGGTGGGGAAATTATCCGCCTGCGCGCGGGTCGGCTGGAAGCGTCGATGTCGCCAGCCAGCCATCATGAAGTGGAGAAATATCCGTTATGTCTATCGCCTTTGCAGCCGCAAGAAGCCTGATTCTCGAACACGTCGCTCCGCTCGGGATCGAGCGGGTCTGGCTCCTCGACGCTGCCAGCCGGGTGCTGGCCGAGGCGGCGCTCGCCCCTTGGGACATGCCCCGCTGGGACAACTCGGCGATGGACGGCTACGCCGTGCGTGCTGCCGACTGCCCCGGATCGGCCGTCCTGACCGTCAGCGGCTATCTTCCGGCTGGCGCCTCGGCCGAAGGAATAGCCGTGCTGCCGGGAATGGCGGTGAAAATCATGACCGGAGCGCCGATCCCGGAAGGTTGCGATGCCGTTGTGCCTGTCGAGGAGACGGAGGCGGACGGCGGACGGGTGCACATCCAGGCCCAGGTCGAACCGGGCGCGCATTTCCGGCGCCGGGGGGAGGATGTGGCCGGCGGCGAGATGGTGATACCGGCCGGGACCCTGCTGCGGCCGCCGGAGATCAACATGCTCGCTTCCTTCGGCCAAGCCTTCATTGGCGGTCCACCGCCGACCAAAGGTCGCCATCCTCTCCACCGGCGACGAACTGGTGGAACTGGGCGAACCGATCGCTCCGGGCCGCATCGTCAACAGCAACTCCCTTTCGCTGGCGGCGGCGGTGAAGGAAATTGGCGGTGAGCCGGTGCTCCTCGGAATTGCCCGGGACAACCTCGAAAGCCTGCGGGAGAAGCTGACCGAGGGGCTGCGAGCGGACGTCCTGATCACCTCTGCCGGGGTTTCGGCCGGCGACCGCGATCTGGTGCGCGAGGTGCTGGAGGAGCTGGGGGTGGCGCAGCTGTTCTGGAAGGTTGACATAAAGCCGGGGCGTCCTACCGCCTTCGGCATCCGGGGAACGACACCGGTCTTCTCCCTCCCCGGCAACCCGGTCTCGACCATGATCACCTTCGAGGAGTTCGTCCGCCCCGCCCTGCTGCGCATGCTGGGACACCACGAGGTCATTCGCCCTTTCGTCCGGGCGGTCCTGCGGGAGTCGGTGAAGAAGAAAGCCGGCCGGGTGCAGTTTCTGCGGGTACGGGTGACGGCCGAGAACCGGCGGCTTCTCGCCTCCAGCTCCGGGGATCAGAACACCGGCATCCTGCGGACGATGGTGCGGGCCAACGGCATCGCCGTGCTGCCGGCCGAGCGCGAACGCTTCGAGGCCGGCGAGGAGGTCGATGTCCATCTGCTCGACCCGACCGGCACCTTATAGCAGGGAGCGCCCAGGGCGGACGCCGTCCGCCCCTACGGTTTTAAAAATCCGCCGCCGCTCACCTCATCCCGCCTCCTTTCCCCCTTCCCTGCCCCACCCCGGCAATATCCGCAAGGATCTCCGGCAGCGCCAGTGCTTCGGGACACGCCAGATAGCGCGGGTGCCAATGCGGGCGGAAGCTTTCCTTGAAGGCGCGCAGTTCGTGCACGTCGGCGAAATGTTCGCCGTGCGGAAAAATATGCGGGCCGAAGCGCTGCCAGAAGGCGGCGAGTAGATCGTCTTTGCCACCGAGGGGAGGGACCAACCCCAGATTCAGCCAGGAGAATCCCGCCTGCTGCGCCCAACTGCAGATCTCCACCACCAGAAAAGCAAATAGCCCTTTCGGCGCGTCCGGCAGAAAACGCCCGAGACCGAGGATCAGGTCGGCGCCGCCGTTCGCCGGCGGCAGACTGGCAAAGGCGAGAAGCGAACCGTCGCGTCGGACTGTGGCGAGTGGAAAACGGGCGATTTGCTCGCTATTAAAATCTCCGTGCAGAAGACCATGATCCTCTTTCCCGTGTGCTGCCCGCCAGTGGTCGGCGATGCCCGCCAGCTCCGGCAGCAAGCGGGCAACCTCCGCCGCGGCAACGATCTCGCCAACGCAGCCGCTGCCTTGCAGGGCGCGGTAATTGTCTCTTTGCCCCGCCTGGAGCTGCGCGAGTGAAAATTCGAACAGCGGGAGCGTCCCCTCGCTGCCGATCGGCTGCAGCGCCAGCCCCATTTCCAGGCAAAGGGGAGAACTCTCCGTTCCTATGCCGAAAAAAACCGGCCATTTCCCGTGTCGCTCGCAGATCTCTCGAAAACGCCAGGCCAGTTCCTGCCGCTGCGCTGTCGCCCCGACCGCATCGCCGAGGCTTATCAGGCTGCTTGCGCCCTCGGCGTACATGAGGAACGAATCCCCCTCCGTACTGAAAAGAAGGTGCTTGTCACCGAGCAGGGCCAGGTGGGCGAAAGATGATCGATCCTTCTCTGCAAGCGTTGCCGCCCGCGCGATATCCTGCGCATCCGCCGGCTTCGACAGCAGAGCGGATCGCCGCAGGCGCTTGCCGGCGATGAAGAGAAGGAACACCGCTGCCGATCCGATTTCGGCGCGCAGGATACGTGTCGCCTCGGCTGAATAATCGGCCATTTCCGCCATTGGATTGAAACCGACCTCCTGTAAGGAAAAGAGGCTCAGCCAGATTGCCGTAAAATTGATGATGAGAATGAGATTCACCCACCAGGGGGTGAATGGTTCGTCCAGCAAGGAGAGGCGCCGGTGGAAAAGGGCGCGCCCGGGGAGAAGCGCCGCCAGGACAACTCCGGAAATGGCGAGTGGCCAGATGCCGCTGCCGCTGCCGAGAGAAAGGAGAATGCCAGCTGGCAGGAGCAGCGCGGCGGAGCGCCAGGCGGAACGCAGGCGGACTTGCAGACCGCGAGCGAGGAGGAGCAGGCTGGCGCCGACCAGGGCGGAGAAAAAATGTCCGGCCTCCAGCAAGGGCCGCGGCAGCCAGAACGCCCACTGCTGCAGCCGCGCTGCATCGGGAAGAAGAACGGCGGAAAACAGCAGGGCGCCACCGGCGCCGAGGGCACCGACGCTCAATAAGGCCGGCCCGGCGATGGCAATCCACTGCCCGAAAACAACGCCGGCGCGGCGTACCCGTTTCGCCTGCTGCACGATTTCAAACGCAGCAAGGAGCAGAATCGCCAGCCCGAAGGGAAGCAGGTAGTAGATACCGCGGAAAACCAGCAGCGAGCCGAACAGGGCCGGTGGCGGTACATTCGGTACCAGCAGCAAAATAACCGACTCAAATACCCCAGAGGCCGCCGGGTACATGACTGAAAAGGGCAACCAGATGAGCAAGGAGGTAAATCTGCAGGAATTGCGGCAAGCTGAGACCGGCTTCGGACGGCAGCAGAGGATACAGCACACTGGCGGTCAGCGCCCATTCGGTCGTACCGAGGATAATCTGCCCGAGGCCCTGGCGAAAGGACGGCAGCGGCAGCTGCCAGCCGCGCAAACGCAGCGGCTGCTTGCGAAACTGAATCAGCAGCAGATAGCCGCAGCCGATCGCCAGGCCAACGGCGCCAAATGGCCAAAGTGTCTGCAGGGGAAGATAGGGAATGTGCGGCAGGTCGGCGGGTGAGAAGGTCAGCAGCACACCAGTGGCGGTAGCCAGCCCGAGCAGGAAGGAAAGCGCAGCAAAGGCGGTCAGGCGGGCGATCTCCTCGGCCGCCAGCCCCCAGGAAGAATACATGCGATAACGAATGGAGCCGCCGGTCAGCAGGGCGAAGCCGACATTGTGGCTGAAGGCGTAACTGGTAAAGGAGGCCAGGGTGACGCGCGCCACCGGCAACCGGCGACCGAGATAACGCAAGGCGAGTTGATCGTAGAAGGTCAGCAGCAGGTAGCTGCCGATACTCAATACCAGAGCGGCAACGATCGCCTCCGGCGGCAGGCGATCCAGTTCCCCCAGGATCTCGCTGAAGCGGTAGCGCCCCAAAACCTTCTTCAGAGTCCACAAAGCGACAAGAAAAATCGCCAGGGCCAAAAATGGCGACAGCCATGTGAGGATTTTCCGGTTCATGTAGCCGCCCTTGTAGTTACGCCAAGTATAACAAGGCATTTTCCGTGGTCAGGCATATTCTCGCTGCGGCTATCTTCAGGTATGATGATTTGACGATTGACGAAATGCAGCCAGGGAGGTGGCGATGGAAACAGAGCTGAATCGGCGCATTGTCGAGCGCGGCGAGGCGTTCTATCGCCGCATCGAGCACGGCAAGCCCGCGCTCTTCGACAAACAGGAGTGGATCGGCCGGGTTCTCGATCAGGCCATGCGCAGCGAAGAATTCCGCGTCCAGCTCTTCCGCTTCGTCGATGTCTTTCCCACCCTGACCACCGGTGAGGCGCTGACCCGCCATCTGCGCGAATATTTCGGCGGGAAGGAGCAGGAGATACCCGGCGTCTTGAAATGGGGGGCGCGAGCGTCGGGATTGGGAGGCGCTCTTGGCGGGGCGCTGCTGGGGAAGGTCATCGGCCACAATATCCGGACGCTGGCCGAGCAGTTCATCGTCGGCGAAACAACGGCTGAAGCGGTGCGCAACCTGCGAAAGCTGCGCGACAAGGGGTATGCCTTCGTCGTCGATGTGCTGGGAGAGGCGACGGTCGCCGAAGAAGAGGCCGAGCAGTATGTCGCCACCTATCTGGAGCTGCTGGAAAGCCTGCAACAGCAGGAATGGCCGGCGCTCGGTGACAGCGACAGCGCCATCGACTGGGGGACGGCGCCACAGATCAACATTTCGGTCAAGCCGACCGCGTTCTACTCGCAGGTGCGGGCGCAGGATTTCGCAGGTTCGGTGGCCGGCATCCTGGCGCGGCTGCGGCGTGTCTACGAGAAGGTGATCGAAAGCGGCGGCTTTCTCTGCATCGACATGGAGACGTACGCCGTCAAGGAGATCACCCTGGAGGTCTTTCGCCGGCTGCGGCGCGAGTATCCCGCCTATCCGCACCTGGGGGTCGTCCTGCAATCGTACCTGCGCGACACCGATGGCGATCTGGCGAATCTGCTCGCCTGGGCGCAAAAGGAACGGCTACCGATCTCCGTGCGCCTGGTCAAGGGGGCGTACTGGGATTTTGAAACGGTCAAGGCTGAGCAGAACGGCTGGCCGGTGCCGGTTTACACGGAGAAGGCGGCCACAGATGCCGCCTTCGAGCGCCAGGCACGAACGATCCTGGAAGCGCATTCGATCTGCCACCTCGCCTGCGGCTCGCACAATATCCGTTCCATCGCCGCCGTTCAGGTGCTGGCGGAAAGCCTGGGGGTGCCGGAGGAGCGCTACGAATTCCAGGTCCTCTACGGCATGGCCGAACCGGTGCGCGAGGCGCTGCTCCCCCTCGCCCGGCGCGTCCGACTTTATTGCCCGTACGGCAAAATGGTGCCGGGGATGGCCTATCTGGTTCGGCGGCTGCTGGAAAATACCGCCAACGAATCGTTCCTGCGGCAGAGCTTCGCCGGCGCGGCGGAAATCGGCACCTTGCTGGCCGATCCGGCGAATATCCTGTGCTCGGCGCCGGCCGCGCCGCCACCGGAACCGCCGGTTGCCGGCCTCCTGCCCTTCCGCAACGAGCCGGCGGTCGATTTCACTCGCGCCGAACAGCGCCAGGCCTTCCTGGTGGCGCTGGCGCAGGTGCGGCGGCAGCTCGGCCGAACGTATCCGCTGTTCATCGCTGGCCAGGAGGTCACGACCGGCGACCGCCTCCCCTCGGTCAACCCGGCCGACCCGGAGGAGATCGTCGGCCACGTTTGCCAGGCCGGGACGCAGGAAGTGGAACGGGCGATTCAGGCCGCGAGCAAGGCCTTTCCCGCCTGGCGCGACACGCCGCCGCCGGTGCGCGCCGACATCCTGGTGAAAGCGGCGCAGGCAACCAGGGAACGGATTTTCAAGTTCGCCGCCGGGCAGGTTCTGGAGATTGGCAAGCAGTGGGAACAGGCGTATGCCGATGTGAGCGAGGCGATCGACTTTCTCGAATACTACGCCCGCGAGGCGATCCGCCTCGGGGCGCCGCGCCGGCTCGGCACCGCCCCCGGCGAGGACAACCGCTATTTCTACGAGGGGAAAGGAGTAGCGGCGGTCATCGCCCCGTGGAATTTTCCCCTCGCTATCAGCTGCGGCATGGTTTCGGCCGCCATTGCCGCCGGCAACTGCGTCGTCTACAAACCTTCCGGGCTGACGCCTTTAGTCGGCCGGCAGATGGTGGAGATCTTCCAGAAGGCCGGTCTGCCCGCCGGGGTCTTCAACTACACGCCGGGGCGCAGCCGCGATATCGGCGATTTTCTTGTCGAGCATCCGCAAATCAGCGTCATCGCCTTCACCGGCTCGATGGAGGTGGGGCTCCGCATTATCGAGAAGGCGGCGCGGGTGCAGCCGGGGCAGACGCATATCAAGAAGGTGATCGCCGAAATGGGGGGGAAGAACGCCATCATCATCGACGATGATGCTGATCTCGACGAAGCGGTGCCGCAGGTGCTCTATTCCGCGTTCGGCTTTCAGGGGCAGAAATGTTCCGCCTGCTCGCGGGTCATCGTCCTCGACGCCATTTACGAGCCGTTCGTCCGCCGCCTGGTCGCGGCGGCGCACTCCTTGAAGATCGGACCGGCGGAGGATCCGGCAAATTTCATGGGGCCGCTGGCCGATGCCCAGCAGCAGAAATCAGTTTCAGCCTATATCGAGCTGGCCCGGCGCGAGGGGGAAATCCTCTACCAGAGCGAGATCCCGGAGCACGGCTATTACGTTCCCTTGACGATCGTCGGCGGCATCACCCCCGAGCACCGGCTCGCCGGTGACGAGGCGTTCGGGCCGCTGCTGGCGGTGATGCGCGCCAGCGATTTCAGCCAGGCGCTTGCCTGGGCGAACGCCTCCCGTTACGCCCTGACCGGCGGCGTCTTCAGCCGCAGCCCGGCGCACCTCGAGCAGGCGCGCCGCGAATTCCGCGTCGGCAATCTTTATCTCAACCGCAACTGCGTCGGCGCCCTGGTCGGACGCCAGCCCTTCGGCGGCGCGCGCATGTCCGGCCTCGGCACCAAAGCCGGCGGCCCCGATTACCTGTTGCACTTCATGTATCCACGGGTGGTGACCGAGAATACGCTGCGCCGCGGGTTTGCACCGAAAACCAAAGGGTGAGATAGAAAAAACGGCAGGAGAGGTTTCCTTTCGGACCTTCCAGGGACTGGCATTTTTTGCAGTTTAAAAAGTTGCCTGTCCCCCTCATGGGTCTTCAAAAGAGGAAAAAAGCAGAAGAGGTTTTCCTTCCTTCGGAACGTTTTCTTCAGGGGCTGGCTACTTTTTGCTGTTTAAAAGGTGCCTGCCCCCCTCTGATCTTTACGAATAGAATCTATCAGCCGTTAAGAAAATAAATCCGTCCCCTTTTTCTCTGATAGAAAGCAATGCTTCATCGATGCATAAGATTTAGTTTAAGTTTTGGATCAGCAGTTATTCCTTCCTACAGGCTGGTAAAAAGGCAAGAATATTTTCTGTTTTTGCCCTAATCCCAGCTCTAGTCTTTTCAATTAAATTTGCTTCTTCTAGATAGTTAATGTCCCGAATAACAGTTCTTTTTGTTTTCCTTGCATAACTTACTGCCATTCTTGGACTAATCTCATTTATTTTTGATAGAGGGATTGGCTTATCATTATTTAACCTAGACAAATCCAGTACAAGGCGTCTTCTTCTCACGTCAGTTGGCGTGTCTTGATCTTTGAAGCAGTCATGTATATGATTTTCCCAAGCTACAGTAAATTGTTGCTCTCGTATTTTGCTTAACTGTTCTTTTAGTCCGTCAACATATCCCTGCACTGCGTATTTAATAAATGGAATAATATCCCCACCAGACTTACTGCTAACATCAAGGTGCCTATAATATTCCTGCCTTGTTAAGTTATAATGATTAGTCAATAGCTGTGCGGCTGGTACAGGGACTCCTGATGCAATTAGAACTTTCAGTTCTATTAATCTTGCAGTTCTACCATTTCCATCTGCAAATGGGTGTATCCATGCAAAATAAACGTGGGCAGCTATTGCCTTTATTATATTGAAAGCAATCATATTGCCGTCGAATGGGAGAAGTTTTTCGTTTAACCAACTAACGTACATTTGAAGTAGATATTCGCAGTCTTCTGCTGGGGCAGCTCTATATGATCCAACTCCGACCGAATGCCGCCTTATTTCTCCTGGGACAACATCTTCGCCCACGGGTAGGTCATTGAATATAAGTTTGTTATAATTTTTGATTTCATCTACAGTTAAATGGACCGAACACCCATCGAGTATGTTGTTTTTTATAAGGTTGCAAGATGCGACAATATTATCAATTTCCTTTCCAAGATATTCTTGAGAGGGTGGTAGTTTTAACCTCCCCTCAATTCGGCCCAATGCCTCTTCTTCAGACAAAGTATTACCCTCTATTGCAGCCGTTG
>CAWKDO010000012.1:0-686451 GCA_963848425.1 uncultured delta proteobacterium
TCGAGATGATTGCCGCGGGAAAGGCCGATGCCGGCCTCACCAACCGTCTCTATGGGTTGATGAATGCAAGAAAGGCCGGACTTGAAGATACACCGATCATGTTCGATCCTTCCCCCTTCTTTTTTGCGGCGCCCAAGAGCGCTTCCGGAGAATTGCTCGGACATCATCGACCGTCATCTTTCAGAGCTGAAAAAAGACCCTCAATCGGCATATTATGCGGCAATGAAGCGATGGACATCCGAAGAAGTACACTTCGGATTACCGGCATGGCTAAAAATTGTTGGCCTTGTTTCGGGTGTTGTGTTGCTCATGAGCCTGGTGGGAAGCTTTGTCTTGAAGCATCAGGTAACTGCGCGGACACGGGAACTGAAACAGACCAATATCGATCTGCAGGCAGGCGAGCAGAGGTACCGCCACCTCTTTGAACATAATCCCGCGCCCATGCTCGTCTACCAGCGTGAAACACTCAACATGCTGGCCGTGAACGACGCCTTTGTCCATCATTACGGTTACAGCCGCGAAGAAGCCCTTGCCCTCCTGCTGACCGACCTCTACCCCGAGAATGAAAAGGAGCCTGTTAAAAAATTGATCGCCGGCCTCAAGGGGCATGCCTATGTCGGTGAGTGGCATCACCGCAAGGCCGACGGTTCAATCATCACGATCGTCGTGAGGTCGCACGATATTGATTACTGGGGACATGACGCCCGTATTGCCGTCATCTCCGATGTGACCGAGATGAAGCTGATGGAGGCGGAGCTTCGAAAAGTCAATGAAACTCTTGACCAGAAAGTGCGCGAAAGGACGGCCGAGCTTGTGCAGAAGAACGTCGAACTTGAGGCCGCTAACCGCGCCAAGTCGCAGTTCCTGGCCAACATGAGCCACGAAATCCGTACGCCGCTCAACGCAGTCCTGGGATTCAGCCAGATCGTATTGCACGATCCGAACCTGTCGCCGGAGAGCCGGCACAACCTGCAAACCGTCAATCGTTCGGGTGAGCATCTGCTGACCCTGATCAACGATGTGCTCGACATGGCCAAGATCGAATCGGGGCGCATGATCCTGGAGCAGGCGCCTTTTGACCTGCCGGGTCTGATCGCGGATGTGACCGACATGTTTACTCCCCGGGCCGCCGCAAAGAATTTGCAGCTTATTCGTGAGCTGCATCCGGGCATGCCGCGCAATATTGAGGGGGATGCCGGCAAACTACGCCAGATAATCATCAACGTGCTTGGGAACGCCATCAAGTTCACCCAGAAGGGGGGGATTTGCTTGCGTGCCCGAACCTGCCCGAGGGAGGACCGCACCTGGCTTGAGGTGGAGGTCGAGGACAGCGGCCCCGGCATCGCGCCGGAGGACATTGAGCGCGTTTTCAATGCCTTTGAGCAGTCCGAGATCGGCAAAAGATCCCAAAGCGGCACAGGACTGGGGCTCTCCATCAGCCGTGAATGCGCCCGGCTCATGGGCGGGGATTTGACCGTGACCAGCCAGCCGGGCCATGGGGCCTGTTTCCACCTGGCTCTGCCGATCACTGAGGCGGCGCAAGCCCCTGAGGCGCCATCCGAGGGGCGTCAGCGCCGCATTGTGCGGCTCAAGCCGGGGCAACACCCCTGGCGGGTGCTGGTGGTGGACGACCGCGACACCAACCGGGAGATTCTGGTAAAGATGCTTGCCCCGCTGGGGTTCACCATGATAGAGGCGGAAGACGGACAGGCCGGCCTGGAGGCGTTTGCGGCCCAGGCGCCTCACCTGGTCCTGATGGACGTCGTCATGCCGGTCATGGACGGCCGTGAGGCAATCAGGCGAATCCGCGCCCTTCCCGAAGGCCGGGATGTGCCGATCATTGCCGTTTCGGCCAGCGTGTTCGAGGAACAGTTGCGGGAGATTATCCAGGTTGGCGCCAGCGATTATCTGCGTAAACCTCTGAGGGAAGAGGAGTTGTTCGAAAAAGTAGCCCGTTTTCTCCCGGCCGAATTCGAGTACGAGGGTGAGGAGGTTTCTTCAGGTTTACCGGAGGGCGAGGCCCTGTCGGCGGAGGGGCTGGCCGAAGCAATGGCGCTTCTGCCTGAAGCCGTACGTGCGGAATTACTTGGTGCAGCCAGGCAGTTGGACAAGGGACGTATCATGGCGGTGCTCAATCGCCTGGACGGGATGCCGCCGGGAGTTGCCGACCGTATCCGCTCCCTTGCAGAAACCTACCGTTTTGATCTGTTAGAAGACGAGCTTCTGCAAACATCTGTCAAGAGAGGAAAGGGATGACTCCTGATCAGTCCGGTGCCAATACTCGGACGGGGCGTCGATTTCATTGGAGCGTTCCCGCGATCGTGCTGTCAGGTCTCTTTTTGACCATTGTGCTGTTCTGGCTGCCAATAATCGCTAACGCCCAAGCTTTTGAGGTAGATACGAAAATGTTCCAGCAGTTGCAGGCAACCATTCAACAACAACAGGAACAGCTGCGACAACAGGCGGAACAGATCAGATTGCAGTCTGAAAGATTGGATGCCCTGCAAATCCAACTCCGCACACTGCAACAGGCTCAACCGCAACCTGATCCAACCCCTGCCGCCCCCGCATCTGTGACGCAGCAGGCTATCGTTATTCCGCCAACAGAGATTCAACCGCTGCTGACGGTCAGTTCCGGCAATGACCGGATCAACCTTACCCTTTCCGGCCAGGTGAACCGTGCTGTCAATGCAGTTAATGACGGTGGCCACACCAAGCTGTACCATGTTGACAACTTCGCCAGTACCAGTCGTATCCGCATTGCCGGCACAGGCAAGATAAACGACGATCTGTCAGTGGGCACCCGCATCGAGGTGGCTGTTGCCCCTGATGTCTCTTCGCAGGTTTCCCAGACCAACCCGACCCCCGGCACCTCCTTTGATCAGCGTTGGACCGAGGTTTCCCTGACGAGTCGCACCTACGGCAAAATGTCTCTGGGCAAGGGAGACACCGCTTCCAACACCACGGCTGAAGTGGATTTATCCCGCACTGATGTTGTGCAATACGCCACTATTGCGGATATTGCCGGCGGTATGCTTTTCAGGGAAAGTCGGGACGCCCGTCCCCTCACAAGTGTGAAGATAGCGGATGTTTTCCAAAGCAGGGACGGATTGAGCCGTCACTCACGCCTGCGCTACGATACACCTGCCTGGTACGGTTTCAGCCTGGCCGGTTCACTGGTCTCCAATCAGCGTTCCGACCTGGCCCTCTTCTGGGGCGGCGAGGGGGATGGTTTCAAGGCTGCCGGGGCCTTCGCGGTATCCAATCCCAAACTGGTGGACAATGGTTTGCAGTATGACGGCTCCGTATCGGTCCTGCACAGCAGCACCGGGCTGAATCTTACACTGTCCGGGGGATTGCAGGAGCGGGACCTGTTGAAAAACGCAATCAATGTGTACGCCAAAATAGGCTTGATAGCCAGCTTGACCAACCTGGGAGACACCGCGTTAGGAGTTGACTACACATGGTCGGAGAACCTGCCGTCATCGCGTGACAGCGCCTGGTCAGTGGGTGGGGCGATCGTGCAGGCGTTTACAAAAATAGCAACTGAAGTCTACCTCCAGTACAGGGCTTATGTGCTGGACAGAACATCGGGGCCACCGGTTGACAGCCTAAATGTCGGCACGGTTGGAGCGAAGGTGAAATTCTGATGTCACAAACAACCAGATACGGGCATTTCAGGTGCTTCTGCTGTGCAAACCCCATCTGTAAGGAGGAAAGGGATGACTCCTGATCAGTCCGGCGCCAATACGCGGACGGGGCGTCAGATTCCATTGGAGCGTTCCCGCGATCGTGCTGTCGGGTCTCCTTTTGACCGCTGTGCTGTTCTGGCTGGTCCGGCAGGCGGAACTCGCCTCCTTCCGCACCCGCCTGGAGAGCGATGTCTCCCAGCGCACCGACACCATCATCAACAAGATTGACGACAGCGTTCTGGTTGCAACGGCGTTGCATAATTATTTTGCAGCATCTCAACAGGTAACACGCGAAGAATTCTCCTCTTTTTCAAGGCCTTTTCTGCAAGAGCGCGGCGAGATCAAGGCCCTTTCCTGGGATCCCCGCATTCCCCACGCCCAAAGGGGGCATTTTGAAGAACAGGGGTGTAACGGCCTGGACGAAGAGTTCTTCATCTATGAGCGAGACAGCAAAGGAGACCGGCTTCCTGCGGGAAATCGGAATTTCTATTATCCGGTCTGCTACATCGAGCCCATGGGCGAGAACAGGAAGGCGATCGGCTTTGACGTGGGATCGGACCCGGTGCGGCTGGCGGCATTGGAGCGGGCCAGGGATACGGGAAAGCCGACGGCTACGGAAAGGATCATGCTGGTACAGGAAGGTAAATCCACGTCCAGTGTTCTGGTGTTCAATCCGCTCTTTGCCAAAGGGATCCCTGCGGCAACCGTGGCAGAGCGGCGGATGGCGCTTCAGGGTTTTACCGTGGTGGTTTTCAATATGGAAAAACTCCTCTTTGCGACGCTTGGCAAGACCAGGCCGATTGGCCTTTCCTTCGACCTGCTCGATCTTTCCGCTCCCAGCGGACCGGCAACTCCTCCATCACTGGACACCCCGGCTTACAGGGAGCGGCTCATGGCGGGCCTATCTGCTTCCCGAAGCTCCCGCCACCATGAGGAAATTCTCCTTTTGCGGGCGCAACTGGGGGGTGAACCTCACCCCCAGCCAGGAGTACATGGCACGGAACTATCCGCTTGCCTACTGGCTTGTGCTCCCGGCGGGAGGGTTGTTGAGCATGCTGCTGGGGCTTTATTTCCGTGCCCTGTATGCACAGCGGCAGGAGCTGGAAGAACAGGTCCTTGAGCGTACCGCAGGAACTGCAGTCAAGCGAAACAAATCTCCGGGAATTGAATGTCCACCTGGAAGAACGGGTCATTGACCGCACCAAGCAGCTGGAAGCGGCCATTCAGGCGCTGTCCTACTCCAAGGAGCGAGCAGAGGCCGCCAACCGCGCCAAAAGCATCTTTCTTGCCAATATGAGCCATGAGATCCGCACTCCCTTGAATGCGGTCCTCGGCTTTAGTCAGATTGCGATGCGCGATCCGGCACTTTCCCCGGAAAACCGGCATAACCTGCAGATTGTCAACCGATCGGGAGAACAGCTCCTGACCCTGATCAACGACGTGATCGATGTGGCCAAGATTGAGGCGGGCCGCATGTTTCTGGAAAAATCCGTCTTTGACCTGCCGGCCCTGCTGTCCCGTGTGGTCGAGCAGTTCATCCCCAAGGCCAGCGCCAGGAAATTGCAGCTGATTCATGAATCGGGTGGCGCTACGGTGCGCTACGTGACGGGGGATGAGGAAAAAATCCGTCATATCCTCGGTAACCTGATTGACAATGCCCTGAAATTTACCCAGCAGGGGGGTGTTTCCCTGCGCAGCCGCACCTGTTTCCGTGACGGACAGGATTGGCTTGAGGTTGAGGTCGAGGACAGCGGTCAAGGCATAGCGCCCGAGGATATGGAGCGGATCTTCGGCGCCTTTGAGCAGGCGGAGGGTGGTCAAATGAATCAGGGGGGGACCGGGCTGGGGCTGACCATCTGCCGGGAATACGCCCGCCTGATGGGTGGAGATCTGACCGTCACCAGTGAACTTGGCCACGGTTCCTGTTTCCATCTGGCCATACCGGTCATGAAGGCCACGGAGGCTCCCGGCCCACAAGAGCTTCTGCGCCGCAACCTGCGGCTCAAGCCGGGCCAGCCTCCCTGCCGGATACTGGTGGTGGATGACCGCGATACCAATCGGGAAATCCTGGTAAAGATGCTCGCCCCGCTGGGGTGTACCATGATCGAGGCAGTTAACGGCCAGGCCGGGCTTGAGGCGTTCATTGCCCAAAAACCGCACCTGGTACTGATGGACGTGGTCATGCCGGTCATGGACGGGCGTGAAGCCACCCGCCGCATCCGTGCCCTTCCGGAGGGGGAACGGGTGCCCATCATTGCCGTGTCGGCCAGCGTGTTCGAAGATCAGCTCCAGGAGGTCATGGCGGCAGGCGCCAGCGAGTTCTTGCGTAAGCCGCTGCGGGAAGAGGAGCTGTATGCAAAAGTAGTAAAATGCCTTCCCTTCGAGTTCGAGTATGCCGAAGACGGGGAAGGAGAAACAAATCTCACCGTGACATCTCCGGCCGAGCTCGCCCATGAGCTGGCACAACTGCCGCAAGAGCTGTGCGACCAGTTGGTGACAGCTGCCAGGGGGCTTGACAAGACCAGCCTGCTGGAGTTGATGGCGCCGTTCGCAGAACGTGCTCCGGGGGTCGCGGAGCGGTTGCGAACCCTTGCCGACACCTATCGCTTTGACCTGATTGAGGAGATGGTCGGGCAAAAGCTGACGGTTTCGGAGCTGGAAGGAGAGCACCATGACTGAAAACATGGGAACGGTTCTGATTGTGGACGATAACCTGGCAAATCTTCAATTGCTTGAGTCGATCCTCCAGGAACGGGGCTAGCGGTGCGCGCCGCCATCAGCGGCCAGATGGCGCTCAAGGCGGTGCGGATTCAAGCGCCGGACCTCATTCTTCTGGATATCAACATGCCGGAAATGAACGGTTTCGAGGTTTGCCACGCGCTCAAGGCCGACCCGGGCACCATGAGCATCCCGGTCATTTTCGTGTCGGCTGCCGTGGATACGGCGGACAAACTGCGCGCCTTCGAAGAGGGTGGCGTGGACTACGTCACCAAACCTTTTCAGCCGCTGGAGGTGTTGGCCAGGGTGGCGACCCATCTGGAGCTGAAACGTCACCGGGAAAATCTGGAGGACATGGTTCAGGAAAGAACCCGGGAATTGCTGCTCACCCGGGATGCCGTCATTTACGGCCTGGGCATTCTGGCTGAATATCGGGATCCGGAGACCGGAATGCATATCAAACGCACCCAGGTCTACGTGAAGCTCCTGGCCGAACAGCTGAAACATCATCCCGCGCTTTCAGGGGTATTTCGATGATACGACCATCCGCCTGCTGTACCAATCCGCGCCACTCCATGATATCGGCAAGGTCGGTGTCCCGGACTAGAATCCTGCTCAAGCCGGGACCACTCACGGATGCCGAATTTGAACAGATGAAACGGCACACCACGTACGGGGTTGAAGTTATCAACCGCATCGCGGCCGGTATGAATGTCGACACGGCATCGTCATTTCTCAGGCTGGCGCGTGACTGCGCCTACAGCCACCACGAGTGGTGGGACGGCAGGGGCTATCATGGCATGCGCGGTGACGAGATACCTGTTGCCGGACGCCTGATGGCGATGGCGGATGTCTACGATGCCTTGACCAGCAAGCGGGTTTATAAACCGGCCATCAGTCATGAGCGCGCCTTTGAGATTATCACCGGGGGAGATGGCCGGACCGGTCCCGAGCAGTTTGACCCTGCTGTCCTGCAGGCGTTTGTGGAGTTGCAGGATGCCTTCAAGCAGATTTCGAATACCTATAGAGATGAGGATGTGCAGTCGCATCCGATTCAGGAATCACATCCCGGCGCAGCGCCGGATGTGGGAAAGAACGGAGGATCTCATGTCTGAAAACAAAGGAACCATTCTGGTCGTAGATGATACCCCGGCCAATCTTCAGTTGCTTGAATCGATCCTCCAGGAAAAGGGGTACACGGTGCGCGCCGCCATCAGCGGCCAGATGGCGCTCAAGGCGGTTCGGCACCAGCCGCCCGATATCATCCTGCTGGATATCAACATGCCGTCCATGAACGGCTACGAGGTGTGCCGCGCACTCAAGTCCGACCCGCTTTTGGCCGAGATTCCGGTCATCTTCGTATCGGCAGCGGTGGATACGGCGGACAAGCTGCAGGCCTTTGAAGAGGGGGGCGTGGATTATGTCACCAAGCCCTTTCAGCCGCTGGAGGTGCTGGCGCGGGTGGAGACCCATCTCACCCTGTCCCGTGTCCGCAGGGAGCTGGAGCATAAAAACAGCGAACTTGAGCAGGCCATGCGCGATCTCAGGCTGGCTCAAACGCAGCTGGTGCAGTCGGAAAAGATGGCCGCCCTGGGCCTCTTGACTGCCGGTATCGCCCATGAGCTCAATAACCCCCTCAATTTCATTGCCGGCAGCGTCCAGGGGTTGAAGAAAACGGTGGCGCCGATTGATGAGCTGATGGCCCTGTGCCAACTACTGCCGCAGGGTACCGTGCCGGATGCTGTTGAACGTATTGCCGGCTGGAGCAGGGAACATGAGCCCGCAGAACTGCGCCAGACCATGAACGAGCTGGTGGATAACGCCTGTTACGGCGCCAACCGGGCCGCCGAGATCGTCACCGGGCTGCGGGTCTTCACCCGTCTGGACGAGGCCGAGCAGAAGAGCGCCAACCTGCATGAATGCCTGGATGCGGCACTGATGCTCCTGCACAGCCGCTACCGGGATCGGATCCGCATCGAGCGGCGCTACGGCGAGTTACCCCCCTGGCTGTGCCAGCCGGGCAAGCTCAACCAGGTCTTCCTGAATCTGCTCGCCAACGCGGTGGATGCGATCTTTGCCAAGCCCGTGCAAGGAGCCGACGAGGTCATCCGCGTCGCTACCCGGCTGGAAGAGCGCCAGGGCCGCTTTTGCGCCGTGGTGGAGATCGCGGATACGGGAACCGGGATGACGGAGGAGGTGAAGACACGCCTGTTTCAGCCCTTTTTCACCACCAAGGATGTGGGCAAGGGGGTCGGCCTGGGGCTGGCCATTTCCCACGGCATCGTCCGCGACCATGGCGGCAGCATTGAGGTGGAGAGCGAAGCGGGCCGCGGCAGCCTGTTCCGGGTGGTGCTGCCGCAGATGCGTTGGACAACGTATAATGGAGGATGCCGAACATGAGCAAAGATCTATCCGCCACCAAACCGAAACTCCTCTATGTGGATGACGAGCGCTCCAACCTGGTGGCATTCCGCGCCATTTTGCGCGACACCTACGAAGTGCTGATCGCGGAAAACGCAGACGAAGCGTTTCAATTGTTGGGTAGTCACGATATCCCCCTGATCGTCTCCGACCAGCGTATGCCGGGTATGACCGGGACGGAATTGCTGGAAAGAGTGGCGGCTGGATATCCGGATACCGCACGCATGATCCTGACCGGCTATTCCGACATCGAGGCGGTTATCGACGCCATAAATCGCAGTCGGATCTACTACTATTTCAAAAAGCCGTGGAAGGAGTGGGAGGTCCGACTGACCCTGGCCAATGCGCTTGAATCGGTCATGACGCGTCGTCAATTGATCGAAAGTGAACGCCGCTTCCGGAGCACGTTCGAACAAGCAGGGCTCGGTATTGCGCATCTTGACTTACAGGGTCTGATATTGCGGGCAAACGTCCAGTTGCAGGATTTCCTTGGAGTAGCAGAAGCCGAACTGGTGGGGAAACCTCTGGAAACATGGTTTACCCACTTCGACCCGGATGAATTGATACGGATGGCCGGCGGGCAGGGGGGCACAGTGGTGCGGGAAGCATCCGTGTCAACTCCGCACGGTGAACGCTGGAGCCGTCTCACGTCGTCCGTTTCGCTGGATGGCAAGGGAAAACCCGATTATCTGATTGCTCTCGTGGATGACCTTACGGAACGCAGGCAGAGCGAAGAGCGCTCCTCATGGCAAAGGAGGCCGCCGAGGTGGCCAACAGCGCCAAGAGCCAGTTCCTCGCCAACATGAGCCACGAGTTGCGCACCCCCATGACCGGCGTTCTCGGCATGCTCGAGATCACCCTTGACGGCCCCCTCGAAGAGGAGCAGCGGGAATTCATCGCAACTGCCCACAAATCGGCCGGCTCCCTCGTCCGTATACTCAACGATATCCTCGAAATGACGAAGATCGAGGCGGGGATGCTCTCTCTGGAAGAAGAGCCGTTTGTCCTGCACGAGTGCGTGGGAAGCGTGATCGACATCTTCAACTCCGAGGCGCGGCACAAGGGGCTCGACCTCATCCTCTCGATGACGGATGATCTTCCGGAAAGAGTGGTCGGGGACTGTCTGCGGCTGCGCCAGGTCCTCACGAACCTGGTGGGGAACGCCGTCAAGTTCACCGAACGGGGGAAGGTGGAGGTAAAGGTCGCGAAAGGAAATATCACAGCTTCCGGCAAACGGGAGTTTACCTTCACCGTGACGGACACCGGCATCGGCATTCCCGAAGACAAGAAACACCTGGTGTTTCGCTTCTTCAGCCAGGTGGACGAATCCCATACCCGCAAATACGGCGGTACCGGGCTCGGGCTTGTCATCAGCAAGGAAATTGTTGAACGTATGGGGGGAACGATCATTTTCACGAGCGAAGAGGGAAAAGGGAGCACCTTCTCTTTCACCATCCTCTTGGCGGAATGCTGATCGCACCATTTAGTTTAATCGCGCAAGAAAAATGTGAGCCGAAAATGGAAAAGCCCCGCAGCGGAAACTCCTGCAAGGAAAATTTTTCATGAAATCTGAAATACCTTAGGTACAATTATGAAAAACAACTAAGCTGATAACTTGCGAATCGCGCTGAAGAATGGCTGAGATTGCGAGAGCAATGTAATTGCATAACCAGTAACCTACTGGAGGAGAATCCCATGCCCGTTTCCGAACTTTATCAGAAAATAGCACGTTTGGAGCAGGAACTGAGAACCCGTCTGGAGCCGGAACTGAGAATCCGTCTGGAGCGGGAATTGAGCATCAGTCAGCAAATAGCCTTTGCTGCGGGAGTTTTCCAGGAAGACATCACAATACGCACCCTGCTGGAGTCACTCGCGGAAGGGATCGTCATCATCGACAATTCCGGGATCATTCTGCTGGTCAATAGCCGCGCCGGGCAGATGTTCGGTTATCCGGAGAAGGAACTCATCGGGATGTCCCACTCCGTTCTCATTCCCGAACGCTTCCGCACCGTCCATGAAGAACATCAGGCGCATTATTTCGCGGAGCCCAGGATCAGACCGATGGGACAACTCCTCGATCTTTATCGGACGCCGCAGAGATGGCAGCGAATTCCCCATCGAAATCAGCCTGGGTTTTATCGAAACCATAAAAGGTGTTCTCGTTATGGCTCTGGTCAGCGACATCACCCTCCGGAAGGAGTACGAGACGCGTCTTCGGGAACACGAAGAGTTGTTTCGCATCCAGGTGGAATGTGTGAAGGACTATGCGGTTTTCATGCTCGATGCCCAGGGAAACATCCTGAATTGGAATGCAGGCGCTGAGCGCTTGAAGGGTTACCGGGAAGAGGAGATCATCGGCAAGCATTTCTCCTGTTTTTACCCCGAAGAGGAGCGGAATGCCGGCACGCCCGAAGAAGGGCTCAAAAAAGCTGCAGCCGAGGGATGGTGTGAAGACGAGGGTTGGCGGATCCGCAAGGATGGGAGCCGGTTCTGGGCCGAGGTGATAATTACCGCACTGCGCGATGAAAACGGTATCCTGTGGGGGTTCTCAAGAGTGACGCACGACATAACCGAGCGCAAGCGGGCTAAGGAGAAGATAGAGCAGCTGAACATCGAACTGGCAGCCGCCAACCGGGAGCTTGAGGCGTTCAATTACACCGTTGCCCACGACCTGCGCAAGCCGCTGACCGCGGTCAACGGCTACTGCCAGATACTCAGGGAGGTGTGCAGCGACAAGCTCGACGAGGAGTGCAGGGGTTACATCCAGGAAGCCTATGACGGCACCTGGCGCATGAACCGCCTCATCGACACCCTGCTCAATTTCTCCAGCCTGACCCAGATTGAACCACGCCGGGAAACAGTTGACCTCAGCGGCGTGGCGCAGGCGGTGGCGACGGAACTGGCACAGGCCGAGCCCGCCCGTCAGGTCGAGTTCCGGATCACTGAAGGGATATCGGTCATCGGTGATGCGAACCTGCTGCGGGTCGTTCTGGATAACCTCCTCGGCAACGCCTGGAAGTTTACCGCCATTCGGGAGGAGGCGCTCATCGAATTCGGCGTGACCCAGTTCGACGGCAAGCCGGCCTGTTTCGTCCGGGACAACGGAGCCGGCTTCGCCATCGCGGATGCGGAAAAACTCTTCGTGCCCTTCCAGCGCCTTCAAGGAGCGGAGGAATTCAAAGGCTTCGGCATTGGCCTGGCAACAGTGGCGCGGATCATCGAGCGCCACGGCGGGCGGATATGGGCCGAGGGTGAAGTTGGAAAAGGCGCAATATTTTATTTCACGCTTTGAACTTCCTTTTATTTCCACTAAAGACAGTCCCCGGTTTTTTCTGAATTGGAGGTGTTTTTTTCATTAAGATCAGAAGCGCAATTGCCATGCCAGTCAAGGTCATGTCATCATGAAAATCTGCATTAAAGATCACGTATTGACTCAAAATAGAAGGATGCAACGAGTCAACCCCTCACTTGCCCTCCCTCCCCGCAAGTAGTAATATAAAACACTACCCAATTCATACCAGTCCACTATGGCACCCTATCCATGCCCTTTTCTGAGAGAGAGGGCCAGGAAGGAGGAAACGACAACTTCAACCTCTCCGAGGGCTCTGGTACACGGATGGACTTGGCTACGTTGAAAAGCCGTACACCTCGGATCCCGAAACGGCAGATCGGCCAGAAGGTGAAAAATGATGCGAGTTCTTGTCATCGATGACGATGCCGTCACCACTAAAGTCCTTGCAGTGATGCTTAGGCGGACTGATTTCGAAGTTGACATCGCTGAGTGCGGCCTGAAAGGAGTCGAGATGTGGGAAAAGGGGGGCTACGACCTTGTGCTCATGGATGTGCAGATGCCGCGCATGAACGGCTTCGAGGCAACCCACCTTATCCGGGAGAAGGAGGGTATGCGCGGCGGGCATACACCCATCGTGGCTATTACGGCCTATGCCCTCCGGAAAGATGAAGAGCAATGCCTTGCCGCGGGGATGGACGCATATATCTCCAAACCAGTAGATTTCAAGAAATTTTTTGAAAAGATCAGAACGCTCATCGGATAATGCTATCGCCCCACTTATCGTCACCAACCGGTCATCCTCCGTGGTCAGCTTCTCTCTGCGTATCTCATCCCCTGAGCCGTCCCTGTAGAGAAGCTACCATGCGAAGACCGGGGCTCTGCCCCCCGCTCCTCCGCCTGACTTCTTAACGGAAAAAACGGCTTTGAAATCTTGTCGGCTGCCCCCTTGTGCTTAAATAAAGGAGGCATTTCGACCAAAGTCGAAATGCCTCCTTTTAACACTTGCGGGCGGGCAAAAGCCAAAACGGATGTTTTTATCCACCCAAGGGCAATGCGATTTCATACTCAGGGAATTGCGTTTTGAAAGCGCCACCACACTGATGGGTTTGGCTGCTCGTGCAGGGGCATTGCGCCTGATTCTGTTGCGCTTCAGCGGCGAAGGCCGCTCCAGTGAAGAGCATGGAAACAATCATCGTAAATACCAGTTTTTTCATGTCGCATTCTCCTTTGAGGAAATGATTTGGTGATCTGTTTCCTCTATTAGCATCGTCAGTGCCAATTTTCGCGGAGTGCCACATTGCGAAGTTTTTCAAGTACTTATCAATCAAGTTAAATTTATCTATAATTTTTATCTAAATGATCGTGGTGAATCTTCTCACTTTCTGTTGAATATTCTTCAGTCCGCGCAGGTGGCAGATTTTCCATTCATCCTGAGTCCTCACGCGCTTAGCGCTTGCTCCGGGTCAGGCACCACTGCGCTGAAGAGTTTGGTTGCAGCATGCGGCTGACATTTGCCCACTCCTCGTCGATGATGCTGAATCGGATGGATGTTCGTTTTCTCCCATCCGGCATGAGCCGCTCGTTCCTGATGATTCCTTCCTCAAGTGCACCCAAGCGAAGTATTGCTGCCCGTGATTTTGTGTTCAATATATCTGTGGTTAGCTGAACCCGAACGCATTTGAGCATTTCGAATGCGTGCCTCAATATCAGGAACTTAGCCTCGGTGTTGATGTATGTGCGCTGCCACGATGCCGCGATCCAGGTGCTGCCGATCTCCAGTTTTCTGTTTCGCGAATCGATTTTCCAGAATCGGGTGGAGCCGATAATCTTTCCACTTTCGCGTGCGATGATGACAAAGGGTAGAACAGTTCCTGCCCTTTGCCCCCTTATGGCGTCTTCGATATAGGCGTCAACGGTTTCCCGTGAGGGCACTACGGTGAATGTAAGGTTCCAAAGTTGACCATCCGATGCTGCTTCGACCAACGCGTCCGAATCGGCCGCAGTTATCGGTCGTAAGTGGACGCAGGTGCCTTCGAGTGTGTGCATTTTGTGGTGCTCCGACGGCTTCTTACCGTCCCACCGGACAGGCCGTGAGGCATTTCTTGTAGCAACTCTCCGCCTCGCGCAGGCAGGCTTTTTTATCGATCCTTGCCAGGCGGCTCGCCTGCCCCGCCAAATCAAGCGTATACGCCTCCCCGAAGACATCGCCCCCGTTGCAGCCGGTAAGGCACAGGGAACAGCTTTCGCCGAGGCAGACCGGTTGCTGCAGCAGCGGATCTGACAGCAGCGGCGCGGCGGTGATGAGCGACACGAGGCGGATTCTCGGCCCGTACTGCGGCGTCAGCAGCAGATTGCTCAGCCCAAACGTCCCGAGCCCGGCAGCCACAGCCGCATGGCGGTGGGAAAAGGGGCTGAACTCCCGCGGGGCGCGGGGGAGGTCCTTTTGCAGGTTCTGCGGCCAGGAGAAAGTTTGCCCGTAACTGGTCGGCAGGTAAGTGGAGGCGAACCCGGCGCGTTCCAGCCAGAGGGCTCCATACATGCTCAAGGTCTGCAGTTCCATGTTGATGACCTCATGGATGCAGCGGCGCTCGACATGATTGCGCACGGCCCGGCGCGGATTCCACCGCTGCGCGACCCCGTCCCTGTCGATGCAGGTGTCCTCCTCGCGGACAATCTCCGACCCTTCCAGATAGCGGTCGAAATCGATCAACCCGGTGACGACAGGCAGACCGATGACCACAACGGCTTGGGCGTCGGGGATAAAATCCGCGGGACCATGCCCTCTGGGTGCAGCGGCGAAACGGTCGATGGAAGCGACGCCAACCAGAGCCGCGCCATGACTCCGGTCTGAAATCAACCTCTTGAGATCTTCTGTGAGTAATCGATTCTGTTCCCCGGACGGCACGGATTGCTGTGGGGAAGGGTCATGCGGGCGCGCTTCAATCGTTGGCATCCTTCAACTCCTCACTGCTGGCGAACGACATAGATCGGACTGCTCCAGGCCTGATGCCCGTCCAGCTGGGTCACTCGCAGCCAGATGGGGTTGTCGCCCGGACGCAAGTGACTCACGGGAATCTCGAATTCCATGGTCCGCGACGGATCCTGGTCCGGCAGGCGCAACAGGGTCAGATGCCGGCCCAGCCCGCCGCACGCGCAGCGAAGTTCGCCGTGCAACTCCCCGAGAGCAAAGCTGCGCTGCAGGTGCGGCGTGGTGATGTGCAGGCGGGCCTGATCGAAATCAGACAAGGTCAGGATCAGGCCGCTGTCGCCGCCGGCGGTGACCGATTGCCAGCGGACCCGGTCGTGCCCCGCCTCGGGCTGGCTGTCGGGGTTCCAGAAATTGACCGGCTGCAGGGCCGTCAGGCGACTTCCCTCGATGAACAATTCCCCGTCCCAGCAGCACAGCCGGTCGCGGCCGCGAACCTCGGCGCCTCCCCAGCTTAGTTTCAATCGCTGCCCTCCCGCGTTGCCGGCAAACGGGCGCAAGGTCTCCAGCGGGTCGGCGCCGTTGCGCACCTGAACCTCCTGCAGCGGCGCGCTGCCATGCACGGCGATGCGCAGCCGGAGGTCGCCGCTGTCGGCGAGCACCCCGCCCATCGGGACGCTCTGCCCGCCGGCGCCGACGATGTGCACATCCAGCAGCGGGCGGTTGCCGGTGGTAGCGTAGAACCGGCGCTGCCGCAGGGCATCGAGCACCGCCGTACGTTCAAGCCGGCCGGCAAGGACGCAGGTCAAACCGCCCAGTGCACCGAATCGGGTCGCCCCCGGGTAGGAGCTCCCCGGGCCGGCCCTTGTGGTCATCGGAATTGGCGCAGATGCCGATGCGGTAGCCGCGGCGCAGGGCCTCCTCGGCCAACCATTCGAAGGTCCCCCAGGCCGAGTGAATTTCCACAGCCAATTCGATTTCCGGATCGTGGATGCTCAGATCGGCATAGCGCCCGCCGACGTGCGCAAAGGCAAAAGGGCGGCCGGCCGGCTCGCGGCGCAGTTCGCGAAAGAGCGCGGCGGCGTCCAGGGCGATCGGGTAATCGGACTGCTTCTCGGGGAGGAGGTCGGCGCTGCTATGAACGATCCGGGCGCCTTCGTGACTGAAAAAAACATTGCGATCCCCGCCGAGAGGCGTGTTGCCGCTCCACTCGAAACCGGGAAAGGTGACAAAGCGGCCGGGCTGGAGAAAGGCGGCGGTGGTGCGGTTGATCTTGGCCCAGAAGGGATCGGTGATCTGGAAGTCGTTCCCCTGATGGGCGGCGATGTCGAGGCGGGCCATATCCCTGGCGAAGATGAAGTAATCGCGGAGACTGTTGGTGCCGATCGTTTCCGCCGACTGCCCGTGGAAATCGGCCCAGAACCGCTGCCAGCCCGGCGCGCCGACCGCAATCGGGTTGCTCTCCGCCGCCAGGCCGGTGACGACATCGTGCAAAATCAGCTGATGGACGCCGCTCTGCCGAAAAGGCGGACAGGGGATCGGATCGGGCGTTCCGCACGGATTGCCCCAACGATCTTCCCGTTTGAGAACAACGCCAAAAGATTGATCTTGCGATACCTGCGCCGGCGCCGGACAAGACCGCTTTGACCGGCGCCCCGGCAACGAGCTGCAGAACCGGCGAGGCCGGCAGTTCCTTGAACTCGCAGGTGGCGAGCGGATCGATCAGGGTTTTGAATTCCAGGCGCGCTTCGCAGAAGGTCTGCAGGCGCCAGCCGGGGGAGCCGCCCGAAGTATCGCCGAAGACCACGAACACCCGGTCGCCGCGGGCGAGGAAACCGCGCGTCACCTTCAGATAAAGGGTGCGGTCCGGGGCGGGTGTGCCCCTTCGTGTCCCAGCGCGGAACAATCCTGCAGTCGCCGCTGGTCGTTACCGTGCAGTAATCGCGGCGCCCGGCTCATCGAACTGCGGTGTGCCGGCATCGCTGGCGAAGCGCAGGGCGATCTTGATGCAGCCGGAGTCGTCGATGGGGTGCCCGGTCACGTAGGTGAAGCGGAGCGTCACCCAGCTGCCGGCGACAAGCTTCCCTGCCGGTTCGAGGCAGGCGGAGCCGAGGTCGAGTTCCTGTCTGTAGCGCACGGCGATCATTCCCCAGCCTTAACTGTGCATCCCCCAGCGCCGGACGGTCTTGTTCTTCGATGGTGCGGAAAATCAGATTTTCCACGGCGATGCCGATGAGAACACAGTCAGCAGCCCGGCGAAAACATAGGCGATTTCGAGCTGGTTCTTGTTCTCGTAGATGAACCAGCCGAGCCCGCCGGACTGGGAGCTGACGCCGAAGACCAGTTCGGCCGCGATCAGGGTGCGCCAGGCGAAGGCCCAGCCGACCTTGAGACCGGTGAGGATGCTGGGAAAGGCGGCAGGGATCAGGATTCGGCCGATATAGCGCCAGCCGCTCAGGCCGTAGTTGCGGCCGACCATGCGCAGCGTGTGGCTCGACGCCGCGTGAAGCCCGACAGCGTGCTCAGGGCGGTCGGCCAGAGCACGGCATGGATCAGCACGAAGACGATGCTGAAGGTGCCGAGGCCAAACCAGAGCAGCGCCAGCGGAAAAGGGCGATGGCCGGCAGCGGGTTGAACATGGCAGTCAGCAGCCCCAGCAGGTCGTTGCCGAGGCGGGTACCGACGGCCAGCGAAGCGAGCAGGCCGGCCAGCATCACGCCGGCGGCGTAGCCGATGCTCAGCACCTTGAGCGAGACCAGCACGCGGCCGGCCAGTTCGCCCTTGGCGAACGCTCGAAAACAGAGCTTCGACGGTGGCGGAAAAGGTCGGAAAGAGCAGGGGCGTGTTCGCATAGCGGGCATAGCCTTCCCAGAGGCAGGCCAGAACCACCAGAATCAGCGCGCTTGCGCACGGCGGCGATGCCGAAGAGCCGCTCGGGCAATGACAGGCGAGTTCGTCCGCGAGGGGTCAGAGAAACCGGATGCGAAACGACGAGCGGCTTTCTCAGATGACATAGTCGGGAACATCCTTGAACAGGTATGGTGAATCGCATCGTGGATATGGCTGAAATACCTCCTGCCCCACGGCGGCAGACCCTTCGGATCGACACTGACGATATCGCGCACCGCCCCGGATGGGGGGAGAGGAGCACCATGCGGTGGCCGAGGCCGGATCGCCTCGTCGATCGAATGGGTGACGAAGAGCAGGGTGAAGCTTGATCTCGCGCCAGAGCGCGAGCAACTCCTCCTGCATCTGCTGGCGGGTCAGGGCGTCGAGGGCGGCGAAGGGCTCGTCCATCAGGATGATGTCGGGCTTCATCGCCAGACCGGGCGATGGCGACGCGCTGCTTCATCCCTCCCGACAGGGCATGGGGATAGGCGTCGAGAAAGCGCTCCAGGTTGACCCGGCGGCCATACTCACGGGCCAACTCCAGGGCCTCTTCCCGCTGGCGCGACCGCTGGCGGTCAGGGCGAAGACGATGTTTTCGGCGCACCGTCTTCCAAGGCAGCAGTTGGTCGAATTCCTGAAAAACCGCCACCCGATCCGGCCCCGGCCGCTCGATGCGCCGCCCACCCAGGGTAATTACCCCTCCCGTGGGCCGAAGAAAACCGCCCACAGCCTTGAGCAGCGTCAACTTGCCGCACCCCGAGGGGCCCAGGAGGATAAGCCGCTCGCCGGCGTAAATGTCGAAGCTGACCTGCTGGGTGGCCGTCACCAGGCTGTCGCGAGTCTTGTACTGGAGAGTGACGGCATCAACCTCCAGCAGCGGGGCGGATCGGGTGGCGGTCATCCTCAGCTCCCCTGGGTATTGGCGACGATGGGGAAAAAGAGTTCCTTCCAGCTGCCCGGCTGCACCTTGATGGCACCGGTCTTGTGCATGAAATCGGCAAAGACCCCGATGCGATGCGGAGTGGTCCTGTACGTCAGAGTCGGATCCTTCAGCTGTTCGAGGATGGACTCTCGGCCTTCCTTGGAGCCGGTCAGGCGCAGAGATCGGTGTGCCGCCCGCCCCTGGTCGGCTTTGATGAAGGCGATCGCCTCCTGCAGGGCGGTAAAAACGGCGGCGAAGGTCTGCGGGTTTTCCTTCTGGAAACGCTGGGTCGAGGTGAGAACCAGGAAGGTATGCGGTCCGCCGAGCAGCTCATAGGAATCGAGGATCTTGTGCACCCGGGGATCGCGCAGTTCCTGATAGGTGAACGGTGGGCCGGTCAGATGGGCGGTGATCTCCGAACCTCCCGACAGCAGGGCGGCCAGGGCGTCCGGATGCTTCATGGAGACTGTCAGGGAGTCGAGCTTGCCGAACTGGTCGGCGCCGAATTCTTTGGCGGCGGCGATCTGCAGCAGGATTGCCTGGATCGACACCTTGGCCGTCGGCAGGGCGATGCGATCCTTTTCCGTCAGGTCGCGGATCGACTTGACCGCGGGATTGCTGGTGTTGAGCGTGAGGGGGCTGTCGAACAGCGCCGACACCCCCTTGACCTCGCCATTCGACTTGCCCCACAACAGCACCAGGGGGGCGACGCCGGTGGAGATGTAATCGACGCTGCCGGAGAGAAGCGCGTCGTTAGACGCCCCTCCGCCGCCGACGGTTGCCCAGGTGATCTTGATATCGCCCAGCCCTGATCCCTTGGCGTGCTTTTCGATCAGCCGCTGGTCCTCCAGGATAATCAGCGGCAGGTAGCCGAGGCCATACTGCTTGGCGATGCGAACCTCCTTGACCTCGGCCAGTGCAACGCTGACGGAACCGAGGGCGACGGCGGCGGCCAGAACCACTATCAGGCCGGACTTGAGGGTGCGGACGTTCATGGGGCATCTCCTTTATCGGGTTTGGGTTTGAGTTGCGCCGGACAGCGCCAGCCGCCCAAGACGTCGGACCTGCTGCCCGGCGCGTTAATCATTTGGTCCTGCAACCTGCGCTCATGGCAGGGCAAAAGCATCCAGATGCAGGTTAAAGGGTTCGTCCCGGCAATATTCGCGCGCCAGGGTGGCCGGCGAACGGTCGCTGACGCGGACGGGGGCAAGAATCCAGACGCCGGCCAGACCTTCGGCCCGGCCACTGGCGCGGATCTCGGCGTAGCGGCGCTGGAAATATTCTCCCGTGACATGGACCCGTTCCGGGCGCACCTCGATTTCAAAAATGGCGCCGTCCATACCCCGCAAGGCGATGGTGGCGCCGGCTTCGAACCAGAGCGCATGGAAGAGGTGCTTCTGCGTGCGGGAGCCTTCGTGAAATTCCAGGTACTCCAGCCGATTATCGGCGGTCGCCTGCAGTTCGGTGATGAAATCGACCTGCGGACTGCTTTCCCTCCCCAGCGTTGCAAGGGCGATCAGCGTCTGCGGATCGGCGAGCAGTCGGCGAATGTCGTCATTAAGCAAGGAAGTTTTTCTCATGGGGATTCCTTTCTTCAAGGCAGCCGGTCCAGGTCGGAATCGGGGTGGTTGCCGCAGCGCCGGTAGTCGTCGAAGGTGACGGAAAGGCCATACTTGCGGCGCAAGCGGTGCAGCCCCCAGGCGAGGCGCACGTAATAATCGAGTGAAGCGTTGCATTGATCGGCGAGCACCGTCCCCGGCCGCGGCGACCAGACGATATAGACCGTGCTCACCCCCTGCTCGGCCAGTTCTTCCGCCTGCTCCAGGGTGCGCGCCAGAGCCTCGTCTTCGCTGGCGAAGCCGTGTGGGCGGGTGAGCTCGATGCCGGCGACGATGCCGGTGCCGACCCTGCCCGGCCGAAAATGTCGACCGCCCGCACCAGGCGCCGTTTCCATTCCCGATAGCCGATCCATTCGGCCTTGCCGGGGCAGAACTGGTTGAACAGCCGCTCGTCGAGCACCTCGATATCGGCGGTGTAGCTGGTCAGGCCGGTTTCGCGGTAGAGCCGCTCCAGCTGCGCCTCGGCGAAGGCGGTACCGATCAGTTGGCTCGGGTACTTCGGGGAGCGAAACAGCTTTCCGGCCTCGCGCAGGATGGCGATGTAGTAATCGACCTCATCATCGAAGGGTCGGCGGCCGGCGGTAATCGAGCCAGAGGTGAGAAACAGGGTGGCGAAGCGTCCCGGCTCCTTGAGTGCCTCGGCGACCACCTCGGCCACTTCCTTCGGGTCGAGGCGGGCCGGAATCTGCAACGCCGCCTGCCCCTTTTTCAACTGGCAGACGATGTCGCAGAAGGCGCACCCCTTGCCGTTGTTCCAGAAGGTGCAGTAGCGGTAGGGGAAGATGCACAGGCGCTGCGGCCGGGCGCTGACGATGTTCTTCATCGGCACCCCCGAACGGCTCACCTTGGCGTAGTAGGCCGGGGCCGGCCAGTATTCAACCTCCTCGATCGGCTCGCCACCGTCAAAGAGCCACGGTTTGCCATCCGCGAGATCGACACGATAGGGATCGAGTTCCTGCGGGGTGGGCGTCGTAATGATCGAAGTGCCGTCGCGCAGCAGGAGCGACTCCGGCCGCAGCGCCAGGTCACCGTCGCGCGAGCCGAAGATGTGAGTGCCGGTCACCGAATGTCTGTCTTCGTCCAGTACCGACAGAGCCCGATCGGTGTAGAAAACACCACGCCGCTGCACGTCTGTCTTGAGGATGATCAGTCGTGGGACTTCCGGATATTTCGCCACGACGTCGGTGAGCGAAAGCTCTTGCGGTCGCGAAAATTTCATTGCCAGGGGCATAAAAACATTCTCCTGTGAGCAGCTTTATCCGCTAGATTTTGGCCATCCGGACGTTGGTGGCGAGGTCGGGTCTCTGGCCGGCGTGTTGGACTACGGTTTCGGATTGATAATTGATTTCTTCACTCATGACGGTGCCTCCTTGGGTAAATAAAAAAAGGCCAGACCGATCACCACAAAGTGAACGCGTCTGGCCTCCAGTGTTTCTGGTCAGCCTCTAAATTTACTATGCCTGGATCAGCCGGTCAGCCTGAAGGCATCCGGATGCTTCTCGCGCTGGCGCAGTACGCCAACACGGCCTGAGCCGTTCTCAAATCGCCTCGCCTTTATCGATGAAGCCGCCGTCGATCTTGTAGATGCACTCGGCCCAACATGCCGCCCACCTCTTGAGAGACTCGGCATCGAGGGGGCGCGGACGGCGGCTACCTTCGAGGGCCATCAACCGCCGCGCCAGTTTGCGGTAGGCGTAGGCATGCAGAGCCAAGGGCGCATTTTCGATCACCGTTTCGCCGAGCAGGTGGCTTTGCATCACCACGGGCGAGCGCGGCACCCCGGCCAATACTTCGACCCCGGTCGCGCCTGCGAAATCCTCGATGATTCCCTTCTCGAAGGGGCCGGTCAGGTCGTTGCCGACGATTCCGGCAAGTTTCGGCACGCCCTCGCCGGCCAAAGAAACCAGCGCTTGCAGCAGCTCGTTGACGGTGCGCAAGGAAGCGAAATCGGCGCGGGTGACGAGTACGGCCTGGTGGGCATGACCGCTGCCGAGGATAGTGGTCAGCCCCTCGCAGTTGGCGTCACCGGGGATGTCCAGGAGAATATATTCGGGGTTATACGCCTCAAGAAGGCGCAGGCGGAACAACAGAGCCATCGTTTCCCGGAAGATCCGGCCGCTGCAGCCGCCCACCACCGGTGCGCCGATTTCCAGGCAGCGCACCCCCTTGAAGCCTTCGACCGCCAGCTCCTCGGGGCGCAATGGCGTGCCGCCATGCAAGGCGTCATGCAACGTCTGCACTTCCTGGCCACCGCGCAGAGCCAACGTCGCGTCGATACGGGTGCGCACGCCGCCGTGCAGCGCATCATACAGCGTCTGCACCTCCCGACCGCCGCGCAGAGCCGCCGATGCGTCGGCGCGGGCGCCGCAGCCGATGAACACGACCCGTTTGCCCGCTTCCGCCAGGGCGGCGGCAACATTGGCCGCAACAGTGGTAGTGCCGGTGCCGCTTTTGCCGAGAAAGGCGATATTTTTGCTCTGCATGCGTTGCCTCCTGTAGCTGCGAAAACGACCTATTTCAGGCGGATCTTCTCGCTCTTGTCGATCTGGATGACCCGGCCGTCCTGAATCACCAGGGTCACCGTCCCGTAGCGGATTTCCCGCAAGGTCTCGCGTATTTTGGTTTCCAGTTCCCGATTCCAGTACTCCGGTAGGGAAGAAGTCGCTGTGTTCATGGCATGCTCCCTGCCCCATATGGGCGCTTGTAAAGTCAGATCTGATAGTCGAGCGTCTGATTTTCGACGAAGACCCGCATATTGCGCGGCCGGACGAAGACATTGTCCCCCACCTGCAGCGCCAGTTCGCGAAAACGCTCGCGCGGCAGCTGGGCCTCCATCCGCTCGCCCGAATCGAGGCGCTCCAGCTCCAGGCGGATCATGCCGCCGGTGCCGTGGACGTAGCGCAGCTGCGTCAGGAGATCGTCCGGGCCGGCCTGCACGGCATTGACTTCCAATTCGTGCGGGCGGACGAAACCGACCACCTGCTGCCCCAGCGTATCCTTTAATCCCGACACGCTGAGCCGGACATTCTCCACCTGCGCCTGGCCGGCGTGGATGCGGCCGTGGAAGAGGTTGACGTTGCCGAGGAAGTTGAAGACGAACGGGTTGGCCGGATGGTCGTAGACCTCGTCGGGCGTGCCGACCTGCTCGATCCGGCCCTGGTTCATCACCACGACGCGGTCGGCCACTTCCAGCGCCTCCTCCTGGTCGTGGGTGACGAAGACGCTGGTGACGTGGATCTCGTCGTGCAGCCGGCGCAGCCAGCGGCGCAGCTCCTGGCGCACCTTGGCGTCGAGCGCGCCGAACGGCTCGTCGAGCAGCAGCACCTTCGGCTCGACCGCCAGGGCCCGGGCCAGGGCCACGCGCTGCCGCTGGCCGCCGGAGAGCTGCGAGGGGTAGCGGTCGCCGATCCCTCGAGCTGCACCAGCCGCAGCAGTTCGATGACCCGCTCGCGGATCTCGCTCTTGCGACGGCCGCAGCTTGCGCGGCCGGACCTGCAGGCCGAAGGCGACGTTCTCGAACACGGTCATGTGCCGGAACAGGGCGTAGTGCTGGAAGACGAAGCCGACCTGGCGCTCGCGCGACGCTGCGGCTCGGCGACGTCCTCGCCGTGAAAGAGGATCGGCGCCGCTGCCGGCGTCGGGCTGCTTCCAGCCCGGCGATGATCCGCAGCAGCGTGGTCTTGCCGCGAGCCGGAGGGGCCGAGCAGGGCGACCAGTTCGCCGTCGGGGACCTCCAGGCTGACGTCGTCGCAGGGCGGTGAAGGTGCCGAAGGTCTTGCTGATGTTGCGAACTTCGATGCTCATGGTCTATTCCTCTGCCGCAGTCGGCTCAAGGGTCGCTGCAGCTGCCTGCCGGATCTTCCATTCGACCAGGCTCTTGGCCGACCAGGGTCACCAGGGCCAGCAGGGCCAGCAGCGAGGCCACGGCAAAGGCGGCGACGAAGTTGTATTCGTTGTAGAGGATCTCGACGTGCAGCGGCATGGTGTTGGTCAGGCCGCGGATGTGGCCGGAGACGACCGAGACCGCGCCGAACTCGCCCATCGCCCGGGCGTTGCAGAGGATCACGCCGTAGAGCAGCCCCCACTTGATGTTGGGCAGCGTGACCCGCCAGAAGGTCTGCCAGCCGCTGGCGCCCAGCACCAGCGCCGCCTCCTCCTCCTCGCTCCCCTGCGCCTGCATCAGCGGGATCAGTTCGCGGGCGACGAAGGGGAAGGTGACGAAGATCGTCGCCAGCACGATGCCCGGCACGGCGAAGATGATCTTGATGTCGTGCTCGGCCAGCCAGGGCCCGAGCCAGCCCTGCAGGCCGAACAGCAGGACGAAGATCAGCCCGGAGATCACCGGCGAGACGGCGAACGGCAGGTCGATCAGCGTGATCAGCAGGTTCTTGCCCGCGGAAGTCGAACTTGGCGATGGCCCAGGCGGCGGCCACGCCGAAGACCAGGTTGAGCGGCACGGCGATGGCGGCGGCGAGCAGCGTCAGCTTGATGGCCGCCAGGGCCGCCGGGTCGTCGAAGCTGCGCGAAATAGGCGCCCAGCCCCTTGCGCAACGCCTCGGCGAACACCGCCGCCAGCGGCACGAAGCAGGAACAGGCCGAGAAAGCCCAGGGTACAGCGCGATCAGCAGCCATCTGATCCAGGCGGGCTCGGCGTGACGGCGCGATGGCGCAGGTCTGGCGCCGTTGCGCAATGCGATCGGTGCCGGCCATGGTCAGGCTCCCGTCCGCGTAGCGGTGGCTGCTCCACCACTGCAAGCAGGTTGATCGAGCAGCAGCAGCGAACGAGGCCACCAGCATGACCACGGCGATGGCCGTGGCGCCGGCGTAGTCGTACTGCTCGAGCTTGGTGATGATCAGCAGCGGCGTGATCTCGGTCTTCATCGGCATGTTGCCGGCGATGAAGACCACCGAGCCGTACTCGCCGAGCGCCCGGGCGAAGGCCAGGGCGAAGCCGGTGAGCAGCGCCGGCAGCAGCGCCGGCAGGATCACCCGGCGGAAGGTCTGCCAGCGGCTGGCGCCCAGGCTGGCGCGGCCTCCTCGAGTTCGCGGTCGAGGTCCTCCAGCACCGGCTGCACCGTGCGCACCACGAACGGCAGGCCGATGAAGGTCAGGGCGATCGTCACGCCCAGCGGCGTGAAGGCCACCTTGATGCCGAGCGGCTCCAGGTAGCGGCCGATCCAGCCGTTGGGCGCGTAGATCGCGGTCAGGGCGATGCCGGCCACCGCGGTCGGCAGGGCGAAGGGCAGATCGACCAGGGCGTCGACGAGCCGCTTGCCGGGGAAGCGAGTAGCGCACCAGCACCCAGGCGACGATGAAGCCGAAGACGGCGTTGATCGAGCGCGCCGACCAGCGAGGCGCCGAAGGTCAGCCGGTAGGAGGCCAGCACCCGCGGGTCGGTGACCGTCGTCCAGAACTCCTCCCAGCCGAGCGTCGGCGGTCTTGAAGAACAGCGCCGACAGCGGGATCAGCACGATCAGGCTCAGGTAGAACACCGTGTAGCCCAGGGTCAGGCCGAAGCCGGGCAGAACGCTGTGTTGTTTGAACGGTACTTCATCCGAATCCTGTGCACGTCGTCCGTGCCGCTCGATCTGGACGCGCATGCGTCCGTGCCGCTACATTGTTACCTTCCCGGCGTGATAGATCTGGTCGAAGATGCCGCCGTCGGCGAAGTGCGTCTTCTGCGCCTTCTGCCAGCCGCCGAACACCTCGTCGATGGTGAACAGCTTGATCTTCGGGAACTGCTTCGCGTACTTCTTCGGCCACCTCCGGCAGGCGCGGGCGGTAGAAGTTGCTTGCCGGCGATCTCCTGCCCTTCGGGCGTGTAGAGGTACTTCAGGTACGCCTCGGCCACCTTGCGGGTGCCGTGCTTGTCGACCACCTTGTCCACCACGGCCACCGGCGGCTCGGCCAGGATGCTGAGCGACGGGGCGACGATCTCGAACTTGTCGGCGCCGAATTCCTTGACGGCCAGGAACGCCTCGTTCTCCCAGGCCAGCAGCACGTCGCCGATGCCGCGCTGGACGAAGGTGGTGGTCGAGCCGCGCGCGCCGGAGTCGAGCACCGGCACGTTCTTGAACAGAGCGGCTGACGAACTCGCGGGCCTTGGCCTCGTCGCCGCTTGTTCTGCTTCAGGGCATAGCCCCAGGCGGCCAGGTAGTTCCAGCGCGCGCCGCCGGAGGTCTTGGGGTTGGGCGTGATGACCGAGACGCCCGGCTTGACCAGGTCGTCCCAGTCCTTGATCCCCTTGGGGTTGCCCTTGCGCACCAGGAAGACGATGGTCGAGGTGTAGGGCGCGCTGTTGTGCGGCAGGCGCTTCTGCCAGTCGGCCGGGAGCAGCTTCGCCTTGTCGGCGATGGCGTCGATGTCGTAGGCCAGCGCCAGGGTGACCACGTCGGCCTCCAGGCCGTCGATGACCGCGCGCGCCTGCTTGCCCGAGCCGCCGTGCGACTGCTGGATCGTCACCGTGTCGCCGGTCTTGCTTCTTCCAGTGCTTGGCGAAGGCGGCGTTGAAGTCCTGGTAGAGCTCGCGGGTCGGGTCGTAGGAGACGTTGAGCAGGGTGATCTCTTTGGCGACGACGGGCAGAGCAATCCCGACGACGATGAGAAGGACGAGCAGCATGAACCGGATAGCTTGCATTGTTTTTCTCCTTGGCAATGGGGGGAAAGGCCTCCGGTCTTTCCGGTCAGCAGTCTTTTTAGTCTATTGATTTAGTAGACTAAATCTGAAAAAAAATCAGATGTTGTAATCGAGTATTTTCGAATTCTGCTTCGCCGCCGTTTCCGCACGATTCTGCATTTCCTTCAGCGAGGTGTTGTCGAGAATCTGCGCCATGGCATCGCGGACGTTTTTCATCACCAGCCGGATGCCGCAGCTCCGTTCGTCCAGGCATTCCTCGCACTTGCGATAGGCGGTCTCGCTGACGCACGGCACCGGGGCCAGCGGCCCTTCGAGGGTGCGGACGACCCGGCCGACGCTGATCTGCTCCGGCGGCTGGGCGAGAAAATAACCGCCCCCCTTCCCTTTGCGGCTCTGCAGCACCCCGGCGTTCTTCAGCTGGAGCAGGATCAGCTCAAGAAACTTTTTCGGAATCCGTTCCCGTTCGGCCAAGTCGGAGATCAGCAGCGGTCCACGTCCGTGTTCACGGGTCAAAAGGAGCATCGCCTGGAGTCCGTATTTCGTTTTCTTTGAGATCATAGTCTATCGAATAAGTAGATTTTATGAGATACTAGCGCCGGGGCAAGGGGATGTCAACAAAATTTTCTTTATTTTTTGGAACTCGCTTTCTTCTAATTCCCCAAACCGCCCCCCACCGTCAGCCTTGTGGTGGTGCCGCCGTAGGCCGATTCAACCGTGACGGACAAGCTGTCGATCTTGGCAACGACTAGCCGGTCCTCGCCGATGACATCCCCTATCGCCACGGATTCCCGTTCGGCCCCCTTCGCTTTCAGCCAGGCGGCGTTCCCTTCCGTCGCCAGGACGTAGATGTCGTCCAGGCCCCGGTCGGGGTAGATGTCTCGGGCAAGGGCATTGGCAGGCAGGAGAAGAGCCATGGTCAACGTCGCCAGCAACAGATGAATGGTCGTTTTCATCATGCACCTCCGGTAGTTTAGGAGACTGTTTCTAGTGTCGGACTTCGGGATTGAGCATTGCCGCTGCATTGCACCCTCCCCCAGCCCCTCCCATCGAAGGGAGGGGAGAAAAACCAAGGCGCTGTGGGGAGGTTTTCTCCCTCTCCCCGCTGTGGGAGAGGGCAGGGGAGAGGGGGGAATAATGCTCCTCTCAGGGATGGATCGCCGCCGCCGGGACGGGCGCGGTATCCGCGGGCGCCGGCCAGTTCGCCTCTTTGATCGCTATAGACGTTCTCAAGTGGGATTGACGGTTCGGGATATCGGCCTACCGATATATAGCTGAAATGATTCTTGATCCCCCGGAAGGAATAGATGGGTGTGTAGCAATACGTTCCTTCCTCGCTCTGATTGGTCACGCCGAGCATGAAGTAGGTGGTGCGGCCGTCGTAATCCAGGTAGTCGCCGGGCGCACTCGAGTCGGGGTACGAACTGGTGTATTTCTCGTGAAAAAGAGCGAAAAGATTGGCTTGATCAGCGATGACGGCGACCCTGCCGAAGCGCCCGACGGGGATCTGGCTGAAGGTCGCATGGTAGGTCGCTGGCAGCGCCGCTGGCGGACTGGCCGCGAAGTAGACGTCTAACATCGATGGCGACGGGATCAATGATCTCATCGATCAATCCCCCACCATCCTCATCGAGCATTTCCACCAGCGCCGGATTGTCCATGATCTCCGACTCGGTCATGAGCCGCCAGTCGTGGATGCTGTCATCGGTGTTCGGGTCGAGATCGATGAGGAACCGGTCGCGTGCGTTCCATACGCCGATATACTGCGGCTCGTTGAGGTCTTTGGTGCCGAAGGCGATCGTCGTCGCATCTCCCTGCTGATAGGCGACCTCCAGCGAGAGATCGGTAACGCCGAAGGGGATGGGGATGGCCGAGAAGTCGAATTCGACCTCCGTGGCGTTGAGGTTATCGAGGGAAACCGCAATCGGCAGCGAAGTCGAGGAATAGAACTCGTAGGAGCGGTCTTCGGCGTACGGGGGCTCGGTCGAGAGGTCGTCCATGTGCTTCAGATGCTGTTTGAATCTCGCTGTAGCGGTGACAACCCCTCCCGTCATCTCAATGGCCGGAGCATTGTCCCTGAGCTTTGCCCGAAGCTTTTTGAAGCCTTTGGGCGATGAGGTCCCCCGTCGTCCGCGAGGGCGTAGACGAACCGGCCGGGGCGGGTGATATCGATTGCCGCCGGGGTGGGCTCGAAAACCTTGCCGACGACAGCATTGGTCTCGTTCCCCAGGGTTCCATAAAAGACGAGGGTGTATTGCTTGTCGGTCGCGCCGGCGGGGATGGGGCTCAGGGTGGTTTGCGAAGGATAATCCGGGTTGTACTCGGAAAATTTAAAGGTAAGCTGTTTGCTGCTGTCATAGGCCATTTCGTCCAAAGGGAAAAGCTGTGTGCCGTAGACGTATTGAGTCGATCCGCTCGGCTTGTACCTGTAAGCAAGGGTGAAATAGCCGTTTTTCATTGTCTCATTGGCCGTTTTGTTGGTCACGTTTACCAGCAGCTCCGTGACGTTGCCGCTGTCGTCCATCCTTTCCAGGGCGGTCGTCTCCATCTGGCCACGGAAGAAATAGTTTACGAGTCCTGCGGAGTAACCGACAGCGCGGGGCAGGAGTTTTTTTGCATAATCTTTGTAGACCTCGTCGTTCAGGTTGTATTGCCAGTCGTAGATATAGCCGGAAACTTCCTGAGGGATATAGCCATTATCAATGATTTGGTAGTTGACCCATTTTTTCAGAAACGAGTAGGCGGCCATTTTATAATCGTCATTGTCCTTTGTAATAAATAGAACTTTTTCCCGCAAGCCGTCTTCGGCCGTGACTTCCATGGCCGCTGCCCGCATTTCCTGTTCTTGGGCGTTCGTATCGGCTCTTGCAGGCCTCGGAAAATAATGGATGTCGTCCGGATCTTTAAGCTCCGCGAAAATAGTCGATTCGCTGAAGAAATTGGCGTTCGTGTATTCGGCAAGCCCCTGATCGTCGCCAACAGAGGGGTTGCTGCCGTTGTATGTGTCGGCATCCCAGAATGAAGTTAAAATTTTATTTGTTGGGAATTCGATTGGCTGCACGTTGGCGAGCGCAGAGGCGATAAGTGTCTTGTCTTTGAGTAACCACTCGTAAGTATTTCCGAACCATTTATTTGGTGAGCTCTTACCCATTTTCTGAAATCCGAGGTGTGCCGTAAAATCGTTCCGCACATGCGCAGGGACGGCCATGTCCTGCAGCAGGTGCAGCACTTGACCGAGAGTCTGAAAGGTTTGGGCGAAGTATTCTTCGCGCGCATCGTTGCTTGTCGCGGTCAGGGCCAAGTAGTAATAACTTCGGGCCGCATTCCAGTCCATACCGTTGCCGGTAACTATGGACTGCGAAGAAATGGTTGGGGGTGAGGTGTAGCCGGTTGCCCATGTGACGGCGGAGTATTTGTGGATGGAGAAGCGGCTGGAAAGAAGATTGGTGGCAAAGCACCATTCGTCTGGAATATATCCACTGATAGTTTCGGTCGTATCCGATACTCCGGCTATGCTCCAATCTTTCAATGGATCAAGGAAATGACTTGCTGCTCGACAGTTGGGGGAGTCTTCGTCAATTGAGCCTTTTACAAGCCAATTTAAAATTGGCTTACCATTAATTACAGATTTAAAATCACCATCGATGCCTAGGTTGCGCTTTAAATAAGTGTCTTTTTTTGTAAAAATCTGCACTGCAAAGTCTGTAATATATGGATGTGTAACTTCATCATCATATGCAAATGAGTAATTATAAAACAATAAAATACTTATGATAAATACAAGTGATTTAACATACATGCAGGCCCCCTTATTTTTCTTCAAGAGATAATAAGTCTTCCCAGTAATAAGAATTCTCGATATTATTCTTTTTATCATTGAAAAAACCAGAGTTTGTTGATGAGCGAAGAAATCGAGTATGCTCTGTATGAGTATAAATACTTTTAAATTTCTCAAGCGCTATAACCTGCCCGCTTATCCATTTAAACCCCTCTCTTTTTTGCCAATTTGGAAATATATATTCGTTATTCCATGCCACGTACCCTTTCTTGTAAATTGTAAGCGAAGGCTCGTTCACAAAAGGGCTGTAACATCCACCAAGCTCAAAATTCCCCTCCTTATCCGAAATCGCCTCCGATACCTTGGCCGAAACGGTGTAGGTATTGCCGAACCCCTTGGTTTTGGTCCACTCGGCCATGGCGACCGCCCCCTCGATCGGCTCGCCGGTTTCGGCGTCAACGACCTTTCCTTTCAATGTGCCGTAACCGTAGCAGCCAGTGGAGATAAGAAGAGAGGCGAGCAGCAGAAGAATACTTTTTATCTTCATCACGGTTCCTCCTGAAGTCTTACGCCGTAAAATCGTTCCGCACATGCGCGGGGACGGCCATGTCCTGCAGCAGGTGCAGCACTTGACCGAGAGTCTGAAAGGTTTGGGCGAAGTATTCTTCGCGTGCGTTGTCGTTTGTTGCGGTCAGTGCCATATAGTAATAACTTCGGGCTGCATTCCAGTCCATACCATTGTCGGTAACGATGGGCTGCAAAGAAATGATAGAGGATGAGGTGTAGCCGGTCGCCCAAGTGACGTTGGAGTATTTGTGAGTGGAGAATCGGCTGGAGAAAAGGTCGGTGGCAAAACACCATGCGTCTGGAATATATCCACTGATAGTTTCGGTCGTATCCGATACACCTGCCACATCCCACTCTTTCAGCGGGTTAAGGAAGTGGCTCGCGGCCCGGCAGTTGGGGGTATCTTCAACTTTTGAGCCTTCCATCAGCAAATACTTGACTGTTTTATTGGAATCGATGGATGTAGTTATGCCTTTTTCAAGCCTGAGATCATAAGTCAGTAAATTGTTCAGTTTAGAATTTTCAATTGCATAATCAGTAAGTTGTCGATGAGTAATCTCATCATCATAAGGGTAAGCTTTTTCATTGATTATTAAAAATACTATTAAAAAACACCAAGCGCGAAAAACATTTAATATCATTCCCCCACCCTATCCTTCCTTTGTCTTTCTGCGAGAACTTCCTCTCCCTCACTATCCATGTAAGATTTGACAAACTTTTTTTTGTGTTCGAGAAGTCCAGAAATGGCAACATTGTAAATAAATGATTCATGTTGAATATAGCTATGGTTTTTTTTAAACCTCTCCATTCTAAATACATTTCCGCTATTCCACTGAAATCCCTCTCTTTTAATCCAATCAGGAAAAAGGTATTTATTATTCCAAGCCACATAGCCTTTCTTATAAATTGTAAGCGAAGGCTCGTTCACAAAAGGACTCAAACAGCCGCCAAGCTCAAAATTCCCCTCCTTGTCCGAAATCGCCTCCACCACCTTGGCCGAAACGGTATAGGTATTGCCGAACCCCTTGGTCTTTGTCCACTCGGCCATGGCGACCGCCCCCTCGATCGGCTCGCCGGTTTCGGCGTCAACGACCTTTCCTTTCAATGTTCCGTAACCGTAACAACCGGTGGAGATAAGAAGAGAGGCGAGCAGCAGAAGAATACTTTTTATCTTCATCACAGTTCCTCAAATAATCTTACGCCGTAAAGTCGTTCCGCACGTGCGCGGGGACGGCCATGTCTTGCAGCAGGTGCATCACCTGGCCAAGAGCTTGAAAGGTTTGGACGAAATATGCCTCGCGCTCTTTCAGAACTGGTGTATTTTCCAAATCCCATCGGACAAACGATGGAAGTAGATGTAATAGGTAATCTCCTGCCCTTCTTCCATGCGCCGGATGCGATATTTCGCCCGACCGTCCCTCAGGTAGATAAGCTGGATGTTGTTCATCTCACGTGCGATTTCAGGCAACCGGTCGTGGAGGTAAGTAAATACCCCCCTGTAACGTACCTGGGAAGCATCGGAGAAATACGAAACGGCCGCTTCTATTTCTCCAGAGCTGAGACTTGTTGTCATTCCAGTCCATTTGGCTTTCAAAAGAGCATCCATTTCTTCAATCGACATCACATTGACAACCGTGGTTGCCGTGTATGAGTTTGCTTGATCATTCATAACTGTTACTGTCGAGTAAAAAATGCCCGGCCTAGTGTAGCCATAGATTGCGGACGGCGTGCTCGTTACCAGATCTATGCGCCCATCTCCGTCAAAATCCCAGGAGTAGCCGGTGACGGTCCCCGCGATGTTGACCTCGGCCTCGAAGCTCGCATCGAAGGTATTCGTTTGCGCCGAGACGATGCCGCTCGGCGGCAGGGCGGTGAGCTTAACCGCTTCGGCCTCCATGCCGGCGTAGATCGATATCGCCGCGTTCGCCTGCTCCCCGTTCGGTAACGTGGCGATGGCCCTGATGGTGTTCATCATGCGGGGAAAGAGGGCTATCTGCACCGCAAAGCTGCCGCCGTTTACTTCGGCCAGATAGCCGGAGGTAAGGGTTCCCTCCCTGCCGACGCTCTCTACAACCAGCACCACACCCACCTCGGGGGAGGCACTTTCAACGGTACCCTTGATAATGACGGTTTGCGCTGCACTGTACGCCCCGTCGTAAGGGGATGTGATGGAAACACCTATGCTGACCTCCTCGGGCGTGGCCGAAGCTTCGTTCGACCAGCCACTTTCCCGTAACCAGTCGTTAACCGCCGTGACGACATAGGTGTACATCACCCCGGCAGCGAGATGGTTGTCGGTATAAGAAGGGGTGCTGGCATTAACAGTCCCAATGAGGGCGTAGCCGGACTCGGCAGATCGGTTTAGTCGCCAAACAGCAGGATAAGGATGCGGGAATAGAGGTGGTCCCCAGAAATCGGACAGCGTGCTAAGGTGGGTCGCCGCACACTGACGAAGGAGGACCACCCGTGAGCAAGAACAAACGCAGACGCTTTTCCGCCGAGCTCAAGGCCAAAGTCGCCCTGGAGGCGATTCGCGGCGAGCAGACCATCAACGAATTGGCCGCCCGCTACGAGTTGCACCCCAACATGATCACCAACTGGAAGCGGCAGGCCATCGACAACCTGGCCACGGTCTTTGCCGGCACCGTCGAGCGCAGCAACAAAGCCGATGAAGATCAGATCAACAACCTGCACGCCAAGATCGGGCAGCTCACGGTCGAGCGCGATTTTTTGGCCAAAGCCTTCGGTCGCGTTCGCTGAGTCCGACGCGAAGGAAAGAGCTGGTTGAACCCGGCCATCCCCGACTCAGCATTGCCCGGCAGTGCCAACTCCTCTCGATCCAAAGGTCAGCTTATTACTACCGACCGGCTGGCGAGAGCTTGCAGAATCTGGAACTGATGCGCCTGATCGATGAGCAGTTTCTGGAAACACCGTGGTACGGCGCCCGCCAGATGACACGGCACCTGCGCCGGGAAGGGCATGCCGTCAATCGCAAGCGGATCGGCCGTTTGATGCAGACGATGGGGCTGTCGGCGGTCTATCAGAAGCCGAACACCTCGAAGCCGCACCCGCAGCACAAGGTGTATCCCTATCTGTTGCGCAATTTGACCATCGACCGGCCCAATCAGGTCTGGTGCGCCGACATCACCTACATCCCGATGCGGCGCGGCTTCCTCTATTTAGTAGCGATCATGGACTGGGCCAGTCGCAAGGTTTTGTCCTGGCGGCTGGCCAATACCCTGGACGCCGATTTTTGTGTTGCGGCACTTGAAGAGGCTCTGGCTCGCTACGGCACCCCTGAAATCTTCAATACCGATCAGGGGAGCCAATTCACCAGCGATACCTTCACTCAGGTTCTCAAAGACGCCAACGTCCGCATCTCCATGGATGGCAAGGGGCGTTGGCGGGACAACATCATGATCGAACGGCTCTGGCGCTCCCTGAAATACGAGTGCATCTATCTGCACGCATTCGAAACCGGTAACGAGGTTCGGCAAGGCCTCAAGCGCTGGATCGACCTCTACAACACGCGGCGCCCTCACTCCAGTCTGGACGACAAAACCCCGGATGAGGCATATTGGCAAAAATCTCGGCCCGGCTACGCCGGCCCGACTCTCTCGCTGGCGGCATAACCATCATGGCGATCCAACCTTAACCCCGCCGCCTACCTGTCCTAACGATGGGGACCACCTCTAATTTTGCTTCTGCAGTTGGCTAAATGACACCTTGCCGCCACCTGGGACCGGCTTGGGGGATGCTATATAAATTTGGCAAAAGAGACAGATACACTACTCAAGGGGTGCGGGGCGCCAAAATAACCATAAAGCCCCAAGTCATAAGCTTACGGGCTTTATGTTGTCCCCCAGAAACAATCGGTTTTCTTCACTGGTGCTTGATCAGAAAAAACAAAAATTACAACTACTTACTGCTTGTAGAGTTACAATCAATTCCCCAATCCGCCTCCCACCGGCAGCCTTGTGGTGGTACCGCCGTATGCCGATTCAACCGTGACAGACAAGCTGCCGATCTTGACAACGACTAGTGTCCCGTGCGGTTAGTCCTTTTCATTAAGTGTCGTCCCGTGGTATAGTTCGAACATGGGACGCCCTCACGAAAAATACGAATTGACCGTAGAGGACCGGCAGGCTCTCGAAGTGCTGCTTCGGTCCCCCAAGACAGCGCAAAGCATTGTAATGCGGGCACGGATTGTTCTGCTCAGTGGCACAGGACAGACCGTAGAAGAGGTCGCCGATTCGCTCGGCTCCTCCAAGCTCGCAGTGTACAAGTGGCGCAACCGATTCAAGGCCAATGGTGTTGATGGCCTCAAAGACCTGCCGCGTTCCGGCCAGCCGAAGAAGCTCTTGGCGGCCAAGGTCAAAGAGGTTTTGACGCTGACGGTGGAGCGCATTCCCAAGGAGGCCACCCATTGGAGTGTGCGCCTGATGGCCAAGGCGGCCGGGATCACCACCTGGCAAGTCCGACAGATTTGGGAGGCCTCAGATCTCAAACCTCACCGCCTCAAAACCTTCAAGATCAGCAACGATCCCGAATTTGCTGAGAAGGTTGTGGATGTGGTCGGTCTGTACATGAACCCTCCCGACAATGCCCTGGTGCTGTCGGTGGACGAGAAAACTCAGATTCAGGCACTCGATCGGACGCAACCGATGCTGCCGCTACGGCCTGGTCAGATCGAGCGCCGCACTCACGATTACAAGCGCAATGGCACCACGAGCCTGTACGCAGCCTTTGACATCCTGACGGGAAAAGTCATCGGCCGAACAACCAAGCGGCACCGGGCCAAGGAGTTTCTCGACTTTCTGCGTCAGATCGATCGCTCAACACCCAGAGAGTTGGACCTGCATCTGATTCTGGACAACAGCAGCACCCACAAAACGCCGGAGATTCAGTCGTGGCTCGCCAGCCATCCGCGATTCATCATGCACTTCACGCCAACCAGTGCGTCTTGGCTCAATGCGGTAGAAGGCTGGTTCTCCCAACTGGAGCGCCGGGCCATCCACCGAGGTGTTTTTACCAGCATAAAGGAACTGCGCACCGAGATTCATCGGTACATAAAGGCTCATAACTCTGAAAGCGCCAAGCCGTTTAAATGGACCAAAAGCGCCTCTGTCATCATCGATGCTGTGGACAGAGCAAAGAAGCAAATTAATCAATAGGACTAACCAAACAGGACACTAGCCGGGCCTCGCCGATGACATCCCCTACCGCCACATATTCCCGTTCGGTCCCCTTCGCTTTTACCACCGCCCTGCTATTTTCCGTCGCTAGGACGTAAATATCGTCCAGGCTCCGGTCGGGGTAGATGTCTCGGGCAAGGGCATTGGCAGGTAGGACAAGAGCTATGATCAAAGTCATTAACGATAGATGATTGGTTCTTTTCATCGTCCACCTCCAGGTGCTTTTATGGATGGATCGCCGCCGCCGGGACGGGCGCGGTATCCATGGGTGCCGGCCAGTTCGCCTCTTTGATCGCTATAGACGTTCTCAAGTGGGATTGACGGTTCGGGATATCGGCCTACCGATATATAGCTGAAATGATTCTTGATCCCCCGGAAGGAATAGATGGGTGTGTAGCAATACGTTCCTTCCTCGCTCTGATTGGTCACGCCGAGCATGAAGTAGGTGGTGCGGCCGTCGTAATCCAGGTAGTCGCCGGGCGCACTCGAGTCGGGGTACGAACTGGTATGTTTCTCGTGAAAAAGAGTGAAAAGATTGGCTTGGTCGGCAATGAAAGCGACCCGCCCGAAGCGCCCGGCGGGGATCTGGTTGAAGGTTGCATGGTAGGTCGCCGGCAGTGCCGGCGGCGGACTGGCCGCGAAGTAGACATCCACATCGATGGCAACCGGATCGATGATCGCATCGATCAGTCCCCCATCATCCTCATCGAGCATTTCCACCAGCGCCGGATCGTCCATGATCTCCGCCTCGGTCATGAGCCGCCAGTCGTGGATGCTGTCGCTCGTGTTCGGGTCGAGATCGATGAGGAACCGGTCGCGTGCGTTCCATACGCCGATATACTGCGGCTCGTTGAGGTCTTTGGTGCCGAAGGCGATCGTCGTCGCATCTCCCTGCTGATAGGCGACCTCCAGCGAGAGATCGGTAACGCCGAAGGGGATGGGGATGGCCGAGAAGTCGAATTCGACCTCCGTGGCGTTGAGGTTATCGAGGGAAACCGCAATCGGCAGCGAAGTCGAGGAATAGAACTCGTAGGAGCGGTCTTCGGCGTACGGGGGCTCGGTCGAGAGGTCGTCCATGTGCTTCAGATGCTGTTTGAATCTCGCTGTAGCGGTGACAACCCCTCCCGTCATCTCAATGGCCGGAGCATTGTCCCTGAGCTTTGCCCGAAGCTTTTTGAAGCCTTTGGGCGATGAGGTCCCCCCGTCGTCCGCGAGGGCGTAGACGAACCGGCCGGGGCGGGTGATATCGATTGCCGCCGGGGTGGGCTCGAAAACCTTGCCGACGACAGCATTGGTCTCGTTCCCCAGGGTTCCATAAAAGACGAGGGTGTATTGCTTGTCGGTCGCGCCGGCGGGGATGGGGCTCAGGGTGGTTTGCGAAGGATAATCCGGGTTGTACTCGGAAAATTTAAAGGTAAGCTGCTTGCTGCTGTCATAGGCCATTTCGTCCAAAGGGAAAAGCTGTGTGCCGTAGACGTATTGGGTCGATCCGCTCGGCTTGTACCTGTAAGCAAGGGTGAAATAGCCGTTTTTCATTGTCTCATTGGCCGTTTTGTTGGTCACGTTGACCAGCAGCTCCGTGACATTGCCGTTGTCGTCCATCTTTTCCAGGGCGGTCGTCTCCAGCTGGCCGCGGAAGAAGTAGTCGATGAGGCCTGTCGAGTATCCGACGGCGCGGGGCAGAAGTCTTTTCGCATAATCCTTATAGACTTCGTCATCAAGATTGTATGCCGATTGGTAAATGTATTCCTCGGGTAGATAGTCGCCATAAAGGGATTGATAATCGATCCATTTTTTCAGAAGCGAGGGATTGGCCATTTTGTAATTACCATTGTTGCTCAGGATGTAGAGAGATCTATCCAGCCCTCCGTCTTCGGCGGTGACTTCCATTAGCGCCGCATTGGTTTCAATTTCTGCAACATTGGTGTCATTTCGCGAAGGTCTTGGAAAATAATGAATATCGTCCTGGTCCTTGCGCTCGGCAAAAATGGTCGATTCGCTGAAGAAATTGGCGTTGGTGTATTCGGCAAGGCCATGGTCGTATTCGGTGTCGGTGGAGGGATTGCTGCCGTCGTATTTGTTCGTATCCCAGAGGACGGTAAGAAGGCCATCGGGAGGGAGGACTACGTTTATGTCCCCTGAAATGGCTGAATTAATAATGTCTTGCCTATCTTTTACAAACCACTCGTAAGTATTGCCGAACCAGTTAGTAGGGAAACTGAAACCTGCTCTTTGAAAAGCAAGATGGTTTGTGAAATCATTTCTCACATGCGCGGGGACGGCCATGTCCTGCAGCAGGTGCATTACCTGACCAAGGGTCTGAAACGTTTTGGCAAAATATGCTTCGCGCACATCTTTGTTCGTCGCGGTCAGTGCCAAATAGTAATAACTTCTGGCCGCATTCCAGTCCATACCATTGTCGGTAACTATGGGCTGCGTGGTGAGTGACGGAGGGACGACGAAACCCGTCGCCCAGGTAACGTCGGAGTACTTGTGAATTTTGAATCGGCTTGAAAAGGGGGCATAGATAAAACATGCTGTATTTATCCCAAAACCGAAAAGAGTTTCGTTTGTATCTGATAGCCCAGCTACGTCCCACGATTTTAACGGATCGAGAAAATGGCTTGCTGCACGACAATCTGGAGAATCTTCTTCGGTAGAGCCTGCCTCTAAAATGGACCTTATTGTTTTTTTTGAATTAGGCTGGATCTCGGTTTCGATTCCATTATTGAGAGATAGGTTTTCTTTTAGGTGAGTCGAAAGCTTGGATTTTCCTATAGCGCCAAAGGTAAGACTTGGGTGAGTTACTTCATCATCATAACTATAAACATTACAGTTAAAAAATAACAAAAATACCATCATGAATATTATCTCTCTTGGCATACTAATTACCCTCCTTTTCTATTCTATTTCTCTCTTTGATTACTTCTCCCCTTTCGTGCTCAAAATATTTTTGCATAAATATATTCTTATTTTCTATGCCTAGATTTTCTCTAATTGCACGACTGATGAAGAATTGATGATCTACGTAACTATATGTATTTTTGAATTTTTCTATCTTAAACACCTGCCCATCCTTCCATTCAAATTCCTCCCTCTTCTTCCAATCCGGGAAAACATATACGTTGTTCCAGGCCACATAGCCCTTCTTGTAAATGGTTAGGTTAGGCTTGTTCACAAAAGGGCTGAAACAACCCTCCAGTTCGATATTCCCCTCCTTGTCCGAAACTGCCTCCACCACCTTGGCCGACACAGTGTAGGTGTTGCCGAGCCCCTTGGTTTTTGTCCACTCCACCATGGCCACGGCCCCCTCGATAGGTTCGCCGGTTTCAGCGTCAACGACCTTTCCTTTCAATGTGCCGTAACCGTAGCAGCCGGTGGAGATAAGAAGAGAGGCGAGCAGCAGAAGAATACTTTTTATCTTCATCACGATTCCTCCAATAATCTTACGCCGTAAAGTCGTTCCGCACATGCGCGGGGACCAGGTGCATCACCTGGCCAAGAGCTTGAAAGGTTTGGGCGAAATATGCCTCGCGCTCTTTCAGAACTGGTGTATTTTCCAAATCCCATCGGACAAACGATGGAAGTAGATGTAGTAGGTAATCTCCTGCCCTTCTTCCATGCGCCGGATGCGATATTTCGCCCGACCGTCCCTAAGGTAGATAAGCTGGATGTTGTTCATCTCACGTGCGATTTCAGGCAACTGTTCACGAAGGTAAGTGAAAAGCCCCCTGTAACGTACCTGGGAAGCATCGGAGAAATACGAGACGGCCGCTTCTATTTCTCCAGAGCTGAGACTTGTTGTCATTCCAGTCCATTTGGCTTTCAAAAGAGCATCCATCTCTTCAACCGGCATCACATTGACGACCGTGGCTGCCGTGTATGAGTTTGCTTGATCATACATAACTGTTACTGTCGGGTAAAAAATACCCGGCCTGGCGTAGCCATAGGTTGCGGCTGGCGTGCTCGTCTCTTGGTCTATGCGCCCGTCTCCGTCAAAATCCCATGAATAATTGGTGGTTGCCCCTGCGATATTGACTTCGGCCTCAAAACTCACATCGAAGGTATTCGTCTGCGCCGAGACGATGCCGCTCGGCGGAAGGGCGGTAAGTTTGACCGCCTCGGCTTCCATGCCGGCGTAAATCGATATCGCCGCGTTCGCCTGCTCCCCGTTCGGTAACGTGGCGATGGCCCTGATGGTGTTCATCATGCGGGGAAAGAGGGCTATCTGCACCGCAAAGCTGCCGCCGTTTACTTCGGCCAGGTAGCCGGAGGAAAGAGTTCCCTCCCTGCCGACGCTCTCTACAACCAGCACCACACCCACCTCGGGGGAGGCACTTTCAACGGTACCCTTGACAATGACGGTTTGCGCTGCACTGTACGCCCCGTCGTAGGGAGATGTTATGGAGACTCCTATGCTGACCTCCTCGGGCGTGGCCGAAGCCTCGTTCGACCAGCCACTTTCCCGTAACCAGTCGTTAACCGCCGTGACGACATAGGAGTACATCACCCCGGCAGCGAGATGGTTGTCGGTATAAGAAGGGGTGCTGGCATTAACAGTCCCGATGAGGGCGTAGCCGGACTCGGCAGATCGGTTTAGTCGCCAAACAGCAGGATAAGGATGCGGGAATTTTGCTTCTGCAGTTGGCTAAATGACACCTTGCCGCCACCTGGGACCGGCTTGGGGGATGCTATATAAATTTGGCAAAAGAGACAGATACACTACTCAAGGGGTGCGGGGCGCCAAAATAACCATAAAGCCCCAAGTCATAAGCTTACGGGCTTTATGTTGTCCCCCAGAAACAATCGGTTTTCTTCACTGGTGCTTGATCAGAAAAAACAAAAATTACAACTACTTACTGCTTGTAGAGTTACAATCAATTCCCCAATCCGCCTCCCACCGGCAGCCTTGTGGTGGTACCGCCGTATGCCGATTCAACCGTGACAGACAAGCTGCCGATCTTGACAACGACTAGCCGGGCCTCGCCGATGACATCCCCTACCGCCACATATTCCCGTTCGGTCCCCTTCGCTTTTACCACCGCCCTGCTATTTTCCGTCGCTAGGACGTAAATATCGTCCAGGCTCCGGTCGGGGTAGATGTCTCGGGCAAGGGCATTGGCAGGTAGGACAAGAGCTATGATCAAAGTCATTAACGATAGATGATTGGTTCTTTTCATCGTCCACCTCCAGGTGCTTTTATGGATGGATCGCCGCCGCCGGGACGGGCGCGGTATCCATGGGTGCCGGCCAGTTCGCCTCTTTGATCGCTATAAACGTCTCAAGTGGGATTGACGGTTCGGGATATCGGCCTACCGATATATAGCTGAAATGATTCTTGATCCCCCGGAAGGAATAGATGGGTGTGTAGCAATACGTTCCTTCCTCGCTCTGATTGGTCACGCCGAGCATGAAGTAGGTGGTGCGGCCGTCGTAATCCAGGTAGTCGCCGGGCGCACTCGAGTCGGGGTACGAACTGGTATGTTTCTCGTGAAAAAGAGTGAAAAGATTGGCTTGGTCGGCAATGAAAGCGACCCGCCCGAAGCGCCCGGCGGGGATCTGGTTGAAGGTTGCATGGTAGGTCGCCGGCAGTGCCGGCGGCGGACTGGCCGCGAAGTAGACATCCACATCGATGGCAACCGGATCGATGATCGCATCGATCAGTCCCCCATCATCCTCATCGAGCATTTCCACCAGCGCCGGATCGTCCATGATCTCCGCCTCGGTCATGAGCCGCCAGTCGTGGATGCTGTCGCTCGTGTTCGGGTCGAGATCGATGAGGAACCGGTCGCGTGCGTTCCATACGCCGATATACTGCGGCTCGTTGAGGTCTTTGGTGCCGAAGGCGATCGTCGTCGCATCTCCCTGCTGATAGGCGACCTCCAGCGAGAGATCGGTAACGCCGAAGGGGATGGGGATGGCCGAGAAGTCGAATTCGACCTCCGTGGCGTTGAGGTTATCGAGGGAAACCGCAATCGGCAGCGAAGTCGAGGAATAGAACTCGTAGGAGCGGTCTTCGGCGTACGGGGGCTCGGTCGAGAGGTCGTCCATGTGCTTCAGATGCTGTTTGAATCTCGCTGTAGCGGTGACAACCCCTCCCGTCATCTCAATGGCCGGAGCATTGTCCCTGAGCTTTGCCCGAAGCTTTTTGAAGCCTTTGGGCGATGAGGTCCCCCCGTCGTCCGCGAGGGCGTAGACGAACCGGCCGGGGCGGGTGATATCGATTGCCGCCGGGGTGGGCTCGAAAACCTTGCCGACGACAGCATTGGTCTCGTTCCCCAGGGTTCCATAAAAGACGAGGGTGTATTGCTTGTCGGTCGCGCCGGCGGGGATGGGGCTCAGGGTGGTTTGCGAAGGATAATCCGGGTTGTACTCGGAAAATTTAAAGGTAAGCTGTTTGCTGCTGTCATAGGCCATTTCGTCCAAAGGGAAAAGCTGTGTGCCGTAGACGTATTGGGTCGATCCGCTCGGCTTGTACCTGTAAGCAAGGGTGAAATAGCCGTTTTTCATTGTCTCATTGGCCGTTTTGTTGGTCACGTTGACCAGCAGCTCCGTGACATTGCCGTTGTCGTCCATCTTTTCCAGGGCGGTCGTCTCCAGCTGGCCGCGGAAGAAGTAGTCGATGAGGCCTGTCGAGTATCCGACGGCGCGGGGCAGAAGTCTTTTCGCATAATCCTTATAGACTTCGTCATCCAGATTGTATGCCGATTGGTAAATGTATTCCTCGGGTAGATAGTCGCCATAAAGGGATTGATAATCGATCCATTTTTTCAGAAGCGAGGGATTGGCCATTTTGTAATTACCATTGTTGCTCAGGATGTAGAGAGATCTATCCAGCCCTCCGTCTTCGGCGGTGACTTCCATTAGCGCCGCATTGGTTTCAATTTCTGCAACATTGGTGTCATTTCGCGAAGGTCTTGGAAAATAATGAATATCGTCCTGGTCCTTGCGCTCGGCAAAAATGGTCGATTCGCTGAAGAAATTGGCGTTGGTGTATTCGGCAAGGCCATGGTCGTATTCGGTGTCGGTGGAGGGATTGCTGCCGTCGTATTTGTTCGTATCCCAGAGGGCGGTAAGAAGACCGTCGGGAGGGGGGACTACGTTTACGTCTCCTGAAATAGCTGATTGAATAATATTCTTTTGATCTTTTACAAACCATTCATACGTGTTGCCATACCAATTAGGAAACCACCAACCGTTTGTTCTTTGAAAAGCAAGATGCGCTGTGAAATCGTTTCGTACGTGCGCGGGAACGGCCATGTCCTGCAACAAATGAATCACATGTCCAAGAGCTAGAAAGGACTTTGCGAAGTATTCTTCGCGTGCGTTGTCGTTTGTTGCTGTCAGGGCCAGTCGGTAATATTGTCTGGCCGCATTCCAGTCCATTTCGTTATCAGTATCTATCGGCTGCGAAAAAATACTAGATGGTGAGGTGTACCCTGTCGCCCAGGTTACGTCGGAATACTTGTGCAATGAAAATCGACTTGAGAAAGGAGCGTAAGAAAAGCAAATTGAGTTTGTAAAAAACCCTTTGATTGTCTCATTTGTATCCGACAACCCTGCTAGATCCCAATCTTTCAGTGGATTAAGGAAATGGCTTGCTGCTCGGCAGTCGGGGGTGTCTTCTTCGGTGGAACCTTCTTCTAGCCACGTTATTATTTTTTTCCCATATATTGTACTTTCTGTTTCATTTAAAAACTCATCCCCTAGGTTTTTTGATAAAAATTTCCCAGTCTTAAGGATGGATCTTTCAATAGCATTGTCAGTAAGAGATGGATGAGTTTTTTTATCATCATAAGCGAGCGAAATTTCATACATATTTAGAATTAATATAAGTGCTAAAAATAGTTGCACTAATTTCATAATCCCCCCTATTCTTTAATAGCTATCATTGTTTCCCAATCAAAAGCATTTTCAATGTTTTTTTTATTTTTATTTGGCAGAGAAGAGTTTATTGATGATCTAATAAATCGCACGTGTTCGGAATGTTTATAGATTTTTATAAACTTATCTAGTTTAATAATTAATCCACTCTTCCACTCAAACCCTTCTCTTTTCTTCCAATCTGGGAAAATGTACCCATTGTTCCAAGCGATATAACCTTTTTTGTAGATGGTGAGATCAGGTTTGTCCACAAAAGGGTTGAAACAGCCATCCAGCTCAAAATTCCCCTCCTTGTCCGAAACCGCCTCCGATACCTTGGCCGAAACGGTGTAGGTATTGCCGAGCCCTTTGGTCTTCGTCCATTCCGCCATGGCGACCGCCCCCTCGATCGGCTCGCCGGTTTCGGCGTCAACGACCTTTCCTTTCAATGTGCCGTAACCGTAGCAGCCAGTGGAGATAAGAAGTGAGGCGAGCAGCAGAAGAATACTTTTTATCTTCATCACAGTTCCTCCTGAAATCTTACGCCGTAAAATCGTTCCGCACATGGGCTGGGACGGCCATGTCCTGCAGCAGGTGAAGCACCTGACCGAGAGTCTGAAAGGTTTGGGCGAAGTATTCTTCGCGCGCATCGTTGCTTGTCGCGGTCAGGGCCAAATAGTAATAACTTCGGGCCGCATTCCAGTCCATACCGTTGCCGGTAATTATGGGCTGTGAAGAAACGGTAGGGGGTGAGGTGTAGCCGGTCGCCCAAGTGACGTCGGAGTATTTGTGAGTGGAGTATCGGCTGGAGAAAAGGTCGGTGGCAAAGCACCATGCGTCTGGAATATATCCACTGATAGTTTCGGTCGTATCCGATACTCCGGCTATGCTCCAATTTTTTAATGGATTGAGAAAATGGCTTGCTGCACGACAATCTGGAGAATCTTCTTCGATAGAACCATTTCTGAGTATTTTTATTATTGGATACCGATCGACAGTTGACAAGCTACCGGAAGCGAATTTTAAATTATTATATAAATAAAGGTCGATGCTAGACCTACTTATTGCCTCTGTTGTTAAAACTGGATGGGTATTTTCATCATCATATGCCAATACAATATCACAAAATAAAAATAAAAAAACAATGGCAATGTAAACTTGTACACACTTATTTTTCATATTTCCCCCCTATTCTTGTATTAACTTTTGATCAAACGATTTGATCTGCTCCCAACGAATTGCTTCTTCGATAATTATTTTTTTTGTGCCTGGTAATCCATAATTTATGCTATCGTAAATAAAAGACGTATGCTTCTCATAGCTATATTCTTTTTTAAATTTATCCATTCTAAACACCTGCCCACTCTTCCACTCAAACCCATCTCTCTTTTTCCAATCCGGGAAAATGTACCTATTGTTCCAAGCCACATACCCTTTCTTGTAAATAGTCAGGTCTGGCTTATTCACAAAGGGGCTGTAGCAACCCGCAAGCTCAAAATTCCCCTCCTTGTCCGAAACCGCCTCCGATACCTTGGCCGAAACGGTATAGGTATTGCCGAACCCCTTGGTCTTTGTCCACTCGGCCATGGCGACCGCCCCCTCGATCGGCTCGCCGGTTTCGGCGTCAACGACCTTTCCTTTCAATGTTCCGTAACCGTAACAACCGGTGGAGATAAGAAGAGAGGCGAGCAGCAGAAGAATACTTTTTATCTTCATCACGATTCCTCCTGAAATCTTACGCCGTAAAATCGTTCCGCACATGTGCGGGAACGGCCATGTCCTGCAGCAGGTGCAGCACTTGACCGAGAGTCTGAAAGGTTTGGGCGAAGTATTCTTCGCGTGCGTTGCCGTTTGTTGCGGTCAGGGCCAAGTAGTAATAACTTCGGGCTGCATTCCAGTCCATACCGTTGTCGGTAACGATGGGCTGCGACGTTGGGGACGGAGGTGAAGTGTACCCTGTCGCCCATGTCACATCGGAATACTTGTGTCTTGAGAATCTGCTGGAAAAACCGGCGCTGGCAAAACAGATAGGATTTATAACAAAAGCACTGGTGATTGTTTCGGTCGTGTCAGATACTCCGGCTACGTCCCAATCTTTCAGAGGATTTAGGAAATGACTTGCTGCTCGGCAGTTGGGGATGTCTTCTTCGGTGGAACCCTCTTTAAGTATTTCTATAATTTCTTTACTTCCTATAATAGAAATATAATTTTTTGAAAAATCTTTTCCAAGCTCATCAGAAAGATATGATCTTAAAATAGATCTTGTAACAGAAATATCTGTCAAATCCGGATGCGTTTTTACATGATCGTAAGAGTAAACAATATTGCTGATTGAAATTATAAAAATAATTGAAAGACTATAAAATTTCCACATGGCAATCACCCCCCACTATTCCCCTTTTATTTCTAGATCTACTCGCTCTAATTCCCAACTATAAGCATCATTTATTAATTTCTTGTATTTTATGCCTATTGTAGAATTGATTGCAGAGCTTATGAATCTCCTGTGGTTATTGTAGGAATAGTTTTCTCGAAATCTCTCCAATTTAAAAACTACCCCACTCTTCCATTCAAACCCTTCCCTTTTCGCCCAATCTGGAAATACATATTTATTGTTCCAAGCTACATATCCTTTTCTATAAATGGTCAAATCAGGCTTGTCCACAAAAGGGTTGAAACAGCCATCCAGCTCAAAATTCCCCTCCTTGTCCGAAACCGCCTCCGATACCTTGGCCGAAACGGTGTAGGTATTGCCGAACCCCTTGGTCTTCGTCCATTCCGCCATGGCGACCGCCCCCTCGATCGGCTCGCCGGTTTCGGCGTCAACGACCTTTCCTTTCAATGTGCCGTAGCCGTAGCAGCCGGTGGAGATAAGAAGAGAGGCGAGCAGAAGAAGAATACTTTTTATCTTCATCACAGGTCCTCCAGTAGTCTTACGCCGTAAAGTCGTTCCGCACGTGGGCGGGGACGGCCATGTCTTGCAGCAGGTGCATCACCTGGCCAAGAGCTTGAAAGGTTTGGGCGAAATATGCCTCGCGCTCTTTCAGAACTGGTGTATTTTCCAAATCCCATCGGACAAACGATGGAAGTAGATGTAGTAGGTAATCTCCTGCCCTTCTTCCATGCGCCGGATGCGATATTTCGCCCGACCGTCCCTAAGGTAGATAAGCTGGATGTTGTTCATCTCACGTGCGATTTCAGGCAACTGTTCACGAAGGTAAGTGAAAAGCCCCCTGTAACGTACCTGGGAAGCATCGGAGAAATACGAGACGGCCGCTTCTATTTCTCCAGAGCTGAGACTTGTTGTCATTCCAGTCCATTTGGCTTTCAAAAGAGCATCCATCTCTTCAACCGGCATCACATTGACGACCGTGGCTGCCGTGTATGAGTTTGCTTGATCATACATAACTGTTACTGTCGGGTAAAAAATACCCGGCCTGGTGTAGCCATAGGTTGCGGACGGTGTGCTCGTTACCAGATCTAAGCGCCCGTCTCCGTCAAAATCCCATGAATAATTGGTGGTTGTCCCTGCGATATTGACCTCGGCCTCAAAACTCACATCGAAGGTATTCGTCTGCGCCGAGACGATGCCGCTCGGCGGAAGGGCGGTAAGTTTGACCGCCTCGGCTTCCATGCCGGCGTAAATCGATATCGCCGCGTTCGCCTGCTCCCCGTTCGGTAACGTGGCGATGGCCCTGATGGTGTTCATCATGCGGGGAAAGAGGGCTATCTGCACCGCAAAGCTGCCGCCGTTTACTTCGGCCAGATAGCCGGAGGTAAGGGTTCCCTCCCTGCCGACGCTCTCTACAACCAGCACCACTCCCACCTCGGGGGAGGCACTTTCAACGGTACCCTTGACAATGACGGTTTGCGCTGCACTGTACGCCCCGTCGTAAGGGGATGTGATGGAAACACCTATGCTGACCTCCTCGGGCGTGGCCGAAGCTTCGTTCGACCAGCCACTTTCCCGTAACCAGTCGTTAACCGCCGTGACGACATAGGAGTACATCACCCCGGCAGCGAGATGGTTGTCGGTATAAGAAGGGGTGCTGGCATTGACCGTCCCGATGAGGGCATAACTGGACTCGGTAGATCGGTAGATCCTGAAGCTGCCGATATGGCTCTCGCCGATAGCATCCCAAGAGAGGCTCACCAGCCCCTCCCCAGGCATCGCTACCAGCCCCGCCGGCGCGGTGAGCGCCTCCGGCACAGCCGATACTTCCGTGGAATATCCGCTCTCCTGCCCTGAGGTGTTGATGGCCTTTATTACGTAGTGATATGCCGTCCCGGCAACAACATCGCCGTCGTCGTAGGACTGTTCGTCACTATTTTTTGTAGCTATCAGTTGATAGCCGCCCCCCTGGGTGATCGAACGGTATACCGCGTAATTTGCAATATTGCTCTCGCTGTTTGCACTCCACGAGAGATTGACAAATCCCTTGCTGGGAGTTGCCGTAAACGCTGAAGGTATGGAAGGCGGAAGGGGATCTAGATAGAGATAGAGGTAATTGGGCCACCTGTTGGTAACACTGCGGGTAGTTGAGTAATTTTTATAACCATTGCTGGACACGGTGATTGTTACTTGGAAAGGAAAAATATTGTCGAGGTAAAAGTAACCATTGTCAGCCGTGATAGTCTGGGTTTTTTTCGGGTCCGTGATTGTGACTTCCGCGCTTGATAAGGATTGGTTTGTTTTAGAATCCAAAATATAGCCAAAAACTGTAGCGGGATACAGCGGCAAGGCAATGTCCGGGACGAGGTTTTCTCCCGGCACAACGACCATGCCTATCTTTACGGTAGCGTAATCGCCGCCATAAGCGGTAATCGTTATCTCGCCCGGTATGACTTTCAGGAATGTGAATTTTCCGTCAAGACCAGTCGAAAATGCCTGTTCTCTTGCGGAATCCTTCACATAGACCCACGCATAGGGGACTGGAGCGCCGGTGCGCTCATCTTTTACAAGACCTTCTATTATTGCAGTGGGGGAGTACATCACTTTAACAGACCTGGACGACGTGTTGCCTGCGGGGTCCACCGCAGTTGCCGTGATGGTGTTTTCACCAGAGTTGAGCGGGATGCCATAGACCGTAAAAGTGCCGCTGTTCTTTTGCACTGTGGCCGGCATGCCGTTGACCGTTACCCTGGCATCCGTTTCGTTTATGGTCCCGGAGATGAAAAGAAATGGATTTGTCACGGGCTGGTTCTGGACTGGCGACACGATGCTTAGGACAGGAGGGGTTGTATCGGGCGGATTGGGAATTGCCCTGACTTTTATGGCGTAAGAACTCTCCTCACCATCGCTGTCAAGGGCCGATACTGTGTAGTAATAGATGATGCCATTAGTTACGATATAATCTGTGTAGGAAGGGGCAATAACCGGCGCGCCATTGATCTTTTCATACCTGCCCCCTGCTGAAAGGCTCCGGTAAACGTTATAGCCCTCAATATCCTCGCCATTAGCAGCCCAGGAGAGAGTAACCATAGAATTACCAGCTACCGATCTAAGTGCCGTAGGCGGTGATGGAGGAGTTTGCAAGGGCGGCAGTGAATTATAAAGAAAGCTTATGCTGCTACCAGCACCAGATAGGGCTATGTCCAGCCTGCCATCAAGGTTGAAGTCCTGGGGAAGGATTTGATAGCTATAACCCCACCCGGTAGCGTAATGGACAGCGGGTTTAAATGTCCCGTCGCCCTCGCCATCGTACAAAGAAAGAAATCTCGGGCATAGCCAATTAAAATAATCCATTCCCCCTAGATCAACGTTGCCATCATTGTTGAAGTCTCCGTCAAAACCTGCGTGGCCGACAGTCTCATATACTGGATCGGCTTCAAAAAGGTCTCCGCCGTTCAGATAAATTTGCAGTTCATTGCCGAACTGGAGAGCCATATCCGGACGACGGTCATTGTTAAAATCTCCCAGTTGAGAGCCGAGGCCCCATTCTCTTTGGCGTTCACCAAGCGGGATCGTGTAGAGGTGTCGGAAAGACCCATCCCCGTTACCTGCGTGGATGGAAACCCCGTATGAACCAGTTCCCCAAGATAAAGGTTCTTCTACATTATTTATTATATCAGGATAGCCATCATCGTTGACATCTTCCAGATTGGTTGTCGTTCTGTTGCTCTCAATGTCATATTTCAAGGCATCTTGGAAACTCCCATCGCCGTTATTTAGGAAAACCGATATTTCGTCAAAAAGAGAATAATATGCATGGAGCGCAATGTCTGTCTTGCCATCTCGATTAAGATCAACTGCAAACACTTTAGCATCACTATAGTAGTCGGATTCTATGACTGTGCCCCGTGCGAAAGTGTTGTAACCCGACCCCCAATAGATTACTACCCTTGTTTTTCCTTTTGAAATAGATTGTCCGTCAGACGGATACATACTAACTGCGATGTCCTGATTCCCGTCTGCATTGAAATCTCCAGTCGCCGGGTAAACACCCGAATAATAGGTTTCCCCTTCGTTTATGGCTTCAGCCTCACCTTGGACAGCCATCTCGCCTTGAAAAGATCCGCCTCCCGTACCAAGTATTATCGAAAGCTTGCTATAGTCGATGGCGATTAAATCCATAATGCCATCTTTGTTAATATCAACAATATCAAAGAGGTCGGCGTTTCTCCCACCTATGGATGCTTTGCTCTTGAACTTGCCGTCACCCTGACCAAACCAAGGGGTCATACCTAATAATAGATCCGTTTCACCATCGCTATTCAGGTCGCCTGACGCCCATGCCCCACTTGATGACTTAATAATACGCTGGCTCTCGTGGAAACCCCCATTCCCATCTCCGGTCAATATTAGATTGGCTTCACCAATTGTCACTAAATCGAGATTCCCGTCTCTGTTAAAGTCGCCAACTTGAAAATCATGGGATGGAGGCAAAAAATGATCAACCGAAACAAACGTTACATCTCCCTTTCCCATCAATAATGTCATAGCGGTTGCTGATGCATAATATTCTGATCTTCGATGTAAAATTATCAGGTCGAGAATACCATCATTGTTGAAATCGCCTCCCTTTATGGCGCTCGGCCGCATGCCATTAACAGTGCAGGTTATACGGCTTAGGAAATTTCCGTCGCCAAGGCCTAACAGGATCGATACTTCATTGGAATTCCAGCCGGAATCTATCACGGCTATGTCCGATTTTCCGTCCCTGTTGAAGTCTCCTATAGTCAGGCCACCCGGCACCGTTCCTGCGGCAAAGATCCTTTGTTCTTGAAACGTCCCGTCCCCTCTGCCAAGAAGAACCGAGATATCTCCTGATCCGCCATTTGCCGTAATAATGTCGAGGCGGTTATCACCATTAAGGTCTTCCAGCACCATATCAGAGGGCGATTGACCCACATCGTAGTAATTCAGCGCCGTGAGGTTGCCATGACCATTATTTAAAAAGACTGCAACATTACCAGACGCCTCATTCGCGGTAACTACATCCGGGTGTCCATCGCCGTCCAAATCCCCGGTCGTTAACGAGGTCTGGCCACCTACAATGTCATAGTTGGTTGAAAAAAAACTTTGAAAGGGCTCTTCCGACCAGTCACTGCTCCTGTTGAGTATGGTAGAAAACAGCGCATGACCCGACATCGTTTCGCCGTCGGTCATGACAAGATCCGGTCTCTTGTCGCCGTCAAAATCCGCTGAAGCGATCTGATACTTATCTCCTGCGAATATGTTTTTCCTGTCGAGAAATGTTCCGTCTCCCGTGTTGAGAAGGAGAAAAATGTAACTTCCATACGCACCGGATGTAACGATATCTTCGTCTCCGTCACCATCGAAATCGCCGGAATTGAACCAAATACTTTCAGAAATTCTACTTGCTTTTGAATATTGAAAATTACCCTCTCCATTCGAAATATAGGTGTAAAGCTTGCCTTCATTATTTATGACAATCTCATCAGTATTGTCATGATTTATATCAACTGCTTTAGTTGTGCTATGCAAATCATAAAATCTTAATTTTTCGGCCCAGAGAGGGTTTTCGTCCACGTTTGTGATCCAACCGCTTCCGTCACCAAAAAATGTTGTTATATTTAGCAGATAATTGTCAGATTGCCGTATTGCAGCAAAATCAAGATGCCCGTCGCCATTAAAGTCACCTACAACTAATTCTTTTATATTAAGATTGTCACCAACTGTATAGACAAGTGATTGGAAAAAATCCCCCTGATGTGTGCTGGCCAAAAGAACGACTTCTTTCCCCTTGAGAGCCATGTAATCGGAATCACCCATAACAGCGACTATTTCCATTATGCCGTCTTCGTTCAGGTCAAGGCGCCTCATATCGATGATATTGGAATAGTCGGAAGCTATAGCGCGGTCTGCGCCCGCCAAGAAGGTTCCATCACCATTGCCGTTAAAAATAGTTATTTTCCCCACCATGTTGTAAACAGCTATGTCTTCGTATCCGTCTGCGTCAAATTTTCCGATTAAAATTCCGCAAAGACCTTCAATGCTGTATTCTTCACTTTCGGTGAAAGTGCCGTCGCCATTATTCAAAAAAATGTATAATTTATAAGGCGAACCTCTCGTCACCGCTAGATCCGGATAACAGTCGCCGTTAAAATCCCCAAAAACAACAGGGGATGAGACGGTGCTGTATGTTTCCGCAAAACTCGCGTATTTTTCAAATCCGCCGACTTGCTTGCCAAGAAGTACGGATATGCTGCTTTTGTAACTACCTTGATCAATGCCGACAATATCAAGGATCCCATCACGGTTAACATCGGCGATTTCCATGCCAATGTATCTTCCTTCGACCTCAGGATCAAATCCTGGCTCGGGAAAATGGAAAGGATTTTCAGTCTTCACAGGTGCGGCATTCGCACATCTGGACCGGATAGTAAAAATTGCAGACTTCTCCGCAGTATTACCCGCCTTATCTGAAACTTTTACTTGAACAATATGCGTTCCTTCCTGTAAGGGAACAAGTGGTATATAGGTGATGCTGTCTTCCGTGGCCTCATCATCGAGCATAACATTAATGTCATCAATAGTTAAATTGACTGTTGAAGATACGATGCTTGAGATGATGTCGGAATATTCAATATAGATCTGAGGATTTTTTGTATCCAACAGTGCATTGGCAGCAGGCGAAATAATATTTACTATGGGTGGGGTTTTGTCGATGGCAAATTTGATATTGGTAATTGCAAAATTATTTGCCTTGTCATCTGCAAAGACATTTAATGTATAATGACCTTCTTTTGTCACGTTTGTTCCGCTTATGAATGGCTCACCATTCAAGTTGATCGACTGCGAATTTACATGCAGATCCGAAATGCTTATTACGGGAACGACATCTCTATTGGAAACCTCATTATCTGCAATCCCTTCAAGAAAGATCAATGGAGGCGTATTGTCAATGGTAACTTTGCCTGAGAAAGGGCCTGAAATAGCTATTATTCTTTCCTCTTTATTGTCGTTTCCTTCCCCGCTATTGCAATCGACAAGGATGTCTACATTCTCACTGTGAAGGTCGTCCCTATTATCGCCATTACCTTTACAACCTTTCAGCAAATTGAAATCGACGGTATAGAAATAGGTGCCGTCCGCAACCATCTCACCGCTATTTCTCTTTCCATCCCACACGACTGAAAAGTTGGTTTTATTCCATTTGCCGATATCGAGGGCCAACTGCTCTCCGACCTCACGATTTATAATCTGATTGCCGGAAGAATCCTTTACATCCAACTCACCTTTCAGGACTGCATTCGAAGTTTCGCCTGTACCTTTTATGTTCAAGACGGATGTGATATTTGCGACATCCAGCCGACCGTCGCCATTCGGTGAAAACGGATCGGGCGTGGCACTCAAATCTGTGACATCGAGTTTATCGGGGAAGACTGCCGAAACGGCGACGGGTGGAAGAAAAAAAATCTGAATAGCAAGCGAGAGAATAAATACACAGGAAAAACACAAATACAGCCGCATCTTTTTCACGGAATCCCCCTTAAACGTGAGCGGGCATATTTTCAAGTCTGGCTCGCTAATATGATTAAATCTCCGGAAAAAATAAAAAAAACCTACCCGAGCGCTGCTGTCGAGTAGGTTGTCCTGAGTTCCCCCATGCCCCCCTGAAAATTTCAAAAATAGTAGATTAAAATGAAGAATAATTCTATTAGTATTGGTTCGTCAACATGTTTTTAAGCCTTTATTTTTTAGAGCGAATGGCGGGCCTGTGAAAGCCCGCCGAGACAACCATCCCTAAACCAAACCCTCGAAGAGGACGCTCGTCAGATAGCGCTCGCCCGAATCGGGGAGGATGACGACGATGGTCTTGCCGGCGAACTCGGGCTGGGCGGCCAGGCGCGCCGCGACGGCGACGGCGGCGCCGCAGGAGATGCCGGAGAGGATCCCTTCTTCCTTGGCCAGCCGGCGGGCGAACTCGATCGCTTCGTCGTTGCTCACCTGCTCGACCCGATCGACCAGCGACAGGTCGAGGGTGTCGGGGATGAAGCCGGCGCCGATCCCCTGGATCTTGTGCGGGCCGGGCTTGAGCTCCTGGCCGGCGAGCTTCTGGCTGATGACCGGGCTATCGCTCGGCTCGACCGCTACCGAGATGATCTTCTTGCCCCTGGTGTTCTTGATGTAGCGGGAGATGCCGGTGATGGTGCCGCCGGTGCCGACGCCGGAGACGAGGACATCGATGCCGCCGTCGGTGTCGTCCCAGATCTCCGGGCCGGTGGTCTGCTCGTGGATCGCCGGATTGGCCGGGTTCTTGAACTGCTGCAGCAGCAGATACTTGTCCGGATCGGCAGGCGGCCAGCGCTTCGGCTTCGGCGATGGCGCCGCTCATCCCCTTGGCGCCGGGGGTCAGGACCAGGTTGGCGCCGAACGCCTTGAGGACCTTGCGCCGCTCCAGGCTCATGGTTTCGGGCATGGTCAGGGTCAGCGGAATGCCGCGGGCGGCGGCGACGAAGGCCAGGGCGATGCCGGTGTTGCCGCTGGTCGGCTCGACGATCTCGACGCCGGGCTTGAGCAGCCCCTTCTTCTCGGCATCCCAGATCATGGCGGCGCCGATGCGGCACTTGACCGAATAGGCCGGGATTGCGCCCCTCGATCTTGGCGAGGACGGTCGCCCCGCTGCGGGACGATGCGGTTGAGGCGCACCAGCGGGGTGCGGCCGATGGAGAGGGAGTTGTCGGTGTAAATGCGGGCCATGTCATGCTCCTTTCGTTTAATGGCTGGTCTAAGCCTAAAATCTTTTCTCGCGCCCGCTCGCTGCGCTCGCTAAAGGCGCAAAGGACGCAAAGTGAAAATCAATAATCTTTGGTTTTCTTTGCGCCTTTTGCGTCTTTGCGCGAAATTGCTTTTGTCAGTTGCCTTTCTTAACGACACTGAGCAGTTCTTCCAGCTTCAGCCCCTGCCGCACCGGCGTCCCCAGCCCCTCCCCTTGCCGACGGTAGAGATCAAACAGCGGCCGGCGCGTGCCGTCCGGACCGGGGGTGGTCTTCACCGTGACAATGCCGCAATCGGCCAACTGCGGCTGCGAACAGGAGTTGGGGCAGCCGGAAATGGCCCAAGTCAGATCTTTCCCCGTCTCGTCCATGCCGGCGATGAGCTGCCGGGCAATATCGCGGGTCGGGGCGAGGCCGAGGCGGCATTCGTGGTTGCCGGGACAGATGCGAAAATTCACCTGCTCCTCGGCGGTGTCGCCAGCGTAGCCGGCGGCCGCAAGCATTTCCCGCGCCTCGGCATCGTCGCGATCGGCAAGCAGAAAGGCGACGTTCTGATCGGCGGTGAGGGCCAGGTAGCCATCGGCGAAGCGGGCCGCCACCGTGGCGAAGGTCCGCAGCGCCTTTGCCGGCAGCTCGCCGGCAAAGACCGCGGCTTGCAGCGTAGAGGCTGGAACGGCGACGGTCAGCTGCTTCTCGATGCCATCGGTAAGTTCCAGCTGTGCCGGGCCGGCGGCGTATTCGGCAGCCAGCAGGCGGCGGAAGGTCGCCTCGTCCATTTCCCGCAGCACATGCTTGAGACGCTTGCCGGCCGGCGCATGCCGCAGATACAGACGCAGCACCGCTTCGAGCAGCGGCAGGATCTGCCGTTCGGGCAGCCGTTCGGCGTAGCGGAACGCCGCCTGCGGTTCGCGGCCGAGGCCGCCGGCGAGCCAGAGATCGTAGAGCTCGCTTTCCGCTGAGCCGACGTGGACCAGGCCGGCATCCTGGATCAGGTGCCGGGAGCCGCTGTAGCCGGCCTCGACGCCGATCTTGAACTTCTTCGGCAGCCCCTCGAAATGCGGATTGCCGGCAAAATGCCGGTGCAGCTTGCCGGCGAGCACCTGGACGACGGCGAAATTCGGTGCCGAATGTCGTGCTGCATGTGATGCCGCGCACCGCGCCACCGCAGGCGCCGCGGCCGGTCAAGCCGACAGCAGTCAACTGGCGCAGAATCTCCGGCAGATCCGCCAACTGCAGCCAGTGCATTTCGATGCTGCCCCGGCTGGTCAGATGCAGCCTGCCGCTGGCGAAGCGCTCGGCAAGCTCTGCAACCTTGAGCGCCTGCTCGGCGGCGAGGACGCCGGCGGGAACCTTCACCCGCAGCATCAGCTCGCCCGGCGTCCTTCATGCTTGGTAGACGCCGTCAAGGCGCAGACTCTGGCAGTCGATGCATCATATGCGACACTTTTGTTTCATCAGTCATAACTCATCTTACTCGCAAGCATGCGTGCGGTCATTCAATTTGGTTGCTTTTCCCCTCCCCTGGTGGGAGGGGATGAAGGGGAGGGGCAGGCTGCCGAGATCACCCTCACCCCGACCCTCTCCCATCAGAGAGAGGGAGCTGAACTAAATCCCGGAACCGAGAAGCCCTTCCCTGTTGTCCATCCCGTAAAGCCCCTCGACGATCCGCCCGGCGAGATCTTCGGCGGCGCCGGCGGCACCGTCCACGACAATTTCGGCATTTTCCGGCGCTTCGTAGGGGGCATCGATGCCGATGACGTTGCGCAATTCGCCGCTGCGCGCCTTGCGGTAAAGATCCGGTTGCCGCGCTTCGCAGAGGGCAAGCGGCGTATCGACAAAGATCTCCACGAACTCCGCCGGCGCGAAAAGCTCGCGGGCGGCGCGGCGCTCGCTGCGGAACGGCGAGGTCACCGACACCAGCACGATCAGCCCGGCATCGACCAGGAGCCGCGCCGTCTCGGCGGCGCCGGCGACATGCTCGACCTGATCGGCATCGGTGTAGCCGAGATCGCGGTTAAGGCCGCTGCGCAGCGTTGTCGCCATCGAGCAGGTAGGTGTGCCGGCCGAGGCAGTAGAGCTTTTTCTCCACCAGGTTGGCGATGGTCGATTTGCCCGCGCCGGGGAGACCGGTGAACCAGAGGACCCGGCGCCTTCTGCCCCTTTGCGCGGCGCGCGCCGTTTTGTCGAGGTCGATGGCCGTGCCAGTGGTCGGCGGCGCGCCGCAGGGCGAAATCGATCATCCCGGCGCCACGGTGGCGTTGCTGAACCGGTCGATGAGGATGAAGCTGCCGGTGTCCCGGTTCTGCCGGTAGGGGTCGAAGGCGACCGGGCGGTCCAGCTCCAGGGTGCACACGCCGATTTCGTTGAGCCCCAGGGTCGGCCCCTGTTTCTGCTCCAGGGTATTGACGTTGACCTTGTACTTGAGCGGCGCTGACCTGGGCCGGCACAGTGGCCGCGCCGTCTTGACCAGGTAGCTGCGGCCCGGCTGCAGCGGCTCGTCGTGCAGCCAGACCAGGTGCGCCTCGAACGGGTCGGCATGGCCGGGGCGGGCCTCGGGTCGGCCAGCAGATCGCCCCGGCTGATATCGATCTCGTCCGTCAGGGTCAGGGTCACCGCCTGGCCGGCCACCGCCTCCGGCAGGTCGCCGTCCATGGTGACGATCCGGGCCACCCGGCTGGTCTGCCCGGAGGCGGCGACCGGCAGCTCGTCCCCCGGGCGGATGCGTGCCCGCGGCGATGGTGCCGCAGAAGCCGCGGAAATCGAGATGGGGGCGGTTGACCCACTGGACCGGCAGCCGGAACGGCTGTTCCGGCGTCCTCGTCCACCTGGACGGTCTCCAGATAGTTCATCAGCGTCGGCCCGTGATACCAGGGGGTGTTGTCGCTGCGCTTCGATGATGTTGTCGCCGTTCAGGGCCGAGATCGGAATGGCGGTAATGGAGGCAAAACCGAGCGCGGCGGCGAACTGCTCGTAATCGCGCACGGATTGCGTCGAAACGCTGCTGCGTCGAAGTCGACCAGGTCCATCTTGTTGATCGCCAGCACGACATGGCGGATGCCGACCAGGGAGACCAGATAGCTGTGGCGGCGGGTCTGGGTCAGCAGCCCCTTGCGGGCATCGACCAGGATCACCGCCACCTGGGCGGTGGAGGCGCCGGTGACCATGTTGCGGGTGTACTGCTCGTGGCCGGGGGTGTCGGCGACGATGAACTTGCGCTGGTCGGTGGAGAAGAAGCGGTAGGCCACGTCGATGGTGATCCCCTGCTCCCGCTCCGCCTGCAGCCCGTCCAGCAGCAGGGCATAGTCGATGGCGCCCCCCTGGGTGCCGACCTTCTTGCTGTCCGCCTCCAGCGCCGCCAGCTGGTCCTCGAAGACCATCTTCGAATCCCACAGCAGCCGGCCGATCAGGGTGCTCTTGCCGTCATCGACGCTGCCGCAGGTGATGAAGCGCAGCAGCGACTTCTCCTCCTGGCTCTTCAGGTAGGCGAGGATATCTTTTTCGATCAGATCCGATTGATGGGCCATAGTAAAACCTCGACTTAAGGTGTCAAGGCTGACAAGGTAATGGGGAATCCGAAAGGCTTCGAAATCCTGAAGCCTTCAACCCTGACCTAATCACCTTTAAAAATATCCTTCCTGTTTCTTCTTCTCCATCGACCCGGCCTGGTCGTGGTCGATCAGGCGCCCCTGGCGCTCCGAGGTGCGGGTCAGCAGCATCTCCTGGATGATCTCGCGGCAGGGTGTCGGCCGTCGACTCCACCGCGCCGGTCAGCGGGTAGCAGCCCAGGGTGCGGAAGCGGACCGACTTGTACTGCACCTTTTCGCCCGGCTTGAGCTCCAGGCGCTCGTCGTCCACCATGATCAGCATGCCGTCCCGCTCCACCACCGGCCGGACCGCGGCATAGTAGAGCGGCACGATCGGGATCTGCTCCAGGTGGATGTACTGCCAGACGTCCAGCTCGGTCCAGTTGGAGAGCGGGAAGACCCGGATGCTCTCCCCCGGCTTGACCCGGGTGTTGTAGAGGTTCCACAGCTCCGGGCGCTGGTTCTTCGGGTCCCAGCGGTGGTTGGCGCTGCGGAAGGAGAAGATCCGCTCCTTGGCCCGCGATTTTTCCTCGTCCCGGCGGGCTCCGCCGAAGGCGGCGTCGAACTTGTAGTGGTCCAGCGCCTGCTTCAGCCCCTCGGTCTTCATGACGTCGGTGTAGAGCGCCGAGCCGTGGGTAAAGGGGGAAATCCCCTGGCTGCACCCCCTCCTCGTTGACATGCACGATCAGGTCGAGGCCGCATTCGGCGCGCCATCCGGTCGCGGAACTGGATCATCTCGCGGAATTTCCAGGTGGTGTCGACGTGCAGCAGGGGAAACGGCGGCGGTGCCGGGTAAAAGGCCTTGCGGGCCAGGTGCAGCATGACCGCCGAGTCCTTGCCGATGGAGTAGAGCATCACCGGGTTGGCGAATTCGGCCACCACTTCGCGGATGATGTGGATGCTTTCGGCTTCAAGCTGCTGCAGATGGGTCAGGTTTTCGTCATCTGTTCTCCATGATACGGATGTGGCTTTTGCGCCAGAGCTGCGTAAGTCTTCGGCGATCGTGCGACGTAGCGCTGCTACGCCTCACATCCCTGCACCTTGCTTACGAAATCCGCATCGGTTATCGTTTCATCTCCGGTGCAGCCCGCACTCTTTATGTTCCGGGTTCTCCCACCACCACCGCCCGCCCGCGGATCCTCCCCGGGCTGCGACCGCCCGGGTGCAGGGGGCGCAGCCGATGGAGGGATAGCCCTGCTGGTGGAGGCGGTTGGTCGGGACGCGCTGCTCCTCGGCATAGTCCCAGACCTGCTCGTCGCTCCAGTCCAGCAGCGGGTTGATCTTGAGAATGCCGCCGTTGAGCGCATCGATCTCGATGGCCGGCAAGGTCGGTGCGGGTGACGCTCTGCTCGCGGCGCAGGCCGGTGATCCAGCCGGAGAGCCCCTTCAGCGCCCGGCCGAGCGGCTCGACCTTGCGGATGTGGCAGCACTCGTGGCGGTTTTCCAGCGACTCTCCGGAAGGAAAACAGCCCTTCTCCCGCTCCAGCCTCTCCACCGCCTCATGCTGCGGGAAATACCAGTCGATCTTCACGCCGGTAGCGCTCGGCGACGGCATCGGCCACCTCGTAGGTTTCCTCGTTCAGGCGGCCGGTGTCGAGGGCGAAGACGCCGATCTCCAGCCCCGCTGCCTGGGCCATGTCGATGATCACCACATCCTCCACGGAAAAGGAGCAGGCCAAGCTGCACCGGCCCGCCGGCCGCCGTCACGCCGACGCGCAGGATCTCCTCGGCGTGGCGTTTGCGGGATATTCGGGATGTCTTTTCGCATAAGTTTCCTCTTTGTAGGGGCAACCCTTGTGGTTGCCCGTTGTTTTGGGCAGGCACAAGGCCTGCCCCTACAAAACCTAAATTTTCAGTCCCAGCAGCGGCCAGACGAAATACCGACACCAGGAACAGCACCCAGGAATCGCCATGATCACCACGCCCGGGACGATCATGTCCCGGCTCTTCAGAAAGCCGGAAGCATAGACGATGGCGGTGGCCGGGGTCCCCATCGGCAGGCAGTAGGCCAGACCGGCCGGGAGCGCGATGGCCAGGGTCATCACCCTGCGGGTCCATCCCCATGCGTTTTGCCAGCCCCATGACCGACCGGCATGAGGATCGCGACCACCGCCGCGTGGCTGATGCATTCGGTCAGAAGGATGGAGACCAGGGAGATGACGGCGATCAGAGCGAAGGGGGAGCGCGAAAAGCCCGGCCAGCCCCTTGCCAGCCAACCAGACGGCGGCGCCGTTCTTTTCCAGCGCGGTGGCGAGGGCGATGGTGCCGCCGTACATCAGGATGACCCCCCAGTTGACGTACTCCTCGATCTTCTGCCAGGAGACGACCCGGAAGGTGAACAGGGCGACGACGGCCGAGAATGGCGATGGCGGCCAGACCGGTCTATTTCGCCGAAGAAGATCCAGCCGGCGATGGTGACGAAGCATGACCACTGCCGTGATCATTCTCGTCGTAGCCCATCTTGCCCCATCTCCAGGCGCTTCCGGTTGAGAAACTTCGATCCCCTCCTCCACTCCCGGCAGGTCGGCCGGGAAAAAGCGCAGCAGCAGGAAGAAAGCCGATGACCAGCAAGCGGCAGGACGATCATGCAGGCGGCGGCCAGGTCCACTCGAAGAAGGTGAAGTCGAGGCCGGTCGCTTCCTGCAGCATCCCCACCGCCAGCGGCGCCCTGGCGCCGCCGAGGAAGGTGGCGATGCCGCCGATGATGCAGCCCCAGGCGATCGACATGAAGAGGAGCTTGCCGTAGCGATCGCTGGTTGGATCCATTTCCAGACTGAGCGCACGCGATCTCGGCGACGACCGGGAACATCATCGCCGCGACGGCGTGTTCGCTCATGACGAAGGAAAGGAGGGCGGAAAGGAGGAATACGGTGAGAGCCAGCCGCGGCGGGGTCTCGCCCGAAGCGGGCCAGCATCGCCCGCGCCAGACGCGCCGAAAGCCCGTTCCGGTCATGGCGGCGCCGAGGATGAAGGCGCCGAGGATAAAAAACACCGCCTCGTTGCCGAACAGGGCATAGGTCTGCTTGCGATCCAGGATCCCCAATAGCGGCAGCATCGCCATGGCGAGCAGGGAGGTAACCGCCAGGGGAAGGAGGCCGGACACCCAAACGAAAATGCAGGCACCGAAAAGGATCAGCGACCGGTAGCCGGCGATGGTGAGACCCTGGGGCGGATCGAGACTGAAGAGGATGGTGACGGCGATCAGCAGAGCGGCAATGACCTGGTAGCGCACGGTGCGGTCGGCGACGATCAGCCACAGGGGGCGGCGGTCGACCTTGAGCGGTTTGTCGAAAACGATCGGCTCCATTACAGCCCCGCCGATTCAAAGGATTGCTCAACTTCCCGTACCCGCAGCTGCCGCCGCAGATCGGCGGCGGCACGCAACTGCGCGTCCTGAAATCTTTCCAGCAGACCGGCGATTCCCCGGCGCGGTGGCTGCGCAACCAGCGGCATGGTCAATTGCAGCAGCGGCTGCAACGGCCGGATAACGGCTCCCGCCGCTCGCCATCCCTGCCGCAGATGATCGAACAGCGCCGCCACTTCGCTTTCTTCGTGCCTGGCGGCGGCGGGGGTCAGGATCAGCAGCGGCAGCACGCCGCGGGCAAGAAGCAGATCGATATCGGCCTGTAATTGCCGCGGCGGTCCTTCGCCAACGCGGACGGTGGCCAGAACGCCCCAGCGGGGGAAAATGGTACGCGCGTAATCGAGAGTCGCAAGCCATGCCTGCTGCGCAAGCGCGTCGCCCGCCGGCGTCGGCACATCGACCAGATCGATGCCGGCGGCATAGGCCTGGTTGACGACGGCGGTGGCTGGCAGAAAATGAAAAGAAGCCAGCAGATAACCGCGAAAATTCTTTTTCACTGCCCGCACCATTTCCTCCATCCGGACAAAGGATGGCAGATCGGTGAAGCTGAAAAAGAAAATTTCGACCGGAGTCTGGCAATCACTGGCATAAATCGATTCCAGCGCCTCTTGAACGGGAAGATCGGCGCCGATGAAAAGAACATCTCCCTCGCGCCGCAACTCGCCATCGGCCGCATGGCCCGGCGTCCCGGCAAGAAGATCCTTTATTTTTTGCGAATCAACCGTCATCACCAGCATCCGATACTTATTTCCACTATCCAGGTGGTGGATAATATGGTGGAGAGAATAATTAATACAATCATTGTTGTCAAGAATTATTTTTGGCAATTATACATCATTATACTAGGAAATTATTATCCCTCGAACACCTTCCTTTTGGACAAAAAAAGGGCCATCCAGGTTTGGATGGCCGCGGTTGAAATTGGCGTGAACTGATTTTTTACTTGCTTACTGCACGTTGCTGCTTCAGATTCTCTTCTTCCTGCAAAGCCAGGCGGGCGAAAGAATAGGCTCCGAGTAGATGGATCATGGAATCACGGACTTCCTTCCAGGCGCCGTGCAGGGGGCAGAAGTTATCTTTCGCACAAACCCCCGGACGCTCCAGGCACACGTTGAGATATAGCGGGCCTTCTTCCGCCTTGACCACATCGAATAGGGTGAACTCGGCCGGATCCTGCAGCAGGAAAAACCCGCCGCCGACGCCCCGCTGTGAACCGACGATCCCGACCTTGATCAGCGGCTGCAGAATTTTGGTGAGAAAAGCCGGAGTGATATCCTGGGATTTGCAGATATCCCGCTTGTAAACTATCTCTCCCTTGGGCTGCTTGGCCAGATAGAGAAGGGCGCGAATGGCATATTCGGTGGCACGGGTGATAACCATTGGATCCTCCGGATATCAAACTGCAAAGTGTATTAAATACCGGAAAATCGACATCTTTGTCAATGAGAAAGGTATCTTGCGGCACTTGACAGATTCCGGCCGGCTTCGGCATCATACTGCATGAATGAAATTTTAATGGCGCAAGCTCAAGAAATTACAGGCCGCTTTGCCCCCAGCCCGACCGGACCGCTGCATTTCGGTTCACTGGTTGCAGCCGTCGGCAGCTACTGTCTGGCCCGCCAGGCGGGCGGTCGCTGGCTGCTGCGCATCGATGACCTCGATGCGCCGCGAGTCATGCCCGGCGCCGCCGACGAGATCCTGCGCACGCTGGAAAATCTCGGCTTCACATGGGATGGGGAAATTATCTGGCAGAGCCGGCGCGCTGACCGTTACCGAGCCGCCCTGGAACATTTACATCGCCAGGGAATGATTTTCCCCTGCGCCTGCTCCCGCCGGGAGATCCTGGCCAGCGCTCCGCATTTTGGGGACGAGGGACCTGTCTATCCGGGTACCTGCCGCTCCGGCCTGCCGCCGGGGCGACAGCCGCGGGCGCAGCGACTGCGTGTGCCCGAACTGACCGTCTGCTTTATCGATGGGGTATTCGGCCACCAATCGCAACCCCTCGGCGCGGTCGGCGATTTCATTCTGCACCGGGCCGATGGCATGTTCGCCTATCAGTTGGCGACTGTAGTCGATGATGCCGATTCCGGCGTCAACCAAGTGGTGCGTGGCGAAGATCTTCTCGCCTCCACGCCCCGCCAGATTTTTCTTCATAGCTGTCTGCAAACCCCGATTCCGTATTACATCCACCTCCCTTTGGCCCTCACCCCGGAAGGTGAAAAGATCAGCAAGCGACACAGCGCATCCGCCGCCGATGTGCCTGATCTCTGGCGGGCGCTGCGCTTTCTCGGGCAACCGATCCCGGAAATGTTGCGACCGGCTTCAGGCAAAGAGATTCTCGCCTGGGGAAGTGCCAACTTCACCCTGGCCCGGGTGCCAAAATCCCACTTCTCTTCGCCGCCGGGAAAAGTGGCGTAGGCCTGGGTAAAACTGGCTCATGCCGGGGACAAGAAAATTTTAATTCGCTAGCCAAGCTTTCCGTACGGCATTCGGTGTGTTATAAATAACCGCATAAAAATTAATTCGAGGAGTGAAGGATATGCGTCGACTTGTCTGGTGTCTGCTTCCCATTCTGCTGCTGGGGTGCAGCAGCAAAAACTATAAGATTGCCAAAGAGGAATACAAGGAGCGGGTGCGGACCCTCGGGGTGATTCCGCTCCTGGTCGATGCCGATTCAACGATCAAACACCCGGAGCGACAAAGGATTATCGATCTCTTGCAGCGGCACAATGCCGGCAAGTCGGAGCCGTTAGTTGAAATGTTACGCGCGCAAAGAACCTATTTCGATGTACGCGCCATATCAGGCGACCCGCAGCAGCTCTTTAACCGGCTGACACAGGGGAGCACAGTTCGCGGCGAAGGTTCCGCCTTGTATCGGCGTTATCAATTTAACAGCAAGGCCGTGGCCGAACTGGCCAGCGCCAACGCTGTTGACGCTTTGCTGATAGTTGTTGCCAATGGTGTCGAGCGCACCGAAACCCGGCGCGATCGCGGGCCCTTCATAACGTATCTCGACGCCCCGTTTAATTCGATCCTGCTGACCGCTACAGTGGTTCTTCCGTCCGGTGAAATTGCCTGGGAATATGCCGGCAACCCCGGCGAGAGCTTTCTGCCCCTGCAATATGCCGCTTTCGATGAGGCCTTTTACAACAAGACCGATGAGGTAAAAATCAAATTTATATCCTTTGAAGGTCTTGACCGCACCTTATCCGAGGTGGAAAAAAATGTTTTTGGCGGCAAAAAATTACCGCGGCCTTATGAAGAACTGTTTGAGCAGATTGCCGGTGCCATGCACCCCGGATTTATTTTCCCGCAGCGGCGTAAACCCGAAACCCCCTAGAGCTTTATTCGAAAAGCCGTTCTCTCCGCGAGGAAAGAACGGCTTTTCAAGCCGCATTTTTTGCAAAAAAATTGCAATCGGGTTGACAAGCGTCGCCGGGTGCTATATATAAAACAATTAGTTGTTCGTCTTGTCATCCCGAGCGTCTTAAGCCCTGTCGTCAGGTCATCCCGCTTCGTTGCCATAAATAAAAAATTGAACCGATCGCTTGCGGGCGAATTGTTGCGAAATCTTCCCTTCCGCCACCCGCAAGAATAAATTTTCCCACCTGTCCAGAGCTGCCACCCCTGAATTCGTTTGCATGTTGTACCGCTGACAATTTGAAAATCCCGCGTGACCGAGATAACGCGTGCCGCCGTCGATGGGTCGATGCATCGCCGCGCCCGCTCTTGGTCCTTATGGCCGAGGAGACGCCATGAACCTGAAGGAACTGAAAGAAAAGAAGATCACCGACCTGGCGGCGATTGGCCAAAGAACTGAAGGTCGAGGGCGCCGCCGGGATGCGCAAGCAGGATCTGATCTTCGCCATCCTCAACGCCACCTCGGAGAAGAACGGCGCCATTTTCGGCGAAGGGGTTCTCGAAATCCTCCCGGACGGTTTCGGCTTCCTGCGCGCCCCGGATGCCAATTACCTTCCCGGCCCGGACGACATCTACGTTTCCCCCTCGCAGATCCGCCGCTTCAATCTGCGCACCGGCGACACCGTCTCCGGCCAGATCCGCCCGCCCAAGGAAGGGGAGCGCTACTTCGCCCTGCTCAAGGTCTCCGAGGTCAATTTCGAGGATCCGGCGGTGGCGCGCGACAAGACCCTCTTCGACAACCTCACCCCGCTCTACCCGGACGAGCGGCTGGAGCTGGAGACACGACCAGGACAACCTGCCGATGCGCGTGATGGATCTTGCCACCCCGATCGGCAAGGGGCAGCGCGGCCTGATCGTCGCCCCGCCGCGTACCGGCAAGACCATGCTGCTGCAGAATATCGCCAACTCGATCACCACCAACCATCCCGAGGTCTACCTGATCGTCCTGCTGATCGACGAGCGCCCGGAAGAGGTCACCGACATGCAGCGCTCGGTCAAGGGGGAAGTGATCTCCTCGACCTTCGACGAGCCGGCGACCCGCCACGTCCAGGTGGCGGAGATGGTCATCGAAAAGGCCAAGCGCCTGGTCGAGCACAAGCGCGACGTCGTCATCCTCCTCGATTCGATCACCCGCCTGGCCCGCGCTTACAATACCGTCGTGCCCCCCTCGGGCAAAATCCTCTCCGGCGGCGTCGATTCCAACGCCCTGCACAAGCCGAAGCGCTTCTTCGGCGCAGCCCGCAACATCGAGGAGGGCGGCTGTCTGACGATCATCGCCACCGCCCTGGTCGATACCGGCAGCAAGATGGACGAGGTGATCTTCGAGGAGTTCAAGGGGACCGGCAACATGGAGCTGCATCTTGACCGGCGTCTGGTCGACAAGCGGACCTTCCCGGCGATCGATATCAACAAGTCGGGGACCCGCCGCGAGGAACTGCTCATTCCGACCAGACCAGCCTGCAGCGCATCTGGCTGCTGCGCAAGGTGCTGATCCAGCATGAACGTGGTCGACACCATGGAATTTCTCCTCGAGAAACTCGGCGAAACCAAGAGCAACCAGGAATTTTTCAACTCGATGAACCGCTGAGCATCCGGAGAAAATACTTGAATTCCAGCGTTCGAAAATGATATTTAGCTTAGGCGTTGCACAAGCAACTCAAATCAGCCTGCACCTGCCAGGCCAAGGAGGAGAGTCATGAAAGAAGGAATCCACCCGAAATACGAGGCGGCCACTGTCAAATGCCACTGCGGCAACACCTTCGAGACCCGCTCCACCAAAAAGGGAGGCGAAATCCTCACCGAGATCTGCTCCCACTGCCACCCTTTCTTCACCGGCAAGCAGAAGCTGATGGATACCGCCGGCCGTATCGAGCGCTTCCGCAAGAAGTACGCTCAGGAATAGAACAAGTACCGGGACGGCCCTGCGGGGCCGTCTCTTTTTTGTCTTACCGCGTCCTTCATTTCCTGCATTGCGGCCTGCTCGCCGGCTGAAGACGCGGTCCAGATCGATGCTGCGTTCCAACTCCTGACCCATACTCCCGATCCCGAACAGGTGGTGGCGGCCGCGGCCCGGCTCTGCTATTCGGCCGCCAGCATCGACCAGCTGCTGGAGCGAGCCGTCCCGAGCATGCGCCGAGCTGCTGCGCAAGATCCTCGACCTCGGCCATCTGTCGGTGCTCGAACATGCCACTTTTACCTTCGGCATCGAGGGGATCAGCCGTGCCTGCTCGCACCAGCTGGTGCGCCACCGCATCGCCTCCTATTCGCAGCAGAGCCAGCGCTATGTCGCCCATGAGGAGCGCTTCGCGGCGGTGACGCCCCCGACGATTGCCGCCCGGCCGGAACTGGCGGCGCGTTTCGACGGTCTGCTGGCGGCAATCCACAGGCTGTACCGTGAGCTTGCTCGATGCCGGCGTTCCGGCCGAAGATGCCCGTTTCGTCCTGCCCAATGCGGCGGCCACCAAACTGGTCGATGACCATGAATGCCCGCGAACTGCGCCACTTCTTCGCTCTGCGCTGCTGCCGCCGGGCCCAGTGGGAGATCCGCGCCATGGCGGTGGAGATGCTGCGCCTGGCACGCCGGCGGCGCCGCTGCTCTTTGCCGATGCCGGCCCGGGCTGCCTGCCGGCGCCTGCCCGGAAGGGAAGATGACCTGCGGTGAGATGGCGGCGGTGCGCAAGGAATTAAGGGATTGATAGTAGGCAGGCCAATCCTGTCCGGGGTGCCGCAAGGGCACCATTAGTGGAAAGAATGTATGTTTAACAAGCTGGAAGAAGTTGTCGACCGGTTCCGCGAAGTCGAAGGGCTCCTCTCCGACCCTGCGGCCACTGGCGGATCAGGAGCGGTTCCGCGCCCTGACCCGGGAGCACGCCGACCTGGCCGAGATCGTCGAGAACTTCGACCAGCTTACAAAAAGGTCGGCGAGGACATCGGCGGCAACCGGGAACTGCTGCGCGATTCCGATCCGGAGATGCGCGAGATGGCCCGAGCCGAGCTGCCTGGAGCTGGAAGCCGAGCAGCGGAGTTGGCGCAGGAATTAAGCTTCTGCTCCTGCCGAAGGATCCGAACGACGCCAAGAACGTCATCCTCGAAATCCGCGCCGGCACCGGCGGCGAGGAGGCGGCCCTCTTTGCCGGCGACCTGTTCCGCATGTACAGCCGCTATGCCGAGCGCAAGGGGTGGAAGGTCGAACTGCTGAGCGCCGCCGAAGCGGACACCGGCGGCTTCAAGGAAGTGATCGCCCTGATCAGCGGCCAGCGGGTCTACTCGCGGCTCAAGTATCGAAAGCGGCACCCACCGGGTGCAGCGGGTCCCGGAGACCGAGGCGCAGGGGCGGATTCACACCTCGGCCTGCACCGTGGCGGTCCTCCCCGAAGCCGAGGATGTCGATATCGAGATCGATCCGACCGATCTGCGCATCGACGTTTACCGCGCTTCCGGGCGCCGGCGGCCAGCACGTCAACAAGACCGAATCGGCGGTGCGCATCACCCACATTCCGACCGGTGTGGTGGTCGCCTGCCAGGACGAGAAGTCGCAGCACAAGAACAAGGCCAAGGCGATGAAGATGCTGCACGCGCCGCATCCTCGATGCCATGCGTGGCCGAGCAGCATGCGCAGATCGCCGCCGACCGCAAGAGCCAGGTCGGCAGCGGCGACCGCAGCGAGCGGATCCGCACCTACAACTTCCCGCAGGGGCGCTGCACCGACCACCGCATCGGCCTGACCCTCTACCGGCTGGATGCGCATCATGCAGGGGGATCTCGACGAGATCGTCGATGCGCTGACCACCTATTACCAGAGCCAGCTCCTCGCCGGCCAGGAGGGTTAGCTTGGCGAAGAGCTGGACGGTCCTGCGGCTCTGCGCTGGACCGCCGAATTATTTCGCGAGCAAGGGGATCGACAACCGCCGGCTCGATGCCGAACTGCTGCTGGCCGATATGCTGGAGCTCGACCGGGTCGGCTTGTATCTCAATTACGACCGGCCGTTGCAAGCGGCGGAACTGGCGGCCTTTCGAGCAACGTGTCGAGCGCGGCGCGCGGCGCGAGCCGCTCGCCTACATCCTCGGGCGGTGCCGAGTTCTGGTCGCTGCCGCTTCAAGGTCGACCCCGGCGGTGCTGATTCCGCGCGCCGGATACCGAGACTGCTGGTCGAGGAGGCGCTCAAGCGTGCTGCCGCAAGCGGGACGGTGCTCGATGTCGGCATCGGCAGCGGCGCCATTGCCGTCGCCATCGCCCATGAGCGACCCGATGTGCATGGTGACGGGCATCGACCTGTCCGCTGCCGGCCCTGGCGGTGGCCGGCGAGAATGCCGAACGCAACGGCGTGGCGGAGCGGGTCATCTTCGCGCCAGGGCGATCTCTTTGCACCTCGCCGGCGGGCCCTACGATCTGATCGTCTCCAATCCGCCCTACATCGCGGTCGGGGAGCTGGCGACGGGCTGATGCCGGAGGTGCGTGACTTCGAACCGCAGCTGGCCCTCGATCGGCGGCGGCGACGGCCTCGACTGCCTACCGGGCGCTGGTCCCGGCCGGCGATCGGTGCTTGAACCCGGGCGGCTGGCTGCTGGTCGAGGTCGGTGCCGGTCAGGCGGCGGCGGTGCGCGAGCTGTTTGCCAGCTGCCGGGTTGACGTGAAATCTTCATCGCCCGCGATCTCGCCGGGATCGAGCGGGTGGTCGGGGGGACGGAAAACGTAGGGGCGCATTGCATGCGCCCTGGGCGGACACCGTTCGCCCCTACATTCAACAACACAGAGGTTTTCCCTTGGACAAATTGATTATTCACGGCGGCAAGCGCCGTCTCAGTGGCGAAGTCAGCGGTCAGCGGCTCGAAAAATGCCGCGCTGCCGATCTTCTTCGCCACCCTGCTGGCGCCGCGGGCTGCACGAAATCGGCAACGTGCCGTTTCTGCGCGACATCAACACCACCATCAAGTCTGCTCGAAACCCTCGGCGCCAGGGTCGAAGGGCGCGGCATCTAGGTCAAGGTCGATACCACCGGCGTCGATCAGGTCGAGGCGACCTACGACCTGGTCAAGACCATGCGCGCCTCGGTGCTGGTCCTCGGGCCGCTGCTGGCCCGCTTCGGCCGCGCCCGGGTCTCCCTCCCCGGCGGCTGCGCCATCGGCGCCCGCCCGATCAATCTGCATCTCAAGGGGCTGGCGGCGCTGGGCGCGGAGATCCGCCTCTCCCACGGCTATGTCGAAGCCGACGGCCAAGCAGCTGCGCGGCGCGCGGATCTATTTCGACATCTCCACCGTCGGCGGCACCGAACATCTGATGATGACCGCGGCCCTGGCCAAGGGGGAGACGATCCTGGAGAACGCCGCCCGCGAACCGGAGATCGCCGAACTGGCCGAGGTGCTGACCAAGATGGGGGCGCAGCATCGAAGGGGCCGGGACCGACACCATCCGCATCACGCGGCGTCGAGCAGCTGCACCCGATGAACCACGACGGTCATGCCCGACCGCATCGAGGCCGGCACCTTCATGATCGCCGCGGCGATGACCGGCGGCGACGTCCGGATCCGCAACATGCGCCTCGACCATCTCGACGCCCTGGTCTTCAAGCTGCAGGATGCCGGGGTCGAGGTCTTCAGCCGCGACGATCTGGTGCAGGTGCGCGGCCCGGAGACGGATCCGGCCGGTCAACATCAAGACCCGCCCCTATCCCGGCTTTCCCGACCGACATGCAGGCCCAGTTCATGGCCTTGATGTGTCTGGCCGACGGCGCCAGCGTGATCAGCGAGAATATCTTCGAGAACCGCTTCATGCACGTCTCCGAACTGCTGCGCTTCGGCGCCGACATCGTCGTCGAGGGGAACAGCGCCACCGTCAAGGGGGTCCGACAGCTCTCCGGGGCGCCGGTGATGGCGACCGATCTGCGCGCCAGCGCCTCGCTGGTCCTGGCCGGCTCTGGCCGCCGACAACACCAGCGAAATCTCGCGCATCTACCACCTCGACCGCGGCTACGAGCGGATCGAGGAGAAGCTGCAAAGGGCTCGGCGCCGACATCGAGCGCGTCCACGAACCGATGTAATTGACATTGTAGGGGCAGGACTGTGCCTGCCCAGGGCATTGGGCACCCACAGGGCGCCCCTACGAGGAAATCATGTCCGACTGGATTACCTTCGCCCTCCCCAAGGGGCGCATCATGCAGGACTCGATGGCGCTCTTCGCCAAGATCGGCATCACCTGCCCGGAGATGGAAGAGGAGAGCCGCAAGCTGGTGTTCGAGAATCGCGTCGACCGCTATCCGCTTCATGGCGGTGCGCGCCACCGACGTGCCGACCTATGTCGAATACGGCTGCGCCGATCTCGGCGTCGTCGGCAAGGATACCCTGCTCGAACAGGAGAAGGATCTCTACGAGCCGCTCGATCTGCAAGTTCGGCTACTGCCGGCTGGTGGTCGCCGAGCCGCAAGGCGCTGCGCGAGGGCGACGATCCGGCCGGCTGGTCGAACATCCGGGTGGCCACCAAGTATCCGAATGTCACCGAGCGCTACTTCGCCGCCAAGGGGGTGCAGGTCGAGCTGATCAAGCTCTACGGCTCGATCGAGCTGGCGCCGCTGGTCGGCCTGTCCGAGCGGATCGTCGATCTGGTCTCGACCGGCGGCACCCTGCGCGACAACGGCCTGGTCGAGGTCGAGACGATCGCCGAGATCACCAGCCGCCTGATCGTCAACCGCGCCAGCCTCAAGACCAAGCACCAGCGCATCGCGCCGGATCATCGACGGAGCTGGAGAAGGTGGTCGGCGGAGGGCGTACCGCGCATCTCCGAGCTAGGGACGCTGTCGCACGCCTCAGGGAGGAGAGTTGTATGATCCAGATTCCTGCATTTTGCCGATCCCGAGTTTTGCATGCGGCCTTCCGCGCAGATCGAGGAGCGCGGCGAGAACCCGCCCGCCGGGGTCGAGGCGACGGTGCGCGGCGATCATCGCCGATGTGCGCCAGCGCGGCGATGCGGCGCTCTTCGACTACACCGCCCGTTTCGACCGCCTGGAGCTGACCGGCGGCGACCATCGAGGTCACCGCAGGCGGAGATCGACGCGGCCCTGGCCGCCGTCGATCCGCCGGAGTCCCTGGCTGCTCTGCAACTGGCGGCCGAGCGGATCGCCCGCTTCCACGCCAAGCAGAAGCAGCGAGACCTGGCTCTCCACCGACGAGGACGACGTCCTCCTCGGCCAGATGGTGCGCCCCCTCGACCGGGTCGGCATCTATGTCCCCGGCGGCAAGGCTGCCTACCCCTCCTCGGTGCTGATGAATGCCGTGCCGGCCAAGGTCGCCGGCGTCGGCGAAATCATCATGGTGGTGCCGACGCCCGGCGGCGAGGTCAACCCGCACGTCCTGGCGGCGGCGCAGCATCGCCGGCGTCGACCGCGATCTTCCGCGTCGGCGGCGCCCAGGCGGTGGCGGCCCTGGCCTACGGCACCGCGACGCATTCCGCGGGTCGACAAGATCACCGGCCCCGGCAACATCTATGTCGCCACCGCCAAGAAGCTGGTCTTCGGCCAGGTCGACATCGACATGATCGCCGGGCCGAGCGAGATTCTGGTGATCAACGACGGCAGCGGCGATCCGGCGCATATCGCCGCCGACCTCCTCTCCCAGGCCGAGCACGACGAACTGGCCTCCTCGGTGCTGATCACCACCGACGAGACATTTGGCCGAGCGGGTGCAGGCAGCAGGTGGAGAGCCAGCTGCGCGCACCTGCCGCGGGCAGAGCATCGCCCGCCAGTCGATCGACCAGTTCGGCGCGATCATCGTCGCCCGCGATCTGGAGGAGGCGATCGCCTTCTCCAACCGCATCGCCCCCGAGCATCTGGAACTGGCGGTGGCTGACCCCTTTGCGATTCTGCCGCAGATCCGCCACGCCGGCGCGATCTTCCTGGGCCACCACACCCCGGAGGCGGCCGGCGACTATCTGGCCGGGCCGAACCATACCCTGCCGACCGGCGGCACGGCGCGCTTCTTCTCGCCGCTGGCGGTCGACGATTTCGTCAAGAGGTCGAGCCTGGTCGCCTTTCAGCAAGCAGGGGCTGCAAGCGCCTCGGCGCGGCGATCGTCCGCATCGCCGAGCTGGAAGGGCTGGAAGCGCACGCCCGATCGGTGAGTATCCGGCTGGAAGAATCAGCTTACGTAGGACGCGTCATGTGCGCGATCGTAACGGGCTGACGCTAACAGTTCGCTCCTACGTTGCAAAGGAGGTCCGCATGTCCCGTACCGCCATCATCGACCGCAAGACCAACGAGACCGCACATCCACCTCAACGCTGGCTCTGGACGGCAGCGGCGAGAGCCGAGATCGCCACCGGCGGTGCCGTTCTTCGACCACATGCTGACCCAGATCGCCCGGCACGGCTTCTTCGACCTGACCATCAAGGCCAGCGGGCGACTCTCGACGTCGACGCCCACCACACCGTGGAGGACGTCGGCATCTGCCTCGGCGAGGCCTTCAAGCAGGCGCTCGGCGACAAGGCCGGCATCCGCCGCTACGGGCGCGGCACCATGCCGATGCACGAGGCGCTGGCCTCGGTGGTCCTCGACTTCTCCGGCCGGCCGTTTCTGGTCTACAACGTCGACGCTCCCCAAGGCCCAGGTCGGCAATTTCGACGTCGAGCTGGTCGAGGAGTTCTTCGCCGCCTTCTGCAACCACGCCGGGGCCAACCTCCACGTCAACCTGGCCTACGGCGACAACCTGCACCACATCGTCGAGGCGGTCTTCAAGGCCCTGGCCCGCGCCCTGGACGAGGCGACCCAGATCGATCCGCGCATCGAGGGGGTGCTTTCGTCCAAAGGGAAGACTGGAATGAGCATGATCACCATCATCGATTACGGCATGGGCAACCTGCGCAGCGTGCAGAAGGGCTTCGAGCGCGTCGGCTTCAGCGCGCTGGTGACCGCCGATCCGCGCGTCGTGGCACAGGCCGAACGCCTGGTCCTCCCCGGCGTCGGCGCTTTTCGCGACTGCATGCGCAACCTCGCGCGACGGCGGCTTCGTCGAGCCGATTCAAGGCGCACGTCGCCTCCGGCCGGCCCTTTCTCGGCATCTGCCTCGGCCTGCAGCTGCTCTTTACCGAGAGCGAGGAGTTCGGCCGCCATCAGGGGCTCGGCATCATCCCCGGCAAGGTGGTGCGCTTTCCCGCCGGGATGACTGCAGCGGCGCCGAGCCCTCAAGGTGCCGCACATGGGCTGGAACCGGATCGCCATCCGCCGCCCGGCGCCGCTCTTCCAGGCATCGCCGACGGCAGCTGTCGTCTACTTCGTCCACTCCTACTACGTGGTTCCCGACGACCCGGCGGTGGTCGCGACCGAAACCGACTACGGCCTCACCTTCTGTTCGCGCATCTGGCAGCGACAACGTCGTCGCCACCCAGTTCCACCCGGAGAAGAGCCAGGCGGTGGGGCTGAAGATGCTGGAGAATTTCGGGAAGAATGTAAGGCGCGAGTCGCCGAGGCCAGGGACACGCATCACCTCTGTGCGCCAGCTGAAAGATTCTGATATGATCGTCATCCCCGCCATCGATCTTGAAAGACGGTAAATGCGTCCGCCTCGAACAGGGGCTGATGGAGAACGACACGGTCTTCTCCGACAACCCCGCCGCCCGGCGCCGCGCTGGCAGGAGCAGGGGGCGGAGCTGCTGCATATCGTCGATCTCGACGGCGCCTTTGCCGGCGAGCCGAAGAACCGCGCCGCCATCGAGGCGATCGTCAAGGCCATCGACATCCCGGCCCAGCTCGGCGGCGGCATCCGCGACCTCGCCACCATCGAGGCCTATCTCGCCCTCGGGCTCTCCCGGGTGATCATCGGCACCGCCGCCCAGCGCAACCCGGCGCTGGTCGAAGGAGGCCTGCCGCAAGTTTCCCGGGCAAGATCGTGGTCGGCATCGATGCCAAGAACGGTCTGGTCGCGGTGCAGGGGTGGGCCGAAGTCACCGACATCACGGCCATCGAGCTGGCGAAGAAATTCGAAGGCGTCGGCGTCGCCGCCATCATCTACACCGACATCAGCCGCGACGGCATGATGCAGGGGGTGAACATCGACGCCACCCGTCAGCTGGCCGAGGCGATCTCCATCCCGGTCATCGCCTCCGGCGGCGTCTCCAGCCTCGCCGATATCGAAAACCTGATGGCCATCGAGTCCTCCGGCGTGGTCGGCGTCATCACCGGCAAGGCGATCTACACCGGCGCCATCGATCTGCGCGCGGCCGTTGCCCTGACGAAGCGACGCTGACACGATGCATCGAGGATGGAATGTCTTGTCATGAAGGAATTTGATCCATGCTGACCAAACGCATCATCCCCTGTCTCGACGTCAAGGACGGCCGCGTGGTCAAGGGGGTGCAGTTTGTCGAACTGCGCGACGCCGGCGATCCGGTGGAGGCGGCCGAGGCCTACGACGCGCAAGGGGCGGACGAGCTGACCTTCCTCGACATCACCGCCAGTCACGAGAAGCGCGGCATCATCCTCGACGTGGTGCGCCCGCACCGCCGAGCGGGTCTTCATGCCGCTGACCGTCGGCGGCGGCGTGCGCGAGATCGCCGACATCCGCAGCCTGCTCAATGCCGGGGCGGACAAGGTGTCGATCAACACCGCCGCGGTGCATCGCCCCGAGTTCGTGCGCGAGGCGGCCGAGCGCTTCGGCTCGCCAGTGCATCGTCGTCGCCATCGACGCCCGCCGCGTTCCCGGCTCCGAGTCCGGCACGCTGGGAGGTCTACACCCACGGCGGCCGCAACCCGACCGGCATCGACGCCATGGAGTGGGCGGCGCGCATGGAGAGCTACGGCGCCGGCGAGATCCTGCTGACCTCCATGGACAAGGACGGCACCAAGGACGGCTACGACTCGCGCTGACCCGCGGCGGTCAGCGATCGGGTGCGGATCCCGGTGATCGCCTCCGGCGGCGTGGGCAATCTGGAGCATATTCGCGAGGGGCTGGTCGAAGGCGGCGCCAGCGCCGCTCTGGCGGCGAGCATCTTCCACTTCCGCGAATACACGATCAGCGAGTGCAAGGAATATCTGCGCGGACACGGCGTGCCGGTCCGGTTGTAAGGTCGATGTCCCCATCTGAGGGGCGCAGAATCGCAGCGACTCCCGGTACGCCCCACGAGGAAACAATGGGATTGCTATGAGCGATCAGAATACCACGACATCCTTGATGCCCTCTACCAGGTCATTCTCGACCGCCGTGCCCACCGGACGAGAAATCCTACATCGCCTCTCTCTACGCCAAGGGGCTCGACAAGATCCTCGGCAAAATCGGCGAGGAGGCGACTGAGCTGGCGGTGGCCGGCAAGGGGGGCGACAAGGGAGAATCGTCAGTGAGGCGGCCGACGTGATCTTCCACATGCTGGTGCTTCTTGGCCATTACGGTATCGCCCGGAGCAGGTCTATGCCGAGCTGCGCCGCCGTTTCGGTATCTCGGGATTGGCCGAAAAGGCGAGTCGCAACCGGTAAAGATGGTGACTCAAATAGACTTTGCCTTTAAAACCTTTTTACTTTATAATAAACAATTTACTTCTCATCGAGGTTGGCAGAATGGACCTGAACGAGCGTCTGAATGAAGCGATGAAGGAGGCGATGCGGGCCAAGGATTCCCTGCGCCTGAACGCCATCCGCCTGATCCGGACCGCGGTCAAAAACCGAGAGATCGACGAACGAAAATCGTTGAGCGATCAGGAAATCATCGCCGTCCTCTCATCACTGGTGAAACAACGTCGGGAATCGGAGCAGATGTACCGGGAAAACAACCGTCCCGACCTGGCGGATAAAGAGGAACAGGAACTGGCGGTGGTGCAGGAGTTTCTGCCGACCCAACTGAACGCCGGCGAGATTGAGGCGATCATCGAAGAAGCGGTCATCGCGACCGGTGCGGCAACGATGAAGGAGTTGGGGCAGGTGATGAAACTGGTCACTGCCCGCACCACCGGTCGTGCCGACGGACGGCAGGTGAGCGAACTGGTTAAAGCGAGACTGGCCAGGGGATAGAGGACGCCCTTGCGCGCGAACGGATGAATTTTTTCGATATTGCCATTCTTTTGGTGCTGGCGGCCTTTCTGATCAAGGGGCTGGTGCGCGGCGTGGTGCAGGAATTCTTCTCTTTTTTTGGCCTGGTCGCTGGGACGATATTGGCGTTTCGTTTTTCACCGCCCTTAACCGATTTGCTGCAAAAGACGCTGCATCTTCCCGGCGGGGTGAGTGCGCCAGTTGCTTTTTTTGCCCTGTTCATCACAACGATTCTGTTGTTTTCACTTTTCGGCTTTCTGCTCTCCCGATTTGTTAAGCTTCTTTTTCTGGGCGGCCTCAACCGCGTTGCAGGTGGTCTTTTTGGCCTGGCTCAAGGGATACTGCTCTTGGCGATTCTTCTCTTCGCGGCCGACAGCCGACCATTGCCGGCACGCATCGCTAGCACATACCGGGATTCGCAATTGGCACCCCCTTTTGTTGTCCTGGGAACCGCCGCTGTCCAGGGGAGCCGTCACCTGCTGGAAGACTGGCGCTGAATTTTGCCGATAAGAACAGATGAATGATGAAACCCTGCGGGTCCTTGAATATGCAAAGATCCGCAATTTATTGGCCGGCTTTACCGTAAGTGCGCCCGGCCGCGAACGGGCTCTGGCCCTGGCACCATTGCCGGTCCCCAAGGTTCCGGAAGCACTGGCCGAGATTCAGGAGATGGAGTCGGTGCTCGCCAGCAGCAGCGCCCGACCACCGGTTGGCGGATGCGATCTGCGGCGGACTTTGCGGCATTTGCGGGTCGAGGGGAGTTGGCTGCCGCCGGAAGATCTGCTTGAAATTCTGGTCAGTGCCGAAGCGGCCAGCGAATGCCGTCGATTTTTTTCCGGACGGCCGGAAGCGCATCGTTTGACCGCCCGGGCACAGCTTCTCGCTTCCCTGAAAGAGTTACGGCAGAATTTGCGCGCCAGCCTCGGCCCGCGGGGGGAAATTCTCGACAGCGCTTCTTTCGAATTGGGGGAAATCCGCCGGGAGACCCTGCAGACCCGGAATCAGATCAAGCGGGTACTGGAAGGCCTGCTGGCGGCGGAGAATCTGGCCGCCATCTTTCAGGAACGGATCATTACCGAACGCAACGGCCGTTATGTACTGCCGGTGCGCGCCGATCGTCGCGGACAGCTCAAGGGATTTGTCCATGACGAGTCGGCAAGCGGGCAGACGCTGTATCTCGAACCGACGGCGGCGCTGGCGGGGAATAACCGCCTACAGTCGCTCCTGCAGGAGGAGCGCCGGGAGGAAGAGGCAATCTTGCGCCGCCTTTCCGAACTGGTGCGGCGCGAATCGGCGGCTTTGGCCGAGAATCAAGAAATTCTCGCCTTTTTCGATTATACCGCCGCCGCCGCTGCTTTCTCACGATTGTATGCCGGCGAGATACCGCAACTGACCGACGAACCGCTTCTCGAACTGTATGGTGCCCGCCATCCCCTGCTGCTGTTTCATCAGGACGGCACACCGCGCGGGGGCGCAGCGGTACCGATCGATCTGCTGCTTGGTGCCGGATTTAAAATACTGGTGGTAAGCGGACCGAATACGGGCGGTAAAACGGTCGCCCTGAAGACGGTCGGTCTGCTTCTGCTGATGGTACGCTCCGGGCTCCCCATCCCCTGTCGCCCGGGGAGTCGCGTACATCTTTTCGGCCGGATTTTCGCCGACATCGGCGACGAACAGAGTATCGAGGCGAACCTCTCCACCTTCTCCGGCCATCTGACCCGCATCCGGCAGATTTTGGCGGCGGCCGACGAGGATTCTCTGGTCCTCCTCGATGAGGCGGGCACCGGCACCGACCCGGCAGAGGGGGGGGCACTGGCCCTGGCGGTTCTCGACACCTTGCGGGAGCGCGGCGCGCGGACGATCCTGACCACGCACCTGAACTTGATCAAGGGGTACGCGCACCTGCGACCGGAAGTAGAAAATGCCGCGGTGGAATTCGACAGCCACACTCTTGCCCCCAGCTATCGCCTGCACTACGGCATTCCTGGGGCGAGCAACGCTTTTACCATCGCCCGCCTGCTCGGAATTCCCGAGGATGTTCTGGCAAAAGCCGCCGGCTATATTGGCGGCAACGAGCAGGAGGGAATGGCGCTTATTGAAGATCTGAATCGACTGCGCAAGGATCTTGCCCGCGAGCGCGAGGATGCGCAGCGCCTGACTGCAGAAGCCCGGCGTGAACGTGACCGGCGGCGACAACTGCTGCGGGAACTCGAGGAACAGCAAAAGACTTTACTCGAGAAGACCGCCCGACGAGGGGAAGAGCGGCTACGCGAGGCGGAACGCAATCTGAAAACCCTGCTGCGCAAGGCGGAGCAGTCGGCCCAGACGACCGTCGCTCCTCCGGAGCGCGCCCGACTGGCGGAAGAATTGCATTCGGTCAAGGCGGATGTTGCCAGTTTGCGGCCGCTAGTACGGCGGGGGAAAACCCCGGTGGAACCCCGTACAGGCGAGATATTGCGCATTCCCGCCCTCGATGCCGAAGGTGAAGTGGTACGGGTAGCCAACGGCGAGGTTGAACTTTCGCTGCAAGGCAAAAAGTTGCGGCTTCCGCTGCACGATCTTGAGCAGCCGTCGCCGCGCCGTTTCGCCACGCGCCAGAAAAGCAGCAAAGTACGCAGCAATATTGTTCGCGATTCCTTCCAGCCGCGCTTGCTGCTGGTCGGCAAGCGGATAGATGAAGCGCTGCTGCTGGTCGACCGCTTTCTTGACGATGCACTTCTGCACGGGATGCGTGAAGTGGAGGTAGTACACGGCAGCGGCGAGGGGGTTCTGCGCCGGGCCGTGCGTGATTTTCTCGCCGGCCATGCAGCGGTCGCCGCCTTCCGCGGCGGCGATACCGAAACCGGCGGTGAAAATGTCACCATCGTCGAAATGAGAGAAACATGACCGGGCGTATCGCGGAAGAGAAGATTCGGGAGATTCGCGACCGCACCGATATCGTCGCCTTCGTCTCTTCCTATCTGCCGTTACGGCGTGCCGGCGGCGCGAACCATGCCGGTTTGTGCCCTTTTCACGCCGAGAAATCGCCTTCCTTCAACGTGAACGCCGCCCGGCAGATTTTTCACTGCTTCGGCTGCGGTGCCGGAGGGGATGTCCTTTCCTTTCTCATGCGCATGGAAGGGCTGTCCTTCCCGGAAGCGGCCAAACGCCTTGGCGAACGGGTGGGCATCGAGATCGAGGAAGAGATCGTTTCCCCCGCCGAAATCAAGGAGCGTGAGGAAAAGGAGCAACTGGCAAGGATCAACGAGATCGCCTGCGATTTTTATCATCATCTTTTGCTGGAGGACAAGTCGGCGGCACCGGCCCGGCAATATCTGAAAGATCGTGGTTACGATGGCGATACGGCCCGCCGCTTTCGCCTCGGTTATGCCCCCGACCGCTGGCAAATGCTCGCCGAGCATCTAACGGCAAAAGGGTTCGATCTCCGTTGGCCGCGCGAACTCGGGCTGATTCGGCCGGGTAAGGATGGACGCGATTTCGACCTGTTTCGCAATCGCCTTCTTTTTCCGATTCTCGATCTCAGTGGGAAAGTGGTGGCATTCGGCGGCCGGGCGCTTGACGATGCGCTGCCGAAATATCTCAATTCGCCGGAATCGCGCCTCTATCACAAGGGTCGGCTTCTTTTCGGCCTTTACCAGGCGCGCGAGGCGATGCGGCAAACCGGCGAGGGAATTATCGTCGAAGGCTACTTCGATCAGATGGCGCTGCATCGGGCCGGTTTCAGCCATGCCGTGGCGGCCTGCGGCACCGCCTTGACGCCGGAACAGGCCCGCCTGCTGAAACGCTATGCTCCGCGCGTCACCCTCCTTTTCGACCAGGACAGCGCCGGGCAGAAAGCGACTTTCCGGGCCATGGACGTGCTGCTGGAAGAAGGAATCGCCACCTCGGTAGTCGCCCTTGACGCCGGCGAAGATCCCGATTCCTTTTTGCGCCGGCACGGAGCCGATGAGTTCCGCCGCCGTTTGCTGGCCACCAGGCCGGTTCTTGAAGCCTTTATCGACAAGGTTTTGCTGGAACAGGGGGAAAGCATCGAAGGGCGGGCACGGGCCGTCGAGGAAGTTCTTCCCCGCCTGCGCCGTTTGCCGGGCGACATCGAGCGGGAGCTATATCTAAAACTTCTCGCCAACCGCATCGGGGTCGAAGAAACGCTGCTGCGCAGCAAACTGCAGCAAAAAGGGGTGCAAGGAAATTCGGCTGCGACTGCCCTGTCGCCGCAACGCAATGTGCCGGTAGCAGCGGCAAAGCCTCAGGCGAAACCGGCGATCCAGGCAAGGGAGGACGCTGGCGCCAAGGCGCAGCAATGGCTGCTGCACCTGCTCCTGTTTGATGGGCAGATGCGTCAGCGGGTTGCCGGTGAAGGCGTGAAGCAGCTATTTTTTTCCCCCGACTACCAGATGCTGGCCGAACGGGTGCTTCAGCTCGAGGACAAAGCTCCCCCGGAAATGCTCTTCAGCGGCGAGCTGACGGAAGCACAAAAACAGATTTTGTCGGGTATTCTTATAAAGGATGAAAAGATTTTTGCCGACGATCCGGAGCAGGTATTCCTAGGCTGTCGTCAGGCGGTAAAGAGGGAATGCCTGAAAAACAGGGTCGCTGAAATTGATGTTTTGGTCCGCCAGGCAGAGGCGGCGGGCGACCCCGCCCGGCGGACGAACCTGGAGACGGAACAGTACCAGATTAAAAGGCAGCTGAAGAACCGGCAAATGTTGCCATAAAGATAGAGTTTCATTGATTTTCGCACCTGCGGAGGTCGAGAGGAGAAGGGAAGGCATGTCTAAAAAAACCAGTATGGAAGAAGTACAGCAGCTGATCGACATGGGGAAGGAGAAGGGTTTTCTCACCTACGACGAGGTCAACGACATTCTGCCGGCCGACATGGTCTCTTCGGATCAGCTCGACGATGTCATGAGCATGTTCGGCGAGATGGACATCGAGGTGGTCGATGCGCGAGCAGAAGATCTCCCTGCGCAAGGACCGGGCGCTCGGCGAAGAAATCGGGGCCGAGGAAGAAGAGGAGGAGGAGGAAGAATCGGAATTCGAAGCCGGCGTACTTGGGCCGCACCAGCGATCCGGTGCGCATGTACCTGCGCGAAATGGGGCAGGTTTCCCTCCTCACCCGCGAAGGGGAGGTGGAGATCGCCAAGCGCATCGAGGAAGGGGAGGCGCTGGTGGCCAGGGTCATCATGAAGACCCCGATCGCCTTCAAGGAAGTCATCTCCCTCGGCGATCGCCTGGGCAAGGGGCAGATCAGCGTCGCCGAAATCACCAAGGACTACGAGGAAGAGGAAGGCGCCGAGGCCGAGGAGCGGCAGCGCCAGCGCATTGGTCGAATCTGATCGAGCAGATCCGCGAGATCGATACGAGCGACTCATGACGATGCGCGAAGCAGCTCGCCGGTGAACTGCCACCAAGATGATAAAAAACGGCTGCGAAAAGGAAAGTCAAGACCCTCAAGGGGCGAGATCGGCGAACTGATGCGGCAGATCCGCCTCAAGGATTTCCAGGTCGCCAAGATCGTCGACCGCCTCAAGGAGCTGGCCGAGCAGGTCAAGAAGGGCAAGGCCGAGGTCGGGCCTGCGAGAACGAAGCTGAAGCAGCCGCACAAGGAGATCAAGCGCCTGCTCCGGCGGATGCGCAAGAGCGAAGACGAGGCGCTCAAGGTCGCCGAGGAGCTCGGCGAGCCGATGGATACCCTGCTGGCCGTGGAGAAGCGTCTGAAAAGCGCCCAGCGCAAGTTCAAGAAGGTCGAGGAAGAGTCCGGCTTCGCCCCCGAGGAACTGCTCGAATCGCTCAAGGAAGTGAACAAGGGGGAGTGGCGGGCCAAGAAGGCCAAGACCGAACTGGTCGAGGCCAACCTGCGCCTGGTCGTCTCCATCGCCAAGAAGTACACCAACCGCGGCCTGCAGTTCCTCGACCTGATCCAGGAGGGGAACATCGGCCTGATGAAGGCCGTCGACAAGTTCGAATACCAGCGCGGCTACAAGTTCTCGACCTACGCCACCTGGTGGATTCGCCAGGCGATCACCCGCGCCATCGCCGACCAGGCGCGCACCATCCGCATCCCGGTGCACATGATCGAGACGATCAACAAGCTGATCCGCACCAGCCGCCAGCTGGTCCAGGAGATCGGCCGCGAGCCGACCCCCGAAGAGATCGCCGAACGGATGGAGCTGCCGCTGGAAAAGGTGCGCCGGGTGCTGAAGATCGCCAAGGAGCCGATCTCCCTCGAAACCCCGATCGGCGAAGAGGAGGATTCATCTCTCGGCGATTTCATCGAGGACAAGGGGGTCATCTCCCCCTTGGAGGCGGTGATCAAGGGCAATCTCATCCGAGCAGACCGCGCGGGTCCTTTCTACCCTGACCCCGCGCGAGGAGAAGGTGCTGCGCATGCGTTTCGGCATCGGCGAGAAGTCCGACCACACCCTGGAAGAGGTCGGCCAGGATTTCGCCGTCACCCGCGAGCGTATCCGCCAGATCGAGGCCAAGGCGTTGCGCAAACTGCGCCACCCGAGCCGGGCCAAGCGGCTCAAGAGCTTCATCGAAGACGACCGTTAAGGAAAAAAGACATTGACAGGGATAATGCCTGGGATTAGACTAAATTCTTTTGTTCATGGGCCCATAGCTCAGCTGGTTAGAGCCACCGGCTCATAACCGGTCGGTCCCAGGTTCGAATCCTGGTGGGCCCACCATTAAGACGAAAATGAGTGACCAACTCATACCAACATAAAACTTTTCGAAACGGGAGTGCAACACTGACACAGTTGCACTCTTTTTTTTCCGCCTGCCCGGGAGAATGACAACGGAACGTCCAGCCCGCATCCAGGATCTGCTCGGCATGCTCAATGCCCTCTACCCGCCGGCTTATGCCGAATCCTGGGACAACACCGGCCTGCAGACCGGCGATCCCCAAGCGCCGGTTTCCCGGGTATTGACCTGCCTGGATCCTTCCGAAAAGGCGTTAACAGCGGCAGTTTCCGCGGGCGCCGAAGCTATTCTCTCGCATCATCCTCTGATTTTCCAGCCTCTCAAAAACGTCACCCCCGCCAACGAAACCGGTCGTTTGATCCTTGCCGCCGCACGTGCGGGAATCGCCATCATCTGCGCCCACACCAACCTTGACCGTGCACCGAACGGACTCAACGACTGGCTCGCCGCGCACCTGGGCCTGAGTGCGACAACGCCTCTGGCACTCGGGGGGGATGAACTGCTCAAGCTGGTCGTCTTCGTGCCTGCCGGCTACGAGGATGTCGTGGCCGAGGCGCTTTTTCAGGGCGGCGCCGGACAGATCGGCAATTATGACCGCTGCTCCTTCCTGAGTGACGGTACCGGAACCTATCGCCCCGGCGAGGAGAGCCACCCGTTTCGCGGCCGCCGCGGCGAAACGGAACGGACCGGCGAAGTGCGTCTGGAGACGATTGTTCCCCGGCACCGACTGAACCGGACGGTGGAACGGATGCTCAAGGCGCATCCCTACGATGAGGCGGCCTACGATCTGATCCCTCTTGCCAATCGCCGTTCCGATATCGGTCTTGGACGGATCGGCCGACTGCCGCAGGCAATGAGCCTGAAACTTTTCGCCGATCAGGTGAAAGAGGCGCTTGGCACCGGCACTCTGCGCCTGGTGGGGAACCTGGAGACGCCGGTGACTAAAGTGGCGTTATGCGGCGGCAGCGGCGCTTCCCTGATGCAGGAAGCGATCCGCCAGGGTGCCGATGTGCTGGTAACCGGCGATATCAAGTACCATGAAGCGCGTAACGCCGAAAATCAGGGGCTTGCCCTGATTGATGCCGGCCACTTCGCCACCGAAAAGCTGATGGTGCGTGGTCTGGCGCAGGTACTTCGGGACGAAACCGTCCGCCGGGGGGCCGCTATTGAATTTTTCGAAATGGAAGGGGAAGAGGATCCGTTCCGGATCCTTTGATCCTCTTGACTTTTGTCGGCGCCTGCCGGCGTTATAACGAAAACCGCATGGAGGCATAACGTGCAAGAAAAAATTGCGCTGCTCAAGGATTTGCAAGGGCTGGATCAGGAACTGAATCAACTGTCCCAGGTGCGCCAGAAACTGGAGGCAGAGGATAAGACGCTGCAAGGAGAACTTGAGCGGGTGCAGACAATGGTGGACAGCCTGACTGCGGAAATTGACCAATTACAGGCGCAGCAGCGCGAGTTTACTAAAGCGCTGGCCCTCGAGCAGGAGAATGTGAAAAAGGCCGAGGGGCGTCTTCCAGCCATCAAAACACAGAAGGAATATGTGGCGGTACTCAAGGAAATCGATAGCGCCAAAAAAATGAACAAGGATATTCAGGATCGCATTCAGGAGAAATCTGGCGAAATCGATTCCCTGAGCCGCGACCGCGAGGAAAAGGAAGGGGAACTGGCAGCGGTCAGCGCCCGCGTGCAAACGCGGCAGACGGAAATCGGCGCGGCCATGACGGAAAACGAGGAAAAGGCTTCGCAAAAAAATACGCAACGCGATGCTCTGCTTACCCAGCTGCCGCTGCCGCTGCGCAAGCGCTACCAGCTGCTGATGGAACGTCGCGGCGGCGTTGCCGTCGTCGAAGCCCGCAACGGCGCCTGTCAAGGCTGCAACATGCACCTGCCGCCGCAGCTTTATAACAGCCTCTTCCGCACCACCGAGATTCAGAGCTGCCCGCACTGCAACCGCCTCCTTTTTGTCCTCACCAACGCCTGATCATCTCCTCCGCAACGACATGGCCTAAGCCATGTCGTTGCGGAGGAGCCTTTTCGCTTGTAATTTGATTTGTTTTGAGCTAATTTAATTAATAAATGATTAATTAGCTCCCTCCTACCTCTCGTTTTTTCTAAATGACCACCCCTCCAAATTCGCTCTCTTCCTCCTGCGCGGGAGCCGGAATGCCGAGCATCGTTTCAGGAATTGTCTTCGGCTTGCTGGGTTTTTCCGGTAACTGGTTCAGGCTCGAGCTCTTCTTCAATGTCGATTTTCTCTTCGGCTCATTTTTCGTCGTTTTCGCCCTGCTCCGCTTCGGCCCGGCGGCAGGGGTGGTCGCCGGAATTCTGGCCGCGGCATGCACCTGGATTCTGTGGAATCATCCTTGGGCTATCGTTGTTTTCGGCAGTGAAGTTTTATTTCTTGCCTGGCGCATGCGCAAGCCGGGGCGCGATCTCCTCACCGCCGACGTTCTGTTCTGGATCGTCATCGGCGCGCCGCTGGTCTGGTTTTTCTACCATGAAATAATGGGGATATCTCTCCAGCTCACTACCCTGATCATCCTTAAGCAGGCGCTGAACGGCCTCATCAACACACTGCTGGCAACCCTTGCCTATCTTCTTCTCTGCGCTTGGCGGCGCCGGCATGAAAATCTGCCCTCATTCCATCAATTGGTTTTTCTTTCATTTGTTTCCCTCGTCATGCTACCGGCCATGGGCTACCTGATCTGGGATCTGCACCGTGAGCTGAAAAGGGGCAAGGATGATTTGGTCACCACGGTCAACCGCCTCAGTAACACTGCTTCGCAACTCGTCCGGCAGCGACTGGAGGAACAGGTTCGTACTGTGCAGACATTGGCCTGGTTGGCGGACGACCCGCAGCAGGCCGATCCGGAGAGGTTGCAGCGTCAGGTCGATATGATTCGATCCGCTTCGCCGACGATGAGCCGGATGGCTGTATTCAATCAGCACGCGGTAGTCCTCGCCCGTTCTCCCCGCCTTGACGAGGAAGGGAAGTCAACCATTGGCAGTGATGTCTCGGGCGGCCTCTATCTAGCAGAGCTGCTCGATAAAAAGCGGCCGCTCGTCACTGATATCTTCCTCGGCCGGCTCGGCAAACCGGTACCTTTGGTCGCCATTGTCGTGCCGATCCTGCACGACACCGTTATGACCGGCTATTGCACGGGAATTATCGATCAATCCTCACTACAAGAAACCTTCGATACGATTATCAATCATCGGCTCCTGCATTTCACCCTTCTCGATCGTGACCACCGGGTGGTCATTTCGACCCGCAATGATTTGCCAAAAATGGCCCTCTACACCCGATCCGCAGGAATGGCCGGAGAGGAGTCGAAAGGGGTTTACCATTGGGTGCCCGATCCCGAAAAAGGGATCAGCTTCGTGCAGCGCTGGCGTACATCCTACTTCTTCAAGGAAAGGCAAATCAGCCAGGAATTCCCCTTGACGGTGATTGTTGAAGCGAGTGCCGCACCAATGATGGAATTTCTGACCCGGGAAACAAACGATACCCTGTTGCGTATGCTGCTGCTGACTTTGGCAACGATCGGTCTTTCGCATCTGCTCAGCCGAAGATTCATTCAAACGATCCAAGCCCTCGAATTCGCCAGCCATAAATTGCCTGAACGCCTGCGTGAACAGGAACAGGTCGCTTGGCCGCGCAGCGGCATCCGCGAACTCGATAACCTGAGTTGCAATTTCGAGCAGATGAGTTCGGCACTGGGCACCTCTTTTTCCAGCCTGCATACCTTAAACGAAACGCTGGAGCGGCGCGTCGCCGAACGCACCGAGGAACTGAGTCGAAGTGAAGAGCGTTTCCGCACCCTTTTCGAACGGCATCAGGCGATTATGCTGCTGGTCAATCCAACAACCGGCGACATTCTCAACGCGAATCAGGCGGCAGCTGATTTCTACGGCTATGATCGTCCTCTCCTGCGCCAGATGCAGCTAGCGCAGTTACGTACTTCGGCAGCGAATGTTTTTCCTGCCGAACCGGTAAACCATTATACGGTGGCACATCGAGTGGCCACCGGCGAGGGACGGATCATGGAAGTCTATTCCTCAATCCTCGAACTCGACGGGCAGAAAATACTTTTCGCCATCCTGCACGACGTTACCGAACGACAGCGGATGGAAGAGGAATTGCGTCACAGTAAGCTCGACTGGGAACGCACTTTCGATGCCGTCCCCGATCTCATCTGCACGCTTGACAGCCATGGGCGCATTTTGCGGATGAATCGCGCCATGGCTGAACGGCTGCAGGTAAACAAGGAATCGGCCATCGGTCAAAGATGCTTTGCCTGCGTCCATGGCTCGCCGGGGCCGCACGAATTCTGCCCGTTGATTCAGACTACTGCCGATCTGCGCCCGCACAGTGCAGAAATTATCGAAGATAAGATGAGCGGCATCTTTCATATCACGACCACCCCGGTATTCGATCCGGATGGTCAATATTTTGGCACGGTCCATGTGGCGCGGGACATCTCGGAAGAGAAAAAACTGCAGGAACAACTGCAATATCTTTCCCTGCATGACGAACTGACCGGACTTTTCAACCGCCGCGCTCTCGATCGCGCAGCCGACCGGGAATGGCGCCGCGCCACCCGCCTGCCACAGCCTTTTTCGGCGCTGCTTCTCGATATCGATCATTTCAAACGTTATAACGACGCCTGGGGTCACCTGCAGGGCGACGAGTGTCTGAAAGTGGTTGCCGCCGTCATTCAGCATTCGGTTTTTCGCGCCGAGGATTTCATTGCCCGCTATGGCGGTGAGGAGTTCATCGTCATTCTGCCGATGACAACCACCGAAGATGCCGCACAGATTGCCGAACGCATCCGCCTGGCGGTAGCGGCCCAGGAAATCCTTCATCCGGACGGCACAACCCGCAGTCAGGTCACCATCAGCATCGGCGTTGCCACCACCATACCGGTTAAGGATACCGCGCCAACCATCCTCTTTCAGATGGCGGATCAGGCGCTTTATGCCGCCAAGTCGGCCGGGCGCAACTGTATCGTCTTGCACCTGGACAATACGCCGGCATAGACAAAGTGGGACGCCATCATTCGATTTACGGGGGGGGGTACAGCTAATTTTGAGGCGCTTCAACGAGGGAAAGGAAGATCTCGACCAGCCGCGGATCGAAATGGCGCCCGGCTTCCTGGCGCAAGTAGTCGCGGACTTTCTCCTCGGACCAGCCGGAACGATAGGTACGGTCGGAGAGGAGTGCATCCCAGACATCAACAATCGAGAAAAGCCGGGCCACCAGGGGAATCTGCTCCCCGGCGAGCCCCAACGGATAACCGCTGCCGTTCCACTTTTCATGATGCGCATAAGGAATTTCGAGAGCCGGGCGCAGATACTTGATGGGGACTAAAAGCTGGTAAGCAAGCTTTGGGTGAGTTTTCATGATTTCCCACTCCGCCGCCGTCAATGCGCTCGACTTGAGCAGAATATGATCGGGTATCCCCATTTTGCCGATGTCGTGCAACAGGGCGCCATGCCGCAAATGCATCAGATCCGCTTCCGCAAACCCCATCGCCTGCGCCAGACGCATGGTCATCTCGGTAACGCGCATTGAATGCCCTTCGGTCTCCTTGTCGCGCAGATCGAGGGCCCGCGACCAACCCTCGATGGTATGTTCGTAAGCCCGCATAAGCTCGGTATTGCTCTGCTGCAATCCATCGAAAAGCCGGGCATTGTCCAGGGCGATCGCAGCCTGCAGACCGAGCGCTTCAAGAAATTTCAGCCAATCCCCATCCGGCAACATCGGCGTGCGGTGAAAAAGTTCCAGAACCCCCTTGAGCTCGCCGCGGGCAATGAGCGGCACGCCGCAATAAAAGGCAAATTCCTCTTCCGCGACCATAATGCCGCGCGAGCTCTGCCGGGCCAACTCCTCCCGGCCGTTGACAAAACAAAGCTGGCGCTCGCGCACTGCCCTGCCGGCAATCCCTTCTCCCGGTTGCAGACGGGTTTCCCGGATGTGGGACGTGCGGAAGCCGCGGCCGGCTCCAAAGGCGAGAAATTCCGGCCCGGAGTGGCTGAGAAGGATGGCGGCGGCATCGATCTGCATCTGGTTGACAACCTGTTCGAGCAGAATCTCCATCGTCAGGGCGAAATCGTGGTTGCCGATGATGGCGCGGTCGATGCTCTGCAAGGTCGAGAGGCGATTCAGCTGCAACTGGGTGCGTTCATGCAACTCGCGACGGTGAATGGCATTGGCGCCCATTTCGGCCATCGAACCGAGCAGACGCAGATCCTCGGCCGCAAACGGTTCGGTGCGGGATGCGCCGAGGGCACCAATGGTGTTGTCGTGGGCGAGGATCGGGACGCAGGCGAGATGCACCATTCCGCCGGGCAGGGGGACAAACGCTGCGTTAAGTGCCCCATCTTCGACTTGGCAGGGGAGCCGGTCGTCAAACAAAGTGCGGATCGGCTGCAGTTGCGAGGGCAATTTTTGCCCCGCCAGGGGAGCGCATATTCCGACTGCCACTTCGACCACCGCTTGCCCGGCGGCGGCGTTGCGGGTAAAGACCAGGGCGCCATTGATTTTGATCACCTCCAGCAGGCAGTCGAGGAGGATCCGGAACATGTCCTCGCTGCTGCGCGCGGTGCGCAGGGCGGTCGCCAACTGGGCCAAGGCTTCCAATTCCCGTTCGCGGCTCTTGCGCTCGGTAATGTCAAACATGGCTCCGACCAAACCGGCGCAAACGCCGTCATGGCCGGTAAACACCGCCTTATGGAAAACTACCTCGTGCTGCGTGCCATCGGCATATTTAATCGGCGCTTCGTAGCTTTGGCTGCCACCGCTGGCGAAAAGCTCCTGGTCGGCGCGGAAGTAGATATCGGCAAGTTCCTTCGGCGCAATGCCATAGACTGTCTGCCCCAGAATCTGCTGGCGCGGCAGACCGACGAATTTTTCGAATGCCTGATTGCAACCCAGATATCTCCCGTTGCCCTCCTTGTAAAAGATCGGTGCCGGCAAGGCATCGATGATCGCTTGCAACAGGTACGTCTTTTCCCGCAGCGCCGCTTCCGACAGTTTGCGCTCGGTAATATCGTAAGACAGGGCGAGTACGCCGACCACTTTCCCCTGGCTGTCGCGTAATGGCACTTTGCTCAACAGCATGATCGTCTGTCCGCCATCGCTCCGCGTCTGCGGCTGCTCGATATCGATCTGCGGAATTCCCGATTCGAGGATCTCCCGATCCTGTCGCCGATACGCTTCCGCCTCCTCCCGTTTCCAGGAAAGCTCGAAATCGGTCTTGCCGACAATCGCCGCCGGATTCCCCACACCGGCGCGTCGGGCGAAATTCTCGTTGCACCCCTGATAGACGCAGAAGCTGTCCTTCCAATAGACCGTGTGGGGGATATGGGTGATGATGCCGGCGAGCAGATTCGCCTGCTTCCGCAGATCCATCGCCACCTTCTTGCGTGCTGCCATGCTCATCAGCAGCAGGATGATGATCGTACCCAGGCCGATAAAAACCGCCCCACTCCCCAGAACTACCGCTTGGTGGTCCTCATAAAACGTTGTCGGCCGATTGATCACTTCACTGGTCGGCGGCAGCAGCGCCAAGTTGAAGCCGAAACGTTTCATCTGTCGGTAATCGAATAGGAATCGCCCCGAGCTGGTTGTATTTACCGGCACTTCCGCTTCGCCATTGAGATACCGCAGAGCCAGGGTGGCCGCCTGCTTCCCCTGCATCTGACCGCTGAGCAGACTGCCACCGACGATCCCCCTGCCGAAGAGAAAGTCCCAAAGCCCATAAATCGGCACCTTGCTTTCGCCGCCAATGCGTGCAAGTGCCTCTTCATGGCTGAAAACGGCGCCATTGCGATCCCGGTTGAAGTTCCCCAGCAGAATGAACGAAGAATCAGCCGACAACTTCCGCACGGCCTGCAGAACCTCTTCCATCGTTGGATTGGTCAAAAAATAGAATTTCTTGTTGCCGAACCGCAGCGTAGCGGCACGGGTGGCTTCCTGTGTTTTGCGCCCGCTTTCCGTATCATCGAAGATAACCAGCACCTTTTTTGCGAGCGGCTGCAGACGAAAGGCCACCGCCAGAGTGCCAGCCGGGTCGATCTCTTCGATAACCCCGGTCACGCGCGCCGCGCCGGCGATCATCTCTGGCCGATAGCCGTTGATGCCACTGAAGACGATCGGTACGCCGGGGAAGAGACTTTCGCGCTCCTGCAAGGCAAAATCGAGCGCCAGATTATCCGTGGTCAGCAGAATATCGGGTTTATGTTCGGCGGCATATTGCTGCAGGGTCTCACGCGATCTTTGCAGTCGCGCCGGGCCGGGAAAACGTTTGCCGTCCAGATATTCGACATACACTTCCGCCTCGGGGCTTTGCTCTTTCAGTCCCGCGAATATTCCGTCCACCTGCTGGTCAGTCCAGGTGAAACCCTGATGGTAGGAGTTGAGAAGGATGATGCTACGATGCTGCGCGCCGGCCAAGCCGGAAGCCGGCATGAGCAGAGATGTGCAAAAAACCAAGGTGATGAAAGCTTGGCGTACGTATTTTCCAGAACAATTATTCATTTGTCATGTCGCGATTCGAGGGAGAAAGCGTCGGCAAAATAACACGGTTTTAAAAAGGCCGCAAATTCATTCTTAATCTCCAGGAAGAACGGGGCGCTGGTTTCTTTTGTAAGAGATATTTTTTTCGTTGAATAAATACGACCATAAAAGTTAGAATTTCATTCGTTTTGAATTCAATCGTGGAGGTATCTTATGAAAAATTTTATGATCTTACTGGTTCTCTTCTTTATCCTGCCGGCAATTTGCGCTCGGGCTGAATCTCTGATCCTTTTTGAGGAGGGGCATGGTCAGATTTTTCATGCCGGTAACGACGGGGATCTCGATCTATCCCTGCTGGCCGGAAAAGCACGGGAAGCCGGCTGTCGGGTGGAGTCGATCGATCGCCTCGACACAACGAGTTTGGCCGGTGCCGATGCATTGGTCATTTCCGGACCATTTCAACCCTTCACCCCGGCCGAAATTGCCGCGGTTCTCGCTTTTCTCGATCACGGCGGACGCTTGGCGCTCATGCTGCACATCGGCCCGCCTGTCGCTTCTCTGATGACCCCCCTCGGCATTTATCATTCGAATGGCGTGGTACGCGAAAACGCCACCGCCCTGCAGGAGCAGCCGCTCAATTTTTATGTACGGGATTTGACCGACCACCCTCTTTTCAGTGGCATTGCGCATTTTGCCATCTTTGGCGCCTGGGCTCTCGATACTGAGGGGAAATCGACAATTATCGCTCGTAGCGATGCAAAGGCTTGGATCGATCTTGATCGCGATGGGCAGCAAACAACGAAAGATGCCGTGGCCGCTTTCGGTCTGGCCGCCGCCGGTAACCGCGGGAAGGGGCAGTTTGTCATTTTTGGCGATGACGCCATTTTTCAGAACCGTTATCTGCGTGAGTACAATGATGCCCTCGGCGATCGCTTGGCCAATTGGCTCGCGGGGAAAATTTAGAGCCCCTCTTCGGCATCCATGCAAGCGCGCGAATGCCGGTTCTTTCGTAACCTTTTCGTAATTGACAAACGGGCGAGCGGTAGGTTTAATTAAACTTGTGCGGCCTCATGAAATCCCTTCTCGTAAAAAATGCCCCGATCGTGCTGATCAACATGTGCCCCGATTCCGATAGGAGAAAAAAACCCGATGTCCCAACCGTTTCCGGAAAAATTTACTGAAGTTGCCGTTCCCTGCAAAGCCAATATCTACTTCGATGGCAAGGTGATCAGCCACACCCTCCTTTTTGCCGATGGCAGTCGCAAGTCGCTCGGCCTGATCTATCCCGGCACCTTCACTTTCGCCACCGCCGCACCGGAACGGATGATGATCGTTGCCGGCAGTTGCCGGGCAAAGATTGCCGGCAGTACCGACTGGAGTGATTATCCGGCCGGAACTTTTTTCGATATTCCGGGCAATTCATCCTTCGAGATTTCCGTCGCTGATGGCATTGCCGAGTACATCTGTTCTTTCGGCTGAAACAACGTAGGTAAACGGATCAACCCGGGAGGAAAAAATGAAGATGCGCAAGAAAGTTTTCGATTTCGAATATGAAGAGGTGCTGGACGCACGCACCCGCGAGTTGATTCGGGTCGCCTGCGCCGTTGCGGTAGGATGCCCGGACTGACTGCAGAAACACTTCGCGGTCGCGAAGTCAGCAGGCGCCACCGACGCTGAGATAAAGGAAGCACTGGCCTATGGCATCATCGCCCCGGCCGGTCGGGCGAAGAATTTCGTCTTACACATGCAGCAGGAACTCGGCCTTTACGAAGAAAAAGAGTAATCGACCTCCAGTAGGAAGGAAAAACCATGATACGGGCAGACCAAGGGGATACCGTAACGGTGCTTTACACCGGCCGCTTGACAGACGGCACGGTATTCGATGCTTCAACAGAACGGCCACTGCAATTCATTCTCGGCCGGCGGGAAGTCATTGCCGGTTTCGATGAGGCTCTTACCGGAATGTACACCGGGGAGAAAAAAGTCTTCACTGTTCCGCCGGAAAAAGGTTATGGGCACCCCGAGGCGAAACATATCGAGGTCATCAGCCGTTCTCTGATGGCTTCAGCTTTGAACCTGCAGGTCGGTCGGCAATTGGAAATCACCGGTCAGAACGGCAATCGGTTGCTGGTGCTGATTACTGCTCTGGATGAGCAGACCGTCACTCTCGACGGCAATCATCCGCTGGCTGGCAAGGAGCTCACCTTCGAGGTCGAACTTCTTGAGGTAAAGAAAGACCTGAAGATCGGCCCGGGACTCGATTCCCTCTTCCCTGCCATGCCTTGAAAAAGACGGGGAAAAGAGCATAGCGCCATTCTTTGGCAACTCCGTATCCCAAAACGCGGATTTTTCGCGCTCATTGCCAATCCAGCAAGCCTAAAGCCGCCTGGGCCTTCCCTTCGCCGCTGTAAATTTTCGGTTCAACTTTTGCATTCTTAAAGATTTTTCATGTAAGCCATGATCGGGAGAGTCGGACCACGGTCCGGTTCTCCTTGCCTCATCCGCAAGAGTCGCATTGGCTACCGCAATCAATTTGCCATGAGCCAACAAACAATTTTTTTACAAATTTCGAATGATTGGACCATCCATGCAGCTAGTCGATGACGATCGCTACCGAAGGATCCGCAAACAGCTCGGACGCGCCATCGGTGATTTCAATCTGATCGAAGCCGGTGATCGTATTGCCGTTGGTGTTTCCGGCGGGAAAGACAGCTACACGCTACTGCACACTTTGGATCATCTGCGCCGGCGAGCGCCGGTGAAATTTGAACTGGTGGCGATCAACATCGATGCCGGCTTCCCCGGCTACCGCAAGGAGACAATTGAGGCGCACCTGCGCGACAACGGTTTTACTTACCGGATGAAGAGCACCAATTCCTATCGGATCATCGAGGAGAAACGTCGCGCCAGGCTCCTCCTACTGCTCCTTCTGCGCCCGCCTGCGGCGCGGGGTCCTTTATGCGGTGGCGGAAGAACTCGGCTGCAACAAGATTGCTCTCGGGTCATCATCTCGATGATTTCATCGAAACGCTTCTGCTCAACCAATTTTACGTCGGCACACTGGCGGCGATGAGCCCCAGACTGCTGGCCGACAACGGCCGGCAGACCGTCATCCGGCCGCTGGTCTATGTGGAAGAGCAGGAGATCATCGCTTTCGCCCGGCCAATGCTTTTCCGGTCGTCTGTTGCGCTTGCCCGGTGTGCGGAAAGGTCGAACAGAAACGGAAGCGGATGAAAAAACTCATTGGCGAATTGTCGCAGGAGAATCCATACCTGAAGCGCAGTCTGCTCCGCGCCCTGGGCAACGTACATCCCCGGCATCTGCTCGATAAAAGCCTGAACGCTTTCGGCGGCACTCCACTCGGTCATCTGGAGGCGATCGATGCTTCTTGAGCAGCCGTCCCAATCTAGAGAAAAGCGTCTGGCGCTGCACCTTTTCCCATCTGCCGGCCGGACGCTGACGGAGATGCTGCTGATGGAATGGAACTATCGGCTGCTCGCCATCCCGACTGCCAGCGACCTGCTGCTTATCGAAAACGGCATGAAACCACCGCTGATTTATGGCTCACTTATCTGGCTGACCCCTGAAGAAATCGCTCCCCCCGACCACCTTACTCTGCCGCTCTCTGTCGAGGACCTCTGGCTGAAGCTGGAAAATCAATTTCACTCCCCTTCCAGTTTCCGCCTCCACCTCCGCATCGCCCTCGATCTTGCCGCCATCGTCCACTGGCGTTACCGGTCGTACTCTACAAAATTGATCAATCTCTCGGATATGGGCTGCCGCTTTCTCCATCATTGTGAGCTGGCGCCGGGGGAAGAGCTGGAATTGCATCTGCCGGGGGAGGGGATTACGCTGGCGGGCAAGGTGATCTACAGCATGGAGCGCGGCGACCTGGGGGATGATATCATGGAAATCGGTTTTCTTTACCATTGCCCGCCGATCGAATTGCGCGCCCGCCTGCGCGAACTGATCGTCGCTACCTACTTGACGCGGATCCGCGGCAAAATGGAGGAAGAAACCTTCAGGCAAGGGCTCGGCTACTTCCGGCTATCGCCAACCCTGAGCGAGCGCCTGGTCCGCCTCAACCTGGCGTCGGGGCAATAATCCGCTCGAAGACCGCCCGGATTTTCTCCGTCATCTGCCGGTAATCGTCGAGAAAGGATTCGTCAGGCCGCCGCGGCCGGTCGGGATAACCGAGCCGGCGGGCCAGACGCACGAGATAGGCGCGATCGCCCGAAAGCTGGTTGATCGACTCGATCATGCACCAGGCGCAGCTTGTTTTCCAGGCGCCGGAGAAAGTCGGTAGCCGGTATCGAGGACAGTAAAATCGCCCGGCGCCAGCAGGCTGGTCGCCTGCAGCGCCTGCAGCGCCCGCAGGGTATTGCCGACACGCAGCGCCGGATATTCGCCGCCATGTGTCAATTGCAGATACTGGACGATAAATTCGACATCGACCATCCCGCCGCGGCCGGTCTTGATGTTAAACCCATCGGCGCTCTCCTTGGCAATCTCCGTCTCCATCCGCGTCCGCAACCGTTGGATCTCCTCCCGCAGATTCTCCGGCAGCGGGCGCTCGTAGACGATCTGCCGATCACTCTCACGATATGGCAGGCCAAAGCTCCGGCGGCCGGCAGACTACCCGCGCCTTGATCAACGCCTGCCGCTCCCACGGCTGCGCCGTTGCTGGTGGTAGCGCTCGATAGGCGGCGAGACTGGTCACCAGCGGTCCTTGATTGCCGGAGGGGCGCAGGCGGGTATCGATCTGGTAAACGTAACCTTCGCGCGTCATCAGGGTCAGCACCGAGATGATCCGCTGCGCCAGGCGGGCGAAATATTCCTGATTGGTCTGCGGCCGGAAACGATCCGGATCGCATACCCGGCACAGGCCGGGTTTCCCCTTCCCCTGCATGGATGAAGATGATATCGAGATCGGAGTGATAGTTCAGCTCCATCCCGCCGAGTTTCCCCATGCCGACAATGGCGAAAGCCGGCCTCCTGTTCCGATCCATCCTCTCCCCGGCAGAAAGGAAGACCGAAGCGCGGCAAGCAGTTCGTCGCGGGCGATGTCCAGCGCCTTCTTCAGACAGGTATCGGCGAGAAAGGAGAGCTGGCCGGTGCTTCCGCCTGCGGGTGTTGCCGTGGATGATCGTTGAGGGCGATGCGCAACGATCTCTTCATTGCGGAAGCGGCGCAGAATATCGAGCTGTTCTTCGTAGTCGGCGGCTGGGCGAGCAAGCTCAGTCAGCTCCACCTCCATGGCGCTCTGCTCCTTGATAGGCCACGGCATAGGAACGGCGAACCAGCGCATCGAGAATTTCCGGATGCTGGATGAAGATGCGCGAGAGGAACTGACTGGTGCCGAAGAGGGAGACCAGCAGGCGTGATGATCTCGCGATTTTCTGCCAGCAGGGCATAGAAAGTCGCCCGCGCCCGCAGTGCGGCGAGGAAGCGCTCCAGATTGAGCAGCGCCATCTCCGGCTCGGGGCGAGTCGAGCACCTCCTGCAACAGCAGCGGGGCGATCCGTTCCAGATGCCGGCGGGCCCGCTGGGTCAGTGGGCGCGTCTGCGGTCCGTCGCGCAGGAGCAGCAGACTTTCGTAGGCGCCGTCCGGATTCTTGAACCCCTGCTCTTCGAGAAAATCCATGACCAGATCGGGATCGGCAGCCGGATCGAAAAGCCAAAGCACCTCCGGACGGACTTCGTCGCGCATGCTTCTGCCTCGCCGGTGTAAAAAAGATCGCGGAAGATCGCCTGGCACCGCCCTGCCGATGCCGTTCCAGAGCTCGGTCTGAAACGCCGCTGCGTCAGGCAAAACCACAGCGCCGGGCCAGCGCGCGCAACTCCTCCGGCCGCGATCGGCAGATTATGGGTCTGGCGTTCCTGCACCACCTGGATGCGGTGCTCGACAGTGCGCAAGAAGGCGTAGGCCTCGCGCAGAATGACGCAGTCATCCGCCTTGATCAGCCCCTGCGTCTGACAGAACTTCACAGGGCCGTGCAACGAATTGCGCTCGCGCAGGGCCGGCTTGTTTGCCGGCATAGATCAGCTGCAGCGCCTGGATGAAGAATTCGATCTCGCGGATGCCGCCGCGCCCGAGCTTGAGGTTGAGCTCCCCTTCCCGCTCGCGGGTCAGGCTGCGATCGATCTTCTGCTTCATCTGCTTGATATCCTCGACCATGGCATAATCGAGATAGCGGCGGTAGATGAAAGGCTCCAGATTCTTGAGCAGCTGCTCGCCGAGGGGAATCGAGCCGGCAACCGGCCGCGCCTTGATCATGGCGGCGCGCTCCCAGCTCTGTCCCCAGCTCTCGTAATAGATTTCGGCGCTGCGCAGGGGGGTCGCCATCTCGCCACTGTTCCCCTCCGGGCGCAGGCGCAGATCGACGCGGAAGACAAAACCATCCTCCGTCGCCTGACTGATGGCGCTTGGCTGACCATATCCCCCAGTTTGCAGAAGTACTGATGCAGATGAATGCGGTTGCGGCGTTCGCCGAGGGGGTCGGGGATGCCGGCGGTCATCCCCTTTTCGCGAAGTATAGAAATAGATCAGGTCGATATCGGAGGAGAAATTGAGTTCACGGCCGCCGAACTTGCCCATGCCGAGAACAGTGAAGTCGGCTTCTTCGGGGTTTGCATCCGTCGCGCTCGCCAGCAGGGGAGCACCATGATCGGCGCGCAGCAGACAGTCACAGATTTGATATGCCTGCTCCAAACAGGCAGCGGCGAGATCGGAGAGTTCGCCGGTAACTTCCGGCAGCGGTGCGAGGGAGCAGAGATCGCGACTGCCGATGCGCAGAATCTCCCGTCCCTTGTACTGCCGCAAACCCTTTTGCAGCTCGGCAAAGGAGGCACCGGCGGGGATGCGCGCCGCCAACTCATGGCGCATCTCCAACACCCCTTTTTGGCGGTCGATTTCTCCCCCGGGAACAGCTCGGCGAAATAGTCGGCCCGACGGCAGAGAATGCCGGTGAGAAAGGGGGAAGCACCGAGAATGGTTAACAGCTGCCTGCGCCTCTGCGGCTCGGCAAGGGTGGCAAGAAGCGATTCGTGTGCAACGGCACCGGCCAGGCGTTCAAGGTTGTTCAAGGCCATATCGGGGCTGGCGGCAGCCGCCGCATCCTGCATGATAGCGGCCAGAAGCGTCTCGTCGGCAACAATATCCCGCAGCAGACGGAGGTTGAGAGCCGTCTTGCGCCCTTCGGTAAAACCAAGCTCGGCTGCCATCGCCTGCAGCGGGTAATCGCCCGATTCCTTCAAGGCTGCCGCCAGTCTGCCGGCCAAAAACATGTTATCCATTCAAAGCCCTCATAAATTGTCCTTAGCCGCGTTTTCCGCGTATGAAATTACCCTTACGTCAGAACCCGGTCAAGAAAAAGAGCGAGCACGGCCCAATCCCGGCTGGAAAAGGGAAATTAAGGGAATTGGGACAGGGTAACACTTTTGCCCCGATACACATATGGGCCAGAACCACTCCCCTGATTACATTTCTTGAATCCTTGCCTTTACAGGCTTTCTTTGAGCCGCGGACCCTCCATTCGGAAGCACACCGAAAAAACGCTAATTACCTGACAGGAAAAGGAAAATCATTTTTCGCTAATTACCGTTACGCACCGGACTCAATTAGCCCCACGCACCCCTTTTTCTGGCATGAATTTCGGATAAGAAAGAAGACCGCTCTCCGGCTCCGGAGGGGAGTCCACCTGGAAATTTTAATTTATCTTATTTTCTACCAAGGGAGACAGCGCATGGTAAGGATGAAACTGGGGGCGAAAATTGGTTTGGGATTCGCTTCATTACTGTTGATTGCTGGCGTTCTTGGGGGGGTCGCCGTTTGGAATATGACCGGTGTTCAGGGGGATTCCTCAACCCTGGCCCGCGAATATCTGCCCAATTCAATATTGGCCAACAGGGTCTTGCAGAAGGTGCTCGTCACGATGTTTGAAATGCGTGGCTACGTTTACACCGGAGATGAAAAATCTCTTAAAACAGCGCAAACCGCCATCGAGGATGCGGCAAAAACCCTTGAGGAAGCGAAAAAGCTCGTCGAGGGTTCGGCTGAGCTGAAAGCCAATCTCTCGGCGATCAATGAAGCTAGTGTCAAGGTCAGGGAATACGAGAAACTGATCAGCGAAGGGGTAGAAAAAAAGGCTGCGTATGATCAGGTGTACGCGGAAATGGTGAGATTCGGCGGGGATGCTCTGCAGGGGCTTGATGAGTATGCCAGCGAACAAGGGAAAAACCTTCTCCAAGAAATACAAACCCGCAAGTCGCTCAATGCCGGCATCGATTATTTTGCCAATCTTAAAGAACGGGCAACCAAGGTTAATGAGGCTACGGAGCTTCTAACCTTAATTCGGCATACGCGCATGGAAATCCTGCGGACCCTGGCGTTGCGTGATCTGAAATATGCCCGTGACGTACAGAAGAACTTTCCCATCATGCTCGAAAGCGTTAGTAAGATTCGCGCCACCACACATCGGGATATCAATATCCAGCGGCTGGATAGAATCCAAACGAATCTCAAAGGCTATAGCGAGGGGCTAGATAGATTGCTATCGAGCTTTGCTGCCATCAATGAACTTTCCAGCAAAAGAGCCCAATTGGGCGAGGAAGTCGTCGAAATTGCGACGACAGCGGCTCAGGGAAGCATCGATGCTACCGACCTGGTCGCCGATAATGCCGTTTCCAACCTTTCATCGGCATCGACGATCATGATCGTCGGCCTGCTCATCGCCTTGGTCGTCGGCATCATGATTGCTGTTGTCATTACCCGTTCCATCACCCTGCCAATCGCCAAAGGGGTCAACTTGGCTGAGGAGATCGCCAAGGGGGATTTCAATATGCGCCTGAATCTCGATCGCGGCGACGAAATCGGTCAACTGGCCGTGGCCCTCGACTCGATGGCGGACAGCCTCGCACGCCAAGCGGCAGTCGCCGAGGAGATCGCCAAGGGGAACCTGACGGTCGATGTCAAACTCGCCTCGGAGAAGGATCAGCTTGGGAAGGCGCTGCAGACAATGGCCGCCTCGCTACGCGAAATCATCAGCCAGATCATGTCATCTGCCGACAACGTCGCGTCCGGCAGTCAGGGGATGAGCAGCGCTTCCGAAGAGATGTCGCAGGGTGCCACCGAGCAGGCCGCCTCGGCCGAGGAAGCCTCCAGCTCCATCGAGGAGATGACCGCCAATATCCGGCAGAATGCCGATAATGCCCTGCAGACGGAGAAGATCGCGGTCAAGGCGGCCAAGGATGCCCGCGAAGGTGGCGCAGCGGTCAACGCGACCGTCGCGGCCATGAAAGAGATCGCCGGCAAGATCCTGATCATCGAGGAGATCGCCCGGCAGACCAATCTGCTGGCACTGAATGCCGCCATCGAGGCGGCGCGCGCCGGCGAGCACGGCAAGGGCTTCGCCGTCGTCGCCTCCGAAGTGCGCAAACTGGCCGAACGCAGCCAGGTAGCCGCCGGCGAGATCAATCAGCTCTCCGTTTCCAGCGTCGAGGTGGCGGAAAAGGCCGGGAACCTGCTGGAGGCAATCGTGCCGAACATCCAGCGCACCGCCGAACTGGTGCAGGAGATCGCGGCGGCCAGTCGCGAGCAGGATGCCGGCGCCGAGCAGATCGCCAAGGCGATCCAGCAGCTCGATCAGGTCATCCAGCAGAACGCCTCGGCTTCGGAAGAGATGGCCTCCACCGCCGAAGAACTCTCCAGTCAATCGGAACAATTGCAGGATGTCATTGGCTTCTTCCGTATCGGCGACCAGGGCAAACGCATCCAGGCACAAGGAAGGACCACCCTGGGGCAGGGCCTCAGGACCAAAGTGGCGCATCTGTCGAAAAAGCTGGAGAACAACAGAACGGTGAAGAACGAGCCTACCCTCGGGAGACAAGACCGCCATTCCGAGAGGGTTACCGCCGACCGGTTCGACGATGAATTCGAACGTTTCTGATCGTCCGCTCTGAGAGAGGTCTTATGGAAAACAGCAAGAACGGATCTTCCCTGCAGTGCCTGACCTTTTGTCTCGGGGAAGAAGTCTTCGGCATTGATGTCGTCAAAGCCCGGGAGGTTTTGGACTTTACGACAATTACCCAGGTGCCGTGCATGCCGAAATTCATGCTCGGCGTCATCAATCTGCGCGGCAGTGTGGTGCCGGTGATCGATCTACGCTTGAAGTTTGGCCTTCCCGCAACCGGGAAGACAGTTAATACTTGCATTATCGTGGTCGAGGTGGAATTTGAAGGAGAATCGCTGATTGTCGGCGCCTTGGCCGATTCGGTGCAGGAAGTTCTTGAACTCGATTTGGCGCAGATCGAGCCGCCACCGCGCATCGGCACCCGCCTGAAAACCGAATTCATCCGCGGTATGGGAAGCCTCAGAGACCGCTTTCTGATCCTGCTCGATATCGATTGCGTCTTCAATGCCGAAGAACTTTTACTGACGCAACAGGCCGAAAGCATCCTGAAAAATCAGGCTGTAGCCGTATGACCACCTTCCGCAGAGCCCTTAGTGGAGATGCCGGCATTTCCGCCGATGGATTTCTGCGGTTCAGTCGCCTGATTACCGAAAAATGCGGCATCCGCATGCCACCGCAAAAAAAGACGATGCTCGAAACCAGGCTGCGCAAACGCTTGCGCAGCCTGGGAATCGAATCATTTGAAGAATACGGGGAATACGTGTTCAGCAAAGAGGGGATGCGGGATGAGCTGACCCATCTGATCGAACGTCATTACGACCAACAAGACCGACTTTTTCCGCGAGGCGGATCACTTCGATTACATGCTGGAGCAGGCGCTGCCGCAACTGGCCGCTGACTTCGGTGCCGGAACCAGAAAACCGTTGCAGGTCTGGAGCGCCGGCTGTTCCACCGGCGAAGAACCTTACACCCTGGCGATGGTGCTGTCGGAATTCGCGGCAATCGAACCGGGTTTCGCCTTTGAGATCATGGCCACCGATATCTGCACCAGGGTGCTGGAAACGGCCAGAGCGGGAATTTACAGGGAAGATAAATTCGCCACCGTACCCAAAGAAATCCAGCGCAAATACCTTCTGCGCAGCCGGGACCGGGAAAAGGCGCAAATGCGTATCATTCCCGAATTACGCACCAAGGTAACTTTTCGCCATCTCAATTTCATGGATAGCGATTACGGTGTCGGCAAACCGCTGGATGTGATCTTCTGCCGCAATGTATTGATCTACTTCGACCGGCCGACCCAGGAGATGATCCTGCGCCGACTGACCCGCCATCTCCCCCCCGGACGCTTCCTCTTCACCGGCCATGCCGAGACGCTGGGCGGCATGGATCTGCCTCTCATTCCGATGGCTCCCTCCGTCTACCGCCGCGCCTGACGCTGGAATAAAATAGGGGCAGTTCGTAAGAACCACCCCTACTTATCAGCACCCGAAATCGGAAACGCCCGCAGATTGTTTTTTATCCTCCAAGCAGCTGACGTAATCCTTCCTGCAGATCCCCCCTGACCACTCCGCGCTCGGTGATGATGGCGCTGATGTAGCGGGCCGGGGTGACATCGAAGGCGGGGTTGCGCACCGCCACTCCGGCCGGGGCGATCGCCTTGCCGCCGCAGTGGGTGACCTCGGCGGCGCCGCGCTCCTCGATCGGGATCAGGCTGCCGTCGGCCAGGGTCGAGATCGATGGTCGGAGATCGGCGCGGCGACATAGAAGGGGATGCCGTGCTCCTTGGCCAGCACCGCCACGCTGTAGGTGCCGATCTTGTTGGCGGTATCGCCGTTGGCGGCGATGCGGTCGGCGCCGACGATGACGCAGTCGATCTCCCCCTTGCTCATCAGATAGCCGGCCATGTTGTCGCAGATCAGCGTCACCGGGATGTCGTCCTGCATCAGCTCCCAGGCGGTCAGCCGGGCCCCCTGCAGCCAGGGGCGGGTTTCGTCGGCGAGAACGCTGACCTTCTTTCCCGCCTCGACTGCCGCGCGGATCACCCCGAGCGCCGTGCCGTAACCGCCGGTCGCCAGGGCGCCGGCATTGCAGTGGGTGAGGATGCGCGCGCCGTCGGGAATCAGGACTTGCCCGTGGCTGCCCATGGCGCGGTTGAGCCGCTCGTCCTCGGCGGCAATCGCCTCCGCCTCGGCCAGCAGGCGTAGCTTGAGATCGGCGCCGCCCAGGCCGTTGCATGCGCACGGGCGCAATTTTCATCCGCTCGAGGGCCCAGAAGAGGTTGACCGCCGTCGGCCGGGTGGCGGCCAGCACAGCGCAGACCGCCTTCGAACTCCGCCATGAATTCGTCAAAGGCGGTCGGCAAAGATCTCGCGCGCGCCGAAAGCCGCGCCGAAAGCCGCCGCCACGCCGATGGCCGGCGCGCCGCGCACCACCATGGTGCGGATCGCCTCGGCCACCCCCTGGTAGTCGGTGTATTCCAGCCAGACCTCCTCGTTGGGCAGCAGGCGCTGGTCGATCATCTTCAGGACATTGTTTTCAAACAGGATCGGTTTGATGGACATGCGGTTTCCTCGTGTAGGGGCAGGCCTTGTGCCTGCCCGATCGAGGGACACCCACAAGGGGTGCCCCTACGTAAATTATCCCTGCAGTTTCTGCTTCAGCAGCTCGTTCACCGCCGCCGGATTGGCCTTGCCCTTGCTCGCCTTCATCACCTGGCCGACGAAGAAGCCGAAGACCTTCTCCTTGCCGCTGCGGTACTCCTCGACCTGCCCGGGATTGGCGGCGATGATCTCGTCGATGATCGCTTCGATGGCGCCGGTGTCGGAGACCTGCCGCAGCCCTTGCTCGTCGATGATGGCGTCGGCGTCCTTGCCGCGTTTTCCACATCGTCGTCGAAGACGGTCTTGGCGATCTTGCCGGAGATGGTGCCGTCGTCGATGCGCTTGAGCAGACCGGCGAGCAGCGCCGGCGTCACCGGGCAGTCGTCGATGCCGATCCCGTCGTCGTTGAGGCCGCGGCTGACCTCGCCCATGACCCAGTTGGCGCAGGCCTTGGCCTGGCGCCGGAGCGGCGACGCAGGCCTCGAAGTAGTCGGCCAGCGCACTGCTCGGCGGTGAGGACCTCGGCATCGTAGGCGGGGAGGCCCATACTCGGCTGATGAAGCGCTGCCGCTTGGCCTCGGGCAGTTCGGGGAGGGCCGCGCGCACCTGCTCGACCCAGTCGCGGCAGATCACCAGCGGCACCAGGTCGGGATCGGGGAAGTAGCGGTAATCGTGGGCCTCTTCCTTGCCGCGCATGGAGCGGGTCGTGCCCGGTCTGGGCATCGAACAGGCGGGTCTCCTGCATCACCTTGCCCGCCGTCCTCGATCACCTCGGTCTGGCGCTCGACCTCGTACTCGATCGCCTGCTTGACGAAGCGGAAGGAGTTGATGTTCTTGAGTCTCGGCGCGGGTGCCGAACTCCTTCTGCCCCCAGGGACGGATCGAGACGTTGGCGTCGCAGCGGAAGGAGCCTTCTTCCAGGTTGCCGTCGCAGACGCCGAGGTAGACGACGATCTGGTGCAGCTTTTTCAGGTAGGCGACCGCCTCGTCGGCGCAGCGCATGTCCGGCTCGGAGACGACCTCCAGCAGCGGCGTGCAGGCGCGGTTGAGGTCGACGAAGCTGAAGCCGCCGGCCTCCGGCGCTTCGCCGTGCAGCAGCTTGCCGGCGTCCTCTTCCATGTGAATGCGGGTGATGCCGATCCGCTTGCTCCCCGCCCTCCGTCTCGATATCGAGCCAGCCGCGCGGTGCAGATCGGCAGCTCGAACTGGGAGATCTGGTAGCCCTTGGGGAGGTCGGGATAGAAGTAGTTCTTGCGGGCGAAGATCGATTGCGTCGGCGATGGCGCAGTTGGTGGCCAGCCCGGCCCTGATCGCGATATTCCACGGCCTGCTCGTTGAGCACCGGCAGGGCGCCGGGCAGCCCGAGGCAGACCGGGCAGGTCTGCGTATTGGGCGTCTGCGCCGAAGCGGGTCGAGCAGCCGCAGAAGATCTTGGTCGTGGTCGGTCAGCTGGACGTGGACTTCCAGGCCGATGACGACTTCGTATTTGGAATGCATCGATGATCCTTTAATGGTAGGGGCGCTGCTTGCTGCGCCCAGGGCAGGGCACCAGGCCTGCCCCTACGATTTCAGATCGGCGCTTTCCGCTTGTGCCATTCGGTCGCCTGCTCGAAGGCATAGGCGGCGCGCAGGATCGTCGCTTCGCGCAAAGGGCCTGCCGATCAGCTGCAGGCCGATCGGCAGCCCGTCAGCCGAAAAGCCGCAGGGGAGGCTCAAGGCGCAGGTGCCGGCCAGGTTGACCGGGATGGTGAAGATGTCGGAGAGGTACATCTGCAGCGGATCGGCGGTCTTCTCGCCGAGGCGGAAGGCCGGGGTCGGCGCCACCGGGGTCGAGGAGCACGATCGACCTTGGCGAAGGCGTCGAGAAAATCCTGGCGGATCAGGGTGCGCACCTTCTGCGCCTTGAGGTAGTAGGCGTCGTAGTAGCCGGAGGAGAGGGCGTAGGTGCCGAGCATGATGCGCCGCTTGACCTCGGCGCCGAAACCGGCGGCGCGGCTGCGGCATGTACATGTCGATCAGCCCTTCCCCGTCCGTCGACGCGCAGGCCGAAGCGCACGCCGTCGTAGCGGGCGAGGTTGCTGGACGCCTCGGCGGTGGCGATCAGGTAGTAGCAGGCGACGGCGTACTCGGTGTGCGGCAGGCTGACCTCGACGATCTCGGCGCCGAGCTCCGATAGGTGGCGACTGGCCTGCTCCACCGCCGCCTTGACCTCGGGATCGAGCCCGGCGATGAAATATTCCTTCGGCAGGCCGATGCGCAGCCCCTTGACCCCGGTCTGCAGGGCGGCGCGCGTAATCGGGGACCGGGATATCGACCGAGGTCGAGTCGAGCGGATCATGGCCGGCGACCGCCTGCAGCAGCAGGGCGCAGTCGCGCACGTCGCGGGTCAGCGGCCCGACCTGGTCGAGGGACGAGGCGTAGGCGATGACGCCGTAGCGGGAGACCCGGCCGTAGGTCGGCTTCAGGCCGACCACGCCGCAGTGGGAGGCCGGCTGGCGGATCGAGCCGCCGGTGTCGGTGCCGAGGGCGCCGGCGCCTGGCGGGCGGCGACGCAGGCGGCGCTGCCGCCGGAGGAGCCGCCGGGCACGCAGTCGCGGTATCCCAGGGATTGCGCACCGGGCCGAAGGCGCTGTTCTCGTTGGAGCTGCCCATGGCGAACTCGTCCATGTTGAGCTTGCCGAGCAGGACGGCGCCGCTGCGCCTTGAGGCGGGCAACGGCGGTGCCGTCGTAAGGCGGCGATGTAGTTGTCGAGGATCTTCGAGGCGCAGGTGGTGCGCATCCCGTCGGTGACGAAGATGTCCTTGAGCGCCAGCGGAATGCCGGTCAGCGGGGCCGCTTCTCGCCGCCGGCCAGCCGCCGGTCGGCAGCCTGCGCCTCGACACAGGGCCAGGTCGGCGACAGACGGTGATGAAGGCATTGATGCGCGTGTCGGTGGCGGCGATCCGGTCGAGGTAGGCTTGCGTCAACTCGACAGCGCTGCATTCGCGGCGGCGCAGTCGATCCTGTAATTCGTGGATGGGCAGATCGGTAAGGTTCATAAAAAACTCCAAGATGGACTCAGGTGCCAGGATTCAGGTTTCAGGAAAATCTACATCCTTGAACCTGAGACCCCGAATCCTGATTCCTCGACTATTCGATCACCTTCGGCACACGGAAACATCCCTCGGCAGCCGCCGGCGCATTGGCGAGCGCCTTTGCCGTGCCGAGAGAGGGGCGCACCGCATCAGGGCGGAAAGCGTTCTCCATCGGGACCGCATGGGCGGTGGGAAGGATGCCGTCGGTATTCAGATTGTTGAGTTGTTCGACAAAGCCGAGAACGGCATCCATTTGCCCGGTGAGGCGATCAAGCTCCCCCTCCTCCAAACTCAGGCGGGCCAGGCGGGCGACTTTCTCGACCTCACCTCTGCTGATTTTCATCGTTGCTCTCCTTGAACGTTTTCCAAAATATCGAGTCGGCAAAATAGCACGGACAAGGGCGACAGCTCAAGCTTCACGCCCTTAAACGCGAGAAAAAAGTAATGGCCCTTCGGAGTGCACCGAAGAGCCATTACTGGTTTTTAGCTAGAATTTGGTAGTAGCAACCGTCTAAAGAACGACCGTTTCCTGGTGCTCGCCGAAGACGTCCCGCAGAACATTGCAGATTTCGCCGAGAGTGGCATAGACCTTGACCGCGGCGAGGATGAAGGGCATGAGGTTGTCGCTCCCCTGCGCCGCTTTCTTCAACGCTGCCAGTTTTGCCGCTACCTGCGCCTGGTCGCGGCCGGCCTTGACTGCGGCGAGGGCCTTCTTCTGGGAAATCTCGACCTCGGCCTTGACCTTGAGCAGAGCCGGTGGGCGGCGCTTCCTTGACGGTGAACTTGTTGACGCCGACGATGATCAGCTCCTTCGTTTCGATCGCCTTCTGGTAGGCGTAGGCCGAATCCTGGATCTCCTTCTGCTGGAAACCGCGGGAGATGGCCTCGGCCGCGCCGCCGAGCTCGTCGATCTTCTCGATGTACCCAGGCCGCGGCCTTCGATCTGGTCGGTGAGGCTCTCGACCAGGAAGGAGCCGGCCAGGGGGTCGATGGAATCGGCGGCGCCCGATTCATAGGCGATGACCTGCTGGGTGCGCAGGGCGATGCGCACCGAATCCTCGGTCGGCAGGGCCAGCGCCTCGTCGCGGGAGTTGGTGTGCAGCGACTGGGTGCCGCCGAGGACGGCGGCCAGCGCCTGGATGGTGACGCGCATGATGTTGTTGTCCGGCTGCTGGGCGGTGAGGGTGCAGCCGGCGGTCTGGGTGTGGAAGCGCAGCATCAGCGAACGTGGGTCCTTGGCCCTGAAGCGCTCCTTCATGATCTTGGCCCAGATGCGGCGGGCGGCGCGGAATTTGGCGACCTCTTCGAAGAGGTTGTTGTGGGCGTTGAAGAAGAAGGCGAGGCGCGGCGCGAATTCATCGACCTCCAGTCCGGCCTTGATCGCCGCCTCGACATAGGCGATGCCGTCGGCCAGGGTGAAGGCGACTTCCTGCACCGCGCTGGAGCCGGCCTCGCGGATGTGGTAGCCGGAGATGGAGATGGTGTTCCACTTGCGGCACGTGGTCCTTGCAGTAGGCGAAGATGTCGGTGATGATCCGCATCGACTCTTTCGGCGGGATAGATATAGGTGCCGCGCGCCATGTACTCCTTGAGGATGTCGTTCTGGATCGTCCCGCAGACCTGGTCCGACTTGACGCCCGTTTTTCTCGGCCACGGCGATGTACATGCGAGCAGGATGGCGGCCGTGGCGTTGATCGTCATCGAGGTCGAGACCTTGTCCGAGCGGGATCCGTCGAAGAGGATCTCCATGTCGGCCAGGGAATCGATGGCGACGCCGACCTTGCCGACTTCGCCGTCGGCCATGGCCGAATCGGAGTCGTAGCCCATCTGGGTCGGCAGGTCGAAGGCGACCGAGAGGCCGGTCTGCCCGGCGCCGAGGAGGTAGTTGTAGCGCTCGTTGGATTCCTTGGCCGTGCCGAAGCCGGCATACTGGCGCATGGTCCAGAACCGGCCGCGGTACATGGTCGGCTGCACGCCGCGGGTATAGGGGTACTCGCCGGGGAAGCCGAGCTTCTCCGTATAGCCGGGTTATTCGAAACCGGGGGTGAAGCAGCGCTCCATTTCCAACCCGGAGGTGGTACGGAATTCCTTTTTGCGTTCGGCGCGCTTGTCGATCACTTTTTTCAGGGTCGAATATTCCCAGCGTTTTTTTTCGTTCTTGAACACTCATCGAAAGACTCCTCGGGAGGATAAACCGGCGCGGCGGCAGCACGGCTGGATTATGGACAGGGTTCAGCGGGTAACGACGGCCAGCACCCGGACTTCCTGGCCATCGAGCGATAGCAGGCGATGCTTGAGGGAGGAATCGAAATAGATGGCATCCCCTGCCTCCAGCAGAATCCGTTCCTCCTCCAGCAGGACCTCGGCGCGGCCGCTCAGGATCAGGAGGAATTCTTCTCCCTCGTGATTGTAGAGGGTTTCCTCGGCCGCCCGCTCGGACACGGTCAGGACAAAAGGTTCCATCTTCTTGTTGCGTTTGCGGAAGGAGAGCGCCTCGTAGGTGTAGCCATGCCCGGTTCCCGACTGCGAGATCACCCGACTGATCACCCGCCGCTCTCCGTGGCGGACCACCTCGTAGCGCCTTTCGATGTCGTCCTCGTCAAAGAAATGACCCATCTTCACATCGAAGAAGCGCGCCAGCTTTGACAGGGTGGCAATCGGCGGCGAAACGTTATTGTTTTCTATCTGGGAGATGAGGGCGGGAGAGAAACCGGTTTCGCGGGCGACATCCTGCAAGGTGAGCTTGCGCGCCTTGCGGAGCCTCTTCATCTTGCTTCCGATGTTAAAATCCATCTCAGTCACCCGGCTTTGTTTAACAGGGATGAAAACTTAATGTAACACGACGACGTTGTCAACAAATGCATTTAGTAAAAGTGAATTTTTTTAACATCACTGAAGAAATATCGGTTTATCTCTGTATAATTCCGGTCCCGGGAAAAAATATTTCCGACACTTACTTCACAAGGTACCCGATTTCACATTTTCGCAGCAAAACCACGATTCATTATAAAATAGAGTGAAAGTCGGGGAAAATGCTGGGAAGCTGTTCTTTTTGTTTTTAGACAGCACCCATGAAATTTGTTTTTAAAAAGCCGGTCTGAACAGCAGAACGGGAAAACCAAGATAACATATTGTTTTATAAAATCTTTCTTTATTTTTCCTCTTGCGCAGGGATTTCCCTAGGGATATCGTAAAGATGGGTCAAGCAAAAATCGTCGTCCAAACCATCTGGAGAAAGTTCATGAAATGCCCCATCTGTAAAAATCATCACCATGCCAAGATCACCCTGCAAGCCGATGGCTTCACGGAAAAGATCATGACATGTCGCATCTGCGGCAGCATCTGGGCCGTCAATCACGGCGCGACGGAAATCGTTCGCGATACCCAGGAGAAATCTTTCCTTGAAGGCATGACCGAATGCGTCGAGGGATACGACTATAATCTGGTAGCCTGATCTTCCTGCAAGAAAAATAAAAACAGCGGCACTCTGCAAACGGCAAACCCCGTCATATCCAGGCGGGGTTTGCCGTTTTTATATCTGCAGAATAATCGCACGTCTCTGCGGTATTCCTTATAACACCGCCTTCAAATATTCGCCCGTACGCTCGCGCCTAATCTTCTCGATCAACGCCGGATCGACCTCGACAAATTTCTCGTCCGGGGTAATTTTGAATAACGGTTGTCCCTTCTGAATGATCGCGCCATTTCCGCCCTCAATCAGAATTCGGTCGATGGTGCCGGAGAAGGGCGCGCGGATCGTATTGAACATCTTCATTACTTCAATAATGTACAGCGGCTGGTCTTTTTCGAAATGCATCCCTTCGGCAACAAAGGGGGGCAGGCCTGGCGCTTCCTGCGAATAATACATACCGCCGCAGACCGCCACGATTTCATCGGCTTTGGTGGATGGCGGCGGCACCAGAATTTTCTTCACCCTCGCCTGCAGATCCGGATCGTTCAGAAAGTTCGGGATGGTGACCTCCAGATCTTCCTCGACCCGGAAATCCCAGTAGCGGGTATTTTCGGCAATGAGGAAGACCATACCGAGAAGTTCAAGCCCTGCCTCAAAGCCGAAATGGGCGGAGCGGATCTGTTCCCACTGCTCGGCATCATACCCGCCCTGTGGCTCTTCATCTTGCAGAATCTCATTGAGCTGAAAATAATCATCTTTGCCCAGGCTGAACTTTTCACGCAGCGGACCGTAAAAGCGCAGTGCCTTTTGCAACAGTTCGTTATCGTGATCCCAGATCACCTCGGCCGCCGGGGCCTCTGGGCGGTAGGACATGTTCAGATAATGGTAGGTTTCATTCAGAATGACCAGTGGATTGCGCAGCCAGACGACCTTGCCGTCGGTGATGCGGAAATTCAACCGGTTGAGACTCAGCCAGCCGGAGAGCATATGCGGATCTTCGAGCAACCGCTCGATCGGCCGGGTCACCAGCGTCCCCTTGCGGTCGAGGAGGGCGGACATTCTTTTCCCTACCTCCGGCTCATCCGGAAATTGCTCCGCCATCCGCTTGGCGTAATGCTTCTTCATCTGCAGGAAGGCGTAAATCGGATCGATCTTGTTCGATTCTTCCTTCAACAGGCCAACCATGGTGAGATAGGGAACGACAAAACGGGTGGTCGGCTTGGCCATGACGTTCTCGCCGATGAACCAGTTGACCAGCCCGTAGTGGAATTCGAGATTCGTTCCCAGATCAGTGCCGGTCAAGGTCGTGCTGCGCAGGACATTAGCCATCTGATGATAGCTTTCGCTTCGGTCCGTACCCTTGGTCAGCAACAAGGCAATATTCGAATCATAGGCACCGGCAACCTTGTAGCGCATGAACATGCCGGTATCGGGATTGACCATACTGATTCCCTGGTCGTCGCGGATCTCCCCTTCGATCGGCTTCGACCAGAAGCGGATCATGCCGCCGGCATGTGGGGAAAGAGAGGCATCGGTAGCATTCAGACGCGCCTCGACGGCAGCGTTGAAACGTTGGACCCGCTCCGGCCGGGGGAGGTGCTCCTTGTGCCGCGCCAGCAGCGCCATCGCTTCGACCAGCGATTCAACAACAAAATAATCGGCCGGATTTTCCGGGTTGCTGAATTTAAGGCTGTAGCAGAGTTCCGTCACCCGATGTTCGACCTGGATGCGGGTGTTGACCTCCATGAAGTAATGGCGACCGCGATCGACAATACATTCGAAGGTGGAAGCCGAATCGAGTCCGACTGCCAAGCCGAAACGCTCGGCTTCCTCCTCCATGCGCTTGAGAACCAGCAGGTCGCTTTCCAGCGCTTCGACCTCTTTGGCGTTCCCGGCCGTGCGGGCCTGCTCGATGGCGGCGGTCAGGCCTTCCTGGGTTACCGAGACTTCGAGCAACTTCTGCTCGTGCATCTGCAGTGAACAATCGCGACCGCCGAGGGCGATGCACCACTTGCTGTTGCCGAGGAGCTGGATTTCGTTGTGCCGGGTCTGTTCGATGTTGAGCTCGATCAGGACGTTCTTGTTGTCACCAATGCCGTTCGCTTTGACCTCTTGGAGGACCTCGCGAACCATCGCCGGCGCCTCGGCGGCAGCGGTCTCGATCATCTTTTCCGTCGGGTTCTTCGCCAGCAGCAGTGAGCCACCGAGAAGGCGCTGCCCCTTGCCACCACCGCCGCCGATCGCTTTCAGGCGGAAGCGGCTGCGCGGGTGTTTGCGGAACAGGTCGGCAACCTCTACCTGCACCTGGGCGCAGAGTTCCTCAATGGAGAAAAGATCGATCCCTTTCTCATAGGAAGCATAGAGGATCTGGTCAGCAAGCTCTTCCAGGGACAGGTCCGGATTTTTGCTGAATTTCGCATCCAGGGACAAGCCTTCCGCCTCGGCTAATGCCAGCAGCTTTGGCCGGGTCGGATTTTTCTTCAGCAGGGTGCGGGCGGTCACATTGTCAACGCCCGGGGTAACGCTGACATTGACGGTCAGCGCCGTGCGCTTGGCTTCATCCTTCTTGCCGGCGCGTCCCTGTGTCATCGAGCAGGGGCCGATGAAGACCAGCCCGGCCCGTTCGATGGAGGCGACAAACTCCTCGTCTTCGGCCATGAAGCCGTAGCCGGCGAAGATCGAGTCGTAACCGTTGTCCTTGGCAATTTGAATAATCTGGCCGATACGCTCCAGCCGCTCTTCCTTGCTCGCCCCCGAATAGTCGGGAACGCGGTGCACGCGGCTGTTGTCGGTCAATTGCCGCAGTTCCGGCGCCAGGGCATTCGGATAGACAATCGAATCCTTCTCCGACAGGAGGATCCCGTAATGGGTAATTCCCATCTCATCATAGACGTCCATCGCCTCCCGACGGATCGGGCCGCGGCAGACGATAAGCGGCTTTAGATCCTCGCAGGCGAAGGTGCGCACCCAGGCGGACGTGGAGCGGCCCAGGCGACGATCCCGATGGATGAGGGGATTGAATTTATACAAGTCGTTGTTCTCGCGGGGGGCGGCAGAACAAACGCTCATTCCTTTTTCGCGGGGGAGGGAACGGGTCTTCCCCGTGCCGCCCGTTTCCTGATTTTCGTCTCGCAATCTGATTGTCCGTGCCATTTTATAATCTCCGTCTGAACGATCGTTGGTCCCGTCGCCAATCAATGGAATTCGCGCTGCACGCTCTGCATCGGCGCTGCCTTGTAATGCCTGAGGAAAAAATGCAGATTTTCGCCAAGCACCTTACGCAGGTCGGTGGGCATGACAATGGAGGAGATGGAACCGAGGCTCAGACCCTCCTTTGGATTCATCAGTTCTTTTTCGTAACGCAAATTGAGTTCCGCCTCCTGACCTTTCAGCCAGTCCGCAGCATCCTTTTCCGCATCCCTTTTCGCTTCTTCGCCGGAAAGGCCGGCGGCGACACGGTCCTGCAACCCCTTCTTGATCCGCTCGGGGATGGCGCTGCGCAACTTGCGCAATTCATCCTTGTAGACGAATTCCTTGCCGGCCGGTCCCATGACCGCCAGGCGGGTGGTTGGCAGCGCCAGCACCAGGTCCGCGCCGGTCGGATAGTTATTGTAGGAGGCGTAGGCGCCGCCAAAGGCGTTACGCAGGATGAGCAGAATGCGCGGCGTGCGCACATCGATGATCGAGTCGAGCATCGAACGGCCGGCCTGGACGATGCCTCGTGCCTCCTGCTCGCGGCCGGGAAGGAAACCGGTGGTGTCCTCCATGAAAATAAGTGGGATGTTGTAGATGTTGCAGAAGCGCACGAAACGGGCGATCTTCACCGCGGAATCGCAATCGATCTGCCCGGAAGAAACAGCACTGTTATTGGCGACGAAGCCGACGACATGCCCGCCCAGACGACCAAAGGCGGTGATGACCTCGCGCGAGCGTTCCGCCTGCAGTTCGAAATAGTCGCCGTGATCGCAGATCTGTTGGATAATGATCGAAACATCAAAAGGTGTATTGAAGCCGGTGGGCGAGTTGAAGGCCTTCTTCAGCAGGGTATTGATTTCCCAGGTCTTGCGGTCAAGGGGATCGCTCGTCTCCTGGAAGGGGGCCATGATGCCGTTATTATCCGGAAGATAGCCGAGAAGGCGGACGGCAATGCGCAGGGCGGCCACTTCATCGGACACCGTCAGATCGACGACGCCGGACTGGCTGTGCACCTTCGGCCCGCCGAGTTCTTCCGGGGTGATATCCTCGCCGAGAACCGACTTGACGACGCCCGGGCCGGTGAGACCGAAAAAAGTATCTTGCGGCTGGATGAGGAAGCTTCCCTGCCGAGGGAGATAGCTGCCGCCGCCGGCGTTGAAGCCGAACATGCACATGATACTCGGCACCACGCCGCTGATCTTGCGCAGGGCAGTAAACGCCTCGGCGTAGCCATCGAGACCGCCGACACCGGCCGGTACGAACGCGCCGGCGCTGTCGTTCATGCCGATCAGCGGAATTCCCTTTTCACCGGCCATATAGAAGAGGCGGGCCAACTTGTTGCCGTTGGTGGCGTCGATTGAGCCGGCGCGCACGGTGAAATCATGGCCATAGACTGCTACATCGCGGCCATCGATGTTAAGAATAGCCGTCACCAGAGAGGCACCGTCGAGATCCTTGCCCCAGTTTTGATAGAGAACGTTCGGCTCTTTGTCACTGAGAACGCGAATCCGCTCCCAAACAGTCATCCTTTTTTTGAAGTGCTGTTTTTCGATCTGCTCGATGCGCACCGATTTGATCGGGCGCTGAATCAGGTCGTGACCTTCCTTCATCACCTCTTCATAAGGGCCGGTCTTTCCCCGGATTTCCCCTGGTATGGTGAATTCGACGACCTCGGGTGGATCAAACGGGTTCTTCAGTGCAGGTTTAACCGCTTTCTTGGACATTTCCGCCATCCTTCTGGTAATGGAATAAAGCTGCCGGGGCACCGTGCCGATACCTGACCACCGTCGGCATCGGAGCAGAATAAAATGTTTTTTTACTTAGAACTTTTTCAGCTTACGGCATGAAAGCGTGGATCCACGCTGCCGTTTTTAATCGTGGGGTTGAGTTTTGGAATGTTCCGGGGTTTTCCTGCTGGCGAACTATCAAGGCCGCCTGGCAAGCAAAAATAAAAAACAGAGTTTTATTCGTGCGAATTATCTCAAAAGCGAATAATTTGTCAACAAAATATTTATCGTTGATAAAAACGTTTATTGATAGTGAATCGCCATCTGGTTGTTTTTGCGAAAGAATGCATAAAGATTGTGATTGCGGGATCCTTTTCCCCGCTGGGGGAAATAAAGAGCGGGAACGCCCCCGCATCTTCCTGCATATTGACTTTTAAACGGCCATCCACTACTTTAGGACGTTGCCGAAGGGCTTGATTCAGCGTTTAAATGGAGATGCGATTTGCCGAAAGAACAGATTCACCTGCCTCTTGGACTGCGCCTTTGGCCCAGAGATTTGCGTGCCGGCAGCCGGCGGCTGAAAGAAGGTTATCTTTTTTCGCTGCTGGAAAATTCCACCGATTCTTACCGTTTCAATGCGCTCCTCGATGCCTCCAAAGTCGGCGCCTTTTTCCACTCGCTCTGCAACTGCTTTCCCGAAGAAGCGTTCCTTATTCTTGAGTTCTACCAGGACAAGGGGGGGCGCAAAAAGAACGAGGAGTCGCCTTCTTCCATTTACTATTCCCCTTACATGCCGACCGGCGAAATTTTCGAAGCGATCGATCCCTTTCTGCCGCGTCTGATCCATGATGGCTTTGTCGGTTTCGGCTTGGCCAACAACCGGGCAGGCATGGAATTTTTCTATTCGGAGGAGAAAGTCCTCTCCTGTTTTACTGGTGAGCATCTGCGCATCACCGACCTGTTCGCCCGGCATGGGCTGCCGTACCGCCCGCACATGACCTTCCCCACCGACCTGGGACACGATCACCTCTCTCTGCTTTGCCATTCGCGCTACCGCCTGCCGACCCATTTTGCCAGCATGTCCGATGCCGAGCTCGATTATCAGCGCTTCTGCACGCTCATCACTGAAGAACTGGAGATGTATCCGGTGGAGGAGACCCTCGCCTTTTTCCTCTCACGGAAGGACCAGGATCTTATCGAGGCGCGCCTGCTGGCCCATGAAGAATTTGCGGAATTTGCCGAGGAGGATTTCGGCACCCTGCTCCTCGACTGGAGCGATTTCGTCAGCGAATGCGAAGACAGTTTCGACGGCGATATGTGGGAATACCGGCAAGGGCTGAAACTGCGTGACATGTTCCAGTATGTTCTGGATGGTGTCCCCCCCGCCCTGAAGAAGAAATTGCGCGAAATTATTATTGACCCCGACCATCGTTTCCAAAACCTGCTCATCGACCGCCGCAAGCGGCTCGACCCCCCCGGTTATGCCGCCGCCGGAGAAGAGTGCTTCTGGTATCGCGGAATTGTCGGCAATCAGGGAGCCTATCTGCGCCGCGACCTGATCCGGCAGGGATGGTTCAAGCCTTAGTTCCAAGATGTCAGGTTTAGACCCATAGCTTTACCCTCAGCCTTCAGCCGGGTTCTATATGATCGCCCTTATCGCCGCGGTTCCCCAGGAAACTGTTCTCCTTCGCCGGTTTCTCTCTCCGTGTGAGGTGCGCAACTGCGGCCATCGCGATATCTTCCGCGGCAACATCTCCGGACATCCGATTCTGCTGCTGCACGGCGGCGTGGGGAAAGGGAACGCGGCCGCGGCCGCTACCTCCCTGGTGGAAGGGTATCGCCCTTCCCTGGTGATTTCCGTCGGCTGCGCCGGCGCCTATGCGGCAAGCGAGCTGGCAGTGGGGGATCTGGCCTTGGCCAGCGAAGAGGTCTACGGGGATGAGGGGGTTTTGGCGCCCGAAGGCTTTCTCGACATGCAGAGGATCGGCTTCCCCCTTGTGCAGCGCAACGGCACCTGCCTTTACAACCGCTTTCCGATCAACCCGCAGATGCTGACAAAAGTGCATCCGGTGCTCCTTACCTTTGCCACCGCCGCCGGCCGGCGGCTGGCTGTCGGCCCCTTCGTCACCATCTCCACCGGCTCAGGGACTGATGCCCAGGCGCAGGAGATGGCCGCCCGCACCGGCGGCATCTGCGAAAACATGGAAGGGGCCGCCATCGCCCAGATCTGCGCCCTGAACAACATCCCCCTCCTCGCCGTCCGCGGCATCTCCAATCTCACCGGTGATCGCGACCTGAGCCGCTGGGATGTAAAAAAAGGGGCGGAGATTGCCCAATTGGCGATCCGCGCCCTGCTGAACGACTGGCACGAAAAGAAGGATCTGGCGTGAGCCGCACCCTTACCCTCGGTTATTCCCCCTGCCCGAACGATACTTTCATCTTCCATGCCCTGGTGCACGGGCGCATCCCCCTCCCCGGCATCGTCCTGCGTGAGCGGCTCGAGGATGTAGAGACCCTCAACGCTCTCGCGCGGTGCGGCAGCCTCGACCTGACCAAGGTTTCCTGTCACGCCCTCGGCCACCTGCGCCGCGACTATGCCCTGCTGCATAGCGGCGGTGCGCTCGGACGCGGCTGCGGCCCGCTGGTGATTGCCCGCCAGCCGGTCGGCATGGCCGACCTGCGCGGCAAACGCATCGCCATCCCCGGCCGGCTGACCACCGCCAATCTCCTCCTGCAACTGCACGGGGCAGGCTACGACAATGTGCTGATCCTCCCCTTCCACCGGATCATGCCGGCGATCGCCGCCGGCGAAGCCGATGCCGGCGTCATCATCCACGAATCGCGTTTCACCTTCGGCGCGTACGGCCTAAGCAAGGTAATAGACCTCGGAGAGTGGTGGGAGGGAGAGACCGGCCTGCCGATCCCCCTCGGCGGCATCCTCGCCCGGCGCGTTCTCGGAGCGGAGCTGATCGGCCTCATCGACGCCGCCCTGCGGCAGAGTGTCGAATACGCCTTTGCCCAGCCGCAGGAGGCACACGCCTATATCTGCGCCCACGCCCAGGAACTCGATACGCACGTCATCGAGCAGCACATCGCCTTGTATGTCAACGAATTTTCCCGCGATCTGGGGAATGAAGGTGAACGGGCGCTGCACGAACTCTTCGCCCGCGCCGAAAGACGCGGGCTTCTCCCCCCCTGCGACCTGCCGTTATTTATTTAGCCGATGGACTTACCCCAGCCATTTTCGTGCACTCGCTCCGGCCGATAGCGATTGGCCGGAGCTTTTTGTTCGTCGGGGTGGCCGACGGGGATGAGGGCGAAGGGGTGGATCGTTTCCGGGATGTCGAGGAGGTTGCGGAAAGCTGTCATCCTTTTCGTGTCTGGATAGATGCCGCACCAGACGGCGCCGAGTCCTTTGCCGTGCGCCGCCAGCAACAGGTTTTCAACGGCGGCGGCGAGGTCCTGCACCCAGTAACCCGGGTATTTCTCCAGCGCCGGCTCGCCGCAGGCGAGAATCGCCGCAGAGGCGAGCGAAATACTGGAGAAACTTTGGCCCTAAAAAAACTGAAGGTCCTTGAAAGAGTAAAGTCATGCCACCCTGAGATCATTGTGCCGGGCACACCACTCTGGCAGTTTTACAGCGCAAACCCTACCGCTGATATTGCATTTTCCCCAGCACCAAAAGAAAAGGGCCGGCAGAGCCAGCCCTTTTTTGCGTCAGGTGCGCGCCACCGACGGGCAGTGCTCTGCTTACATGCCGTTGAAAATCAAATAGCGGCTATTGCCTGTATCCGTCACAACCAGTTGTTTCTGGTAAAGAAAAACCCCTGTCGGGTGGTCCACCCCGGTAGCGCTGGTTGTGGGAGTGTTGGTCACAAAGTTCGGCTGTCCCAGGACCGTGTCGGCCGCTTGACCATTGGTTGTGGGAAAGCTGTTCCAGACCAGCACGCGGTTATTATCAAAATCAGCAACGAATAGCTGCGCGCCGTTGAAATACACGCCGTCGTAGGGATAATTCATGGTCGTAGCCGATGGTGTACCGCCCTGGTTGTCTGTGGTACTGGTGAAGTCGGACTGGCCTAACACCAGGTCGGCAGCTTGACCGTTACTTATGGGAATGCTGTTCCAGATCAGAACCCGACTGTTTTCGGAATCAGCGACTACCAGGCGCGTGCCATCAGACCACACACCGGCGGGGTAGGCGAGGGTATCGGCATCAGCCGAACCACCACGATTCAAATTGCAATTTGTAAAATCCGACTGGCCCAGCACCAGGTCGGCGGGTTGATTATCAATGGTGGGAATGCTGTTCCAGATCAACACCCGGTGGTTGCTGGTATCGGTGACCACCAGCTTGTCGCCGGCCATGACAACGGTTTCTGGGTTGTTGAGCCCTGTCGCGGTACAAGCGCTAGCAGAGGATGTCTTGTCAGACTGGCCGACTACCACGTCGATGGTACCGGGGCCCGATGTCGGAATGTCATTGTAGATGGAGATTCGGTTATTATCGAATTCCGTCATCACCAGTTTGCCATTGTGGACCACGCTCGGTTGTGGGCCGTCGATAAGCGTGGCGCTCGTGCCGCTGGTAGTGGTGACCAGGTCGGGTTGGCCGATTGCGAAGTCGGCGGCCGCGCCGTTGGTCGCGGGAATACTGTTAAAAACCAGCACACGATTGTTGCTGTAATCCGGCAGATACAATACACCGGAATCGACGTAGGGGTTGCCGTAAGGACTATTGATAGTGTTTGCAGCTGCCGCCCCACCCCGGTTGGAGAAGCTGCTGACGAAATCCGCCTGGCCGATGACCACGTCAGCAGCCTGACTATTGGTGAAGGTCACCGCGATTACGGGATCGGGGGTTTTGGGATCGGCGGTTACGGGGCTGTCAGATGAACCTCCCCCGCAGCCGAGCAGTCCGATGATGAGCGTGAGTACTGCGGCGCTGACAATGACAATCCTGTTGTTCTTCACTCTGACCTCCCATATGGGTTTGTGGTGCATACGTCCAGTCTTTGTACACCGGTACAGATTTATCCCCCAGGCTGAATCGCTACTAAATCGGGAATCAACTTGGTATTTTCCTTCAAATAAATGCACATTAAAATCTCACTTTAGGGCAAAGTTCGCAAGAGGTAAAATGCCGAAACCACCACAATCCTCTTCGCCACCAGCTCCGCAGAATTCTTCACCCCAAACTCCCTTCTCCCCTCCGAATCCTGGGCCCCGGACCTTCCCCGCTACCGGGTTAATCTGCCGCAGAAATCATAAGCGTATTACCGTAACGATCATCTGACCGGCTTTATGATCGGAGGAGGGGAAATTCCTGGCCCGCAATTATGGCAAGGCCTTCGAAATCGAGTGACAATCGAAAAAGTTCTGAATGCTCAAGGGCTGGCAATTGCGGGAAGTGCCTGAAGGAATGAAGGTGATCCGGATTGAATTCCAGGTGCGGCGGGAAGTATTGAAAGAGTTGGGGCATCAGCGAGCTGCGGTTTGATGCAGTATCAGGGGAAATTTTGCAGAGCCGGTTCTGCGGCGCTCAAGGCCTGCCTCACTGATCCGAGCCGAAGGCTTTCAAGATGGATCGTGCGTGCCTTTCGCAGCAGAGCCAATTCCTACTATCCTCCATGGTAGCGCTGTATGGCTTCCTATTCAGGAAATAGGTCAGTCGGAATCGCGTTTTTCTCCCCTGCCCGACGGCACTTTCGCCTCGCACGGCACCTTCGTCTGGCAGAGACCGCAGCCGGTCTGGGTCAAGTTGTATACCGCGCCAACCGCGCGCGGCACCTCGCCGTAGACGTAGTCGCGGCAGCGGTTCTTGTCGTGCCCGGCACGCGACAGAGCGCCGACCGGGCAGCGCTCGATGCAGATGCCGCAACTTCCTTCGCGGTGGTAGAGGCAGTTGTGCCGGTAATCGGACCAGGGGCGGGCAGTCGGTTGCAGCGACAGGTTGGTGATTACGCTGCCGCAGCGATGGGCGATGCCGCGAATGGTAATCAGTGCGTCGTTCAGACTGAAAGTGCCGAGACCGGCGGCATAGGCGGCGTGCCGCTCCGACCAGGCGGAGGCGATGCCGACCGGCGTTTCGGCCAGCTCCCGCCAGGCGGGGGAGAATTGCGGGGCCAGCGCCTTTTGTCCCCGGCCTTCGAGCCAGGCGAGCAGATGGCGGCGCAGGGCGGCATTGCACTGTTCGCCGAAACTGCGCGTCTGCGCCCATTCACGGGATGGCCACTGCGTCTGCCGCCGGTTGCTCTCGCGCGTCGGCCGGGTAATCGGCAGCACCCAGACGATGACGCTGACCGCCCCGACGCCGGCGCCGAAGGCGTGCGCCATGAACTCGTCGGGAGTCAGGTGAAAATCGCCGATGATCCGCTTGTACTCGGTAAAGAGCGGATCGGCGGCGGCGGCGAACCCGACCAACGGTTCATCGAAAAAAGGAGTTCCGGCGGGAAAACGGTTTTCCGGACATTCACGGACGAAACGTCGAATTTCTGTAGCAATCGTCTGTTCCAACGCTTAGTTCCCTTCCGCCGGCACGAGGAAACCTTCATTCACCGCGAATTCGATGATTTCCTCCCCTTCTTGCCGTGAAATGCTGCCGGCAAAGATCTGCCGGGGCGACTGGCGACCATCGCACGACTGCAGCAGCTTGAGAAAATTCTCCTCCAGCGATTCGCAGACAACCTGACCGTCGCGGCGTAGAAAAAGGGCCACCGAACCGACCGGCCGAAAAAGGGAGGCAAATTCCTCCAGATCGACATCGCCCGTTTCCTGCAACTCCAGGATTTCGTAGGTAAAGGAAACGAGAGTGACGCCGGGAGCGAGGCGCCAGCGGGTATCCCAGAGGTCGTGTTCCTGCATGCCGGCGGCCGGCGGGGTTTCCACCCCGAGCAGCGTTTCGGCATAATAATAGTGATAGCGGATGAGATCGAGAGCGGCCGGCAGCAGATCCGGTCGTTTGCCGCGGCGCAGCAGATATTCCGCATAGCCCTCCTGCAACGGCAGGATATCGGCCGGGCGCCAGTCTTCCAGCCGCGCGAAGAGCTCCTCGTCGATCCCCCCCGCGGTCAGTGCCCAGTCGGCAAAGCCGGAGAGAAAAGCGCTGGGGGTCATGTTGACCGCGCGCAGCAACGGCGGGAAAAAGGCGACCGCCCGGCCAAGGTTGTAGAAGAGATTGGTGGCCGCGGCCAGCCGGCGGCTGCGGCCGAGATCGGCAGCGCTGTAGCTGGGGCTCTCAATGATTTCGTACGGTGGCTCTTCCTGCGCCCGCAGGCCCAGTTCGTGCCGGCGCTGGTGCAGACTCGTCCCGGGCAGCACGGCCAGAGGAAAGAGATCGACGGTATTGGGGGCGAAGCCGAGGGCGGTATCGAGGCTGGCGCAGAAACCGGCGTAATCGTCGCCGGGAAGACCGTAAATGAGATCGAGGCCGAAGGTCACCCCTTCGGCATTGAGCAGATGCACCTTGGCGGCGAAAAGCTCCGGGTCGAGACTGCGATGAAGCAGCCGCAGCACCTTCGGCCGGGCGGACTGAAAACCGAGCTGCACCGAACAGAAAAGGCGCGACAGCAGGCGGACCGTTTCCCGATCGAGAAATTCGGCCTTGGCTTCAAGATGGAAATGGATGTGCGGCGCCCGTCGGCCAAGAAGGCGCAACAGACTCTTGCCGCGCTCGGGGGGGAAATTGAAGGTGGAATCGAGGATCCATATCTGCGCCACCTCGGCGCGGACAAAAAGATCGAGTTCCGCTTCGAGCCGGTCGGTCGGCAGATGCCGCACCTTGCGACTCTTTCCCTCGAAACAGAAATCGCAGCCGAAAGAACAGCCGCGCGACACCTCCCAGAGAACGCCGCTGCCCGGCGGCGGCGCCAGCACGCCAGCGAGCCAGGGAGAAGTAAGCCGCTCGAGCTCAGCCGGCGCGGCATCGACGCCGGTTATGCTCCCCTCCGGCGTTCTCCAGCTGAGGCCGGTCTGGCCGGCCGGATCGGCGCCGAGTGCCAACGTTTCAGCAAGCTTGGCGAAGGTGAGTTCACCCTCGTCGCGGACGACGCCATCGAGGACCCCATCGGCGAGAATGCCGGCCGGATCGGCGCTCGCCTCCGGTCCGCCAGCCAGCAGACGCAGCTCCGGCCGTACCTGACGCAGACGCCGGGCCAAGGAGAGAACTGTCTGACGGCTCCAGGCGTAGAGGGGGAAGGCGACCAAGTCGGGACGGCGGGAGAGGATCTCCTCCGTCATCTGTTCCAGTGAATCTTCGGGGAAAAAATCGATCAGTTCCGTGCTCGCCCGCAGCGGCTGAGGGAGGGCGGCGGCGAGACAGCCAGCGGCCAGCGGGACGGCTTGGGCCGAACGGCGAACATGCAGGGTGACCAGAACGATCTTCATGCGCGCTCCGGAGGATGAATGGAAGATATGAGACTGGGAAGGGACGGACGGAGTAGTTACTGCTTCGCCCGCACCTTGATTTTCGGTTTTCCTTCTTCCATTTCAACCCGGAATTCCACCGCCCGTTCGCCGAATTTCTCGCGTATTTTTTCCTTCTGCTGGGCGAGAAATTGCTCTACTTTCTGCCGTTCGGGAAGCGGACCTTGCAGGTTGCTGCTCTGGTGCGCCCGCAGCAGATCGCGGTAAACAATATCCGCCTCGCTGACCCGCTCGGTAGCAGGCTGCTGTTTCGGCGGCGCCGCGATCGTCTGCCGATGATAGCGCCCCTCTTCGATCAGACGCAGAATGCGATCCCAGTTGCCGGCATAGGTGTGAAAGCGCGTTGCCAGATTCTGATAACGGAAACGCAGATTCGTCTGCGTGATGCGCCGGTTGGCAAATCGGCGCAGCCGCAAGGCCAGCGATTCACGAACCTTGACCGGCTCACGTTTTTCAATCCCGGCAAAGTACTGTTCGTACAAGATCGCAAGTTCTTTGAATTCGAGCTCGATCGCCGTCAGTTCTCTCTCTACTTCATTCCGCTCTTGCATCGTTCCTCCAGAGTCTGGAACTATACTGAAAAGAATGTATCTTTGCAAAGATTTTGCATGCTTTCCCGAGCCGGGCTAGGCAATCTCCTTGACTCGCCCCGACCTTTCCGTATAATGAACTTCTTTCTGCAACCCTCACTTTTTCAGGTACTTCCATGTCACAGTCGCTTGCCACTGTCATCCTTGCCGCCGGCAAGGGAACCCGGATGAAATCCGCCTGCCCCAAGGTCTTGCACCCCGTCGCCGGCCTGCCGATGGCCTGTTATCCGGCACGCTTGGCCAAGGCGCTCGATTCCCGGAAGGCGATCATGGTCGTCGGACATCAAGCGGCAGCCGTGGAGACAGCGCTTGCCGCCGAAGAGCTTCTTTTCGTCCGCCAGGAAGAACAGTTGGGAACCGGCCATGCCCTCCTCTGCGCCCGGCCGGCCTTGGCCGGGTTCACCGGCACCATCCTTCTGCTCTGCGGCGATGTGCCGCTGCTGCGGCAGGAAACGCTGCAGCGCCTCCTCGCCTGCCATCGCCGAGCAGCCGGGCGGCGGTGACCGTTCTGACCGCCACCATGGAGGACCCGCACGGCTACGGTCGGATCGTCCGCGAAGGCGCTGAATTGCAGCGCATCGTCGAGGAGAAGGACGCCACGCCGGCCGAACGGCAGCTTTGCGAGATCAACACCGGAATCTACGCCTTTGAGGCGCCTTTCGTTTTCGAAGCGCTGACAGGGTGTGACCCGCAACAATGCCCAAGGGGAATACTACCTCACCGATGTCATCGCCGCCGCCCGTGCCGCCGGCCGCCGTGTCGGCGCCGTTCTGCCAGCGAGGCGGAGGAGGCGATGGGGATCAACGACCGGGTGCAACTGGCCGAGGCCGGCGCACTCATGCGCCAGCGCATCAATGAACGGCTACATGCGTGCCGGGGTGACGCTGCTCGATCCGGCCGCCGCCTACATCGAGCCGGAGGTTGACATCGGCGCGGATACCGTCATTCATCCCGGCGTGCATCTGCGCGGGCAAACCGTTATCGGCCGCGACTGCGATCGTCGAACCGGGGGTGATCGTCAGCGATTGCCGCTCGGCCGACAGCGTCCACGTCAAGGCCGGCTCGGTGCTGACGGTCGCCGCTTGGCGCTGACTGTGCCATCGGGCCGATGGCGCACCTGCGGCCGGGACGGTGCTGGCCGGCAACAACAAGATCGGCAACTTCGTCGAGACCAAGAAGGCGGCGCTCGGCGAAGAGTCCAGGCCAGCCATCTCACCTACCTCGGCGACGCCGAGATCGGCGAGGGGGTCAATATCGGCTGCGGCACCATCACCTGCAATTACGACGGGGTCAACAAGCACCTGACGCTCATCGAGGACGACGTCTTCGTCGGCTGCGACACCCAGTTCGTCGCCCCGGTGCGGATCGGCAGCGGCAGCCTGATCGCCGCCGGTTCGACCATCACCAAGGATGTCCCCGCCGATGCCCTGGCGCTCACCCGCGCCGAGCAGAAGGCATCGCAGGGTGGGCAAGCGAAGGCGGGCGAAACGCAAGAAAACACGTAAGGGCAGGGCTGTGCCCTGCCCAGGGCGCAGCAAGCAGCGCCCCTACGAAACCTGCAGATTCAATCAGATAAGGATTTCTATCTATGTGCGGAATTGTCGGTTATATCGGGCCAGCAGGACGCCACCCCCATCATTCTCGACGGCCTGCGCCGCCTCGAATACCGCGGCTACGATTCGGCCGGGATCGCCCGCCTGGACGGCGGCAACGATCGATATCCGCCGCGCCGAGGGGAAGCTGGTCGCGTCTGGAAGAGTTGCTGCGTGACCGAGCCGCTGCACGGGAAGCTGCGGGATCGGCCATACCCGCTGGGCGACCCACGGCCGCCCTTCGGAAACCAATGCCCATCCGCACCAGGCCGGCGGCATCGTGGTGGTGCACAACGGCATCATCGAAAACTACCTGGCAGCTCAAGGAGCGCCTGCGGGCCAGGTCGGCCACTCATTTCCGCTCGGAGACCGATACCGAGATCATCGCCCACCTGATCGAGGAGCACTCCAAGGAGCACGCCTGACTTCGAGACGGCGGTGCGCCACGCCCTGGCCGAGGTGCGCGGCGCCTATGCCGTGGCGATCCTCTGCGAGCAGGAACCGGGCAAGCTGATCGCCGCCAAGCTCGGCTCGCCGCTGGTGGTCGGTCAGGGGCAAGGGGGAGTACTTCGTCGCCTCCGACATCCCGGCCATGCTCTCCCACACCCGCGAGATGATCTTCCTCGAGGATGGCGAAATGGTGGTCTTCACCGACGAGGATCCGTGCGCATGACCGACTCTGGCGGCGACGCCGGTCGGCAGAGACAGCCGAAGACCATCACCTGGAGTCCGGTGATGGCGGAGAAGGGCGGCTACCGGCACTTCATGCTCAAGGAGATCTACGAGCAGCCGCGCGCCATCGCCGACACCCTGGCCGGCCGCATTGCTCGAGGAACGAGCGACGGTCTTTCTCGAGGACATGCATCTCGACGATGACGTGGCTGCGGCGATCTGGAACGGATCTTACATCGTCGCCTGCGGCACCTCCTGGCACGCCGGCCTGGTCGGCAAGTTCCTGCTGGAAAAGCATGGCCGCGCATCCCGGTCGAGGTCGATATCGCCAGCGAGTTCCGCTACCGCGATCCGATCGTCACCGCCCGCACCCTGACCGTCCTCATCAGCCAGAGCGGCGAGACCGCCGACACCCTGGCCGCCCTGCGCGAGGCGCAAGGCAAGGGGGGCGAAGGTGCTGGCGATCTGCAACGTGGTCGAATCGTCGATCGCCCGCGAGAGCGACGGCGTGATCTACACCCATGCCGGGCCGGAGATCGGCGTCGCCTCGACCAAGGCCTTCACCACCCAGCTGGTCGCGCTGGTGCCTCTTCGCCCTGCGCCTCGGCCGGGCGCGCGGCACGCTCCCCGCCGAGCGCTGCCAGCGATCTGCTCGACGGACCTGGTCAAGCTGCCGCGCCAGATCGAAGAAGTGCCTGGAACTCGATGCGGCGAGATCGAGAAGATCGCCCACGAGCTACATGCACGCCCGCGATTTTCTCTATCTCGGCCGCGGCAACCAGTACCCGATCGCCCTGGAAGGGGCGCTCAAGCTCAAGGAGATCTCCTACATCCACGCCGAAGGGTATCCGGCCGGCGAGATGAAGCACGGCCCGATCGCCCTGATCGACGAGAAGACTGCCGGTGGTGGTCATCGCCCCGCACAACGAGACCTTCGAGAAGGTCGTCTCCAACCTCGAGGAGGTGCGGGCCCGCGGCGGGCGAGGTCATCGCCATTACCGACCGAGCGACGGGCGAACTCGGCCAGGGACAAAGCCGATGCTGACCTTCACGCTGCCGACCGATCAACGACGATCTGATGCCGATCCTGACCGCCATCCCCCTGCAGCTGCTGGCCTACCACATCGCCGTACTCAAGGGGACCGACGTCGACCAGCCGCGCAATCTGGCCAAGAGCGTGACGGTGGAGTGATCGAGGATTTGCAGTGACGAACTTTTAATTTTACCTGAAGGCCCGCTCCGGAGAGCGGGCCTTTTCCATTCGGGCACGGGGGCTCTTGGGAAATATTCCTACCAAATATATGGTAGCCAAACGCCAGTTTTTGCACGACCCGGAGTACAGAGAGAAAATTGACATTCCCCAATGACCTGAAGGAGTACAATGAAAAATAACGTCTTGAAATTTCGGCGGCCAAAAAAAAGCTGGGTAAAAACATTGGGAAACGAATTGCTACTGCCCTCTTTTTTATCCTCTTTGGCATTGCCATCTATTTCATCGCAAATACTTCTTTTGACGATTTAACGGCGGCAAAACTACCTAGGGGGACGATAGGTGAGTGACGCGACGATAAGGTTAGTTCCTTGTCGGAGTTTTTTGTTTGCTAGAGTAACAAAAATTCCAAAGGGAAGCCGCCGGCATCTTTCGTTATGAGGATTTAGGCTTTGCACGATCTGCGCGATTTTCTGGCTCTTCTGGATAGCCAGGGGGAACTGCGGCAAGTTGCCGCAACTGTCGATGCGCACCTGGAGATCGCCGCCATCGCCGACCGCGTCTGCAAACGGCCGGACGGCGGACCGGCTTTGGTGTTTGCGGCGGTTCGGGGGCACACCGTGCCGGTCGTGACGAACCTCTTCGGTTCCGTCCGGCGCATGGCTTGGGCGCTCGGGGCGGATAACCTGGATACACTGGCCGGACGCTTGGCCGGTGATCTGCAGAAGGTCGGCGCAGGACCAGGGGCGGAACGGCTGCGCCTGTTGACTGAGGATGCCCGCTGGCAACCGCAAACGCAGACGAATGCCTCCTGTCAGGAGGTCGTTGCTGGCGCCCCCTCCTTCTCGGTCTTCCCCGCCCTGCAGGCATGGCCGGGCGATGCCGGCCGTTTCCTTACCCTCCCCCTCGTCTTCACCCGCGACGCCGAAAACGGAACAGCAAATTGCGGCATGTACCGGATGCAGATTTTCGACGAGCGTACCGCCGGTCTGCACTGGGGCGCCGATTCCGATGGCGCACGGCATGCGGAATCCTGGGCGGCGCGCGGGGAGCGCATGCCGGTGGCGGTCGCCCTCGGCGGCCCACCGGCTTTGATTTATGCCGCCGCCGCGCCGCTGCCGAAAGAGGTGGCGGAAACCGCCTTTGCCGGCTATTTGCAGGGAGAGCCGGTGGCCATGGTCCGCTGCCGCACCTGCGACCTGCAAGTGCCGGCCGCTGCTGAATTCGTTCTCGAAGGCTACATGGAACCGGGAGAAACCCGGCTCGAAGGACTGTTCGGCAACCATACCGGCTTCTATGCCCCGCCCGCCCCCGCGCCCGTCTTCCACCTCACCTGCCTCACCCACCGCCGGCAACCGATCTACCCGTGCACGATCGTCGGCCCGCCGCCGCGCGAGAACCTGCAAATGGCGCAGGCGACCGCGCGCCTCTTCCTCCCCCTGCTGCAGATTGACTTTCCGGAGATCCGCGGCTGGCAGTTCCTGCCGCAGGGAGCGTTTCACGGCTGTTCCATCCTCAGCGTTCGCCCCGAGTGCGGCGGACAAGGGCTCGACCTGATCCGCCGGTTGTGGGCAACCGCCCTCTTCCGCCGCGCGCGCCTGCTGGTGACGGTCGATGCCGATCTTAATCCGGATGACGGCGCCACCCTCCTCTGGCGCCTGCTCAATCAGACCGAACCCGGTCGCGATCTCCTCGTCAGCGATGGCCGCCTTGGCATCGATGCCACCGAGAAGGAAGGCCGCGCGCGTGTGACCGCCGATCCCTCCGTTTCCGGTCAGGTGCGCGAACGCTGGTCCGAGTACGGCATCGACTGATCCCCCCGGCCCTGCCGATCAAAGCGGCGCGCCTTGGTATTCCCCTCCTGAAAACTGGCATATCCGCTCGCCTCGGGTATTCTTCATGATGTGAAAAAACCCGGTTGACAAACTGCCGACGAGCAGAGTTCGCTGCAGGTGACGCGGGCGGCGGACCGCCTGGAGCTGACCTTTTCCGGCCGTCTCGATGCGACCAGTACGGCGGGACTCTGGCGCCGCGCCATCGGGGTGCTGACGGCCGAGCCAGCGCCGCTGCTCATCCTGGATGCTGCCGCCGTCGATTATTGCGATGGCGCCGGCATCGCCCTGCTGATCGAGCTCTGCCGGCAGCAGCAGCGCCGCGGCGGCGAATTTCAGCTGTGCGGCCTGCAACCCCGTTTTCGGCAAATGTTTGACCTCTTCGACCCCGCCACCCTGCCGACCTTGGCTGAAAGCAAGGAGGAGCCGGCGCATCTGCCGGAGGAGGTCGGCCGCGCCTCCTGGCGCGTCTGGGTCTGGCTGCACGACCTGATCTCTTTTTTCGGTGAGCTAACCGTCGCCCTTTTCGTGGCGTTGCGTCGCCCGCGGCGCATTCGCTGTCGGGAAATTTTGCTGCAAGCCGAAAAAGCCGGGGTCAATGCCCTCCCCATCGTCCTGCTCGTCAGTTTTCTCGTCGGCCTGATCATGGCCTTTCAGGCGGCAATCCCGATGCGCCAGTTCGGCGCCGAAATCTACGTCGCCGACCTTATCGGTCTCGCCATGCTGCGCGAACTCGGCCCGCTGATGACCGCCATGGTCATGGCCGGCCGCTCAGGGTCCGCCTTTGCCGCCGAACTCGGGACGATGAAGGTGAACGAGGAACTCGATGCCCTGCGGACGATGGGGGTCGATCCGGTCCGCTATCTGGTGGTGAACCGGGTGTTGGCGGTGATGCTGATGATTCCGCTGCTGTCGATCTTCGCCGACCTGCTCGGCATCATCGGCGGCTCGATCGTTCTGCTCTCCCTCGGTTTCCCCCTGATCGCCTACATCAAGGAGCTGCTCCTCGCCGTCAGCTGGCTGGATATGGCCGGCGGCCTGTTCAAATCGGTCTTCTTCGGCCTGATCGTCGCCGCTCTCGGCTGCCTGCACGGCCTGCGGACCAAAATCGGCGCCAGCGCCGTCGGCGATTCGGCAACCCGGGCGGTGGTGAGCGGCAATATTCTGATCATCGTCGCCGACGGGATCTTCTCCGTCATTTTCTTTTATCTGGGGATCTGAAGATGGCCGGCAAGGACATCGTCATCCGCGTCGAGCACCTCTCCGCCGCCTACGAGGAGGAGAAGGTTTTCGACGATCTCTCCTTTGAGATCTATCGCGGCGAGATCTTCATCATCCTCGGCGCCTCCGGATCGGGAAAGAGCACGCTGATGAAACATCTGATCGGTCTGCTGCCGCCGGTGGCGGGGCGGGTGTGGATCGACGGTGAGGATATCGTTGCCGCCGAGGGCCGGCAGCGCCGGCAGATTTTACGGCGGATCGGCGTCACCTACCAGAGCGGCGCCCTCTTCGGCTCGCTGACGCTGCTGGAGAATGTCTGCCTGCCGCTGGAAGAACTTACCGAACTTCCGCCCGAAGCCCGCCAGCGCATCGGTCTGCTCAAGCTCAGTCTGGTCGGACTGGCGCCGGCAGCCGACCGCTTGCCGGCTGAGGTCAGCGGCGGCATGCGCAAGCGGGCCGGCATCGCTCGGGCGATGGCCCTCGATCCGGAAATCCTCTTTCTCGATGAGCCATCGGCCGGCCTCGATCCGATCACTTCGGCCGAACTCGACCAGCTCATCCTGCGCCTGGCACGCAGCCTGGGAATCACTTTCGTCGTCGTCACCCATGAGCTGCCGAGTGTCTACGATATTGCCGACCGGGTGATCATGCTCGACAAGCAAACCCGCTCCATCGTCGCCACCGGCACCCCCCACGAGCTGCGGGATTTCAGCGACAATCCGTACGTCCGGCAATTCTTTCGACGGGAAGCGCCGCCGACCGGCAGCGATGCCAAGGAGAAAGAAGCGGAGGTGCCCTGCCAATGAGACGTCCCAACTATTTCAAAATCGGGCTGTTCGTCCTGAGCGCCGCCGCCATCCTGGTGGTCGCCATCATTGCCTTCGGGGTCGGCGCCTTGTTCGAGGATCAGGTTATTGTCGAGACCTATTTCGATACCTCGGTGCAAGGGCTCGATATCGGATCGCCGGTTAAATTTCGCGGCGTGCAGATCGGCCAAGTGAAAGAGATGACGGTAGTGCGGCAGAAGTATCGGACCCAATACCGCTACGTGCTGATTCGCATGGCGCTGAAGCGCAAGGCCTTTCTCGGCAGCGGCGAAAAGGTGACCGACGCCCAGATCGAGCGGGAGGTCGAACAGGGGCTGCGGGTGCGCCTCGGCTTTCAGGGGGTGACCGGCGCCGCTTATATCGAGGTCGACTATCTCGACCCGCAGCGCTATTCGCCACTGGAAATCGATTGGCAACCGGCGTACCCCTACATTCCGGCCTCGCCGAGCCTTATTACCCGCATTACCGACGCCGTTCACGGCATCCTGCGCAATCTGGAGAAGATCAATATCGAGGGGATCGCCGGCAATCTGGAGAAAACGCTTGAATCTCTCAGCGGCATTCTGGAGAAAACCGATGCGGGGGAGATCGGCCAGCAGGCGGAGCTGCTCCTGAAGGAATTGCGGCAGACGAACCGGCAACTGTCCGTAAAGCTGGAAAAGCTGCAGGTGGAACCGGTATTGGCGCGCGCCGATGCCACTTTAGAACAGATCGGCCAGTTGGCCGCGCGGACGGAAGGTCCGCTGCGGGAATTTCTGCAATCCTCGGCCAGTGCCGCAAAAAACATGGATAGTTTGCTGGCACAGATGGCCGAGTCGAACGATCTGCCCGCCGGGCTGAACCACTTCCGTCAAGCGCTCACCCGTCTCGACCGGCTCCTCTACACGCAACAGGAGGAAATCGAGACCACCCTGCGCAATCTGCAGCAGATGTCGGAGAACTTTCGCGCGCTGAGCGAAGAAGCGCGGGAGAATCCATCCGGCGTCCTCTTCGGCGCGCCGCCGCCGCAACGCCCCAGCGGAGGCGCCAAATGATGCGAACCAATTTTAAAATTTCCCCTCCCCACCCGTGGGGGATGGTCAGGGTGGGGGGGTGCCTTTTTCTGCTTTGCCTTCTCCTCGCCGGCTGCATCCAACTGGAGCGTCAATCTCCGAAAAAAAACTTTTTTAGCATCGAAGCGACCCGGCCGGGTACGCCGGCGGCAGAGCCGCTTTTCGACGAGCTCCGGCTGGAGGAGCTGAACGTTGCGCCCGCCTACGCCGGCAAAGCCTTCGTTTATCGCACCGGAACCCTGCAATATGAAGAGGATTACTACAACCGCTTTTTCGCCGCCCCGGCCGAACTGCTGAGCGCGGCAACGGCGCGCTGGCTGCGCGCCTCTGGTTTATTCGCCGCCGTTTACGACCGGCCCGCCCCGGTGGAACCGGCCTGGCACCTGAGCGCCAGCGTCGCCGCCATGTACGGCGATTTCAGCAAGCGGCCAGCGGCGGCGGTACTCGAAATCTCTTTCCAGCTTCTGGACGATCGGCAAACAGACAATCGCATCGTGCTTCATCGCACCTATCGGCACGAAACGCCCCTGGATGGCAAGGCCCCGGCCGATTTGGCGGCGGGGTGGAGCGCGGCTCTGGCGCAGATCCTCGGCGATCTGGAGCGGGACCTGCAGAAATTGCCTGACCAGCACTGATCTTACGGCCACACCGCACAAAAGTATTTTTCCGTATAGAAATGGCCGAACTCCATCATGCCCATCGCAGGGGAAACGCTGCTCGTCGCGGCCTTCCTCGGCTCGGCCGTTATCGTAACTCCCATTGCGACATCGGGGATGCGCCGTTCGGCGAATGGATATTCTATTAAACTGTGTTAAATGTTCCTCTAACAGGGAAGTTAACTTCAACTCCAAAAAGGAGGAAAACATGGGCAAAAAGATACTTATGATCTGTCTCATCCTGATGGGGATTGCCTCGATCGCTTCCGCCGAGGGCTATTTCGGAATTGGCGTCATGGGGGTCATCGTGGAGGACTCCGATCTTTCCGGCCTAAATGAGCTGAACCTGGTTGACGAGGCCGAACTCAGCTTCGACACCGGCTGGGGGGCAATGGCCATCGCCGGGTTCGAAGGTGATCGCTTTCGGGTGGAGGGAGAAGTCGCTTATCGCAACAACGACTTCGACGAAATCGACGTAGGTGACATCACTGTAGAGACCGACGACGGCGACATTACGGCGATAAGCGGCATGGTCAACGGCTACCTGAAGTTCGACCTTGGCGGTTTCCACCCCTTTATCGGTGCGGGCGTGGGCGCGGCAAACCTCGAAGCCGATACAGAGATCGGCAGACGCGATTTCGAGGACGACACCGTATTCGCCTATCAGGGTATCATCGGCATCACCATTCCGGCCGGGACCACCAAGATCGACCTCGGCTACCGCTATTTCGCCACCGAGGACCCGGAATTCGAACTAGAGGATTCGAATGTGGGTTTGGAATCGGAATATAAAACGCACAACATTTACGCGACCATTCGCTTCTAACCCCGCATTGCTGTGCCCGCGGCCGGTCTCCGGCCGCGGGCACCATCGAAGCGCATTGAACACCGCTCGCATTGCGAAACTTGCCTCTACGCCGCCACGGAGCGCTGCCCTTCTAAGTTAGAGGGACATTTCGGTTCCGACAGAAGCGTCGCGACAGAAATGCCTCCCTGGCAAGGGCCGCCTTTTTCTTTGCTTACTTGTATTATTGACCCATGATGATCTTTACCACCGGGAGTTGGCAGTCCGTTTGCTTACAGGTTTAAAGACCGCAAGAAAGCATGGTCGCCAACTCCTTTTCAGTCCTTAACTCGAAGGGTTGCCAGAGCTTCAAGCTCGTATCTTCGCAAGTAAGAGTTGTACTGAACGGAGGCATTGTCATGGCAAATAATTCTGGGTGTTGTCACATCGGTATTGATATCTCCAAAGAAAGCTTGGATGTAGCAGTGCATGAAACTGGAGAAATTTTTCAGTATCCAAATTCTCCTGGTAATTTTCCGACGGTAATTGCACACTTTCAAAGCCTTGAGCCTAAACTCATTGCGATGGAGGCCAGTGGCGGCTATGAGCAGGAGCTCCTATTTTCTTTGCTCATCAGTGGCTTGCCCGCAGCCCTGGTCAATGCTCGCCAAGTGCATAATTTCGGCAAGGCCATAGGGCGGTTGGCTAAGACAGATCGTATCGACGCTGCTCTGCCGGCTCACTTTGCCCAGGCGGTACAACCGCGAATCTGTGAGACTCCCCCCGTCGCACAAATTATGCTGACAGAGCTTGTCAACCGCCGCCACGCCATGGTGGAAATGCTCGCGGCCGAAAAAAACCGTCTGCATGTGACACGCACTAAGCCGGCCCGAGGCCATGTTCAAAATCATATCCAATGGCTGAAGTCTCAGATCGGCGATATGGATCGAGAGTTGAAGGACCTGATTCAGCTCTCTGAAACCTGGCGAGAAATGGATTCTCTGATTGAAAGTGTTCCCGGCGTAGGTCATGTCGGAGCGGCCACACTGGTGGGTTTGCTGCCCGAACTTGGACGGCTCAATCGCCGGCAAATTGCGGCTCTGGCAGGCGTAGCTCCTTTCAATTACGACAGTGGCAAGAAAAAGGGACAACGTCATATCTGGGGAGGCCGCGCCGCAGTGCGTAGCGCGTTGTATATGTGTGTCGTTGCAGGACTTCGCTGCAATCCGATGCTGCAAGTCTTCTACAAACGTCTTGTGGAAAAAGGTAAGCCTCCAAAGGTGGCACTGACGGCGTGCATTCGAAAGCTGCTTATTGTCCTCAATGCGCTTGTAAGGACGAGAACGCCTTGGGACCCGTCACGATTCGTAATCGCTTGAACCCTTGACAAGAATAAGGGTTGCTTTCTTTTAGGCGGGATTAAAAGAAAGTAAGGCGGGAGGCGGGGCGCAGCGCCCGCGGTCTTGATTTGCTCATGGCATGCAAAAACTTAAGTTCGCCGGTCCCGGCCGGTAGCCGGGTTCCTTCTTTGCGTCCAAAGAAGGAACCAAGAAAGACTTGGCGCTGCGCTCGGCATTTCTGTCGCCAGCTTTCGGTGCGTGCTCACCTTCTGCAGCAACCGACCGCCATCACGTCTCCGTTTGTCCCTCTTGCCAGTAGTTGTCGTTCGCAACCGGTCTACCAGGCTGTTGCGGACACCGGCGGTGCACGTTTTCCTTCGAGCAGAGTTTAATATTTGCCTGCCAGACGCGGTGACTGTGGGGAGCCGGATGGCGAATTTGTCTTGCCGATTTCCCATTAGCGGCGTATTTTTGACCCCTCTTAGCACATCCAAAGGGCAATCTTAATGTTTTCAGGGGGAACTTCAATTTGAAAAGGACCGCCCGGCCTTAAAGGCTTGGTGGTCTTTTGGCATCTGATCGTCTCATTTACCAAATTATTATTTTTCCATGTTCACCGACTAAATGTTCCATTCGGGTAGATCACCGGTTCACGCGCGCGCGTGAACCGCTCAATAACAAGTTGAATAGGAAAAATATGAATATCATCAATGACGAAAAATCTTTTCAAATCCACAATATCGACCGTATATTTATAAATAATTTCGAGAAAATAACGACGCTTGTAATTTTTGTAAGTTTATTAACATCACTTTTTGAAAAACAGTGGTTGGTCTTTTTGTACCCGACTATAATTTTGATATTTATTTTTTTCGCGTTCTCGCTGTTTTGCAAAACATTCGCTCAATCAATAAAATTTAAGGCCAATGAACGTACAATTGAATTTTTCCTGACAAGAAAAAATGGAACTATAAAGGCAAAATATGAGGATATTAGAAAAATATACGTTAGTGGTTATGCATTGTTTTATTTGCAAGAAAAAAGAATTATGTTCAAAAATTTAACTGATACTGACGTTCTAAAATACATGAATGACGTTTGTGAAATATCTTGGGGACCACTTGATTTTATTTATAATCAAAAGGCGCAATTATCTAAAACGGTGAAGTCGGACCGATGACCAGCTGCGGAAAGGATGAAGGGTCAGGGAAAGGATGAAGGGTCAAGTCTCCATTTTCCATTTTTCGAATAATTGAGAAATCCCAACCATGTAAATTCACCGGCCTGAAACCGCCGGTGATTTCCGGCCCGTTGAATCGTTTACAACCTGATGATTATTTATGGTGGGGATATATGACTGGGATTCTTGAAATAATCACTTCGACCTTCACGAGAGATTTACCTTTAGAGTTGAACGTTTTTACAGGAGTGCTGCCGTTCTTTGTTCCGCTGGTAATTATGTTGTTCTTATCTCTGGTGCAGTCGTTTGTCCTCAAGGTTCAATTTCCGTCGCATCCCTACAGAAAGCATTTGGTGTCAGCTCTGTTCATGAAATTGGCATCTACCGTTGCCGCCTCTCTGATACAGTATGCGACACATATCCTTACTAGCCGCCATATCGATTCGAACACATTCTTCCTGACGCTTGGGCTCTTCAGCGCAATGTGCGAGTATCCTTTATTGCTTTTGCTGTACAAGACGCAGGTTAATTGGAAACGGGGGATTGCGAATGTCCTGGTTCTTAATGCTACGGCGTTCAGTATTCTTTACATCTCAGAAAAAACATTCTGGGCAGCTAGCTTCATACATTATGAACACAAACAGAAACAAGCTCGATTAGATTGGAATCACAAAGAAATCCTCAAGGGTGAGCCCGGCTATATTTACATGACTGTTAGTCGTCCTGCAAATTTGCTTGAACGTTTTTCGCTTGAGAGCGGTACGACAGAGCAGTTGAAAGGAACTTCATTTTTTAATGTCGGGAGTGCGTGGAACGTCGCTGCAGGCAAGCTTGTCTGTATGGTGGACAGGACAGGTAAAAATACCTGGGATTTTTTTTATTCAATTCTGTCACTTCCTGATTTTTCATCGATTCAAACCATAAAGATGCAGGAAACACCACGTAACAGCGGCGAATACCACGGTACAACGTCCCCATATATGGATCGTTCCGGGAATTATGTTGCTATGATTGAACCCTTGGGCAAGTTAGTTGCGCAAAAAAATGCAACCGCTCACTTCGAGTTTGGTGACAAAGCAAAAATTCATTTGTGTAATGCCAGAACAGGGGAAGAGTTTTACCAGTATCCCGAATTGGTAATAGGTAATGAAGGTTTCGACTGGTCGCCAGATTCTCGGAAAATTGTTTTTGTTAATTTCAGGGATAAACGTCTGTTCATTCCCTCGGATAAAACGATGAAGGGCAATATCACAATTGGTTACGATAAGCACCCTAAGTATCTGTATGTTTACAATCTAGACACCGGCACATTGACCGAATTGTGTGAGGGAGCGCGTCCTAACTGGAGCCCGGACGGTAAAAGTATTCTATTCGTAAAAAACAGGGCTGCCTATATCTATTCATTTGAAAAACAAAAGTTAGCGAAATTGGTTGATCAGGATTCATATGCCTACAAATGGTCACCAACTGGTAAAAACATCATATGTTGGTCAAAAGGTCATCTGGTTGTCGTTAATGTGGCTGATACGAACAAAAAAATGATTATCAAAAATGACTACTTTGGACCAGAATTTTTTTCGGTCAGAAAAGTGAGTACTTGAGAGGCTGACTCTGCTGTACTGTTGCTATTGTAACTTCGAGACGTGACAACTGAAAAGACGATGATTCAACAAGGCTTACGACCTGCCCTAAAACCAGGCAGGTCAAAGCCATGCCCGTTGTGCGCTAAAAAATCGGCTATCCACGGTCCCCGGCCATACAGCCCTTATCCCCTTCCACAGGCAGACGCAATGGATTTTCGTTACGGTCTTGACGAGCGCCCGCCCCTACGGGAACTGCTCCTCTTCGGTCTGCAATGGCTCGCCATTGCTGTTCCGGGAATTCTGATCATCGGCCGAATCATCGGCGTCCTGCACTTTCCCGATCCGGCCGGGCAGATCCTTTTTCTCCAGAAGACCTGTTTCGTCGTCGCCGTCACCATCGCCGCCCAGATCTTCTGGGGGCATCGACTTCCCCTCGTGGCCGGCCCAGCGGCGGTGCTGCTGGTCGGCGCCGTCGCCAGCCAGGGCTTCCCACTGGCATCGATCTACAGTTCGATCCTGATTCGGCGGCCTGCTCCTGGCTCTGGTCAGCGTCAGCGGACTCTTTCGCTGGCTGCAGCGCCTGTTCACGCTGCGCGTGGTCGCCGCGGTCCTGCTGCTGATCGCCTTCACCCTGGCCCCGGCCATTCTGCGCCTGCTCCTCCCCGCGGGGCCGGTGTCGGCGCTGGCAAACCTCCTTTTCTCCATAGGTCTACTCTTCGCCCTCTTTGCCGCCTATCGGCTCCTCTCCGGCCTGTGGCGTTCGACCCTGATCGTCTGGGGGATTGTCGCCGGCACCCTGATCCATCTGCTGCTTTTCGGCAGCGCCGGCGAAAAGCTGCCATTGCCCACCATCGACAACTGCTTTCGCGGTTTCGCTTTCACTTTTCATCTCGATCCGGGGGTGCTGGTCGCCTTTCTCTTCTGCTATCTCGCCCTCGCCGTCAACGACCTCGGCTCCATCCAGTCGCTGGCCGGACTGCTGCGGCCAACCGACATGCCGGGACGGATCGGCCGCGGCATCACCCTGACCGGACTGGCGAACGCCTTGGCCGGCTTTTGCGGCGTGATCGGACCGGTCAATTTCTCCCTCAGCCCCGGCGTGGTCGTCGCCACCAGCTGCGCCTCCCGCTTCACCCTGCTGCCAGCTGCCGGTTTCCTCTTTCTGCTCGCGTTCTCCCCGGCCGCCCTCGGCTTTATCGGCAGCATCCCGGACGTCGTTGTCGGCAGCATCCTCCTCTACATCCTGTGCGCCCAGGTCGCCGCCGGTCTGCAGATGCTCGCCGCCGGCAAAGAGCCGTTCCTCTTTCAGCACGGGCTGGTCCTCGGCCTTCCCTTGCTGCTCGGCACGATCGTCGCCTTTCTTCCCCCCGCCACCCTTGCCACCTTCCCCTCTCTGCTGCAGCCGCTGCTCGGTAACGGCTTCGTCGTCGGGGTCGCCAGCGTCCTCCTCCTGGAGCATGTCGTCTTCGCCGAAAACAGCTGAAGAGAATCCTTCGGCTGCTGCAACAGGAAACTGGAATTGATTTTGCAAAATCAGGCCGGTCGATGGCGAATCGCCATTCGTTCTCCCGCTGCCTGTTCCCGCACGGCGGAAAACCGTCCAACCCGAATGGTGATCGCGGCAAATTTTTCTCTTTTGAGGTGGCATTTGCATGGATAATTTGTGGCCCGGTCTGCTGCACCTGGGCGCCGAGATCTGGAAGGAATTCCTCTATATCCTCCCGTATCTGGCGATCGGCGTGCTGCTAGAAGCGATCATCCGTACGTTTAAGTGGCATGTGAAAATCCGCAAGGCGCTGACCCGCTTCGGCGTTTTCGCCATCCCCGCGGCGACCTTGCTCGGGCTGGCCAGCCCGCTGTGCGCCTGCGCCACCCTCCCGCTGGTCATCTCCCTGCTGGTCGCCGGCCTACCGCTCGCGCCGGCGATGGCACTGCTGGTCACCGCGCCGCTGATGAGCCCGGCTTCCTATGCCATGCTCTCCGGGATGCTGGGGGTCGGCTGGGCCAATGCGATCCTCGTCGGCGCCATCTTCATGGGTCTGTTCGCCGGCTATACGACACTGGCGCTGCGCCGTTACGGCTTTACCGAAGAACGCCTCTTCCGCAAGGCGCTTCCCGCCGGCGATTTCCACGATCCGGACTATCCGGTGGAAGAACTGCGCTGCGAGTGCGGCCAGCAGCTCTCGCACCGGGTCGACCGCTGCACCCACAACAAAGGCCTGGTCTTCCTCGCCCGTTTCTGGGAAGGAACGCTGAAGATCGGCCGCTTCGCCCTGATCGGTTTGGTGATCGAAGTGGTGGCGCTGTCCTTCATCCCCACCGAATGGATGACGACGCTGCTGGAGGGAGACGGCATCTGGCCGATTATCTCGATCACCCTCGCTGCCGTTCCCCTGCATCTGCCGCAGGTAACCGCCGCCTCGATGCTCTTCGGCTTCTACATGCCGGGACCGGGTGAGGTGATTCCCCTGGCCAAAGGGGCGGGGATTGCCCTGCTGATCGGCGGACCGGTCACCGCTTTGCCGGTGATGGGAATTTTCCTCAGCATGTTCCGCAAACGCGTGCTCCTGCTCTATATCAGCATTTGCGTCTCCGGCACCCTTTTCCTCGCCTTCACCTACCGCCTGCTCCCCTTCACTTTTTGATTCAGCGCTTTGCTCGGGCGGCCATTGCGGCCGCCCGGTTCGACCGACAACAGTTTGCCCGCTTGACTCGCCGCTTGCTGCTGCTAGATTACAAAGATGGAAACCACTGTCAATTTGGGAAAGCCGCTCGTCTGTGTCGATCTTGACGGGGTACTGAATAATTACGATGGTTGGCGGGGTACGGAATTTTTTCATCCTCCCCGCGCCGGCGCCGCCGACTTTTTGCACCGGGTGAATGCCGCCGGCTTTGCCGTCGTCATTTTCACCGTTCGCTATGCGCCATGGGTGGAGAAGTGGCTGGAAGAGAACAATTTGGCCAGCTTTGTCAGCGCCGTCACCGACCGCAAGCCGCCGGCCCACGTCTACCTCGATGACCGGGCGATCTGCTTCGATGGGGATTTCGCGCAGGCGTTTCAGCAGATCGTCAACTTCCGGGCGCACTGGGAGGCCGATCCCCTTCTCAGGTATGCTTGTTTACCGGAATAACCGTCGCCCCCGGCGCAGTGCCGACCTGCTCGCTTCCCTTATGGCGGAAACGGCGCGACTGGCTGCCGGCACCCCCAGCCACGATGCCATCCGCGACCTGATCGTTGCCTTCGATGCTCTCGAAGGGGGAGTTGCCGACGCCTTAAATCCCGAGATGGATGGAACCGGGCCGCTACAGAGCGAATTCCGGCGGATATCATTGGCGCTGGCGGGGGTATTTCTCTACTCGTTGGCGGGTCGAAAGAAGGCGGTCACAGCTGATTTACGGCGGCTGCAAGCCGATTGGACGGCACTGCAGCGATCCCGCCTGCCGGCGACGATCATGATGGCGGAAGCGGAAGGCTACGCCTGGTACGGACTCTTCCCCGAAGCTTACATCCTGGCCACCCGGCGTTTTCTGGCGGATTTCCGACCACGAACCGTCGTCTGCATCGGCATCCGGCAGATCGGCTGCAGTCTGAGCGCGGTGGCGGCGGCGGTCCTTGCCGCAGGCGGTTGTCGGGTCGCCCTCTATACCGTCCGGCCGCGCGGCCATCCATTCGAGCGCTCCTTTTTGCCGACGCCCGAGCTGGCGGTGGAACTGCGTCGGCACGCCACTACCGCGCATTATCTACTGTTCGATGAAGGGCCAGGCCTAAGCGGCTCCTCCCTCGCCTGTGTCGCCGAGGTCCTCGCCGGCTGGGGGATCGCCGACGAGCGCATCCTTTTCTTTCCCAGCTGGATACCGGATGCCAGCCGTTTCCACTCAGCCGTGGCGCGCCGGCGCTGGCCGCGCCATCGGGCACTGACGGCAACATTTGATCCGCGGCCGCAGATCGAAATTGACGGCAAAACGCACATGTGCGCGCTCGATCTCTCCGGCGGCCGCTGGCGCGAACTGCTTCTCCCCCGCTCAGCCTGGCCAGCGGTGCAACCGCAGCACGAAAAAAAGAAATTCCTCTTCCATCCGGCCGGGAACCTGCCCCTCGCCCAGCCGGAAACCTGTAGCCTCGCGCGCTTCGCTGGTTTTGGGGAAACGGGCCGGAATGCCGAGGAGCGCGCCCGTCGCCTGGCCGCTGCCGATTTTACTCCTCCCGTCCTCGGCCGGCAGGCCGGCTTCCTCCTTACCCGCTTTCTTCCAGGCCAAGCACTCTCCCCCGAATCGGTGTCGCCGCACCTGCTGGAACGGATCGCCGCCTACCTGGCGACCCTGCGCCGCGACTTTCCGGCGCCCGCTGCCACACCGGCAGAAGACCTGATAACCATGCTCTCCCATAATATTGCCGCCGGCCTCGGGGAGGAATTGGCGGCACGCCTACCGGACCTGGCCGCGCTTTATGCCGATGGGCCGGCGACTGCCGTTGACGGTCGCATGCTGCCGCACGAGTGGCTGCAAACGCCGGCCGGCTTCGTCAAGACCGATGCTCTCGATCACCATGCCGATCATTTTTTCCCCGGCGGCGTCGATATCGCCTGGGACCTGGCGGCCACAGAAAACGAATTCCGCCTCACTCCGGCACAGGCCGAATTTCTGCGCCGACGTTACACGGCTTTATCAGGGGATGCGCAGGTGGTGCGGCGCCTCCCCTTTCACCGCCTCGCCTGGCTCGCCTTTCGCCTCGGCTACACCCGTCTGGCTGCTGAAACATTAGGGACCGGGGAAGAGGCGGATCGCTTCCGCCTTAGCGCCCGTTTCTACGCCCGCCGGTTGCAACGGGAGATCCGGCGAACCGCCGCTGAGGTCTACTAAGCGGCTGCCGACTTAAGACTCGCCAAGTCGATGACGAAACGGTAGCGCACATCGCTGCGCAGCATCCGCTCATAGGCCTCATTGATCTTGTGGATCGGGATCACCTCGACATCGGAGGTGATGCCGTGCTCGGCACAGAAATCGAGCATTTCCTGCGTTTCGCGGATACCGCCGATCAGCGATCCGGCCAGACGGCGGCGCTGCATGATGAGCGGCCCGGCGCGAAAGTGACCGTCGGCTCGCGGCAAACCGACCAGCACCATCGTGCCGTCGCGTCTCAGCAGGTTGAGATAGAGGTTGTAGTCGTGCTTGGCGGAGACGGTATCGAGAATGAAGTCGAAGCGCTTGGCGTTTTTCTTGAACACCTGCGGGTCGGCAGTGGCGAGAAAATCGTGCGCACCGAGGCGCAACGCATCCTCGCTTCTTGCCCGGCGAATGGCTGAGCACGGTGACCTTGGCGCCCATGGCCCTGGCGATCTTCACCCCCATATGGCCGAGGCCGCCGAGGCCGACGACGGCGACCCGGTCGCCCGCCTTGACGCCGAATCGGCGCAGCGGCGAATAGGTGGTGATGCCGGCGCAGAGCAGGGGCGCCGCGCCGTCGAGCGGCATGCCTTCGGGGGGATGCGCAGAACATAATCCTCATTGACGGTGATGCGCGTCGAATAGCCGCCGTAGGTCGGCGTTTTGCGGTCGCGCTCGTAACCATTGTAGGTGGCGTCGTCGCCCCCTCGCAGTACTGCTCCTCGCCGCTCCGGCACGCCTCGCAGGTGCGGCAGGAATCGACGAAGCAGCCGACGCCGACGGTATCGCCCGACCTGCCATTTCCGCACCTGATCGCCCGACCTGCGCCACACGTGCCGACGATCTCGTGCCCGGGGACCATGGGGAAGATCGAGCCGCCCCATTCGTCGCGCGACCTGATGCATATCCGAATGGCAAATGCCGCAGATAGAGTATATCGATCAATACTTCGTGCGGGCCGAGGTTCGCGGCGTTCGATGGAAAAGGGGGCCAGTGGGGCTTTGGCATTTGCCGCGGCATAGGCGGGTGTCTTCAGCATGATGGGTCTCCTTCCCTGCGGGTGCTTTGCAAGATGAATTTCTTCAACTCTTATCGGATGATGGGAGAAATGCAAATGGAAGGCAGACGGGGCGTGAAACGGGTATTTACGGATGGATAGGAGTGGGCTATTCGGCCACTGGCAACAGCCGACATATACTCGATAGATGGCGTAAGCTCTGGACAGCCCCGCTCCGCACCGCCTTCCTCTACGCCCACGAACGTCAACGAGAAGCTTCGGATTAAAAATTTGACAATGAAGCCGTGCTCAAGGTAAAAAGGATGAACATCCGTCGCCGATTAAATCCTGCTATCCGAAACTTAAAAATTTCAATGGATTTGAGATGAATAGAAAAATTATCCTTTTCTGCCTAGCAGCCATAGGGCTGTCAGGTTGCGTTACAAGAAATATTGAATTTATATCTCAGCCAAGTGGTATCGAAGTTACAGTCCAAAAAAAATCATGCACGACACCCTGCTCCATGAATATTGATAAATCGGCTAAAAAAGCAACCTTTACAATAAATCCAGAACATACAACTGAGATTGATCTGCCTGAGTATTCTAAACTTAAGGCGGCAAAAAGAACTTCTCTGCAGGCGGGAGAAAAATCACTTAAAGCTTTTTCGATACCATTCGGTATCTTAGGATCGATTGGTCTTGGCATAATATTGGATGATAATGAAAACAACGAAGATTCTAATGATAAGACAGAGTCAATAACTATTGGTTCATTATCAATGTTCCTTATATTGTATTGTAGTGGTGATCTATTTAAATATTTTTTTGAAAATCAGCAAGAAATAGTGGAATTTAATTTCAATAGTATGGCTAGTTATGCTGCACCGACGCAAAATAGCTCGGTCGAAAAGATTTCAGAAAATTTACAAATTAAACAGGAAGATTTTTTACGGGTATTCCCGAACGAAAAGTAATCCAGGTTTGATGCAAAGAGGGGACAGGCCGTACGCCCTGGCCTCTCTTTAATTATCTATAAGTTGAGGGAGGGAAACATGAAAAAATATTTTCAAACAGCTATTATCCTATTCTTAGTTTCTTTTTTACTTGCCTCTTGCGGCAGCGAAGACAGTATCGTCAGTATAGAAAGCACCCAGACCTTCAATCATAGCTATACTGGGGATTTTTTTGCGTGGACTGGCAGTGGAGATACGTCTCATTATTTCAAGTTTGTCAGAGTAAATGGACTGACCGGAGCGGTAACAGATATTGGGGGTTCTGATTTTTTCCCCGCCATGAAATACGCACCTGACGGAACCCTATACGGAATTTCCGATGGCTTGCACATTATCGATACCGCGAATGGCTCCACTGATTTGATAGGTGATTTTCTTTACGAGGGAAGCAGCCCCATTCTGATGAAGGGGGCTGCCTTTTCACCCGATGGAACGCTCTATGTTTTAGAGAATCATTCTCCTCCCCGTGTTTTCACGGTTAATTTGTCCAATGCCGCCATGACATATGTCGGTACACCGACGGCACTGCTTTCGGGCCTTGAATTTGCGCTAGAGGGAACACTATATGGAGCCTTCGCGGATCTCTTCATTCTCAATTCAAATAATATGAATACAATTTCCAAAATTGGAAGTACCGGGTCTTTTATATCCAAATTGACTTTCGGCAGCGAAGAGACTTTGTTCGGAATGGATATTTATCCTTCGACACACATTTATTCCTTGAATCAAAATAGTGGCTTGGCTACGCCACTTGTCGCAACCGGAAGCACTGATCTCTGCTCGCTTGTTGCTGAGCAATCGTCGCCTCCGATAGGATTAAATGTCAAAGCTGTTGAATCGAATGGAAGTTCTCGGCCGCAATCTCTGGAAACACTCTTGAGCAAAGAAAGTGCAATCAGGGCAGCACATAGCCGATTATGATGAAGTAAAATAGCTGGCTGAGAAAATGCTCTCAACCCGGCAGGAAAAATTTCTCACACAAGAAGGGGCAGGCCAATCGGCCTGCCCCTTCTTGTGTCTGACGCGAGGTAACTAGCTGAAAAAATCAGAGCTTGGTCACGGTAAAATCGACCCGGCGATTCTTGGCCCGACCACTATCGCTCTTGTTGTCGGCGACCGGCTGCGCATCTCCCCACCCCTTGGCGGTCAGCCGCTTCGCCTTGATCCCTTTTTTCTGCACCAGGTATTGCACCACCACATTGGCGCGTTCCTGGGAGAGTTTGCGGTTGGTGGCGTGCGCGGCGGCATAGGCGGGTCTTCAGCATGTGCATCTCCTTCCGTGGGTGATTTCTTCAACTCTTAGCGGATGATGGGGGGAAATGCAAACCAGCGCGGCTTATAGATTTGGCCATCGCTGGAAAATCCGCAGGGGAGCCATACAATGAGAGGAAAGCAGGTAAATGTACCTTGAGAGTTTACAAAATCTTTTTGTCAGCCCGACCGGAGGACGCTATGCCATTTGAACCTGGAGCAGCCCATGCCATCGTGGCACTGATTGCCGGAATTCTGATTCTGATCATACCGCGATTGCTAAACTACATTGTAGCCTTCTATCTGATCATCATCGGCCTTTTGGGGTTAATCAGATAACGATATTATTCTGGCGACAATAAATAGGGGACAGGCCGATCAGCCTGCCCCCACTTATTTTCTTTTTTTCGCGTCTGGTAAAGCTCAGAGCTTGGTTACGGTAAAATCGACCCGGCGGTTCTTGGCCCGGCCGCTTTCGCTCTTGTTGTCCGCGACCGGCTGCGCATCTCCCCACCCCTTGGCGGTCAGCCGCTTTGCCTTTATCCCCTTTTTCTGCACGAGATATTGCACCACCGCATTGGCCCGCTCCTGGGAAAGTTTGCGGTTGGTCTCCGCCTTGCCGACATTGTCGGTGTGCCCGTCCACCTGCACCCGGAAGCCCGGGAACTCAGTCAGGATGTCGGCAATCTGCTGCATGGTCGGCTCGCAGGCGGGATCGATCGCCGCTTTCCCCGTCACGAACTTGATCGGACCGTGCTCGTTCTGAACGCTCTTGAGCCTCTTGGTGAGCAGGTTCATGGCCGTCTCCGAGGTCGATTGCCCCGTCTGCTTGCCCGCCTCTGTCGCCAACCCCTTGAGGCCGCTGAAGTCACTGCCGAAAGCTGAAGTCGCCCCCAGAATCATCATCGCCGCAATCGTACGTTTCACCATCTTTTTCGCACTCCCTTTTTGTTGAATTTATGAGTTGTCAATCGGCAACCTAACGGCCGGATTCGACCGCTGCCGGAGCAGAATCCTAGCAAGTGGCATGCCGAGGGGAAAACGGGATTAAAGGTTTGACAATGAAGGTTGGCTCAAGGTAAAAGGATGAGCATCCGGCGCCAATGGCGCGTCTTGCTGGTCAAGACGATGGAGGGCCGGCGCTTAGGTAATTCTGGCGACGCCGTGCCAATCAGCAGCAGGGGTGCTGGTTGCGGCGGCGTTTTTGTTTGAATCTTTACTTCAGGAGGCATTGTGGCATTTAAATCGGTATCGGCATTGGCGTGCGCCTGTCTTCTCACTCTTGCGCTTGGCGGCTGTGGCGGCGGGGGCGGGGGGGATGATGCTGTCACCCCGTCGAATACGTCGGATACGTCGGACACGCTGAGGGTCACCGGCACGGTGGATACGAGCAACCTGCTCCTGGCCTACCAGGCAAGCCCGTTCGAACAATTTCTCGCCTTCTTCTCTCCGGTTAACAAGGCTTATGCCGTGGCAACGACGGTCAACAACATCGTGGCGATCAGTCCCGGCACGAATTCTTCCACCTATATCGAAGCCACCAAACATGGCAACGATTTCACATTGAATCTGGAAAAAGGGAAATCCTACGTCATCGTGCTGCTGAACGGTACGAACATCGTGGGCCTTTACAAGGCGGACGACGGATCGGACATGGATTCTCTTCCGATCGGCGAAACCGCGACCGACATCGACCTGGGAACGATCACGTTGAACGGCGGCAAAGTCACCGGCTCGATCCCGTCCGCCACGCTCTTCCAGGACCTCGGTATCACCACGGAGATCGCGCAGGCGATCGGGTTCATGGACGACGGCATGAGAAGGCACGCGAACGTGGACGTTGACGGCAACGGGGTCATCGACAGCAAGGAAGGGAAGTGGTACGATCTCCAGATCGGCTACCAGTTTCGGCCGAGCGAAAGCTTCGCGTCGATCCTGAATACCTGGAGCGACAAGACGAAAATGCTATTTACCGGCTATACCTATTACGTCGGATTTGCGCCTGGCGACACCTACACCGAGGCGGTCTGGAGGACGGCCAAACTCCATTCTCCGGTGGATATCAATGCCGGCAACGATGTGCAGGTTTGCTATTTCCGCGACGACAGACCCGAGGACAACAGCGTGATGCTGAATTTCTATTGCGGCAGCAGCGCGACCACCCCGACGACACCCTGCCGGGGACTACGCGATCACTATCACGGCTCCGGCAGGCGATCAGACCTTCACTTACCGGAACGTGAAATCGCAGCAGATTGCGGCGCAACTCAACAACATCTATATCCCGGAGGTCAAGCTCACGACGGCCGATGGAAAGATCACTTTGATCGAGTGGCGGTGGTGGAAGCGCCTGAACGATGGAATCAACTGGACCCAGCCCAACGCGAACGAACTGCAAGCGGTTCTGGACGAGCACTTCGGAGGCCTCCAGTTCGAGATCGGCGACGGGACCTGGAACGACGCCACGCGGGTCGAGGCGCGCAGCACGTTTGCCAGCAATGCCGGATCCGTCGCGCCGCCCGCTCAGAATTTCGATCCCAAGCAGTTTGCCGTAAGTTACACGGACAAATCCGGCTATGCCTATCACATCGAATGGAATTCATTTGCGCCGTAAGGGAATTTCCCGCCAATAACTGAAATTGGGTCAGGACTTGAACCCATGTTCAAGTCCTGACCCACCGGATCGCCTCTACCGCTACACCTGCCACTTGCTCACTTTCCCGTCGCATCATGCCAAGACCGACACTGAATCGCGCTCACCCAACCTGCTCGCTCTCCCCCGCTTCCAGCCAGTTGACCAGACGGGTGACAGCATCGATGAATTCGGCGGGAAGTTCAGGGAGCGGCGGCAGGGCGGTTTGCAGGCGGCGGGCGGCGGCGAGGGCTTGGCGCAAAGAATTTTGCGGATCGGCGGGATTCTCGCCGGCGACTTCGCGGAAGCGCTTCTGCACCGTCGGGTGGCTGCGCTCCTCCTCCAGCACCGTCCGGCGCAGGTTGGCGTAATCATCCGCCGGCAGATCGAGTTCTTCACGCGCCTGCCGCAGCAGGTCGATGGAGCGATAGTCGGGGAGCGGCTTGAGTTCGGTGCGGCGGGCGAGCAGTTCCGGCTCTTCCTTCTCCAGATAGCGGTAGGCGAGGGTCAGCTTTTGTGCTGTCGGCTGCTTGATGCGCACCTCGCGGGAACAGTAATCCTCGAACGAATCGTACCCCCACTGGCGGAAGAGCCCCTTCTGCTGCACCTCGAGCAGCTTCTCCCCAAGTTCGACCCACGATGATTTGAACTGCTTGGCCGATGCCAGGATGCGATAGCGCTCCGACTGCGGATCGAGCTCCTGCATGATCCGCTCGATCACCATCTCCCCCTTCGATTTCGGTGTCTCATTCATTTTCGGCAACCTTTCTGTGCGGGCGGGAGAATTTAGCATGGATACGGCGCCGGCAAAAGGATTTTGCCTTGGCGGCATCCGCCGCCTCGGCTACAATCCCGGGGACTGGCTCCGCAGGTGCCTGTCCCCGTCCCCGATGCGAAAGGATGCGCAGATGCAGTTGACCGTCAGCCCGGAAACGGTGCGGATGCTGGAGTTGGGACATCCGTGGGTAATCGCCGATCGCCATACCAAGCAATGGCCGACGGGAAAAGCGGGGGACGTGGTGCTGCTCGCCGACGACAAGGGGCGGGTGCTCGCCACCGCCCTGCGCGACCCGCACGATCGGGTCGTGGCGCGGGTGCTCGCCTTTACGCCGCTGAAGCTCACCGCCGACTGGCTGACGACGAAGCTTCGGCAGGCGGCGGGGCTTCGCACCGGTCAAGCCGATCTCGGCGACAGCAGCGCCTGGCGACTGGTCAACGGCGAGGGGGACGGTCTGCCCGGTCTGACGATCGACCGCTATGACGAGCACCTGATGCTGCAGCTCTACAGCGCCGCCTGGCAGCCGCACCTGCCGCTGCTGACGAAAGCGTTGCAGGAGCTGTTCGCCCCGGCCGGCATTTACGTCAAGGGGCGGCCGCAGGAGACGCGCAGCCTGGCGACGGCGGAGGGGAAGCGCTACAGCAAGCTGCTCGCCGGCAAGGCGCGCCCCGGCCGGCAGACGGTGCGCGAACACGGGCTCGACTTCCTGGTCGATCTGGAGGAGGGGCTGAATACCGGTCTGTTTCTCGACCAGCGGGAGAACCGCCAGGATCTGCGGCGGCGCGCGGAAGGGAAGCGGGTGCTCAATCTGTTCGCCTACACCGGCTCTTTTTCCGTCGCGGCGGCCGCCGCCGGGGCCAAACAGGTGACGAGCGTCGATGCCTCCGCCGGCTATCTGGAATGGGCGAAGGACAATTTCTCCCGCAACCGCCTGCCGGTGCGGCCGCATCCCTTTATCGTCGGCGACTGCTTCGCCGTGCTCGCCGAGATGAAAAAAAAACGGGAAAATTTCGATCTTATCCTGATGGATCCGCCGAGCTTCTCCACCACCGGCAAGAGCCGCTTCACCACCCGCCAGGGAACCGCCGAACTGGTGACGGCGGCACTCGCGCTGCTACCGGCCGGCGGCGTGCTGATCACCAGCTCCAACCACCAGAAGACCGATCTTCCCGATTATCTGAAGGAGCTGCGCCGCGGCGCCCTGCAGGCCGGCAGCGACCTGCGCGTCATCCACAGCGCCGGCCAGCCGGCCGACTTCCCCTACCCGGTCACCTTCCCCGAGGGGCGGTATCTGAAATACCTGGTCAGCATTAAGGCGTAGATACCATGTCGAGGGAAGTTCGCGCCTATGATGCTGAGATTTTTCCGACTTTTAGAAAAATGAGTGTGGTCCTTGAATTCAGGGGACCTGATATTTCCTCCTGTGACCAAGTCGCTGGTCAAGTCGATTCCTGTGACACAGCTTGTAAGACAGATTGAGACGTATCTGCTCGGACAGTTGATCCTTCACTTGAGTGCCCCTCCGTTAGCCAGCGCGACCATTCAGGCGCGATCGAGCAAGGCCTTCATCTCGGGACCTAGGGCGAAAGGGGGCTTTCGCCCTAGGTAACCGACAGGTTTCGTTATCAGACCTTCAGTGATGCCATGTCTATTACAAAGCGGTACTTCACATCGGCCTTGACCAGTCTCTCGTAGGCTTCGTTGACCTCCTGCGGACCTTGGTGACCCGGCCGACGATTTCGTGGCCGGGGACAATCGGGTAGACCATGGGCATGATGCCGCTCCACTCGTTACGCACCGAGTGGAGGGCAATTATTACCCCTTCTTCCGTCCATACATTATGCCGAGTTTACCCATTCGCCCCCTCAGCGTATTCGGGTTGATGCCAAGCAACTCTGCCGCGCCTCCCGGACCATGAATCTTCCCTTTGGTCATTTTGAGAACCTTGCCGATATGCAGGGACATCGCCTCGTCTAGGTTTATGGGGCCGCCACCTTTTCCTTCCGCCATGGGTTGTGTTTCGCCGCCTCTCTCGCCAGGCAGCAGCGAATCGAATCTCAGTTGACCGCCCCGATGCCGTATCATCTCCCTCTCCACCAGGTTTTCCATTTCGCGCACATTTCCCGGCCAGTTGTAGTTCATAAGCCGCTCCAAGTGCACCCGGTGCAATGGCCGGGGGGATGGCAATCCCCAGTTCCCGGCTCTTCAGAGCCACAAAATGACGAGTGAGAGCGGGAATATCTTCTTTCCGTTGCCGGAACGGCGGCAGAATGATCGGGAAAGACATTCAGCCTGAACCAGAGGTCTTCCCGGAACCGGTTTTCCGAAATCATGCTCTCCAGGTTGCGGTGGGTGGCCGCAATTACCCTGAATATCCACGGAGATAGGCCTTGTCCCCCCCCACCCGCTCAATTTCGCGGTTCTGAAGTACACGCAGGAGCCGCACCTGGGCCTGGGGCGGCAATTCCCCGATTTCATCGAGAAAGATGGTGCCGCCATCGGCCCGCTCGAAGCGGCCGCGCTTCTCCGCGACCGCGCCGGTGAAGGCGCCCTTTTCGTGGCCGAACAGTTCGCTGTCGATAAGGCTCTCCGGGATGGCGCCGCAGTTGACCTTGATAAAGGGCCCATCCTTGCGCGGCGAGGCGAAATGGATGGCATTGGCGATGACTTCTTTCCCCGTACCCGTTTCACCCATCAGAAGCACCGTATTGTTCAGCGGCGCCACCTGCCGGACCATCTCCATGACGTTTCTCAGCCCCGAATTGCCGCCGATGATCTCGTCCGCCGGCCTGGGAGAAGAGTTCCTTTTTGAGAAAGCGGTTGTCGTCAAGGAGGATGTCCCGGTAACGGAGCACTTCCCGGTAAGAGAGGGCGTTCGCCAGAGCCAACGCAAACGGGTCTGCCATGGCGGAGAGAAACTCTGCATGCCCTTGATCGTATCTCCTCTCGCCGTTTGCTCGTAAAACCAGCATCCCTATTAGCTCGTTCTCTACCCGGAGGGGGAGGACCAGGTCCGTATTCCCCTCCAGTTTGACAAGTGCGGCAATCGCCTTGGCAGGTCCGCTTACATTCCGTGCGTCCATAATCTGCGGTCCGGAAAGACTTCTACCCCACTCCCACACCTGTTTTGGCAACGGCACAATCTCTTCAGCAGCCTCTCCGTTGCCATTCGCAATGTGTGCGATGCGTCGGATCGCCCCGAGTTGAATGTCAAAGATATCCAAGTATATCTCGTCCAGGGGAAAATGCTCCCGCAGATAGTCGAAAGCACGTTTCACAGCAACCCCGATGTCCAGGCTGCTACATATCCTAAGTGTTACTTCTCTAAAGAATTCATCTCTGTTGACGGCCACGATGATTACTCTCTTATAAGAGATCCGACTGAAGCAGGTATTATCATATTTAACAATTTATATTCTTTTACCGTATTTAGCAATTATTAATTACTGAATTTGGTAATTTTTTTGGCCTGCAAAGCATAACATGCTGATATTTTGAGTTTTTTTATTTGGCACGAATGTCGCTATAATTTAATCAGGAATCGTAGTCAGGTTTCTGTAGGCACCATGCAAGTGCCTTCCCAAAACAAACGAAGAAAGGAGTCAAAGAAATGCTCAACAATAACTATCCCAACATTCGGTTCACGAGAGAGGACAGTGCCATCCTGTTCGTCGATCATCAGGTAGGCCTGATCCTTGGAGTCCATGACCATGACCAAGAGACACTGCGTCGAAACGTAATCACCCTTGCCCGTGCGGCCAAAGTCTACGGGTTGCCTGCCATCGTTACGTCCAGCGCCGATAACGGGCCGAACGGCCCCATCCTGCCGGAACTGGTGGCTGAGCTTCCCGACGTGCAAGTCATCAAACGTCCTGGTGAGATTGACGCATTCGATAATCCCGACTTCGCCGCAGCTGTCAAAGCAACAGGACGCAAGAATCTCATCATCTCCGGCATCAGTACCGACGTTTGCGTAGCCTTTGCAGCGTTGTCGGCCGTGGCCGCAGGTTATAACGTCCAGGCGGTTCTGGATGCTTCCGGGACCTGGAGCCGGCTTGCTGCCGAAGCGGCTATCATCCGCATGCGCGATGCCGGCGTGACGATGACCAGTTCGGTAGCCGTGACTGCAGAATTGCAGCGGGACTGGCGAAATCCTGGCGGAGAAGTCTTGGGTGGCATCTACGCTGATAAAGCGATCCCGTTCTACAGCTCGCTATCGCCATGACCTATCGAGACACCAAATAAAACGCCATCGTTAATGTCTCGCATCGAACGATGTCGGGCACTGATGGAAGTAGATTTCTCCAACTGCGGGGCGCCTAATTGAAGGTGCCCCGTTCATTACGGGAGCGACAAATTATGAAGTTTAATTGTAAACCATAAATCACTACGCCAATTATCATGGCGGCAGTTCAATACGAGGAGAATATGTATGAAATCCGGTAAAACAGGGAAAATGTTGTTCAGAAAAGACACTCAGGGGTTTTTCGGCATGAAGGCTCTTTCCATACTAGTCTGGATTGGGCTGATTTTTTGCGCCGGACTATCGTACTGGCAGCCGACATCCGCCTACCGCCGGTAAACCTGGGCGATACGAGCTTTGAGGACGGTATCGCCTTCCCTGGGTGGCTAGTGGAAGAGACCATTGGCTATTACCATGCCGGACAGTTCAACGACCACCAGGGGGAGAAGATTCCCGGTTCCAACAAACTCACCATCCGTGAGCGCTACTACGCATATCGCCTATATATCCAATCTACGACTGCTTGACGGCTTCTACGGTGCCGAAATTCTTTTACCCCTGGCGGATGTGGACCTGGATACCAGCTTCGGCCCCAAGGACCGCGAACGGGGCGTGGGTGACTTGATCTTCAGTCCCTTCATTCTCCAGTGGACCGACCACAAGCTCTTCGGCATGCCATACTTCCACCGCTTCGTCTTTAGCGTCACGCTGCCGACGGGGAAATACGATCGCAACCGGCCGGTCAACATCGGAAGCAACATGGTGAGCATCAACCCCTACTATGCATTCACGATCATGCCGACTGACAAGCTCGAACTGAGCGCCCGACTCCACTACCTCTGGAACTCGGAGAATGATGACCCGTTTGTGGGGCTGGGCGCAGGGACCGTTCAGCCGGGGCAGGCCTTTCACGCCAACTATGCCGCTTCGTACGAGGTCGTCAAAGGGGTGCGACTCGGGATTAACGGATATGCACTTCAGCAACTCACCGAGGACAAGGTGGATGGCCGCAGCCAGGCCAATTCAGAAGAACGAATATTCGGCATCGGACCGGGCATCAAGTGGAGCGGCAATGGGTTATCGCTCTATCTCAACAGCTACTTTGAAACTGGAGCGGAAAACCGGCCGGAAGGAACCAAAGTGGTTTTTCGGCTTTCAAGGTCTTTTAAGAACGTGGCAATGCTGGGTTCAGGAAGGTGCCAACACGATTAAAGGGAGAGCTTAAGAGCATGAAGAGCGCACTGATAAATGGCGTGATAGGTGGAGTTATGGGGTTCCTGATGAGCTTTCTCCTCAATTACTTCATCTTTGCCTTACCGCAGAATATCACCATCAATGCCCTTGGTAACGGAATGAGCGGTTTGATGAGTGGCTTCATGGGGGGATTCATCGGCGTGATGGTTCATATCAAACAAGAGAAGAGCGCCGCCACGATCCCGATGATTGTTGACAAAAGCCATCGATAAAAAGATTCATTGTAAAGGAGAACATCATGGCAAAGCTGCTTTATGTCACCTGCAACCTCAAACCCGTGGAGCTTTCCCGCAGCCTTTCGGTCGGGAAGGAATTCCTGGATGAATACCTCAAACAGAACCCTGACGACGAAGTGCATTTTCTCGACCTTTACCGCGACAACATCCAACGGATCGATGCCGATGTGTTGGGCGGTTGGGGAAAGATGCGCAATGGCGAGAGTTTTGCCTCACTCACCATCGACGAGCAACGCAAGATCGGCCGCATCTGGAAGCACGCCGACCAATTCATGGCCGCCGACAAGTACGTGTTTGTGACACCAATGTTCAACCTGGGGTTTCCGGCAGAATTCAAAATGTACATCGACGCAGTCTGCGTTGTCGGCAAGACCTTTACCTACACCCCGACCGGGCCGGTGGGGCTTCTCAAAGATCAGGGCAGGAAGTGTCTCCACATCCATTCAAATGGCGGCTTCCACTATGGCAAGGCAGAGGACCATTCCGTGCCTTACCTCAAGTCGATCATGGGCTTCATGGGAATCGAGGATTTCGAGGCGGTCGTTGTTGAGGGGGTTGATGCCATTCCGGATCAGGCAGAAGCATTTAAAGTTGCTGCCGTAGAAAGAGCCCACAAGGTTGCAATCAAGTTTTAAGAGCGAACATGAGGTGGCACGAGAACTCTATGAAAATATTTGTCAGTGTGGTTCAGCTGGCTTTGCGTCGCTTTGATAGCCTTTTTTCACTAGAAGCAATAGGGCGAATTGGATACAGACAGCACACATCGCCCAACCGCTTGTTTGAGGGCACCACCATTACGAGACATCACGAACTTGCGGCAACATGTGGCTGGTGGGAGGGGGTAGGTGAGATAAGGAAAGAGGACAAAAAAATGCCCCGGCAAAATGCACCGGGGCCATTGGAGAGAGCCGGAAGCGGTCAGCGACGGAGATCCTCCGCTAGCAGTTCGATGGTATGGGCGGCCCGCACGGCCGCCTCTTTCTTTTCCAGGCCGCCGCGGAGCTGCAGCAGGCAGCCGGGGCAGTCCATCGCCACGCAGGTGGCGCCGGTCATCTCGATATCGGCGAACTTGTCTTCGAGGATACGCTTTGAGACGGCCGGGTGGCTGGTGAAGGAGTAGGAGCCGCCGAAACCGCAGCAGCGGTCGGCATGCGCCATTTCCGTCACCTCACGGCCGGAAGCGGCCAACAGCTGGCGCGGCTCCTTCCAGACGCCGGCGCCGCGCTTGAGGTGGCAGGAGTCGTGGTAGGTGACTTTTTCGCCGCCGCTCCGCCCCTGGAAGATTGCGGCGCCGCCGTCGAGCTTCTCGACGATGAAGCGAGAAACGTCGAAGGTAATGGCGGCGAGGCGCACGGCTTTTTCCGCCCAGGCGGGATTGCCGCGCAGCATGGTCGACAAAGTCGCGCTGCAGGGCGAGGGTGCAGGTCGGGCAGGTGGTCACCACGAAGTCAGGGTTATCCTCCAGCATCGCGGCCACATTCTGCTCGGCGAGAACGACGGCGGTCTCCCGGTCCCCGGAATAGAGGGCCGGAACGCCGCAGCAGTTCTGCTCCTTCGGGAAGAGGACCTCGACGCCGAGGCGATTCAGCACGTTAACCAGATCGCGGCCGATTTCCGGATAGACGAAATCGTTGAGGCAGCCGGCAAAGAAGGCGACGCGGTATTTCGGCTTGACCACCTGCTGCGGAATCTTTTGCCACTGGTCGCGCAACGGCTTTTCGGCAATTGCCGGCAGGGTGCGCCACTCGGTGAGGGAGGAAAAGAAGAGCGGCAGGTGGCGGATGGAGCGCTCGCCGCCGGTCACCGGCTTCTGCAGCAGGCTCGCCGCCCGGATGAGGGAATGGAAGAGCTTGCGGTTGCGCAGCACCTTCTTGAAGACGAGCGATTTGCCGGCGCCGATCCCCTCTTCGGTACCGACCGCTTCGCGCAGGTGCAGGATGATGTTCTCCAGGTCGATCTGGCTCGGACAGACGGCGACGCAGGCGCGGCAGCCGATGCAAGCGCGCACGAGCTCGGCCGCCTTGTCGAGGCCATGAAAGAAGGCGGTGAGGATGATGCCGATGGCGCTGATGTAGACGTGGCCGAAGACGTGGCCGCCGACGGTCTGATAGACCGGGCAGACATTGGCGCAGGCGCCGCACTTGATGCAGCGCAGGGCGTCGCGGCAGTGCGGCGACTCGGCCAGGGCGCTGCGGCCGTTGTCGAGCAGGACGATATGCAGCTCCTTGCTCGCCCTCGCCGCAGGGAACGGCGCCGCGGATCCAGGAGACGTAGGAGGTGAGCAGCTGGCCGGTGGCGTTCTTCGGCAGGACCTGGATGATCGTCGCGGCGTCCTCCAACGTCGGCACCAGCTTCTCGATGCCGACCAGGGCGACATGGATCTTCGGCAGGGTGGTGGTCAGCCGGGCATTCCCCTCGTTGGTGATCAGGGCGAGGCCGCCGGTCTCGGCAACAGCAATATTGGCGCCGCTGATTCCCATGTCGGCGTCCAGATATCCCTGACGCAGCTGCTCGCGGGCGACCTGCACCAGGTGGGCGATGTCGGCCGGCTCACTCGCGGCCGGTCACCTTGCTGAAGAGTTCGGCAACCTCCTCCTTGAACATGTGGATGGCGGGCATGACCATGTGGCTGGGACGCTGGCCGGCGAGCTGGATGATCCACTCGCCTAGATCGGTCTCCAGCGCCTTGACGCCGGCCTCTTCGAGGGCCTTGTTGAGGTGGGTCTCCTCGCTCACCATGCTTTTGCTTTTGACCACCAGCTTCACGCCGCGCTGCCGGGCCAGGCTGGCGATATAGCCATTGGCCTCGCGGGCGGTGTGCGGCAAAGTACACTTTCGCCCCGGCGGCCTCGGCATTGCGGGTGAACTCGGCGATATACCGCTCGCGATGCTCGCGCACCCCGTCCTTGCAGGCGGCAATCTCGGTTCGCAAAGCTTCGAAATCGAGACCGGCGAAGGCGTTCTGCCGGGCGATCACATAGGCATCGCCGAAACGGTGCAGGGCCTCTTGCAGCCGCGGGGTGGCGAGGGCTTCGTCTATTTTTTCTTTATATTGACGGCTGCGTTCTTTCTTCATTTCTCACATTTCCAGCGGATCGTCCGACAGCCCTTCCAGCAGCAGAATGTGCAGTTCGCGGGGACCGTGCACCCCGATGGTCAGGACCCGCTCGATGTCGGCGGTACGGCTGGGCCCGGTGATGTAGGCGAGATAGTTGCGCGGCTGGTGGCGATGCAACTCACGTAGCAGAGGAACCGCCGCCCGGCCATCGATGAAGATCTTGCGGGGGTCGAGGAGGACAAAATGCCGCTCCGGCAAGGTGGTGGCGAGCCGCACCGACTCGGCGGTGCTCTCCAGGACCACGGTCCCCGTATCGGCCAGGGCAAAATTGGCGCCGGTCACCCCGGCGGCCGCCCGGACGGCGTTCAGCCGGAAGTCGCTGTCGGCAACCGTGCAGCCGGCCGCTCGCAGCAGCCCGACGAGACCAAAGCGCTCACTGCTCGCGGAAGGCGGCACAACGATCGTCCCCGCCGCCCGCTCCTTTAAGTAATCCACCACTTCCTGGATGACCTTAAAAGCGACCGCCTCGGCACCTGCCTTGCGAGCGGCAGTCAGGAAAGTGGTCCGTAGCCCGTAGCCCTGCATGTACCTCTCCATTGGTAAAGTGGTCTTACCACACATCGCCATCCTTAAACGACAAAAGTATTCTGTCAAGTCTTAAAAAGCTGATTTTAAAATATGGGCTAGTAAGAAATGGGAGAGAAGCGGAGTTTCCCAGCGATTGCGGGAGGGGATTAGGGCGTCAGGCAGGGACGAAAGACTTCGTGATAGAGGAAGGCATGCCCGGACAGCTGTTTGCGGGCAAGAAGCGGATGACCGTCCGGCAGCAGGAGGAAGGGACGCAGCTGTTCGCCGCCGACGGAGCCGTGCCCGCCCACCTGGTCGTCGAAACAGGCGATCTCGCAACCGTCGTAGGCGCCGAAAAGGATCAGGTCGCCGCACGTCGCGCCAGCGGCAAAGCGGCAGAGTTCCGGCAGAAGCGCCGCCGGATCGCCATAGGGACGCAGAAAATCGAGTTCCGCCGCCAGCGGTGCCACTCCGGGGGTCACCAGAAGACGGCCGCCGCGGTGGAAAAAGCAGATCTCCTCTCCCTCACCTTGCGCCATGGTGAAGCCGATTCCTTTGTGCCTGCCGAGAAAACGCAGGAGCAGCGCCTGTGAACTCTCCACTTCCTGATAGGTGAGGCGGCGCGGTTCGCCAGTGAAATAGAGGTGTGCCAGCGTACTGGAATAGGTGATCACCACCCCCCCGGCGGCATCCACCTTGAGCGTTTCCGGTACCATTAGCCGGATGCGCCGCTGCAGAAATTCGCGGGTGGCGCGATACGCCTGATGTCGCCACCCCTTCTTCCGAGCGTTGAGTTCTTCCTGCAGAAAACCAATCTGAACGTGGGTGAATTCGAGCGGACCGGCGGCGACGGCGGCCCGCTGGTTCTCGCGCAAAAAGGCGCTGACCGCCTCACCGAGGGTGGCGCCAAAGCGTTCGCGAAACGGATAGCCGGGTGTCTGGCCGTGGTCGGAAAGGATGAACAACTGGTAGTCGGCGCCGGGGGCATACCGCAGCATGCGCAGGACCTCGCCGATGCGCTGGTCGGTGTACTTGAGATTTTTCAGCGCCGGCTTTGATCCGGGACCGAAATGGTGCGCCAGTTCGTCGTAGCCGCTGTAAGTGGTGTAGATGGCCGGCACGCCGGCATAGATATCGGCAATGACGCCAAAAGTCTGCAGCTCGCGCAGAATGACATTGCAAAAGATGCGGATCAGAGGGAAGAGCCCCTCCTGCGGCCCGCGCCGCCGGCGATAACGCCGCCGGTCGTTGCGATGCACGAAATATTCGATCACCGTGGCGCCGGCGAGGCGCAGCAGGCGCAAGGGATGCAGGGCTGTCAGCAGGAGGATGCGCAGGCCGCCGAAGCGGCCGAAGAGGGTCTGCGGATGCGGCGAGGAGACGGTGAAAACGCTGCGCGCTGCATCACCGTCTAGGATGTTCGAATAGGAGGAGCCGCCGTGCAGCAAACCACGGCGGCCGGCGAAAAGCTGTTCGCGGAAGATCTGCACATGATCCGGATCGTTGCAGCTGAAAAGCTGCCCCGATTTCTTGTCGAACCAGCGGAAGGCGGGAATGCCGCCCTCCTCGCCGTAGAAGATCGCCGCCTGGGCGGCCGGTGTGGTGCTCGGCAGGCCGGCCTGATATTCGCGCAGCTGGTAGCCGCGCCGCAGCAGGCGGCCGATGTGCGGCAGGTAGCCGAGGGTGAGCGCCTGCTGCAAATGCGGGGCGGAAAGGCCGTCGATCTGAATGCCAACGAAGCCGGCCGCCGGACCGGCCGCCCGGCTCGCTCGGCGTTCTTTGCGGAAGGGGAAAAATTTGAGCGCGTAATAGACGCGGAAGAGGCGGCCGAGCCATGCCTTGCCAGGCATTTCTCCCTCTCTGCCCGGCCGCCCGCCGCCATTCCCCGCTGTCAGACGACCTCCGTCGCCTTTTCGATGACGACCGGCTGGGTCGGCACATCGTCATGCTGACCGCTGCGGCCGGTAGCCACTTTGCGGATCGCTTCGACCGTTTCCATCCCGGCAGTTACCTGGCCAAAAACCGCATAGCCGAACCCGGCCGCCGTGGTATTGCGATGGTCGAGAAAATCGTTATCGGCAATATTGATAAAGAACTGGGCGGTAGCGCTGTCCACCACACTGGTGCGCGCCATGGCGAGCGTTCCTTTTTTGTTCTTCAGGCCGTTCGTCGCCTCGTTTTTCACCGGCTTGCGGGTCTTCTTTTCCTTCATGTCGGCGGTCATCCCACCCCCCTGGATCATGAAGCCATCGATCACCCGGTGAAAAATCGTCCCGTCGTAAAAACCATCGCGCACATAGGCGAGAAAATTGGCGACCGTCTCCGGCGCCTTTTCCGCCTGCAGCTCGACAGTGATATCGCCCATCGTGGTTTGCAGATGAACGACAGGATTCTTTACATCACTCATGAATTTCTCCTTCGAAAAAAATAGGCCGGCATTGTCCGGAAGTGAAGCCATTCTAGCGGACCGGCCGACGATGGCGCAACAAAATCCGGAGAAATCCGGCCATAAAACAGCTGAAACCTGGTCGAAATTCCGCTTTTTTCTTGGGGCCGCCCCGGCAGGAATGCTATTCTCGCATGCATGTATTAAATTCATTGTCGTTCAGGAGGCGTTATGCGCTCGTTACTGCTGCTGCTCTTTTTGTCGATTGCTCTTCCTCTGCAAGCCGCCGAGCCGGCGGGCAAGGTCGTTTCGCTAACCGGAAAGGTGAAGGTGTTCCGGGGCGGCGCGGTGCGCGGGGAGGCAGTGGAAAATCCCGGCCTTCCCCTTTACATTGGCGACGTGGTCCGCACCGGCGCCGGTGCGCAGGCGCTGCTTCGCCTCGGCGAAGGGGACCGGGTGGTGCTTGAAGGGAATTCGACCTTGACGCTTCGCGCCCGCTCCAAGTCGCATGTCGATGCCGGTACGGTGCTCTTCGATATTCGCAAGCGCAACGGCGTCCAGGGGGTCGCTGTCACGGCGGCGACGGTCACCATGGGGGTCAAGGGAACCCGTTTCGCCGTTCTCGCCGAAGGAGAGAAAGTCAGTGTTTATCTAAAGGAAGGGAATTTGGAAGTGACCGCCGGCAAGGGGCCGATCCAGCATCATGCCGATAGTTTGCTGGCGGGCGCCGAAGAAGCGCAGCGGCAGCTGGCGGACGATTTCGAGCAGACGCAGGAAAAGATGCGGGCGGAATTCGATGCGGCCAGGGAGCAGATGCGGCAAGGAAATATCGAGTATGTCGATCAGGTGCTGATGCATTCCGGCAGCTTTCTGCTGCTTGAGGGGAACGAGGCCTGGGATGGCAAAGCGCCCGAGTGGCTCGATGAAAAACTGGCGGTCTTTGATTCCAAAGACGATTTTTTCAAATAACCGGTCAACCAATAAATTTCAGATGAATCGATCTGTAGGAGCGGTTTCCGCTCCCACATTCGTTTCTCTCACTTCGTCCGCATGTCGTCGATCCCCTCCCAGTCAGTCCCCGGCGGCGCGGCGACGTAGAGCTGACAGCGTTCGGTGAACACCGCCGCCGTCCGATCCCCTTCCCGCTCCAGGGCGGTGAAAATCTCCAGGGCGGCGGCAAACTGCCGCTCCTGATAGAGCTGCAGGGCAGCGACAAAGCGGTCGCGCAGGCGGCGGTTTTCGGCGCTGTCGGCCAGCACCTCGAAAACTTCCACTCCGCCGCCACGCCCCATTACCCTGACCTTTCCCAGCGACCGCACGACGAACTCTTCCCTCAGCGCCGCCCGGGTGGTGGCGCTGATCAATAGCCGGCAGCGATAGATCTTGCACAGCCCCTCGATGCGCGAGGCGACGTTGACCGCATCGCCGATGGCGGTGTAGGCCAGGCGCGCCTGTGAACCGATGTTGCCGACGATGCAACGCCCGGTGTTGATGCCGATGCCGATAGAGACCGCCGGCAGCCCCTCGGCGGCAAAGCGTTGATTCACCCCTTCCAGGACAGCAAACATCTCCAGGGCGGCGCGCACAGCGCGGGCCGGATGCCCGGCCACATCGAGAGGGGCGTTGAAAAGCGCCATCAGTCCGTCGCCGATATATTTGTCGAGCATGCCGCGCTCCCGGAGGATCACCTCGGTCAGCGGCGTCTGGATCTGCCCGAGCATGTAGACCAGGCGCGGCGGCGGGAGCGTCTCGGTCAGCGAGGTAAAACCGCGGATATCGGCGAAGAGGATGCTGATATTGCGCTCGCTCCCCCCTAGCTGCAGCCGCTCGGGATTGCGCAGGATCTCGGTGACCACATCCGGACTGACATAGCTGGTGAAAGCCTGCCGCAGGCTGGCCGCCTGCCGTTCGGTACGGAAGAGAGCGACCAGTTCCTGCCCGGACATCTGCATGAACAGACCGAGAAACAGATAGCTGTCGCGCAGCCACAGCCGGCCGGTAATCAGAACATACAAGCTGAAGGCGCCGAGGCAGAGGAGGAGGAGGAGATAAAAAGGGAGCCGCCGCCGCAGCCGGGGCAAGGCGCCAATGGCGGCGGTCAGCAGACAAAGGATGAGCAACAGGCTCAGGTCGATGGCCGGGGAGTGGCGCAGCGGCGCGCCGGCGAGAAGATTGGAGAGGGCGCTGGCGTGCAGCCAGAGCCCCGGCGTCACCGGATGCACCGGCGTCGGCCGCATGTCGAAAATCCCCGTTTCCGATGTGCCGACCACCACCAGTTTGCCGGCAAAGCGCTCGGGCGCGATTTTCCCCTCGATGATGTCGGCGGCGGCGATCCAGTCGTGCGCATCGAAAGCAGGAAAATCGATCGGCAGGTAGTTGTCGCCGTGCAGAACGAAATCCCCCAGGGTAAAGGTGCGGAGGCCGCCGGCATCCAGATCGAGGTAGGCTTCGCGGTCGCGGCCGAAACGATACATCTGCACCGCCAATGGCGGATAGAGGGATCCCTGAAAGACGAAGGCCAGCGGATAGCGGCGATAGAGGCCATCGACATCGGGAAAGGCGTTGAAAAAAGCGGAACCGAGGCAATTCTCGGCGATCGGCAGGATGTTCGTCTCCACCCGCGGAAATTCGGGCATGGCGGCGCGAATACCGTCGCTTTTCACTTCGCGATAGGCTGATTCGCTGAGCAGCGCCAGCACTTCCGGTGCCGAAGAAGCGCTCTCTTCGCCGCGGAAGAAGTAACCGCAGACGACATTGTCCGCCGCCGCCAGCGCCTGCCCAAGCGCCGCATCCTGGGCGGCATCGGCCGACTCGGAAAAGACGATGTCCAGCCCCACCGCCTTCGCCTGCGCCAAACCGGCGATCAACCGTGCCAGATGCTCGCGGTTCCACGGCCAGCGCCCGAGACGGTTGATGCTCGCCTCGTCCACCGCCACGATCATCACCTCGGGATTCATGGTCGGGGAGAAACCGAGCATCTGCCGCAGGGAAAATTTGAGATCTTCAGCCTGCAGCGCCAGCCGCTCGATCGGGGCCGGCTTCAGCAGATAGAAGAGGCTGCCGAAAAGCAGGGCAACCACCAGCGGCACAAGGGACCACAAGCGGCGTTTACGGGAAGGGGACGCATCCATTCGGGTTCCATCCAGCGTAAAGCAAGGGAATGGGGAAGCGTCGGCAGTTTAGCCCGTGGCGGTGCAGGCTGTCGAGAAGAAAGGCAGATTTGCCCAGTTCCAGGCTGAGCAAAAATGCTCAGATGCAAGGCGCCGATATTCTAAGGCGTGGAGGCGTACTTAGCTGTACGCCGCAATGCCGAAGAAAGAAGGCAACGCCGCAGATGGGCGTTTTTCATCAGCTTGTTAGACCCGATCGGTATCGATATCGGTCGGGAACTGCGGCGGTTCCGGCGGAACCAGGCGATATATGCCCTCGAAATCATCGAATTCCACCCGGTATTCGTTGCCACAGTCGGCACAGATGACGCTCTCCGTCCGCATAAGATCCTCGACCGGAATTTCGGAGCGGCAGTTCGGACAGTTGAAAGTTTCCCTATCCATGGTGACCTCTTTCGGTTAAAGTGCCTGCCGCTCGACTTCCGGTTTCTGTGGTTGTCAGACGGCGCTGGCATCTGCTAAAATCCCATTTATCCCTTATTGCGGAAAATGCAAATATGAATTGGTTTGATAATTCCCTGGAGCTGGAAAACGATCGCCGACTTTTCGCCGCCGGCGAGGCAATCCTGGACGAAGCGGGAATGGAACTTTATCTCTCTACCCTGAAAGATGAAAAGACGTACCGACCGCAGTTGCGCAGCCGGGTATTGGCCTACATGAACTGTTGCGAGGAAAACCTTCTCCATTATAAATTTCGTCAGTTACGCGAGAAGGGGAAAGCCCTGGTCGCCGACCTCAAGGAGCTGAAGGTCCATACCTCTACGCATTTCCTCGTCTTCCCGCGCAACCAGAGCGGCGATGATCAACAGCTGGTTCTGCATCCCGATTACTTCGTCCTGGAGATCAATGAGGTCTCCCTGGATGAACATCAATTCTACTGCGGGGCGGAAAGCGAACTGCTCCGATTGGTGGAGAAAACGTCCGCCGCCTATCACGCCTATCGAACTGCCGCCAGGCGAAAGAAGCTGATCTGATGCGTTCCTGTGTTCGCACCCTCATCTGCATCGATTCCGTTTGCTTCGACAATTCTCATGATGCCGGCAAGTACCTGCTGCGTTTGGCTGCCGGCCGGTACCCGGTGACGATCACCCGGCACACCGACGCCCAGCAATGTCTGCTTCCCTGATTCTTCCCCCAGTCATTTCCGTTTCGCTGCAACCATATAAAGGGAGGTAAACTATGTTGCGTCATCTGGTCTTTTTCAAATTCCATCCGCATGTCGAGGCCGAGGCGATCAGCGATCTCGAGCAGAGCCTGGGCGCCCTGCCGGCGGCCATTGCCGAGATCAATGGCTTTGAATTCGGCCGCGACGTGCTGCGCACCGAGCGCTCTTACGACCTCGCCCTGATCGCCACCTTTGTCGATCTGAACGCCCTGCAGCGCTATCAGGTGCATCCCGCGCATCTGGTGGTGATCGGCAAGGTGCGCAAGCTCTGTTCAAGCGTCAGCGCCGTCGATTTCGAAATCTGAAGCGCCAGCGCCGTTGCAGGCACACGAATACTGAAAGGACAGCGCGGTAAACAGCCTGTCCTTCTTTCTGTTCAGTTTGAAAGGCAGGCAAGGTTGACAGAATTCGGCGGGGCTTTTGTTATTGTGCGGCAAACGGCGGGAGGAGTTCGGGCCGATACTCAAAGTGCATGGTGTCGTAGTGATGCCAATTGCCGCCCCAGATGAAGCCGTGGCGTTCGAAGATTTGGATGATTTCCGGCGGGATGCGGTTATGCCAAACGAAGTGGCCGGAGTTCTTTTTGGCATCCCACCGCCAGTAACTGGCGAAGCGGCCGCCGAGATCGACGGCGATGCCGAAACTGTGCAGGCTCAAGCGGGAAGTGCCGGCGATCGGCCGCCAGAAGTAGCCGCCGGCCGGCTCGGCAAGTACGGTGCGGATCTCTTTGGGCAGCGTCTGCAGCTCGCGAATGACCGCTTCCAGCCGCTCATGCACCCGGTTCACCCGGGTCACCCGCAGAGCTCCCCCCGCCGGACCGAAGGGCCAGGGAACGCTCACCAGGTTCTCCTCCACGGCCGCACGATCGGCGCCATACATCTTACGGAAGAACGGTTCGTGCCGGCTGCGGCCGGGATCGACGTTGATCGGTGGTGGCGTGACAAAAGCACGGCCGGCCGGATAGGCAACGGCGAACTGGTCTTCGAGATCGGCCGCTTCGATACGCGCGGCCAGGCTTTTCGCCAGCCCGTCGTCCCACGCCATCGGCGTGCCGTCGCACCAGCGCAGGGTGGCGGCATCGCCGCCGCAGAGCTGATCCGGATAGGCAGCGAGCAGCGCGCGCAGGCCGACCGGCAGCTCCACATCACGGCGGTCGCAGGAAGAAAGAGGAAGCAGGAGTAAAATGAAGATGAAGGGCAGGAGGCGACGCATGCCGCAGTGTGGCACGATCCTTTTCTGCCGGCAACGCCTTTTCACCCGTTCGGCGCTGCGAAGGCAGGTCTCACCTACTCCCGAAAAAGCGTCTTATCCCGGCGCTAAAGGAGGAGGGTTCTTGCAGCAGGGGGAGGGAGAGATAGAAGGTGCTCCCCTCTCCGGGGGCGCTCTCCACCCAAGCCCGGCCACGGTGATTCTCGGCCACGGCTCTAACCAGGGCCAAACCCAGACCGGTACCGCTGATCATTTTCACGGCCACCGTGTCGCCACGATAGAAGCGGTCGAAAATGATGCCATGGGCCGCCGCGGGGATGCCCATTCCCTGATCGCGGACCCAGAGGATGGCGAAGTCCGCATCACACCGCGCCCCCAGGGTGACTTTCCCGCCAGCGGGGGAGTACTTGATGGCATTGGAGAGCAGGTTCTGCAAGGCACGGTAGATCTGATTCTCGTTACCGTTTACCGGAGGCAAGTCGGGTGGGCATTCGAGGACGATCTGATGGGTGACATTGACCTTGGAAAGGAGCATGGCGCCAGCATCCAGGAGTGAACGGAGGTCTACCGCCTGGAAATCTTCGGTATCGAATCCCGCCCGCAGTCGTTGCAGATCGAGAAGGTTCTCCGTCAACTCCTGCAGCCGCTCCCCCTCCTCGTAAATGATCTGGAGATATTCCCGCTGCTGCACATCGCTGACCGGGTTGTTCAGCAGAAATTCGGTAAAGCCGAGCATGGCGGTCAATGGTGTGCGCATCTCATGGCTGACCATCGACAATACTTCCTCCTTCATCCGGATATTCTCCTGCCGCTCCGTCACATTCCGGATGATCGAGGCGATCCGCTTGCGTCCTTTCCAGACGAAGAAACCGGAGGAGATTTCAACCGGGAAAACCGATTTATCCCTTCGCTGATGGTGCGACAGGATCACTTTTGATATTTGGCTGGTCAGCAGCAGGTCGAGATTGGCATGCGCCTGTTCCGGCTCAGCGGCGATGTCGCCGACGCCCAACTGAAGGAATTCTTCTTTGTTGTACCCGTACAGGAGGGTCGCCGCCGGGTTCGCTTCCAGAATTTGCCTCGTCTCGGCATCCAGTATCAGGATGGCATCCGCTTCGGAGGAAAAGAGAAGGCGGTATTTTTCCTCCGATTCCTGCAGTGCCGCTTCCGCCTGACGACGGTTTTGCCCTTCCAGTGCCAGGGAGAGAAAATCTGCCATCGAACCAGCAAAGTTCTGCTCATCATACATCCAATGCCGGGGTGGTCCGATGTGCTCGCAGCAGAGGATACCCCTCAGCTCCCCGCCGACCAGGACCGGGGTATCGAGCATCGAAGAGATGCCGACCGGCTCCAGGTAGGCCGACAATATCTCCTGCGTGCGCGGGTCCGAGCGCACATCGTGGGCGGCAAGATTAAGCTCCGTTTCGATGGCACCGAAATAAAGGGGGAAACTTTCGATCGCCAATTCAGCTCCGCTGGTGTGCCGGTGCCCAGCCTGCTGGTACTGATCGACGCACGATATCCGTTTTCGTTCCTCATCATATAGCCAGAAACCGACCCTCTCCACCCCCAGTACCTGCGCCGTCGTTTCGACGATTTTCCGGGCGACGGAACGGATGTCGCCGCTACTGATGCCGCGCAGTTTCCCCAGGCGAAGAAGCTCCTCATTCTGCCGCTGCAACCGCCATTTTTGCTCGAGCAATGCCTGTTCCGCTTCCAGTCGCTGCAGCCGTTCCTCACCCATCCTTACCAAGTGGTTGAGGAACTGCATATGAAAAGAGAGGATTTCCCGGAATCTTTCAGGACTGAGCACGGGAACCCGGCGCAGGGACTCCAAATAGGGCTCCTCGGGAAACCCGAATTGCCGCGCCTGCTCGCGAAACCAGGCTTCGTCAGGAGCTTCATACAAGAATTGCCCCTGAAAAAGGGTGGCTAGGTGCTGCTTGCCAATGAAAATCGGTACGGCGATGTCCACCAGCCCATTGCGGCACTCATAGGCGATATGCTCATCTTCCCATATCCCCTTCTCTTGCACTTTTTTCTTGATAAAGCCGTCGCTTTCCCGAAAACGCTGCAGCGTTTCCGGGTGCTGCCGGTGATAACGAACGCAGATATCCTGCCAGCCTGACGCCACCAGCACACGATCGTCGAGGTCGATCACAGCCACGGGCAGGCCGGTTGCTTTCGAGAGCGTATCAAGGAGTCCCTGGACTGCCTGCAGGTCAACAACATCGGCGAAGGAGTATTCCATTTTAATTTCCATTAAGAACTTGGGCAGCAAACTTCACACATTTTTGGCAAAAAAAAGCCGCTCCATCAACACTGCTGACGAAAACGGCTTTTATCAAAACGCCCCTATTATGCCTTTAAGCAGAGTAAAAAAGTGAGTTAAATAAAAAGAACACACAATAAGGTAAGGTTCTGGAAAACATTTAAAATAGGGGCGACTATTACCTCGTCCAGAACGAGAAAAACGATCATTTAGAACAAAGTTCTAAAGCAATCGGTTCAATAAGTCAATCCTGAAATGCCAAAATAATCATGGGGGTCCGATTACGGGAGATCAGGACAAAAGCGGAGTACCATTCCCCATGTGAAAGGCAGTTACATAAACTCTGGAACCCCCGCGACTTGCGGAAGCATGGTCGGGGAAAAACCTATGTAGAAACTATCTTCAAACAGAACGCCACAGCAATCGGCACTTGATGCTGATTGCTGTGGCGCCGGAGATGGGTTTGGAAGTTCCGGGACATATATTGGTATTCTCCTTTCCACGGAAAAGCATATACGCCCCCAAATCCCAATTAAAACTGAACTACTCTTGTGAATTGCGGAAGAGTTGTCTTTTTACTGACCCTCCCATGTCTATTCAGGCGTATGCACTAATTTCAATTCATAGTCCATCCCGACCGTCCCATCTGAAGCCATTATCCTGTGCATCATCTCCTTTGCCGCCTCTTGCTGCAGGTTCTGCAGCGGCAGGTTGAATTTGAAGCTGTTCATTGCGGGAACAAAAGAATCAATGAACAATCCTAAGCCTAAAGGCTTGACGACAAATCCGGGAGAAGCACCGTTGCTGTTGAAAAATGTCTCAGTGTCGGCGCCAAAGGTATTTACGAACACGTCAACGCTTTTGTTGACGCAGGCATCGAGTTTTTCCATCGAGACGGTGACAGGAAAACTGTTGGGCATGACCATCTGCACGTCATCCACTGCCTGGAAGGAGACATATTCCCCCTGGCCCGTGCCTTCCCATTTATCAGTCAGCAACTTCTTTACATCAATGTCGCCGTGAAGCCCGAATATCATATAGCCCCCGGTTCCCTCGGCAGTGGTAGTGTTGTCGAAGGTAACCTTGAATGTCATGGCTTTTTTTATTTCTTCTATATACCCCTTCGGGTCGCCGAGGATGACCGCCCATCTTGCCAGAGGCAGCAGCGCCGGAATCACCGAGTAATCATGATTGGTCCGTAGTTCGTTGATGTAGTGGTCCCGTACCTTTTGCGCCCACGGGAGCAAAAGCTCTGGGGAGGACTCGCCGCCGAACAGTGCTGATTCGCGCCAGGCACGCAGAGCGACTTTTGCAACAGCAGCGAACTTCTCCGGTTGTGGCTGATAAGTAGTGATCAGCACTTTTACCTTTTTGAGAATCCGGGACTGGACCTTGCGGGCGAGATCAATAGGTTCATCGGAGGAGCTGCCGAGCAGGGCCAGCGTGCGGCCGGCCCCGAGCAAGCGGGCGATGACGACTCTTTCCGGAGTATTCACCTGCTCGACGTACTCCTTCAGCATCGGTTCCGGGTCCATGTAGGCACCCGTCCCCATGCAGTTATACTTGACGGAGGGCGCCGGCGGGACGGTGATAGGTTTTTTCAACAAGTCCAGTGCCGCTATCTTTGCGTTTTCGAAATCAGCTAGAGCGGCAGCCTGGTAGCCCTGAATTACAGGATCCCCGCTAGGTTCGAAATAGCTACTGAAGTGAAAGATCTCTGCGGCAGCCCCTTCTGCGGCGGCAATTACGGCAGCGAACTCGAGACCGGACCCATCCTGGTTGCCGGTCAGGATCAATTTATAATTTTCAGCTCCCGGCCCGGTCACTTTCAAAATCGCCGCCGATAGAAACTGCAGCCCGTCGGGTTCCAGCAGGATACCCCCGGCAAGAGAACCGGGGGTATTGGCCGCAATAGCGGTGAGCGGGGTCATCTTGATGGTTTTCGGCTCCATCAGTGCATCGCCAGGGATTTCCAACGTCCAGGTAAGGCCACCGGCATCTGTTGCCTGCAGGGTCACGCCTTGGCCATCGGCAAGGTAATCAACGGACTGGCTTCTCGCTATATCTAGATTAAAGCTGGCGCTCCCTAAGGACCCGGGGGGAAGATCGACCGTGGGACCGGGTTCCTCGGTAATCGTGGCTTCCACGGCGAGATCTCCTTCAGTACCCGGATCGGCAGTATTGTCACTAGAACTCCCGCCACCGCCACTACAGGCGGAAAGAAGGAGGACGATGAGTACCAGGGCTAGAAACTTGCCTGATCGAAACATTCCAGTTGCCCATCCCTGCTTATTCTTCAGCTTGTAGATAAACATGGTACCTCCTTGGTTGGTGTTGTTTTCTCAGAAATAAAAAGATCCACTGCATGAAAATAGTTCGACCGAGTTCCTGGAATTCGCGATGACGCAGAGTCGCAAGTAGGTCGCCATCTGACCTTATGTGGAAAAAAATGCCGCAGCAACCTGATCGCTACGGCTTGACTAATTCGTGTGGCGCCCTCCACCGTTCATTTCCCCAAAAGGCGTTCTAGAGCACCAAAATTTTAATCTTTTTACCTTGAACAAGACTTAATAGTCAACATTTTAATCAAAATTTTCATTCGGCAAAAAACGTACATTTTTGGCAAAAAAACCGCCTCATCAACACTACTAAGTGCCCACTGCAGCGGCCCTGCTGTCATAACGAGATCTACACCATCGACCCGCGCACTCTTCCACTATCTCGCCCTGCTTGATGGGGCGTTAGGTCAAGGCTTGTGAGCGCATAAGCTTATCCTAATAAAACCTCTTGATTAAAAATCGTTAGATCTATACACTTCAAGTGTCAAGTCGCCGTGAAAACTTTCTCGGCTGCCCTCGGCGGCTGTTTCAGCCCGGTCTACCCCGGAACAAATCGCTCGTGGTGGACCGCAACAGCATTCCATACGTGCTGCTCGCTCAGTCCCGATGCGCTCGGCTGATCGGATCAACCCTCGGCCTGCCCGCACGCAATTGCCGCAGCAGGTGACCAGATCCATTCCGCAATTGATGATTTTGGAAAGCCAAAGCGTATGTCCACGGAAAGCGCACAAAAAAAAGTCACGCTGCTTGGGCCGATCCGGCGCGGCCAGCTCTTCAACCGGCTGAATATCCTGCATTACAGGGACCTGCCGCTCCTGGTCTGTCTGCGGCACAAGGACCACGGGCACACGGTCCTGGTCAAGGCCCGGCCACAGCCGGTCACCGACGACAAGTACGCCACTGCAATGTGGGTGAGGGACGACGGCTTTCCCGTCGTGCTTGCCGCCTACGACCTGATTGGGATCATCCTCACGGGGACCCGCCGCGCATTCGAGTTCATGCCGGAGCGCTACCAGCTCGACGAGCACGCGATCGACTTCGTCGTCCCGGAAACCGCCTTTGAGGCGAAAGCCCGCAAACACTTGCGTTTCGATTGCCGCGCCCTGAACATCCCGATCACCCTTACCCAGAACGCCCTGGTTTTCCCCGGCTTTCTTTTGGATTTTTCCGTGGCCGGCATCGTCGTCGCCCTCGCCGCCAGTGACCAGTTGAACCTGAGTTGGCTGAACACGGCCATTGCGGCCCTGCTCACGATCGTAAAAGATGGGGAGACGGCCTATGCCGGGCAGGTGACACTGGCCAACCAGGGCCGAGGGCACTACCTGCTCACCCCCAGGCTGGGGCCGACCCCTCGCTACACACCGCGGCAGTACCGCGCCCGCCGCCAGCAGTTCGTCCCGACCCCCGACCTGATCTTCCACCACCCGGTCACCGGGCGCAAGGTCGTCCTGAAGGTGCATGATCTCGGCAGCCTGGGCTTCGCCGTCGACGAGCATGAGGCCAGCGCGGTCCTGGTCCCCGGGCTGCTGATCCGCCAGGCGCAGCTCTCGTTCGCCAATTCCCTGTGCCTGAACTGCCTGGTTCAGGTGGTCTACACCCAGCCGGCGGACGACCACGCGGGGACGATCCGCAGCGGCATCACCATCTTGCACATCGACCTGCAGGACCACCTCAAGCTGATCAGCCTGGTCCAGCAAGCCCAGGACCCGCGAGCCTACATCAGCAACCAGGTCAACCCGGACGACCTGTTCGAGTTCTTCTTCGAAACCGGATTTCTCTACCCGCACAAGTATGCCGAAATTGCGGATAACCGGGACCATTTCCGCCGTTCTTACCAGAAACTGTACGAGCACGGGGCCGATGTCAGCCGGCACTTCGTTTACCAGAGCGCAGGGCAGATCCTGGGCCATTTCGCCACCCTGCGCGTTTACCGGCAGACCTGGATGAACCATCATCACGCAGCCCTGAACAGCCAACGCGCAGGACTGAAAGTGGTGCGGGCCATCTCCGAGTACATGAACGACAGCTTCCAACTAAATCAGGCCAACATCGCCTACATCATCGGTTACTACCGCCCCGACAACAAGTTCCCCCAACATTATTTCGGGGAGTACGTCAAGTCGGTCGACAACCCCGCGCATACCTCGCTCGACACCTTCTCCTTCCTGTGCGACGCCAGCCAGTTCGGCGCCACCCCGGGAGACCTGCCAGATGGCTGGGCACTCGAAAAAGCCACCCCCGCCGATATCATAGAATTCCGCGGATTCTACGCCAAGCGGTCGGGAGGTTTGCTGTCCGACGCACTGGATCTCGTCCCCGAAGGCTACCGCGACGACTCGCTCGCCCGCATCTACGCCACCAGCGGGTTGAGCCGGCAGCGGCAGGTCTATGCCCTGCACCAGCAGAGTTCCCTCAAGGCGCTGCTCGAACGTCCAGAACTCCGATTTCGGCCTGAACCTGTCCGAAATCACCAATGCCACGACGGTCTATGTCCTCGATACGATAACCTGTCACCCGGACGTACTGCGCCTTGCGGTCTGCGGACTGACCAGCCGCTACAACAAGAAGCACAACCCGATCATGTTCTACCCGAACAGCTACCTGGCCCACTACAACATCGCGAGCGACAAGGAATACATCCTCTGGGGTCTCAGCATTGCCCAAGCCAGCGAGTCCTATATGGCATGGATGAACCGGTACTGCCGATGATGCAGAATAACGCCATTTACAACGTGCGCCTCGTTATCCTCTATCTGAAGCTGCTCAGGGAGCGCTACCCGCACGTGCCGATCACTGAGGTGCTCGACTACGCCGGGATCGAAAGCTACGATGTCAGCGACGAAGGATACTGGATCACTCAGGAGCAGATCGACCGCTTCTACGAGCGGATTGTCCAGCTCACCGGCAACCCGGAGATCGCCCGGGAGGCCGGACGGCTGGCCGGATCTCCCGGCGCCATCGGCATCATGCGCCAGTACACGCTCGGCCTGCTGGGCCCGGCGCGCGCCTTCGCGGTGATCAACAAGGCGACCAAAAACTTTACCCAATCGAGCGATTACCGCTCGCGGTCACTCCGTAGCAACAGTGTCGAAATCACCGTCCAACCCAACCCGGGGGTTGTGGAAAAGCCGTACCAGTGCGAAAACCGCATGGGCTTCTTCGAAGCGATCGTCGCTGGTTTCAACCTCGGCACGCCGAAAATAGATCACCCTGAATGCCTGTTCAAGGGCGGATCGGTCTGCCGTTACCTGGTCACCTGGAAGCAGAACTTCGCCAGTGTGACCCTGAAGATCCGCGACGCGGTGCTGGCAACCGCGGTGCTGTGCCTGACAACCGGACTGCTGCTCAAACCGCTGCCGACCCTAGCCTATGGGATACCCCTCGCCATCATGGTCGGCAGCCTGGCCAGCCTCGCTGCCGAGATCGCCCGGCGGCGCGAAATGAGCAGGGCCATGAACAGCATGTGGGACAGTTCCGAGCGGCTCACGGAGCAGATCAACACCAATTCCCGGAACGTCCATCTCACGCAGGAGCTCGGCCAGGCACTGGCCAACAAGAAGTCGGTCGAGAACGTTTTGCAATCCGTCGTGCAGATCATGCAGCGCCGGCTCGACTTCGACCAGGGGGCGATCCTGCTGGCCAATGAGAAGAGGACCTCCCTGAAGATCCGCGGCGCTTACGGCTACAGCAGCCAGCAACTCGGCGACCTGGCCGCCACGGTCTTCCGCCTGGACAAGCCGCACAGTCAAGCGCCGTTCGTTCTCGCCTTCCACCAGCAAAAACCAATTCTGGTCAATGACACCCAGGAAATCGAAAGCAAGATCACCAAGAAATCACGCAAGTTTATCGATCGATTGGGGATCAAGTCCTTTTTATGCTGCCCGATCGTTGCCGACGGGGAATCGCTCGGGATCCTCGCTGTCACCAATCAGACATCGAAACGGCCGCTGGTCAAGGCGGACGTTTGGCTCCTCTTGGGAATCGCCCCGGTGATCGGTATCGCCCTCCAGAACGCCTCGCTCATCGAGGAGCTGCAGGACGCCTTCGAGAAGACGCTGAAGGTGCTTGCCGACTCCATCGACGCCCGCGATTTCCTGACCGCCGGCCACTCGGAAGTGGTCGCCGAATACGCGGCCGGGATCGCCGAACAGATGGGATTCGACAGCGAATACGTGCAGATGATCCGGGTCGCCGCGCTCCTGCACGACTATGGGAAGATCGGCGTGCCCGACGCGATTCTCAAAAAGAACGGCCCGCTGAGCGTTGAGGAACGGGCGATCATCAACACCCACCCGGCGAAAACCCGCGAAATCCTCAGTCAGGTGCCGTTCCGCGGCATGCAGACGCAAATCCCCGAAATCACCGGCGCTCACCACGAACGGTGGGATGGGGCCGGTTATCCGAACGGGCTGAAAGGGGAGGAAATTCCTCTCGGGGCTCGAATTCTGGCCGTGGCCGACTTCTTCGAGGCGATCACCTCCAAACGCCATTATCGTGACCCGATGCCATTGGATGTGGCCTTGAGCCAGCTGCAGGAAGGGACTGGCAAAAATTTCGACCCAGATGTTGTAAGCGCCTTCCTGCATTATCTGCGGCAGCGCAAATTCTGCCTGATCACTCCGGAAAATGCCGGCGCCAGTGTCGGTTACAGCCGCGAGTCCCCGCGTATCGAATACCGGGCTCAGGTTTCGGCCCAGCACAATCGCCGCCTGGTATCCGGCGACCTGTTCAACATCAGCCTGGGTGGCGCCTACATCGCCTGCCAGGAGTCTGTCGAGGAACGGACCGAATTGCTGGTGACTTTCACTCCCCCCGGCTCCGACACTCTGGTGCAGGCCCGCGGGACCGTGGTGTGGGTGAACAACAGCAGGAAGCAAGCGAGCAGCAGACACCCTGAGGGGTTCGGTCTCCAGTTCACCGAACTACCGGCGGAAACCGCGGAGTTACTCCGGAAGTTCATCAACATGAGCACACCGCACGATCGCATCGGCGGCAAGATCATCTATCCAAAGAAATTCGCGAGGCAATAGCATGGGCGTACCACAAGGTTACCTGATGGAAAACTGCGATGAGGGCCTCCGGCTCGAGACCAAGACCGACCCGGAGGCGGTGAAGCGCCAAGCCGCCTGGGCAGGGATCCGGCCGGGAATGCGCATCCTCGATATCGGTTGCGGCAACGGCGTGACCACGTCCGCTCTCGCCGAGCTGGTCGGCGAAACCGGACATGTCACCGGGGTCGACTTCTCCGAGGAGCGGCTGGCCCTGGCCCGGGAACGCTGCCCCGCCGACCGGACGAGCTTCGTCTGCCACGACATCCGGAAGCCGTACCGCAGCGCGCAACCCTATGACGCGGTGTGGGTCCGCTTCCTCCTCGAATATTTCCGCAAAGAGCAGTTGGAGATCGTCGCCAACTGCGTGGCGGCGCTGCGCGTCGGCGGCATCGCCTGCATGGGCGACCTGGACAGCAACAGCCTCATCCACTACGGCCAGACCGCGCGCCTGCAGTCCACTGTGCATGACATCATGGAGCGGCTGGCCCGCGACTTCAACTTCGATCCGTATGCCGGCCGGCGCCTTTACAGACACTTTTACGACCTCGGCTTTGCGGAGATCGACTGTTTGATCGAGACGCACCACCTGTTTTTCGGCGAACTACCCGAAAAAGACGCCTACAACTGGCTGCGCAAGATCGAGCTGACCGCCCAGAAGTCCGGGTGCCGCTTTGAGGACTACGGCGGCGACTACGAGGCGTTCCGGGACGAAGCTCAGCTCTTCATGCTCAGTCCCACCCGATTCACCTACACGCCTCTTGTCGTCGTGCGCGGCCGCAAGCGGGCATGAGGTGACGGCGCAATGATGTCCATTATAAAGTGGAGGTTCGCATGAAAGACTTGGGTGTACGATGCTGTCTGTTGCTTCTTCTGCTGATGGCCGCCGGGCCGGTATTCGCAAGCGGCTTCGGGGTCTTCACCCAGGGCGCGTCCGGGCTCGGCCAAGCCAATGCGGTGATCGCCCACCCCACCGGGCCTTCCTCGCTTTACTTCAACCCGGCGCTGCTCAACGACGTCCCCGGCAAGCAGCTCGAGGTCGGCACCACAGGCGTGTATGCTGACCGCAAAATCAAGCTGGACAGCGGAGGCACGGAAGACGGGGAGAACGACTGGAACTTCCCGTCAACCTTCTACTACACCCACCAAGCCAGCGACACCGTCACCGCCGGGCTCGGCATCTTCGTCCCCTTTGGCCTGTCGACCGAGTGGGATGACGATTACGCGGGGAGATATATCGGCACCTCCGGCGATCTCTTCACCACCAATTTCAACCCTGCCGTTTCCTTCCGGATCAACGACCACCTTTCGGTTGCCGCCGGGGGCGACCTGCTCTACCTGGACGCAACACTGGAAAGCAAAATCCCCCAGGGATTGCTCCTCTTAGACCCGACCGCCAACGACATCAGCCAGAAATTCGAAGGGGACGGATGGGGAGCCGGCTACAATTTCGGCGTCCTGATCAAGCCCACCGACCGAATCTCGATCGGCGCCACCTACCGTAGCTATATCGATGTAGACGTGGAGGGCAAGGCGACCTTCGACGGCGTGAGCCCGCTGCTGGCTCCGGTCGTCCCGAACACGGACGGAAAGACGCAAATTCGCCTACCCGCTCAGGCCGCGGGCGGGATCGCAGTGCAGGTTCTGGACAACCTGGTCGTGGAAGCGGGTGTGCGCTGGGAAGACTGGGAGTCCACGGACGAGCTGAAGATCGAATTCGACCAAGCGGTCGTCGGCCAGACCTCCAGCACCACGCCGCGGGACTGGAAATCCACCTGGAGCTACAACATTGGTGGACAATACCAGTTGAACGACACCGTGGCCATTAATGCCGGCTATCTATACGGCCAGAACACCGTGCCCAGCTCCACCTTCGAGCCGCTGATCCCCGACACCGATGCGCACCTGTTCACCGTTGGCACCGACCTGACGTTCGACCGGTGGACGGTTTCCGGAGCGTTCGGCTACGAGCACCACGAGGACCGCACCAAGAAATCAAATGAGCCGGACCCCCTGGGCCTCGCTAATGGCGAATACCAAGCGGATATCTATCTGGCCGGACTGAGCGCCGGCTACAAGTTCTGACACTTCCAGACACAAGGGCTGAATACAATGGCTGCATCCCTCGGGGTTGCAGCCATTTTTCTTAGCGAAGCATTTATGAACATGAATGGCTTTAGAAGCAGGAAGCCCCGGTTCCGCAAGGAATCGGGGCTTTTTTACTGCTACGAATAACGCTAAGGGTTTCAGCGTTTTGCTCTTTGCCCCCGGCGGCCGATCTTGGGAGCGGGTTTCTCCTCCACGGGTTTTTTCGACCGGGGCGGCTTAGGCTTGGTCGCTGCCGGAGCCGGAGGCGCGGCTTTGCGCTTGGCAGGTGCCGACGCCGGCTTGGCCGCCTTCTTCTTTGCTTTGGCCGGACTGTTGGTCATCGTCTTCATGGCATTCGCCTTCACCCCTCCCCGTTTGACGGCAATCTGCGGGAATTCGGCGATCGTCTGGCGCGGGATGGCATACTTGAGCAGCTTCTCGATCGCCTGCAGCAGCGGCTGTTCTTCCGGGCAGACCAGCGAGAGGGCCACCCCGTCCTCGCCGGCCCGGCCGGTGCGGCCGATGCGATGCACATAATCTTCGGGAACCTGGGGCAGATCGTAATTCACCACATGCGGCAGGCGCTCGATGTCGAGCCCGCGCGCCGCCACATCGGTCGCCACCAGCACGCGGAACTCGCCCCGCTTGAACTCCGCCAGGGTGCGGGTCCGGATCGACTGGCTCTTGTTGCTGTGGATGGCGGCGGCCTTGATCCCGTCGAAGAGCAGTTCTTCGGTCAGCTTGTCCGCGCCGTAGCGGGTGCGGGCGAAGACCAGCACCTGATTCCAGCCCCCCTTGCGGATCAGGAACGAGAGCATCTCCCGCTTGCGGCTCCGCTCCACCTCGATAGACCGCCTGGGTCACCGCGTCGGCGGCGATATTGCGGCGCGCCACTTCGATCCGCTGCGGCTGATCGAGCAGCTCGTCGGCCAGCTGCTTGATGCTCTGCGAATAGGTGGCCGAAAAGAGCAGGGTCTGGCGCTTGGCCGGCAGATACTCCGCCACCTTGCATGATGTCGTCGATAAAGCCCAGATCGAGCATGCGGTCGGCCTCGTCCAGCACCAGAAACTCGATCCGGGAAAGGTCGATGGTGCCCCGTTCGGCATGATCGAGCAGCCGCCCCGGCGTCGCGACCACGATATCGACGCCGCGGTGCAGCCGCTCGATCTGCGCCTGGATGGTCACCCCGCCGTAGATCATCGTCGAGCGCAGCGACAGGCGCCGGGCATAATTGTTCATCTGCTTCGCTGACCTGGGCCGCCAGTTCGCGGGTCGGCACCAGCACCAGCGCGCGCGGCTTGCGGCGCTTTTCCCTGGGGATCTTCTCACTCAGCCGCTGCACGATCGGCAGGGCAAAGGCCGCCGTCTTGCCGGTGCCGGTCTGGGCGCCGGCCAGCAGGTCGCACCCCTCGAAAATCACCGGGATCGCCTCGGTCTGGATCGGGGTCGGCGTCGGTATAGCCCTGGGCGGCAATCGCGCTCAGCAGTTCGGCGCGCAGGCCGAGAGATTCAAAAGACATGTGAAGGGATTCCTATGAGTCCGAAACTATTTCTTTTCTGCTTTTTTAATCTTTTTCTCTGCCTTCTTTTCCTTCATGGTTTTGGCTGGCGCCTTTTTCTCTGCCTTCTTGCTTTCCATGCCCTTGCTCATGATGTTTCTCCTGTAAGGAATACGGACCGAAATAATTGGCTCATCATAGCACGCCCGGGTTTCCGAAGGATTTATTTCGGTAGAGCTTAAGGGATCTTTGAAAAAAAGCGTGCGGTTGTTCTGGCAACAACCGCACGCTCCCTTGTCCTCCGAACCAGCTGCAAGATAATGATGACTGCGTGCTGTCCGTCAATTCAGATTTAAAGTGTAACCCGTATTTTGACCGAATTCAAAGATGTGTGCCTCGATGTAAAATGTCCCGCTCACCGGCGCGGTCCAGTTGATCACTTCTGTAGCGCCATTCTTGGTCGATTGGCCACTCACCAGCACGTACGGACTGATGCCGTCGTAGAGGGTGATATTGACATAGTTGGCGTTAGTTGTCGTGATGGTGTAGGTGGTGCCGGCCACAGCCGTGAATTTCGCCCAGTCATCTCCGTCCGCGCAAAAGTTGCGGTCTTGAGTCTCTCCGACGGCAATGGACTTCGCCGTCGCCAGGGTATCATCCTCCTCGAAGGCGTCCTGATTGCACTGGGAGACGTTGAATTGATAAGCGCCAGTGGTTGCCCCTTGGGATCTGTTGTATTTCAGCAAGTAATCCGACCCAGCCGTTGCGTCCCACGAAAGCTTTGAGTAGAAGTACGTAGCATGCGGTTCAATCCGCGTCGTCCCGTCGGCTTGATAGAGTTGCAGCTGCCCCATTGAGGTAGGGGACTCCGCGAGGTAAAAGCCGGTTGCAGATGGTCTAAACTTTATCCAGTCGATACCATCGTCGCAAAAATTGCGCGTCTGCGACACTCCGTTGACGATCTCCTTCGCCGTGGCCGGAGTATCATCGTCCTCATAGGCATCCAAAGCGCACGGGGGGGCGACAACCGTCACGGCGATTGGCGTGCTGCTATTGTTGGTTTCGTCCAGTTCCGCAACTGCGTTGAGATGATCGGCGATAGCGGCAACATAGTAGGTGCCCGGCGTCAGGTCCTGCGGAAAGTGCATAGAGTGCCCCCATGCCGAGTTGCTGGACTGCCAGGCCAGCATCGACAGGTCGGTTACCGTTCGCGTCGCGCCGAGGGTGTCGGCTGTCGTGACCGTCTCATCCGCAGAACTGTAGAACCCGATCTCGAACGGGCCGGATGTCTGGTAACCGACATTGGTGACCGAATCATCCAATTTAAGAAATCCACCGGCAAACACCGTAGTGCCGTAGGGCAGAGTGAGGGTCTGTGTTAAATCAGGCAATCTCGGCTGCACCTGCACAGTGTAATCGGTCCCGGCGCCGGAAGTTCCGCTGACTTTCACATAGTAGATCCCGTCTGTCGTTGCCTGCCAGTCGATAGCGGCCGTACCATTCCCGTCGAGAAGCGTTGTGCCATCCATTCCGTAGAGCTCCAGACCAGCATGAGAGACTCCGCTGCGGATGGCGCGAATTGAATAACCGTTCCCGGCGACGGCTGTAAACTTTAACCAGTCCGCTGTATCGTCGCAGTGATTATGTGCCTGCACAGGAGCATCAACAGTGATGTCCGTGGCGTTGGCGACAACATCATCCTCTTCGTATGGATCGGCGCTACATCCGCCAAGCGACTCCACGTTAATCGTACTCACCGCACTGACGTTGTTCGTGGTCGCGAACTCGCTCGGTGAGTTAGTCGGATTGGCGATCACGCCAAGATAATAAGTGCCAGGGGACAAATTGGATGGCAGTGTGTAATTGTACGATGAACTGTCATATTGATCGAAAGTGAGTGAACCCGCGGTACGCGTGCCGAGCAATGTGTCACCGGTTGTGATAACAGAGTCCGTCGAGAGGTAAACGGCAACTTCGAAACTGCCTGACTCGGCAAAGCCCTGATTGTACACGCTATCGCGAATATAGATGATCCCACCCGGCAGCAGTTTCGTATCTGATACATTAATACTCGAGACAATCAGGTCCGGACGCTCATCCCCGAGCATGATCTGGTAATCGGTCCCGGCACCCCAATGAAACACAGGGGAAACTTTCAGGTAATAGGTGCCGGTGGACGGGGCTGTCCAGGTCAGGCGTTCGGAACCGAAGGGGGACGAGAAAGACCCGTTGGCGAGAAGGGTGCTGCTGTCGGTGCCGTAGAGATGGAGCGAAGTCCACGCATCGTTGCCGATCGTCGTGGTGGCTATGCCGTAGGTCTTCCCTGCGGTCGCGCTGAACGACATCCAGTCCGAAGTCGCTTCACAGGAGTTGTGTAACTGAGCCTCGCCGAAGTAGAGGGGTTTGGATGAAGCTGCGGAACTATCGGCTTCGAAACCGTCGGACGTGCATGTTGAGCCACCTGAAATCGTGATCGACTGACTGCGGTTATTGTTGCTCTTACTGGCTTCTTCGGCATAGGTGGCGACTGCGCCGATATAGTAGTCGCCGTTCGCAATGGAGTTCGGCATTTGCACCTGGGTCGAAAAGTTCCAAGACTGACCACTTTCGAGAACCCCCATATACACTTCCATGCCGATCATACTGCCGTCAACGGCAACATCGCTGAACGGCGAAAGATAAATCACGGCGGCCCCGCCGGCCGATACGGAACCACCACTATTGGTTACCGTACCCGTGACGGTGTAGGTGCCATCTGCGCTTGCCGAGGTGGGTGCTGAGAATGCGGTGAGGACGAGATCCGGCAAACCGCTGTCCGACGAGTCTCCTCCTGTCGGATTGTCCCCACCTCCGTCCCCGCCCCCGCCGCCGCACGCGACCAGCGCAAATTGCACAAGGACCAGCAATACCACTAAAAATGATCTCATGATGTCTCCCTTGAATTAAAAATGAAATACTCTTTGAAATGACATAAAAAACCGCTCGACGGCCGAACGTCGGGCGGTTCGTTGATTGCGTCGTATCCGGGTGGCGCGACCACGCCGGTTCAATAACATTAAAAAAATTTACGGGCGCAGACTAACACGGGCCACTGGCAGCGACAAGGATTATTATCGTTATAATTTCACCGAAAGTCGTATGCCCGTCGGTCAGGTGCCTAGAAACCGGCGAAGGTTGCCCCCGCTTCGAACCTGCGCCTCCACTCCTCGTAGTCGATGACGTAATTGTAGCCGCAGACGGTGGAGAGCTGTCGTCCCTCGAGGAGCTCGCGGATGCGGCACCTCCGGCGACGGTCCGGCCCGCCGGACCGAAGGGGTTATACTTCATGCCGTCGCCATCGAGAAAGACGTAGTCGCAGATGAAGAGCGATCCTCGAAGATGTAGAAGGTGAAGCCGGGGGTGTGGCCGTCAACGTGGAAGGCTTCGATGCCGTGGTGGATGAAGTTTTCTTCGAAGGTGACATCGAAGGTGGAAGGGCGGCAGATGTCGTGGACCGAGTCGTCATGGTGGATGCGCACCTTGGCGGCAAAGAGTTCCCTGTAGAGGTTGGAGGCGCCAAGAAAGTGGTGGTGAGTGAAGAAAATGGCGTCGGCCGCGTTTCAGCGAGGCGTCGAAGGATGAAGGACAGTCGATCCAGCAGGGGCCGCGCTGGTCTCGATACGGTAGGCAGCGTGCTCAAGGCCGAGCGGCGGGTGGGAATTCAGCCTGGTCACTTTCTCGTTCACCGGTGTGGCCACCACCTTGTAGCGGGCAGAGCACTCCTCGGCGGTGATGAAACGCTTCTCGCCGCACCGCAAAAAGGGCAGGGGTCGGGATGAAAGCCGATCATGTTGAAGCCGCAGACCAGGCAGACGTACTGCTCCTTTTCCATCGGTATTCCTCCTGGGCTGGGCGGGATCGCACAAGGTGACGGACAGGATCAACGTTAACAGAGATGAGCGGGGAGGAAAGCAGGAGCGGGGTACTCAGTTCATCTGGAATTAAGTATGATGTCCTGGAATTCTATTGGAGCACGTGTGCGATGAAGATATGCCTGATCGAACCTTTCCATGCCGGCTCCCATGCTTTCTGGGCCGAAGAGTACGCCCGCTGCAGCCGGCACGATGTCGAGTTGCTGACCCTGAGCGGGCGACACTGGAAGTGGCGCATGCACGGTGGAGCGGTGACCCTGGCGCGGCAGTTCCTGGCCAACGGCTGCGATCCTGACCTGCTTCTCGTCAGCGACATGCTCGATCTGACCACCTTTCTCGCCCTGACCCGGCATAAAACGTCCGGTCTGCCGACGGCACTCTATTTCCACGAAAACCAGCTCACCTACCCCTGGTCGCCGACCGATGCCGACCCGGTGCAACAGCGCGATGCCCACTATGCGTTCATCAATTACACCAGCGCCCTGGCTGCCGACGCCGTGCTGTTCAACTCCCGTTATCATCTCGACGCCTTCGTCGGGCAGTTGCTGGCCTTTCTCAAGAGCTTCCCCGATCAGAACGAACTCGGGAGCCTGGCGCTGCTGGCGGCAAAAAGCTCGGTGCTGCCGTTGGCGCTCGATCTGCGGCGCCTCGACCGATACCGCCCCGAGCAGCCCGAAGCCACGACCGCACCGCCACTGATCCTGTGGAATCACCGCTGGGAGTACGACAAGGGTCCCCGAGGAGTTCTTCGCGGCGCTCTATCGCCTGCAGGACGAAGGACTCCTCTTCGAAGTGGCGATCCTTGGCGAATCGTACCGCAAGTTTCCGCCGATCTTCGCTGAAGCGCAGCAGCGGCTCGGTAAGCGGATCGTCCAGTTCGGTTACGCCCGGGATTTCGCTGAATATGCCCGTTGGCTCTGGCGAGCCGACATCCTGCCGGTCACCTCCCGCCACGACTTCTTCGGGGCCAGCGTCGTCCAGGCGATCTACTGCGACTGCACGCCCCTGCTGCCGCGCCGGCTCGCCTACCCCGAGCACCTGCCGGAATCGCTGCGGGACCGTTTTCTCTATGACGGCTTCGACGACCTGCTGAACCGACTGCGGGAGATGCTCAGAAATCCGCTCCGGGAGACGGGGGAACTGCGCGCCCATGTCGGCCGCTATGACTGGAGGGAGTTGGCAGGGCGCTATGATGATCTCTTCGAGACACTCGGTGTTGAGGGCGCCGGCCCCATCAGGAATTCTCTAGGCGGCATCCGCTAAGCGAACATCCCCTTCGATCCTCCTTCGCTTCCTAGGCTTAACGGAAGATCAGCAGGTTAGAGCTCCAGAATCGACAAATCAACAACGTCCCTGGACCACCCTCCTGGACCACCCTCTAATCGGAAAGAGTGAAGTAAAACGCCGCCCCTTTCCCCACTTCCCCCTCGGCCCAGATCCTGCCCCCGTGGCGCCGGATGATCCGCTCCACCGTGGCCAGGCCGATGCCGAAGCCTTTGGATTCTTCGGCGCCGGGGAGGCGCTGGAAGGGGGTAAAGAGCTTGTCCGCATCCGCCATGTCGAATCCGATTCCGTTGTCCCGGACGAAATAGGCAGGCTTTCCTTCGACCTCCGTCGCGCCGAACTCGATGATACCTTCGTCCCGCGTGCCGGTGTATTTCCAGGCGTTGCCGAGGAGGTTGTCCAGGACCACCCGGAGCAGGGCCGCATCACATTCGGCCGTTATCCCTTCCGTTATCCGGAACGCGACCCTGCGGGCGGGCTCGGCCAGTTGCAGTTCCCTGGCCACCGCCTGCGCCACGCCGCTCAGGTCGACCGTTTCCCTGCGCGGCTCTATGTGGGTCAGGCGGGAGAAATTGAGCAGGGTGTCGATGAGCCGGTTCATGCGCAGGGTGCCGTTGTAAGCCTCCTGGAGGTACTCCCGGCACTGCTCGTCGAGTTTGTCGCCGCACAGTTCCCGGATCGCCTGGCAGTAGCCGTTGATAACCGTCAATGGCTTGCGCAGGTCGTGGGAGACCGAATAAGTGAATGCCTCCAATTCGCGGTTGGCGGTTTCGAGTTCCATCTCCGCCCGCTTGCGCTCGGTGATGTCATTAATCATAGCGAGCACGTACCGTTCACCATCGATATAGATGAATTCTCCAGCCATCAAACCTACTAAACTCTCGCCGGTCTTGCCTCTCAAGTTGACTTCGATGTCGCGCGACCTTTTCTGCTCTTCCATCAACCGCAGCACCGTGTCCCGGTCCGCCTCACTTTTCCATAGTGCAAGCTCCAGCGAGGTACGGCCGATCATTTCTTCACGTTGATACCCCAGGATCCGCATCCACGTTTCATTGACATCAATGATTCTTCCTTCCGCAACGGTAGTGATAGCAAGCAGAGCGGGAACGGCATGGAATACCGTTAAAAACTTCTTCTCGGATTTAGTAAGATCTTCTTCCGCCCGCTTGCGCTCGGCAATTTCTGCCTTTAGTTCCCTGTTTGCCTTTGAAAGTTCGGCCGTCCGCTCCATGACCTGTTCTTCAAGGTGCTCCTGGTGCGCACGCAGTTCCGCATTGGCTTCCTCCTGATTTTTCCTGGCAAGTCCCATTTCGCCCATCAATTGAGCCAGGCGGGTGAAGAACTCCATCATCGATCGTATTTTGTCCTCTGAAAATACCGGGACTTTGCTGAGCGCAGCAACATACGATTCTTTGTCAAAACCAAATTCTTCCGCCTGCCGGATAAAGTCTTCCTTATCCGGCGGTTCAAAGAAAAACTGGCCCGTAAAGAAGTTTGCCACGTGCTCGCCGCCGATGGTGATGGGCACGACGACATCGATCAGACCGTTCTGACACTTGTAAACGTTGTAGCGCTCTCCTTTCGCCAAACGGCCGGCAAGGACAGTATCACTCTCCCTGCAGCGACACGCCGTTGCAGGGTGGACCCGGTGGAAACGGGTGCAGATTTCCTGCCATCCGGAGGACGTAAGGATATTCCCTTCAAGATCGAGTATGGCGGTTACCGCCCCGGTAATAGAAGTAAAGCTTGCGCAGAGTTCATGCAATTCGCTGATGTCGACCAGTTCGGAAAATTTCATAGCTCTCTCCGCACAACGACTAACTTATTTCCCTTGATTCTCATCAGCGCCAGGATGGTCTTTGCGGCAGCGTCGCTCCTAAACCAAGGTTCACAAATTAGCCACCGATTAATAATTCTAACAACTCGCGGCAAAAAAGGGACGGACCCCTATAGGTTTCCGGGTTGAAATCGTGGCTGCAAATGGTTAAGTGGGGTTAGGGGAAAAACAAGCAGCGAAGGGAGGTACGATCGTGGCTCATTACCTGATGTTTTTCCGGTTCACGCAGCAGGGGGTCGGCAAAATCAAGGAGTCCCCGCAGAGGGTGGAAGCTGCCAAAGACCTGGCCCGGCAGCTGGGCGGCGAGGTGAAAGCGTTCTATGGCCTTATGGGGGAATACGATACCGTTTTCATTCTCGATGCCCCCTCCGATGAGGTAGCAACTCGGATCGCCATGGCGATCAGCTCCTTCGGGAACGTTCGCACGACGACAATGCGCGCCTTCTCGGAAGAGGAATTCTGCGAACTGGTCAGGGAGATTCCCTAGGACAGCCGGTTGCCCGCGGCAGGTATGTCTAAAAGGTATCTCCTTGGTGTCCCGTGGAAGGGCTGGCCTCGAAAACACAGAAACGGAACCGCTTGGCGTTTTCTTGGATAGAATCTTTTCAGATTCTATCCAAGCTGTGACTCACCTTTTTGATGCGGCCGAGGTTTTCAATCTCGTCCTTATCTCAAAGAGAATCACCCGCCATAGCTGATTCCGTCCTGTAATTATAGTTTACCGCGATGGTCATCAAGTGTCAACCAGGCAAACGAAAGATTTATTCGATCAAACGTTCGATTACGTGCCTTTTAAGGCCGCCCTCCTCCCCGGCGCCCGCCAGGGCAAAAAAAAAGACACTTCCCAGATTCTCAACTGAAACTGGGAACATCATTTTCCCACTGAAAGAAATGTGGGGAGTGTCCCTGTTTTTTCCCTGTTTTTTCCGGGGCCGCGGGCGAATAGATATGGGTGTCCCAGGGATTCGCGGTAGCTGTCCCCAATTAATCATTATACGATTGGTTTTTTATTTTTCTGGGATACAAGTAGGTGAAATAAGACTGGAATTTAGTATTCCGAGAAGAACTCGGCCGCATATGTGTTTCGCTATATATTTGTTTTGGATGTCGCAAATATGAGTTTGCCCCTCCGGGGACCCCAGAACGCATGTCTCGTCTAGGTAAAACCTCCAAACCTCTTCCTTCAACTCTCCATTACTAATAAAGAAAATGTACTCGATAAAAAAATTATTATTATATTTGACAGCTCTTGGTATTGCTTCTGCAGTGTACCCAAAGGCAGAGACACAAATTCCATTATCAATAATCTCAACATCTTTTTTTAAATCAGCGCAAGTAGGATTTAATTTCAGGTTCCCCAAAAATAATCGATGCTGATCAAATATGGATTCGTACCAGGAAAGATTATTGAGCGATTCGATATGTCGATGGCTATTCATATCAATTCCTTGTGGTGATGAGTTATGGATTGAACAGCTCTGCGGTCCGGCTGTTGAGCATGAGATTAACTAACTAGAAATTCTCGCGGTAAACCTACCCCAGAGGTATTCTGCCGCCTGGTTTTCATTTAGATTTTTCTCTTCACTGCGGCCATATCCGATGCCCATGCCCGAGGGGACAAAGAACAAAGAGCGGCCATCATCATGAATGCTCAGCCAGTCGTTCATACTGCTGTCGTTATGCAAATCATAAAAGCTCTCTGAATAGCAGATCGAGTCCTGGGAAAACATACCCCCCAGCCAGATTTTGCACTGAGAGACCACTTCCCCGTGGTGATAGATCTTCGCCACAAATTTCAGTGGCCCTACCTCGGTGAAGTCACCTTCAAGCCCGTCCCCTAGCCTCGACACTCTTTCAATCCCACGCCTGAAGTAGTCCGCTATAAGCTTGAAAGCAGCTTTTACGAACCTGTCCTTTTCCAATTGCGTGAATGACCTTTTCACCCGGGGCATAGGGATGTCAAAGTCGACAGCCTCGGGGTTGTGTACACGAGTTGCTGATGCCGGCACAGACTCCCCCAACTTGGCAACGATCATTTCCACAAGATCGGAAATGGTAGTGGTCCTGAGATCGATGTACCCGACCGTGTTCCTGATCCCTGGAATTTGCGTATCGTCCAGCCGAACCGGGAGGATGTACTCCTCACGCTCTCTGAAAGCCCTTTCCTGCGCGTTCCGACGCTCGTGATTGGTCCAAAGCTTCCGGGCGTAATTTTCGGACAAGAGCATCACACAAAACCGGGCATGATTGGCATATATATCAGCCAAATACTCGTAAAGGTCCTTGCCCCAAAGATTCGCTTGCTCATATTCATCATAGAAAACGCGCACACCCGCGGTAGCCAACCCCTTAGCAAGCTTTGAGGCGAAAGACCTATCCTCACCAGCGAATGAGATTACGATATCGTAGTTATGCATCGCCTTGCTCCAAAACTTTTGCTCACCTGCAGTACGAATGGCAACCGCATGATCAGTTAGCCAGTCACTACTTAGGTCTACAATTCCTTACTGGCCATATGTGAAACTTAAAATCATCCTTTTCCCAGCTTGACCCCTTTCTATAAGAATCTGTAGCTTGATAGCACATAGTGTAGGAAAAATAAACATTAGTGTCTTGTCCATACATTATTTTTTTTATCTGAACATCAGCAGTCCAATAATTTAATTCTATATTTCCTTGAAAGCCTACTCTTTGAAGATTGTTATTATTACTTCCATGGTAATCATTTAAGCTGTTAAACTCGTTCAATGATGGCAACCGCCAGTCTTTGAATCCAGCATATTCAAAATTAGATAAAATATCCAAAGCATCCATTCTCTTCATAGGAAATTTAAATATGCTGGCGTCCCTAATCCACATTAAGCCATTTTTTAAATCATTAACTACAAAATCTTCAACTCTAAAATGAGCTAAATTGTAGACTTCTGAAGCTGTTGTATTTTCAACAAATTCTGGCGTGAAAGCTAATCTAAAACCAATTGTATGATCTTTCATCCCGCCATTAAAATGGTAAACGCAATACCCATCTGATAGCCTGTGGAATCTTGAGAAACAAGTTACATCCTTTTCTTCAGACACAAACGATCCACCTCTGGCTACATATAAACGGCCATGAAGAGGTCCTTTCGGGTTTTCTTTTGGACAAACAGAATAATAATCTTCATTATAAAAATCATTGCACCACTCAATGAGGTTTCCACTCATGTCATAGCAAAGGATTCCATTGGGACGCTTGGTGCCAACGGACTCATATACAGAGACATCCATATTAGTAGCGTTATTATAAACAGCAACGTCGCTTGCCAGTCTACTGCCTGAAAACATCTCATTTTTACCGCCACTGCGTGCAGCGCACTCCCATTCGGCCTCTGTGGGCAGCCTAAAATTACTGCCTGTAACCTTATTTAATTTATATATAAACTCATTCGAATCTTCCCAACTTACATTTTCAACAGGCATTTTATCGCCTGTACAAAAAGATGGGTTTCTATCCATAATGCTTAACCATTCTTGCTGTGTAACCAAATATCTCGCGATATAAAAATCGCTTACTTTGACCTCATGGACTGGAAGTTCATCTTTCTTTCCATTTCCAAAAATATTTCCCATTTGAAAAAATTTCCCTTTTACAAAAGAGAATTCCATTCCAGTGTAGGGACAGAAATAACCATCTGATAGCGACCATAAAGTTTTCCACCACCCTTCAACTACCCACTTTGCGGCATCTTTATCTATTGAAAATTTGTTCACTAAATTTTTAATTATGTAATATTTCCCCATTCTCTCAGCCATTGGCCTGCTGAACAAATCTATTTTAAGAAGATCTTGGGGCACATTATTTTTTAAAGATAGAAGTATTAAGTTTTTGTTTGAAATTTCGCCAGGCAATAAGGAATTTTCTATTTTATTGATTAGATCCTCAACCCTATTGCAAATACCGACATCTTCCTTCATCAATTTAGATAATATAGAAAATGTTTTGAATCCATCTTTCATGTTTACCTCTATCCCCTGCTTTAAAGTAAACCCTAGTCTCGTCTTTCAGATAAAATTGGGCCACTCCCCATTTTATTACGCCCGCTTCGGCGCTTGATCCCCGGTCAGTATCCGGAGCACAGTGTCGGGCTCTTTAGCCACCGCGTTGAGAAGGACGAGCGCTGGGCCATGCGGCTTGCGGTCGCCTCGTTCCCAGTGGCGTAGCGTCCCTAAGCTGATGCCGAACGTCGCGGCGAACTGTTCCTGGGTCAGGCCGGTTTTTTCCCGCACCTTTTTGACGTTGACTGCCTCCGGGGTAAAAAGCCGCACGCCGGTTTTCTCCCCCTTCTGGTGCGCCACGGCCTCTTCCAGCCCGCGCTTGATGCTTTCAAAAAAATCGCTCATCTTATCCTCCGCCTATCTCCCCGCCGTCTTCACCAGCAAGCCTGTCAGCTTGGCCAGTTCGTTCCGCTCGGCGGCGGATAGGTTGTCCTTTTCGTTTTTGCCATAGACGGTCAGCAGATAAAGGGGCATTCCGTCGTTGTAATAGAAGTAGATCACCCGGACCCCGCCGCTTTTCCCCCGCCCCTCCCGCGCCCAGCGGAGCTTCCGCACGCCGCCGGTCCCTTCCATGACAACACCCGCTTCCGGGCGGCCGGCGAGATAGTAAATCAGCTCGGTTCGCTCGTTTTCGGAAAGAAGCTTTCCGGCCCGCCTGGCATACTCGGATGTTTCAGCAATAGTGACCATCCGCCCCCTCCTTCGAAACTAATCCATTGGATTACTTGCGTCAAGTGTTTCGTCTCAATTTCCCCGCGCCACCTTCAATAAAATCCGCCAATCATCCCCAAACCGCCCCTTCGCCTCGCAGTTGCAGGCAATATCCGAAAACAGCAGTACCGGAAAGCCACATCCTTCAGATTGCGAGGGGAAAAACCAGGGCACTCCCCCGTTATCCCCCCACCTGCTTCAGTCGCCGCGCGACCATGCCTTTCCAGTAGCTGTCGTAGCTGCGGTGCAGCAGGCGCTTAAGCGCCTTGGCCTCGGATGGCGAGCCGATCTCATTGAGGTCGAAGCTCTTCCCATGGTTGACGATCTTGAATGCGCCGAGGTAGTAAACCCCCGGCTTGCTGATCTTGACGTAGGAGGCGTTCTTCTTGGCGGTGTCGAAGGTGAAGGAGTTGCGGCTCCAACCACCGTTCGTACGGGCGCTGCCGTGGTAGCCGACCCCGGCGATCTCGGCCAGCTGGTATTCCCCCGGTGGCAGGTCGGAGGCCCAGAAGTAGCCGGGACGCCGGCCGTTGACGGTGACGCCGTCGGGGTAGTCTGGGAAGCCGCGCAGGATCTGCGGCTTCTCGCCGTCGAGGCGCGCCAGCAGCACGTCATCGATGTCGGCGCCGCCCGCGGCGGACATGTCGATATAGCCGAAGACCACCGAGGGATTCGCCACCCGCGGTTTGACCAAACCGCGTGGGTGGCCAGCGGAACGGACGGCGCAGCCGGCCAGAAACACAGCGCACGACAACAACACGATAAGACGTTTCATGCCAAGTTCCTCCTGCAGGAATATTCGGGGACAGGTCTCGAATTAAAAAAGCCGCCTTCCTTTTACGGAAAAACGGCTCTCGAAATCACCCCCATCGCTGCTCCCTCAAAACAATTAAAATGAATGCCCTCTTTTCCTACTTCTTCCGGCACCATCCGTCAACAGAAATAAGAAATAAACGAACGCTCACCCCCGTAAGCCAGCCCGATCTACACCCCGCTCCCCACCTTTAGCCTGCCCCTTGCAAAAGCTATATAGCTTGGTAAATTGACAAAAGTGAATGAAAAGTATTAGGCGATTTTAAACAGCAGAAAGGGGGCAAAAGAATGTTCAAAAAATTTTGTTTCATGATGTCTCTGCTAGTTACATGCGGGACAGCCTACGCTGCGGCCGAGGGCGATCTGGCGATCGGCACTACCAAGGCCGGCGTAACGGTCACCTTAGACCGGATCATCACGGAGGGCAAGAGTGCTCGTCAGCGTCGAAGACTACCGCCAAGCAGCCGCTGCTCGGCCTTGGGGCCGAGGATTTCACCGTGAGCAAGGGGGGCAAGCAGGGTAGAGTCGTCTCGGTGCAGTCGGTTGCCGAGGTCCAGGATGTGCCTGTCAGCATCGTCCTGGTGCTGGACAATTCCTTCTCGATGCATGAACGCAACGCCGTCAAAGAGCTGCTGTCCGGCGTTGACAAGGTCCTGAAGGTTGTCCGGCCGATCGACCAGGTGCATATGGTGGTCTTCGCTAAAAAAGGCACCACCAAGGTCGGCGACCGCAATCTGAACGTGCAGACCTTCAAGTCCAGTAATGTGAATCAACTGCGGGATTTCGCCAACAAGGCCTACTCAAGGAGGCGACGACCTCGGGGACCGTGCTCTACGAGGGGATGTTGGCCGGTGTCGATATCGTCGGTAAACTGCCGCCTGCAGGCCCGCGCATCATGATCGTTTTCTCCGACGGGGAGGACCTCAACAGCAAAGTCAAGAGCGACGAGGTCATGAAGGCCGCCCAAGGAGTCGGCAAGTTCAACGCCTATGCCATCGATTTCATGCCGGGTCCGGAGACAGACAAGTTCCTGGCCGGTTTCGCGACCCAGAACCGCGGCCAGATCTGGAAGGCTAAGTCCCCAACGACTCTGATGCAGGCATGGGAGAGTGTCGCGACGAACATTGACCACTCCTATATCCTCACCTACGTATTTACTCCGAAACCTGTCGTCAAGGTGTTTGAGGAAGTAGCGCTGTTCGATGTTGACAAGGCTGAACTGAAGCCTGCAGGACAAGAGCAGATTAAAGCATATCGGGAAGAGGCGAAGGCAGATCTGAGTCGTGCCGACAAGATCCGAATCTCCGGCCACACCGACAATACCGGTTCTGCTGATCACAATAAGAAGCTGTCGCAGCAGCGCGCCGAGGCCGTTCGCAATTACCTGGTAAGCATCGGAGCCGATGCGAATAAAATTGAAGCCGTCGGAGAAGGCATGAGCAGGCCGGTGGCTGATAACAGAACGAAGGAAGGTCGCGCCAAGAACCGCCGCGTTGAAGTTGAAGTGGTTGGTATACAAAAATAAGTTGGTTGCTTTTTGTTCCCGCCGGGAAACCGGCGGGATTGCACTTGACGTCTCAGCCGCCAATGTTAAAAGGTACACATTGAACCTGACCGGCGGGAGACTTCATGCCCAGTTATCCCCCACTGCGATTCTGCCTGCTCCTGCTGCTCCTCCTCCTGGCGGTGATGACCGGATGCGGCGAGGTGGACGGCGAGGACGAGGAATTGCCGGCGCCGCCGACTCCGCCGGGGGAAAACCGGTCGCCGGCAGCCGCGGCCGGTGCGGACCGCGTCACCCACATCAATCTCCCTACAGTTCTCGACGGCAGCGCCAGTTTCGATCCCGATGGCGATCTTCTCGACTTTTTATGGACGATCGCCGCGCAACCGCCCGGGAACGCCGGTACCCTCTCTGCGGCCGACACCGCCACCCCCTTCTTCACCCCGACCGCGGCCGGCGATTACACGCTCCGGCTGACGGTCAGCGACGGCCGGGGCGGCTTCGGTAGCGACACCGTTCTGATTACCGCCGTCACGCCCGGGACGAACCTGAACCCGATCGCCGACGCCGGCCCGGACCGCAGCGTCTTTTCCGCGACTTCGGTGGCGCTCGACGGCAGCGGCAGCCGCGATCCGGATGGCGAAATCCTCCAATTCGAATGGGACATCGTTTCCCAGCCGCAGGGGGGCCTGGCCGTCCTCTCGGCCAGCCAGACCGCCAACCCCTTTTTCACCCCCACCGTAAACGGCAGTTACACCATGCGTCTGACCGTGCGCGACTTGCACGGGGCAACCGACACCGACACCGTCGAAATCGCCGTATTCCCGCCGGAGACGAACCTGCCGCCGGTGGCCAAGGCCGGCGCCGACCAGTCCGTAGCGGCCGGCGCTGTCGTCATGCTGGACGGTAGTGCCAGCTTTGATCCGGAAGGCTTTCCCCTGACCTTCAGCTGGACCCTCTTTCCTCCCGCCGGTAGCCTGGCCGTTCTTAGCGAAGCCGATACCCCCACCCCCTTCTTCCGCGCCGACGTGGCGGCTCCTACCGGGCGGAACTGCTCGTCAGCGACCCGCAGGGGGCCGACGCCCGCGCCACCGTGACCATCCTGGTCCGCTGAAGGGGAGTTCTCCCGCCCTTCCCTCCGCCCGCTTCCCTGCTATAAATGACGATAAGAGCAAGAAAGAGAGGGCATCGCCATGAGCCTGAAAGGGAAGAAGGTGATCGTCATTGGCGGCAGTTCCGGGATCGGTCTGGCCACCGCCCGTGCCGCCGCCGCCGAGGGGGCACGGGTGCTGATCGCCAGCCGCTCGCGAGAGAAGCTGGAGCAGGCCGGCGCCATCATCGGCGGCCGACCGGGAATCTTCGTCCTCGATGTGACACGCGATGAGGAGGTGCGGAGTTTTTTCGCCCGCGCCGGGGAATTCGACCATTTGGTGACGACCGCCGCCAGCGGCGCCACCGGCGCCTTTCTCGACCTGCCGCTGGAAGCGGTGCAGGCTCTGTTCGAGAGCAAATTCTGGGGACAATACCGCACCGCGCGCTATGGCGCCGGGCAGATCCGGCCGGGCGGCTCGATCACCTTCTTCTCCGGGTAGCGGCGAAAAAGCCGCTGCCCGGCTTTTCCTCCTTTTCGGCGGTGAACGGGGCGATAAATGCCCTTGGCCGTGCACTGGCGCTGGAGCTGGCGCCGCTGCGGGTCAATGTAATTTCGCCGGGGATCGTTGACACCCCGGCCTACGCCGGCATGGCCGCCGATGCGCGGCAGGCGTTTTTCGCCGAAACGACCGCCGCCCTGCCGGTGCAACATGTGGCAGAGCCGGAGGAGATCGCCGAGGCCGTCCTCTTCTTGATGCGCAATCCATTCACGACCGGCACCGTCCTGGATATCGACGGCGGCGCGCGCCTGGCCTGAGCCGGTTTGACAGGGCGGGGGATAGTTCTAAAATTTAAAAAATTGGGAGGATCTGCGAGAGGAAAAACCACTTTAATTTTGCGGGAGAAAAGAGGTGCCCCGGGCCCTGCTGCTGGTCAATCGCATATCCCGCGAGGGAAACGCCGACCTGGCGGCAGGGCTCGATCTTCTGACCGGCCACGGCTTCTCGCTGATCGAGGCGGAAACGAGTGAGCCGGCGGCGATTCCCGATCTCGTCCGCCGTCACCTGCGGTCGATCGATCTGGTCATCGCAGGCGGTGGCGACGGCACCCTGAATATTGCTATGCAGCCGCTGGCGGAGGGCGATACCCCCTTCGGCATTCTGCCGCTGGGAACCGCCAACGATCTCGCCCGCACCCTGCGCATTCCGAATTCCCTGACCGAGGCATGCCGAGTGATCGCGGCCGGGCGGACGCAGCGCATCGATCTCGGCCGTGTCAACGACCGCTACTTCTTCAACGTCGCCAGCATCGGCCTGTCCGCGCAGGTGACGCACCATCTCTCGCCGGCCGCCAAAAAGCGCTGGGGGATTTGGGCTTTCACTCCCGCTCTGCTGCGCGCCTTACGGGAGAATCGCTCTTTTGACGCCGATATTATCTGCGACGGCCGTATTCTGCACCAGCGGTCGATCCAGATTGCCGTCGGCAATGGCCGCCACTACGGCGCCGGCCTGACGATCGCCGGGGACGCTCGCATTGACGACCACCGTCTGAACCTTTACAGCCTGGCGCCGCAGAGTTTGTGGCGGCTGATGCTCCTGGCGCCCGCCCTGCGCCGGGGGCCGGAGGAGTCGCGGCCGGGGCTCAAGCTGCTGGCGGGAGAGGAAATCATTATCCGCACCCGCCGCCCGCTCCCCGTCGATACCGACGGCGAACTGACCACCACCACCCCGGCCCGGTTCCGCGTGCTGCCGGCGGCGCTGCCCGTATTCGTACCGGAGGAGCCGGCGGGAAAGAAAGGAGGTTGACATGCCCCTGTTGCGCACGGCGGCGGAAAGCGCCCTTGATGCAGTAGCCGAAGAGTGCCGGGATGTGGCCGATTATTATCGTACCGCCCGCCATATTGCCGGTCAAAAACCTTTGGCCGAGCTTTTCGGACAACTGGAGGTCCGCCGCAACGCCTTTGCCGATGAATTGGCCGCAGAGATCCGTCGCATGGGGAATATCCCGGACGCCCCGGACGCCGAGCGTGAAGCGCTGGAGCATCTCGCCATCCGCCTGAAAGCACTGCTGGCTATCGACGAACGTCATGCCCTGATCGAAAGCTGCCGGAAAATGGAAGAGAAATTGACCGAGACGGTCGAAGAGGCCATGCAACACGATCTGCCCGCCGGCACCCTGCAACTGTTGCGGCGCCTGCAGGCAGACGGCATGCGGGCCGACGCCGAACTGGCCGATGCCGACAGCCGCTGACACGGCGAGCCAAGTCTCATTAATTGCACCCGCAGTCCTCCCTTGTTATACTTGCCCAAGCGATTTCATCATCGGGTGCGGCCATGAATTTTTCCACCAATGTCAGTCCGCAGTGGATCGAGGAGCAGTACCGGCTCTGGCGGCAGGCCCGGAAGCAACTCCCTGCCGAGTGGCGGGCTTTCTTCAGCGGTTTTGAACTGGCGCAGGCAGCGGACGGCAGCGCGGCGCCGGAGCTGGCCCGCAAGCAATCGGCAGTCGATTCCCTGATCTACCGCTACCGCGACATCGGCCACCTGCTCGCCTGCACCGATCCCCTCTCCCCCTGCCCGCTTTCGCACCCCCTCCTCGCCCTGGCCGCCTTCGGCCTCGACGAGGCGGATCTCGACACCGTTTTTCACACCGGTGCGCTTTCATCAGCCGAGCGCCACCCTGCGCGAGATCGTCGACACGCTGCAGGAGACCTATTGCCGCTCCATCGGCGTCGAATTCATGCACATCCAGGATCCGGCCGAGCGCCAGTGGCTGATCGAGCGGATGGAAGCCGGCGCAACCGACCCGGAATTTACGCCGCCGAGAAAAGCTGCGCATTCTGCGCAAACTGCAGGAGGCCACCCTGTTCGAGCAGTTTCTGCACCGCCGCTTCCTCGGCCAGAAGCGCTTCTCCCTCGAAGGGGGCGAAGTGCTCATTCCCGCTTCTGGACGACGCTGGTACCGGCGCCTGCCGCCGCCGGGGTGCGCGACCTGGTCCTCGGCATGCCCCACCGCGGCCGGCTCAACGTGCTGGCCAACATCTTCGGCAAGCCGCTGGCGAACATCTTTGCCGAGTTCGAGGACAACCTGGAATTCGGCTTTGTCGGCGAGGGGGACGTCAAGTACCAAAGGGATTTTCCAGCTGACCGCGACCTTCGCCGACGGCAGCCGCATCCACCTGACCCTGGCCGCCAACCCCAGCCACCTGGAGGCGGTCGATCCGGTGGTCGAGGGGAAATGCCGGGCCCGCCAGGACGGCTATCGGCGCCGGCGGGGCAGCAGCAGGTGCTGCCGGTGCTGATCCACGGCGACGCCGCCTTTGCCGGCCAGGGGATCGTGGCCGAGACGTTCAACCTCTCGCAGCTCGAGGGCTACCGCACCGGCGGCACCCTCCACGTCGTCCTCAACAACCAGATCGGCTTCACCACCGTTCCGCGCCGATGCCCGCTCGACCCGCTACGCCACCGACGTGGCCAAGATGCTGTCGGTGCCGATCTTCCATGTCCACGGCGAAGATCCGGAAGCGGTCGGTTCATGTGGCGCGGCGCTGGCCCTCGACTACCGGCAGGAGTTCGCCCGCGACGTGGTGGTGGAGATGATCTGCTACCGCCGCCACGGCCACAACGAAGGGGACGAGCCGTATTTCACCCAGCCGCTGATGTACGAGACGATCAGCGACCGGCCGCCGCTGACGGAGCTCTATGCCGAGCGCCTGCACGAAGCGGGGGTGTCGGCAGAGGCGATTGCAGCACAGCTGGCGGCGGTGCACGCGGAAGCTGGAAGAAGCGGTTGACCGGCCGGTGCAACTCACCGATATTGATCGGCTTACCGGGGGAAGTGGAGCGGCATCCAGCGTGAATGGCAACCGCTGACCGATCCCGACCGGGGTAGCGGGGGCGCGCCTGCAACAGCTGAGCGAAACAACTGACGGAGCATCCCCGCCGGCTTCATCGCCCACCCGAAGATCGCTCCGCCTGCTGGAGCAGCCGCCGCGAAGCGGTGCAGGCGGAGGAAGGGATCGACTGGGGAACGGCCGAGGCGCTGGCCTTCGCCACGCTGCTCGACGAAGGGCACGCGGTCCGTCTCTCCGGCCAGGACTCGCGGCGCGGCACCTTCAGCCAGCGGCACGCCGTCCTGTTCGACGTCAAGACGGGGCTCACCTACTGCCCCTTGCCGTCGGTACGGCGGGCGGGGCGAGCTTCCAGATCTACGACAGCATGCTGTCGGAAGCGGCGGTGCTCGGCTTCGAGTACGGCTATTCCCTGGAATCCCCGCACGGCCTGACCATCTGGGAGGCGCAGTTCGGCGATTTCGCCAACGGCGCCCAGGTGATCATCGACCAGTTCATCGTCAGCAGCGGAGACCAAATGGGACCGGGCGAGCGGCCTTGTCCTGCTCCTGCCCCACGGCTACGAGGGGCAGGGGCCGGAGCACTCCAGCGCCCGCATCGAACGTTTTCTGCAATTGTGCGCCGACAACAATATCCAGGCGGTCAATCCCGTCCACCCCGGCCCAGTATTTTCATCTGCTGCGCCGCCAGGTGAAACAGCCCTTCCGGCGGCCGCTGATCGTCGTTCACCCCGAAGAGTCCTGCTGCGCCACCCGCGCTGCGTTTCGCGCCTGGAGGAGTTCGCCGGCAGCTTCCGGGAGATTCTCCCTCCGACGGAGAATGCACAGGAAGCGCGGACATTGTTGCTGTGCACCGGCAAAATCTATTTCGAACTGCTGGAGAAGCAAGAGGCGGAAAAACAGCAGGATGTGGCGTTGCTGCGCATCGAGCAGCTCTATCCGCTGCGCACCGACCTGCTCGCCGCTTCCTCGGCGCCGTTTCGGCAAACGCCGAAAGTCGCCTGGGTGCAGGAAGAGCCGGCCAATATGGGCGCCTGGGGCTTCCTGCGGCCGCAACTGGCAGAGCTGCTCGGCCGCGAGCCGGAGTACATCGGCCGACCCGCCGCCGCCGCCCCCGCCGTCGGCTCGCACCGCCTGCATAAAAAAGAGCAGGAAGAAATCCTGCGGCAGGCGCTCACCATTTGAAATGTGCCAGGAGAGAGCATGGAAATCAAAGTCCCCGAGGTCGGCGAATCGGTACTTGAGGCGCTGGTAGCCAAGTGGCACCAGCAGGATGGCGCGCGGTGCGCAAAGACGATCTGCTCTGCGAGCTGGAAACCGACAAGATCACCCTGGAGCTGAACGCCGAAACGGATGGCGTCCTGTCGATCGCCGTTGGTGAAGGGGAAACGGTGAAGATCGGCGCGGTGATCGGTCAGCTGACGGATGGCGCAGCGGCGGAAAAGAGGCCGGCGCCACAAGAAGAAAAAACGGGACAAACAAACCCGAAGCCGGCAGGCAAGGAAAGCAAGGCGCCGGAGCCGCAACCGGTGGCCGCAGCACCGCAACCATCACCCGAACCTCAAGCGCCGACGCGCACAACCGGCGCCCGCACCTGCACCCCGTGCGACGGAAGGGCGGATCACCCGCGAGCCGATGAGCGCCGATCCGCCAGCGCATCGCCGAGCGGCTGGTGGCGGCCCGGCAGCAGACCGCCATGCTCACCACCTTCAACGAGGCCGATATGAGCCGGATTCTGGAACTGCGCCGCAGGCACAAGGAGCAGCTTCGCCCAGCGGCACGGCATCAAGCTCGGGCTCATGTCGTTCTTCGTCAAGGCCTGCATCGAGGCGCTCAAGGAGTTCCCCGCGGTCAATGCCCGCATCGACGGCGACGACATCGTCTACCAGCATTTCTACGATATCGGCATCGCCGTCGGCACCGAACGCGGGCTGGTGGTGCCGGTGCTGCGCGACGCCGACCGCCTGCACTTCGCCGAAATCGAGCAGGCAGATCGCCGCAACTGGCGGAAAAAGCGCAACAACGGCAAGCTCACCCTGGCCGAACTCGAAGGGGGGACCTTCACCATCAGCAACGGCGGCATCTACGGCTCGCTGCTCAGCACGCCGATCCTCAACCCGCCGCAGAGCGGGGTCCTCGGCATGCACGCCATCCAGGAGCGGCCGGTGGCCCGCGACGGCCAGGTGGTGATCCGGCCGATGATGTACCTGGCCCTCTCCTACGACCACCGCCTTATCGACGGCCGCGAGGCGGTCGGTTTTCTCAAGCAGATCAAGGAGTACATCGAGGAGCCGGAGGAGATGCTGCTGGAGATGTGAATGATTCCGCCTTGGACATAAGATTGACCGCAACAATCCAGGCCTCTTCGAAAGTGTTGGCGCCGTCGCCATCGAGATCCTGCCAGTGGGTCAGATAATCCTGCACCGATCTTTGCGGGTCGAGCGCAATGGGCGGGGCGACCACCAGCTGAACATTGCGCAAACTTTGATCGACGATGATGACATTGACCTCCGTGGCGCCTGCTGCGGGGAGCAGTTCGACATGCAGAACCCCATCCTTCCCCCGCCAATTTTCCATCAGCCTCGCCCCCTGCACGCCAAGCGAGGATGGCTGCTGGGCATCCTCCACCCGGAGCACAACTCTATTTTTCCCGTCGCTCAGCACCGGACACGGTTCCTGGTGCAGGCCGTTGCTTGAGGCGCACAGCTGCTTCAAATCGGCAAGGGTCCGAAAGTGTACAAATTCCTTGCGGAAAAGTTCAAAAGACGAGCCGGCACTGAATTCTTTTTTGTCGGCCGGCGCGGGGCCGGAGGATTTTGCCATTTCAGGTTTTTCGACCTTGGCCTTGGGAGCCGCGGGTTGGGCGGCGGGGTCTTCGCGAGAAGAGGCGATATCAGCAGCAGGTTGATTCGACCGAGTACTATTGTTGACAGCAGAATCGGTTAACATGCTGCGCGGTATTATCATCACGCTGGAATGGCTCGACGCTGCCAATACCGGTTCCGATGCCGTTACCGGTCCCGGTTCTTCTGTAGCTGCCGGCGGTGGGGAAGTCTGCTGCTGTGCGCCGGGCGAGGGCGGGCTTATCGAAGATGGCATGTCGATGCCGACTGGGATGAGCTTGCCATCGAGATCGCGCAGCCCAGCGTCCAGACGGAGCGCGGGGGTAGCGCCCGTCAGCTTTTCAACCTTCAACGTCGCCAGCAGGCCGGCGCCGCTCAGAGTTTTGGTGGTCACTACGCCGAGGCGCGCCTTGCCGGGAATTTTGATGTTGCTGGCCGCCAGAGCCCCTTGCAGAAAGGGGCCGCTCTCCAAGGCAACGATGCGCAGGACGGCGGGATCGTAGGTGATAGTGACATCGACGGCCGCGACGTTGGCGAAACTGCTGGCTTCCAGGCGGTAAAGCGGAGGGGCGCCGGTCAGGGAAAGCAGCGGTGGCCCCGCAAGGGACCGCCGGCAAGAGCAGGAAAACAATCAGGCAGAGAAAACGCATCAGGGCACGGCCGTAATGGTCAGACTGGTTAATGCCAATACTGCCGGCATGGGAGCACCGTCCAGATCGGACAGCCTCCAGCGACACGGCAAAATCATCGACGCTTGGCAAGGTGGCGCCGGCGGCATAGACCCGGCTTACTTTTAACAAAGCGGCGTCGGCGGCAAAGCCGGTTACATTGATCAGGCCAATGTCGAGCATGCCATTCGTCTGCGCTGTTTCGGCGATGTAGTTGATCTCCATCGTTCCACCCGAGACGAGTTCGATCAGCGCCGCTTCCGTCGGCTTACCCGTCTCATCCAATTCCAGAATAAAGCCCGCGGGGAGCACGATCTCCACATCGACCGCCCCGACCGTGCCGCTCCCTTGCAGGCCGATGGTCAGCTCGACTTTCTGTGCCGTGGGTGTGGTCGTTGATATCATCGTCGTCATGCCCCCCCCGCCGCCGCAGGCGAACAGGGGAAGGAGCAGCAGGACCAGGGCAAAAGATTTCAGCATTGATAGCATTCATGATTTCTCTCCTTACCAGTTCACATCGCCGATGGCGCGGCGCAGGATGACCAGGGCATCGGCGGCATTGACCTTGCCGTCGGGCTGCGGTTTGCCGCCGACCAGCGGCGCGGCATCGCCCTTGGCCGGATCGGGCGTCTCCAGTCCCACCGCCATCTTCAGGACCTTGAGGGCGTCGGCCACCTCTACCGTGCCGTTGCCGTCGGCATCGCCGAATGGAGTGTAAATGATGTTGCGGGTAACGGTGGCGGAATTCCCCGACAGATCGGTAGCAATCGCTCGGATCTGGTAACTTCCGCCCTGTGAAGTTGTCAACTCATAGATGAAGGTGCTGCCGCTGATAGTTGGGGCTACGCCGAGGTCATTGACGGTCAATACCAGGCTGACTTCCGTCAGGGCATCGTTCACGGTGCCGGTGATCGTTACAGGCATGGCTCCGACGATGGTATCGATCTCGGGCACGGTAATTTCCAATGTTGGTGCGTCGGTGTCCGAGGTAATTGAGCGCTTAACGACCGTGCTGTTTCCTGCCTGATCGTTAACGGTGATATCGATTGTGTTCAGGCCCGATGTCAGATTGACCACGATGCTGAAGCTTGTACCGTCCACTGTGGCATTTAGCGGCGAGCCGCCGTTGACTGTGGCGGTGACAACGGCATTAGGATCATCGATGCTGCCCGTTATTGCGGAAACGGTTGCGGCGGTAAAACTGTTGTCGGCAGGAAGGGTAAGGGTCAGTCCGGGTGCCGTAGTGTCAAAGGTGATGGTACGCGTTTCGCTGCTTTGATTGTCGGTATTATCGGTGGCCACCACGGTCACTACATTGACCCCTTCCAGCAGAACAATCGCGGTGCTGAAAGTACCCTCAGCTGTAACCGTCACCTCCACCCCATTCACCGTCACAATATTCAAACCGCTGTCGCTGTCGTTAACCGTTCCGGCGACATTCAGGACAGGATTGTTGGTCGTCGTGTTGTTGGCAAGGGTGGAGAGGACAAAGGTCGGCGCGATGCTGTCCGTTATCACGAGCGTGCCGCTGGCCGTCCCCTGATAGTTTTCATCGGAGATGGTGCCGACCACGGCGTAGCTGCCGGCGTTCGTCGGCGCGGTGGAGACTCCGTCATAGGTGAAGGTGACGGCCTTGCCGGCCGGCGTGGTGGCGGCGGTAGCGGCTTTTGCGCTGCCGTCGTAGGTCTGGCTGAGGCTACCGAGGGTGACGGTCGCGGCTGCCTTGTTCACAGTCAAGGTGAAGGTCTGGGTGGCGTTTGGCAGAGCGCCGTTGGCAGTGATCGTCAGCGGGTAGGTGCCGGCGGTTCCGGATGCAGCCGTGCCGCCGATGGTGGCCGTGCCGTTCCCGTTGTCCGTGAAGGTGACGCCGGCGGGAAGTGCGCCGGTCTTCGTGAGCGCCGGCTGCGGAGTGCCGGTGGCGGTGACGGTGAACGAGCCGGGGCCTCCGATGGTGAAGGCGGCGCTGCTGCCGCTGGTGATCTGCGGCGGCACGAGAGTGGTGAAGGTGGCATCGCTGCCGTAAGCAGTACCCGCTTCGTTCACGGCCTTCACCCGGTAGTGGTAGACTGTTCCCGGCGTCAGTCCGGTGATGAGGCCGGCCATCACCGCTTCATCGGCAGTGCCGATGACAATTGTGGGGGCCGCAATGCTGCTCCCGTAGGCGGTGGAGGTCCCGTACTCGAAGATGACGGCAGTGGGATAGCCGTTGGCGTTGGCCGCACCGTTCATGATGGCGCCGACGGCAGTGATGTCAGAGGCGGCGCCGGTGGTGACGGTGGGGCGGGGGAGACATCTCATCACCGTGGCGTTGTGGACCCCATCCACGTACCCTACATATGGAATGCCGTCCGGGGCAAATGCCAGGGAAGTGAATACGGCATACTCTGCGGAGAAGCCGGGGTTCCCCACCGCGACCCAGTTGCTGCCTTCGAATCTCATCACCGTGGCTTTATTTGAGTTGCCCTCGTCTTGGTACGCCAGATACGGCACGCCGTCCGGGGCAAAGGCCAGGGAGGTGTAGTCGACCCAACCTGCGGAGAAGCCGGGGCTCCCCACGGCGACCCAATTACTGCCGTCATATTTCATCACCGTTGCCTTGCCGGAATTGCCCCAGTCCTCGTACGCCAGATACGGCGCGCCGTCCGGGGCGAAGGCCAGAGAGGTGTAATCGGCTTGTCCTGCGGAGAAGCCGAGGCTCCCCACCGCGACCCAGTTGCTGCCGTCGAATCTCATCACCGTCGCCTTGTTGTCAGAATTCCGATACGCGACATACGGCGCGCCGTCCGGGGCAAAGGCCAGGGAAGTGAATACGGCATACCCTGCGGAGAAGCCGGGCCCCCCCACGGGGACCCAGTTGCTGCCGTCGTATCTCATCACCGTGGCCTTATTTGAGTTGCCATCGTCTTCGTACGCCAGATACGGCGCGCCGTCCGGGGCAAAGGCCAGAGAGGGCTTGTAGGCAGCACCTGCGGAGAAGCCTGGGCTCCCCACGGCGACCCAGTTGCTGCCTTCGAATCTCATCACCGTGGCTTTATTTGAGTTGCCCTCGTCTTGGTACGCCAGATACGGCACGCCGTCCGGGGCAAAGGCAAGGGAGGTGTAGTCGACCCAACCCGCGGAGAAGCCGGGGCTCCCCACGGCGACCCAATTACTGCCGTCATATTTCATCACCGTGGCCTTGCCGGAATTGCCCCAGTCCTCGTACGCCAGATACGGCACGCCGTCCGGGGCAAAGGCCAGGGAGGTGAATCCGGCAATCCCTGCGGAGAAGCCGGGGCTCCCCACCGTCTTCCAATTGGTTGCCGTGGCGGCCGCTGCCGTGGTGGTGAGATTGGTCGTGACGGGGGTTGATAGCAACGTCCCGTTGTTTCCGGCGGTGAAGCAGACGGTGTAGCTGGCGCCGCCGGTGAGGTTCCGTATGGTGTAGTTGGCATCGGTTGAGGCGGTCAGCGGCAGGGAACCGAAGCGGAGCGCTGCGGCGCCGGTGGAGTCTTTTCCTTCCGTGGTCTGGGTGGCGTCGCCGCAGGCAGTGCCGCTTCCGGCCAGCAGGGTGAACCAGCCGGTACCGGAGGCGTCGGCCCTCAGCACCAGCGTGGCGCTCCCTGCCCCGACATTGGCGAAGGAGGGGGTGGTGAGGGTCGGGGCGGCGCTACAGGCGGAAGTGGTAAAAGTCAGGTCGCTGCCGTTGGTGGTACCGGCGCTGCTCGTGCCACTTACTCGGAAATGGTAGGTGGTGTTGCAGGTGAGGCCGCTCACGGTAACCGACGCCGCCGTGGCGCCGGCGGCGACGGTCCCCCCGGTGGTGGCGGCAACGTTGGTATTGCTGTAACTGGTGGTCAAGCCGTAGTCGAAGGTAACGGTGGTGCTTGCCCCGTTGCTGCTCACCGTGCCGTTAAGCGTGGCGCCGGGGGCGGTAATGCCGGATGCCGCGCTGGTGGCGGCGGTGGATGAGGAGGCCACGAGCACACCTGCGGTCGAACCGACAGAGTTGAGCGTAAGGATAGCGTTAAAATGGTCGCTGTTCCTGATGGTGTCGCCGTTCAGGCTCAGGGCGCCGACCGTGATGCCGTCCGTGTCGATATCGCCGGCCTGCGCCGTGTAGCGATAAGTGATACCGGCGGCGGTGTTCGTCAGATAGGCGGCGCTCCTGGCGGTGCCGCCGATGGTCAGCCCGAGGGTCGAAGCGGTACCGGTGAGGGTGACGTTCTCGCTCCAGTTGACGGTGAAGTCCAGGTTCTGCCCGGCAATATAGGTGGCGTTGCCCGGGACGGATACCAAGGTGACCGTTGTGTCGATGCGCCATAGGGCATACAGAGTCACATTGGCCGCGCCCATCGTGAAGGTTGCGCTGCCCGAGGCGGCATGGCTCGTGCCGCTGCCATCAGCCGCCGTATTCCAGCCGACGAAGGTGTAGCCGCTCCACGCGAGGCCGCCGGTGTTGGCCGCTGCCGTGACCGTAGCCTCTTGCAGGTATATCCCGCTGTCGGTCGGAACTGAACCGCTGCCGGCGCCATTGCCGTCGTAGGTGACAGTGTAGGCCGGGGAAAGTTTCATCACCGTGGCCTTGTCGCCGTTGCCGCGGTCCATGTATGCCACATACGGGATCCCGTCCGGGGCAAAGGAGAGCGCGGTGAAACCGGTTTGGCCTGCCGAGAATCCGGCGCCTCCCACGTCGGTCCACGCTGCGCCATCGTATTTCTTGACCGTGGCATTCCAGCCGTTGATGGCGTCACTGTACGCCACATACGGAGTTCCGTCCGGGGCAAAGGAGAGCGAGATATACCGGGATTCGCCTGCCGAGAACCCGGCGTTCCCCACGTTGACCCACTCGGCGCCATTATATTTCTTGACCCTGGCCTTGGCGTCATTGCCCCAGTCCATGTACGCGACATACGGTGTCCCGTCGGGGGCAAAGGAGAGCGCGGTGAATTCGGCGATGCCTGCCGAGAACCCGGCAGTCCCCACGTTGACCCACGCTATGCCGTCGTATTTCTTGACGGTGGCCTTGGCGTCATTGCCGCCGTCCCTGTACGCCACGTACGGTGTCCCGTCCGGGGCAAAGGAGAGCGAGGTGTAATCGGCTGAGTCTGCGACCCCGCCACTCCCCACGTTGGTCCAGGACGTGCCGTCGTATTTCTTGACCGTGCCACCGACCCCACTGTAAGCCACATACGGTGTTCCGTCCGGGGCAAAAGAGAGCGAGGTGTAATAGGCCGACGGCGCCGAGAACCAGGCGTTCCCCACGTTAACCCATGCTGCGCCGTCGTATTTCTTGACCGCCGCCTTGTCGCTGTTGCTATAGTCCCGGTACGCCAAAAACGGTGTCCCGTCGGGGGCAGAGGCGAGCGAGATGTCTTTGGCTGCGCCTGCCGACAACCCGGCGTTCCCCACGTTAACCCACTCGGCGCCGTCGTATTTCTTGACCGTGGCCTTAGTGCCATTGCCCCAGTCCATGTACGCAACATACGATGTCCCGTCGGGGGCAAAGGCGAGCGCGGTGTATTCGGCTTCGCGTGCCGAGAACCCGGCGCTGCCCACGGTGGTCCAGGCGCTGGTGGTCAGATTTATTGCCGCGGGGGTGGTGAAATCGACCGTTGCGGGGGTGGGTTGCAGGTTGGCGCCGTCGTCGGCCGTGAAGCAGACGGTGTAGTCGGTACTTTGCGTGAGGTTGCGCACGGCGTAGCTGCTCAAAGTATTGGCGGTCAGGGCAAGCGAGCCGCGACGATAGGCGGCGGCGCCGGTGCTGGCTTGCCCGTTCTTCACCTGCGTTCCGCTGCCGCAGGTCATCCCGCTGCCGGTCAGCACGGTGAAATAGCCGGTGCCGGTGGAATCGGCTTTCAGTGTCAGGGTGGCGATGTTGGCGCCGATGTCGGCGGTCGTGGGGGCGGTGAGGACTGGCAATACCGCGTCCACCAAGATTGCGACTGTCGATCCGATGGAGTTGAACGTAAGATTTGCGTCGTTGCTAACGGCGTCCCTGATGGTTGTAGCATTCTGGGTGAGGCTTCCGACGGCGATGCCGTCGGCATCGTTGTCACCGCTTTGTACGGTGTAGCGGTAAGTAATGCCGGTGGCGGTTTTCGAGAGGTAGGCCGCTGTCTTTGAGGTAGTGCCGATGGTGAGTCCCATGGTGGAGTCGGTGCCGGTTACGGAAACGTTCTCGCTCCAGTTGACCGTGAAGTCCAGGTTCTGGCCCGTGGTGTAGGTAGCGTTGGCAGGCACGGCAACCGAAGAGACGGCCGGGTCGATAGTGTCCTTGATCACCGTTGTACTTGCCTGCGTCGCATTGTTGCCGGCCGTGTCGATATGGTCTGCAGTCACACTGATTGAGGCACTGTCCGTCAGGCCGCTCACATCCATTCCTGCCGTAGTGAAGGTTCCTCCGGAGCAGGCAGGCGACGCATTCACCGTGCCGCCGACGCTCACGCTCACGGTTCGCGCGTTTTCCGAACAGATCCCTGAAACCACATAACCGGTCTTGTTGATATTATTGATTGCCGGCGTCGAGGTGAAGCTTACGGTTGGCGCGGTGTTGTCCACGGTAATCAATGAACTTGGACCTGCGCCTGCATCGGCATTGCCCGCCGCATCGGTGGAAGCGCTTGGCAGGGAAATGGTCACCGTGCCGTCGCCCGAACATTCGGAGAGCCGTACTGTCGGCGTGGCGGTTGTGCCGTTCACTACGCCCCTCTTGCAGTAGACGTCACCGGTTGAGGTCACGGTTACCGAGCCTGGCCCCAGAATCACGCTGGCAGCGCCGCTGTAGGTTATGCCGAACTCGGTCGTGGCAGCGAAATTGACGGTGCTTGATGAAGGCGATCCGATTGCCACGGTTGGCGCGGTGTTGTCCACGGTAACCGATGTGCTCGGGCCTGCGCCTGCATCGGCATTGCCCGCCGCATCGCCGGCGGCGCTTGCCAGTGTTATGGTCACGGCACCGTCGCCGGAACATGCGGAGAGTCGCACCGTGGGAGTGGCGGTCGTGCCGTTCAGCACGGTCTTGGTGCAGGAGGCGGTGCCGGTCTGGGTCAAGGATACCTGTGCCGCTGTCAGGTTTATGCTGGAAGCGCCGGTGTAGGTAATGCCGAAATCAGACGTGCCGGTTCAACTTGACAACGCTTGCCGAAGGCGATCCGATTGCCACGACCGGCGCGGCGTTGTCCACGGTAACCGAGGCGCCGGGACCAGCTCCGGCATCAGCATTGCCCGCCGCATCGCCGGCGGCGCTTGCCAGTGTTATGGTCACGGCACCGTCGCCGGAACATGCGGAGAGTCGCACCGTGGGAGTGGCGGTCGTGCCGTTCAGCACGGTCTTGGTGCAGGAGGCGGTGCCGGTCTGGGTCAAGGATACCTGTGCCGCTGTCAGGTTTATGCTGGAAGCGCCGGTGTAGGTAATGCCGAAATCAGACGTGCCGGTCGACTTGACAACGCTTGCCGAAGGCGATCCGATTGCCACGACCGGCGCGGCGTTGTCCACGGTAACCGAGGCGCCGGGACCAGCTCCGGCATCAGCATTGCCCGCCGCATCGCCGGCGGCGCTTGCCAGTGTTATGGTCACGGCACCGTCGCCGGAACATGCGGAGAGCCGCACCGTGGGAGTGGCGGTCGTGCCGTTCAGCACGGTCTTGGTGCAGGAGGCGGTGCCGGTCTGGGTCAAGGATACCTGTGCCGCTGTCAGGTTTATGCTGGAAGCGCCGGTGTAGGTGATACCGAAATCAGACGTGCCGGTCAACTTGACAACGCTTGCCGAAGGCGATCCGATTGCCACGACCGGCGCAGTGTTGTCCACGGTAACCGATAAACTTGGACCTGTGCCTGCATCGGCATTGCCCGCCGCATCGCTGGCGGCGCTTGTCAGTGTTATGGTCACAGTGCCGTCGCCGGAACATGCGGAGAGCCGCACCGTGGGAGTGGCGGTCGTGCCGTTCAGCACGGTCTTGGTGCAGGAGGCGGTGCCGGTCTGGGTCAAGGATACCTGTGCCGCTGTCAGGTTTATGCTGGAAGCGCCGGTGTAGGTGATACCGAAATCAGACGTGCCGGTCGAACTTGACAACGCTTGCCGAAGGCGATCCGATTGCCACGACCGGCGCGGCGTTGTCCACGGTAACCGAGGCGCCGGGACCAGCTCCGGCATCAGCATTGCCCGCCGCATCGCTGGCGGCGCTTGCCAGGGTTATGGTCACAGTGCCGTCGCCGGAACATGCGGAGAGCCGCACCGAAGGAGTGGCGGTCGTGCCGTTCAGCACGGTCTTGGTGCAGGAGGCGGTGCCGGTCTGGGTCAAGGATACCTGTGCCGCTGTCAGGTTTATGTTGGAAGCGCCGGTGTAGGTAATGCCGAAATCAGACGTGCCGGTCGACTTGACAACGCTTGCCGAAGGCGATCCGATTGCCACGGCCGGCGCCTGGTTATCCACGGTGGCATTGGTCGTGTCGGCGGTCGTGGCGTTTCCTGATGCGGTGGTGGCGGTTACGGAGACGTTCCTGTTAGTGGCGTCGATTGCGCCGGCGGCGATGGTGCAGGTCGCTGTCCAGTTGCCATTGCCGTCGTCGATGGCGGTCACTGCTGCGCCGCCGCCAAAGGCGGAAAAGTTCATGGTGACGCCGGTGATGCCTGCATTGTTATCGCCTCCCGCGGTATTGTTCCAAGTTGCGGTGACAATGTCGCCGACCTTGAAGGCGCCGCCGGTCCCGGTGCCGCCGCTGATGCTGATTTTGGCGTCGGTGACGGTGGGGGGCGTGGGGTCGAATTCGTAGGCGCCGCGATCGACATTCGTGCCGATTTTACGGGGATTGCCGAGTACGTCGTAGGTGGCGTTGGGGGATGGGCTCGCGGCGCTGCCGGTATCGATGGCCGCCGAGCCGCCGGTTAGCCGCAAATCGCGGCTGGCGCCGCTCCCCTCGTTGACGAACAGTCCGGCTCCCGCTCCGGTGGTCACATTTGTGGGGTTGACGCTCCCCCCGGCCGCAATGGCATTGGTATCGTTGCTCGCCCCGCCCGGACCGGTATTGTCCACGATGATCGAATCATAGATGTTCAGGATGGCTCCTGCTGTGGATGACCCCTGAATACCGCCGCCGTTGGCGAGAACGTTCGGCACCCTGTTTCCCACGATGGTGACGTTGTAGAGGGATAACGGCGATCCTCCTGCTGCCGCCTGGTATCTGATGGCGCCGCCGCCGTTGTTGGCAGCCGTCCCGTCTGCCTGGTTATCGTAAAACACACTGTTCGAGATAACGCCGCCCCCGGTACCCGTAAAATAGATCGCACCACCATTGAGCGCGGCCCTGTTCGAATAAAAGACGGACCTGTCGATGGACAGTGTCGCACCGTTCCCCATTACCAATAGAGCGCCCCCCCCCTGGGTTGGCGCAATGCGCGTATTGGCATAGAACAGACAGTCGGAAATGGTGACGAAGACGGGTGACGCAAGTACACGCAATACTGTCGGGTTTGCGGCTGCCGAGGCTAAGAAATTGGTAAACTCCATTGATTGCAGGGTGACGGAGATGCCTACGGTTGTGCTACCTATTCCATTGAACTCGCCGCCATTGAGGATGACATCGGGGATCAGGTCGCCGTTGACATCGCCGTTGATGGCGATGCTCGTCGTCAGCACAGCCAGATTGGCGGCCAGGGTAATGGTGCGCTCGGCGACAGTGCGCGTCGCCGGGTCGAACGCTGCCGGATCGAAGTTTATAGTATTCGGACCCGAGGCACTTGCCGCTGCGAAGGTATCACTAAAGCTTCCTGGGCCGCTGGCCGCGTTGTTGGTGACGGTATAGGTGGCGAGAAGCCCCTTGAACCCCTCCCGTGCCGCCGGCGAAAAGACGTCGTGAGCCCCGGCCGAGGCCGGTCCGCGTGCTACCTCCAGCACCCAGTCACCCCCCAGCACATTGGAGCCGGTCGGATTGCTCGATGCTTCCACGCGTTTTCCGGTGATGCCGGCGAGACGTTCGACGAATCGCTCCCCTTTGCCGGGCGCGGCGATGTCGCAGCCGTAGAGGAGGATCTCTCCCCCGTTGCGTATCGAGGCGCCGATCTTCCTCAGTTCCGGACGGTATCTTTCGAGACTCTCCGCAGAAAGAACGTCACTGCCCAGAAACAGGGAGCCCTGAGCGCCGTGGGAAATAATGTGGATCGCGTCTATGCCGCTGCGCCCATAGAGGATGCCCGCGATCTGCGCGAGGCCATTCTTGCCGGCATCCAGCACATGCACCTCCGTGCCTTGTTTTACCCCATCCACGAGCACTTGGTAATCCGCAACATTGTCTTCAATGAAGGCCATCTCGTGCCGGTCATTAGCCGCTGCGGCGGGGAGTGTCCAGAGGATTATGAAGAGTGTGGCAAATACCGCAGGGATTTTTCTAAGTGCGGACATGGTTTTCCTCCATAGATTGCAAGGCGCAAAACAGTAGTCGTTTAAATTGCCCGATGACGGATCCCCTCTTTACCAGTTCACATCGCCGATGGCGCGGCGCAGGATGATCAGGGCATCGGCGGCGTTGACCTTGCCGTCGGGCTGCGGTTTGCCGCCGACCAACGGAGCGGCATCGCCCTTCGCCGGATCGGGCGTCTCCAGCCCCACCGCCATCTTCAAGACCTTGAGCGCGTCGGCCACCTCCACCGTGTCGTTGCCGTCGGCATCGCCAGAGGGATGGTAAATGATATTCCGGGTAACGGTGGCGGAATTCCCCAACAGGTCGGTGGCAATCGCCTGGATCCGGAAGCTACCACCTTCAGTTGCTGTCAACTCGTAACTGAACGTGCTGCCGCTGACGGTGGGAGTCACGACGACATCGTTGACGGTCAATACCAGGCTGACCTCCGTCAGGGCATCGTTCACGGTGCCTGTGATCGTTACCGGCATGGCTCCGACGATGGTGTCGGTATCGGGTACGGTAATTTCCACTGTTGGCGCGATGGTGTCCAATGTCATGGTGCGTTTGAGGCCTGTGCTGTTTCCGACCTGATCGACAAGGGTGATATCGACAGTATTGAGGCCGGATTCCAGGTTGACCGGGCAGCTGAAGCTTGTTCCGTTCATTGTGGCGGTTACTGGCGAACCGCCATTGACTGCGGCGGTAACGATGGCATTGGGGTCATCGACGCTGCCGGTGAATTCGTAAACGGTTACGCCGGTAAAGCTGTTATCGGCAGGCTGGGTGAGGGTCAGGCCGGGCGCCGTGGTGTCAAGGGCGATGGTGCGTGTTTCGGTGCTTTGATTATTGGTGTTATCGGTGGCCACCACTGTAATCAGATTGTCCCCTTCCAGCAGAACAATCGCGGTGCTGAAAGTACTGTCAACTGCAACCGTTACCCCTGCCCCATTCACCGTCACACTCTTCAAGCCGCTGTCACTGTCGCTAACCGTTCCGGCGACATTCAGGGCTGGATTGTTGGTGGTCGTGTTGCTGGCAAGGGTGGAGAGGGTCAGGGTCGGCGAGACACTGTCCGAAATCACCAATGTGCCATTGGCAGTGCCTTGATAATTGGCATCGCTGATCGTGGCGATTACGGCGTAGCTGCCGGCACTGATGGGCGCGGTCGGGGAGCCGTTATAGGTGAAGCTGACGGATTTGCCAGTCGGATTGGTGGTGGCCGTGGCCGTTTTTGCGGTGCCGTCATAAACATGATGAAGATTACTCATATTAATGACGGCGACATTGTGGCCGATAACCAGCGTGCCGGATGCCGTCCCCTGATAATTTGCGTCCGAGACCGTGCCGACAACGGCGTAACTGCCGGCGTTGATCGGCGCCGTCGCCAAGCCGTCGTAGGTGAAGGTAACGGTTTTGCCGGCCGGGGTTGTGGTGGCTGTCGCTATTTTCTGTTTGCCGTCGTAAGTCTGGCTGATATTCGCCAGGGTAATGACGGCATTTCCTTTGCCGATGACCAGCGTGCCGGATGCCGTCCCCTGATAATTGGCATCGTTAATCGTGGCCACGACGGCGTAGCTGCCGGTATTGATCGGCGCCGTCGCAAAGCCGTCGTAGGTGAAGGTGACGGCTTTGCCGACCGGGGCCGTAGTGGCGGTAACCGGCTTCGCCGTACCGTCGTAGGTCTGGCTGAGGCTGCCCAAGGTGACGGTGGCGCCTCCCTTGCCGATGACCAGCGTGCCGAATGCCGTACCAGTGTAATTGGCATCATTGACCGTGCCGACGACGGCAAAGCTGCCGGCGTTGGTCGGCGCCGTCGGCGAGCCATCGTAGGTGAAGCTGACGGCTTTGCCGGTCGGGGCGGTGGTGGCGGTGGCCGCTTTCGCCGTGCCATCGAAGGTCTGGCTGAGGCTGCCCAAGGTGACGGTGGCGCCTCCCTTGCCGATGACCAGCGTGCCAGATGCCGTCCCCTGATAGTTGGCATCGTTAATGGTGGCCACGACGGCGTAGCTGCCGGTATTGATCGGCGTCGTCGCCAAGCCGTCGTAGGTGAAGGTAACGGCTTTGCCGGCCGGAGCCGTGGTGGCGGTAACCGGCTTCACCGTGCCGTCGTAGGTCTGGCTGAGGCTGCCCAGGGTGACGGTGGCGCCTCCCTTGCCGATGACCAGCGTGCCGGATGCCGTACCAGTGTAATTGGCGTCATTGACCGTGCCGACGACGGTGTAGCTGCCGGCATTGGTCGGCGCAGTCGGCGAGCCGTCGTAGGTGAAGGTAACGGCTTTGCCGGCCGGGGTCGTGGTGGCGCTGGCCGCTTTCGCCGTGCCATCGAAGGTCTGGCTGAGGCTGCCCAAGGTGACGGTGGCGCCTCCCTTGCCGATGACCAGCGTGCCGGATGCCGTCCCCTGGTAGTTGACATCGGAGATCGTACCCACAACGGCGTAACTGCCGGCATTGGTCGGTGCTGTCGGCGAGCCGTCGTAGGTGAAGGTGACGGCTTTGCCGGTCGGGGCTGTGATGGCGCTGGCCGCTTTCGCCGTGCCGTCGTAAGTCTGGCTGAGGCTGCCCAGATTAACGGTGGCGGTCCCTTTGCCGATAACCAGCGTGCCGGATGCCGTCCCCTGGTAATTGGCGTCCGAAACTGTGCCAACGACGGCGTAGCTGCCGGCATTGGTCGGCACTGTCGGCGAGCCGTCGTAGGTGAAAGTGACGGCTTTGCCGGCCGGGGCCGTGGTGGCGGTAACCGGCTTCGCCGTGCCGTCGTGGGACTGGCTGAGGCTGCCCAGGATAAAGGTGGCGGTTCCCTTGCCGATAATCAGCGTACCGCTCGCGATCCCCTGGTAGTTGATGTCGTTGATCGTGGCAACAACGGCGTAGCTTCCTGCCGCGACAGGCATCTCGGATAAGCCGTTATAGGTAAAAAGAACGGGGAGGTCTGCGGGAATAGTGGTGGCTGTGGCAGATTTGGCCGTACCGTCATAGGTATGGGCCAGCGAAGCAGGATCAATTGTGACGACGCCAAGGGAGAATTCATAGGCGCCCAGATCGATGCCACTGCCAAGCGCACGCGCCACGCCGACGGCATCCTTGTCGGTTTGCTTCGCATGCAAAATACCACTATCGATACAGGGTGAGCCCGTACCCAGTCTGAAATCAGCCTTAAATGGCGCTGCAAATTGCGGGTCGGCATCGATATTCGATGGATCAAGGACAAAACCCGGGGTATTCACATAAAGCCCGCCAGCGAGATCAAAATCATTCCGAACGATGACAAGCGGAGTGGCGATCCCAAAGGTGTTCACAAAGATTTCCGCACCTGTAACCGGGGAGGTACCGCGAATGATGTTATTCGTCAGGTCTACAGAGGCCGCTGTCGTTTCGATGAGGAGCGAACGTCCGTCATTACCGCTGGTAGACGTATTATCGGCAACGGTATTGTTGAGCAGGGTAACCGGACCGATGGTGGAAGCAATCCGGACAGCTGCGGCATTGACTGCAATATTCCCATGGATGATGTTATTGGCCAGAAAAATCTCGGCGCTGTCGCTGCTTTCAAGATACAGCCCCCCACCATTATCGGCACTGTTGCTGCTGATGATGTTCCCCACCAGTTCCAGTGCCCCCCGATAAAGACGTGCCTGTATTCCGCCTCCACCCTGCATTTCAATAGCCCTGCCATTTTTGAACGTAAGACTTTCAACGCGAATATTGCCGGTGCTCTTTCCGCTGTCAGTATCGGCAGCAAACACCGCACCATTACCGATCCCGTCATTATCGACATCGCCGTCGAGAACGGTCGATGCCGGATTGTAGTCCCGCATGGAAAAATCGGGCGCATAACCGCCGATCACCTTCAGATCGAAATTCTCCGCCCAAGCAGCCAAATAGGCATAATTGCCGCGATAGGTCCCCTGGGCCAGATTGATAAGATTGTGCCGGCGGTCGCCTTCGGCATCCTTAAGGCAGTTTTGCAGCACCAGTGGATGGAGAACATTGGAAAAAACCTGGGTTTCATCGCTTCCCGTCTGCCAGATACAAGCGGCCGGATCGTTTCCGGATAAAAATTCAGCCAGGTCGCTGATGCCATTACCGTTCGCGTCGCCCTGACCGTCGCCAAAACGATTCGTAGGGAAGCCGTCGGGAAGTCCGTCCTCATCGCCATCGGCCTCGAATTCGGTATCGAGAGTTAAATGGATATAGGCACCACGCTCCGCCAGACGCACCCGCCCCAGGACCACTTCGACATCGACTTCTGCCTCTCCCTCTTGGACCTTCATCGTGGTGGTAAAGATCGCCATATCTCCCACACGGGCCTTCCTCGGTTGGGGATTCAGGGGATCATCGAACTGGTGGTAAACGGGGATGCGCAGCAGGTAGTTAAAGCCAACGGCAGGATCGCTGCCCAGCCAGTATTCGCGGGTGAAGACCGCCATTGTACCGTCATAGACATTCACCGCGATCTTACCGGCATTCAGGGCAACCGCCTGCCCCGAACCGTCCCGACCGATAACCTCGCCATAGTAGACGACATCAGGTTCGGCGAGGGTCGCGAAGGATTCAGCCGTCCCAGAAATAATGAGAATAAACGCAAGAGAAACCAGGAGAGCACACCTGATCACGGCAACCATTCCGACACATGGTATTTTTGTCATGGCGTTCACCTAATTTCCTGAATAAGCATAGGTTTGGAAGAAAAGCTTGATATCAGTGATATTGTCGATGAAATTATTGATCCCCTGGGCGGGATCGGCCAGAAGCGTGCCCCCCGGCACGATCAACAACCATCGGGTATTCCAGACAGAGCGTCCGATCAGTCGGTTGTTGGAAATCGTTTCGCTGGTGTTGAAACTGCCGCTATCGTGGTAGGCACGGAAACTGGAAAACTTGCGAATGGCTTCGATCTCGCCGCTCAAAGAATCGACCGAAGGAAGCCAGTCGGGGTTGCCCAGATCGGCAGCCCCCAGGGAAAAAGGTACCGGTATCGCCTGATCGACAACCTTCCAATGTCTGGTCTGCAGCCCGCTTCCGGTTGGCGAACGCAGCACATCCTCACCGACCGGAATCAGATAGATACGTGGTGTATTCGAAAGCCCAGCAGTTTGATAATTGGAAAACCACACCCCGACCGAACGGATTTTCGTCGCAAAATTGGTCGGATCGTAGGCACTGTCCCCGCTAGCCAACGAACGCCCGAAGAAGTTGTAACCGAAATTTACTTGCGTCGAGAAAGGAATGACCAATGCCGGCTGCGCACCTGCGGACTCGTTGATAAAGGGACGGCAATAACGCCTGAAATTCTCGTCTTCCCACAGGTTTTCAACTTGGTACCGTTTCAGCTGTTCTTTCCAGTACGGCGTCCATTGGCTGGTGCTGTCCCCGGCGGGAATGCGCAAAGCTTCGGTGCGCAATGAAAAACGGTTGGTTTCCGTCTGGGGATTATTGAATCCCAGCTGAGTCTTATAAACGGAAAAGTTCTGCGAAAGCTTGCCAAGAACATCTCCCAACCCCTGCTCGCCGACAACCGGCGCCCCATTACTGATGCCCCCCAGGGAACGCTGGCGGATAATATTGGTAAAAAACTGCTGTCCCGTTCCGCTATCGGAACCGAGCAGATTCGTCTCATAATCATAAGCAGTCGCCGCCATGTAGGCGTAGCGGGAAGCGAGATCGAATGCCGCCTGATACTGCTGCAGCGATTGATTCCGGTAAAGCCGCAATGCCATGTCCCGATATCGGTAATCCTGAATTTTGGCCGCCTGCTGGCGCCGGAAAACCTGCAATTCGTCGAGAAGGCGCAATCCCTTGGCCTGCGCCGCCAAATAGCGCTCATGGTTCTGGTTGATGACTTCGGTCAGCAGCATCAATTCCTGTTGTTTGGCCGTAAGATCGTAGCTAAGCAGCTCCAATTCATTGGCCAGCGGGATCATCTCATTTCTCATGTCCTCGAACATCAGCTTCCGCTTGAGCAGGTCCGCCTCATCCGCGATCTTGCCTTCGTTCACGCCGGCGGAGATTAATGCGCCTATTTGAACCGCTGCGGCTGCATATTTTAAAGTTGTTTTTACTTTGGTTAACACGGATCGAACCGTACCGAAGACATCGGGTGCCATACCGACTGACTTTGGCAGTTTCTCAATCAATACCTTGGCATTATCCTGTATATACTCTCGAAGAGCCTCGGCTCCCATTGCTGTACCTTTCGATCTGGCCACCCATGTTCTATATGTTTGTATATTTCTCGTAGCTGTATCAAAATATGTAATTTTGTCTTCGTTTGAATCCCACTTGCTTTTAGCTAGTGCTTCACCCTTTTCTATTTTTCCTAAAATTTTATTAAACTCGGTCAATGCCTTGTTGTACGAAACCTCTGATTTAATCAAATCGCTCAGAGCAAATTGAATTTCACCGGAGGCTTTACGATTGCTCCACTCGGGTTTGGCTGAAAGCCAGGAACTTTTATCATTTATAAAATAACTTATTGCAAAATCACCAGGTTCATTACGTATTTGTTGACTAGGGATAATACCATCATATTCTTCCGGCCAATTCAAAGTGACCTTGATTTCTCTTTGATTTTCCTCGATCTTTTCTCCTGTCAATGCCGGCACATCGACATACATGAAGTGAAGCAGATCCGGCCCATCATATCCGGCGGAATAGGTTCCGCCCGTGCCGATGTCGCCGCTGTAGGGATAGCCGAAAATCTCGATCAAACGATTTCTATAATTTTGTTCCTGGTTATTGTTGATCTGCGTAAGGTTGAACAACCTGGCCGCCGTTGACACGTAATTGAGTGGTGATTTGCGCGGCGCGCTGATAGACGGTATTGGCATTGTTGAGGGCGACGACGGCCCGTTCGTAAATCTGTTCGAAATGCGTCTTGCCGGCATCGATGGCCGCCGGGTCTATATCGAAGGGGACCATCCCCTTGGCCAGTCCGACCGGATTGAGCCCCCGGTCGGCGCCTTCGAGAAGATTCTCGATGGAAGCTACCTGCGAGGCGATGCTTTTCAGTTCTTCCACCGTGGTACGGTCAATCTTTTTGATCCCGACATGGCCGTCGGCCGTATCGTCTTCGGGAAGAAGCGCATTCGCCATGATCCAGTCGAAATACCCCCCTTGGGCACCGCGGCGCGCCCATTCGTCAACCCCCCAGGCCCGCTGCGAATCGGTGTCCTTGTACCCTTGCCATTGGCCGGCCGGGTTATCGACATACTTCTGCCGATAGGTGAGGTTGACGATTTCCCCTCCCGCCTTGGCCTTGGCCGCGGCAATCTGGGCAAAACGGCGCTCGTCGCGAAAATCAACGTCAACCGGTACACCGGCGATATTGATCAGTTCGGAGGCGGGGACCCACTGGAAGGAGGGGTTCCGCAAAAGGCGATAGTAGGTGGAGAGACCGGTGAGATAGTGCCCCCAGGCATCCCCATGTCCCTGGGGATAGAGAATTTGGGCATCCTTCTCATCAATGCCCCCCGAAGCATCCATGTCCTGAACGTTATAGACCTGCTGGTAGGCAACTTCGCCATTGCCATTGGAAAAATTCCAGATCAATCGGTTGTACAGAGGCGCCTGTGCCGTGCCGAGGGCATCGTTGTCGTCACGTCCGCGCAGCAGGGCCAATTCCTCTTCCAATAACGAAGGCAGTTGATCCTGAAAAGCATGGAGACTGGTCCCATTCAAACCGGATATGCCGGATATGCTGATTGTCGGATCTTTGGCATCGGCGTAGGCCTCGTTGCCGAGAATCTCATAAAATTCCGCAATCCGCGAAGCGGCGTAAAGGATCGAATTGTTGGCCGGGCCATAATTACGCCCCTGTTTGATGCTGATTTCTTCGCCCCGGTTCTGGATCGTCTGGTAAGCTTCGATCAACCCGACCGAATTGAGATTTTCGGGGGAGGAATTCATGGCGATATCCCCCTCATACCGCCCCCCAAACTGGGAGAGCATGCTTGTTGTGGTGTTGGTCGCCGTTGAAGAAAAATCGGTGACCCGGGCATCGAAGGGGTTCAGCTTCCCTACTACGCGCTTGATCCATCCCTCGGCCAGTTGGGGGAACTCCAGGTTGACCAGTAATGAGGGTCCACCACCGCTTCTTTCATCGACGGGTCGTACACCGGTGCAGGAGTCACCGGCAATAATGACGCATAAACGTTCCCGTAGTAATAACGGGCAATGAACTGATTATCGGAGAGCGCCAGCAAATTCGGGCCGCGCAAGGTGACTTCGTTCTTTCCCCAACCGCTTGCAAACGGGATCCAGCCACGGGCATCGCCAGGCAAGTTGGGAAGATTGCGATCGAGCCCCCCCGAGATCGGTTTGTAGCACCATTCGACAAAAAATTTCTGCGGATCGAAACCGAAATCGTTGGTCAGGCGCAAGGTGAGGCTTTCATCAAAGGGATTGGTCGATTCCATCGCCTTGATTTGCGGGCTCACCGGGCCGTTGTCAACCCGGATCACCTTCAGCGACACCGGGTCGCCTGTCACGATCCCAGGATCGTCGTTGAACGCCAGAACCACATAGCCGGATGACGTTGCCCTTCCCGCCGACAGCACCTTCCCGCCGGGAACGCCGCCGGATAATGTTCTGGGTAGCAGATCCATGGTGCCGGAAGCCGTATTGTCTACAAAGGACAACCAAAGCCTGCAGTCATAGTTATCGTCATCGTCATCGGCATCGCCGCATGCCCCGACGGTCGTCCCCTTGGCGCCGTAGGGCAAACTATTGACGACACCGTTGGACAGCGTCAGCTTTTTCCCGATCTCGTCCGGATCGCGGCTAAGATTGTAAAGAGCGTTTATTGCCTCATTCCAAGCGTCCTGATCGTCAGTCAATGGTGTTCCCTTCTGTACCAGCTCGGCTTTTTCCGCCCCGCTCATGACATTCGGCAAAAGCATCGGGATGATCCCCGCTTTATCCTGATATCCGGCAAAAACCAGTTCCAGACGGGCGGCGTCGTATGAGAGACGCTTATTCAGATGGAAAGGAAGCGTGGGGAAGGTCCCCCTGCCGTTGACCATTTCGGTTTCGATCTCCGCCGGAATCTCGGCGAGGGAAACCCGGCGTTCGGCAAGGGCGTCAACCAGTTCGACGGACGACTCCCGTTTTTGGAAGAACCCCTGATCGTGAAGAATGCTGATCGAGGTTTGATTGGCAATATTGGGAAGACCGTATTTGGCGGTTTGCAGCGAATCTCCGATCGGCAATACCGGGGCGGTTTTCGGCCAGACGGGGGTATAGACATAGTCGATCGGTTTTGTATCGCTCGTCGGCAACGATATTTCGCTATCCCCCCGTAAAAACGGGAGGGGGTCGCCCGGGCTGATCGCTTCCGGCCAATAAAAGCCCGGTTGCATCGGGTAATACCATTTCATGACGATTTTTCCGGCCGTGGCATCGTGGGGCGCTGCCTTGATCCAGACCGAGCCGTTTTTGTCGGTGTGGAGCCAGGCTTTTCCCTGATCGTATCCCGCCTCCCAAACGATCTCGCGGTAGTTATAGCCGGTCATCAGCGGCAATCGGTCCAGTGGTGGCGGAGGCTGGAGCAAGCTGCCGACCTCTTGTTCCTTCCCGGCAATGGTCCCATTTTCGACTTTAATGACCTTCGTCTGCCATTGCGTGCCGATTTTATATTGGTAAAGCACGTACGGCGGCGAATAACCCAAGGGGGCATTCAGGTCGGCTCGTAAAGCATAGAGCCTGTCGGCGATTTGCAACGCGTGTTCTTCGTTCGGGTTGAAGCCGGGGTTGGCCGGGTCGGGCTGGGCATAAATCCCCCCGTTGACTTGATCCGGCGGCAGCAGAAAGCCTTCTCCCAAGGCGATGGAAATGATGCCATCGGGCGCTTGCGGCGGCGAAAACTCATGCGGCCATAGCACCCTATATGCCACCGGAGTGGTCGGCCAACTGAAGTTGAGACCGGGATCCTCATCGCCCGAGTTCTGTCTGTACCAGACAACGACCAATTGCTTCTGGTACTCCGGTTTGGTTTTGAGATAGAAAAGATCTGATCTGTTTACCGGAATGATCTGACCTTTGCGTAATGTCCGATCATATAGTCCGCTATCGTAAACACTCAACGGATAATAGACGTAACCCGTTTTATCTTTCTCGGTGTGGCTGTTATGCTCGAGCGAGGTGCCGACAGCAACCGTCTTGTACTCGATATGTTCCGGTGAATCCCATGGGTAAGCATCCAGGACAACAAAGCTGCTAATGATCTTGGACGTCGTCGGTCCAGTCAGAACTTCTTTCTGAAAGCGCAGAACATATTTGCTTTTCCATAGAGCGGAAAAATGTCCGTTCTCAAATTGAAACGCTTGCGTTGTGTTGTTGTCAGGATAATGAACAGCTACATAGGTCCATTCATTCGAATTTAAATCGACCGGTACATTTGAGACAATATCTATGGTCGTCGGCCAAACGGTTCTTATCGTCTGAGGGGTTAGGGGAAGGGCAGGCAAAACGGTTTCATACCAGACAATATCGACACTCCATATCTCGCGTACGGCGAAAAGTTTTTTCTGTTCGGCATCCCAAAAGAAAGAATTCTCCACGGTGTTGCCAAAGGGAGCGGAAAAGTTCTCGAACTTGAAAGGGCCGCTTGCCTTAATCTTGGTTGAATCTATTTCCAATGGCAGCGACACCTCGCTGCCTATATTGATTTCTCCTTGGTTGTTGTAATTCCAGACGAGATCCATGCTGTCCTGCATGACGAAGGTCACATAATTATATGTCCCGTTATTTATCAGGCTCCCGGAAGATATATTTCCGCTGTTATCGATAAGACCGGTGCAGGCCTTGTTGTCCGTACCTTCAAGAAATATCGATTTGGCGAACAGAGTGATGGCGGGTGTGGGTAAAATCGGAAAGTAACTGATGGACGAGAAAGCCGCCAAGGGACTGGCGATACAAGTTTCACCGGCAAGGGATGCGCCTATGCATTGCTTTGGATCGGCATTGCTTGCAAGTGCGCCCGCAACCGAGACATTAAGGCGCAACACCCGATCGTATGTCCAAAGAATGCGATAGGATACAGTTGTACTGTCAAGTTTAAAATCGAAAGGAATCTGAGCATCAGTATTATTGTTCGGATCGGCTACTATAGTTTTATTGAGGCTGTTGCCTATATAAAGCTCAGCCTTTTTCAATCGGTAATATTTTTTATAGATTGGATCGAAAATGATATTGGGCGCTTTGGCGGTATGAGGAGTATTGTAGGCGGCTTGGAATTTCTCAAATCCCGGCAATTGCGTCATCGTCAAGGCCGGAGAAAATCCTTGCTTAATCGGATTGATAGCTTCGCCGACCAGATTGTCTTCGAGGCCGGCGACCTCGACCTCGACATCGTAGAGATTATTATAAACGAAGGTCACCCCCGGTGCATCGGCAGGATCCTTGGCAATATGCGCGATGCTGGTTATTCCCGGTCCGCTTCCGGCAACTGCCGGATTACCCGCTTCTGTCGAATACAATCCCCTGGCATTTTTGTATCCGCTATATTTGTACCCCTTGGCCGTATCGGCAAGCAGAGTCTGGCAGCTCGCGTTGCGGATATTCGCATACAAATTACCGGATTGATTATAAAAATAATTAGGAACCCAAAGATCGCTGCATTCTCGCGACATAGCGCCTGCGAAGCTGGATTTTGTTTCGAAAATTATATCCACTATGACCGGCATCCGAAATTGCCAGGTCTGAGAACTATCCCTCTTCTCGGGCTGCAGATCAGTAGTGCTACTCTTGCTACCGGCGGTAAAAGTCACCGAACTCGCATAATCGATGGTTGCGGGCAAAATAAATCCTGTCGCAGCAGACCAGCCATAAGGGACGTAACGGCCGACCGGGTCGATTGTCATCTTGTATTGGGCACCCGCTGTCAGTTGCTCTAGTTCGCCAAAATTTTTCGTATAATTTTCCGTACTTCCAATTTTTTCCATTCGATAGGTCGGGTTTTTATTGGGCGGCAATCCGCTAAAAAATGTTTTGTATGTTGGTCTTACAAAAATATAATATATTGATACTAGATCATAATAAGGATCCCAGTAACCGCCACTATAAGTAATGTGCCACGTACCCGTTTGAAGATGCGTGTAGCTGGTCGGAGGAGCCGGAAGTGTCGAAAAAAATTTCGTTTCAAATATATTCTCGGAATTAAAAAAGTTTGTTCCACCACCCATTGTGTTATTAAAATATTTAACATACATCAAGCTATATCCAACAGGGTAATTAAAGTAATCAGGTGCATAAGCTAAAAGAACTGGATAAGTTGTTAATGCAGAAGGATTATCAAAATCATCAAGATAGTAAGTTGAAGAATTTTTATCATTAAGATCCAAAGCACTATTTACTTCAAAAGCAACATTAACATTAGTTTTCCCAAGGAATCTTGCAAAATAAGTGACAATACCATCACCATCCATCGGGCCAATCGCCATAGCCTCCGCCCAAAAACAGCCATTCGCTATAACCGACAGCATCAGGATAAAAAATAATTTCTTCATCGGCTTCAATCCTTTTCCCATCATGGCTTACTCCTCCACCGCCGCGGTGCTGACTCGGGTCAGTTCGAAGGAGCCGGCCACCGAAAGGGGAACCTTGTAGATCCCGTCGATCGACTCCTGGTAAATGCCGCCGATGCGGTCGAAACCCCAACCCGGCGGGGCTTGGCTCCCGGTCGCCGCGCCGGGTGGATAGGTATCGGCGAAGGTCAAGCTGATGGTGCGCTTCAAGGTGGGAACGCTGGATGCCGAATGATCGGGATGGTAGCGGTGCAGCAAAGGGTGGGTCGGAACGTCCGGCGAGAGGTCGATCACACCGGTAATCGGCTCTGCGCTCGGGTAGGTTCCGGCAAACGGGATCGCATTACCGGTAAAATCGAACAGCGGCGCGCTGAAGCGCTGACCGACGACTTCCCCGTCGCGGAAACTGCTGCCGACATAATCGGGAAGCTTGGCGTCGTCGATCAGGAGGACTTCTCGATAACCGGTGCCGCCATCCGCATTCGTCACCTTTTCCTGCATCAGATACGCCTGCTTGAGCAGGCGCACGGCGCCAAGGGGATCGATATACAGCAAAACTCGCATGGTCATCACCGCGGGCGTCGGTGTCGGCGGCGTCACGGCAGCAGTATCGCCGATTTCGGTGAAATAGTCGTGAACTTCGACAGTCAGTTCGTTGCGGTCGTCGAGCGTCAGTTCGTCGCCATCGTCAGCGCGAAGCAAGCTGCCGGGAATCGTGATCTGGTAATTCTGGCCGCCATCCGGCGCGGCACTCGTCGCGCTGTCGTCCGGGGTCAGATCGCCCGCCGACAGATTGGGAGTACGGAAAACCGGTTGTCCATTGAGGCGAACCACAGCGCCATCATCGGCCATCAGGCGCAGTTGCAGATTATTGCTGCCGAGCAAACCAATCTGCGCTGCCGTGGTGGAGAAGTACCGTTTGAAATAATGCGTGGGGCGAAACGAGAGGGTGCTCGACTCGCTTCGGTTCCCGCTGTTTCCGAAGCCAAGGGGGGCTTGCATCTCCACCCAGCCGCCAGTGACCGAGGTCGGCCAGCCAGGGGGCGGCGAATATGTCCCCGATGCCGGATCGAAGATATCGCCCTGATAAACCTGCCACGTACTGCCCTGTCCGACCAGCGGCATGACCAGGGCTTCGGTTTCGCTCGCGAGGGCGACAAGATCGGCGGCCAGCAGCAAATCGCTATCGTCCTCGGGATCGGCCTCGCCTTGATGGACTTCGATGGCCAACAGATTTTTCCCTGCTCGCAGCAACCAGCCAGGGAGTTCGATCTCTTTTTTCATCGGCTCGACCGATGTAAGGACATGATTGCCGTCAATATCGATGGTAGTCCTTTTGATCACGCCGCTGGCCAACTGAGCAGAGCCGATTACCGGCGCATTCGGGTCACGCGCGGTCGGATCTTCAAAGGCGCCGGGAAGATTAACCCGGTAAATCTCCACTCCGTTAAGAAAGACGGCGGCACCATCGTCAATGGTCAGATTTAATTTCAGGGCGCGGCCGATGGAAATTTCGTCGAGGCTGAAGGTGGTCCGAAAATAGGTTGTCGGGTTGGGGGTAGCGATATTGGTCGCGATCGTCTCCCCTTCAAAAATGCCGAATCCGAGAGCGCCCTTTCCCTTTGCCCATGTGCTCGCATCGTAGGACAGTTTTTCCCACCCCTTCGGGTAGGCAACCGGGGCGAGATAACTCCATTCGGAATTGTTGTCGATCAATTTTAGGCCCGCAAGTGTACCAACCATTTCGAAATCGAAGAACATATCCGGAGCGGACTTATTGATTTGACTCACCTGATCGACGGTGGCGTAGCCGAACCAGAGCCCCGCCATACTCGCCACCGGGTTTTCCGCCATAACTGGCAGGAGGAGTTGCATCCCTCCCCCGCTGACCTCAAGAATCCCGGCGGATTGGCTGACGGTGAGTTTTGCACGGTCCACCTGAAAAAGCATTTTCGAATGGGCGCCGCCATTGAGGACGTAGCTCATTTCCGCAAAGGTTTGCCAAGTGGTTTCGGCATCTTGCGTTGGCTGACCGAGCATGAGAGGGGCGAGGGGTGTGCCGTCGGCGGAAGGGGCAAGCTTTACTGTAATATTCTGGGAATTCGCAGAAAGATTCTGGAACTCCAAAGCCTTGCCTCGCACTTCTTTGCCGAAATCGAAATCCTGACCGAAATTCGGCTTTACCCGAAGTGGTCCATGAAAGTCGGAGGTGCCCTCGCTGTAGATCCAGAAGGCTTCGCCGCGTTTCATCCTGGTAGCAAGGGGGGCCGCAATCAGTTCCCAGGCCCCCAGGGGACTAAGGTGAAAGATCGCCTGGCCGGCATGAGCTTTCGACGGCCCGAAAAATTCGTCAAACGAAGGTGGATTGGAGGGATGGACCGGGAAACCTACCAGATTAAAAGAATCCGGAACCCAGATCACTCCAAAAGGGGCAGGACTTCCGGTCACATTTAATGTCAACGGCTGGGTTCCCTTGATCTTGACCATGTAAGGTTGATTCGGAATGATGGCATGCAAGTTATTGAGATAGGGGGGGGAAGTCGGGTCATTTAACCGTGCCCCATACCAACCTGGCTGACTTTCAAAGTTTTCTTGCGGATTCTTGACAAAAATGACGGGAGCGTCCCGATCGAGCCAGCTCCAGACACTCTCGATGGCGGGGTTGTTGAAGACGACCGTGGGACGTGTATCCGCCGGTTGTACCTCCAGGAAGATGGCGTTCCATCCGGGATGGAGATCGAAGGTCTGCGTCATCGTCGGCGCGGCCAGGGCAACATCACCTGCGGCCAGGCATAGGATCGCCAAAAAGAGCAATTTCAACCAATGATTCGGCTTTTGCCTACCCGGCATAATGGGCCTCCTGGGCGATTCAAAAAAATATTAAAAATAGCCTGCATTAACGTGCGGGTAATGCCGGCGGATGTGGCACTTCGATCATGGGTGAGGAAATCTTCTCCAGTTCCAGACTATTGATTTCCGCCGGAAATGATTTTTGCAATTGCACAAAAAATTCTTTTTCTAAATCAGCTTGTTTCTTCTGAAGAACCTCGTGACGGCACCAGTCCTTTACTTCGGCAAAGGAGCGATACGTATCCGTTTTACGCTCCATCAATCGGAAGAGAAAAAAACGGTCCTCGCTCTCGATGATCGGGCTGATGTCGCCGGGCTGTTTGAGTTCGGTGACGGCACGGCCAACCACCTCAGGCCAGTGCTCCTTCACCTCGACCGCGGTCAGCCAGCCAGTATTGCCGCCCCGGTAACGGGTCGCCTGATCGTCGGAATACTCGACGGCCACACTGCCGAAAGAATCGACTTCTTTCGGCAACCGCAGCGCGGCCAGGCGGGCTTGCTCGATACGCGCACGCAACTGGGCGCGTTTTTCCTGCGAAACACGCATCGGCAGCGTAATCTGGATGAGGGCCAAGCGGGTCGTTCCGGGAATGGCAAATGCGTCTCTATGGCTCTTGTAGTACGCCTCGGCTTCGTTGTCGTCGGCCGTAATCTTTTCCAGCAATGGGTCCAATTGCTGCCGGCGATATTTATCGACCATAAGATGACGCAAGGCCGCCAGAATTTCCGGATCCCGATCGAGCCCCGCCCGAGTTGCCGCGGCATGGAGAGTTTCGAATCGGATCATTTCATCCAGCACTGCGGCTTTATCCGCTTTCGGGCCGCGGCGCGCCAGTTCTTCCCGTAAAGACTTGCCCGCAATCGAGGATTCCCCCACCTTGGCGACAACCCCTTCCTGAGCGCCGGAAGGACTGCCGACCGCCACTATCATTCCAAGTATCAAACCACAAACCCGAAGCACAGCTATCAAGTGTTTTTCATAACCGACGCTTTTTTTGGATTGGCCTTGCCACAGCAGCATGCTTGTCCCCAAATGCTATTAGAAAACGAAAAAAACAAAAAATCCGCCTCCGGCAAAGCCGAAGACGGATGCACTCCCGCCGCCCCTACGGACAGCAAGATCATCGTTCTCTTCGGCGGCTGGGCTATCCGCCTACGCTTTTCAGCTACGGCGGACCCCTGGCTCTGCGTCGCCGCATTGCTGCGGCTTTGCTCTTGTCGGAGAAATTTAAGATTTTCTTTGTTGCTCCTAACCTGCTACCTCTCTTCCGCACAAGCTGGAGCAAATTACGTAGACCCTAGCACAAGGCATCTGAACTATTTCTGACATTTGCCTGTTTCCGGGCCACATGGAAAATTATTTATAATTAATTTTATGGAGCGCATTGCGTGCTTTAAGCCCAAAAACTTTCCAGCATTTGCCGGATCTCCAGAGCCTGATAGCCCTCGCGCCGCAGTGCTTCGCCGTATCTGTCCACGACCATCTGGGCGCGGGAAGGATTGTCATGAAGAATTAGGAGGGAATAGAGTTTTTTGACGGTTTCGTCGTGCAGCGGATCGGCTGCGAGCGACTGTTCGAGGATGGCGATCGCCGGATGGGGTTGTTGCAACTTTAGCAGTGCCTCGGCATGGACGAGGGCTCCGGCCTGATAGGCCTGCAAAAGGTCGGAGCGAAAGGTTTCAACCAGATCGCTATTAGTGGCGTTCGGCAGAAATTCTCCCTTATAGAGACCGGTCGCTTTATGCAGAAGGTTTTCGGCCTGCCAGAGATCCCCCTGATGCAAATGTTTGCTCCCTTGTCGTACCATCCGCATGAAAAGATTCGCATCGATGCGGCAGTGACAAAGGGAGAGAATACCGTTTTTCAACTGGAGATAATGCCGGGCATTCTGCCCGAAGGCCGTGTGGAACGACTTCCGCAACCGGGAGAGGAGTTTGTCAAAATTGTTGCGGGATTTTATTTCGTTGCTCTCCGGCCAGAGAAGAAGTTGCAAACGTTTCTCGGGATAGGAGGGTTCGGGCTGAGAGAGAAGTGCGGCAAGAATCTGCCGTTGCGACTCGCCGAGGTCGGCTTCGGACAGGATCACCCGATGCCCGATGCGGAACTGCATCGCCCCGAGGGTTGCTATCTCAAGGAGCGGAATAAGGGTGCCATCCTCCAGCACCGCAGAGTCGAGGCGCTGCGCCGCGAGTTGCTGCGCGAAAGGCTTTTCGATCCCCTGCCTGACCGCTACGGAGAGAAGCTCCCCCATCGGCTCCGGCATCCATCCGTAGAAGTGCCGGTGTTCGGCTTCGCGCATGCTCCCGAGCAGTTCCCTGAGATCGTCGTGCGCTTTTGGATTGCGGCGGCAATGATAAAAACGGGCGCGGAATGCCAGGGCCGTTTGCCGCAGGTAGGTCGAGGGGCTTAGCAGGGCACGGTCGAAACAGGCGAGAGCCTGGTCATCTTCACCCAGAAGATCGTATGTCGCGCCGTAGAAGGCCTCATTCAGATCATCATAATAAAGCCCGCCGGCCCTTTTGCGCAGTTCCCGTGCCGTTTCCATGGCCGCCAGGGCTTCGTCCTTTCTTCCGTCCTCGGCCGCCAGGAGCGCCGTATATTGCAAAAAAAGGTTTTTCAGATGCGGCCCTGCTGCCGCCCCCTGCGAGACCGAGGCAACTCTTAGCGTCCCCTCGGCCCTTTCCCGGTCCCCCACCGCGAGATGCATTTGCAGGTCCCAAAGGAGGATATAGGCTTCGCCGATGCTGCTTTCGCGAAGCGACGCGGCGAATTGCGCGCGGAAAAGGTTTTTTTGCCGCTCATAAGCATCGAAGTCGCCGCTTCCCCTGAGAAATCCCATGTAGGCCAGGGAAATCGCGCCCCGGTGGAGCTGATTGCACAGTGGATTGTGCAGCAGCGGCAGGGCCGCTTCAAGTTCTTTCGCGCAGCGTTGCCAGGCGCCGCTGAAGGAAAGATAATAGAGCCGAGCCGCCCTGGCCTCGATCTCAAGACTGACCAGATCTTCCCGCAGGGCGATGTCGAGGCCCACCGTGAAGAACCGTTCGGCCAGAAGCGGATTGAAGTGAAGAAAGGTATTGGCCAGCACCGCAACGTTGGCAACATGCCCCAGAACAAGGGGGGGCAAGCTGTCGGCAAAAACATCGATCAGGGCCATGGTGCGGGCGAGAAACGGATAGCCGCGGGCGTAATTGCCGTCAATCGCAATACTGAACAACATGAGCTGGGCGCCGGCAAGGAGTTCACCGAGGTTATCTCCCCGATGGACGAACTGTTCGTGCGCCAATTGCAAGGGAGGCAGAGCTTTCGGCGGATTCTCGGCCATCAGGCCGAGTCCGTAGTAATAGGCGAACCAGGGGTAGGCGGCAATGATCTCGCCGGGAAGCTCACTGATTTCGCGACGCAGCGCCATTAATTTGTGTTGGGATTTATAGTGGAGACCGGCCTGTTGCAAGGCCGCCTCAGCCTGGGGAAAGTCGTCCGCGGCGAGGAAATAGCGAATTGCCAAGGCCGGTTGCCGACCCTCCAGATACCATGTGGCCGCCCCGCAATAGAGGCGACGAATCTCCTCCGGCCCCTTGTCCCGCCGGGCCAGTTGCCGCAAGCCCCCTTGAAAGAGATGGTGCAGTACAAAAGTGGTTTTCTCGTCGTCGAGGGGGCGAATGAAACAGTTCTCCCTGGCCATTTCATCGAGAACAGCGCCGATCGCTTCGCAACCGGTCATCAGCCTGGCCAGATCGAGGGGGATATCTTCCAACAAGGAAAGGGACAGCAGAGACTCACGCCGGTCCGGAGGGAGGTCAGCCAATACCTGTTTGAGCAGATAATCGAAAATGACGTCCCGATTCTGCTGGAGCGATTCGAGTTCCCTTTCTATTTTTTCAGGCTCGCTGTTGTGCAGGCTTTTGCCAGTCAATTGCAGCCCCATGACCCAGCCGTCAGTGATCTGCCGCAGAGCCCGAACCGCCCCGCGCGTCAGCGGCACCTGCAACAGCGAGTTAAACAGGGCGGCGATCTCGCTGGCGGAGAACGCCAGAGACCGGCTGTCAAGACGGATGACCGATCCGTGACAACGGGCGGTCTCGACCAGTGGCGCCAGGTTCCGACGGCCGATGAAGACCACATGCAGAAGTGGCGGGGACTGCTCGATCAGGGCGTGGAGAAGGGGGAGGGTTTCGCTGGAGAGAACACAGAGGTGGACATCATCCAGAACCAGAAAAAAATCTGATTCGAGACTTCGACCGAAATCAGCCAGAATTGCTGCCAACAATTTCGGACATTGCTCCCTGGCAATCTCTCCGGATTGGATGGACGCATCGATCGGGGTACCGAATCCCGGCATTGCCGCTTTCCAGCCGGTCAGCAGCGAGCCGACGAAATAGACCGCCGACCGATCGGCCTCTTCCATCCGATACCAGCAGAATTTCTTCGTCCGTTGATGGAGCAGTTGCGCGGCCAAGGTCGTCTTGCCCTGGCCGGCCTGCGCTTCCAGAAAAACAAATCGGGGAAAGACGCAGCCGGGGGATGGAAATCCCAGGTCCAATAGGTCCCGGCAAAGATGCTTTTCAGGATCGAAAAGCGGCGCTGAAAATTTCCCGTCGAGGGAATTTGTCAATTGGGGATGGGTCTGACGGTCCACCGCATGCCACCCATGCAAGAAGAAAATTAAAGCAGCAACAAATTACCATAGCTGCCAGCCGGAACAAAGATCTCTTCTCGCGAGGCAAAGAGACATAGTCGAGACCGATCTTGTGGCAGAAGATGACGCACGCTCGCCGCAACATCTTGCGGGCGGCGCAGTCGATCCAGCGAGCAGTTATGCCGGTGCTATCTTCAGCTGACGATGGTTCTTTTCAGTTCCTCCCCCGCCGGCGCCACGCTCACGATCTCTTCTCTTTCTCCCTGCCGCACCTGGATTTCGACCGTCGTCAGCTCGCGCCCCTTGCCGTAGGCGGCGATCAGGGCGGCTGCCTGATGCAGTTCCGGCGCGGTCGGTTCGCCGACCAGAATTCCGAACGGTCCATTGAAATCGGCCGCGCGCAGCAGCCGGTCGCTGGGGAGGACAAGCGCTTCGAGCTTTTGATTCTCCTCCTGATTGCGGCCGAGGAAGAGGCGGGCCTGCGCCGACAGGCGGAAGTAGCGCCCGGCCTTGAGTAGCTGCACCTGCCGCACGTCGGCTTGCGGATTGTCCCGGAGCAGATCGCGCAGCCGGGCGGAAAAACCGACCTCGGTCAGCAGGCAGCCGCCGCCGGAGGGAGGATAATCGACCAGCCCCCAGGCGTGGGCCAGTTCTTCCTGCCGCCGGCGCGAGCGCCCCTGGATGTCGTGCAGCCGCTCCCGGTCGACCAGCCCGTCTTTCTCCATCCCGGTTGTCGGCAGCAGCCGGGCCGACATCGGCCGCAGGATGCGCTCGGGAAAGCCGGAAAAGGTCGCCACCTCCCGCAGGGCGCGCGGATTCTGGCTCATCGGCCGCTGGCCGAGGACCTCGCCGGAGAAGAGGAAATCGAAGCCCTGCTCTTCCATGATCTGCCCGGCCAGGCGGAACATCATGGCGTGACAGTCGATGCAGGGGTTCATGTTCTTGCCGTAGCCGTATTGCGGCGCTTTGACCATTTCCAGGTGGATATCACTGATATTGCGAATAATCAGGGGAATTTCGAGCTTGCCGGCGGCTTTTTCCGCCTTCGCCGAGCCGAAGAAAGGGGTGACGAAGGAGATGCAGGTGACCTCCACCCCTTGCCTTTTCAGGGTCAGGGCGGCCAGGCTGCTGTCGATTCCGCCGGACAAAAGCCCTAGTGCTTTACTCATTTTTCTCTCCTCCATGATCTTGACTTTTCTGCTGAACAAGGAGAAAAGAAAATAGCATGAAGGATGGGATGAGTTCAAGAGAATCGGGATAGAAGAACGGTTAGCGGGAGATTTTGACGCACCCCTGCTCGTCCACTGGCAACCCCGGCGGGTTGTTGGGACAGCGGTCTGCCTCGTCGGGAATACCGTCGGCGTCGGCATCGGGGGGGCAACCGTCGTCGGCGACATTGACCCCAGCTGGCGTCCCCAGACAACGATCGAGGTAATCGGGAATCCGGTCCCCATCGGTATCGGGGGGATTCTTGGGGCAGCCACGCAGGTCAACCGCTAGTCCCTTCGGCGTATTCGCGCAGCGGTCGTTCCCGTCCGGGACGCCATCAGCGTCGGCATCGGGGCGCGGCTTCGGCTTCGGTTTCGGTTGAAATCCGAATTCATAGCTAAGGTTCAGGGCAATTTCCCACCCCGTCTCCTGTTCGGCGGCGAGTTCCCGCTGGTGCCGGATATCAAGGCGCAGAGCGTAGGGGGTATCGGCTTGCCAGGCCAAGGCGCCGCCGAAGGCCAGCATCGCCGCATTGTCGGATTCGCGGAAGATCCCGCCGATGCCGATGGTGAGAAACGATCGCCATTCCCCCTTGCGTAAGACCGGATAGAGGAGATCGCCCCGGAGCAGATAAAGATCGTCTTTGTTGCCCCGGAGCAGGACACCTTCGATGCCGAGTGAGTCGCGCGGGTTCTTGCCGACGAGCCAATATCCCCCTTTCAGTCCACCCAGAACCGACCGGTCGCTGCGCGTTTCCGAACTGAAGAGAACACCGCTCGTCAGGGAGAGGCTCGGATACGTTTTCGCCGTGGCCGGCCGGGGAAGCAGCGAGAAGATAAAAAGGAGCACGGCAATTGGGCCGGCAAACCGCATAGGCATTTCCATCGGCAAGGAAACAATTTTCACGGATATTTCTGCGGATTTTCCCTGTCGTACTTTACCGGCAGATGGCAACCGGAGGCACAGCGGCCGCCGCTCGGAGTCAATTCCACCTGCAGCGGAATGCGCCAGCTGCCGAAGGAAACTCCCTCGGCATTGAGCAGCAGCCGTTCGCCGCCGGCATGCGGCGCATGGCAGCTCTGACAAGTATGCCCCTTCACCGGGGCGACCACATGCAAAAAGTGCAGATTACGCGTGCCGTTGCGGAAACGGGTGGCATCGGCGCCGGTGGGCGACTGCAGCAGCTTCCCGTCATGGCATTGAAAACAAAAGGCATAAATGTCCGGTTGATATTTGGCATACACCCCGCCCGGGTACGCGGCATTGAGCAGGCGATAATAATCCGACCCATGCGGCGTATGGCAGGCGGTGCAATCTCCCCGGACGAGCGGCGCATGCAGGAGCTTGTTCTCCCGCATTTCAGTGCCGATATTGCGTAGCGTCTTCGATTTGCTAAAGTCATCCAGACCGTGACAGGCAAGACAGAGTTCGGGCTGCGACTTGCTCAGGAGCCGCGGATATGGTGAGGCATGGACGGCGTGGCACCCCAGGCAGCTGCGCTTCCGATAGAGTGGCGCATGCCGCGACTTGGCCTGCTGCATCCGGGTGCTGATGGTGTCATGACAATCAAGGCAGAGCTCGGGAACCTCCTTGACCAGCAGCAGACGCGGGGCCGCCGTACTGTGCGGCAGATGACAGGCGCGGCAATTCCCCGCCGCCACCGGGGCATGCATCCCTGCGCCGGATCCGAGCTCTTGATGGCAGCCAGAACTCAGGCAATCCTCTCCCCGCCCGGATGCAGGCGCCAGAAGGAGGACAAAAAAGAAGGCGAGCAGGAGAAGAGGCATAATCTTATTGCTAAAGTTAATTAAATAAATAGAATAGTAGTTAATAATCGACTCGCTGTCAATCACCCTGCAAAAGTCGACAGCAATTTCGGCGCAAAAGGAGCATAAATCGATGCGATCGGGTTGGCGCTATCTTCTTTGCGGGCTCACGGTTCTCCTTCTTTCCTTTGCCGTCCCGGCGGCGGCGCAGCAGACGGCGCTCCTGATCGAAGAGGATTGCCTGAAATGCCATACAAAGGAGATTGATAGCCTGCAGGAGGAGGGTGGCGGACATCAAGCGCTGCTCACCTGCCTGAGTTGCCATCGCGGCCATCCGCCCCGCGATCTGGAGATCATCCGCCCATGCGGCGATTGCCACCAGGGGCGCCGACATTTCGACAGTCAGGGCCCCTGCCTGATCTGCCATCGCGATCCGCACCGGCCGCGGCAATTGTCACTGGCCCGCGAGGGCGTCGCCGCCTGTCTCGATTGCCATCCGGGCATCGGCGAGGAATTCGCCACCGCTCCGAGTATCCATGCCCGTTTCGCCTGCACCGCCTGCCACCCGCGCCATCCGGAAGCATTTCCCTGCGGCGAATGCCATCTTCCGCACGCTTCCGGTGCGGCGCAAAAACCCTGCCGGCAATGCCATCCGCCGCACCGGCCGCGCGCCGTCGTTTTTGACGAACAGGCGGATTCGCTAATCTGCATCAATTGCCACGCCGAAGTGAGTGCCAAGCTGGAACAAGGCGGGGGTCGGCATCGCCAGCTCTCCTGCGCCGGCTGCCATGCGGGTGCGCACAAGACCATTCCCGACTGCCGCCAATGCCATCCCAACCGGCATCCGGCTGGGATCTTAGCTCGTTTTCCGCTCTGCACCGAATGCCACGGCGATCCGCATCAGCCGCATTGAGGATAGGCGACTCGGATGGCAAAAAATCTTGTCCCCCTGTGATACGCGGTGTAAACTGATCGACTCCTTCGATCCGCGAGGCTGCCGATGACCACCACCGTTCTCAAGAAGACTCGCTCGCTTCTGGAGATGATCAAGTTCTCCCATACGATCTTCGCCTTCCCCTTTGCCCTGATGGGAGCGACGCTGGCGGCACTGGCCAGCGGCGCGGCCGCCGACCGCGCGGCGCAGATTGGCTGGATCTGCCTGGCCATGGTCGGCGCACGCAGCGCGCGCCATGGGGCTCAATCGCCTCATCGATGCCCGTATCGACGCGCGAAAATCCGCGCACCGCCGGCCGCCACATCCCGGCCGGGAAGGTCATCGCCGGACCGAAGCGCTGGCTCTTCGTCGCCGTCGCAATCGGCCTCCTGCTTGGTCGCGGCCGTGGCGATGCTCAACCCCCTGTGCTTCTATCTGGCGCCGGTGGTCCTCGGTTTTTTCTGATCCTTTACGCCTACTGCAAACGCTTCACCGCCCTTGCCCACCTGGTGCTCGGCATCTGTCTGGCCGCCGCGCCGGTCGGCGCCTGGATTGCCCTGCGCGGCGATCTCGATTGGCCGATCCTGGTCCTCGGGCTGGCGGTGCTCTTCTGGGTGGCGGGTTTCGACATCTTCTACGCCCTGCAGGATCGTCGATTTCGACCGCGCGCGAGGGCTGCATTCGATCCCGGTGCAGTCTCGGGGTGAAGAACGCGCATCCTCGCTCGGCAAGCTGTTTCATGGCGCTGATGGTCGCTGCTCCTGCTCCTGCTCCCCTTCGGGCTGCCGCTGGGACTGGCTCTACTACGCCGGCATTGCGGTCATCAGCGGCCTGATCGCCTACGAGCACCAGCTGGTCAAACCGGACGATCTCTCGAAGCTCAACGCGGCTTTTTTCAACATGAACGGCTACATCAGCGTGACGATCTTTCGCCTTTACCCTGGCGGATGCTTGATCTGACATTGAAGGGGCGAGCCATGCCCCGACAAAGTGAGCATCAACCATGAAACACGATCGTCGTCGCCATCACCGGAGCCTCCGGCTCGATCTACGGCCTGCGCCTGACGGAGGAGCTGCTGCGCGCCGGTTGCGGGTCACGCTGCTCCTCTCCGACGACCGGGCTCGGCAGGTGCTGCGCTACGAGACCGGCCTCGACTGGAGCGGCCGACGTCGGCAAGCGCCGGCAAGCAGATGCGCGAGCTATTTCGCGGCAGCGACCAGCTGCAACATTACGGCGATCAACGATCTCTTCGCCCCGATGGCCAGCGGCTCATCCGCGCCGGATGCCTGGTGGTCGTTCCCTGTTCGATGGGGACGCGCGGCGCGGATCGCCGCCGGAATCAGCGAGCAACCTGCTCGAACGGGCCGCCGATGTCGTCCTCAAGGAGCGGCGGCCAGCTGCTCCTGGTTCCGCGCGAAACCCCGTTCAACCGTCATCCATCTGCGAAACCTGCTGAGCCTCGCACGAGCCGGGGCCGAGATCGTCCCGGCGATGCCCGCCTTCTACCACCGGCCGCAGACGCTGGAAGAACTGGTCGATTTCGTCGTCGGCAAGATGCTCGACAGCCTGGGGATCGAGCACCAGCTTTTCCGCGCTGGGGGGAAGAAGGCTGAGCAAGTGAGGCTGATCAGCAACAAATCAAGTGCATGCACAGGATAACTTTGTTGCAACGAAACTTCGCAGCAAGATCGAAACCGGCATCCGCATCACCGATGCCGAGGCGCTGGCGCTGTTCGAGTGCGACGACCTGCTCGCGATCGGCGAACTGGCGGCCCTGGCCAATGCCCGGCAAGAACGGCGAGCAGGTCTACTTCAACGTCAACCGCCACATCAACTACACCAACATCTGCGTCAACCGCTGCACCTTCTGCGCCTTCAGCAAGGAGGCGGGCGAGGCGGGCGGCTACACCCTGGCGCTCAACGAGATCCTGCACAAGGCGGCGGAGGCGGCAGCGGCCGGGGCGACCGAACTGCACATGGTCGGCGGGCTGCATCCCGGATCTCCCCTTCGACTTCTATCTGGAGATGCTCGCCGCCATCCGCGCCGACTCTCCGCAACTGCACATCAAGGCCTTCACCGCCGTGGAGATCGACTATTTCGCCCGCCTCACCGGCCAGAGCGTAGAGCCGGTCATCGACGAGCTCAAGGCGGCCGGCCTCGGCTCGCTGCCCGGCGGCGGGGCGGAGATCTTCGGCGCGCGGGTGCGCGAGCAGATCTGCCCGGAGAAGATCTCCGGCGAGCGCTGGCTGGAGATCATCGAGGCGGTCCACCGCGCCGGGCTGAAGACGCAACGCCACCATGCTCTTCGGCCATCTGGAGAGCCTATGCCGACCGCGTCGATCATCTCGCCCGGCTGCGCGCTCTGCAGGATCGCACCGGCGGCTTCCAGGCCTTCATCCCGCTCGCCTTCCAGCCCGACAACACCCGGGTGCCGGGCGCGAAGGGGGTCGGCGGGGTCGATGCTCTGAAGACCTTGGCGATCAGCCGCCTCTATCTCGACAACTTCCGCCACATCAAGGCCTACTGGGTCATGCTCGGCCTGAAGATCGCCCAGGTCGCCCTCGCTTTCGGGGTCAACGACCTCGACGGCACCGTGGTCGAGGAGAAGATCGGCCACGACGCCGGCGCCGATTCGCCGCAGGCAGCTGGCCAAGGAACAGCTCTGGCCCTGATCCGCAAGGCCGGGAAGCTGCCGGTGGAGCGCGATACGCTGTATCGGGAGTTGAAGGTCTATTAAACGGAGATTTCGTTCACGCGGATCGATCGGATAACTTCGGATAAGGCGGATTGAATGCGAATCCGCTACGATCGAACCGCGTGTCTGGCATGAGAATTGCATTGCTGCGAAAGCCATCCAAGACAAAATCGAAGCGGTAATACCCCTCGACCGGCGCGAAGCCCTCTGGCTGCTGACCGAGGCCGATCTGCTCACGCTCGGCAAGCTGGCGGATGCCATCCGCCGGCGCAAGCATCCGCACGGCCGGGTGACCTTCGTCGTCGACCGCAACGTCAACTACACCAACGTCTGCACGTCGCAAGTGCAAATTCTGCGCCTTCTACCGCGAGGCGGCCATCCCGACGCCTATCTGCTCAGCTACGACGACGATCTTCACGCAAGGTGCGCGAGCTGGTCGAGCACGGCGGCACCCAGCTGCTGATGCAGGGGGGGCTGCACCCCGACCTGCGGATCGACTGGTTCGAGGATCCTCTTCCGCCAGATCGAAGCGCGCTTCCCGCAGGTGCAGATCCATTCCCTCTCGCCGGCCGAGGTGATCCACATCGCCCGCCTGTCCGAGCTGCCCATGCCCGAGATGCCTGCGCCGGCTGCAAGGCCGCCGGGCTCGATTCGGTCCCCGGCGGCGGGGCCGAGGTGCTGGTGGACGCGGTGCGCCGGGAGATCTCGCCCAACAAGATCGGCTGGCCGCGAGTGGGCGGCGGTGATGGAAGAGGCGCACCGCCTGGGGATGCGCACCACGGCGACCATGATGTTCGGCAGCCGCGAGAAGCCCGAGGATATCGTCGAGCACCTCTTCGGGTGCGCGAGATTGCAGGCGAAGACCGGCGGCTTCACCGCCTTCATCCCCTGGACCTACCAGCCGGGCAACACCGAACTCGGCGGCGAGACCGCCAGCGGCGTCGAGTACCTAAAGTGCTGGCCCTGTCGCGCATCGTTCTCGACAACATCGCCAATATCCAGGCGAGCTGGGTGACGCAGGGGGCGATGATGGCGCAGGTGGCGCTCTTCTTCGGCGCCAACGACCTCGGCGGCACCATGCTGGAAGAGAACGTCGTCGCCGCCGCCGGTTGCGCCTTCCGCCTGACGATCGACGAGATCATCGAACATCGCCCGCGGCGCCGGGTTCACTCCGGCGAAGCGGAATACGTTGTACGAAATACTGACGGAATACTAGTTTTGACCGGCATCGTCATTCCCGCGAAGGCGGGAATCCAGCCCATAGGCATAGAGTGAGATAACCAGCGATCTACCTTTTAGCAAGCAAGCGGAATGGAACCCTTTACATCGGTGTGACAAGTGACCTATGTAAACGGACTTGGGAACACAGAAGCAACGCAGCAGAGGGTTTTACAAAAAAATACAACGTGCATCTGCTTGTTTACTATGAACTACACGCCGACATGACTGCAGCCATTACCCGAGAGAAGCAACTGAAGAAATGGAATCGAGCCTGGAAAATACGATTGATTGAAGAAACGAATCCGAATTGGCATGATCTTTTTGAGGATCTAATCTAAATGGATTCCCGCCTTCGCGGGAATGACGGAGAATAGGCATATGTCAAATTTACGCCGCAATATCGCCGAAATGGCCGGCTACGTCCCCGGCTTCCAGCCGCCGGACGAAAAAGCCTGGATCAAGCTGAACACCAACGAAAACCCGTATCCTCCCTCCCCCAGTGTCGTCGAGGCGATCCTCGCCGAGGTCGGCGAAAAAGGCGAAATGTTGCGCAAGTATCCGGATGCCGCCAGCCGCAAGGCGCGTGAGACGGCGGCGCAGCTGTACGGCTTCGATCCGGAATGGATTGATCATGGCCAACGGCTCGGACGAGGTGCTGAACAACCTGATCCGCGCCTGCGCCGGCGAAGGGGAGGAGATCGCCTACGTCCACCCCTCCTATTCCTATTACTGCAACATTGGCCGAGATCCAGGGGGCGAGGGTGCGCACCTTCGGCCTGACGGAAACGTATGCGCTGAAAGACTTTCCCGAGCGCTACGACGGGAAGCTTTTCTTCCTCGCCAATCCGAACGCCCCGCTCGGTTTTCTCTTCCCCCGCCCCTTTATCGAAGAACTGGCCGGGCGGGTCGCCGGCGTGCTGGTGATCGATGAGGCGTATGTCGATTTCGCCGACGAGCATTGCCCTCGATCTGGTGAAGAAGTACGACAACGTGGTGGTGACCCGCACTTTTTCCAAGAGCTATTCCCTTGCCGGCATGCGCCTCGGGCTGGCCATTGCCCGCCCCGAACTCGTCGCCGCCCTGACAAGATCCGCGATCACTACAATCTCGACCGGCTGGCGCAGGCCGCAGCTGCCGCCGCTTTGGCGGACCAGGATTATTTTCGCGACTGCGTGCGCAGGATCCGCGAGACCCGCGAATGGTTCGGTCAGGAACTTCGCCTCCTCGGCTGGGAAGTCATCCCCTCGCACACCAACTTCGTTTTCGCCTCCCCCGACCGCGACGGCAAGAAAGCCTACGACCCCCTCTACGCCCGCAAGATCCTGGTGCGCTACTTTTCCGACCCCGCGCTGGCGCACGGGCTACGCATCACCATCGGCATGCAAAAAGAAATGGAAAAGCTGCTGACGGCGCTACGGGAATTGGGGTAAGAAGTTAAATATTTCATCATTTAATGGCTGGAGAATTGGGCAATGAACAAATTTTTCGTTTGGAGTTTGATCCGGGACCACGTACGTGCTCTTGCCGGAAGTTTCCTTTTGGGGCTCCTTGCCGTGGTATTCATCGGTTCTCCCCTGAGGGCGGAGGCCATTGGTCCCGACTTGCTGGTGACCTCGGTTTCGGGACCTTCTTCGGGGCAGACGGATCAGAACGTGACCCTTACGGCGACGTTACGCAATCAGGGGCAGGAGGACGCTCGGGATCTGTTCCATGTTGGCTTTTATCTCTCCGGCGATGTCACGATTGATAGCAGCGACTTTCATGCTGGCGATAGCGATGTGGGATACTTCGCGGCCGGCACCGAGCAGACAATCACTGCAAACGTCCGGATACCGACCTCGATTGCCGCCAGCGGTTCGTACTACATCGGGGCGATCGCCGATATCTCCAATCTTGTGCCGGACGAGTCGGATGAGAACAACAATGCGGCGGCGGGTAATACGATTGCCGTCACCAAGGTGTACCCGGATTTGGTCATAACGAAGGTTTCGGGCCCTTCTTCGGCGCAGACAAGCAGAATGTGACTCTTACGGCGACGTTACGCAATCAATGGCAGGAGAGTGCCCGGAAGGGTTCCATGTCGGCTTTTATCTCTCCAGCGACGCCACGATCGATGGCAGCGACATTTATGTTGGTAATAGCTATGTGGAATATTTCGCCGCCGGCACAGAGCAGACAGTCAGCGCAAACGTCCGGATACCGACCTCGGCTGTGGCTAGCGGCACGTACTATATCGGGGCGATCGCCGATATTTCCAACTCCGTACAGGACGAGTCGGACGAGAGCAACAATGCGGCGACGGGTAACACGATTGCCATCACCAAGGTGTACCCGGATTTGATGATAGAGGCGGTTTCGGGACCTTCTTCGGGGCAGACCAGAGCAGAACGTGACCCTTACGGCGACGCTACGCAATAATGGGCAGGAGAATGCTCAGGAAGGTTTCCAGGTTGGCTTTTATCTCTCCAGCGATGCCACGATTGATGGCAGCGACATTCAGGTCGGCAATGGCTATGTCGGCTATTTCGCGGCCGGCACCGAGCAGATAGTCAACGCAATCGTCCGGATTCCGGCCTCGGTTGCGGCCAGCGGCACGTACTACATCGGAGCCATTGCCGATATTGCCAACGCTGTGCAGGATGAGTCGGACGAGAACAACAATGCGGCGGCGGGCAACACGATTGCCATCACCAAAGGGTACCCGGATTTGATGATAGAGGCGGTTTCGGGACCTTCTTCGGGGCAGACAGAGCAGAACGTAACCCTTACAGCGACGGTACGCAATCAGGGACAGGAGAGCGCCCAGGAAGGGTTCTATATTGGTTTTTATCTCTCCAGCGATACCACGATTGACGGCAGCGACATTCAGGTCGGTAATGGCTATGTCGGCTACTTCGCTGCCGGCACCGAGCAGACAGTCAGCGCAAACGTCCTATTGCCGACCTCGATTGCGGTCAGCGGTACGTACTACATCGGTGCCATTGCCGATATCTCAACCTCTGTGCAGGACGAGTCGGACGAGAACAACAATGCGGCGGTGGGCAACATGATTGCCGTCACTAAAATGTAAGTTCTATTGCCATTCTCTTACAATGAGAAACAACGGGCGGGCCTATCAGGTCCGCCCTCGCTGTTTTTGCGGACATTTATCCCCTGAACAAGGTAGCAATCACTCTGGATTGCACAGGCTGCGGCCGCTGCGTGCTTTTAACTTTTTGAAGATAAGTTTGCGCACTTTATCGGCCAGCGGCAGGACGGGAATCCAGGCCAGTAAAAACAGCCAGCCGGCAACGGGGACCGGTGCGGTGCCGAAGATCTGTTGCAATGCAGGCAGATAGACGATTGCCATCAGCAGCAGCATTTCGGTAGCAACGCCGCCCCAGATAAGGGGGTTGGATCGCCAGTCGCAGTGCCAGGGGGAAAATGTTTCGGAGCGATGGACGAAGAGGTTGCCGATCTGCGTGAAAACGACAGCAGCGAGAGCCATGGCGGTGGCCGCATTGTAAAGCGGGCCGCTGGATGGCAGGCCGGTCCATTGCCCGGAATAGCCGTGCGTCCAGAAATGGAAATAGAAAGCGGCCATCGCCGCCAGCCCCTGCAACAGACCGAGCCAGAGATAGGCACGGGCCAGCAGCGGCCAGGTGACGACATGCTCGTTGAGGTGACGCGGCGGCCGCTCCATGACGCCGGGCTCGGGCGACTCGCGCCCCAGGGCCAGAGCGGGAACGAGATCGGTACCGAGGTCGATCGAGAGAATCTGCATGATATTGAGGGCAAGGGGTATGCCGCCGCCGCTGAAGGCGTAAAGGATGAACGGGATTGCCTCCGGAGTGTTGCTGGTAAAGATGTAAGAAGTGAACTTGCGGATATTGTCGTACACCCCCCGCCCCTCCTCCACCGCCGCCACGATCGAAGCGAAATTATCATCGAGGAGGATCATGTCCGCCGCCTCGCGGGCGACTTCCGTTCCCGCCCGCCCCATGGCGATACCAATATCGGCCTTTTTCAGGGCGGGGCCGTCGTTGACGCCATCCCCGGTCATCGCCACCACGTGCCCCATTTGTTGCAGCGCCTGCACGATCCGCAGCTTATGTTCCGGCGCCACCCGCGCCAGAATCACCTCCCCGCTCGCCAGCATTTCGTTTAAGACGGTATCGTCCATGGCGTTCAGCTCGCTGCCGGTGCAGATCCGCGCGCGCTGCCGCACCAAGCCGATCTGCCGCGCCACCGCTTCGGCGGTGAGCCCGTAATCGCCGCTGATCATGATCAGGCGGATGCCGGCCCGGTGACAGCGCGCCACCGCTTCGGCCACCTCCGGTCGCGGCGGGTCGTGCATCGCCATCAGCCCGAGAAAAACCAGGTCATTCTCCAGTTTATCGATCCACGGCCCCGCCGCTCCGTCCGGGAGTATCCCCCAGGCAAAAGCCAGCACCCGCAGCCCCTGCCGGGCGTACCCCTCCATGGCCTCGAGGATCGACGCCCGCGCGGCATCGGTCAGTTCCTCTTCCTTCCCCTCGCGCAGAAAAAAACGGCAGTGCGCCAGCACCTCATGCGTCGCACCTTTCATAAAGCTCCGCAAGACAAGGCCGCACCGGTGCACGGTGCACATGCGGCGGCGGACCGCTTCGAACGGGACCTCCTGCAGCCGCGGCGCTTCTTCCGCCTCGGTGGCGAGATCGAGCCCTCCCTTGGCGGCGGCACCCGCAACGCCCCCTCGGTGGGATCGCCGGCAATCCGCCATTCCGGTTGTTCGGCTGCCGGCGGCTGCAGACGGGCGTTGTTGCAGAGTCCAGCTACCAGCAGCAGCGGCCGCAGATCCCCGGCGACCGGTAGCGGCAGCGGCTGACCGGCGGCGTCGCGGATCTCCCCGGCCGGAGCATAGCCGCTCCCTGTCAGCTCGAAATGCCGGCTGGCGCTCCATAACGCCCGCACGGTCATTTCGTTGCGCGTCAGGGTGCCGGTCTTATCGGTGCAGATGATGCTGGTGCGCCCGAGCGTTTCCACCGAGGAGAGCTGTTTGACCAGCGCCTGCCGCCGCGCCATCCGCTGCACGCCCATTGCCAGCGACAGGCTCACCGTCGGCAGAAGTCCCTCGGGGACAAAGGCAACGATCATCCCCGTGGCGAAGATAAAGCCGCGCGCCAGATCCATGCCGATCAGCAGCGTTGCCAGGCAGAAGAAGAGCAGCCCCACCGTAATTGCGACGACGGTAACCACTTTGGTGAGATGGCGGATCTCCCGCTGCAACGGGCTCAGTTCTTCGTGCACCCCTTGCGTCATGGCGGCAATCCGGCCGAATTCCGTTTGCATGCCGGTGGCGCCGACCATCGCCATTCCCGACCCGCCGATAACGCTGGTGCCGGCAAAGACTTGGCTTCCCCGCTCCCCGTCGGGGGCGTCAACTGGCGCTTCCGCTGCTCTCTTGCCGACCGGGCGCGATTCGCCGGTCAGCGTCGATTCATCGATCTGCAGCTGGTGCGCCTGCAGCAGTCGGCTGTCGGCCGAGATCGGGTCACCCGGCGCCAGCAGCAGAATATCCCCCGGGACCAGTTCGCCGGCATCGATCCGCTCTTCCCGCCCATCACGCAATACCCTGGCATGTACCGGCAGCAATCGTTGCAATGCTTCGACAGCTCGCTCAGCCTTGTATTCCTGCCAGAAGCTGAAAAATCCGTTGATGATGTTGACCAGCCAGATGGCGATGGCCAGTTGCGGGAGGTCGGCGAGGAGGGCAACGCCACCACCCAGCCATAGGAGGAGGGCCATAAGGTGGGTGAAATTGGCGAGAAATCTGAGTGCCGGCGGCCGGCAGCGGAGCTTTTCTATGCGGTTGGGACCGAAACGGCGCAGACGCTCCTGTGCCTCCGCCCTGGTGAGCCCCTGTAATTTTCCTTGCAGGACATCCGCGCCGGTCATGACCGACTACCTCTCCTTCGACAGATCCAAGGTGGCAGACAAAGGATACACCCGCAACAAGTGCGTTGCAGAAAGCAAACGATCCTTGACTTAAATACTATAAATAGTTTAATTTTAATTTGTTAATATTATTCAGGAGGCTTTCCATGGCATGCGGTCTGTTGGCGCGATGCAGTTTTTATCAAGCGTGCAAAAGCGGTGAAAGAAGAGGCTGGGAATTTCTGATATCCGGTTATTGTGAGGGCCGGTATGACTGGCTGTGCTGCAAAAGAAGATACTTCGACATAACCGGCGCGATCGCTCCCGCCGAAATCGAACCGATCGGCGTTCTGCCGCCGGAGCTCGTCATCACCTCTGATTTTCTTGATCCCGAATTCGGTGCCTACCCGGGTAAATAATCAGCAAGCGGAACCTGCCACTACAAAGAGCTTCCTTTCATCCCGCGGTAGAGGCCAATGAGAGTATTGGTCGAGCTGTCATGGGCAAGGTGCGTTTCCGGACTCTCCAACTCGGGGAGAATGCGCTGCGCCAGCGCCTTGCCGAGCTCGACCCCCCATTGATCGAAGGGGTTGATATCCCAGATCACCCCCTGAGTGAAAACACTGTGCTCATAGAGAGCGACCAGGGCGCCAAGGATTTCCGGCGTCAGGCGCTCGGCGAGGATGCTGTTGGTCGGCCGATTGCCGGCGAAGACGCGATGCGCCGCCATTTCTGGCGCCGTGCCTTCTGCGAGCACCTCCTCGCGCGTCTTGCCGAAGGCGAGCGCCTCGGTCTGGGCGAAGAAGTTGGCCATCAGCAGGTCGTGATGGCGGCCGAGCGGGTTGAGGCTGCGGCCGAACCCAATGAAATCGCAGGGGATGAGCTGCGTCCCCTGATGGATGAGCTGGTAAAAGGAGTGCTGGCCGTTCGTCCCCGGTTCGCCGAAGTAAACGGGGCCAGTCGAGTAATCGACCGCCTCGCCGGCGCGGGTGACCGACTTGCCGTTCGATTCCATCGTCAGCTGCTGCAGGTAGGCGGGGAAGCGCTTGAGGTACTGGTCGTAGGGGAGGACCGCCAGCGTGCGGGCGCCGAAGAAATCGACGTACCAAACGGTGAGCAGCCCGAGCAGTGCCGGCAGGTTGCGCTCGAACGTGGTAGTGCGGAAGTGTTCGTCCATGGCGCGAAAGCCGGCGAGCAGGGCGCGGAAGTTTTCCCCGCCGATGGCGAGCAGCGTCGAAAGACCGATGGCGGACGTCAGCGAATAACGGCCGCCGACCCAGTCCCAGAAGCCGAACATGTTGGCGGTGTCGATGCCGAATTGCCCTACGGCGGCGGCGTTGGTGGAGACGGCGACGAAATGCCGGGCGATGGCCGCCTCGTCACCGAGGGCGGCCAGACACCAGGCGCGCGCCGTCTGCGCGTTGGCCATTGTTTCCTGGGTGGTAAACGTTTTCGAGGCGACGATGAAGAGGGTCTCGGCCGGATCGAGATCGGCCGTCGCTTCGGCGAAATCGGTGCCATCGACGTTGGAGACAAAGCGGAAGACCATGTCGCGCCGACTGTAATGTTTGAGCGCTTCAAACGCCATCACCGGGCCGAGATCGGAGCCGCCGATGCCGATATTGACGACGTTGCGGATGCGCTTGCCGGTGTGCCCCAGCCACTCGCCGCCGCGCACCCGCTCGGCGAAGATCTCCATTTGCGCCAGCACCGCCTGCACCGCTGGCACCACGTTGACGCCATCGACCAGGACCTCCGTCCCCGCCGCCGCTCGTAAGGCCGTATGCAGCACCGCCCGCTGTTCCGTCACATTGATCTTCGCGCCGGCGAACATCGCCTCGATGCGCCGACGCAGACCGCACTCTTCCGCCAATTGGACAAGGAGCCGCAGTGTCTCGTCATCGATGCGGTTCTTCGAAAAATCGAGGTAGAGCCCGGCCCCTTCGGCACTCAGCCGCGCGCCGCGGCCGGGGTCGCCGGCGAACAGTTCGCGCAGATGCCGGTCGCGGATCTGCGCGTAATGGGCAGCAAGCGCCTGCCAGGCGGGACGGCGGGTGAGAGGGATCTCGCTGGTGGTCATGGTCGCTCCTCAATGGCTGGAAGGGAATAGCCCTAATAATAGAATCTTGCCTCGATATTTCAATGCCGAACCGGTTGGCCCAAGTTAGGCGTCTGCCTCGCTGTCCGGCCGGTAGAGTGCTCCTGGAATCCACCACTCCTCCATGACCTGGAGGACCAGTTCGCGCTCAGGGACAGCCTCATCACTGAATGCCAGGTGCTCGAGAAACGAGACGACGACCTCTTCCTGTTCCTTCGATAGAGAACCCAATCGCGGGGGCACGCGATCCGGCGGTCGGAGTGACCACAGCAACCCCTCAACAGCCATTCCGAGGGAAGCGGAGCGGCAATCGAGCGCATACTCGATCAGTCGCGGCAGGTAGTGACGCCATGACTGCGCGTCGAGGTAGTTCAGTCCATCGAAGGTGTACGTCCTCACGTACTCGTCGGTCGGTTTGTCAACCTCCGGGTCAAACGGCGGCGGATCCGCGTAGGAGTCGATGGCAGCGCCGCCGCGCAAGCTGGTTGCCGGCGGCGCCGCCGCGTCTGCCTCGAACACACTGTAGGCACGGGCTGCAATTTGGTGCATTGATTATCAGCTGCTCCGAGCAGAACTTCTAACTGTACAAGGCTGACCCACAGAGCGAAGCGAAGATGGGTCTAGCCGTTGGTTATAGATATTTTTTAGGATGGTTTTTTCCGTTCGCGGTACGCCATAGATAACACACCACCATCTTGCATGTGCTGAAGTGGGATTCGTAGTTCGACTTTTAAATTTGTATTTCCGTCCTCAAAGCCTCCGATAGCATATTGACCACAGTCGCTAGTGGGGAGGTAATTTGAACTCATTCGTGACGGTGCGCAAATTAGGCGAGGAGTTAAGACCCATGGGCTTAATAATGGATGACTCTCACTGTATGTCTCTGAAGGGTAATAGGTAATCCTTGCCTGCCACGAATCAACTCTTGGATCGAGTTGTACCGCGATGCAGTCAGGACCGACCGTCTTCGTCTCTCGAGAACGATCATAGATGGCAGGTCGGAGAAATTCCTCAACATCGTCGTGAGTGAAGCCAATTGTGCCCGCCAATGCCTTCAACCGGTCGTCAATTATCGTTCCGGGATTTCCAAGCGTCTCCCCCCACAACCCCATCGGTTTTTCCCTCATAAATTTGCCAACCTGATGTTTCTTTAGATTGAAGTACCGCATACCATTAGGTTCAGTTTTTCCTCTTTTTAGTTCCCACACGAAAGGTTTGAGTTTGCTGCCGAGATGCCAACCAACAATGGAGATAACGAGGTTCTCTGTACGTGCCTGGCAATCCTTGTTCAGGCGCCCATTGAGATTAAACCCTAATTCTTTTATCACCGTATGAATTGGCCTAGCTAGGTAGGTCAACCCAGGTTGGCAAAGGGCAAAATCCAAGGGCCGATGTGCTAAACAGTTTGCTATTTGACAATCAAGCCAAGCACTACCCGTAACCGCAACGCCCGTGTACGCGATTGAGGCCAACGCATCCTTGGTTAAAAGAATGACAACTTTATTTGACTCAGAATCCACTACCGAGTAAGAGCCGTCAGATAGAAGCTGGCTGATCTGACGATCAACGATTTGCGAGATGCGACCTCCCCATATGGTGTTTATAATCACAGTCACAGGTTATTCTCATACCTTTCAGACATAACGGTTTGAGGGTGACCAGCGGCGGTTTTCAGCCGATTGGTCTAACCGAGTGTTGTGCATCAGTCACGGAGCCCGGGCACGTACTAGTTTCCGACGTGCGATCTCAGTGCTTCAGATACTGTTGATGTCGGATTTGTTCTTTTTTCAATTTCGGCGAGTTCTTCTTTGGTTAATGAGTAGTTCCCGTCAGGAATCTGTTTGTAAAAAGGTGGACTCTTTGCATCCATCATAATCCAAATTCGTTTCGCACTTCCTTCGCTCGGAACGCAAATCAGGTTGTAATCGTAGGATTTATGAAATTCGATTTTCTTAATCGGTGTTGCTCTGGAGTCAAACTCGTGCCCTTGCAGTATTGACCACTCACGTTTGTCCGTCCCTCCTTCACGTCCATCTCCAGGACGCCCACCACAGGCGGCGATGAAACTCAATGTGCAGACAACAATCATCAATAGAATTCTTTTCATTTCTCTCTTCTCGCACAACACGTTATTAAGCGGTTCACACGCGCGCGTGAACCGGTGATCTACCCAAATGGAACATTTAGTTGGTGAACATGAAATTAACCAAAATCCGGGCATGCCGATGCGTCCGCCTGAAAGGGGCGGGCAGCAGCCAGCCAGCGGCTGTCAAAAAAACAAAACCGCCAAGCCTTTGCGGCCCAGCGGTTCCTTTCAATTCTGCCTCTCCTTGAAAAACCATAAAAACAATCCCCACGGGCATGGAATCCAGATCGTCTGAAAATACGCGTTTAACGAGAATCCGGCAAGAGCAAAGCTCCCCTTTTCGGCTCCGCCAAGAAAACCACGCTTTCGCCGGCATGATCGGCCAATCACCACTGATCCTGCAGGCTTATCTTCTCTCCCGCAATATTCTTTCAGCCCGCGACAGCTTCCGCTCGAGCGATCGATGCCAACCCCGCCAGCGCCGCCTCCCGCAGCCCCCGCAGATCCAGCTTGCCGGTGCCGAGGAGCGGCAGGCCTCCACCGCCACATAGCAGTCCCGCCCCGGCTTCCAGAGGTTGGGGAGGGCGCTTTCGGCGACAGGCGATGCAGGGTTTCGCGCGTCGCCGGCGTCCCGGGTGTAGACCACCACCAGCTTCTCGCCCCTCTTCTCGTCCGGCACGCGCGGTGACCGCCAGCACGCCGGTCTGGCCCAGGGCGGCGTGCAGGGCGTCCTCCACGGCGCCGTGGGGCACCATCTCGCCGCCGATCTTGCTGAAGCGGGAGAGGCGGTCGGTGATGTGGATGAAGCCGCTCGTCGTCCAGGATGCCGATGTCGCCGGTGACGTACCAGCCGTCCCGGATCACCTCGGCGGTCTTGTCCGGGCTGGCCCAGGTAGCCGAGCATGACGTTGGGCCCCTTGACCAGCATCAGGCCGGCCTCCCCTGCCGGCAGAGCGGCGCAGCTCTCCGGATCGACCACCTTGACGGCCACGCCGGGGATCGGATGGCCGACGCTGCCTTCCGGCGAACCGAGCTGGCGCACGCCGTCGATCTCCACATCGGGCAGGCGACAGGGTGATGACCGGCGACAGTTCGGTGGCGCCGTAGCCTTCCAGGGGGCGGATGCCGAACTTCTCCTCGAAGGCGTCGGCCAGCTTGGTCTTGAGCTTCTCGGCGCCGGTGATGACCAGCCGCAGCGTGGCGAAATCCTCGTTCTTGGCCCGGCGCAGGTAGGCCAGGAGGAAGGTCGGGGTGGCGAGCAGCAGGGTGGAGCGCTGCTCGCGCACGTGCTGGGCGATCGTTTCGCCGTCCAGGGGGTTGGGGTGGTAGACGGCCGAAAAGCCGGAGACCAGCGGGAACCAGAGGGTGCCGGTGAAGCCGAGGGAATGGAAGAAGGGCAGGGCCGAGCAGATGTTGTCGCGCCGGGTGGCCCGGAAGACCATGCGCAGCGCCTCGATGTTGGACATGATGTTGTGGTGGCTGAGCATGACCCCCTTGGGCTCGCCGGTGCTGCCGGAGGAGAAGATCACCGTGGCCAGGCGGTCGGCGTGGAAACCGGCCGGACGCGCCCAGCAGGCGCAACGGCAGCAGCCGGGCCTTGAGCAAGGCGCAGCACTTGTCCAGTCGGCGTCAGCTCGGCAAGGAGATCCTCCACATAGAGCATCCCCCGGGAGCTCCGGCAGACTGGGGAATTTCTCCAGAAAGGCGCGCGAGGTGATGATGGTCGTGATCCCGCACTGCTCGATGGCCGAGCGGAGAGCCGTCCGCCGAGGCGGTGTAGTTGAGGTTGACCGGGACGATCCCCTCCAGGGTCAGGGCCAGATTGGCCAGCGCCCCGCCGACCGACGGCGGCAGGCAGACCCCGACCATCCTCTCCGATCCGGTAGGGGCACGGCGTGCCGTGCCCTGATCCCCGTGCCCGCCTCTGTCTCCAACACAGCCCGCAGTTTCCTCGCCAGCAGCGTCGCCGCGACCAGAGTCTGCCCGTAGCTCATCATCGGCCGGAGGTGTCGGCGATGGCCGGGCGGCGCCAGTTCTCGCGGGCGGTCTCGGCGAAAAGTTCACCGAGGGCGCGCCGGCGCGGTTTGCGGGAATCGAAGTAGTCGCAGGAGAGCTCCATCACCGCCTGCCGCACCTCATGGGCGTGCTGGCGGCCGGCAGCGGCGTGCCGAAGAGGATCGTCACCCGGTAGGGGAGAAGCGCTGGCAGGCGCGAGAGGAGCTTGCCATGGGCGTAGGAGAGGATGCTCCCCCAGGCGCCGCCGATATAGACCGGGATGATCGGGTAGTCGGTGCCCTTGACGATGCGCTCGAAGCCGCCCCGGAATTCGCGCAGCATGCCGTTGCGGGTGAGCGCCCCCTCGGCGAAGATGCAGACCAGGTAGCCGTCGTCCAGAGCCTGCCGGGCCTGGCGATGAACTCCAGCAGCCCCTTTTTGCCGTCCCTGGACGAGACCGGGATCACCCCCATCAGCCGGCAGAGCTGCTTGAGCAGCGGCGTGTTGTAGATCTCCCGCTCCATGACGAAGCGGATGCGGCGCTGCTGGGTGGCGGTCAGCAGCAGGGCGTCCAGCCAGGTGACATGGTTGGGGATCAGCAGCGCCGCCCCTCGCTCGGCAGGTGCTGCTCGCCGATGACATCGCAGGCGGTAGAAGAGGCGCATGGTCACCAGGGCGATGAAGCGCAGCAGGAAGTCGGGCAGGACGCAGAGGGTCAGCAGGGTCAGCAGCAGGGTGATGACACCGAGCAGGGTGAAGCAGGCTCCCGGCGAGACGCCCAGGGGGCCGGAGAGGAGCCAGAGGAGTGCCGAGGCCACCAGCGCGCCGACCCAGTTGAGGAAGCTGGAGGCCGCCAGGATCTCGCCGCGCCGGTCGGCCGGGCTACGCAACTGGATGAAGGTCTGCAGCGGCACGATGAAAAGGCCGGCGCTGACGCCGAAGAGCGACAACAATGGCCAGGACGGTCGGCAGATGCGGCGGGCACGGCGTGCAGGGCAAAGGCGGCGATGGTCAGGCCGGCGGCGCCGATCGGGACGATGCCGAATTCCACGGTCGCGGCCGGAGAGCCGGCCGCCAGCAGCGAGCCGAGGCCGATGCCGAGGGCGGCGGCCAGGAAGAGATAGCCGCTCTGCTCCTGACTGAAGCCCGAGCCTGGCATGCCGTAGGGGATCAGGTTGAGCTGGCAAAGGCGCCGACGAACAGGAAGTAGGCCGCGCCGATGATCGCCAGCAGCAGGTAGCCGTCATGGCGCAGGCTGCGCAGGGTGCGCCAGTAGGCGACGGGAGAAACGGCGAGGCGGCGGTGCGGCGCGGCCGCCGGGGTGGTCGGCAGCGGCGCGGGCAACGAACAGGCCGCAGGCGGCGATCCCGACGCCGGCGATAAGAGCGCCACGCCGTGACGGCCGCCGGCTAGCATGCACCAGAAACGGGGCCAGCGCGGTGCCGCCGACGATCGCCAGAAAGGTGAACATCTCCAGCAGGCTGTTGGCGCGCGACAGCTGCTCGCGCGCCACCAGTTCCGGCACGACGCCGTATTTGGCCGGGGCGAAGAGGGCGCTGTGGCAGCCGAGAAGGAAGACGGTCAGATAGAGCAGGCGGCGGGCTCGCCAACCAGACGCCGATAACCGCCAGCACCGCGATGCCGACCTCCAGCCCCTTGACCGCGACGATCAGCCGGGTTTTCGGCAGGCGGTCGGCAAGGGAACCGGCCAAGGCGGAGAAGAGCAGAAATGGCAGCGATGAAGGCGGCGCTGCCGAGGGCGGCGATCGATGCCGGCGTTGGCCTCCCCCTCATGTCCGATAAGAAAGAAGACGATGACGAGTTTGATCAAATTGTCGTTCAACGCGCCCAGTGCCTGGACGTTGTTGAGGCGGAGAAAGGCGGCAGGCAGAGCGTCGGTCCGGGACATGGTGAACTCCTTCTATCCGAAAACGGGCAGCGTGTCGTCAGTGGCGTCGGTAAAAACCGACCACCCCCAGCCCCTCCTTAGCAAGGAGGGGAGTTAAAGTCAAAGTCCCCCTCCTGATTCAGGAGGGGCCAGGGGTGGTAAGGTTTGGCTATCCAAACGCAAAACCCGCGCAGTGTTATGTAAAATTTGCGGCGGCAGCCCGAGCGCCAGTTTTAGTTGCAGGCTCTGGTCCCAGGGGTTGCCGATGGCGGCTAGGCGACGGATGGTCGGCCAGTGGCAGGCGACCGATTTGGAACCAGGGGGAGGTCAGGCCGGTGCAGGGGAGCGGCATGTCGGTACCGAAATGCAGGCGGCTGTGCAGTTCGGGGTGGGCGAGCACCCGTTGCAGATGGCCGAGGCGGTTGACCTGGGTCAGTGCCGAGATGTCAGCATGCAGATTGGGATAGGCGGCCGCCAGAGCGAGAAAACGGTCGAAGTTGCGCTCGCTGCCGTTGCGACCGTTGCTGGCGCAGTGCGCGGCGATCACCGTCACCCCCTGTTCCAGCGCCAGACGCAGCCGCTCGGGGTCGGCCAAGGTGTTGTCGGCGCGGGTGAAGGACTCCTCCTCGCCGGTATGGCTGAGGAGAGGCAGTTTCAGTTCGGCCAGCCGTCTGTAGAAGGGGATCAGGGCCGGAGTCGGCCGGGTCGATCCCCTGAATCGAAGGCAGCCATTTCAGCAGCACCGCCCCGGCGGTCACTGCGGCATCGAGCCGCTCCAGTGCGTCGCGCCGCTAGGGATTGACGCTGGCGCCGAAGAGGAGATTGGCATGCGTCGCGGCATGCCTGGGCGATAAAGGCGTCGGGGATGTAGAGTTCGGTCCTCTCCTCATCCAGCTGGCCTTGCGAGTCGATCACGCCATCCAGGGCGAAGATCACCGCTTTGTGCGACCAGTTGCGATGCGGCCAGCCGCTCCGACAACCTCCGCAGCACCAGCATGTCCCCTTCTCGTTGCAGTTCATCGCTGGTGACGCCGAAGGCCTTGAGGTAATAACGAAACTTCCAGCTGCGGCGCAGCCGCGGCGCAACAAGGCAGCCGCTGCCGCCCGCGCCGATGCCGGCACCATGGCAATGAATATCGATGACCGTATCGTTCATGACAGTCTCTCCTTTGTGGCTATGTCAATCGCCTCTATCGCAGGAGTCGTGCCGAGATCTTTTAATTCGGTTATCATGCTGAAATGATAGGAAATGTAAAGAACTTTTCCGGATTAACGGAAGGTTGTGCGCAAATCCCTTGACATAAAATGCATGCTGGCCATACATTTTGTGCTCCAGATAGTGAGGCCCCCCTCTCCCCACGGGAGAGGGGCAGGGGGTGAGGGGGATCATGCCGGCCCCCCTCACCCGCCCTTCGGGCACCCTCTCCCACAGGGAGAGGGGAACTTCATGCCAATTCGAAAAACTCAGGCGGGACCGATGAAAAGCAAACTGACGACAACGGATCGCGAACTCTGCGCGATGGTCGCCCGCGTGGCCTTTGCCAACCCGTTCGGCGCCGAACGGGAGGCATTGGATCGGCGGATCGCCGGGGTCGATGCACAGGTCGATCGCAACGAACTCTTTGCCCGGGCGGTGAACCGGATCGATGCCGTCCTGCGGCGGCTGATTGCCGGCAATCTGATCGATCTGCGCTTGTACAGCGGCGAAGAGCGCGAGGTGATGCGCACCGTCTGCCTCTTCGAGGTCTATCATCGCCTGCGGGGCGCCTTCGACGACTTCATCCAGCAGCAGATTGCGGCCGGCGACACCCCCTGCCAGGTTCCGTTTGCGCGCGAGGTCTTTTCCATCCTCGCCGAACGGGGATTAAACAGCGAAGAAATACCACGATATTTCGCCATCTTCTACCAGATGCGGCGCGCCTTCTACTTCATCGAAACTACCCTGATCGGCCTTTCTCCCTCAATGCACACTCTGCGCCTGCACCTCTGGAATAGCATCTTCACCAGCGATATCGGCCGCTACGAAAACCTGCTCTGGGACCGGATGGAGGATTTCTCCACCCTTCTGCTCGGCGAGACCGGTACCGGCAAGGGGGCAGCGGCCGCGGCCATCGGCCGTTCCGGCTTTATCCCTTTTGACGAGCGCAAGGGGTGTTTCAGCGAGAGTTTCACCCGCAACTTTATTCAGTCTCAACCTCTCCCAATATCCGGAGATCACTGATCGAATCGGAGCTCTTCGGCCATAAGAAGGGGGCTTTCACCGGCGCCATCGGCGACCATGCCGGCGCCTTTTCCCGCTGCACCCCGCACGGTTCGATCTTTCTCGACGAGATCGGCGACCTCTCCATCCCGGTGCAGATCAAGCTGCTGCAGATTCTGCAGGAGCGCACCTTCTATCCGGTCGGCAGCCATGACCGCCAACGCTTCCACGGCCGCGTCATCGCCGCCACCCACAAGCCCCTCGATGCCATGCGCCAGGCCGGACAATTTCGCGACGACTTCTACTATCGCCTCTGCTCCGACATCATTGTCGTGCCGCCGCTGCGCCAGCGTTTGCGCGAAGAGCCGCGCGAACTGGCGGTTCTGGTGCGGGGCATCCTGCGCCGGATGCTCGGCGCGCAAGGGGGCGAACTGGCCGCTTTTGTCTGCGCCACACTCGCCCGCACCGTTGGCCACGCCTACTCCTGGCCGGGCAACGTCCGCGAACTTGAGCAGGCGGTGCGCCGTATCCTCGTCACCGGCGACTATCGCGGCGAAACCCCGCCGGCCGCCGTCGATGCGCAACAGCAACTCCTCACCGCCATCGGCGCCGGCACCCTCGACGCCCGCCAACTCCTCACCGGCTATTGCCGCCTCCTCCACCAGCGCCACGGCACCATCGAAGAAGTCGCTCGCCGCACCGACCTTGATCGCCGGACGGTGAAGAAATACCTCGAAGAGAGCGGGGATGATGGGCAGAAATTAGGTTGACGAGGAAGCTGGATTAAACGTTTAATTAATTTTAAACAGATGGAGAAGTGGTGGTCCTCCGGGACCCTAAGTCTCTCTCCCTTGGCTTTTATGTATTTCAAACCATGGATCTTAAATGCAGCGCATTCTTTTCATCTGCAGCCAGAACAAACTCCGTAGTCCAACGGCTGAGCAGGTGTTCGCTCAGGAGCCAGGGCTAGACGTTCTTTCTGCTGGCACCAATCACGATGCCATGAACCCTGTCACCCCTGAGCTAATTTTGTGGGCAGATAAAATTCTGGTCATGGAAAACGCTCATCGGTCAAAGCTCCAGAAACGCTTCAAGCGCTATCTCAATGGCAAAAAGATCATCTGCCTGGGCATCCCAGATAATTATGACTTTATGGAGCCAGAACTTATAAAACTCCTCAAACAAAAGGTGCCCCAGTTCTTAGCCTCTGATTGGTCCCTAACCAGGTCGTTCAATGCCAACGGCGTTCCGCCGCGGCCTTAACTCCAACGATTAGCGGTTCGTTGACAAAAAGGCATGATGAACAAGCTAATTCAATTCGTCTTTCTCTGGTTTCTCGGACTCTCGGCCTGCGGCAATTCGCAGGCCGACCAACTTCGTGACGGCGACATCATTTTCCACACCTCCCGGTCAGCTCAAAGCCTCGCCATCCAGAAAGCAACCCATTCGAAATACAGCCACATGGGGATCGTCTTCTTTCGTGATGGCGATCCGTATGTATATGAGGCGATCCAGACAGTCCAATACACATCGTTAAAAAAGTGGGTGGCACGCGGGGATGGGGGACATTATGTCGTGAAGCGCCTGCGGGATGCCGATCGCATCCTGACGCCGGAAGCCGTCGCGAAGCTCCGGCAAGCGGCGATGAAGTTTCAGGGGCAACCGTACGACCTGACCTTCGAGTGGTCAGACGCCCGTATCTATTGCTCAGAACTCGTCTGGAAGATCTACGAACGTGGGCTTGGACTGCGGGTGGGGCGACTGCAGAAACTCCGTGAGTTCGATCTATCGGGCCCGATCGTCAAAGCCAAGATGAAAGAGCGCTACGGCAAGGGCATCCCCATGGAAGAGACTGTCATCTCCCCGGGAGAGATGTTCGCGTTCGACGGTTTGACCATGGTCGCCGAACATTGAGGAAGGCATGCAGGCAAATCCATGAAGATTGATCTTACGCGCCGCGATCTCTTGAAATACGCTGCACGCGGCATGATCGTCGCCGGTGTGGGAAAGGCCTATTTCAACACCTGGAGCGGACAGGTCGAGCTCGTCCAGCCACGGCTCAGGATCGATAACCTTCCTGGTCCGTTCCGGGGATTCAGAATCGGGCACCTGACCGATATTCACTCCTCCCTGATCGTCAGCAAGGGACTGATCGAGACTTCGGCCCGGCTATTAATGGCCGAGCAGCCTGACCTGATCGTTCTGACCGGCGACTTCATCTCGGGGGCGACGAAGTTCCTCTCCGGGTCGGTCGGGGAATTCAAGGAGGAGTACCTTTCGCGCTGCGTCGAAGGGCTGTCATGCCTCAAAGCGCCGTTGGGCATCTATGGTGTCTTGGGTAACCACGATTTCTGGAGCGGACCGGAAGCGGTCAAGACCATTTGCGAGACTTTTACCAAACGTCTGGGGGTGGTCTGGCTCAGGAACAGCAACATCGAAATCGAAAAAGGCGGGAGTAAACTGCATCTTCTGGGCGTGGACGACTACTGGGAGGGAAGCTGCTCCCTGCAAGCAGCGTGCAAGGGGCTGAATCCCGAAACCGTGACGGTTCTGCTCAGCCACAACCCGGACATCAATGACGATATTTCCGTTATGCGCCAAAAGATCGATCTTGTCCTCTCGGGGCATACGCACGGCGGCCAAGTGGTCGTGCCGTTCATCGGCCAGCCGGTGATGCCGTCGAAATTCGGACAGAAATACCGCGCCGGCCTGGTGTTCGACGGCAACCGGCAGACCTATATATCCCGAGGTGTCGGCCACCTCCTTGCACCAATCAGGATGAACTGTGCGCCCGAGGCCACGGTGTTGACACTCACCTGAATACTTGTTGATGAGGCTCCCTCCCAAAGATCAAGTCCGCCCTCGTATCAACGCGGGTGCGCCCCTACGTTAACCGCTTTTCTTGCGGTTGCCGGCGCTATCAGCTACGATGGCCTGCCCGACAAGGCCGACATAAGACGACAACCTAGTAGATGGTTATGTATCCCGACCCGAAAGAAATTTCCACTCCCCTGCTCGCTTGGTACGCCAAGGCCGGGCGCGACCTGCCGTGGCGGCGCAGCCGCGATCCGTACCGCGTTTGGCTGGCGGAAATCATGCTGCAGCAGACCGGGGTGACGACGGTGATCCCCTATTACGAACGCTTCCTCGCCCGCTTCTCCGACGTCAAAGCCCTGGCGGCGGCCACCGTGGATGACGTGATCGCGCTCTGGGCCGGGCTCGGCTACTACTCACGAGCGCGCAACCTGCACGCGGCGGCAAGACAGGTGATGGCGGAACATGGCGGCGCCTTTCCCGCCGATCTGGCCGCCCTTATGGCTCTTCCCGGTATCGGCCGCAGCACCGCCGGGGCGATCCTCTCCATCGCTTTCGACCGCAAGGCGCCGATCCTCGACGGCAATGTGCGCCGGATTCTCGCCCGTCTGTTCGCCTTGCGGGAAAATCCGCGCCAGCTGGCGGCGGAGAAGCAGTTGTGGGGCTGGGCCGAGGCGCTCACCCCGCTTGAGCGGCCGCACGATTATGCGCAGGCGATCATGGACCTCGGTGCGACCGTCTGCATTCCGCGCCGCCCCGCCTGCGACCGCTGCCCGCTGGCGGCACTCTGTCGCGGAAGAGCGCTCGGTATCGAGACGGAATTGCCGGTGCGCGGCCAGAAAAAGGCGGTGCCAACCGTAACCCAAGTCGCGCTGCTATTGAGTCGCGACGGCCGCTTCCTGGTGCGCAAGCGCCCCCTGGAAGGAATGCTCGGCGGCCTGTGGGAATTCCCCACCGTCGCCGTCCCGGTCGGGCAGACGCCGCAGCAGGTTGCCGCCACCCTGCTGCGCGAATTTTCCGAAAATGGACACCTTGAATTGGCCGGCGGCGTCCAGCACGCCTACAGCCACTTCAAACTCGACCTGCACCTCTTCCGCACCACCGCAGCAACTCTTTTGCAGGTGCGCGAAGCAGAGGAGAGCCGCTGGCTCAGCGCCGCCGAACTCGCCGACTGGCCCCTGCACGGCGCGCATAAGAAGTCGCTGCATTTGATCATGTAGGGGCGAATCTTGTATTCGCCCAGGGCGATCACAAGGATCGCCCCTACATACATTTCACCCCCAGCGGAGTCCCCATGTCCGTCCCGATCCTCACCACCTCTGCCGACATCGCCGCCTTTGCCACGGACCTCGCCAAAGAGCCGGTCATCGCCGTTGATCTCGAAGCCGACTCGATGCACAACTACCAGGAGAAGGTCTGCCTGCTGCAGTTCACCACGCCGCAGACCACCCTCCTCATCGACCCCCTGGCCGGCGGCGATCTGTCACCCCTCGGACCGGTCCTCGCCGACCCGGCGATTCGCAAGATCTTCCACGCCGCCGATTACGATACCCGCTGCCTGGCACGCGATTTCGGTTTTCAGATCCGCGGCCTCTTCGACACCATGGTCGCCTGCCAGTTCCTCGGCGAGGAGAAAGTCGGCCTCGCCGACGTATTGGGCAAGTATTTCGGCGTGGCGCTCGACAAGCAGTTCCAGCGCGCCGACTGGTCGATCCGCCCGCTGCCGGCGGGGATGATCGTTTACGCCGCTGAGGACACCCGCCACCTGCACAAACTCTGTGAACTGCTGGAAGGGAAGCTGGCCGAGAAGGGGCGCCTGGAGTGGGTGGCCGAGGAGTTCGCTCTGCTGGAGCAGGGGCGCTTCCGCGAACAGGAGGGACCGCTCTGGCTGCGCTTCAAAGGGGCGAATCAGCTCGATCGGCGCCAACTCGCCACCCTTGATCAACTCTTGATCTGGCGCGACGGCGAGGCCAAGCGCAAGGACCGCCCTCCTTTCAAAGTCATCGGCAACGACATCCTTTTCGCCCTCGCCAAACACATGCCGCAGACGGCGGAAGCGATCAAGGCCATCGAGGGGCTGCCCGGCTGGGTAGCCGAGCGCTTTGGCAAGCAGGTCCTGCCACTGATCGCGACAGCGCAGGAGATCCCGGCCGAACAGCTCCCCACCTTCCCCCGCGGGGAAAGACGCGAGCGCGATCCGCAGGCGGACAAACGCCTGACTCTGCTGAAAGGATGGCGGCAGCAAAAGGCCGCCGAGCTTGCGATCGATGCCGGGATCGTCATCAACAACGCGCTTCTCGAAGAACTTGCCCGTCGCGTTCCCGGGCAGGTGACGGAACTCAGCGGCATCGCCGGGATGAAGCAGTGGCAGCAGCAAGTTCTTGGCGAAGAAATCATCGCGGTGCTGAATCACCGAGCGGAAAAGTAAGAAAGTTTGGCTATGATTGGATAGAACCCTTCCGGAACTGGTCAGCCGCAATGAAAAAGGTCCACACCTTCAATCCATGGGAGCGTCCGCAAGCCGAACTGCTGCGGGAATTACTGGTCCAGGAAGGGGTGACCTGCCTATTGCGCAATTGCCAGCTAGCCTCGGCCCTGGGGGAAATTCCCTTCACCGAATGTTATCCGGAGTTGTGGGTGATTGACGACGAGGTCTATCCGCGCGCCAAGGTTCTGCTGTCCGGATGGCTCAAGGCGCAGGAGGGCGCTGAGGACTGGACCTGCAACCGCTGCGGCGAAGTGCTCGAGGGGCAGTTTGGCGCCTGCTGGCGCTGCGACAAGGCAAAAGAATAAGTCACCTCACCCCCCTGTGGTATTTCTGCCTTTTCCGCTGTCCAAGATCTGCCACAAACCACTGATTCTTCGTTCTTTTTCTTCCCTACCCTCCTTCCTTTTGCAGCAGCTGGCCCCTGATTTCCACTACTTGCCCGACATCAATCGATAATGGCATTCATCTTGCGAAAGAACTTCGACAAGCTATTGATTTATCGTCAGAAGTTCTCGTACGAAGGAGTTGTCATGACTAAATTTCTCGGTTTTATTATCAGTATCGTCTGTCTCAGCTATGCCGCCTGCATCATGATCATCAGCATGGCTAGCCACGGCTCCTGACCTGATAATGGGTTTGCGAATAGCCATCCTCTTCCCCGGCTTGACCTCGGCTCGCCAATTCTTCAGAATGAAGGAAACTCTCTGGCAGAGGAACCATGCTTATTTATGCCGGCATCGATGAGGCGGGATATGGCCCCCTCTTCGGTCCCCTGGTTGTCAGCCGCAGCGTCTTCGCCATCGACCATGCCGACCCGCTTCTTTCCCCGCCTCCCCTCTGGCGATTGCTGAACTCGGTAATCTGCCGGCGTCCGGGGGACAGCCGCGGCCGGATCGCCGTCAACGATTCCAAGCTCCTCTATTCGGCTGTGATCGGCATGGCGCATCTGGAACGAGCGGTGCTCGGATTTATCAGCCAACTAGCGATGCACCCGACCTGCTTGCCGGAACTGCTCGACTGCCTGGCTTTCGACAAACTCTCCCGCCGTTTCGATCACCCCTGCTATGATTTCGCCAGCGTTGGTCCCTTGCCACGGCAGGTCGCGCCACGGGATCTGCAGCTGGTCCGTGCCCGCCTCGGCCGTGCCGCCCTCCGCACCGGCGTGCGCCTCATCGAACTGAGTGCCGCCGTGGCCGTCGAGGATCGCTTCAACCAGCTGCTCGATGAATCCGGCAACAAGGCGTTGGGCGCCTGGACCTTTGTCGCCGGCCACCTGCAGGCGATCTGGGATCGTTACGGTTGCCAGCAGCCACAGGTGGTAATCGATCGCCAGGGCGGACGCATCTACTATCGCGAACTGCTCGCCGCTCTTTTCCCCCGGGCGGGGCTGTGCATCCACCACGAATCGGCGATGACCAGCGACTATGAAATTCGCGAAGGAGAGCGCAGCATGCGCGTCATCGTCCAGGTTAATAGCGAGCGTTTTCATCTCCCCGCCGCTTTTGCTTCGATGACGGCCAAATATGTCCGGGAGCTGCTCATGGTGTGTTTCCAATCGTTCTGGCTTCAGCACGCCCCCCAGGTCCGGCCAACCTGCGGCTATTACCGGGATGGCCGGCGCTTTCTGCTGGAAATCGAGCCGCTCTTTACCGCGCTGGGACTCAAGCGGGAAACGCTTGTGCGGCGACGCTGAGGGGACAATTCCCCCTTTCCTCTTTACTCCGGGCCGCTACCGTGGGAGAATTGTTGCGTATTCGATACGGCGCCGGCGGCGCTATTTTTCTGAAAAGGCAGGCAAACGCATGAACATCGACGAGACGGAAGAGAACGGGACTGAGGAAGAAAATTTTTCCGAAATGTTGGAGCAAAGCCTTGCCAGCGGCAGCGGCCGGCTGGAACCGGGACAGAAGATCGATGCGACCGTTCTGAAGATAACCGGTGACTGGATCTTTCTCGATATCGGCAAGAAGGGGGAAGGGGTACTTGACCGCCGCGAACTCCTCGATCCCGAGGGGCAGCTGAAGGTCGCCGAAGGCGACCGTCTCTCCGCCTTTTTCCTCAGCGCCAGCGGCGGCGAAATGCGCTTCACAACCCGTCTCGGTGGTGGCGGCGGCCAGGACCACTCGCAACTGGAAGAAGCCTGGCGCAGCGGCATTCCGGTGCAGGGGATGGTCGAGAAAGAAATCAAGGGTGGCTACGAAGTTAAGTTGGCTGGCGGCTGCCGCGCTTTCTGCCCCTATTCGCAATCGGCGCTGCGCCGCACCGATGCCCCGGAACAGCTCATCGGCCGGCATCTTCCCTTCCGTATCACCCAGTTTACGGAAAAGGGGCGCAACGTTGTCGTTTCGCACCGCGAGATCCTCGAAGAGGAACAGCGCCAGCAGCGCGAAGTTCTCCGGGAGAGCCTCAAAGAGGGAATGACGGTGCGCGGCACGATCAACTCGTTGCAGAAATTCGGCGCCTTTGTCGATATCGGCGGTGTGCAGGGTCTGCTGCCCATGTCGGAAATTGGCTGGGGGCGGGTCGAGGATATCAACGAAGTCCTCACCGTCGGGCAGGAAGTCGAAGTGACGATCAAATCCCTCGACTGGGAGAAGAACCGCTTTTCCTTCAGCCTGAAAGAGACGCTGGCCGACCCTTGGCTGCAAGTGCCGCAGAAATACCCGGAAGGCACCCTGCTTTACGGCAAGATTGCCCGCCTGACTCCTTTCGGCGCCTTCGTTACCCTGGAGCCGGGGGTGGACGGGCTGGTGCATATCTCCAAGCTCGGCGGCGGCAAGAGAATCAAGCATCCGCGCGAGGCTGTGAGCGAAGGGCAGACGTTGCAGGTACAGGTCGAAAGCATCGACCGCGAAAGTCGCCGCATCTCGCTGACGTTGCCGGGAGCGGTAAAGGGAGAGAAAGAGGCACCGGCCGAGGATTACCGGCAGTTTCTGAAGGAAGAAGCGAAACCGATGGGAACTTTCGCCGACCTGCTGCAGGGGAAATTCCCCAAGAAGAAGTAAGATTCAGCCGTTTCGAATGCATCATCAGCGACCCCGCCCGCCGGCGGGGTCGCTGCGTTTCCATGCGGAACTTTAATGACCGATATCCTCGACGAATATAAAACGCTTCTGGCTACGGCCGATGCCTGGTTCGCCCGCTGCCTGGAAGTAGCCGGGGAACAGATCCGCTGCGGCGAGGGGTGCGCCGGCTGCTGTCACGGCCTCTTCGATATCACCTTCCTCGATGCCCTCGTGCTGCAAGAGGGGTTAGCTGAACTGCCGACAGCAGAACGGGCGGCAGTCCTCGGCCGCGCCGGCGAGCTGCTGCGCCGTCTACAGAAAAAATGGCCCTACTTCCAGCCGCCGTATCTGCTCAACGGCATTCCGCCGGAGGAATGGGATTCGCCGGAGGAAAACGCCACCCCCTGCCCGCTCCTCGACCCGGCCGGCCGCTGTCTCGCCTACGCCGCCCGCCCCCTCACCTGCCGACTGCACGGCCTGCCGCACGTCGATGTCTCCGGCGAGATCTTTGCTGACGACTGGTGCACGCGCAACTTCCCCGACATCGATCCCCTCACCCTGAGCGAACTGCGGGGCGACTTCCGCCGCCTCTTCACCGCCGAAGCCCACCTGCTGCACCAGCTTGCCAGCCACCTCGGCATCGCCGGCGGCGAACTCGACACCTATATCGCCACCGCATTGCTGATGTAGGGGCAGGCCTTGTGCCTGCCCTGGGCACCCACAAGGGGTGCCCCTACGGTCTGCCAATTTAATATTCGCTCGTCATAATAAACAGCGGCTGGCGAACAAAACTCTCATAGCGCGGCCGTAAGCGATCGATATTATAATATTTATCCACATCCACGACTTTGTGATGGCCGGTAATGACATCGATCGGCGCCGAATCGTAGACGCCGTTGTGCAGATTAATTAGCCGCCCGGAGACGCCGGTTAGCACCAGATCGAGCGCCATGTTGCCGAAAGCCATCGGCACGATCGAGTCGAGGGCGTCCGGATCGCCGCTGCGCACCAGGTAACCGAGGCGCTGGCTGACGACGTTGATCCGGTGCCCCCCGTTGTATTTGGGCGACAGCTCCTTCAGCTTCGCCGCCACCTTGTCGCCGATCCCTCCCAGTTTGCGGTGCCCGTACTGATCCTTCTCCGCCCCCTCGAAAGACATCTCCTCCTCATGCGCCATCAGCGCTCCCTCGGAGATGAGGACAACGGAATATTTACTCGGATGCCGGTTGCGATCGGCAACCATCAACTCGGCCAGATGCTCCATGTCGAAGGTATGTTCGGGAATGATGCAGCGATCGGCGGCGCCGGCCATTGTCGGCAGCAGGGCGGTGAATCCGGCATAGCGGCCGAACACCTCCAGCACCAGGAAGCGCTCGTGCGAGCCGGCGCGAAGTGCGCAGCTTGTGGGTCAGTTCGATGGTGCGGGTGACGCAGGTGGAAAAACCGATGCAGTAGTCGGTACCGGGGACATCGTTGTCCATCGTCTTCGGGATGGCGACCACCTTCACCCCTTCATTGTGCAGGCGGCCGGCGTAACTGAGAGTGTCGTCGCCGCCGATCGGGATCAGAAAGTCGATGCCGAGAAATTCGAGATGGCTGCAGCACGTCGGGGGTCACGTCGTTGATCTCGTCCGTGTATTTGTCGCGCAGGTGATCGGGCACATTGGTTTTCGGCAGATGGCTCGGCCGGGTGCGCGAGGTATGCAGGAAGGTGCCGCCGGTGCGCCCCGCGCGGTTGACGATCTCTTCGTTGAGAACCTGGACGTGTGCACTGTTGTCGGCCTCGCGGTCGGGAACCAGCTCGACCAGTCCGGCCCAGCCGCGGCGGATGCCGATAACCCGATAGCCTTCGCGCAAAGCGCGGATAGGTGACGGCGCGGATCGGCGGGATTGAGACCCGGAACGTCGCCGCCGCCGGTGAGGATGCCGATGGTGCCTTTGCTTCCCATGTTTCACCTCCTGTTGCAACGGATGCGTAGACTTGCCTCAAGCATAAACCAGTCGGTCGGTATCTCAAGGCGAGCACGGCAGGCGCGGCGGAGGTGGCGGCCTTATTCCATCCCTTGCGCGAAATTAAAAGGAGAGGTGTTGGGCGGATCGACCTCGCGCCGCAATGCTTCAAGCACCTGCTTGCCGCGCGGGGAGAAGGGGCCGATATGCGAAAGATCGAGGATGAAACGGTCGCAGCCGAGCGCGCGCAACTCCCGCAGCCGCCCGAGCAGTGAAAAGTCGGTTTCGGCGGTGAGCACGGTGACGCCGGAGCGGCCTTCGACCCGGTACGCCTCGCCGCGATCGGAGAGGACCGGGGTGTCGGAGCGCACGCCGCGGACCGGGATGCGCGAGGTAATAAGCGGCACGGGGGCATAAACGGTGACTGCGGCCGGCACCCCGGTGGCGCGGGCAAAAAGGTGGCGCAGATTCTCCTGGTCATCCTCGATATACAAGGTCACCTCGGCGGCGCCGAGCTCTTGCCAGGCAAGGATCGCTTGGCTATTGAGGGAAAAGAGACGATACCCGGTGAGCAACGTCATCCCGGTCAACCCGTCGAAAAAGGGGAAGTGGCCCAGATTATTCAGGCGGAAAGTACGGAAGCCGGCGTCGGCCAAACGTCGCACGGCGCCACGGTATCCTTCCCATTCGTCATCCGGGATGAAGAATGGGAGTTCCCAGACCAGCTGCTGCTGCCGCCCTTTCAGCCGGCGGCCGGTGGCATCGACCTGGTGCATGGCGCCGGCGGTAAGGGGGACGATGATGCGGTCGACCCCCGGATCGCTGAGAAGTTGGGTTTCGCGCAATGAGGGAATAACGACGCTGCTGCTGCCGCCAACTGCGGCGGCTACCGGGGTTTCTGGCAACAAATCGGCTAGCGCCTGACGGATCTTCCCCTCTTGCTCCCGCTGGCGCGCCTGCTTGCGCGCATCGCCTAATGACCGATAAAAGTCGCGGCGGATCTCGTTCAGGCGACTGGGGGGGATGACCACCGGCGGCAGCTCGTCCGTTGACAGTTCGGTCAGGGCGAAGGGCGCCTCGGCGCTTCGGGCGAAGACCGCCTGCAGCGTTTCGGCAGAAAGCGGGTTATCGCTGGCTGGGAAAGCCGTCACCGGATAGGCGCGCTCCAGCACCGTGGCGCCAACTTCGCCACGCAGGCGAAGTTCATCTGCCGACAGGGCGATCCGCAGGCGCAGCGGCTCGGTTATCGGCGAGGCTTGTTGCAGGCGACGCCGGCAGGCAGCTTCGCTCATGGTGAACGCCTGCTCGGAGGAGACCTTGAAGACGGCGTCGCCGGGGCGAAATAATTTGGGGAAAGGGGAAGGAACGGACACCAGCGAACCGGCGGTCGCCAACTTCGCCGGCCGTTTGCCGATAATCAGCTCCTTGACCGTGAAGGCGGTCCCGGCCTGATCTGTTTTCGGCTGGATACGCAAACGGTCGCCGACGTGCAGGCGGTCGCGACAGCGGAAAGTGACCTCCCCCGCGCGCACCGTTTCCACCTCGCCGAGGAACCGGCCGGTGGCTCCCTTCACCGACGGGATGGCGATATCGGTCGGCACGCCGCCGGGAAGAAATCCCTTGGTCGGTGGCCGGCCGAAAGAGGCCTTCAGGCGCTCCTTCGCCTCTTTCACCACCTCTTTGCGCCGGCTGTCAGGAGCGTCTAGCGCCATCCGATAGGCACTGACAACGTTGGCGACGTACTCGGCGCTCTTCATCCGTCCTTCGATCTTGAAGCTGATCACCCCGGCGGCAGCCAGCTCGGGGAGGAGATCGATGGCAGAAAGATCATTGGTGGAAAAGTAGTATCCCTCTTCACCGCGATAGCGGTAACGACGCCGGCACGGCTGGGCGCAGCGGCCGCGGTTGCCGCTCTTGCCGCCGAGCCAGGAGGAAAAATAGCACTGCCCCGAGAAGGAAAAACAGAGAGCGCCGTGGATGAAATGCTCCAGCTCCATTTTCGTCTGCCGCCGAATGGCGGCAATCTCCGCCAGGGAAAGTTCACGGGCCAGGACGGCGCGGGTGAAACCCATACGCTCGAGCATCTTCACCCCGGCCGCATTATGCACCGTCATCTGCGTGCTGGCATGCAGCGGCAGGCCGGGAAAATGCCGGCGGGCCAGCCGCCAGACCGCCAGGTCCTGCACAATGATGCCGTCTGTTTCCAGAGCTTCGAGGGTGCCGAGAGTTTCCACCAGCTTCGGCAGCTCCGTTTCCTTCACCAGGGTATTGAGGGTCACGTAAATCTTCCGCCCCAAAGGCCGCGCATAGCGGAGCATCCCGGCCAAATCGTCGAGGCTGACGTTCTTCGCCTTCGCCCGGGCGGAGAAATCGCGCAGCCCGACATAGACGGCATCGGCGCCGTTCTCCATGGCGGCGAAAAATGCTTCAAGGCTGCCGGCGGGGGCGAGCAGCTCGGGGTAAGCAGGACGATTCAGTGGCATCAGCACTCCGAAATAAAGCAGCCGGGTTCGGCAACCCGGCTGCGGAAGATATCAAGATTAGCACGGCAGGGAAAAAGGTGGCAACCGGTAAGGCAAGAAGTCACTTCAGGGGATCAGGCCACGGTCGGCGAAGCTGACATAGGTGCCGCTGCCGATAATGATATGGTCGAGAACCCGCACCCCCATCAATTCGCCGGCTTCGCGCAACCGGGTGGTGATTTCCAGATCTTCGCGGCTGGGGGTCGGATCGCCGGAGGGATGATTGTGGACGAAAAGAACCGCTGCCGCCGATTCGCGCACCACCGGCGCGAAGACTTCGCGCGGATGGACGATGCTGGCCGTCAGACTCCCCTCTGAAATCTGCACCTCACGAATCACCCGATTCTTGCCATCAAGCAGGAGGGCAAGAAAGATCTCCCGCTTGTGGTCGCGCAATTTCTCGTGGAAATGGCGAAAGACCTCCTCCGAGGAGGTGTAGCGATCCCCCGGCCGCAAGTTTTCCGTTGCGAAACGCCTTGCGAGTTGAAAGACGGCCAGGATTTCAGCCCCTTTGGCCGGACCTATCCCCTTGATTTCGCAGAGTTCGGCCACGCTGGCGCAGGCCAGTTGACGCAGTGTGATAAAGCGCGTGAGCAGAAGGCGAGCATGATCGAGGGCACTCATGCCGGAAGCGGCGTCGCCGGTGCGCAGCACCAGTGCCAGCAGCTCGGCATCGCTTAACGTTTCAGCCCCATTTTTTAGTAATTTTTCGCGGGGACGTTCCGCCTCCGGCCAATCCTTGATTCGCTGCATGTGATCCCCCTCCAGCATTCGATAACAAGAAATTCTGAATTTCGCAGTAGCCACAAGCTCAGGGATGGTCTTCTCGCGAACCTTTCTTTTCCTTCAGCGGCGTACCCCAGAAAGCGCCGAGGACTTCCCTTTCCTGCTCGGTAACCACCGCACCGCGCTCGACCATGCGCCGGGTCAATGGCTCCAGCAGTTCCTGACGCTTCCGGGCGGCATCGATGCGCTCGCGCGTATGGCACCCGATACAGCGTAAGTCAATCACCTGGCGGAATTCTTCCGGATCGCGGAAATGCCCCCCCAGATTGTCCACCGCTGACACCGGCGCGGCGCCGAGCAGAAGAAGCAGGGCGAGAACTCCGATGGGTAGCAGGCGCTTATTCGCGCACATAGATATCGATGTCGGTCTCATGCACCATCCCCATCAGGTGGGCGTACTCCGATTCAATCAGCGCGTAATGATTGCGGGTCTCATCCGCCATCTTTTCGAAAACCCGGCGCACCGTCGGGTCGATGATGCGGGCGGCGGTCATGCGCAGACTCTTCTCCAGATCCTCTTCTTCCTTCATTGCGATTTCCATCGCCTTGCGCTCATGGACATTTTCATCGAGGGCCTTCTGCAACGCCTTGAGCATGGCGCTATCGGTCTTGGCCGGACGGGCCATGTATTCATCGAAAAATCCGAGATCTTTTCCCTTGTACAGAGGGAAAAAATGACTGGCGTGTTCATGTTCTTCACTGGCGAGAAGGGAAAAAACCTTCTTTCCCCGTTCATCCCGAGTAACTTCCGCCGCTCGCAGATAGAAATCGCGGACATTCTTTTCGGTTTCAATGGCCAGCCTGAGAGCTTCCTGCAGATTGAATTCTTGTGGCATGGATACCTCCCGAAGTTTGCGGCTATGCGGAAATAGTAATAAATTAAATGATAGTATCCGTAAAGAGTGCGGCAAAGTCAAATTGCAGCCATCAAATCTCCTTGATTATTTGCGCGTATACTTCCGTCGAATGCTGGCAACAGGAGACGACCATGTATGAAGTCATCATCGTTGGTGGCGGTATTGCCGGCCTGAGTGCCGCCCTCATTCTCGGCCGCTGCCGCCGGCGGGTTCTTCTCTGCGATTCCAACCGGCCGCGCAACGGTGGATCGGCCGCCCTGCATGGTTTCCTCTCTCAGGATGGCATCAACCCCTGGGAAATCCGGCGCCTCGGCCAGGAGCAGTTGAACAATTATCCGAGCATCGAATTTCGTCCGGTGGAGGTTATCGATGCCTGCCATCGGCCTAAGGGAGGTTTCATCGTGGGTCTGGCGAGCGGTGAATCTTTCTCCTGCCGGAAGTTGCTCCTTGCGACCGGTATCGTCGATCATCTGCCCGCAATCGCCGGCATGGAGGAATTCTCCGGCCGCGGCGTTTTCCATTGTCCGTATTGCGATGGTTGGGAGAATCGCGATCTTCCCATTGCCGTCTACGCCAGGGGGAAAGAAAGGCGCAGCATTTGCCCTGGAAATTCGCAACTGGAGTGCAGACGTAATCCTCTGCACCGATGGGGAGGACTTAGCTGGCGAGCCGGCGGAACAGTTGGCCGCCTGCGGCATAGGCATTGAACGGGAACGACTGGTGCGTCTGGAGGGAGAAGATGGGAGACTAGCGGATCTGATCTTTTCCTCGGGGCAGGTTTTGCCGCGAAAAGCCCTTTTTTTCTGCCGGAGCAGGCGCCGCAATCCCCCATTGCCATGCGCCTGGGGTGCAGGCGCGCCAATCAGGCGACGATTCCCACCGGCCGATTGCAGGAAACGGAAGTGCCCGGGCTCTATCTTGCCGGCGATGCGGCGCGTTCGATCAAGCTGGCAATCATCGCCGCTGCCGAAGGGGCGGAAGCGGCCTTTGCCATACACAGTTCATTGCAGAAGGAGGATGACCGTTAACTATAATCGGAGTTGGGATTACAGCCCCTCTTGCGCCGGCAGATGCTCCTGAATCCAACGCTCAAGCTCCGCAGCGACTGCTTCAGGAAGATCAATGAATCTCAACCCCATCCCTGGATCATAAGGGGAAGAAGGATCGTACTCGCGCTTCCAGACAACTTCGCACGTACTCTGGGCGTATTTACCTCTGGCATAGGGGAGTGGAATTTCCACCCGGAATTGCGTGCCCGGCTCTCGCGGGTTGCTGCTGGCGATAAAAAATCCCCCCCGGCTGATATTCTTGGCATAGCCGAAAAAGACCTTCCCGCCATCTTCCAGGCGCATTTTCAGAACCAGCAGTGGCACCCGCAGTCTTGCCCGCTTGTCAGCCTTCCCGATCTCCGGCACTTTATCCATCATTGCACCTCAGTCAAGATACCCGCCGATGAACAATTCATTTTTTAATAATTGCATTCTTTCCGGCAAACTGCAATATCCAGCGCTTCCGTCGGACAGCCGCCGGCACAGCCGCGCAGCAGCGCCAGTTGCGAAAACTGGTCGGCGGCGGCGGGAAGCCCGGCCCAGGCGAGCAACGGTGGTAGTGCTTCGGCCGCAGATTGGCCGGGAAAGGGTGCCGAAGAGAGCCGATGCAAGAGTTTGCGCGTCTTCAGCCCATCGAACCAGCCGTGAAATGCCCCCGCAAACGTTTCTGACGTTCGATGCTGCCGTTGCAGACAGGGCCAGACCGAGAGGAATTCCGTCGTTTCCAGGTAATCGCCGAGGCACGAATGCAGAGAACGGGCGGCCGCGCTGACGGTTGTCACCGGCTGCTGCCAGGCGCTGGTCGCCAGAGACAACCAGTCCCCAAGCAAGCGGTAGCAGCTGACTGGGTGGAACAGGATATTTTCGTCGCCGGCAAGAAGGCGGAGCATGCTGCGGCCGGTGCCGAAAGGGGTGCGCTCAGAGACGCGGGAAGAGGGATGCACAACCGTGCCGGAGAGATTGGTCACGCCGGTGGTTTTGACCAGTTGCTGGAGAAAATAGAAATCTTCCCCCGCCGCCCGGCGATTCATTCCGCCGCTGCGCACATAGGCCTCGGCGCGGCAGGCCATGGCGCTGCCGATACTGTGGAAGCCGTAAGGAGAGCCGGCGCGGGCCAGCCCCAAGGCATAACTGCGCAGGAAAAGTTCGTATTGGGTTATCGCCAGCTCCTGTTCGGCGCTCTCCCCCCGTTGATGGCAGAAGGGAAGGACAGCCGCCCCCTCCCGGTGCAGCGGAAATGCGAAAGGATCGCCGGGAAATAATCGGAGCGCACAACGGTATCGGCGTCAAGAGAAATGAGGAGAGGGGAGTCCTCCCCCCAATGCAGACAGTCGAGCGAAAGATCGAAGCCGAGCTTGCGCGCCACACCGACACCGCCGCCAGCGGGGAGTTCCAACCCCGGGGAAGCGGCATCGACCCAGGCCAGCGGCAGGCCGGTGGCGCGCTGCTCCTGTTCAAGACGGCGCAGCGTACGTTCATTCTCATCCCGAGTTTCGGCGCTGGCATCGAGGGGATGGTTGATCACCACTACCGTCAGGAACTTTTCCAGGAACGCCGGTGGATTGTGGGCCAAGCTGCGCAAGGTAATAAAAAGACTCGATTCTTCCGCCAGTGCCGGGATGACAACGGCACCGATGAAATCACGGCGCGCTTCACCGGCCAGCCGCCATGGCCCTTTAAAGCCGCGGCGGCGGCGGTAGCGCTCGACGGTCGGGGGAAGGGTCATCAGTTCCCACTGTTGCTCAGCCGGCCGAAACGCTGACGAAGACCAGCCCTTCGCGACCGTTGTTCTCGATACCATGCGCCTGACCGCTCGGGGCTACAACCACGGCGCCGGAATGCAAAGGTCGCGCTGCCCCGTCGGTGAGAAAACTTCCCTCGCCTTCCAGGACAACCCAGATATGGTCGCCGGCATGGACGTGGGGATGAATGTGCTGGCCGGGCAGGAGGCACCAGAGGGTGGTCCGCGAATGGGGCGTTTCTGCCAGGACGATCTTGTTTGCCTTTTCCTGGCTGTAGGCCACCTGCTTGCTGTAATCCCAGATTTCACTCGTCATATTCGTCTCCATGGTAAATAAAAGGCGCCCCGGCCTGAGCCGGGGCGCCATAAAGTCTACGTCCTCTTATGCCGGGTGGTCAAGCCTTGTCCACCTGAACAGCTACCCGGTTGTGGCCGGCGGGAATGACCTGCTGCACGTTGAAATCACCGAAGTGCCAAGGGGCGAAGAGAAGTCCCGGCTGGACCTGGTCGCTGATACGCACCTTCCCTTGTACGAAACCGGCCTTCGAGGTCAGTCGCACCATGCCGCCATCCTTGATACCGTATGCCTCGGCGTCGGCCGGATGCATTTCAATGTATCCGGCTGGCGCCACTTCCAGATTGGCCGCAGCATGGGTGGAAGTGCTGCCGAAATGGAAGAGGATCTTGCCGGTAAGCAGTTCCATGCCTTTGGCCGCAGCAACGCCAGAGCTCTGAACCGGAGTGTAGGTAAGACCTTTCTCCGCCGGCCGGTAGGCTTCCTTCTGGCAGGGACGGCACTCACCACCGGCACAAACTTCCGTGTACAAACCAGAGAGGGTGTCCGCTTCGGCCTTGAGTGCCGTGCGGTCGAAAGCCTTTCCCTTAGGCTGCAAACGCCGGTAAAGGTCGGCCAGAATGTCCCAGTCTTCGCGTGCTTCGCCGCGGTGCGAAACGGCTTTGTTGACGCATCCTACGCGATGATCGAGGGAAGTGACACTGCCGTTCTTCTCTGCCGGCGAAGCACCGGGAAGAAGCACATGGGCCATTTCCGTCAGTTCGGAGGCGAGGATATCCTGTACGACGAGGAACTCCACCTTCTGCAACGCCTTGCGCCAACGATTACTGTCGGGGAAGGTGATCAGCGGGTTGGTGGCGGCCAGATAAAGGAACTTGATCGTCCCCTTTTCAATCCCTTCGAGGATTCCAAGCGCATCAAGTCCACCAGCGGGGAGTTTTGCCCCCCAGGCTTGCTCGAACTTGCCGGCGGCCTGATAACTACTATACCCAGGCAAGGCCTCGGGATACACCCCCATATCGAGCAGACCCTGCATATTGCCTTTTTCATCGACCGGGAAAGGCCGCCGATATCGCCGTGCAGCGCGCCGGTCACCAGCGCCAGGTTGGCCAGCGCCTGGATCTTCTGCTCCGCCCCCGCACTCTTGCTGATATCGCTACCGAAAACGATGGCGACCGACCCGGCCCGACCGAGATGTCCGGCGGCCAGTTGCAGAAGCGGCAGCGACAGGCCGGTTTCCTTCACCGCCTGCTGGAGATCGACGGCGGCCAGTTGCGTCTTGATTTCGGCCACGTTCTTCACATGCCGTTGCAGGAAAGCGTCGTCGGCCAATCCCTGCTCGAAAATGATCTTTGTCAGGGCGTTGGCCAGAGCGATTTCGCTGCCGGGGCGGTAATTAAGAAAGCTTTCGGCAAATTTGGTCAGCTTCACCCGGCGCATGTTGGCAACCACCAGCTTGCCATCGCGCTTGCGGCAGGACTCTTCGATTGCCCAGTCGATCATCGGCGCTTCAGCAGTGGCATCGCAGCCGAAAACCAACACCGCCTCGGCGGCGGCAATGCGGTCGATGCGGTTGCTCGCCCCACGCAGACCGAGAGCGTCGTCGAGAACCTTGAGCGCCCGCAGAGCGCCAAAACGCGCTTCCGAATCGATATTGTTGCTACCGATGGCAACCCGGAAAAGCTTCTGGAAAAGGTAGTTCTCCTCATTGGTCAGGCGCGGCGAAGCCAAGCCGGCAACCGCTTCCGGGCGGACTTCACGAAGCTTGTTTTCCACGGCCAGCAGTGCTTCGCTCCAGCCAACGGTGTGCGCCGTGCCGCCGATACGCAACCGGGGCGCGGTCAACCGCTTGGGGGAATTGATATAACCGTAACCGAAATAGCCGCCGATACATAGATTGCCATTGTTCGCGGTCTCGCCGCCGCGGCGGTAACGCGCGCAATCTGGCCGTGTTTGGTGTTGTACTCGATCTGGCACTGACTGCCGCAGAAGGTACAAACGGAGGGGATGCGTGCCAGTTCCCACGGCCGCGCCTTGAATTTGAACGGTTTGGAAATCAGGGTGCCGGTCGGACACTCTGCGATGCAGTTGCCGCAGAACTCGCAATCCAGGGGCTGCCCGTCAACGGTGTCGATGAAGGCCCGCTCGCCGTTACTGCGCACCACCAGAGCGCTGGCACCCACCACTTCGTGGCAGACCTTGACGCATTTCTCGCAAAGGATGCAGCGGTTCGGAACTTGCTGGATCAGCGGCCAGTTGTCGATCGTCTCGTGGGTGACATTCTCGGCGGCAAACGGTTGCCGGTCCACGTCCAGAGCGTAACAGATATCCTGCAGATCGCACTCGCCGCCGGCATCGCAGACCGGGCAGTCGAGAGGATGATTGACCAGCAGCAGTTCCACCATCTGCCGGCGGATTGTCGTCAGCTGGTCCGACTGGGTGGTGACGACGATGCCCTCTTTGACCGGGGTGTTGCAGGCGGTCATGCGGCAGGTCGACCCCGTCGACCTCGACCGCGCAGATGCGGCAGGCGCCGGTCGGCGAGACTTTCTGCAGCCAGCAGAGCGTCGGGATCGTGATGCCATGCTGCCGGGCCGCTTCGAGAATCGTCGTCCCCACCGGTACGTTGATCGTTTTGCCGTCGATCGTCAAACTGACCATGTATCACTCAAACACCTGCGCAAAAGGTTCAGCCGCGAAAATTGAAGCAGGCCATCTAGTTAACAGCCACCATCGCCACGCGGTAGCAGCGCAGACAGCGTTCCGCCTCGCGCACCGCCTGGCTGTTCGGTGAAGCCGAGTTCCACCTCGCAGTAGTTCTTGGGCTGGCCCGCTCCTTGCCGTGGATCTCCGCCTGGTGCTCGCGCTGTGGCGGCATCGAGCACGGCACCTTCTCATTCTTGTCGTAGACCCGAGATAGGTCAGGATGTCTTCCAGGATGTCGTCTCGGTCAGATAGGCCTTGCCTTCTTCCAGCCAGCGCTGGATGACCGGGCGGCCCGGTGGCCGTTGCCGACGCAGGCCACGACCGTCAGCGGCCCGATCTCGGCGTCGCCGCCGGCAAAGACGCCGTCGCAGTCGGTGATCAGGGTGCGGGAGAGCATGATTGCCCATGCCGTCCTTCAGATCCTTGCCGGCCGCATCCTTGAGCGGCAGGTACTTGGTGACGACGGTGTTCCATTTGGTGATGTCGATGCCCATGTCGGGCGGGATGAAGGAGAGGTCCGGGTCCTGGCCGATGGCCGGGATGACCGTATCGCACTCGATGATGAATTCGCTGCCCGGCACCGGCTCGGGACGGCGGCGGCCGGAGGCATCCGGCTCGCCCATGGCCATGCGGACGCACTCCACGCCGGTGACCTGCTCGTTGTCATCGGCGATGATCTTGGTCGGCAGAACCTGGAACTCGAACTGGACCCCTTCCTCATCGGCGCCATCGACTTCCCAGACATCGGCCGGCATCTCCTTGCGGGAGCGGCGGTAGAGCAGGATCGATTCTTCGGCCCCTTCGCGCAGGGCGACGCGGACGCAGTCGATGGCGGTATTGCCGCCGCCGACCACGACAACCTTCTTGCCCATGCCGGTCGGTTTGCCCATGTAGGCCTCACGCAGGAAATCGATGCCGCCGTTGAGGAAACCCTTGTAGCCCTTGTCTTCGCCCTCGACCCCCATCGGTTTGGAGCGGTGGGCGCCGGGAGCCAGGAAGACGGCGTCGTATTTCTCCTTCAGCTCGGCCAGGGAGATATCCTTGCCGATGCGGGTGTTGTAGATGATCTCCACCCCGAGGGCGGCGATGATGTCGATGTCGCGCTGCAGGATGTGGCGCGGCATGCGGTAGGCAGGGATGCCGACGGCGACCATGCCGCCGCCGAAGCCTTCGGGCAGCGCCTCGATAGATGGTGACCGTGATAGCCTTCCAGCGCCAGGTAGTAGGCGCAGGCCAGACCGGCCGGGCCGGCGCCGACGATGGCGACCTTCTTGTTCTTGGCGCGGCTTGGGCTGCATGGGCGGCGTGATGTTGTGCTGCCATTCGTAATCGGAGGCGGAGCGCTTCAGCACCATGATGTTGATCGGCTCGTCCACGTTCTTGCGGCGGCAGGCGGTTTCGCAGGGATGCGGGCAGACCCGGCCGCAGACGGACGGCAGCGGCATGTTCTCGCGGATGGTGGCCAGCGACTCGTCGAAATGGTAATCCTTGATCGCCTCGATGTAGGCGGGGATGTCGATATGCGCCGGGCACTTGTCCATGCAGGGCGCGGTGATCTTTTCGTGATAAGCCCTTGGCCGGTACGCGGGCTGCGCCCGCCGTTGATATAGGCCAGGATAATCGCTGCGGAAATGCTTGACCGCATCGAAGACCGGCACGGTGGCGGTCATGGCACAGGGTGCACTTGCAGTTCTTCAGCAGTTCCGCAAGCTCTTCCATGATGTCCAGGTCGCGCTCTTCGCCATGTCCGGCGACAATGCGCGCGAGGGTATCCTGCAGGACGCGCGTTCCCTTTTTGCCGGGGGTGCATTTGGCGCAGCAGTATTTTTCCTGCACCCGCTTCATGTACTCGGCGGCCATGGCCACCACATCGACGTCGCGGTCGAAGACGAGAAGCCGTCCCATCCCATGAAGGCTCCCATGGGACGTTCGCCGTCAAAGGTGGTCGGCAGGCGGAATGCGCCTTCGGCCTCGCCACCTTGCCGGTTGTCGACGATCTTTCTGCCCCAGCTGGAAAAAACAACCTGAGCCAAATGGACCTCCTCCGGGCGGGCCCCCCGCGAACAACGGAAGGCGAAAAAAACCCTGAAAAAAGGGAGAGACCCGCTGCGAATCGGCGGTAACTCTCCCCATTTTTGTATACAGTATGCATCTTAATAGCACAATTCCCAGTATCAGGGCAAGGAAAATTTCCCTGCAAAGCGCCGCCGAATCGCCGGACGGAAGGCAACGAAGGGGAGCATTAAAAAGGCGCCGGCTCGGCTTTATCGCTCCTTGGTACCTCACCGGGAAAAGCGGGGAACGGGGTGGCGATCTGCCATGCACCGGCATGCCAGCGGTCGCCGCCAGCGAGCTCCCATGCCTGTTCAAAGCGGAACGTCTTCACCGTAGCCGACGGCAGGAGAAAATACTCGATGCTGTTCCAGGTATTCACCCGTTTCCCGTCGGCGGTGAAATCGGCTGAGTCGAGACGCACCTCGATGATATTCAAATCGGTCAGCTCGGCAAAACGGCGGCGGAAATCGTCCTGCTCTTCCGGCGCCATATGCCTGGCTGCGCCGGCGAAATCGCGCCAGCGCAGCCGGTCGGCAAAATCGCGCTGCGCCGGCACGAACGGCTCGGGCGGCGCCACCAGAGAACAGGCGGTCAGCAGCAGCAAAAACGGAAGAAGTGCGGCTTTGCACCAGTACATCGAAATCTCCTTGCAAGCGGCCGACACCGGGATAGACTCGAAAAAAGAAGTATCGCGGAGGATACATGGAAAAAATCGAAATTTATACAAAGAACTATTGCCCCTATTGCCAGCGCGCCAAAGAATTGCTCGAGATGAAAGGGGTCGATTTTATCGAACACGATATCACCGACGATCCGGGCGGGGAAGCGGAGATGCGCCGCCGCGCCGGACGCCAGACGGTGCCGGAAATTTTCATCGATGACAAACTGCTCGGCGGCTGTGACGATCTCTTCGCCCTGGAGGAAGCCGGCGAGCTCGATGCCCGCCTGCGAATGGCAAGAAAGCAATAAATTTTAGCCAGCGGTTTTCCTGCTCCCTGCCGCCCGGATGAATTCGAGCAATTCCACCGCCAGTTCGACCTTGCCGAAGGGTGGCATCAGATACCAGCCGTCGACACGCCCGGCACCGGCGGCAATCAGTTCGCGGGCGATGTCCATCCCTTCGCTCACCCCCTCCTCGCCGCTTTTGCCCCGCATGCGCTGGCGCACCGCCGGCGACAACGAGATCCCCGGCACTTCATTGTGCAGAAATTCGGCATTGCGCTCGCTGACCAGGGGGAGAATGCCGACCAGAACCGGTATGCCGAAAGGAGCGGTACGCGCGATGAGCCGGTCGAGAAGCTCCGGGTCATAGACCGGTTGCGTCTGCACATAACGGGCGCCGGCGGCAATTTTTTTTTCCAGCCGGCGCAATTGTCCGTCGATGCTGCGGCAGATTCGGGTTGAAGGCGGCGCCGGCGAGAAAGCGGCTGTGCCCGGAGAGATCGGCGCCGAGCAGGTTGCGCCCGGCATTCAGGGAGGAAATGCAGCTCCAGCAGGCCGATCGAATTGAGGTCGAAAACACTCGTCGCCCCCGCCTCCCCGCCCACCGCCACCGGATCACCGGTCACCGCCAGCAGGTTGCGGATGCCGAGGAGATGCGCGCCCATCAGCTCGGAATGCAGGCCGATCAGATTGCGATCGCGGCAGGTGATGTGCACGATGACGTCGATGCCGGTATCTTCCTGGATGCGCCGGGCGAGGGCGATATTGCCCAGCCGGATGCGCGCCAGGGGATTTTCCGCCAAACTGATGGCATCGGCGCCGGCCGCCGCCAGCCGGCGGGCACCGGCGAGAACTTTCGCGCAATCGAAGCCGCGCGGCGGATCGAGTTCAACCGTTATGACCGGCCGTTCTCCCCAAGGGGCGAGAAAGCTTCTGTCCCCAGCGGCTTCTGCCGCCGGCGCGACGACCTCCGGCAGCACGGCAGCCGGCAGCTTGCGCGTTGCGGGACGAGCCCCGGCCAGCGCCGTCGCCAGCGCCCGGATATGCTCGGGGGTAGTGCCGCAGCAGCCGCCGATGAGCGCGGCACCGGCGCGCACCATGTCCCGGCCGGTGGCAGCGAAATATTCAGGGGTTGCCAGGTAAATGTAGCGGCCATCGACATATTGCGGGAAGCCGGAGTTGGCAAAAGCGGAAAGCGGCCGGGAGCTGGCGCCGCCCAGCCGCTGCACGATCTGCAGCATCTCGCGCGGCCCGCTGCCGCAGTTGGCGCCGATTACAGCGGCGCCGGCGGCCTCCAGGCGCCGGGCGGCGATCTCTACCGCCACCCCTTCGCGGCTGCGCCCTTCCTGCAGAAAAGCCATCTGCGCCACCGCCGGCCGGCCGAGTTCGGCGGCGACAGCGAGAGCGAGCTCCAGCTCTTCCAGTCGAGGCGAAAGTCTCCAGGATGAACAGAATCGATCCCCCCTTCCGCCAGCGCTTCCATCTGCTCGCGGAAAATGGTCCGCTGTTCCTCCGGTGACAATTCCACTGCTTCGCCGCGCGGGCGCAGCAGTGGACCGACGGCGCCGGCAACAAAGCGTGCGGTCCGGCGGCTTCGCGGGCCAGGCGCACCCCGGCGGCGTTGATCGCGCGCACCTTCTTCTCCAGCCCGATCGCCCCCAGACGCAGGGCATTGGCGCCGAAGGTATTCGTTTCGAGGAACCGGGCACCGGCGGCGGCATAATCGGCGTGCACCTCGTCCACCCGGCCCGGATCGACCAGGTTGAGATGTTCGAAACAGGCCTCCAGCGGCACGCCGCGGCTGTACAGCAGGGTCCCCATGGCGCCGTCGCCGATCAGCACCTCGTTGGCGAGGCGGTCGAGAAATGTGCATGAAGAAGCTGGCATGGCAAAAGGGGGAAAGAGTAAAAGGGTGGATAATGATCCGGTGGATAAATATTGTCATGCCCGAAAGCTTTTGTCGGGCATCCAGATTCTGGATTCCCGCTTTCGCGGGAATGACGGTTTTTAGTAATCAGTCAACAGCGCATTAACTTTAAGGCACAGATAAAAGCCGGTCAATCGCTTTCCCGCAGAATGGCCGTATAGAAAAGATGGCCTTCCGAGTCGGCGACGGAAAGGGAGAGTTCGAGAGGCACGGGCGTGCCGTTGCGCTTGCGGCCGACAATCCGCGCCTTGCTGCGCAACAGGCGCTCGCCCTCCTCCCGCAGGTATTGTTCCGCCCCCTTGCCGTGCAACGATACGCAATCGGCGTGGATCAGCATGTCGACCTTCTCTCCGAGCACGTCCAGTTTGCCGTAGCCGAAGATGCGCTCGGCCTGACGATTGAAAAGGATGATCTGCCCGTTGGCAAGGAAGGAGACGATGCCGTCGCGGGCCGTCTCGGTAAGAAGGCGGAAGCGGCTTTCCGATTCTTCCAGGTGTTCGGTTTTCTCCCGCAGATGCTCGATCATTTCGTTGAAACCGGCAATCAGATTGCCGATCTCGTCGCGGCTGCGCCGCCGGGGAATCTTCTCGAAACGATCGCTGCGGATGATCTCCTGCACCGCCGCGCCGAGCTGGCCGAGAGGGCGGGTCACGGTCATGCGGATGAGCAGGCCGAGACAGGTGATCAGGGCGAGGAAGATGCCGCCGGTATAATAAAGACCATTACGCACATTGGCCATGACCTGGCGGTGCAGCCGCTCCATCGGAATAGTCACCGAGGCGGCGCCGATGACCTCGCCGATGCGGTAATGATACGCCTGATCGGTCGCTTCGGGAAAAAGCCGCTTGATGTAGTCGGGGCGGCCGCCGGGTCGCCGTGGCACTCGAGGCAGCTGTCGTCGGCGGTAAAGGAATGCAGATAGCGGAAGACCCGCTCCCCCTCCAGATCAGTGATTTCGTACCCCTCGACCCGGTTCGGATCGCTGCGGAATTTTTCCAGCATCCGCACCTCGAACGAATCGGCCGCGTTTTTCGAGTTGCGGTAGCGGTCGGAGACCTGGCGGATGCGGTAGCCGATATCTTCCCCGACCAGCACGCCGATGCGGTTGGAGGCGACGACCGGGATCAGCCCGTAGCGTTCCTCGGAAAGAACGACCCGCCCACGCAGGTATTCCTGGGAGAGATACTCCCGGCTCTGGATGGCAGCGGCGGCGATGATGCGCGCTTTTTCCACCGCTTCGTCGAGGGTATTCGCACTTTGCTGGCGGTAGTTGAGAAAGGTGAAAAGGGCGAAAAAGGAAAGGAGGATGATGGCGATGATCAGATTGATCTTGGCAAGCAGACCCGGATTGCGCGCTGGTTTCATGCCGGCCGTTCCTCCCGCTGAATATCAAACGTCTAACAGATTATCATGCCGCCGCAAGAAAACTTCAGACGATTATCGATTGCGCTTGCCGGCGCAGGGCGGCGATGGTGGCGGCGTAATCGGGGGTGCCGAACACCGCGCTGCCGGCGACAAAGACATCGGCTCCGGCGGCGGCGATCCGGCCGATATTGTCGGTCTTCACGCCGCCGTCGACCTCCAGTTCGACCTTCAGACCCGCGCCGGTCGATCTCTGGCGCAGGGCGTCGATCTTCGGCAGGCAGGCGTCGATGAAGCTCTGGCCGCCGAAGCCGGGATTGACGGTCATGACCAGCACCAGATCGAGATCGTCGAGGATCACGTCCAGGGTTGCCGCCGGGGTCGCCGGATTGAGCGAAACCCCGGCCTTTTTGCCCAAGCTGCTTGATCAGCTGCACGGTGCGGTGCAGGTGCGGCACCGCCTCCTGGTGGACGGTGATGATATCGGCGCCGGCCTCGGCGAAGTCGGGGATGTAGCGGTCCGGGATTTTCGATCATCAGATGAACGTCGAGCGGCAGCTGGGTCACTTTGCGCACGGCCTCGACCACCAGCGGGCCGATGGTGATGTTCGGCACGAAGTGGCCGTCCATGACATCGATATGGATGTAGTCGGCGCCGGCCGCCTCGATGGCCCGGATTTCCTCGCCCAGGCGGGCGAAGTCGGCGGAGAGAATCGAGGGGGCGATCTTGATCATGGCGAATCCTGTCGAGGGTGGCGATTGTTCGGCAGTGGTAGAAATACCATGTCTGCCGCCGCAAGTTCAATGCACTTTAGCCGTCCCGTGCGATAAACTCTTTTATCCGCGGGCTCCCTTGTTTATCCTGCCCGGAGTTTTCGTCCCAAAAAACGCAACAGGAGGAAGAAGATGCGATCGTTCCGGAAAGAGCTTTGGTTCGAAATTCCGAGCCGGCGGGGTTTCCTCAACATCACGCCGCAGGTCGCAGGCCTGCCTGGCGCGAGAGCGGCATCCGCGAAGGGCTGTGCCTGGTCAACGCCATGCACATCACCGCCTCGGTCTTCATCAACGACGACGAGACGCGGGCTGCACCACGACTACGACCAGCTGGCTGGAGAAGCTGGCGCCGCACGAGCCGGTCAGCCGCTACCAGCACAACCGCACCGGCGAGGACAACGCCGACGCGCACCTGAAGCGCAGGTCATGGGGCGCGAGGTGGTCGTGGCGGTGACCGAGGGGCAAGCTGGACTTCGGCCCGTGGGAGCAGATCTTCTACGGCGAGTTCGACGGGCGGCGGCGCAAGCGGGTGCTGGTGAAGATCATCGGGGAGTAGATGGAGAGGAATTCTTTTGCCGCATGTACAAGGGAGCAGATATGGGGCGTATTGCCACCGCCACAGCTTAGAGGCGGACCGTCTCCGGTCGCCCCACCTGCGAACAGTTGTTTTGGCTTAGACGGTAGAAAAAAGGTCGAGCCGCAAGCCTACCTACTAGGGCACGGCGGCTCATAGAAAGTCTACCACTTTAACTTGTTGAAGTCTCGTCATTAGTTACTTGTTTAGTAATCTCATCGTGAATTTTACAAAAATTAACTGGTGGCAAAAGCAATGGAGCAAAACCTGCTCTTCTGGTAATGTCTGCAATTGTCTCTCTAATAAACGGGAATAAAATTCCAGCGCAATTGATATTGGTTATCTCATCAATATTTTTGATTTCAGCGGGGTTTTTCTTAAATTGAAAACGTCCCGCTGAAACAAGATGAATGTTAAAAGGCATTTCATCATTTGAAAGATTGATATCAAATAAAACGGTAAGACGATTCTCTTCAATTTGCTTGTCTATCTTTAAAGTTGGATTTATAGCTATCTCTTTTCCACCTTTTAGTTTTTTCTTCACATTAAAATTTAATTCCAAAATCTTATAGTCGAGAAATGAAAATAAATAATCTTCCATTGTATTAATCCTAAAAGTTAAAATTATACCTAACACTTTGATCCGAAAAATGCGGATTGTAAAAGTTTGTCGCTCCACTTTCAGTTACTCTCTCAAGTGGCACCCCAATTCTTGCTTCCTTGCTTATTATTGAAAGAACGTCAGGCTTTTCAAAGAGGACTCTTAACAAGTGATCAGTAGTCCTGTGTTGAGTAACTGTACCGTTTTCATAGCGTGCAAAATTCTTCAATCCGATGCCGAGGACATTTGCAAATACTTCTTGAGTGAAGCCGAGAGCCTCTCTTATTTTCCTTATTTCATCAGACGTAAGAAGGCCATCAACCCTTTTTTGAAAGTCTCTAATCGTTCTCTCTGATGATTTCATTGATGTTTTGGGAACAACCGAGTCATCGCATTCGGAACAATAAAATACAACAAAATTCTCTATTGTGATCTTTTCACCCTTATAACTAAATGTCTTATTTTTTACCCTACGCTCTAAAGTACCTTCTCCGCAAAGTGGGCACTTATCTCCGTTTTTATACATGTCTCATCCCTATATGGTTGTGTGAAAGGAGATAACAACTCCCTGTCCGATGGCAGATTTCCTTAACTTTACGTAAATAACATCATCCTTCCAGTCCATCTTATAAACATCTTGCATTTCACCGCGTTTCTTCTCGGAAGGCATGGTGTGGCAAAAATTTACCATTCTTAATTTCGATACCTGCTTAACAATGTCATATTCGCTAGCGAAACCAAGGTCGACAGCGTCCTCGTAAGCGCGATCTGTGATATGGCACCGTGCTGGATGATTAATGAGATCCAGCAACTCTTCCAATGGAAAGGTGGGTTTGGAACGGTCCTTCGTCAAGGATAAATCTCCATTTCATGCTTAATGTTTAAACATAAAGCCGATTGCTGTCAAGGCGAAAAAGTACCATCTTGATACTTTTCCCTTCTAGGCGGGGGAAATAAGGCCATTGCACCCGGACGTTCCTTCGCTGCTGAGATTCATTTTACTAATTAAGTTCAATTGCGCCAAGGGAAACTTTGCCTATCTTGCAACTTAACTTCAACGAGGGGCATTTGCCTGCGCTGTAGGGCTGAGGCCTAGGCGAACAAGCGGTCCTGAGCTGGCGCAGCTACCGAAGCATCCTGAGCGTCGGGAGTTGCGGCAGGAGGGGTTCCGGGGACATCCATGATAAGTAAAGTCAAGGGGAAAACGGAGATTTCCCTCTGCCGCCCGGATGCCTTCCGATGGCTTTTTTCTTTTAACCCTTCATTCCATCCGACCTTTTTGATCTGTTCTTGCGGTCCGCCGATCTGGCGACCAGACATTCATTTGCCATCTCAGGGATAGATCCCATGACAGGAAAAGGGCTGAAAAATAAATTTGTCCCTTTGTGTGCTTTGTGTGTGTTGATGGGGGTGATCAAAGGGGTTATTGCGCATGGCGGCGTCAGTGGTTTCGGACGTTTGGGGTTGACGGCCTTGGCGCTTTGGCCGTATTTTCTGAAACTATCATTAAAGGGGGCGACATGGATCATCTGGATCGTTTGGGCCCATTTGAACTTAGGCCGGGGCAACCACCGGTTGAAACACCGGAAAAGGCAGTCATCGAGCAAATTGAGAGCATTATAAAATTTGCCGAAAATAGTTTAAAAAATCCCTCTTTCCCCCCCGGCAGTTACAGAATGCTTGTGGGCCGAATTCGGAGCACCCTTGCCAAAATATATGGGAAAAGTAACAATGTCCTGAATTCCCTACCAACCCCGGGTGAAGTGAACCTCAATAGCGAGAACGCGAAAAAGGCCACTATTATCCTCAAAAACAGATTAGAAGAACTAATCTCTGGTTTTAACCGTATTGGCGAGATAACTTTCTCCCCTAAATTAGGGAAAGTTTTTATTGGCCATGGAAGATCGCCAGACTGGCTATATTTAAAAGAATTTTTGTCTGAGAGATTAAGTCTAAAATATAATGAGTTCAATAGTGACCCTACAGCTGGCTATCCAACGTTTGAACGAATATCTCAGATGCTAGACGAATCTTCCTATGCTTTTCTTGTAATGACTGCTGAAGATGAGCATAGTGACAAAAGGTTTTACGCCAGACCAAATGTTATCCATGAAATAGGGCTGTTTCAAGGTCGGCTTGGTCCAAAACGTGCCATCATACTTATGGAAGATGGTTGCGAAGAATTCTCTAATATCATAGGGTTGACCCAGCTTAGATATCCAAAGGGGCATATTAAAGCCACTTTCGAGGATATACGCCGGGTCCTCGAAAGAGAGGGCATGATCGCGCAATAGGAGGGGGCATGATTGAGCAAGTACATGAAAAGCTGCAAGCTGCACTTGAGGGAGTTATTGACGCCTTTGATCGCACCCGCGTGATCGGCAGCACTAAGCAGAAAAGAGAGCAGGAGTTCGCCCCAGTCACTTACAAAATCGAGACCCTGCATTTTCTCACAAATTCGTTGGCACCATATCTCTGGGAGTACGTTGACCGGATTGAAACCCATTACCGAGCCATGTGCCGGCTCTCGCCAACGAACGGCCACTCTTTCGAACAGCACCGCTCCTGGGCCGAATCAGCCATCCGGGTGATCAGGCGCGAGATTGACCGCCTCAAAGATAGCCAGGGCGCGCCAAAAAGCCTCTGATTCGCTCAGATCGCCCCACCCGCCCTTCATCGGGCAAAAACGAGGAACACTTCCCGTATTATCACTGATAAGTGGGAACTGCCCCCCTCTTAAGCATTCAGGGTATTGGTACTACCTGCCCCCTTCCGCCCACCCCCAGATAAAAAAGCCATTTTCCTCCCGGAAACGGCCTCTCCCTCACCTACCCCCACTCGCCGGTAAAGAACGACGCCGTCGGCCGCTTCTTTCGATCGAGACGCAGGTCGCGGAAGATATCGGCTGACGATACGGTCTCGTCTTCCGTCGGCAGTTCGATCCCCAGTTCGCGGCGGATGTCCGCCGCCGCCACGATGAGGAGAAACTCCGCGCCCTCGCGGTCGAGAAAGTCGGGGGGATCGCGAAGTTCCCGGGACAGTATACGGAAACTACCCGTCCGGACTTCTGCCTGCTTGAATTTTAGTAAATCATAATTATAGTTCTTCCCAGAGTAAGTCATTCCGGCACTCGTGGTCAGGGTTTAAGGGGGTACAGCAACCAATAGATGCAAAAAATGAAATCCTCCGAAAGGGCAAACCCGGAGCAATCCGGTGGCGCAAAGCTACGGGTCCAACGATGGATCGCCGGGCCGCCGAAGAGAATGCCAGCGTTGTCAACGCATCTTGATCGGTCCCGGTCAGCTTCCAAATCGACAACGCTCATCTTCGGCAACGAAAATGAGCGTTTTTTTGTGCTTGTCACCTGATGCGAACTGCCATGGATGCAGAACTCTAAATGTGCCGAATCGCCGAATTGCCACTCTTCGCAAGCAGGCTTCGTCTTATAGCTCTTTGGGTATTCGTCATCCTTCTCCATGGATGTGCGGTTATGAAAAATGTTCAGGAAAAATCGGACCTATCCCCCACTTTTCCCGACACGGTGATCGAACGAAGTGAATTTACGGTTGCGAAGGGAGATGACGTTATCGGCCAGCTGGCATTCATCAGGCTTGGGAAGGCGGATGCGCTACCGGATGTAGCACGACACTTCAGCCTGGGGATCGATGCCCTTAGCGCCGCCAACCCAGGGGTGGATATATGGGTGCCGGAGGCCGGAGAGAGAATCATGTTGCCTCTGAGTTTTATCCTGCCGGACGCTCCCAGAGAAGGGATTGTCGTCAATCTGGCTACCATGAGGCTCTTTCAGTTCAAAGGGAATGGCGATCCACTGGTGGCGTCAACCTACCCGGTCGGTGTCGGAACCGATGCGCGGCCGACGCCCACAGGTCAAATGTATGTGGCGCGCAAGACCACGCGGCCGACCTGGTATGTGCCTGCTTCCATTGCTGCGGATTATCGAAAAAAAGGAGATCCGCTGCCGCCAAAAGTGCCGCCGGGACCGCAAAATCCCCTGGGCGAATTCGCACTTTATCTAAGTAAATCGAGTTACTTGATCCACGGCACCAACAAACCGGCCAGCATCGGTCTTAAAGCAACCAATGGTTGCCTGCGACTCTATCCGGAGAATGTGAAGATCCTCTACGATAACACTCCGGTGAAAACACCTGTATTGATGGTCAACCAGCCCTATCTCTTGGGGCAACACAACGGGGCTCTTTATCTGGAAGCTCATACGCCCATGGGCGACTCGAGCGCTATTGAGTTGGAGAAGATCCATTCACGTTTGAGGAATATTGAAAAGGAAACAGCGCGCACGCTTGACTGGGTGAAAATCGAGAAAGTACTTGCCGAGGCCAGAGGAATTCCTGTTCCCATCTTCGAGATGAGCGAAGGAAATCCAAAGGAGAAGATGGCGGAACCGATAGAAATCAAGCACCCGGACAAATTGCTTGGCAGACCTGAAATTCCCGAACTGAGAATAGACGCCTGGTATGTCCTGGCTGCCGATGTGCGTGATGAAATCGATGCTCTGAGGATGGCAGCCATCATCAGCCACCAAGGTCCACCAATCCCGGCAAGAGTGGTATCGATGAAGAACAGTTATTGCGTCGTCGCCGGCCCTTTCAATGACAACAGTGAGGCCAGAGATGCGGCTAGACGCCTGAAAATTGATCTGGGAATAGACGGGGTGTTGATTGAAGTTTCAGAAAAGGATGCCGACCCCGCCTTTAAAAAGGGTATCTGAACAGAAGGAGGTGATAGGAGATGAAGAAAAGTTTTTCGGTGATCTCGATGATGCTTGTCCTCGCCGGTACGTTGATGGGTTGTGCGACAACCGGAGACCTCGAGAAGGTGCAGGCGCATGAAGACCTGATCAACATGAAAGCTGATCAGGCACTGCAGGATGCGCAAGCTGCCAAAACGGCAGCGGATGCGGCCGCGTTGAAGGCAGAGGAGGCCTCAACCCGCACAGAAGATGCTATCAAGAAGGCCGAGGAGCGGGAACAACTCGCAGCCGATGCTATCAAGAAGGCCGAGGAGCAGGAGCAGATCGCAGAAGAAGCCATCAGGCAGCTCGCGGAAGCAAAGGCGAAAATGGCTGACGAAGCTTTCCGGAAATCGATGTTGAAATAAGCAAAATGTTCTGGTGATCCGAACAGGGAAGGGGCAGGGTCGCAAAACCCTGCCACTTCCTTATCCACCATTTCAAGTGCCTGGATCGCAAGCATTCGACCTCAAACCAGGCATGAGGCTCGCTGCGCAGGATATTCAGATGAGCGAATCGAAATACATCCATATTCCCTTTTTCTTCACCCTGATAATAGTTTTTTTATTGGGCGGGTGCAGTTTCAACGAACGATTCAAGGCCAAGCCAATCTACCAGGAGGCAAATGCGTTTTTTAGCGACGGAGACTACAAGGCCTCTCTGGAAAAATATGAGCAGATTGTTGAAAAATATCCATCGGCAGCAGACGATGCTCTGTTCCAGATGAGCATTATTTATGCGCATCCGAAAAACAAGCAAAATGATTACGATAAATCCCTGGAATGTCTTCATAGGTTAATAAACGATTACCAAACAAGTAAACACCGGCACGATGCAAATATAATGATATTTTACATTGAAAATGCAATTATCAGAGATAGGATCATTACCAAACAACAGATGAAAATTGATGATCTTCAGCAAAAGGTTACAACAAAGCAGGTTGAAATCACTACATACAAAAAACAGATAGAAACGCTCGAGCAAAATATTTTAGCATTGAAGATGGCATCGATAGACAAGATAATTGTGGAGAAAAAGAAAAGACAATTGACGTTGATCTCAAGGGGGGAAGTGATCAAAGCCTACAAGATCGCCTTGGGGGGGACCCGGATGGGCCAAAAGAAAGGCAAGGCGACAACAAAACCCCGGAGGGGACCTACTTCATCGATTCCAAAAGCATGGACAGCAGTTATCACCTGTCTCTCCATATTTCCTATCCAAACGAGAGAGACATACAGCGCGCAAAAGAACTGGGTGTTTCTCCGGGCGGAGATATAATGATCCACGGCATTACAAACGGATTCTCGTGGGTTGGCGATGCGCACCAAAGGTTCGACTGGACGAAAGGATGTATTGCGTTAACGGATGCAGAAATTGAGGAGATTTACAGGATTGTGCCAGTTGGGACGGTTGTTGAGATAAGGCCATAACCGTCCCTCCCATTTACCGGGGCATCTTCTCACTCTTTCCGGCAACATTCCCAAGAGAAAGTATCCGAAGCTATACGTCCCTTTCCTTCCTCCCGGAAAACGACCTCTCCCCACCCCCCTTATTTTCTCCTGCCCAGTACCCCCGCATTGCCAAATCCATTGCCAAAAAAACAAAAAGGTCACAAACAAAAGTCTGCAACCTATTGTTTTAGATGGTGAGCCGGGGGGGAATCGAACCCACGACCATCCGATTAAAAGTGAAATGGTCGCGAATGTCTTTCAGGAAATCACCTCAAGCGCACCATCATGGGAAGTCGTCGTGGCGGTGACCAAGGGCAAGTTGGACTTCGGCCAGTGAGAGCAGATCTTCTGCGGCGAGTTCGATTTCCGCAATTGTAAAGACGTTTTTTTTGCTTTGGCAGAGGTTAAGGGATCTGCTGTTTTCGGCTGTTGCCTGCAATTGTGACGCAATGTGTCGGTCTGGGGAGGATCGGATTTTGTTGAAGTTGGACGAGGGGGAGAGTCGCCTGAGAATGTGTGAGAATGGCAGAAAGTCAAACCTAACCTCAAAGGCTGTCCAGAAAATAAATCTATCCCCTTTTTGTGCTTTTTGTACGCGGGGCGCAGCACCCGCGGTCTTGGCCCGGAGTTGTGGTTCGCCTTACTCGCGAAATCGCTTATATGCCCTTTAAATAACTGAATTATCCCCAAATTTCCACCGACCAGGGCCAGCCATTTACCTTTTCCACCAGCACTTCGAAAAGGGCCAAAGAAGGTATGCTTTTTGCTTAATTATAGGTTTTTTCCTAATTTTCCCTTTCGGAGGGCCGTATGTACAGGTGGATTGCAGGGCTTGTCTTCGCTTGTATTTTTGGCGTCAGCAGCGCAGAAGCAGGGGGCCAGAGAATACTTCTGGTCTACGAGGGCTCCTATTCGGTAAATCAACTTCAGAATCATCTTGGTGTAAACGGGTATGTTGCGCATGTGATTAACATTAACTATTCGACAATCACCCCGGGATTGCTTTCATCTTATGACCAAATGTGGTTTTTGGGAACCAACCCAAATTATCACCGGATCATTGAGCAAACTGAAATTGAAGCTATCCATTCCTTTCAAGCAAAAGGTGGAAGCCTACTCCTTGGATTCGACCACAAACAGGTGCCGGGAGAATATTGCAGGTATCCCGGCGATTACAATCAGAACCTGAATTTACTCGCCAACAAATTCGGGATTTCCTGCGCCGGCTGTGTCTTCAATCCATCAACGGCTTACGGTCCCTGGTCCCTTTTTGCGCCAGATACCACAGAACACGAGATCTGGGACGAGGTCGGTCAGATAATCGCACACGACAGTGAGTGCAGAATACAAATTACCAGCAGCGAGATCGATGTCCTCGGCCGGATGAATAACAATCTTCCTGTGTTGGCGGTCAGGGATCCGGCCCGGAATGGGTGCAATGGCGAGGGGAGAATCTTGTTCGATTCTTCCTGCTCAAGGTACTTGGACGGAATGATAGGCTGGGGCGACCAGTTGCGCTATATAATGAATATCGCGACATGGTTGTCAACTAAACCAATCTGCAACTCCGCGCCGGTCGCCAATGCCGGCGCCGATCAGCAGCTGGAAGTGGAATCTTGCCTCGGGGCAATTGTCACCCTGGATGGAACAAAATCGACGGATCCGGACGGGGATTCACTCTCCTATCGGTGGACCTGGAGTGGCGGCGAAGCCGACGGACCTGTCGCAACGATTACCTTGCCGCTGGGAATCCATGAAATATCCCTCACGGTGTCCGATCCGGGAGGTCTTTCTTCGAAAGATACGGCGATGGTACACGTTGTGGATACCACTGCGCCGGTTCTCGAGGTTCTTACGGATCGTTCCATCCTTTGGCCTCCCAATCACAAACTTGTTTCGGTCGCTGTATCGACCAGGGTTGTCGATGCATGCGTGGATTCGACCGAGGTAAAACTACTATCGGTTACCAGCAATGAGCCCGATAACGGCACAGGAGACGGAAGCACTTCTGGCGATATAGTAATCTCTTCACCTACCACTGTCCTGCTTCGTGCAGAGCGATCAGGCAATGGTGACGGCAGGATCTATACGATCTCTTACCAGGCCGCAGATGCTGCGGGAAACACCACGGTTTCGTCTGCACAGGTTCTAGTGCCCCACCACCGTTAAACAGGCAAGGGAGCAATTGAAATCTGTAGACGCGCCCTGTGACCCCTGCGCGTAAATCTTATGGCAGGGGAAATTACGACGGGGACACAGGCTACTTTTTTCGCGAAAAGTAGCCTGTGCCTTTTTTCCTGACTAGCCTGTTGAGGGCGGGTCGGCGCATGTTCCCTTCGGTAAAAGTTGGCAAATGGTAGCCGACTCGCGAAAGAGGACCCGTGTCAGGGCCAAAAAGCTTCAGCGCCACGAGGCACCACCGCGATAAATTCGCCCGCAGTCCCCCGAGCGGGCGGCCGGTCCGCTGAAGCGGTCGCATCGCGCCTGAGGGTGCGCGCCACCCCTATTCAGCTCCGCACAGGGCGGCCCCCAATGGATGTTGGGCGCAGAAGCGACACAAAACCGACCTCCCCAGATTTTCTTCCATCATCGCCCGAAGGCGCTTCCCCCCTATTCCCACTCCCCGGTAAAGAGCGGCGCCGTCGGCCGCTTCTGCCGATCGAGGCGCAAGTCGCGGAAGATGTCCGCCGAAGACTCGGTCTCGTCTTCCGTCGGCAGTTCGATCCCCAGTTCGCGGCGGATGTCCTCCGCCACCGCTATCAGAAGAAACTCCGCCCCCTCGCGGTCGAGAAAGTCGGGCGGATCGGCATCGGCGAACTTGCGGCCGCGGAAGATCTTCTGCAGCTGCTGCGGATAGTGCGCCCCCTCCCCGGCCGGCAGGCCCGGCGCCTGCTTGCCGCGCTGTTCCGGATTGGCGATGCTGATGATGTAGCTGCCTTCCTCGGCGATATTCAGTTCCCGCTGCACCTCCCCCGGCTTTTCCGGCAACTCCAGGGCGTAGACCAGGTGGGTGTGGTCGCCGTGGCGCAGGATGCGGTAGACTCCCTCCCCCGCCGGCCGCGCCTCGGGCAGGTGCCGTTCGCTACATAAGTCAGGGTTGCCTTTATTGCGCTAAATCCTTAACCGTGGCATAGACTCCCTCCACTACCTGCGCCATCCTTCTGTAATCCAGGCTCTCCGCGGTGTCCGCCGCCGTGTGGTAGTTGGGGTTGCGGTAAAAGGAGGTGTCGGTGATCATGACGGCATGGTAACCGGCCTGCCAATAGCTCAGATGATCGGAAAAATCGATCCCCGAAATCGATCGGGGGGCATTGATCGAATAGACGGGCAGGCTCGATCCCCCGGCCATCGCCTTCTTGATCCTTCTGGCCAGCAAACCTTGGCCGAATTTCCCGACCACGGTGATGAAATTGCCGCGCTCCGGGTAAAAGAGCGACAAGATCCGCCGGGGAAAATGCTGACTCCCTTCTGCATCGCTGAAGTAGCCGATCATCTCCAGAGAAAGCATCGCCCGCACCAGCGCCCCCTCTTTCTTGAGAGAACGCGCATGGACGGCGCTACCCATCTGCGCGGTCATGAAGAAGGGCGGCTCTTCCAGCGTATAGGCAATCAGCTCAACTTTCATCGGCAACTGCGAAGCCGCAAGCAAGTGCGCCAATTCGATCAATCCGGCAACGCCGCTGGCGTTATCGTCCGCGCCCGGGTATGGACCGGCAACGTCGTAATGAGCCCCGACGATGACCCTCTCCTTTGTTTCGGGACCGAAGGCGGCAATAATGTTCCGGTACGTTCGGCCATCGACCTGAAATGGCTGATCCGAGACTCTGCCTTTGGCCTGTGTGAACTCGTGACGGATATAGTCGGCCACCCGGTCGAGATTGGCAGGATGCGAGTAGTCTCTGGGCGCAAGGGTTGTCGAAAGGAGCCTTACATGGAATTCAAGGCGGGCAGGATCGACGGAAACAGAGCTTTGCTGCTGCACGCTGCCGAATAAAGGCTGCATGACATAGAAGGAGGCAGAGGCGATCAGCAGCAAACAAAAGAATAAAATAGCGAGGATCATTTTGCGTAGACGCGGGTGCAGATCAAACAATGAAAAAACAAACGGGCTCTTCCGGCAGAAGAGCCCGTCCATTTTCACGGCTTGGGAATCGATCAGTCAACATGGGTATCGAACTCATGCGGATGCTTTTTGACTTCTTCGTATTTAACTTTGTAGCCGTGGGTCAATTCCTTACAGTCGTGCAGATCCCAGCTTTCTTGACGACCGGAAACCTCCACCTCGACACTTTCGCCACCGCAGGAAACCACCCGACCCGCTTCGTGCGTATTTTTGTTTTCCACCCACGTCAACCGGCCTTCGCGCGCCAGTTCACACATTCCTTCGAAATCGGTTTTTTCCATACTCTTCTCCTTTCTGCGGACAACGGTTCCGGCATGTGGAAAAGTGATGGATGGGCCGAAACGCCGCCCGTTTCAGTTTTTATTATACGCCCAGAAAGCGATCCCTGCAAAAAGGCTGGATCGTGAATCCCTGCGGAGGAGTGAATCTACGCCATCCCGGAAAAAGGATTGAGCATGCATGTTTATCCACCAGGATCACTAATTCCCAACACCGCCATTTTCGACGGTGCTGCCCATGAAGTTTTTGTCCGCCATGCAGCTCTCCAAGCTTCCGGTCCTTGTCTCGCGGGCAAGGGCCAGTTCACAGAGGGCGCGCTTGTAATGCCGCTTGGCCGCGCAGTCGTCCGGAAATGGCCGCTGCAGCTCATCGTTGATGCAATCCGATGCCGCGATTTCATCGTCCGTTTCGAGCTTCGCCATGCAAGCGTCGGCAACCCAGTGGATAGGATCGCCCACAATGGGGCACGGAGGGGGATCGGTTGCGTAGGCCGGGGTGATGAGGAGCGGGATGAGAAAAAGTAAGTTCATACATTTCATATTCATGGCGTAGCTCATCTTTCTTGGGAGGCTTCTACTTTTTTGGAGCAAGATCCTCTTTGTGGTTCACCTGGTCTCTGGATAAATCTTTCATGGAATCTTTCAGGTCCCATACTTCAAGCTCAAGGTTTCTCAAGCTTTGGTTGGCCTGAAAAATATTATGCTCAAGGTCCTTTATTTCCATTCTCAATTCACCAATCAGTTCTTCTTGTCTTGCCAGACGATTCGCATCATATCGGATTTGATTGATGAGAACCATGAGGTCGTCATGGCGTTTTTCATGTTCATAGTATTTTTTGTTTTCCACTTCCTGATCAAAATTGCTGCTGGCAGATGAAAATGAGGCAGAAGAAACAAAAAGCAAACAAATCAGTAGAATTCTCTTCATGGTTTTCTCCAATTGATGCTCGACGGTTACATGCGCCCCAACAGAAAAGGACCGCCCAGGCATAGCCAGACGGTCCTTTTTATCATCGCCCCTTCCCCCTTGGATCCCATTCCAGCAAACCTCCGCATTGAATTAACAATGACCCAAAATACATTTTTAACTCTGCGGGAGCAAGGTTATTAAGAAGCCTATCCCGATCAGGCATGCCGCCGCAGACGCGCGGCGAAGAAAGCGTCCATGCCGCCATGGCGGTGCGGCAGCGTGCGCAGAAGGCCCTGGCTGTCGAAGAGATCGTGCCAATGGGGGGGCGCATTTTGCCGGCCGTCCTCGATGGCGAAATCCGGGTGCGCGGCGAGGAAGCTGTTAAGAACCCCGGTGGTCTCTTCCGGCGTGAAGGTACAGAGGGAGTAAAGAAGCACACCGCCGGGGCGCAGCAGCGGCGCGACATGGCCGAGAATCGTTTGCTGCAGCCGGGCGAGTTCGCGCACATCTTCCGGCGTGCGGCGCCAGCGGATCTCCGGATTGCGCCGCAAAACGCCGAGGCCGCTGCACGGGGCATCGACAAGAATCCGATCGAAGCTGGCCGGTTCGAGGAAAGCGGGGGGCTGGGTAAGATCGCAGGCGCGGGTTTCGATCCCCTCGGCCCCCAGGCGGCGGCTGCCGTAATCGACCATATCCAGCCGCTTCGGATGCAGGTCGAGGGCGAGAATCTGCGCCCGGTTGTCGGCAAGGGCGGCGATATGCGTCGTCTTGCCGCCGGGGGCGGAGCAGGCATCGAGAATCCGCTCGCCCGGTTGCGGCGCCAGCAAGTGAGCGATCAGCATGCTCGCCTCGTCCTGCACTTGATACCAGCCTTCGCGATCTCCCGGCAGGTGCCCGGCGCCACGGGCGGTGATGTGAATCCCCTCGGGGGCGTACACGGTCGGTTCGGCGGCATGCCCGGCTTGGTGCAAGTGCGTCAGCAGCTCATCGCGGCCGATGCACAAGGTATTGGCGCGCAGGGTGAAGGGTGCCGGAGCGAGCATCACCATCGCCAGAGCGAGCGCCTCTTCAGCACCGAATTCTTTGAGCCATTTCTGGGCCAGCCATTCGGGGAGCGAGCAGGTATGTTCGAGCGCGGCGAGCGGCGCCGTCTGCGGGTCGGGGCGGGGGATAGCCTCCCGCTCGCGCGTCAGGGAACGCAGAATGCCATTGAGAAAACCGGTCGCCCGCTCCAGCCCCTGGCTGCGGGCCAGCTCGACGGTGGCGTGGACGGCGGCGCGGTCGGGAACGCGATCGAGATGCAGAATCTGATAGGCGCCGAGGCGCAGCAGATAAAGCACGCGCGTCTCAAGTTTGGCCAGCGGCTGCTTGCAGAAATTGCGCAGGGCGAAATCGAGGGAACCGCGCCGGCGCAGCACGCCGTAAACGAGTTCGGTCGCGAGGCCGCGGTCGCGCGGATCGAGGCCGAAGGCGGCGGTAAGCGCCGCATCGAGCGCCAGATCGGCAAAGGCGCCATCCTCCACGCGCAACAGAACATCCAGGGCGATTTTGCGCGGATCGGCACTTTTCATGGATAAATCCAGTCAGAGAGAAATGGTCTGTATACGTAATAAAAAGGGGCGCATCTTCACGCCCCGAGAATTCTTTTCTTTGTCTTTAAGGACCTTAGCCTAAAGCCTGTAGCCTGCACCTATAAGCCGCGCAGTTCTTCAAGCCGCCGGATGCGTTCGTCCATCGGCGGATGGGTGGAGAAGAGGGCACGCAGGCCGCCGGCGCGCAAGGGATTGACGATGAACATGTGCGCCGTTGCCTCATTGACCTGATGCATCGGCATCTGCTGGTTGGCCATTTCGAGCTTGCGCAGGGCATTGGCCAGCGGAAAGGGGGACCCGGTCAGGCGGGCGCCCTCGCGGTCGGCGGCGTATTCGCGCGAGCGCGAGATGGCCATCTGCACCAGCATCGCTGCCAGCGGCGCCAGGATCATCATGACGATCAGGGCGATCGGGTTGTGATCCTCGTCATCGCGGCCGCCAAAACCACCGAAAATGGCTGCCCATTGCGCCATGTGCGCCAAATAGGTAATCGCCCCGGCGAGGGTGGCGGCAATCGAGCCGATCAGAATATCGCGGTTGCCGACATGACTCATTTCGTGCGCCATCACCCCCATCAACTCGTCACGGGAGAGGATACGGGTGATCCCTTCGGTGGCGGCGACCACCGCGTGCTTCGGGTTGCGGCCGGTGGCGAAAGCGTTCGGCGTCGGCTGCGGCAGGATGTAGACCATCGGCAGCGGCAGGTTGTTGCGCTGGCAGATCTCCCGCACGACCTCGTAGAGCGTGCCGCTCGTCACTTCCTGGCCTCGGTACATCCGCACGACGATTTTGTCGGAAAACCAGTAGGAGACAAAATTCATCACGCCGGCAATGATCAGGGCGATGAGTGCGCCCCCCTGGCCGCCGAGAATGCCGCCCGCCCAGACCAGCACCAGGGTGAGAAGAACCATGAGGGAGACTGTTTTCAATGTATTCATGAGCTTCGTCCTCTTGAGGCTGATATTACATTTTCAATATAGGGATTACCAACCGGAAAATCAAGATTATCAGGGGTGGACGTGCTCGTCCAGGGCGCGGGCGACCTCGTCGAGGACGATGCGGGTATTGAAGCAGGGGCCGTGCGGGGCGCCGGTTGAGAATGCCGATCACCGGCAGCGGGTAGGCGTCACGAATCCCCGCGGTCAGATCGCGTTCGCAGGCGACGGCAAGAATGAAGCGGGGCTGTCGTTCGACGATGATCTTGCGCGCCAGGGTGCCGCCGGTGGCGACGGCGATGGCGATGCCGCGGCCGCGCGGCAAGTTCGGCCAGCGACTTGATGTCGCACTCGCCGCAGCGACGGCATTTGTCGACATCGCCAGTGATCTTGATCGCGCAATCGGCGAGCTGGATGCAGTGCGGCAGCAGGATCAGCGCCTGACCGGCGGCCACCCGCAGCTTCTTCGCGCGCACCAGTTGGTTGTTAAGGGCGATGAACGACTGCTGCAGCGTGTCGCGGTCGATGCCCACCAGCCGGCCAATGGCAATGATGCCTGGAAAAAGGTAGTGGATGACGATGCCGCGCAGACGTTCGGAAAAGAAGAGGTCGCGGCCGGTGAGCAGGGTGAGGATAAGCAGGCCGAGGCCGCCGACGGTAACCAGGGAGATCGTCGCCGAGCAATGTTGCCGAAGACGAGCGGCAGAAGCGGATGGATTTGCAACAGCCCGACACTCGGCACCCACCAGAGGAGGAAGGCCAAAAGCAGAATGCCGGCGCAGGCAACAGTGAGAAGAGCCGATGAAGAGACGTTTGCGCGGTTGGGACGATTCGCTGGCGGACTGCCGGCGATCATCAAGATGGCAAACGGGTGCCGACCGGAAGGGGACGGCCGCGCAGAAATTCGGCGGCGGGCAGGCGCTTTTTGCCCGGGGAGCTGCAGTTCGCCGATGCGCAGCACCCCGTCGCCGCAGGCGATGCGCACGCCGTCGCGGTCGGCGGCCGACAATCGTTCCCGGTACGGCCGTCGCCCGGCTCGCCAGCGGGCGGGTGCGGGCGAGCTTGAGCGATTCGCCGGCCAAGCAAGGTATAGGCCCCCGGCCAGGGATCGAGGCCGCGCACCTGGTTGTGGATCGCGGTCGCCGGCACGGCGCCAGTCGATGCGGCCGTCTTCTTTTTTCAGCATCGGCGCATAGCAGCTCAGGGCATCGTCCTGCGTCTCGCGGCTCAGGGTGCCGGCACAGAGGCGGTCCAGGGTCTCCTCCATGGCCTCGCGGCCGAGGAGCGCCAGGCGGTCGTGCAGTTCGCCGGCGGTTTCCTCCGGGCCGATGGGGGTCGATCTGCTTGACCAGCATGTCGCCGGTATCGAGGCCGACATCCATGACATGGTGGTGACGCCGGTCTCGGTCTCGCCGTCGATGATCGCCTGGTTGATCGGCGCCGCGCCGCGGTATTTGGGCAGCAGCGAGGCATGCACGTTGATGCAGCCGTAGCTGGGGATGTCGAGGACGCTCTTGGGGAGAATCTGGCCGAAGGCGACCACCACGATCAGGTCGGGGGCGAGCGGCCGCAATTCCTCGACCACCTCCGGGGCGCGCAGTTTGAGCGGCTGGAAAACCGGGATGCCGTGCGGCAATGCGCCAGCTGCTTGACCGGCGGCGGCGTCAGCTGCTTGCCGCGCCCATTCGGCCGGTCGGGCTGGGTATAGACGCCGACCAGATGGAGCCCGGCGGCGAGCAGACCCTTCCAGGGTCGGCAGGGCAAACTCCGGCGTGCCCATGAAGACGGTGCGGATTTGCCGGGGATCGATCACAGCTGCTCCTGGCGCTGTTCCAGGATCTTCTGGTACTTCTTCCGGAACAGGCCGCGCTTGAGCGGGGAGAGGCGATCGACGAAGAGGATGCCGTCAAGATGGTCGATCTCATGCTGGAAGGCGACGGCCAGCAGCCCTTCGGCCTGCTCCGCAACCGGTTGCCCTCGAGATCGAAAAGCGCACCCGGAGCCTCTCGCTGCGCACCACTTTGGCATAGTAGCCGGGAACCGAAAGACACCCCTCCTCCTCATGACTTCCCCCTCGCGCGCGATGATCTCCGGGTTGACGACCACCAGAGGCCGGGGAGCGTCCTTGGGGGAGCAGTCGAGGACGATCAGCCGTCCCTACCCCGACCTGCGGGGCGGCCAGGCCGACACCAGGGGCGGCGTACATGGTTTCCGCCATGTCGCTGGCGAGCTTCTTTAAATCGTCATCGAAACGGGTGACCGGGAGAGAATTTCTTTCAGCACCGGGTCGGGATAGTGCCGAATGCGCAGCAGAGACATTGATCTTCCTTGTTGGCGAAACCGGGAGAGGCCCCGGCCAGTTATTTGACCAAATGATAGTTGGTTCATTCGGGCAAAGTCAACCAATGTCCTGCTGCATTTTTCAGCTTTTCTTCCGCGCCCGGGCAACGGGCCGGCCGCTAAGGGCCTCAAGCATCGCCGCCGCCATTTTCGTCGGGCTTGTCGCTACCGTCACCCCACAGTCGCGCAAGGTTGCGATCTTGTCTTCGGCTTTGCCCTTGCCGCCGGTGATGATCGCCCCGGCGTGCCCCATGCGTTTGCCCGGCGGCGCGGTGTGTCCGGCAATGAAGGCGGCGACCGGCTTTTTCATATGCTCCTTGATCCAGTCGGCCGCCTCCTCTTCGGCGCCGCCGCCGATCTCGCCGATCATGAAGACCCCTTCCGTCTCCGGATCGTCATTGAACAGACTCGAGGACAGTCGATGAAGTTCATGCCGATGATCGGATCGCCGCCGATGCCGACGCAGGTCGACTGGCCGAGGCCGACATCGGTGAGCTGCTTGACCGCCTCGTAGGTGAGGGTGCCGCTGCGCGAAACCACGCCGATCTTCCCCGTTTTGTGGATATAGCCGGGCATGATCCCGACCTTGCACTCGTCCGGGGGTGATGACGCCGGGGCAGTTGGGGCCGACCAGGCGCATGCGGCTGCTCGTCGAGGATCTGCTTGACCGGGACCATGTCGCGGACCGGAATCCCTTCGGTGATGCAGACCGCCAGTTCGATGCCGGCGTCGGCTGCTTCGAGAATGGCGTCGGCCGCCGCCGGCGGCGGCACGAAGATCATCGAGACATTGGCGCCGGTGATACGCACCGCCTCCTCGACGGTATTGAAAACCGGAATCCCTTCGACATGGATCCCGCCCTTGCCGGGGGTGACGCCGGCGACGATCTTGGTGCCGTATTCCCGGCACATTCTGGGCATGAAACAGGCCGCTGCGCCGGTGATCCCCTGGACGAGGATTTTCGAATCTTTATTGAGCAGGATCGACATGATGCGTCACCTCCTCCGTTTCCTGACGCTCGCCTGCCTGTTCACCCAGCGATCTTCACGATCGCTCGGCGGCGCCGTCACCGAGGTTGTCGGCGCACTGCACGTTAAGTCCCGAATCGAGCAGCAGTTTCTCCCTCCTCGACCTGCGAGCCGTCCATGCGCACCACGATCGGCAGGGGGCAGTGGACTTCGGTGGCCGCCTCGATGATCCCCTGGGCGATGACGTCGCAGCGCATGATGCCGCCGAAGATATTGACGAAGATCCCCTTGACGTCCGGATCCTGGAGAATGATCTTGAACGCCTCGGCAACCTTCTCGCGGGTGGCACCGCCGCCGACGTCCAGGAAATTGGCCGGCTTGCCGCCGCACTCCTTCAGGACATCGAGGGTCGCCATGGCCAGGCCGGCGCCGTTGACCATGCAGCCGATATTGCCGTCGAGCTTGATGTAGGCGAGGTCGTACTTGCCGGCGGTGATCTCCAGCGGGTCGAGCTGGGAATAATCCACCATGTCAGGGTATTCGCGGTGGCGAAAAATGGCGTTGTCGTCGAAGGTGATCTTGGCATCCATGGCCATCAGCCAGCCGGCTTTGGTCACCACCAGGGGATTGATCTCGACCAGCGAGCAGTCTTTCTCCAGGCAGCAGCGATAGAGATTCAGGATCAGCTCGACGCAATCCTCGCACAGCACTGCCGCTGAGCCCCAGGCCGAGGGCAATCTTGCGTGCCTGATAGGAGCGCAGCCCGAGTGAATGGATCGATGGTGAGCATCTGGATTTTTTCCGGTGACTTCGGGCCGCGGTCTCCTCGATCTCCATCCCCCCTTCCGCCGAGGCGATGACGCAGTAGCGGGAGGTCTTGCGATCGAGGGTGATCGAGAGGTAGAATTCGCGCGGAGATATCGACCGCCTCCTCGACCAGGATACGCCGCACCCGCAGCCCTTCGGGACCGGTCTGCGGGGTCACCAGCTTGCTTGCCGAAAAGCTCCTTGCCCAGCTCCTGCGCCTGTTCAGGGTGATGCACGAGCTTGACCCCGCCGGCCTTGCCGCGGCCGCCGGCATAGATCTGCGCCTTGACGACGCAGCGCCCGCCCATCATCTTCGCCGCCCGCTCGACCTGATCGGCGGTCAGCGTCACCCGGCCGCGCGGGACCGGGATGTCGTAAGTCGCCAAGAATCTCCTTGGCCTGATACTCGTGAATATTCATGAACACCTCACTTTAACAAAATTCAGCTACGAAGATGTGTCGGCCTTTGGCAGCAGAGCGTTTGACTACGGGATCTTCCTGCGCTCGACCAAATTGAACCAAAAAAACCGGCCTTCCACATTCTACCAGTGAAAGGCCGGGCGGGGTGCGAAAGCTTCTCGCTCTATTTTTTGGCCTTTTTCCAGTCGGCCAGAAACTTTCTCGATGCCGACATCGGTAAGCGGGTGTTTGGCCAACTGCATGATGACCGCATAGGGGATGGTGCAGATGTCGGCGCCGATCAGGGCCGCCTGAGCACATGCAGGGGCTGCGCACCGAGGCGACGATGATTTCGGTCGTATAGCCGTAGTTGTCGAAGATAGTGTTGATCTGCTCGACGCCTTCCATGCCGTCGTGGCCGACATCATCGAGACGGCCGACAAAAGGGGAGACGTAGGTGGCGCCGGCTTTGGCGGCGAGCAGCGCCTGCAGCGGCGAGAAGACCAGGGTGACGTTGGTACTGATCCCCTCGGCGGCGAAGATGCGGGTCGCCTTCAGCCCGTCGGCGGTCATCGGCACCTTGATGACGATTTTTTTCGGGTCGATTTTGGCCAGCTCTCGCCCTTCGGCGACCATGCCGTCGGCATCGAGGGCGATCACCTCGGCGGAGATCGGCCCGTCGACGAGGGCGGCGATCTCGGCGATGACGTCGCGAAAGTCGCGGCCGCTCTTGGCAATCAGCGACGGGTTGGTGGTGACGCCGTCGACCAGACCGAGTTCGTTGGCGGCGCGGATCTCGGAAATTTCGGCTGTATCAATGAAAAATTTCATGCGAACTCCTTTGCTGTGGGATGTTGCCGGCAAGGCGTGCTATGCTTTAGAAATTATTCTTTATTTCTGCTGCGAAAAGCTTCACGGCATTCGCTGGAACAGAAATAATGCTTCTCCCCTCGCACCGTCTTCTCCAGCGCCTGGCCCACGGGAATATAGATGCCGCATTCGGAGTCGCGCACCATGTCCTCGCCGTGCTGCGTCTTTTCCCGCGGCAAGGCAGGGCCCCGGCCGGTCAAAAGGCGAAAAACGGCAAGAACGAAGGTATAAGCCAGGAAGAAGAGGATGGCCAGAAGCAGGAGACGGATCATCGCTTTACCATTCCCCCTCCAGGCGGTGCACCCCGGAGAGGTCGGGAAGGGCGGCCAGAAGCTCTCTAGCCGTAAGCCGCAGCAGCGGATGCCGCAGCTCGGGCGCCACTTCAGCCAGTGGCAGCAGGACAAAGGCCCGCTGGTGCATTTGCGGATGGGGAACGGTCAAATCCAGTTCCTGGATGATGTCGTTGCCATAAAGGAGCAGATCGATGTCAAGGGTGCGTGCGCCCCAGTGTTCCTGCCGTTGCCGCCCGAAATGTGTTTCCACCGTCTGACAAAGGCACAGCAGTTCGTGGGGGAAAGGGTCGTGCCGACCGCCGCCACTGCATTCAGATATTTTCCCTGACCGGCTGGGCCACCGACCGGTTCGGTTTCGTAGAGCGCCGAAAGGGCGGTGAGCGCTACCCCCGCTGACCGCAGGGCGTCACGGGCGCCGCACAGGTTAGCCCGCCGATTGCCGAGGTTGGAGCCGAAAGCGAGATAGGCTACGATCATTCCCTTTTTTCTGTAAAGTTTGAATTGGCCATTAGAACATAGTCATTCCCGGCACGTCAACTTTCACGCGTAATCGCCTGAGGCGCCGATGGACTTTACCCTGAATCTGGCGGTAGCCGATCTTGAACGTACCGCCCGCTTTTATCGGGAGGTCCTCGGTCTGGAACCGGAATCTTTCACCCCCCTGCCGGGTGGGCCGCCGGTCCTTCTGCTCAGGACGGGGGAGAGCGCCATCGTCTTCCGGGAACTGGAGGTGGTCGAGGCGCTGCATCCGGCACTCTTTCAGAATCTGCAGCGGCACCCCCTGGGGGTCGGGATGTCCCTTGAATTCGCCGTTGCCGATCTGCGCCCGATCCGGCGCGGCATCGAACGCCGCCAGCTGCATACGCTTTACGAACTGGAGGATGCCGAGTTCGGCCGGCGCGAACTCTGGCTGCACGATCCCGATGGCTATCTGATTATACTGCTGCAGGAAGACTGCTGATGATGGAGTTGCCGAAACGACGGGAAATCCTCACGGTTGTCGATACCCTGGCGAACAATTACCTGCCGGGGAAAATTCGCGCCATCCGCCTGGCGATCATCACCCTCCTTTCCGGCGGCCACCTCCTTCTCGAGGATATCCCCGGACTGGGGAAGACCACCCTGGCGCTGGCGCTGGCGAAGGCTCTCGGGCTTTCTTTCGGCCGTATCCAGTGTACCAGCGACCTGCTCCCCTCCGACATTACCGGCCTCTCCATCTTCGATCGCAACGACAGCCGCTTCCATTTCGTACCGGGACCGATCTTCAACAACATCGTCCTGGCCGATGAAATCAATCGAGCCATGCCGAAGACGCAGAGCGCCATGCTGGAAGCGATGGAGGAGCGGCGGGTGACGGTGGAGGGGACGACCTATCCCCTCCCCGAGCCGTTCATGGTCATCGCCACCCAGAATCCGGTGGAGCAGGTCGGTACCTTTCCCCTTCCCGAATCGCAGCTCGACCGCTTTCTCATCACCTCTGGCCTCGGTTATCCACCGGCCGAGATCGAAAAAGCGATCATCAAGGGAGGGAGCATCCGCGAGGAGATCCGCCACATTGTCCCCCTGCTCACCCTGGAGGAGATCCTTGCCGCCCGCCAGACGATCCGGGAGCGGATCTATCTTTCCGACAAGCTGGTCGACTACATTCATGCCCTGGTCGTCACCAGCCGCCGACACCCACTGATTGTTGCCGGCATATCGACCCGCGGCGCCATCAACCTGGCGGAGGCAGCACGAGCCGCTGCCTACCTGGAGGGGCGCGAATTCGTTGCGCCGGAGGATGTCAAGCTGGTGGCGGTCGCGGTCGGTGCGCACCGACTGATCCTGCGCCCGGAGAACGAAGCGGTCAACAAGGAGGAGGTGCTGCGATCGCTGCTCAAGGAAGTGCCCGTGCCGCTGGCCTGAGCCTGACCCGGGCCGGGGCGCTTTACATCAGCATGACCCTGCTCCTCGGGTTTGCCGCCGTCAATACCGGCAACAACCTCCTGTACCTCCTGGTTTCGGCGCTTCTCGGTTTCATGGCCGTTTCCGGTGTCCTCGGCCGGGAAAATATCGCCGGGCTGGCGGTCAGCATCGATCTTCCCGACGAACTCTACGATGGCCGACCGACGCTGGTTACGGTCCGGCTGCATAACCGCAAGCGGCTTCTCTGCGCCTTTCTCGTCCGCGTCGAACTTCCCGGCGACAGCCTTCTCTTCACCGCCGTCGGCCGCGGCGCGACCGCCGCGGCCTCCCTCCCCTTCACCTTCAGCGGCCGCGGCACCCGCCCCTTCGACCGCGTTCGGCTCAGTTCGCCCTTCCCGATCAACTTCTTCATCCGCCGGGCGGTGGTGGCGGAAACGCGGTCGGTGACCGTCTTCCCCGCTCCGCGCCGCTGCCTGCCCGCGGGTGACGGCAGCGGCCGGAGCAAGGGGATGACGGAAAGCACCGGCCGTGGTTACGAGGGGGATATCAGCCGGGTCGCCGAATACCGCGGCGGCGAGCCGCTGAAACTCATCCACTGGAAACTCTCGGCGCGTCAGGATGAGCTCAAGGTACGGAGCTTGCGCCGCCGTGCACGAACCGGTGCTCATCGATCTGGCCGCCCTCCCCGGGGCCGATCTGGAGGAGCGGTTGCGCTGCGCCTGCTGGCTGGTTCGCCGATGCTGGCGGCAGAGCCGGCCGGTGGGATTGCGGCTGGGCGATCGGACGATCGCACCGGCCCTCTCCCGCCGGCACAAACTCAGACTGCTTACGGAACTGGCGAATCATGCTCCGGCTTAAAACACTGCTCAACCTTTTTGCTTATGCCGCCAGCGTCCTCTGTGTCGCGCCCCTTTTCAGTTACCTGGATCGGTCGGTGCAGGCGTTCTGGCCGGCGGCCCTGCTGGCCGGCATCATCTGCGACCGGCTCGGTTACTATCCGCTGCGCCGCACGCCGGCCGCTGTCCTTTCATGCTTTCTCTTCGTTATTTACGCCTTCGGTGTCAGCCGCGACCAGCTGGTGCATTCGGTGGTGCATATCCTGGTGCTGCTCCTGGCGATGCGCCTGGTCACCGAAAAAAGCGGACGCAACTACCTGCAGATCTTCGTCCTCGCGGTCTTTGCCCTGGCCGGTTCGACCCTGCTCGATCTGAGCGCCCTTTTTCTTGTTTGCCTGATCCTGCTCGTCGGCATCGTCACCATCGGCCTGGTGCTGCTTACTTTCTATGCCGCTGAACCGAACCTGTGCCTCGATCACCAAGAATTGCGCCGGGTCATGGCGACCGCCGGCATCCTGCCGGTCGTTTCCCTGGTGTTGATGCTCGGTTTTTTTGTCATTCTGCCGCGTACCAGCCATCCTTTATGGAATTTCCTCAATACGCCGGCGCTCGCGGCCGCAACCGCCGGTCTTGCCGAGCGGGTGCAGCCGGGGGCTTTTGGTGACATGGAGGAGAGTGGCGCCATCGCTTTTCGCGCTGAAGGCGAGGAGTTGCCGATCGAGGAACGCTATTGGCGGGGGACGGTGCTCAATACGATGGAGGGGAGCGACTGGGTGCGTCGGCCGCCACCGGCACAGGAGCGGATCCGTCTTCTTGGTGGCCGCCCCGTTCGGCAGACGATTTACCCGGAACCGAAAGGGGATCACTTTCTGCCCGCCTTGGAGGTGCCGGAAAACCTCGAAGGGATCCGCCGCGACCTGCAGGGCGACTTGGTCCAGATCGCCCGCGCTCCCCTGGACAAGCGCACGCGTTACGAGACGACCGCGTTCCCCGGTGCCGAGATGCGGCTGACCGGCGATTTCGACCGCACCTTTTACCTGCAACTGCCGGCAAACGTCTCCCCCCGGCTGCGGGCGATTGGCGAGCGGATTGCCGCCGAAGGAAAAACCAGCAAGGAACGGATTGCATTGCTGGAGGAATTTTTCCTGGCGCAGAAGCTTTCCTATGCCAGAACCGATGTGCCGGGAAGGCAGGCGCCGGTGGAGACTTTTCTTTTCGAGAAAAAGCGCGGCTACTGTGAGTTTTTCGCTTCTTCCTTCGCCTTGCTCCTGCGCCTCGCGGAGGTACCGGCGCGCCTGGTCGGCGGCTATCATGGCGGGGAATACAATAGTCTTGGCGGGTATTATCTGGTACGGGAGGACGCTGCCCACGTCTGGGTAGAAGCGTTAGTTGACGGGTCTTGGATGCGTATCGATCCGAGTCGCCTGGCACAGAACGCCGGCGCGATGACCCACCCCGGGCTCAGCTCATGGCAGCAACTGCTCGATTCACTCGACTACTACTGGACGCAGGCGGTCATCACCTATGATCTGGGGAGCCAGATGCGGCTGTTGCAGCAGACGAGCGTCCAGATGCGCGACCTGCAGCTGCCCCGACCGCCGCACTCCTTCTGGCTTTTCGGCGGGCTGGCGGTCGCAACCGCAGCGCTTATGTATCTGCGCCGCGGCCGGGCAGAAGAGCGCTTGTTGCGTGCTTTCCGCCAGCGGATGAAAAAACGCCATCAGATTGCGGTGCCGTTTTCGTGCGGACTGCTGGAGCTTGCCGCCGAGGTGGATGATCCTCTTTGCCTGGAATTTGCCGAGATTTACAGCGGCGCCGTCTTTCGCGACCGGCGATTGCTTCCGGCGGAGCGACGACGTCTGCGGCAGTTGCTGCGGATGATCTGAGGCGCGGCGGACTCTATTCCGGCGTTTTCGGCCGGCGGGGCCGATGGCGACGACGGGAGCGGCGGCGGGGGGCAGGCGCAGCGGCCGGTTTTGCTTCTTCGACACTGCTGCCGCGCAAGGCTTCGCCCCAGGCAGCGACCAGTTCCGACAATTCGCCGGTAGCGGCGCTCCACAGTGAGAAGAGAGCGAGTACTTCCGGGGTCTGCGGGTGTTGCAAAAAACGGCGCTCGCCCCGCTGGTTGCGCCCACGCCGCAGCCGGAAACAGCCGACGAGCAGTTCTCGCGCCTGATGCCGGATCCCGTGCGCCACGTGAAAGTAGCTGCAGTGAGGGGCAAGGAGCAGCCCCGCCAGCTGCACCACCGGGGTGATCGATCCCTCGCCTGCCGACGGCAGCACCTTGAGAAACCGGCAAAGATAGAGGGCCGCAAGGGCAAAAGATTCGGTAATGGGAATGCCGGCGGCGGTGCGCGCATCGATCCCGTCGAGGAGGGAGAAGGTCGCGTTGTCCCCCTCGTAGCCAGCCAGCAGATGCGGGAGCATTCCCGTCGCCTGCGCATTGCGCAAGACCGCACCGGCCACCCGGTGCCGGAAGAGCTCCATCAGTTCTTCGCGGATACGCGCTGGCGCTGCTTCGGCGATCAGCGGGGCACGGGCGTAGATTCCTTCCCGCATCTGCTCGTCGAGAGAAAAGCCGAGGCGGGCGGCGAATTCCAGAGCGCGCAGCATGCGGACCGGGTCTTCGGTGAAACGCACCAGCGGATCGCCGATCACCCGCAAACGTCGCGCCGCGAGATCCTCCAGCCCCCCCACATAATCGATTACCGAAAAAGACCCGATGTCGTAAAAAAGGGCGTTGATGGTGAAATCGCGGCGGAAGGCATCCTGTTGCGGCGAGCCGAAGATATTTTCGGCAAAAAGGGGATGGTCCTCCGGATGTTCCGGCAAGTCATCGGCCTCGGCGAGCCGGCGGAAGGTAGCCACCTCCACCACCTGATCGCCGAAACGCACATGCGCCAGGCGGAAACAACGTCCGACCAGAAAGCAGTTGCGAAACAGTTTCTTGACCTGCCCGGGAGTGGCGTCCGTCCCGACGTCGAAGTCCTTCGGCGTACGGCCGAGAAAAAGATCGCGCACGCTGCCCCCCACCAGATACGCCTTGAAACCCTGTCGGTGCAGGCGATAGAGGACTTTCAGGGTATTCGGTTCGATCTGCTGACGGGAAATCGGATGTTCGGAACGGGGGAGAACGATCGGGAGAGAATTTGCCGACATATCGGCTGAAGAGTTCGGCATCAGTAAAACTCGATAAGGTTCGTAACGCTTCCTCGGGCAGAAAACCGCGCCCAATCTAGCAGAAAGAAGCGAAAAAAGAAAAAGAAATCTGGCAAACCGATGCCGGTGAAAACGTCGGGAAAAGCCGCCGCCCAGATTGGAAAAAGCTTGCCAATGTAAATTTATCGTTCTATTATGATAAAAAAAGTAATCAATTGTGAGGAGGCAGCCGTGCGCATCGATATCCTATGTAAACCGGAGAACAGCCGCCGTGCCGAGCAGACCTTGGAAAATGTGCGAGAAGCCTTGACCGAACTGGAGATGGAAGCGGAAGTGCATGTCTTCATGGATCGCCGCAAAATGATCGATTACCGGGTTTATGTTTCGCCGGCGGTGCTGATCGATGACAATATCCGGGTCGCCGGTCGGGTGCCGGAAGTTCGCGAATTAAAAAGTCTGATGGTAGAGCGACCCCGCTATATGAAACGCATGAACGTAGCCTGAACTAAATTTCTGCGATCGTGCCAAAAGCCCTTTCCGGTTTCATCCGGAAGGGGCTTTTGCTTTTGGCGGGAAGAAGAGCTTTGGCGGGCTAAAGGCACATGATTAACCGGGTAGTGAAGCGATCGCCTGAATAAGCTTATTTCTTGCTGAAGAGTAGGAAAAATGCTACCTTTCTCCCATTTGTCGGCATTATTTTTCCGGCGGGGAAGGTTTCTGCCATGCGCTGGCGCATTTCGCTTTTTCTGCTGCTCCTTTCCTTTCTGCCGGCACCGGTCCGGGCGGAGGAGATTCTCAGCTATGCCGGCGCCACCACCCTGCAACGCGACTTCATGCCGGAGGCGGCGCAGCTCTTTCGTCAGGAGACCGGCATCTCTTTCCGCATCGCCGGCGGCAACACCGATCCTGGCCTCAAGGCGCTGCTGGACGGGAAAGTGCTCATTGCCGGTGCCGGGCGCTTTCTGCGCCCGGAAGAAAAAGCCTCCGGACTTGTAGGAACCCTGATCGGCTGGGATCCGATCGTGATCATGGTCCACCGGACGAATCCGATTGACAGTCTGACCCGGAAGCAACTGCAGGGGATCTTCAGCGGACGGATCCGCAATTGGCGCGAGGTCGGCGGCGAAGACCTGCCGATTCTGATTGTCAGCAGTCCGCAGGGGTCGGGTATGCGCGCCACGGTGCAGAAGGAAATCCTGAAGGATGAGGCCTACACCACACGGGAGATTATTTCGGTACTGGTCGCCGACGCCGACCGCCAGGTAGCCGGTCTGCCGGCGGCCATTGGCGCCATCAGCAAGAGCATGGTGGAGGATCCGGAGATCCGCGTTATCTGCGTTGACGGTATCTGCCCCGATGCAAAGACGATCAACGGGATGGAATACCCCCTGGTGAAGCCACTTTTGCTGGTCACGCGGGGCAAACCGATCGGTACGACGGCCCGTTTCATCGCCTTCGCCCTCGGTCGGCGCGGGCAGAAAATTCTTGCTCGCAAGTTCTACACACTTGATTAGCTCCGCGCCAGGGATCCCGATATGAGAAATGAGATGCCTTGCACCGGATGAGCGGCGGAGAGATGACAGTCACCATTCTCGGCTCCGGCACCAGCACCGGCGTGCCGGTTGCCGCATGCAACTGCGCTGTCTGCACCGGCGGTGACGAACGCAATGCCCGGACCCGTTGCAGCCTGCTGATCGGCTTTCGGGGGAAGAATATCCTGATCGACACCAGCCCCGATCTGCGGCAGCAGACCTTGCGCGAAAAGATCGGCCATATCGATGCTGTGCTATATACCCATACGCATGCCGACCACCTGCACGGCATTGACGATCTGCGCCCCTTCAATAACATTGGCCGGGCACCGATCCCCATTTTTGGCAGCACCGAGACGATCGGGTGCATTCAACACAATTTTTCCTATATCTTCGACGAAACGCTCGATGCGGGATATCGGCCGCAGCTGGCACCGTTTAAGATCTGCGGCGATTTTCTCCTTTTCGACCTGCCGGTGACACCGATTTCCCTGGTGCACGGCCGCGGCGCTTCTCTCGGCTACCGTATCGGGCCGATCGCCTACCTGACCGACTGCAATGCCATTCCTCCGACAGTGGAGGAGCGGCTGCGCGGATTGGAAGTACTGATCGTCGATGGGCTGCGCTTCAAGACGCACGAAACACATTTTAATATTTCTCAGGCGCTTGCCGCCGCCGCCCGACTGGCGCCGGGACGCACGCTGCTGACTCATCTCAGCCATGATATCGATTATCGGCGCCACTCCACCGGATTGCCGGCGGGAACCGAATTCGCCTACGATGGCCAGCGCCTGCATCTTAATCTATCCGGAATGCACGGCACCGGCGCCGCTGCCAGCTAAAAGAAGAAGAGGCCCATGCACCAGGAAATACGTCTGCACGGCCATTTGAATCAGACAATCGAGTATTTCGCCACGGCCGCCGCTCGTGACGCCTACCGCGGTTATTTCTATGAACCGACGGAAGATGCGCTGCGTTTTTTCTCGCCCGGCAACGAAATTCTTCTCGACTGCGAGGGGCTTCGGCATAAGGGAAATGGCGGCTCCTTCTGCGAGTACATGTTCGGCGTCAACCAGCCGCTCCCCGACCTCGCCAAGGCCGACGTGCGCAACCGCCTTGTCCTCTTCGGCGCCACTCTGGAGGCTAATGGCGAGCTGCGCTTTACCGGCCGCACTGAAGGGCAGCAGAATTACGATCGGATTTTTTTCGATGGCAATGCCGTCTGCAACTATTTCTTTTTTCTGACCGGTTCGGTGGCAGGATCCCTTTCCGAGCAGCAGGAAGGGATCCTGCGCCTGCTTGGCAAGTTGCTCAAGCGCACCCCTTGCGTCGGTGGCGACGATTCCGAACTGATCGAAGAGCTGTTCGGGCTTCTCGGCCATCGCAGCACCCTCTATTTAATCAAGCTTATCCATAAAAGGCATAAGGCGTTTTATGATGCCTTCCGTGAGGTCTACCTGGTCGAAAAAACAGTCTCCGATGCCGATGCCGAGCGAATGGAGCGCCTGGCCACCACTCTCGGCATCGACAAATACCAGCAGGAACGCATCCGCATCGATGTCATGTACAAGCATCCGGACAATCGGCGGATTGTCGATGAGTACAAAAACATCCTGATCGAGTGCAGCCGACGGGGGACGATCAACGAATTGGAGAATGCTCGCCTGACCCGGCTCAAGACCTTGTCGGTGCGCAACAAAATCCCATCCGCCCTCTTCTATACCCTCGATGAAATGCTCAAGCACGATAGCCTGGTCAGCCTTTCCGACCAGGACTATCTCGCCGAAACGCGACAGATCCTCGAAGGGCTCTTCCTCGGCCAACAGCAGATCGACGCCAGCCTCGACCGCGACGACGTGATCCGGCTCCTCAGTGCCAAGCGGCGGGCGAGTGAAAATCGCGACCATACCTTCGAGCAGATTCTGCTGGAAGCCGGCAAAGCCTGCGATGAAAAGATTCGCGATGGCGCCGACATTTCGCTGCTGGAAAATTTCTCCAATATTATCACTTACTTCGATCGCTATGACAGCACCTCGGCAAAGATCAGCCAACTCGCTTTTATGGATGGGGTGCTGTTCAGTGAGGAGACAATCCGCAGCCTCCTCGGCAACAAAAAAGCCTTCGCCGAACTTTCCCCCGAACTTTTCGAACAGCTTTTTTTCGCCGATATCCTCGAGAACAAGTATCTGGGGCGTTTCGGGCGCCGCAAAATTCCCTGTCTGCGGCAGGGACTGACGGCCATCGAGGACAGCCGGCAAACGGTGCAAAATCTGGTCGATAAATTGGCGGAAATCGACAGCGAAGAGCGTCTCTACACGCTTCTTCTGGCGCATGTCAAAGATCGTATTCGCAATCTCTATTCCCGCTACAGCACCCGCGCCGAGGAAGAGACGCTACGTAGCGAAGTCGCCGAGGAGCTGCACAGCAAGGGATTTTTGAAAGGGGATCTGTCAGCGACCCTTTTCGCCAATGTCGTTGTCGATATCAAGAAGGAGGCCGTTTATCTGCACAATCTTCTCCCGCGCATCTTCGCCGAAAAGAATGTCGCCCTGCGCGAAGATTTCCTCGAAAACAGCGGCCTCGATCGTTTTTATGTGGAGGAGCTGGAGCGGGAATACTGTGAGGCGAACAGTCTGGAGCTCGACGATCTCTATCTGATCCGCAAGGGTTTCAGCGACCTGCAAGTAGCTTGACGTAAAGGATTCAGGCGCCGCCCGGCGCGTAAACTCTGCTATACTATGCGCTTCTTCCTGATGAGGATGCCATGCACGCCCCCTCCCTCCCGAGCATCCGCAATATCGGCATCATCTCCCATATCGACGCCGGCAAGACGACAGTGTCGGAGCGCATCCTCTTTTACACCGGCGAAATCCACAAAATGGGCGAAGTCCACGACGGCTCGGCGACCATGGACTGGATGGAACAGGAGCAGGAGCGCGGCATCACCATAACCGCCTCTGCCACCTCCTGCCGCTGGAATGGCCTGTGGCTGAATCTTATCGATACCCCCGGCCATATCGATTTCACCATCGAAGTGGAACGCTCGCTGCGGGTACTCGACGGCGCCATCGCCATTTTCAGTGCGGTGGAAGGGGTGCAGCCGCAGAGTGAATCGGTCTGGCGCCAAGCCGACCGTTATCGGGTGCCGCGCATCTGTCTGGTAAACAAGATGGATCGCATCGGTGCCGATTACCAGGCGGTGCTGACGCAAATGGCCGAGCGGCTGCACGCGCGACCGGTGCTGCTGCAGCTGCCGGTGGGAGAAGAGACGGCCTTTACCGGAGTCATCGATCTGCTGCAGGAGCAGCTTCTCACTTTCATCGAGACCGATCGGGGAATGACGGTGCAAACTGCGCCGGTCCCCAGCGAACGAATGCCGGAGGTGCGGGCGGCCCGCGAACGGCTGGTCGAAGCCGCCGCCGATTTCGATGACAGCATTCTGGCCGATTTTCTTGAAGGGTGCGCGGTAGCACCGGAGCGCCTCACCGCCGCCCTTCGCCAAGGCGTACTGGAATGCCGCATCTTCCCGGTCCTGCTCGGTGCGGCGCTACGCAATAAGGGGATACAGCCGCTCCTCGATGCCGTCGGCGCCTTCCTCCCCTCCCCCCTGGAAGTGCCGCCAATTTCCGCCCGATCGCCACAAAATGAAGAGGAGGAGCTGCCTGTCATCTGCGATCCGCTCGCACCCCTCTGTGCCCTCGCCTTCAAGGTTGTCGCCGATGAAGGACGCAAGCTCACCTACCTGCGTCTCTACGCCGGTCGGCTGCGCCCCGGCGATACCGTCTGGAACAGCGTCCGCGCCGCCCCGGAAAAGGTCGCCCGCCTCTTTCGCATGCATGCCCATAAACGCGAGCGGCTGGATGAGGCGCAGGCGGGCGATATCGTCGCCGCCGCCGGCCTGAAGGATGTCCTCACCGGCGATACCCTCTGTACCCCTGGCGCGCCGCTGTTGCTGCGCGGCCTCGATATCCCCGAGCCGGTCGTTTCCCTGGCCGTGGAAGCGCGCGGCATCGCCGACCGCGAAAAGCTCCTCCCCTCCCTGGAAAAACTGCAATGGGAAGATCCGACCTTCCGCGTGCATGAGGATCCCGAAACCGCACAGACGATCCTGACCGGGATGGGGGAACTGCATCTGGAAATCGTCATCAGCCGGCTGGAACGTGAGTTCGGCGTCCGGGTGAAAACTGGCCGGCCGCAGGTCGTCTATCGGGAGACGCTGACACGCACGGTGGATCATCGCGAAATCTTCCAGCACGAGGTCGATGGCCGGATGCAAAAGGGAGAGGTGCTTCTGCGCCTCACCCCCCTGCCGCGCGGCGCCGGGCTGCGCCTGCTCCTCCCCGCCGTGGAGGAATCGCCGCTGCCACCGGAGCTGCGCCTGGCTCTGGAAACCACCCTCGCCCAGGGATGCACCGCCGGCGTCCGTGCCGGCTACCCCTTCACCGATCTGGAGGTGCGGGTTCTCGAAACCCCCTTCGAACCGGGCGCCACCACTGACATCGGTCTGCGCGCCGCCGCCCAGCGCGCCCTTGCCCTGGCAGCCCGCGACGGCGATCCGGCGCTTCTCGAGCCGCTCATGCGTCTGGAACTGATCGTCCCCAGCGAGCAGGCTGGCCGCGTTCTCGGTTCGCTGCAGCAGAAACGCGGCCGCATCGAGGGGATGCAGAACCACGGCGAGAACGAGACGATCCAGGCACTGGTCCCCCTTTCCGAGATGTTCGGCTACATGACCGAACTGCGCAGCGCCACGCACGGCCGCGGTACCTACAGCATGGAATTCTCCCATTTCGATCTTGCCCCGGCCGAGACCTCGCAGCGCTTCGGCTTCGGCTGATCCCGACCGCTCTCCCCGGCATCGGCTATACTTAAGGGGAAGGGAGGTCGCCATGGACTATGAAAAATTCGAAGCGCGTTGGCATTTGGCAAAGGGAAAGGTCCGCGAATTATGGGGCGAGCTGACCGGCGATGAAGTCGACTGGATCGGCGGCCGGCGCGATCAGCTGATCGGCAAACTGGAAGAGAAATACGGCATGAGCCACGACGAAGCCGCCCGGCAGGTGGATGAATTTATCGATCGAGTTATCTGAAGTCATAACGGAGTAGAAAACCAAGGCCCTGCGAAGATCGCGGGGCCTTTTCCGTTTGCTTGACATTACACAGGCGCAAGTGTAAACAAATGTGTAAGGAGGTGTCTTTCTATGGCAACGAACCTGGCGATTGACGACAAACTGCTCGAAGAAGCCCGCATCGTCGGCAAACATGCCACCAAGAAGGCGGTGGTCAACGAAGCACTGGCAGAATACATCCAGCGCCGCAAACAGGCCGCCATCGTCGATCTGTTTCATACGGTGGAATACGAGCCCGACTACGACTACAAAGCCCGCCGCCGGCAGCCATGAAGGTTTTGGTCAACACCTCGGTATGGTCCCTGGCCCTGCGCCGCGACCGGCCCGCCGATGGCCCGGAAGTTGCCGAACTGGTCGAGTTGATTGGGGAAGTACGGGTCTGCATGATCGGGCCCGTGCGGCAGGAACTCCTCTCCGGCATTAAGGACCAGGAGCAGTTTCGGAATCTGCGCGATCACCTGCGGGCCTTCCCCGAACTTGAAGTGACAACCCGCGATTACGAAACCGCGGCCGAATTTTTCAATCGCTGTCGCGCCAAGGGGATTCAGGGATCAAATACCGACTTCCTCATCTGCGCCATCGCGGCAAATAAAAAAATCCCCATCTTTACCACCGATGGGGATTTCGCACTGTTTCAACCGCACCTGCCGATTACGCTGCACCGTCCGCGCTTAATCTGAGATGAAATATGGGAGATGTCCCCGGATTTTCACCGTCAACGTCGTGGGCGCTGACCTGACGGCTTTATCGATCAGGTCTAACGACCTGGTTATGGCTCAAACCTGCCAATTGTCTCAAAGTCATGGGCAGTGGCCAGTACGGGAATCCTCATGGTGAACTTACCCGTCTTAATAGCTGACTCAATCAGCTGCACGAACTTCGCCATTACAAGAAGAACCGCTATATCGTATGCCGCTGTATAATCTTCTTGCATGTAGATTTTCTTCTCGTGGTACCACTCAAAATCGCTCTGAACAAGTTCCAGCCCCGTCAACGTGACTTGCTCCCAATCCCCGGAGGACCAGTCGCAGAGCCACTCGAAGTCATCTGGATCTGTGAAATATTCGGCGTAGCCGAAGGAGTCGAAGTACCAACGGTCATAGTTTATGTCGAAACCATTCATCTCAAGATAGATGGCCTTGGTTTGGAAACTGCTCTGACAGAACATGGCGAACTGATGGAGTTTTGTGGCTATGGAGTCAGGGGTATTTGTGAACTGACGACCGATAAGACCCTTAAATCGATCTGTGGGTTGTTGCCCAAGTTTGCTCTCTAAATCCGTGATGGCTCCTTGAACGTTGGAGGCCTTAAAGCATCGGTCTACTTCCAAATACAGCTCTGTATTCATATTTCACTCCATTCATAACGTCGTGGCGGGTCAGCCGGTCTCACGGCTGCACCCGTCTGGTTGGGCATCTATTCGATATAAAGGTCAATTACCGCACGCTTCCGTTCTCGGTCAGTGAAAACCTTTACATTGCCGCCGTACTTGAATTCTTTTGGTTCTGCTATGAATTCTGTTGCTACCGGGAATTTAGGTCCAACTTTCGTGAACACAGCAGAATGACTTGTTTCTGTTGTTGATATCTCTTTGAACTTGTAACCACAGAGGAGGTTTGGGAAATCCTTTGGGTCTACTTCTATTGAGCATGTATCTACGACATCTGTAGGGATGAATGCAGCCTTGCAATCAACAACTCGTACGGAGTTCGGTAGCGAAGGAATATTTAGAATTGATGCCACTCTTTTTTGTCGTCCTTTGATGTCAATAACCTTCACTACCGCGAGAGCAACCAGCAGCAAGCTTCCGATCCAAACTAGGATTTTCTTCCAATTTCTTTTCATAATTTCTTGTCGCTCAACGGTAGTGAGGCGCAGCGGAGCGAAGCGACCGTCTGCCGCCGATGGTTATGCGTCAGAAAGGGATATCCTCCCAACTGACTTCGGTGTTTATTTTCACCTCTGTAGAGAAGCAGGCCTTGTCAACGTGGACGTCAATCCGCATAGACCCTTTTATTTTATAGCTATCCTTAAGCTCCTGGCCGAGCCAATCGTACGCCATTATTTTTTTGGCGGTTATGTCAAGTGGGAGCCAGTCATTTGCAGGTATTGTGCTAAAATCAGGCTTAATTATGTGTCTGAGTATGTATGGTTTTTTATCTGATTTTGTGTTCTTGCACTTCTTGTCTTCAAAAAAAATGTCCCAATTCTGTCCTGAGTAAAGATAAATAGAATGAATTCCAGTGACTGGAGAATCTGATAAATTATGCAGTTCAATTTTAAAATTTAACACAGCAGTATCACTGTGATCAGTTCTATCAACATAAGAGTATGAAATTATGACATTTGTTTTGATTGGTTCTTTTTTCCGTTTACTTACTTCATCTTTTGCCCATTTTAATCGTTCCACAAGCTCCTTTTTCAGATTTAGGATAGATTTATTGTAAATGATGTGAGGGCGGTGTAGAAAATCAAATGGGATATCTTTTGCATCATTAGTCAGCAGCAGGACTAATTTTTTGCGAGCATCTGCATAGCCAACTTCATAAAAAACATTTGGATTTCGCTCTGTCATATCGGCAATTATCAGGTCTGCCTTCTCTATCTCTTTGTAGATTTTGTCGAGCATGTTTGAGTCAAAGATTTGGTCATCAAGCCTTTCTGCCTTGACGCCAACTTCCTTGGCTGCTTCTTGTATCCCAAGTCTATAAACATCATTGAATGACTTATCGAAAGGCATCAGAACAAATGCAAAAAAATCTTCAGACATGAACACCTCCTAATTCGTATAACGTGTTATTAGTAGGGTTTCCGTATATAAGGCACTTGTTACCTATATACGGAACCTGTTCCTTATATAGGCAACTTCTTTTATAAGGTACTTCAGCCGCCCTGTATAAGGAACTTTTGCCACCTTTGCTTCACACTTTCACAATCAGTCCTTCCAACTCCTTATCGCCCCGGATAAGCCCGAATCGCACCCGCCAGAGCTTTACCGCCGGATCCCATCGCCCTCCAACAGCTTTCAATCTTTCCCGAAGCGACTGCTTTGTGTACGGGACCTGAACCAGGACGCTATCTGTATCCCGGAGCCACGGAGCTGCCCTGCCGGGTCTCTCGTAGACGATTATCTCGGCCGTCTTCATCCGCACTCCGCGGATCTCGTCATCCCGATAGCGGACGCACAAAAGAGAACTGCCGAATCTCTCGACCAGCCGTCTGGTCTCCTTCTGCCTGGCTTGGGTATTTCAAAAAAAAAAACCGCCTGGCTCTAACCCAGCGGTTCTTTTAAAAACTACACTTCCCTTTGAAAATCATACTGCCAACCCCCAGCATTGAATTAAGAATGTTCGAAAATACCTGCTTAACGATCAAACGGCAAGAAAAAATACAAATTCACCGGCGCTTCCATTTGGCCGCATGCTATAGTCCGCTTCGGCTGGTTCAAGCCGCAAACGTAAAGGTTGAAGATATGCCGGCGCCCGAAACCCTTGCTACTTTTTTCATCGCTTCGCTTCTGCTCGGTGCGGCACCGGGGCCGGACAATCTCTTCGTTCTTACCCAGTCGGCGCTGCGCGGCCGGGCGGCGGGGCTTGTTATCATGCTCGGCCTTTGCAGCGGCCTGCTCGTCCACACCCTGGCGGTGGCGGGCGGCATTGCCGTTATTTTCCAAAGATCGGCGATTGCGTTTACCCTCCTCAAAAGCATCGGCGCCGCCTACCTTCTCTATCTCGCCTGGCAGGCCTTCGCCGCCTCGGCAACACCGCTGCCACCCGCGGAAAAATCCTCCCTCGGCTACGGCCGGCTGTACCGGCGCGGCATCGTCATGAATATCACCAACCCAAAGGTCTCCCTCTTCTTTCTCGCCTTTCTCCCCCAGTTCGCCGATCCCGCCCGCGGCCCTTTGCCGTTGCAGATGATCCTGCTCGGCGGCATCTTCATCGTCGCAACCATCCTCGTCTTCGGCGCTATCGCCCTTCTCGCCGGCACTCTTGGTCAATGGCTTAGCCGCTCGACAAGAGCGCAAACCGCTTTAAACAGGACCGCCGGTACAGTTTTCGTCGCACTGGCGCTGAAACTTGCCGCCGCCGAGAAATGAGAAGGTCTGCTGGAACTAGTAGATGACGATATAGCCGTGCCGAGTGGCAATGGCGGAAATTTCGAGCACATCCTTTAGCTGATAGGCTTCGCCGTCGAGGACAAAGGTATAGCCCCCTTCCGGATTCTCCTTGGCCAAGCCGATCAGATATTCAAAACTGGCGGTTTTAATCGTTTCCATGTGTAAATACCTTTCCCCAGATTACTTTTTTCGTCCCGCCCTCGATTATATTCGCCGCCAGCCGCTCGAAAAGGATCGCACCCGTCTCACCGCGAAAACCGTCCAGAGCGACCAGCAACGGTTCACCGCCGTTCATTTTGATCCCCACCACCCGGAAGGGGACAGCAAAGGCGATCAGCAGGCCGAGGCAAAGCCCGATGCAGCCGCCCCATACCAGCGGCTCGCCGGGATCGCGGGAAAACTGAAATCCGGCGTAGTACAGACCGAATTTGTCGCGATCGAAGGCGGTCTGATAGATGCTGATGCCGCGATACGAGAGCGGCTGGTTGACTTCGATCGTGCCGCTGCGCACCACTTGGCCATTTTCGAGGAGCGAAACCTCGCTGTGCAGCTGTTTGAGAATCGGATCGCGAAAGGCGACGGGGCGCAGGTTGACGCCGGGGTTGACAGCGTTGTTAAAGGAGCGCCCCCCTCCCAGGGCGTGGTAATCCCCCAGATAGGTACCATCACGGTAAATCCCTAGGATCAGTTCCTCCTCCAGATGAAAGAAGCGCCGCACCTCGGCCTGCATTCCGGGCACCGGCAGATCGACCTTCTCCCCTTCCTTCGTCGTGTAGGTGGCCAGCACCTGACCCGACTGGCGGTCCCGGGCGGCAAACTGCAGTTCGATCGGATAATAGATCGGCTCGAAACGGTCGAGACGGAAGTCGAAGCCGAGGGGGATTTCCTGCTGTTTGTTCCAGTCGAAATAGACCGTGCTCTTATCGCCTGCATAGATGTTCAGCGTCCCGACAAAACCGGTTTCCGCTGCCAGAGCACCAAGCATGATGAGCAGACAGGAGAGGTGAACCATGGTCGAGCCCCAACGGCCAGCCCGCCCGCGGTAGGCCAGCCACTCCGCCCCCTGCCGGCGCAGACGCCATCCCTGCTGCGTCAGAGCCTCCGCCAGCCGCGCCGGATCGCCTCCTGCCACCGGCTGCTGCTGCGGCGACGAAAGAACCGCATCGGTTCCCAAGGTATCGAAATGGCGGCCGAGATCGCCAAGGTTACGCCGGATAGTGCGCCAGGTACAAACGGAAAGATTGATGGCGAGAAGGGCGAGGAGAAGGCGAAACCAGAGACTTTGGTAAAATATCTCGTAGCGGCCCTCGGCCAACGGCTTGAATGTGCCGAGGATGGCAATCAGCGCCAGCCCGAGGAAAAGCCCGAGGGCGAGTTGCAGGGAACCTAGAAAACGCAGGAACATCGATGCCCTCGCAGGGAGAAGAAAGTGACGCGGATTTTAACATTTTGTCGGCGGGCAGGAAAGCCCGATCGACGAACCGAATTGTAATAACGAAGCGCATGCGATCCTGTTTCCCCTTGACTGCTATTCGCTCCGGCGTTATTTTGCCTAAACGTTTTTTATCGGTACTAAAATGATTGTCGCCATCCCGAAGGAAATCAAAAACCGCGAATACCGGGTCGGCATCACCCCGGCCGGGGTGCGTACTCTTGCCGAGGACGGCCAAACCGTTCTGGTGCAGGAAGGGGCGGGAGAGGGGAGCGGCCTTGACGATGCAGCTTTCCGTCAGGCGGGGGCACAGCTCGTTGCCGGTGTCGGGGAACTCTATGCCCGGGGGGAATTGATCGTCAAGGTCAAGGAACCGCTGCCGATCGAGTACGAATATTTGCGGCCGGGACAGATCCTCTTCACCTACCTGCATCTGGCGGCCGTTCCCGAGCTCGCCCGTCTGTTGCTGGAACGGAGGGTAACCGGCGTCGCTTACGAGACGATCGAAGAACCGGATGGCAGCCACCCCCTGCTGCAGCCGATGAGCGAAATCGCCGGCCGCATGGCGGTGCAGGTCGGTGCCGGCTATCTGCAGAAGGAGCGGGGCGGAAAAGGGGTGCTCCTCGCCGGCGCGCCGGGGGTGCGAGCCGGCCGGGTGGTAATCCTCGGTGCCGGCGGTGCCGGCAGCAATGCGGTACGCATCGCCGTCGGCATGGGGGCCGAAGTGACAGTCATCGATATTGACCCGAAACGGCTGGTCGCCATGGATGATCAGTACGGCAACCGCATCCGTACCCTTATTTCCAATTCTCAGAATATCGAGGACGAGGTGCTCAAGGCCGATCTGCTGATCGGCGCCGTGCTGGTGACCGGCGCCCGCGCGCCGCGACTGGTCGCTGCCGAACTGGTACGCCGGATGGCGCCCGGCAGCGTCATTGTCGATATTGCCGTCGATCAGGGGGGGTGCATCGAAACGATTCGCCCGACCACCCATGACGATCCGGTCTACAGCGTCAATGGAGTGCTTCACTATGCGGTACCCAATATGCCGGGGGCGGTCAGCCGCACCAGCACCTTCGCCCTGACCAACCGCACCCTCCCCTATGTGCGGCGGCTGGCGGCACTTGGCCTCAGAGCAGCGGTGGAAGATCCGACCTTGTGCAAGGGGATCAATACGCATGCCGGCAGGATGTGCCATCAAACGGTGGCAGAAGCGGTCAAACTTCCCTGGGCTCCCTTCGCCCTGTAACCAGGGAGCCCGTCAGCAATTTTTCGCAGTTATCTTCTTCCAGCCGTTAACCTCCTCCAGAGTTGGCTGACCTTTCCCGAAGAGGATATCTTGCGCTCCCCCCGGGTCCCCACCCGGGGGGTTTTTTTTGCCATCATTTCCCTTGCAGACAATGATCAAGAATATAGCGGGCGATGCTGCGCCGGGGCGGCAGGACCGGCAAGGCATCGACGGGAAACCAACGGGCATCCTCCAGTTCCGTCTTGTCCACCTGCACCTCACCGCCGGCATAATCGGCCACGAAGCCGGCCATCAACTGACTGGGGAACGGCCACGCCTGACTGCCGATATAACGGATGTTGTCAATGCGGACACCGGTCTCTTCCGCCACTTCCCTGACCACCGTCTCTTCCAGGCATTCGCCGAAATCGAGGAATCCGGCCACCAGACCGTAGCGCCCGACCGGCCACGCCGCCTTGCGGGTAAGGAGGACCTCTCCCGGCCGCCGCACCAGTACGATGGCGCAGGGGTGGATGTGCGGAAAATGTTCGTGGCCGCAGCCGCTACATTTCTTTCCCCACCCACCGGCCAGCCGCCCGTTCTCGCCGCCGCAGCGGGAACAGAAACGACTGGTCTGTTCCCAGTAGACGATCTGCCCGGCGGTGCCGCCAAGGGTGAGTAAGTCGATTGGCAGAGACGGCTCGGCAGCGAGCAGGCTCTCCGCCACCAACCCGGCGGGAAGTTCGGCACCGGCCTTGAGAGTAACGATGCGACATGGCGTCCCTTCCCAGTCGCCGATGTACAATGGTGGATCGACTAATTCGACCGGTGCCTGCCGCGGCAGCCGCCCGGCAGCATCGAGCAGCAGATCCGTTCCCCGCAGCAGCAGGCAGCAACCGGCGCCGCCGGGATCGGTATCGGGAGCGGCGGGTCGGAATTTTTCCCGCAAGGCGGCAGCATTGAACGGCAGATGCGCGGGGGAAAGAAAATACTCGGGGAGCATCGGTACTCAAACCTCAGTGGGGGGAAACTGCTGCAATTGCAGCAGAAGGAGTGCCAATTGCGACTTGCCATCAACGATCTCGCCCCGTCGTACCATCGCTAACGCCTCGGCAAGAGAGAAGGGGACCGCTTCGATGAATTCATCTTCCTCTGGCGTGCAGGTAGCAGAGTGGAGATCGCGCGCGACAAAGAGATGGATTACCTCGTCGCAGAAACCGGGGGTACTGAGCATTTCACCGAGCTTCTCCAGCCGCCCGGCACGATAGCCGGTCTCTTCCGCGAGTTCGCGGCCGGCACAGGCCGCCGGAGATTCGCCAATTTCGAGACGGCCGGCGGGAATTTCCCAGAGCCAGGCAGCGAACGCCGGCCGGAACTGGCGGATGAGCACCACCCGCCCGTCCGCCAGCAGCGGCACGACGGCCGCGCCACCCGGGTGGCGGATGATCTCGAATTCGGCCTGCCGGCCATTGGGCAATGGATGCTGCTCCAATGCCAGGGAAATGATCCGGCCGCGATACAGACTGCGGCTTTGGCGGCTGTCATTCATTTCACGCCTGTCCTTTATCGGCGGCCGGAAAAACCAGCGAAAGCTCGCCCGCAACCGCGCGGAAGGTCATCGGCAGCCGGCCCAGATAATCGCCATCGATCTGGACCGGTGCCTGACCGCCGGCTATGGTGAATGTGCGTCCCTGCAGGCATAGCGCGGCTCTTTCTCCCGGTGCCCGGCCGACGGCAAAACTGGCGGCACAGCGCAGCAGGGCGAGGCGCCCCGGCCGCAGCAGCAGGCAGAGATCGAGACGGTGGGCGAGCAGTGAAGCCTGCGGCAGCAGGGAAAAGCCGCCGGCATAGAGACGGCCATTGCCGATGATCGCCCCGAAGCCGCGGTACACCTGCCCGGTTTCGTCCGTTACCTCCACCGGCGGCGGCGATTGCCGCAGCAGGGCAGTGACCCCGCCCGCCAGATAAGCCAGTTTGCCGGTCCAGCGTTTAAGCCGCAGATTGATCCCGTACACCACCTCGGCATCGAAACCGACTCCGGCCATGAGCAGAAAACGGGTCTCGCCAGCCATGCCCAGGCAGACCGGTCGCACTGTGCCATCGAGAGCGATCGCGCAGGCCGATTCGATATCGAAGGGAATTCCCGCCTCCAGGGCAAACACATTGGTCGTTCCCAGGGGAATGAAAGCGAGCGGAATCGAACAGGGGGCGAGTCCATTGACCACTTCGTTGAGGGTGCCGTCGCCACCGGCGGCGATCACCCGGTCGAAATCCGTGATACGGGCGCTGGCGGCTGCCGCCCGGGCATCGCCGCGTGCCTTGGTCAGGGTCACATCGACCTGCGCCCCGCGACGGCGCAACCATTCTTCGGCGCGACGAATCTTCGCCAGCGCATCGCCTCCGGCAACCGGATTGGCAATCAGTTTGATCTTCGCCATGGTATTTCTTTCCCAAAAAGCAAAAATGTTCCGTCGAGTATGCCGTTTCCGGCCAGGTGGGGCAATCGGTTTTTAATCGATAACTCGCATTTTCTCTGCAGGCAGCTCCTGCCAATGCACCGGGAAAGCGGTCACATTTTCCTCCTCGGCAATGCTTCCTTTAACGGCGCGAAAACTGTAGAATGGCCAAGGTTGGAGAAGGGCAGACGATCGCCGGCCTTGCGGTGCCTGCGGGCGCCGACAGGCGGGAGGAAAGTCCGGGCTCCACAGGGCATGGTGCTGGATAACGTCCAGCGGGGGTGACCCCAGGGAAAGTGCCACAGAGAGAAGACCGCCTGCCGTAGCCTTGGCGAAGGCAGGTAAGGGTGAAAGGGTGAGGTAAGAGCTCACCGGGTCCGGCGGTGACGTCGGATGCCAGGTAAACCCCACCAGGAGCAAGGCCAAATAGGGAAGCGTTAAGGACGGCCCGTCCGTGCTTCCGGGTTGGCTGCTTGAGGCCGTCGGTAACGGCGGTCCTAGAGGAATGGTCATCACCCGCCGCCGGGTAACCGCGACGGGGAACAGAACCCGGCTTACGGCCTGCTTCAACCATCTTTCACTGACGAACGGCATGCCCTGTGGCGTGCCGTTTTTCTTTGGCCCTATTAAAACTCGCCGATGGAGCTATCGCGCAATGATGACCGCATCTCTGAATACCTGCGGCGCGTTAATCCATGCTATGCTGGCGCTCAATGAATGGAGATCACGGAATGCCAAGGCCCGAACTGCTCGCCCCTGCGGGCGATCTTGAAAAGCTTGAAACGGCCCTTGATTACGGTGCCGATGCCGTTTACCTGGGGGGGAACGCTTCGGGCTGCGCGCTATGGCCGGCAATTTCACTTTCGCCGGCCTGCAGCAGGCGCGGGAAATCACCCGCGCCGCCGGCAAGCGCCTTTATCTGACACTTAACGCCTGTCTACGCCCAGGCGATCTTTTGGCCTTCGCCGACTACCTGGAAGAATTGCGGCCGCTCGATCTGGATGCCTATATATTGTCCGATCCGGGTGCCGTTGCCTTGGTGCGCCGAATCGATCCGGAACGGGAAATCCATCTCTCTACTCAGGCCAATACCACCAATCCGGAGGCGGTACGGTTCTGGCTGGCAAATGGGGTTCGTCGCATCAATCTGGCCCGCGAACTAACACTCGAAGAAATCACCCAAATCAATACCGAAACTGGCGCGGAGACGGAAGTCTTCGTGCATGGCGCGCAATGTGTCGCCTGGTCGGGCCGCTGCCTTCTATCCGCCGCCCTGACTGGTCGCAGCGCCAATGCCGGCGCCTGTGCCCAGTCGTGCCGCTGGCGTTATGTCCTGAATGAAGAGACGCGGCCGGGAGAGTATTTCCCAATCGAGGAGGACGGCGCCGGAACCTATATTTTCAACAGTCGCGATCTCTGTCTGATCGAGCATCTGCCAGAGGTGCTCGCCACCGGGGTCTCCAGTTTGAAGATCGAAGGACGAATGAAGAGCCGCTACTACGTTGCCGCCGTCACCCGCATTTATCGCGCCGCTCTCGATCGATGGCTGGCTGATCCACAAGGCTACCGGTTCGATCCCGCCTGGCTAATCGAATTGGACAAGGTCAGCCATCGTCCTTATGATCGCGGTTTTCTTTACGGCGGCCAAGATCCCCTGGTCCATCGGGACGATTCTCGCTACCGGCGTACGCACGATTTTGTTGGCGTTGTCGAGGCGCTTCTTCCCTGCGGGCGCGCACTGGTGATCGGTCGCAACCGTTTTCTTGCCGGCGAGACGCTTGAACTCATCGGCCCGGGGATGCGTCAGGCCGAATTTCGGGTGATGGCGATGGAAACTGAAAAGGATGAACCCTTGCTGGTGGCGCAGCCAAACGCGCGGGTTGTGCTTTCTCTGCCATCGGGGGTGCAGAAAGGGGACATGCTGCGGCGGCTAAAGGGTGTGGACTAGACTTTCCGCTTAAACCGACCAGCAGAGACGGGCTTCGACGTCGCAGCAGGAAAGGGTACGGCCGTAAACGGCGCCGGTATCGACGCCGATGCGAGACGGCGAAAGCAGAACGTCCAGTCGCGGCGTATGGCCGTAAACAATGGTCTTTCCCCAATCGTAGTCGGAATGGAGAAATTCTTCGCGAATCCAGAGCATGTCCTTTTCCTGCTGGTCGGCCAGGGGAATGCCGGGCCGCAGACCCGCATGGACGAAGAAACAATGCTCCGTTTCGTGGAAGATGCGCAAATTCTCAAGAAAGTCGAGATGACTTTTCGGAATGCGCAATTTGTCCTCCTCTTGATAATTTTCCAGCGTTGCCTGACCGCCATTGAGCACATAGAGCAACTGGTTGCGGCCAGCGACAAAATCGAGGAACATCTCTTCGTGATTCCCTTTCAGGAAGATGCTGCGGGGGAATCGCCGGGCAAAATCGATCAGATAATCGAGAACCCCGCGAGAATCGAGTCCCCGGTCGATATAGTCGCCGAGAAAGACGATCTGGTCGGCGGCCGATGGTCCCACCTGCTCCAGCAAGGCTCGCAGTTGGTACAGACAGCCATGGATATCGCCAATGGCGAGCAGCCGGCCGGTCTTCTTCGGGGAATCTGTTGGCATGTAAACACGCATTTTCCTATTATACAGGGAGCGCGGCTCCTGCCGCACTTGGGCGCAAGGTTTTTGGCACCTTCTTTGAAGGCGCTGTATTAATCAATCAAATCACCAAACCCCAGAACAGGAGAGAATGATGAAAAAATGTTATCTGGCGATGCTGATGGTTCTCTTGCTTGCCGCCCCGGCGTTGGCGGCGAAGTACGACATTGATTTCGCTACCACTCTGATGAATGACGAATTCCGTGCTTTCGTGCGTGATGTCGGCGCCGCCACCGCCTATCGCGCTCTCGCTCCGGCCGAGCCGCAGGGACTGACCGGGTTCGATATTGGCGTGGCGGCAAGCGCTATCAAGATCGACGATAAATGGGAGGAGCTTTTTGCCGATGAAGAGGCTCCCGGTTACTTGCCGGTCCCCAGCATCCGCCTGCGCAAGGGGCTTCCCTTCAATCTCGACGTCGGCGCTTTCTATGCGCAGGCGCCGAGCAGCAACATCAAGATGTACGGCGGCGAAGCGCAGTGGGCGCTTCTCGAAGGGGGCGTGGCTTCTCCGGCAGTGGCCTTGCGCGGCAGCTATTCGACCCTGAAAGGTATCGACGATTTCGCTCTCGAAACCTATGCCGCCGATGCCATCATCAGCAAAGGTTTTGCCATGCTGACCCCGTATGCCGGGATTGGCGCGGTGCGCATCAACGGCGAGTACACCGGCAATGAGGCGTTTCTAGATACCGAACTAGAAGATCAGGAAATCAACAAGGTTCGCTACTTCGGCGGCGTGCAGATATCGCTGGCGCTGTTGCGCCTCACCCTCGATGCGGAATATCTCGATCAGCCGATCTACTCGGCCAAGGTCAGCCTGGGTTGGTAAGCATGCAAAAAGGAAGCAGGGAGAAGTCTCCCTGCTTCCTGCCACACTTTTCTTTCAGATATTTTCCCCCACCCCGTTCATCCGCATCAACCGCCATCCGACTTTGCCCCCGGTCAATTCTTGCCGCAAATACAGGAGAAAGCGTACCGTCAACCATTGATGAATGGTCGCCTGTGTCAGCCCATAAAAGCGCTTGCGCATCCAGCCGGGCGTTGGGCCAAGGAGGGAAGGAGCGTAGTCGGTCAGGTGCACGGCAATCCGAATTCCCTCCCGGCACGCCTCACAGCTGAAGGCCAGCTCCCCTCGTCGACACCGCTCTTTTTGCGCCAGCAGACCGCCGGTGATGGGCAGGGACAGCTTGCCAACTTCTTGCCGTGGCTGGCCAAAGGCGAGAAGAGTGCACCCCAAAAACCGGAAATCGATGCCGCTGGCACCACGCCGGGGGTGGACCAGTGTGCCGGTACAACGGCGCACATGCCGCAGGTAATTTGTTAACAACCATTCCGGCGTTGCGACAGAAGCCGTGGAGAGCGGTAAAATTGTCCATTGCTGCGAGCGGACGTGCGCTTCTCTCTCTAGCACCTGCAGGCAGCCGATTTCCACCTTGTTCTGCCGTGCCCTTGGCATGACTATTTACTCTTTATCGAATGGGTGCGCCGCGGCGAGACGGTTGCAGTATTCCTGGCGACACCAATTCTCCACCTCCACCAAGGCGGCAAAGGCATCGGCGAATCCGGTGTAGCCGATGGTGAAGACGCCGTGACCGAAAACGATCGCCCGTCCATTGTCGCCGATCACCGGCGCCACCTTCTCGGCCAGGCCGCCGGCCCCTATTTCGCCGGCCACAACCGGCGTCCCGCCGACGAAACGCACATGCGGACATTGTCGCCAGCAATCGATGATATTGCACTGCACCTGGCGCTCGCAGAGCATGCTCAGCACCACCGCGAGTTTCGGATGACCATGCAACACGGTGCGGGCGCCGGTCGCTTCGAAAATACGCCGATGCGCGGCCAGTTCGCTGGAGGCGGTCACCCCGGCGGTGGATGAATTATCGTCGGGAACCGGATCGATACAGCCAGCCAGCTCGTCCAGATGTGCCCCGGTTTGCGATATGAGAATGGTATTGCCGTCGCGCCAGGAGATATTGCCGAAGGCGGAATCGACCAAACGTTTTTCCACCGTGTATCGGCCAACCCGGGCGATCTCGGCCAGAATCGCCTCGCGCCCGGCAAGCGGCGTGGGTTGAAAAACAAGTTCATCAGTACCAATCGGCTGCAGCCAGCGCCGGCGCAGTTCGGCAAAAGCATCCCTTTCGCCGGGGAGGCGGAAACCATCCTGCAGCAAATCAAGCAGGTACTTGACGAAGGCCGCGTGAAAGACCGAGCAGTAATGGATGAATGCCTGCTCCGGGGTAAAGCCGCCGATGGCAATAATCCCTACCCCTTCGACGATGATCCCCTTGCGCTGGCGCAGCAGGGCGGCAAGCCGATCGGGGTCGCCACTCGCCTCTTTCCGCACCATCGGGATATCGTGGAGAAATGTACGCGTCTCGGTATCCCGCGGCACCAGAGACTCCTCGTGCGCCGCGGTGCGGCGCACAAGAAAATCGGTAAGGGGAAGAGACGGCTCAGCAGCTACCAGAGCAACCACATTAAGGCGGGCAAGAATCGCTTCACCAAGGGCAACGAGATCGGCCGGTCCCTGCGAGAGCAGGATGTCATCCTTGGCAAGAAAAGCGATGCGAAGCGGCGCCGCACTGCCGTCAGCCGCTAGTTTGCCATGGTATTTGGCGACTTGTCGCTTCACGGCTGTCTCTCGAGAAAAGCCGTATCGGCAAAAAGCCCTTCGTCGGTAAGCCCGCGAATACGATAATACTTGATCAGCTCTTCGGTAAAACGGGTGCGTTCAATGGCTGGGATGTCAATTCCTTCACCGCTGCTCCCCGGCTCGGTGAAAAAACGGTCCGGGAGAAAGTCATCTTTCAGCGAAAATCCGTTCGCCTGATTGTAGAAGCGCTCGGTAAGGTAGATGCGCTCACCGACAGCTTTCAAATCCTGTGGCGAAAAATCGGTGCCGGTAGTCGCCGACAGCAATTCGCCGTACTCCTCCAGACTGGCGCCAAAAAAGGAAAACTTGCAGGCGACTAGGGAATCGATGGCGGCATTGCTGTCCTCGGCAATCTTGATGATCCGCGCCTTGCCGGCGAAGGAAAAGCGATCGGTCGGTACCGGCTTGCGCAGGATCTCATGGGCGATCGGGTAGGCGCGCAGGTGGCATCCTCCACGATTGCTGGTGCAATAGGCGAGCGCCATGCCGTAGGCGCCGCGCGGGTCGTAAGCGGGCAGCTCCAGCGCCTTGACGGACATGGACAATCTCCGGGCGCCCCACCCTCTCGGCCAGCCGACGGGAACCTTGCGCCATCTGTTCGCCAGCTCCCTGCCGATGGGCAATCGCTATGAGCAGCGGCCCGCATTTCCGCCGCCGTCGGGAATTGTCCCTGCAGTTCTCCCCATGGCGGACAAGGTGGCGGCGGCAGAGATGGTATCCATCCCCAACTGATTGCAGAGGGTATTGGATTTGACAATGCTGTGCAGGTCGGCAATACCGTTGAGGGCGCCGAAATGCGAGACGCGTCTCGTATTCAGGGAGGTGTTCTCCCGCTTTCGTACTCTTCTTGCACTGGATCGGACAGCCAAAGCAGCCGTCCTTCTTCACTTCATAAGCTTGGCGGATGGCCGGTCCCGAATAGTTGCCAGCCGCCTCGAAAACGGTCTTGCGGAAATTCTCCGTCGGCGCCATGCGCCGCTGCCGCATCAGATCAACCAGGGTCGGCGTGCCGTATTCGGCAATGCCAAGCTGGCCGAAAATGACCGGTGAAGCCTTGAATAAACGCATCACATCCTGGCGCGCGACCTCCAGGCGGTGCGGGTCGGCGATGCGGGTGCGGCAGTCACCGTCGACAACGATCGCCTTGAGATTTTTGCCCCCCATGACTGCGCCGAGGCCACCGCGGCCAACCGCATTTCCCTCACCCATGATGATATTGGCAAAGAGAACGCGTTTCTCGCCGGCTGGGCCAATCGCCGCCACGCTGCCACGTTCTGCCAACGCTGCGATCGTGGCCTCGATCCTCTCTCCCCACAAGTTTGTAGCATCGAGAACCTCGACCCCCTGCGGCGTGATCGCCAGGACCGACGGCCGGGGTGCGCGTCCGGTAAGGAGCAGGGCGTCAATGCCGGTACTTTTCAGCCGCCAGGCGAAGCGGCCGCCGGCCGAGCAGTCGTAGATCGTTCCGGTCAGCGGTGAGCGTGATATCACTGCCAGGCGGGCCGAGGTGGGCGCCGGGGTGCCGCAAAGGGGGCCGACGGCGAAAACCAGCGGTATTTCCGCATCGAAGGGATCAAGACGATGAAAGTCGCGCAGCAATCGTACCCCAAGGCCGCGTCCGCCCAAATAAGCATGCAACCACGATTCGGGGATCGCCTCGACGCTGGAGGTGCCGGTGTGCAGATCAATTTTCAGCAGTTTGCCGTGCCAACCGAACATTACTTATCCATTGGCCAAAAGGGTACAGAAAGCTGGAAAATTTGTTCTGATTGTTTCCGCCAGACACGGCATTTATAGTACGGAACAGGCGAAAAGAGCAAGAGAGGCCGTGCGCCTTTGTCGAGAAGCGGTTAGGCACGGTCTGGAAATCGACCGCCCACGGGTTGCCACCTTGGAAGTCCGATCTCTCGCACTCTGTTTCGCCACTCACGATCAAAAAGGAGGGATGCTTGCTTTTCTGGAGAAACGCAAGGCGGAATTCAAGGATTCCCTGAACCCGAAAGGTCCTCGCTCCTTTTTTCCTATTGCGCTTTTAGAAAAACTCCGAATCGTACATCCATGTCCTTGATGTGCATGACAATCCAGTGAATAAGCGCCTGATTGGTGGTGATCAGCAGATCGATGGAAGGGCCGCGGCTCTGCATCGTCTGCCGCAGTTCATTTAACTGATGAATGAAAAGTTGATGCTCAGCCTTGTGCGTTGCTTCTCCCGGATAGACATGAAGAGCCATAAGCTTCTCTTCTTCGCCAAAGTGGAAAATGACGTAATCATCAAGGAACTTCAACACATCGGCAATCTTCTCGCGACCTTTGCGTTGCTGACAGGCATCCAGTAATTGATTAAATCGCTTGAATAACTCCTTGTGCTGACTGTCGATGGTCGCATCTCCAACTGCCAGGTTTTCCGTCCATTCCACTGCCATCGCCTGATTCTCCTTCTGCCAAAGAATAGAATACTATTACAGTTGGAATTTATTTTCTCTGAGTTTATATGCCCTGTCAAGATGAAGAGTAAGGTGTGCCATATAAAAGGTATGTAAAACTTCTTGAGATGATGGAGCACAAATAAAAAAACCCCGGGAATTCAAACCCCGGGGTCTTTTAAAATGTAAATTGTTACATCAAAATATGGACAGCTTAGCCATTTCCATGACAGTACCTGGAATGATACCGAGATAGAAAACACCGATGATGGCGGCCACGATGGAGATGACCGCTCCGGCATGCATTTTCACCCAATTGTAATCTTCAGTCGGCTCCCGGAAGTACATGTACACCATGATCCGCAGATAGTAATAGAGGGAAACGGCGGAATTGAGCACACCGATAATCGCCAGCCAGATGTAACCGGCCTTCACGGCACCGGCAAAGATGTAGAACTTGCCGGCAAACCCAGCGGTGGGCGGGATCCCCATCAATGAGAGAAGAAAAATACACATGGCTACGCCAAGGAAGGGGCGCTTGTAACCAAAACCGGAGAAGCCTTCGAGGGTCAGGTTCTCCTCACCCTTTTTGCCGGCCAGGACAAGGATGGCAAAGGCCCCGAGATTCATGAAGGTATAGGCCAGCATGTAAAAGAGAATGCCAGAAAAACCGATCTCATTGGCCGCAACCATGCCGACCAGAGCGTAACCAGCGTGAGCAATGGACGAATAGGCGAGCATCCGCTTCGATGTTCGGTTTGATAGATGGCAATGACGTTACCGACGATCATGGTCATAACGGCGAGCACCCAGAGAAGCGTTGTCCACTGGCTCTGCAATCCGGCAAGACCGATCACGAAGACGCGCAGAAAGGCGGCAAAGGCAGCGGCTTTCGGGCCGGCGCTCATAAAGGCAGTGATCGGGGTCGGCGCACCCTGATAGACATCAGGGGTCCACATATGGAACGGCGCGGCGGCGATCTTGAAGAGAAAGCCGATGCTCAGCAGAGCCATTCCGGCAATGGTCATCGTATTGGTGAGTTGATCCGGATTGGCGAACGAAATACTGCCCAATCTCGGCCAGATTAGTGGTCCCGGTCACGCCATAGATAAGAGCGATCCCGTAAAGGAGAAATCCGGTGGAAAAGGCGCCAAGCAGGAAGTACTTGAGGCCGGCCTCGTTTGACCGTTGCTGGCGGCGGAAGAAGCCGGCAAGAACATAAAGGGAGATCGAAAGCACCTCTAGGCCGAGGAAGATGGTCATCAGGTCGGTACCAGAGGCCATCCACATCGCGCCGGCGGTGGTGAAAAGGATCAGCGGATAAAATTCGCCGACCGGATAGCCCTCACGCCGCAGATAGTCATCCGACATCAGGATCGTCAGGCCGGCGGCAATAAGAAAGATGATATTGAAGAAGGTGGCAAAATTGTCGAGTCGCGACGCTGCCGGCGAAACCTGTCCGCCAATTCCCCTGCGCGGTCATGCTGCCGCCGGGAGTCCAGGTGGCGACGGAAACAACCGCCGTAATGATCAATGCGAGAATGCTGAGCCATGCGACATGCGTCGTTTTCCCGCGGGGCAGAAAGACATTGACCAGCAGCAGGACCATGCCGAAACAGACCGAGTACCAGCGATGGCATGATCGCTGCGAAATTGACGTTCTGCATGGCGATTTGCACCAGATTTTCCATGAAAAAGCTCCTCCGGAGGCGGTTTTAGCAGTCCATGATGCAGTTTCTTTTTACTGATGACCCGGCGCCGTTATCGGCGATGTCCGGAGAGACCGTCGCCGGAGCTTCTGCTGGAGCGCGTGCCCACCGCCACCGGCGCGATGTCAGATACGGCACCGTATTCGGCGGGGATTGCTGTTGCAGACTCAGCAGCAGGTGCAATTTCCATGGCGATTGCTGGCCGCACCTTGACCTGTTGAATAAGCTTCTCCAGGGAAGGATTCATCTTGTCAAAGAAGGTATTCGGGATAGATGCCGATCCAGAAGACAAAGACCAGCAGCGGCACCATCAGGGCGATTTCGCGTGCAGAAAGATCTTTCAGCTTCTGCATTTTTCGGATTGTTCAGTTCGCCGAACATGACCCGCTGGAACATCCAGAGCATGTAGACGGCGGAGAAGATGACGCCGCTGGTGGCGATGATCGCAAACCAGCGCAGATCGCTTTCAAAAGCCCCGAGCAGGGCGAGAAATTCGCCGACAAAACCATTGGTACCGGGGAGGCCGATCGAGGAGAAGGTGATGATCATGAAGATGGTGGCAAAGATCGGCATCTGCTTGGCGAGGCCGCCGAACTCGGTGATCAGCCGGGTGTGGCGGCGTTCGTAGATAAAGCCGACGATAAGGAAGAGCGCGCCGGTGGAAATACCGTGGTTGATCATCTGCAGCATGCCGCCGGCCAGCCCCTGCAGGTTCAGGGCGAAAATGCCGAGCATGACGAAGCCGAGGTGGGACACCGACGAGTAGGCGACCAGTTTCTTGACATCGTCCTGCATCATCGCCACCAGCGCGCCGTAGATGATGCCGATCACCGCCAGCAGTGGCGAGCAGCGGGGTGAACTTGTGCAGTGGCTTCAGGGAAAAGCGGGATGGCAAAGCGGACATAGCCGTAGGTACCCATTTTCAGCAGGATGGCGGCCAGGATGACCGAGCCGGCGGTCGGCGCTTCGGTATGGGCATCGCGGCAACCAGGTGTGCAACGGGAAACATCGGCACCTTGATGGCGAAGCTGAAGGCAAAGGCCAGGAAGAGCCAGGTCTGCAGATGCGCCGGGTCAATGCCCAGTTTGTAGAAGTTGCGCGATGTTGAAGCCGTCATGGCGACGCCGGCCTTGACGCCGAAGTAATAGACGTAGATGATGGCGACCAGCATCAGCAGGGAGCCGACTGCGGTGTAGATGAAGAACTTGACTGCCGCGTAGATGCGGTTCTTGCCACCCCAGATGCCGATCAGGAAGTACATCGGGATCAGCATCAGTTCCCAGAAGATGTAGAAGAGGAAGAGATCGAGGGAGACGAAGGCGCCGAGCATGGCGGTTTCGAGCAGCAGCAGCAAGGCCATGAACCCTTTGATGTTCTTCTCCACCGCATGCCAGGTGGAGAGGACAGCGATCGGCATGATGAAGGTGGTCAGCAGGACCAGCCAGAGGCTGATGCCATCAACGCCGACATGGTAGTTCATCTGGAAGTAATCACCGATATTGATCCAGGGGGTGAACTCAGAGTACTGCATCTCCGCTGATGTCTTGAAACGATCGTCAAAGGCGAGCGGCAGACTGATCAGGAAGGTAATAAGCGTCACTACCAGGGTCACAGCCCTTGAGCAGGCTGTCGTTCTCCCGGGGCATGAAAAGCAGCACCGAGCACCCCGACAAGCGGGAGGAAGGTCATCAGGCTGAGAAGATTGTCGGTCATGGATATCGCTCCTTATATCTCTCGTGTAAACTGCTGGGTGCTCATTAGCTGAAGATGTAGAAAGCGACGATGACGACCATGCCGAGAACCATGGTCATGGCATAATTGTGAACCAGGCCGCTCTGGGTGTAGACGCAGCCCGCTTGAGCAGGCCGTGACGATCTGGCCGACACCGTTGACAATGCCGTCAACAACCTTGACATCGAAACCTTTCCAGCAGGAAGGTGCCGAGACTCTTGGTCGGATTGACAAAGAGGGCATCGTACAGTTCGTCGACATACCATTTGTTGTACACCGTGCGATGCAGACCAGGGAAGGTAGCCGTGAACTTGCCCGGCAGCGCGGGGTTCTTGAGATACATGTAGAGGGCGATGCCGATACCGATAAGGGCGACCACGACAGAGAAGACCCATCAGACTCCACTCGGTGGAGTGAGCGCCGTGCGCGGCAGATTGCATAAAGTTTCCTGGGCATGGCCGAAGACCGGCTCGAGGAAATGTTCAAAATGGTTGCCAACCCCGCCGATGACATCCCCGATCACCTTCGGAATACCGACCCAGCCACCGACGATCGCCAGCCCGGCCAGAACCACCAGCGGCATGGTGATGACCAGGGCGACTCGTGAATATGGTCCTTGGCCTTGGGGTTGGTGCGGCACTCGCCCCAGAAGGTCATGGAGACGCAGCCGGAACATGTAGAAGGCGGTCATCGTTGCGGCGATGGCGCCGACCCCAAGCCAGAGTGCCCAGTGACCACGGGTCGAACCGAAGGCCCACCAGAGGATCTCGTCCTTGGAGAAGAAGCCGGCCAAAGGCGGGATACCGGCAATGGCGATGGTCGAGATCAAGAAGGTCGCATGGGTGATCGGCATCTTCTTCCATAGGCCACCCATGTTGCGCATGTCCTGCGGATCATCATGGGAGTGGGCATGGTGCAGGCCATGGTGCATGCCATGGATGACCGAGCCGGAGCCAAGGAAGAGGCAGGCCTTGAAGAAGGCGTGGGTCATCAGGTGGAAGATGCCGGCGGTGAAAGCGCCGACCCCCATCGCCAGGAACATGAAGCCGAGCTGGGAGACGGTCGAATAGGCGAGGACGCGTTTGATGTCGTTCTGGGCGAAAACCGATACTGGCGGCAAAGATCGCCGTTGCGGCGCCAACGATGGCGACAACCATCATGGTGGTCGGGCCATGGCGAAAAGGATATTCATGCGGCCGATCATATAGACGCCGGCGGTGACCATGGTGGCCGCATGGATCAGGGCGGAAACCGGGGTCGGGCCTTCCATGGCGTCCGGCAACCAGGTATAGAGAGGAATCTGTGCCGACTTGCCGGTGGCACCGAGGAAGAAGCAGAGGGTTACCGATGGTCACCACCGAACCTGCCAGGCGCCGAGCAGATGGGCATTCTTGGCGATCTCGACGAAATTGACCGTCCAGACGCCGTGCGCTGCCGAGGGCCCAGAAAAGGGTGAAGAGGCCGACGAGGAAGCCGAAGTCACCAATGCGGTTGACGACAAAGGCTTTCTTGGCGGCGTCGCCGGCACTCTTCTTGTGGAAGTAGTAGCCGATCAGCAGGTAGGAACAGAGACCGACCCCTTCCCAGCCGACGAACATCACCAGAGCATTGTTCCCCAGGACCAGCATCAGCATGGAGAAACAGAAGAGGTTCAGGTAGGAGAAGAAGCGGTAGAAGCCTTCCTCGCCATGCATGTAGCCGATTGAGTAGAGATGGATCAGGGAGCCGACCCCGGTCACGACCATGATCATCAGGGCCGAGAGGGGATCAAGGAGAAAGCCCCAGTCGACCTGCAGATTCCCGGACCGACGGTCCACATCCAAGATGCGATCACCTGCTGATGAACCTTGTTGCCGATCGCTTCAGCAGCTGAAAGAAACAGCGTGCAGGAGACCACGAACGAGCAGGCAATGGCCAGGTGCCGAGCCCCCCGATCACCGCTCTCGTTCTTGATCTTCTTGCCGAACAAGCCCGTTGATGATGGACCCCGGCCAGCGGGAAGAACGGGATGAGCCACAGATAGTCGTAACTGTACATCTATCTCTCCTTCGATCGATGAAAGTTCCTAAAGCGCGGTGATCCGGTTACCATTTCAGCAGGTTGATTTCGTCAACATCGATCGACTCTCCGATTGCGGAAGAAGGCGATCATCAGGGCCAGACCGACCGCCGCCTCGGCGGCAGCAACAGTCATGACGAAGAAAACAAAGACCTGCCCGTCGAGATTGCCGAGATGCCGGGACAGGGCAATAAAGGTCAGGTTCACGGCGTTGAGCATCAGCTCGATGCACATGAAGATGACGATAGCGTTGCTCCTGGTCAGGACGCCGATAGGTCCCGAGTGGAGAAGAGGATGGCGCTGACAGATCAGGATAGTGGTAGACGCTTGTCATGATCGGTATCTCCTGTTTCCCGTAATCGGTCTAAACTTCCTTTTGGCCAGCACCACCGCGCCGACAATCGCCACCAGCAGCAGGATCGAGGTGATCTCAAAGGGGAGCAGGAAATCGGTAAACAGTGACCTGGCCGATCAACTCTGTATGGCCGACCGTCTGGATCAGATACTGCGGTAACTGTTCCTGTCGAGTTCAGTGGTCACCCCGCCGCAGTTCCGCATCTGAAGGAAGGCAACGGTCACCAGCATCACGACAATACCGGCAAGGGCACCGCCAACTACGCCGTGTGCATAGCGTTTATGGCGCCTCGTTGACCGAGATTGAGCAGCATGATGACGAAGAGAATCAGCACCATGATCGCTCCGGCATAAACGATGATCTGGATGGCGGCCATGAAAGGAGCATCGAGCATGACGTAGAAGATCGCCAGACAGAAGAAGGTATTGACCAGAGCAATGCGCACTGTTGACCGGATTTTGGCAGCTGACGACCAGAAATCCCGAGACAACGGCGACCAGCGCGACTAGATAGAAAAAGAGAGTTGCAAGAATCTCCATGGGTTACGACGCTCCTATTCGGCTTACTTGAGCAGCCGCTCTTTGGTGAATTCGAAATCCTGCGCGCCGGTAGTTGGCCAGCTCGTAGTGTCCGGTCATTTCCATCGCCTCAACCGGGCAGGCTTCCACGCAGTAGCCGCAGAAGATGCAGCGCAGCAGATCAATCTTGTAGATCCTCGGGTATTTTTCACCCTTGTCGTTCTCCGCCGACTTCAACAGTAATGCACTTGGCCGGGCAGACCGTCGGGCAGAGATAGCAGGCGACGCACTTTTCCCGATCGTGCGCCGGCACCAGGCGATGCAGGCCACGGAAGCGGTCGGAGGTCTGCAGTTTCGCGGCGGATACTGGACGGTGGTCGGAATGCCCTGGGAGCATATGCTTGAAGGTGATGCTCAGACCTTTGGCGAATTCTGTAAACATGGGTCTGATCCTCGTATTCTCGGAGTGGTTACTGCTACAGAACGACTACGAAGCCGGTGACGACGATATTGGCCAGCGCCAGAGGGATGAAAGACCTTCCACCCCAGCTGCATCAGCTGGTCGTAACGCACGCGCGGCAAGGTAGCGCGTAGCCACATGAAGAAGAACATGAAAGCGAATACCTTGGCGAGAAGATTAATGACGCCCAAGGGAATGGGCCCGTCCAGCCGCCGAGGAACAGGGTGGCGGCAATCGCGGAAATCACGATCATGTTGGCGTATTCAGCCATGAAGAACAGGGCGTACTTCATCGACGAGTATTCGGTACAGAAACCGGAGACCAGTTCGGTTTCCGCTTCCGGCAGGTCGAATGGGGTACGGTTGATCTCGGCAAGCCCGCTGATGACAAAAAGTCCGAAGGCGAGCGGCTGCTGAAAGATGTACCAGTTAGGCAAAAAGGGAATCAACGGAGCTGGGTCATCTGCAGCAGCGACGATTCGCGCAGACTCAAGGTTTCGCAGAGCATGAAAACGGAAATGATGGCGAGGCCGGCGGCCAATTCATAAGAAATCATCTGTGCCGTGGCGCGGATGCCGCCGAGAAGGGAGTATTTGCTGTTGGAACACCAGCCGGCAAGGACGATGCCATAAACACCGAGACCGGCCATCGCCAGGATGTAGAGGATGCCGACATTCAGGTCGGTAATCTGCAGCGGCACCGAGTACCCGGCAATGGTGATGTCCGGTGCCGAAAGGGACGACCGCAACGGTGATCAGGGCCGGGACCAGAATCATCATCGGCGCGAGGAGAAACGATACTTTGCTCGCCTGAGCCGGGATGATGTCTTCCTTGAAGAAGAGCTTGAGGCCGTCGGCAATCGGCTGCAGCAGGCCGTGCCAACCGGTCTCGCATCGGACCAAGCCGCGTCTGCATGTGGCCGATGACCTTGCGCTCCACCCAGGTGGCGTAAGCAACAATCAGCATGCACCACCACGAAAACCGCCACGAGCTTGGCCAGCATGATTCCCACGAAACAGCAGCGGGGCATTCGACAGGCTCAGCATTTCCGGCATGATGCAATCCTCTTCCTCCTCTGTGGATGGTGAAAATTCGGTCCTGTTCCTAGAAACCCGGCTTGTGCGGTGTTGCCATCTCGCCCAGATGTTTTTTCAAATAATGCGCGTCGCGATTATGCGGGTTGACGGCCAAGGCTTTGTCAATTGCTTCCCGCGCCGCATCGAGCAGGTCAAGCTGCAATTGCATTCGGCCAGTCGGACGTATGTATCGGCATCGTCGGGAATTGAGGTTCAACGCCTGTGTATAGGCACTGATTGCTTCGCTCAGTTCCCCCATTTTGCGATAAGCTTCTCCCAACATATACAATGCCGGGGTATAGCGGGCGTTTTCCTCGGCTGCCTGTTTAAAATGTCTGACGGCTTCGTTGAGGATTCCCTGGCGAAAAAGTGCCATTCCCAGCTCAAAGCGAGCACCCGTGTAGCCGGGACTGATTTCGGTCACCGTCCTGAACTGAGCGATGGCCTTGTCATTCTCCCCCATCTGGGCAAAAACCATCCCAAGAATGAATAGTGCTCTCGTGTATTGTGGATTCAGCCGAATGGCGGCCTGCAACGATTCGCAGGCTCCTTCCAGATCGGATTGACGCAGACAGGAAAGCCCGAGCCGATAAAGGGTTTCGGCACTGCGAGGATTTATAGTTAAAGCACGACGAAAACTGCCAATGCTGCCAACCAGATCTCCTGTGCCGTATTGCGCCATTCCGAGCTTGAAGTAAACCCGGAAGGGTTCTCGATCCCCCTTCAGTGCCTGCTGGAAGGCCCCTATCGCCGCCTGTAAATCGCCACGGTCATAAAGCGCCAAACCCTTGTAATAGTATCCTTTGTAAAAATCACCTGATTGGGCAATTGCCGCATCCCAGATTTTAATCGCCTCATCGATCATGCCGCGATGATAGTGATCGACTGCCTTCTGGTGCAGAAAATCAATATTTTTGCCCAGTTCAACCCCGCACTGGTCGCAAAAAAGAGCGCGGGAGGATATGGCGGCTTTACACTTCGGGCATTCCATCGCTGCTCCTGCGATCTTATTTGCCGACTTCAACTGCGATGGCTGCCTGTCCGTTGAAAACACGATTCAAGCCGGCGTCGCCGAAGTGATAGGGGGCAAAAAGAACTCCCTTCGGCAGGCGCAGATCAATTTTGGCCGGCAATTTCAGCTCCGCACCATCGGCTTTAAGGGTAACCATATCCCCTTCCTTGATGCCGAGCGCGCTTGGCATCCTCACGACCGAACTCGACATAAGGACCCGGGACCACGGCCAGCGGGCCTTTGGCACGGGTAGAGACGGTGCCGCTATGATAAAGTGCACTACCGGTAATCAACTGGAAGGGAGCATCGATTCCCTTACCGCCTGCAACGGCGACCACCTTGCGTTTGGCAATGTTGAGGGTTTCTCCCCCCCAGACAAATCCGTGCGCGCCGATGGCGGCATAGTCAATTCCCGCATAGGAGGGGATGGCTGCAAAGACAGCGGCCGGACCGGTGTAGCTGACCTGTTTGCCAAAACGGGCAACAAGCTGCTCAAGAATGGCGTAATCGGTCTTGGCCTCACCGGGAAGAGGGATTCCCTGGCGGACACGCTGGATGCGCCGCTCGGCATTGGTGAAGGTTCCATCCTTTTCCGCAAAGGAGGCGGCCGGAAGAACGACATGGGCCTGCCGGGCCGTCGGCGAGAGGAAAATATCCTGGACGACCAGGAACGGAACCTTATCAAGTGCTGCTTCAACCTTGCCGGCGATCCGGATAGGAGTTCAGCGGATCCTCGGCGATAACGTAAAGCGCCGAGAGATTGCCTGCGGCGGCCGCTTTAAGCATCGCCTGGGCACCAAGCCCACCCGCCCCCGGCAAAATTCCGAGATCGATGGCGCCTTGACTGTTCGCTTTTTCACCGCAGAGATATAGACCGCTGCCGTCGCGGCCAGGAATGCCGACCAAAATCGCCAAGTTGGCGGCGGCAAGGCCGAGTTCCTTGCTATGGGCAGTGTATGGCAGGCCGTAAGCGAGCAGGATGGCGCTCTTTTTCGCTGTTACCAGATGTTTTGCTGCCTGACGAATGTCGGCAGCCGGAACCCCGGACTGCATTTCTACCTTTTCCGGGGTGTATTCGGCAAGGGTTGCTCGCAACTGATCAATGCCCGAAACCCCTTCCGTAACCGCCAAACCATCTGCAAGCAGGCTCTGCGCCATGGCGTTGAGCACATTCACTTCCAGTCCGGGCTTGGTCAGCAGTGTCTTCGCATGAGGGAGTTTGGTGAATTTCCCTTTTTTATCGGAGATCACCACCAACTGTGCCTCGCCGGCGTTTAACCGCTTGATTGACCACCATACCAAAGACGGGATGGGTCTCATAGAAATCGGAGCGGATGGCGAGAATAGCGTCACACTCTTCCACCTGCGGAAAAGTACCGGTCGAAGCGGTCACCCCGAGCGTCTCGGCAAGCCCTCGGTAACGCCTTTGTAACACTCGCCGCCGGAATGGTCGAGATTGCCTGTGCCGACGGCGTTCGGCCAGATTTTTCAGCAGAAAGAATTCTTCATTGGTCAGACGGCCACCGGCAAGGATGCCAACCCCTTTCTCGGAAGCGGCCTTGGTGAAGCCGTCGACCACGGCATCGAGCGCTTCCTTCCAGCTCGGTTTCGACCAGTTGCCCCTCCTTGCGCACCAGCGGCGTTGTAAACGCTCTTCGCTGTTGACATAGGAATAGCCAAAACGGCCGCGGACGCAGAGGTTGCCGTCATTGACGCCGGTTTTGTCGTTGAAGCGGATCGTTTCAACCTTGTCCTTGAGAACACCGAAGGTAACTGTGCAGCCGTTGCCGCAGTAGCCACAGACACTATCGACTTCCTTGAACTGCCAGGGACGCGCCTTGAATTTGAAGGGACGCGGCAGGATCGCTCCGACCGGGCACATGGAAACGCATTGGCCGCAGAACTCGCAATTCAGCCCACGATCAAACGCAGTGGCGATCTTGGTCTCGAAACCGCGGTTAATGAAAGAATAGGAGCCGTAAGCCGACGATTTCGTCGCAGACGCGCGCGCATTTCCCGCAGAGAACACAACGGTTCATGTTGCGTTCGATCAGCGGATTAACCTCGTCCGTCGGAAGGTTGAATTTTTCCCCTGTGAAACGATTGGTGCACCACTTCGTATTCGTAGGTCAAATCCTGCAGATCGCACTCGCCGCCCTTGTCGCAGACCGGGCATTCGATGACGTGATTGACCAGAAGAAATTCGAGAACCGTCTTGCGAACTTTCTTGATCTCGTCGGACTGGTCGTCGTGACGACCATCCCCTCGGTGACCGGTGTCGTGCAGGAGGGGATCAGACGTCCCTTCATCTGCTCGACTTCGACCAGACAAACGCGACAGGCGCCATAAGGCAGAAGCTTCTTGGCATAGCAGAGAACCGGAATATGGATTCCCGCTTCCAAGGCGGCCTCGTAGATGGTCGCGGTCTTCGCGACCGTAACCTGTTTGCCGTCAATCGTAAGATTTACCATTTCGAACCTCTTATCCCCTCAGCCGGAAAGTCGTCTACTCGATGGCCATGAAGCGGCAGGCATCGTAGCAGGAGGTGCACTGGGTGCACTTCTCCTTGTCGATAACCGCCAATTGCCCTTTCTCCCAGCGTGATGGCATCCACCGGGCAGACCTTGAAGCACATGCCGCACTTCTTGCACGCCGCCTCGATCACCTCGAATTTGAGCAGCGGCTTGCAGACATGTGGACGGACAGTACTTCTCTTTGATGTGCGCCTCATACTCATGACGGAAGTAGCGGATCGTCGAGAGGACCGGGTTCGGCGCGGTCTGGCCAAGGCCGCACAGCGAACTCTTCTTGATGTCGTAGGCCATGTCCTGCAGCAGCTCGATATCCCCTTCCCGACCTTCACCGGCACAGATCCGCTCGAGGATCTCGAGCATGATCTTCAGGCCGATGCGGCAGGGGATGCATTTGCCGCAGGATTCAACGCGGGTGAAGTTGAGGAAGAAGCGGGCGACGTCAACCATGCAGGTCGTCTCGTCCATGACGACCAGACCGCCGGAGCCCATCATGGCCCCGGCCTTGATCAGCGAGTCGTAGTCGACCTGGGCATCGAGGGCCTCGGCGGGGAGACAGCCGCCCGAAGGGCCGCCGGCCTGCACCGCCTTGAACTTGCGGTTGTTGAGAATACCGCCGCAGACGTCGTAGATGACCTCGCGCATGGTGGTACCGGCCGGAACTTCGACCAGGCCGGTATGCTTGACCTTGCCGGTGAGGGCGAAGATCTTGGTCCCCTTGGTCCCTTCGGTACCGATCGAGGCATACCAGTCGGCACCGTTGTAGAAGATATAGGAAACGTTGGCAAAGGTCTCGACGTTGTTGATGTTGGTCGGCTTGCCCCAGAGGCCGCGCACCGCCGGGAAAGGCGGACGGGGACGGGACATGCCGCGCTGCCCCTCGATGGAGGCCATCAGGGCGGTTTCTTCGCCGCAGACAAAGGCGCCGGCGCCGGCCTTGATGCGCATGTCGAAGTTGAAGCCGAGGCCCATGCAGTTCTTGCCGAGGATGCCGCGCTCGTAGCAGGTATCGATCGCTTTCTGCAGGCGCTTGATCGCCAGCGGATATTCGGCGCGGCAGTAGACATAGCCGTAAGTGCAGCCGATGGCATAAGCGCCGATCATCATCCCTTCGATGAGGCCATACGGGTCGCCTTCGAGGACCGAACGGTCCATAAACGCGCCGGGGTCGCCCTCGTCGGCATTGCAGATCAGATATTTGTGGTTGCCCGGTGAGGCCTTGCAGAACGACCATTTGACCCCGGTCGGGAAGCCACCGCCCCCACGGCCGCGCAGGCCCGAACGCTTGACTTCTTCGATGACTTGCTCCGGCGTCATCGTCACCGCTTTTTTGATGCCGGTGAAACCCTTGATGGGCGATGAAATCTTCGATACTCTCGGCATCGATGGTGCCGCACCGCGAGAAAATGATCCGCTGCTGCTTCGCCAGAAAGTCGGCGTAGTAGTTGCCGGCCACCTTCTTCTCCACCGGCTGCGTTGGCAAGAACATGCTCCTCGACAATCTGCGGCACCAGCTCGGGGGTGACGAAGTCGTAGGTCACCGCCGCCTGGCCGGGCAGGACGATGTCGACCAGCACGTCATTGGCGCACAGCCCGCGGCAACCGGTGCCTTGACATCGCAGCGTTTGCCGACCTTGGCTTCCACGCCCTGCTTGGCGAATTCGGCCTCGAAAAGCTTCGGCAACACCGGCGGCACCGGAGGCGAAACCACCCGGTGCCGGTGCAGATCAGTACTTGGATTTGTTCAGCAGTTCACGGCCATATGGCATCATCCCTGCTGAATAGGTTTGAGCAGTGTGATCTATTCCATGGCCTTGTATTTTCGATGACCTCTTCGATCTTCTGCACCGTCATGCTGCCGTAGGTGCCATCGTTGACCATGATGACCGGCGCCATGCCGCAGGCACCGATGCAGGCCACATACTCGGCGGTGAACTTGAGATCTGGGGTGGTCTCGGCGTGCCCGATGCCGAGACGTTCCTTGACGGCATCAGCCAATGCGGTCCGGCACCCTTGACATGACAGGCCGTCCCCATGCAGACGCGGACGATATATTTGCCCCGCGGTTCGAGATGAAACTGGGCATAAAAGGTCAGCACGCCATAAATCTGGCTGCTGTAGACATTCAGACGCTCCGCAGCCAGATCACGCACGGTTCGGGGATATAGCCGTAATGCTCCTGTATCGCCTGCAGCACCGGCATCAGCGCCCCCTGCATATCGATCGTACTTGTCGAGGATCTGCATTGGCGCCGGCCAGATCGATTTCCTGCTCCTGCATTTTTTCCGCAGCGTTGCTCATGGAAGTCGCCTCTTTCAACGCATGGTTAGCGGTCGATTTCGCCCAGAACGATATCCAGGGTGCCGATGACGGCCACAACGTCGGCAATCATCCGCCCTTCGGCCATCTGCGGCAGTGCCTGGAGATTGACAAATGACGGCGGACGAATTTTCATCCGGTAGGGATGGGCGATGCCGTCGGAGACGATGTAGAAGCCAACCTCTCCTTTCGGATTTTCAACCCCATGGTAAATCTCGCCGACCGGGCGTTGAAGCCTTCGGTGATGATCTTGAAGTGATGGATCAGGCCCTCGATGGAATTGACCACATCTTTTTTCGGCGGCAGACAGATCTTCGGCAGCATCGGCCAGGATCGGTCCGGGCTTGAGCCGGTCAAGGGCCTGACGGATGATCTTGCACGACTTCGCGCATCTCATCCAGACGCGCCTGGTAACGTGCCCAGGTATCGCATACCTGGCGCCGACCGGCACCTTGAAATCGTAGTTCTCGTAGCCGCTGTACGGATTGTCGCGACGCAGATCCCAGTCGACGCCGGAACCGCGCAGGGACGGGCCGGTGACGCCGATGTCGATGGCATCCTCGGCGCTGATCACGCCGACGCCCTGAATACGCTTCTGCCAGATCTTGTTGCCGGTCAGCAGCCCTTCATAGGTATCGATATGGCCGGGCATTTCGTCGATGAAGTCGCGGATTTCCTGCTCGAAGCCGTCCGGGAGATCGGCCGAGAGACCACCGATGCGGAAGTAGTTGGAGGTCATGCGGGCGCCGGAGAGCTTCTCGTACATATCCATGATGCGCTCGCGCTCACGGAAGCAGTAGATAAAGACTGTCATGGCGCCGATATCGAGAGCATGACAGGCCAGCCAGACCAGATGACTCTTGAGGCGGGTCAGCTCGGCCATGCATGACGCGGATGGTCTGGGCCCGCTCGGGGATCGCATCGGTAATCCCGAACAGCTTCTCCACCGCCAGCACATAGCCGAGATTGTTGTGCATCGGCGCGAGATAGTCGAGACGGTCGGTCAGGGGGAGGACCTGATGATAGGTGCGGTATTCGGAGAGCTTTTCTACCCCCGGTGCAGGAAGCCGATATGCGGGGTGGCCTTGATGACGATTTCGCCGTCGAGCTCCAGAACCAGCTGCAAAACCCCGTGCGTCGAGGGGTGCTGCGGCCCCATGTTTATGGTCATGGTTTCGTTCGATGCCATCGCGTGCCTCTTTATCGAAGATAGGAGAATCTCCGGAAGACTGGATCAGGAGAGCCGGCCCTGATAGGGCTCACGGTCGGGACCCTGCAGCGGATAATCCTTGCGCAGCGGATGCCCTACCCAGTCAGCCGGCATCAGGATGCGGCGCAGGTCGGGATGGTTGTTGAAAGAGATTCCCATCAGATCCCAGCACTCGCGCTCATGCCAGTTGGCCGTTGCCCAGACGCCGCTGACCGTATCGATCGCGCGAGTCGTTCTCGCTCAACCGGCACCTTGAGCCGCAGGCGTTCCTTGGTCGGAATATTGTACAGATGGTAAACCACCATGAAGCGCGGAGCTTCTGGCCCAGATAGTCGACGCCGCAGAGATCGGTCAGGAAGTTGAAGCCAAGATCTTTTTTCAAGAAAGTGAGCAGATGGCGACAATCTCTTCTTTTTTCACCATGACGGTCGTTTCGCCGCGAAACTCCTGCACGTCGAGAACCGAGGCGGCGAATTTCTCCTTCAGCTTCGACAACAGCGCTTTATGCTCATCTTGTCAGTCCTTATCTGTCGCTTGATCCGGTCGCACCGACGTTACGCGCCGTTGATCCTTCGCCGAAGCCGATGGCGGCGCCAAAGGAGTTGCGCTCCCGCATGATCTTCTCCTGCAACTTATAAGGCCATAGAGAAGACCTTCCGGGCGCGGCGGGCAACCGGGGATATAAACATCGACCGGCAGATGCCTCATCAATCCCCTGCACAACGCTATAGGTATCGAAAATCCCGCCGGAGCAGGCGCAGGCGCCCATGGCAATGACATACTTCGGTTCGGGCATCTGCTCATAGACAGTCTGGATGACCGGCAGCATCTTCTTGGTGACGGTGCCGGCAATGACGATCAGTCGGCCTGACGCGGCGAGGCGCGGAAAATGACTCCGAAACGGTCAAGGTCAAAACGGGCAGCACCGGTCGCCATCATCTCGATGGCACAGCAGGCCAGACCGAAAGTCATCGGCCAGAGCGAACTGGAGCGGGACCAGTTGACCACCTTGTCCAGAGAGGTGGAGATGACGTTGTTGCCCAGCGTTTCTTCTACTCCCATTCCAGCGCTCCTTTTTTCCAGACATAGATATAACCGACGAGCAGGATGGCGATGAAGACACCCATCTCGGCAAAACCGAACATCCCGAGCTTCTTGAACATCACCGCCCAGGGATACATGAAGACCGTCTCAATATCGAAGACGATGAAGAGCATGGCGATGATATAAAACTTGACCGGGAAGCGCTCGCGGGCCGAACCGACCGGCGGCATGCCGCACTCGTAAGGCGCCAGCTTGACTGCGTCGGCTTCTTCATCCGATCAGGCCCGAAAAATCACCGATGCCGAGCGCAAAGGCCAAGGGCGACAGCGAGCAGCACCAGTATCGGCAGATAACTATCCAGCATGCGATACAGTCCTCCTGGATTATTTAATCGCAAACCTGAGAACACTATGACGGCAATCTTAGCCGGCTGCGACAGGTCTGCGGATTTCGGCGGTGCAAAGTTAGGATAATTCAATAGGCTTTGTCAAGGAAAAATACTGCATACTGTATACACTTTATTTTATCAGAACCGTGATATGACAAGGGCTTAGACAGAATCGAATGCTTTGCAGCATGCGTCAGAGACTTTCCATATCGCATTAAAATGCTATTCAGATAATTTATCTTAAATCGTTCGCGAAGTTCTTTTCAACGAAATCCCACAATAAATGTCGGCAGCATAGATAGCGTTGTCTCTCTGTCAATCGGAATATCTGCTAATCGGCACGGGCAACCTAGGTGTCCGAGCAACTCGCATTGTCCAGACATATTTTCTGGCACCCAGGTAGTCAGCTGTACTATATTGTCAACTGCACTTCTGGCTCGCACTACATTATCCTCGCAAAGGGGGTCATCATGGACCGTCATCAATCAACGCGCGCTTTTCGCCAAAGCCAAACACATCATTCCCGGCGGCGTCAACAGCCCGGTCCGCGCCTTCAAGTCGGTCGGCTGCGATCCGATCTTCATCGAGCGCGCCGAAGGCTCGCAAGATCTATCGATGCCGACGGCAACGCCTATATCGATTACGTCGGCTCCTGGGGGCCGATGATCCTCGGCCACTGCCATCCCAAGGTGGTCGAAGCCGATCCGCGAGGCAGCCGGCAACGGCGCCTCCTTCGGCGCGCCGACCGAGCTGGAGATCGAACTGGCGGAAATGGTCTGCGCCGCCTATCCGAATATCGAGATGGTGCGCATGGTCTCCTCCGGGACCGAAGCGACCATGAGCGCCATCCGCCTGGCCCGCGGCTACACCGGCCGCGACAAAATCCTCAAGTTCGACGGCTGCTACCACGGCCACGCCGACTCCCTGCTGGTCAAGGCCGGCTCCGGCGCCGCCACCTTCGGCGTACCCGACCTCTCCCGGCGTTCCCGCCGACTTTGCCAAGCACACCCTGACCGCCACCTACAACGATCTGGACGAGGTCGAGCAGATCGCTGCCGCCAACCAGGGACGAGATCGCCTGCATCATCGTCGAGCCGATCGCCGGCAACATGGGCTGCGTCGCGCCGCGCCCGGCTTCCTCGAAGGGCTGCGCGAGCTCTGCGACCAAGAAGGGATCGTCCTGATCATCGACGAAGTCATGACCGGCTTCCGCGTCGCCTTCGGCGGCGCCCAGGAGCGCTTCGGCGTCGTGCGGCGACCTCGTCTGCCTCGGCAAGATCATCGGCGGCGGCCTGCCGGTCGGCGCCTTCGGCGGCAAGCGGGAAATCATGGAAAAGCTCTCGCCGGTCGGCGGCGTCTACCAGGCCGGCACCCTCTCCGGCAACCCGCTGGCGATGAGCGCCGGCATCGCCACCCTGAAACTGCTCAAGGAACCGGGCTTCTACGAGATCATCGAGGAGAAGAGCGCCTACCTCGAAAAAGGGCTTCTCGAAGCGGCCAAGGAGTCGCCGATTCCGACCTGCTGGAAACGGGTCGGCGGCATGTTCTGCACCTACTTCACCGCCGGGCCGGTCCACTCCTTTACCGACGCCGTCAAGAGCGACACCGTCGCCTTCGGCAAGTTCTTCCGCTCCATGCTCGACGCAGGGATCAACCTCGCGCCGAGCCAGTTCGAAGCCGGCTTCATGAGCGCCGCACACAGCCAGGACGATCTTGATCAAACGATCGAAGCCGCCCGGAGGTCATTCAAAAAACTGTAGGTCACGCCCCACTTGCGATCAAAAAACCCGGCCTCTTCTAGAGGCTGGGTTTTTTTGTGAGTTCTATTTTGTTTTTTTCTGCCCGGTTGGGCACAGGGGGAGAAGCGGGCAGAGAGACAAAGGGGGTCTTTGCGGCAGAGGGTTTTGGCGTGTTCGACAATGAGCGCATGAAATTCGTTGAACAGATCGCTGTCGGCGGGGAGATTTTCCATAAACAGGGAGCGGATCTTTTCATACGGCTCCTCGCCGGCCAGCAGACCGAGGCGGGAGAAGATGCGGCGGGTATAGGCATCGACGACGAAGGAGGGGCGACCACCGGCGTAGAGCAGGATGGAGTCGGCGGTTTCCGGGCCGATCCCCTTGCGGGCGAGAAGCTCGTGGCGGACGTCGTCGAGATCTCCCGCGAGCATGGCCGCGAGATCGCCACCATGATGAAAGAAAAGATGGTCAACAAACAGTTGCAGCCGCTCCGCCTTCTGCCGGAAGAAGCCGGCGGGATGAATCAGGCGTTCCAGTTCGGCGCGCGGCAGGTCGCGGAGCCCCGTCGGAGTGAGAACACCGGCGGCACGCAAATGGGCAATGGCCCGCTCAACATTGCGCCAGGCGGTATTCTGGGTCAGGATGGCGCCGATCACAACTTCGAAGGGGGTTTCCGCCGGCCACCAGTGCAGCGGCCCATAATACCCGGCGAGCCGGTCGAAGACTGATTGCAAAGGATGCATCTCGCCCCTTATTTCCCCCCCGCCTGCAAGCAGCTCCACCAATCGATCAGCGACAATTTCATCGCCGTTTGCCGGCAGACTTTCCAAAGGCCATGGCGCGGCGAGCAGCGCTTCCAGATCGTCCTCCAGTTCCCCCCGGCGCAGTTTGTCATTGCCGATCTCCCGCGCTCGGCCGTAGCGGTGCAGCGCGGTGACGAGCACCGCCTGCTCACGAAAATCGCCGCGGGCGGTGTAAAGGACGGCGCAGCGATTGGCGATCGCTTCCGAAACAATGCCGTACCCCGGCTTGGTAATGACAGCATCGGCCGCCCGCACCAGATCGGGATAATAGCAGCCCAGCGGAATCGAGCGCAGATTTTCGGCGGCGCCGGCAAGTTCCGGCTCACAGAGAAAGATCCAGCCACCCAGGCGCGCCAAGGCGGTAAAATCGACTTCTCGCAGACCGAAACCGCCAAAGGAAAGAAGGCCGAGCCGCTTGTCGGGAGGAATTTGCAGTCTATTTCGAACTTCTTCCGGTGCCAGAGCCGCTTGCCGCGCCACTAGCGAGACATCCTCGATCTGCCGGAAAGCCGGGAATTCACCGTAAAAAGGGAGGCGCAGCAGCAGATCGGCGCAGCGGTAATCCTCCCGCATCGAGGCCAGGATGTCCTCATAGCCCGGGCGGCTGGCGATCAGCCCCTCGTAGATCCAGTCCCAGGAAAAATTCGAAATTCCCACCGCGGGGATGCCGGCGGCGTGGGCAGCGGCGAAAGCGGCCGGCGGAATATCCGCCGCTACCAGGGCAACCCCCTCCCGCCGCAAGCTCTCCGCCTCTTCCTGCACCCGCCGGTTGCGCTCGGGAAGAAACTCCCGATAAGCACGCAGCGTCTCCTCCTCCCGCAACACCAGACTGTCATGCTGAAGCACGCCGAAATCGAGGCGGTCTTTACGCACTGGTACCGAAGGGTCAAGGAACCCACGAAAAAACCAGGGATGCGCATCGGAAACAACCTGTACCGCAACCTGCGGATGGCGGCGACGCAAGGAGTTGATGATCTGGCAGGAGCGGCTGGCGTGCCCCAAGCCGTGCCCGGTAATGTAATAGCGCAGCTTTTTCATCGGCGGATTCATAGCACAGCGTCGCTTGGCGGGCAACCGCCTTTTCCCGACCCTCTGGCTTAACCAAAAATCTTTGCTAATCTTTGTGGATCTTCCGGCGGCAATCATCGCCGACAACGAAGGAGGCAAAAGCAATGACCGAGATGTTCTGTTACCAGTGCGAACAAGCGGCGCAGGGGAAGGGCTGTACGAAAATCGGTGTCTGCGGCAAACAACCGGATGTAGCTGCCCTGCAGGATCTGATCGTCTGGGGCTTGAAGGGGATGGGCTTCTGGGCCGACCTGGCGCGCCGCAAGGGGTCTCTCGATAAGGAGATCGACACGCATATGGTCGAGGGTCTCTTCACGACCATAACCAACGTCAATTTCGATCCCGACAACCTGGCCGAGGTCGCCCGCAAAACGGCTCGCCTGCGCGCCCGGGCGCAGCAGCTTTTCGAAAAAGCAAACGGCAGCCCGTATGCCGGCGTGGTCCCGGAAGCCGCCCGCTCCTGGTCGGGCGACGGTTCCACTACCGGCCTCGTCGCCGAGGGGCGCAAGCACCCGATTCCCGACCCGGCAGTCGATCCGGACGTCAAGTCGGTCATGGAATTGCTGATTTACGGCTGCAAGGGGATGAGTGCCTACGCTTATCATGCCAATCATCTCGGCCTTGGCGATCCTGAAATTTTCGGATTTATCCACAAAGCTTTAGCCGCCACCCTCGACCGCGATCAGGGGCTCCTCGATTACGTCAACCTGTGCATGGAATGCGGTCAGGTCAATCTCAAGACGCAACAGTTGCTTTATGATGGGCATGCCGAGCGGTACGGCGACATGCAGCCGACAAAAGTAGAGATGGGCAATCGCGGCGGCAAGGCGATTCTCGTTTCCGGGCACGACATGCTGATGCTTGAAGAGCTGCTGAAGCAGACGGAGGGAAAAGGGATCAGCGTCTACACGCACGTAGAAATGCTGCCGGCGCACGGCTATCCGGGCCTGAAGAAATACGGACATCTGGCCGGCAATTATGGCGGCGGCTGGCAGGATCAATATCATGAATTCTCCCGCTTTCCCGGTGCCGTCATTCTCATGATACCAATTGCATCCAGCGTCCGGCGGAAGTCTACAGGAAACGGCTATTCACCTGGGGGTTGGTGCAATGGCCGGGGGTGAAGCACATCGAGGGATCGGGATTTTTCACCGGTTATCGAGGCCGCACAGAATGCTGACAGCTGGGATTCACGACAGCCCCGGAAAGAAGATCCTTATCGGCTGTGGCCACCACGCCATTCTCGGCATGGCGGAGAAGGTGATCGAAGCGGTCAAGGGTGGCAAAATTCGCCGTTTCTTCGTCATCGGCGGCTGCGACGGCGCCAAGCCGGGACGCAATTATTACACGCGGTTTGCCGAGCAGCTGCCGTCCGACACCGTCATCCTCACCCTCGCCTGCGGCAAGTACCGATTCAACAGGCAGGATCTCGGTGAAATCGATGGCATCCCCCGCCTGCTCGATGTCGGCCAGTGCAACGATACCTTCTCAGGCGGTGCAAGTGGCGACCGCCCTGGCCAAAGCGTTCAACTGCGGAGTGAACGATCTGCCATTGTCGGTCATCCTCTCCTGGTATGAACAAAAGGCACTTCGTCTGATCCTCCTCAGCCTGCTCTCGCTGAACATGCAGAACATTCGCATCGGCCCGAGCCTGCCGGCGTTCATCACTCCCAATGTGCTCAATTTTCTCGTGGAGAAGTTCAAGGTCGCACCGATCGGCACGGTGGAGGAGGATATCCGGGCGACGCTGGGGTGACCACAAGCACCACGGACGAAAATTTGATTATTGAGAACGCGCCCCCGCTCTTGTGATCGAGGGCTTTTTTTTGTCTGGTAGAGAGTAAATTATGGGACGACGTCCAGTGGCATTCAAGCGGACGCTTTTAAGGTGAGGACAGCAAAAAACCAAGCCGCATCTCTCCATCGGAATAGAGGGAGGGAGCTTCGATAAAACGGGGAGGGCATCCCCGCCGCACCCCGGCAGTTTTTCACATAATTGCCGAAGTTCCGGCGGTATTTCGGTCTTGCGGGTGGCATCCCAGACAACCAACCAGGGTCCATCGGGGCGGACAGGGGGGGCGGGAAGTTCGGGGACGAATACGGAACTGTTCGTGAACCGCAGACGAAGATTCCCGCCCAGCCAACGGTTGCCGGCGGCGATGTTCCCGTGGTCAAAGCCGGCCTGCCGCAAAGCCTCACTCAAATCATCGAACGGAGCATTGAACTGGTTCCTCCCTTTCAGGTGCGAGGCAAGCAAGGTACGGGCCGGAAGCAGAGTCATGACCAGCAACGCCACAACGGCTGTGGCGCCCAAGAGCCTCTGCATCCCTTTCCCGCTCAGTTGTCGCCTGAAGAGCAGAGGAAGGTAGATGGCCGTGGCGAAGAGGATCGGCTGCATCCAGCGATCCTTGAGATTAGTGACACGGAAGAACAGCACAATTGCGAGGCAGAGGATGACACCGAAGAGGAGAGTTCTCGCCAGCAGGGCGACGAAGGGACCTGCATTCCGGATACGATTGGACGATTGTCGATAGAAGAGGATAAGAAAAACAATGGCCAATGGGATGACAAAGGAGACGATCGACCGCACCAGTCCTGCGCTCCCGTGCAGATAATCGAGCCAAGCTACCGACAGAGCCTCTCTCTGGAACGTATCCGCCTGGCGGAGAGTGGCATTCATGTGGGTCAAAGCCCAGCCCAAATGGCCACCGGTAATCAGAAGGAAAACGGCAAATGACAAGAGAATGCGGGGGTGCACGAAACGGAAGCGGAATTCAGGGAGCGACAGCCAGGCGAGAAGGAGAGCGGCCAAGGCGACCGCGACATTGTATTTGCCGAGAACCCCCAATCCAGCAAACAGGCCAAAAAGAAGATAGTCCACAATATTGCCGCGGCGGCAGATGCGAGCAACCGCATACAAGGTTACCGCCATCATGGCTGTCCCCAGGACCGAATGGGTCAGGTCGCGCTGCGACTCCCAGGCGATCTGGGGAATGAACAGGAGGGAGACCATGGCTGCGACCGCCGGCCGGTCCTCTCCGGTCATCTCGCGGGTGGTGAGAAAGATGAAGAAATATAAGCAGAAAAGAAGCGCGTTTTTCAGCAGGGCGAGGGGAAGAATGCCGAGCCCGAAAAGATGAAACAGGGCGGACTGCAGCCAGGTATAAAGCGGCGGCTGAGACCCGTAGCCCCACGCCAACTGCTGAGTCAGCAGAACCTGCTCGGCCTCATCCAGTTCGGTGCTCCCCGACACCAAAACGCGTATAATCACATGCAGAAGGAAATAGGCGGCGGTCGCCAGGAGCACGCGGCCGCGCAACGCCCGATCATCACCTTCGGCCGAAGGATACATTCAGGTCGTCCGTGTCGATCGGACACCGGTCATGACCGCCCGCGCTCTGTCCGCATGCAAATCTCCTCCGCAGCGAATCTGACCAGCCTCCGGCTAGTCGGCGCCGCTCACGGTTTATGAAGATAGGGACAACTCGGAGAAATATTAGCGCAGGATTTTTCTTTCGCTTGAGGAGTGGGGAAAATAAATTTTTTAAGGTCCGGTCAGGACTTATTGGACCGACGAGTTGACACGAATGCGTCAACATTAACATTGCCGCGAGAACACTCCCATCTACCTTGGCAAGCCAGGACCGAACCCTCATGGCACTCCCCCCAACGCATGGCAGTACACCTAGACTCGCCAGCGCTATGCCCATCTCGATCATAAGGATGGGAGTCGAGACCTGAATTCGGGAGCCGCGCAAGCCCTGTTGAATGAATTGCTTTCGTGCAATCAGGATTTTTTTTTCTTTGCCTTATCACTGTCTTTCAAGATAACTCTTTCTTGCCCCTTGAAAGTCCAAACATGGTCGCATTCTTCACATTCCCGAATATCTTGTGAAAATCCGTCTCCTTTTCCAAGGACTACCCGTCTGCTGTCACACTTAGGACACTTCATGCTAAATCCTTTTTATAAGAAAACCCGGTTGTCATCTGTTGACCCCATTGCCAAAAGAAATGTCGCTACATCTTAGCTCTCGTCTGATCAGTATCTTACTTGTTTATCAAAAAAAGTTGAAGGGATAAAGTCACCTTTTGCAAAGGAGTAATTGTTACATAAATGATCGCTGTAGCCTTCGGAGTGAATAGCTATTACATCCTCAACAAAGACAAGCTCTTCATTGGTCGGAATGACAAAGGTTCTAACAAGTGAGCCAGCGCCGGAAATATTCACCTCTTCCTGCCCGGACCGGATGGCACGATTTCTCTCCCGGTTAATCCGTATACCGAAGCACTCCAGTCCGTCCAGCACCATTTCCCTCACGAGCCAATCGGCATCACCTGTGCCTGCGGTAAAGATGATACCATCCAAACTCCCAATAGCCGCCAAGTATGATCCAATGTATTTCTTGATACGGTAGGTCTCGATCTCCAGAGCCAATTTCGATCGTGAATTCCCCTGCAAAACTGCCTGCAAGAAATGCTGCCGATCCAAGTGTTCTCCGGTAATTCCCAAAGTCCCGCTTTTGTGGTTGAGGATTTGTTCCAACCCCTGCGGGGACAGGGCCAACTCCTGCATAATGAAAGCCTGAATGCCAGGATCAATGTCCCCGCAGCGTGTCTCCATGACGGCCCCTTCAAGGGGTGTCATTCCCATACTGGTATCGATGGATCGACCGCTTTTTATGGCACACAACGATACACCCTTGTCGAGGTGAATTGTGATCAAATTGCAGGCGCCGGCGGGTTTATCGAGAGTACGGCTGCCCGCCGAGATAGATAGAGGTGCGATGGTCCGTGGAAACCATAGCGACGTACCCCGTATTTTTCGTACCATTCATATGGAAGAGGATAGACATAAGCATATTTTGGAATGGACAGATGGAAAGCCGTATCAAAAATAGCCACATGGGGAATAGCAGGCAACTGAATCATTGCGGCTTCGATCCCCGCGATGTTAGGAGCGGCATGAAGTGGCGCCAGATTTTGCAGTTCTCGGATTGAGTTAAGAACGTGATCGTCAATCTGCACCGAGTCTTGAAACGCTTTGCCACCATGCGCTACCCGGTGACCGACGGCTGAAATTTCCCCCACCGCTGCAATCACTCCATGCTGTGGGTCCGTCAAGGTGCCGATGATAAGGGCAATAGCGCTCGGCAGATCATTATTTCCCACTTCTGAACAATACGGTTCCCGGCCAGGAACTCTCTGCCGGATGAAAGAGCTGCCGAGGTCTACTCGTTCAACTATCCCCGAAGCGAGGATCGCCCTTTCACCCAGGAAAACAGGTGATATTTAACTACATGGCTCCAGCAACTGATTGTAAGAACTTTCATATTTCTACAAAGCCTGGATTTATATAAAAATAAGATATTGCTAACTTATCCCATTGGGAGTTTTCCGTCAAGAATGCGTTCGTTCCATAAGCCGAAAAGCGAGCGCCTACCAACACAAAAGGCCCGGCATTGCTGCCGGGCCTTTTGTCGATCGCTGTCGTAAAGGATCAGATCAGGCCGTGCGCAACCATGGCGTCGGCCACCTTGATGAAGCCGGCGATGTTGGCGCCGAGCACGTAGTTGCCCGGAGCGCCGTACTCTTCGGCGGTCTCGTAGCAGAGGTTGTGGATGTTGACCATGATCTCCTCCAGCTTCTTCTCGGTGATACTCGAAGGTCCAGGAGTCGCGGCTCGGCGTTCTGCTGCATTTCCAGCGCCGAGGTGGCCACGCCGCCGGCATTGGCCGCCTTGCCCGGGCCGTAGGCGATCTTGGCGTCGAGGAAGACCTTGACCCCTTCCGGGGTGGTCGGCATGTTGGCGCCTTCGCCGACGGCGATGCAGCCGTTCTTCACCAGGGTCGCGGCATCCTTGCCGTTGATCTCGTTCTGGGTGGCCGAGGGCATCGCCACCTGGCAGGGGATCTCCCAGATGTTGCCGTTGGCCATGTACTTGGCATCCTTGTGGTACTTGGCGTAATCCTGCGATGCGGCGGCGCTCGACTTCCTTGAGCTGCTTGATCAGGTCGAGGTCGAGCCCCTTCTCGTGGAAGATGACGCCGTTGGAGTCGGAGCAGGCCACGCACTTGCCGCCGAGCTGGTGGATCTTCTCGATGGTGTAGATGGCGACGTTGCCCGAGCCGGAAACCAGGCAGGTCTTGCCGTCGAAGGAGTCCTTGCGGACCTTGAGCGCCTCGTTGATGAAGAAGGTGGCGCCGTAGCCGGTGGCCTCGGTGCGGACCAGCGAGCCGCCCCATTGAGGCCTTTGCCGGTGAGAACGCCGGCTTCCTAGCGGTTGGTGATGCGCTTGTACTGGCCGAACATGTAGCCGATTTCGCGGCCGCCGACGCCGATGTCGCCGGCCGGCACGTCGGTGTGCTCGCCGATGTGGCGATAGAGTTCGGTCATGAAGCTCTGGCAGAAGCGCATGACTTCGTCATCCGACTTCCCTTTGGGATCGAAGTCGGAGCCGCCCTTGCCGCCGCCGATCGGCAGGCCGGTCAGGGAGTTTTTGAAGATCTGCTCGAAGCCGAGGAACTTGATGATGCCGAGGTAGACCGAGGGGTGAAAGCGCAGGCCGCCCTTGTAGGGGCCGAGGGCGCTGTTGAACTCGACGCGGAAGCCGCGGTTGATGTGGACCTGCCCTTGTCGTCCTGCCAGGGTACCCGGAAGATGATCTGGCGCTCCGGCTCGCAGATGCGCTCGATGATCTTGCGCTCCAGGTACTCGGGGTGTTTGACCAGCGACCGGTCCGAGGGATTCGAGAACCTCGCGCACCGCCTGGTGGAATTCGGTTTCGCCGGGGTTGCGTTTGAGAACTTCCTGATAAAATCGGTTCGAGTTTTTCATCGATCTGTGTCGCCATAAAAATTCTCCTTTTGATGTCGCATTAAAAATGGCTTGCGCCGGTTTGTCTGGAACCGTAAATATGTTCAGAAAATGTGCCATGTTGTCCAATGTTTCACCAGCAACTGCCAACCCATTGATCAGCAATGACTTTTATGTAGGCAATATAAGTTTTCCAGTGCCTATATTTTAATCTTAAGCGAAAAACTATGTACTCAATCAACTCAGGATTTACACAGAATAGGCTTGGGCTTCCCCCTGAACATTACGATTTTCCCGTGACGCACCTGCTGCATCGATTAATAAGCGGGGGGATCGCTGGCTGGAAACGATCCTTCGGACCCGGCCTCCACTTCCCGGCCGCCTGGTGTGTGGTCGGGGCTCGGCTGGGCGGTTGCGGCCATGGCGCCGCAGACAGCGGCGGATTTTCCCTGCCCGGCCAGAAGCTGGCGCAGGCGGCGTATCGATACGAACCATGGCGGAAAATTCCTTGCAGCTGCCATCCTGGCGGGTCGCCCTGACCTGGACTCGCCGTCTTCTTCCCCTGCCAGCCGGCTAGCGCCCGGATATCGTCTCCGGTCACGGTGACGCCATCCTCGTTGCGCAGCAGATTCTCCAAAAGGATACGTAATGAATAGGGGAGTCGGTCGATGGCGAACCCTTCTCCGGCAAGCGCCTGCAGCCGGAAAATTTCGTACTCTTTTTCCCCCACCCGCAGGGTCGAACGGGCACCGAAGCTGTCTTTCATATCATCCTCAGTCATCAGAAACCTTTCGGGATTATACACCCCCTGCTCGGCAGCGCTGTGCGAGACGGAAGACGACAAATGTTCGATCATGGAGAAAAAAGAGGGTGGAAAAATTTTTCCCGCAGGGTTATAGTTTAATTGCAGCTGCTGCAGAACCATCAACCCACTGCCAAGGAGGTTTTGACGATCGATGATTTACAAACACAATCGAATACTGGCCAAACCCTCCGGCGATCCTGGATCGGCGGAATAACCCGTCAGTAGGGTAAAAAAGAATAGAAGAGAAGGCCCGCGTATTTCATATGCGGGCCTTTCATTTAATGGAAGGTCACTACGCATGCTGGATCCCGTCGAACGAAAAATGCTTTACGCTTTCCTCTCCGTCCTTTTTCGCCACCCCGACGAACAGACCGTAGCGGCCGCCAGCGGCGTCCGGGAGGAGACATTCGAGTCACTTTTCCCCGGCCTTGCCGCACCTGCCGTTCCGGCCCTCCGGGAACTGCAGGATGGCTACCGGTATCTGTTTCTTTCCACCCCCGCCGTTGCTCCGCCCTACGGTTCGGCCTATCTGGACAAACCCGATGCCATAGGTTATTCGGCCCGCATGGTGGCAAATCTTTACGCCAGCGCCGGATTGGAGGTGGAAAACGCTCCCGAACCGCCCGATTATCTTCCCAGCGAACTCGAGTTCCTTTATTACCTCACGGAGGGCGAGGAACAGAGCCTGGCCCGGGAATCCGGTACCCCCGCCCATCGCTGGGTCGCCAGCCAAGCCGATTTTTTCTATAACTTTTTTTCTCCCTGGATCGCCCCCTTCTGCGCCCGCATCGAAGCGGATGAAAAAGCCCTGCCCTTTTATCAGTGGTCCGCCCGCCTGCTGCACCATATTGTCGAAATGGAACAGCTTCGCCTAAAGGCCAGGTGATGATCGCCACTGTGCAATCGCACACCCGCGCACCGGCCAACCCTTCCTGAGTTTTTACGAGTTCGCACGTGGCAGGCACCGCGGCAAACGGCTATAGTCTCACCATCGATGGGTCGGGGTGGCAGCCGGGCCGGAGAACCTTCTTCTTCTTTTCCCATATTGCAATACAAGAAACAGCCGGTCCGGGGCCCTCCTCCCTTCGACCGGCTTTTTCCTTTGCGGCCGCCGGCGGATGCGGTATGGTGAATTTCATCTTTGCCAACGGCAGGAACGATCATGACCGACAGCCCGCATCCTTTCCAGACCCTCACCCCCGACTTCATCATGGATGCCGTCGAGAGCCAAGGATTTGTCTGCGACTGCCGCATCTTCCCGCTGAACAGCTATGAGAACCGGGTGTATCAGGTCGGCATCGAAGAGCAGAGGCCGCTCATCGCCAAGTTCTACCGCCCTGGACGCTGGAGCGACGCGCAGATCGACGAAGAGCACCAATTCTGTTTCGAACTGGTCGAGCATGAACTGCCGGTTGTCGCGCCGCTCCGCAATGCGCAGAGCGAGAGCCTCTTCCATTTCGGCGGTTTTCGCTTCGCCCTTTATCCGCGCCACGGTGGCCATGCCCCAGAGTTCGACGATCTGGATAATCTGCTTGTCATGGGCCGCACCTTGGGACGCCTGCATGCGGTCGGCGCCAGCCGTCCCTTCACCAGCCGGCCGCGCCTCGATTGCGAGCTTTTCGGCCGCGCCAGCGTCGCCCTGATCGGCGAGCGCTTCATTCTCCCCGAGTACAAGGCCAGCTACGCAATCCTTACCGCCGACCTGCTGCAGGCGCTCGATTCACTCTTCACCGCCGCCGATCTCCCCTATATCCGCACCCATGGCGATTGTCATGCCGGAAATATCCTGTGGCGCGATCAGGTGCCGAATTTTGTCGATTTCGACGACGCCCGCATGGCACCGGCGATTCAGGATATCTGGATGATGCTTTCCGGCGACCGGCAACGGCAATTGGCGCAACTTGCCGAAATCGTCAAGGGATACAACGAATTTTCCCAGTTCCGTGCCGGCGAACTGCGCCTGGTGGAACCGTTGCGGACGCTACGCATCCTGCATTACAGCGCCTGGCTCGCCAGCCGCTGGGACGACCCGGCTTTCCCGCGGAATTTCCCCTGGTTCAATACGGCGCGTTACTGGGGGGATCACATCCTGCAATTGCGCGAGCAGCTGGCGGCGCTGAACGAACCGCCGCTGGAAATTCCGTAATCGGCGGGAGCAGCTGCGGGGTCAACTGTCCGAATGCACACTTCGGCGCCGGCAACCCTCACCAATATTGTACGAAATTGCACGTGGCGAACGCTGGCGGCGGAAGCTATAGTCTCGCCATCAAAGGCGCGGGGTGGCAGCCGAGCCGGCGAGAACCTTCTTCATTTTAAGTTTCCTCCATGTTGTAACGAAAGGCCGGTCCGGGGCTCCTCCTCCCTGAACCGGCTTTTCCGTTTCTCCCTTTTGCCGAAAGATCGAAAAAGTGCTATTCTGGCCGCCAATTTTTCAACTATTTGCAAAACGAAAATGATGCGATGAAAAAACTTCTACTCTTTCTTCTCCCCATTCTTGCCCTGGCCGGCGGCGCCTACTGGCTGCTGCGCGAGCGCACACCGGATACCTCTTACCGGGCGGCGGCGATCGACCGCGGCCCGATCATCTCGGCCGTTGCCGCCACCGGGACGGTGAGTGCGGTCACGACCGTTAAGGTCGGTACCCAGGTTTCCGGAACGATCCAGCGCCTGCATGCCGATTTCAATACCCCGGTCCGGCGCGGGCAGGTGATCGCCGAGATCGATCCGGAGCTCCTGCAGGCGCAGCGCGAACAGGCGGAAGGCAATCACCTGAGCGCCCGTGCCAATCTGGAAAAGGCGCGCATTGCGACCCTCGATGCCGAACGCAATCTGCAGCGCTATCGCAACCTGCTGGCGCAGGGATTCATTTCCCGCGGCGAATTCGATACCGCTGAAACCGCCCTGTTGGGGGCCACCGCCGCCGAGCAGGCGGCGGCGGCGACCGTCGCGCAAAGCCGCGGCTCGCTGCAGCAGGCGCGCACCAACCTGGAGCATGCTACGATCCGCTCGCCGGTCAACGGCGTGATCATCTCCCGCGACATCGATGTCGGCCAGACGGTCGCCGCCTCCTTCCAGACCCCGACCCTCTTCACCATTGCCGAAGACCTGACGCGGATGCAGATCGCCACCAGCATCGACGAGGCGGATATCGGCCGCGTAAAGGTCGGCCTCCCCGCCACCTTCACCGTCAACGCCTGGGCAGGAGAAACATTCCGCGGCGAAGTGAGTCAGATCCGTTATGCGCCGGTGGTGAATCAGAATGTCGTCACCTATAACGTTATCGTCACGGTCGCCAATCCCGAGAAGAAGCTCTTTCCCGGCATGACCGCCAATGTGTCGATCGAGGCGGACCGCCGCGACGACGTTCTGCGTTTGCCGTCAGCCGCCCTGCGTTTCCGCCCGAAGAACAGTGAGAGGGAAGCGACGCCGACACGCCGCGCCGCGCCGAGTCAGGTCTACCTCCTCGACGCCAAGGGGGCACCGGTGCCGGTCACGGTGCGCACCGGTATCGGCGACGGCACTTTCGTCGAACTGTTGGAGGGGGAGTTGCGCGAAGGGGATCAGGTCGTTACCAGTCAAACGCAGCCGAAGGAAACCACGCCCCCTTCCGGCATGTCGCGGGGCCCGCGCTTCTAATGATCGTCGAACTGACCGATATCCGCCGCGATTATCAGGTGGGGGGAGAACGGGTGGCCGCACTCGATGGCGTTTCCTTCAGCGTTGCGGCGGGCGAATTCGTCGCCATCATGGGCGCCTCGGGGAGTGGCAAATCGACCTGCATGAATATCCTCGGCTGTCTCGATCGGCCAAGCGACGGCCGTTATCGGCTTGACGGCATTGACGTCGGCAGCCTGGACAGCGACGCCCTGGCCGCCATCCGCAACCGCAAACTCGGCTTCATCTTTCAGGGTTTCAATCTCCTGCCGCGCACCTCGGCGCTGGAGAATGTCGCCCTGCCGCTGATCTACGCTCACGTCGGCGGCAAAGAGCGGCGGCAGCGGGCACTGGCGGCGCTGGATCGTGTCGGCCTGGCGGCAAGGGCGCAGCACACCAGCGCCCAGCTTTCCGGCGGTCAGCAGCAGCGGGTGGCAATCGCCCGCGCCCTGGCGAACGAGCCGGTGCTGGTACTAGCCGACGAGCCGACCGGCAATCTCGACAGCGTCACCAGCGAGGAGATCATGGGCCTGTTCGGCGAACTGCATCGCGCCGGCATCACCATCATCATGGTCACGCACGAGGCGGATGTGGCCGCCCATGCCTGCCGCGTGCTCACCTTCCGCGACGGGCAGATCCTTTCCGACCGACGGCAGGGGGAGGCGGAATAATGATCGAATTGTGGATGTCGCTGAAAATCGCCCTGCGCGCCTTGCGCACCAATCTGCTGCGTTCTTTTCTGACCATGCTCGGCATTATCTGCGGTATTGCCGCGGTGATCGCCATGATCGCCATCGGCTCCGGCGCCCGTCAGGTCGTTTCCGAGACGATCGCCAGCATCGGCAGCAACCTCCTCCTCGTCCTCCCTGGCTCCACCAACAGCGGCGGCCTGCGCGCCGGTTCCGGTTCCGCCGCCACCCTGACGATCGGCGATCTGCGCGCCATTGCCAGCGAGTGCCCGTCGGTGGCTCTCGCTGCACCGACCGTGCGCGGCAGCGCGTCGGTCGTTTACGGCAACCTCAACTGGTCGACATCGATTCAGGGCACGACCCCCGAATTCCTGGAAATCCGCGAATGGGCGACGGTCGCCGGTCGGGCCCTGACGAAGACCGATATCGATGGCAGTGCCCGCGTCGCCATCCTTGGCCAGACGGTCGCGGAAAAGCTTTTTGCCGGTGAAGATCCCGTCGGCCGCATCGTCCGCATCCGCCAGGTGCCATTCACGATTGTCGGGCTGCTCGATCGCAAGGGGCAATCGCCGCAAGGGAACGATCAGGACGATACCATCCTCATCCCGGTGCGCACCGCCCAGCGACGACTTTTCGGCGGCCGCACCCCGGATAGTGTCCACGCGATCCTGGTCAAGGCGACGGCCGCCTCGACGCTGCCCGACGCCGAGGCGGAGGTCGGCGCCCTGCTCGAGCAACGGCACCGCATCAGCCTCGGTCGGGAACGGGATTTCTCGATCCGCAACCTTTCCGAAATCCTCGCCGTCTCCGAGGCGTCTTCGCGCACCATGTCCCTTCTCCTCGGTTCGGTCGCCTCCATTTCCCTGCTGGTCGGCGGCATCGGCATCATGAATATCATGCTCGTCTCGGTTACCGAGCGCACCCGCGAAATTGGCATCCGTCTGGCAATCGGCGCCCGCCGCCGCGACATCCTGTTGCAGTTCCTCACCGAAGCGCTGCTGCTGACCGTGCTCGGCGGCACTATCGGCATCCTCATCGGCGTTGTCGGCGCCGCCATCGTTGCCCACTTCCTTGCCTGGCCTACCCTCATCTCCCCCCAATCGATCCTGCTGGCGGTCGGCTTCTCCGCGGCGGTCGGCATCTTCTTCGGCTTCTATCCGGCCCGCAAAGCCTCTGGACTCAATCCGATCGACGCCCTGCGCTACGAATAATCCGAACGACAAAAAAACATGCGCCCCGGAATCCAGAAATCTGGGCTCCAGGGCGCATGACGCGTGTACGGCCGCCGATCAGGGCTTCAGCTTGTAGGCGGGGAGGATGACGCTCAGGAAGGCATCGGCGATCTGCTTGTGCCCTTCGCTTGAGGGATGGAAGCCATCGATATCGCTGATCAGCACCTGGTCAGGAGCAATTGTGCTCAGGCGTACCACCGATACATCATGTTCTTCGGCCTGTTCGTAGATGATCGCGTTGAAGGCATCGATCCGTTCCCGTGTCACCGTACTTTCCGGCTTCAATTGAAAGCGGGGCAAGCGGGTCAGGTCTGGGATATCGGCGATAAAGACCAAGGCATCGGTTTTCTTTTGCAATTGATCGAGAATCTCTTCCAGATTCTCTTCAAAGTCGTCCACATCCTCGCCGGCAATAACATCGTTGGCGCCGGTCCAGAGGGTTACCAGGTCAGGTTTGAGCCCGGCCTTCAATGTGCGTTCGAGAAGTTGCCGGATCACCTCGGCCTTGCCGTTCGGAATCCCCAGGTTAAGAAAATCGACGGTCGGCACCCTCTCTTCAAGCGCCGCTTCGATGCGGTAGGTATAACCGTCAGTAATCGGAAAGGCGCCGATGCCGACTGCATCGCTGGCGCCCAAAGGCGTATAGAGAAGCCGTTCGCCAGCCTGCCGCGTGCCGCCGCCGCAGGCGGTCAGGAGAATGGAAGCGAGAAAGACGAGCAACGCCGTCAGCAATCTTTTCATAAATTCCTCCTTATCTACGGGTGCTCTGATTTTATCGGCGCACGCGGAAATGGCAACGGCGCGCGCGATTTTTTCAGGGAGGCAGCAGTAAACGGTAAAGGAGCCCGGCGGCGGCGCTGCCCGCGAGAGTCAACAGCAGCCCGGCGCGGAAGCGGAAGATGGCGAGAAAAGCGGCGGCGGCGATCAGCAGGGCGGGAAAATCGAGGGTGTGCCAGACCGGAAGGAGCAGGCGCATGCCGTAAGCGTGGACTTCGCCCAGCTGGCCGAAGAGAGTATGCAGGGAGAACCACACCGCCAGATTGAGGATGACGCCGACAATGGCGGCGGTCACCCCCGTCAGCGCGGCGTTCAGAGCACGGTTGTGCCGCAGCCGTTCGATATACGGGGCACCGAGAAAGATCCAGAGAAAGCAGGGGACATAAGTGACCCAGGTGACGAGGATCGAGGCGAAGACGCCCGCGAGCAGCGGATCGAGCGCGCCGGGATTGCGGTAAGCGCCCATGAAAGCCACGAACTGGATGACCTGGATCAGCGGTCCCGGGGTCGTCTCGGCCATGCCGAGACCATCGAGCATCTCCCCCGGCAGCAGCCAGCCATACGTTTCCACTGCCCGCTGGGCGACATAGGCGAGGACAGCGTAAGCGCCGCCGAATGTGACGACCGCCATTTTGCTGAAGAAAACCCCCTGAGTGACAAAAAGATGGTCCGGTCCGAGAAAGAGTCGCAGCAGTGCCAGCGGCGCAAACCAGAGGAATAGGGCCAAGAGAAGAATGCGCAATGAGCGCCGCCAGAGTCCGGGCGCGGCTATCTCTTCCACCTCTTCGCCTTCGGCGCTGGCCGGCGGCAAGAAGGTCGCCGGCCGCAGTCGATCGCCGAGCCAGCCGGCCGCAGCGGCACCGACGACGATCAGCGGAAAGGGGACGGCGAAGAAGAAGATGGCGATGAAGGCCGCCGCCGCGAACAGGATCAGGGTGCCGTTGCGCAGCGACCTGCGGCCGATGTGCACCACCGCCGCGACGACCACCGCCATCACCGCCGGCTTCAGGCCGTAGAAAAGGGCCTGCACCGGCGCAAGCTCCTGGAAACGGGCGTACAGGATGCTCAGCAGCAGGATGGATAAGAAACCGGGAAGGACGAAGAGGGTGCCGGCGGTCAGCCCGCCGCGCGTGCCGTGCAGCAGCCAGCCGTTGTAGGTAGCGAGCTGCTGCGCTTCCGGGCCGGGGAGGACCATCGCATAGTTCAGGGCGTGGAGAAAGCTGCGTTCGCTGATCCAGCGCTTCTCCTCCACCAGCAGGCGATGCATGACGGCGATTTGTCCGGCCGGGCCGCCGAAGCTGAGTACGGCAACCTTGATCCACACGCGCACCGCTTCGCGGAAGGGGATCGGGCCGGGGGGAGCCGGGGGGGATGGAGCAATCATGTGGTTCCCTGGCAATGTGAAACCCTTCAAATAGAAGAAAGCCGCTGCACCGTTCGAAACGGTGCAGCGGCTTTCTTATTCCTTCAAAGTTTGTAGCTACTGCACTACTTCCAGCATACCCTCCATCCCCTTGTCATGATGGCTTTCGAGAAAGAGAAGTTTCTTGCTGCAATAGAAGGGATAGCTACCGGTTTTTGTCGGCGTGAAGATGATGGTCCGCGGCTCTGTTGACAGAGCCACCGCAAATTCGATTCCGGCCTCAGGCGACTTGGCCACGATATCGTGCGGGACCACCCCCGACTCCTTCCTGACCTTCAGCTCCACGGGGATGTTGACTTTCACCGTGACCTGATACGGATCAAAGAAGTAACTGCCGCCGACCATCTCCACGCGCTGCACGCCATCACTGTCCACTGTTGCCGTCACCGCCCGCTTCGCCGGTGCGGCGGCGAAAGTCAGGCCGGGGAGGAGGAGCAGAACCGCCAATGCCCAAAACATTTTTCTCATAAGAACCTCCTTCATGTTGAAGAGAATTTCATTATATCTCATCTTGCAGCTAACGGGAAGGTGGACGTTGGTTCAGCGGTACCCTGACGTTTTCTCCTTCGGGCGGCGCGCACGGCTGCTTCAACATGAATGCACACCTGTCCCCTAGAAATGCTCACCCTTGTCTCTTTCAGCCGGCCTTTTGCTGATGCGTCGCCCCCCCAGGTGCTCGCCTGCCAGTTATCCACCTGGTCTTTCCCGGCAATCCAGGGGGGAACGCTGATCCGGAAGTAACTGGCCAGGGCCTGGACATTCGGTTCATACAGCCGGCGCAGTTCGGTCAGTCTCAGGTCGGCGGACTCCCTCTCTTGAAGCTTGATCCCCGCAATTGCCAAGATGCTCCGCAGTTCCGCCAGCTTCTCCGGCGGCAGGCGGTCATGTTTCATCTCGCGCGGCTTGGCCCTGAAGATCCGGGAGAGGTCAGCAACAGCATGGCGGGCCATGGCGAAGGTGAGTTCCGCCTGGCGCTCGCAGGCTCCCTCCATGCCGGCCATCACCAGTGCGCAGGCGTCGAGAATCGTCGTCAGGGCGGCGAGCCACGACTGATTATCATGATGGGAGCGAAAGTAGGCGAGGACCGGATAGGACAGGTGTCCTTCGAGGAGCTCCGCCGACCATCGCTCCCATTCGTAGAGGAGTTGCCGGAGTGCCTCCATGCCCCGCTCGTGGCCGTGCCGACGAAGCATTTCCGAAGCGGTGGGAGGGGAGCCGGCGCGGGCGTCGAGGAGCGAAATGCTCACCTCGCGGCGGGAGAAGGACTGGTTGAGGGCCGGGAGGTAACCGATGACGAGAGCGAGAAAGGCGAACCCCGTCCCCGATTCGATCATCACGAGAAAACGCCCCGTGGTGCTCCGGGGGGCGGCGTCTCCCAATCCGAGGGTAAAAAAGGTGGTGCCGCTCATGTAGAGGTCGATGAGGAGCCCCGTGCTCCCGTCATGGGTAAGAACGGCCGAGGCGATTCCCCAGTGGAGGAGGGCAAAGCCGGTGATCAACCCGCCGGCCCAGATGCTCAGAAGGAAAAGGAGCGACACCGGGCCGAAATAACTCAGCCACGTCTCACGCCGCCGCGCCGGAACGAATGAGACGCTCGTCATCAATTAGCAAAACCGCCAGTCTTCGCCCGGGTCGAACGACCTGATCATCCGGGTGGTTAGTGGCACGAAAATCCCCGTGGCATGCTTGTTTTTCGAATTGTCGCAGCACCCCACGTGTCCGCAGGTTTCGCAGAGGCGCAGGTGTATCCAGGAATCGTTTCCAGGTCACGGAATAGACCTGTCCCGGGAAGTTCCATAGAAAAAGCCCGCTATCCGGCGGGCTTTTTCGAGCGTTCGGGAGTGGTCTGACGGATTAAAAATATTGACGGATCTTGGCCGGGGGATTATACAGATATCTTAAAAAAAATATTCTTGTTTTTTCCGGCGGCATGCTGATTTGTCATGTCTCCACGGGAGGAACCATGTTCAGAACCCTTGCCTGCGCCCTAGTCCTATTGCTTGGCAGCGTCTCCGCACACGCCCAGGGCGGCTTGCTGAAAAAGAAACCACGCCCTTACGAATATGGCCGGGTGATCATCAACAACTACGCCACCAAGAACGCCATGGCGTCCGTCACTTTCGATCACTGGGCGCACCGTGATAAATTCACCTGCCGCCTCTGTCATGTTGATATCGGTTTCGCCATGAAGGCTGGCGCCACCGAAATCACTGCCGCCGACAACATGCGCGGCTATTACTGCGGCACTTGCCACAACGGCAAACGCCAGCATGAGGGCAAGACGATTTTCGCCGCCTGCGCGTCCCATGTGAAACAGGAGGAGCTGTCGCGTTGCGTCCGCTGCCATGCCAGCGGACGCAACCCAGAACGCGAACAGGCTTTCGCCGCTTTCGCTGCGAAGCTCCCCAGAGAGCATGTCGGCAATGGCATCGACTGGGAAAAGGCAGAGCAGGAAGGGTTGATCAAGCCGGTCCAGTTTCTTGACGGGGTTTCCGTCGTGCGGCCGGCCCTGGCCACCCAGAAGGACTTCGCCTTGACCGCCAAAATCGAGGTGATGCCGCAGATCATCTTCTCCCACCAGAAGCACACGGTCTGGAACGGCTGTGAACTCTGCCATCCGGACATCTTCGTCGGCATCAAGAAAGGCACCACCAAATATTCGATGGTTGAACTCTTTGACGGCAAGTACTGTGGCGTCTGCCACAGTACCGTGGCGTTTCCCCTGACGGACTGTCAACGATGCCATACCCAGCCTGTTCAATGAACCGATGGTTGCTCCTGTCTGTAGCGCTGCTCTTCTGCCTGCTGATACTGCAAGGCGGGGCACAGGCCCGCAACTATTATGATCTGCCGCCGCACCCGGCGCCGCACGCGTTCGGCAATATCGTCATCGACCGCATCGCCAGCACCAACCAGGTGCAACCGGTGATCTTTCCGCACTGGGTGCACCGCAGTCGTTATACATGCAGTGTCTGCCACGGCGAACTGGAGTTCGAGATGGTCGGGGGGAGCACAGAAATTACCGAGGCCGACAACCGCGCCGGGCGCTACTGCGGCGCCTGTCATGATGGCTCCACGGCTTTTGCCGCCCTGGACAACTGCACACGTTGCCACAATGGCAACCCGAACCGGGGCAGTGAAAAGTTCGAAGCCTTTGTCAACCGCAAATCATTTACCGGCACCACTTACGGCAACGGCATAGACTGGGAACAGGCCCTCCGCCGAAGGCTGATTACCCCCGCCCGCTTCCTGCACAACGAAACAGCGGAGATCCCCTTCGACAAAGAGCTGCTATTGCAGTCGGAGCTTGGTCGCATCCCGCCGGCGATCTTTCCGCATCGCACACACAGCGAATGGATGCGCTGCGACACCTGCCATCCCGGAGTCTTCAACATCAAGGTCAAGACCACCAGGCACTTCCGCATGGCAGCCATCCTCAAAGGCCAGTTTTGCGGCGCCTGCCACCTCAGCGTGGCCTTTCCCATGGATGATTGTGCCCGCTGCCATCCTGGAATTGCCGAGTAGGCCGATGCGACCACGCTATGCTCCGCTGCTGCTGATCGGCCTGACGCTCTTTGCCTCACAGGGCCTCGCCCCCTTCGCCGTCCGCGCCGCCAACGAGGTGCTAGCTCCGGCCCTGCCGGCATGGGTAGCCGACTTCGAAGCGGTCTGCGCGCGCACACCGGAGGTCATGGCCCTTGCCCCGGAGGAACTGCAGCGACTTGTGGCCGAATGCGACCGCCTGCAGCCACATATCGAGGCGCTGCCGGAATCGCCGCGCAAGGTCTACCGCAAGCGGCTTGAGCTGACGCGCAAGCTTCTGATTTTCGCGCTAGAAGCCAAGCTCCTGCCACCCGACAAGTGACCGGCAGGCTCCCGGCGCTAGCCCTGCTCCACCCGCGAATTGAGTGGATGCGATGTGTCACTGCTTGAATAGAATTTTGAAAGATTCGAATCAAGTAAACGCCTGCCGGCTCCGTCTCTGTGTTTTGTCCAATGACCTCCTGAGGCAAAATCGAGGAGGTAGCCCTTCCCTTTTCTCCCGCTTCCGATCCTCACGATGATAATTGAAATTGACCTGCTGGGTGCGAATATCTCCGTCAGCCCGCCACTTATCACCTACACCTAGAAGAACGCGAGCAGATCCGCGTTGACCTGCTCGGGGGAGGCCGTGCGGCGCGCCCGGATAGATTTTCAGCGTGGCGCCCTTGACGATCTTGGACGAGAGCAGGGCCGAAGCGCCGAGCGGCACAATCTGGTCGGCAAAGCCGTCGCCGCCGGCGGATCGACTTATGGAACCGAGCGCTTAGCCCCGCCTTATCCTCGAGGCTAACAGGTCGGACGGATGCCCCAGCTCACGGGAAAGCATTTACCGATACCAATCGGCCCGTGTCATCGGCAGGCCGCTCGGCCCGGCGCACTTAACGAACAACGCCTGGTAGACATTGAGCCGCCCAGTGCGGAATCCGTGCGCAGTCCCCGCCATGTAGAGGCGCCAGATCCGATAGACGGTTTCGCCGGCGATGCGGAACGCCTCGGCGCGGCGGTTTTCCAGGTTGCGAATCCAGTGCTGCAGGGTCAGGGCATAATGTTCGCGCAAACTCTCCAGATCACGGATCTCGAACCCGCACGCTTCGGCCCTGAGCAGGGTTTCGGCAATCGGGATGACCTCGCTGTCGGGAAAGACGTAGTGGTCGATAAAGGAGGGACCGGCCAAGGACGGCTCCGTCTGGCTCTCGGTGATCCCGTGATTGAGAAAGGCGCCGCCCTGGCGCAGCAGGCGCGAGGCTTGGGCGAAGTAATCGGACAGGCGGCTGCGGCCGACGTGTTCGACCATGCCGACGCTGACGATCTTGTCGAAGCTCTCCACCGGATTCAGGTTGCGGTAATCGCGGACCTCGACCCGGCAGCGACCGGCCAGCCCCTCGCCGGCGATCCGCTCGTTCGCCAGATCCGCTTGCGGCCGGCTGAGGGTTATGCCGACCGCCTCGACGCCGTAGTGCCGGGCCGCATGGCGGAGCAGACCGCCCCAGCCGCAGCCAATGTCGAGCAGGCGTTCCCCCTTGCGCAGCCGCAGCTTGCGGTAGAGATAGTCCAGTTTTTCTTCCTGCGCCTGTTCGAGGGTATCCTCCGGGTGCCGGAAATAGGCACAGGAATAAACCATGCGCGGATCCAGCCACAGCCGGTAGAAGTCATTCGATACATTGTAATGGTAGGAAACCGCCGTGGCATCCCGCTGCGGCGAATGGAGTTTCCCGCCCAGGCGGATTCCGGCCGCATCCCGATGCTCCGGGGTGGGAAGAGCAAGGAGCCGGCGCGCATACCTGGCCTTTTCGAACCAGCCCCGGCGGCGGAGCAGCAGGTGATCGGCCAACCGGAAGCACGATTCAATATCCCCCTCGATGTCGTAATCGTTGCAAATATAGGCTTCGCCTAACGTCAGCTGGTTGCAAGGCCAGAACATGCGGCGCAAGGTTCCGGGATGGTTCAAAACCAGGGTAAAGCGCGGGGCGCCGCAACCGAAGGCCAGGGAGGCGCCGTTCCACAGCCGGACGGTAAAGTCGATCGCTGCGCCAGAGAAGAGCTCCTGCAGCAGCAAAACAAAACGCTGGTCTTCCCACGTCGCCAGCGACATGGCTCTACCTCCTGGTTTTCGGGGCAAGCAAAAGCATAGCGCCGGATGTGCGGAGCACAATCGGTCAGAACGCTGGAATTTTGTGCAACGGCGGAATAAGGAGAGCCAAGGGGCAGCAGAGGCGGTATGCCACACGGAAGAGGCGAAGATATGTATTCATGGATGGGTCGAATGACGAATCTTGTATATCCATCACCATCGTAACCGCAAAAGAAACAAGTGATATTTTGACTACTCCGTATTCTTGAGAATACGGATAATAATTTTTTTCATTTCTTTAAGCCAACCCTGGTGCTATTTTTCGGTTATTAGCCTTGCTATCGGCGCGTTGCGCAGTGAGCCTGCCATGACTGAACCCTCCGTGTTTCAATACCTCGACTACCGGCCCTTCCTCAACGACCTGTTCGGCTATCACAAGCAGAAGAATTCTTTCTTTTCCCACCGTTATTTTGCCCGGCGGGCCGGGTTCGCCGCCCCCAATTTCCTGAAACTTGTCATCACCGGCCAGCGCAATCTCACCAATACCAGCATTGCGCAGGTCGCCAAGGGATTCTCTCTTAAGAACAAGGAACGGGAATTCTTCGAATATCTGGTTTTCATGTCTCAGGCGACCAAGCATGAAGAACGGAACTACTACTACCAGAAAATGATGGCGATTCGGGGAGTGGGATCGATAAGGAAACTGGAGAGCGCCAGTTATGAATATTTCTCCACCTGGTATATCCCGGTGATCCGGGAAGTGGCCACTTGGGGGAACGGCCGCATGGGTGCCGAAGAGATCGCCGCATTGCTGAACCCACCGATTGCGCCAAAAGATGCCGAACGGGGGCTCAAGGTGCTGACCGAACTGCAATTGCTGGAAAGAGACGCGGCGGGAAAATGGCAGCATCGCGACGCCGCGGTCACGACCGGCCCGGAGGTGCGTTCGCTGGTCATCGCCAACTACCATCGGGAGATGATCCGCCTGGCCAGCGATTCCATCGAGCGCCACCCCGCGCAGGAGCGGGACATCAGCGCCCTCACCTTGAGTGTCAGCCGTGTCCGGCTGCCTGAACTCAAGAAAAGAATTGCCGACTTTCGCCGCGAGCTCCTCGATCTGGCGTGCCGGGAAGAAGACCCGCAGCAGGTGATGCAGATTAATTTTCAGGCTTTTCCATTGACCCAACCCGCTGCACAGAAAGCCGTGAAGCCGATGGGGAAGACGAAAAAACAACAGGGGAGATGCACATGAACATTCGATTCAATCGTGCCGGCGGAGTGGCGCTCTTGCTCTGTCTTCTCGTCAGTCTTTTTTCCCTTGCGGGTTGCCAATCGGGCGGCACCGAGGTAGGAAATCCCAGCGCAGATTCCCAGTCGTCCGGATTTGCCGACGATCGGCAATTGGAAATTTATGTAAAGGAGCAGCTTGCCACGACCGTGGTCGAGGGGACCTGGAATGTGATAATGGATCCCTCCTCCCCGACGACGAATGATGGATCGGAAGGTGACGCGGAGGCTCGGGACCACTCCGATACCAACATCCAGGAACCCGGGGTGGATGAAGCCGACAAGATGAAGACCGACGGCAGCTATCTGTACGTGGCGCAGCAGGCCGGCGTTCGGATCGTGAAACTCGAAGCGGGTGGCGCCATGAGCGCCATTGCTCAGGTGCCAGCGGGCGGACCGGTCGACTCTCTTTACCTCTATCAGTCCAAGCTGGTGGCGCTGTATCACCCGACCGACGCCGCGGGGACCGACTGGTGCGGGGTAGGAGATCCGTCTATTTTAGTGCCGTGCTGGATTCCGGCCAAAGCACAGACCGGGGTGCTGATCGTGGATGTACAGGATCCGTCGAATCCGGTGCAACTGAGCAATCAAATATTCGACGGCAGCTTGGTCTCCTCGCGCCGCATCGAAGGCAAGCTGCATCTGGTCAGCCGCTTCATGCCGGACCTCCCCCCCCTCGAGCATGTCTATTATGCCACGGTAGGAGGAAAGGATGATGTGGTGCAGAGAAACCGCGACGCGCTGAAGGGTCTATCCCTGAACCAGCTCCTCCCCTCCTTCGAAAGTCGCGACGCCCAGGGGAATGTGACGCAGAGCGGCCGACTGATAGCAACGGAAAACTTCCTGCGCCCCACCCAACCGCAAGGTGGAAGCATCGTTACGATCTCGACGTTCGACCTGGACAAACCGCAGGATGCCGTGGTGCAGTCGATCGGCGCAGTGCTGGACGCCCGACATGTGTACGCCTCTACCGCGGCCATGTATCTGGCGGCGGAGACTTTAGATGCCGACGGGCAGGTGAATACCTTTTTCCACAAGTTCGACCTGAACGGGGAAAGGGTCGCCTATGCCGCCAGTGGCAGCGTCCCCGGATCGGTCCTGAATCAATTCTCGCTGGGGGAATACGAGGGTGTGCTTCGGGTCGCCACCTCTACCTGGTCAGGCGGTCTGGCCAATCATGTCTACTGTCTACGCCAGGAAGAGGGTGGATTGTCGATCGTCGGTCGCCTGGAAAACCTGGCTCCCGGAGAACGGCTTTACGCCGCGCGATTCATCGGGACGCGCGGATTTCTCGTTACCTTCGTCATGATCGATCCGCTATTCACTCTCGACTTGTCCGATCCCACCGCTCCCAAGGTGGTCGGCGAACTGAAGGTGCCGGGCTATTCCGACTACATTCATCCCCTGGGGGAAGATTTTCTCCTGACCATCGGTAAGAGCACCACCCTCTATAACGGTTCGACCTTATTACAGGGGCTCCAGCTCTCTATCTTCGACGTTCGCGATTTCGCCAACCCCGCCCTGCTTTTCAAGGAGGAGATCGGCGTGCGCGGCACTGGATCGCAGGCGCTGTACGATCACAAGGCGTTCACCTACTGGGCCGCCAACGGCCTTCTGGCCATCCCGGTCAATCTTTACGAGTTTCAGACGGAACCGGCAACGCCCTGGGCTTTCGGGCAGCCCACCTTTGCCGGGCTCTATGTTTACCGGGTCAATCCGGATACGGGATTTACATTTCTGGGGCGTATCGACACCGGGAGCAGCATCGCGATGGAACTTTACGCACCCTGGACCCGCGGCCTGTTCGCGGCCGAATCGGTCTATGCCGTCACCGCACCCGGGATCTTTTCCGCCCAGCTTTCCGATATCGAAAACACGGTCACCGCGCTGAATATCAGCCCATAGATTAGTTTTTCAAGAGGAGGGTTTTTATGTTGACTGCAAGTCGCTTATCTTGGCGTTACAGCAGCGCCTGGTAGAACTCAAGATCACGCGGCGAAAAACAGCAGAAGATCACCTCGCAGATCACTTTCCCCACCTCGGGATGCTGGCGTACGGTCTCGACCGCGATGGTCGCAGCCTCTTGCGGCGGATAGCGGTAGACGCCGGTGCTGATGCAGGGGAAGGCAATCGAGGCCAGGCGATGCGCCGCCGCCAGGTCGAGTGCCTTGTGATAGCAGGAGGCGAGCAGGGCCGCCTCGCCCATTGCACCCCCGCGCCAGACCGGCCCGACGGTGTGAATGACGTAGCGGGCCGGCAGGGCGAAGCCCGGCGTGATCTTGGCGTCCCCGGTTTCGCAGCCCCCAAGCCGGCGACAGGCTTCAAGTAGCTCCTTCCCCGCCGCCCGGTGGATCGCTCCATCGACACCGCCGCCGCCCAGCAGCGAACGGTTGGCGGCATTGACGATCGCATCGACGGCCAAGGTGGTAATATCGGCTTGCACCGCGCGCAGTGGCATGACTTCACCTCTATTGGATGGGTGTTGGCAAACCTGAAAGTATCATTTTATCCACACGGGCCGAAAGAACGAACGGAAGGCGAGGATGTTTTTCTTTGGCACTTTTTGCGGAAAAACGGTAATGTAATTTTCATTTTGAGGATGCAATGAAGGTTGGGAGGAGCATCGAACTTTGAGCCGCCTGTGCCGGTAATTACCGGCCAGGCGGTTTTTTTATTGCCGAAAGGGAGACAAGATGCTGGAGAAAGAGAGTGCGCAGCGCCGGGCCGATCGCGTGCAGGCCTTTCGCGAGGAGCTGACGCAGCTCCAGGCCGAAGGGGTTGTCAGTCTGCCGGAGGCGGCGCAGGCCCGGCTCGATGCCTACCACCGGACGCTTTTGGACGACTTCGCCCGGCAGTTCGATGTCAACATCACCGGTACCGAGAAACAGCTCACCTGGGGGATGCGGATCGTCTCCTTCCTCGGCGCACTGGCGATTTCGGCGGCCCTCTTCTTTTTCTTCTACCGCTTCTGGGGCCAGCTCACCACCCCGGCGCAGGTGACGATCCTCGTCGCCGCCCCCTTGGCCGCCGCCCTCGCCGCCGACTTCGCTGCCCGCCGCGAACGCACTCTCTACTTCGCCTCGCTCCTCGCCCTGGTCGCCCTCACCGCCTTCGTCCTCAACCTGTCGGTGCTCGGAACGATCTTCAACATCACGCCGAGCCAGAACGCCTTTCTCGTCTGGGGCGCCTTCGCCCTCTTCTTCGCCTACGGCTACGGACTGCGCCTGCTGCTGGTCGCCGGCCTGACCTGCCTGATGGCCTATCTGGCTGCCACCGTCGGCACCTGGAGCGGCTGCTACTGGCTCTCTTTCGGCGAGCAACCGGAGAATTTCATTGTCGCCGGCGCCCTGATCGCCCTGGCCCCCCTGCTCCCGCACAGCCGCCACCCGCAGTTCGCCGGCATCTACCGGGTCTACGGTCTGCTGGCGGTTTTCATCGCCGTCCTCATCCTCTCCAACTGGGGGACGGGCAGCTATCTTCCCTGGCCGACCGATGCCATCGAGTACTTTTACCAGACCGCCGGTTTCGTTCTCGCCGGCGCCGTCACCGCCCTCGGCATCCGCCGCCACTGGCCGGGAGTGACCAACCTCGGCTCCACCTTCTTTGTCCTCTTTCTGTATACGAAGCTCTTCGACTGGTGGTGGGACTGGATGCCCAAGTATCTCTTCTTTCTGTTGCTCGGCCTGATCGCCGTCGGCCTGTTGCTCGTTTTACGCCGCCTGCGCAGCGCCGGAAGGGGGGTGTTCGCATGAGCCGCCGTCCGCTCTGGTTCGCCCTCGGCCTCGTCTTCGCCGTCAACGCCGTAGTCCTGGCCGGCGTCGCCCGCAACCGCGCCGGCTCCCCCGAGACCGCCCTCACCCTCACCGAGCGCGAGCTGGTGCTCAACTCCGGCTTCGACCGCGAGGAGAACAGTGGCGGCGCTTTGAAACTCATCTGGAGCGAGTACCCGCTCGACTGGTTCGACGAGGAGAAGTTGGCTGAACTCGGGCTCGCCACCGCCCCGAGCCAAGCCCCACCGGCAGAGACGCATTACCGCGCCAGCCGCGAACTGCCGAAGAAGGCCTTCGTTGTCCTCGAATATGAGGGGTCGGCCTGGGAGCGCTTCAAGGGAGAGAAAGAGCAGGAGCTGGTCAAACTGCAGGAGGAATTGGATTCGGGGAAAATCGAAAAGGATGCCTCCGAAAACCAGCGGGCCCAGATCGAGGGGGTGCTGCGCGCCGGCTCCCGCCTCTTCGCCATCGATGCCGGCAGCGACCCCGGACAGCTGCGGCAGCGCTATCCGGAGCGAGGCCGCTACATCGTCGTCCCCGCCCTGGTGCGGGTGAATGAAATCTGGGAGGACGGCAAGCGGCGCCTGAACGGCGATGTTGGCGAAATCCTGACCGATAGTCTGCATCTCCGCCGCGACCTGCACACCCCCCTCCTGGCGTTGCCGGCCGAGGGGCGGCTTTCGAACTACATGTACCACCAGCCGGGCCGGGAGCTGCGGCCGCGTTATGAAGTGCAGGTGGAATGGGGGAAAAGGCTCGAACCGTGGGTGGTTGGGGTGAAGATCATTGAATAAGGGCGGCTTCCTAATTTTCTTTGCAGATTTGGCCTAAAAAATGTAATCTCCCTTCATTATTTCCGGGGGATGAATGACAGCAGGATGGGAATCGAGCTTTGAGCCGCCTGGGTCGGGTTTTTCCGGCCAGGCGGCTTTTTATTTCTTTTGATCACCGGAGGAAGAAGATGAAGAATTTTGTTTTCGTCACACTTTTGCTATCGCTACTCACCACAACAGCAGCATTCGCGAATCCGCCGGAGACAGAACCGGCCGCCGATGATTTTTTTAGCAGCCTCAACTTTCAAAAGGGGACCATCAACCTGCCCGGCGGAGTGGCAGCGCTCGAAGTTCCGGATGAATTTCGCTATATCGGCCCTGAGGATACCAAGCGCTTTTTGGAAGAAGGCTGGGGGAATCCGGACGGCTCAGGGTCTTTGGGGATGCTGGTGCCGGCTGACGTCGAGCTTTTCGGTCCGGAAGGGTGGGGGGTTGTCATTACCTATCAGGAGGACGGGTTTGTCTCCGATGAGGATGCCAGCAAAATCGATTACACCGAGATGTTGAAATCGATGCAGGAAGAGGAAGCGGAAGAAAACGAGGAGAGAAAGAAAGCAGGCTTTGAACCGGTTTCTCTGGTCGGGTGGGCCAAACCTCCTCTTTACGATGCCCAGGCGAAGAAACTCTACTGGGCCAAAGAGCTGAAATTCGGCGGTCAGGAGGAAAATACCCTGAATTACAATGTGCGCATTCTTGGCCGCAAGGGTGTGCTGGTGATGAATGCGGTTTCGGGCATGGGGCAATTGCCGCAGGTCGAAGAGCACATGAAGCAGGTCATTGCCTTCGCCGACTTCACCAAAGGAAACCGCTACAGCGAATTCGACCCCGGGGTCGACAAGGTGGCCGCCTACGGAATCGCCGCCCTGGTCGGCGGGACACTCGCCGCCAAGGCCGGCTTGTTTGCCAAGCTCGGCGTCCTCTTGTTTGCGCTCAAGAAAGTGATCTTCGTCGGTGTTATCGCCGTCGGTGCCTTCCTCGTCAAGTTTTTCAAGCGCCGCAAGATCGTCGAGGAACCGACGCAGGCTCCGGATTCTCCCGAGGTATAGAGGAGGAGAGAATCGTGGCCAGTTTTTCCGAGGGCGTCCTGTGGTATTTGGCTTTCATAGTCTCCATCGTTGTTCACGAGGCCGCCCATGCCCTGGCGGCCTTGCGGCTGGGCGACAAGACAGCCTATGAAGGCGGTCAGGTGACCCTCGATCCGCTCCCGCACATCCGGAGAGAACCGATCGGGACGGTCGTTATCCCGATCCTCTCCTACATCGCCGGCGGCTGGATGATCGGCTGGGCCAGCACCCCCTATGACCGGCAGTGGGCGCGGCAATATCCGCGGCGTTCGGCGATGATGGCTTTGGCCGGCCCGCTGGCCAACCTCGCCATTATCGTCTTCATTGCCATCCTGATCCGCCTGGGACTGGCGCTGGAGTGGTTCTATCCCCCAAGCCGTATTGGCTTCTCTTCGGTCATTGCCTCCTACCAGGATGGGTTCGTAGCCGGGATGGCCACGCTCCTCAGCATCTTTCTCTCGTTGAACCTGATCCTGCTCGTCTTCAATCTGCTCCCCATTCCGCCGATGGACGGCAGCAACCTGATCACCCTCTGCCTGAGCCGCGATGGGGCCGAAAAGTATAGGGCCTTTGTCGAAAATTCGGCCGTCGCCTTTCTCGGCCTGTTTTTGGCCTGGAAAATCTTTACCCCTGTTTATCAACCTTTGCATCTATTCGCCCTCAACCTGATCTATCCGGGGATGAATTATCAATAAGTTACGGGGCCTTGATCGGCGGCACGATTGCCGCCATTTTTTTTGCACTTTTCACAAGGAGGCACAATGAAAGCGCAGCAAATCCAGACGGACAAGGAAAGAACTTTATTCAAGATTTCCCTCGTATTTTCAATCATCTGCTGGGTGGCCCTGGTGGTCACAGTGATCGGGCTTCTCTATGGCCTGATGATCGGCTTTTTCCTCTTTGTTGCCCAGGCGATGTTTATCGCCTACATTCGCGGCCACGCGGTCAAGCTCTCGCCCTTGCAGCTGCCGCAACTGCACCAGAAAGTGGTCGAGGCCGCCGGCAAATTGGAGATGCCGATCGTCCCCGAGGCCTATGTGCTGCAGGCCGGCGGTGCCCTCAACGCCTTTGCTACCAAATTCATCGGCCGCAACTTCATCGTCATCTTTTCCGACCTCGTCGACGCCTGCGATCCCGAGGGGAAGGAGATCGACACCATTGTCGGCCATGAACTGGGGCATCTCGCCCTCGGTCACCTGCGCTGGATGATCGTTCTCGCTCCAGCCCGCCTCTTTCCCTGGCTCGGGGCCGCTTACTCGCGGGCGTGCGAATATTCCTGCGATCGTTGCGGAATGGAGGTAGCGGGCGATCTCGATGCCGCCTGCCGCGGGCTGACCGTCCTGGCCGCGGGAGGCAAGCTTTCCCGCCAGGTCAACATGAGCGCTTATATCGCCCAGGCCCAGGAAACCAGCGGATTTTGGTCTTCCATTTATGAACTGAACGCAAGCCACCCGTTCCTGCCCAAGCGGATCGCCGCCCTGATCAATTGGAAGAGCCCCGGCTCCATTACCATACCCGCCCGCAGCATGATGGCCTATCCCCTGGCGCCTTTCTTCGGTTTCGGTGTCGGCGGTGCCGCCGCCGCCCCGCTGTTCATCGTCGCCATGATCGGCATTATGGCAGCCATTGCCATCCCCCAGTTTCAACAATACCGCGAGAAGGCCCAACAGGCTGCTGCAGTCGAGAGCATGGACCAAGTTCTTCACGACTGCCAGGCGCAGGCTGTTATTTACAACACCAAGAAGAAAGGCAAGTGGCCGTGCAACGTCGAGGCACTTGGCCATGCCACCCTGGCGAGCCTTGCGACCAGCAACGGCTGGGAGGTGGAGGTGAACTGTAAGGACAAATATGCTGCCCTCTACTATCCCGAGAAAGACCAGACCCTTTATCGGGCGGTGATGTTCGAGACCGGAGAGATCAAGGCGGGGGTTTTGGAGGATTGAACGCGAATATCGTGCAATTGACCTCTGAACAGATCACCGCTCTGGCTCCCGACCCCGCGTCCCTCCGGGCCGGGCAGGCCTTGGCGGCGCCTGGCAAATGGCAGAACCTGGGGCAGACGGAAAGTGCCGCCTGGGGGGAGATCAGCGGTAGCGGCAAGAACCCTTACCAGGTCATCATCGATTTCACCGCCCCCGCCTTCAAATGCACCTGCCCAAGCCGCAAGTTTCCCTGCAAGCACGGTCTCGCCCTTGCCCTCATCCTGAGCGGCGGCGCGCTGGCGGCAGCCGAGCCCCCCGATTGGGTGGCCACCTGGCTGCAGAGCCGGGAGGAGCGGGCCAGGAAAAAGTCGGAGGGCGGAACGTCGGCCGTACCGGTCGATGCGGCCAAGGCGGAGCAGCGCAGTGCCGAGCGGGACAAGCGCACCGCTGCCCGGCAGCAGAATATGGCCGCCGGTGTCGCCGACTTGCAACTCTGGCTGAATGATCTGATGCGTCAGGGTCTGGCCGCCCGGCAGGACGGTCTGCACCGAGGCATAGACACCATGGCGCTGCGATTGGTGGATGCCCAGGCGCCCGGCCTGGCCCGTCTGGTGCGCAACCTCGCTGCCTTCCCCCATTCCGGCGACCACTGGCAGGAGCGCTTGCTGGAGGGGATCGGGCGCATCCATCTGTTGACGGTGGCTTTCGGCCGCATGGAGACTCTGCCGACGGAACATCAGGCGGATATCCGTGCCCTGATCGGTTTGCCGCAGAGCCGGGAAACGCTCCTGGAACAGGAAGGGGTGCTGGATACCTGGCTGGTGCTGGGGCGACGAGTCGTGTCCGAGGATAATCTGCGGCTGCAGCGTACTTGGCTGTACGGAGAGAGGACCGGCCGTTCGGCCCTTCTTCTCGATTATGCGGCGGGGCAGCAGCCGTTGGCAACCGTTCTGGAGGCGGGTCTGCGGCTCGATGCCGAACTCGTCTTTTATCCGGGGGGCTGGCCCGTCCGCGCCCTCCTCAAGACACAACATGGACTACCGACCGATGGCGGCGGTAATCCCTTCGGCTCAATCCTTGCGATGCACGACGCCTATGCCGCCGACTTGATCCGGTGCCCCTGGATCGAAAACTATCCCATGCCTCTCGACCGGGTGGTGCCGGTGCCCGAGGACGGCTGGATGATTCAGGATGCGGCGGGTTACATCCTCCCCCTGGCGCGGAACTTTACGCCGGCTTGGCAATTGGCCGCCCTGAGCGGCGGCGAGCCGCTCCGCCTTTTTGGCGAGTGGGACGGTGCGCACCTCTGGCCGCTGAGTGTTTTTTCGCCGGCGGGAAAGCTGCTGATGGCCTGGGCCGGAGCGCCGTGCGGGGGAGCTGTCTTATGAACGTGAATGCCTGGCGGGATCTTCTCAAACTGACCCTTCTCGGCACCGACCGCCATCCGGAGCCGTTGCGCGGCGAGGGTCGTCTCGGAATCGTCCTGGAGGCGATCTATCCGGCCGCCGCGCCGCCAGCCGACCGGGAGAAGGCGGCCCTGCATGCAGCAGCGGTTCTTGCCAGTTACCGCAGCTGCGGACGCAAGCCGCAGCTGCGCCAAGTCCCTTTGCCGGCAGAGGCGGCGCCGGAGCATCAGCCGCCGGTGAACGCGGCGGCCGGCCGTCACCTGGCGTTCATGCTCGCGGAGGGACGCTATCGTGAGGTGCTCCCCGAGTGGCTGGCGGCGGTAGCGGCAACAGGCAAGCGCGTTGCCGAAGGTCTCCTCCCTGATCTGCTCGATGCCGGCCGCCAAGACCGTCAGATCCGTCCGGCCGTCATCCGCGTCGCCGGCAACCGGGGGCGTTGGCTCGCTGGGCTCCACGAGTCGTGGTCTTACGCCCTGGCGGCACACGCCGGGACAGGCGCCGACGACCCGGCATGGGAAGAAGGAAACTTTGCCGCCAGGGTTCTTTACCTGAAAGAATTGCGGGCCGTAGATCCGGTTCGAGCGCTGGCGCTGGTCGGCGCCGCCTGGCAGAGCGAAGGGGCGGGCGAGCGAGCGCAGCTTCTCCAGACCTTGGAGACGGGGTTGACAATGGACGATGAGCCCTTTCTGGAAGCGTGCCTGGACGATCGCAGCCGCGAGGTGCGTCGGACCGCCGCCGCCCTTCTCGCCGCCATGGGCGATTCCCGCTTCTCCCTCCGGATGGCGGCTCGCCTGGCAGCCTCGGTCTCCGTCAAAACCAGATCCGGCCTGCTGACCCTGGGAAAGCGGCAATGCTCACTCGATATTACCCTCCCGCAACAGTGGTGCCCCGATTTCGACCGGGACGGCCTGGTGCAGAAACCGCCGGCGGGAAAGGGGGAAAAAGCCTGGTGGCTGGAGCAGATCGTGGCGGCCGTCCCCCCGTCCTGGTGGACCCGGCAGTGGGGGATCTCCCCGGGGGAACTGCTGGCGGGGGTTGCGGGGAGTGAGTGGGAAGACCTTTTCTTTTCCGCCTGGTCGCTTGCCGCCCGGCGGCATCGGGACGGTGCATGGGCCGAGGCGCTGCTGGAGAAGCGGCTCGACGATCCGCATCTGTGGGAGGCGTTGCCGGGCGAGCGGCGCGAGCATCTGGTCCGGCAACTGTTGCCGCGGGCCGCCAAAAATCCGGAAATTCTGCAGCTTCTGCCCAGGGTCCCCGCCCCCTGGAGCAGCGGCTTGACCCGGGCCGCGGCCGAAGCATGGAAAGATCTGCTGGCCGGGCAGAAGGAGCGTGACTACCGGTTGCAGGCGCCGCTGCGCGCCTGTGCGCTGCGCATGGCGCCCGCCGACTTGCCAGCGGTGCAGTCGGCCCTGGCGGCAGGTATGAAAGAGGATTCCGCCTGGCGCGGGATCGTCAGCGAGACGTTGGATGTGTTGAACTTTCGGGCGGCAATGCTGAAGGAAATCGAGGGAGGCAAGTGAACACATGGGAAAGCCCCAGATAAGCAGAATCGAGGAAGCTGTCGCTATTCAACGGCAGCATGCGGAGCAGGAATTCGCCGCCGAACTGGCGGCGCTGGCCGCGGTCGATGACCGGCAGAAGCCCCCCAACTGGTGCCTGTCGCCATGGGCGGTACGGACCTATATCCTGGGGGGAAAGCTCGATAGCGGCTTGGAGATTACCCCCAAGTACATCGGCAACCCCCGCCTGGTGGAAATCGCCATTTCTACTCTTGCCACCGACCGTGCCCTGCTCCTCTACGGACTGCCGGGGACGGCCAAATCGTGGCTGTCCGAACACCTCTCCGCCGCCATCTCCGGCGCCTCCACGCTCCTGGTGCAGGGGACGGCCGGGACCGGCGAGGAAGCCATGCGTTACGGCTGGAATTACGCCAGGCTGATCGCGGAAGGCCCCTCGACCGCGGCCATGGTGCCGAGCCCGGTCATGCGCGCCATGGAGGCGGGGGTTATCGCCCGCGTCGAAGAGCTGACCCGCATTCCGGCCGAGGTCCAGGATACCCTCATTTCGATCCTCTCGGAGAAGGCTCTGCCGGTCCCTGAGCTCGGCCTGGAGGTCCAGGCGAGCAAGGGGTTCAACGTCATTGCCACCGCCAATAACCGGGACCGGGGGGTAAACGAACTTTCCAGCGCTCTGAAGCGGCGCTTCAACACTGTCGTCCTGCCGATGCCGGAAACGATCGAGGCGGAGGTGGATATCGTCCAGCGGCGCGTGGAGAGCTTGGGGCGTGCCCTGGAGCTTCCCGCCGAGAAGCCGGCGATGGAGGAGATCCGGCGGGTGGTGACAGTCTTTCGCGAACTGCGTGAAGGCAAAACGCTCGACGGCAAGACCAAGCTCAAGTCCCCGTCCGGCTCGCTGAGCACGGCGGAAGCCATTTCCGTGGTGAACAACGGCATCGCCCTGGCCGCCCATTTCGGTGACGGGGTGATGCGCGCCCGGGATCTGGCCTCCGGTTTTGTCGGTGCTATCGTCAAAGACCCGGTCCAGGACGCGGTGGTGTTGAATGAATACCTGGAGACGGTGGTCAAGGAACGCGATGGCTGGAAGGACCTCTATCGCTCCTGCCGCGAAGTGCTGTAGATGCCGGTTCACGTCTTCGGCATACGCCATCACGGGCCCGGCTCGGCGCGGAGTCTGCTGAAAGCCCTCCAAGAGCTGCGCCCCGATGCGGTGCTGATCGAAGGGCCGCCGGAAGGCGACCCTCTCCTCTCCCTGGCGGCAAACGGCATCGAGCCGCCGGTGGCCCTGCTCATCTATGCGCCCGACGAACCCGCCCGCGCCGTGTACTACCCGTTCGCGGTCTTCTCGCCGGAGTGGCAGGCCATCGGCTATGCCCTGCAGAACCGCATTCCCGTCCGCTTCATCGATCTCCCGGTCGGCCATTCCCTCGCCCTGGCGCAAGAAGAGGAAGAGCGGGGCAGGGAGGCGCCACCGGCCGGCCGGCAGGACGCCGTGGCCCAAGCGGAGGCGCCGGTGGAAATCCACCGCGATCCCCTGCATTACCTGGCCTTGGCGGCCGGCTACAGTGACGGGGAGCGCTGGTGGGAGCATATGGTGGAAGAGCGGCGGGACGGCGCCAGCCTCTTTCACGGGATTACCGAAGCCATGGTCGCCCTGCGCCTTGAGCTGGGGGATACCCCCGGCGAACGGTGTGCGGCGGAAGTTCGCCGGGAGCTGCTGCGGGAAGCATATATGCGCCGGATGATCCGGGCGGCGGAGCGCGAGGGGCACGCCAGCATCGCCGTCGTCTGCGGCGCCTGGCATGTGCCGGCGCTGCAGGAACGGCTGCCGGAAAAGGGGGACGATACCCTCCTGAAAGGGTTGGCCAAGATCCGCGTCGAGGCGACCTGGATACCATGGACGCATGGCCGGCTCGCCTATGCCAGCGGCTACGGCGCCGGTGTCACTTCGCCCGGCTGGTATCATCATCTCTGGACCGAGCACGACAGGATCACGGTACGCTGGCTGGCCAAGACGGCGCGGCTGCTGCGGGAGGCCGGAATCGACGTATCGCCCGCCCATGTGATCGAGGGGGTGCGCCTGGCGGAAACGCTGGCGGCCCTGCGCGACCGGCCGCTCCCCGGGCTGGAGGAGCTGAACGAAGCGACCAGGGCGGTCCTCCTCTTCGGCGAATCCCTCCCCCTGCAGCTGATCGAAGAGCGCCTCATCATCGGCGAAGAGCTCGGCCGGGTCCCCGCGGAAGCCCCCATGACCCCCCTGCAGCGGGATCTGGTGCAGGAGCAAAAACGGCTGCGCCTGGCCGCCGAGGCCGGCGACCGGGAGCTGCTCCTCGATTTGCGCAAACCCCTCGACCTGGCGCGCAGCCACCTGCTGCGGCGCCTGGAACTGCTCGGCATTGCCTGGGGGAAAGGCGGCGAGCGGGCACGCGGCAAGGGAACCTTCAAGGAATCGTGGCGGCTGCAATGGCAGCCCGAGCTTTCCCTGCGCCTGATCGAGGCGGGAATCTGGGGGACTACAATTGCGGCAGCAGCGGTCCGCTGTGCGGTCCAGCAAGGGGAGGAACGGACCGATCTCCCCCGCCTAACCGCTTTGCTGCAGAAGGTGATGTACGCCGGCCTGGAGGAGGCGGTCGCCCCGGTTATGCAGCGGCTGCAGAACGAGGCGGCGGTGGCCGGCAACCCCACTGCCCTGCTGACTGCCCTGCCACCATTGGCCGAACTCATGCGCTACGGGGATGTGCGCCGGACGTCCGGAGACATGGTGGCGGAGGTCTTCGCCGGCCTGCTGGCCCGGGTCTGTGTCGGGCTGCCGGATGCCTGTGTCGCTTTGAACGAAGAGGCGGCGCGGGAGATGCTCGATCCGATCGAAAAGACGCACGGGGCGGTGGCGCTCACGGAACAGCCCGAGCAGCTCGCCTCATGGCAGAGCGCGCTGGGCGCCATCATGGATCGCGCCGATGGGCAAGGGCTGCTCAGAGGCCGGTGCGCCCGCCTGCTGCTGGACGGCGGCGCCCTGGCGGAGGACGAAGCGGCGCGGCGCTTCGGATTCGCTCTCTCCCCGGGGGAGGAGCCGGCCCAAGCGGCCGGCTGGATGGAGGGGTTTCTGCGGGGGAGCGGCCAGATTCTGGTCTATGACGAGCGGCTGTGGCAGTTGATCGACACCTGGGTTAGCACCCTTCCCGCTGCCGCCTTTGCGCAGCTTCTCCCTCTGCTGCGGCGCACCTTCGCCACTTTCACCGCCCCGGAACGCCGCCAGCTCGGCGAACGGGTCAGCAGCGGCAAAGCAGCGACCGCAAGTTCATTGCGGCAGGACGATTTTGATTCGGCAAGGGCGGAGGCGGTACTGCCGCTTCTGCTCGGGTTGCTCGGACTGGAGGCGGAACATGAGCGCACTGACTGAGCGCCAGCGCCGCTGGCGGCTTATTCTCGGGGGCGGCGAGGCCGACGGCATCGACCTCCATCTGACGGATGAGGATATCCGCATCGATCGGTGCCTCTCCCTGCTCTACGATCCCGACTCGGCGCTCGGCCGTGACAAAAGAGGGGGCTTGGGCAAATCGGCCCCGACCGTGGCCCGCTGGCTCGGGGAAATCCGCGAATTTTTCCCCTCATCCCTGGTGCGGGTCATGCAGCAGGACGCCATTACCCGCCTTGGTCTTCGGGAAATGCTCCTGCAGCCGGAGGTGCTGGAGACGGTTGAAGCGGATGTGCACCTGGTGGCGACCCTGATTTCCTTGAAGAGTCTGGTCCCGGCCAAGGCCAAAGCCACCGCCCGGGCGGTGGTGGGTAAGGTGGCGGAAGAACTTCGGCGCAAATTCGAGGGACCCATGCGCCAGGCGGTCAACGGCAGTCTCAACCGCTCGATGCGCAACCGTGCACCGCGGCTGAACGAAATGGACTGGCACCGGACCATCCGTGCCAATCTCAAACACTACCAGCCCCGGCAGCGGACCATCATCCCCGAGGTGCGCATCGGCTTCGGACGCAGGCGCTCATCCCTGAAAAATGTCATTCTCTGCGTGGACCAGAGCGGCTCCATGGCCGCCTCGGTGATCTACTCCGGTATTTTTGCCGCCGTGATGGCTTCGTTGCCGGCCCTCTCCACCCAACTGGTCGTTTTCGATACCGCCGTGGTCGATCTGAGTGAACAGCTGCAGGACGACCCGGTCGATCTCCTCTTCGGCGTGCAGCTCGGCGGCGGCACCGACATCAACCGGGCGTTGGCTTATTGCCAACAGCTGGTAACCCGGCCCGAGGAGACCATTTTCATCCTCATCAGCGATCTTTATGAAGGGGGAAACCAGGAGGAGATGCTGAAGCGCACGGCCGCCATGGTGCAGAGCGGCATGCGCTGCATTTCCCTCCTTGCCCTCTCCGACGACGGCGCCCCAGCCTACAACCATGAGCTGGCCGCCGTTTACGCCGGACTCGGCATCCCTGTTTTCGCCTGCACCCCGGACCGCTTCGCCGACCTCATGGCCGCGGCCCTGTCCGGTCGTGACCTACGCGAATGGGCGGGGAATGAGGGGATCGTGACCGCCAGGGGGAAGGATCGCCGGTAGTGAGCCTGGATCCTCTCTCTGGTAGCCTTTGCAGACGGCCTGACACGGGCTCATGCAGGGCCTGCGTCATAACTTAGATGGGAAAAACATGTCGAATAACATTGCCCTTTACGCCTCGTCCAAATCATGGATCGAAGGGGAATCGCTTCGTCAGCTTGAAAGGGTGGCATCCCTTCCGGGAATGGCGCAGGTGGCCGGTTTTCCCGATCTGCACCCGGGCAAAGGGGCTCCGGTCGGGGCTGGCCATGCTGGCGGAAGGGGAATTCTATCCGTACCTGGTCGGATCGGATGTGGGGTGCGGGATGGGGCTCTTCGCCACCGAGCTTGGCGCCGCCAAGGCAAAGCCCGAGAAATGGTCCCGCAAGCTGAAGAACCTGGAAGAACCGTGGGATGGGGACGCCGGTGTCTGGCTGGAGGAAAGGGGCGCCTGCGCCGACGGCTATCTCTCCGCCGTCGGCACGATCGGCCTCGGCAACCACTTTGCCGAACTGCTCCGAGTTCAGGAGATCCACGACCAGGAGAGCTTTGCCGCTCTCGGTCTGGATGCGGCGGCGCTTTTTCTGCTCGTGCACTCCGGCTCCCGTGGCCTCGGGGAGGCGATACTGCGCGCACACACCGACCTTTATCGGGACGGCAGCCTCAAGGCGGGCACCGAACCGGCCGATGCCTACCTGGCCCGCCATGCCAATGCCCTGAAGTGGGCGGAAGCGAGTCGGGAACTGATCGCATACCGCTTCCTCGAGCAGCTCGGCAGCGGGTACCGGAAGGTGGTGGACCTGATCCATAACTCAGTAACGCAACTGTCGGACGGGTCGGCCTCTTTTCTGCACCGCAAGGGGGCAGCGCCGGCCGACCAGGGGGCGGTGATCATCCCCGGCTCGCGGGGCGCCTGTAGCTATCTGGTCATGCCGACCGGCGACCAGGAGAAGAACCTCTGGTCGGTTGCCCACGGCGCCGGACGCAAATGGAACCGCACCGAATGCGAGGGACGCTTGCGGGAGCGCTTTACCGTCGAATCGCTGCGGAAGACCAAGCTGGGGAGCTATGTCATCTGCGAAAGCCGGGATCTGCTCTACGAAGAAGCGCCGCAGGCCTATAAGGATATCGATGCAATCATCGGCGACATGGTGTCGTTCGGCCTGATCCGGGTCATCGCCTCCTTTTCGCCGCTATTGACCTACAAAGTGAGGGAGAGATGAGCGCCGTCCTGTTACAGATAACGACCGGCCGCGGTCCCGTCGAATGCGCCTGGGTGGCCGCCCGGCTGGTGGAATCGATCATCGCCGAGGCGCGACAGGCAGGTCTGCGATCCGATCTGGTCGAGGAAGAGGCGGGGCCGGCGAACGGCACCTTGCTCTCCGCCCTGCTTCATTTGGTTGGCGAGGAGTGCGAGCGCTTCGTCGCTGACTATGAAGGTACTGTGCAATGGATCGGTTATTCTCATTTTCGACCGGGGCACAAGCGGAAGAACTGGTTCGTCGGTGTGCAGCGGGTGCATATTCCGGAAATCCCCGTCTTCTCCGAGCGCGATGTCCGGATTGAAACGTTGCGTGCCTCCGGTCCCGGTGGTCAGCACGTCAACACTACCGACTCCGCGGTTCGCGCCATTCATCTCCCCACCGGGCTGGTGGCCAGTTCCCAAGACGAGCGATCCCAAATGGCTAACCGCAAACGTGCCCTGGAGCGGCTGGGCATCCTGGTCTCCCGCCAGGGCCAGCAGCAGTTGGACTCCGCCCGGCGTCAACGCTGGGACTCCCACAATGAACTAGTGCGAGGGAATCCAGTGCGGGTTTATGAGGGGGAGAAGTTCAGTCGGGTGCGGTGAGCCGTATTCCGGCTTTCTGCAAGGAAGGGGCGAGTGAATGAAATGGGGGCAAATCAAAAAAAGGGTCGAGGGGCTACTTGCCGAACCAATCAAGGGACGGGTTGAATTTCGGGCTACTTCCTATCGTAGAGCCCATGATCAGGCAGGGCGCGGATGGATTACGATCGATGGCGTCGAAATTCTTAATATGCCCACAATCGACTACGAGATTGAGCTATACAGCAGAGGCAGGAGGCACCCAGAGGGCTACGAAGCCGCCGAAAGGGAGCTTCATGATTTGAATCTGTTTTCCCAATGGGCACTGGAAAAATCTCTTTTTGACTATCTCAATCTTCCGATCGACAAAATTCTCACCTCGGATAAACCTCTCATCAGAGCCGTCGGAATGCTGGATCCATGCTTTTCGATGTGCAGCAGAAAACCTGATCGGCCTAGGAGGCGATTTCACGTCGCGGCTTGAAAAGCGGTGGGCGCCAATCGGCAGCGGCTGCACCTGTATCCCCCCCGAAACAGCCGATGCGGCATTGGCAAAAGAGCAGAAAAGCCGCAATCTCAGGACTCTCATCCATCGGCTACACCGGCAGGGGATCCCTCGCGACCAGTTATCCACGGAAATTGCCCGTGACCTGTTCGATGGTTTTCAAGAGGTCGAGGATCGCGACGTCCTGGCTCGGATATTGTTCCGACTTGAGAGGGGCTCAAAGCTACTCCGGACCTCTCAGCATGTTCGAGGGATCATTGCCTTGACAAGGGATGCCCAAGAATGGGTCAGATCCTTTGATGATTGGGTCCCACAATCGCACAACCCCCATCGCCAGTTCTCCTCCCTCGCTCGCCATCTATCGGTATTTTACGATGTTCCTCTTTTTATGGACAAAGCTTGGTTCAACGGCAACACTGTACATCAGAAATGGTTCCGCCATCTCGGCGCGGGAAAAAACATCCGGACGGCCGAGGATCTCCCCCTCCCGCTGACGAAGATGATGGCGCACCACTTCATGTCCGCGCCCGACTCGTACTCCATCGAGGCTGCTTTCCGGTGGGGACAGGTTCTGGCGTTGGGGGGCGACCGGCGACTCGCGAATGCCCTCCTGGAGACGGAGGTGACGAGGGATTTCCGGGAGAATGAATTCTGGCTTAGCGTTCTCCGCTTTTTCATCCGCAATCCGATGCTTGACGTTACCCATGTCGCGCCAATCATCGACTATATCCGACACCAGAAATACGCCAATCGGATCGTTTTCACCGAGGCCGGGGTCGCGGAGGAAACTGGTCCGGAGGCTCCTAACTTTTCGATGAAGGGAAGGACCGCCGAGTCGCTCCTGAGAGCGGTTGAGGCATGGCATGGAAGACTCGGGAGAGAGGAAAAAACCGGTAATTTGCAGTGGAAGCGATCGGGGATTTCCGAATTCTCATTCGTTAAGGGGACAGACAGGCCAAGAACATGAAGGTGTGGCAAATCCGTGAGTTGTTGACCAGTCAGCAATTAGTTGCAGAAGGTAAGGCACTGCGTCACTGTGTCGCTTCTTACGCACGATCATGTCATGCTGAGAATTGTTCAATCTGGACGATGGAAGTGGAAACCGCGGAAGGGACAGAGAAACTCCTCACTATTGAGGTAGATCCGACAAGAAAAGAGATACGACAGGTCAGGGGGCGACACAACAGATGGGCTGTAGAAAAGGAGCGAGAGATCATCCAGAGGTGGGCAAATCGAGAGGGCCTATTGGATTCGTATCGATGGACATAGGATCAAATGCCGGCGTGCCAAACGATGGGGAGACCATACGGGACGTTGTCATTTTGTCAAATCTAACTTTCTAACCACCTGAATTATAAACATGCCACGATCCGGACGCCTCGACGTTCCACATTTACTCCAGCACGTCATTGTTCGTGGTATCGAACGCCGCGACATATTTCTCAACGATGACGACCGCAGGGATTTCATGGAACGATTCCAAAAAACTGCTTGAAAAGAAGGGCGTTGAGTGTCTGACGTGGGCGCTGATGTCGAATCACTTTCACCTCCTGCTCCGTCCCACGCATACAACCCTCGCCACATTCATGCGCAGACTCCTCACCGGCTATGCCGTCACCTTCAATCTGCGCCACAATCGTTCGGGTCATCTTTTCCAGAACCGTTACAAATCTCTGATTTGCGATGAAGACGCCTACCTTCTGGAGCTTGTCCGGTACATCCATCTCAATCCCGTACGTGTCGGCATGGTGGCTGACATTGACGCACTGGAACGCTTCCCCTGGTCCGGTCATGCCGTGCTGATGGGCAGAAGCGCCATGAAAGGTCAGGTCACGGGTAATGTTTTGCGCTACTTCGGGAATAATATTTCCGCTGCGCGCCGCAGTTACCAAAATTTCATCGAGGATGGGGTGTCGCAGGGGAAGCGGGGTGATCACGTTGGCTCGCGTGGTGCCGATCCGACCGGGATGCGGCCCGCCCTGTTCAGGATTCGAGGATTTTGGGGGACGAGGACTTTGTAGAACGGTTGCGGTCGGAGAGTGCATTGGGGGAGAAAATACCGGCGTCGGAACCGATCGAGGCAATTATCGACAGATTTGCCGCGAAATTCGACGTCTCGCCTCGGGCCGTTGCATCCAGACCACGCCACGCGCATTCTCGACGCGAGGGCAGCTGTCTGCCACGCTGCGATCGAAGCAGGTCACTCGGGCGCGGAAGTTTCCCGACACCTTCAGATGACCCATTCCGGGGTCTTTACGGCAAAGAAGCGCTGGCGGGCGTACGCGGAAGATGTTGGCAGTGAATAACGAAAAATCGGCCTGTTACGCCTGCAAAATCGACAAATGACAACGTCCCCGATCCTCGACCCCATCCTCATCAGCGATCTCTATGAAGGGGGTAACCAGGAGGAGATGCTGAAGCGCACGGCGGCCATGGTGCAGAGCGGCATGCATTGCATTTCCCTGCTCGCGCTCTCGGATGATGGCGCCCCAGCCTACAACCATGAGCTGGCCGCCGCCAATTCGGGCTCGGCATCCCGGTTTTCGCCTGTACCCCGGACCGCTTCGCCGACCTCATGGCCGCGGCCCTGTCCGGTCGTGACCTACGCGAATGGGCGGGGAATGAGGGGATCGTGACCGCCCGAGGGAAGGATCGCCGGTAGTCCAGTCTGGATCGCTTTTTTTCTAAATCAATACTTTTGGTTTACCCGATTCTTATCCGATTTGATCCGACCTTATCCGCGTGCAGGATTTTGTTTTCCCCCTGCCGCGTTCCCTCCTATTCACCCGCTGTTTTTCCCAAATCGAAGTTTCACAATATACTGTGATAGACGACGACCCGCACCGGAGGCGCAGCTCCATGGGTAAACTCCCCCAATCCGGGAGCGTACGGTTCCACGCCTGGCTGCGCCGCCTGGTCCAGGTGGAGCGGGCAGAGATCCGGGCTCTTCTCTGGTCCTTCAGTTACTATTTCGCCTTGATGTGTTCCTGGTACATCGTGCGGCCGATGCGTGATGAAATGGGTATCGCCGGGGGGGTCGAGCATCTGCAGTGGCTTTTTACCGGTACCTTTCTGGCCATGCTGGCGGCGGTCCCCCTGTTCGGCTGGGTGACGTCGCGCTATTCCCGCAAGAAATTTCTCCCGCTTGTCTATCTTTTCTTCATCGCCAGCCTGCTCCTCTTTTTCGTGCTGTTCCGCTCCGGCCTGACCCATGCCTGGGTAGCGCGGGCCTTTTTTATCTGGACCAGTGTTTTCAACCTGTTCATCATCTCGGTCTTCTGGAGTTTCATGGCCGACCTTTTCAGCACCGACCAGGCCAAGCGTCTCTTCGGCTTCGTCGCGGCGGGCGGCACCGCCGGGGCGCTGGCGGGTCCGGCCCTGACCGCCACCTTGGCCGTCCCTCTCGGGCCGACCAACCTGCTGCTCCTCTCCGCCGCCGGCCTGGGCTGGGCGGTGCTCTGCATTCATCGGCTGATCGCCTGGCGCGACGGCTTGGCCGCAAAACCGGCCGCTTCAACGCATTCCGGGAATACCCCCGCCCCCGACCAGGAACGCGGTTTGGGCGGCGGCGCCTTGGCGGGGCTGCGACTGATCGCCGGTTCCCCTTACCTGCTGGGGATCTGCCTGCTGATCCTGCTCTTTACTACCCTCGCGACCTTCCTCTATTTCCAGCAGGCGCAGATCGTGCGCGACAGCTTTGCCGACCCGGCGCAGCGCACGACGGTTTTCGCGGCGATCGATTTCGCCGCCAACGCCCTGACCATCGTCATCCAGCTTTTTCTCACCAGCCGGATCGTCAAGTGCCTCGGCATGAGCTGGACCCTGGCACTGATCCCCCTGCTGCTGGCGGTCGGGTTCCTGCTGCTCGGCATAGCGCCGCTGCTCGGGGTGCTGGTCGTCGTGCAGGTGGTGCGCCGGGCCGGCGATTACGCCATCATGAAGCCCGCCCGGGAGATGCTTTTTGTCGTGCTCGGCCGGGAGGAAAAGTACAAGGCGAAAAACGTGATCAACACGGTCATCTACCGCAGCGGAGATGTGGTCAGCGCCTGGGGCTATACGGGCTTGCAGGCTCTCGGCTTCGGACTTTCAGCCATCTCTTTCATCGCCGTGCCGGTGGCCGGTTTATGGGGCTGGATCTGCTTTCGGCTCGGCAAAATGCACGAAGCGCGAACCCAACCAGGGGAGGAGTCACCATGAAGGCAAATGGTCATTGGATGTCCCGAAGAACTTTCGTCGGCTCCCTGGCGGGTGCGCTTGCGGCCGTCTGGCTTGCGCCCGTCGGATTGCGCGCTGCAGATAAGACCTTGATCCGCAAGACCATCCCGGCCAGCGGTGAAACCCTGCCGGTCATCGGCCTCGGCACCTGGCAAACCTTCGATATCGGCAGCGACGAGTCCGCCCTGTCGGGCCTCGCGGAGGTCCTGCAGGTTTTCTTCGACCAGGGCGGAGAACTGATCGATTCTTCGCCCATGTATGGCGCCGCCGAACAGGTTGTTGGCGAGTTGCTGAAGCGCGTCGACCACCCGGAGCGTCTCTTTGCCGCAACCAAGGTCTGGACGGATGGCGAGCAGGCGGGCATCCGGCAGATGGAAGATTCTTTGCGCAAGTGGGGCATCCGCCGCTTCGACCTGATGCAGATACACAACCTGCGCGACTGGCGAACCCACCTGAAAACCCTGCGCAGCTGGAAAACCGAAGGGAAAATCCGCTACATCGGCATCACCACGTCCCATGGCCGGTCTCACCGGGAAATGGAAGAGATCCTGCGCAACGAGCCGCTCGACTTCGTCCAGTTCACCTACAACATTGAAGATCGCGCCGCCGAAGAGCGCCTGCTCCCCCTGGCGGCGACCGGGGGCTGGCCGTCCTGATCAATCGCCCCTATCAGAAAGGCGATCTGTTTCGCAAGGTCAAAGGCAAAGCGCTGCCGGCCTGGGCCGCCGACTGCGATTGTGCCAGTTGGGGGCAGGTCTTCCTTAAGTTTATCGTCTCCCATCCGGCGGTTACCTGCGTGATCCCCGCCACCGCCAAGGCCCAGCACCTGCGGGATAACATGGCGGCAGGTTTCGGTCGCTTGCCGAACGCCGCCATACGCAAAAGGATGGCGGATTATTATGCATCCCTGTAGAGACGCCCTCAGAGCAGAGCATTTTCACACAGATCAAATCGGATAAATTCGGATAAGGGCGGATTTAAAACCAGGGCTTTGGGGTTTGTCTGATTTTATCCGATTTGATCCGACCTTATCTGCGTTCGGGATTTGCCTGTCCCGGTTCTCATTTTCTTCCAACGTTTTCTTTGCAGATTCGCCAGGAAAAATGTAATCTGGCTTTCATTATTATCGGGGGATGAAATGAAAGCGAGAAGGGGTATCGAACTTTAAGCCGCCTGGGTCGGGATTTTGCCGGCTGGGCGGCTTTTGTATTTCGGGCCTGCAAACTGATAAAGCCAACGGAGATACAGAATATGCGTTTTGCCTTTCAGCTTTTCGCAGCGTTGTTGATCATTTCGTTTCCGGGGGCGGGATTCGCGGCGATCTATAAGTGGGTTAACGCAAATGGCGTGATTACGTTCAGGGATACGCCACCGCCCGAAGGGGTCAAGGCACAGATTGTCGATGCGACACCCTCCTTCAGTGGCGGCGAACCGGCGAGTACGCCCGCGACCGCGCCGACCAATAGGTCTCAGGCTGCTATGAGTTCGCCCAAAGCAGCGAAGGTCGAACTCTACTCCACAAGCTGGTGCCCTTACTGCAAAAACGCCGCGAATTTCTTTCGAGCGAATAATATTCCCTTCATCGAATACGACATCGAAAAAGACCCCAACGCCGCCCGCCGAAAAGATCAGCTCGACAGCAAACGCGGCGTGCCATTCGCGATCATTAACGGTCAGAAGATCCATGGCTTTGCCCCTTCTGCCTACAAGGGGGCTTTGGGCCTGAAGTGAACAATACCGGTGCCACAGGGGGCCGCATAAGAGATGCTCGCGTTAAACAACCTCAAACCTGGGTTGAATACCTCACCGGATAAGAGCTATGGTTCAATACATCATCCTCGCCAAGATTTGAGGTAAGTTGAAAAAATCGGACACCAATGTTAAGTACCCCAACTAACGGAGGTGTCAAAATGACGAGAGGTCCATTTAACGGCCGCTATTCGAAGGAGTTCCGGAACGAAGCCGTGAAATTGGTTGTCGAAGGTGGCGTATCTGCCTATGAGGCATCGCGCCAGCTCTCCCTGCCGAAATCCACCCTTGAGAATTGGGTAAGATCCTTCAAGGCCGGGAAGCTCGGTGACATCGGTGGCCAGCAGCGCCCCTTGACCGAGGTCGAGCAGGAACTCGATCGGGTCAAGCGAGAGCTGGCGCAGGTCAAGCTGGAGCGCGACATACTAAAAAAAGCCGCCGCGTACTTTGCCAAGGAGTCGCTGCCCGGTACGCGGTGATCAAACAACTTCGACCGGAGTACCCTGTTCCGCTGCTCTGCCAGAGCCTGGAGGTTTCGCCAAGTGGTTACTATACCTGGCTGAAGCGTCCGGACTCGCCGCGCCAGAAGGAGGAGACACGGCTCACAGTCGAAATAAAGGCGGCTCACAAGAGAAACCGGGAGAGCTACGGGCCTGAGAGATTACAGACCGATCTCGCCGACCATGGCATCCGGGTCGGGGTCCACCGGATCAAGCGCATCCGCAGGGCACATGGCATTCGCTGCAAGCAGGTGAAGAAGTTCAAGGCGACGACGAACTCCAACCACTCGCTGCCAGTTGCCGAAAATCTTTTGGAACAGAACTTTGCGGCCAAGGCACCCAACCAGATCTGGGTAACGGATATCACCTATATCCCCACCGCCGAAGGCTGGCTGTATCTTGCCGGCCATAAAGACCTTTTCAACGGAGAGGTCGTGGGATACGCGATGGGCGAAAGAATGACGAAGAACCTGGTTAGTCAATCCCTTTTCCGCGCCGTCTCGGCCAAGCGGCCGGCGGCAGGCCTGATCCATCATTCCGACCGAGGCAGCCAATATTGCGCCCTGGAGTACCAAAAACTGCTTGCCCAGTTCGGCATGCAGGCCTCAATGAGCCGCCGCGGCAACTGCTACGATAATGCGCCGATCGAGAGCTTCTGGGGGACACTGAAAAACGAATTAGTCCATCACCGCCGCTACGCCACCCGGTGGGAGGCGATGCGAGAGATCACGGAATACATCGAAATCTTCTACAATCGCCAAAGACGCCAGAAGCGATTGGGCTATCTGTCGCCTGCTGCATTTCAGAGAAAATATTACAAAGAACAAAGGGCGGCGTAAGGCAATTTGGTGTCCGCTATTGACGACCGACCCCAATTCTCGACAAAGAACTGTTCGCCGCATACATCACCGGGCACATGCCAACCATTGTTCAATTCGGTGGCAAGGTTGTTTTTCGCTCGACAGAGAACATCTCAATTCTCGGTTCTCAGAGTTGGGATGTCGTCGCCATACAAGAATGGCCAAGTGCCGAGGCCTTCGATAGCTGGTGGAAGTCAGATGAATACAAGCCATGGGCGGCAATTCGTGACAAGGCAGCGGCATTGCAAATCATCAGGTTGCAAAACAATCTGCCGAAGTAGCATACGAGGGATGAACGATGAAGTGCCTGAAGTGCGGCTTTGACGTTGGTGATGCGGGGGCGGCGAGTTGCCCCAAGTGCGGTGAGGTTTTCGCCAAGGTGCAGAAGTCAGCGGAAGAGGATGCGGCTTCCCAGCGCCGCATCGCGGCCGAAAGATCGCTTTCCGCTGCCATCGAGAAACGGATGGAGGCGGACGAGGATATTCGCTCTCGCTTCGAGCCGGACGCGGAAGACGCCCGCGACGAAGTGGCTTACCCGATGGTTCGCTTCCTATCGCTGGTTTTCATCTTCCTGGCGATGTTCACAGCGTTCTCCGAGATTTTGGGTCTGGTCTATTTCTACCAATGGGGGAAGCCCATCTTTAGCCAAGGGAAGCTTCTGCTGTTCATGTTCTCTCTGGCTGTGGCTTCGGCTGGCTCGGTGGTAGTGCTGCTGGCGATCTCCGAGGGGCTGAAGATGGGGCGGGATGTGGCGAATCATGCGCGGGCAATGAGGGAGTATTTGCGGAGGGTGGCGGGGAAATAGGTAAGTGTAACCCTGAGTTACCAGACCAGGGATGTTGGACATATCAGGCCAACATCCTTTTTTGAGGTGTTGGCCAATATGCTTTTAGAATAATTCTGATAAGTTACGAAATTCCATTTTAGGATGCTCGAGGCTAACCGACGCAACAGGGCATGTTGGCCGGATCTGATCAATAACGAGTTGGCCACTAAGATTAAGGACAGAGTAAATGAGTAATCCGGAAAAAGATCAGCGTGGGACATCAAAGAAACGTGACATAGTTGCTGAGATTACACAGATAAAAAGTCGTCGCAGATACCATGCGTCAACAGTTGATATCGATATCAGGCTCCGCGAGCTTAAAGAACTATCCGAGTCGTCGCAGGTCGGAACGGATGAAATTTATAAGTACCTTCCGATTGCCACCGTTGCCTGTATTGAGTCGGGGGTTCGCGTAATAATCAAGGAGTTAATTGACACTGGTGCTCCGTATTTGAATAACGCGCACAAGCTTATTCCAGATGTAAAATTCGACTATCGTTTTATCTCTGCATTTCATGGCAGCAAAGTTTCCATCGGTGACGTTGTTTCGCATTTAATCCCGATCAGTAGTCTTGACCACATCAATGCACACCTAAGTACCCTCCTTGATACAAAATATCTTAAAGAGTTGTCCTCCGTAGTCGGTTATGACAGTGCGCCTGTCTTGGAAGAGAGTGAACGTGTTTTTAACGCTGTAGCCAAAATGTTCGAACTTCGTCACATCTTTAGTCATGAGATTCCTTCAAAATTCACCGTTCCCATCGCAGAAATTAAGAGCCATGTGCCTGATATCTCACTGTTCATGACAGCTGCGTCGAGTCTTCATTTTAAAATTCTTTATCCTGGCCCTAGCATGTCACAAACAGAAATGAATATGAAAGCTGGCGAGGATTGGCAAAAAGAGGAAGAAGAACTACAAGCTGTTTTGGAGAAAATTTCCGGGCACCTTAGCAAGTCACGTTTCCGCGAACTTCTCACTTCGCAAAAGAAGTGGGAGGTTTTTATGAAGTCGGAGTCGAAGTTCCATGCCAACCAGTGCAAAGGCGGAAGCATTTGGCCGACATTGTATTGCGGTCATGCGACGACTTTGACCAAGAAAAGAGTTGCTGAGGTTGCTGAATATTTGATGGAGCTTGAGGAGTTCGGAGACAAGTACTGAAAGTTGGGCCAACCAGGCCGGTGGAGCGGTGAACCCCGCTCACCGCCCGAGCCGTTATGTGTGATGTGAGTGAATGATGAAAAAACGACGACATCATTACGTTTGGAGACATTATTTATCTTCCTGGGCTACCAATGATGCAATATGGTGTCATCGGAGCGGGAAAATTTTCAACGCTAATCTTATGAATGTTGGGCAAGAGCGGGATTTTTACTCTGTTCAAAAGCTTTCACCAGAAGAGTTGCAGTTCCTAAAACTTCTGATCACGAATCCATATGGCGAAATGGATGCACTTGTTAATGAGGGTTGGATTGAGACGTTTCAAAATTTATTCAAGTTAAAGGAGTTATGCGAAGAGTGGGAAATCAATGATGAAAAAATTCTTTCGTTGGTCAACACTGCCATTCATAATCTTGAAGAAGATTATCACTCACTTATTGAGGGAGACAGTATCCAGTATCTGGATGCGCTGCTTAATGATGACGCCTCTTTTTACCAAGATAGCGACAAGGCTATCGGGTTTTTATATTTCATTTCCCTTCAGTATATGCGGACAAAGAAGGTGCAAGAGAACGTTGTTGGCAGTATTTCCAACAACTTGAAAATTAACATCAAGAATATATGGCCAATTCTTAGACATGTGTATGCCACTCAGATTGCAAAATCAATCTACGTTGAAAGGCATAATTATCCACTTATTTTATTAAAAAACTCTACAGGCGCACCACTGTTGACCGGAGACCAGCCGATTATAAATACGTTCGCATCTAAGGTGCGTATGACAAGTGAGGTCAAAGAAATCGAGTTTTACTACCCGATTTCCAAAGACACAGCAGTGCTAATAACGAACAACAAGAAGTACTGTAGTTCAAGGTACATTTTAAATTACGATGAAGTATGTTTTTTTAATAATGCGCTAATTGCCTGTTCGCATGAGCAGGTCTATTCTTCATGTAGGCACAGCCTTGAATTTTTTTGTACTAGCGGAACATAACACTCGGTTAGACCAGTCGGCTTAAACCCGCCGCTGGTCACCCTCAAGCCGTTGGAAAGATAAATAATGATTAGGAGAATAGTATGCCCTTCGGCTTTTCAGTGTATCCAAAAACTGAGCAAGAATATTTGGAGGAACTAGGTGATGTCCTTAAAGATTCTGACACCATAGTTTTTCTTGATACCAACGTACTTGCGCATTTATACAAGCTACACTTAGATGCTAGAAATGAGTTTTACTCTTGGGCAGATGGTTTATTATCCGAGGAACGGCTAAAGATACCAGCTTGGGCCTTGAGTGAATATCTAGCTAAGTTCAAGCAAGGAAAATTAAAAGAATATACCGTAAAAAGCAATGAACCGAATGAAATCAAGAAGAAATTGGAAAATTTACACAGTATGGCAAGTCTGTTTGTTGACCAGTCTTTATTGTCAAAAATAAATTTTAATGGAGACAGAAAACAATTCTTGGAAGCTTTTGAGAAGGCGATAGATGTACTACCCTCATTTACTGCTGTTTTTAACCAAGAATTTGATGCTGCTACAATTCATGATGAAATTGCCTCAAAATTGTCTTTTGCCGTATTGCCGTCTGACATAGCAAGGTTGTGCGTTCGTGCTGGCAATGAAGGCGAACTGCGAAATAGTCATAGAATGCCACCAGGGTTCAAGGACAGTAGCAAAACTGAAAATAAAAATGGAGACATTATTATCTGGTTTGAAATATTAGATTATGCAACAAAAATGAAGAACAAGTTTAAAAGAGTTGTATTCCTTACTAACGACGAAAAGCCTGACTGGGTTTATCCTCCAAGTAAGCGTATCCACGTTGATAAGGGCTGTCGGAAGCAGGTTCCAAACACAAATCCAATTATTAAACTACCTGACCCTCGTCTTGTTGCTGAGTTTAACGCAAAGGTTGGTTATAGAGATCTACACATTATTACCCTGCCAATATTTATTAAAGCCCTTTCTAAGAGTGTGCCTGATGAGTTTAAGAATTTGGCTGAAGCAATCCAAGTTGAATCGGAAGTGGCAACTAGTGACAAGGATACTGCTGTTGCGGATGATGTTAGTGAAATAATACAGGAAGCACCCTCTGAGGATACCTGTATTCAAGCACCCACTGAAGTCCATATTAAATCTCCAATAATTGAAGATACCATTGCTACGGCATCTGATTATACGGTCTATCCCCCCGATGCACTTCGGGACTCCGCCTATGAAATAAATCTTGCCTCAGATATTGACTTGGTTATTCGTGACCTTAAGTCCCATGACTGGTACACACAAAATCCAGCAATTATTAGAATAAAATCCATTCGCCACAGAGAGTTCAATAATGGAGCATGGTTTGTTCTTGGTAGGAATATTTATCAAGCGGCTTGTGGCAACTCTCAGAAAGCCTTGGAGTTCATGAGAAACCTTGACATTGAACTTTTCCGACATGCAAATGAGTCTGCTAATCACATATTAAGCGGGATGATTTACGAGATATTCTTTGATTGTGATGGTAATTTTAGGCCTTTGCTGAAGGCTAATTTTGTTGATCAAACATTTGCCGTTATATCTACAGCAGATTATCAATTATCTAAGTCATTTATACAAAAAGCACTAGCACCTTATAGAGACAGAATATACGTAATTCCTGGTGACATCAAAATGTTACATTTATCAATAAATATAGCTATTGAAATAGAAACATCAATACATTATCTTGAATCAGTAATGTTTGATCACAAGCAATTAGTTCAGGAAGCTGACAAAGATGATGTATTTAGGTTTAGTGGGGCTAGATTCTGGACTAGTGAATCAATTGTGACTCGTCTGAGTAAAAACTATGGAATACCAAAGAATCAGATAGTGCTAGATTTAATACCTGAAGAAGCTACAGAGATGCCATTTCGTGTTCGTGAAGGGAAAGTGCTTTGCCTGTAGATTCCAACGAGACCAGTGGACCCGGTCGCGATAAACCTGCGCCGGGTCACCGGCCGAGCCGTTGAAACAGGAAGAAAATGACGATTATAAACCGATTGAAATACGCCTTTTTCCTGAACGTACTCATGCTCGGAATAGGGGTAGTCATTGCGATGATTTTTAGCCTCGATATCGGAGAGACTCTATTTTCTGCGAAAGTATTCTACCCTCTTTTAATCGCAAGTTTCATTGCTGCCCCATTTCTTGAAAGATTTTTGAAATTCAAATAAATAACCAGAAAAACCAAGCAGCAGCATAAGAAGGTGATTGAAGTTATGACATTCTCTGAATTCGAGCTGAAAAAAATTGAAAAGGCATTGACGAAATTTTTAAAAATAAGGCGGCCACCCCCTGAAATCCGGTCTGAAGTAGACTTGGGGTACAGGCTCTCAGGTCAAAGCTTGGAACTCTTCGAAATCCGTCCACAATGGGACGACCCAAGCATAATTCGAGAACACCCATTTGCAAAGGCAACCTATGTATCAACCCAAAAACACTGGAAAATTTTCTGGCTCCGAGCTGATTTGAAATGGCATGGTTACAAGCCTGACTTGACAGTCCCCACAATCGAAAAGTTTTTGGAGGTTGTGAACGCTGATGAGCATGGATGTTTCTTCGGCTAAGGAGAGGAATCGTTCAACCAGCTGGCGGCACACGGTCTCCGCTACGCTTCGCCGGTGCGCCGCAGCCCCGTTGGCCGAAAAATATTTACACGCGAGGATAAAATGACTCACAAATTACTTCTTGTCAACTTCGAGAACGTTCAGCAAGTCGATTTAAGTCGCCTTGGTGACAACTTTCATGTTGTGATCTTTGTTGGTTCGAGCCAAAAGAACGTGCCTATTGATCTTGTCGCAAGCGCACAAAAGCTAGGCGAGCGAGTTGAGTGGCAGCGTGTCGAAGGAAATGGCAGCAATGCTCTTGATTTTTACATCGCTTGCCAACTTGGACGCGTTTTTGAAAAATCGCCTAGTCTTCATTGCATAGTCCTATCCAAAGATAAAGGCTTTGACCCATTACTACGACACCTAAACAAAAATGGTTTAAAGTGCAAACGTATAAATAGCTTGCTTGAGCTTGAGCCAAAGACTGCTACAACCGAAGAACCAAATTATAAAAGGGTATTCGAGCTATTGAGCAAATCTGACAAGAAGGCGAGGCCTCGCAAGCGATCCACACTGATCAAACACATCTCAGCAATGTTTCAAAAGAATATTACTCAAGACGAAGTCGATAGAATAATTGACATACTCTTCGCCAATAAGATGATCTCGGAAACCAACAATACTATCACCTATGAGTTTTGAGATATTCAACCGAGTCGAATGAAGGTCAATTCTCCATCTAAAGAAGCATAACGAGAAGATTATTGCCAACAAGACAGTTGGACACCGCCCGCCCGAAAAGGCCGGGCAAGCGGGTCAACTGCCGAGCCGTTAGCCAGATAAAGAGAGACCATGATTAAAGACACAGAAAAAACGGAACTCGAAAGCCTCGAAAGGTTGGCAGACAAACTCTTGTCGAACCTTGCGGAGTCAGGCAATGCGGCAGCAGAGGGTGATTTGCAAAAGTTGGAGCAGATGGCGGAACGAGCCGCCAAAATCGCATTTGGTGCAGGTCGTGCTGATCTGCTCAGTGAACAGATGCAGAATTTAATAAGATGGACTGACCACATGAATGAACAATCTTGGGTCAAAAACTTTAAAGATGCACTACGAAAACATCCATTGGGTGCCCCTTGGTAGCCTTGGATTCAGAGAATGGCTAACCACGCGGCGGCAGCCGGTCTTCGCTGCGCTACGCCGCTGCGCCGCACCACTGTTGAATCATTATTAGGAGAACCTTAAGTGGAAAACAATAAATTCTTCAAGTTCGTTTGGCGGTTCAACGGAATCGCAATTATGGTGGCAATTGTTCTTGCGATACTTATGATGTCGGGAAGTGTGCTGGAAGGACTTTGGAGAAAAAAAGAACCTACTATCGCTAATGTTGCAAAGGACCCAGATGGACAAGAAAATTGGAGGCTGGGTTATGCACGGAAGATAAAGGACAGATTTGTTCTGATACCTCTCGAGTCAGAGCGAGAATACGTGAAGGTTGGTTTATCTTCCGGTTTGCACTCCTACGGCGAGTCAGGCTCAGGGAGGAATTTGTTATTCATCGACGGCGAAAGCAATCAATCCAAGTGGCTTTTCCCAGCAAACAATCAGATGATTGTAAGTTATAAATTTTTACCGAATGATGAATACAAAAACAAAGAGGTTAATTTCATTATTTACGAAGTTGTCACGGAAGACACAAACGGGGATAAGAAGCTGACAAAAGACGATATGGCATCAATTGCGGTTTCTAGCTTTGATGGAAGTTGTTACAAGGTTATTGTCCCTAAAGTCAACAGATTGATAGACGTTTCCCCGATCAGCAACGACAGGATCCTTGTGATTTATCAGAAAAACAAAATTGGTTACTCTGCAACCTACTCCATTGTTGGTTTTTCGCCTATTGATCAAAAAGAACTACCAAAGACAGAATAGCGTATATGGCAGATTAATCCCGAAGTGGCCGAACTTGAAGATTCAACTAGCGGCGGCACGCGGTCTGCTTCGCCAGCCGGTGCGCCTTGTGACGTTCGATAATAAAAAGAGGAAAATGAAACCAGTTCGTATACTCATAATGCTTCTAGTTTGCGTAGCCGTAGTTCCCCAGTTTGGGTGCAGTTGGGTTACGAGAGACTATAATTACGTTGCACCAGAGATCACAACTGGTTGGAAACATCAATTTTATCAAGGTCATCAGAAAAATGTTAAGCACGCGCCTGTACCTGACAAAGCCACTCACATATATGACTCTGAAAACTGTTCAATAGAAATATCAGCAGGTTACACGATCACGCAAACGGTAGGCCCATTTTGGTTTCCGATCATTCCATATTCACCTATTTCATCAAGAGACAAATTGCTTTCAATTAGTTTCTCTGCAACCAGCAGATTTTCTACAGTCATCATCGACTGGTCAAAAATAACAATATCTGTCAACCTCGAAAAATCAGACATAGACTACATGGTAACTGGAAAACATTCAGCCACGTCGAAATTTATAAGAAATACAGCTATTGATGGTCGTCCAGTGGTTGAGATTCTTCCTATGTCTGATGTCCAGTTCATTCTAAAGACAAATATTAATCCGACAGATATCGACAATTTGATGATTACAATTCAAGGCGTGTCAGTTGGAGGAGTCGAAATTCAAATTCCTATCCTCAATCTTTCGAAAAGCAAAGGTTGGATAAATTACGATGAATTCACTTTGTAGCTAAATATCGAACAACGGGGTGGTGCAGGATGCCGCAAACGACGCGGCCCCGCACACCCCCTGAGCCGTTAAGGCAGTGATACACCAATGAATACGCCCGGAATTCCGGGTGCGATTGGCGCCAAAATGGCGTCAAATGGGTTGCCATTTTGGCGCCACCGTGTTAACTTCTCAACCAAAGATCGGCCAGACAGGGAGGTAGAGACACCATGCCTGCGACAAAAACGGAACGCATTTCAGCCCGAGTGGACGAGAGTGTTTTTGAGATCCTGACGCGAGCTGCGGCTTTAGTTGGCTCGACAGTGAATCAGTTCCTTGTTCAGTCAGCGCTGGAAAAGGCGCAGAACGTGATCGAGGAGGAAAACATCATTCGATTAAGCGCGGAATCCGCTAAGCGCTTTTTCGACGCTATCGAGAACCCACCAGCGCCAAATGAGAAGTTGTTGGCGGCTTTCCGCGCTCATCAGGCGACGATAAAAAATGCTTCAAATTGAACTGTTTTCGCGAGAGCACGATCGCGAAGGGTTTAGTTGTGGCGAACGGGACTTGGACGAGTATCTGAAAAGGACCGCTCGCCAGCACAATGAAAAAGGGCTTTCGCGCACGTTTGTTCTGAGCGAAACCGAGGTTCCGGCGAGGATCCTGGGCTTTTTCACCTTAGCGAGCTGCGAAATCGTCGCGGCTGATCTGCCGCCGGAATATGCGAAGAGATATCCCGACAAGGCGCCGGCTGCCAGGCTCGCCCGCCTGGCGGTAGTGCGCGATCGGCAGCGGCAGGGCCTCGGTGGCATCATGATGGCCGAGGCTATGCGGCGTACCCTGGCCGTTGCAGAGAATATTGGTATTATCGGCTTTTTCGTGGACGCGAAAAACCAAGACGCGCGGGTATATTATGAACAATATGGCTTCATCCCCCTTCCTAGCAATACTCTCACGCTTTTTTTGCCATTGGCCACACTAGCGACCGCGGTGGAGGCACTCGGGAGCTGAGAGAATAAGCGACGCAAAGGAGAAACAGAAAAGCCGGCCCCCCATGGGTCGGCTTTTCTGTTCTGTGTAACCGTCCTCTTTCAGTGCATGATGCCTATTTCCGCAACCTTCTCTGCGCGCACCGTCACATCCACCGGATGCGAAACAATATCGAAGACCGGTGAGCGCTTCTGCGCCAGTTCGATCAGTTCGTCAATTTTTTCCTGCGGCGCGTCCGCCTTGACCTTGAACTTCACGTTGATGCTGTTGTAGCCGTTGCGCACCTCATCGGAAAGGCCAAGGAAGCCGCGCAGATCAAGGTCGCCCTCCAGCTCGGACTCGACTTCCTCGATCGTGATCCCCTGGGCGGCCGCATGGTAGATGAGGGAGCTGGTCAGACAGCCGGAGAGGGCGGTCAGGACATATTCAACCGGATTGGCGCCGTAATCCTCACCGAGAAGCAGAGGCGGCTCGTCGATTTCCAGCTTGAACATCTGGCGATGGGGGATTTCCTGGTTGGCCGCATGGAAATCGGTGATGACCGCCTGGTTGTGGCCGCCGCTAATCCATTTGTTATGTGCCCGGAACGTGCACTTGGCCAGAGTGGGATTCTGTTTGATGTCATTGACTGTGTCGTGCAGCCGGTCAACAGCGATGCCGTTGATGGTCTGTTCGCGTGTTTGCATAGACTATCCTCCTTCCTTTTTTTCTATTATAACCCGCCTGTGGGGGTCGAGGTTATCCCGTGCCGCAGCAGACCTGGGAAGGAGGTTTGGAACAGGGAGGTGTTATTTCCCCGGCGGTACCGGTAAAAAGTCTGACAAATAGCTTTCCATGTAATGTTTCAGCAGTGTCGTTGTATTGTGATCCATGCCGATGAATTTTATTCCCATACCGGGCGGCAACTGGGCATCGGCCGTCTTTTTTACGTAGACAACTTCACCCTTCAGCCTTACCGGGCTGCTGAGACTCGGTAGCGGAATGTCCAGATCGAGTTTTGCCCCCACCGGGCTTTGCCTGGTCGTTTCGATGTACACTCCCCCCTCACCCATACTGATGACCTTCTGCTCAAGCGACTCACGGCCATCATTGACTGTCGCCATCAGCAGCATGCGCACTCTTATGTTGTGGCGCTTGTGGTGGAACGGCAAATGCCGTTGCATGAGTTCGTGGATATCCCTTGAGGTCACCGGTTTGGTCAGATAATCCACGCAACCGGCCTGCAGGGCGGCTTGCCTGGTCTCCATGCAGCCATCGGTGGAAATAATCACCACGGGGATTTTTGCGAGCTGGCTCTCCTTGCTGAGGAGACGGCAGATGTCCAGGCCGCTTTTACCCGCAACCACGACTTCGGAGATAATCAAATCGGGAGCATGCCTGACGACCGTCTCCTTGATGTTCTCAGCGTTTGCTACATGCACAACGTCATAGCCAAGTCGCGTCAGATTCAGTTTCAAAAATTGCGCAAAAGTCAGCGCCGGCTCAATCAGCAGTACGGTCATCTTTCCTCCTTCTGCTACCCTATAGGACAGGACGAGCGATTTTCTCGCCGTCAACTCGGACATGGATTAATCTTTCTATTTCTTGCTTATGTAAAAGTCAATGAGAAATCCATCCCCATCCCTTTTTCCGGCGACGGGTGAGTGGACGAGGTTGGCTCCAAGCTAAAGGGAGACACCTGGTTTGTATGTGCAGGGGTTTTCTGTTAAGTGTAACGGATGCAGATGGCAAACCCGAATACACCGCGCATAGCCGGTGATGCCGTCGTCGTCGGCTCGGGACCGAACGGTCTGGCCGCCGCCATCGAGCTGGCGCGCGCCGGGCTCTCCGTCACCGTCATCGAGGGGGCTGCCGAAACCGGCGGCGGCATGCGCTCGGCCGCGCTGACGCTACCCGGCTTTACGCATGATGTCTGTTCGGCGATCCACCCCTTGGGGCTCGGCTCCCCTTTCTTTGCCACCCTCCCTCTGGCCGAGCATGGCCTGGAGTGGATCCACCCGCCGGCCCCCCTGGCGCATCCGTTCGACGACGGCACGGCCATCGTGCTCGAGCGCTCCCTCGATGCCACCGCCGCCGCCCTCGGCCGGGACGGGGAGGCGTACCGACGGCTTATTGCGCCGCTGGTAGACCACTGGCAGCAGCTCGCCGCCGAGATCCTCGGGCCGCTCCGTCTCCCCCGCCATCCGCTGCTCCTCGCTAGATTCGCCCGGCACGCTTTGCAGTCGGCGGCCGGTCTGGCGCAAAAGCATTTCCGCGACCGGCGCGCGCCGGCGCTGCTGGCCGGGCTTTCCGCCCATTCCTTTCTCCCCCTGGAGCAGCCCACCTCGGCGGCGTTCGGTCTGGTCCTGGGCCTGCTTGGCCATGCCGTCGGCTGGCCGCTCGCCGCGCGGCGGCGCGAGCCGCATCGCCAATGCGCTAGCGTCGTACTCTGCTAGCACTGGGCGGGAAGATCGTAACCGGCGCACCGATCCGGTCGCTCGACGAGTTCCCGCCGGCGCAATCGGTGCTCCTCGACGTCACGCCCCGGCAGTTGCTCGCCCTGATCGACGCGCGACCGCCTGCCTCGCCTGTTACCGCCGCCAACTCGCAGCGCTACCGCTACGGACCCGGCGTGTTCAAGCTCGACTGGGCGCTCGACTGGGCCGATCCCGTGGAGCGCGCGCCGAATGCGCCCGCGCCGGCACCGTCCACCTCGGCGGCACACTGCGAGGAGATCGCCGCCGAGGAGGCGGCCGTCTGGCGCGGCGAGCACCCGGAGCAACCCTTCGTCCTGCTGGCCCAGCCGAGCCTCTTCGACCGCTCACGCGCCCCGGCCGGCAAGCACACCGGCTGGGCCTACTGCCACGTGCCGAACGGCTCGAGCGTCGATCATGACCGAGCGACATCGAGCGCAGATGGAGCGTTTCGCGCCCGGCTTCCGCGAGCTCATCCTGGCCCGCCATGCGCGCACGGCCGGCCGGTTATGGAGCTGTACAATCCCAACTGCGTCGGCGGCGACATCAACGGCGGCGTGCAGGATCTGCGGCAGATCATTGCCCGCCCGACATTGCAGGCGGATCCCTACGCCACCGCATATCGCCGGCGTCGTATCTCTGTTCCGCCTCCACCCCACCGGGCGGCGGCGTACACGGCATGTGCGGCTATCATGCGGCGCGGGCGGCGCTGCGGCATCTCCCATCAAGAAAATAACGGCCGACCAGATAAACCGGCCGATCTCACTCCTTCCGGCACTCTCCATTCTCCCCGCAAACAGTTTTTTCTCAGGTACCCGCACCCGACATCGGCTTTCGCAAGCGATTGAAATTGCATGCGAAAGACCCGACATCGGGAGAGATGCCAACAGATATCCATTGCAGCGCTGAACCGTTGCGCTACGGTGAAGCCAACGAAGCAAGGCTTCACTCACCCGCAGACAGGAGGTCACCATGAAATGCCATCTGCTCGTCCCCCTGGTTGTCGCCAGCATACTGCTCGGCGCCCTCCCCGCCCTGGCCAGCGGCCACGGCCCCGCCATCACCATTAGCGCCCGCCTGGGCGATCTGGCGCCCCGGATCAGCCACCGGCCGCCTGCCATCGTGATCGTCCGCGAGCCGCGGCGCGAGCGGGTCATCATCGTCGAACGTGCTCTACAGCGCCGGCACGAGTATAGGGATTACGAGAGGCGGCAAGAATCCTGCGGCGAGCGGAGCAGATGGAACAACGGCGAGCGCCGCCATAACCGCCGGGAGCTGCACCACGAGGAACGCGTGGTAACAGCCAATCGGGGGTGGGAGCGCCGGGACAACTGACCTCATCTCGCCAGTTTAAAAGTTCGCGCCCCCACAGGATAGTTCCAGCGGGGGCGCGCTCATGTTGGCCGGCGGATTTCTTCCTCTCTTCCGGGTGGTCTTGCAAAGGCATCGACCGGTGCTACGCTGGGATGAAAACAAGATAAGAGGGAGGAAATCATGCTGCAGCGAACGCTTATAACAGCTGTGCTTGCCGGCAGTTTGTACGTCGCCGCCAGTTTCGGCCTGCCGGCCACTGGCGGTGCGCAGGAACAACCACCGACTGCGCCGCCGGTGCAGGACGAATGGCTGCTTTATGGCAGTCCCCTGATGTCGCTTCGGGAACGAGCCGAATTTCGCGTCCGCCTGCGCGATGCGCGAACGGCCGAGCAGCAGGAGGCCGTCCGCCGCGAGTACTACGACCAGATGCTTGAGCGCGCCAGCCAACAGGGCATTACTCTCCCCGGAGGAACATCGGCGAGGACGGCGCCGGGCACCAGCGGCCAAACCGCCCCCGGCGCCACAACGAGCGAGACTCCGCCCACAAATGAAACCATCCCCGGAACTTCCGTCTCTAGCGGTCCGGTTACCGAGGAGGGACGCACCGACGGCCCGGTTCCTGGCGGCCCGGTCCCTGGCGGTTCGGTTCCTGGGGGTTCAGTTCCTAGCGGTTCAGTTCCCGGCGGCCCGGTCCCGGGCGGTCTAGTCCCCGGGCGACCAGCCACGGAAGGGACACCTCCGGGAGACACAAGTTCAGGGGGCATGACTCAGGGCGCGACGACAGTTCCGGGTGGTGGCATAATCGCTCCGGAGGGGAATCGCCCCGGAACCGGTGGTGCCGGCCTGTAACTTCGGCGATGAACCTCCGGATTGGGACGAGCGGTTACGCCTACCGGGAGTGGCGCGGAAAGTTCTACCCTCTTGGCCTAGCGCCGCGCGAAATGCTGCCTTTTTACGCGCAGCGGTTCTCGTCGGTCGAGATCAACGCGACCTTCTACCGCATGCCGGCCCTTGCGGTTCTCGAATCCTGGCTGGCGCAGGTTCCTGAAAATTTCATTTTCGCCTTCAAAGCGCCGGGGCTGATCACGCACCGCAAACGCCTGCGCAACGTCAACGAGGAGACGGCGGCTTTCACGACGAAAATATCGGCTCTCGGCCACAATCTCGGCCCCGTCCTCTTTCAGCTACCACCGTCCCTCCCCCGCGACCTCCCCCTGCTGCGCGCATTTCTCGCTGCAATCCCCGCCATCCGGTTCGCCATCGAATTCCGTCATCCGTCTTGGTCCAGTGATGAGGTCTTCGCTCTCTTGTGTGAGCAGCGATGCGCCCTCTGCATTTCCGACCGCGACGACGCGCCGCCACCGCCCCTCATCGCCACGGCCGATTTCGGCTACGCGCGGCTCCGGCGATCGGAGTATACCGACAAGGAACTGCAGACCTGGAAGGAGAAGTTCGCGGATTTGGGATGGGCGGAAGCCTTTATCTATTTCCGCCACGAAGAAACGGCCAAGGGACCGGCATTTGCGGCACGGATGCAGGGGGCGCCAGGTTAAGCAGTCGGACAAAACATTCCACCATCAGCTCCCCGCAGAATTCAGAGAGCCTCCTCCAGGTTCGGCCATATTTGTGTAAAATATAAGCGTTTTGCTATGATCAATAACTAGTGTCAGGTTGCCATCGGCCTTTTCCTGTTCTCGAAAGAGTACGCCTATTTTTCGGCGCAAGAATCCATGAAAAAGCGGCTCGTTATCACCGTCGTCGGCTTGCTCGTGCTGGTCGGTGCCATTGCCGGAATCAAGTTCCTGCAGATCCGCAAGATGGTGCGGCCGGCGAGAAGTTCGTGCCGCCGCCGGAGACGGTCACCACCGCGGTCGCGCAGACGCAGACGTGGGAGGCCCTCCTCACCGCCGTGGGCTCGCTCGCCGCCGTACAGGGGGTGACGGTGGCCGCCGAAGTGCCGGGGAAGGTCGTGCGCATCGCCTTCGAGCCGGGGGCGAAGGTGAAGGCCGGCGACGCTGCTGGTGCGGCTGGACACCTCGGTCGAGGAGGCCCGGCTCCCCGGGGCGGAAGCCCGCGTGGCGCTGGCGAAGAGCAACCTCGACCGCGCCGAGCGGCTGCTGGCGCGAGCGGATCATCTCCCTGGCCGACCACGACGCGGCCGTCGCCCAACACCGGCAGGCCGTGGCCGAGACCGAGTAGCATCCGCGCCGGATGGCGAAGAAAACCGTCCGCGCCCCTTTACCGGCCGCCTCGGCATCCGCCTGGTCAATCTCGGGCAGATCCTCGAAGGAGGGCGAGCCCATCGTTTCGCTGCAGACCCTCGACCCGATCTTCGTCGATTTCCTCCTGCCCCAGCAGCAGCTGCCCGGCTGAAGACCGGGATCGCCGTGCGGATGACCACCGACGCCTGCCCGGGCGAGGCTTTCAGCGGCAGGATGACGGCGATCAATCCCGAGGTCGATGCCGCCACCCGCAACATCCGCCTGCAGGCCACGGCGGCCAATGCCCGAGGAGCAGCTGCGGCCCGGGATGTTCGTCAGCGTGGCCGTGGTGCTGCCGGACCCGGCCGAGGTGCTGGCGATTCCGGCCACCGCGGTGCTCTACGCCCCCTATGGCGATTCGGTTTTCGTCGTCGAGGAGAACAAGGACGAGAAGACCGGGCAGACCGGCAAGGTCGCTGCGCCAGCAGTTCGTCCGCCTCGGCGAAAAGCGCGGCGATTTCGTCGCCGTGTTTCCGGGCTGAAGGGGGGCGAGACGGTGGTCAGCACCGGGGTGTTCAAGCTGCGCAACGGCCAGGCGGTGGTGATCGACAACAAGCTCGCCCCCGAGTTCCTCGCTCGAACCGAAGCCGGAAAACAATTGCAAGCCGCGAGAATGACTGAGAAACGAGAGACAAATTCTATCTCATCATCTCGGCTTCTCGATATCTCGCCGAGCCTATCATCTCATGAAACTGACCGACCTCTTCATCCACCGACCCGTGCTCGCCGTGGTGGTCAGCCTGCTGATCATCATCGCCGGCCTCCAGGCGATCCGCACCCTCAACGTCCGCCAGTACCCGCGCAGCGACAACGCCGCGGTCACCGTCACCACCGTCTACATCGGCGCCAGCGCCGAACTGGTGCGCGGCTTCGTCACCACGCCGCTGGAGCGGGCCATCGCCGCCGCCGACGGCATCGACTACATCCAGTCGCAGAGCAAGCTGGGGCTCTCGACCATCACCGTGCGCCTGAAGCTCAACTACGACGCCACCAAGGCGCTGGCCGAGATCAGCTCGAAGGTCGATCAGGTCCGCCGCGACCTGCCGCCCGAGGCCGAGGTGCCGGTCATCAACATCGAGTCGGCCGACAGCCAGTTCGCCTCGGCCTACCTGAGCTTCACCTCCGACGTACTGCAGCAGAACGAGATCACCGACTATCTGGTGCGCGTGGTGCAGCCGCGCCTGTCGGCCATCGACGGGGTGCAGCGGGCCGACATCCTCGGGGCCGCACCTTCGCCATGCGCATCTGGCTCAAGCCCGACCGGATGGCCGCCTTCAATGTCAGCCCGGTGCAGGTGCGCCAGGCGCTGCGCCGCAACAACTTCCTCGCCGCCGTCGGCCAGACCAAGGGCTCGCTGGTCCAGGTCAACCTGACCGCCAACACCGACCTGAGCTCGGTGGAGGAGTTCAAGCGGCTGGTGGTCCGCGAGCAGGGCGGCGCCATCGTCCGCCTCGCAGGACATCGCCGAGGTCGTGCTCGGCGCCGAGGACTACGACACCGAGGTGCGCTTCTCCGGCCAGACCGCGGTGTTCATGGGGATCTGGCCGCTGCCGAACGCCAACTCGCTGGACGTGATCAAGCGCGTGCATGCCGAGATGGCGGCACTGCAGAAGGATCTGCCGAGCGGCATGCAGGCCCGCGTCGCCTACGATGCCACCGAGCTACATCGACAACGCCATCCAGGAGGTGGTGAAGACGCTGAGCGAAACGCTGCTGATCGTCGTCATCGTCATCTTCCTCTTCCTCGGCTCGCTGCGCTCGGCGCATCGTGCCGGTGGTGGCCATCCCGCTCTCGCTGATCGGCGCCGTCTTCCTGATGCAGGCGTTCGGCTTCACCGTCAACCTGCTGACGCTGCTGGCCATCGTCCTCTCCGTCGGCCTGGTGGTCGACGACGCCATCGTCGTCGTGGAGAACGTCGAGCGCCACCTCGGCGAGGGGAAGTCCCCCCTGGAGGCGGCGCTGCTCGGCGCCCGCGAACTGGTCGGGCCGATCATCGCCATGACCATCACCCTGGCCGCGGTCTACCCGCCCATCGGCCTGCAGGGGGGGCTGACCGGCTCGCTGTTCCGCGAGTTCGCCTTCACCCTGGCCGGGGCGGTGACCATCTCCGGGGATCGTCGCCCTGACCCTGTCGCCGGTGATGTCTTCGCGGCTGCTCAAACCGGGGATCGAGGAGCACGGGCTGGCGGGGCGGATCGCCCGCGACTTCCGCCGGCTGCGCGGCGCTCTACGGCCGCTTGCTCGACGCCACCCTGAACGCCCGCCCGGCCGTCTACCTGGTCTGGATCGTCGTGAGCCTGCTGACCGTCCCGATGTTCATCATGTCGCCCAAGGAACTGGCGCCGACCGAGGACCAGGGGGTGATCTTCGGCATCCTCGACGCCGCGGCCAACGCCACCCTCGACCAGACCAGCCGCTACGCGGCCGCGGCCAACCAGGTCTTTCTCGACGTCCCGGAAACCGACTTCACCTTCCAGATCACCTTCCCGAGCTCGGGCTTCGGCGGCATGGTCGACCAAGCCGTGGGACGAGCGCGAACGCACCATCTTCCAGATCCTGCCCGAGGTGCAGCAGAAGCTGCAGGCGATCCCCGGCATCCAGATGTTCCCGGTGACGCCGCCGGCGCTGCCCGGCGGCGGGCAGTTCCCGGTGGAGTTCGTCATCGCCTCGACGGCCGAGAAACCGAGCAGATCCTCGACTTCGCCCAGCAGATCCAGTACGCAGGCGATGCAGAGCGGCCTGTTCGCCTTCCCGCCGCTGATCGACGTGAAGATCGACCAGCCGCAGACGGAGATCGTCATCGACCGCGACAAGGTCGCCGACCTCGGCCTGAACCTCGCAGCAGGTCGGGCGCGGACCTCGGCGGCGATGGTCGGGCGGCGATTTCGTCAACCGCTTCAACATCGCGCGGCCGCAGCTACAAGGTGATCCCGCAGATTCGAGCGGGTCGGACCGGCTGAATCCCGAGCAGCTGCAGGACATCTACGTCACCGGGCCCGACGGCCGGCTGGTGCCGCTCAGCACCGTCGCCACGATCCGCAGACACCGTGGTGCCGCGCTCGCTCAACCGCTTCCAGCAGCTCAACGCCGTCAAGATCAGCGGCGTGGCCGTCCGGCCGCTGGATGAGGCGCTGCGCTTCCTGGAAGACGAGGCGGCGAAGATCCTGCCGCAAGGGCTACGTGCTCGACTACACCGGCGAATCGCGCCAGCTGCGCACCGAGGGGAACCAGTTCCTGCCCGCCTTCGCCCTGGCCATCGTCCTGATCTTCCTGGTGCTGGCCGCCCAGTTCAACAGCTTCCGCGACCCGTTCGTCATTCTCGCCGGCTCGGTGCCGCTGGCGATGTTCGGCGCGCTGATCTTCACCTTCCTGAAGATGCCCGATCCGAACGTGCCCTTCTGGACCCACGGCTGGACGACCACCCTCAACATCTACTCCCAGGTCGGACTGGTGACGCTGGTCGGCCTGGTCTCGAAGAACGGCATCCTCATCGTCGAGTTCGCCAACAAGCTGCAGGAGCAGGGCCTGCCCAAGCTGCAGGCGGTGCACGAGGCCGCCCTGACCCGCCTGCGCCCGATCCTGATGACCACCGCCGCCACCATCGCCGGGCACTTCCCCCTGACGCTGGTCACCGGCGCCGGTGCCGCCGCCCGCAACTCGATCGGCCTCGTCCTGGTCGGCGGCATGGCCATCGGCACCCTCTTCACCCTCTTCGTGGTGCCGTCGATCTACATGCTGGTCGCCCGGGATCATTCCCGCGACCGGGAAAAAGAAGCGGCCGCGTCGGTTGGGAACGCGGCCGGTCGAGCCCATTCCTAAAATAGTAGCGCCTGCCGGTCACCGGCCGGCTACTCTCCTTCCAACTGCGCCCGGACGAAGGCGTAGTCCTGCGGTTCGTCCACATCGATGACGATCTCCGGCCAGTCGCTGAGGACGGGAATCAGGCGGATCCCCAGCCGGCGCGAAGCAATACCGGCCATCTGCTCGATGCTCAACTGGCGCGTCAGCCAGCCTCCGAGCAGATAGCTGACCCCCACCGTCCAGCCGAAAGCAAAGATGGTCTTGAGCGTCTCTTTGCGCACCCGATAGAGATGGTCAACGTTGGAAAGCAGGTACAGCCGGTCGGTCAGGTGCGGGTCAATGAGGGCGAGATTGCCGTGACAGGCGACCAAGTCGCGGAAAAAAACGCGTGCCTTCTGCCGCCCGGCGAAGGGGCCGGAAAAAGCGCTTACGGGGACGAAGGAAAGATAGGCCGTCCCCTCCTGCTCCCCCTTTTCGGCACAGGCGCGAAAGAAGGCGACGATTGCTTCGGCCGTGAGGAGGGGGGCATCGGCGGTGGCAAAGAGGACCGCCGGGGAGGTGGCGAAGTGGCGCAGGCCGCGCAGGATATTGCCGCCCAGGCTTTCGGCGCCCTCGACGAATTCGCAGCCGTAACGATCCCAAACTGCCGGCCGCAAAGCTGCCGCTGATCCAACCACGGCGATGCGCCCAATCTGCGGCACCCCCCGCAACGCCGCCAGGACATAGTCGACGGAAGGACGGCCGGCGAATTCAAGCAGCGCCTTCGGGGCCGGAACATAGCCGTTATAGAGCCGGATACGGTTGATCCCGCCGGCCAGCACCACCGCATCGATCTGCCCCGTCGTCCCTGCCATCCGACTCTGCCTCCCAGCACATTATATCGTGCGGAACGGGAGTGCTTGCGAGGCACAGGGTACATCTATATATATGGTGACTTTCTCGTAGAGTAAGCTTCGGCGGCGTACTGCTCGAGCCATAAATATCAAGCAGCCGGATGCGTTTCCGCATCCGGCTGCTTGGTTATCCCGATGGTGGCGGGCAAACGTTTGCCCGCCACCTTTGTAACTTAATGCACTACTGTATAAAGAATATTGGGTCCTGAGAACCAATAATCAGGATTACTTTCGATCCAGACGCCGTCCCATTTATTGTCTCCTGGTAAAGCGCTGCCACCATCCGTATTGCCACCATGAGCATCATCAAAGAGCGAAGTTAGATATACGCTGGGATTTGCCAGGCCAGCCAAACTCCCGCCCGCATAAACATTGATGTTTCGATTTATCGTGGATTTGACAATAACGTTGTCGGTGAGTGTCAGCGTGCCACCCGATTGGATACTGACGTTGTACCAGTAGAGGACGAACGGAACCTCGGTTTCCGCCCAGGTTATTGTAGTGGCAATGTTCCCGCCGTACTCAAAGATGCCATTGTAATCATTCGTTTGAGCAACATCGGCGGGGTTGTGGAACGTGTTCGAGTTATCGATGCTGAAATTGGTACTGATCCGCAGGGGCAGATCGTTGCCATAGAACACGTTGCTCTGGATGATCGTACCTGCCGCTGCGCCGCCGGCATCCAGCGCACCTACAACAGCCGCCAGATTGCCACCTTTATTATTGGCAAAGATGGAATTGATGATTGTAGCGCTGGAAGCGTTGAGATCGAGGGTCGCCCCCCCACCGGTGCCGCCACCATAATAGAATTCACAACGATTGAAGGTCGAACCGCTGGCATCTACCCAGATCCAGTCCCAATCTCCGGCAGCGGCCACCGTGTTGCTCGGTCCCGCGTCACCGTTGGTGTCGCCGCCTCTGCTATCGTCCTTGATTGAGGTGAAAACGATCTTGTTGCCTGCAGTCGCATTCGCGACCAAAGCCCCCGCGTAGACAGCTATCCCTCTGCTCGCGCCGGATTTGACGATAACGTTATCGGTTAGCGTCAGCGTGCCGCCTAATTTGACACTGGCGTCGTACCAGTAGAGTACAAATGGAACCTCGGTTTCCGACCAGGTAATTTCAGCGGTAATGTTCCCGCCGTACTCAAAGATGCCATTGTATTTGTTCGTTTGAGCAACGTTGGCTGGATTGTGGAATCTGTTCGAGTCATCGATGCTGAATTCGGTACTAATCCGCAGGGGCAGATTGTTGCCATAGAACACGTTGCTCTGGATGATCGTTCCTGCCGCTGCGCCGCCGGCATCCAGAGCACCGACAACAGCCGTCAGGTTGCCACCTTTATTATAGGCAAAGATGGAATTGGTGACTGTAGCGCTGGAAGCGTTGAGATCGAGGGTTGCCCCCCCACCGGTGCCGCCACCATAGTAAAATTCACAACGATTGAAGGTCGAACCGCTGGCGTCTACCCAGATCCAGTCCCAATCTCCGGCAGCGGCCACCGTGTTGCTCGGTCCCGCGTCACCGTTGGTGTCGCCGCCCCTGCTATCGTCCTTGATTGAGGTGAAAACGATCTTGTTGCCTGCAGTCGCATTCGCGACCAAAGCCCCCGCGTAGACAGCTATCCCTCTGCTCGCGCCGGATTTGACGATAACGTTATCGGTGAGCGTCAGCGTGCCGCCTGCTTGGATACTGGCATCGTACCAGTAGAGCACAAAAGGAACCTCGGTTTCCGACCAGGTAATTCCGGTGGTAATATTCCCGCCGTACTGAAAAATGCCATTGTATGTGTTCGTTTTGGTTACATCGGCGGGGTTGTGGAACATATTTGAATTATCGATGCTGAATTTGGTGCTGATCCGCAGGGGAAGATCGTTTTTATAAAATACGTTGTTCTGGATGATCGTACCAGCCGCTGCTTCACCGGCATCCAGGGCACCGACAACAGCCGTCAGATTGCCGCCTTTATTATAGGCAAAGACGGAATTGGTGATTGTAGCGCTGGAGGCGTTCAGATCGAGGGTTGACCCACTGGTGCCACCGCCGTAATAGAATTCACAATAATTGAAGGTCGAACCGCTGGCATCTACCCAGATTCCGGTCCAATTTCCGGCAACGGGCAAGGTGTTGCCATCACCGTTGGTGTCGCCGCCTTGGAGATCGTCTTTAATGGAGGTAAAAACAATTTTCGCGACTGATGTGCCGTTGGCAGTAATTGTGCCACCGGTGTACACGTCGAGATTGCCGCTGGGGCCGAACTTAACAATGACACCCGGCTGAATGGTAAGTACCGAACTGACATCGATACCTGAATTGATAACATACACATTCCCCGCCAGCCAGGTGGTGGGAGTGGTTATGTGGGTGGTAACGTTAATGATAGGTAGGAGTTCGTTATTGATCGCTTTGGTGGTAAAGGTCCAGGTGTAAGCGGCTGCAAGCGCGATCCCGTCAGCATCCGTCGCCGCCGTCGTAATGGTGGCTGTGTACTGGGTTGCCGCCGCGAGGGGCGCCGAGGGGGTAAAGGTGGCCAGAGAACCGCTTGCCGTCACGATGCCGGCCACCGCACCGGTGGGAGAGTTCAACAGGAAAGACGCTGAATTGATAGTAGCCGTGTTCAGCGCCTTGCTGAATACAGCACTGATCGCATTTGTTACCTCGACCCCGGTCGCCGTATTAATGGGAGTTGTCGATTGGACGGCGAAAACGGTCGGTGCGTCGGCAGCTTTGGTGGTAAAGGTCCAGGTGTAGGCGCTTGCCAGCGCAGCCCCGTTGACATCCGTCACCGCCGTCGTGAGGGTCGCCGTGTACTGGGTTGAGGGTGCGAGGTTTGCCGAAGGGGTGAATATGGCCAGAGAACCGCTTGCCATCACCGTGCCGGCCACCGCGCCGGTCGGAGAGCTTAGTAGAAAAGAACTTATGTCGAGGGTTCCCGTGTTCAGCGAATTCGTGAATAATACGCTGACCGCACTCGTTAATTCGACGCCGATCTCATTATTGGAAGGGGCTGTCGAGAGGATGCTGAAACCGACCGGCGGGATGATGAGTGGGTCAACGCTGTCATCACCACCGCCGCCACCACACCCGACGAGCAGCAACAATGGCGCAAGAATAAAAATAGTGAATTTCAGTAAATGTGCCTTTTTCATGATTTCTCCTTTTTGCTTTCTTGGTTGAGTATCATTTAAATATTTCTCCCCCGACCTAACTGCTAGAGACATTTCTTCATGATTCTCCTCCCTTTGATTGCTATTTGACCGAAAACGGCAGCCGTGAAGTTACCGCACTCGCAAGTGCGGTAAACACAAGCACCTGATTCACTTGTTCATTTCCCCCAAAAACCTCATCGGCTCATGGCCAGGTTGATTCTGAAATTACTGGTCGTATCAAGCTTGTTCTCCGTCAGTTTCAACCGGGACTGGGTCGGCAACTCGGGATAGTAGGTACGTACCCCTGAGGTTTGTGCAACGATCTTTCCGACGACGAAACCACGGCGACCGCTCCCTGCTTGGGCCACACTCGAAGATTGCAGCTTGCCATTTTCCCAGCCGATCAGCGCATTGATGTCCTTCCCCTTGCCGCTGATATCGGCAGAGATCAGGGGATCTTGCAAAAAGAGAATTTTCCCGTCCTTGCTCAGTTCCCATTCGGCAACAGCAACCACGTCATACTTCTCCACCTGCAGCTCCGGCCACTTCTTCTTCCATTCGGCCGACATGGTTTTGATGGTTTCCGCCGACAGCGGCAAGGTGAATTGCGCCGTACCGTGCCGCTCGCCCGACTCCGGTTCGTCGAAGACCACCTTCCCGCCTTTGTAGGTGCCGCCGATCTTCTCGTCTCCTTTCATCGAGTAGGAGGCGATCGTCCATTCGCCAAGCAGAAGGGTGGTCACTTCTTCGAATTGTTTGCTGCCGCGCTTCATATAAGGGTTGCCCGCACTGCAGGCCCCAAGCGCAAACAACATAATTAGTGCAACCAAGGTGAAAATCGGTTTGCGTATCATCTGTTTTTTTTCTCCTTTTGCATGCATTTGGAATTTCGATTATTTGGCTTTCGTTGCTTTGCGGAAATGGATCAGCACATCCGTGTGTTTTTCTTGTTCCTCCCAAGGGGTCATAATGCCCAAATCGATTCCATTGCCCATGACGGCACAAGACATTACATTCCCGCCGGGGCAAAAGAGGGCGTACTTCATGCCGTCCTTGTCGCTGAGTTCAAGGAGGCCGACGCTTTTCTGGGTTTTATAATAGGCGACGACCTTCTCAAAGGTATCGGAGGTCCGGTAGCAGAACACCTCGGACTTGCTCCCTTTTCCGGCCGGCAGATTGCCGCTCTCACGGGAACTGCCGGCCTGCTGCCGCGCCGTCGCCGCATCGCTGATAGCTCCCGGATAGACGGGAATGCCGAAATGCTCGGCCGCTGCGGCGAAACTTACCGTAATCAACAAGAGGAACAGACACAACGTAATGGTCTTTTTGTTCAGAAACATTCAGGTCTCCTTCTCTAGATGAATTCCATGGAATTATTTCTCTGGTTCGATTGAAAATAACGACCCCCCTTCCCTAATGCGAAGAAATGTACCAGCCGCGAACCTACAGATGACCCACAGATTAAAAAATCGTTCCCATGTCGTTCTTTCCTTAGCCCGAAGACTCGAGGACAGACGCCGGCTCAGCAAGGAGGGTATCGGCCGCGCTATACTCGCTTTCGTTGAATGCACCTGCAGCAACTGAAAGCGGGCTTTTTCGATACCGGAAGCACAACCCAATTTCGATCAGCACCATGGTGAAATTGAAGAGATAGAGGAGGAGAACGAAATCGAGACTGAAAAAGATCTTGTGCAGGATGCCCAAGCCGTATCCGCCAAGGACAAGAAACAGGAACATCCGGCTCTTTCCATGGACACTCTTCGTCTTCAGCGTCTTCCTGATGGCGACCGGCCAGCTGACTCCGAAACAGATAATCATCCCAGCTTCGAACATACTCATCTGCATTCGTTCACCCTTATTTCATTTAGACTGTTACCGGTTTCCTGGTCGGTTCCGCTCAGGCCCTTGCAGCGAAAGCTGAAGCTTGTTCAGGTTTTTTTGCAGAATAGGACTTATGGATTTTTAATTGAATCCCTGACGATAGGTATTTTTAAGGGAGGAGGAGAGCAGTTGATTAAAGATTTGACAATGAAATGACGCTTCAAGTAAAAGGATGAGATCGGATGGCCGATGATGAAAAAACAGGGAAGCCCGGAGATTGTAGGTGGGGCGGTTAAGAAGATTCCTGTAGATCCCGCATGTATGAAATTCAAGGGTGTAGGGAGATGATCGATAATAAAATATCCCGGCTTACCGCTCTTATTGAGATGTCGTCGCTGATAACGTCCTCACTCGAAACCGGCCGAATAATGAAGTGTGCCATCGAAGTGGCGACCAACTTGCTGGGAGCGGAGGCCGGCAGCGTACTCCTTTTCGACCAGGACCATGGGGAATTGGTTTTTGATGTGGTCCTCGGGGAAAAGGGGAATATCCTAAAGAAGTTAAAGCTGCCCCGGGGGTGCGGTATCGCCGGTTGGGTGGCTGATCACGGCATTCCGCAGTTGGTGGCGAATGCCGTCGATGACGTGCGGTTTTACGAGGGGCTGGATGACTTGTGCGGCTTTGCCACCAGGGAAATCGCCTGCGTTCCCATCCGGGTCAAGGAAAAAATGTTCGGGGTGCTTGAAGCGATCAATAAACTTGACGGCACTTTTGACAACGATGATCTCGAAATCCTGCAGGCGTTAGGCAACCAGGTGGCGGTAGCCCTTGAAAACGCCCGTCTCTACCAGGAAAACCGCCGCCAGTGCGAAGAAATTCTGGCCACGGAAAAAAGATACCAGTGGGAAAAGGAAAAATTGCTGAAAGATCTGCATGACGGCATTGGCGGACTCACGACCAATATCAACTTGTTATCCGAGCTGGGGAGAAAGATGGATGCCGCGGCAGAGATGAACAAAATTTTTACTACCATTGCCGAACTTTCCCGGGAAGGCATGGAGGAGATCAGGACTTTCATGGATATTCTTGATGGTCAGGATGCGCTGTGGTCCGATCTGGCGGCCGAGTTGCGCCGTCACGGGCATTGTATGACCGAGGCGCACCAGATCGATTTCACCTTCTCTGTCGATGGCGTCGAGGCTTGTGACAGAACACCTGGCGTCTTCCTCTACCGGTCGCTTTTTCGCATATTTAAAGAAGCCTTGGTGAACGTGATCAAGCATTCCCAGGCCACCAGTGTGGCCGCTGTCCTCACCATCTCCCCCGCGTTGGTTAGGCTGACGATCCAGGATAATGGCCTCGGCATCACTGAGGTCGTGCGGGCCGGACGGGGTATTGCCAACATGCAGACGCGGGCGCAGGATCTCGGCGGCGAGTTGCGCATCTCCGGAAGCGGGGGAACCCTCGTCTTTCTGGAAGTGCCGCTTCGATACCCCCTCTGGTGGCATGCCGGGCAGGTCACGGAAATGGCAACAGAGGTGGGGATGATCTGATGTTGTCACATCCGCTTGCCACCACCTTTTCCAGCACTGGCTACACCCCGACTTACCCCCCTCGTGTGCATCCTTTATTCCCCCACCTCTTTGTCGATTAGTGCTTTGGCCTTTTTTTGATTTCCCGGAAACAAGTCAGCCGGAACCGCTTCTATTCTTAGGGCAGAGGCTACAGTGAAACGTGCGCAATCTGAATTTTGCACATTGCAATATTTTTCTTTCATCAGGCTTGCCGTATTTGGCATGTCGATTATTTTTCCGTTAAAAAAGATGTTGCAATCAATCACGAATTTACACGTTGACATGATTTCTCCTTAATTTTCATATACACCTTCCATAACTGGGCGACAGAACCCAACGCATTAAAACAAAGCAGCGGATGTGGGATGGGGTTGTCCATGGCATGCTTGCATGCCGCGAAGGAGCATACTCGACGCGAACTCACAGATTGCCCACAGATAAAAACCGAAGTACTGAACAATTTCGAGAATACGTTCTATGAATTTTTATTTGAATCCCTGACGATAGGTATTTTAAAGGGGTGGGGAGAAGAGCGAGGAAGGATCAGAGAATGCCGCGCCTGCGGGCGTTAAGAAGCGCGTTGCCGCGGTCTTTGGCCTGGAGTTTTTCGTAGATATTTTTGATATGGCTGTTGACGGTATGGGGACTGATGGCACATCGGTCGGCGATAATCTTGTAGCTGTACCCCCGCTCCAGGAGCTTGAGGATTTCAGTTTCCCGCAAGGTCAGGAGGTAGGGTTCTTTCAGGTCGTGCTCGTGAAATTCGCCGATGACGGCTCGGGCAATCTTGGGGCTCATGGGCGCACCCCCTTCCGCCATTTCCTGGATAGCGTCGATGACCTGTCGGGGTGAGCTTCCCTTGAGCATATACCCTGATGCCCCGGCCTTGAGAGCCGCAAATATCGTCTCTCTATCGTCGAAGACCGTGTAGGCGATGATGTCCAATTCAGGGATCAGCCGTTTGGCCGCCCGGATAAGCTCGATCCCCGACATGCCGGGAAGACCGATGTCGGCAATGAGAATGTCTGCATGGGAGTTCTCGAGCGCGGCCAGCCCCTCCTCGGCACTGGTGAAAACGCCGCAGACGCACAATCCCGGTTCACCGCTTAAAAGGAGCTTCAGGTTTCCGCCGATGAGGGGGTCGTCTTCAACGATTATTATGCGCATGGAAATGAGTTTATTCTGCCGCTCGGTCATTTGGATATCCCTTGTGCCAGGTATTTTGTAGGGATTGTAATCGCCACCCAGCCACGCAGGCGAGCGCCCGTTCCGGCTCCCCGTGCTCTACCCAGAAGCAACGCATATTTTCGACAAAATCGATGCACCTGCCGCGTAATCGCTCGCGGGTGGCGAAAACCCAGGGTGAATCGGCTTCAGAGGCGAGGAAATGTCCTCGGTAGAGATTGAAGAAACGTTTCGTCAGCAGGTCCAATTCGTTTCCCCTGTCGCTTCCCCTCTGCCACATCGCCTCGGCTCGGCCGATGACCTCTTCCAGCCCCCAGATATCCACGAAAATATATTTTCTGTTCAAGGTCAAACGTCCTTCGCGCAGGATCACAAAATCGTCATGACCAAGCAGCCGCCGCAGACGGAGAAGATTGCTCTCGAAGGATTTATGCGCCTGGTCGCCGTTTCCATCGGGCCAAAGAAGGTCGGATATCTGCTCTTCCCTGACCTCCTTTCCGCCGAGGGCGATCAGAACCTTCAACAACTCCAGCGGCCTCTTCTGTACTTTGCCGGAAAATCCGACCGGCTCCCCGTCCTTCACCAGTTCGAAACACCCCAAAGTGGAGATCTTTAGCGGCCAAGGCCACTGCTCGACAACTGCTATCTCGTCGGCAACCGGGGTCAGTTTGCGACGGCGAATCAACTCTCGGACATATTCGGTCTCGATACCGGCCCCAAGCGCCTTGGCGCAGAGCCGAGCCATGACACCCGGGTGCCAGCCACCAAAGTTCATAAGATTCTTCTCCCGGCCGATCGCCAATGCCGAGCGGAGAAAATCGCGGCCGCACTCTTCTTCCCCGCGGTCGAAAGCGAATTGGGCTTCAGACAGGTAGGCCGAAAATTCGATGAGCGAGCTCTTCATCTGACTGCCGATGTGACGGGCACGCGCAAGATGGTGCGCCGCCTTGCAGTGTTCATCGCAGCGGTGGAGAATCTGGGCGAACATCAGGGCACAAACTCCTTCGGCGAAGGGTGATCCGCATTCGACCGCGAGGTTCGAGGCCGTCTCTGCTTGCACGCTGGCCAGGACTATTTCATTGCGTAGCAGGGAGTGCCAGGAAGCCATATGGTGATAATAGGAAATGTCGTTGCGCCTCCCGCTGCCAAGGACCGGCGCCATATTTCCCAAAAACTCCTGCGCAACCGTCAAATCACCGGCGCTGAGGGCCGCGCTGGCCCCTTGGCCGAACAGCAGATAGTCGAAGATATGGACACCGGAATGCTTCGCAACCGCAAGCGCCTCGGAAACCGCAACCAGGCAAACCTCATGCTGCGCCGACAGCCAGCTATTGATGGTCTCCAGAAATTTGACGAGCAGGAAGGCAATGGGTGGCGACGCCTTTTTGTAACACTCCGATTGCCGAAGCGACTCGATGAGCGCGCCGGCGGCCGTGAGATTCCCTGTCCAGATATGGTGCAGAATGAGATATTGGGCTGTCTTGCCAATCAGGTTCGGATCCCTGGTTTCAGTAGACAGTGCCAAGGCGCGCTCCGCCCAATTCTCGATGTCCGGTCGTTGCGGCTGCCGAATCGACAGCGCGAAGAGCATGCCGGTAGCCACCTGCGCCGCGATAATGGGGGACGGAAAAGAGGGATGCCGCTTCATCAACGCATCGATCAAGGTTATCCAGTGATCCAGTTGGGCAACTTCACTCGGATCGCAGAAAAAAGTATCGACAGCGAATGCCCATGCCGTGAATACCCCGACAGGATCGCCGTCGGTATCAAATCCGATTAAGGCCTTCTCCAGAAAATCGCGCGCTTCGTTCGGGTCAACGTGCAACCGGCATACACCGCGCCAGAACGAGAGCCAAGGATTGTTTGCCAGGAAAGTACCTGGAATCCGCAGCAGCCAATCCTCAAGAATTTTACCCCGCCCTTGCGTCGTCAGGGTCTGTGCCTGATTTAGAGCGAGTCGGGCGATCTCTTCCCAGTCGCCGACCGCCAGCAAGAGCTCGGCGGCATTTTCGATCTGGCCTGCCTCTTCCAGCACCGCGGCGGCTCTCCGTTGGATTCGGCTCAGCTCTTCCGGGGAGAAGAAGTCTTTTGCCCGCGCCAGGAGGAATTCCTTAAAAAGCGGATGATACTGATAAGTTGGGGAATCTCCGGCATACAGCTCGGTAAAGAAATGGTTGCGGTAAAGATACGACAGAAGCTTTTCGGCTGCGGCAATGCCGGAAAGCTTTTCCGCCATAAGAGCGGTCATGGAGGGTAGAAAAGCGGTCGCGAGGAGAAATTTCTGCATCTCGCCCTCCGCTTTTTCAAACAACTCGCCGGCAAAATAATCGAAGACCTCCTGGCGATAGAGCGTCTCCGATCGAGAGGGATGATCGGTGATGTCCGTCTCTGTACCCGACATCATCAGGACGAGGCCGGCGGCCCATCCTTGGGTTTTTTCATGGAGCTGAAGGAGCGAAAACGGGGAACTATCCTGCTTGCCGTGGAGCTTGGCGAATCCCTGCGTTTCATCCAGGGTCAGCCTGAGGTCACCCCAGCCGAGGGTCTCCATCCGGCCCCCGGCCTTCTGGCGGGCCACCGCTGCGCTGGGCGCCTCCCGGCTGATGATGACAACCGTCGCTCCTTGCGGGACAGCCTCCAAGCCGGCACGCATGGCCTGGTGCAAGGGCGATTCGGTGGGCAACTCTTGGTAATCGTCGAAAACAATGACGGCTGGCGGCTTGAGCCGGCAGAAAAGGCTTTCGAAAAAACGCTTGCAGAAGATGTCGAGACCGAACTGATACTCGGGGGTGAAAAGGGGAAGGGGGGTTCTGTGGCGAGGGACAGCATTTTTGACGGCAAGCCCCAGGTAGTGAAAGAAGGTTGCCGGGTCGCCGTCTCCCCGGTCAAGCTGATACCAGAGGGAAGGAAGCTTGCGACCATCAAGCCAGCTGGCAACAAGGGTGGTCTTGCCGGAACCGGCCGGTGCGGATACCCAAATTACTTCGCGCGCCGCAGCTTGATCCAGACAAGAGAAGAGTCTCTCCCGCGGTAAAATTTCCGCTAATCGGGGACGAGATATTTTGGTAAGGACGGCCATGGAGTTCCTTCTTACAGAAAAATAAAGGTGAAATTTTATAACATTATTTTACTTAATAATCAAGATATTGGAATTTTTCATTACCTATGTGAAGTTAAGATGTTGGAGTAACAAATTTCCGCCATGAGGCGGCCACGCCAAACTCCTTAATGCAAAAAAACGCAATTTCCAAAACAAAAGCCTTCAGGCATCTGCACCTGAAGGCTTCCCTTTCCCGGATGGTTTCAATTAGTGGGTCGGATACCCGGCCTTCTTCCAGGCATCCACCCCGCCATTCAGCGCCTCGGCATGGGAGAAACCTTGCTTTTTGAACTTTTCCGCCCGACCGGCGGAGGTCGCTTCCTTCGGTCAGGCACAGTAGAAGATGATCTCCTGTTCCTTGTCCAGTTCCGGGAGCTTTTCCTGCAGCTCCTGCATGTCCATGGCCCCTTCCAGGTGCAAGTTTCGGCACCTCTCCTGGTCGTCATAGGCACAGACCAGAAGGGCGTCGCCGTGTTGTACCTTTTGCCGGGCCTCTTCCGGGGTGATGCGTGGCGTATCCATCGCGATCCTCCTTTCGTTTGCAACGCGGGCCAGGCGCTGTCAACTCTGTCTAGCATACTGCCGGCGACGCTCATGGCAAGGCGGGGCGAGGTGCCGACAAGAACTGTCAGCCGGCTTTTATCTGCTAAGCTGAAAAATAAATCGCCTTTCGCCGGCGAATTTTGTAAAGTGCCCCTCCATGAAACTCATCTTCAGTATTCCGAACAGACGAGGTAAGTGATGAATTGGCATATTCTGGGTAATCGAATCCTGCGGGCCGCCAAGCTCGACGCCTCCCTATACGAGGAGGTGGAGGCCGACCGCACTGCCCTCGGGCAGGCGATGCTGGTGGTGGTCCTCTCCAGCCTGGCCGCCGGCATCGGCGGCGCCGCCCAGGGTGGCGTCGGCTGGTTCTTCGTCGGCACGCTGGCGGCGCTGGCCAGCTGGTTTATCTGGGCCTGGTTGGTCTATGTTATCGGCACCAAGGCGCTACCGGAACCGCAGACCCGCTCCAACGTCGGGGAATTGCTGCGCACGACCGGTTTTTCCGCCGCCCCTGGGCTGATCCGCGTTATCGGGATTATCCCTGGACTGACGACAATCGTTATGTTCGTAACCGCCATCTGGATGTTGATCGCCATGGTGATTGCGGTGCGACAGGCACTCGATTATTCGGGGACGGGACGGGCGGTGGGGGTTTGTCTGATCGGCTGGCTGGTGCAGGTGGCGGTGCTGGCGCTTCTTTTCATCCTGTTCGGCCGCTCCCCGGCCGGCGTCTAAATCCTTAGTCCATTCATCCCCGCAAGACAACGCGATTGTTTTGCGGGGATATCATCTGCCGCGCACCAGCCGCGTCAGCGTGCGGTCGAGAGCGGCGGCGAAGCGCTGCTTGTCCTGGGGGTTGAACGGCGCCGGGCCGCCCTGGACGAGCCCTTCGTCGCGCAGCCCCTGTAACAGATCGCGGACCGACAGCCTCTCCCCCACATTCTCTTCCGTGTACAGCTCGCCGCGTGGGTCGAGGGCGATCCCCCCTTGCCGGACGATCCGTGCCGCCAGCGGGATATCGGCAGTAATGACCAGATCTTCGATCCCGGCATGGGCGGCGATGTAGTCGTCGGCCACATCCAATCCGCCGGGGACAACGACAGAATGGACCAGGCGGCTATGGTGCTTCGTCAACGGCTGGTTTGCCACCAGGCAGACTTCGACACGCAGGCGCTCACTGGCGCGAAAGACGATCTCCTTCACCGCCCGCGGGCAGGCATCGGCATCGATCCAGATCTTCATCTTTATCCTTCAGGCAAAAAGAAAATTTCCGGCGGGCCTTGTTCCAGAAGGCATTGTGTAATACTTCGCCATCCTAAAAACGTTCAGTAACCGGCAATAATCTGCTCGCGGCGGAAGCAGTCGAGGGTGTGGTCGTTGACCATGCCGACCGCCTGCATATGGGCATAGCAGATCGTCGAACCGACAAACTTGAAGCCACGCTGCCGCAGATCGCGGCTCAACCGGTCCGACTCCGGCGAGGCTGCTGGTACTTCGCTGAGGGTGCGCCACGCATTGACGATCGGCCGGCCATCGACAAAGCGCCAGAGGTAAGCGTCGAAGCTGCCGAATTCCTCCAGGATATCGAGATACCGTCCGGCATTGATCACCGCTGCGGCGATCTTCGCCCGATTGCGGATGATGCCCGGGTTCTGCAGCAACTCAGCAATTTTCACGGCATCATACCGAGCGATTTTTTCCGCATCGAAATAATCGAAAACCGCCCGGTAGCTCTCCCGTTTGCGCAGCACCGTGTACCAACTGAGCCCGGCCTGCGCCCCCTCCAGAATAAGAAATTCGAACTGGTGCCGGTCGTCGTGCACCGGCACTCCCCATTCTTCGTCATGATAAGCGACATAATCGGATTTGCCCGGATCGACCCAGAGGCAGCGCTGCTGATCATTCATAGGCATCCTATACCCCGGACGAGCACTGCCGGGCTGCCGAGTACGGCGAAAAGTTTCAGCGTGGAATTCATGTCCTTTCTCCCGCACAAGGACCACCCCTAGTTCAATATAAGAGGATACCCTTTCTATCTTCGGCTGTCGCGATCAATTATTCCTGTACGTTTTCTCCATTTTTCCTCGTCTCACCCCTGACTGCCCGAAGGCTTGCCGTTCATCGGATTTGCCTGACGCTTGGCTTTTTAATTGCATTAATTCATGATCACCTTCCGTTCGGACCCAGCGACCTGCCGGTTACGGTGGATTCAGCACTTGGCAGAACAGGAGGGCCGGGAATATCTGTAATGGAGAGATGACATGGCAGAGGAACTATTCAAGATTGTTTTCAAGGGGGAGATCGGCCTTGACTTCGAGGAAGAAGAGGTCAAGCAGAAGCTGCAGGAATTCTGCCGCTTCGACCGCAACCGGGTCGAGCAGCTGTTCTCTGGCGGCACCTTTGTCCTGACGAAGAACATCGATCAAGAGAAGGCCAGCCGCTTTCAGGGACAGTTTCAGAAGATCGGTGCCATGGTCGAGGTCCTGCCGATGGCTTCGCCCCCCAGCTTGCCCCTTACCGCGGGCCAAAAACCCGTTTCGCTGCTCACGGACACGGGGCAGGAGGCGTTCAAATGCCCCGCTTGCGGTTATGCACAGGACAAGGGCCTGATCTGCGTCGCCTGCGGCATTTCCTTTGCCAAACTGGAATCGATGCAGAAGCGGCAGAGGGATCTGCCGGCTATCACTGAGCCTGCCAACATGCCGCCGATTCCCGGCAATCTTGCCAGCAGGCCCTCGGCCGCATCCGGCCCCCCCAGCGCAGACCAGACCTTCCTCGCCGTTTGTGGGGCACTTATTCTCGGGGCGGCCGTACTGCAGATCTACTTTGCCGGCATGGATCTGATGATTGCCGGTTTCATCATTTTGCTGGTTGTTTTTTTTCTGGCACTCATGTTTCAGGCTTTGAGCCGGGAGCAAGGAGTGCTGGACGCGCTTGAGAGGCAGGTCACCCTGGAATTCGAGGCGCTGGAGCAGAAATGGCAATGGTTCCCAATCGCCACCTACAGCCTTTTCATGGTCAATCTGCTGCTCTATTATGCCGTGGTAGTGCCGCTCGGGGCAGCGGACGTCAAAAACCATCTCGCTTTTCTTCCCGGCACCCCCAACTTCTGGAATGTGCCCCTGAGCGCTCTCGCCTCGATTTTTCTCCATGAGAATGGATGGCAGCTTTGGGGCGGCGGTATTTTTCTTTGCGCCATCGGGGCCGCCTTGGAAGAGAATCTCGGCCGGATTCGTTTGCTGGCTTTTTACCTTGTCTTCGGGATTGTTGCCGGCGGAGCCGGGGCTTTGGGCCATCAATTGCTGCTGGGGGCGCCCTTTCATGCCATCGGTTCTTCCGGAGCCATCGCCGGTCTGCTCGGAATTGCCTGCGTCTGCGGCCGGCGCCTAGTCACTTTCCCTTTGCCGTTTTTCGGGGCCATTGCTTTAGCCGCGCCGTTTCGCCTGGCGGTTTCCCTCAACTTGCTGGTGCTGATCGGCTTTTTCTTTTATTTCAATTTCAGCGGCGGTATGAACCCTGATGACGGGCTGCGCTCTTTTCTTTCCGGCCACTTGCTCAACCTCGGCGGCTTTTTTGCTGGGATCCTGACCGGAGCCCTGCTCGACGTGCAAGGGATGGCCCGAGAGGAGAAATAAACACCAGACATGCTCAAAGTCCGTCGCTCTGGCTCAAAGTCCGTCGCTCAGCGCGTGGTGCATATAAAAAGCAAAAAGGCGGAACCTATGCGGTCCCGCCTTTTTGCTTCCTGAATTCCGCGCCGCTTCAGCCGGTCACCAGCTCCATCGCCCAGATACCGCAGGGGCAGATGCCGGCGCAGATGCCGCAGCCGATGCAGTAGTTGTCGTCGGAGACGTACTCAAATCTGCCGTCGCTCCATCTCGAGGCGGCGGATCGCCCCTTCCGGGCAGGCCTCCAGACACATGGAGCAGTCGCGGCAGGTGCCGCAGGAGAGGCAGCGGTTGGTCTCGTTCTTGGCGTCGGTGACGCAGAAGCGGCCGCGGTTCTGCGGCCGGAAGAGCTCCTTCGACAGGCAGCTGCTGCGGGATCATCTCCGGCTTCTTGTTCGGCACCAGCGTCCCTGCCGGCGAGGTAGGCGTCGATGTACTCGGCGACCTCGCGCCCGCTGGCCGATGGCATGGGTCAGCAGTCCCGGCTTGATGGTGTCGCCGATGGCGAAGACCCCGGCGGCATGCGTCGACTGCCAGCAGCCGTCGACGTCCATCATGCCGCGGTCGGTCAGCCAGTCGCGCGGCACATAGGAGAGGTCGGGGCGCTCGCCGATGGCGATGATCACCGTATCGGCTTCGATGCAGCCGGCCATCCTTGGTATGCACCCCTTTTGCATCGACTTTGCTCGGTGAAGACCGGCCAGATGGATCTCGCCGCCGAGTGCTTTGACGTGGTCGATCTCGTTCTGGTAGGCGGCCGGACGCTGGACGTCGATGGCGGTCACCTTCTTCGCCCCCATGGCATAGGCGCCGAGGCACACGTCCATGCCGGCGTTGCCGGCGCCGATTACCACGACCCTCTCGCCGACGGCTGGGCGTCTCGCCGTTGTTGATCTGCTTGAGGAAGTCCAGGCCCTTGACCAGCCGCTCGTGGCCGGGGAAAGGAATGACCACCGGATTGTGGGCGCCGCTGGCGATGACCACGGCGTCGTACTGCCCTGCGGATTGTGTCGAAGAGCTGGCGCATCGATCTTCGGTGCCGGTGCGGATCTCGACCCCCAGCTCCTTGATGCGGTCGATCTCGCTGTCCAGGCATCTCGCGCGGCAGACGCTCGCATGGGGATGGCCTGGCGCAGCTTGCCGCCGACTTCCTTGTCGGCTTCGAAGACGGTGACCGCATGGCCGAGCAGGCGCAGCTGCCAGGCGGCGGAGAGGCCGCCGGGACCGCCGCCGATGACCGCGACCTTTTTGCCGGTGGCCGGCTTCTGCTGCGGGCGCGGCAGCATCGCTGGGAGAGGCGGCCGAGTTCCTTCATGGCCACCGGATGGTCGATGAAACTGGCGGGTGCAGGCATCCATGCAGAGGTTGGGGCAGACCTCGCCGCAGACGCTGGCCGGGAAACGGGGAGTAGTGCAGCACCAGTTCCAGCGCTTCCTTGACCTTCCCCTGGCGCAGCAGGTTGATGCGGTCCTGGGTCGGGATGTCGCTCGGGCAGGAGGTCTGGCACGGGCGCGCCGTAGCGCTTGTCCTGCCAGTGCGGGATCTTCAGCCGGTCGTCGCCGGTGTTGACCAGGCCGGCGACCTGGTCGTAGTCGTCCTTGACCACATCGCCGAAGATGCCGCCCGTCGACCCATTTGTCGATGCGGAATTCGTGCATGGTGATGCGGTCGCGACTGCTTGCGCTCCTCGTAGGTCTTGGCGACGATCTTGCGCCACTGCGGAAAAGTCGGTCAGCTCGGCAAGCAGCTGCGGACGGCCGATCTTGTCCAGGAAGACCGGCATGTTCGGTGCGCAGGAACTCGCGGTCGGCGTCATCGAGATCGAGCAGCCAGACCTCGTCGGAGAGCCCGTTGACCGGGCCGCGCACATAGATGGTGCCGCCGACCATGCCGACGCAGGCGCGGTCGCCGAGGATCGATTCGAACTGCCTCGCAGCCGTAGCCGCAGACGACGGCGATGCCGCCGCCCATGAACTCGAAGGAGAAGGAGCCGGTGTTTTTCAGCACCCACAACTCCGGCGGCTCGATAGGCCGGGTCGTGCTTCATCAGCGAACCGGAGCGGGTGCCGACCCGGCCGCCGACGTAGATCTTGCCGCTGGCGGCGCAGTGGGCGGTGGTGTCGCCGCCGTCGCCGAGCATGGTCAGGATGGCGCCGGCGTTGAGCCAGCCGGCATCGGCCGGGGCCGGGCCTTCGACGATGATCTCGGTGCCGTCGAGGCCGAAGGAGCCGACGCGCTGGCCGGGGTTTTTGACCCGGAACTTGCAGCGGCTGGCCGTCCTTGGTCCACAGCGGGCCGCCGATGTCATGATGGCCGGAGGAGAGGATCTCGAATTCGGTCTCGCCCTGCTCCAGGGCGGCATAGATCTTCTGCAGCAGCTGCTGGGTGGAGATGCGTTTGTTCTGTTCGTCAAAACCTGATTGATATAAGGCTGCCATCTGATATCTTAGCTTCCTCCGTTAACAGACGTACTGGATCTGCAGACGGCTCCGCCACGGCCTGTGTCGGTGGCGACCAGGGCAGTCGGAGCGGCCGACCGGCAGCGACGAGTTGCCGATCGGGGCCATGAGCTTCTCAGTTCCTGATCCATGGCCAGGAAGTAGTTGACGATGTTCTGCGCCACCTGCTCGGGATCGAGGCGGCGGACCAGCGCCGGCTCCTGGGTGGTGATGCCGGCCGGGCAGAGGCCGGTGTTGCAGGCATTGCAGCGCCCATGCTCGTTGCCGACGCAGCCGGCCATCTGCAGGATCAGCTTGCCGGTAAAGACGCCGTTGGCGCCGAGGCAGATCATCTTGAAGGCATCGGCCGCCAGGTTGCCGGTCTTGCCCGAGGCCGCCGGCCGCCCAGAGCGGGATCTGCCCCTGACGTCCCTGGGCCACCGCCGCCAGGTAGCAGTCGCGCAGCTTGGTGACGATCGGATGGCCGGTGTGGTCGAGGGAGACCTCGTGGGCCGCGCCGGTGCCGCCGTCGATGCCGTCGAGGAAGAAGCCGCCGACGATGTTGTACGGGTCGCGCACCAGGTTGTTGAAGACCGAGACCGAGGTCGACGAGGCGGCCACCTTGATCGCCACCGGCACGCGGAACTTGAAGGCGGCGTTGAAGGAGAGGAACATCTTCTGCACGCTCTCCTCGATGGAGTAGAGGCCCTGATGGTTCGGCGGCGAGAGCAGGTCGGCCTTGGGCACGCCGCGGATCGCCTGGATGTGCTCGGCGACCTTCTGCCGCCATCAGCAGGCCGCCGTCGCCCGGCTTGGCGCCCTGGCCGATCTTGATCAGCATCCCGGCCGGGTCTTCGATCATGTGCGGCATGGTCTTGATGATGCGGTTCCAGCCGAAGTGGCCGGAGGCGATCTGCAGGATCATGTACTTGAGGTACTTGCTCTTGAGCAGGCGGACCGGCATGCCGCCCTCGCCGGAGCACATGCGCACCGGCAGGCCGCACTCCTCGTTGAGGTAGGCGACGGCCATCGCCACCGCTTCCCACATCCGCCAGGAGAGGGCGCCGATGGACATGTCGCCGATGATGACCGGATAGATCCAGCGCACCGGCGGCGTCTGGCCGTCCTTGCCAGCTTCCCGTCCGGGGCCGAGCGTGCAGCGGCAGCTTGCCGGCCGGCAGGATGCGGCCGAAGGGGGCGAGCAGTCGAAGGTGTGGCGCTGGGCATCGAGGCTCGGGTCGGTCATCTGCGAGATGCGGCCGACGCGCATCTTGTCGAGGGTGCGCACCGTCGCTTCGAGATTCTTGCGGCCGCCGCGCTTGATCGCCGTCGCCGGTGCAGGCAGCGGATAGACGACCGGATGGCGGGTGTCGATGTTGCGCTCCGGGCGGATGGCATCGTTGGGGCAGACCTTCTCGCAGACGCCGCAGCCGCGGCAGTAGTTGCTTCAGGACATTGACCTGGCGGATCACCGGCATCGCGGTGAAGCGCTGATCTTCGGCTCGGGGAGTCTCGGTTCCGAGAAGACCATGCGCCGCCGCTCGACCTTCGGCTCGATGGCGCGGAAGGAACAGGCCGCCACGCAGGAGCCGCACAGGGTGCAGCGCTCGGCGTCGTAACGGATCTTCCAGGGAAGGTCGTTGGGGGTGAGATCCTGGATTTTTACTGTTTCCATCGCTGCACCTCCAGATCGTTGTCGATCGACGACGATTTCCCGCTCGTTGGGGTAGATGTCGGTCTCCCAGTCGCGGTCGGGGAGGACCTCGTTGATGCCGCACACCTCCGAGGAGAAGACCACCGTATCCTCGGTGCGGCCGACCACGATCGGGCGCAGCTTCTTGGCGTCGCAGCAGGTGAAGAGGGTGCAGTCGGGCAGGACGCCGATGATGGTGTTGGGCCCGTTGATCTCCAGGTGCGCCAGCGACTGGCGGATCGCGAGCAGCTTCTCGCGGTCGTCGCGGCGCTGCCATCTCCTCGAAGGGGAGCGGGGTGATGACATGCTTGTAGTAGGAAAGCGGCCAGCCGAGCTCGCGGTGCATGTAGTGCATGGTGTAGAGGAAGCACTGCGAGTCGGACTCGAAGCCGATGTAGCCGCGGATGCAGCTTGCGCTGGAAATCCTTGTTCTTCTGGTAGAAGGTGTTCTCGCCGTTGGCCAGCGCCGTGTAGCCCTGCAGGAAGAAGGGGTGGGCGGCGTAGCGGACGATGTCGTAGTTGGTGTTCTGCCGGCACTGGGCGGTGATCACCTTGGCCGTGAAGCGTGTCGTCCGGCTCCCAGAGATTGAAGTAGGTGCCGATATCGCGCGGGTCGCCGATTTCCTTGAGGGTCACCACGTCCGGCCAGAAGGAGTAGACAAACCCGTGCTCATCCTCCTCCAGGGCGGCGCGCAGCTTGCAGGCGCATGTCCGAGCAGCAGGTCTTCCTTCTCCTTCTGCGTGGCGCTCGTTGTAACTGCTTCGGGTAGTCGAAGGTCTCGAAGACGTAGTTGGGCATGGCGTTGATGTCCAGCCCCGGGCTGCGGATTGGTTTCCGGGACCCACTGCAGCACCGCTGGAAGCCGGCTGCGTGGAGCATGTCCTCGGCGATCTTCAGCCCTTCGTCGGTACAGGCCATGGAGAGGGTCGGCAGGTGCTTGTGCTCGGCGAAAATCCCGCCGAGGTCCTGCATGACCATGGCGAATCCGGAGTTGTCATGCCCTTTCTGCTGCGACTGCATCAGCAGCAGGGCCTGTACTCGGGTGCACATAGTTCAGACTCTTGATGGCGCCAATGCGACACATGGCGATCTCCTCGTTGCAGACTCGTGTGAGCGTTGCCGGGGCAATTCCCGGCATTGCGCAATAAGAGTTGATCAGCAACGAGCGTGCCAGAGATATTCGTCAATCCTCGGACGAATGCCATATCCAGAGATAACACTCTGATTATCATGTATATTTTTGCAGAACGATCGGACAGGCGCTGGAAGCTTTGACAAGTGGCGGTACCTACCCAGGCGAATGTCATGGGAGAAGACTGATATACTTTGTTTGTGTAGCAACTATGACTCAAAACAGCTTGACCAGCGAGACCATCCGGCCGTTCTCGTCCGCAGCGAGATGATAAGCAGCGCCGCTGAAAAATGATCATCGCTGCCAAAAAAACACCCCCGCCGATGAAGGCGGATTTCGGGGGCTGCAAGAGCCGATGTTGGAGGACGGTATCAGAGCAATTCGATCCAGCCGTGCGTGTCGGGGATACGGCCGTACTGGATGCCGGTCAGGGTCTCGTAGAGCTTCATGGTAAGCTCGCCGATCTGGCCGTCGCCGAGGGTGACGGTGCGGTCGCGGAAGGTGAACTGGCCGACCGGGGAGACCACGGCGGCGGTGCCGGTGCCGAAGGCCTCGGTCAGTCCGGCCGCTGGCAACGCCGTCGAAGATTTCGTCGACAGAGAGCGCCCGCTCCTCGACTGGCTAGCCCCAGATCCCTGACCAGGGTCAGGATCGAGCGGCGGGTGATGCCATCGAGGATCGTCCCGCTGCAGCGGCGAGGTGACCACCTTGCCGTCGATAGACGAAGCAGATGTTCATGCTGCCGACCTCTTCCACATATTTGCGCTGCACGGCATCGAGCCAGAGCACCTGGTCGAAGCCGCGTTCTTGCCGCCTCCATCGAGGCCTTCAGGCTGGCGGCGTAGTTGCCGCCGGTCTTGGCCTCGCCGGTGCCGCCGAGGAGCGACGCGCACGTACTCGTCGGAGATCCAGATCTTCACCGGGCTAAGCCGCCCTTGTAGTAGGCGCCGACCGGCGAGAGGATCACGTAGCAGAGGTAGGTGTCCGACGGATGCACGCCGAGATAGGGATCGGTGGCGATCATGGTCGGGCGGATGTAGAGGGCTGGTGCCGGCGCTGCGCGGCACCCAGTCGGCTTCGAGCCGCACCAGCTGCTTGATGGCCTCGAGGAAGAAGGCTTCGTCGACCTCCGGCATGCACATGCGTGCGGCGCTGCGGTTGAAGCGACGTGACGTTGTCGCTGGCGCGGAACAGGGCGATCTGCCGTCGTCGCGGCGGAAGGCCTTGAGCCCCTCGAAGATCTCCTGGGCGTAGTGCAGCACCGCGCAGGCCGGGTCGAGGGAGAACGGGCCGTAAGGCTGGATGCGCGCCGAGTGCCAGCCCTTGCCGGCGGCGTACTCCATGACGAACATCCGGTCGGTAAAGTGCTTGCCGAAACCGAGGCTCGACTCGTCGGCAATCTTTGTTTTGGTAGTGGCGAGGGGGAGGATATCAATCGACATGGCAGCATTCTCCAGGGAAAAGAATACGTTAATTCCGAGCGGCGAAGTTAGCACAGGTCGCTAAGGCAGGCAAGGGAATTGCTGTGCAATTGTGCAGCCTGACGCTCCAGATGCTATGCTTTCTCGAAACCTTTGCAGCCGGGATGGCGCATGCGCGAATCGTACGATCTGATCATTCTTGGCTCTGGAACGACGGCCTTTGCCGGCGCCCTGAAAGGTGCCGAGATGGGGGCGCGGGTTTTGATGGTCGAACAAAGTCAGCTCGGCGGTACCTGCGTCAATTGGGGGTGCGTGCCAAGCAAGACGCTTATCGATAAGGCGAGCATCAATTTCGCCTGTCAGCGGGGACGGCCGTTCGGGGTGAACCTTACCGTTGCCCCTCCCGATTGCCAGCGACTGATGGCGGCGAAGCAGAAGGCGGTTGAAGATTTACGCCGGGATAATTATCAGCAAATCCTCGATGCGAATCCGTTGATCGATGTATTACAGGGACACGGTCGATTTCTTTCTTCACGGGAAATGCAGGTTGGCGCCGAGATCCTGCACTGTGATCGTTTTCTCATTGCCTGCGGCGGTCTGCCGCGCACCGCCCCCATCCCGGGGCTTGCGGAGATTGATTATCTGACCAGTTATTCGGCTCTGCATCTGAGCTGCTTCCCGCGCTCCCTGCTCATCCTCGGTGGTGGTGTCATTGCCTTGGAGATGGGTCAGATGTTCCAGCGTTTTGGCGCTGCGGTGACAATCATTGAGCGCGGAGATCGCATCCTGAAGGATTTCGATGCCCGACTCACCGATACTTTTCAGTATCAGGCGCAAGAGGAAGGGATGGTTTTCTTTTGCGGAATGGAAGCGAAACGTATCGATCGTGATGGGCAAGGGGTTATTCTGCATGCGGACGCTGGTGGGGATGCGCGCGCGTTTCGCGCCGAGCGGCTGATGCTGGCCATCGGCACCGCCCCGGCAACGGATGGAATCGGTCTGGAAATTGCCGGCGTGGCGCTGGATGCCGCCGGTTTCATCCGTACCGATGAAAAAATGGCGACTACCGCCGCCGGTCTATGGGCGGCCGGGGACTGCACCGGCCCCCCGCTGATCGCTCCGGCCGGCGTTCGCGAGGCGGAAATCGCTGTAGAAAATATGCTCAATCCGCAGGCACAACGAAACATCGACCACCGGCATACGCCAATGGCGGTCTTTACCGATCCAGAATTTGCCAGCGTCGGTCAATCGGCGACACAAGCCAGGGCGGCAGGCATGGAAGTCGAGGAAGTTTTTTTGCCGCTGGACAAGGTCGCCAAGGCGCATGTCCTTGGACGAACCGGGGGGGGATATTGCTTTCTGCGGAGCGGAGTTCCGGGCGGCTGCTCGGGGTGGAAATGCTGGCGCCGCGGGCGGCCGATATCATCCATGAGGCGGTACTGGCGATACGTTTCGGTCTCACCGTGCACGACTTGGCGACCACCCTGCACGTTTATCCAACCCTCGGCGATGGGCTGCGTCTAGCCGCCCTCGCCTACCTGCGGCAGGAAAGGAGGGAACCGAGGGAAATCACCCCCTGGCAGCCGTGACGCAAATAAAAAAAGGGCTACACCGATAGCCCAAGAAAACATGCGACAGCGCCCCTCCCCGACTGTTGCAGGCCTGCACTCCCGGACAGGAATTTTCCTCTCCATGGGGAGCCGGCATTTTCAGGCTTTTTGGATGTGCCCTTAATATGGGTGCGATTCTAATCCCAATCCGGAGCACGGGGCTATCGGTACTTTTACTGATTTTCAGCGGGAAAAACCCTGAAATTAATCTTTAGCGCAGGATATTATTGCACCAGGGTGGTCAACCCTTCGCGAACCGCATACTTGACGAGATCGGCCAAGCTCCCCAGGTTGAGTTTTCGCTGGAGCTGGGCGCGATGGGTTTCCACCGTCTTGGCACTGAGATTTAAGGCAGCGGCGATCTGTTTGCTCGTTTTTCCTTCGGCTATCAACTGCAACACTTCCCGCTCCCGAATGGTCAGGATGACGGGATTCTCTTCAGCTCCATCCCCACGCAGGTAATCTTCCAGCACGATGCTGGTGATGCGCGGGCTAAGATAACGATTTCCCCGCACCACCGCCTGAATCGCCGTGATCAACTCCTCGAAGGCACACTCCTTGAGCACATAACCATGAGCACCCGCCTTGAGGATCTGCTGGACAATCTGCCGCTCCGCATGCATGGACAGGGCAATGATCTTGATTCGCGGATTATCAGCAAGAATCTGCCGGGTCGCATCAATTCCGTTCAGACCAGGCATGGAGATGTCCATGACCATCACCTCGGGAGAAAGCTCCCGCGCCAGCCGTACCGCGGTTCTGCCATTATTGGCCACCCCCAGCATCTGCATGTTTTCTTGCATATCGAAGAGATGGCGAATGCAGTCGTGAAAGATTTCGTGATCGTCAACGAAAATGATGCGGATCATCTTGCCCGGGAGTAAAGCTGGATCTTTCATGGGCACCTCAGAAAAGGCCGCAAACCGACCCTGCGCGAAAATATGCCACAGGAATGGGATGAAGACCATGAAAAAACGATTTAGAAGCTATGCCGGGATGGCGCGGCGTGCTTGCAATTTCAGCTGTCACTCCGCTAAGATGCCGAGGCATCCATCCCCTTTGAAGGAATTTTCATGGGCTATCGTCATCTCGGCGCCTGCGTCAGCGAACTGGAAAAAACCGGCCGGCTGATCCGGATCGACCACGAGGTCGATCCCCGCCTCGAAGTCGCAGCGATCCACCGGCGCGTCTATGCCGCCGCCGGCCCGGCGCTCCTCTTCACCCGGGTGCGCAATTGCCGTTTCCCCGTTTTAGGAAATCTTTTCGGTAGCCTGGAGCGGACCCGTTTTCTTTTTCGCGACAGCCTCGATACCGTGCACCGGCTGCTGGCCCTGAAGGGATCGCCGGATATTCTCTGGCAAGAGCCGTTGCGTTCCCTGAACGCCGCTCGCGGCCTCCTTCATCTGCTGCCAGAAAAGGTGCGCAGCGGTCCGGCCCTAAGCCATGCAATCGCCCTCGACCAGTTGCCGCAACTCAAAGCTGGCCCCTGGACGGCGGCGCCTTCATCACTCTCCCGCAGGTCTATTCGGAGGACCCGCGTGCTCCGGGCTGGCGGGCATCAAATCTCGGGATGTACCGGGTGCAGCTCGGCGGCAACCGCTACCGGCCGAACGCACGAGGTCGGGCTGCATTACCAGCTGCACCGCGGCATCGGCGTCCATCATGCCGAGGCGATCGGCACGGGCGTGCCGCTCACGGGTCAATATCTTTGTCGGCGGCCCGCCGAGCCTGACCGTGGCCGCGGTCATGCCGCTGCCGGAAGGGATGCCCGAACTGGCCTTTGCCGGGCTGCTTGGCGGGCAGGCGGCTCGCAGATGATCAGCGGCCGGGACGAGCTGCCGATCCCGGCAGAGGCCGATTTCTGCATCACCGGCACGATCGACCCGGCACATACCCTGCCGGAGGGACCGTTCGGCGACCATCTCGGCTACTACAGCCTGACCCACGATTTCCCGGTGCTTGCAGCGTCGAGGAGGTCTACCATCGCCCCGGTGCCATCTGGCCCTTTACCACCGTCGGCCGGCCGCCGCAGGAGGATACCACCTTCGGCGCCTTCATCCATGAACTGACCGGGCCGCTGATCCCGACGGTCCTCCCCGGCGTCACGCCGTGCACGCCGTCGATGCCGCCGGGCGTGCATCCGCTGCTGCTGGCCATCGGCAGCGAGCGTTATGTCCCCTATTCGCCGAGGCGCCAGCCGCAGGAACTCCTGACCCAGGCCAATGCCATCCTCGGCCAGGGCCAGCTCTCCCTGGCGAAGTACCTGTTCATCCCGCCCACGAGGACGACCCGCGACCTGGATATCCACGATATCCCCGCTTTTCTTCAGCACCTGCTGGAGCGGGTCGACTGGCGGCGCGATCTGCATTTTCAGACCCGGACGACCATCGATACCCTCGATTATTCCGGCAGCGGCCTCAACGAGGGCTCAAAGGTGGTTTTCGCCGCCGCCGGCGAAAAGAGGCGGAGTCTGGCGACGAGCGCTCCCCGGCGATCTGCGCCTGCCGCACGGCTTCAACGACCCACGCCTGGCGCACCGGGTATCCTGGTGATCCAGGGCCCGCCGGCAACCGGCGGACGATCCGGCCATCGTCGCCTTCTGTTCGGCCTGCGCTCTGGCCGATTCTGGCTATTCCGCTCCTGGTGATCGTCGATGATAGTGAATTTGCCGCCCGCACTCTGAACAACTTCCTCTGGGTGACCTTCACCCGCTCCGACCCGGCGCGCCGACATCTACGGGGTCGGCGCGGCGACATCGGACAAACACTGGGGGTGCAGCGGACCGCTCGTCATCGATGCGCGGCGCAAACCGCAACATGCACCGCCGCTCGAAGAGGATCCAGCCGTTGAGCGCCAGGTAGATCAGCTCGGCGCACCCGGCGGGCCGCTGCACGGTATTATCTAAGAAGGAAACGCTGGTATGCGGCTTTTTGGCAGATAAACTTCATGGCGATGCCGGAACTGATTCAAAAGCAGGCGGAAGCACTTTTACGCGAGTTTTGCATCGCTCCGGCAGTGGTGGAGAGGGAAGTCTCGCTTGCGTATGAGCTTAGTGGGGATTGCGTTACTTTGTTTACCGAAGGGGGTTCCAGCGGTGGCGGCAAATATGCCGTTGCACGCTTTTGCTACAATCACCTTTTGCAGCAATGGACCGTTCATCGCCCCGATCCCGACCGGCAGTGGCGCTTTTATCCGAATGCCGGTCCCTCCCTGAATCTGGGCAAACTACTGCGCCATATTGCCGATGATCCCCTGCACCTTTTTTGGGACCAAATGTAAAAGGTCGAAGCATTTTGGCAGCTTCGACCTTCTTGTCGCCTGGATTTGACTCAGTATTTCGGCCTTATTTTACCTTCCAGCTGGTCCCCTGCGGGCTGTCGAGGAGAATGATCCCTTTTGCGGCGAGTTCGTCGCGGATAGCGTCAGCACCAGCAAAATCTTTATTTTTTCGCGCTTCCTTGCGGGCGAGAATGAGTGCTTCGATCGCCTCGGGATCGATGCCGGAAGCGATCAGTCCGACGCTTCTCTGCCCTTCGAGCCAGATGGCCGGCGCGCTGCGAAACAGGCCGAGCACTTCGCCGAGGCGCAGCAATTGGCGCTGGCCGGCTTCGACAACCGTCAGCAGTTGCGACGACCGGGTGGTCTCCTCCTCCGCAAGGAGGCGGTTGATGGCGCGAACGCCATCGAAAAGATGGCCAATGGCGAGCGCCGTATTGAAATCGTCGTCCATGGCCTCGACAAAGCGCATCTCGAGTTTTTCCAGCCGCTCGCCAATCTCCCGTTCTTCGGCGGTTAAAGCATCGCCTTTGCCGTCGGCCGGCCGCGCCAGAGGCTTCGCTGGCCGTTTTTAGCGCCTCGTAAAAGCGGGTCAGCCCGGCGCGGGCTTCTTCCAGGTTCTGGTCGGAAAAATCGATCGGCGAGCGGTAGTGGGCGGTGAGGATGAAAAAAGCGAAGCACCTCGGGATCGTATTTTTTGAGGATATCGCGGATGGTGAAGAAGTTGCCCAGCGACTTGCTCATCTTCTCCTGGTTGACGTTGACAAAGCCGTTGTGCAGCCAGTAGCTCACGAAGGGCTTGCCGGTCGCCCCCTCGCTCTGGGCGATCTCGTTTTCGTGATGGGGGAAGATCAGGTCCTTGCCGCCGCCGTGAATGTCGAAGGTCTCGCCGAGGTAGTTCATGCTCATCGCCGAGCATTCGATATGCCAGCCGGGGCGGCCCGGCCCCCAGGGGGAGTCCCAGCACGGCTCTCCCGGCTTGGCCGCCTTCCACAGGGCGAAGTCCATCGGGATTGCGTTTCTGTTCCCCCGGCGCGATCCGGGCGCCGGCCTGCATCTCCTCCATGGTTGCGTTTGGAGAGCTTGAGATAGTCGGGGAACTTCTCGACGGCGAAATAGACATCGCCGCGCTGCGCGTAGGCGAGTCCCCGCGGCGATCAGGCGCTCGACGAGGGCGATGATCTGGGCGATATGCTCGGTCGCTTTCGGCTCGATAGGTCGGTAGTTCCAGCCCGAGAGCCGCCATATCCTCGTCAAAGGCGCGGATGAATTCTTCCGCCAGCGCGCCGGCTGTCGATCCCCCGTTCGTTGGCGCGATTGATGATCTTGTCATCGACATCGGTGTAGTTGCGCACATAGGTGACGTCGATAGCCGGAGAATTGCAGATAGCGGTAGATGACATCAAAGACGATGTTGGCGCGGGCATGGCCGATATGGCAGTAGTCATAGACCGTGACGCCGCAGACGTACATCCCCACCCGGCCGGGATTCAGGGGGCCAAATTCTTCTTTGCCGCCGGTCAGGGTATTGTAGAGACGCAGAGGCATGGTTCCTCCTTCAAAGGCTTGGTTTCCGAAAAGCCTCTAATAACATAAATGTGCCCGGATGGAAAGGGGAGTAAGCGGCGTTACGATGGGCGCAAGAGGGAGAGGAGAACTGGAGAAATTTCTGTTAAAGGAAGGATCTGCATTGCCGCGCCGATGTCGATGGCCGCCTTCGGCATACCGAAGATGACACTGCTGATCTCATCCTGGACGATGGTATGGGCGCCGGCCCGGCGCAACGCCGCCAGCCCTTCGGCGCCGTCACGTCCCATGCCGGTAAGGAGAACGGCTGCTGTGCGGCTGGCCAGGGAAGAATCGGCCAGAGAATTGAACAGGACATCCACCGCCGGCCGACAGCTGTTGACGGGGGGGGGATGGGCTGAGGAAAACTCTTTCCTCCCGCACTTGCAAATGGCTGCCGCTCGGCGCCACCAAGGCAACTCCCGCCTCCAGTACGTCGCCGGCAACAGCTAGGCGCACTGTAAGGGTCGTCTCCCGATTGAGCCATTCGGCGAACCCGGTGACGAAGCCTTCGGCGATATGCTGGACGATGAGAACTCGGGCGCCGCTGGCAGCCGGTATTTCTTTCAGCAGGCGCAGAATTGCCGGCGGACCGCCGGTAGAAGCGCCGATGGCCAGAATATCGCGCTGCTTGCCGGCGAGGGTGATCTTGGGCGCCAAAGGCTGCCGCGCGGCGATAATGATGCATGACCCTGACCCGGGCGAGACTTTTAACTTTCTCGATCAGCTGGCCAGCAATTTTTTCAAACGACTCCCCTCCCCCCAGAGGTTTAGTGAGCACATCCAGGGCACCGTGATGGATGGCATTGAAGGCGCTACGGCTGTCTTTCGGATCGATATTGGCGGAGAGAACAAGGATCGGCGTCGGGCAGATGGCCATGATCTCCTGTATCGCTTCCAGGCCATCCATGACCGGCATGTGAACGTCCATGATGATCAGATCGGGACGCAGCCGGGAGGCTTCTTCCACTGCCTGCAGACCGTCGCCCACTTCACCGACGATCTGAATGGCGGAATCGCGAGCGAGCAGATCGCGCAGCACGGTGCGCACCAGCTTTGAATCATCGGCAATAAGAACACGGACCATTGTTTCTTTAACCAATCAGGGTTTCCACCGTTTCCAACAACACCCCTTGGTCAAAGCCACCTTTCACAATATAGGCCTGCGCTCCGACTTCCATTCCCCGCCGCCGATCCTCATCGGAGGAGAGGGAGGTGACAATAATAACCGGAAGCATCCGCGTGCGTTCATTACGGCGGATCTGCCGGGTGAGTTCAAAACCGTTCATGCCCGGCATCTCGACATCACTGACGATCAGATCGAAAGTGGCGTCGCCGAGCTTTTCGAGGGCATCCGGTCCCGACACCGCCAGCGTTACATGGAAGCCATGCGCTTCCAGGATATTTCGTTCCATGGTGCGGGTGGTGATCGAATCATCGACCACCAGAATCCTTCTTTGATTCTTGACCTGAACATTTTGGGGTGTTTTCTGCCGCACCCCAGCGCCGAGTGCACCATCGCTGAACAGATCGGCAACGGAAAGGATCAGCGCCGGCGAACCGTCGCCGAGAATCGTCGCGCCGGAGAAAAAATCGACCCGCTTCAACTGGCTGCCAAGGCCGCGGACGACCAGTTCCTGCACTCCGAGGGATCGACTGACGAGAAAAGCCGCCTGCCGTCCCTGGAAAAGCAAAACTAGTGCCGTCAAACGTTGCGATGGAGTCGTCTCCTGGCCGAAAATCTCGGCAAGAGAAAAGAGCGGCAACGTTTTCCCCGTGGTCCGCACCACCTCCCGCCCACCTTCGAGAAGGATGTCGCCGGCGGTCAGCCGCAGAACTTCGGAAATATAATTCAGGGGGACGGCATACACCTGATCCTCGCATTCGAAGACCAGGGCGGTAATGACGGCCAGGGAGAGAGGGAGCTGCATGTGCATCTCCGTCCCCTTGCCGACCACACTTTTAATGGAAAGATTACCTTTCACCCGATCGATGCTGGCCTTGACAACGTCCATGCCGATGCCGCGTCCGGAGACATCGGTGATGAACTCACGGGTAGTGAAACCGGGATGCAGAATGAGGTAAACAGCCTCCTCATCGGTGAGATTCTCGGCCTCCTCGGTAGTCATCACCCGCCGCTCCGCGGCCACCCGCCGGACCGTGTCCGGATCGATGCCGCGCCCATCATCGAGCAGAACGATCTGCGCAAATCCCCGCTCATAACGCGCAATCAGCTCGATTTTGCCGCAACCGCCCTTTCCGGTCCGCCGCCGTTCCTCCGGTGTTTCAATGCCGTGATCGATCGCATTGCGCAGCAGGTGCAGGAGCATCGGTTTGATCGCCTCCAGCATCGTCCGGTCGAGTTCAACCTCCTCGCCACGCAACGTCAGACTCGCCTCTTTCCCCAGTTCGCGGGAGAGATCGCGAACCATCCGGGTGAGATCGCCGGTTATGGTCGAGAGCGGGAGCATACGCAGCTCCATCGCTCCCTGCTGCAGCTCGCGAGCGAGATAGGTCAAGCTTCAGCAGATCCTTATCCATATCGAGGCTGAGGCGGCGCAGGTCATCGGCAATCTCCTTGGCGGCCTTTTGATTTTCCGTCTTGCGCAGCCGGCGCAGGAAATCTTCCTGGCTTTTGTGCAATAGCCGGGTCTGCCGAGTACGTTCTTCGAGAAAACGACGCTGGATAAGCAACTCGCCTATCAAGTTGCCGATCTGTTCCAGGCGGGCGACGCTGGCCCGGACCATCTCGACGCTGCCCTTCTCGGCCGGCAATATGGTGATCGCCGGCCGATCGCCGACCCGACCGGCCTGCAAGGCCTCCATGGTCGAGCTCAAGTCGAAATGGCTCTCTCCCCCGCCACCGCTTCGGCCACCAAAGCCTCAAGGGCATCGGTACTCATCAGCAGCAGATCGATGAGCTCGGAAGTCAATGGACGGCCGCCCGCTTCAACTTCCTTGAGAATGTCCTCCATCCGGTGGGCAACCTGAACGATCCCGCCCAGGTCGAGAAGACCGGCGGACCCCTTCAGTGTATGCGCACTGCGCAGCACCTCATGAACCAAGGGAGCGGCAAAACCGTCTTTCTCCAGGTGCAGAAAGCCGTCCCGCAGGATCTGCAGATGTTCCTCCGCCTCGCGGGAAAAGACATCGATGTAACGGCGGGGATCCACTACCCTTCGACCTCCACCAGATCCTTGAGCCGCTCGGCAAGCGCCGTCAGTTCGGCGATCGACTGGGCAGTTTCTTCGGCGCTGGCAGCCACCTGGGTAGCGACATCGCGCACCTCGGCAATCGTTTCCGCCATCTGTTCGCTAGCGGTGGTCTGCTGCTGCGTGGAGAGCTTGATCTCTCGTGCCGCTCCGGTGGTTTCGTTCACCAGGCGCCGTATATTATTTAACGCCTCGGAGATGTTCGATACCATGGTGCTGGCGGAATCCACCCCCTTAGTCCCTTCTTCGGTCAGCATGATCGTGCTGTTGGTTGCCTTTTGGATCTCCCCGATCAGGCTTTTGATCTGACCGGTCGCATCGGCGGTGCGTTCGGCCAACCGCTTGACTTCATTGGCAACAATGGAGAAGCGCTTGCCGGCCTCCCCGGCGCCGGCTGCTTCAATGGCGGCATTGAGCGCCAGCAGGTTGGTCTGATCGGAAATCTCGTCGATGATATCGATGATGCCGCCGATCTTTTGGGAATTTTCGCCCAATTCGAGCATCGCCTCGGCGACCGACATCACCTGCCCTTTTAGCCGGCCCATGCCGCTGATCGCCTCTTCCATCGCTTGCACCCCGCGATTGCCGGCTGTGCTCGCCTGCTCCGCCATCGTTTCGACCATGAGGGCATTTTCAGCCACCTGTTTGGCCGTGACGGCAATCTCCTCCGAGGTGGTCGTCGCCTCCTGCACTGCCGACGCCTGCTGGGTAGCGCCGGAAGACTGTTCAGTGGCGATCGCCATCAGCTCGTTGGCGCTCGATGAAAGCTGCTGGATCGCCTCCTTGACCGTGACGATCACTCGGCCGCTCTTCTCGATCTCCCCTTTGAGATTCTTGACGATGACCTGCGTCATCTTGTTCAGCGCTCCCGCCAGCTTACCAATCTCGTCACGCGACCTGATCTTGATCGTTTCGTCCAGTTGCCCTTCGGCGATCCGATCCGCTACTTCGGTCAGTTGCTTGAGCGGTCGGGTAATATGATTGACGACGAAGAAAATGGTCAGCGAAGTGATAAGCAGCACGATCAGCAAGGAAAAAGCCAGGGTATTACGCAGGTCATTAATGACTTTTTCCGTTTCATGCATCGAGAACCCGATACGAAATCCGCCCCAGTGTTCTCCTTTGACGTACACTGGCGCCGAAACGTCCCACATCGTCTCGCCGGTATCCCGCTTATAGATCTGCCGCAGATACTTTTGGCCGTCTTTCCCCACATACTGGGCGGCGGCAATACCGGTCGGGTCGTCGAAAATTCGTTTGGTGCGATTGCCGTCCTTGTCTTTATCTGCATTGCCGGTCAGCGACAGCGAATATTTGCTGTTATGGGTGGGGAGATAGCCATTATGATCGACCAGGACGGCAAAAACCACCATGCTGTCTTCAGCGACGAAGGTATCCTGGATTTTCATGATTTTGGAATCCAGATACTCGTCGTAAGCGGTATGGTATTTGGGAATCGCTGCGCCGGCCAGCCGACCTTCGGTGATCAGTCGATAGTCCGTATCAAAGATTTCGGCGCGGGTGAAACGGCCGCTGTCGATGGCATCCTCGAGAACCCGCTCCATCATTTTCGATCCGACCAATGCCATGGTGCGTGCCTTGGTCAGCAGTTGCTCGCGTTGCACATCCCCCCGCTGGCGAACGAGAAGAACTGTAAATATGCCCATGATGATCGTCAGCACGACAATCAGGGAGATGACAATTTTTTTCGAAATGCGATTGGCCATCCAGTTGATCATGATTTCACCTCAGAAATAGATACGGGGGAGGGGAAGCCCTTTACTCCCCTTGCTGATCGATGGTCAGCTCCGGCCGGGCGAGAATGTGCGCCAGATCGAGCAGGATAAGGAAACCGCCATCCTCGGCCACTTGCCCCAGCGCCGCTTCCCGCGGAAAACCGGTCAGCCCGGTGGTCAGCGGCTCGATATTGGCAACGGGTAGCGCCCGAATCCCGTCCACCTGATCGGCCAGCAAGGCGGTGAGCATACCGGCCGATTCGACGACGATCAAACGGGCTGCAGGCAGGATCTCTCGACCGCTCAATCCGAGCAGCGGCCGCAGATCGGTCACCGCAACGATCTGTCCACGCAGGTTGACCACCCCCCGGATCGCTTCCGGTATTCTTGGCACCCGCACCAGTTTGGGGAGCCGCAACACTTCCCTGGTGCTCGGTGTCGGCACGCCAAAGCGTTCTCCGGCCAGGCGGAAAATGAGATAATCACCCGTTTCGGAGACTGCTTCACCGGCCTCTTCGATGCCGCGCCAGTATTCTTCGCGCATCTCCTGCAGAACTTTACTGATATCGTAGGCCGCTTCTTTGCTCATGCCCTCACCTGAGGAAACGTTCCACTTGCTTAAGGAAGGTCTGGGAACTAAATGGTTTACGAATGTAACCGTCCGCCCCGGATTGCTGGGCAAGCACCTGAAGTTCTTCTTCCGGCTTGCTCGACATCAGCACTACCGGGATGTTTTTGCTTTTTTCCCTCTCCTTCAGCAGCCGCACTTTGCGGTCGCCATTAAGCAGCGGCATCATGACATCGATAAGGATGAGGTCGGGAGGTTGCGTCGCATAAATATATTGATTGGCCTCGATGCCGCTGTCGGTGGTGATCACTTCGTATCCGGCACTTTTAAGAATGTCGCCGGCCATCGCCAGGACCAATTGACTATCGTCAATGACAATGATGCGCTTGGCCATCAAAAAACTCCTTGAGACAGGCACCCTACTTCTCGGGCGAATGCGGTTTGAGGATAACTGCAGCAACTGGATGAAAACAACTGGAACCGTGATAAGAATTACAACGATGTGGTATCCAAGTCAATGAAAATAAACAAGTGTTTTATTTTTAGCCTGAATCGAATTTTTTTTGCATAAAAGGCTTTTAGAGGGGGTTTCTCAGAAAAAATCGATTTAGCGGATTTCCCCGGGAGAGATGGTTAGCTTGGCCAGATCCTCTCGGCAGACCTCCAGAAAAACCTCTCGGGTGAGCCCGCCGGAATGGGGAATGATCGCTTCCGCTGGAAGTTTTTCCAGCTGCCGCAGCACGGTGCGCAGATCTCTGATTCCTTCCGCTATTCGTCCCTGCCGCCGATGTATCCTCGCCAGAGAGTAGCGGGCGGCGAGAAGATCCATTTGCAGCCAGAGAACCTTCTGATACTCGGCGGCCGATTCTTCAAGCCGCCCTTCCATGTCAAAGGTTTGCCCGCGCAACAAATAAGCTTCTGGATAGAGATCATTAATGCGGAGGGCATGATCGCACAACTGCCTGGCAGCAGCATAATGCCCCAGGTTCGCCTGGATCAAACCTTGGCCGACAATCGCCTCCAGGTGGTCGGGCGAATGCCGGAGAATTTCCGCATAGCCCCGCCCGGCTTCGGCAAATTCTTCCCGCTGCTGTGCCTGCTGCGCCTCTTTCAGGAGAAGGGAGAGATTCGGCGGCGCCTCCTTCTTTATCGGTGGCGACGATGGCGCCGGGGAATTAAAGGCCGGAAGGAGCGGTGGCGATTGAATCGGCAATACCTGTGCCTTTTTTTCCGCCTTGGCCCGGTTTCCCTCTTTCTTGGGCTGGTAAAAAAATGCTCCGTGCTGATGTAACGAACGAAACAGTTCGCTCATTCCAGCCAAATTTTCGGAATGGCCCAGAAACAGATATCCGTGTGGGGGGAGGCTACGGTGAAAGCGTTCAATGATCTTGACGAATGTTTCGCGGCGAAAATAGATGAGAACATTGCGGCAAAAGATGAGATCGGGGCATTTTCCGCCAGCACAGTTGGGAAAATCCGCCGTTTGCAGATTGTGATAGGCGAAATGCACCATGCCGCGCACCCGCGCATCGAGCTGGTAGCGCTCGCCTTCGGCTGGAGTGAAATAACGCTCCAGATAGGGGCCGGCCGTATAGCGAAGGGCATGGCTGCCGTAAATACCGACGCGCGCCTTTTGCAGTGAACGCTTGTTGATATCGGTGGCAAGAATTTCGATTTGCCAGCCGGCCAGTTGGGGGAAATGCTCGAGAAGAAGGATCGCGATCGAATACGGCTCTTCACCGGTGGAACAGCCAGCCGACCAGATCAACAGCCGCCGCTCGGCGCTGCGCTGGCGGATCAACTCCGGAAGAACGTACTGAACAAGAGCCTCCCGGTCGGAACGATAGCGAAAGAAATTGGTCTCTCCCACCGTTAACAGGCTGAGGAGTTTTTTCAGTTCACTGCGGTTCTCGTAATAGCGCTCCAGATAATCGAAATAGTCCGGGTAGCCCTGACTTTGCACCGCCCGCATACGCCGGTGCAGGCCACGTTCGAGCAGCCGCATATTGCGCTGGTCAAAATGCAGGCCGGCGTGCTCGGCAAGAAAATGCTGGAAGGGCAGGGCCGATTCTCCCCCGAGCGGGGGGAAATCTACTTCGGGGACGGGCCGGGAAGCGAGGAGTTGCAGCCCCTCTTCCAGGCGTCGGGGATCGCCTGGGCGGAAGAGAAAATCAAAGGCATCGATCAGCTCGTATTCGAGCTCGTGGCGTTCGCCGAGGATGATGACCGGCGTGCGGCCGGTAAGATGGTGCCGCACTAGACGTTTGAGCAGATCCAGACCGCGTTCTTCGGCGTCATGCAGATCGAGCAGAAGAAGATCGGGGGCTTCCTCACGAATTTCCTGAAAGCTGACCTGCCCGCGCAGGAGCGGCCGATGCCCGCTTTTCCGGACCAACGCCCTGAGCGTTTCACTAAAAGCAGCGTCTTCACTAACTACAAATACCCGCAGAATCCTCTTCATTCCCCCAAGGTAACCTTCGCCCATGAATCGCGCAACGTTACGGTCCGGTTGAATACCGGCCGGCCGGGAGCGGAATCTTTATTGTCAACGCAAAAATAACCAAGACGTTCAAACTGGAAGCGGCTCTCCGCCGTCGCCGTCAGCAGCCCTTGTTCAACTTTGCAGCCACTGAGTTTTTCGAGCGAGCCGGAATGCAGGAACTGCCGGTACTCGGTATCTTTTTCCCCCCCGGGATTCGGTACGGTAAAGAGGCGGTCGTACAGGCGGACCTCCGCTTCGCCGGCATGTTTCGCCGAAACCCAGTGGATTGTCCCCTTGACCTTGCGCCCTTCCGGATTGGCACCGCCGCTGGTCGTCGGATCGTAGCTGCAATGCACCTCTATGATCTGCCCGGCGGCATCCCGCACCACTTGGTCGCACCGGATAACGTAAGCAAAGCGCAGGCGCACCTCGCGCCCTGGTGCCAGACGGAAGAAGCCTTTCGGCGGATCTTCGAGAAAATCGTCACGCTCGATATACACCTCGCGGCTGAAAATAATCTTGCGCGTACCCATTGCCGGATCGGCCGGATGATTCGGCGCTTCGAACACTTCTTCCGTCCCTTCCGGGTAATTATCGATGATCACCTTGAGCGGTCGCAGCACTGCCATTGCGCGCGGCGCCTGCCGGTTCAGATCGTCGCGTACGCAATCCTCGAGCACGCTCATATCGATCCAGCTGTCGGTCTTGCCGACCCCGATGCGCTCGCAGAAAGCGCGGATCGCCGCCGGCGTGTAGCCGCGCCTTTTCAGCCCGACCAACGTCGGCAGCCGCGGATCGTCCCAGCCGTCCACCTGGCCGCCGTGGACCAGTTCGAGCAGCTTGCGCTTGCTCATCAGCGTGTAATTAAGGTTGAGGCGGGCAAATTCGATCTGTCGCGGGCGGGCGGGAAGATCGAGATGATCGAGAAACCAATCGTAAAGGGGACGATGGTCTTCAAACTCCAGCGTACAAACGGAATGGGTGATGCCTTCGATGGCATCGGAGATCGGATGGGCGAAATCGTACATCGGATAGATGCACCATGCATCGCCGGTGCGGTAATGCGGCACACGCTGGATGCGGTACAGTACCGGGTCGCGCAGATTCATGTTCGGGGAAGCCATATCGATGCGCGCCCGCAGCGTATGACTGCCGTCGGCGAACTCGCCGGCGCGCATGCGGGCGAACAGGTCGAGGCTCTCTGCCACCGGTCGGGTGCGCCAGGGGCTTTCCCGCCCCGGTTCATTGAGCGTGCCGCGATAGGAACGCATCTCTTCGGCACTCAGGTTGTCAACATACGCCTTCTCCTTGCGGATCAGCGCAAGCGCACATTGATAGATCTGCTCATAATAATCGGAGGCGTAATAGAGGTGCTCCCCCCAGGAGAAGCCGAGCCATTGCACCATCTCCTGAATCGCCTCGGCATATTCGACACTCTCCTTCTCCGGATTGGTGTCGTCCATCCGCAAGTGGCAGCGACCGCCAAAATCGGTGGCTAGGCCAAAATTAAGGCAGATCGATTTGGCGTGGCCGATATGCAGATAGCCATTCGGTTCCGGCGGAAAGCGGGTAACCACCTGTTTATGCCGGCCGGCCTGCAGGTCGTCATTGACGATGGAACGGATAAAGTTCGGGACGGGAATATTTTCAGTGGTCATTCGAAAGAGATCCTTTCGCTGCTACAGGATGCTTCAAAGAGATCAGCGCCCTCAGGGGAGGTCGTTATAATCTCCGCCCTTGTGGCGCAGCAGCACCACGGCATGGGCGGAAATCCCCTCGCCCCGCCCTTCGAACCCGAGCGCTTCCGTGGTGGTCGCCTTGACATTGATGCGGGAAAAATCGGCAGCACACGCTTCGGCAATACGCTCCACCATGGCTGGAATGTAGGGGGCCAGTTTCGGCTGCTGGGCAATGATCGTCGCGTCGAGATTTTCGATGCCGTAACCCCGCGCCTCAGCCAGAGCGATAACATGCCGCAATAACTTGAGACTGGAAATCCCCTTGAATGCCGGGTCGGTATCGGGAAAATGCCGCCCGATGTCGCCGGCGCCGAGAGCCCCCAGAAGGGAATCGCAAATTGCGTGCAACAGCACGTCGGCATCAGAATGGCCGAGAAGACCCAGTCGGTAGGGTATCTCGATACCGCCAAGAATCAGTTTGCGTTCCGCACTTAGGCGGTGAACGTCATAGCCGTGGCCGATGCGCAGCACGGTTATCCCTTCTGTCGATAGAAAATTTCCGCCAGCGCCAGATCGTGCGGGGTGGTGATTTTGATATTATGATAGCTGCCGGCGAGGATCGCAACCGGCCAGCCGAGCCGTTCAACCAGCGTCGCATCATCGGAGGCACAAAAACCATCGCGCAGAGCGCGCTCATGCGCATCGCGGATAATGCGGAAGGGAAAGGCCTGCGGGGTCTGTGCCTGCCACAACCGGCGGCGGTCGGGGGTTTCGATGATGCGACCGTCCACCACTTCTTTAATGGTGTCGATTACCGGCACCCCGAGCACGCATCCCCCCACCTCACCGGCAATCGCTATCGTTTCGTCGATCAGCTGGGTCGGCAGGAACGGGCGAACCCCGTCGTGGATGAGGATGATTTCGTTATCTGCGGCGCCGCAGGCACGTAGGCCATTACGGACTGAATCCTGACGTTCGGCGCCGCCAGCGATAATCGCCCGCACCTTGCAAAACCTGTATTGTTCGACGATTTCGGCCCGGCAGAAAGGAATTTCTGCCGGCGGGGTAATGATAAAAATATCGGTAATGGCCGGATGCTGGTCAAAAAGAGAAAGCGTATGGGCGAGAATCGGCCGATCGGCGAGTTGCAGATACTGCTTGTTGCCGACGCATTCCATTCGGCTGCCGGTGCCGGCGGCGGGGATCAGAACGGTTGCGTTCATTGGGCTTCCGAAAACGATGCAAACCGGCCGTTTCCGACCGGTTGCCCAGGGACAACAAACAATTAGTGGAAGATTTTCTCGACCCGTTCGGCAACCAGTTCTTCCCTTGCACCTTCAGCGAAGGCAATCTCCTTGACCAAAAGCTTGCGGGCGAGATCGAGCACCTTTTTTTCTCCGTAGGAAAGCTCTTTTCCTTCGCGGATTTGATAAAGTTCCCGTAGCACCAGCGCCACCTCGACGAGATCGCCGGATTTGATCTTTTCATTGTATTCGCGCTGGCGCCGGCTCCAGGAGGGGATTGCCGTCCCATTCATCCGCTTCTCTTCGAGAATGGTGTAGATGGAAGCAATGCGGTCTTTGGCAATCAAGCCGCGCATCCCCACCAGGTTAGCGTTGGAAACCGGAACCATGATCGTCATATCGCTATCGACAATGCGCAGAATATAAAAATCCAGCTGTTCCGTACCGACCTGCTTGGCCTCGATCGCCTCGATAATCCCCACCCCCTGGATAGGGTAAACAGCCAACTCCCCGATCTTGAACATTGGATTCTCCTTATTTTTCATCTATATACAATAACATGAGAGCATTTCTGCGTCAAGGCAAACTCCCAAAATTATGGGATTTTTCCCATTTAGGTGCGCCTCTTTAACCATCGGCGTGCAGCTGGAGATACATTCATAACATTCTCCACCTCAGGGGTGGGGATGCAGGATGATGGTGCCAATCGGCTGCAGCTCTCCCCGCTCGATCTGGCGGCATCCCTCCTCGTCTTCCCCCAGCACGCCGTAAAGCTCACCCGCGACCGGCTGCCCGCGTGTACGGGTACGGGCGGCAAGGCACCAGCGGCCGGAGGAAGGCAGAAAGAGGGTGAAAGCGCCATCCTCGCCGACTGCTGCCGAGGTGGCGTCCGGCATCCGGCGCCTGTCGCCGTCACGATACGCAAGGACAAAGGCACCTGCCACCCCCTGTCCCGAAGTATCGGCCAAGCGGCCGGTGAAGCCAGTGTCGCCAGTATTCAAAATACTTTCTTTCATCTGCATCGGCTGGATATTCGCCTGCAGGCGAATATCGGCCTGACTCTTTCGCTGTGCCTGCACCGTCACCGGATTGCCCGGAAAAAGGGACCAGGCATCCCCCGGACGTGGCGGGCCCACATCTGCGCCGCCCTGCCGCGCGCGAGCGACCAGGTAATAGTTCCCCGGCACCAGATCGAGAAAATAGTCCCCATGCGTATTGACCGGCGCTTCGAAATCGGCGGGTCCGCGCAGGCCGCCGCGCGTATTGCGATAGGCATAGACAAAAGCCCCGCTCGCCGGCGACCCGTCCCGATTATGCACCGCACCGTTAATGCCGGTCAGTTCTTCGTTCGGCAAAGAGGGGGCGAGCACGGAACAGCCGGAGGAGAAAAGGAGCAAGCTGGTGATGGTGAAAATTTTGCGGTGCATGGCGGTCCTGACCGGCAAAAGCTGCCGGTCTGCGGCAGAGGAGAGATTGGAACCCTAATTGATCTGAACGACAGTGCCGTCCTGCACTTTAAGGAGAAAGAGGCTTTTTTCGGCCTCGCCTTGCGGATTGAAACTGGTGGTGCCGGTCACCCCTTGATAATTCCGAATGCCGGCCAAGGCTTGGCGCAAGGTCTCGCGACTCTTTACGGCCGGGTCATTGAATACCGTGAGCAGAATGCCGGCGGCGTCAAAGCCCTGTGCTTCGAGGATCCCCGGCTCCTCCCCATACTTTTCCATATAGAGATTGACGAATTTGCTGACAACAGGGCGCAGACTGTAGAGGAAAAAGCCATCGACAAAAATCGCCCCTTCGACAAATTTGCCGCCAAGCCGCAGCAGGTCGGGAGAATTCCAACCATTTATCCCCAGCAACTGAATCCCTTCCAGACCGTAATAGACGAGCTGAGGAGCAACCAGGCCGGCACGCTCGGCATAATCAGGGATAAAGAGCGCCTGAAAGTGAACCTTGTTCAGCTCAGCTCTTTCTTGCATCGCCTTTTCTCTGCCCGCTTTATCCTTAGGCAGGTCATCGTTATCCGGCACGGCGGGATCGCGCCGCTGCAGCAGCCGTACTTGCTGCCGGAAATCGGTGGCGTTTTCGGCATAGCTTTGCTTGTCGGTAATCTTGCCGCCGCGGGCGGTGATTTCCCGCTCAAAGAGATCAGCCATCTCCCTCCCCATTTTGTTCTCGGGGTAGAGAATGCCAAAATTGATGATCTTTTCCGCCATGGCATGCTTTGCCAGTGCCTGCACCTGCATCGGCGCGGTCAGAGAATCGCGGAAAACGAAATTGCCGACTTCAGGCAACCCTTCGCGCTGCGACAAGGTTAGCAGTGGCACCTGTTCCTGCTCGGCACGATTGGCAGCCGCCAGAGCCGCGGCGCCGGTGAGGGGTCCGGCGATCGCCATCACCCGCTCCCCCATCGCCAGTTCGGAAACGGCCTGGGCGCTCTTTTCCGCCTCCCCGTCAGCATCGACAAAGAGAAAGCGCACGGCGCTGTCGCCATGAACCTGCCGCGCCAGCTCCATCCCGCGGCGTACCTGCGCGCCGAAGGAGGCGTACCGGCCGCTGAGCGGAAGAATGATGCCGAGCGAGCGCTCAACCTCCTTCTCGCCGAGGAGCCGATCGAGAAGTTGCTGCGCTTCCTCCCGGTACGGAAAGGTAACGCCGCTGCGCACCACCTCCGCCGCCAGCAGTCGTGCATTTGTTGAATCGCCGCTGGCCAGGGCGCGCTCGGCCCGCTGCAAGCGGGCATCCGCGCCGATGGCGCTATTGCCGTACAGGGAGATTGCTTCATCGAGTTCGGCATCGTTCAATCGCTCGCGCAGCAGCGGGTGCGCTTGCCGCAGCAGCTCCTCTGTCGGCGCCGCCGGCAGATTCAAGGCGGTGTGCAGAAATGCAAGGGCCGGCAAGTAGAGACCCTTGGCGGTATGTCCCTGCGCTAGATAAAGCAGATGCAGCTGGCGGTCGGCAGCAGCGAGCTTCTCAGTTTCCACCCCTTGCAAAAGCGGGAGCCCCTGCTCAGCCCGCCCAGCCTGCACCTGAGCCACCCCCTTGAGCAGGCGCATTTCGGGACGCAGCTCTTTTTCGGCAATCTTGTTCAGATAAAGCAGCGCCTCCTCCGGCTGACCCTTGTCGATAAAGATTCGTGCCAGGCCGAGATAGGCTTGGGGGAGAAGAGGGGATTCGCTGTTGCGGACCACGAAGCTGCGCAGCCGATCCAAGGCCGCCTGTGTCTGTCCCGTCTGGTAGAGTTCAATTCCCTGGCGCAAAGCGCTGGCCGCCGCTTCCGGCTCATCGGCGCCGCGAGCGGGTACCGTCCAGGCGAAAAGCAGAAATAGCAAGAGGACAATTCGTCTCGGATCGCACATCAACCGAACATTTCCTTTACTTTGTCGAAGAAGCCCTTGCCCAGCGGATTTCCTCGGCGCCCCTTTCCCTGGCGAATTCCTCGAGCAGCTCTTTCTGTCGCGCCGTCAAATTGGTCGGCGTTTCGACCCGCAGCACCACCAGTTGGTCGCCCCGCCCGTATCCCTGCAGGTCGGGAATCCCCTTGCCGGTCAGTTGCACGATCTTGCCCGCCTGGTTCCCGGCGGAACCTTGATCCGCACTTTGCCGTCGAGGGTCGGCACTTCAAGTTCACAGCCCAGAGCCGCCTGCGGGAAGGAGATCGGGACTTCGCAGATGACGTCCTGCCCCTCGCGGCTGGAAGATCGGGTGGTCCTTGACACTGATGCACGACATAAAGATCGCCCGGCGGCGCGCCGTGGGCACCGGCCTCCCCTTCGCTGCTGAGCTTGAGGCGGTTGCCGTTCTCCACGCCGGCCGGGATCTTCAGGGAAAGGGTCTTCTTGCTGCGCACCCGGCCGGTGCCGCGGCAATCGGGGCAGGGATGCTCGATGATCTTGCCGATCGCCATTGCATTCGGGGCAGGGGCGGGTCAGGGAGAAGAAGCCCTGCTGAAAGCGGACCTGGCCGCTGCCGCGGCAGGTGGCGCAAACTCTGCGGCGCGGTGCCCGGCTTGGCGCCGCGAGCCGCTGGCAGGTGGCGCAGCTCTGGTGGCGCGGAATCTGGATCTTGGTCTCCAGGCCGAAGGCCGCCTCCTCGAAGCTGATGGTCAGATTATAGCGCAGATCGTCGCCGCGCCGGCCGCGTCGCCCGCGCGCGGTCGCCGCCGCCGAAAATATCGCCGAAAATATCGCCGAACATATCCTCGAAAGGGGTGCCGCCGAAGCCCCGAGGAGAAACCGCCGCCCCTGCTCGACCCCGGCATGGCCATACTGGTCGTAGGTGGCGCGCTTCTGGCGCATCGGAGAGGACCGCATAGGCCTCGGACAGTTCCTTGAACTGCTCCTCGGCCGCCTTGTCCCCCGGGTTTTTATCCGGGTGGCACTGGATCGCCAGCTTGCGGTAGGCCTTTTTGATCTCGGTCTCGCTGGCGTTGCGATTGACCTCCGAGAATTTCGTAATAGTCGCGTTTGGCCAAAGGGATATCCTTTGCTGCGGGGTTGAGCCGGTAGGTATACCGATCGAATACACTGTCAGAAGGTTAAAGAACGACAAACAGCGCCTGTAGCCCGGCTCCTGCTCTCGTACCTCAGGACCACTGTGGTCCTGGTTTATTTCTTCTTCTCGTCGACTTCCTCGAACTCGGCTTCGACCACCTCATCCTTCTTGCCGGCCCGCCCTCGCCGCCTTCCGCCGCCGGCCGCTCCGGCCTGCTGCCTGTGCGTACATCGACCTCGGCGAGTTTGTGGGAGGCCGTGGCCAGCGCCTCGGTCTTCTGGCTGGATGGCCTCGGCATCGTCGCCTTCCATCGCCTTCTTCAGCTCTCCAGCGCCTCCTCGATCCCCTTGCGGGTCGCCTCGTCAACCTTGTCGCCATGTTCCTTGACCGACTTCTCGGTGGTATAGACCAGCCTGTCGGCCTGGTTGCGCGCCTCGATCACCTCGCGCTTCTTCTTGTCCTCGGCGGCGTGGGCTTCGGCGTCCTTGACCATCTTCTCGATCTCTTCCTCGGACAGACCGGAGGAGGCGGTGATGCGGATCGACTGCTCCTTGCCGGTGCCGAGATCCTTGGCCGAGACATGGACGATGCCGTTGGCGTCGATGTCGAAAGTCGACCTCGATCTGCGGCACGCCGCGCGGCGCCGGCGGGATGCCGACCAGGTCGAAACGGCCGAGGGTCTTGTTGTCGCGCGCCATCTCGCGCTCGCCCTGCAGGACATGCACCGAGACTGCCGGCTGGTTGTCGGCGGCCGTGGAGAAGACCTGGCTCTTCTTGCAGGGGATGGTGGTGTTCTTCTCGATCAGCTTGGTCATGACCCCGCCGAGGGTCTCGATGCCCAGGGAGAGCGGGGTGACGTCGAGAAGCAGAACGTCCTTGACCTCGCCCTTGAGAGCCGCCCTGGATGGCGGCGCCGATGGCGACCACCTCGTCGGGATTGACCCCCTTGTTCGGCACTTTGCCGAAGATCTCCTGCGACCTTCTTCTGCACCGCCGGCATGCGGGTCATGCCGCCGACCAGGATCACCTCGTCGATCTCGGCCGGCGGACAGGCCGGCGTCCTTGAGGGCGGTCCGGCACGGCTCGACCAGCTTGTCGAGCAGATCGGCGCAGATGCTTTCCAGCTTGGCGCGGGTCAGCTTGAGGTTCAGGTGCTTCGGCCCGCTCTGGTCGGCGGTGATGAAGGGCAGGTTGATGTCGGTCTCCATCGACGAGGAGAGTTCGCACTTGGCCTTCTCGGCGGCCTCCTTCAGACGCTGCAGGGCCATCTTGTCGTTGCGCAGATCGATCCCCTGGTCTTTTTTGAACTCGTCGGCCACGTAATCGATGATCACGCTGGTCGAAGTCCTCGCCGCCGAGGAAGGTGTCGCCATTGGTCGACTTGACCTCGAAGACGCCGTCGCCGAGTTCGAGGATGGAGATGTCGAAGGTGCCGCCGCCGAGGTCGAAGACGGCGATCTTCTCTTCGTTCTTCTTGTCGAGGCCGTAGGCCAGCGCCGCCGCGGTCGGCTCGTTGATGATGCGCAGCACGTTGAGACCGGCGATCTTGCCGGCATCCTTGGTCGCCTGGCGCTGGGAGTCGTTGAAGTAGGCCGGGACGGTGACGACCGCGTCGGTGACGGTCTCGCCGAGATAGTCCTCGGCGGTCTGCTTCATCTTCTGCAGCACCATCGCCGAGATTTCCGGCGGGCTGTACTTCTTGCCGCGCGCCTCGACCCAGGCATCGCCGTTGTCGGCCTTGACGATCTTGAAGGGACTGATCTGGATATCCTTGCGCACCGGCTCGCGTGTCGTACTTGCGGCCGATCAGGCGCTTGATGGCGAACAGGGTGTTCTCCGGGTTGGTGACCGCCTGGCGCTTGGCCTGCTGGCCGACCAGCCGCTCGCCGCTCTCGGTGAAGGCGACCATCGACGGGGTGGTGCGTGCCCCTTCGGAGTTGGCGATGACCACCGGCTCGCCCGCCTTCCATGACGGCGACGCAGGAATTGGTGGTTCCCAGATCGATACCGATGACTTTGCCATGATCTAACCTCCTTCTTTCGTGACGTTTCTATTCTAACAGATCGTTGTTCAGATGCTCGATTCCGCCGGGGCCTTGGCGACCACCACCAGCGCCGGGCGCAGCAGGCGGTCGTTCAGCAGATAGCCTTTCTGCAATTCCTGGACCACCGCGTTCGCCGGCACGTTCGGCGGTTTCGACGTGACCATCGCCTGATGCGGGTGGGATCGAACGGTGCGCCGATGGCCGAAACCGTCGTCGACGCCGAAGTTCTCCATCACCTTGCGGAACTGGGCGACAGTCATCGTCACCCCTTCGAGCAGCCCCTCCGTCGCCGCTCTGTCCGGCATGCTCCAGCGCCCGTTCCAGGTTGTCGAGGACCGGCAGCACTTCGCGCAGGACGATTCATTGGCGAACCGGGCCAGATCTTCCTTGTCGCGCTGGGCCCGCTTGCGAAAATTATCCAGTTCGGCCCGCGCGCGCAGGTAGAGATCCCAATTTTTCGCCGCGGTCACCTGCGCGGCCGCCAGTTCCTCCGCCAGCACGGCGGCCGGGTCTTCAATTTCGGTAGCTTCCGTTTCCGGTGGAGTTTCAACAGCTTTTGGCGCCGTGGTTTCCTCCGGCCCTTCCTCGGACTTTTTCTTTTTGGACACTTCCGGCTCTCCTATTGTGAATCGATTTCGAGAATTTTGCTGACCATGCGCGCCGTGTAATCGACGATCGGAATCACCAGCGAATAGGGCATGCGGGTCGGCCCGATCACTCCCAGAGTACCGATCGTGCCGCTCTGGCTCGAATAGGACGCCGCCACCAGACTGCACCCCTCGATGCCGCTGAATTCGGTTTCGCTGCCGATGAAAATATGCACCCCGGCGGCGCGCTGGCTTTTATCGAGCAGCTCGACGAGCTGACTTTTCTGCTCGAACGCCTGGAAGAGGCGCTTCATCCGTTCCAGGCTGCTGAATTCGGGCTGCTCCAGCATCCGCGTCGCCCCCTCGATGAAGACCTGCCCGTCCTCTTCTTCCCCCAGCGCCTGCCGCGAATACTGCAGCGCCTGCTGCAGCAGCCGGTCGTAAAGGGCCTTTTCCTGGGCCATTTCGTGCACGATCTTTGCCTTGACCTCCTGAATCGTTAACCCGCACAGGGTTCGATTCAGATAATTACTCATCTGTTCCAACTCGCTCTGGCTTAGATCATCGCTCGTCGCAATCAATTTATTCTGCACGAGACCCGATTGGGTGACGAGTACAACCAGGAGCCGGGTGCTGGAAAGACGGACAAATTCGATGTGCCGGAAAACCGTGCTGTATAGCCGCGGGGCGAGAACCAGTCCGGTATAATGGGAGATGGAGGAAAGGGCCTTTCCCGCCTCGCGCAGGATCTCCTCCGTGCGCAACCCCTTGAACCGCTGATTCCCCTCAATGAGCTGCCGATCGCTTTGGCTGAGCTGGCGTACCTGCAGCAGCGAGTCGATATAATAACGATACCCCTTTTCCGTCGGAACCCGACCGGCCGAGGTATGCGGCGCGCAGATGTACCCCATCTCCTCCAGATCGGCCATGACGTTACGAACGCTGGCCGGGGAGAGACGCAACAGATGCCGCCGGGTTACCGCTCGCGAACCGACCGGCTCGGCCGAATCGATATAATCCTCTATGATCGCTTCGAGAATTTTGCGGCTTCTGTCGTTGAGTTCGTCACCCATGTGCTGCAGCCCAAAAAACAGGCCGGAACATTCCGGCCGCGTTTGGCACTCCTTATATGCGAGTGCTAACAACTACAAAATAACAACGCCCACCCCCTTTGTCAAGGGCAAAGGGGGCGTAAATTCCGCAACTTTCAGAGGAAAAAGGCGATCAACCGATTATAGATGAGCCAGCTTGCCGGCGTAAACCGCCAGTGTCCGTCGATCAGGCGCAGCTGCTCGCCGGCACGTCGTACGGCTGCCGGAAAAGCTTCCGGCACCTCGATACCGAAGCGAGCCTTAAATTCCTCCGCGTCGATACCGGCCGCGGTACGCAGTCCCAAATACAGCGTTTCGGCCATGGCGCCACGGCGATCGAAGGTCTCCAGCGATTCGGCGGGATCTTCGCCCCGCGCCAGCTTTTCGCCAAAGCGCGGCAAGTCGGGCGGCACCGCCAGTCGCTCCCCCCAGTCGCGGCTGCAGAAAGAATGGGCACCTGCACCTATCCCCAGGTAGCTGCGCCGTTGCCAATAGCGCAGATTATGTCGGCATTCGCGGCCGGGACGGGCGTAATTGGCGATTTCGTAGTGGCGAAAGCCGGCGGCAGTCAAGCGCTCCTCGATACAGAGATACTGTTCGGCGTATTCGTCCTCATCGGGAAGGGTCAGGGCGCCGCGGCACTGCCGCGCATGGAAGGGGGTTTCCTCTTCAATCGTCAACCCGTAGCAGGAGAGGTGCTCTGGGCCAAGCTGCAGCAGCGCCTGCAGATCAGCCAGGAGGGTGTGCCGACCCTCCCCCGGCAGGGCGAACATGAGGTCGCAGGAAAGATTCTCGAATCCGCCCCGGCGCGCCCAGGCGATGGCATCCAACGCCTGCTGCGGCGAGTGGATGCGCCCAAGCTGCCGCAGCTGTTCATCGTTCAGCGACTGCACGCCGAGGGAGAGGCGATTGACCCCGGCGGCCCGATAGCCGGCGAGCGAAGCCGCAGTGACCGTCCCCGGATTCGCTTCGAGGGAAATTTCCGCGCCGGCGGCAATACCGAAGCGGGCAGCGGCGGTTTCGAGAATGCGGCCGATGGCCGAGGGGGGCAGAAGAGATGGCGTCCCGCCGCCGAAGAAAATCGTTTCGAAGGGACCACGCCAGCCGGCGACGGCCGCCAGTTCCAGCTGTCGGCAGAGAAGGTCGGGATAGGTGTCGAGTAAAAGCGCCTCGCCGGCGAGGGAAAAGAAGTCGCAGTAAGGGCATTTCTGCCGGCAGAAGGGGATATGGATATACAGAGCGGGCATGCAAACAGCGAGGAGTTACCGCCCCGCTCCACTTTCGAGATTATCGAAGGTAAGGGTCAAACCATTGATGAGGTCGCGATTATTTCATCGAATGGGTCAAGTATTCAGATTAGCAGAAATAATGCATCTTCTCCAGTCCTCCTTCACCAGCCGGTGGATGGCTAAGAGCGCGTAATGGGACGGAGATTCTGTTGCCTGGCCGGAGAAACCGTCCTATACTTTCCCTTCGGCATGCCGAATCAAATATTGCAAGGAGCCATCATGAACCGGACATTGCGTGTCGCATCGGTGCAATTCAACATCGCCCTTGGCGAGGTCGAACGGAATCTGGAAAAAGCGGTTGCCGGCCTGCGGCGGGTAGCGACGGCGGGGGCGAAGCTGGCGGTGCTGCCGGAGATGTGGAGCACTGGTTACGACTACAAGCGGCTGGCAGAGCTTGCCGCGGAAACGCCGCATGTCGTCGAGACGCTGCAGGCGCTGACCGCCGAACTCGGCATGGTGACCGTCGGCAGTCTGGCGGAGCGGCAGGGGGATTCCATCTTCAATACCGCCTATGTAATCGACCAAGGAAAAGTGGTCGGCACTTACCGCAAACTGCACCTCTTTTCCACCATGGGCGAAGACCGCTTTCTGGCTGGCCGGCGACCGTTATCTGGTGGTGGACACCACTGCCGGCCGACTGGGCGTGGCAATCTGTTACGATCTGCGTTTTCCCGAACTCTTCCGCAAGCTGGCGCTGGAGGGGGCGGAGATCGTTTGCCTGCCGGCGGAATGGCCGAAACCACGCCAGGATCACTGGCGGACGCTGCTGCGGGCGCGGGCGATCGAAAACCAGCTTTTTGTCGCTGCCGCTAACTGCTGCGGCGTGCAGGGAAAACTCGATTTTTTCGGTATGAGCCTGCTGCTGGCGCCGCGCGGCGAGGTGCTGGCCGAGGGAGGAGAGAGCGATACCGAACTGCTGGCCGACTTCGATTTTGCCGAAATGACACACTACCGGCAGCAGATCCCTTGCAACAAAGACCGCCGGCCGGAGGTCTACGGTCAGCTCACCTAATGCCTGCGCCAACAGGGCTGGCACGGGAAATGCTGAATTGAAAACGACCAGGGACACACGGCTGTTCCCTCCTTACGGGCAAAGAGGCCCGCGGCACCCAGGTGCCGCGGGCCTTCTTATTTTTTAAGCACATTGAAAATTAGTGCCTATTTTTTCCGCAGTTTGGAATAAATCGGCCGTGAGTCCGCATAGACCGAGATCAGAGGACAGGAGAGTAAGCGCATTTTTTAACACCCCTAAAAATATCTTGGAAAGTTTTCCCGCTATTTTAGCTATTTGGTATCAACCGGCATTGTGCTATTATTCATTTTCTATTTTTTTCTAATGCACAAAATTCTGGCATCACGACCCTGCGACTACTGACTGCATTGACCCACACGAGGATCATTCCATGCTCGTCATCGCCTGCATCAAACAGGTCCCGGACACCACCCAGGTGCAGATCGACCCGGTCACCAACACCCTGGTCCGCGAAGGGATCCCGTTCATCGTCAATCCCTACGACACCCATGCCCTGGAAGAAGGCCTGCGCCTGAAGGACCGCTTCGGCTGCCGCGTCGCCGCCATCTCCATGGGCCCGCCCAATGCCGAGGCGACCCTGCGCAAGGCGCTGGCCCTCGGCGTGGATCGAGGCGATCCTCCTCTCCGACCGGGTCTTCGGCGGCGCCGACACCCTGGCCACCAGCAAGGTCCTCGCCGACGGCCATCCGCCGTCTCGAGCAGGAGGAAGAGGTGGGCCTGGTCATCTGCGGCAAGCAGACCATCGACGGCGACACCGCCCAGGTCGGCCCCGGCATCGCCACCCGGCTCGGCTACACCCAGCTGACCCTGGTCGACCGGATCGAGCGACTTCGACCTGTGAGAAGCGAACGCATCCGGGTGCGGCGCAAGCTGGAAGGGCGCCACGAGATCGTCGAGGCGCCGCTGCCGGCCATGCTCACCGTGGTGCGCGAGATCAACCGCCCCCGCTATCCGACCGTCCCGATGCGCCTGGCCGCCGCCGATGCCGAGGTCAAGGTCTGGAACAACGAGATCCTGCAGCTGGATGTAACAGACGATCGGCCTCAAAGGCTCGCCCACCTGGGTCGAGCAAGATCTTCTCCCCGGAGCGGGACAAGGGGGAGATCATCGGCGACGGCGTGGACGATCCGGACGGGACGGCGAACCTGCTGATCGACAAACTGCTCGGCAAGGATCTGCTGGTCGTCTGACCGGTCTGCATACCCGCTTCCAAGCCAAAAGAAGGACAAATGCATGACTGAAGCAAAGAAACCGCTCAAAAAACCGCGCGGCAAAGCGCGTCTGATCGCAGGACAAGTGCATCGCCTGCGGCGCCCGCTGCCAGAGCGCCTGCCCGGTCGATGCCATCGAGATGAACGAGGCCGGCGAGCCGATCATCGACGCCGAGAAATGCATCGGCTGCGTCAAGTGCGTCAAGGTCTGCCCGGCCGCAGGCGCTCGAGATGTTCTTCACCCCCGAGGAAGCAGGAGATCCTCGCCGAGCTGGCAGGAAGCAGGGCGCGCCGGCCGAAGAGGTCGATGCCGAAGAAGCGCAGCTGGCGCAAGAAGCTCGCCGCCTACCGGGGCGTCTGGGTCTTCGTCGAGCAGACCGAAGGGGAGGCGGCCAAGGTCTCCTGGGAACTTCTCGGCAACGGGCGCGAACTGGCCGAAACCCTCGGCAGTCGAACTCTGCCGCCGTCGTCATCGGCGACAAGGTCGAGCACCTCTGCAGCGAAGCCTTCGCCTACGGCGCCGACAAGGTCTACCTGATCGACGCCCCGGTCTTCCGCCACTACCGCACCGAAGCCTACCTGCAGGCGATCTGCCACCTGGTCGACAAGTACAAGCCCGAGATCATCCTCATGGGCGCCACCGGCCTGGGCCGCGACCTGGCCGGCGCGGTGGCCACCGTCGCTGAAGACCGGCCTCACCGCCGACTGCACCGGTCTCGCCATCGACGACAAGCGCAACCTGATGCAGACCCGCCCGGCCTTCGGCGGCAACATCATGGCCACCATCATGTGCGACAAGTTCCGGCCGCAGATGGCCACGGTCCGCCCGCACGTCATGCCGATGCCGGAGCGGATCGACCGGCGCGAGCGGCGAGATCATCCGCGAAGACTGTCGCGCTGCCGGAAGAGGAGATCCTGGTCAAGGTGCTGGAGATCATCAGCGACAAGGACAGGCAAGGACAAGGTCGACATCGCCGGCGCCGAATTCATCGTCTCCGGCGGCCGCGGGCATGATGGGCAAGGAGAACTTCGCCATGCTCCAGGAGCTGGCCGATGAACTCGGCGGCGTGGTCGGCGCCTCGCGCAGCGCCGTCGATGCCGGCTGGATGCCGCAGGAGCGCCAGGTCGGCCAGACCGGCAAGACCGTCCGCCCGAAGATCTACATCGCCTGCGGCATCTCCGGCGCCATCCAGCACCTGGTCGGGATGCAGGATTCGGACGTCGATCATCGCCATCAACCGGGACCAGGAGGCGCCGATCTTCGAGGTGGCCACCTACGGCATCGTCGGCGACCTCTTCCAGATCGTTCCGGCCATCATCCGAACGCATTCGTGAACTGCAAGGTCAGCAAGCGGCGGCAAGCCGTCTAAGACCGACGAGGATTTGTCATGTCCACTCAGCAACTCGATTTTCTTCCCGCTCTCTGGCCATCTTCTCTTGCCGTTTTCCTCGCCAGCTGCGCCCAGCGCTCTGCGCCTGGTCGCCCTCGGCGCACGCCGAGAACCGCTTCGACCAGCCCGGACACGCGGCTGACCGGCATGTTCCTTACGCCTTCGCCCAGAAGCGGGTGCTGCAGCGCCCCTTCGGCATCAACCACTTCGTCATCTTCTGGTCCTTCATCGTCCTGCTGCTCGCCAACGGCGAATTCCTGCTCGACGGGCTCTTTCCCGCAGCTCAGCCTGCGCCCTGCTGCCGGCCGCCCTCTACCATCGGACTCCTGCTCGTCTTCGATATCGTCTCGCTGCTGGCCCTGGTCGCGTCGTCCTGGCCGCCATTCGCCGCCGTCTTCTTTCCGGCCGCCTACCTGGAGACGCAACTACATCAAGGCGCGCAGCTCTCGAGGCTTCCTCATCCTCGGCTTCATCGCGCTCCTGATGCTCGCCTACTTCGGTCTGCACGGCGCGGAGATCGCCCTCGGCGAAAGAGCGGCGGCCGCATGCCATGCCGGTCTCCGCGCTCGTCGCCGGCCTGCTTCGGCGGCCTCGTCCCGGCCGCGCCTGCACGGAGTCGCCGGCCTGTCTCCTGGTGGCTCCATGCCGTCGTTCTGCTCGCTCTTCATCGATCTTGCTGCCCCACAGCAAGCACATGCATATCCTCACCGCCATCCCCAACTGCTTTCTTCGCAGCCTCGGAACAGCCGAACACCCAGCCGCGCGAAGAGTTTGCCAACGGGAAGACGTTACGGCGTCGAGCCGGTCGACCGACTTCACCTGGAAGGATCTGTTCGACTCCTTTTCCTGCACCGAGTGCGGCCGCTGCCAGGACGTCTGCCCGGCCACGCGCCACCGGCAAGCCGCTGAACCCGCGCCAGGTCATCCACGACATCAAGATCGAACCTGCTGGCCAACGGCCCGGCAGCTGCAGCAAGGCGGAAAGCGCCGGCTGCCGCTGATCGGCGCGGACGGGGAGGGGAGCGTCACCGAGGAGAGCCATCTGGGCCTGCACCACCTGCGGCGCCTGCATGGAGGTCTGCCCGGTCTTGATCGAGCAGATGCCGAAGATCATCAAGATGCGCCGGCACCTGGTGGAGATGGAAGCCAGTTTCCCGAAGAGCTGCTGAACCTGTTCGAGAACATGGAACAGCGCAGCAACCCCTGGGGGATCGCCCCGACCGAGCGGACCAAGTGGTGCAGCCACCATCGGACGTCAAACCGTTCGATGCCGGGCGAGACCGAGTATCTCTTCTATGTCGGCTGCGCCGGCGCCTTCGACTCCCGCAGCAAGCAGGTCACCGTGGCGCTGGCCACCATCCTCGATGCCGCCGGCGTCTCCTGGGGGATTCTCGGCAAGGAGGAGAAGTGCTGCGGCGACAGCCTGCGCCGGCTCGGCAACGAATATCGTCTTCGACCAGATGGCGAAGGAGAATGTCGAGCTCTTCCAGGCAGAGGGGGTGACGAAGATCATCACCCAGTGCCCGCACTGCTTCACCACCCTCAAGAACGATTACCGCCAGTACGGCCTGGAGCTGGAGGTCATCCACCACAGCGAGCTGCTCGCCGAGCTGCTTGCCGAGCGGCAGGCTGAAGCCGACCGCAGGCTGACCGAGCTCGGCAACATCGTCTTCCACGATTCCTGCTACCTCGGCCGGCACAACGACATCTACGAGCCGCCCCGCGAAGTCATCGCCGCGGCCACCGGCGCAGTCACCGCAGGAGTTGGCACGAACCATGGCAGCAATGCTTTCTGCTGCGGCGCCGGCGGCGGGCGGATGTGGATGGAGGAGCACACCGGCGAGCCGGATCAACCTCGCCCGGGTCAGGAAGCGCTGGCAGCCGAACCCGACACCATCTGCGTCGCCTGCCCCTACTGCATGACCATGTTCGAGGACGGGCTCAAGGACGAAGGGGCAGGCGACAAGGTGCGGGTCAAGGATATCGCCGAGGTGGTGGCGGAGGCGTTTCGCCCGCACTGATTTCGAATCGAAGGTTCTTGAACAGAAAGCCCCGCCGATAGCCGACGGGGTTTTTTCTGTTATTCATTAATCTCTAGTTTGTCGTTGCATGTTTTTTTCAGCTCGGTAAAGTGAGCGGCAATCCGAGACATACCGGGCTGGGCCAGATTTGCGATTATCTACTTAAGGGAGGGTCGTATGGGGTGGCGGGCAAATGTAATTCTGTCGTCGGTTTTCTTTTTTCTATCTATACCGCCGGTAAGCGCGGAGATCTACAAATGGAGAGACGAAAATGGAAAACTTCACTTCAGCGACAAGCGGACGGGGGGCGGCGCAAGCCAGCAAGTCGATTTTTTCGACTCAAAGGCGGAAAACGTTAACCGAGAAGATTCCAAAACGCAAGTTATGCCAAATACCGATCAAGAAAAGTCGCCTGTAAAACCAATGGCAACCAAAAAAATTACTGCCGCGGATTATAATATCAACCCTGTTATTGAGAAAAGAAGTGGTGAACTTTATATTTACGGGAGGCTTGAAGGCGGCCCGGCGTGTCCTCGCTTGACCATTAAGTTTTCGGCTCAATCAGATAAAGGTGGAGCGCTCCATACGCTTACAGCCGTAGTTAAAAATGCCGGAAGTTTTGGATCTCTTCTTTATGAGGCGAGAACAGCCGAGAATAGAGAGGGTCGCTGGACCATTTCAGAAATTACTGCCGAATGCAATTGACCGGCATCGAAAGCGCCCGAAAAAGCCGGGGACAAATCCCGGCTTCACCTTCTAGCCCCTCCCGCCAGCGCCACCGTTTAAAACATTTTCCATCCTGAATCGCAAGCGCGCCATACATCCCCCTTTTCCCGTCTACCTCATACCCACGAGTCCTGCCAGCTCAATGATCGAGCCGTTTCGCCTCACGGCGCTGCTTCGCCGGCACCTCGTCGAGGGAGTCGGCAAACTGCAGATTGCCCTGCTCATCGGCGTAGACGTAACGGATGGGGGAAGGCGTCGGGGCCGGTCCTTTCTTCGTCGTCTGCACCGGCGGATGGCCGACCGGCGGAGCAGGGTGACCCGCCGCCGGAATCTTTTTTGCCGGCAGCGGCACAGGAGCCGTGGCGGCATCGACGGGCATCGGCGCGGGCGGGGGAGTCTTCGGCGTTTTTGTTGCCGGCGCGGCGGCGGAATGCTTCATGACCGCCTGCGGCAAGGCGCACAGGCGCTGCCGGAAATCCTGGTAAAACACCTGAATCTCGTGGATCACCGGTACGTTCAGCGGCACGCGCAACAAAATCTGGTCGCCGGCAATCAGAATCACCGCGAAGATGGCTGTCCAGAAAAGAAAGGAAAGTAAGTTTTTCATCGGCTCTCAGTGGCTGTGGTCATGGCCGGGATGGCCATGCGAGCAGAGGCTGGAGTGACGCGGTCGATGCGTCAATTGCTGAATCACCGGCCCGGCAAAGCAGCGGGAACATTCCCCCTGCAGGGTGGTGTGCGTAATATGGTAGTCATGCTCAAGCATCTGCTCGATTTCGCCGATAACTTCGCCATGCTGCAGCCGGTATTCCGGCTCGATATCGATATGCGCCGAGAGGGCGGAGATGTGCGAACAGATCGACCAGACGTGCAGGTGATGGATGTCGTGAACCCCTTTGATTCGCCGCATCTTCTCCACCAGTTCGGTAATCACGATGTGCCGCGGCACACCTTCGAGAAGGATGTGTGCCGCCTCGCGCAGGATGCGCAGTGAGCCCCAACCGATGATCAGGACGATGCCGGCGGAAATCAGCGCATCAAGCACGTACCATCCGGTGAAGAACATGATGACGCCGCCGACGATTACCCCCACCGAAGCAATGGCATCGCCGACCACATGCAGGAAGGCACTGCGGACATTCAGATCGTCATGCGAATGGCGATGCAGACGGCTGGCGGCAATCAGGTTCATGATCAGACCGATAGCGGCGATGATGAACATCTCTCCGCTTTTCACCGCCTCCGGATGAAAAAACCGGCCCCAGGCCTCGTGCAGAATACCGAAGGCGATGACGATCAGGGTGGCGCCATTGATCAGGGAGGCAAAAATCTCCGCCCGATGCCAGCCGTAGGTGCGGCGGTCGGTCGCCGGCTGCCCGGCGAGCTTGATCGCCATCAGCGACAAGAGCAGGGCGAACAGATCCATGAAGACATGGGCGGCATCGGAAAGGAGCGCCAGGGAGTTGGTCCAGAATCCGCCGAATACTTCAGCAACCAAAGTAACGGCGGTCAGACCAATCGCCAGAATGAACCCGCGGCTGATGCTCTGGTCGAGATGTCCTTCACTCATCGGCAATCCTTAGAAAATGAATTATCATTCTAGTCAGGGGGAATCGCAGCGGTCAAGATGTTTGAAAAATCAGCACCTTTTCGGTCGTCAAAGACCTGCTCGCTTTTTTCCTTCCTTCGTGCCGCAAAAAAGCAGATAATCCGCCGGAATTTGCTCCTTTGCCTTGGCCTTCGTTTCTGTATTAATATGCCCATGGAGAATTACCATGCTCGAAATATTTAGCGTCGAAGCGCTGATTGCTCTGGTGACGCTGACCGCCCTGGAAATCGTCCTCGGCATCGATAACATCATCTTTATCTCTATCCTGGTCGGTCGCCTGCCGGAGGCACAACGGCAGAAGGGGCGAGTGCTCGGCCTCGGACTGGCGATGCTGACCCGCATCCTGCTCCTGTTCTCTCTCACCTGGGTCATGGGCCTCACCAAACCGCTGTTCACCCTTTTTGGGTACGATTTTTCCGGACGCGGTCTGATTTTGATCGGCGGCGGGCTTTTTCTCCTCTTCAAAAGCACTTTTGAAATCCACGACAGCCTGGAGGGGGTGGAGGGGCACGCCGACCGCAAGGGCGCCTCTTCCTTCACCGGCGTCTTGCTGCAGATCGCCCTCCTCGATATCGTCTTCTCCCTTGATTCGGTGATCACCGCCGTCGGTCTGGCGCAGCAGCTCTGGGTGATGGTGACGGCGGTCATGCTCGCGGTCCTGGTGATGATGTTCTCGGCCCGGGCGATCGGCGATTTTGTCGAGGCGCATCCGACCCTCAAGATGCTGGCCCTGAGTTTTCTGATCCTGATCGGGGTTACCCTGGTTGCCGATGGCTTGGGTTTTCACATTCCGAAAGGTTATATTTATTTTTCGATGGCCTTTTCCATCGGTGTGGAAATGCTGAATATCCGCTTACGCCGCCATGTGAAACCGGTTCATTTGCGCAAACCGATCAGCGACGAGCACAGCTGAACCAGGAGAGCTGAGCCACTTTCTGGAGAAGCTGTAATTTCCAGCTAAATCAATCATCCCATTCCCCGGCTGCTGTGAAGAGCCGGCAGGAGGTAACCCAATGTTCGGCTTGATACCCAAAGATGAAAAATTTTTTGCCATGTTCCGGGAAATGGCCCAGAACACTATTGCCGGGGCCGAATTGCTGAAGGATATGCTCGATCATTTTGACGATCCGGTAGCAAGCCAGAAGAAAATCAAGGATGTCGAGCACGTCGGCGATCACCTCACGCACGACATTATCAAAAAGTTGAACAAAAGCTTTATCACTCCCTTCGACCGCGAGGACATTTATGCCCTCTCTGCCGCTCTCGACGATATCCTCGACCTGATCGACGCCTCCGCTCAACGGGTCGTCATGTACAACGTGGAGAAGCCGACCCCGGAGGCGAAGGAGCTGGCCTTTCTCATTCTCAAATGCTGTCAGACGATTTCCAAGGCGGTGGGGCTGCTCGGCGGCAAGCTGGAGCCGATTGCCGAACTCTGCATGGAGGTCAACGCCCTGGAAAACGAGGCGGACCGGGTCTGCCGGGAAGCGATCAGCCGCCTTTTCGATGAGGAGAAAGATCCGATTCAATTGATCAAATGGAAGGAGATCTATGAAACGTTGGAAAGAGCGACCGACAAATGCGAGGACGCCGCCAACATTCTCGAAAGTGTGGTGATGAAAAATGCCTGATGCTTCGTTACTTCTGCTGCTGTTGGTCATTGCCGCGGCACTGATTTTCGATTACGTCAACGGCTTTCATGATACGGCCAACGCCATTGCCACCAGCGTTTCCACCCGGGCACTGTCGGTCAGAACAGCGATCGTCATCGCCGCGGTGCTCAATTTCGTCGGCGCCATGGTCTCGACCAAGGTGGCGACAACCATCGGCAAGGGAATTGTCGATGCCTCTACCATCACCCTGATGGTGGTGTTGGCGGGTATTCTCGGCGCGATCATCTGGGACGTGGTCACTTGGTACTACGGCCTGCCGTCATCGTCATCCCACGCCATCGTCGGCGGACTCTGCGGGGCGGTCATTGCCCATGCCGGCTTTGGTGCACTGCAGGCAGCAGGATTGAAAAAGATCATCCTCGCCCTGATTATATCGCCCATTTTTGGCATCTGCTTCGGCTTCCTCTTCATGACCGGATTTAACTGGTTGTTGCGGAACAGGACGCCACATGGAGTGAGCAATACTTTCCGTAAAATGCAGATCCTCTCCGCCAGCTTCCTGTCCTTTTCCCACGGCGCCGCCGACGCGCAAAAATCGATGGGGGTCATCACCATGGCCCTGCTCAGTTACGGCACCATCTCGACCTTTACCGTTCCGCTCTGGGTCAAGATCAGCTGCGCCTTGGCGATGGCATTAGGCACCGCCGCAGGCGGCTGGCGCATCATCAAGACGGTCGGCAAAGATTTTGTCAAACTGAATCCGGTCAGTGGTTTCAGTGTCGACAGCTCGTCTACGGCGGTAATCCTCGGTGCCGCCGCCTTCGGTCTGCCGACCAGCACCACCCATGTCGTCACCTCATCTATCCTTGGCGTCGGACTCTCCAAACGGATTACTGCAGTCAACTGGAGTGTTGCCCAGCGGATCATCGTGGCCTGGGTGCTGACGATTCCGGCTTCCGGCCTTGTTGCCTACATTGCTTACATGGTGCTCAGTCCCTGGCTCGGCAACTAGGATCAAAAAAAACAAGCTGGCTGCCGTCCTCGCCTTTCTGGCTCGGCGGAGTGCTCTATGGTGTCCTCGGCGCCATCCTGACCCTTACCTTGCGCTTCCCTGTCGTCAAAGCCTGGCACATTCCCCGCTGGCCGCGGCAAAAAAAAATCCTGGCCTCCGTCGATAACGTTGTTGTGAGCTTCGCAGATCATACGCTATACGGGGTTTGTGGCCCGTAACCTGCAAAGACGGAACCCGGCCGCGAAGAAACAGCTGTCACGTATCGATAAAAATTTTTATTGCGAATAAAAAAATTATGTGAAAAACTGTGTTTTAAAGCAAGTATTAAAGTTTATTTTATTTTAACTGAAATATCATTTATCCGGATCGCTTCCACAAGGAAGGAAGAAAAGCCTTGAAACATTCCAAAATGCATCTCTCCCAGCGCACCATGAATATCGATTTCGTGCGCAAGGTGGAGGAGCTTTCCGGCAGTTCGGTGCGCCGTTGTTTCCAGTGCGGCAAATGTTCGGCCGGCTGTCCGATGCGCACCTTCATGGAACACCCCCCCAATCGCATCGTCCGCCTGTTGCAGCTCGGTCAGTTCGAGCGGGTGCTGGCCGGCCGTTCGATCTGGTACTGCGCCTCCTGCGAGACCTGCTCCACCCGCTGCCCGAACAAAGTCGATCTGGCGGCGATCATGGATGCCCTGCGCAAATGCGCCTGGGATGCCAAGGGGCCGTCGAAGGAAAGCAACGTCCAGCTCGCCAACAAACTCTTCCTCGACAATATCCGCAAATATGGCCGCCAGTATGAGATGCGCCTGGCCGCCGGCTTTAACGTGCAGAGCGGTCAGTTCCTCAAGGATCTGATGCTGGGGCCGAAACTGATCACCAAAGGCAAACTCAAAATGTTTCACGATAAGAACCGCAATCTCGCCGAGATTGAAAAGATTTTCAGCCGCATCGAGGCGATGCGCAAAAAAGGGGAGGCGTTGTGACCCCGACCACCCATCTGCTCAGCTATTCCTATTATCCGGGCTGCTCCCTGCACGCTTCCGCCAAGGAGTACGATGTCTCGACCAAGGCGCTCTTTCGCGCCCTGCGCATCGGCCTGCAGGAGGTTCCGGACTGGTTCTGCTGCGGCGCCACGCCGGCGCACAATGTCGACGAACTCCTCTCGCTATCGCTCTGCGCCAAGAACCTCGAGCTCGCGGAGCAGGTCGAAGGCGATCTGGCGGTGGGCTGCGCCGCCTGCTTTTCGCGCCTGAAAACCACTCAGCACAAACTGGAAGTCTTTCCCGAAAAAGCGCGCCAGGTCGAGCAAGCTCTCGATGGCCCGCTGGTTGTGCAAAAAAAGGTCAAACACCTGCTCGAAATTTTGGCACATGATTTTGGTCAGGAGCGTTTGCGGGCGGCGGTACAGAAACCTCTGACCGGCCTCAAGGTCGCCTGTTATTATGGCTGCCTCCTCACCCGGCCGCCGGAAGTGCCGGAACTCGACGATTGCGAAGATCCGACGATCATGGAGGACGTGCTGCGCTCGGTCGGCGCCGAGCCGGTGGCGTGGAGCCATCGCATGGAATGCTGCGGCGCCAATTTCACCCTCTCCCGGCCGGAAGTGGTACGCAAGCTTTCCGGGCAGATCCTCGCCTCGGCCCAGGCCGCCGGCGCCGACTGTCTGCTGGTGGCCTGCCCCTTATGCCACGGCAACCTCGACATCCGTCAGGACGAGATCGCCGCGGCAGCCGGCATCCCCTCCGGCACCCCGGTTTTCTACATCACCCAGCTTGTCGGCCTGGCGGTAGGCGTTTCGTCGCTGCGCCTCGGCCTCGACAACATGATCGTCGATCCGAAACCGTTGCTGAAAACGAAGAAATTACTGTAGGTCGCCCCCGTGCCTGCCGTTCGAGGCAGGACAACCATAGGGACTGCCCCTACCAAGGAATCGATACATGTCCAGAATCGGCGTTTTTGTCTGCCACTGCGGCGAGAACATCTCGCGCACGGTCGATGTCGAACAGGTTGCGGCCACAGCCGGTCAGCTCCCCGGTGTCGCCTATGCCTGCGACTACAAGTACATGTGCTCCGATCCGGGGCAGAACCTGCTGAAAAAGGCAATTGCCGAACATCGGCTCGACGGCGTCGTGGTAGCCGCCTGCAGCCCGCGCATGCACGAGAAGACCTTTCGTAAGGCGGCCGCCAGCGCGGGGTTGAACCCCTTCGTCTGCGAGATGGCCAATATCCGCGAGCACTGTTCGTGGGTGCATGAGGACCGGGCCGAGGCAACCGCCAAGGCCAAGGATATCGTTGCCATGCTGGTGGCGCGCGTCAGCCGCGACAAGCGCCTCGCTGCCATCACTGTGCCGGTGACCAAGCGTGCGCTGGTGATCGGCGGTGGCATTGCCGGCATTCAGGCGGCCCTCGACATCGCCGATTGCGGCCATGAGGTGGTGCTGGTCGAACGCGACCCCTCCATCGGCGGCCACATGGCGCAGCTCTCCGAGACCTTCCCGACCCTCGACTGCTCGCAGTGCATCATGACCCCGAAGATGGTCGACGTTGCCAACCACCCGAAGATCACCCTACATACTTACAGCGAGATTGAGCAGGTCGAAGGCTATATCGGCAACTTCTCGGTGAAGATCCGAAAGAAGGCACGCTCGGTCGACATGAACAAATGCACCGGCTGCGGAGTCTGCATGGCCAAGTGCCCGCAGAAGAAGATCCCCAACGCCTTTGACTGCGACCGCGGCATGCGCCCGGCGATCTATGTCCCCTTCCCGCAGGCGGTCCCAAACACGCCGGTCATCGACCGGGAGAACTGCACCTGGTTCAAATCCGGCAAGTGCGGGGTCTGCGCCAAGGTCTGCGGCCCCGGCGCCGTCGACTACGAACAGCAGGACGAGATCGTCACCGAAGCGATCGGCGCCATCGTCGTCGCCACCGGCTTCGACCTTTACGACATTGGCAGGAAGCCGGCCGGCTCCCCGATCGAGGGCTACGGCGAATTCGGCTACGGCACCATCCCCGACGTCATCGACGGCATGACCTTCGAAAGGCTCGCCTCGGCCTCCGGCCCGACCGGCGGCAAGATCCTCCGCCCCTCCGACGGCAAGGAGCCGAAGCAGGTCGTCTTCATCCAGTGCGTCGGCTCCCGCGCCCGCGAGAAGGGAATCTCCTACTGCTCGAAGGTCTGCTGCATGTACACCGCCAAGCACACCATGCTCTATAAGCACAAGGTCCACGACGGCCAGGCCTACGTCTTCTTCATGGACGCCCGCACCCCCGGCAAGGGCTACGACGAGTTCTGGCGCCGGGCGCTGGAAGAGGAAGAGGCGGTCTACATCCGCGGCATGGTCTCGCGCCTCTACCAGAAGGGGGACAAGATCGTGGTGATGGGGAGCGACATCTCCATCGGCGTCCAGGTCGAGATCGAAGCCGATCTCGTCGTCCTCGCCACCGCCGTGCAGCCGCGCAAGGGGGCCGACCTGCTGGCGCAGAAGCTCGGCATCTCCTACGACAAGTACAACTTCTACTCCGAAGCGCACGCCAAGCTCCGCCCGGTCGAATGCGCCACCGCCGGCATCTACCTGGCCGGCGCCTGTCAGGGGCCGAAAGATATCCCCGACTCGGTCTCCCAGGCCTCGGCCGCTGCCGCTAAAGTCATGACTCTCTTCTCCAAAGAGCAGATGGAACGCGACCCGATGGTGGCGCGGGTAAACGAGCGTCTCTGCGCCGCCTGTCTCGCCTGCAAGAAGGTCTGCCCCTACGGCGCCATCGAGGAGAAGGAGATCCGCGATCGCGCAGGCAAATTGATCAAAAAGGTCGCCAGCGTCAACCCCGGCGTCTGCGGCGGTTGCGGCACCTGCCAGGCGACCTGCCCATCGAAAAGCGTTGAGCTGGATGGCTATACAGACGAACAGATCATGGCGATGATCGAAACTTTATAATGATGACGGTAGGGGCGCACCTGCGTGTGCGCCCGCTTTGGATCAGGGCAGACACATAGGTCTGCCCCTACGAGGACCCGATGCATCCTGAAAAAAAGCCCCAACAATTCGAACCGAAGATCGTCGCCTTCGTCTGCACCTGGTGTACCTACGCCGGGGCCGACTTGGCCGGCACCAGCCGCATGCAGTATCCGAGCAACGTGCGGGTGGTCAAGTTCCCCTGCACTGGCCGCATCGACCCGGTCTTTATCCTGCGCGCCTTCCAGAAGGGGGCGGACGGGGTGCTGGTCTCCGGCTGTCATCCCGGCGATTGCCACTACATGGCCGGCAATTTCCACGCCCGCCGGCGCTTCGCCGCCTTCCGTCAATTGCTCGATTTTGTCGGCGTCGATCTGCAGCGCCTGCAGTTCTCCTGGGTCTCCGCCGCCGAGGGGGGGAAGTGGGTCGAGGTGGTCACCGAGCTGACCGAGCGGGTGCGCGAATCTGGGGCCGATGGAAGAGTTCAAGACGCTGGAGGTGCAGGAGCACTGGTCGAGCGTCGTCAACACCCCGGAGTTGCAGGAATCGTACAACGCCATCCCGTAGGGGCGCTGCTTGCTGCGCCCTCGCCAGCCGTGAAATTCAGGGCGCAGCAAGCAGCGCCCCTACAAGGATCGATTTACATGACCGATAGCGCTCTGAATCAGGATTCCACCCCTCTGGTCGATCCCCGCTGCTGGGACGAGACCACCGCGGCCCTGCGTGCCAGCGCCGCCAAGCTGCTGGCCGACGGCACGGTAGCGGCGGTGGTTGGCTACGTCTCCGGCCGGCGCGCATGGAAGCGCCATGCCGGCGATACTCACCACCGCGGAGGAAGCGCAGAAGCTGGTTTTCTCCCCGGCTTGCAGTAACAATCTCGCCCTTTACCTGACCCGCACCAAAAAGGAAATCGCTCGCCAAAGGCAAGCTGGCAGTGGTGGTCAAGGGGTGCGATCTGCGTGCCATGGCCGGGCTGATCGGCGAGAACCAGCTGCAGCGCGACAACCTGGTCATTCTCGGTCTCGCCTGCCCCGGCGTTTACGGCGCCGAAGCCGACCGAGCCAGCCCTTGACCGCGCAGAATATCGCCCGCAAGTGCCGCGAATGCAAAGTGCGCCTTCCGGCCTGTGCGGATCAGCTTCTCGGCAGCGTGCCGGAGCTATCACACCTCGAAGCTGTTGAAGCCGCCGAGCTGGCGCGCATCGAGGCGATGACCCCGCAGCAGCGCTGGGCCTTCTGGAATGAGCACTTTTCGCCGCTGCATCCGTTGCCTCGCCTGCCGCCAGGTCTGCCCCTTCTGCTTCTGCGAACAGTGCCTGTGCGACCGCAACCGGCCGCAGGGGGTTGAGGGCTCGCCGCGGCCGGCCGGCAATACCGCCTGGCATATCGTCCGCGCCATGCATCTGGCCGGGCGCTGCGCCGGCTGCGCCGAGTGCGAACGTGCCTGCCCGATGGATATCCCCCTCAACCTGCTCAACCGCAAGATGGCGCAGGAGCTGAAAGCAGCTGTACGGCTACGAGGCCGGGACCGAGGTCCAGGAAAAGGGGCCGTTGACGAGTTATGACGAGAAGGACGACCAGTCGTTCATCAAATAAATATGGAGGATGATCCTTGTGATCGCCTTGGGCGAATACAAGATTCGCCCCTACAGGAAACCAACATGCCGAAAACCATCAGTGAAAAAAACCTCCACGCTCTTCTCGACCGGCTGATCGCCGGCGGAACGCGCGTGGTCGGCCCGAAGCACTCCGGCAGCATGACCCTTTATGAGCCGCTTGCCAGCGGGGCGGAACTCGCCTTGACTGATTTGCCGCGGCGCTCGGCCAAGGAGGCATTCTTCCCGCTCTGCGAGTCGATCCTCTCCTACAGCAAGAGCGAGGGAAAGACGCACGGTCAGCGATCCCGATCTCGCTCGCCTGCCGGCGACCGTGCTGGTCGGCGCGCGCCCCTGCGATGCGGCAGCGGCGCCGGTCCTCGACGCGGTCTTCTCCTGGGACTATCACGACGAGTTCTATCTGGAGCGGCGGCGCAAGACCACGGTCATCGGCCTGGCCTGCACCCGCTGCGACGACGCCTGCTTCTGCACCGCGGTCGGCGGTGCGCCGGATGCGCGCCAGGGTTCGGATCTCTTCCTCACGCCGCTGGTCGACGGTTCCTTCATCGTTGAAGCCTTGACCGCCAAAGGGGAGGAACTTCTCGCCACAGCAAACGACCTGTTCAATGACGGCAGCAGCGCGGCACCGGTCCCCTTTGCCACCCCGGACGTGCCAAAATTCGATCTGCAGAAGATCAAGGGTTGGCTCGACAACCACTTCGAGGATCCGCTCTGGGCCGGCATCGCCGAACGCTGTGCCGGCTGCGGCGCCTGCGCCTTCCTCTGCCCGGCCTGCCACTGCTTCGACATCGTCGACGAGGGGGGCGAGAGCAAAGGGGAGCGGCGCAAGTACTGGGACGCCTGCGGCTTCGGCAAGTTCACCATGCACGCCTCGGCGCACAACCCGCGCGACGTGCAGCCGGCCCGCTACCGCAACCGCATCATGCACAAATTCAAGTACTACAACGACAAGTTCGGCCAGACCCTCTGCACCGGCTGCGGCCGCTGCATCCGCGCCTGCCCGGTCGGAATCGATATCGCCGCGGTGCTTGACGAAATCAACAGTAAATAACCGTATGGGGAGGCATGGCCCGTCCCCCTATCATGACAGGTTTTACCATGTGCATCCCTGACAAGAACATCTACAAGCCGCACCTCGCCACTATCGAGTCCGTCGTTGACGAAACGCACGACATCCGCACCCTGCGCCTGGTCTTCCAGGACGAGGCGGTGCGCGAGTCCTTCGCCTTCCGCGCCGGCCAGTTTGCCGAGTATTCGGCCTTCGGCTTCGGCGAGGCGACCTTCTGCATCGCCTCCGCGCCGACCCGCAGCGGGTACATCGAATGCTGCTTCCGCGGCACTGGCCGGGTCACCGAGGCGCTGCGGCGGCTGGAGGTCGGCGACACCGTCGGCGTGCGCGGCCCCTACGGCAACTCCTTCCCGATCGAGCAATTCTTCGGCAAGAACCTGGTCTTCGTCGCCGGCGGCATCGCCCTCCCGCCTCTGCGCACCCTGATCTGGCAACTGTCTCGACTGGCGCGACAAGTTCGGCGACATCACCATCGTCTACGGCGCCCGCACTGAGGCCGATCTGGTCTACAAGCACGAACTCGCCGAATGGCAGCAGCGCGCCGATGTGCGCCTGGTCAAGACCGTCGATCCCGGCGGCAACGGCCCCGAACTGGGACGGGCAGGTCGGCTTTGTCCCGACCATCCTCGAGCAGGCCGCTCCGTCGGCACAGAACACCATCGCCCTGGTCTGCGGCCCGCCGATCATGATCAAGTTCACCCTGCCGGTGCTGGAGAAGCTCGGCTTTGCCGACGACGCCATCTACACCACCCTGGAAAACCGAATGAAATGCGGCCTCGGCAAGTGCGGCCGCTGCAACGTCGGCAATGTCTACGTCTGCAAGGACGGCCCGGTCTTCACCGCCGCCCAGGTCAAGGCGATGCCGCAGGAGTTTTAATCCATCCCCAATTAAGTCCGGCGAAACGGAAAAAGTGGTAAAAATGGCCGCACTCTGCTAAAGTCCTCTTTGGTTCGAGGACCGCCCCTTTTCCGCTTAAAATTCCGATTTGCAAGGATAGCTTCATGCACGGGCTTATCGACTGGCTGCTTACAACCATAGGCTCCTTAGGATATCCCGGAATCTTCTTGCTGATGGCGATGGAAAGTTCGATCTTTCCTGTCCCGAGCGAGTTGGTCATGCCCCCTGCCGGCTACCTGGCCCAGCAGGGACAGATGAATATCTGGATCGCCATCGTCTGCGGTACCATGGGAAGCCTCGTCGGCGCTTATGCCAATTACTTCGCTGCCCGCTGGCTCGGACGCCCCCTGCTTTTGAAATACGGCCGGTACATCGGTCTGCGCCAAGAAAAATTCGCCAAGGTGGAGACTTTCTTCCTGCGGCATGGCGAAATTTCCACCTTCATCGGCCGTTTGTTGCCGGTGGTGCGGCATCTGATTTCGTTGCCGGCGGGTCTGGCCGGCATGAACCATGTCCGGTTCACCTTCTACACCTTACTGGGGGCCGGGATTTGGGTGGTCGTGCTGACCTGGATCGGTTATATCATCGGCCAGGAACGCGAACTGATCATGCGTTACTCGCATCAATCCCTGCTCATCGTCATTCTCTTCTGCGTTCTGCTGACGGCAGGCTACATCGTCATTCAGCGGCGAAAAAGCAGAAAGCAACAACAGCCCGCACCGGTTGATCTGTAACTTGCCTGCGGAATTAATCCCTAAACTTGCAAACGAATATGTCGCAAACTGAAGAACATCGGGCCAAGCAGCCCCAAGGGAAGTATCTGGCGATTCTCTCACTGGCGGCGCTCGGCGTCGTCTACGGCGATATCGGCACCAGTCCGCTCTACGCAATGCGTGAGTGCTTCCACGGCCCGCATGCGATCGCCCCCTCCGCGGAAAACGTCCTCGGCGTGCTGTCGCTGATCTTCTGGTCGCTGATTCTGGTGATTTCGGTCAAATATCTTGCTTTCATTCTGCGCGCCGACAATCAGGGGGAAGGGGGAATTCTCGCTCTCGCCGCCTTGATCATGCGCGGCGGGGGAGCCACAGCCAGCCGGCTCCGCTGGCTGCTCATCGTCATGGGACTTTTCGGCGCGGCGCTCCTCTACGGCGACGGCATGATCACCCCCGCCATCTCCGTGCTGAGTGCCGTCGAAGGTCTGGAGATTGCCCTGCCGGGGGTCGGCCGCTATGTGATCCCCTTGACGGTAATCATCCTGGTCTTCATCTTTTTTTGCCAGAGCCGCGGAACCGCAAGTGTGGGGGCGATCTTCGGGCCGATCACCTTTATCTGGTTCATCGTGATTGCCGGCCTCGGCATAAACCAGATCGTGCGCGTTCCCCGCATTCTGGCCGCGATCAATCCCCTGCATGCCCTCGACTTTTTCGGACGTAACGGCGGGACCGGTTTTCTCGCCCTCGGTTCGGTCTTTCTGGTGGTGACCGGCGGCGAGGCGCTTTTTGCCGATATGGGGCACTTCGGTCGCCGACCGATCCGGCTCGCCTGGTTCGTCCTTGTGCTCCCCGCCCTGCTCCTCAATTATTTTGGGCAAGGGGCGCTCCTGCTGATCCGCCCCGAGGCGGTAGAAAACCCTTTTTATCTTCTCGCCCCTGCCTGGGCGATCCTCCCGCTGGTCGGGCTGGCCACCGCCGCTACGGTGATCGCCTCGCAGGCAGTCATCTCCGGCGCCTTCTCCCTCTCCATGCAGGCGGTGCAGCTCGGCTTCAGTCCGCGCCTGGACATTCAGCATACCTCGGCCAAGGTGCAGGGACAGATCTACCTGCCGGCGATCAACTGGGTGCTGATGATTTGCTGCATCGGTCTGGTAATCGGTTTTGGCTCCTCCAGTAACCTGGCCGCTGCCTACGGCATCGCCGTGACGACGACCATGGTCATCACTACCCTCCTTTTCTTCTTCGTCCTGGTTGACCGCTGGCGCTGGCCGCTGCCGCTGGCGGTTCTGCTGTGCGGGAGCTTTCTCCTCTTCGACTTGGCCTTCTTCGGCGCCACCGCCGCCAAGATCGCCCACGGCGGCTGGTTCCCGCTGACGGTGGCTGCGGTGGTGTTCACCCTGATGTCCACCTGGAAAACCGGCCGCCGCATCCTTTACGAACGGCTGCAGAGCAATGCCTGGCCGCTGGAGGATTTTCGCGACACGATCATCGCCTCGCCGCCGGCACGCGTTCCCGGCACCGCTGTCTTCATGTCCGGCAATCCCCGGATGATCCCTTCGGCGCTCCTGCACAATCTCAAGCACAATAAGGTTCTTCACCAGCGGATCGTTCTTCTCTCCGTCGTCACCGAGGGCGTGCCGCAATTCCCCGACTCCCAACGCCTGACCCTGGAAAACGCCGGCGACGGGATGTACCAGATCCTGCTGCGCTACGGCTTCATGGAGGAGCCGAACGTACCGGCGGCCCTGCAGACGGTTGAGCTGGACGGCTGGAAATTCAACCTGATGGAAACCACCTTCTTTCTCGGCCGCGAGACGATCATCCCCTCAGCCCAGCCGGGAATGGCCCTGTGGCGCGAAAATCTCTTCATGGTCATGTCCCGCAACGCCCGCTCGGCTACCCACTTTTTTGGCCTGCCCCCCAACCGAGTGATCGAGCTGGGGATGCAGATCGAGATCTGATCCTCCCGCCTTCCCATTCTTACGGAATCTTTACACCCTCGCCCCCCCTCTTTACGCCTCATTTATACGGTTTCTGCTATTACTTAGGAGTGGCGATTGAACGCCACTGACCAAGGGGAAACCTCTATGAGTATCTACGAGTGGTTGCAAACGGGGCTTCTTTTTGTCGTCTTGCTGGCGCTGGTGAAGCCTCTGGGCGGCTTCATGGCGAGGGTCTTTCAAGGGGAGCGGACCTTCCTCTCGCCAGTCCTGTGCCCCTGCGAGAACCTCATCTATCGCCTCTGCGGGGTGAGGACGGATGAAGAGATGGGGTGGAAGCGCTACGCCTGGGCCATGATCCTCTTCAACCTGGTCCTTTTCGCAGCGCTCTTCGCCATGCTGATGCTGCAGCACCTGCTGCCGCTCAACCCGCAGAAGTTGCCGGCCTTTACCTGGCAGCTGGCGCTCAACACGGCCGTCAGTTTCGTCACCAACACCAACTGGCAGGCCTATATCGGAGAGCGGACGGCGAGCTACTTCACCCAGATGGTGGGTCTGGCGGTGCACAACTTCGTCTCCGCCGCCACCGGCATTGCCGTGGCGATCGCCGTGATCCGCGGCTTCGTCCGGCGCACGACCTCCGTGTTGGGGAACTTCTGGGTCAACATGACCCGCTGCACCCTCTATATCCTGCTGCCGATCTCCCTGATCGCCGCCCTCGTCCTCGTCTCCCAGGGGGTGATCCAGAACTTCTCCCCCTACAAGACAGTGCCGCTCGTGCAGCCGGTCACCTTTGAGAAGCCGAAGCTGGACGACACCGGGAGCCCCCTCAAGGACGCCCAGGGGAATCCGGTTACCGAGAGCGTGACGGCGAAGGAAGTGACCGTCCCGATGGGGCCGGTCGCTTCCCAGGAGGCGATCAAAGAGCTGGGGACGAACGGCGGCGGCTTCATGAACACCAACTCCGCCCATCCCTATGAGAACCCGACGCCGCTCTCCAACATGGTGGAGATCCTCCTGATCCTCCTCATCCCGTTCTCTCTCACCTACACCTTCGGCGCCATGGTGGGGAACACCCGCCAGGGATGGACGCTCCTGGGGGTCATGCTGCTGATCCTGCTGGGCTCCTTCGCCGTGCTGCAAGGTTTGGAAGCGAGCGGGAATCCGCTGGTGGCGAAACTCGGCGTGCACGGGGGGAACATGGAGGGGAAGGAGCTCCGCAATAGCCTGGCCGGAAGCAGCCTGTTCGCCGTCTCCACCACCGGCACCTCCTGCGGCGCGGTGAACACCATGCATGACTCTCTCACCCCCCTTGGCGGCATGATCCCGCTCTCCCTGATCCTCCTGGGGGAACTGGTCCCCGGCGGGGTCGGCTCCGGGCTCTACACCATGCTCGCCTTCGCAGTGATCGCGGTCTTTGTTTCGGGACTGATGATCGGCCGGACTCCGGAATACCTGGGAAAGAAGATCGAGTTGCGGGAGATGTGGACGTCGGTCGTCACGGTCCTGATCGCCGGGGCGACCGTGCTGGTTTTCTCGGGGATCGCCATGATTACCCCCTCTGCCGTTGCCTCCATGGCCAACCCCGGCGCCCACGGCCTCTCCGAGGTGCTCTACGCCTTCGCCTCCATGGCCAACAACAACGGGAGCGCCTTTGCGGGGCTCTCCGCCAACACGAACTTCTACAACCTTCTCGGCGCGGTCGCCATGACCATCGGTCGCTATGTGCCGGCAGTGGCGGTACTCGCCTTGGCCGGGTCGCTGGCGGAGAAGAAGTACGTTCCGCCCAGCCTGGGGACGCTCCCCACCGACAAGGCGCCGTTTGCCCTCTGGCTGACCCTGGTCATCCTGATCATCGGCGCCCTCACCTTTTTCCCGGCCCTGTCCCTGGGTCCGATCGTCGAACATCTGACCATGCTGGAGGGCAGATAAGTCATGTCGAAACAAGCACCGGCGCCGATTTCCATCTTCGACCTGCGGATCATGGGACCTGCCCTCATCGAATCGTTCAGAAAACTCGATCCGCGCACCCTCTGGCGCAACCCGGTCATGTTCTGCGTCGAGATCGCCAGCGTCATCACCCTGGTGACCTTCGCCATGTCGCTTACCGGCGCCGGGAAGGAGCCAGCCTGGTTCACCGGCCTGGTGGCGGCGTGGCTCTGGCTGACGGTCCTCTTCGCCACCTTCGCCGAGGCCCTGGCCGAGGGGCGCGGCAAGGCGCGGGCGGCCAGCCTGCGCAAGACCCGCCTTGAGGTGACCGCCAAGCGCCTGAAAAAGCCGGAATTCGGCAGCTCCTACGAGGTCGTCCCGGCGCCGCAGCTGCGCAAGGGGGATATCATCCTGGTAGAGGCCCACGAGATAATCGCCGGCGACGGCGAGGTGGTGGCCGGCGCCGCTCTGGTGAACGAGGCGGCGGTCACCGGGGAATCGGCTCCGGTGGTGCGCGAAGCGGGAGGGGACCGCAGTGCCGTGACGGTCGGCACCACGGTGATCGCCAACTCGATCATCGTCCGCATCACCGCCAATCCCGGGGAGACCTTCCTCGACCGGATGATTGCCCTGATCGAAGGGGCCAAACGGCGCAAGACCCCCAACGAGGTCGCCCTGGAGGTTCTCCTGGTCGCCCTGACCCTCGTTTTTCTCCTCGTCTGCGCCAACATCAGCCCCCTCTCCATCTACAGTGTCAAGGCCACCGGGCAGGGAACGCCGGTCTCTCTGACCGTGCTGGTGGCGCTCTTCGTCTGCCTGGCGCCGACCACCATTGCCGCCCTGCTGCCGGCCATCGGCATCGCCGGCATGGACCGTCTCTTCCAGAAAAACGTCATCGCCCTCTCCGGGCGGGCCATTGAGGCGGCCGGGGACGTCAACGTCCTCCTTCTCGACAAGACCGGCACCATCACCCTCGGCAACCGGGAGGCGGTGGCCTTTGTTCCCGTCGGCGGCCACGCGGAAAAGGATCTTGCCGAGGCCGCCCTGATGGCGTCGCTGACCGACGAAACCCCGGAAGGGCGCAGCATCGTCGTGCTGGCGAAGCAGAAATACGGCCTGCGGCTTGAAGCGCTTCCCGCCCATGCCGAAACGATCGCCTTCAGCGCCGACACCCGCCTCTCGGGCGTCGATATCGACGGCGCGCGCTACCGCAAGGGGGCGTCCGATTCGATCGTCTCCTTCATCAAAGACCTGGGAGGAAACCACAATCCCCCCGGCCTCGCGGAGATGGTCAACAAAATATCTCGCGCCGGCGCGACGCCGCTGGTGGTCAGTCGCGACGCCGAGATCCTGGGGGTGGTCAACCTGAAGGATATCGTCAAGGGGGGGATCCAGGAGCGCTTCCTGCAGCTGCGCCGGATGGGGATCAAGACAGTGATGATCACCGGCGACAACCCCCTGACCGCCGCCGCCATCGCCGCCGAGGCGCAGGTGGACGACTTTCTCGCCCAGGCCAAACCCGAGGAGAAGCTGCGCCTGATCCGCGAGCACCAGGCCGCCGGCTACATGGTGGCCATGACCGGCGACGGGACGAACGACGCGCCGGCCCTCGCTCAGGCGGATGTGGCGGTGGCGATGAACACCGGCACCCAGCCGGCCCGGGAAGCGGCCAACATCATCGACCTGGACAGCAACCCGACCAAGCTGCTCGACATCGTCGAGATCGGCAAGCAGATCCTCATGACCCGCGGCAACCTGACCACCTTCAGCATAGCCAATGACATCGCCAAGTATTTCGCCATCATCCCGGCGATGATGCTCTCCATCTATCCCCAGTTGAGGGTTCTAAATGTCATGCATTTGGCGAGTCCCTTCAGCGCCATCCTGTCGGCGGTCATCTTCAACGCCCTCATCATCCCGCTGCTGGTGCCGCTGGCCCTGAAAGGAACGAAGTTCCGCCCCATGCCGGCGGAGAAGCTCCTGATCCATAACCTACTCATCTACGGGGTCGGGGGGATCGTGGCGCCGTTCGTCGGCATCAAGGCGATCGATCTGGTGGTGGGAGTTTTTGTGTAAGTAAGTACCACCCCCCATCCCCCTCCTAATTTAGGAGGGGGTGCCCGACAGGGCGGGGGTGGTTATAAAAGGAGAAAACCCATGAAAGATATAAAACAAGCGATTCTGATGTTCATAGCCCTCACCCTCATCTGCGGCGGCATCTATCCCGCGGTGGTGACCGGCATCGCCCTGACGGCTTTCCCCGGACAGGCAAACGGCAGCTTCATCACCGACAAAACCGGGCAGACCTTCGGCTCCAGCCTGATCGGCCAGCCCTTCTCCGACCCGAAGTACTTCTGGCCCCGCCCCTCCGCCACGTCGGAGTTCGGCCAGAATCCGGCCGCTTCCAGCGGCTCGAACGCCGGCCCCACCAACCCCGCCTACCTCCAGACCGTTGCCGAGCGGGTAAAGGCACTCCGCGACACGGGAATTACCGGCAGCATCCCGGCCGACCTGGTCCAGGCGTCGGCGAGCGGGCTCGATCCCCATATTTCGCCGGCAGCCGCCAGTGTGCAGATTCCCCGCGTCGCCAAGGCGCGCGGGATGACTGAGGAAGCAGTGGCTGAGCAGGCCGCTGCCCATACCGAGAACCGTCAATTCGGTTTCCTGGGAGAACCGCGGCTGAATGTACTGCTGCTGAATCTGGCGTTGGACGCGAGGGGAAAATGACAAACTTTGGATTTGCGAGCCGTATAAAGGTAAGCTGGTGCCCATGAGAGACGACGACGAGCGCCCTTCCCCCGAGGCCATGCTGAAACTGGCGCAGGCGGAGGAGGAGCAGGGAAAACATGGAAAGCTGAAGGTCTTTCTCGGCTACGCGCCGGGGGTTGGCAAAACCTTCGCCATGCTGGAGGCGGCCTGGTGGCAGAAGCTGGACGGCCGCAAGGTCGTGGCGGCGTACGTGGAGTCCCATGGCCGCTTCGAGACCGATTCCCTTCTGGCCGGCCTGGAAATCCTCCCCAAGGCGCAGATCACTTACCAGGGGGTGACGCTGCCGGAGATGGACCTGGATGCGGTGCTCGCCCGGCGACCGCAGATCGCCCTGGTGGACGAACTGGCGCACACCAACGCCCCCGGCTCCCGCCACAAGAAGCGCTGGCAGGACGTTTTCGAGCTCCTCGCCGCCGGGATCGACGTCTACACCACTCTCAACGTGCAGCACCTGGAGAGCCTCAACGACGTTGTCCACCAGATCACCGGCATCGTCGTCCGGGAAACACTCCCCGACTCGGTCCTCGACCGCGCCGACGAGATCGAGCTGATCGACCTGCCTCCCGACGAGCTGATCAAGCGCCTAAAGGAGGGAAAGGTCTACACCGGGGAAATGGCAACCCGGGCACGGGAGCACTTTTTCCGCACCGGCAACCTCCTCGCGCTGCGCGAGCTGGCCCTGCGGCGCGCCGCCGAGCGGGTCGACGCGCAGATGGAGAAATACCGGCGCGAACAGGGGGTGAAGGAGGTATGGCCGGCGGCCGAGCGGATCCTCGTCTGCATCGGCGCCAATCCCCGCTCGCTCCGGCTGATCCGCGCCGCCAAGCTGATGGCAGCCGGCCTGCGCGCCGACTGGATCGCCGTCACCGTCGAGGCCCCGGCCAAGGTACGCCCCTCGGAAAGCGACCTCAAGAAGCTGGCTGCGCACATGCGCCTGGCGGAAAGCCTCGGGGCGGAAACCGTCTCCCTCTCCGCGCAGAACGTCAGCGAGTCGATCCTGAGCTACGCCCGCTCCCGCAACGTCACCAAGATCATCATCGGCAAGCCAACCCACCCCCGGTGGAAAGACCGGCTCTTCGGCTCCGTGCTGGATAACGTCGTCCGCGGCAGCGGCGAAATCGATGTTTACGTCATCACCGGCGACAGCGAGCTGGCGCCGCCGCGCCCCGCCGTCGGGGAGCCGCGGAGGGGGTGGCAGCCCCGGGAGTGGATCTGGAGCATTGCCGGGATCGGCGCCGCCACCACCGTCGCCCTCCTCATGTTCCCGTGGTTCTCCCTCGTCAACCTCGCCATGATCTATCTGCTGGCGGTCGTCCTTATCGCCGGCCGCGTCGGGAGGGGGCCGGCCCTCCTCGCCACACTGCTCAGCGTCGCCGCCTTCGACTTTCTCTTCGTCCCCCCCGCTTCACCTTCGCCGTCTCCGACGTCCGCTATCTCTTCACCTTCGCCGTCATGTTCTTCGTCGCTTTCATCATCAGCCGTCTGACGGTCCAGGTGCGGGAGCAAGCGGAAGCAGCCCGGCTGCGGGAACGGAGAACTGCCGCCCTGTACGGCCTGAGCCGGACCCTGGCCCACGAGCGCGGGGTGGAGCGGCTCTCCGCCATCGCTGTGAAGCACATCAGCGATCTTTTCGGCAGCCAGGTGGTCATTCTGGTTCCGGACGCGGAAGATAATCTTAACGTGCCGGTCACCGGTCCCGGAACTTTTGCGCCCGATGCGAGGGAACTGGCGGTGGCCAAATGGGTCTCCGACCACCGGCAGCGGGCGGGGCTGGGTACCGACACCCTTCCCAGCGCCAAGGCCCTCTGGCTGCCCCTTGCCGCCGCTTCCCGGACGGTGGGCGCAATGGGGATTCTCCCCAGCTCCGCCGTCGGCTCTTTCGATTACGAGCAGATCCAGATCCTGGAGAGCTTCGCGAGCCAGACCGCCATGGCGCTCGAGAGGGTGTTCCTCAGCGAGGAGGCGCAGCAGGCCCTGCTCAAGGCGGAAACGGAGACACTGCGCAATACCCTGCTCAGCTCCGTGTCACACGATCTGCGCACGCCGCTGGCGGCCATCACCGGGGCAGCGACGACCCTGCTCCAGCAGAACGCCCGTCTCGATGCGGCCGGCCGCGGCGAACTCACCCAGACCATCTGGGAGGAGGCCGAGCATCTCAACCGCATCATCCGCAACGTCCTCGACATGATGCGCATCGAGTCGGGGGCGATCAGGGTGACGAAGGAATGGCAGTCCCTCGAGGAGATCGTCGGGGTGGTCCTCAACCGTCTCACGGACCGGCTCGGGGACCGGCCGCTGACGACCAGGCTGTCGCCGGAGCTGCGGATCTTCCCCTTCGATCCCCTCCTGATCGAGCAGGTGCTGACGAACTTGCTGGAGAACGCCCTCAAGTACACCCCGGAAGGGACGCTGCTGGAGTTGACGGCGGCGGTGAAGGGAGAGGAAGTGGAGGTGGAGGTGGCCGACCGGGGTCCCGGCCTGCACCCCGGCGAGGAGGAGCGGATCTTCGAGAAATTCGTGCGCGGCGCCGGCACCGGCGGCGGGGTGGGGCTCGGCCTTGCCATCTGCCGGGCGATCGTCGCCGCCCACGGCGGGCGCATCTGGGCCGAGAACCGCCCCGGCGGCGGGGCGTCATTTCGCTTTGCTCTCCCTCTCGGCGGCCAACCACCGCTGCCGGCACCGGAAGAGGAGAGCTGATGAGGAGGCAGAGGAATGGCACCTGACCGGGAACTGATCCTGCTGATCGAGGACGAACCGCAGATGCGGCGCTTCCTGCGGGTGGCACTGCAAAGCCACGGCTACCGTCTCGTGGAAGCCGCCAGCGGATTGGAGGGATTGCGGGAAGCTTCCACCCGTAATCCGGAGGTCGTTCTGCTCGACCTCGGGCTTCCCGACCTCGACGGCCTGGAGGTGATGAAAAGAATCCGGGACTGGAGCGCCGTACCGGTGATCGTCCTCTCCGCCCGGGAGCAGGAGCAGGACAAGATTCGGGCTCTCGATGCCGGCGCCGACGACTATCTGACCAAGCCCTTCGGTGCCGGCGAGCTGCTGGCGCGCATCCGGGTCGCCCTGCGCCACCGCGCCACCCTGGGAGAAAAAGGGGAGGCGGTCTTCTCTCTCGATAACCTGCGCGTCGATCTCTCCGCCCGTCAGGTGTTTCTTGATGACACGGAGGTCCATCTGACCCCCATCGAGTTCCGCCTGCTGGCGGTGCTGGTAAAGAACGCCGGCAAGGTCATCACCCACAGCCACCTGCTGAAGGAAGTCTGGGGCCCGCCGCACATGAACCAGACCCAGTATCTGCGCGTCTACATGGCCCAGCTGCGACACAAGCTGGAAGCCGACCCGGCCCGCCCCCGCTTCTTTCTCAACGAACCGGGCATAGGCTATCGTCTCCGCGTAAGCGAACTGCCTTAACCCAGTCTTGACAAAATCCTTATACCTCCCGATTTTTTCGGCCTCCCCCCAATCGGGTGATCGAACTCGGGATGCAGATCGAGATCTGATCCGATTGCAATCCCAGGCGGCAACCGGTATAGTGCCCATCAAAATTTATCCGGGAGTCGTCTACGCATGTCCGAATCGGTCCTTGATGTCCTTATTATCGGTGGCGGTCCGGCCGGGCTGACCGCCGGGCTGTATGCCTCCCGCGCCAAACTCAAGACCCTGCTGATCGAACGGATGATCCTGGGCGGCCAGGTCATGACCACCACCAAGGTGGAGAATTACCCCGGTTTCCCCGGCGGCATCGACGGTCCCGACCTGATGGTGCGCTTTCAGGAGCACTGCCAGGAATTCGGCCTGCGAGGTGCGAATACGGCGAGGTGGAGAACCTTATAGACCACGGCCGGGAGCAAGGTAGTGGTCGTCGACGGCAAGGAAGTCGCGCACCCGCACCGTCATCGTCACCACCGGCGCCGAGCCGAGCAAGCTCGGGGATTCCCGGCGAGCGGCAATTCATCGGCCGCGGCGTCTCCTACTGCGCCACCTGCGACGGCGCTTTTTTTCGCAATGTACCGATTGCCGTGGTCGGCGGCGGCGACACCGCCGTCGAGGAAGCGCTCTTTCTCACCCGCTTCGCCAGCAAGGTTTACCTGATCCACCGCCGCGACCGGCTGCGCACCACGTCCCTCCTGCAGGACCGTCTCTTTGCCAACGAGCAGATTGAGGTACTCTGGGACACGCTGGTCGAACGGGCGGATGGGGATGCCTCCGGCGTAAACCGGTCGCCCTGCGCAGCGCGAAGGATGGAGCACTGCGTACGCTGGAGGTACACGGCCTGTTCATCGCCATCGGCGTCGTGCCCAAGGCGCATTTTCTCGCCGACGTGCTCAAACTCGATGCCGAAGGCTATATCCTCACCGACGCCGAATGCCGCACCTCGATGCCGGGGGTTTTCGCCGCCGGCGACGTGCGCAAGAAGATCCTCAAGCAGATCGCCACCGCCGTCGGCGACGGCGCAGTGGCGGCGATCATGGCGGAAAAATATCTGGAAGAAGCCTGACCGCTACGAACTCGTTTCAGCGTAAGACCAGAAAGCCCCGCTGGCAAGCCATAATTCTTGCCCGGCGGAGTTTATTGCGTTTATGCATGGCGGCATCCATTCACCATTTCAGACAGGAGGGGGAAACCATGCTCGCCAAGGTCTTGTCGGGGCGCTGATCGGCATCGACGCCTATCCGGTCGAGGTCGAGGTCGATATCGCCCAGGGGCTGCCGCAGTTTGCCACCGTCGGCCTCCCCGAAGGGGCGGTCAAGGAAAGCAAGGACCGCATCAAGTCGGCCATCAAGAACTCCGGTTACGAATTCCCCGCCCGCCGCATCACCATCAATCTCGCCCCCGCCGACATCCGCAAGGACGGCGCCGCCTTCGACCTGCCGATGGCCATCGGCCTGCTGGCCGCCACTGGGCGTGGTGCGCCCGAGCGCCCGAGCCGCTACCTCGTTCATGGGCGAACTCTCCCTGGACGGCCGGATCAAGCCGGTGCGCGGCCTCGCTGCCGGTGGCCGTCGGCGCCCGGCGACTGGGGGGTGGAGCGGCTTGCTGCGTGCCGGCGGAGAACGCCCGAGGAAGGGGCGATCGTCGAGGGCTTGCCGGTCTACGGCGTGCACGATCTGGGCGAGGTGGTCGAGTTTCTCACCGGCGAAACGCACCATCGACGCCGTGCCGAGGTCGATCCGCCGGCGCTCTTTCGCGCCGCCGCCGGTGCACGGTGACGACTTCGCCGAAGTGCGCGGCCAGGAGCACGTCAAGCGCGCGCTGGAGGTGGCGGCGGCCGGCGGCGCATAATATCCTGATGATCGGCCCGCCAGGGAGCGGCAAGACCATGCTCGCCCGCCGCCTGCCGACCATCCTCCCCGCCCAGAGCTTCGACGAGGCGCTGGAGACGACCAAGATCCACTCCATCGTCGGCCTGCTCCCCGCCAGCAGGCCCTGATCGCCACGCGCCCCTTTCGCTCGCCCGCACCACACCATCTCCGACGCCGGCCTGATCGGCGGCGGCGCCGATCCCGCGGCCGGGGGAGGTGTCCCTCGCCCACAACGGCGTCCTGTTTCTCGACGAGCTGCCGGAGTTCAAGAAGAACGTGCTGGAGATGCTGCGCCAGCCGCTGGAGGACGGCCAGGTGACGATCAGCCGCGCCGCCACCAGCCTGACCTATCCCGCCTCCTTCATGCTGGTGGCGGCGATGAATCCCTGCCCCTGCGGCTATCTGGGCGATACCCAGCACATCTGCACCTGCACGCCGCCGATGCTCCAGCGCTACCGCTGCCGCCTCTCCGGCCCCCTGCTCGACCGCATCGACCTGCACATCGAGGTGCCGCGCGTGCCGCATCGCGAACTCGCCGACCCGCGCCGATGCCGAACCTTCCGCCGCCATCCTTGCGCGCATCGATGCTGCCCGCGAACTCCAGCGGCAGCGCCTCGGCGCGCTTCGGCCTGCACGCCAACGCCCGCATGCAGAGCGCGCCACATCCGCAAGTTCTGCCGGTCGACGCCGCCGGCCAGCGACTGCTGGAGATGGTCACCGACCGCCTCGGTCTTTCCGCCCGCACCTACACCCGCATCCTCAAGGTCGCCCGCACCATCGCCGATCTGGCCGGCAGCGAACAGATCGAACAGGCGCATCTGGCCGAGGCGATCCAGTACCGCAGTCTCGACCGCAAGACGATTTGATATCATAGGATTCATGCCAGCCGAACGATTCATCAGCGAAGCCATCACCCCGCTGGGCAGCGCCGATACCGCCCGCATGGCGGCCGGCGAGCCGGGACTGCCGCCGGCGTTTCTCTGGCGCGGCGAGACCTTCACGGTGGCAACGGTTCGGCGCGCCTGGCGCGAAACCGGCCGCTGCAGTCACGGCAGCCCTGAAATGTATGCCCGCAAGCACTGGTTCGAAATCGTCACCACCGCCGGCGCCGTCCTGAAAATCTACTTCGAGCGCCAGCCGCGCCGCGGCCGGAAGGGACATCGCTGGTGGTTGTACAGTGTCGAGAGGGCGGAGGGGGACAGATGAAGTGTACGAAAAAAGGCCAACGGTAATCCGCTGGCCTTTGGTTTTTTAAATCTGGAACTTCAGGCTCCGACAGCTTGCTGATAGATACTTCTGAAAACCGGTAAAAAGCAGGTTGATGTCCTCGGGCTTTGGGGAGTTATGAGAATTATCGGAATCATGGGAAAGCGGCCCCATATCGATCTGGTAGATCCCCTGATCGTTTCTGGCGTAGGCGAACCGAACCGCCAGCTTGGTGTTGCGATAGACCAGCACATGATCGGCGATCAGCGGCTTCCCGCGCCGGCCCAGCCCCTCGATGCGCCCCGGCGTGATCGGGTACTCGCGCAGGATACGGCTCCCTTCGACCACCCCCAGCCCGCCGCCTTCAGGGCGGGGTCGATATGTTCGGCTCGGGTTTCGGCTTAGTTCATGGGTGGGTCTCTCAAATATGTCAAGTGGTTTAGAGCCGGCCGCTGAAAGCTTATCATCACTTTCGCCCGTCCCTTTTCTGCTGCTCCCGCGCCTGCAGGCGCGCCTTGGTCATCCGTTCGCGCAGACCGCCGTCTTTCAGAAAATCCTTTTCCAGCCGCTTCAACTGCTGGTCTAGCAGATAGTTGGCCTGGTGGATCAGACAGATGGCGATGTTGGCTATGACGTCGGCGGGGCGGGTGTCGACGAAAGGTCTATAGGATTCATAAGGACAATGGGAATCATGCGCCATTTTTCTGATATATTGTGCTTCCTTGGAGTCTTTGTCCCAGATGGCGAAGTCGCGCACCTTGAGGAAGTCCCGGTAATCCTCCAGCAGCTCTTCCAGGCTGGCCCGCGCCACGTTGGTCAGCTTGATCTCCATCTCTTTGGAGGTAGTCGGCGGCCTTGCTCCCCTCGACGATGTTCTGCTTGCCGGAGCGGGCCGCCTGCACCATCTGGTCGATGGTGCGATCGCCTTTCTTGAGATATTGCTCGCAGAAGCGGTAGGTCAGCTGGTAGATGACCTCGGCTCTTCTGATAAGAGAGCAGGGTCTGGTAGTTGCCGCGGGGCGGGATGATTGATGGCTGGGAGTTATGGGAATCATGGGAGTCATGCGAAGGCGTCGCTTTCCCATGCTTCTCATCATTCCCATGATTCCCATTCTCAGAGCTTTTCACAACAGCCCCCTGATCCTTGCCAGCACTGCCGCACTCTCCGCATCCACGCCGGCGCGAAGGATCTTGATGAAATGCTGGAGGAAGAGGGCTCGGCCTGTGACCAGCCAGCGGTTTTCCGGCCGTTACGAATCCATTCGTGCTGCTTCAAATTCCACACTCCAGCAAAACATCCATCCTTTAATCGCTCCAAAGAAGGGCTTAATTTACCCTTTCGTGCCATCAAGGGCAAGCGACGTTGTTGCAGATGCCCTTTTTCCATCTACACTGGCCACATGCCGGCCCCACTGCTGCCCCGAAAAATTCTTGCCCAGATCCTTCCCCGGCTGATCGCATTGGCGTTTTTCGCCGCCGCCCTCTACATCCTGCATTTCGCCCTGGGGGAGTTCCACTATAGCCAGGTGCTGCACCATCTGCAGATGGTCCCGGTCGGCGGATACTCCTCGCCTTTTTGCTGACCGTCCGGCCAAGGTTGTCCGGGAGTGTTTGGGGATGTTGAAGATTGATGTCGTCTCCGGAAGTGAGGTGCCATGAGGCTTTCCGTTTATCTCCCCCGCGCCCTTCCCGCCGGCCTGGAAACGTTGGCGGATCTCGCCACCGATCTGCGCTGGACCTGGTGCCATGAAAGCGATGCCCTGTGGCGGAGAATGGCCCCCGAGGTCTGGGAGCAGACGGAAAACCCTTATGTGGTGCTGCAATATCTCACCGAAGCGCGCTTGCAGGAGCTGGCCGCAGATCCGGATTTCAGGTTGCACCTGGAGAACCTGGCGATGCAGCGGCAGAGTTATCTGGAGCAAGCGGGCCGGTATGGCAGTTACGGGGATAAGGAGTTGCAGGGCATCGCCTATTTCAGTATGGAATTCGGTCTGGGGGAAGCGCTCCCGCTCTACGCCGGCGGCCTCGGCATACTGGCCGGCGATTACCTCAAGACAGCCAGCGACCTCGGCGTACCCGTTACCGCCGTGGGCCTCCTCTACCAGGAAGGCTATTTTCGCCAGGTGCTGGATGCGGCCGGCTGGCAGCAGGAAGCCTATCCTTTCAACGACCCCACCTCCCTCGCCGTTTTTCCCGTGCAGGTTGCCTCCGGCGCCTGGCTCCGCGTGCCGATCGAGCTGCCGGGGCGGAACGTGCAATGCCGGGTCTGGCAGGTACAGGTCGGACGGGTGATTCTCTACCTCCTCGACAGCAATGACCCGCTGAACAGCCCCGTCGATCGCGGCATCACCGGCAAACTCTACGGCGGCGGGCAGGAGATGCGTCTGGTGCAGGAAATCGTCCTGGGGATCGGCGGCTGGCGGCTCATCGAGGCCCTCGGCCTGCCGATTGATGTGTGTCACCTCAACGAAGGGCATGCGGCGTTCGTCACCCTGGAGCGGGCGCGCCATTTCATGCAGAAAGAGAAGATCGGATTCTGGGAGGCGCTCTGGGCCACCCGCCCCGGCAATCTCTTTACCACCCACACCCCCGTGGCCGCTGGTTTCGATACCTACCCGGAAGAACTAGTGACCAGATATGGCCTGAACTATGCGCAACGATTGGGCGTTTCGCCCCAGGAACTGGCCGCGCTGGGGCATGGTGGCCCCGAGCATCCGGGCGAGCCGTTCAATATGGCCTGGCTGGCTGCGCGCACCTGCGGCGCCATCAACGGCGTCAGTCGCCTGCACGGCGAGGTCAGCCGCCGCATCTTCCAGATCCTGTACCCACATTGGCCGCCGGAAGAAGTGCCGGTCACCCATATCACCAACGGCGTGCACGTCCCTTCCTGGGATTCGCCCTGGGCCGATGAGATCTGGACCCGCTCCTGCGGCAAAGAGCGCTGGCGGGGGCCCCTGGAACCGATGATGCTGGCGATCGGCGAACTGAGCGACGAAGATCTGTGGAATTTTGTGGCCCGCGAGCGCAGCGACCTCGTCGGCCACGCCCGCGAGCACCTGGCGCGTCAGCTCGGCAACCGCGGCGCCGATCCCGAGACCGTCGCCGCGGTCGGGCGGGTGCTCGATCCCAACATCCTCACCCTCGGTTTCGCCCGGCGCTTCACCGAATACAAGCGTCCGGGGCTGCTGCTGCACGACCCCGCCCGGCTGATGCGGATACTGAACGATCCGGAACGGCCGGTGCAGCTCATCATCGCCGGCAAAGCGCATCCGCAGGACGAAACGGGAAAGGACTTCGTCCGGCAATGGGCGCAGTTCGTCCGTCGGCCCGAGGTCCGCCAGCGTGCGGTATTTCTCGAAGATTACGATATGACGCTGGCCCAGGAAATGGTCCAGGGAGTCAACGTGTGGCTCAACACACCCCGCCGCCCTTTGGAGGCGTGCGGCACCAGCGGCATGAAGGTGCTGGTCAATGGCGGCCTGAATCTGTCGTCCCTCGACGGCTGGTGGGCCGAGGCGTACACCCCTGAAGTCGGCTGGTCGCTGGACAACGGCCGGGAGGACGGCCCGGACCCGGACGCCGGCGGGGAAGGAGCAGAACTCTACAGGCTGCTGGAGCAAGAGGTGGCGCCGCTGTTCTACGACCGCGACGCCGCCGGCATTCCGCGCGGATGGATCGCCCGCATGCGCGCCAGCATGGCCCAGCTCACGCCTCGCTTCAGCGCCAACCGCATGGTGCTGGACTATGTCGAAAAACTCTATCTGCCGGCGGCCCGGGACTGCCGCCAGCGGCTGGCTCATGGCGGGGCAATAGGCCGGGAGTTGCGGCAATGGGAGCTGCTGGTGCGCTGCCAATGGCATTTCGTGCACTGGGGGCGGAAGGAGGTTCGCGAGGAAGGGGACGGCCTAAACTTCGAGGTGCAACTTTATCTGGGCGAACTGCCGGCGGATTGCGTCCAGGTGCAGCTCTACGCGGATCCGGTGGGGGAAGGGCCGGCCGTGCGGATCGTCATGGAGCGCGGCGCCGCCATTGCCGGGGCCCTCAACGGGTTTCTATATAGCTGCAAGGCGGCTGGTGGACGTCCCTTGGGCGATTACACCCCGCGGGCTATCCCCTATCATCCCAAAGCCCGGGTCCCGACGGAACTGAACCTCATCAGCTGGTGGCCGGGGGCATCCTGAGGGTCCGCTTCGGCTTTCCAATTAACAGCGAGTTCCTGTCCAGTTCATCCGCAAAGAGTCCGCCAGCCCCACTTGATCTCTTCCCACCAGCGCCAGAGAGCATAGCCGAGCAGTCCATAAAGGAGCAGGCTTTTCAGATCGGTAAGGGCTACCTTAATGTCCTGGTACGACGGAACGGCGGCTGCGAGCATTGCATAAGAAGTGAGATCGACAGCAACCGTCTCCGGCCCCCCGGTCATTGGCAGGGACCATTCGGGAGCGGTAATCAAATACCAGACCACGGGCAGATAGAGCAAAGGAGCCAGGGCGGCCGGGAGGGTGGCCAAGGGGCTCTTCTGAAAGGTCACGCTGCCGAGTGTCCAGACCTTCTCTTCCCGACCGTCCGCCCGGATACACCGCTGAGCGGTCGGCCAGAGGGAGAATCGGGATGGATTGCCACCCAGGACTAGTGCAATGAGATAGTGGGCCAGTTCGTGAAGAAAGGTGGAAGGAAGCGAGAGAAGGATCAGCAAAAGGGCATTACCCCGCGCGGCCGTTCTTCGCAGCCACAACAGGGCGAGTGCGGTGGAAAGTCCTACAAGGTGCCAGTGCATCATTCCCCCCCAGATGTTTACTATCCTTTAATCACGCAAAAGAAGGGCTTAACTTACTCCTTCGTGCCGGCAAGGGCAAGGGGAAGGCAAGGAGGATAGGCCACTATGGTTGGAAGCACTTCCATGCACGGTCATGTTGCAGTTCCCTTTTTTCAATCTACACTGGCGGTGAACGTGAACCCCTGACGAACATTTCCGAGATTCGCGGTCGAGTTGTGTTTCGCTCTGGTAAACAAAGGGAATGTCTCCGATTTGCCGCAGACGGCCTGAAATGGAGGGCATTCTCATGCCGGACCGGCTGCCGTCTCGAACACTCGTTGCCCAGATCCTTCCCCCTCTGATCGGATTCATCTCAACGAAGGGCATGCGGCGTTCGTCACCCTGGAGCGGGCGCGCCATTTCATGCAGAAACAGCAGACCGGGTTTTGGTCCGGCGAACTCTCGGCAGACTAGGAGAGCGGGAAGTGGCAGGCGCAGTAATGGCCGCTGGTCAGCTCTTTCAACGGTGGCTCGCTCTCCGGATCGGTGCAGATGGCGGGGCGGCCGGCGGCCTGATAGACCGGACAGCGGGGGGCAAAACGGCAGCCGGCTGCGGGGCGCTCGAAATCGAAGACGCCCCAGTTGCCGGAGACCGATGCCGGTTGCGCTTCCTGGTTCTGTTTCTCCACCAGCGAGGTCCAGAGCACCCGCGTGTAGGGATGCGCCGGGCGGTGCGAGATCCGCTCGGACAGCCCCATCTCGACAATCTTGCCCAGGTACATCACCGCCACCTTGTGGCTCATCAGCTCGACAATCCGCAGATCGTGGGAGATGAAGAGGAAGGAGAGGGCGAGTTCCTTCTGCAGGTCGCGCAGCAGGTTGACGACCTGCGCCTGGATCGAGACATCGAGCGCGCTGGTCGGCTCGTCGGCGACGATGAAGCGCGGCCCCACGGCCAGCACCCGCGCCATGCCGATGCGCCGTTTTTCGCCGCCGGAGAGTTCGTGCGGAAATTGCGAGAGCTTGTTGCTCTTCAGGTTGACCTGATCGAGCAGCTCGTGGATGCGGCGATCGCACTCGGCATCGCTCGGCCGGTGGTGCACGCACAGGGCTTCGCGCAGAATATCCTCGATCCGCATCTTCGGATTCAGGCCCGCATCGAGATCCTGAAAGATCATCTGCATGTCTCTGCGCAGCTGGCGGCGCGGTTCGCCGCGCATGGCGTGATCTCGTGGCCGTCAAAGATGACCTGGCCGCAGGTCGGCCGGTCAGGCCGAGGATGGTCTTGCCCACCGTGGTCTTGCCGCAGCCGCTCTCGCCGACCAGGCCGATGGTTTCGTTCTCGCGCAGATAGAAGCTCACCCCGTCCACCGCCGGGATCACTGCCCTCGTCCCCGCGCAGGGAGGAGAAGAGGCCGCGCTGCTGGCGGAAATGTTTGTTCAGGTTGATTGACTTCGAGAAGGGTCTGGACATGGGCGGCTCTCGTTTCGATGGTCATGGCGCAAACGCCAGCAGCGCACCTGCTGGCCGGGCGGCCGCGTCGAGCTCCGGGTCGCAGTGGGCGCAGCGCTCGCGGACTGCCGGCGTCACCCGGTTGCAGCGCGCATAGAAGCGGCAGCCCGGCGGCATGTTGATGGTGTCGAGCACGTCGCCTTCGATCGCCTGCAGATTGCGCTTTGCCGCACCTCTGCCTCGCTGGGGATCGAGGCGAGCAGCGCCGGGGTATAGGGATGATTGTCGCTGCCCCCCCGGCCAGCACCTGTTGCGCCCGGCCGTATTCCACCACGCGCCGCCATACATCACCGCCACGCGGTCGGACAGGCGGCCGATCACGCCGATGTCGTGGCTGATCAGCAGGGTGGTAATGCCGATCTCGGCTTTCAGCTCTTCGAGCAGATCGACGATCTTCGACTGGATGGTGGCGTCCAGCCCGGTGGTGGGCTCGTCGGCAATCAGCAGCGAGGGTTCGGACGCCAGTGCCATGGCGATCATGGCGCGCTGGCACATGCCGCCGGAGAGCGCCGGACGGGTGGTTGTTGAAGCGCAGCCGCGGCGAATCGATCTGCACCCGCTCCAGCCAGTGCAGGGCCCGCTCCGCGGCTTCTTCTTGCCTTTATACGGCGGTATGCAGCCGCACCGCCTCGGTGATCTGCTCCCCGACCGTCTCGAAGGGGTTGAGCGAGGCCGTGGGTTCTGGAAGATCATCGCGATCTCGCTGCCGCGCATGCCTTGCTTCAGGCGCTCGCTCCGGCGCTGCCAGGCCCCGGCTCCTTGCTCACGCCATGACCGGCCGTCTTGCTCGTTCAGTTGGACCGACTGATCCAGGCCTTCGAGCAGGTTGTTTCTGCAGCGTGCCGTTGGCGAAATGGATGCTGCCCGCCGATCACGCCGGGCCCCGCGCTGATCAGCCCCATCACCGACATGGCGGTGATGCTTTTGCCGCTGCCGGACTCGCCGACCACGCCGAGCGTCTCGCCGCGTGTCCCACTGCGAGCGACACGCCATCCACCGCGCGCACAAAGGAGTGCTTGCTGCGGGAATAGAAGTAGGTGCGCAGGTTGTCGATCTTCAGCAGCGGCTGGGCGCTCATCGTTCCCTCTTCGCTTCGAGCATATTGTTCAGGCCGTCGCCCAGCAGATGGAAGCCGAGGATGGTGAACAGGATCGCCAGCGCCGGCGCGGTGGAGGGCCAGAGGTTCCCCTGCAGAAAATAGTTGGCGCCGGACTGGACCATGTTGCCCCATGAGGGCGTCGGCTCCTGCACGCCGAAGCCGAGGTAGCTGAGGCTGGTCTCCATCAGGATGGCCTCGCCCATGCCCAGGGTGGCCTGAATGATCAGCAGCGCCCGGCAGTTGTACCAGAGGATATGCTTGAGAATGATGATCCGGGTGGGCAGGCCCAGCGCGATGGCCGCCTCGATGAAGTTTTTCTCGCGCAGCATCTGGATCTTGCCTTGGCCATGGCGTGGCCACGGCCGGGATGCCGGTGATGCCCATCACCATCATGATGTAGTAGATGTCCGGCTTGAAGGCGGCGATCACCAGCAGGATCAGCACCAGGCGGGGGAAGGAGTCGACCAGGTTGGTAAAGTAGGTGACGACGGTTTCCGGCCTGCCGCCGCGATAGCCGGCCAGCACCCCCAGCAGCGTGCCGCCGAGCAGGGCGATGGTGACTGCCAGCAGCCCCGGCAGGAAATAGGCCTGGATGCCCATGATCAGGCGCGGTGAGGAGATCGCGCCCCATGAAGTCGGTGCCGAGCGAGATAAGCCCGGCGCTCGCCGGCGGCGCATCAGCATGTCCATGTTGAGCTCGCTGCGGGTCATGCGGCAGCCAGTTGAACGCCCCAGCAGATAGGACACCAGCACCAGCGCCACAATCAGCAGCCCGTAGCCGACATAGAGCAGATCGACGTACGGCATACTCTTGCCAGAATGGGAGGTTGGAAAAATCGCTGATTTCACCGCTGGTTTGGCGATATTTTTTCATGGGTCAATCCTGGAACGTTACCCAAAAGGCACGAAAAGTCGCGGGCGTTCACTGCTGCGACGCGCGCGGGTTGACGGTCACGTAGACCATGCGCTGCATCAGGCTGCCCACGCGCACGAGCAGCGCCGCGGCCAGGGCGATCCCCATGATCACCGGGTAGTCGCGATCCTGCGCCGCCTGCCACGCCATGCGCCCCATCCCCGGCCAGTTGAAGACCTGCTCGACGATGATCGCGCCGCCGAGCATAAAGGGGATTTTGGTCGCGATGATCGCCGTCACCGGCAGCAGCAAACCTTCCTTGAACGCATGCCGCCACATCGACGCGCCTTTGGCGCGCGCGGTGCGCATATAATCTTCGGCCATGACGCGGCTCATCTCTTCGCGCAGATGGCGGATCACCTCGCTGATGGTGCCGCTGCCCAAGACCGAGCACCAGGACCGGCACGAGGAAGTAGAGCCAGCATTCGGCTCGCTCCCCGGGTCATCGAAGGCAAAGCGGGAAAAAATCGAAGCTGCGCATCGCCACGTAGATGGACGAGATAGCCCAGCCAGAAGACCGGCAGGGCCGAGATCACATAGCCCAGCATGGTCAGCGGCCAGGAGATGCACGGGTGCGCCGCGCACCGACGAGTAGAGGGCGATCGGGCACGGCGACGAGCAGGGTGACCAGCATCGAGCCCAGCGTCAAGATACAGGGTATTCAGGCTGACCCGGAGCAGCTCCCGGCAGACCGGCAGGCCGGTGCGCACCGAGGTGCCGAAGTTGCCGCTCAGCAGCATTCCGCAGCCAGGAGAAATACTGGCCATACCAGCTTGGTCGGCACCCCCATGGCTTCGCGTATCCCGTCCCGCGCCGCGGCGGTCGGCAACTGCCCCTCCAGCAGGACGCTGAATGGATCGCCCGGCGCCAGATAGAGGATGGCGAAGACCACAAAACTGACCCCGAGCAGGAGGCAGAACGGTCATGAGCAGCTCGCGCCCCAGGAGGCGGGCCAGCGGTTTCAGGTGAAGCATTGCGCATAGAAAGGGGTCCGCGGGTGATGGAAAGTCGGCCGTCCGCGGCGTTCACAGGAGAAGGGCCGCGCGCCACGCTCGGCGTTATTTCTTTTGGCGTCACAGGGATGTACCACTCATCGGCGAAGGAGAAGAACTTGTACGGATGGATGGCCACATGCTGCACCTTCTTGTGATAGGCGGTGTAGTTGGTCAGCGTCCACAGGAAGGTATAGGGATTCTCGTCGGCGAGAATCGCATGCAGCTTGCGGTTGATGGTGCGGCGCTTCTCGTGATCGAGCGTCAGCTTGCCTCGACGATCAGGCAGTCGACCTCCGGGTTGGAGTAGGCGCCGAAGTTGTTTTTCCACGGCCCGATCTCGGCCGAGTGGAACAGCGAGGAGATGTCGGCCGAATCATCAAAGACCCAGGAGGCAAAGATGATGTCGAAGTCGTGTTCGACAAACACGTCTTCCTTCCACGACTGCCACTCCTTGAACTCCACCTGCACGTCGACGCCGATCGTTCTTCAGGTAGTTCTGAAAGGCGAGGACCACCCGCTTGACCGCCTCGCTCTCCTTCTCGATCGGCACCTTCAGCGACAGCGCGAGGGGCTTGCCGTCCTTCTGCATGATGCCGTCCGCGCCCTGCGTGATAGCCCGCTTCCTGCAGGAACGCCCGGGCCTGTTGCGGATCGAAGGGAGCCGGCGCCACGTCCAGGTTGTAGGCCCAGCTCCCCGGCGCAAAGGGGCCGGAGATGATCGTGCCCTGGCCGTTAAAGAAGGAGTCGAGCATCTCCTGGCGGTTCACCGCCAGGGTCAACGCCTTGCGCACCCGCTTGTCGGCCAGCAGCGGATTGCGCAAGTTATAGCCGAAGAAGGAGTAGGAGAGGGCGTTGTACGGCTGGAGGATGAAGTCGCTTGTCCCCTGGATGCGCGTCAGGTCGCGCGGATTGACCAGCACGATCATGTCGATGGCATTGAACATCAGCGCCTGGGTCATGATGTTCTGATCGGCAAAGGGCCGGGGAATAAACTGGTCGATATTGGGCCGGCCCTTGAAGTATTTGGGGTTGGCCTTGAGGATGATCGCGCGATCGGCCGTGACCGAATCGAAGATATAGGGGCCGGTGCCGATCGGGTTCTGCACAAACGGGTCGTCGCGGGTGAGGAAGTTGGGGTTGTTCGGCCCGTGCTGCGGAATGATCTTGAAGCTGAATTTGGCCAGGGCGTTGAGAATCGGGCGCTTCAGGGTGAAGCGGACCGTATAGTCATCGAGCTTCTCGGCCTTGTCGATGAACTCGTAGCGCACCTTGAGCGCGGTGATGGTCTTGGGGTGCATCATGATGCGGTAGGTGAAGAGCACATCGTCGGCGGTGAACGGCTTGGCCGCCTCCCCGGCGCGCGGATGCCAGGTGACATCGCGGCGCAGGTTGAAGGTGTAGACCCGGCCGTTTTCCGTGACCTCCCAGTTCTCGGCCAGTTCGGGCACGATCTCCTGGCGCTCGTTGATGCCGACCAGGCCGTTGAAGATCAGCTCCGTCACCCGCAGCGAGGTCATCTCGTTGCTGGTGATCGGATCGAGGGTGGCCGGGCGACCGAACTCGCCGTAGCTCAAGATCCCCCCGACTTTCGCGGGGTCGCGCGGGCCGGCAGCAACGGCCAGACCGGCCAAGACCAGGAGCAGCAGGGATGCAAAAAATATGGTGGTAATCCGCTTCATGAGATCCTCCTGACAGAGACACCACCCCAGGGGGCGGCGGGTGGCTACAATATCCTGACATCGCCGGCGCTCTTCTGCTCCCGCGAATAAATCCCCTGCATCCCTTCCTGAATCAGCCGCACTGCGGGAAATTCCTTGGCGAGTTCGAAATAGATCTCCTGCGCCTCGGAAAATTTCTTGCTGCGGAAGTAGGCCTCCGAGAGATCGACCAGCAGGAGCGGTTCATTGGCCTCGATCTTGTTCTTGTTCGCCTTGTCCCGCCCCGCCTCCAGAAAGGTGAGCGCTTCCCCCAACTGTCGTTTGCTCAGCCAGTAGCTGCCGATCGCCCCGTTGAGCGCGACCCCTTTTTTCCCCGGAGTCCGTAACAGCCAGCGCGGTCGCCTGCTGGCTCACCGCCGCGGCATCGGGTCAAGGAAGAGCTGAAGGCGAAGCGCTTCGGCCAGCAACTCCGGATCGGTCCCTTCGCGGCGGAGGAGCTCGGCCATCGGCTCCTTATCCCCCTGGCGCTGTTGGGCGGCAGCGGCCAGCAGCGACAGCCGTTTCTGGTAAGCCGGCGGCAATTGCGGTGCGCCCTCGTTCGCCAAAGCCAGCGTCTGTCATCATGCTGCCGAAGCGGAGCTGGGCCTCGGCCAAATGGAGATTGGCCACGGAGCGGAGGCCGAGGATCGGCGGCGGCAGCGGCGAGCGCGGCCTTGCTCCCCTCTGCGTAGAGCCTGGCCAGATCGTCGAGGAGGAACGGCTCGTAGAAATAGAGGGTCTTGTTTTTCCCCAGCGTCTCTTCAAAGGAAAACGCTTTCAGATCGGTGCTCTCCGCCAGGGCCAGGCCGCGGGCACTGTCACCGGTCCGGCCATAGACGAGCAGCAGGTTGCGCACCAGCCGTGCCGAGAGCTTTCCCTTGCTCCCGGCACTGCCGGCCGCTCGCCGGCAGAGTTCCTCCGGCTTTCCCGCCCTCAACCTGGCCGAGAACGTAGATCGCCGCCAGCCGTGCCAGTACTTCCGGGTCGCTACTGGCGGCTCCCTTCTGCCAGAGTGCTTTGGCCGCCGCTGTGTCACCCGACAGCTTGCGACACAGCCCCAGGTCCAGCTGTGCCTGCAGGGTGTAGCGCGTCGGCACATTGTTACTGGCGATGAACCGTTCCAGATAGGGAGCCGCCTCTTTGGGCTTGCCGCTCTCCAGCAGGTACTCGCCCAGGTAGAGATTGACAAAGGTGCTCCGCTCCTCCTTCTCCTTGGCCAGGCGCTGGAGATAGTCGGGGTAGACGAGGGCGGCCACCCGCTGCAGCCGCTCGTGGAGTTCGGCATTGCGCAGATAGGCGATCCCCAGAGCCAGGCTGGCCGTGGCATTCTCCCCGCTCGCCTTGACCAGGGGGCGCAAGAGCGTAATCGCCTGTTCATAGTGGCGTTGCTCGCAGAGCTTCATCCCCCGGCTCACCCCATCCTCGGCGGCAATCGTCAGGCCGGGGACGAGCAGAGTAAGACACAGGATCGGCACGAATCGCTTCATTGGTTGTCCACCTGTCAATTGCCGATTTCGGCGATAAAAATTTGATCCCACTGGTTCACCTGCGCGCGAAAGGCGAGGCGTCCGTCGGCCGCACAGGTGACATCGTGGTTCATCTTGGTCCCGGTCGGAATGGGGCGCGCCTCGCCCCCGGCCAGCTCGGCGAGAAAGAGCGGATTGAACTCCTGCTTGTCGTTGCGGACATAGACCAGCCGCTGCCCTTCGGACATCCAGGCCGGCCCCCGCTCCATATCGGTGATCACATCCTCGGCCACGAAGCGGAGTGCGGCATCGTCCTGCCGTACTCCCGTCGGCCGGAACGACGGCGATCGACCAGCGCCGCAGGTCGCCCTCCGCGGTTGCTGGTTGGTGTAGAAGGCCAGATATTTGCCATCCGGCGACCAGATCGGGCGCAGCTCGTCGCTGTTCCAGCGTGGTCAGCTGGCGCAGACTCTCCTTCGGGCGCGTCAGATCGTCGATGACATAGATGTCATGGTTCTCATTGCTCCCGGCCATGAACGCCAGTCGCTTGCCATCCGGCGACCACTGGGGATAGAGATGGGAGCAGCCACCGAAGGTGAGCCGGGTCTGGCTCTTGCTCGCCAGGTCGAGGAGGTAGATGTCTCCCCCCTCGCTGCGCCCCGAGACAAAAACCAGTCGGTCACCGGCGGGAGACCAGTGGGGATGGCCATCCATGCTGGGATGGGTGGTCAGGCGCTCTGGTTTTGAGCCCCAAACCTCCCCGAGATAGAGATCGTAGTTCCCCTCGCCGCCATTGCTCATGAAGACGAAGCGATCACCAACCGGGTTCCAGGTCAGCCCGGCATTGTAGCTGACCTCATCGACCACGCCGCGGAGAAAGAGCTGCAGGTCATCCTTCCTCGCCGCCTCCTGAAAGGTGACCGTCTGCACCGGCTGCCCGTCCTCCCAGTGAATGAGGATCTCCCGCTGAGTTGCCGCTGCTCCGCTCAAAGGCGAGGAAGTCTCCGGTCGGCGACCAGAGCGGCGCCGAATCGTTTCGCCCGGAACCGAAGGGGGTCAGGGGGCGCAGCGCGACGACCTCCACCGGCATGACCAGTCGGCACAGGCTCCGCCACCACCACCGGAATGACCGGCGGCAGGGGCTCGGCCACGACTGCCGGCGGACCGGCGGGGTGGCTGGCTGGAGACGGCGGCAGCTCGACACCGGCCACACCCCTGCGTCGCAGCCAGGAGGAGCGCCCCGGTGACGAACAGACACATCTGAGCTCCGAGTCATGCGCCGCTACTCCCGGATCTGGTCCCAGTACTTCTGGGCCGTTTCACGATTGTCCATGAAGGCGCTGTTCCCCTCCAGACTCCGGGGGAAGAAGTCGAAGTATTCGCGGAAGGCGGCATTGGCACTCGCCTGCACAGCGGGCTTGCGGGTGAGCAGGTAGAGCTTGTGCAGGGAGAGGGCCTGATAGTAGTAGGTATCGTGCACCGCCTCGTCATAATTCTGCGGTCGGGAAGAAGCGGGTGTTCTGCTTGGCCGTCTGCAGGTTCTGCACCGCCTTGGCCAGATACTTGGCCGCGCCATCCTTGTCGCGGTTGACCAGGGCATTCCCCCGTTCATAGTAGGCATGCCCGAGGTTGGTGTAGGCAATGGCAAACTGCTTGTAAACCAGCTGCTTGTTTTCCGGCAGCTCCATGACCGTTTCGTACTCGCGGATCGCCCCTTCGTAGTCGTCCTTCTCATCGAGATAGAGCTGGGCCAGCCGGCTGTGCGCCTCGGAAAAATCCGGATGTCCCTTCTCGGTGCTGGCATAGAACTGAATCGCCTGGTCGACCTTGCCACCGCGCTGCGCATCCTGGGCCAGCTTCAGGTAATCCTTGTAGAGGGTGATCTTCTTGCGAGCCGGTCCGATCCTCCACTTTCTGATTGAATTCCACCACCTCTTCCCAGTCGCGGTACTCGTCACCCACCGTCAGTCGCACGGTGTGGAAGCCGAGCGGGACCGGCTTGTCGGTCAGGGGGGTCTTGCCGAACTCCTCGCCATCCAGATAGACCGTGGCGCCCGTCGGTTGGGACTCGATCCGGAAGAGGGAGTTGTTCACCTGCAGGGCGAACTCCCGCACATCGCCGTTCTTCTCAACTTTGAACTTCTGGACCAGTTGCTGGTAGCCATGGCGGTAGAGGGTGAGATTGTAGTTCTTGCCGGTGCGAATCGGCACCTCGACCCGGCCATCGCTGCCGGTGGTGGCGGCCCACTGGTCATTGAGGTAGATGTTGACCCCGGCCAGGGGCGCAAGATCCGGTGCCACCCCACCCTTGGCGTCGATGATACAGGAGGTCTTTTCCTCGCCCTCCTCACTCGCGACAAAGCGGACCACCCGATCCCCATCGGCAACCAAATCCCCCGGCTTGAGATCGTCGATCACCAGCCAGGCGCCGTTGTCGTCCACCTTCTTCACCTTGGCACTGCCGATGGAGCGATAGCCGGTCACCTTCCCGGCAGCGTCAAGCTGCGGCGTCTTGACGTCGAACTCCATACCTTTTCCGATCCGATACGCCGACTTTCCGAGATTAATCCGAAAGCGCTCCGCTTCGGTCAGGAGCACAGTCCCCTCAAAGGGGAAGCGGTCGAAGATGGCTTCAACGATCTCCTTGACCGCCCCCTCCAGATCGTCTGCACTACGGGCTCGCGTCAGGTAGGAGAGGAGAAGCTTGCCGCTGGAAGCGTAGCATTTGGTCTCCACCAGGAAGCCGCGGTCGTCACGGGCCACGCTGCCGACAATGATCAGGTCGACGCTGCTGGCCAGGGAAGTCCCTTGCCAGCCCTTGCCCGCCACCTTCTCGATGCTGGTTTTGGCCTTCTTCATGCCGCGCTTCAAGTCATCCGTCGGCACTTCGCGGAAGGCGGCGGAGCGGAAGAGTTGAGTGCGCAGGGCCTGTTCCGTCCCGTCCAGCGCATCGCGCAGATCCACGCCGGGCGTATTGCTGCTGAAGCCGTAAATGCCGGTGCGGATCGATTTCGGCGTGACCGGGTAGAAGTAATGCTGGATCTCCACCAGACCGACCAGAGTAACGCTCTTTTCCCAGAAGGCGGGGATCATCCCCGGAGACTCCAGACCGACCTTGGCCTTGCGCCCCGTCGAAGCCTGTGGGACGGAATAGGTTACGCTCCCCTTGGCGTTGGTCTTCCCCACCTCGCGACCGTCGATGCTGACCTTGACGCCGGCCAGGGGGACGCCCTTGCCATACTCCTCGGTCATGGCCACGACGGTTACCTCGGAATGGCGGCTCAACGCCACCGGCACACGTTCACCGGCAGAGGCCTTCACCCGCTCTTTCCACGTGACAAAACCTTCCTTGCGGACGACCACCGTCACACCGGCCGGCGGCAACTTCGGCGCCTCATAAGCGAATTCGCCCCGCTCATCGGTGACACCGGCCTCGCGACCGTCAACCGTGGCCGTCGCCCCCGGTAGCGGTTTCCCCTCGTCGGTCACCAGCAAGGTAAAAGATTGGCTGGTCTGGGGGGACTTAAGCTCGGCGACAAACTCGTAGCGGTCCACCTTCCCTTCCTGGGGAAGCTTCACGACAAAGCTCCCCTTCCAGGGCAGGATGGTGGTTCCCGGCTGCTCCTTCTCCGCCGCGAGCTGCACTTCGCTCCCTGGCTGTTTGAAGATGAAACCGGTAAAGCGGCCGGACGCGTCGGTCTCGCCAATGTTCACGCCATCCGCCAGGATGCGGGCCCCGGAGAGCGGCTTGCCGCCCAGGCGTGCCTCCACGGACAGTTCCAGTTTCGTCCCCTGATCCTTTCCGTGACAGGCAAAGAGGGTTGCCAGGGCGGCTATGAGTAGAAAATAGTGGATGATTGTGCGCATGCCTCTCTCCTCGGGGTCGCGAAACTCGTGTCACGAAAAAAGGGACGAGCGCCTGGTCGGCGCCGTCCCTTCGATCTGCTACATGGTGGGCGGCTGGATATTGACTTCACCGGGGTTGACAATCTTATCCGCGTCGCTGTGCGCCCCTTCAATGGAACGACGCTTCCCCTCCAAAACCTTTTTCAGCTTGATCTCCAGCTCCCGCCGGCTGAAGCGGCCAACCTCCACGGTCTGGGTCTCGGTCTGGTAACCGATGCGGCTCGCTTCAACCTTGTACAGACCGGGGCTCACCTTACTCTTTGCCGACTCAAACTCCCCCTTGGCATTGACAACGACCGAGTGGGAGGCGTTCTCCAGGGCTGACGTGGTGTTGATCATATTGATCACCGTTCCGTCAGATGAGTCGCCAACAACCGGCTTCATGGCTGGATCGACAAGTTGCACACGGCCATAGATCTTGGGTGAGCAAGCCGTCAACACCATCCCTGCCCCTACCACCAGGATCACTCGAACAACCCGCTTGGTCATAACGATCTCCTTTTGCGCAGTCTCACCCACCTGCGGGGGCAGGGAAGTGGCAACGCAGATGTCATGCAAATTCGTTTCCGATCTGGAAAGCGGTATTGCCCCTTCCGCAGTTTCCGGAAGGACATGAACACTGTCCTCAATGGAGCAACGATGCGAAAAAAAAGCGCCAAAGCGCGCTCACGAAGTGAGACGAATCTTTGGCGGCTCGACTGGCATGTGGGGGAACTCCCCAGTTAGCCTCGGGGCTCTGCGACTCCCGGTTTCCCAGGGATTGCTCTGAGCAAAGAGTTTAGCTTTCTATTGTGGGCCGGAAATCCGTTTAAAACTCCCTTTGCTAAATTAAGCAAAATGAACAAAGTGTACGGCTCCTAATACAATACCGAAGAGTACGGGGTACGCATCAGAAAAGCCTTTTTAATCATGGTGATTAATGGGCTTTCTACCATTGAACCTGCACATTGTCAAGGCGCGGAAGCGCCGTTGACGTACTGGCGAAACTACAAGCCGCCGATGCGGAAAAGAAAACGGGCCGCCAAGCCTTTGGTGAGACGGCTGGTGATCGCACGCAGGAAGACGCCTGACTTCGTGCACGGATCCAGAAACCTCACCGAACTGTCCGCCCAGATGTTCGCGCCGTTATGGGCGGCCGCCCACGCCTCGGCGAGGGTGTCCAGCATCCGGTTGGCGAACTCGGGCGGCGTGAAGACCTCGTCGTTGGAGAGATTCGCAATGCAGGTCAACACATCCGGATTACGCCCGCGCAAGGAGAAACCGGACTGCTGGATCAAGGTTTCAGCCCTCCCGCTCATGGCTGTTTCCCTTCCAGTCGCCGTACGCCCGTATCCGCCAACAGCAGCTTCATTTGCTGGATGGCGGTCTGGTTCAGCAGTTTCAGCCGCTCGGCCTGCGCCAGTTCCTGATGGATGAAATGTGCGTTCAGCGTTTCCAGATTGGCCAGGCAAACCAGTTGCGCGGCATTGGCTTCGTCGCGGATATTGCCATCGGCGAGAGGGGTTTTCATCGCGCCATTGTTTCGCGGTTTGGCCGAAGAGGGCGACGTTGAGCAGGTCGGCCTCGCTGGCGTAGATGAGGGTGATCTGCTGCGGCGTCAGTTGCGGCGGGATGAGGTTGGCCTTGATGGCGTCGGTGTGGATGCGGTAGTTGATCTTGGCGAGGGTGCGGTGGAGGTTCCAGCCGAGTTGCTGGTATTCCGTCTCTTTGAGGCGCTGGAATTCCTTGATGAGGTAGATTTTGAATTCCGCGCTGATCCACATGCCGAACTCGAAGGCGATGTCCTTGTGGGCATAGGTGCCGCCGTAGCGCCCGGCCTTGGCATACGAGCCCGATGGCATTGGTCTTTTCTATCCATTCTTTGACGCTGAGCTTGTAGCTGTTGAGCCCGGCCTGGCTTTTAATTGTGGCGAATTCGCCATAATTAAAATCGGGGTTGTGGACCTGCTCCCAGATGCCGAGGAACTCGACGGTATTGCGGTTGCGCAGCCAGTCGGAGATGAAGAAATCTCCGTCCTTGGCCTTGAGCATGTCGGTCAGCGAAATGAAGTCCATGTCGTTTTCGGCATAGACAGTGATGGACGTCCCTTTGACATCAATCTTGGCCATGATTATTCTCCCTCCAGAGCAGCTAGTTCACTCACCGACATCGGCGGGTAGGCCTTGGTCGGCGCGAAAATTTCATGCTTGCCGAGATGCGCGAAGAGCGAACCCTCCTCACTGAGAGCCGACATCTGGGAGAGGGTGTCCAGACGAAAATCGCGTCGCTGAAACTTCCCCTTGCCGAGGTAGCCCCACTCGGCGAAGGTGATCGGTTGGTCGCCCACAGTGCGCATCGTCAAAGCGTCGCCGTGAATGAGGTTCTGCGATAGCACGAAGAAAGCGGCGCGATAGAGGTCATCCGACTCGTCGATATTCAGGTAGTCGACAAAGATCTCCAGCATGTTCGCGCGACACTCGGCGATGTTATCCGCCAAGAGCTCGATGCCGTACGCGCACATCAGCGCGAGCAGGGCGTAGTGCCGCTTTTCGAAATCGGACTTTCCGAACTTGAGTTCGACCGCAGCGAGCTTGCGCTGCAAGACGCGGACGAGGAAATTCCCGCTCCCGCACGCCGGCTCCAAAAAGCGCGAGTCGATGCGCTCAGACTCGCCCTTGACGAGGTCGAGCATGGCATCGACCATCCAGGCGGGCGTGAAGACCTCGCCGTGATCGGCCACGCGTTTTTTTGACTTGATTAGGCTCATGGGCAAATGCAACAAAAAAAACCGCACCGTACTTGCGTGTACGGGCGGCCAGCCATTTCGGTCATCTGTTTTCTCCCTCTACCCGCAGCATATCCACACTCCAATTGGATAAAAGAGTGCATAATGTACGCTCTTGTTCCCTCGACATCAAGAAAAACGCCGGAGCGAAGGATGAATCGTGCGAACAGTCACGGGACCACCTGCGGAGCCTCGGTAGCCAAAAATGCGAAAGGGCTTAGCCCGTTGCCGAGCTAAGCCCTTGTTTTTATATGGCGCGCCTCGAGAGATTCGAACTCCCGGCCTTCTGATCCGTAGTCAGACGCTCTATCCAGCTGAGCTAGAGGCGCGTATTTTGGAACAGGATTTATCTCCTATTCTAGCTCTTTTGTCAAACTTTTTTCTGACGCATGCCGATGCGACAAAAATGGCGGAGAGGGAGGGATTCGAACCCTCGGTACGGGTTTACCCCGTACACTCGCTTAGCAGGCGAGCGCCTTCGACCGACTCGGCCACCTCTCCGTGTTTCTTGCCTTATTTTGTCACCGGGGTCCAAGTGCGAGCAGAGGTTACACTCGCACCGCCTCGGATGTCAACCGATTTTATGCCTCGATATCGGTCAAGACTGAGGTTCTTACTATGTTTTCCGGATCCGCTTGCGCCCGGTTGTCGGGCAGAAAATTTGGCGGAGGAAGTAGGATTCGAACCCACGGAACTTTCGTTCAACGGTTTTCAAGACCGCCGCCTTAAGCCACTCGGCCATCTCCTCCGCAAATTGCTTAGCCTGATTTTCTCCAGTCCCCCCATATAGGGCCGCAGCGACCTCGGGGATCATCACCGAGCCGTCGGCCTGCTGATAATTTTCCAGAATCGCCACCAGGGTGCGGCCCACCGCCAGGCCGGAGCCGTTCAGGGTATGGACGAATTCGGGCTTGGCCTTTTCGTCCGCGCGGAAGCGGATGGCGGCCCGCCGCGCCTGAAAATCCTCGAAAGTTGCTGCAGGAGGAGATCTCCCGGTAGGTCTCCTGCCCCGGCAGCCAGACCTCGATGTCGAAGGTCTTGGCCGCGGAGAAGCCGAGATCGCCGGTGCACAGATCGACCACCCGGTAGGGGAGTTCCAGCAGCTGCAGCACCGCTTCGGCGTCGTCGAGCAGCTTTTCCAGTTCGGCATCGGAATCTTCGGGGCGGACGAACTTGACCAGCTCGACCTTGTTGAACTGGTGCTGGCGGATCAGCCCGCGGGTGTCTTTGCCGTAGGAGCCGGCCTCCTTGCGGAAGCAGGGGGTATAGGCCGTATAGCGGAGCGGCAGGTCGCGCCCCGTCGAGGATCTCGTCGCGGTGGATATTGGTCACCGGCACTTCGGCGGTGGGGATCAGGAAATAATCGAGCCCGTCGAGGTGAAACAGGTCGTCCTCGAACTTCGGCAGCTGGCCGGTGCCGGTCATGGTCTCGCGGTTGACCATGAAGGGCGGCAGCATTTCGATATAGTTGTGCCGCTCGGTGTGCAGATCGAGCATGAAGTTGATCAGCGCCCGCTCCAGCCGCGCGCCCGGCCCCGTTGTAGAGGGTGAACCGGGCGCCGGTGAGCTTGGCGCCCCGCTCGAAATCGAGGATGCCCAGAGCTCTCGCCGATCTCCCAGTGCGGTTTCGGCTGCGAAAGCGAAGCGCGCGCGGCGTCCCCCAGCGCCGCACTTCGCGGTTGTCGGCTTCGGAGGCGCCGACCGGGCAGGCGGCATCGGGGGAAGATTGGGCACGGTCAGCAGCAGGCCGCTGCAGCTTCTCCTCGACCTCGCTTGCAGTTCGTCATCGAGCGCCTTGATGCGCGCCGAGACCTCTTTCATGCGGACGATCTCGTCCTGCACCTGGCTCTTGTCCTTGGTCTGGCCGATCAGGGCGGAGACGCTGTTGCTTCTCGGCCTTGAGCGCTTCGGCTCTCGCCGAGCAGTTCCCGGCGGCGGGCATCGAGGGCGCGGAAGGCGGCCAGATCCGACGGCGTCGCCGCGGGTGGCCAGGCGGGCTTCGGCCTCGTCGAGATTGTCGCGCAGATATCGGATATCGAGCATCGGAGGTCTCCACGGTCAAATCGGACCGGGCCGTTTTCTATCATTTACGCCGGCAGCGGTCAAGTTCCCGGCGGCTCCGGCGACTTCGCCGCTTGACCCACCAGTCGCTGTCGCCGTCGAACCACCAGCGGCTCGAATCGGTGGTCCAGATCGTTTCGGCCAGGCTTCCGCGCCACCTCGGTCTGCAGGCGCTGCACGGCTGAAGGGATACCACTCGTCGGCGTAGCGGTTGCCGAGATCCTTGTGCTCCTTGAGCGCCAGGATCATCTCCAGCTGGTCGGCATCGTGGGCGAGCAGCGCCTCGCGGCGTGCGCGTTGGCGGTGAATTCGTCGTGCAGGGCCCGGTAATCGTCGCCGAAGGGGAGGGTGCGCGGCCAGGTCGTCGACCGCCTTCGCCTCGTCGGCGCGCACGTACTTCTTGTTGACGTAGTTGAGGTCGCCGGTGCGCGCCTCGGGGATGTCGTGAAAGAGGCAGAGCTGCAGCACCCGCGCCGACATCGGCCGCGCCGTCGAGGCGGGCCAGGGTATAGCCGATCATGCGCGGTGCGAAAGAATGTTCGGCCACCGATTCGGCCCCGGAGCCGAGAAACTGGAAGCCGGTGCGCGGCGTGCGCTTGAGCATGCCGAGTTCGAAGAGAAAATTGGCGACGTTTTTCATGGGCAACCCCGCAGGCAGACAATACAGCATGTAACTGCAAAGCGGACGGGGGCAAAGGGAAACGATTTGAAGCGAGACCCGAGAAGCGAGAAAAAGCCTTTCTCCGCTGTGTCTCACGCCTCTCGTTTCAGCCCAGGCGGATCAGAGCGACGCCGGCGAGGATCAGCAAGGCGGCGGTGAAGCGGATGCGGCCGCAGGTCTCGCCGAGAAAGAGGGTGCCGATCAGCACGCCGACCAGGATGCTGACCTGGCGCGCCGGCACGGCGTAGCTCACCGGCGCCAGCTTCAGCCCGTAGCGGAAGGTGAGGAAGGAGCCCATCATCACCGGGCCGGCAGCGAGGATCAGGTCGCGGCTGTGCCGCCACTCGGCGAGGATCCGGCCACGGTAGCGCGGGCGCAGCAGGTTGAGGGTCATGAAGCAGGAACATGAACATGACCAGCAGATAGGTGAAGTAGAACGGGGATATAGCCGGTCACCCCGGTCTTGTCGATGATCGACGCCGACCGAATAGATGAAGCCGGCGGCCAGGGCCGCCTGACCGACGGATCGCCGAGGCTGCGCAGCGGCCGCAGCACCTCGGCGCCAGGCCAGCGCGCCGCAACTGCACGCACCAGGCGCCGGCGACGATCAGGACGATGCCGGCCAGCCCCGCAGGTGAAGCGCTCGCCGAGCAGCAGCGCCCCCACAGCGGCACATAGAGCATGGAGGTCTGCGACAGCGGATAGGTGAGCGACAGATCGCCGCTCGCGATAGGCCCGGCCGTTGAACGAGGTGATAGAGGACGAAGCAGGCGCCGCCGGCCGCCACCAGGCGAGCAGGATTGGGCGTCGACCGGCGGGAACGGTCCCGGCGAAGGGGAGCGACCAGATTGATCAGCGACGCCGGAGGCGATGAACATCCACCAGATGAACACGGTCTTGTCCCGGCTGCGTTTGACCAGCAGGTTCCAGAGCGCGTGCATCACCGCGGAAATAGATGATAAGAAGAAGGGCGAGATTGCGACATGGAGGCGATTGTAGCGGAGCTGTAAATTTAGCGAAACTAAAATTTTTTATGCTGTCTAAAATAATAACCATTTCTGGCTGTGCGATTGACACGCGGCCGGGGTTGCTATCCTTTTCAAAAGTTATCGCGCCTGCTGGTTTTCCGCGATTTTCATCCCGCGGAGTACATTCATGACCGCCACCCGCACCGAACACGACTCGCTGGGCCCGATGACAGTTCCCGCCGAGCCCTCTACGGCGCCCAGACCGCCCGCGCCATCGAGAATTTCCCCATCTCCGGCCTGACCTTCCCGCGCCCGTTTCTGCGCGCCCTGGGCCATGATCAAGGAGCAGGCGGCGCGGGTCAACCTCGAACTGGGCCTGCTCGACGACGAGCGGGCCCATGGCGATCATCGCAGCGGCCGCAGAGATGGTGCGCGGCGACCTCGACGCCCACTTCCCCCTCGACATCTTCCAGACCGGCTCGGGCACCAGCACCAACATGAACGCCAACGAGGTCATCGCCAACCGCGCCGGCCAGCTGCTCGGCGCGCAGGCCGGCAGCCACGCGGTTCACCCCAACGATCACGTCAACCTCGGCCAGTCGAGCAACGACGTCATCCCCACCGCCATCCACCTGGCCGCCGCCGTCGAGATCCACCGAACAGCTGATGCCGGCCCTGGCACGGCATGCAGCAGGCCTTGGGCGAGAAGGCCAAGGCATTCGACGACATCATCAAGATCGGCCGCACCCATCTGCAGGATGCCACGCCGATCCGCCTCGGCCAGGAATTCTGCGGCTACGCCCGCCAGGTGGCCCTGCGGCGGCGGCGGCTGGCAAGCGGCCTCGACGGGCTGCGCGAACTGCCCCTGGGCGGCACGGCCGTGGGCACCGGCATCAACACCCATCCCGAGTTCGCCCGCCGGGTGATCGCCGGCCTCGCCGCAGTCACCGGCCTCCCCTTTCGCGAGGCCGACAACCACTTCGAGGCGCAGGCGGCCAAGGACGCGGCGGTGGCGGCCAGCGGCGCCCTGCGAAGCGTGCGCCGTGGCGCTGACCAAGATCGCCAACGACATCCGCTGGCTCGGCAGCGGCCCGCGCTGCGGCCTCGGCGAGCTGATCCTGCCGCCGGTGCAGCCGGGGAGTTCGATCATGCCCGGCAAGGTCAACCCGGTCATGGCCGAGAGCCTGATGCAGGTCTGCGCCCAGGTGATCGGCAACGACGCGGCGATCACCCTCGGCGGGCTGGCCGGGCAATTTCGAGCTGAACGTGATGATGCCGGTGATCGACCCACAACCTGCTGCAGTCGATCGCCCTGCTTGCCAACGCGCGTCACGCTCTTCACCGACGCTGCGTGCGCGGGCTCGAGGCCGACCGCCGAGCGCTGCGAAGCGCTGGTCGAGGAGAGCCTGGCCATGGTCACCGCCCTGGCCCCGGTCATCGGCTACGACCGGGCGGCGCAGATTGCAAAAGAAGCGCATGAAACGGGAAAAACCGTGCGCCAGGTCGCGTTGGAAGAAAATGTGCTTCCGGCCGCTGAGTTGAATGCCCTGCTCGATCCGCGGCCGATGACAGAACCGGGCGTGCCGGGAAAAACCCGGTGAAAATTTCCGGCGCTAAATGCTGGGATATTAAATTTTATTTTTTGGCTGGACTAGTGTGTCTTTAATTCTTGACAGGAATGATAAAGTTTATTATCAATAAATGTCATTCTTTTCACGGAGGAAGAAACCAAATGAAGTTTTCGACCAAGAGCCGTTACGGAGTGCGCGCCCTTTTCGACATGGCGTACCATACCGGGACGCTGCCGGCACAGATCAAGGATATTTCCCGCCGGCAAGCGATCTCTCCCCGTTATCTGGAACAGATTTTTCAGGATCTGAAAAAAGCCGGGCTGCTCAAGAGCAAACGCGGGCCGCAGGGGGGCTACCAACTTGCGAAAAAACCGCAGGAGATCAGCGTCCGCGATATCGTCATAGCCGCCGAAGGATCCCTCGCCCTCGTCGATTGCCTTGAAGCCGGAAAGACCCGCCGGGGCAAATGCGATTTCGACAACCAGTGCGTCACTCAGCATGTCTGGCAGGAAGCTACCCAGCGCCTGCACGATTATCTGGCCTCGGTGAACCTGCAGGATCTCTGCGACGATGCCAAAAAAATGGGGCTGGAAAAGGAAATGGATCACCGCTTCATGTACTTCATCTGAAATCCGATACGGCGAAAGGATGAGCATGCCTACGATTATCAGCGACAATCCCTTGGGACAGATCGGCAACACCCCCTTGATCCGGCTGAGCCGACTCACCGATCCACGCGGCGCCGTCGTCTGGGGAAAAATGGAAGGGGCGAATCCCGGCGGCAGCGTCAAGGATCGCATTGCTCTGGCGATGATCGAGCAAGCGGAAAAAGACGGCTGCATCCACCCCGGTGACACTATCGTCGAACCGACCAGTGGTAACACCGGCATCGGCCTCTCGCTGGTCTGCGCCGTCAAAGGTTACCGGCTGATCCTGACGATGCCCGATTCGATGTCGCTGGAACGTCGTCGCCTGCTCGGCGCCTACGGCGCCGAACTCGTCCTTACCCCCGGCCACCTGGGGATGCGCGGGGCGATCGAGAAGGCGGAAGAGATTGCCCGTAGCCTGAAATGTTTCATGCCGCAGCAGTTCCAAAATCCCGCCAACCCCCGCGTGCACGAACTAACCACCGGCCCGGAAATCGTGCGGGCGCTGGCCGGCAAGGTGGATGCCTTCGTTGCCGCTGTCGGTACCGGCGGCACAATCACCGGCGTCGGCCGCGCGCTGCTGGCACACAATCCGGCATGTCATGATCATCGCCGTCGAGCCGGCCGACTCTCCCGTCCTGTCCGGCGGCTCAGCCGGGCCCGCACAAGATCCAGGGGATCGGTGCCGGTTTTATCCCCGATGTCCTCGACATCTCGGTTGCCGACGAGATCATCACCGTCAGCGATCGAACAGGCGATCGAAACCGCCCGCCGTCTGGCCCGCGAAGAGGGGATGCTGGCCGGCATTTCTTCCGGCGCCAAATCTTTGCCGCCTTGCAGGTAGCCAATCGCCTCGGCCCGGGTAAAAACGTCGTCACCATCCTCTGCGATACCGGCGAGCGCTACCTCTCCACCGGTATCTACGACTGAAATTTGACGGAAGAAGCACATGCTTGAAAAAAAATATGCGGAACTGCAACGCCTGCTGCGCGAAATGGAAACGGTCGTGGTCGCTTTTTCCGGCGGTGTCGATTCGACTTTCCTCCTGCAGGTCGCGTGCGGTGCCTCGGTGTGGAAACGTTACTGCCCTGACCGCCACCTCCCCAACCTATCCGCAGTCGGAATTCGCCGAAAGCCGCTCCCTGGCCGCGACAATGGGAGTGCAGCAGTTGGTGGTGGAAAGTAATGAACTGGAGATCCCCGGCTTCGCCGAGAACATCCGGCGCCGCTGTTATTAGTGCAAACAGGAGCTCTTTTCTCTCTGCCGCCAGCGGGCGGAGGAACTCGGCTTTCGCTGTATTCTCGATGGCTCGAACACCGACGACCTGCACGACCACCGGCCGGGGCGAAGCCGCCCACGAACTGGCGGTGCGCTCGCCGCTCCTCGAAGCCGGGCTCGGCAAGGGGGAAATCCGCGAGCTGAGCCGCCGGCTCGGGCTACCGACGTGGCAAAAGCAACCGTTCGCATGCCTTTCTTCCCGCTTCCCCTACGGTACCGTCATCACTCCGGAGCGCCTCGCCCGCATCGATCGGTGCGAAGCCTTTCTGCGCAGCCGCGACTTCCACAATTTCCGGGTGCGGTTTCATGACGAAACGGCGCGCATTGAAGTGGCGCCCGCCGAGATCGGCCGTTTTTTCGATACGGCCCTGCGGGAAGAGATCGTCCGCGAGTTCAAGTCGGCCGGTTTTACCTATGTCGCGCTCGATCTGCAAGGATATCGCACCGGCAGCATGAACGAAGCTTCGCCTTGAATTGTTTCCTCCATTGGGGGGATTTTTAAAATAGCGGATTTTCCGCTTGTCTTTTGGGCCCCGGGCCCTTGCTCAAGGGAGGATGCATGCAGCGTAACCGTACCCTGCTGGCGGTCTGTTTCTGTGCCGGACTCCTTGGCGCCTTTGGTAACAGCCTGGTCGCCTGGCTGGCCGGAAAATGGGGACTGACGGCAATGCTGGGCGTTGCGCTGGCGCCCGAATTGACCACCGCCTGGCTCTATTCGCGCCTGATCTGGGGCGGTCTCTGGGGCCTTGTTTACTACTTCACCGTTTCCCACCGCCACAATCGCTGCCACTGGGTCCGCAAGGCACTCTGGATCAGCCTCCTCCCCACCCTTTTTCAGCTCTTCTACCTCTATCCCGAGCAGACGGCACACGGACTGATGGGGATCGGCCTCGGCTTTTACACCCCGGTTTTCGTCTTCGCCTTTAATCTCGTCTGGGGATTTCTCACCGGCTTCTTCACCCGCCTGCTCTGGGGGCGGGGATGATGCCGGCGGCAGGATGCCGCTGCCGCAGCCTTCTCCCTTTTCTACTCCTCTTCCTCCTCGTTGCCACCGCCGCTCTGGCCGGAGAGGTCACCGGGAAGGTGGAGTGGGTTTACGATGGCGATACCCTGCGGCTCGCCGGCCTGGGCAAGGTGCGCCTGCTCGGCATCGACACCCCGGAGAGGGAAGACTCCGAGCGCGACCGCTTCTATCAACGGCAGGGGATTTCTCCCCGGCGGCTGCGGCAGGTCGCCGGCGAAGCGCGGCAGTTCAATATTGCGACGGTCAAGGGGAAGACGGTGCGTCTTACCTTCGACCATGAACGGCGCGACACCTATGGCCGTCTGCTCGCCTACATCCACCTCCCGGACGGTCAATTGCTCAATCGCCTGCTGCTCGAGAAGGGGTATGCCAGCGTCTACCGGCGTGCCGATTTCCGCTTGAAGAACGATTTCCTCGCGGCGGAAGCAGCAGCGAAGGAGCGAAAACAAGGGTTATGGAAATGACAAAGCCCGCACCGGAAGACTCCGGGCGGGCTTTGTCATTTAAGGCTGGGCAGCTTTACTTTTCTTCCGTTTCCTTTTCCAGCAGCTCCGGCACCACGACCTGTTGTTTCTGCAGCCGCTTATAGTAAAAGTTCTGCCCGTAGAGAACCGCGACCGGGTTGTGGCCGGTGACCCGGTCCTTGACCACCAGGGTGGTGACCGGCGCCTCGGAGTGCTTGGTGAAGAGCATGTCATGGCCGACGCAGAGGCCGACGATGATGTTCATGTCGGTCCCGGCCTGATTGAGCAGGCGCGCCTGGGCGATCGGGTTGCAGGCCGGCTCGAAGGTGCCGGGGCGCACCTTGTGCTCTTCGTCGATCCCCAGTTCCAGCTTGTCGATGCTCCCGGCCTTGCAGCAGACCGACAGCGGTTCAAAACCCTGGGCGCGCAGGATCTCGCGAGCCGGTCGGTTTCATCGAGCAGGCCGATGCAGGTGCCGATGCCGATCTTCTTCCAGCCCATCAGCTTGGCCAGGGCAATGGTATCCTCCACCCGGGTCCAGCGGGCATTGACCGCATCGGAGCCGGGCACCGGCTGGTAGCAGAGCCCCTCGACCATCGCCGCCACCCGCGCCAGCCGGGCATCGGCATCGTCGCCGGTGTAGCGGCGGAAGGAATCGGCAATCACCTCCGCTTCCCGTCCGAAGGGCAATGGCCGGGCGCGGCGGTGCCGGTCTCGGGTCGCTCCAGCAGTTGGTCGTGCCATTCTTCTGCCAGACAGCGCTGCATCTGGCACAGTCAAGGGGGGTCTCATCCGCCATTGTTCGCTTCCTCCTTCGGTTCGCTCAGCGGTCCCTGAATCAGCACATACGGTTGCACGATCAGCATGCGAAAGCGCTGGCTCGGCGCGGCATTCCATTTTGCGAGCTGCTCCGCGGACGGTTTGCTCAGCTGTCCGGCGGCGATCCAGGCGGCAACGCTGCCGCTATCGTTGGCGGCCAGCCGCTGTGCCGCGGCGGCGAGATCGAGAGCGGGGGCAACGATGATCACCGCATCACGCTCCAGATGCCGGCGCAGCCAGCTCCATTCGATCTCTTCGATTACGCTGCAAATTTCTTTTTCCGGCATTTTCATCTCCATGCAAACGTTCGGGAACGGTATATCATCCGGCCGGTTGCGTCAAGATTTCTCCCGCCCGGGGTTGCGGCGGAACGGTCTTCATGAGTACAATGCCGCTCCGTTGAAAGGATCTTTTCGATGACCTCCAGCCAACCGGCTGCCATCACCGGCCAATCACTTCTCGATGTCGGCTACTCCCGTGCCCTCGATCTGCTGCATGGCAACAGCACGGTCGCCGGCATTCTCGCCTGCACCCCCGGCGAGCGGGCCGCCGGGCGCCACTACACCAGCATCTTCGGCCGCGATGCGTCGATTTGCGCCCTCGGCATGGCGGCGAGCGGTGAGCCGGAACTGATCGCCGCGGCCCGGGCCGGACTGCTCACCCTCGCGCATCATCAGGCGCAGAACGGCAGATCCCCAAATACGTCAATCCGGAGCAGGAGAAGTCGATTTCTGGTATTCCGGCTGCATCGACGCCACGCTCTGGTGGCTGATCGCTTGCATGAAGTCGATCGAAGGACGCATGGGGATCTCGGCCTTGAGCTGACGCATGGCGGTGGAGCGCGCCTTGCGCTGGCTTGCCTGCCAGGAGCATCCAGCGGTGGCGCCTGCTGCAACAGAACGAGGCGAGCGACTGGGCGGACATCATGCCGCGCTCCGGCTTCGTGCTTTACACGAACGCGCTCTGGTATCAGGTGAAGCGCCTGTACCAGTTGCCGACGGCACGAGACGACCCGCGCCTACGCCAACTAGCTCTTTCATCCCTTCGGCCGCGTTCCCGGACACCGGCGCGCGCGGCTGCTCGCCCACTATCGCGCAACCGGGCGACCAACGCGGCCCATTCTATCTCAGCTTCGTCAATTTCTCGTTTTCGGCGACGAGGGCGACGTGTTCGGCAACGTGCTCGCGCCCTCTGCGGGCTGGCCGACGAGTCGCGCCAGCGTACAGATTGCTGAGGCGATCAACGCGCAGGCGATCGACGCCCCTACCCGGTGCGCGTCGTGGGCGCGCCGATCGAACGGGAGAGCGCCCTCTGGCGCCCCTACATGCAGCGCCACCGGCAAAATCTTCCGTGGCAGTACCACAACGGCGGCATGCTGGCCTTTCGTCGGCGGCTTCTGGGTCCTGCTGCTGGCCCGGCTCGGCTGGGAGCGGCAGGCGTGGGAAGCGCTGGAGCAGCTGGCCGCCGCCAACCAGGTCGATGACTGGGCGTTCAACGAATGGTTCCACGGCCAGACCGGCGAACCGCAGGGAATGCCGGGACAGTCATGGAATGCGGCGCTCTACGTGCTAGCATATCGAACACTGGTCAGCAAAAAACAACCCTTTAGACTTGATAGGCTCCCATCGGGGCCTGTAAGTCCCATAGGTCTTATTCAACCATGACTCTCGATTTTTTTGCCACCGTCCCACGCGGAATGGAGCCACTGCTGGCCGACGAACTGCGCGCCCTCGGCGCTCATGCCGTCAACATGGGGCGCGCCGGGGTCGCCTTTCGCGGCGAGCTCGCCACCGGCTACCGGGCCTGCCTCTGGTCGCGCACCGCCAGCCGCATCCTTCTCCCCCTGACCCGTTTCCCGGCGCCGACACCGGAGGCGCTTTCGACGGCATCCGGGCGATTCCCTGGGAGGAGCATCTGGCACCGGAGGGGACGCTCACCGTCGATTTTACTCTCGCCCAGTCGCAGATCACCCATTCGCATTTCGCCGCCCTCAAGGTCAAGGATGCCGTCGTCGATCGCTTTCGCGACCTTTTCGGGGTGCGCCCGTCGGTTGATCGCGAGCGCCCCGACCTGCGGCTGAACGTCTATCTTTATCGCGACTCAGCGCGCGTCAGCCTCGATCTTTCCGGCGAAAGCCTGCACCGCCGCGGTTATCGCGACGAAGGAGCGGCCGCGCCGCTGAAGGAAAATCTGGCGGCGGCGATCTTGCTCTTCGCCGGCTGGCCGGAGCTGGCAAGTGCCGGCGCCCCCTTTGTCGATCCGCTCTGTGGCTCCGGGACGCTGCCGATCAAGGCCGCCCTGATCGCCGGCGATGTCGCCCCTGCCCTGCTGCGCACGCATTTCGGTTTTACCGGCTGGCGCGGGCACGATGCGGTGGTCTGGGAAGGGTTGCGGACGGAAGCGCGGGCGCGGGCGGAAGCGGGAAAGCGCCGGTTGCCGACCATTATCGGCTTCGATGCGGAGGCCGCCGCCGTGCGCGCGGCGCTGCGCAATCTGGAAAACGCCGGCCTGCATGGGCTGGTGCATGTGGAGAAACGGGAGCTTGCAACGGCGGAGGTGCCGCGCGGCGCCGCCGGCGGTCTGCTGGCGACCAATCCTCCCTATGGCGAGCGTCTGGGGGAAGAGAAGGCGCTGGTGGCACTCTATGCCCGCCTCGGCGAGGTGCTGAAAACCCGCTTTGCCGGCTGGCGGGCGGCGGTCTTCACCGGCAACGAAAAACTGGGGATGCGCCTTGGCCTCGTCCCGCGGCGCACCGATACCTTGTTCAACGGCGCGATCGAATGCCAGCTGCTGCAATTCGAGCTGCCGGTGGCGACGGCGGCTGCCGCGGCGCTTTCCGCCGGCGCCGGGATGTTTGCCAACCGCCTGCGCAAGAACCTGAAAACCCTCGGCCGCTGGGCAAGCGCGAGGGGGTGGAATGCTATCGCCTGTATGATGCCGACCTGCCCGAATACGCCGTTGCCGTCGATCTCTACCAGGGGGAGGGGACGCTGGGCGCATGTCCAGGAATATGCGGCGCCGGCCTCGGTCGATGTGCAGAAGGCGGAAGGCCGTTTGCGTGAGGCGCTGGCGGTCATCCCGGAGGTGCTGGACATTCACCGGCACACGTCATTTACAAGGTGCGTCAGCGGCAGAAGGGGAAGGCGCAGTACGAGAAGAAGGGGGAAGGGGGCGACTTCCATGAAGTGCGCGAGGGAAAAGTCCGCCTGCTTGTCAATTTCACCGACTATCTCGACACCGGCCTCTTCCTTGATCATCGCGCCATTCGCCGCCTGATCTTCGATCTGGCGGCGGGGAAGAGTTTTCTCAATCTCTTCGGCTACACCGGCACCGCCAGCGTGCAAGCGGCGGCCGGCGGCGCAACGGCCACGACAACGGTGGACATGTCGCGCACCTATCTGGAATGGGCGCGGCGCAACCTCGCCCTCAACGGCTTCACCGGCATGCGGCACGAGCTGATTCAGGCCGACTGCCTCGTCTGGCTGGCGGAAGAAGCGCGGCGCGGCCGCCGCAAGTGGGATCTGGTCTTCCTTGATCCCCCCACCTTTTCCGCCTCCAAGCGGATGGAGCAGAGTTTCGACGTGCAGCGCGATCATGTCACCCTCATCCGCCAGGCGGTGAGTCTGCTCACCCCCGCGTGGCGCTTCTTCTCCACCAATTTCCGCAAGTCTCCGCCTCGATGCGGAACCCTGGCCGACCTGCAGGTGGAAGAGATCACCCGTGCCACTATCCCCGCCGATTTTGCCCGCGATGCAAAAATCCATCAGGCGTGGAAGATCGCGCGACAGCCTGTGGTTTGACAGTCCATCCATCTCTGTTAGAAGGGAAATATCCGTTTTTAAGCCTTTCACCCAGAGGAGATGAATATGCGACTGCAAGAGATGCTCGCCACCCACCCGCGCAAACCATTCATGGAAATTTCCGCCATCAGCGGCTATATCGCCAAAATCTACGCCTGCGCCGACGCCTGTATCCACCTGCGCCGATGCCTGCCTGGCTGAAGATAAGGTGCAGGAGCTGGTCCGCTGCATCCGCCTCAATCAGGATTGCGCCGACATCTGCGAGGTCACCGGCAAGATCCTCTCCCGGCAGACCGAAGCGGACGGCGCCGTCATTCAGGCCCAGATCCAGGCTTGCGTCGCGGCCTGCCGCGCCTGCGCCGCCGAATGCGACCGGCATGCGCAGATACATGCCCATTGCCGCATCTGCGCCGAGCGTGCCGCGACGGTGAAGAGGTCGGCCGGGAACTGCTGACCAAATTCCCCTGCCCAAGCTGGCGCCGGGCTGATCTGAACAAGGTCGCAGCAGAAAATTTGGCCAGCATATCGAGAAGAAACGGCATGCTGGCTTTTTACACTTCCGTTAAAATTCCGCGCGTGCCATTCATCCTATTGTTGCTCGGGGAAAACAAAGATTGTAAAGTGCCTGTCTATGGTCTGCCGTTAGGGCATTTTTGCCGAGAGGATGCGCATGTATTCCATGGACAATGTGGGCAGAAACACCATTGCCATGGTGCTGGCCGGCGGCAAGGGGGAGCGGCTCAGCCCGCTGACCCTGCGCCGGGCCAAGCCGAGCGTCGCCTTTGGCGGCAAGTACAAGATCATCGACTTCGTCCTCAGCAACCTGTTCAACTCGGGCATCAAGAAGGTCTACATCCTGACCCAGTACCGGGCCTACTCGCTGAACAAGCATATCCGCGAATCGTGGGGCAAATGGACCGGCCTCGGCGAGTTCTACGTGGCCATCTCGCCCGAGACCAGCAGCGAGAGCGAGGAGTGGTTCAAGGGGACGGCCGACGCCATCCTCCAGTACCTGCGCTTCGTCGAATCCTCGGATGCCGATTACGTGGCGATCTTCGGCGGCGACCACATCTACAAGATGGATATCACCCAGATGATCAACTATCACCGCATGAACCGGGCCGACATCACCATCGCCGCCCTGGAGGTGCCGGCCGGAGGAGGCCAGCCGGTTCGGCGTCTTTTCCGTGGACGACGATTCCCGGGTGACCGGCTTTCACGGAAAAACCGGACGTAGCCGGAGACCGATCCCGGGCCGGGAGACCTGCTTCGCCTCCATGGGGAACTACATCTTCTCCACCAAGAAGCTGATCGAGGTGCTGCTGGAAGGGAAGAAACAGCACGAGGACCTGGATTTCGGCAAGCATGTCATCCCGATGATGCTGGAGAGCGGCGACCGGGTCTTCGCCTACAACTTCAACGACAACGTGATTCCCGGCATGAAGGCCGAGGAGCGGGGCTACTGGAAGGATGTGGGGACCATCGACTCCTACTACGAGGCCAACATGGACCTGATCAATGTCTCGCCGCAGCTGAACCTCTACAACTACAAGTGGCCGATCCTGACCAACCAGGGGAACCTGCCGCCGGCCAAGACCGTCTTCGACGACGACGACCGCCGCGGCGAGAACATCGACTCCTACGTCTGCGCCGGCTGCATCACCAGCGGCAGCACCGTGCGGCGCTCGATCCTCGGCCCGCTCTGCAAGGTCAACAGCTACAGCCTGGTGGAGGACTCGATCCTCTTCGAAAATGTCACCGTCGGCCGGCATGTCAAGATCAGGAAGGCGATCATCGACAAGAACGTGGTCGATTCCCGACGGCTCGATCATCGGCTACGACCACGAGGAGGACCGCCGCAAGGGCTATACGGTGACGGAATCAGGGATCGTCGTCGTGCCCCGCAAGGACAAGTAGATCCCCTGTAAACTCTCCCACTCCCGTTTTTACCGCTGTTTTTCCTTTGCAGATTCAGCGGAGAAAATGTAATCTCCCTTCATTATCCCTGTTGGATTAAATTCAACCTCTACGCTGCACCATGCAGCACCATTCCCCGCAAGGAGATCCCTCATGAAGAATGTTGCCTTGTTCGTAGTTGTCCTCGCCCTGCTTCCCCTCGCCGTGCAGGCGGAGGAACCGCAGCGCAAGTCGTGTGACGAGCTGAAGAACGAGATCGTTGTCAAATTCGACGCCAAGGGGGTGCAGAACTACACCCTGACCGCCGTTAAGAATGACGAGGTCAAGGCGGCGGACAAGGTCGTTGGCAGCTGCGACGGTGGCGCGATGAAGATCGTCTACACGCGCAACTGATCCATAAAATAGGAAGATGGGACAGTGCGGCCGATCGGCCGCACTTCTTACAGATGCCGTTCGGCGGGGTCTTTTTTCGCCCTCTATCTCTGCAAATTTTCTTTCACGAAATTCAGTGTTCCCCCCGCGACCATATGTTTCCGCTGCCGGGCGGAAACATTCAGCAGCGTCACTGAACTCCCGCCCTTCGACCCGCACCGGAATTTCCGTGTCCCCCCTTTCGAGGCGCTGACGGATCTCTGGAAAGACGATCTGCTTTCCTTTTTCGCACAGCTCATAATCGGCGGGATTCTTGAAGGTCAGCGGCAGGATGCCGAAGTTGCACCAGGTTCGCCTTGTGGATGCGGGCGAAGCTCTTGGCGATCTTCACGCGGATGCCGAGATAGCGCGGCGCCAGGGCCGCATGCTCGCGGCTGGAACCCTGGCCGTAGTTCTCGCCGCCGACCACGACCCCGTTCCCCTTGCGCCTTGGCCCGCTCGGGAAATCGGGATCGATCTGCTCGAAGACGAACTGGCTGATGGCCGGGATGTTGCTGCGAAACGGCAGCACCTTGTTGCCGGCCGGCATGATGGTATCGGTGGAGATGTTGTCGCCGACCTTGATGATCACCTCGGCCGCAAGGTCTCCGGGCAGCGCGCTCGAAATCGGGGAAGGGCACGATGTTCGGGCCGGTGACGATCTCCGTCTGCCGCCAGTTCTCGGCGGCGGGAAGATGATGCTGGAGTCGTCGACCAGATATTGCTCCGGGTTCTGCACTGCGCGGCCAGGGCATCAGCTTCGCCCAGCTTGCGCGGATCGGTGATGACGCCGAAGAGCCGGCCGCGGCGGCGGTCTCCGGGGAGCAGAGGTAGACCTGGTCGTCCTTGGTGCCGCTCCGGCCGGGGAAGTTGCGCGGGAAGGTGCGCAGCGAGACCTGGTCGGTCCCCGGCGCCTGCCCCATGCCGATGCAGCCGAGGCAGCCGGGCTGGTGGATCTGGGCCCCGGCCAGCAGGAGCATCATGACCCCGCCCTGCTCGGCCACATTCTCCAGCACCTGGCGGCTGCCGGGATTGATGTTGAAGGAGACGTGCGGGGCGACCGTGCCGCCCGTCGAGGATCCGGCAGACCGTCATCAGGTCGCGGAAGGAGGAGTTGACGCGAGCTGCCGACGATCACCTGGTCGACCTTGAGTCCCCTCCACCTCCGCGCACCGGCACCACGTTGTCCGGCGACGAGGGGCAGGCGATCAGCGGCTCGACCGTGGAAAGGTCGATCTCGTCGTACTCGTCATAGGTCGCGCCGGGATCGGCGGCGAGCTCGCTGCCAGGCGTCGCCGCGCCCCTGGGCCTCCAGGAATTCCCGGGTCCGCTCGTCGGAGGGGAAGATGGAGGTGGTGGCGCCGAGTTCGGCCCCCATGTTGCCGATGGTGCCCGGTCGGTGGCGGAAGGGTCGCCACGCCGGGGCCGTAGTACTCGATGATCTTGCCGACCCCACCCTTGACCGTGTGGCGGCGCAGCATCTCCAGGATCACATCCTTGCCCGAGACCCAGTCGGGCAGCTTTCCGGTCAGCTTCACCCCCAAGATCTTCGGGCAGGGGAGGTGGAACGGATGGCCGGCCATGGCCAGGGCCACGTCGAGCCCGCCGGCGCCGATGGCCAGCATCGACAATCCCGGCCGCCGTCGGGGTATGGGAGTCGGCGCCGAGCATGGTCTTGCCCGGCACGCCGAAACGCTCCAGGTGCACCTGGTGGGAGACGCCGTTGCCCGGCTTGGAGAGGTGGATGCCGAACGGGCGCCGGCGGTCATGCAGGAAGACATGGTCGTCGGCATTCTTGTTGTCGGTCTGCAGCAGGTTGTGGTCGATGTACTGGGCCGCCAGCTCCACCTTGACCCGCGGCGACCCCCATGGCCATGAATTCCAGCATCGCCATGGTGCCGGTGGCATCCTGCAGCAGGGTATGGTCGATCCTGATGGCGATCTCCTTGCCGGGGACGAGCCCTCCCTCCACCAGATGGGCTTCAAGAATCTTGCGGGTGAGATTTTTGCCGGCCATGCGAAGTTCCTCCTCATGAGATGTCCTATTAATTCTAACAGGAACTGCGCCGCCCGTCCAACGGCCGGGTCAGACCGCAAGCTTGCATTTGTCGTCGGCATCTGCTAAAGAAAGGCGCATTTCCGCCAAGGAGGACAGTCAATTTTATGGAAAACCTGGAAGCCATTCTCAACCAGACCTTTCTCGGGATCAGTATCGAGCGCTACGCCGCCGCCTTCGCTGTCTTGCTGGTGGCCCTCGTCCTGCGCAAGGTGCTGGCCCACCTCTTCACCGCCGTCATCTTTCCCTTCGCCAAAAAGACCGACAGTCGCTATGACGATATCGTCATCGAGGCGGTGCGCAAGCCTTTGATGCTGCTGGTGTTCATCGCCGGCCTGTTCGTCGCCATCCAGATCCTGCAACTGCCGACCGAACCGACCGACTTGCGGCATTTCGCCTTTGCCATGCTCAAGGTTCTCATCACCTTCGCCATCGCCTGGGCCTGTTACAACCTCGTCTCTCTGCTCGACGAATGGCTCTCGCAGTGGGTGGACCGGACCGAGTTGACCCTCGACGACCATCTGGCCCCTTTCGTCCGCAAGAGTCTGCGCGTCTTCATCATCTTTCTCGCCGTGCTGATGGCGATCCAGAATCTCGGCTTTTCCATCTCCGGCATCCTCGCCTCCCTGGGAATCGGCGGCTTGGCGGTGGCGCTGGCGGCCAAGGACACGCTGGCCAACGTCTTCGGCTCGGTGATGATCATCATCGACCGGCCGTTTCATATTGGCGATCTGGTCAAGACCAAGGATCTGGAAGGGATCGTCGAGGAGGTTGGCTTTCGCTCGACGAAGATCCGCACTCTCGACGGCTCGCTAATCAGCGTACCGAACAGCACCATCACCAACATGGCGATCGACAACTGCAGTCGCATGACGGCGCGGCGCATCCGGATGACGATCGGCGTCGCCTACGAAACAACCACCGACCAACTTCGGCAGGCAGTGGAAATGACCCGGACGATGCTTGCCAGCCAGGAAAAAATCGACCCGCAGCGGATAGTGGTACGGTTCACTGAATTTGGCGCCTCTTCCCTCGATATTCTGGTCAACTGCTATACCGACGCTACCGGTACCCCGGAATATTTGGCGGTGCGCGAGGAGGTTTGCCTGCGGATTATGGAAATCCTCGAAGAGGCCGGGGTGGAGATCGCCTTCCCCAGCCGCAGCCTCTACCTGCGCGGGCAGGAACGCAATCTGCTCCCTGCCGCTGTCGCCGGCAGTGAACGGGAAACGCTGGAGGTCAAACAGGCGCAGGGATAATAAAAGAGGCGGCCCAAAGGGATCGCCTCTTTTATTGTCAATTTGCTGGAAATCAAAGGCTGAGCAAAAATGCCCGGATGCAAGGCGCCCGAAAGCCCGAGGACCGAGGCGTACACCAGTACGCCGCAGGGACAAAGGGTGAGGGCAACGCCGCAGACGGGCGTTTTTCATCAGCCTATCGTAAACTGGTCGCGCAACGCGGGCAGGTGAGCATGCTGGTGGAAGGGACCTTGTGGCCGCAGGTTGGACAGGTAAACCAGTATTTGCAGAACTTGCATTGGTTTTCGGAGAGCCCCTGTTTCTTCTTGCACTTCGGACACTGCCGATAAAGCTTGCGATTGGCTATATAGTCGGCGAAGAGCAGCCCACAGCGCTCGCAGGTATCGCCCCCCGCTTGCGCACTTCGGCGCCGCAGTTCGGTGCCGGGCAGACAAAGACCGTCAGGCAGCCGCTGCACCAGTACTTCCCTTTTTTCAATTCCTTGCAGACCGGACATTTATCCATAAAAACCGTCACTTTCCCCTTTTGCAGGAAGTCAGATTGTAACATCGGCAGTGGCCAAACCAGAAGCAGAAACGGGGACGGGACGTCCCGGCAGGATGATTAATGAAGTTAAAGTTTAACGGCTGGCCGGCGACTGTCAACCCCTCTTGAGGCAGGATGCTTTGGGGTGGGGAACTTTCTTCCTTGGATTTCGGATGGCGTCGCAAATAAGATGAAAAATCAGTTATCCCACCGCAGCCGGGCGGTCTCGAACCGGCCGTTCTCAAATAACTGCCCGTTTTCTTCGCGCAAGATGACGAAATCCTTCTTCTCCCGGTCGTAACCGACCATCAAAGCCAATCCATATTCCTTATGGCGCGCCGAGGCTTTAGCGCGTTCGAAGTGTTGCAGCTGCGGCCCTTTGACCTCCACCAGCGCGATGCCGTCGCCAACCTTGCGGTCCTTGATGCCGACTACGAAATCCGGAAAGAAACCTTTTCCCAGCGACCAGCCGTAGAGCGCTACCGAAGTCGTTTGCTGCGACGGATTACGATGCCACCATAGAACGTTTTCGTCGATGTCCAGTAGTTCGGCGAAGCGGCGTTCATCATTGTTGAGATCGGGGGGAAAGACCCCGTAGATGTTCCGCTTGGCCGGATCAAGGCGCAATTCTGAGCGGATTTCCGGCAGCAGCGCAACTCCTTCGGTGAAAAGCTGGGCGGCGCGGCAGCGCTTGATTGCCTCGGCGATCAGCCGATCGTTGCGCACCAACACCAGATCGAGTTGTTGCAACAGTAGTTCTTCGTCCTGGGGCGGTTCGATCCCCTGATTCACCAGAGCGTTTCTGAAACGCTCCTCCAGTAGCCGGGAAAAACTGTATCGGTCCACATCGAACTGAAGAACGAGTTGTTGGGCTTTTTCGGCAAGGGATTCCGGTGAGAAGGAAGCCCATATTTCTTCATCGACGATCTCCCCCGCTTCGAAGAGGTCTTGCGTGCGTTGCACGATCTTGGTCCGTACCCGGTCCCGATCCGCCAGCACGGCGGTAAAATCGATCTGGGCCACGACCTGTTCTTCGAAATCGTCCGGCAGCGGCGGCAGCTTTTCCGTGACCAACGCCTGCGGGGCACCATCGCGCAGAAGGAAACGATACTCGCGCCGGGCATCGGCGGTCAGGGCCAAGGTTAGGGACGAACCACCGGCATTCCCCGCGAGCGGTACATCTCCCGTGAAGGTTCGTGCCACCGGCAGCCAATCGGTCTGATCGAGCAACGCTCCCTGAGTGCCAAATGACGACGGCGACAAGGAGAAGTCGTCCGTTGTCACCTGTGAAGTTTCGGGTCTGAAGAGCCTGAGCGGTTCGCCACAACGCACGACCTGCACTTCCGGTATTCCGGCGATGATCGTCACGACCGTCTGACTCCCCAGTTCGCCGGTCTGGTTCGGCATCCGGTTGATCAAATCCCCCGCCTCCATCAGCCCTTCTTGCGCCTCGCTGTTGGCGAGAAAGACATAACCGTGTTCCAGTTCCGGTGGCAATCCCTCGCGACCGTGCAGCGAGCCGGTGCCGGCGCATGAGGCGGCCGACCACCTGCACACCGAAACTTGCGTCGCGGGCACCGCGTAAAGCCGCCAGAGTCCAGGCACGCGGGGCGTCGAAGCCGAGCGCCACCGCCATTTTGAAGATCAACACTTCGACGGTTGGATCGGTCGCCAGGGACAACAGATCGCTATCCGGTTCGCTGGCGGTATGAACACGCACACTGCTCTCGGCAAAACCGAGGGTGCCGGTCAGATATTCCCGCGCCATATCGATATGTTGGCCGCCGTTGGGGACCTGGACGAGCATCAACGGCGTCAGAGAGATTCCGCTTGCGGTCAGCGTCGCCTTGATTTTGCGGTGCATGGCGCTGCACTCTCGCAGGGCGGTCCGTTCGAAATCGACCAGTTTGGCGTCGTCCGCATTGCGCACGATGAAGCGGGCCATCTTCACCCCTTTTTTCAATAGCCCACATTTCACCCCGTCGTGCCGGGAAACGGAGGCCCAGTCGTCCTCGTCCCCGACCTGGTACCCGGTCTCGCGGGCGAAGGCTTTGGCGTCGGCATCCTTGGGGGTAGCAGTCATCATCAGGGTGTAATCGGGCCGTAGGGTCTCGGTGAAGAAGCGCTTGGCTTCGGCTGCTTCTTGAAGCCGTGGTGCGCCTCGTCCACCACGCAGCCGATGCGATAGCCGTCTTCTCGCGCTACGACAAGCAGATCGTCGAGAGCCAGTCCGCCATCGCCGGAGATGCGGGCCTTGCGCCCCTCCTTATTGCTCGTCGCCACGCTCTGCCAGGTGGTGACGAAAACACCGCCGGGGCGTAGTCCGTCAAGTCGGCGGTCGATCTCCAGATTCAGCAACGGCAGAGTGGGGGATTGGGCCTGAATGGTTACCCGCGTCTGGTCGATGACGCCGGAAAAGGGGGCGAACCAAAACCAGATGATGCGTTCTTCGTCGGAGAGGGTAGCGAGCAGTCGGCAGGCCAGCAGGGTCTTCCCTGAACCGGTCGGTGCCTGAAGGAGAATGGCGCCGGAACGTTTGCGGATCAGGTCCTGGTCGGCGGGCTGGTAGCCGAGTCTTTCGTATTGCGCCCGCACCCCGCGGAAGCGGTCCGCCAAGGCATCGTGGGCTTCCTGTTGAAAGCGCAACAGCTCCAATACCGCCATCGTCTATGCTCCGTTGCTGCGGGAAGTGTTTTTGCGCCGGCCGAAACGCTCCGCCAGGGTCTGGGGGATCGGACAGATCGTGACGCCGGGGAGGATCGCCTCCAGGCGGTCGGCCGCCCACGAGTAGACGACCGCTTCCCCGGCGTGCCCGGCCAGATGCTCTTCAGCCGCGCCACGCTTTCGGCCCGCAGATTGGTGAGATAGGCCAAGCCGTGGTCGCTGTGGGCGCTCCAGGAGAGGGGAATGGTCGCGCCCGCGGCCAGCGGGTGATCGTGCAGCATCTGCAGGGCGCGCCAGACTTGCCCGTGATCGAGGCGCGCATCGAGGCGATGGCGGGGGTGCAGGCGGGTGGTCAGGTAAGCGAAGCCGGAACCGAGACCGGGGAGATCTTCACCTTTGCGGTTGCGATAGCCGCGCATGATCCGGCGTACCCGCTCGGCGCAAACGTCGCGACAGAGGTTCTTGTCCGGCTCCTCCACGGTCGCCTCGCTGTTGGAGACGAGGATGAAACGCCGGGTGCCGCCGTCTTCGGCGTTGAGTTTCAGCACCGCCTGGGCCGTGGTTCCGGAACCGGCGAAGAAATCGAGAACCAGATCGTCCGGCTGGGTGGCGATGCGCAGAATGCGTTCGATCAGGCGGACCGGTTTGGGGGTGGTGAAGGCGGTCTGTGTTTCGAGAATGTCTTGAATCTCCTTGCGCGCCTCATCGGTATGCCCGACCTCTTCGTGCGGCCACCAGGTCCAGGGGACGATGCCTTCAACGTCTTTTAAAGTAGCTGATTACTACGCGGAACCCCATTGCCATCCTTGCCGAAATAAATGCGGTTTCGCTTCTCGAAGCTTGAGGTATTCGCTTTCAAGTGTTGACCAACATCTGCCCTCTGGAGGGCGATGCCGCTTCCCGTTCGGAGCGACAATTTCATACATTTGATTAGGCCTGTAACCTTGGGCACGTCAGAGATATTGATCTGCCACGGACCCTTCGGGTCGTTCGTTGGGATTTGAATAAGCGGCTTCTTGCTTGTCCGGTGAAAGGAATTTTGTTGCGTGTTTCTTTGAACCGCTCCGCTTCGGCAGCATAGACCAGCAGGTATTCATGGGCATCGCCGATGGCTTCTCGATTCTCCCGCGAATAGCGCTTCTGCCAGATGCAGTTCGCCACGAAGTTCTTCTCGCCGAAGACCCGGTTCATCAGCATCCCCAGGGGGAAGAGTTCGTTGTCGTCGATGGAGACGAAGATCGAACCGTCGGGGTGGAGGAGGTCGCGGGCGAGGACGAGGCGGCGATACATGAACTCCAGCCAGACCGAGTGGCGAAAGCGGTGGGTCTTGTCAAAGAAGCGGTCGTTGTAGACGAAGTCGCGGTTGCCGGTGTTGTAGGGGGGATCGATGTAGATGCACTTGACCTTGCCGGCGTGGGTCATGCGCAGGTAGCGCAGGGCGTCGAAGTTGTCGCCCTCGATGATCAGGTTCCGCCACGGCGCCGTCGCCGCAAGAGAGGGAAAGGTCCAGGTCGAGCGCCACGAAGTCGTCGTTGATGGCGCGCTCCGGCTCGATTTCCTTCCGCTCCCAGACCAGGCCGTAAGACGCCTCGCGCTCGCGGCGCTTGAGCAGGGCAATCAGTTGTTCGCGGGTGAGGTGGTCGTAGGGGGACATTGGGCGTTTACCGAAATCTTGTCGCATGCCTAATAAAAAAGGGCGAAGATTGCCATCTTCGCCCGTCGCGTCGATGCTGAAAACTAGGCAGCCAGCAATCGATCCGCCTCCGCCTGCAATCGATCGATGTCTTCCACCGCCTGCCGCGCCTCTTCGAGGGTGACGTGGGGTTTGATCTGATTCAGGCGGGCGGCGCGGGCGTCAACGTCGGCGCCGGCTTTGCCCTCCTTGGTCACGTACAGGGCGGTGGCCAGACGCTCAAGCGCCTTCACATTGCTGTCGCGCAGATTGTCTGCAACAAAGGCAAGGTGTTGCTCATACTTCACGACGGTTTTTGGATAAAGTTCTTGAACCTTCTCGGCCACTTCCCCGGGCTTTAGCTTGGGGCCGAACGGATACGGCTGCTTTTCCTGATCGAAAATCTTGTCGGCTCGTAAGGAGGTCAATTCATCGCTGAGGTCGAAAGAAAACGGACCATGTTTGTATAGACAGTATTCCAGGTCAAGCGGGACCCCCGCCAGATTTTGCAGAATATATGCGCTTTTTTGGATGTGCGTTTCACCGCACCAGCTGCCATGCTTAATCAGTTTTTCTGCCAAGTTGACCAATAGGGCCGCACGTTGCAGTCTTTTCATATTTCCTCCTCCGAGGACACGGCTAACAAGCTGTTTCGATTTTTGCTCAACCATTTCCGAGCCACGCCAAGTTTTTCCTTCGCAATGTAAACGGTTTCGATAATAAGTATCGGCAATTTGCTGTTGAGTATTTCTGATTCTTCGTAGGACCAGACGATGCGCTCGTCCCCTCGGAGCACGGGGAATCGGGGGGACTCGGATGATTTTTGTGGATAGACGTCGAACTGGACGAGTTCCGCGCCAAACTTTTTACAAGCAGCTTCGTAAATGAGCCTGGCGGCGTCGGGATTATTTTTCAAGTCATCGGGGTTGCGTTGATACAACAGACGCAAATGATCGCGCTGCACCAGCCGCTTCGCGGGAAGGTGCCCCGGTGAAGCCGCATCCCTTGCGGCGGCAAGAAATCCGGTGGTTACTTCGTTGTCGGTTATTTCAAGGAGTTTATCGGTGGATATGGGAAAACTGCCATCAGGCAGCCATTCTTTCAAGAATTCCTTTAGGTGTATATCATAAATTCGTCGAACAGGGTGAAAGTAAAGTTGGGTGTACATGAAATAGCGTGCCAGCAAAAGCGCTTCGGCAGAATGGATTCCGCCTTCGTCAATCCCAAGCATTGCGCCCAATTCTTCATCAACGTCATCCTCAGGGATACTCCCAGAAGATTTTTTCTTTTCATCCTTTTTTTTCGGCAGAATGCGGAGGGTGTCGATCAGGCGGTAGTGGTCGAATTTTCCGTAGGCGACACCGGCATGATACGAATCACGCAGCAGGTAATCGATTCGGTCCACGCCAAACGAGTCACCAGTAATGATTTCTGCAAGAATCGACTCCCATGGTGCGTAACGGGTCGCCTCGAACTTGGATAATTCTTTTTCCCCTACGGCCAACTTGACAATGTCGTCTGGCTTCAGGGGCGGAGTCATCGCATTCCAAATTTTTTGCATTTCGTCGCTACGGATAATCTCCACCGTCAGGCGCTCGTGATTCCATTCGGGTGGGAGCAACTCCTTTTCGGCGGCATGGGAAAAAGGCAGGTGCCCCACATCGTGACACAAAGCCGCCATACGCAAGGCTTTGCGCCAATATCGTTTCCTGTCCTCGCCTTCAGGGACAAACTCTCTGACATCCTTATGCAAATTGCCTGAACTTGTAACGACGTCGTAAACCCGGCTGGCCAGTTCCATCACCCCGAGGGAATGTTCAAAACGACGGTGGGTTGCTCCGGGATAGACAAGACTGGTCAGTGCCAGTTGGTGAATGTGACGCAGCCGCTGGAATGGTCTGGAATTGAGAATGTTGCGTTCGTCGGAATCCATACGAATGAAGACATGGATCGGATCGCGTAATTCGTGAAATTCCTTCGGCATGTCATCCCCTCTCCTGTTAGTTGCTAAAAAATATCAATTTTCTTCTGGATCGCCAAGAGATATTTGCATCCTTTAAGCCCTACACTATCCTCAGATACCGTCGCAAATAGGTTCCAGTATACGACGCCGAGCAGCGCGCCACCTCCTCCGGCGTGCCGCAGACGACAATTTCGCCGCCCCGGCGCCCGCCCTCCGGTCCGAGGTCGATGAGATAGTCGGCGGTCTTGATCACATCGAGGTTGTGCTCGATGATCAGCACCGTGTTGCCGGCTTCGACCAGCCGCTGCAGCACGTCAAGAAGCTTCTGGATATCGGCGAAATGCAGGCCGGTCGTCGGCTCATCGAGGATGTAGATGGTACGGCCGGTCGCGCGCTTGCCCAGCTCCTTGGCCAGCTTGACCCGCTGCGCCTCGCCACCGGAGAGGGTAGTGGCGCTCTGGCCGAGCGTGATGTAGCCGAGGCCGACCTCGCGCAGCGTCTCCAGCTTGCGACTTGATGCGCGGAATGTTTTCGAGGAATTTCGCCGCCTGGCTGGCGGTCATGTCGAGGACCTCGGCGATGTTCTTCCCCTTGTAGCGCACCTCCAGCGTCTCGCGGTTGTAGCGCGCCCCCTTGCACACCTCGCACTGCACGTAGACATCGGGAAGGAAGTGCATCTCGATTTTGATGATGCCATCCCCCTGACACGCTTCGCAGCGCCCCCCCTTGACGTTGAAGGAGAAGCGCCCCGGTTTGTAGCCGCGCACCTTCGCCTCCGGGAGCTGGGCGAAAAGGTCACGGATGTCGGTGAAAACGCCGGTATAGGTGGCCGGGTTGGAGCGCGGGGTGCGGCCGATCGGCGACTGGTCGATATCGATCACCTTGTCGAGCTGGTCGAGGCCGAGGATATCGTCGACCTTCCCCGCCTTCTCCTTGGCGCGGTAGAGGCGCTGGGCCAGGGCCCGGTAGAGGGTGTCGATGATCAGCGTCGATTTGCCGGAGCCGGAAACGCCGGTGACGCAGGTCATCACCCCGAGGGGGATGGCCACGTCGATGTCGCGCAGGTTGTTCTCGCGCGCGCCGCGGATGGTCAGAAAGCGTTCGGCTGCGCCGCCGCTCCGCCGGCAAGGAAATGGTCAGGTCGCCGGAAAGATAGCGCCGGTCAGGGAGGCGGGGTCGGCGAGGATCTCCTGCGGCGTCCCCTCGGCGACAACCTCGCCGCCGTGCACCCCGGCGCCCGGGCCCATATCGATGACATGGTCGGCTTCGAGAATCGTCTCCTCGTCGTGTTCGACGACCAGCACCGTATTCCCCAGATCGCGCAGGCGTTTCAGAGTAGTCGAGCAGGCGGGCGTTGTCGCGCTGGTGCAGACCGATGGACGGCTCGTCGAGAATGTAGAGGACGCCGACCAGGGAGGAACCGACCTGGGTGGCGAGACGGATGCGCTGCCCTTCGCCGCCGGAGAGGGTGCCGGCGGTGCGGTCGAGGGAGAGGTAGTCAAGGCCGACATGGCTGAGGAAGGAGAGGCGCTCGCGGATTTCCTTGAGCACCCGGCGGGCGATCTCCGCCTCCTTGGCGGCAGCTGCAGATCCGTGAAAAAGTCCTCCGCCTCGACGATCGAGAAAGCGGTGACCTCGCGGATATTTTTGCCGCCGATGCGCACGAACAGCGACTCCTGGCGCAGCCGCGCCCCGTTGCAGGTCGGGCAGGGCATAACGTTCATGAAACGCTCGAGATTCTCCCGCACCGTTTCCGAATCGGTTTCCCGATAAGCGCCGCTCCAGATTCGGGACCACCCCCTCGAAGGCTCTTGTCGTAGAAATGCCGACGCCCCCCCTGATCGTAGTAGAAACGGATCTTCTCCTTCCCCGAGCCGTGCAGCAGCAGCCTCGCGGATCCGCTCCGGCAGGCTCGGCAAAGGGGGTGCGAATGTCGAATCCGTAATGGTCGGATAATGCCTCCGAGCATGCTGCTGGTAGTAGAAGCCGGTGCGGGTCTCCCACGGCACGATCGCCCCCTCGCGCAGGGACAGCTCGGGATTGGGGACCACCTGCTCCGGATCGAAATACATCCGCGTGCCGAGACCGGCGCAGTCGGGACAGGCGCCGTGCGGATTGTTGAAAGAGAACATGCGCGGCGTGATCTCCGGCAGGGAGATGCCGCAATCGACGCAGGCGTGCTGCTCGGAGAAGAGACTTCTGAGGGGCAATTCTGTGCCGCTCGATCACCTCCACCCGCACCAGCCCCTCCGCCAGGCGCAGAGCGGTCTCCAGCGAATCGGCCAAGCGCCTGGCGATTCCTGCCTTGATCACCAGCCGGTCGACCACCACCTCGATGGTGTGTTTCTTCTTCTTGTCCAGCTCCGGCGCCTCGGCCAGCTCGTACATCGTGCCGTCGATGCGCACCCGGACGAAACCGTCGGCCTGCAGCTGCTTCAGTTCCTTGCGGTATTCCCCTTTGCGGCCGCGGACCATCGGCGCCAGGAGCAGCAGGCGGGTCTTCTCCGGCAGGGCCATGATCCGGTCGACCATCTGCTGCACCGTCTGCGTGGCGATCTCCTTGCCGCATGATGGGCAGTGCACCCGTCCGACGCGGGCGAAGAGGAGGCGCAGGTAGTCGTAGATCTCGGTGACGGTGCCGACGGTGGAGCGCGGGTTCTTCGAGGTGGTCTTCTGCTCGATGGAGATCGCCGGCGAGAGCCCCTCGATGCTCTCGACATCCGGCTTCTCCATCTGTTCAAGAAACTGGCGGGCATAGGCGGAGAGGGATTCGACATAGCGCCGCTGTCCCTCGGCATAGATGGTGTCGAAGGCCAGGGTCGATTTGCCGGAGCCGGAGACGCCGGTGATGACCACCAGCTTGTCGCGGGGGATGTCGACGTCAATGCATTTGAGGTTGTGCTCGCAGGCACCTTTGATGATGATCTTGTCGGTCATGGATATCCGTGGTTGAGGATGTAGGGGCGATCCTTGTGATCGCCCTGCTTTTGATCGCGGGTGACAACCAGGGCGAATACAAGACTTCGCCCCTCACGATTCTGGTCATTTGCTTCCGCCATCTTGATCGCCGCCACCAGGCTCTCCTCGCTGGCCTTGCCGGTGCCGGCGAGATCGTAGGCGGTGCCGTGATCGACGCTGGTGCGGACGATCGGCAGGCCGAGAGTGACGTTGACCCCGTCCTCGAAGTGCAGCAGCTTGAGCGGGATCAGCCCCTGGTCGTGGTACATGCAGACGACGGCGTCGTAGCGCCCCTGGGCGGCGAAGTGAAAAAGGGTGTCGGCGCTGTGCGGCCCGCTGGCGGCGATCCCTTCCAGCCTGCGCCTCGGCGATGGCGGGAGCGATCAGTCGCTCCTCCTCGTCGCCGAACAGCCCCCCTTCGCCGGCATGCGGGTTCAGGGCGAGGACGGCGATCTGCGGCGGCGGGCGAGCCGAAATAGCGGCGAAAAGCGGCAGCGATGATCCGGATGGTTTCCAGGATCTCCTCCGTGGTGAGGATCGCCGGCACCTCGCGTAGCGCCAGATGGGTCGTCACCAGGCAGACCTTGAGCCGGTCACCGGCGAGCATCATCACCACCTTCGTCGACCCGCAACGTTCGGCGAGCAGTTCGGTATGGCCGGGGAAATCGTAACCGGCGGCATGGATCGCCGCCTTGCTGATCGGTGCGGTGATCATCGCCGCCGCCTCGCCGGCCTGGCAACGGGCGCAAGCCCACTCGATGTAGCCGGCCATCGCCAAGCCGCAGGCGTTATCCGGCTTGCCGTACTGCAGCCGACTGGCATCGAGGTCGGAAAGGGCGTGCACCGCCAGTTCACGACCGGCGAGGGTCAGCCGGTGCGTCGCTTGGCCGCTCGCTGGCGCCACGATTGCCGGAACATCGAAAATTACCGCCGCCTTCTGCAGCACCCCAACATCGCCGGCAACGAGGAGAGGACGGGAGCGACGGTCGAAGGCGCCGGCCAGCAGCGCCTTGACAATGATCTCCGGCCCCACCCCGGTCGGATCGCCCATGGTAATGATGAATGGTTTTTCCATGCGAACTCCCGCAAGCAACTGGTCATTTTAACCGATCGTTGCGAAAAGTGACAACTGCAATTGCTACTAGGGATTTATTCGTTCCAAACGAAAGAGCCCGCCGGTGTCGGCGGGCTCTTCGGATCCAATTCAAATCAGTTGGTGCGAGTTATTGGTCTTGCCACAGGCTCCCCGCGCTCCAATCGTGGTAGCCCGTTGCGGTACGCTGCAACCCGCCGCTGACGCTGCTGTAATCGCCGCTTGCGGTATTGTTCTGCCCGCCGGTGATGGTGCTGAGGTAGCCACTCGCAGTATTATTCTGGCCGCCGCTTACGCTGCTAGAGGTACCATTAGCTACATTATTTTGACCACCAGAAATTGTTGAGAACATGCCATATGCATTATTGCCGCGGCCGCCAGTTACTACTGACCAAACATAATCAGCAGTATTCTGAAACCCCCCTATAACGACGCTAGTATCGCCGGAAACGACATTCATGGACCCTGATATTGCAGTTGAGCTCCAATCGGAGATTGTATTGTTCTCGCCTGAAATAATTCCACCAACGGCATTGGTCATGAAGCAATTATCGTTCCCCATTACGAGATTATGCTGGCCATCTCTACATTCATGTGATGAATTTGAAACAAACCCTAGTTCATTATATCCAATTATGAAGTTGCCTAACCCATTGCTTGCGGTATAAGTCGAACCATTGCCGCTCCGAAGATGCAGATTAATCCCTTCGAAAATCACATGCGGACCGACGACTCCGTTGAGTTCATTGGCATCGAGCCGCATGTAGTTCAAAGCCCCCGTCTGCACGGCCGGGTAGCCCTCAATTGTTGCCAGGCGAGTCTCCAGGGCAGCGAGCGCTGCCTCCAGGTTAACCCGTAGGTCTTGGATCGCCGTTGCCTGGCTGGCGACCGTCGCTTCCAGCGTCGCAACCTTGCCCTCCCAATACCGTCACCCGGTTTTCTACTTCGGAAGCCGCGAATGCATTGCCGATAAAGAGAACCGATAAAGCTACTGCCACTACAACAAAAACCCTTTTCATCTTTGTTCCTCCTCTGAAATGAAAGTCCCTTCTGCAGCCATTGAATTCCCCCGTCCGCCTCCCCTCGTGCCGTATCCAGGTCTGAAGAAAACAGGCGCCGGTCGCCTGCCCTTATGTCCGGTTGAGAGTAGATGAACGAGGATTGTTTTGCAAAATTTATTCTAAACTTTGGTGACCTGCCGGGATTGACCATGCCGCCAAAAAGATTGACAGTCCCCCGCCTCGGTGCTAATAAAGAGCGGCTTTGCTCATACTTCATGAACCTTCGAGGTGCCTCTTGATCAAGATCGATTTTGCCAAGATGGGCGGGCTGATCCCCGCCGTCATTCAGGATCATCGAGAGCGGCGAAGTGCTGATGGTCGCCTTCATGGACGAGAAGACCCTCGAATACACCCTGCGCGACGGCAAGACCTGGTTCTTCAGCCGCACCCGCAACAAGTACTGGATGAAGGGCGAGGAGTCGGGGAACACCCAGGATGTCGTCGAGATCCTCACCGACTGCGACGCCGACACCGTCGTCATCAAGGTCAAGCAGAACGGCCCGGCCGCCTGCCATACCGGCAACCGCAGCTGCTTCTACGTCAAATGGGAAGACGGGCAGTGGGTCGAGCATTCGAACCCGCTGTTCGATCCCGACGAGGTTTACAAGAAATAAACGCCATTGCATGTAGGGGCAGACCCGATGTGTCTGCCCTGAACCAGGGCGCACACGTGGGTCGCCCCTACTTTTATAATTGAGGTCAATCCGTCATGAGCAATCTGTTGAAATTCGGCATCCCCAAGGGGAGCCTGGAAGACGCCACCGTCGATCTGTTCAAGCAGGCCGGCTGGACGGTCAGCATCTCGTCGCGCAGCTACTTTCCCGACCATCGACGACGACGAGATGAAATGCAGCCTGATCCGCCCGCAGGAGATGGGGCAGCTACGTCGAGCGCGGCACCATCGACGTCGGCATCGCCGGCCGCGACTGGGTGCGCGGAGAACGAGTCGGACGTGGTCGAAGTCTGCGAGATGGTCTACTCCAAGGTCTCGCGCCGGCCGGTACGCTGGGTGCTGGTGGTCGCCCAGGATTCCAAGGTGCAGAAGCCCGAGGATCTGCACGGCGGCGACCATCTCCACCGAACTGGTCGGCTTCACCAAGCGCTACTTTGCCGAGCGCAACATCCCGGTGACCGTCGAGTTCTCCTGGGGGGCGACCGAGGCCAAGGTGGTCGAGGGGCTGTGCGACGCCATCGTCGAGGTGACCGAAACCGGCTCGACCATCACGCGCCAACAACCTGCGCATCGTCTGCGACCTGATGGAGTCGGTGCCGGTGATGATCGCCAACAAGGCAGCCTGGGACGATCCGTGGAAGCGGGCCAAGATCGAGCAGATCGCCACCCTGCTGCAATCGGCGCTGCGCGCCGAGGGGATGGTCGGGCTGAAGATGAACGCCCCGGCCGACACGCATCGAGGCGATCACCGCCGTCCTGCCGAGCCTGAAGAACCCGACGGTGTCGCACCTCTACAAATCCGACTGGGTCTCGATCGAAAGCATCCTGCCGGAGAAGGAAGTGCGCCAGCATCATCCCGGAACTGCTGCGCCTCGGCGCCCAAGGGATCGTCGAGTACCCGCTGAGCAAGATCATCTGATTTCACCCGAATAGCGATAAAGAAGTGGCGGGACGGCGGCAAGCCTCCCGCCTTTTTTGCGTCCGCAGCCCCCCACTGGCGCAAAAACCTCCTTTTGTGGTTCAATTCAGGAAAGGAGGCGAACGATGCGTTACCTCATTCCAGCCCTTGTGCTCCTTGCCCTATTCGCCTGCAGTAGCGAACCCGCAACAACCACCAGCGTTGGCAGCACACCGATCCAGGTCTTTTCCGTTGCCGAAGGAAAATACATCATGTCCGAGAAGGTCGTCAGAAGCGAAGAGGAATGGAAAAAAGTGCTAAGCCCCGAGGCGTTTCATGTCTTGCGCCAGGAAGGGACGGAGCGGGCTTTTTCCGGCAAGTACTGGAACACCCACGAGCACGGCATCTATCGCTGCGCCGGCTGCGGCCTCGATCTTTTTGCCTCGGAGGCCAAGTTCGAATCGGGAACCGGCTGGCCAAGCTTCACGGCTCCGATAGCGCCGGAAAATATCATCGCCCGCGCTGACAACCATTTGTTCATGCGGCGGACGGAAATCCTCTGCGCCCGCTGCGAAGGGCACCTGGGGCACGTCTTCAACGACGGCCCGCCACCGACGGGCAAACGCTATTGCCTCAACTCTCCGGCGCTGGAATTCGTCGCCGGGAGGCAGGAGAAATGAAAAAGATTTGCGCAGCTTTAATATTGCTGCTTTTTCCGGGCGCGCCGGTCTTTGCCGGCAGCAGCGGGGAGGTGAAAATGGACGATACGCAAGGAACGGCGATCTTCGCCGGCGGCTGCTTCTGGTGCATGGAGCCCCCTTTTGAAAAGCTGCCGGGAGTGACGGCGGTCATTTCCGGTTTTACCGGCGGGCAAAAGGCAAATCCGACTTACGAGGAGGTTTCGGCCGGCGGCAGCGGGCATATGGAAGCGATAAAGATCGTCTTCGACCCGCAGCAGGTCAGTTACACGCAATTGCTGGAAATATTTTGGCGCAATATCGATCCGACCGATGCCGGCGGGCAGTTCGTCAACCGCGGCGGCCAGTACCGCTCCGCCATTTTCTACCTCGATGCGCAGCAGCAGCGGCTGGCGGAGGAATCGAAACGTAAGCTGGCAGACTCGGGGCGCTTCGATCGGCCGATTATCACCGCCATCCTCCCAGCCACCCCCTTCTATCCGGCGGAAGAGTATCATCAGGATTATTATCGCAAGAACCCGCTGCGCTACAAATTTTACCGGCATAATTCCGGGCGCGACCGGTTTCTCGACAAGAACTGGAAAGAGCAGAAAGAGAAGAAATAAGAGGGGGTCAAAAGAAAACAAGCCCCGGGTTACTCGGCCCGGGGCTTGTTGTTTCTCGATTTTGGCAAGGATCAGAGACGGATTTCGATAGTCGCTTTCTTGCGCAGCTCCTCCGCCCACTTTTTGACCCCGGCTTCACTCTTCTTATCACTGAGAATCTTGGTGATCTCGTTTTTGACACTGTCGAAATGCCGGATCTGTCCCTCCGTGCGTTCGGTGACCAGAAGAAGGTGGAAACCCGGCGGCGTTTCAATCACCGCGCTGACTTCTCCTGCACCGAGGTCGAGTACCGCCCGGGCGAAGGCGTCGGTCAGATCTTCCTTGCGTACCACCCCCATATCGCCGCCCTCAGCGCCATTTTCGGCCTGAACGACGGTGATATTCTCCCCTTGCAGCAGCTGCTCGCGGGCCGCCTCGGCCTGCTGGCGTACGACGGCGATCTTCTCCTCGCCGGCTTTTTCCGGCAGGGGAAAAGTAAGCCGGCTCAGACGCATACTGGGCGGCAGACGGAACGCATCGATGTGGTCGCGAAAATAATCGCGCACCTCCTGATTGGTCACCTCTACCTTGCTCTGCACCTCGCGCGCCAGCAGTTTGAACTGCAGGATTTGGCTGCGCAGATTTTCCTGATATTCGGCAAAGCTCAATCCCTGCTGGCGCAGGGCGTCTTCAAGCTGAGGGCGGGTGAATCTGTTCTGCTTCTGCACATCGAGAATGGCCGCTTCGAGTTCCTCCTCACTGACTTTCAGGCCGAGTTCCTTGATCCGCTGCTGCAGCAGGAGTTTTTCGATCATTTTGTCAAGAGCCTGCCGCTTCGCTTCCGCACCGGCCACTTTATCGTTCTTCTGCAGCTCACGTTCCAATTGGTAAGTGGTAATAATGTCGTCATTGACCACGGCGGCGATGTTGCTGACCGGCTCGGCCCCGGCATGCAGGGGGAAAGTTAAAAAGCAGAGGACTGCCAGTAGAAAGAACCGTTGCATAGGATTTCCTGAATAGATGGATGGAGGCAAATTACAGCAGAGACCAGTCGATTTCGATGGTGGCCTGCCCGCGCAGATCCTGCAGCCACTGATGATAGGCTTCTTCTTCTTTCTCCGCCAGGAGTCGGGCGCGAATTTCTGCCCCGGCTTCCTCCAGCTTCAGCCGCACCGCTTCCCGTTTCTCTTCCAGCAGAAAGATGTGATAGCCGTATTCGCTCTTGACCAGATCGCTGATTTTTCCCACCGGCAGGTTGAAAACCGCATTCTCGAATTCAGCCGGCATTTCACCGCGGCCAAAAAAGCCAAGATCTCCCCCTTCCTCACTGTCGGGGGAAAGGGAATTCTGCTTCGCCAGATCGGCGAACGGCTTTCCCTGCCGAAGCAGGTCGAGGATCTTCTCCCCTTCACCCTGGCTTCCGACAACGATCTGCCGGGCATGCACCTGTAACGGCCGGTCGAACTCGGCGCGGTTCTCCTCGAAATATTTCGCGATTTCGGCATCGGGCACGGCAAGCCCGGGATAGACCTTCTGCCGCGCCACTTTCTCCATCAGCAGCCCGTCTTCCAGCTCACGCCGCCAGTCCGCCAGGGTAATCCCGCGCTCCTGCAGCATTTCCTCGAAAGCGTTGCCGGGATAATCGCGGCGGTGTTCCTGCAGGGCCGCTTCGACTTCTTCCGCCGAAATACTGATACTTTGGCGGGCGGCCTCGGCCAGAGCGAGTTGTCGATCAACCAGCTGAACAAGAAAGGAACGTTCGAGATTGACCTTCTCCTCCTGGCTCAGTTTCTGCTCCGCTGGCAGGGTCTTGGCGAACTGCGTCTGAAATTCGCGCAAAGTGACCACCCGGTTGTCAACCCGCAGCAGAACCGGCGAGGCTGCGGGTTTTTCCTTGCAAGCAACGAGGGAAAAGAAAAGGAACAGAAGGGCGGTGCCGAGGTAATGCCGACGGCTGTTCATGGGGTTTACGAAGGTCCTCTCTACCCGGCGGTGCCGGGATGATCTGGCAGGCGTAAGAAAACACGCTAGCATAGCTAAATAAGGGCTTGCAATTCTTTTTTGGCGATGGCCAGAACCTCTTCGCCGGGCAGGCGTCCGGTCTTGATCGACAGCCGGTAATCAGGGGAGAATGCATAGCGTTTCTGCGGATCCTGCAATTTGGCCAGGATCTTTTCCGGCGGCACCGGCGTGGCGGCATGGAAGCCGAAAACCAGCTGACGGCCGTCGTACTCGGCGAGTTCCACCTTGCCGCGTTTCATCAGCACCCGCAGCTTCATCGTCTCTTGCAGCAGCAGCGCCGGCGCGGGGATTTCGCCGTAACGGTCGCGCAGTTCATCGGCAAGGAGATAGAGATCCTCTTCGTCTATCGGCAGCCGCGAGGCGCTTGTAAAGGACCAGACGCTGGTTCGGATCGGCGACGTACTTCTCCGGAAGGAAGGCGGAAAGGCCGAGGCGGATCTCCGGATCGATCCGCTCCTCGTGCGCCATGCCCCTTCAGTTCATGGATCGTCTCTTCGAGCAGCTCGGCGTACATCTCGAAACCGATGGCGGCGATCTGCCCGGACTGGTTGGCGCCGAGCAGGTCGCCGGCGCCGCGCAGCTCCAGGTCGTGGCTGGCGATGCGGAATCCGGCGCCGAGCTCGGTCAGTTCCTGCAGTACCCGCAGCCGTTCGCGCGCCTCGTGGGTCAGGCTTCCCTCGCCGGGGATCAGCAGGTAGGCGTAGGCGCGCCGGTCGGAGCGGCCGACCCGGCCGCGCAGCTGATAGAGCTGGGCGAGGCCGAAACAGTCGGCGCGGTTGACGATGATGGTGTTGGCGCGCGGGATGTCGAGGCCGTTCTCGATGATCGTGCGTGCAGACCAGGACGTTGGTCTTCCCCTCGATGAAGTCGAGCATCACCTCTTCAAGTGCCTTCTCCGCCATCTGCCCGTGGCCGACGGCGATCTTCGCCTCGGGCACCAGGGTGCGGAGGAATTCGGCCATGGCGCTCGATCGATCTGCACCCGGTTGTGGACGAAGAAGACCTGGCCGCCGCGGCGCAGTTCGCGCAGGATCGCCTCGCGGATCAGGTCGTCGTCGAAGCGGGTGACGTAGGTGCGGATCGCCAGGCGGTCGACCGGCGGCGTATCGATGACCGAAAGGTCGCGCAGGCCCATCAAGCTCATGTGCAGCGTGCGCGGGATCGGCGTGGCGGTGAGGGTGAGCAGGTCGACCTCGGCGCGCAGCTTCTTCAGCCGCTCCTTGTGGCTGACGCCGAAGCGCTGCTCCTCATCGACGATCACCAGGCCGAGATCCTTGAAGCGGACATCGCGTCTGCAGCAGGCGGTGGGTGCCGATAAGGATGTCGACCTTGCCCTCGGCGGTGCGCGGCCAGGATCTCCTTCTGTTCGGCCGGGGTGCGGAAGCGCGAGACCATCTCGACCGTCACCGGATAGTCCGTCGAAGCGTGCGCGGAACGTCTCCCAGTGCTGGCGGGCGAGGATCGTCGTCGGCACCAGCACCGCCACCTGCCGGCCGTCGAGCACCGCCTTGAAGGCGGCGCGGATCGCCACCTCGGTCTTGCCGTAGCCGACATCGCCGCAGATCAGCCGGTCCATCGGGCGCTCCGACTGCATATCGGCGAGGCACCGCCTCGATAGCGTCGAGCTGGTCGGCCGTCTCTTCGTAGGGGAAGGCCGCCTCGAATTCGCGGAAGAGGCGGTCGGGCGGGGAATAGCGGAAACCCGGCGCCATCTCGCGTTTGGCATAGAGCTTGAGCAGTTCGCGGGCCAACTCCTCGACGGCGGCGCGCGCCTTGAGCTTGGCCTTCTCCCAGGCGCCTCCGCCCATCTTGTCGAGGCGCGGCGTATGCCCCTCGCCGCCGACGTACTTCTGCACCTTCTCGATGCGCTCGACCGGCACGTAGAGGCGGTCGTCACCGGCGAACTCGAGGTGCAGAAAATCCCCTTCGACCTCCCCCAGGCTGCAGATGCAGCAGACCGCGGTAGAGGGCGATGCCGTGATCGGCATGCACGACGTAGTCGCCGATCCTTCAGCTCGGCCAGGGAGGAGAGGAGCGCCCGGACTCGCGCTTCACCGGCGCCGCGGCGGCGCACGCGCTGGCCGAAGATCTCCTCTTCGGTGACGACCGCCAGCTTTTCGTCGGGAAGACGGAAGCCGGCGCTGAGGTCGCCAAGAACGAGGCGCAATTCCCCCGTGCGCACTCCCGCCATGGCCGCTTCCGGGGCGAAAACCGGGGCGAGCGAGTAAGGCGCTAAAAGATCGAGCAGGCGTTCGGCCTGGCCCCGTTGATGACAGACGAGCAGCGTCTGCCAGCCGGCCTGTCGCCACTGCCGCAGTCGGGCGGCCAAGGTGGACATGCCGCCGTCTTCCTGCCGGGTGTCTGCGCGCAGATCGCCATTGCCTTCGGCGCGGAAGTGGAAGAGCTGCCGGTCCCCTTCGAGTCGATAAACCTGCAATCCGGCGAAATCGATGCGCCGGCGTCCTCTCAGTTCATGCTCCAGCACTGCCGGTTCCAGATACAGATCGGCGGCGGCGGCGTACGGTTCGCCACGGCTGGCAGCGCGTTTTTCCCCTTCGCGGATCTCGGCGGCGAACCGGTCCGCTTCCTGCTCCACCGCCGGCGGATCGAGCACCGCCCAAATGCCGGCCGGTGCATGCTCGAAAAAGGTATCGAGACGATCGTAATTGAAGGGGAGGAGGAAGCCACGACCCGGCGTCAGCAGGCCTTCGCGGGCCTCCTCGAGCACTGCCTCGCGCTGCTGGCGCCCGATTTCCAGCGCATCGCAGCGCTCCTTGACCCGGCGGGCGAAGGTGTCGAGGTGTTCTCCGGCAAGGATCATCTCCCGCGCCGGCAGCAATAGCAGTTCGCGCAGCTCTTCGTTGCCGGTGCGCTGCCCGGCGGTGTCGAAGGGGCGCATCCGCTCGATCCAGTCGCCGAAAAACTCGATGCGCACCGGCTGGTTGCCGGTCGGCGGATAAAGATCGAGGATGTCGCCGCGCAGAGAGAAGGTGCCGCGGTCCTCGACCAGCGGCACACGCCTGATAGCCGAGGGCGATGAGCCGGCCGACCAGCTCGGGCCGCGCATATTCCTCCTCGACTAGCAACCGATGACACAACCCGGCCAAAACCTCGCGCGGGATGACCTTCTGCAACAGGGCGCGCACGCTCAGCACGACGGCACGGGCATGCCCGGCGTGCAGGGCAGCGAGGGTGGCCAGACGAGCCGCCTCGACTTCCGGATGCGGGGTGAGGGGGTCGTAGGGGCGGATTTCCCAGTTCGGGAAGGTGAAGATCTCCTCCGGCCGGCCATGGTAAAAGGCAAGATCGGCGGCGAACTGTTCCGCCTGCCGGTTGTCGGCGGCAAGGATCAGCAGCGGTTCCCGGCGCTCGGCGAGAAGCCCGGCAAGCAGGCGGGCCGCGGCCGAGCCGACCAAACCAAGGACCTCGCTGTGCGGCGCGCCGGCAACTCCGGTTACAAAGGAGCGCACAGTGGCATGGGTGATTTCAGCTGCTGATTCGATTTCCATCTCGGGCAGGGGGATCAGTCGCGCGGCACCGCCAACATCCGCTCCAGGGCGCCGCGCGCCCGTGCGGCGATTGCCGCCGGCACGCTGATGCGCGGTGCCAGCGTTTGCAGGCAATGTCGTACGTCTTCGAGGGAGGTCAGTTTCATGTTCGGACAGATCAGGCTGGAGGAGGGGAGAATGAATTCTTTTTCCGGATTCTCCCGGCGCAGGCGGTAGAGGATACCCGCCTCGGTACCGACAATGAAGGTGCGGGCCGGATTTTTCCTGGCGTATTCGTACATGCCACTGGTCGAGGTGATATGATCGGCGATGGCAAGAATCTCCGGCGGGCATTCAGGATGCGCCATGAAAACGGCGCCTGGATGTTCCTTCAGCGCCAGCTCGACGGCGGCCACCGGCAGCCGTTCGTGGGTCGGGCAATAACCCTCCCAGAGATGACAGACTTTCTGAGTATGCGCGGCGATGTAGCGGCCGAGGTTGCGGTCGGGAACGAGGATCACTTCCGGGGCATCGACCGAATTCACCACGCGCACCGCGTTGGCGCTGGTGCAGCAGATGTCGCTCTCGGCTTTAACGGCGGCGCTCGAATTCACATAGGTGACGACCGTTGCCCCCGGATGTTGCGCTTTCATTTCCCGCAAAGCTTCCGGGGTGACCATGTCGGCCATCGGACAGCCGGCGTCGGGCCGCGGCAGCAGGACGATTTTTTCGGGGGCAAGGATGGCAGCGCTTTCCGCCATGAAATGCACACCGCAGAAAACGATGATCTCCCGGTCGGTGCGAGCCGCCTCCAGTGACAAACCGAGGGAGTCGCCGGAGAGATTGGCGATTTCCTGAATTTCATCCCGCTGATAATTGTGCGCCAACAGCAGCGCGTTACGCTCACGGGTCAGATGGCGGATTTCTTCTTTGAGTTCCTGCTGCGGCATCGATAACCTTTCGCCTCTACTTTTTTGCTCCTTATCCTAGTTTAAAACCATAGGTATGTCAAACTCTTATGCGGCAGCAGCGGCTTGACAGAGGGGCCCTTTGGGGCTATGCTGCCAGCCATTCTCCTTTCCTTTGCGAGGTGTCTTAATGTTCGGTATCGGCATGCCGGAACTCCTGGTTATTCTCGCTCTGGCCATTGTTTTCATCGGTCCGAAAAAAATCCCCGATATCGCCCGCGCCCTTGGCCGCGGCATGGCCGAATTCCGCCGCGCTACCGATGAAATGAAAAGCTCCTTCCAGGAGGAAGCCCGCGATCAAGCCCGCGAAAAATTCCTGCGCGAAGAAAAACTTGCCGCCGCAGCACCTCCCGTCGATACTGCCCCCGTCGACACCTCTCCCGTTGCTACCGCCCCCGTTGACTACCCGGTAACGGCAAACGATCTGCCAACCGCCCCGAAGGGGAACACTCCCGCCGAAGGGCAGCCGGGATGAGCAACGCGCACGCGCCTATTCTCACCCATCTGGAGGAATTGCGGCGGCGCCTGATCATTGCCGGCGGCACCTGGCTGGTCGCGTTCTTCGTCTGCTACGCTTTTTCCGATACCCTTTTTCGGTATATTTCCGAGCCGGTGCGCAAAGCCCTGCCAGCGGGCAGCTCGCTGGTCTTCCTCACCGCCACCGAGCCGTTCTTTACTTATATGAAGATTGCCGCGCTGGCGGCACTGATCGTCTCTTTGCCGGTCATCCTCTGGCAGATCTGGGCCTTCGTCAGCCCCGGCCTGTATACCCGCGAAAAGCGCTTCGCCGTTTCCTTCGTCGGCTCCAGTTGCCTCTGCTTCGGCGCCGGTGCTTACTTGGGCTTCACCTATATCTTTCCCACTATCTTTTCGATGCTGATCAAATTCGGCATCGGCAGTACCGAAGTCACCGCCATGCTCTCGATGGGTGCCTATCTTTCCCTGGCGGCACTCATGCTGCTCGCTTTCGGCTTGATTGCTGAAGTCCCGATAGTCATCTTAATTCTCGCCCGCATGGGAGTTGTCGATCACCACTGGCTGCGCAAAAACCGCAAGTACATGATCATCGTCGCCTTCGTTTTCGCCGCCATAATCACCCCCGGACCCGATGTCCTTTCGCAGATTTCCCTGGCAATCCCATTCATCATCCTCTACGAGGTCGGCATCGTCCTGGCACGTTTCTTCGGCAAGAAGAAGGACGTGGAGCTACCCGCAGCCGAAAAGGAAGGGGAAGCGGTCACCCCTTGACCCCTCACCTCTTTCCATGATCGTCCCCGCCCTCAGCATCCAGCACGTCACTAAGAAATTCGCCGGCACCGTGGCGGTCAAAAATCTATCTTTTGCGATTGCGCCGGGGGAGATCTTCGGCCTTCTCGGCCCGAACGGCGCCGGCAAGAGCACCACTATCAATATGGTGGCGGGAGTGGCGATTCCGGATGCCGGCAGTATCGAGGTCTTTGGCTATGACAACCAGCGGCAGTACCGGATTACCCGCCGGCTGATCGGCGTCATGCACCAGGAGTTGGTGACCGACCATTTTTTCACCATCGATCGTATTCTGAAGATCCACTCCGGCTATTACGGCGTTCCCGCCGATCGTGTTTGGCGCGAACTTCTTATCGAACGTCTCGGCCTCGCGCCGCACCTGCACAAGTCGATGAACACGCTTTCGGGCGGGCTGAAGCGGCGACTGATGGTGGCCAAAGCGATGATCCACAAACCCCGCCTGCTGATACTCGATGAACCGACCGCCGGGGTCGATGTGGAATTGCGTCGCTCCCTTTGGGATTTCGTTCGCGAGATGAACCGGGAAGGGACAACCGTTCTGCTCACCACTCATTACCTGGAGGAGGCGGAGCAGATGTGCGGACGTATTGCTATCATGAACAATGGCGAATTGATTGCCCTAGAGCAGACCTCGACCCTTCTCGACCGCCTGCGTGAGCGTCGGCTCGAATTGCTGCTGGCGCATCCCCTGGCCGAACTGCCGCCGGAACTCGCCCCCTTGTCCCCCCGCCTGTTGGAGGGGGGGACGCGGATCGCCCTCAGTCTGATATCGGGGCAACCGGCGAGCGAGGTCATCGGACTGCTGAGCCGGCTGAATCTTCCCGTTCTCGAGATCGCAACGCGCAAACCGGGGTTGGAAGACATATTCATTGAGCTTACCGGGCTGAACCGGCGTTCCCGGCCGGACGATTCGCCATGACGAATCAGCAGCTTCCTCCTTTTTCGCCCTGGCTTCCCTTTCTGACCTTGCTGCAGCGTGAAATTCTGCGTTTTCTGCGCGTTTCCGTGCAAACGATCCTCACACCAATCATTACCGCTTCTCTCTACCTTTTCGTCTTCGGCGCCACACTGGGCAACCGTCTCAGCGTCGTGGAGGGGTTCTCTTACGCCCAATTCGTCATTCCCGGCCTGATCCTCATGGGGATCATCAACAACGCGTTCGCCAATACTTCCTCCTCCCTTTTCATGTCACGCTACCTCGGACAGATCCTCGATCTGCTGGTTACGCCGCTGACCCCACCACAACTCATCTTTGCCTACACCTTGGCCGCCATGTTGCGCGGGCTACTGGTCGGGGTCGCGGTGGCTGGGATTTCCCTCTTTTTCGCCCCTCTTCCCTGGGTGCATCCACTGCTGGCCATCCTCATGGCCTGCCTCGCCAGCTTCCTCTTCTCTCAGCTCGGGTTGATCGCCGCCATTTACTCCAACAGCTTCGATGCCTTGTCCATGTACAGCAACTTCATCCTTCTGCCCCTGATTTATCTGGGCGGCGTCTTTTATCCGATCTCCATCCTCCCTCCCTTCTGGGGTGCCCTCTCGCGCTTCAATCCGCTGCTCTATCTTATTGACGGTTTCCGTCATGCCGTTCTCGGCACCGGCGACATGCCGCTGACCATTTCTTTCGGCATTACCGTAGCACTCGCCTTCGTTCTTTTCCTCTGGGCGGCGATCCTGATCGCCACCGGCTACAAACTGCGCTCCTGAACACCGCCAAATAAGATAAAGGGCGCGAGGGATGAACCCTTGCGCCCTTTTTTCTGTTCATGGCGTGCGGGAGCCGGCGGCTCCCTGGCTGTCAGAAACGCGCCAGAAACCCGGCGCGTACCGTTTCGTCGATAGTCCAGGTATTCCTTTGCTCCTCGAAGCCGGCCCGGATCGCCTGGTATTCAACCACAAGCCGAACCCGGGGGGTGAACGCGAAGCCAAGCCCGACGCCGGCCTCGAACAGGCGTTCGGCATCAATGAAGGAGAGAATTTCCGGCGCATAGAAAAGCTTGGCGCTCGCGCCAAGCCCCCCCAGCATAGGCGGATAGTATTCGCTCCGGGCGCCAACGGCGAGAGCCACCAGATCCTGATCCGAATCTTGATCGGCATCGGTATCGCCGCCATAAAGCTGCAAACTGGCACCCACTTCGAGCCCCATTATGTTCCCTGGCTCGCCAATCAGCTCGAAGCCAGCCGAGCCGATCCGGGTTTCCTGATCGTCGTTATACAGAAGTCGCCCAAAGACAGCCGATTTGCCCAGACTATCCTCAAGGAGGATATGCCGATATTCCAGTTGCGCACTGAAGTCATTGAGAGTCAGGCCGACGTTATCGGCCTCTGCCCGTGCAGTTAGAAGACAGAAGAAGAGAATCAGACAATACAAGTGTTTCATTTTATCCTCCCTTAGACGTTCACCCCCATAATGGGGGCAGAAATTAATTCAGAGATCGATCATGCGTCCCAGCGCCGAGGGTTCGACATGGCGACCTTCCTCGCGAGCCATGCTTTGGATCAGCACCTGACCACCGTAGGCGGCCGACTTGCTAACAATACGGTCCGCTTCTTCACTATCCTGGGCGCGAAAAGCCTGGATGATCTTGCGATGTTCCTGCACCGAAACTTCCATGCGGCCGGGGAGGGAAAGGGAGGCCATGCGCAGACGATTGAATTTCATCATAAGCTGGCCGATAAGATCAAGCAGTTTATTGTTACCGGAAGCCTTGATGAACAATTCGTGGAATTCGTTGTGCACACGGAAGAAGGTCTTCACATCCCCTTCCCGCGCCAACTGCTCCAGACTGGTCGTTGATCGTGCTCAGACGTTCGATTTCCCGATCGATTCAACCGCCCGGCGGCAATCCGTGCCGCATACCCTTCGAGGATACTCTTGATGGCATAGAATTCCTCCACATCCCGCTCGGATAACGAAGTGACCACCGCCCCCTTGCGCGGGACACCGTCAAGTATCCTTCCGATTCGAGTTGACGGAAGGCCTCGCGGATCGGGGTGCGGCTGATGCCGAAGCGTTCGGCCAGTTCCGGCTCGGAACTTTCTCGCCGGCCTTGAGACGATCCCTTTCAAAATCGCTTCACGAATCGTTTCCAAGATCTTTTCGCGCAGCGTCTGGTGCCGTTCCATCGACTTGCGGCGCAAGCATTAACCCCGCTTCGAAATAGAATAACGGTATATTGTATACAGTATACATACCATTGTCAAGCGCCTCTTCTACGTCATAATCGTCTAACGCAAGGCTTAATATGATTGCATTTTTTTGTTTGCTAATGTTATGATCTCGCAATTTCCGATGGGGCCGCAATGGATCCCGTGCGCCGTTTGCGTTTCTCCCTCAGCATCTTGACGCCGTCCTCGTTATCGGCACGCTCGGCTACTCCTTTATCGAGGGCTGGTCGTTTCTCGATTCGCTGTACATGACCGTCATCACCTTGGCGACCGTCGGATTCCGCGAAGTTCACGACCTTACGCCGGGAGGGAAGGTCTTCACCATCGGTCTTGATCATCTTCGGCGCCGGGATCATCGCCTATACAATCGGCAGCCTGGTGCAATTCATGCTCGAAGGGCAACTTCGGCAGAGTCTCGGGAGGAAAAATTGGAAAAGCAGATTGGCAAGCTCCAGGACCACTACATCGTCTGCGGCTACGGCCGCATCGGCACCCTCATCTGCAAGGAATTTCTCGCCCGCCCCCTCCCTTTCGTCGTCGTGGAGAAGGATCCGGCATTTATGCGAAAAACTGGCCCATGAAACATTCTGCATGTTCAGGGGGATGCCACCGACGATGAAACGTTGATTACCGCCGGCATCCAGCGGGCCAAAGGACTGATCACTGCTGTAACCTCGGATACAGAGAACGTCTATATCACTCTCACCGCCCGGGGCCTCAATGCCGACCTTTTCATCCTCGCTCGCGCCGGCGAGGATGGCGCGGAGAAGAAGTTGCGCCGCGCGGGCGCGTCCAAGGTCATTTCCCCTTATGTCATCGGCGCCACCCGCATGGCGCAGGCCGTGCTGCGTCCGTCCGTGGTCGATTTCATCGAGATCGCCACCGCCGGAAAGAATCTCGAACTGCAACTGGAGGAAATCCGGGTCGCCGAGACCTCCGCCCTCACCGCCAAAACCCTGATTACTTCCGGCATCCGTCGCGACCTCGGCATCATCATCGTCGGCATCAAGAAGGTGAACGGGCAGATGCTCTTCAATCCGGCGCCAGACACACGCATCGAGGCCGGGGATGTCCTCATCACTCTCGGCGAGCAGGCAGCCATTCAGAACCTGGAGCGGATTGCCATGGAAGTGCTTTGAGAAATGAGCTGCCCGACTCTTATAGCTTCGGTTTTTTTTTCGTAGTCGCCGCACTATTTGCCGGCAATAAAGTTCCCCGACCGATTGCGTTGTTGCCGAAGCGCGCCGTGACCGAATCGAGAGCGCGGTCGAGGGCGCCGAGACGTTCCTGCTCTTTTTCTGCAAAAAGCTCCTGCTGGCCACACCCCTGCGGTGCCAGCCGGCTCAGGGAGAGCCCGAGAAGGCGCACCGGTCGCTGGTCGGCGTCGGTGCGACCGAGGAGCTCCTCCGCTTGCCGGAAGATCGTCATGGCATGGTCGGTCCCGGCATCGAGAGTCCGGCTGCGGGTGACGGTGACAAAATCGTCATAGCGCACCTTCAACGTCAGACACCGACCGACCTCCTGACGACTCCGCAGTCGCCAGGCGACCCCATCGGCCAGGGCCAGAAGATGCCGGTGCAGTTCTTCAGGGGTGTGCAGATCGCGTTCGAAAGTCTCTTCCTGCCCCACCGACTTTACCGTTTCGGCCGGCACCACCGGACGCTCATCTTCTCCGTGCACCAGCTGGAAAAGATGCTGGCCGGCGCTGCTACCCAAGTGACGCATCAAAACTTCCCGCCCGGCCCGCCGCATATCGCCCACCGTACGCAAACCGAGTCTTTCCAGTCGTTCGGCCGTGACCTTGCCGACCCCCCAGAGGCGGGAAACCGGCAATGGCAGGAGAAAATCGTCGACCCCCGCCATCGACAATTCCAACAGGCCGTCGGGCTTGGCGGCTTCGGAGGCAAGTTTGGCGAGAAACTTGTTCGGCGCAACACCGGCACTTACCGCCAGATCCGTTTCCACCCGCACCTCCCGGCGAATCCGTTCGGCAATCGCCTGTCCCGAACCAAAGAGGCGCACGCTGGTGGTGACATCGAGAAAGGCTTCATCGATCGACAACGGTTCGACCAGATCGGTGAAGCGGCCGAAAATTGTAAGTATCTGACGGGAAACCTCCCGGTAACGACTCATACGCACCGGCAACAGCACCGCTTGCGGGCAAAGGTAAAGCGCCCGCGTGATAGCCATCGCCGAATGGACGCCGTAGGGGCGGGCCTCATACGAACATGCACTCACCACTCCCCTTTCTCGACTCCCACCGACCAGGACCGGGTGCCCGCGCAGCGCAGGATTATCCCGCTGCTCGACGGCGGCGAAAAAGGCGTCCATATCGAGGTGAATAATGGTCCGCTGCTCAGGCATTCTTAACGTTCTTCATCTCTTTTCACTGCTTGATCTTTACATTTGCACATGCTAAAAGGTCATACCATTTTAACGCTGGAGTGCCCTGCATGGCCAACCTGTTCAAGCCGATCCGGCCAAAAAAAATTTCCGAAGAAATTGTCTTACAAATCAAGGATCTCATTTCGCAAGGGGAGCTTAAGCCCGGCGAGCGCGTTCCCTCGGAACGCGAGCTGGCTGCTTTTCTCGGGGTCAGCCGACCTTCGGTACGTGAAGCGATCATGGTACTCGAAGCGATGGGGCTGGTCGTGTCGCGGCAGGGCGGCGGCACCTTCGTCCGCTCCCTCACCGAAACCGCGATGGCCGACCCACTCCTCGAAATGGTCGAGAAAAATCCGCAGTTGCTACATGCTCTTGCCGAAGTGCGTATGGGGCTGGAAAGCTGGTCTGCCTACCTGGCTGCCAGCCGCGCCACCGAAGAGGATTTAGCCCGGCTGAAATCGCTTTACGAGGAAATGGAGGCGCAGGCCGATCGTGGCGGATGGGATGCCGACATCGACGCCCGCTTTCATTATGCAATCACCGCCGCCACCCACAATATCCTGCAGTTGCACGTTCTCGATACGATTCATTCCATATTTCATGCCACCATCCAGGTCGCCCTGAAGGAATTCAACCGCAAGGAGGAGTCGATCGAGAAACTGCGACGGCAGCATCGCGCCATCTTCCAGGGAATTTTGCAACGCGATCCTGAGGTAGCGCGCCAGGCAATGATGGATCATCTGCGGATGGTCGAAGAAAAATTGGCGCAGAGTCTTCGGGTGCGTAAAAACTGATTTTCCAGACAAGAAGGGCGGCCATTCGGCCGCCCTTTTATTTTTTCCCTGATTTTTCCTTTCCCCATTCCCGCAGGCGTTCTTTCCCTTTTTTCGCCTCTTCGGAAAGAGGAAAGCTATCGACCAACCGCTGCAAAACCACCTTGGCGTTTTTCCGGTCCCCCATGGCCTCAAAGGCAAAGCCCTGTTTAAGCAGGGCGGAAGCCACCTTCGGGTGATCCTTGAACCTCTCGATCACCTCCTGAAACTGCAAGATGGCGTTCTCGTACGCCTTCTCCCCGTAATACGATTCGCCAATCCAGTAGATGGCATTTACCGTCAGAGGACTTTGCGGGTTGCGCTTGAGATATTCCTGCAAGGCTTCACGACCCTCGACGAAATCTTCTTTCCGCTGGATCAGCTCCACTCCGCGCGTATAGAGCGCTTCCGGCGAGACGGCTACTGCTGGTGCCTGGACCGGAGGGGGAGCCAGTTGCGCGGCTTCGACCTTGGCCAGCCGCTCCTCCATGGCGGCGATCTTCAGTGCCAGATCGTCGCGCATTAAGACAACCTCATCGCCCGCTTCCTGCCGGGCATGTCCCAGATCTTCTAAACGACCGGTGAATGCCTGCATTTCCACCCGCAGGCTGTCGAGCTCGGCCTGATGTTCAGCCTGGCCACGCGCCAGGGTAGTCATTCGCTCCGTTAGTTCGCCATCGGCATTCTGCCGCAGTGCTGCAACGGCCTTTTCGGTATCGGCCAGTCGCCGCTTCATTTCGCCAAAATCACGTTCCATCGCCAGCTGCTGCTGTGTTGGGGCACAGGCGGCGGAGAAACCGGCAAGAAGAAGAACTAACAGGATTTTCTGCCAGATGATCACGGAAAGTCCCTCCCGAAAAAGCAAGGCCGCAACGGGTGCGGCCTGCCGTCATAAGTATTAACGGAGCACAAATTCTGCCCGCCGATTTTTTGCCCATCCTTCTTCGCCGCTAGCTTGCTCAAGGGGACGCTCCTCGCCGTAGGAAATTGTCGTCAGACGATCGCCGGCGATACCAAGGGAAATCAAGTATTCGCGGGCCGCCCGAGCACGGCGCTCGCCAAGGGCCAGGTTGTATTCGTCGGAACCACGTTCGTCACAATGCCCTTCGACTTGAACGGCAACCTGCGGGCGTGACTTCAGGAATGCAGCATTTGCCTCAAGAGTCTGCCGGGCTTCCGGGGTCAGGGTGAATTGGTCGTATTCGAAAAAGATTCGTTGCAATTCAGGAATGCTTTGCGCTGCTTGTGCTTCCGGCGCTGCACTCTCGGCTGCCGGCGTCTCGGTTACGGTCGATTCGCGCACGCCGCTATCCTGATAACCTTTCGGTGCTTCCTGGCTGGGAGCAGTTTCGGTAACAGCCGGCGTCTCGATGATGGTGGCCGTTTCCGGCGCCGGCTTCTTCGCACAACCTGACATCGGCAGGGCGACCACGGCAGCAAGCAGGATGATACGCCAAACATTAAAATGTTTCATGATATCCACTCCTTTTTTCTGATGAGATAAACGTTGGCGGTCGGCAAAATATCAACAAGTATACTAAACGCCGCGGAAAAAACAACTCAAACAAAGACTTTACCAACGACCCGACCAGGCGGGATGACTCGCATCTCCCCCGGCAGGAGAAATCCGTCGATTGCCGCTACCGTCGGCGCGCATCAGGTAAATACCCTTCCTCCCCTGATCGGAGGAGTAGACGATAAAGCGTCCGTCGGGGCTCCAGCGCGGATGCTCCTTGTTTCCCGCGCCGAATGTCAGCCGGCGCTCGTCGCTGCCGTCGGGATGAATCGTATAAATATCGAAGTGGCCCTCCTCTATACGGCTGAAGGCGATCAGGTCGCCTTTCGGGCTCCAGGCCGGGGTGGCATTATATTTCCCTTCCCCGGTCAGGCGACGCACATTTCCGCTGGCCACATCGGCAATAAAAAGATAGGGATTCCCCTGCCGGTCGGAAACGAAGACGATTTCACTCCCCTTTGGGTTCCAGCTGGCATCGACATCGATCCCCCAATTGTCCGTCAGTCGCTTGTGCAAAGCGCCGTCGCTGCCGATCAGGTAAAGCTCCGAATTGCCTTCATGGGAAAGGGTCAGGGCAATCTCGCGTCCGTCCGGACGAAAGCGCCCGGCGATGTTGAGTCCCGGCCGGGAGGATACCCGCGCCTCGCGCCCGGAGTAAACTTCCTTGCGGTAGAGATCGGGATTGCCGGCGCGATAGGAAGTAAAGATCAGCTCTTTACCCACCGGGGAGAAATCGGGGTTGAGGACGATTGAATTATGGTTGGTGACGCGAATCGGATTTTTCCCGTCCACGTCCATCAGATACAGCTCTTTGTGGCCACTACGGTTATCGATGTAAGCGATGTGACTGTTGAATGGTCCCTCTTCACCGGTCAGGCTCTCCATGACCTGATCGGCAAAGGTGTGCGCCATACGCCGGACATCCTTGCTCTTGCCGACATAGCGCCGCCCGTTCAGCAGACGCCGGCTGACCACATCAAACAGCCGCGCCTCGAAAATGAGGTCCTCCCCCTGTACCTTGTAGGTCCCCTTGATCACCGCCTCGGCGCCGAGCAGCCGCCATTGGCCGAAATCGACATCGGAGCTGGTCAGTCCCGGCCGTCGGGCATCGGAGAGGAAGGCGGCAGGATCGACCAGGGAAAAAAGTCCGGAAAATTCGAGATCGCTGCTGAGCACCTCATTGATCTCAACCCCGAGCTCCAGCGGCTGCCCCGGTTGCGCCGGCAGCATGGGGGCAATGGCGAGGGGGATCGTCTGCTGGCCGGGCGCCCGGATTTCGATCTGCGCCAAGGCGGGGGCAGCAAATGCAAAAAGAGCAAATACAAAGGCGAATAAGTGGCGGGTCATAAAGGTTAGTCCAGAAGATCTTTGATGTTGAATTCGACCTCAGTTAGCTCTAGTCGGCGCTCGGGACGAAAGGGGAGCTGCTTCGCTTTGAGAATAGCCCGCCTTACGGAATCGTCGAAAGTCGTGTTGCCCGAAGAGCTGACTATCTCGTAGTTGACCAGTCGTCCTCCGGAATCAAAGACAAGGCGGGCTTTCGCCTTCAGGTCATGGCTCGCTACCTGATATTTGGAAAGATTCCAGCATTCCTTGAGATATTTCTGGATCCAGAGCTGCTCATCTGGGCCGGCCTCTTTCCCCTTGCCGGTCGGCAGGCCAACCGGTGCCTCCACCAGAGGTGCCGCAGTCTGCCGGGTATCGGTTGTTTTCAGTGCTGCAATCTTATCGGCGACGGCTTTATTCTCGCGCATTTTTTCAATGAGGTTTTTGAATTCATCTGGCTTTTCCGCGGGTTTCGGCGGAGTCGTTGGCGGCGCCATCACTTTTTTCGCAGGCTCCGGCTTAACCACCACCGGTGGCGGTTTCAGAGGCTTCGGCTTGGGAACAGTTAAGATTTCCGGTTTGGCAGGAGGGGGGGTGGCGCGACCTCCGGTTTCTTCTCCGCGGCGGGGCGAACATCCGGTCGACCGGCTTGCGGATCTTTCACCGGTAAGTTTACCAGATCAATGTAATAAAGGGGACGGACATCCCGCGAAAATTTGGGGAGAAAAAAGCCGGCGAAGAGAAAAACGATCGTCAGGTGCAGGCCGAAGGAGAGGACGAGCATGCGCCCGAATCCTGCGGTGGAAGAGCGTCTGTTCACCTGTCGCTGATAGAGGTTTGCCGTCATCGTCGGGAAATGAGGAGAGGGCGGGTCACGGGCGCGGCGGCTGGGAGACCATCCCCAACTTTTCGACGCCGGCCTTTTTCATGGCGGCCATGATCTGCACCACACGGCCGTAGGGAACGTCCTGGTCGGCTTCGAGAAAAACTTCCTTCTCACGCCGCTCGCGCAGGATCTGGCCAAGAACCGGGATAAGCTTGTCGGGATTTTCCACCCGCGACCGTCCGACGAGAATGGCGCCGCTCTTTTCCACCGTCACCACCAGCGGTTCCTTCGCCTGCGGCAGCCCGGGTGCGTTCGCCACCTCCGGAAGATTGACATCGATACCGGTCTCCATCATCGGCGCGGTCACCATGAAGATAATCAACAACACCAGCATCACATCGACAAAAGGCGTGACATTGATCTGCGAAAGGGTCCTGCGGCTGCCGTTGTCGCGCCGACCGATTTCCATCTCAGCCCCTCCGTGTCTGCCGTTCGACGATATTAAGAAATTCCTGGCTGAAGTTGTCCATCTCGCCGGTCAGGACATTCACTTTGTTGACGAAGTGATTATAGCCCATGACCGCCGGAATCGCCGCCACCAGGCCGATAGCGGTCGCCACCAGCGCCTCGGAAATCCCCGGCGCCACAACGGCCAGAGAGGCGCTGCCGGTCTGGCCGATGCCGCGGAAGGAATCCATGATTCCCCAGACGGTGCCGAACAGGCCGATGAAGGGCGCGGTGGAGCCGGTGGTCGCCAGAAAGGTGAGATACTTCTCCAGGCGGTGCGTCTCCAATGTAGTCGCGCGGCGCAGAGCGCGCGCCACCGTATCGGTGATCGGCATGTCGGCGGCAAAGGATTCCTCCTCCCCCTCGTTGCGCCGCTGACTCTTCATCATTTCCTGATAACCTTCGCGAAAGAGCACGGCCAGCGGGGAATGAGGATAATTTTTGATTCCCTGGCTGATAACATCGAAACGCTTCTTCGCCCAAAAAAAATCGAGGAAGTGCTGCGATTCGCGCATCGCTTTCTGGATCGACAGAAGCTTGTAAAAGATGATTCCCCAGGAAACTACCGAAAAGTAAACCAGAACCAAAAGGACCAGTTTGACAACCGGCCCGGCGCCAAGTACGAGTTCCAAAGCGTTCACCTCCCTGCAAGGGCAAAAAGTCGCATCCCGCCCGAAGGTTCTCGGCGGGCAAGAAACACGCGGATTATCGGCGATTGATTGCGGCAAGTCAATCGCTATCGGCGCGAGAAGGTGGATTAAAGTTCGATTTTTCCAGCAGTTAAGCGCTTATCGTGAAAACTTCCGCTTACTTTTCGCGAGCAGCGCGGCGTCCCTCGCCGCCTTTACCGCTGCCAATTTCGGGATTCGCCTGCAACCGGGACAGCAGTTCGGTCGCCCGCCGCGCCGTCATCGCCTGCGGTGAGCGTAGCAACAGGCGCTGCAGGGAAGGGAAATCATCGATATCCTCCCACGGCGACACCTCGGCGCAGGCGATCCCCAGCTCCAACGTCCGAGTTCGGGTCGCGGAGAGCACGGCGGGGGTGCTCCAGGGTATGTCGCGGAAGAGTTCGGGTTGATGCCGCCGCTCGCCAATGAGGATGTAACCGCCATCGGCGGCCGGTGCGAGGACGACATCCTTGCTTTGCAGTTCGGCAAAAGCCTGCTGCACATGCGCCAATGGCAGATCGGGGCTGTCGGCGCCGACGAGTATGGCGCGCTGACCGCGGGAAAGGAGGAAACGGAGCGCCTGAGCCATGCGGCTGCCGAGATCGCCGCCGCGCTGCGGCTGCAGCAGCAGACCGGGGAAGGAGTGTGCGAAGTAGGCTCGCCTGCCGGCATAGAAAAGGACGGTGCGCCAGGGGCCGGCGCTCATTCGGGCAACGGTTTCTTCCAGGCTGGCCCGGTAAAGTTCGGCGGCCTGGCTGGCATCCAGAGGAGGGATGAGACGGGTTTTGACCTGACCGGCAACCGGCTCCTTGGCGAAAATCCCCAGTAGATTCTCGCCCGCAGGGCGCAAATAGCATGGAGTGTGAGGCTTTTCCACCATTTCCACAGACTTATCCACAGCCCGACATCACCGGCGATCGATCTCGACCAAAGCATAGGCGGAGTGGTTGTGGATCGACTCGAAATTCTCGCATTCGACCCGGAACCAGGCGATATCCGGCACCGCCTGTAACTTTTCCGTCACTGCCCGGACGATATCTTCGACGAACATCGGATTATCGTAGGCCTGTTCGGTCACTGCCTTTTCATCCTCGCGCTTGAGGAGAGAATAGACTGGGGCGCTGCCGCACGCCTCCACCCAGGCGATCAGATCCTCGATCCAGATGAATTGCTCATCCGGATCTCCACCGTCACGGCGCTGCGCTGGTTGTGGGCGCCACGCGCGCTGATCTCCCGCGAGCAGGGGCAGAGCGAGGTCACTGGAACGGTGACAGCGAGGATGAAATCGTTCTCCTCGCCGAGCGTGCCGGATAGCCGGCATTGGTATTCCATCAGGCCGCGGGCGCCGGAGACCGGCGCTGCCTTTTCAATGAAGTAGGGGAATTCCAGTTCCAGATGGGCGCAGGATGGCCTCCAGCCGCGTCTTTCATCTCCTGCAGGATATCGCCCATATTGCGGATGCTGATCTCGCCGCGGTATTGGTTGAGGATCTCGATGAAGCGGCTCATGTGGGTCCCCTTGAAATGGTGGGGAAGATCCACATACATGTTGATGCGGGCGACGGTATGCTGCCGCACCTTGTTTTTATCCAGGACAACAATCGGATAGCGGATATCTTTGACCCCGACCTTGTCGATGGCGATGTTGCGGGTATCGCGCTCCCGTTGCATATCGGGCATCGGCTGGGCCGATGACAGCGCGGCTTGCGGTGCGCGGGATGGGAAATCTTTCTCTTCTGATTTCATTTCTCACCCTCATCGCGCACGTATTTCACCGGATCCGCCATCCCGGCCTCACGGAAACCCTTCAGGCGCAGGCGGCAGGAATCGCAGGCGCCGCAGGCGAGCCCGGACGGGGTCGGATCGTAGCAGGAATGGGTGAGGGCGTAGTCGACCCCCAGGGCAAGCCCCGCGCGGATGATTTCCGCCTTGCTCAGGTGGATCAGCGGGGTATGGAGACGATAGCGCCCCTCTCCTTCGACCGCCGCCCGGGTGGCCAGGTTGGCCAATTGTTTCGAAGGCGGCGATATACTCGGGGCGGCAGTCGGGATAGCCGGAATAGTCAAGGGCGTTGACGCCGATGAAGATGTCGAAAGCGCCGAGCACCTCGGCCCAGCCGAGGGCAAAGGAGAGGAAGACGGTATTGCGCGCCGGCACGTAGGTGATCGGGATCGCGGCGTCTCAGTCCGCGACCTTTCGGCACTGCCATATCGGCGGTCAGGGCGCTGCCGCCGATACGGCGCATAGTCGAACATCGACCACCAGATGTTCCAGCGCCCCGATGCGCGGCGCGTTCTCCCGCGCCGTGGCGAGTTCGACTGCGTGCCGCTGCCCATAGGCGAAACTCATGGCGTAAGGGGCAAACCCTTCGGCCCGGGCCATCGCCATGCAGGTGGTCGAATCGAGTCCGCCGCTGTAAAGAATCACTGCTTTTTTCATCTGAAACTCCAAACTTCAGGCCTTTGGGCTTGAAGCCTTTGGCCTGTCAGCCTAACCAGCTTTCCGCCCGCACTTAATGCACTTCGTAGAACCGCCCGGTGCCGAGCCGGTGAACTTTCAGCAGATTGGTCGTGCCGGGATCGGAGACCGGGCTCCCCATGGTGATCACCACCACTTCCCCTTTACACCACGCCAGCGGCAAGGACCGCTTCTTCAACCGAACGGATCTGCGCCTCGGTATCCCCCTCGATGTCAACCCGGAGCGAGCGCACCCCGGCATAGAGGGCCAGCCGGCGGCGCACCGCCTGGGACGGGGTAACGGCATAAATCGGCATGCTCGGCCGGTATTTGGCGACCAGCGCGGCAGTACTGCCGGTCTGGGTGAAGGCAAGGATCGCCGTCGGCGCCGACCGCTCTCGGCCACCCGGCAGGCGGCCTGGCCGATCGCCTCGGGGAGGCTGCGGTAGCCGCCGCGCAGCTCGGGAATGCGGTGAAAAACCCGTTCCTGCAGCATCCGGGTCGCGCCTCGACATCACGGGCGACGCGCACCATGATCGCCACCGCTTCGACCGGATATTTGCCGGAGGCGGTCTCGGCCGAGAGCATCACGGCATCGGTGCCGTCGAGAATGGCGTTGGCCACATCGGAAGTCTCGGCGCGGGTCGGCCGCGGGTGCTCGATCATGCTCTCCAGCATCTGGGTGGCGGTGATCACCGGCTTGCCGGCCTCGTTGCATTTGCGGATGATCTGTCTTCTGGATCAGCGGCACCCGCTCCGGGCTCATTTCAACGCCGAGGTCGCCGCGCGCCACCATGACCCCGTCGGTCATGTCCGAGGATCGCATCGAAGTCGTCGACCGCTTGCGGCTTTTCGATCTTGGCGATCACCCGGAGATCGGACCTTGTTCTGGAGGAGAATATCCTTGAGTCGATAATGTCCTCGGCGCGGCGCACGAAGGAGAGGGCGACGATAATCGACCGCTTCGCGCAGGCAGAAATCGCAGGTCCTCCCGATCCTTGTCGGTCAGCGCCGGCGCCGAGACTCGCCACCCGGGGAGGTTCATCCCCTTGCGATCCTTGAGCACGCCGCCCACCACCACCCGGCAGCGCACGTCCTCGCCGCCGACTTGCAAAACCGCCAGTTCGATCAGGCCGTCATCCATCAGGATACTGTCGCCGGGCCGAACATCGCCGGGCAGTTCCCGGTAGGTGGTCGGGATCAGCGTCCCTCGCCGGGCACATCGCGAGTGGTGATCGGTGACCTCCCGCCCGGCGATCAGTTCGAGCGCCGCCGTCTCTGCATCCGGCCGGTGCGGATCTTCGGCCCCTGCAGGTCGCCGAGGATCGCCACCGCCCGGCGGCGCTGGCGGCGAGAGTTCGCGGATGCGCCGGATCAGGGTCGATTTCGCTTCGGCGCTGCCGTGAGAAAAGTTGAGCCGGAACACATCGGCCCCGGCTTCCATCAGGGCGCGCAGCTGTTCTTCGCGAGTCGCTCGCCGGCCCCAGGGTGGCGACGATTTTGGTGCGGCGGAACATGGCGTCTCCCTTTCTCCGTCCCTTAAACGGCAAAAGGACCCGCTCGCGGCAAAAAACGGGTCCTCATGGCCGGCAAGGGCGTTCAGGTCAGCGATGATGGTAACGCCCCACATATTCGATATGTGCCCGGTCCGGCCCCTTGTGGCAGCGAAAACAGCGCGATTCACTGATCTTCTGCTGTTCCAGGGGCGACTCCTCCGGTGGCAGCAGCGATTCCGGCCTTTGCCACGGCTCCTGTCCCGTCTCGCTGGTCAGCATGACCGGGGTATAGGCCACCTGCCAATCGGCGCTGATCCGGGCAGTATGACATTGATCGCAACCACCCGGCGGGGGGATTGCCCTCCATGAACCGAACATGGCGCAACCGGCGAGAAAAATCAGCGAAACCGAAAGGGCAACATACTTATTCATTGTCATCACACGGGTCCTTGCACTGCCGCGAATTCGTTGCAACTATAACATAGCCCCCTTAGCAGGCAAAAGGTAAAGCGTTGCCACTCACGCCTCGATATGCTAGATATAACCTTTTCCGTTGGAGTTTCTCCCGATGTCAGTACGTCCTTTCACTCGCTATGCGCTGCTGGCCGGTGCGATTCTGCTACTCTTTTCTGCGGCCGGTCTGATCGGCGCTTACTACTTTGTCGCCGCTTCCTTGCCGCGGGTGGAAACGCTGCAGGATTACCGGCCGCCGATCATCACCCGGGTGCTCAGCGACGAGGGTACGCCGATTGCCGAATTCGCCAAGGAGCGGCGTATTGTCGTTCCGATCGAGCGCATTCCCAAACAGCTCATTCAGGCCTTTATCTCCGCTGAGGACAGCAAGTTTTTCGAGCACCGGGGAATCGACCTGTTCTCCATCCTGCGGGCGGCGATCAAGAACGTTCAGGCTGGCGAGATCCGGCAGGGGGGAAGCACCATTACCCAGCAAGTGGCGAAAAGCCTTTTGCTCACCCCGGAGAAAAAATTCTCCCGCAAGTTCAAGGAGGCGATCCTCGCCAGACGGATGGAGAAGAGTCTGTCCAAGGAGGGAATCCTTCACCTCTATCTGAACCAGATTTATCTTGGGCATGGCGCCTATGGAGTTCAGGCGGCGGCAGAAAATTACTTCGCCAAGGACGTGCAAAGCCTTACCCTTGCCGAGAGCGCCCTGCTCGCCGGCCTGCCCCAGGCACCAAGCCGTTATTCCCCCTACTTGCACCTGGAGCGAGCCAAAGAACGGCAGAAATACGTTCTTGGCCGGATGGTCGAGGAAAAATATATTTCCCCGGAAGAAGCGGCGACCGCGGTGGCGGCGAAGTTGACCATCCACCCGCGGGTCGAAGCGCACATCGCCGAAGCCGGGTATTTTACCGAGCAAGTGCGGCGCTACCTCGAAGAGGCCTACGGTGAAGAACTCCTCTATACAGGCGGACTCGAAGTGCGCACTACGATGAGCGTCCGGTTGCAGCAGGCGGCGCAGAAAGCGATTCGCGATAACCTGCTCGCGCACGATCAGCGGCGCGGTTATCGTGGTCCGAGCCGCGTGCTGTCGGCGGCGGAAATCGAGGAGTTTCTTGCCAGGCAAAGAACAGAATTCCCTCTTCTGGCGCCGCCGGCCGGGAGCCGGATCGAGGCGGTCCTGACCGGCGGAAACGCAAAAGCGCTGCAGGTACGCATCGGTGCCCGGCAAGGTGAAATATCGCGGGAGAGCATCGAGTGGGCCGGTAATCTGCGGGTAGTTCCGGCACCGGTTGGTGTCAAGGGCGGATCGTCCCCGTCGCGACTGCCGATCGGTTCGGTGCTGCTGGTCACGGTCGAGGGGCTTGCCGCGAACGGAACGCTGCGCCTCTCTCTGACCCAGGAACCTGAAGCACAGGGCGCTTTGATTGCTCTCGACCCGCGCAGCGGCCAGGTTCGGGCAATGGTCGGCGGCTACGATTTCGCCAGCAGTCAGTTCAACCGCGCCTTGCAGGCCCGCCGCCTCCCCGGCTCAGCGATCAAGCCGGTCATCTACGCCGCCGCCCTCGACAAAGGATATACTCCGTCAACGATTGTTTACGACTCGCCCGTGATCTTCAAGGGAAAGACCGAGGAAGGCGAGGATCGTGAATGGCGGCCAAAAAACTACTCGGCCAGCTTCTCCGGTCCCACATCGGTTCGCGAGGCGCTGACCCATTCGAACAATGTCATTACCATCAAGATCCTGGAAGATATCGGGGTAGGCTATGCCATCGGTTACGCGCGCAAACTGGGGATCGCCTCGCCGCTGGCGCAGGACCTCACTCTCGCTCTCGGTTCATCCGCCGTAACTCCGCTGGAGCTTGCCACTGCCTACTCCGTATTCGCCAACGGCGGCGTCCGGGTCGATCCGATCTATATCACCCGCATTAGTGACCGCGACGGCCGCATTCTCGAATCGGTAGATCCTGCCGACTTTCCAGCTGGCGCAGGGAAAGGACAGCGGCTCATTCATCAGGCGTCGGAGCGGGTCATTTCACCGGAAACCGCCTATCTTATTACCAATCTCATGGAAAGCGTCGTGCAGGCAGGGACCGGTCAGCGCGCCAAAGAGCTTGCCCGCCCGGTCGCCGGCAAAACCGGCACCACCAACGACCTCAAGGATGCCTGGTTCGCCGGCTATGTGCCACAGCTGAGCGCCGTCGCCTGGATTGGCTATGATCAGGAACGCCCTCTCGGACCGCAGGAAACCGGCGCCCGCGCCGCCCTGCCGGGGTGGATCGCCTTTATGCGCGCGGCGGTGGACGATCTCGAGCCGCTCAATTTCTCCATCCCCGAGACGATCGAATTTCACGCCATCGAACCAACTACCGGCCTGCTCGCTGCCGAAGACAGTCCCACCGCCTACATCGAAGCCTACGCCCCAGGCACCGCCCCCACTCTTCACGCCAGTGACCAGAAACCGCAGGCCAGTGATTTCTTCCGCCTCGATCTCGAAGACGAATAGAAAAAGGTTGCGGCACCGGCCGCAACTTACTCAAAAATTGGAAATTATTTCGAACGGGTGACGCCCAGACGTGGACAAAGCGCCAGCACCGGGCAGCTCGCGCAGAGAGGAATAGGCGCCCGGCAGAGGCGCCGACCATGCCAGATCAGCAGGTGACTGGCGTGAATCCAACACTGCCGCGGAAGCAGGCGGACCAGATCCTGTTCGATCTTTTCCGGCTCGCTCTGCCGGGTCCAGCCAAGGCGCCCGGAAACCCGCCGCACATGCGTATCGACCACCATCCCCGGGATCCCGAAAGCATTGCCGAGAACCACATTCGCCGTTTTGCGGCCGACCCCCGCCAGCGCCATCAGCTCCGCCATCGTTTGCGGCACCGCACCGCCATGTCGCTCGACAATCGCCTGGGCAGCGGCGACCAGATTTCGCGCCTTGCCGCGAAAAAAACCGATGGACCGGATGTCCTCCGCGAGCCCCTCGCCATCGGCTTCAGCAAAGGCTTGAATATCCGGATACTTGCGAAAAAGAGCCGGCGTCACTTTGTTCACCTGCACATCGGTGCACTGCGCCGACAGAATAGTCGCCACCAGCAGTTCGAACGGATTATCGAAGTTCAGGGCGATCCGGGCATCCGGATAGGTGCTGGCCAGAATATCGAGAACAGCTAGCGCCTGCCGGCGCGTCACTTCACTGGGCATCGGACACCTATTCTTCGCACCGGGGTTCTCAATCTCGCCTACCCCGGCGCGATTTTCATTTGACTGGGGCTCATCTTCTCGACTCGCAGATAAGTGCGCGGATCGATAATCTGCACAGTAAGCGTGAGAGGGAGGTGGGTGGACGCCTGACGGGCGAGGGGGGAGCGGGAGATGGAGGAATCGACGACGCGCAACTCGCCACGCAGATAGGCGCGGTCACGGCCGATGAAAGGGAAGTGGGCGGGGTAGGTGGAGTTCCATAATGGCCGACGGGCCTTGCGCAGCACGAGGGTAAGATTGAAGTTGCCGGCACCCCAGATGGCGTCGGCGAAATCGCCGAGGACGAGGGTTGGGCAACCGAGTGAGGCGCTTCCGAGCAGATCGGGACCGAGCAGGGCGGCGATTTGCCGCCGGCGGGCGACGGGGGAGGGATCGAGGCGCAGATTGAAAAGGTGCAGCCTTCGGTTATGCACGTCGGCGTCGGCGCGCAGGCAGTATCCCCCCTGGCCGAGTTCATACTCCTGGACCCCCTTGAGCGGGAAGAGGGAAAGAAAGGCATTGGCGTTGCGACGAGGGAGGGAATAGGGGCGCATACGCAACCGCTCGGCAATGACAGCAAGCTGATTATTTTCGACGCTGGCATCGATTTCCTGCAGGGCGACAATATCCGGGGCGGCGTCACCGATGACGCGGACGATACGCTCCGGATCGATCTGATCGTCGCCCCCCCGACAACATTGCACATTGTAGGTCATGATGCGAATGGTGGTCACTGGCCCCCTGGCCGGGCCGGAAGTCTTCCGTCCCCGTGAAAAAAAGCCTCCGGCCGCTCCATGGCGCCCGAAAAGGGATTACTTGTCAACCCGCCTGACCTTGCGGATAACAACCGTTTCTGCCGGAAGGTTCTGGAACAACCCATTTTTTCTTTCCGTTTTAAGTTTACCAATCGTTTCGATAACGTCCATTCCAGAAACAACCTTGCCGAACACGGCATAGCCGAATTCCGCCGGGTTGGTGCTGCGGTGATCGAGGAAATCATTATCCTTGAGATTGATGAAAAACTGGCTGGTGGCGCTGTCAACCGCCGAAGTGCGGGCCATGGCGATCGTTCCCCGCTTGTTCTTCAGTCCGTTGCCCGCTTCATTGCGAATCGACGCGCCCGGCTGCTTGAGCTTGAGATTTTCGTCGAAACCGCCACCCTGGATCATAAAATCATCGATCACCCGATGAAAGATGGTGCCGTCGTAATAGCCGGCGTCGGCATAATCGAGAAAATTCTTCACTGAAACGGGGGCACGCTGATCATCAAGTTCAAGTTTGATCGTCCCCTTGCTCGTCTCCATGACTGCATACTGGGCAGCCGACGCCGCCACAGGCAGCAGGAGAATGAGAAATGCCATCAAGATACGCATGTTTGAGTCCCTTTCTTCAGAAATGTTCCGATTTCAGTTCGCGCAGCATGAGGTCGGTAACCGCCTGCCGGGCGCTTTTGCCTTCGTAGAGAATGCGGTACATCTGCTCGACAATCGGCGTCTCGACACCTAATTGGCAGGCCAGCTGCCAGGTGGAAAGAGTCGTCTTCACCCCTTCGGCGACCATCTTCATCCCGGCCAGAACCTCTTGCAGGTTTTTGCCCCGGCCGATCTCCATGCCAACGGTGCGGTTGCGGGAGAGATCGCCGGTGCACGTGAGGACCAGGTCACCCATGCCGGCAAGGCCGGCGAATGTAGCGGCGGCGGCGCCTTTGGCGACTCCAAGGCGGGTCATTTCCGTCAGGCCGCGGGTAATCAGGGCGGCGCGGGTGTTGTGGCCGAAGCCGAGACCGTCGGAAACACCGGCCGCCAAAGCAATGACATTTTTCAGTGCGCCGCCCATTTCCACCCCGACGATATCGCTGTTGGTGTAGACGCGAAAGGCGTTGGTGCTGAAGACCTCCTGCACGCGGGCGGCCGTCTCCAGATCGCGAGCGGCAGCGACCACCGCAGTTGGCATGCCGCCAGCCACCTCGCGGGCGAAAGAGGGGCCGGAGAGAAAAGCAGTACGCCGGCCGAATTCGGGAGGAAGAACTTCTTCAAGCACTTCGGACATGAGCCGCAGCGTGCCATTTTCAATCCCCTTGGCGGCGGAAACGATCACTGCCGTCGGGGAGATGTATGGCGCCGCCTGTGCCATGACCTGGCGCAGCACCTGCGATGGCGGGACGAGAAGGAGCAGTTCCTGCCCTTGCACTGCCGTCGGCAGATCGGCGGTGAAGGTCAGCTTTGGGGACAGGATGAAACCGGGGAGGTAAAGGTCGTTTTCGCGGCTGCCGGCCAGACGCGCCGCCAGATCGCGTTCATAAACCCACAGGGTTACTGCGTGTCCTTCCCGTGCCAACAGGTCCGCCAGCGTCGTCCCCCAGCTTCCGGCACCTATCACTCCGATTTTCATCGATACCCTCTTAAATGGCTCTTTGCTTCTTGCGAATGCGCTCTTGCACCTGATCCGTTTTCTTCGCCAGCGCCTCGCTATTCGGATAATTTCCGGCCAGACCTTTGAGAATCTTCAACGCCTCCAGCAACTCTTCACGTTCCTCCAGCAGCGAGGCCAGACCGAAATTGGCTTCAATGGCGTACGGACTGGCGGGATGCTGCCGCATAACCTCGCGAAAACCTTTTTCCGCCTCTTCCAGCTCCCCTTCGAGAGACCAGGCGGTGGCGATCCGGTAGAGGACTTCAGCGAGGAGCGGGCTGTCGGGAAAATTCTTGCGCAACGTCTCGAATTCGATGCGGGCCTGTTCAAAATTTTCCAGCCGAAAATAAGCATCCGCTACCTCGTACTGCAGCCGGTCGCCGTCGGCGGCGCCGCTATCGAGCAACTTCTGGTAAGCGAGGACTGCCCGGTTGTAGTCGCGCAGGCGGTATTTGTAAATTTCCGCTACCTGCAAGCGGGCTTTGCCGGTCCAGGTCGAATTAGGGAAATCCTTTTCCAGCAGCATGTAGGCGAGAAGAGCCTCATGATATTGTTTCAGATAAAGATTGAGTACGTCACCAGCCTGGTAGATTGCCTGCGGTGCCAGATGAAACCGGTGATGTTTCTCGAAAATACCCCGGTAGAGGTCGACCGCTTCCTCATACTGCCCGTTCTCCACCAGCACTTCGGCCCGCTGGAAGTCTTCTTCAAGCCGCTTGTCGAGGTTGGCCACATAAAAAATGAGGCCGGCAAAGAAAAGGATCAAAAGCAGCAGACCGCCGCTGACCAGAAGACGAAAAGTCTTGGACTTACTCCTCCTCCTCCTCAGCTCCTCCCTCATGAGCCTCTTCTTCAGTTTCTGAATATCCATTCTCTTCGTCCTTCTCGGCGAGTTTGGCGACCGCAACTATGCGTTCCCCCGTTTCCAGAACCATCAGCCGCACTCCTTGCGTGTTGCGACCGATGATCGAGAGGGCGGCAATGGATGTGCGCAGAACCTTGCCCCGATCGGTAATCAGCATCAGATCGGAATCGTCGTCCACCAGTTTGATATCGACCACCTTGCCGTTGCGCTCGGAGGTTTTGATGGTGATGATCCCTTTGCCGCCACGGCTTTGTATACGGTATTCGCCGAGGTCGGTGCGTTTGCCGTAGCCATTCTCGGTCACCGTAACCAGCGTGGCGGCGGTAGCATCGGAGACCACCTCCATGCCGATCAGCTGATCGTCATCCTCAAGCATCATGCCACGCACGCCACGGGAAGTGCGCCCCATCGGCCGTGCATCGCCTTCGGAAAAACGGATCGACTTGCCGTTGCGGCTGGCGAGAAGGATATCCATGCTGCCGTCGGTCAGGCGGGTGGACACGAGACGATCGCCATCATCAATGGTAAGTGCAATAATCCCGCCGGCGCGCGGATTGGAATAATCCATTAGCTTCGATTTCTTGATGATCCCTTTGCGGGTGGCGGTGACGATGTACTTGTCTTCAACGAATTCTTTCACCGGCAGCACGCTGGTGACATTCTCGCCATCGGCCAGCTGCAGCAGATTAACTATCGCCTTGCCGCGGGTCGCCCGTCCTCCTTGCGGAATCTCATGCACCTTGAGCCAGTAAACCTTGCCGAGGTCGCTGAAGACGAGAATGTAGGAGTGGGTGGAGGCAATGAACAGCCTCTCGACGAAGTCCTCCTCCTTCGGCCGCATCCCGGTCTTTCCTTTGCCGCCCCGGCGCTGGGCACGGTAAAGGGAGACGGCATTGCGTTTGATGTAACCGGTATGGGAGACGGTGACCACCATGTCTTCCTCGACGATGAAGTCCTCGAGGGAAAACTCGCCGCTTTTGGCGATGATCTCGGTACGTCTTGGATTGGCGTATTTCTCCCGCATTTCCAAAAGCTCAGCACGAATGATTTTAAAGATCTCTATCTCGCTAGCAAGAATCTCTTTCAGCCGCTGGATCAGAGCCAGGACCTCCTGATATTCGGCCATGATCTTGTCACGTTCGAGGCCGGTGAGGCGGTGCAAGCGCATGTTGAGGATTTCCTGAGCCTGAATGTCAGAAAAGACAAACCGGGCGATCAGGCGTTCCTTGGCCTCAGGGGAATTGGCACTCTCCTTGATAATCCGGATCACCTCGTCGAGATTCTCCAGGGCGATCTTTAACCCTTCGAGGATATGGGCGCGCGCTTCGGCTTTCTTAAGGTCGAAAATACAGCGGCGGGTAACGATTTCCTTGCGGTGCTCGATGAACTTGTCGAGGATCTCGCGCAAGGTGAGGACGCGCGGCTGGCCGGAGACGATGGCCAAAAGGATGATGCCAAAGGAGGATTGCATCTGCGTCATTTTATAAAGCTGATTGAGGATGACCTGCGGCACCGAGTCCTTCTTCAACTCGATGGCGATACGCATCCCCTCGCGGTCCGACTCATCACGCAGATCGGAAATCCCCTCGATCTTTTTTTCTTTAACAAGGTCGGCAATTTTTTCAATTAGCCGCGCCTTGTTGACCTGGAAAGGGATCTCGGTAACGATGATGCTCTCGCGGCCGGTGCGGCGGTCCTTCTCGATCAGCGCCCGAGCCCGGGTCTGGATAATGCCGCGACCGGTGCTGTACGCCTGGCGAATCTCCTCGCGGCCGAGAATAAAACCAGCGGTGGGAAAATCGGGGCCCGGTACCTTCTTCAGCAATTCCTCGAAATCGATCGTTGGATCGTCAATAACGGCGACCAAAGCATCGACCACCTCCCCTAGATTGTGCGGCGGGATCTTCGTCGCCATGCCGACGGCGATCCCTTCCGAGCCGTTGACCAGCAGATTCGGAAATTTGCAGGGGAGGACGAGGGGCTCCTGCAGGGAGTCATCATAGTTGGGACCGTGCTCGACCGTTTCCTTATCGATATCGTTAAGCAGCTCGTGCGCCAGGCGCGCCATGCGCACCTCGGTATAGCGCATGGCGGCCGGCGAGTCGCCGTCGACCGAGCCGAAGTTTCCCTGGCCGTCAATGAGCGGGTGGCGCATGGAAAAGGGCTGCGCCATGCGGACAATGGTGTCGTAAACAGCGGTATCGCCGTGGGGATGGAATTTACCAATGACATCGCCGACGACGCGCGCCGATTTTTTGTATGGTTTGTTCCAATCATTTCCCAGTTCGTGCATGGCGAAGAGCACCCGCCGGTGCACTGGCTTGAGTCCATCGCGTACGTCAGGAAGGGCGCGGCCGATGATGACGCTCATCGCATAGTCCATGTACGACTTGCGCATCTCGTCTTCGATGCTGACGCTCACCTTGTTTTGTTGTGAAAGCATTCGGTCTTCTCCAAAAAATCAGGCAGGCAAAAGGTTAGCCTGTTTAAATATCGAGATTGGCGACATTGAGGGCGTTGTTTTCGATAAATTCACGCCGCGGTTCGACCTGATCGCCCATCAGGATGGTAAAGATGGCGTCGGCCTCGACCGCATCCTCTATTTTGACCTGCAGCAGCACCCGTCTTTCCGCATCCATTGTTGTTTCCCAAAGCTGTTCCGGGTTCATCTCGCCCAACCCTTTGTAACGCTGGATGTACTGCCCCTTCTTCGCCCGGGCGAGGAAAAATTCAAGCAACTCCTGCCGGCTTTCCACCGCCGCCTCTTCCTTCCCTTCGGCGGAAATAAGAGCCTTTTCCCCCTGACAGACGTCCTCCACCTGTCGGTACGCCTGGATCAGCAGCTTGTACTCATGTGATGAGAGCGCTTCCAGGACCGGCTGGTCAATGCGGGCGCGGATGTTGCCAAGGGTAAAGAGAATACGCGCCGGCTCGCTGAACACCTGAAATTCGGCGCGCGGCTCGACGGTCCTCAACCGACTCGCCAGCGGTTCGAGATCGAGCATGTCGGCGAAACCGTTCTGGATCTTTCCATTTACAAAGATGCGCAGCACCTCGCGGTTCACTCCCTTATGCACCATCTTCTCAAAATGCTCGTTGAAATCGATGATGTTGCGCAGGGTCGGAATGATCTGTTTGCCGCGCAGGACACGACTGCTTTTTTCCATGTTAATCGTCATCCCTTCGACACCCTCGTTCAACAGGTAATCGAGAAGGGCGATGTCATCCTTCAGGTAGATCTCCTTCTTCCCCCGCTTCAGTTTGTAGAGTGGCGGTTGGGCAATGTACAGGTGGCCGCGCGCGATCAGTTCATTCATCTGCCGGAAGAAGAAAGTGAGGAGCAGAGTGCGGATATGGGACCCGTCCACGTCGGCGTCGGTCATGATGATAATTCGGTGATAGCGCAGCTTGCCGATGTCGAAATCGTCCTTGCCGATGCTGGTGCCCATGGCGGTGATCAGAGTTCGTATTTCGTTCGAGCTGAGCATCTTGTCGAAGCGCGCTTTTTCGACATTGAGAATCTTTCCTTTTAGCGGCAGAATCGCCTGGTATTTACGGTCGCGGCCCTGCTTGGCGCTGCCACCGGCGCTGTCTCCTTCGACAAGGTAGATCTCGCACAGGGCCGGATCCTTCTCCTGGCAATCGGCTAGTTTTCCAGGCAGGGAAAGGCCGTCAAGCGCCCCTTTGCGGCGGGTCAGGTCGCGTGCCTTGCGCGCCGCTTCACGCGCGCGCGCCGCTTCTATCCCTTTCTCGAGAATACGGCGCGCCACCTGCGGATTTTCTTCCAGATAGGTGGCGAGTTTTTCATTCATCAACGTTTCGACGAAGCCTTTGACCTCGGAATTGCCGAGTTTGGTTTTCGTCTGTCCCTCGAACTGCGGCTCACTGATCTTGACCGAAATGACCGCCGTCATCCCCTCCCGCAGGTCATCGCCGGAAATGCTCGTTTTGACGTTTTTAAGAAGATTATTGCCGGTAGCATAGGTGTTCATGGTGCGGGTCAACGCCGCCTTGAAACCCACCAGATGCGTTCCACCCTCATGGGTATTGATGTTGTTGGCGAAGGTGAAGATCTTCTCATCATAGCCGTCGTTGTACTGGATGGCGACTTCGATCTCCGCCCCTTCGCGGCTGCCGGAAAAATAGATCGGCTGCGGATGCAGCGGAGTTTTCGCCCGGTTCAGATATTCGACAAAGGAGACAATCCCTCCTTCATAATGAAAATCGTGCCGCTTCTCGGTGCGCTCGTCAAGGATGTGGATATGCACGCCGGCATTAAGAAATGATAGCTCGCGCAGCCGCTGGGAGAGGGTTTCAAAGGAGAATTCGGTCGTCTCGAAAATCTGCGGATCAGGCCAGAAGGTGATCAGTGTCCCCTTCTTGATACTCTCCCCCTCTTCGCGTAGCGGCGCCTCCGGTACTCCCCGCTTATAAACTTGCCGATAGATTCGGCTGTTGCGGCGAATTTCCAGTTCCAGACGTTCCGAGAGGGCATTGACGACGGAGATCCCGACGCCGTGCAAGCCGCCGGAGACCTTGTAACTGTCGCTGTTGAATTTTCCCCCCGCGTGCAGGACGGTCATGACAACTTCGGCCGCTGATTTCTTTTGGGTCGGATGATAGTCCACCGGGATACCACGCCCGTTATCCTCGACCGTTATCGAACCATCCAGATGTATGATGACCGTCACTTCATCGCAATAACCAGCCAGTGCTTCATCGATCGAATTATCAACGGCTTCATAGACCAGATGGTGCAGTCCCGAAACACTGGTGGAGCCGATATACATCGCCGGACGTTTGCGAACGGCGGAAAGTCCTTCCAAAACCTGGATACTCTCTGCTCCGTACTCTTTTGCAGGTTGCGTCATCTGCTTTTACCCCTGACTGTCATGGTGCAAACCCCCTTCCCTGATCTGGAAAAAACGGCCCCGGGAAAATTCCTGGGTCCGCAGGGGGGCAACATCTGTTGTCGTTATGAATACCTGTCCCGAACGTTCGGTCAGATAGCGAAAGAAATAGTTCTGCCGGCCGCTGTCGAGTTCACTTGTCATGTCATCGAGAAGGAGTACCGGCGGCTCGCCGCTTTTCTCTTCCAGATCCTGCACCTGCGCCGTTTTGAAAGCGAGAAGGAACGACCGCTGTTGGCCCTGTGAACCGAAAAGACGCAGGGACCGTCTATCGATGGAAAACTCCACATCATCACGGTGCGGCCCAACCAGTGACTGCCCTTGCCGGCGTTCTCTTTCTGCAACCTTCTCCATTTCCGTTGTCAGCGCAGTGAATAGATCTTTTTCATCGCCGCCGCCGGCTGGATAGGTCAGATTGGCTTCTTCTTCTTTTCCGGAAATCCGCCGGTATATCTCCTGAACTCTGCCCCGAAGGCGCTCCAGATACAAGTATCTCGCCAAGCGCACCCGTGCCCCACTGTGAATAAAACCCTCGTTCCACGCTGCCAATTCCGCCTTTCCTCCTGCTTCCCGGAGCAGACGGTTGCGCTGCCGAAGATGGCGATCAAAATCCCTGGCACGCTCCAGATAGGCAAAGTCGGTTTGGAAAATGGCTCGATCAAGAAGCGCGCGCCGCCCAGCAGGCCCCTTGATGAGATAAATCTCTTCCGGCGCGAAAAGAACCGGTTGCAGGTGCCCAAAAAAATCATTTACCCGGCGGATATCCTTCTCATCCACCCGGGCTTTCTTCCCCTCGGCAGTGATTGTCAGATTCACGCGCCGGTTCACTTCGAATTGTCTTATTTCTGCCTCCAAGCGGCAGCCCTCTCGCCCTTGGAGTATCATCTCTTCGTTGCCCGCGGCGCGAAAACTCTTCAGCGAGCCGAGCAGGTAAATGGCTTCCAGAATGTTCGTTTTCCCCTGCGCGTTATCCCCCCAGAGGATGTTGAAACCAGCCTCGGGATAAATTTCCATTTTATTAATATTGCGAAACTGCCGCAGAACCAGGTGGGATATCACCATCAGACGACCAACCACTCCTGCGTTCTTATAACCGCATCGGCATAACGACAGCGAGGAAATTGTCGCCGTTTTCGGCACGGACGACGCCAGGAGAGAGGTTATCCCTCACCATGAAGCGGACTCTTGTGTCGTCCTGTCCTTGCAGAATGTCAATAAGGTAACGAGCATTGAAGCCGATGGTTATATCGGGACCATCGTAGTCTATGTCTATATCTTCTCGGGCATCGCCAAGCTCGGGATTCGATGAGAAGAGCTCAAGAACCCCTTTGCGAAGGACGATCTTGACACCTCTGGACTTCTCGCTTGAAACGACAGACATCCGGCGCAGAGCATGAAAAAAATTATCGCGTTTAACGAAAGCAACATTTTCCTGATTTTTAGGAATAACCCGATTGTAATCAGGAAATTCGCCATCGACCAGCCTCATTGTAACAATTGTATTATCCTTTAAAATAACAGCACTGTTATCCATGAAGCCCAAGCGTATATTTCCTTCTGCTTCTTCTGCCATTTTCTTCAGTTCGAAAACACCTTTTCGGGGAAAAATAACCCCTTTTTCAAGTTGCTGGGAAGCTTTGGCTTTTATTTCTTTCTGTATCATTGCCAGGCGGTGGCCATCTGTTGCAACCAGCCTCAGATAATCGATGCCTTCTTCCTCCATTGCTTTGAAATATATGCCATTGAGGTTGTATTTGCTTTCATCGGTTGACATCGAAAAAGAAGTTTTATCTATCATCTCTTGAATCATAGGAGATGAAATTTCAATAAATTGTTCCTTTTCCGGAGATGGAAAAGTAGGAAACTCATCGGCTGATAAACCAACGACATTAAACAATGCTTTGCCGCTACGAATCTCTATCCAGCAATTTTCACGAGCTTTGAAAGAAACCTCCTTTTCGGGAAGTTCCTTGACAATTTCATACAATTTTTTTGCGGCGACTGTCACTTTACCCGTTGTTGCAACGGAAGCCTTATACGATGATTTCATGCCGACTTCGAGATCCGTGGCCGTAATAAAAATTTCTCCATCGGCGGCTTCGATAAGGACGTTTGAGAGGACCGGAATTGTATTGCGCTTCTCTACTATTCCCTGGATCCGGGCCAGGCCCTTAAGAAAAACTTCTTTTTCAATGAGAAACTGCATGAATATCTCCTGTCCACAAATGTATCTTCTATTAGTATTTATATCTTTAAAAAATAGTAGTAGTAATAGGGCCTGTGGATTGGCTGTTTCCATGCCTAATACTCTGTTTTTTGGCTCTTTTTACCTGTGTATTTAAAAGATGACCTGTTGTGTACAGCAGGGAGAATTATCTGCGTCGGTGACTTCGGTTGCTTTCTATCCACCCCTATCCCCTATCCCCTGAACAGCTTATAAACCCCTTTATCCTTTAAGGGAACTTTTTAGTGTATTGATCACTGAACGCAGTTGAAAATCATCGATAAGTTGTTTTTCTATTTTCTTCATGGCGTGGATTATCGTCGAATGGTCCTTTCCCCCGAATCTGTCTCCAATGTCCGGATAAGAGGAGGAGGTCAACTGCCGGGACAGATACATGGCCACCTGGCGCGGAAGAACCAATGCTTTTAATCGCTTCGGCGATTTGAGATCAGAGATTTTTATGTTGTAGTAGGCACTTACCGTTTTCTGTATGTCCTCAACGGTAAGTTCGCGGTTTTTTTCTACCAGAATGTCTTTAAGGACGTCACGGGTCATGGCCAGGGTGATTGATGCGGCAGTCAGACTGGCGTAGGCGCCGATGCGCACCAGGTAGCCTTCAAGTTCACGGATATTGCTGGTGACGGAGGTAGCCAGGAATTGGGCGACATCCTCCGGCAGGAAAATATTATTCTGCTCTGCCTTCATCTTGAGAATTGCCTGTTTTGTTTCGACATCGGGAGGTTGGATATCAGCTATCAGACCCCATTCGAAACGGGACCGAAGGCGCTCTTCCAGTCCGGGGATTTCCTTTGGAAATTTATCGGAAGTGACGACAATTTGTTTGTGCGATTCATAAAGAGCGTTAAACGTATGAAAAAATTCTTCCTGGGTTCTTTCCTTGCCGGCAATGAACTGAACGTCATCTATTAGCAGAACGTCTATCGTGCGAAATTTATTGCGAAATTCATCCATCTTTGCATAACGGAGTGAATTAATCAGATTCATTCATGAATTTTTCGGAGGTACAGTAACAGATGTTGGTTTGTGGATTTTTCTGCAGGATCCGATGGCCGATAGCATTGATAAGATGCGTCTTGCCCAGACCGACGCCGCCATAGATGAAAAGAGGGTTGTAGGTTGTCGCCGGATTATTGGCGACAGCCATGGCCGCAGCAAAGGCAAACTGGTTTGAAGAGCCGGAGACAAATTCATCAAAAACGTATTTTCCATTCAGTGTACCCAGCGCTGAATTTTCCCTTAATGGCGTGGCAGTCTTTTCTTGACGGACCGTTTTTTCGGTCTCTTTCAGCGAAGGGTTATTTTTTTCTGTTTGCTGGAGGGCAATATCGAGATGAAGACGGTAGGAAACGGCACCAATTCGCGAGATCGTCTCCTGTATCTGAGCAAGATAATGATCCCTGATCCAATCGTGAACGAATCGATTCGGAACCTGAAGACGAACCAGATCCTTTTCGATGCCAACCAGGTGAATTGCCTTGATCCAAGTGGAAAAATGCTGGGGGCTCAAGGTTTTTTCGATGCTAGAAAGGGTTTCCTGCCAAAGTCTGTTCATCGAAGACGATTTTCCGATCGGGAGAGCGGTGAAGAGGGCAAATACGTCTGCACAGTAAAAATATCCACAGGTTCATCAACAACTGTGGATATCCTCTTGGGGCCGCTTTTAAGGCTTGTTTTGCTAATAAAAAGAGAGTTTTCAGGAAGGATAAAACTAGCAGATAGAGGCTATATTTGCAAGAAATTTTTACTTTTTCGGGCAGGGATACCGGGAAGGAGTAATTACCGGTAGGTTTTACCCTTGACAGAGAACAAAAAATATGGTTTAAAGTGCTCTTTATTTAAACTCTCAGTTAATCAGCATGGAGCCTCGTCGGTCATATGTCAAAAAGAACCTATCAGCCCAGCAAAATACGGCGGAAAAGAACTCACGGCTTCCGGGTCCGGATGCAGACGAAAAACGGCCAAAATGTCCTCAAGCGGCGGCGGGCAAAAGGGCGTAAAATCCTTAGTGTCACTATCCCCGTAAAATAGGGGCTCGGTGAACCGGAATGAAGGCTTCTCTCCCGCTCAACGCTTGCGCAAGTCTTATGAATTCCGTGCAATACGAAAGAGCGGGAAAAAACTCTCCTCTCCTCACTATCTTCTGTTAATAGACAATCGAGGTCGTGGCTATTCCCGGCTGGGTTTAACCGTTAGCAGGAAAATCGGGGGAGCTGTTCAACGCAACCGTGCAAAAAGACTGTTGCGAGAGTTCTTCCGATGCCATAAACAACAGCTCCCAAGACCTGTCGATATTTCTATCATCGCCAAACCGGGAGCGGCGGAACTTACTTATGGTCAGGTTTGCGAAGAACTGACACCTCTCCTCATACCCTCTGGGCGGGGAGTAACATGATCTCCAAAATATTGATTTTTTTAATTCGTTTTTATCAAATTGTCATTTCCCCCCTCAAAGTATCCTCCTGTCGTTTTTATCCCTCTTGCTCCGCGTATGCCGTTGAAGCGATCAGGCGATATGGCCCTATCTATGGTCCCCTTAAGGCAATCGGCAGAATTTTTCGTTGTCACCCTTGGCACCCCGGGGGGTTCGACCCGGTTCGCTAAATTACATGCGCCTGGAGAAATTTCATGGAAAATAAAAATACCATTATTGCCATAGTTCTTATGCTGATCGTCTGGTTCGGCTTCAGTTTGCTGTTCCCACAGCAAAAGGCGACGCCACCTGCACCAGGGGTAGTTTCGGATTCGAAAACGATCAGCTCACCCGCATCTTCGCCGGCAGCAGACCTTTCCACGCCAGCAGCTCCTACTGCCGGACAGGCTCCTGCCCCGACACTCGTCGGCGACGAGCGGCAGATCACGGTCGATCATCCACTCTTCAAGGCTGTTTTCACCAACATCGGCGCACGCCTGAAAAGCTTCGAATTGAAGAATTACCGGGTGTCGCCGAAACCGGGGGCGGAGCTTGTCAATCTTGTGCAAACTGGGCCAGCCGTCAACGCGACACTTGTTACCACCGGCACAGCTGCTTTGGATATTCCGGCTGATGCCTATTTTAATGTTCTTGGTAACAGCGCCGCTGTAGAGGTGGAAGAAGGTAAGGAGGTCAAATTAGTTTTCTCCACAACCCTCGCATCCGGTTTGGTTGTTGATAAGATTTACACATTCAATGGTGATCACTACCAATTTTCTCTTGATATAGCTTTCAAAAACAGCGCCGGAACTGCTAAGAACGGGTCATTGGTGCTCGCTCTTCTGGCATCGCAGGGGAATGAAAAAATCAGCTCCTCCGACTTCATCGGCTCAACGACCTTAGCCGGGGGAAAGGTCGAAAAGCTCTCCGCCGATAAGATGGAAAAAGCTGAAATAGTCTATCCGCAGCAGGTGGCCTGGACCGCCTTTGGGAATAAGTATTTCCTCTCCGCCATCATTCCACAAGAGGACTCAGCCGGCAAGGTTCGGATCGACAAAGTCGGGGCGGTGATCCGGAATAGCGTTGAATCTTTGAATAAATCTTTACAACCGGGGCAGGTCGCAAGTTTCAAATATCTTTTATACTTCGGCCCTCGCGAACTGGATCTGTTAAAGGAGGTTGGTTACGACCTTAGCGAGGCCGTCGATTTTGGATTCTTTTCTCTCATTGCCCGGCCTTTGTTATACGTACTGAAATTCTTCTATAAATTTCTCGGCAATTATGGGCTTTCCATTATATTGCTGACGATCATTATTAAACTGATCTTCTGGCCCTTGACTCAGAAGAGCTATTCTTCAATGAAGGCTATGCAGAAGCTGCAGCCGGAAATGCAGAAGATCCGGGAAAAATCCGCCAAGGATAAGGAAAAGCAGAACCGGGAAATCATGGAATTGTACAAGACGCATCGGGTCAATCCGCTAGGCGGTTGCCTACCAATGCTGGTACAGATTCCCGTATTCTTTGCTCTTTATAAAGTGTTGATGGAGGCCATTGAAGTCCGCCACGCCCCCTTTTATTTGTGGATCACCGACCTGGCCGCAAAAGACCCTTATTATGTTACTCCGCTGATCATGGGCGCGACGATGTTCATTCAGCAGAAAATGACACCCACGTCAATGGATCCGATGCAGGCCAAGCTTTTCATGCTGATGCCTATCATCTTCACTTTCATGTTCCTCAATTTCCCCTCAGGATTGGTTATTTACTGGCTGGTCAACAACCTTCTCACTATTGGCCAGCAATACCTTATCAACCGACGCGCTTGAAAGAACTGCGTCCAACAACGTCTTTTTCCCATGCTTGATGCTGACAGCCAGGACACCATTATCGCCCCAATCACCCCTGCCGGGGAGGGAGGGGTTGGTGTCCTGCGCCTGTCTGGATCAAGGGCGGAGGCTTTTCTTCTGCAGTTTTTCCACCCATCCCGGCCAACCGCACGTTTTCGCTCCCATCAACTTTATCACGGGCACATACACGCACCCGATGGCGAGATCATCGATGAGGTCCTCGCTGTCATCATGCGCTCCCCATCTTCATACACGCGCGAGGATGTTGCCGAAGTCCATTGTCATGGCGGAACGGTGGTTGTCCGGCGCCTTCTCGACCTTTTCATCGATGCCGGCGTTCGCCTAGCCCGGCCTGGCGAATTCACCCTTCGTGCTTTTCTCAATGGCCGCATTGATCTTGCTCAAGCGGAAGCAGTCGCTGATATTATCGGCTGTGCTTCCGAGGGAGCTCGCCGCATTGCCATCGGTCAATTGGAAGGGAAGCTTTCCGCCGCCTTAAACCATTTTCGCACCGTCATCATTGAGCAGTTGGCACTGGTTGAAATCCATATCGATTTTCCTGAAGAAGACATTGATTTTCCCAGCTACGATCGGTTGCTCACGTCGGTGTCAAGGGTTATGGCGGACATTGACCACCTGCTGGAGTCCTTCGATGCCGGACGGACTCTACGGGAGGGCATTTCCTTGCTTATTCTCGGCAAACCGAATGTTGGCAAGAGCACCTTGATGAATGCCTTGCTTGGCGAAGAGAGAGCGATTGTCACCGCGATTCCCGGCACTACTCGCGACATCATCGAAGAGCGCTTCACCCTGGGTGGCGTTCCCCTGCGTTTACTGGATACCGCCGGCATCCGCGATACGAATGATGTGGTTGAACGGGAGGGGGTTCGGCGGGCCAGGGAGAAGATTGGCTCTGCCGAGCTCGTCCTTTTAGTCATCGACGGCAGCGCCCCCCTTGATGCCGAAGATCTTCTGGCGCTCGAAGCTTGTCGCGGATCGAGAGTCATCGTGGTGATTAACAAAGCGGATCTGGGTACCCCCGCCGCCGCTCCGATCCCTGATTTTCCTTCCGTGAGCATCTCGGCGCGCAAAGGGGATGGGGTGGCGGTTTTGCAGAACACTATCCGCGATACCGTTCTCGGCCATTTCGGCCGGGCTGGCCAAGAGACGATCCTGCTGTCCGACCGTCGGCATCGCCAGGCTTTGCTCCGCGCCCGGGAGGCGCTTGAGGTTTTTAGACAAAAAATAGAAGATGGTGTGGCACCCGAGCTTTTGGCGGTTGAGTTGCGGACCGCCCTGGATGCTTTCGGCGAAATCACCGGGGAAACCACTCCCGACGAGATACTCCATCATATTTTTTCCCGCTTCTGTATCGGTAAGTAAGAAAATGTTTCACGTGAAACATTTTACCCGTCTCTTGTAGGAAGTGGCCTGTGGTTTCGACTTACACCAAGAATTATGACGTCATTGTTGTTGGGGCGGGACATGCCGGCTGCGAGGCGGCATTGGCGGCGGCGCGCATGGGCTGCAGCGCGCTGCTGTTGACGCTGCATCTTGATGCGGTAGCACAAATGTCGTGCAACCCCGCGATAGGCGGTTTGGCCAAGGGACACCTGGTCAAGGAGATCGATGCGCTGGGGGGGGAAATGGCCCGCATCATCGATGCAACGGGAATCCAGTTCCGGCTTCTCAATACCCGCAAGGGTCCGGCGGTGCGTGCCTCCCGAGCACAAGCGGATCGACGGCAGTATGCCTTTCGTATGAAGCAGGTCATCGAAAATACGCCCAGACTTGATCTCAAGCAAGGGGCGGTGGTCCGCCTGTTGTTGGAAGGGGAGCGGGTGGCGGGGGTGATGACGCGCGAAGGGGTTGCCTTTTGTGGTCGAACGGTGATTCTGACCACCGGGACGTTTCTACGTGGGCTGATTCATGTCGGACTGGAGAATTATCCGGGCGGAAGAGCCGGCGAGCCGGCGGCGGAAGGGCTTTCCGATCAACTACGTGATCTTGGGTTGAGGGTCGGGCGGTTAAAGACCGGGACGCCGGCCCGCCTCGATCGGCGCAGTATCGATTTTGCCGGTCTTGAGCCACAGCACGGCGATGAGCCGCCCCTCCCGTTTTCTGTTGATACGGAAAAGATTGCCCAACAACAGGTCCCTTGCCACATCACCTAGACGACGCAGCGCACGCATGAGGTCATTCGTGGCGGGCTCGACCGCTCTCCGCTCTATTCCGGTGTCATCGAAGGAATCGGACCACGCTACTGCCCCTCCATAGAGGACAAGGTGGTGCGTTTCCCGGAAAAAGAACGGCATCAGATTTTTCTCGAGCCGGAAGGGTTGACTAGCGCCGAAATTTATCCGAACGGGGTATCGACCTCTCTTCCTCCGGATATTCAGATCGCCTTTTTGCGGTCGATACCGGGCCTTGAGCAGGTGGAGATCATGCGTCCGGGATACGCCATCGAATACGATTATGTCGACCCCATCCAACTCCTGCCCACACTCGAAACAAAGGCCTTGACGGGGCTCTTCCACGCCGGGCAGATCAATGGCACCTCCGGTTATGAGGAGGCTGCGGCGCAAGGCCTGCTGGCCGGCATCAATGCCGCCCGGCAGGTGCGCGGAGAAGAACCGCTGATAGTACGCCGTGACCAGGGTTACGTCGGGGTGTTGATCGACGACCTGATCAATCTGGGGACGGTAGAGCCGTACCGGATGTTTACTTCGCGAGCCGAATACCGCCTGTTGTTGCGCGAGGATAATGCCGACCAGCGCTTGACACCGCAGGGCCGGGATATCGGCTTGATCCCCGAGCAGCGCTGGCGGCATTTCAACGACAAGATGGCGGCGCTGGCAAGGGGGGATGAGCTGCTGAAGAAGGTGCGGGTCGGGGGTAGTGACACAGAAGCCCTGGAACGGTTGCAATTGGGAAGTCTGCGGAGCGGCGCTTCCCTGGAGGAATTGCTACGCCGCCCGGAAATTACGATGGCCGATCTGCTTTTTCTCGACCCCGCTTTGGCAGACCTCGCTCCCGCGGTCCGTGAACAGTTGGAGATTGCCGTCAAATATGAAGGATATATCCGCCGACAGGAGGAAGAGATCGCTCGCTTCCGACGCATCGAGGAACAGGCGATCCCCGCCAATTTCAGCTATGACAGCCCAGCCGGTCTGTCGGCGGAAGTGCGGGACAAGCTGAACAGGGTACGGCCGCTGAACCTCGGGCAGGCCGCGCGCATCCCGGGTGTCACGCCGGCGGCGATCGCCATCCTTTCAGTCCTGTTGCGGCGGCGATGAAATGGATAGACAGCTACTTCTTGCCGACCTCCTCCATAAAATGGACGTATGGGTGCCGGAAGCCGCACAGGCGCGTTTGTTATGGTTCCTCGATGAAATGTTGCGCTGGAATTGCAAAGTCAATCTAACGGCGATCACCGACCCGCAGGAGGCGGTAGAGAAGCATCTAGTCGATTCCCTGACCGTGCTCCCTTTTTTGCACGGCAAAGAACGGCTGCTCGATATCGGTTCCGGCGGCGGTTTTCCAGGCATTCCGCTGAAGCTGGCCCGGCCAGAACTGAGATTGGTGTCGGTCGATGCCGTCGGCAAGAAGATAAACTTCCAACGGCACGTCGGCAGACAGCTCGGCTTGACCGGCTTTCTCCCCCTCGCGGCGCGGATCGAGGATTTACCACAGCAGTCAGAGTTTCGGGGCAGTTTCGATGTTATCATCACGCGCGCTTTCGCCTCGCTACCGGAATTTGCTCGCCGTGCACTACCACTTCTTGCTGCTGGGGGGTACCTGCTAGCGATGAAGGGAGGGGAGGGAGAAAGCGAATTGCGGGCAGCCGAAGCCGAGCTGCAAGCGGTCGGGCTCACCCAAAAAGAGGTTCACACCCTGCACCTGCCGGTATCGGGAAGCCGCCGCACTTTGATCCTTATGCACGGCTCGCGAGTTGCCGCAGGACCGCCCGCCGGATAATAGCAGTGAATTACCCAACGCCGGTCTTTTTGCTTTGCAGTAGCGGCCGGGTGTGGTAATTTTGCGCTCCCGGTATTAAAGGAGTTCATTGCAAATGGCCCTGATTTTCGCCATCGCCAATCAAAAAGGGGGAGTAGGGAAGACGACAACAGCCGTCAATCTCGCCGCTTCCCTGGCCGCCGCAGAAAAACGGACACTGTTGGTGGATATGGATCCGCAAGCCAACTCCTGCAGCGGTCTGGGGGTGGACAAGGGAACATCGCGGCCGACCATCTACAATGCCCTTCTCGGCGAAGCGACAGCGGCAGATATCCGCATCCGTTCCGCCCTGGAGCACCTCGATATTCTGCCCTCGAATACCGACCTGATCGGGGCCGAGATCGAACTGGTTTCCGTCCTGGCGCGGGAAAAAAAACTGCGGGCCATCCTCAATGAAATCCGGGATAGTTACGATTACATTATTATCGATTGTCCCCCTTCCCTCGGGCTGTTGACAGTTAATGCACTCACTGCCGCCGATGCGGTGTTGATCCCTCTCCAGTGCGAATATTTCGCCATGGAAGGGCTAAGCCAGTTATTGAAGACCATCCGACTGATTCAGAAAGAACTGAATCCGGATTTGGGGGTCCGCGGGATCGTCCTGACTATGTTCGATGCCCGCAATAATCTATCCCATCAAGTTAGCGAACAGATCCGGACCCATTTCAGTGGTCAGGTTTTTCAGTCGGTCATCCCGCGCAATGTGCGCCTTTCCGAAGCCCCCAGCCATGGTCTGCCGGTACTGTTGTACGATATAACCTCCCGTGGGGCGGTGGCGTACCTGGAGCTGGCAAAAGAGATCATCGAAGCAGGAAATTGACATGGTAAAAAGACCCGCACTCGGCAAAGGAATTGGTGCCTTGCTGAATTCGGCCACCCAGGAGGGTGGAAGAAAATATTTCCTTTGTCCGATTGAAGAGCTGGAACCGCACCGCAAACAGCCGCGAAAATCCTTCGATGACGTGAAGTTGGAAGAGCTTGCGGCTTCCATCCGGGAGAAGGGGATCATCCAGCCGCTGGTCGTACGGCAGCACGGTGAAATCTACCAGATCATTGCCGGCGAGCGACGTTGGCGGGCGGCACAGAAAGCCGGGCTGCGCGAGGTGCCGGTCGTTATCCAGGACGTTTCGGAAGACTGGGCGTTGGAGATGGCGCTGATCGAAAATATCCAGCGCGAGGACCTTAATCCGATTGAAGAAGCGGAAGCCTATCGTAATTTGATGGATAGCTTCGATCTTTCGCAGGAAGAAATCGGTAAGCGGGTCGGCAAAGATCGCTCGACCGTGGCCAATTCTTTGCGTTTACTGCGTTTGCCAGAGCAGGTGCGTGCGGATGTGGTTGTCGGCCGGTTATCCATGGGGCACGCACGCGCCTTGTTGCCACTGGAGAATGAGGACGATATTCTCGAAGCACGGGGTCAGTTGCTGGAGAAAAAACTTTCCGTGCGGGATACCGAGGCGCTGGTCAAAAAGATCCGCAGTTTCGGCGTCCGGACGCCGGTGAAAAAAGAAGCCGATCCTGAGCTGGTGCATCTGGCCGACGAACTCAAGCGGGCACTCGGTACGCAAGTGCGGATCAGTTCCGGCGGCAAGGGGGGGAAGATAGAAATCACCTACTATTCGGCGCCGGATCTGGACCGTCTTCTTGCCTTGCTGGGAATTTCGGGAGGGTAACACCTCCCGTCGCAATAATCACCGACTTAACATTTGAGCTGAGGTATTTATGTTCGAAAGGAAGGGTAGTGGTATGAAAAAGGAAACTCCTATCGAAAAAGGTGAGATCAAGGCATTTCTCGGGCCGGGAAGTCAGTTCGAGGGAAAGCTGGTATTCGATGAGATTGTTCGCTTGGATGGCACCTTCCGTGGTGAGATAACTTCCACCGATACCCTCATCGTTGGCAAGACTGCCGATTTGCAGGCGGAAATCAATGTCGGAACGCTGATTCTCAGCGGCCGCATGCGCGGCAATATCAAGGCACGCAACCGGGTTGAACTGCGCGCCCCGGCTGTTGGTCAACGGGGCGATCGAGACACCGGTGCTGGTTGTTGAGGAAGGAGTTGTCCTTAACAGTACACTGACGATGAAGAAGGAAAGTGCCGCGGTGCCCGAAGAGGAAAAAAAAGCGGTCGTCTTTGGCCGGAAGTAACTGCTTGAGTGGTGGAATTAAAAAAAAGCTTTGACATCATTTAAGTCTGTATGGTACCTATCCCCTGTTTTGCCCGACAGGCTTCATGGTTTTTTAATCACCACTTGAATTGTATACAGTATACCTGATTCCAGCTTTCGACGAACCAAAGGATCGAGCCGTGATTGAACTGAACTGGACCCTGCTGCTGCAGTTTGTCAACTTCGTGGTCCTTCTTTTCATTTTGAACCTTCTCTTATACCGACCGTTGCGCCGCCTGATGCAGGAACGGCAGCAAACCGTGGACGGTTCCTATCGGAAGGCACGCGAAATGGAGGGAGAAATCGCCACCAAGATGGAGCATTACCAGCAGCGTCTGCAGGAAGCGAAGCGCCGAGGGCATCAGGAACGCACTGAGCTGCGGCAGGGCGCCTTGACGGAGGAAAATCGGCTGCTGGTCGAGGCACGAAACACGCCGCCGAGCAGGTCCAGACGATCCGGACCCAGGTGGCGGCAGAAACTGCCGGCGCCCGCCAGACACTGAAGAAAGAGACACAGGCTTTGGCGGCACGGGTGGCCGGCAAGGTGTTGGGGAGAAGTATATGATAAAAGGTTGCGGCAGAATGCAGTGGGCGCGGATTGGCGGCGCCGCTACAATATTGATTCTCGCCCTGACGATGAGCGCCTTGGCCGCTTCGGGGGAGGCGCACCACGTGGACAGTGGCGTGCTGCTCAAAGATTTTCTTTACCGTGTTTTCAATTTCGCCATTACTTTCGGCCTGCTCGCTTTTTTTCTCATAAAGCCGATTCGGCAATGGTCTGAGCGGCCGGCGCGAGGGAATCGAGAAGACCCTTCGTCGATGCCGAGGATGCACGCAAGGAAGCGGAGGCGAAATTTGCCGAGTACGACAGCAAGTTGGCGCGTGCGGCAGGCGAAATCGAGGAGATCTATGCCGCAATTCGCCGCGAAGGGGAACTGGAGCGGGAAAAGATTCTCGCCAGCGCTCAGGGAAATGGCGACAAGATTCAGCAGGAAGCCGAGCCAAGGCAGCCAACGAAGTGGCGCGGGCGCAAAGCCGAACTGCGGCGCGAAGCGGCCCGCCTGGCCGTGCGGACTGGCCGAGGAATTGCTGCGGCAAGAACGTGACCGCCGAGGACCAGAAGCGGCTGGTCAACGAGTACATGCAGAAAGTGGGAGAACTACATTGAGCGCGATGTCCCGGCGTTATGCCAAGGCGCTGGTCGAGCTGGGTGCCGAACAGAAGAGCTGGAACAGTACGGCGATGAGCTGGCCAGGGTCAATGCCGTCTTTACCGCCTCCGGGACCCTGCGCCTGCTGCTCGAAAGCCCGACCTTTGCTCTGGCAAAAAAGAAGGCGCTTCTGACCGATTTGGCCGCATCGCTGACCCTCTCCGAAGGGATGGGAAAGTTTCTCGGCCTGTTGTTGCAGAAGGATCGGCTGGCTATCTGCCGCAGATCGAGGAGACTACCGGCGGCTGGCCGACGAGCTTTCCGGCGTGATGCGGGCGCGAATCACCGCCGCTGGCGAGCTCGGGCCGCGCAAAGCAGGCGATCGGGCCGGCCTCGAGAAGCAGACCGGCAAGAAGGTCGAACTGAAGGCCGAAGTCGACCCGGCGCTGATCGGCGGGGTGCAGGTCGAGATCGGCGGCCGCGTCTTCGACGGCAGTGTGAGAACCCAGCTTAAACGGATTGAAGATATCATTACAGAAGGGGTGAGAGGTTCTATGGAAATCAGAGCGGAAGAAATCAGCGAGATTATCAGGAAGCAGATCGAAAACTACGGCCGCGAAGTCGAGGTCAGCGAAACCGGCACGATCATCTCCGTCGGTGACGGTATCGCCCGCATCCACGGCCTCGACAAGGCCATGGCCGGCGAACTGCTCGAGTTTCCCGGCGACGTCATGGGCATGGTGCTCAACCTCGAAGAGGACAACGTCGGTGCCGCGATTCTCGGCGAATCCAGCGACATCAAGGAAGGCGACACGGTCAAGCGCACCGGGCGCATCGTCGAGGTTCCGGTCGGCGAGGCCCTGATCGGCCGCGTGGTCAACGGCATCGGTCAGCCGATCGACGGCAAGGGCGATATCAACACCGACACCTTCAGCAAGGTCGAGATCAAGGCCCCCGGCATCGTCGCCCGCAAGTCGGTGCACCAGCCGATGCAGACCGGCCTCAAGGCGATCGACGCCATGGTCCCGATCGGCCGCGGCCAGCGCGAGCTGATCATCGGCGACCGCCAGACCGGCAAGACCGCCGTCGCCATCGACACGATCATCAACCAGAAGGGGCAGAACGTCATCTGCATCTATGTCGCCATCGGCCAGAAGCGCTCCACGGTTGCCCAGGTTGTTGACAAGCTCAAGCAACGGCGCCATGGATTACACCATCGTCGTTGCCGCCACCGCTTCCGAGCCGGCGCCGCTGCAGTTCATCGCCCCCTACACCGGTGTCACCATGGGCGAGTATCTTCCGCGACAGCGGCAAGCATGCCCTGATCATCTATGATGATCTTTCCAAGCAGGCCGTCGCCTATCGGCAGCTTCGCTGCTGCTGCGCCGTCCGCCCGGACGCGAAGCTTATCCGGGCGACGTCTTCTATCTGCACAGCCGCCTGCTGGAGCGTGCCTGCAAGCTCAACGACGAGCTCGGCGCCGGATCACTGACCGCCCTGCCGATCATCGAGACCCAGGCCGGCGACGTTTCCGCCTACATCCCGACCAACGTCATCTCCATCACCGACGGTCAGATCTTCCTCGAAACCGACCTTTTCTACTCCGGCGTCCGTCCGGCGATCAACGTCGGCCTTTCGGTCTCCCGCGTCGGCGGTCGCGCGCAGGTCAAGGCGATGAAGCAGGTTGCCGGTACCCTGCGTCTGGCTCTGGCCCAGTATCGCGAGATGGCCGCTTTCGCCCAGTTCGGTTCCGACCTCGATGCCGCCACCCAGCGTGCAGCTCGCCCGCGGTGCGCGCCTGGTCGAAATCCTCAAGCAGCCCCAGTACCGGCCGATGCCGATCGAGAAGCAGGTGCTGGTCATCTTTGCCGCCAACAACGGCTTTCTCGATGAGTATCCGGTTGCCGTCGCTCCGTCGCTACGAGAGGCGAGCTGTTCTCACTTCATGGAAACGCAAACATGCGGCAATCCTTGCCGATATGCGCCAGAAGAAAGGCGATCGACGCCGACCTGAAGACCCGCATCGAAGGCCGCCCTGGACGAGTTCAAGGGGCAGTTTGTCGCCTAAGCCCCAATCACCTGAGGGATCGGCACAGATGCCAAGTCTTAAAGCAATCAAGAAAGCGGATCGGTCGGTCAAAAATACCCGGCAGATCACCAAGGCGATGAAGATGGTCTCGGCGGCGAAGCTGCGCCGCGCCCAGGAGGCCGTGGTCGCTGCCCGCCCCTATGCGGACAAGATGCAGCAGGTGCTCTCCAGCTGGCGCTGCGCGAAGAGGCCGAGGCGCATCCGCTCCTGCATGGAGCGCGGCAAGGGGCGGGCCCTGGTCGTTCTGCTGACCGCCGATCGCGGCCTGTGCGGCGGTTTCAACGGCAACATCTCGAAGGCCAGCCGAGCGTTTTATCCGTGCCAACGAGCGGGGTTTCGAGGATACGATCTGATGATCATCGGTCGCAAAGGGCGCGATTACCTGCAAAACCCGCGCCGGGATGAACATCGTCAAGGTATACGAAAACTGTCACCGGCAAGATCAGTTACGCACCGCCGCAGCTTCATTGGTCGAAGAGATGGTCAGCCTGGTATGACGGACGAGACATACGACGCCGTTTTCTGGTGTTCAATGCCTTCCGTAGTGCTATCTCCCAGGATGTCACCATCGACCAGCTGCTTCCGATCGTGCCGAGACGAGTCCGGAAGGAACGCATATCTGCCGAGTACCTTTATGAGCCCAGCCGCGGCGAGGTTCTGGAACGCAATTCTGCCGAAGAACATTCGAGGTGCAGATCTTCCGCGCTCTCCTCGAATCGGTCGGCCTGCGAACACGGTGCCCGCATGAGCGCCATGGACAGCGCCAGCAAGAACGCCTCGGAGATGATCGGCAAGCTGACCCTGAAGTACAACCGGGCCCGGCAGGCCGCCGATCACCAAGGAGCTCATGGAGATCATCTCCGGCGCCGAATCGATTAAGTAAACAAACATTGACTCACGCCCGTGTGCGGGTGGGACACAAGGAGGAACGGTTCATCATGAATAAAGGAAAAATCACCCAGGTTATCGGTCCGGTTAGTCGACGTCGAATTTGAGGCCGGCAAGCTTCCCGAGATCTACTATGCCCTCAAAATCACCAATCCTGCCCTCGGACGATCGGGAATGGAATCTGGTCGTCGAGGTTGCCCAGCATCTCGGTGAAAATACCGTCCGTGACGATCGCCATGGACTCGACCGATGGTCTGGTTCGTGGCCAGGACGTCCTCGATACCGGCAAGCAGATCTCGATGCCGGTCGGCCGCGGGACCCTCGGCCGTATTCTCAACGTCGTCGGCGAGCCGGTCGACGAGCGCGGTCCGGTCGAAGACCGAGCTGACCTGGGAGATCCATCGTCCGGCTCCGGAGTTTGTCGAGCAGTCGACCAAAGTCGAAGCCTTCGAGACCGGCATCAAGGTCGTCGACCTCCTCGCCCCCTACTCCCGCGGCGGCAAAATCGGCCTCTTCGGCGGCGCCGGCGTCGGCAAGACGGTTCTGATCATGGAACTGATCAACAACATCGCCAAGCAGCACGGCGGCTTCTCGGTCTTCGCCGGGGTTGGCGAGCGTACCCGCGAAGGGAACGACCTCTGGCACGAAATGATGGAGTCCGGCGTTCTCGACAAGACCGCCCTGATCTACGGCCAGATGAACGAGCCCCCCGGAGCCCGCGCCCGCGTCGCCCTCTCGGGTCTGACCGTCGCCGAGTACTTCCGTGAGCCAGGAAGGGCAGGACGTCCTCTTCTTCGTCGACAACATCTTCCGCTTTACCCAGGCCGGTTCGGAAGTTTCGGCGCTCCTCGGCCGTATCCCTTCGGCCGTCGGTTATCAGCCGACCCTTGTCCACCGAAATGGGCGAGCTGCAGGAGCGCATCACCACCACCAACAAGGGCTCGATCACTTCAGTTCAGGCGATTTATGTCCCGGCCGACGACCTGACCGACCCGGCGCCGGCGACCGCCTTCGCCCATCTGGATGCGACCACCGTTCTTTCCCGGCAGATTGCCGAGCTCGGCATCTATCCGGCGGTTGACCCCCTCGACTCGACCAGCCGTATTCTTGATCCCGCAGGTCGTCGGCGAAGAGCATTACAAGGTCGCCCGTGACGGTTCAGTACGTTCTGCAGACGCTATAAAGATCTGCAGGACATCATCGCGATTCTCGGCATGGACGAGCTATCCGAGGAAGACAAGCTCGTCGTCTCCCGCGCCCGCAAGATCCAGCGCTTCCTTTCCCAGCCCTTCCATGTTGCCGAGGCCTTTACCGGCTCCCCTGGCAAGTACGTCGAACTCAAGGATACCATCCGTGGTTTCCGCGAAATCGTCGAGGGGAAATACGACGACATTCCGGAGCAGGCCTTCTACATGGTCGGCACCATCGAAGAAGTACTGGAAAAAGCGAAGAAACTGGCAGCTTAATTCCGTTGCAGGGAGAGTCATGAGCTCTCCCTGGATTCGGGGCGCGGCGGCAGCGCCCTAACAGGATGGATATATGGCAGAAAAGCTAAAACTGGAGATGGTTACCCCCTACAAGCACGTCCTTTCGCAACAGGTGGACGAGGTAACCGCACCCGGCAGCATCGGTGAATTTGGCGTTCTGCCCGGACATACTGCCCTGCTGACCACCTTGAAGATTGGCGAACTGACCTATCGGCAAGGGGGGGAGACCTTCCATGTGGCTGTTAATTGGGGGTATGTGGAAGTGGAAGACGATACTGTCACGGTGATGGTGGAAACCGCCGAGCCGGCCGATGAAATCGATCTGGAAAGGGCCAAGACCGCTCTCGGCCGCGCCGAAGCGGCGCTGAAGAAGCTCACCAGCGAGGACAAGGATTTCCTTGCCATGCAGGCAGCGCTCGAACGGGCTTTGATCCGCATCCAGGTGGCCTCTCGGCGAACCCGGTAAAACCTAAGATACTGAAAAGGGCGATCCACCGGGTCGCCCTTTTTTTCTTAAAAGGGGGGAGAAGCTCGCACCTAGCAGCCTCGGTGTTTGACCATCTTTGCTCCCTCTGGCATATTCTCCACATTCCTCCCGGCGCTCAAGGAACAAAATGGATAGCGTCGCCCCTCCCCAATCTGACTGCCTTTTTTCTCAGCCTCGGGATCTTACTCTTTTCGGCGAGGCTGCTGGGAGAGGTCGCCAGGCGACTCAACCAGCCATCGGTGATTGGCGAAATTCTTGCCGGCATTCTTCTCGGCCCGACCATTCTCGGCACTTTCGCGCCTGGATTTAGCCAGTTCCTGTTTCCCACGCAAGGGAGCGGGGCAATTGCCCTTGACGCCCTGACCACGCTGGCGATCACCTTATTTCTTCTCGTGGCCGGTATAGAAATCGACCTGACGACCGTTTGGCGGCAGGGAAAAACGGCACTTACTGTTGCCATTACGGGGATGATCGTTCCCTTTGTTCTTGGTTTTGTCCCCGCATGGTTCTTTCCGCGTGTCATGGGAGGTGAGTCCGGCGCAGATCCGTTGATTTTCGCCCTTTTCATGGCAACAGCCCTTTCCATCTCCGCCTTGCCGGTTATTGCCAAGACATTGATGGATCTGAAACTCTATCGTAGCGACCTGGGGATGCTGGTGGTCGCCGCTGCTGTTCTCAACGATATTGCGGGATGGATCGTTTTTGCCGTGATTCTCGGCATGCTGGGCAAGGGAGCCACGCATGCCATGGGGATCGGTCAAACCATCTGGCTGACCATCGGATTTGCCCTCGGCATGTTGACTGTCGGCCGCTGGTTGATCAACCGGATGCTTCCATGGATACAGGCTCATACCAGTTGGCCCGGCGGCGTTCTCGGTTTTGCCCTTTCTTTGGCCTTGGTAGCTGGCGCCTTTACGGAATGGATCGGGATTCATGCTATATTCGGCGCTTTTATCGCCGGAGTAGCGCTCGGAGACTCTAAGCATCTGCGCGAGCGGACGCGAGCCACCATGGATCAATTCGTCTCTTTTATTTTTGCTCCCCTCTTTTTCGCCAGTATCGGTCTGAAGGTCAATTTCTTCGCGCACTTCGATTTACTGCTGGTACTCACCGTTCTGGTCATTGCCACCCTCGGCAAGGTCCTCGGCTGTGGTCTGGCCGGCCGGGTGAGCGGACTTGCCCCGCGCGAGGCCTGGGCTCTTGGCTTCGGCATGAATGCTCGCGGCGCCATGGAGATCATTCTTGGGCTACTCGCTCTCAAGACCGGCATGATTGGCGAGCGCCTCTTTGTCGCCTTAGTCATTATGGCACTGGTTACTTCAATGATCAGTGGGCCGATGTTGCAATGGTTACTGCGGTTGAAAAAGCCGCGTCGATTTACCGATCACCTAGCGCCCCAAGGTTTTATCGGTCATCTCATAGCCGTTACCCGCGAGGGAGCGATTACCGAACTGGCGCGTGCGCTGGCGGAAAGATCGCAACTTCCGGCCGGGGAAGTGATTGCTGCCGTATTGACCCGCGAAGATATTATGGCGACCGGCATCGGCGGAGGACTCGCTGTCCCGCATGCCCGTCTGAACCAGTTGGAGAAACCGATTATAGGTATCGGTCTTTCCGCAGCCGGCATCGATTTCGATGCGCCAGACGGCAATCCCGCCCATGTTATCTTCCTGATTCTCACTCCCCAGCGGGATAACGGCGCCCAGTTGGAAATTCTCGCCGATATTGCCGCGACCTTTCGTGATGAGGCGATCCGCGCCCAAGCGGTGCATATTTGCACTCATACCGAACTTCTGGCGTTGGTTAACAGTGGGCGCAACCTCTACCGCTGATTCCGCAAGAAAGTTTCTTCCGGACGAATTCGATTGAATTTGTCGCCGATCCCTGTTAATTAATACTCTTCCAGCAAATGATCAAAGGCCGCATCCTTTGATGCTTGAATCTGGAGCTTCCAGGCCGATCCGGCCGGCAAACTTGGAGGGCACCTGCCGCCATGCGGAAAAACATCACCCTCGCTCTCCTTTCTCTTCTTTCCTTTTCCTTTTCCGCCTATGGCGAACAGCTGATTTTTGCTTTCGATCTCAGCCCGGGCATGGGTGAAATTTGTCCGGAGAGCGGCAGCACGCCTCTTTCCCTCGCAAGAGAAATGGCGCTGCAACAGATTGCGGAAGCGGAGTCAGGAAGTTCTGCCATAATCCTCGGTTTTTCCCAGAAGGCGGAGATTTTCAGCGAGCCGGCCGGGGCAGATCCGGCGGAAAGACTTTCCCATCTGCAGCCTGGAGAAGAAGAAGCCAGTCTGGTAGTCGGGCTTAAAGCTGCTCATGAAGTGTCGCGGCGGCAGGGGGAAGAAAGAAACCGCATCGTTGTTTATAGCCGAGGCGGTGACGATCCGGTGCGCTCGTTGGTCGAAAACCTTGGGAAATTATCGGCCGACCAGGTGCCGACTGAGCTGAATTTTTTTGCGAAGGAAACACCGCTGGGGGAAATCGTTGCCAAACGGGACAGCCTGTTGCAGATCAGACGATACGACTGCGCGGAAGGGGCTAGGCTGAAACGCAGTTCGATATTGCGGCAGGTGCGCCAAATCGTCAGTCGGCATACCGGTGTGCGGGTGGAAGAGATTGCGATGGATGCCAATCTGGCGGATTTCGGCGCCGATCAGGTGCAGGCATATGAAATCGTCACCGAAATCCATGCCGTATTCCATCTTCTGCCGCCGGCGAAGAACAATTTAACGTCCCTCAAGGATATCGTCGAGTTTGTCGCCAAAAAGGTAGAGAGTAATCAGAAAGGGACAGGCGGTGAAGATTTAGACACCGCTCCCTCCTTTGCCGCCACGGCCGGGGTCAAGGAAGCTTTTTTTCAACAGAAAATCTTTTACGGAACCAATCGAAAACGCAGCGGCAATCCGGACCCGGCACAATTTTACGGTGGAGAAAGAGCACCTCTGGGAAAGGTCGAATATGGTTCCTGTATGGTTACAATTCCGGCAATTCACAAGGAAGGATCGGTAGAAACCCCCTTCCTCGGCCTTACTTTTCTTGAGGATGCAGAGCAACACATCCGCTTGGCGCGAGTGACGCCGCTTGGCCACAATGAATTTTTCCAGGGGGTGAAAGGGAGTCTAAATTCAAACATCACAGCAGAAGGGTGGGAAAACGATACCGTGGTTTTTATCCATGGTTTCAATGTCCCTTTCGAAGAAGCTGCGAAAAGAACCGCCCAGATGGCTTTCGATTTCGGGTTCAAGGGGGCACCGATCCTTTTTTCCTGGCCATCGGACGGTAAATTCTACGCCTACCTGGCCGATCGTGAAGATATCCAGTGGAGCACTCAGCATATCGAGCAATTCCTCAATGAACTTGCCGAAACGCTTCTGCCGCGAAGAATCCATCTGGTGGCGCATAGCATGGGTAATCAGGGGCTGATCGGCGCATTGAACCTGCTGGCGTTGCGCCGCGGCGCGGAAAATCGTCCTCTCTTTGAAAACGTTATACTGGCTGCCCCCGACTTCGATGCGCAACTCTTTCAGGAGCAAATTGCGCCAGGCGTGCAGAAGATCGCCAAACGCTGGACGGTTTATACCTCTGATAACGATGCCGCTCTGAACATTTCCACGACCATCAACAATGCCCGACGGCTCGGTCTGCCGGTTACGCCGGTGCCGGGTATCGATGTGATCGATGCAACAGGGATCGAGGTCACTCCCTGGAGCGTTCCTGAATTCCATTCCTATTATGCCACCAAGCAGACGGTCATCCAGGATATCGTAAGCACCCTGAAAGGATCTGCCCCTTCCTTGCGCAATCTCCTGCCGAGGAGTGAAGGCGGTATTCCTTATTGGCGTCTTGGTGCCGTGGGCAAAGGGAAATAGCTATTTTGGCAATCATGGCTGAAAGAGGTGCGGCATGCGACACTCACTGTTGCTGAAGAAAGTCTGCGGAGCATTGATCCTGGCGGGAGCGCTCGCCATTCCTGTCGGCGCTTTGGCCGAAGAGGATGATCTGGAAGCCTTACGGGACGAAATGGCGCAGGAGTTGGCCGCCTTTCTGGAGGAAACGGATCAGGAAGAGCAGGCGTTCCGGGATGAACGGGATCGTGATTTTGCCGAATTTTTGCAGGAGCAATGGACGGAATTCGACGAATTCGCCGGGCAGATCGCTGACCGGACACCGAAACCGATAAAAATACCGAAAGCGAAGCCGAAGGATGCCGTGCCCCCAATCGGCAAAATCATTGATCCGCCTTCCGCACCGGCAAAGCCACCGATAAAACCGGCCTTGCCTCCGGCAGGACCGGAGAAAGGTCCGCTACCCTCCGCGCCGGTGCCTGAAAAGGCCGAACCAGAAACGCCGCCTGCAGCGCCAGTGAATCCCGCCGAAGAAGAACCGGCTGCCCAGCCACCACCGGCTCCGCCTGCTCTGCCCTCGCCACCGCCGGAACCGAAACCGCTCCCGGTTCCGTCCCCAGTACCGGAGTCAGAAGTGGGGGCAGCGGATGAATTTGATTTTTTTGGCGAACGGATGCGAATTTCTTCCGATCCGGCGCTGAAAGCGCGCTTGAACGGCGCACCGGGGAACCAGACGATAGCGGCCTACTGGAAACAGGTCGCTTCTGCCAATTTTCCTCCCACGGTCAACCAGCTCCTGGCCCTGCGGGAGCGCCTGCGGCTGAACGACTGGGGTTATTACCAGCTGGTCATGCAGACGGCGGAGTCGTTACAGGGCGATGATAATGCCGCTACCCTCTTTAGCTGGTTTTTGCTGTGCAAATCCGGGTACACGGCCAAGGTTGGCTACAGCGAAGGAACCATTTATCTTCTCGTGCCGACAGCGCAGATTCTTTACGGGATCCCTTACTATAATCTGGAAGGGACTCGCTATTACAATTTTACCTATTTCAAGAAGGCGGAAAAGCCAGGGCGACTTTACACCTACCAGGACGATTATCCTGGCGCCGAACAGCCGGTGCGCCTGCTTCTGGAAAAATCTCCCGCCATCCGTAAGGCAACCGCCAATCGCCAGCTCAAATTCCACTATGCCGGAAAGAACTACGAAATTCCGGTAACGTACAATCCGAATGCCATCCGGTTTTTTGCGACATACCCACAAACCGATTTGCCGGTGTTCTTCGCCGCCGCTATTGAGTCGGAAGCTGAAAAAAGTTTGCTGGCCGGCCTCGGCCCGGTCATCGCCGGCAAGAGGGAGACGGAAGCCGTCAACATCATTCTGCGTTTTGTGCAGACCGCCTTTGAATATCAGACGGATGAACAGCAGTTCGCCCGGGAAAAGTACCTGTTTGCCGAAGAAACGCTTTTCTTCCCCTATTCCGACTGCGAGGATCGCTCTATCCTCTTCAGCTATCTGGTCCGCCGCCTGACTGGGCTGGAGGTGGTCGGTCTGCATTACCCTGGGCATATCGCCACGGCCGTGCGCTTCAGCGAAAAAGTGACCGGAGATCAGCTCAAAATTGGCGGAGAGACGTTTGTCATTTGTGATCCGACATTCATCAATGCCGATATCGGCATGGCGATGCCGCAGTTCAAAACCGTAACGCCCGAAGTGATCCGCATCGGTATCTGAAACTGATTGGACGCGTGCAAAATCAGGCGTAGGGTGCCGAAGTAGCGACAGGAGAGAAACGGTGAGATTTTTATATGCAGGCATTCTCATTTTCTGGCTGCTGGCCGGTTGTGCCTCCACACCCGGCACACCGCCGGGTCCTGTCAGGAGCTCTGTTCCACCAGTTGTGGAAGGACGATTGCCGACCGATTACACCTTTATCCAGGCCTCGGCGCCGAAGCGGCCGGAGTGGATCGATACTGAACCGGACGATGCCGACGGTACGCATTTTCTCGTAGGCATGTCGAAATATCATGCAACGGAGCGGGACTCCCGGGAAGAGGCGATGCGCGCCGCCCGGGAAGAATTCGCCAAATATACCGGAGTGGAAGTTTCGGCCGTCAACGAGGTGGTACGCTCCCTATATGGCAGTGCCAGCGAAATTCTCGATGCGACGATAGCAGGCAATGCACGGGCGACGGAGAAAACCGACGCCCAAGTCAGCCGCATCAAGGCATGGCACTGGTACTGGGAGAAATCGCGCGGATCGCGGGGGGGTATCGATCAAGGCGTCGCCTATCAAGCCTGGGTTCTGGTTACTGTACCCGTAAGTGAATACGCCCGGGTGCAGGAATGGAAGGCTAACAAGGCAAAGGAAGAGAAGAACCGTCTGCTCGCCCTGAAGGAAGCGGCGGAGCGGGAACGCAAACAGCTGCTGGAAGATCACCTGCGCCGCCTGGAGGTGGTTGATCGTGCCTTGGGTGAAGGAGATATCGTTCGCTTCTTGTCCCTGCTTGACGCTGAATTCAATCGCCTCGGCAGTCTGGCCGATGAACGACAGGCGAACGGCGGATCTTTTATCGACACGGCGCAAGAATTACGGCGGGTACAAAAAGATCTTCTTAGCAGGGCGGAAGAGATCGGCTCTGCCCTGCATCTGGATACGGGTATTTACGGTTCGACCTGCTTTTCTCTGCCGGGGGGGGAGAACAAGATTTCAGTCTGGGGTTGGCTGAAAGGGAATAAGGGCAATCTCCCGGTTCCCGGGCTCCCCCTACGACTGGAAACGGCGGCCGGAACGGTCGCTAGGACAGCGACGGATAACAATGGTCGGGCCGATTTTTCGCAGGCTAAACTCCCAGCTGGAATTTACCGGCTAGTGGTCGATGTCGATACCACGGCCTTGCGCAATTTATCTGAATCGTTCCGGCTCCCTCTGGTCAAAGTGGAAAGTCGGCTGGCTATTGCCGAACTACAAGCAGATCTGGACGGAGTGATCCGCGGTTTGGTTGCAAGGCTCTTCGCCGGCTCTTCCATGGCGCCGCCGCTGGCCAGAAAGGTCATCCTCGGGCCGGTTACTTACGGAGAAGCCGGGCCGGGGAGTGAATTTGCTTTTCTTCTCAAGCGACTTCTTTCCGAACGCCTGACCCAAATTTCCGGACTTGAGGTGATTACACCAAGGGCGCGGGGAGTTGAGGAGGTTGCGCGGGCGGCCGCAACAAGAGGCATTACCGCCGGCCCGCAACCGGCGCTCGGCGCCGGGGCAACCCAGGCGATCATTGATGGTGCCGATGCGGCACTGGAGAGTATCTACGCCGTTACGGGTGGAGAGGTGACGATAACACTCGCTCTCAAAGCGGCAGGAAGCGATCGCCTCTTGGCAGCCGCCTCAGCAGCGGTGCGCCGGGAGATGATTCCCGGCGGGGTGGAGCTGATTCCTGCCAAAGGCGATGGTGTTACACCGCCGGTCGATCTTGCCGCCGGTATCCGCCTGGAAATCACCTCGCATCTCGGCGATGGGCAGACTTACGGCGACGGCGATAGCATCTCCTATTTTGTCCGTACCGACCGCGATGCGTATCTGCTGCTTATTTATGAGGATGCCGCAAAGAATCTTATTCGCATCCTTCCCAATCGGTATGCCGGCAAAGGGCTGTATCGCGCCGGCAGCACTTTACAGGTTCCGGCGCCGGGGGATCGGTTCGAATTCATTATCACCCCTCCTTTCGGCCAGGAACGAGTCTGGGCTTTTGCCGCCTCCACGCCTTTTCCATCGCTTCCTGGCGATGAGTTGGAAAATGGTCTATTGCTCCTCAAAGGGAGTCTCAGCGATATTTTTGCCAGTGTACGCGCTGCCAGCAAAGGGGGCGGTGCCTATGGTGAGGCGCGGACGGCGATTACGACGGTCAGCAGGGAGTCCGCACTACAGGTGCGGCGGTGAGCAATAAAGCAGAAAGTTAGGCAGTAATTCCGGCCGAAAGAGGTCGGTTCATCCATGACAAGGAGGAAGAGATGAAAAAGAAATTGGGTTTTATCGCTTGTTTGTTCGCTGTACTGGTTGCAGGGGGTTGCGCCTCGACCGTAGAACCGGGGAAAGCTGTCGCTCCGCCACCCGATTCAATTGAAAAACTGATCTGGAGTTCCTCGGCAGAGCGGCCGGCCTGGACGATGGAAGAGCCGGCCACCCGTGACGGGATGCTATGGTTTGTCGGTCTGTCCAGCAAATATTCTACCGAACAACAGGCGCGCGAGGATGCCCGGCGCAATGCTACCGGCAGCGTTGTCAAATACATGGGGACGCTGGTGAAGGACAAATTCGAACGGGCCCGGGTCTCGTACGGTTTGGAGAGCGATGTCATTGATCCGACGGCCAGCAGCCGCGAGTTTGAAAAACAGATGGCCGTTAATATGGCAAATCGGGTGAAAATGCAGACGTGGTACCAGGAAAAGTGGCAGACCCCGACAGGTGTTTCCAACGTTGCCTTTGTTCTTGCTTTTGTGCCGCAGGAATCGGTAGATGAATCCTATAAATCTACCGCCCAGGATATGGCCAAAAATGCCGAGCGCAAAGCAAAGGAAGCCGGCGATGCGATCGCCAAGGCGCAGGCGGAAAAAGCCGCTGATTTCTGGAAGCAGATGCAAGATCAGGGCGTGGCCGAGCAGTAATGGAAGGATCCACGGGGGCGCTTCGGCGCCCCCGCGTGAAAGGAGACGGATTATGATCGGGAAGGGAAGCGCCCTGATAGGCTGTTTGATGATTGGCATCCTTTTATTGGCCTGCGGAACGGCTGTTGCCAGGGGAGTCCCTTGGTTCGAAAAATATGGAATCCTTTCTAAAGGGGAGTTACGACAGGCTTCATCGGTACCCAAGCTGATGAACGCCTTGAAGGACAGCGATCCCCGTACGCGCCGGGGCGCTGCAAAAAGTCTGGGTGCCCTTGGGGAGACGGCCCGCAATGCGGTGCCGGTGCTGATCGATGGACTTGATGATCCGCATCCGGGGGTGCGGGAGGAAATTGTCCAGGCCCTCAGCAAAATCGATCCTGCTGGTTCCTCGGTCGCTTCCGCCTTGGTGCGCTCCCTTGGCGATAAGGACGCCGAGGTTCGACGTTCTGGCTTGCTTGCCTTGAAGCGTATGGGCTACAAAGGGTCGGATTTGCTTGCCGCCTTGCAGTTCATGTCCGGCAAGGATCCCCATCGGAAGGTCAAGGCTGAGGCAGCGGCGTATTTGGCCAGTTTCGGTGCGCCGGCAAACGTACCATCCGTCCGCGAGGAGGCGCCGAAAACAACGCGTCAGATGCCCAAGGTGACCGATGAAACGCCGAAAACCGGCATCCAAAATCGTTATGGCGTAGCGGTAATCATCGGCAATCAACGTTATGCCGCCGCCGGCAAGGACGTGCCCGATGTCACATTTGCCGGAAACGATGCCGATGCCATTTACCAGTATGTTACTCGAACCCTCGGTTATCGCGAAGGGAATGTCATTGTTCTCAAGGATGCCAGCCAGGCCGACTTGATTGCTACCTTTGGCGCCAAAAACAATCCCAAGGGGAAGCTCTTCGACTGGGTGCGTCCCGAGCAATCCGATGTGTTCGTCTACTATAGTGGGCATGGCGCACCGGGTGTTGGGGATGGCCGTAGTTACCTGCTGCCGGTCGATGCCGACCCGCTCAAGGTCGAACTCAACGGCTATCCTCTTGAAACCCTTTATGCCAACCTGGGGCAAATTCCCGCCAAAAGCACAACGGTGATTCTCGACGCCTGTTTTTCCGGCAGCACGGCGGCGGGCAGCGTGGTCAAAAACGCTTCTTCGATCTCTTTGCGCATGGTCGAGGTCAAGCCTGATTCCGACCGAATGACGGTTATTACCGCCGCTGGATTGAGTCAAGTGGCTTCCTGGGACGAAAAGAACAAGCACGGGCTTTTCACCAGTCATTTCCTGCAGGGGGTGAGCAAGACCGCCGATGAAAAACCATTCGGCAACAAGGATGGTAAGGTTACTCTAAATGAACTGAAGAATTATCTTGAAGAAGAAGTAACTTATCAAGCACGCAGAACCTATGGCCGGGATCAGAATCCGCAGATCAGCGGCGATCCAAAGGCGGTGCTGGTTGAATTGCATTAGTTGAGAATACAAGAAATGTCATTATGCGAAGCCGGGCGTCAAAAAATGTCCGGCTTTTCTTTTTTTTTGTATTGAAGATATGACGAATGCTTGGAAATACGACTATTTATACGAGATGGTCTAAACTTTGCTGCTATTCCTATTACTTTCCGAATTCTCTTCAAGAATATTATTGATTGCATGACCTAACTGTGCTAAAGAGTGACAAATTATTTTAATCAGGAGGAAGGGCATGCAAAAATTGTTAGTTCTGATCATAATTTCCCTTTTATTGTTATCCAGTAGTCCTGTTATCGCCGGCCAATTTGGCCCAGCCGAAGCGCAGGTCAAGCCTGGTCAGTTTTCACTTGGGGTTGGCTATTTTAATTATTCTGATGAATGGAACTTCGATAACTTTACATCGGACGCAACCCAGAACCAGGTATTTATCCAGGCTGAATTAGGACTCTTTCCCACATGGGAGATCTACCTGCGGGGCGGTGGGGCCGATCTGGTGGTAAAAGAGGCGAATTTCAGTGATGATCTCGCGCCTTATGCGACCGGTGGTCTGAAAGGTCTTTTTCGGCGTGGCAAGTATATGGATTTTGGTGGCTTCGCCGAGGCCAGCTACTTTCACGAATACAAAGATTCAAACAAAATGGTTAAGACAATGATTGTCGATGAAACGATCGTGGCGAACGCCGGTCTTACCTTCGAGAAAAAAATCGAGGGCGCCCTCCTCTATGGCGGGCCTTTCTACCATTATAGGGAGGGTAACGTTCGGGTTATTGCCACCGACCCGAGCAAAAGTTTTTATGGCACCTACGGAGACGATTCCAAATTTGGCGGCTTCCTCGGCATCCGGTGGGTGGCGCTCAAGGATATTGTTATTGAAGGCGAATTGCAGCTGCAGAAAAATTTATCGGGCGGGGCAGTTTTGTCATTCTTGTATTAAATATGTTTCTTGGAGGCTTTATGAAAAGGCTCGCATCTTTATTCGTCCTTTTTTCTCTTATTTTAATTTTTAGCGGCTGTGGTGGTAGCGGAGGATCGGATTCCGATTATTTCGGTTCTGATACCAGTACCGGAGGGGATCCCATAGTTAATCCCGATCCCGATCCCGGTCCTGATCCCGTACTCCCGATTGTTCCACCCGATCCAACGGCCAAGCCCCCTGCGCTTGTTACAGTGAACAGTGCCCTGCCCACTGGCGGAGAGCTGTCCCAAGGTGGTGAAACTACCATTCAGGCCCTTGTGACTGATTCAGATGGAAATAATGTTCCCGATAATACGGTAGTTACCTTCACTGCATCGCTCGGGAATATTACCAGTTCAGCACCTACGAAGGGTGGAATAGCTACCGCCAATTTTCAGGCAGGCAACGCAGGAGGGACTGTCACGATTACTGCGACAGCCGGGACTGTCAGTGGGACGACGACCATTATAGTGAAGGCCGGTGCGGCCGCTTCCATAATTAAGGATAGTGTTACGCCAGCTACAATAGGTATTTTTGGTAGCGGTATCGAGGATACCTCTCAAATAAAATTTAATGTCCGAGATGCCGTGGGCAATCCGGCAATTGATGGCACCGTAGTAAACTTTACGCTTAATACCACTGTCGGGGGTGGCGAAAAACTTTCTGCCGCCTCGGCCAAAACGGCCGGGGGAAGTGTTCTTGTTGCCTTGCAGAGTGGCTCTGTCCCAGGAACCGTCAAGATCATTGCCAGCATCACATCCGGAACTAGCGTTATATCTACTGAAGCAGGAGTTACGATTGTCAGTAATCGGCCTGATGCGGGCCGTATAACGCTTGGTGCTGAAATCCTCAACTTGGCTGGTGGGGTAACACTTGGCTTGCAGAGCAAAATTAATGCATATCTGGGTGACCGAGCTGGCAACGTTGTCCCGGACGGCACCCCGGTTAGTTTTATTACCGAATGCGGCACCATAGGTGAGAGCAGTGGCTTTCAGACTTCGACTACCTTTGGTGTTGCTAGTGCCACCTTCCAGACTTCTGCGCCCACCGTCCCCTATCTAAATGGCATTGCGCCAGCCGGCAACGTAGGATCGTGCCGGATTGTCGCGTATACCCCGGGCAAAGGAACTTTCGTCGATAATAACGGCAACGGCATATTCGACGGAACTGATACTTGCAGCACTCAACTGGATGAGCCATATATTGATGCCAACGACAGTCTTGTATGGGAAAGCGGCGAGTATTATGTTGATGTAAATCAAAATGGGCAATTTGATAAAAGCATTGTTAATTGCCTGGATAATTCGATGATCTGGACCAGTATGAATTTACTGATCTCGGATTACGCGAAGCCATTAAGTTTATATCCCCCCAGCTTTAATCTTGCGATCGGTGAGGGTAGGACTTTTACAGTTAACTTTTCCGACATGTATGATAATGCGCTGGTAGCTGGCACTAAGTTCACAGTCACCGCCGATGGAGGGAAGCTGAGTGGCGTCACTGACTATGTGCAGGCAGATACCACCGGGCTTGGGGACACCCTCTATTTTTCTCTCTTTGCCGACACGAATGAAGATGCAGAACCGAAACCCGTGACCATTACGGCGACAATCACACCACCTTCAGGTGCGCCCCAAGGGAATAATGGTGCCACTATCTTTGAGGTAGCTACGGGTATGATCAATATTCCCACGGGCACCAGCGGCGCCAGCCTTTACCTCAGCGATTCACTGGTATCCGGTGCCGCCCTCGCGCAAGGGCAATCGACCACTATCACGGCCATTGCCCGAGATGATGACGGTATTCTGGTTCCCGACAATACTACCGTTACCTTCTCTGCTAGTGTTGGAACCATTTCGGCCCCAACGAAAACTGTGGGCGGCGTTGCAACAGCTACTTACACTGCCCTCCTTCAAGGTGGGGGAGTAACTATTACCGCTATTTCACCTTTTACCACAGGCAATCATTACCTAACTGTCGCTAATGGCGCTGCTGCCACCATCCTTTTGGAGAGTGTCAATCCCGAACAGATCGGGGTGCGTGGTAGTGGGCTTAGCGACACTTCGACACTCCACTTCGCGGTGAATGACGCAAATGGACTACCCGTTCCCGATGGCACTACGGTCAGCTTCGCCCTTAAAACCCCGCTTGGTGGTGGCGAACGACTTAGCGCGTTAACTGCGGTAACTGTTGGCGGAAAAGTTTCTAATATTCTTCAAAGTGGTACTCGGTCAGGTACCGCCGCCATAACAGCTTCAATCACCACAGGTACCGGGACGATTATTTCAACTGTTGCACGCGTTGTTATCGCTGCCGGGCTTCCGGATCAAAAACATTTCAGCCTCTCGGCCACTCCAGTTAACCTTCCCGGTTATACCTATTTCGGGGAGACAACGCAAATCAGAGCCTATCTTGCCGATCGCTATTCCAATCCGGTGCCGCTGGACACCCCGATCTTTTTTGAAAGCGAGGCCGGAGCAATGGCCCTCACCCAGGTCATGACCAACAATCTGGGCCAAGCCATTGCCACACACATTACCCAGCTGCCTTACCCGAGTACCATTTCATCGATAACTGCACTTCCGGGTCTCTCCAAGATTCTCGCTTGGACCGCAGGCCAGGAATCTTTCGTAGATAACAACGGCAACGGTATTTACGATAGCGGCGAGCCGTTCGGGGACATCGGCGAACCTTTCATCGACGCCGACGATGACGGCATTTATGATGCAGCGCTCACTGTTTATGAAGAGGAGCGCTATGTAGATCTCAACGGCAATAACCAATATGATGGTCCCGATGGTCAATGGGATGCAGAAACCTTCATCTGGACCACCCACAACATCCTCTGGAGCTATGCGACGGCTTCAGATATTAATCTGAGCGTAACTCCTGCCGCCAATTGCCCCAACTTCGCCATACCTGGCGCCCAAGGATGTGATTGTACGATAAAGGTTACCGATAAAAATGGCAGCCCGATCGTCGGTGGCTCAAAACTAACCGTTCATACTTCGGTGAGCAGCGGAGAATTTACAATCAGTCCAAATGAATTCAACATTCCGGATGAAACCCGACCGGGACCTGATACAACGCTATTTACCTTCGGCATAACAAACAGCGGGATTGGGGGCGACCCTGTGCCCTACCCACTGACTATTACCCTTGATGTGCCAGCTGTAGGCGGCGCTGCAGCTTTCAGCAAATCCAAAACGATCACCTTTGTCTTGCAACCTTGATTCGACAGTTCATTAAAAATAGCCCCTGCAATTTTTCATTGCAGGGGCTATTTGCTGAATGCGGACATTACCGCAACACCATCTCCTTCTTTTCCAACCCCAGCAGCCGATCCCTTAACTCCGCTGCCCGTTCGAATTCCAGCGCCGCGGCGGCCTTGAGCATCTCTTTGCGCAGGCGTTCAATCTCCCGCCCCAACGCTTTCGGTGACCGGTACTTTTCTTCCCCTTCCGCTACCAGCGGCAGTTCCACATAATCCCCCTTCTCGGCAATATCCTCCAGAATCGAGTGCATCGACTTCTTGGTCGAAATCGGCGTGATACCGTGTTCCTCGTTGTAGGCGAACTGTGCGGTGCGGCGGCGTGCGGTTTCGTCGAGGCAGGCGCGCATCGAGCGGGTCACGTTATCCGCATACATGATGACCCGGCCGTCTACGTTGCGGGCGGCGCGGCCGCAGGTCTGGATGAGGGAGCGCTCGGAACGCAGAAAGCCTTCCTTGTCGGCATCGAGGATGGCGACAAGGGCGACCTCGGGGATATCGAGTCCTTCGCGTAGCAGGTTGATACCGACCAGCACGTCGAACTTCCCCTGCCGCAGATCGCGGATGATCTCGATCCGCTGCAGGGTGTCGATATCTGAATGCAGGTAATTCACACGGATTCCCAATTCCTTCAGATACCCCGTAAGATCCTCGGCCATCCGTTTAGTGAGGGTGGTGACCAGCACCCGGTAATTGGCCTTGACCGTCTCGCGGATCTCGTGAATCAGGTCATCGACCTGCTCCCGGGCCGGGCGGACCTCGATCGGCGGATCGATCAGCCCGGTGGGGCGGACGATCTGCTCCACCACCACTCCGCCCGCCTGGCGCAGCTCATAATCGGCAGGGGTAGCGGAAACATAGACGGTCTGCAAGTTTTTTCCGGAGAACTCCTCGAAGGTCAGGGGGCGGTTGTCAAGGGCGGCCGGCAGGCGGAAGCCGTAGTTGACCAGCGTCTCCTTGCGCGAGCGGTCGCCGCGATACATGGCGCCGATCTGCGGCACCGAGGCGTGGCTTTCGTCGATGAACAGGAGGAAGTCGCGCGGGAAGTAATCGAAAAGAGTGGTACGGCGGCTGGCCGGCGGTGCGGCCGTCGAAATAGCGGGAGTAATTTTCGATCCCCTGGCAGAAACCCATCTCCTCCATCATCTCGATGTCGAAAAGGGTCCGCTGCTCGATCCGCTGCGCCTCCAGCAGCATGTTGCGTTCGCGGAAATACTGGATGCGTTCCGCAGCTCTTCCTGAATCTCTTTGATCGCCCGCTCCAGAGTCGCGCCGGGTAGCGACATAGTGGCTGGCGGGGAAGATGGCGGTGCGCCGGATGCGGTCGAGCACCTGGCCGCGTATCGGATCGATCTCGCTGATCGCCTCGACCTCGTCGCCGAAGAATTCCAGCCGGATCGCCCGTTTCTCCTCGTAGGCGGGGAAGATCTCCACCATATCGCCCCGCACCCGGAAGGAGCCGCGATGGAAATCGACATCATTGCGCTGTACTGGATCTCCACCAGCTGGCGCAGCAGAGTCGTCGCGATCCAGTTCCATCCCTTCTTCGAGAGCGAATAGCATGCCGAAATACGCCTCCGGCGAACCGATGACCGTAGATGCAGGAGACCGAGGCGACAATCATCACGTCATCGCGCGTCAGCAGGCTGCGGGTGGCGCTATGGCGCAGCTTATCTATTTCTTCGTTGATCGAGGAATCTTTCTCGATGAAGGTATCGGTGACCGGCACGTACGCTTCCGGCTGGTAGTAGTCGTAATAAGAAACGAAATATTCGACCGCGTTCTCCGGAAAGAGTTCCTTGAACTCGCCGTAAAGCTGCGCGGCCAGCGTCTTGTTGTGCGCCAGCACCAGGGCCGGGCGTTGCACTTCGGCGATAACGTTCGCCATGGTGAAAGTTTTTCCGGAACCGGTAACGCCAAGAAGAACCTGGGCCGGATCGCCGCGCCGAATGCCCTCGGCAAGTTCGCTTATCGCTTGCGGCTGGTCACCACGGGGAAAATAGGTCGATTTCAGGTTGAAACGGGGCATGAATAACCTTTCGGGAGCGGAATATCCCTTTAATTTAACATTATTCGAATCGAAAAATATAGCTGAGGGATCGAAATCTATTTGATCAGGCGGTGCCGCATGCGGCTGACCGCCAGCGGCAGAATGGCAGAGGAGAAAAGGAGAAGATAACCGACAGACCAGAGCAGGGTGCTTTCCGGTTGGCCAAGGGCAAGGGAACGGGCGAGGATGACGACATGGGTCAATGGCAGGAGAAGGGCGAACTGTTGTGCCCATAACGGCAGATTCTCCACTGGGAAGAAAGTGCCGCTGAAAAGGAACATGGGGGTGACGAAAAGAAAAACCGGCAGGTTGAAGGTTTCGATATTGGGAACAAAGGAGGTGAAAAGCATCGCCACCCCACCGAAAGCGAGGCCGCCGAGAAGAGCCAATGGCAGAAGCAGCAGTGCCCCGGGATAGGATAGGAGGCCGAAGGCACTGATGACGGCCAGCATGAGGACGGTGCCGAGAAGCGATTTGGTAGCGCCCCAAAGGATCTCGCCGAGGATGATTTCCGGCAGCGACAGCGGGGTGGCGAGCATGGCGTCAAAGGTCTTCTGATAATACATGCGGACGAAGGAAGCATAGGTATTCTCGAAAAAAGCACTGTTCATGATGTTAATGGCGATCAGCGCCGGGGCGATGTAGGCCAGGTAGGAAATCGAGCCGCCGGCGAAGGGCATCTCCCCGACCAGAGTGCTGAGGCCCACACCGAAGGCGAGCAGGTAGAAAAGCGGTTCGAGCAGAGGCGGCAGGAAGCTGATTTTCCACGTCTGCAGGTAGACGGTCCAGTTCCGCTGCCAGACATGCAGGAGGCGCCGGGAAGAATCGACGAGGCTCATTCACGCAGCTCCCGGCCGGTCAGGCGCAGAAAAACGTCCTCCAGTGTGGCCAAGCGTAAAATACACCCCTCCCGGCAATAACTCGTCTTGATCTGATGATACACCGGTTCGCCGTTGCTGCTGTAGATGATCAAGCGATGGCCGAGATCTTCGTGCGTCAAGTCATTTTCCTGAACAAAAAGGCGCAGCGCCGCCGGGGGGTCGGACACCTCGATGACCTCCCGGCCGACGTGGCGGGCGATCAGGTCGCTTGGGTGACCTTCGACCAGAATGCGACCGTGGTCGAGAATGATCAGGCGGTCGCAGAGGCGGGCGGCTTCATCCATGTAATGCGTGCTGAGAAGAATGGACAGACCGCGACTTTTCAGTTCTTCCAGACGCAGCCAGACCTGATGCCGCGACTGCGGATCGAGCCCGGTGGTCGGCTCATCAAGGATGAGGATTTCCGGATCGTTGATCAATGCCCGGGCGAGCATCAGTCGGCGCAGCATGCCACCGGACAGTTGCGGAATCTTGGCGTGGCGCCGGTGCTCGAGGGCGATAAACCGCAGCAATTCTTCTGTCCGTTCGCGGATCCGGGGGCCGGGGAGATCGAAATAACTGGCGAAATTGGTCAGATTCTGTTCGACGCTCAGATCCGGATCGAGGGTGCTCTCCTGCTGACAGACACCGAGCCGCGCCTTGATCTGCCGTAGTTCACGATCGATGTCCAGGCCGAAGAGGCGCAACTGACCGCCGCTCTTCGGGCTGAAGCCGTAAAGCATGCGGATCGTGCTGGTTTTGCCGGCGCCGTTCGGCCCGAGGATGCCGAAGCACTCGCCACGGGAGAGATGAAAGGAGATGCCGTCTACCGCTTTGAATGGTCCGAAGTTTTTGCGTAAATCTGTTGCCTGAAGAATATATTCCACCCGCCGCTCCTCACTGCGCCAAGATTACATGCGGAGGAGGGAAGTTGCAACGGCGGTCGCGGATCACTTCCGTTTGCGCAGGGAGCGCTGGGTAAAGAGCTGGCGCCGCCCCATGATCGGAGGGGTAAGGGTTTCGTTGACGAAGCGCACATCTTCGATGGTGTAGAAAGCGTTCGGATTGAAGCGCTTGATGATGCCGACGATCTCCGGCAACTTCTTGCGTTTGGCGATGGTGAAGATGAGTTTGACCGGGCCGGTTTCGCCCATGGCATCGACGCTGGTGACGCCATACCCCGAATACCAGAGGAATTTCACCAGGTCATCGGCTTCGCGCCGGGTGATGATGCGGATGATCAGGTTGCCGATGGCGAGACGCTTCTCGATGGCGATACCGACGAAGTTGCCGGCGGAAAAACCGAAGGCGTAGGCGAAATAGGTAACCCAACTGGTGAGATGTTGCATGACTTGGGTTATGGCGAAAACCCAGACCAGAACCTCGAAAAAGCCGACGCAGGCCGCCAGTATGCTCAGACCGCGAGCGATGAAGATGATGCGTAAGGTACCAAAAGTGACATCGATGATGCGCGAGATAAAAATCAGCAGGGGAATGACGACGAGGCTGAACGTTTCGGACTGTAGAAAATCGGCCATGACTGCCTCCCTGAAAAAGTAACCAGAGGCGGCAGGAAATGCAACCGGAGGGGAAGGCTGTGGGTGCGCATCCGGAATCCCCAAGCGCACGGGCTATAATGGTCTGAATGATGGCACTCTATGAACCCTCATGTTCGATGGCAATGGAAGAAATAAAGATCCTGCTGGAGGGAGAAAATTGCTGGCGGCAGACCGCGAGCCGGCGTGTGGCCTTTCTGGTGGACGGAGAGGCATATTTCTCCGCCTTTGCCGCGGCCGTGGAACGCGCCCGGCATTCGGTTTACATCCTTGGCTGGGATATCGACAGCCGGGTGCGACTGTATCGGGATGGGCGAAAAAGAAAATTGCCGGCAGAACTGGGCCGTTTTCTCAACGCGGTAGCGGCACGAAACAAAGAATTGCACATTCGTATCCTCGACTGGGACTTTGCCTTTCTCTACGCCCTCGAACGCGAGCCGCTGCCGATTCTCAAGTTGGGCTGGCAAACGCATAAGCGTATTCATTTTCGGCTGGATGACCAACACCCGATCGGCGCCTCGCAGCACCAGAAGGTAGTCGTCATCGACGATCAGGTCGCCTTTGTCGGCGGTTTTGATCTGGCGCAATGCCGCTGGGACACGCCGGAGCATCGTCCGGCGGATCCGCGCCGCCGGGATAACAAAACCCTCTACGCACCCTTTCATGACGTGCAGATGCTAGTCGATGGCGCAACGGCCGCCGCTCTCGGGGAACTGGCCCGCCGCCGTTGGCAACGGGTCACCGGCGAGGTCCTAGCCGTTTCACCGCTTGACGGCGATCCGTGGCCAGCGGATGTCAGCCCCGATATGCGCGATGTACAGGTGGCGATTGTCCGTACCGAGCCGGCATTCAACGGGGCTTCGGGAATACGGGAAGTCGAGACGCTTTACCGTGACGCGATTGCCGCCGCTCGCTCGACCATCTATATCGAAAATCAATATTTGACCTCATCGATCATTGGTGACTCGTTGGCAGCGCGGTTGCGGGAGAAGGATGGCCCGGAAGTACTCCTGGTCTTGCCGCGTGAATGTTCGGGGTGGCTGGAAGAGAATACCATGGGGGTGCTGCGCGCCCGCCTTCTGCGCCAACTGCGGGAGGCGGATCGCTACGGGCGGCTACGCATCGGTTATCCGAATGTCGAGGGACTTGATGGTGGTTTCCTGCAGATTCACTCCAAGGTGCTTATTGTCGATGACCGTTTGCTACGAATCGGTTCGGCCAATCTGAGCAACCGTTCAATGGGGTTCGATACCGAATGCGATCTGGCGATTGAAGGGGAGCGTGCGGAAATACGCGCTGGTATTCTCGCTTTTCGCCACCGGCTTCTTGCCGAACATCTGGGCTGCGAGCCGGGGGCGGTGGAAGCGGCCACGGTTACGGAAGGTTCGCTGTTGCGCGCGGTCGATGCCTTGAGCAGCATGGGCAGTCGCACGCTGCTGCCCCTTAACGGTCGGGAGGAAAATTGGCTGGAGCAGGTCATCCCGGAGTGGACAATCGTTGACCCCGAGCGGCCGAGCGATATCGAGCAAATGGTCGATACTTTCGTCGCCCGCGACCGCGATCATTCGGTCAGCCGGCGAATGGACCGCCGCTGGCTAGCCTTGGTCGGTATCCTGACGGCGGCAATCGTCCTGACGGTCGCCTGGCGTTGGACGCCCTTGCGGGAATGGTTGAATTTCTCCACTTTGCTGGGATGGGCAAAGGCGATCAGGGATAGCGCCTGGGCATTGCCGGGCGTGGTTGCTGCCTTTGTGGCAGGCGGGCTGCTGATGGTTCCGGTTACTCTTCTGGTCTTGGTCACGGCCCTCATCCTTCCCCCTTTGGACGGCTTCGTCTTCGCTCTTGCCGGTTGCCTGGCCAGCGCCTTGACGACCTATGGAATCGGTCACCTGCTCGGCAGCGAAACCATCCGTCGCCTGGCCGGCACGCGGCTGAGCCGGCTTAGCCGGCAGCTGGGAAAGCGCGGTCTGCTGGCGGTGGTGGTTGTGCGATTCCTGCCGATTGCGCCCTATTCCATCGTCAATATGGTCGCGGGCGCCAGTCACATCCGCCTACGCGATTTTTTCCTGGGGACCCTGCTCGGGATGGCACCGGGAATCGCGGCGATTTCCCTCTTTCGGCAAGGTCTGTTACGAGTGGTAAGACACGCCGCAGATGGAAAACTATCTCCTGCTCGGGGGTATGCTGCTCGCCTTGATTGGCAGCATATGGGTACTGCGCCGCTGGCTGAAGCGCAAGACGGTCGCTGATACGGAGGAAGACGGATGAGTGAAGCGGGAGGAGGGGAGCGGCCTTGTTGTCAACTGCTTTCCTACAACATCCATCAAGGTGTCGGCATCAACGGCCGCCTCGACATCGGCCGGATTGCCGGAGTGATCAACGAAACCGAAGTCGATATTGTCGGTTTGCAGGAGGTCAAAGCCCCGTTTACGCAGGACCGGGAGTCGATGCAGCTCGATTTTCTTTCCGAGGCGACCGGTTTGCGGGCGATTGGCGGCCCGACGTTGGAGCGCCATGACGGTTTTTACGGCAATGCGCTGTTGACCCGATGCCGCATCATGGAGGTGCGACGATTCGACATCTCCTATTCGCGGCGCGAGTCGCGCGGGCTGCTCGATGTGGAGATGGAAACGGACGAGGGGATGCTTCGGGTGATCGTCACCCATCTGGGCCTTCTGCCGGCCGAGCGGCGTTTCCAGGTGAAACGTCTGCTGCAAATTCTCGATCTTTCGCCGGTGCAGCCGGTGGTCATTCTCGGCGATCTCAACGAGTGGTTTCTGCTTGGCAGGCCGGCGCGCTGGCTGCATCGCTATTTCGGCCGGACGCCCGCTCCGCGCACCTTTCCCGCCGTCTATCCGCTCTTTTCGCTCGATCGTGTGCTGGTACGGCCGAAAGAGGCTTTGCTCGATGTCAGCGCCCTGAAGACGCCGGCCACCCGCATCGCCTCCGATCACCTGCCGCTGCTGGCACGACTTCGAATGAAATGATTTCTTCGATTATTTATTCCCACTGTTTGCTCAAGCGCCGGCGCTGCTTCTCCAGCTCTTTCTGCCCCTCTTCCAGCGTTTTGAGCAGGTGCCGCCGCCAATCTTCGGCAACGTCGCCGCCGCGGTCGAGCAGATCGGAGGTTTTCTCCGTCAATTCGTCGACCATCCCGCTGATCGATTGGGCGGTATCGCGAAACGTCTCTTCCGCTTCATTGCGCACTTTGCGGGCACAGCGCGCCATCTGCCGCCTCGTCTGTGAACCGCTCTGCGGCGCATATAGAAGCGCCAGCCCGGCGCCGACGATTCCTCCGGCAATCAGCATGATCGTTCCCAAGCGGATCCGGCCTTCGTTGTCTCCCATGGTGGTTCCCTCCTGTAATCAAGTTAGGCTTTTATTAAAGCACACATTTAAATTTTCACAAGAGGATGAACTTGAGGCATAGAGACATCTGTGCTAGTTTAGGCAACCTGCGAAGGAGGGCAGCAAGGAATGACTTCACGGCCTTATGTGGCGATTGCCGGAACGGGGCGGGCGGTACCGGAAAAGGTGCTGACCAACGCCGATCTGGAAAAAATCGTCGATACCAATAACGATTGGATCATCGAACGGACCGGCATTCGCGAGCGGCGTATCGTTGCGCCGGGCACGCCCTTGTCGGCACTGGCCACGGAAGCGGCACGAAAAGCCCTTGAAGATAGCGGCACGGCGGCGGCGGATCTTGATCTGATCATCGTCAGTACCGTCACCGGCGACATGAAATTCCCGTCAACCGCCTGCCTGGTGCAGGAGAAGCTCGGTGCCGGAAAAGCGGTAGCCTTCGATCTCTCGGCCGCCTGCTCGGGATTCCTTTACGGTTTGCAGGTTGCCGAAGGCTTGATGCGCACCTCCGGTTACCGGCGCGTGCTGCTGATCGGTGGTGACATTCTCACCAGCATGGTGAATTGGGAAGACCGGGATACCTGCGTGCTGTTCGGCGACGGCGCCGGGGCGGCGGTTCTGGTTCCGGCTTCGGAAGGTAGGGGTGTTATCGGCACTTGCCTGCGCAGCAACGGCAATTTCAGCCGATTGCTGCATAACCCCGGCTGCGGCAGCCTTAACCCGCCCAATGCGGAGAATGTCCGGGAGAAGATACACACCATCCGGATGGAAGGGCGGGAGGTTTTTCGTCACGCCGTGGTGGCGATGGTGGAGGTTTTGAACGCTGCACTTGAACAGACCGGCCTGAGCATCGACGATCTGGATCTACTGATTCCGCATCAGGCCAACCTGCGCATTATTGAAGCCGTCGGCAAACGACTGCGTTTTCCCGTCAGCAAAGTGTATGTCAACGTGGATCGTTTCGGCAACACCTCTGCCGCTTCCATTCCAATCGCCATCGATGAGGCCCGCCGTTGCGGAAGAATCAAGCCGGGGGATACCGTCGGCCTGACGACATTCGGTGCGGGATTTACCTGGGCGGCTGGCATCATCCGTTTTTAACGGGGCGGGAAATCCCCAGAGGCGGCGTTGTTCCGCAATAATCGTCCGGCAGGTTCAGTTCTGTTTTTCACCGGCCGTCCCTCCCTCCCGTTCTTTGCAGGCGGATACCAACTGCCGCAGGCGTTCAACGAGAATTTCCAGTTCCGCTCCTTCCTGGGCGATAATCTGCGCCTTTCCCGCATTTTTTCCGAGGCGCGCCTCGGATGATTCGAAGTGGCTGAAGACTCGTTGCACGGTCGCCATCTGGAAATGAATCGCTTCATTGATCGTGCGGATCTGCAGCTCCCGTTGATTGAGTCCCTTGTCGAATTCGCAGGTGGCTCGCACCTGTTCCTCCATGCCGCGGGCCACTTCGTCGGCGAGCCATTTCATCTCGACAACCCCCTCCTGGATGCGATTAATGGCGGTTTGCTGCTCGCGCATGGCGCGAACGATGGCTCTGACGGAGCGCAGGCTGCTGCCGGCATCCTGCAGCAGGGTGCGGGCGCGGGTGCCTTCCTGTTCGGTCAGGGCGGCGATTTCCTCCGATGATTGTACGGCCTGGGCGGAGCTGTCAACGATCTTGCGTAATGCCTCGCCAGTTGAAATGGAGAGCTGTTTCCCTTTGGCGATACGCTGCCCGGTCGCATCGATCGCTTCCGTCACCTCGCGGGTATCGCCGCCGATCGCCTTGACGATCCGGTGGATGTCTTGCGCGCTGGTAGTGGTGCGATCGGCCAGATCGCGAATCTCCTCGGCAACCACGGAAAACCCTCTTCCGTCCTCGCCTGCCTTGGCCGCGATGATGGCGGCGTTGAAGGCGAGCAGTTCGGTATCGGAAACCAGGTCTTTGATGACCTCGATAATGGTCGCTACTTCGCCGGTTTGCCGGGCCAGGCGCTGCATCGCTGCATTGGCACGCTGACTCTCCTGTTCGATACGCTCCATCTCCTGCATCGATGAATGGACAACCTGCAGCCCGGCTTCGGCATCCTGCTTGACGGCCTCGGTGGCCTGCGCCCAGGAAAAAGCGCCGCCGCGAATGCGTTCGAGCGAATCGCCGATCGACTCCAGATCGCGGCCGGTCGCTTCCACCGACTGGGCAATGGTATCGGCCTGGGTGGTGACCTCCTGAATACTTGAGGCCATCTCATTGACGCTGGTAGTGGTCTCGAGAAACTTGCCGGCCGAATGATCGAGGACACCCGCCATTGTTTCCAGTGAGGCCGCCAGTTCGCGGGAGATAGCCGCTTCCGCCTGGGAAAGCTCGGAGACATTCTGCACTTTGGCGATGACTTCTTGCTGCTTCTCGGCCATGGCGTTGACGTCGGCGCGGGAATTTTTGGCGGCGTTCAGCCCTTCCCCTGCCCGTTCGGAAAGATACCGGCTCGATTCGGCGAGACAATGATAATGCGGAACGAATTCATCGATGCTGCGCAGCAGGTCGCGAACCATGATCTCGAAACGGGATACGGCCTCTGTCATCCGGCCATGAAATTCCTCAACCGATGCCTTGCCGAGATCGACACGGCCGATGAGCGGTCCGAGGATTTCCATCTGTTGCCGGATCTGCGATTTCAAGGCAAAAAGGACGGTGAAAAACATCAAGACGCCGCAGGCGAAACCCATCAGCAGGCAGGCGAGAAGAAAGGGCCAAGTGCGTGCAGCCGGGCCGATCAGCGGTGAGATGAGGAAGGGGAAACTCAGCCCGGCCAATACCCCGAAACTGTGGGTGAAAAAGAAGGTGCGTCGGAGATAGGTGAACCGTGAATCCGCAACCGCGGTCATGGGGCGTCCTTTCCTGAAGAACCGGGATTAAAAAGAGGATATATCGGATAGCATGAATGGCCTTGATAGACAAGAGATTTCCCCTCCTCCAGTGCCCTGTGCTAGCATGCAAGGGATGCCCGCCGATAAAAATCCATTCATCGATACCCATGTGCACCTCGATTGCTGCCGACAGCCGGCGCAAGAGGCATCTTTCGCCCAGGCGGCGGGAGTGAGCGGGATGATTATTCCCGGTGTGGGGCGGCAGGGGTGGGGAGGGGTGCTGAAGCTGGCCGGGGAAATCCCAGGGGTGCTGGCGGCGCCGGGCCTGCACCCGCAGGCCGCCGGGGAGTGGGACGCGGCGGCGGAAAAAGAGCTGGCGGAGATTCTCGCTTCGGCCCAGACCGTGGCGGTGGGGGAAATCGGGCTCGATCGGCTGCTCGCATCGCCCTCGCCGGCGGTGCAGGAAGCCGCTTTTCGTGGTCAGCTGCGGCTGGCGATTGCCTCCGGGCGGCCGGCGCTGATCCACTGTCGTCGGGCGAGCGCTCTTCTGCTGCGTATTTTGCGCGAGGAGGGAGCGTGGCGGGTCGGCGGCATTCTGCACGCCTTTTCCGGCAGCCGGGAAACGGCTGCCGCCGCCATCGATCTTGGTTTTACCATCGGTTTCGGCGGGCCGCTCACCTGGGAAAATGCCCGCCGGGTGCCGGAACTTCTGCAAGCGCTGCCGGCCGAGGCGATCGTGCTGGAAACGGATGCCCCCGATCTGTCGCCCGAACCGCACCGCGGTCAGGAAAATCGACCCGCCTGGCTCACCCTGGTCGCAGCTCGGGTGGCGGAAATCCGCGGCTGGAGCCTGCAGGAGACGGCGCGCATCACGACGGCAAATGCCCGCCGGGTGCTGCATCTGCCAATTAATTTTCCGCTTCCTTAAACCTTTTTCTAACCGGAGACAGAACAGAGTATGAAACAGCATCGTTTTTCTCGCTTGGAGCTGCTGGTCGGCAACAGCGGCCTGGAGCGCCTGCGGGCTGCTTCGGTGGCGGTCTTTGGCATCGGCGGGGTGGGGAGTTTTGCTGCCGAGGCGCTGGCCCGCGGCGGCATCGGCCGGACTGACCCTGATCGATTTCGATGACATCTGCCTGACCAACGTCAACCGCCAGCTGCACGCCCTCGACGGCACCATCGGCCGGGCCAAGGTCCAGGTCATGGCCGAGCGCTGCCGGGCGATCAATCCGGCGGCGCAGGTCGGAGCCGGTCAAGGCCTTCTATTCCGCGGAAAATGGCGAAGAACTGCTCGGCCGCGGCTACGACTACGTCCTCGACTGCATCGACCATATCACCGCCAAGCTGCATCTGATGCAGACCTGCATGGAGCGGGGACTGCCGGTGATTTCCTCGATGGGCGCGGCGAACAAGCTCGACCCGACCCAGATTGCCGTCGCCGATCTCTTTCAGACCCAGAAGTGCCGCCTGGCCCGGATCATCCGCAAGGAGCTGCGTCGTCGCGGGATCACCGGCGGCATCAAGGTCGTCTACTCGACCGAGGAGTTCCGCCAACTGGACGGTGCTACTGCCGCCTGCGCCGACAATTGCATTTGTCCGAACAAGGAAGATGTCGCCTGGCGCTGCACCGACCGCCGGGTGATACTCGGCAGCTCAGCCTACATCCCGCCCATTTTCGGTCTGATGATGGCCGGCGAGGTTATTCGCTCCCTCTTGACGGAAACCGTGCTTCCGGTCACTTGGCAATGCAGGCAAGTTTGAGAACCACCTGATACTCATTGACCTTTCCTTCATCATCGATATGTCCGCGGATGTCCCCCACCTCAAGCCACGAAAGACCGTCCACCGATTCTCTGGCTTTGGTGACTGCCCGTTGAATGGCATCTTCGATGCTACTGCGGGAGACACCGATCACTTCCACCTTCCTGTACACGCGCTCTTCGCCATACATAGGAGCCGCTCCTTTCTTGAGTACCACCTCGTGGGCAAGAAACCGGTCCAAGAAGAATAGACTCCCGCAGCGGAATGGCAACTCCGCGATCCCCTTTCCTTCGTTCGGGAAAGCTGACACTTGGTGGCAGAAAGCGGTCCACCAAACTGGAAAGCTTTGTGAATCAATCATTTATGAATGTGGCACGGAAACTGCTAAAGTTCAGAAGAGCGGGTATGTCCAGAGAGGAATGCCTGCGTACGGCAAAAAAGGAGGTCGATCTGGAAATCGGCAACAGGAGCATCGGACATCAACGAAAAAGTCGCAGCCGGCCGCTGCCGCCGGACGAGGAGCGGGAGCCGAAGGAGAAAAGTGACCGGGTTATGGAGCCGAGTGAGCCGGTAGGGCGGAACTGAGCTCAGATCTGCCCGTCATTTTTCATCCGCGGCAATAGCAAACGGGCGTGGCGGGTTTTTTTTCGGCAGGATAACTTTCAGTACCCCGCCTTCGCAGCTGACGACGATGTGGTCGCTGTCGATCTCGGCAGGAAGATCGAACTGGCGACGAAACGGCCCGTAGCTGCGTTCCAGTCGCAGCAAGTGCTGATCGCTTTCCTTCTCCTCCAGCCGCCTTTCCCCTTCGATAGTCAAACGGCTTTCCTCGACACTGATCCGGATATCCTGCAGAAGAATTTCCGGCACTTCCATTTTTACCAGTACATGCCGTTCATTTTCGAAAATATCGACCGGCGGTTGCCAGAAGCTGTCCTCCGGCAGATCCCCATGCAGACGGGTGCGGCTGCGCTCGAAAAGGCGGTTCATTTCTTCTTGCATGCTGTGCAATTCGTGCAGCGGATCCCATTTGCTAACCGTCATGATTTTCCCCGCATTAATTTATTGAAGATTCACCCAAATTCTGATTATATTACGTCCTTTCTCTTGGCTGGGCAATAATTGCATGGGTGGGGATAATGGAAGAAGCGGTTTTCAGACTGTTCGGGCAATGGGAATACGAGGACGAGGAAATCCTCGCCGGGATTCGCCAGCTGATTGGAACGTGGGGCGATGCCGTTTATCCGGAACTACTGCGGCAGCTTGCCGGCAAGGAGTTCGATCGGATAACGGCGCAGCAGCATTGGCAAAAGGCCGTTAATCTGCAGAAAATTCTACGCAGCCGAAAGGGCGTTCGATTCGGTCTGCGTCCCGTGCTGCTGCACTATCTGCATCAGGTTGCCATGGAAATCCGGGATCCGCGAATCATTGAAGCTGAACAGCTGGAGACTATCCGCAAGGCGGCCGTTACCGACGGCTTGACCGGGCTGTTCCAGCAAATTTACTTCAAAGGGGTTCTGGAGAAGGAGATCGCCAAGCTCCGGCGTTCTATGGGATGCCATCTTGCCGTTCTGATGCTGGATCTGGATCATTTCAAACAGTACAACGACCGCTGCGGGCATCTGGCGGGCGACCTCGCCTTGCGCCTGGTGGCCGACCGGCTGCGGGAGAATACTCGTGAAGAGGATGTGGCCGCGCGCTATGGGGGCGAGGAATTTGCCATCTTTCTTCCAAATACCGACCGTCGGCAGGCATATAAAATTGCCGAACGCATCCGCACGGCCATCGAACAGACGGCATTTCCCGATCAGGAGCTTCTGGACAGCGGCAACCTGACCATCAGTGGCGGCGTCGCCATCTATCCGGATGATGCCGTCACCGCTGAAGGTTTAATCGACCATGCCGATCGGCAACTATACCAGGCAAAAGACCGGCGCAATGCCATCCACCCGGCCAGCCGCGAACGGCGTCGGTATTTTCGCAAAAAAGTGCGGTCGATTCTGGAATTTGCCACCGAAAAGGATACCTCGTCCTTTCATCCCGCACTCACCCAGGATGTCAGCGCTCATGGTTTGAATCTCGGCGCCTCTCTCCATTTCGAGCAAGGGATGTCGGTGCTGCTACGCTTCACGCAGCCTTTCTGGGCAAAAAGCCAGCAGATTAAGGCTGTGGTTCGCCACATTCGTCAGGACCGGGAAGGTATGGTCTTTGTCGGTCTCGAATTCGACAAGGCGGTAGCCGATTTCGGCTTCTCATCGCAACGGTCGGCCTCCCCGCTGTGCTCTCCCAGCCCGGCCGGCGGTTGATGCTGGAATAGTTCGTCCAGACTGGCATAACCGCGTACCCCTTCGTCAACCTGTCGGCGCATCGCTTCCAGGCGGCGGCGGATCTCCTCTTCCGCCAACCGGCGCAACTCAGTCTCCCCTTTTTCCACCTCACCCCGTTCAATTTCCTCTTCGCACTCGCGCAAATCGAGTTCTCTTCGGCGGCATAAGACATCGCCGAGCAGACAAAAGTGGCGATCGCCAAAGAAAAAGACCTCCGGGACGAGGGCGGAGAAACTGCGTACACCGCGGATATCGCGTCCCTCCAGGCGATAGGCGCGCAGCAGTTCCGTGTCGAGATCGAGGAAGTTCTGTACGGGCATGTACATGCGGGCAAGATATTGCAGCACTTTTTCCGCCTTCTTCTGGTGACCCCCGATAATGACAGAGGCGCCCACCTCGCCGCGCCGCGCCCCCTTTATCCATGGCGCGCCGGTGATGCCGAAATCGTTGAGCACCGGCAGACAGAGGAGGACCGAGAGGGTATTGATCGCCAGGGCGAAACCGGCCGAAGGCCCGCCGACACTGTAGGAAGCGGAAAGCAGTTGATGATGCAGCGAATAGCCGTCGAGAAAATCGCCGAGCAGGCGCGAAACGTTCAGTTCCGGGGCGATGGCCTGCAGATAGTTTTCGGTGAGGGTCAGCGCTTCGCGGGCGCTCTGGTTCGTCATCTGCACCGCCAGATCCATTTCGGCGGCACCGGGGGCCGCGCTGGAAACGGCCCCGGTCACAATGATTTTCTCCGGGAAGGCCCGGTACACCAGGGAGGAGGCGATCGGCAGCAGCACGCCGCAGGTGTCGTTCGCGCCGACGCCGACGACGAAACCGACCTGCGGTTCGCGGGAAAGCTCCGTTTCGAGAAACTGGTCGAGTTGCTGTTTTCCCTTGCGCATCGGGCTGGCGGCAAGCTGCTGACGGGCGTTCTGCAAATGCCAGCGGGAAAGGGGATAAACGCCGGCCAACTGCACCTGCCGCAAACATGCGGCGGCTTCGTCGAGCAAGGCAAGGAGTGCTTCTTCGCCGCGCCGCGCCTGCATCGCCAGCCCCGGTTCGCCGGCCATTCCGTCGAGAAGACCGATCAGCGTCTTGTAGTTGAAGCGGACAAACAGCGCCCGCTCCTCCGGTGAATCGCGCATGGCAATGAGCAGCTTCCCGAGAACCTCCATTTCGGTACAGCGCAGGCCGCGCACTTTTTCCGCAAAAGCGGTGAAATCGGCGGGGGTTTCGCACAGGCTGCGGGCTGCCCGCACCATCTCCTCGAAAGTGAGGCCGGCCCCTAGGGGGATGTCGGTCAGTTCCTTGCGCATGATGCGCAGGGCATCTTCGTCACGCATGTGGCCAACGATGCTGAGCACCTTCAGCCGCTTGGAGCGGATCAGCGCCGGGTCGAGGATGTCGAGGCGGTTGGTGGTGAGGACGGTGAAAACCCGGGATAACGGGGAGGCGCCATCGATGATCGAGAGAAATTTGTTCGTTATCTTGTCGTAGGGGTTTCCCCCCTGTGGTGAGCGGCGTGGCGCCACCGCATCCCCCTCATCGAAAAAGACCATGCTGGGAGAAAGCATCTTGGCGATATCATAGGCTTTTTCCAGATTATTGACCATCCCTTCGAGGGGATTCACCGGGTCGGCGAGATCGCCAAGATTGACCACCAGATCCTGCACGTCAGGGTTGTCACCGAGCCAGGCGCGCACCAGATAAGTCTTTCCCGAGCCGGGCGGACCGGCGAGAACAACCCCTTTTTCTTCGCTGACGTTGTAGAAGAGGGCGTTGTTGGCCATTTCGGAAAATTCATTTTTGATGCCGCCGATGTAATCCTCCCAGCGGATATGACGATCGATGTGGGCGACCACCTTGTCGTACAGGGCGCCGTAAAGATTGCGTGCCACCGCCTTGAGGGCGTCGCGTACCAGAAACTGGTCGTCCAGATACTGCACCTGAAAGTCGCCGCGGATGGCGATCAGCGAATCGATCAGGCGGCGGACGTAGGCCGGGGTAATGCGCAGACTGCGTTCGCGAAAGATCGGATACAGCCGGCTGCGCCAGCCGCATTCAGCATCTCCTCGTCCGGCTCCGGCGGCGGCAGACGCCGTCGCCGCAGTTCGGTGCGCACGACTTCCCGCAGATTCTCCGGCTTTTCCCAGAATTCACCGATATCAATAATCAGACCGCGCTCGACGAAGCGGCGGTAGATCGCCGGATCGAACTGCTCCGGCTGGTCGGTGGTGGCGATCAGCAGACAGTCGCGGCGAGCCGCCGGCAATTTCGTCAAGGATGATGTTGGCGGCATCGGTAAGGGTGTTCTGCTGTCCTTTGACGTTGCTCATCTGATCCGGGCGGCCGAAGGCGGAGTGCGCCTCTTCCAGATGGCGGATGCTGGTGCGGCGCGGATCCCCCATCGCCTTGCGCAGATAATTGCCCGGCTCGCCAGCCCAGGCGGTCTGGTAATCGTTGGGGGTGATCATCGCGTAATCGACCGCCACCCCCTCTTCATCCAGTGTCGTGAGGGCCTGCGCCACCCGCTGGCGGAAAAGGAATTTGAGCCCCGGCAAGCGGGACAAAAGGCGCAGCCATTCCGCCTTGCGCCGGCGTTCGATACGCACCGCCAGCTCCGGATCGACATCCTCGAGACTGCGCCAGAACGGTTCGCGGGCAAGGATCTCCTTTTTTTCGCCTGCAAGTCGATGATCGGCCGCACCTCGGCGGCGAATACCGCCTCCTCCAGCGCTTGTCCAACGGTGGCGCTCTTGCCGCTGCCGCTGCCGCCGATCACCAGCAGCAGCGGCGCGCGTGGCACCGTCGGATCGTCACTGAATTCCTTCAGCACATGCGCACGATAGAGCTTGCGGAAAACGGCAAGAAAGTCGTCCGGCACGTAGATGTCGATCGTTTGTTGTTCCAGCAGATAGCGCAGGTAGTGGTAATCGTGCCAGGTCAGCTCACGGCCGAGAATCCGGTTCCAGGTGGCCTTGGCATCGTGAGAGCCGGAAACCTCGATGCGCCGGCGCCAGTCGCCGAGCCGCTCGGGATTGCGCAGAAACTGAAAGGCGCTTTCCTCACTGCAGAAGTTGGCGCGCACCCAGCCGATGAGGAAATCGAAGATGCGGTGCTTCGGCTCGAATTGTCGCAGCTGACGCAGAACAAAGAGCGCGGTTTCGACGCTCCACCCTTCGACCAGAACCTCAATTTGTTTGATTCGATTTTCCGGCAACCGGACGTAAACCGGACTGCGTGTCTTTCGCGACTGAGACATCGGGCGCCGCCGCTTCCTTTCTCACCGTGGCCGACGGCGCCGGCAGCACGATGGCGGGAGAACCGCTGCTGTTGTTGAGCACGAAGGTGTTTTGCCCGGCCTGATTCTTCTCGTAGGCGGTGGCCCATTTCTGCTGATTGAGAAAATCGAACAGACCTTGATCGTTTCCCGGTGCTGTTCCCAGGGCATTGCGAAAATCGCGGATCGATTCACTGTAGGCGGTATACAGTTTGCGGGTGCGGCTCGCTTCCTGATCGGCGGCGTAGTTCTCCGCCTCGGCAATCATTTCCCGCCGTTTCTTCTCTTCGCTCGCCTCCGCCAGCTTCTCGCCGAAGCGGGTGTCACGCAGAACGAAGGAGACCACCTCGATACCGTATTTTTCTTCGAGGGTCGGGCCGCCAGCGTTGATCGGCCGTTTTTTCAGATCCACGAATATTTCCTCCTTGATCTGCTGCCGGGCGGAAATCAGTTCGTCAACCGTCCGCCCCTGCATAACATCCTTGACGATGCCATCAAAGTCGTTCTGCAGCAGAATCTGCGGCGAGCGGTTTTCGATCCCCCAGCGTTGCAGGTCGGCAATGCGATAGGTGAGCATGGCGCTCGTCCAGAGGGCCACGTTCCCTTGCGACATGATCCGCTGCACCTCGGGCTGGCCACCGAGGAACATCTCCTGATTCATCAGCGACATCTCCATTTCGAGCCGGGTAAAGAAGGGCAGCCGGCCATGCCAACCGACCTCCTTCACTACCAGCCGCTCGCCCGAAAAATCCTCCAGCACGACGGCATAATTCTGCCGGACCTTGTAAAGCGTCTGGGTGGCGTAAATCAGAGCGGTGCCGTAATAAAGGGCAAGGCCGGCGAGGAGCAGGAGAAAGCCCCGTTTGAGAAAGGTGTTGATGCGCGCCCGGCGCAAGAGTTGAAACCGCTGTCCAGCTTCCACGGGAACCTCCGGAAAAGGTGACACAGCTCCGAAGTTTATCAGATTGTCACCCGTTGTCAGGGGGGGGCGGTAGATTTAACAGAGCAGAGAAAACAAGGGCGCAGCGGTTGCTGCGCCCGGGAGAAAGATTTCAGAGGGTGTTTAAACGAAGCTTAAAGGGCAGGAATCAGTGCTCCGCCATGGTTGGTGATGGCAGAGCGGCATGCGTCTCGGGAAGGCCGAGCGTGCGTCCGCGCAGGCCGAGGATGCCGGCCTCGATGTAGCCAAGAAGACGTTGCTGCATCGCCTTGCCCCGCGTCTCCTCCGTTGCCCAGAGGTTTTCGCTTTCCGTCGGCGGAAAGTTCAGGGAAAAGCGGAAGAGCTGCGGTTTCTCCTTGGGCGCCACCAGGAGCAGAAAATCATCTTCGACCAGAGCCGCCACTTCCTCGCCACCGGAAGGCTTAAAGACGGCGAATCCGGGATCGTGAAGGGAGGGGGAGAAGAGATTGCGGCCCCAGCTCTGGTGCGGTTCGCGCACCCCCAGCAGACCGAGAAGGCTCGGCACGATATCGACTTGGCTGGCCACCGTCGAACGTCTTTCGCCGCCGCTCCCGAGCAGATCCGGGGCGTAGAAGAGAAGAGGAACGTGGAAGCGGGAGAGTTGCATCGGAGTGATCATCGGCACCGAGCCGAAACCGTGATCGCCGGTGATGACAAAAAGGGTATTGTTAAAATACTTTTCTCCGGCCGCTTGCCGGAAAAACTCCCCCAGCGCCCAGTCGGCATAGCGCATGCCGTTGAAGCGCCCCTCCAGATCATCACCGGTGCGCAGCCGCGGGAAGGGCAGCGGATCGGGCAGATTGAAAGGTGCATGATTGGAGAGGGTGAGGACAATGCCGAGGAAGGGACCCTTCTCGGCCATGGTGCGGAATTCTTCGTTGGCCCGGGTGAAGACATCATGATCCGACACCCCCCAGACCGGGTCAACAAAGGTCGGGTTGACGTAGTCGCTGGTACCGACAAAGCGGCCAACGCCGTGTTGGCGGAAGAAGCCTTCCTTGTTGTCCCAGGAGAAAAGACCGTTATAGAGAAAAATGCTCTGATACCCCTGCCGATCCAGCAGGGTCGGCAGGCCGGAGAAATCCTGATTCGCCTCCATCAGTTTCATCATATATTCGTAGCCGGGAAGATTCGGAAAAGATGTCAGCGTGGCGTAAACCCCCTGGTGGGTATGGGTGCCGCTGGAAAAGGCCCGTTCAAAGAGGATCCCCCGGTCGGCCAGCAGATCGAATTCGGGGGTCAGTCCGGCCGGCGAACCGAGGGCACCGGTGAAGCGGGCGGAGAAGCTCTCCATCATGATGACGACCACATTCGCCGGTTTGCCTCTCGGCAGACGCGGCGGCAGGGCATCCGCTACCGTCTGTCGGCGCAGCAGCGGATGCTTGGCATCGGTGAGCGACTCTTCGCCGGCGAGGGTCACCATCTGCCGCGCTGTGGTCCGCGCCGCCTCGGCCGGCATTGATCGCGTCCAGAACGCTTGTTTGCCATAAATCTTGTCCCAGGCGCTGCGGCCGAGGGTGAAAAAACCGTTCAGGGCCAAGTGGTTAGCAAAAGTATTTGACGAGAAAAAGGCATCCCCCCAGCGCAGGGGCTCGCCGGAGAAGCCGCCGCGGGCAGCGCCAGCGAGCAAAACGAGAAAGAGGCCGGTCGTCGCCAGCCGCCGCCAAGCCGGAGGCCGGCCCGCGTCAGAAGCTGGTAAGTGTCCCTGCAGCTGACGGCAACCCCAGATGAGAAGGGCGACCAGGGCGCTCCACAGCAGCAGATATTTAAGAACCGGATAGCCGTCCCAGATCATCCCGCCGACGATGACCGGGTGCCCCAGATATTCGAAAACGAGGGCATTAAAGCGGCTTTCGAACTCGCGGTAGAACTCGGCCTCGGCAATGCCGAGCAGGAGCAGGGGCGAAACCAGGGCGATCAGCCCCACCGGTAGCCAGCGGTTGGCTCGGGAGCCGAGCACCAGCAACACCAGCAGCAGGGGGATGAGGAGATAGGCGGTCACCGCCAGGTCGAAACGCAGGCCAACGAGAAAACTGTGCAGCAGCAGCCTCGCCGGTGTCTCCGCCCACAAGGGCTGGTTGCGCAGCAGCAGAATAAGACGCAAGACGGAGAAGAGAAGAAGAAGGAGAATGCCGATGCCGGCGGTAAAACGGATTTCGGCCGGGATCAGTTTGCCAAGGCGGTGCTTGTTGCTTTCCATCAATGTCCTCGTAGTAATCGGGATTAGAGACTGAGGCATGGTAACAGAGCGCGCCACCGCGGACAAGAGGGCCGGATCAATGCCCCATACGTTGCCAGTCTTCGCGGCGATTGCCTGATTTTTCTGCTTGTGCTAAGGTTCGCCGGATAATTTCCATTAAATCTTCGACGGGAGGAGCCGCCATGCGGAGCCTTGTTCATTTCGCCGATCTGCGGGCGGGACATCGGGAGAATCTTTTTACCAAGCTCCTGCGCCTCCTCGATGCCGCCGGTATCGAGAAGATTGTCGGGCGCGGCGATCTGACGGCGATCAAGGTCCATTTCGGTGAAAAAGGCGGGCATGCCTACATCCGGCCGACTTTCTTGCGCCGGATCGTCGACCGCACCAAGACCTTGGGCGCCCGCCCCTTTCTCACCGACTCGTGTACCCTTTATCCCGGCGAGCGCAAGGAGGCGGTTTCGGCACTCACCTGCGCTATCGAAAACGGCTTTGCCTACGCCGTCGTCGGCGCGCCGCTCCTCATGTGCGACGGTCTGCGCGGCCACAACGCCCGGCGCGTGGCGGTGGACGGCGAGGTTCTGCGCGAGGTCGATATCGCCCTCGGCATTCTCGAAGCGGATGCGCTGATTGCCGTTTCGCATTTCAAGTGCCACGAACTGACCGGCTTCGGCGGCGCCCTGAAGAATCTCGGCATGGGATGCTGCAGCCGCGAGGGGAAGCTGGAGCAGCACTCCACCGTGGCCCCACAGGTCGCCGAACAATACTGCACCGCCTGCGCCGCCTGCCTGAAGGCGTGCGTGCACGACGCGATCGCTTTTATCGAAGGGAAGGCGCACATCGACCCGGAGCGCTGCGTCGGTTGCGGCCGCTGCATCACCGCCTGTGCGGAGACGGCAATCAAGATCCAGTGGAACGAGGAAGTGCCGGCTGGTGATGAAAAAGATGGTCGAGTACGCCAAAGGGGCGCTGCACGGCAAGGCCGGCAAGGCGCTCTTCGTCAACTTCGTCACCCAGGTTTCCCCCGCCTGCGACTGCTACGGACATACGGACGCGCCGATCGTCGCCGATCAGGGGATCCTCGTCTCCACCGATCCGGTGGCGCTCGATCAGGCCTGCGCCGATCTGGTCAACGGGGCACCCGGTCTGCCCGGCACCGCTCTGCAGGAGGGGCATGCGCCCGGCGGCGACAAGTTTCGCGGCGTCTATCCGCAGATCGACTGGGAAATCCAGCTCGCGCATGCGGAGAAGCTCGGCCTGGGGAGCCGGAATTATGAACTGGTGCGGCTGCAGCCGGCCGGCAAGGGGTGGTAGCGAGTAGTGTACGAAAGAAAGCCGATGAAGAAGATTCTGATTATTGATGACGACGCCGTATTTATAGGCGTGTTGGAGGAGTACGTCAGGGAGAGTTTCCCCAGTCTGCAGGTGACCACCTGTACCGATCCGCTGCAGGGTCTCGCCGCTATTCGTGCCGATCTCGATCTGCTGCTGGTCGATCTGGAGATGCCGGGGATCGATGGCGGCAAGGTGCTCGCCTACGCAACCAGCAAGGGGCTCAGCCGCAGCAAGGTCATCATCATTTCCGGCCATGAGGCCGACTACCTGCACAAGCGCTTTCCGATGGGAAGCTGCCTGGCGGTGCTGAACAAGTACGAGGCGCGGCAGAAGGCGGTGCTCGAACTGATCTTCAGCCAGCTGCAAGCGAAATGCGCCTGCGGTTGAACGCCTTTGCCCCTCTCTGCTTCTGTCAGGAACCCTGCCGCATGGCCCAGCCACCGACCATCTACCGCGCCACGATTCGCCTCGCCGATGTCGATCGCAATCATTATGAGCATCTGCAGTTCACAGTCGCCCAGCATCCGTCGGAAACCGCCGAGCGTCTGACGGTGCGCCTCCTCGCCTACGCCCTCTGTCACGAAGAGGATCTGGCCTTTACCCGCGGGGTCGGCGCCGGCGACGAGCCGGACCTGTGGCGCAAGGGGGCGGACGGCCGGGTTAGCCTCTGGGTCGAGGTCGGTCTCCCCGAGCCGGAGCGTCTGCTGCGTGCTGCCCGGCATGCCGAGAAGGTCATCCTCTTCGCCTGCGGCAACAACCGCTGGCGCTGGGAAGCCGCCCATCTTCTCCGCCTGGGCGCAACGCACAATCTTACCGTTTACACCTTCGAGCAAAATTTTCTGCAGCAGATTGTCTCCCGGTTGCAGCGTGCCATCGACTGGTCGCTCACCGTCACGGAGGGGATGCTCTATCTCACCATCGCCGACGCGACCCTGGAGGCGCCCTTGATCCTTCTGGCGGGCGAGGCGCGGGCGTGAAGGAAGACGCGCTCGGCTCTAACTTTTTTTCAAAATGATCGCTTCCCCCCGCGATAACATCGCCATCATCCTCGTCGAGCCGCAGAGTCCGGGCAACATCGGCATGGTCTGCCGGGCGATGGCCAATTTTGGCGCCACCGATCTGCGGCTGGTGAATCCCTGCCAATACCTGCACCCGGAAGCCGCGAAATTCGCCGTTTTCGCCAAGGAGTTGCTCGGCCGGGCACGCGTCTTCGCCACCTTGGCCGAAGCGACGGCCGACCTGCAGACGACAGTTGCCCTCAGCCGCCGAACCGGACGGTTGCGCGGCCTGCCGAAAACGGTTGCCGAGCTGCCGCCGCTCCTTGCCGAGCTGCCGAGCGGCGGCAAGCTGGGGCTTGTCTTCGGCCGTGAGGACGCCGGCCTGACCAGCGAGGAGGTCGCTCTCTGTGCCCATACCGCCAGCATCCCCTCCCGCCCCGATGCCGGTTCCCTCAACCTGGCGCAGGCTGTGGTGGTGCTCCTCTATGAATTCTCCCGAAGCCCGGGGCTCGTGCCGCCGCGGGATGCGGAAGCGGCGCCCAGCCAGGGGGAGATGGAGGCGCTCTTCCGGCAAATGGAGCAGACACTGACGCGCATCGCCTTCCTCAATGCCGCCGCACCGGAGATGGAGATGGCGCATCTGCGGCGGATTTTCCGCCGGGCGGCGCCGAGCCGGGCCGAGCTCGGGCTGCTGCGCGGTATGTGGGACCAGATCGCCTGGAGCATTCGCGACTGGCGAGGGCGCAAACGCGGGGAGGGATAACGAGGCGAATCACGGCAAAAGAATTGACATCGCCTCGGGGCTATGCTATTCAAAGCAGGTTTTTTCATCCGCCCGTAAACTGCATACATATAAGCTATGGCTGAGGATCGACCTAGACTCATTCGCACCCTCGGTTTTCTGTCGAGCATCGGCATCTCCATGGTGGCGGCTACCTTCATCGGTCTCGCCATGGGCTACTATCTCGATAAATGGCTTGGCACTTCGCCCTGGTTGACCCTGATTTTCCTCGTTTTCGGCATCATTGCCGGGTTTCGCAACATTTTCGAATTGACCCGGCGCGAACTGAAGCGGCAGGAAGACGAGAGTCGAAAGGAAGAGGACGAAAAAGAGTGACCGGCCGGGATGAACGGCTGCCGGAGGAACTGGGCCGGCGCAACTGGCTGATTTTAGCCGCCCTGCTGCTGCTAAGCCTCTTCTGGCGTTCGCTCCCCGCTACCCTCGGGGTCCTCGGCGGCGGGTTGGTGGCGATCGCCGGCTATCACTGGCTGCATCGCTCACTGAAGGAAGCGCTGGTGCCGGCGGCGCCAGGGGCGGCGAAACGGTTCAAACTATCTTTTGTTTTCCGTCTTGCTGCCTTGGCGGTAAGTCTTTTTATCCTGATTGTTCTGCTGCGAGTACATCCGTTGGGACTGGTCGCCGGTCTCTCGGTGGTGACACTGAACATTTTTATAACCATCATCAAACGAATCGGTTGAGCGGGAGATAGCGCATGACACATCCATTTTTATTTTTTCAGTGGCTGGCGGAACAGTTTCATGTCGAAATTCCCTACCATGTGACCTACACCTGGCTGGTCATGCTGATTCTTGTCGGGTTGGCATTCTTTGCCTCACGCGGACTCAAACAGGTACCCTCCGGGCTGCAGAATCTCATGGAAGTGGTCATCTCCGGGATGGAGAACATGATCGACGAAACGATGGGGCACAAGGGCCGGGCGTATTTCCCACTGATTGCCACCTTCGCTCTGTTCATTCTGGTCTCCAACCTGATCGGCCTGATTCCCGGCTTTTATCCGCCGACCGCCAACCTGAACACCAATGCCGCGCTGGCGCTGACCGTCTTCGGCATGACCCATGTCGTCGGTGTCAAGGAACACGGCTTTGCCTACATCAAGCATTTCATGGGGCCGATCCTGCTGCTGGCGCCGCTGATGTTCATCATCGAGATGATCGGTCACCTGGCCCGCCCCCTTTCACTGTCGCTGCGTCTCTTCGGCAACATGTACGGCCACGAGATCGTGCTGATGATCTTCTTTGCTCTCGTGCCGTTTTTGCTGCCGGTGCCGATGATGCTGATGGGGGTGCTGGTCGCCTTCATCCAGACGTTCGTCTTCTCCCTGCTGGCGATGATCTACATCGCCGGCGCGCTCGAAGAAGCCCACTGATTTTCCGCCTGCGCGGAATTCACCTGGTCCTATACCGTATAGGAACAATCAAAACCCATAACGCACGAAAAGGAGTAAGGAAAATGACGTTTTTTGCATGGTGTATGATCGCAGCAGGTTTCGGCATGGGTATCGGTTCCCTCGGAACCGGCATCGGCCAGGGTCTGGCCATCAAGAGCGCCGTTGAAGGCGTGGCCCGTAATCCCGGCGCCAGCGGCAAGATTCTGACCACCATGATGATCGGTCTGGCCATGATCGAGTCCCTCGCCATCTACGTCTTCGTCGTCTGCATGATCATCCTCTTCGCCAATCCCTTCACCGCCCAGGTGATGCAGTTGGCCGGGAGCGCGGTTGCCCATTAATCGGTTACCGAACGAGACAAGATAGAAAGAAAGCCGGAAGTCCTCAGCGAGGCCTTCCGGCTTTTTTAATGCTCAAAATGCCGTGCTGCTCCGGAAACCAATGTAAATGACAAATATCTTTAATAATGGGTGGTTGGACAATTGTTCCACCCGTATTTTCGCGTTTGACATCGGCCGGCCGGTTATGTTAATCAAGGGCGTACAAAAATTGTATACAGTATACTTTTCACGTCATTAATTTAAATCGTTGAACCGGAAATATCGGCTCCCCCCGGAGACACGTTCCAGGGGGAGCAAATCTTGTTAGGAGGAGTTCCATGACCACGCTGCCACGCCTGCTTCGCTCCACCCTTCTGCTGTGCCTTCTCGTCCTGCTGTCGGTGCTCCCGGCGCTGGCCGAAAACGGCCTGGCCATCGATCCGAAAGCCTGCCTCGAGTGCCACGGGAACGTCGTTACCGCCGATAACTTCGCCGCTTCGGTGCATGGCCAGAATGCCTGCACCAGCTGCCACGTCGAAGTTACCGACCTGCAAAAGCACAAGGCCGGCGAGGTGATGCCGGGCCCGGTCAAGTGCGTCCGCTGCCACAAGAAGGAGACGGCGGAGCATAATGCCAGCGTGCACATGCTGAACGACATCACCTGCGCCGCGTGTCACAGTGATCATGCATAGCGCCAAGCCGTGGCAGGGAGACAAGACGCTTGTCATCGCCAAATGCACCAAGTGCCACGATGCGATGGCCGAGACTACAGCGAATCGGTTCATGGCAAGGCGGTTATCGACGGCAATCAGGATTCGGCCGCCTGCAACGACTGCCACAACCTGCACGAAATCAAGCCGCTGGGCGATCCGAAATCCTTCGAGAATCGGGAATTCCATACCAAGGTCTGCATGAAATGTCATGCCGACGAGGAGATGATGGAGCGCAACGGTGTCATGACCGTGGCGGTCAAGACCTACATGGACAGTTACCACGGCAAGAACTATCGCCTTGGTTTCCCGGAGAAGGTCGCCGGTTGCGCCGACTGCCACACCGCGCACGATGTCCTGCCCGCCGCAGGATCCCAAGTCGACCGTCAACCCGGCGAATCTGGTCAAGACCTGCGCCACTTGCCATCCCAAGCGCCACCCCCCTCTTTACCAAATACTATCCGCATGCCGAACATACCAACGCCGCAGGAGTATCCGATCCTCTTCTGGACCTTCGTCGCCATGACCGGTCTGCTGGCCGGCACCTTTGCCGTCTTCTGGGTGCATACCCTGCTCTGGATGTTCCGCGGTTTCGTCGAGAATCGCGAGAAGCTAGCAGCTGCTGCAGGACGGCCATGTCCACCATGTGATCCGAATGGCCACAAGCAGTACCGTCGCTTCAACCGGCGCCATATCTTCCTCCACCTGCTGGTCATCATCAGCTTCCTCGGCCTCTCCCTGACCGGGCTGCCGCTCAAGTTCGCCGACCAGAGCTGGGCGCACATCCTGATGGGTTGTTACGGCGGTGCCGCCAATGCCGGCCTTATCCACCGCATCTGTGCCGGGATCACCTTCATCTACTTCGGTTCCGCGATCTGCCATGAGCATCCATTTCCTCTTCATCCGCAAGGACTTCACGGGGAACTGGCTGCAGCGGCTGTTCGGCCCTGATTCTCTCTGCCCCAACCTGCGCGACATCCAGGACGTCACCGGCATGGTCCGCTGGTTCCTCTTCAGGGGCCCGAAGCCGACCTTCGAGCGCTGGACCTACTGGGAAAAATTCGACTTCCTCGCCGTCTTCTGGGGTATGTTCGCCATCGGCGGTTCCGGCCTGATGCTCTGGTTCCCCGAGTTCTTCGGCTACTTCCTCCCCGGCTGGGCCTTCAACGTGGCGACCATCGTCCATTCCGACGAGGCGCTTCTGGCTACCGGCTTCATCTTCACCGTCCATTTCTTCAATACCCACGGACGGCCCGGAGAAGTTCCCGATGGACTTCGTCATCTTCAACGGCCAGATGTCAAGGAAGAGTTCATTGAAGAGCGTGGCGATCAGTGGAAGCGCTATGAAGACGATGGCGTCACCGAGCAATACCGCAAGGCGCGTCCGAGCCGGCGTCTTCTATGACTTCTTTATCAAGGGCTTCGGCTTCACCGCCCTCTTTATCGGCATCGGCCTGTTGTTGCTCATGGTCTACGCCTATCTGGCGGGCGGCCATCATTTCTAAATCGGCCTTCGCCTGACGAAAACGAGAGGGGATTGCCAGTCGGCAATCCCCTCTTTCTCATTGCGGAACGGGAGGCGCATGCATAAGGATATCTGGTTGGGGATCGTCGCCATGGTGATTTACATCATCGGCGGCATCGGCACATTCATCGGCATCGGCCTAATTGGTTTTTACCGTGGCCGCGATCTGCTCGGGCTTGGGGAAGGCGCCAGTCTCGGCTACCTTTTTCTGGCGGTCGGCCTGGCCCTTTCCATCCTCGGCGTTCTGCTCATGCGCATCTTCCGCAACCGCTAAAGCCTTGCCTTTTCCTTAGCAGGCGCTTGAACCCGAAAAGGTATTTTTGACTGCCTGCGATAGTGTCCTTGTCAATTGCTGAGTTTGCCGGGTATCAAAAGGAGAAAAGGCGCCGCCGGTTATTGACAAGGATCATGCGTCAGTGCTATTAAGTCGGCATCTAGTCTTAATCCGCAACGGCTAACGGCCTTTATCGTCGGTGCGCAACAGCTTTCCCCACCTGATTTTTTCCGTTTCATTCATTTAGCGGCGCCATGCCGGGAGAAGTCCATGAGAAGATTGACCGATATTATCGGCGCATTTGCCAAAGGAATTGCCAGAAGCCGTGTGTCCCTGCTCGGGGCGATGCTAGTCACCATTATTGCGCCGTTTCTCATCGGCACCATCGCCTATGATCTTATCTGGCATATCACCAATCCGTATTTTGGCGCCGTGGTTTACATGGTGCTGGGACCGGCTTTCATCGGCGGGTTGCTGATGGTTTTTGTCGGCCTCTTCTTTTTCAAAGGGAAAGAAGAAGTCCGCCTCTTCACCATGGATTATCTGCGCGGCTTCTTCACTGACCCGGCCAAGTTCAGCCAGATGCGCAAGCTGATCTTTTTCGCCGTTTTCCTCACCGGGATCAATTTGTTCATCATGGGGCTTCTTGGCTATCGCGGCTACCATTACATGGAATCGGTGGGTTTTTGCGGCCAGTTCTGTCATACGGTAATGAATCCGGAGTACACCGCTTACAAGGCATCGCCGCATTCGCGGGTCCCCTGCGTCGAGTGCCATATCGGCTCCGGTGCCACCTGGTTCGTCAAGTCGAAGATTTCGGGCGCCCGCCAGCTTTACGCGGTCGCCATGGACACCCACCCGCGACCGATCGAGACGCCGGTACACGGACTGCGCCCGGCCCGCGACACCTGCGAGCAGTGCCACCGGCCTGAGGTCTTTCATGGCGACAAGCTGGTGGTGCGGGGAAATTTCCAGACCGATGCGGAAAACTCCAGTGCCCATACGGTCCTGCTGATGAAGATCGGCTCGGCCGGCGACCGGACCGTCAGCTCACATGGCATCCACTGGCACGTCGCTCCGGAAAACAAGATCACTTATCGCGCCGCCGACCGCAGCCGGATGATTATCCCCGAGGTGACCCTGACCAAGCCGGATGGTACTCAGGTGGTCTTCCGCAGCGGCCCGGTGAAAGAAGGCGCACCCTTCGAGGAAATGCGGGAGATGGACTGCATCGACTGTCACAACCGTCCCTCCCACGTTTATCTGCCGGCCGGCGAGGCGCTTAACCGTAAGCTGCAGGAGGGGGCAATCCCCACCAATCTCCCCTACATCAAGCGCCAGGCGCTGGAAGTGGTCGGCAAAGAGTATGAAACCACCCCGGCGGCCACCACCGGGATCGCCACCGAACTGAACGCCTGGTACCAGAAGAACTACCCGGAGCTGGTGCGACAGGATCCGGCGCTGCTGGAGAAGGCGATCAAGGGAGTGCAGGCTGCCTTCACAGAGAACGTTTTTCCGGAAATGAAGATCCAATGGGGAACCTACGTGAATCATATCGGGCACGGTGAAAACTTCGATATCGGTTGTTTCCGCTGCCACGACGGCAATCACAAGGCGGAATCGGGCGAGGAGATTTCCGCCGATTGTGCCACCTGCCATTCCATCCTTGCCGAAAATGAAAAGGATCCGCAGATCCTCAAGACGCTGCAGGGGCGGTAAGTTTCGCTCCTAGATAAACCAGAGGGCCCGGCCGATTGCCGGGCCTTTTCTTTTCACCCCCCCTGGCCTATAATCCCTCCCCTTGACGGGAGAACTCATGCACAATCATTACATAGATTCCGCCTGTCAGACGCTACGCCGGGAAATCACCGAAGCCGGCGGCAATGAAGTTTTTTTCCTCGGCCGCACCGACGATCGGCAGCGGGTGATTTCGGTGGAGGTCCTTGCCCGCGGCTCGGCGGCGGCGGTGCCGGCCATTCTCCAGCCGTGCCGCTACGGCGAGGTGGTGATCCATAACCACCCCGGCGGCAATCTCACCCCGTCCTCGGCCGATATCGAAATCGCTTCCCGTCTGGGTGCTTTGGGCGTCGGTTTCCACATTATCGATAATGCTGCCGAAACACTCTACAGGGTGGTCGAGATCTTCGCCCCGCGCACAGAGAAGCACCTCGATCCCGCGCGAATCGCCGCCATTCTCGGGCCGGATGGTGCCGTGGCGCAGCGACTCCCCGGTTATGAGAACCGTCCGGAACAGCTGCGCATGGCGTTTGCCGTCGCCGAGGCATTCAATGCCGGCAAGCTGGCGGTGATCGAGGCGGGCACCGGTACCGGCAAGAGCCTTGCCTATCTGGCGCCGGCTCTCCTCTGGGCGCTCGACAACGAGGAACGCATTGTCGTCTCGACCAACACCATCAACCTGCAGGAACAGCTGATTCGCAAGGATCTTCCTTTTCTGCGCCGTGCCAGCGGCCTCGAGTTTACGGCGGTACTGGTCAAGGGCCGGGGGAATTATCTCTGCCGGCGGCGGGCGGAGACGGCGCGACTGGAACCGGGGCTGTTCGAGGAAAAGCTCTCCACCGATCTGGAGGCGGTCCTTGTCTGGGCCGAGGCGACCAAGGACGGCAGCAGGGAGGAACTGATTGTCGTCCCCGATCCGGCGGTCTGGGAGGAGGTGCGTTGTGAAATCGATCAGTGTCTGAAGGTGCGCTGCGCTCATTATGCCGGCTGCTTCTTTCATCGGGCGCGGCGGCAGGCCGCCCAAGCCGATCTGCTGGTGGTTAATCACGCCCTCCTGCTCGCCGATCTGGCGGTGCGTCAGCAGACCGACAACTATTCGACAGCGGCGGTCCTTCCCCCTTTCGAGCGGATTATCCTCGACGAGGCGCATCATCTGGAGGATGTCGCCACCAGCCATTTCTCCGCCCAGGTGACTCGTTTCGCCTTTGCCCGTCTTCTCAATCGCCTGCGCCATCCGCGCAAACCGGACAAGGGGCTGCTGCCGCGCTTTCTCACAGCTCTGGCGAAAGAGCTCCCCGACAGGGAGGATGATCTGTACCGCGAGCTGCATGGCCGCATCGATAACCTGCTCGCCGGCCGGCAGGCGCTGCTCGACCGGGCGGCAGTCGATCTGGATGCGATCGGCGAAGCAGTGGCCGAAGCCCTGGGGCGCGAAATCAGCGAGCGGGAGGAAATTCGGCAGCGGGTCGTCCCTGATTTTACGGTGACTCCGGCGTGGGCTGCGGTCGTCGAGCGGGTGCATGCGCTGGCCCAATTGACCGCCGATCTGGCGAAGGAAATGCGCGGCTTGCTGCAGGTCGCCGGGCGCATCCCGGAAGCGGTTGCCGACAAGCTGATGCCGCATGTGATCGATCTGCGCGCCATCGGTGGGCGACTCGATGCCCTGGCAGCCGATCTCACCTTCTTCGTTGCCGAGACGGAGGGGATTTGCGCTTGGTTTGAGGTGACGCGCGGCCGCGTCGGGCGCAGCACCGGTGTCATTACCCGTCTTTGCACTGCCCCTCTGGAAGTCGCACCCAGCCTGAAAAAGGCGATTTACGACCGCTTCAAGACGGTTATCATGACGAGCGCCACCCTTGCGGTCGGCGATTCGTTCGCCTACTTCATGCGTCGAGTCGGGCTCGACCGTGCCGAGCGGGAGCGGCTGAGCGAACTTCTGCTGCATTCCCCCTTCGACTACCCCCGACAGGCGCTGGTGGCAGTGCCAACCGATCTGCCCGAGCCGGGACGCGCCGGCTATCCGGAGGCGGTGCGCGATCTGGCAGAAAAGGCGATCCTCCTCGCCGACGGTCGGACGTTTGTCCTTTTCACCGCTTATTCCCTGCTGCGGCGAGTCCACGGCGAACTGGCGCCGCTGCTGCAGGCGCGTGGCTATCGTTGTCTGCGTCAGGGGGAGGACCAGCGGCACAAGCTGCTCAAGGCCTTCGCCGCCGATCCGACCAGCATTCTGTTTGCCACCGATTCATTCTGGGAAGGGGTTGATGTTCCCGGCCGCGCCCTCGAGCAGGTCATCCTCACCCGGCTGCCGTTCAAGGTGCCGACCGAACCGGTGCTCGAAGCGCGGGCCGAAGCGATTGAGAGGGGCGGTGGCGACCCGTTCATGGAGTACACCGTGCCGCAGGCGGTTATCAAATTCAAGCAGGGATTTGGCCGCCTCATACGCCACCGCGAAGATCGCGGCATCGTACTGCTTCTGGACAGCCGGGTGGTGAAAAAGGGTTATGGCCGACTCTTCATGCGCTCGCTGCCGCCGGCCGAGGTCATGGTCGGGCCGACGGCGGCCGTAATGGCGCGCATGGCGGAATTTTTCGCCGCCGGAAATAAAAACATCGCGCAGGAAATTTCATCAACGGCCGATTAAATTCTTGACTAAGCGACCGACCGGTCTTAATTTAAAACCTCACCTGTCATCAATGGTCCGCAAAGGAGAACCCCCATGGCCATCTGGAAATGCACCAAGTGCGGTTGCGAAAAGGAAGGGCGCTGCCGGCCGAAAAAATGTTCCGCCTGTCAGTCGGCGGATATCGTCAAGCAGCAGTAAGCGAAGGCACCCCTGCGCCGGCTATTTGTTCGCGATTCCCATGCCTGTCGAGCTGCGTTGGCGCGACCAGTTTGTCGCCTTGAGCTCAAATAATCCGCGCCTGCAAATCAATGGCAGGGATGATGCAAGACAGGGCAAAATGACCACGCATCCCACCCTTTCGGAGAACTGCAAAAATGAAGAAATTGTTACTGTCCCTTGCTTTTACCGGCCTGCTGGCGGTGCCGGCGGTCGCAGAAGTTCATGTCAATGTCAACCTTGGCATCCCCGCGCCGGTGCCGGTAATCGTCGTTGAGCCGCCGCTATTTCTCGTACCCCCTTCCCTCGGCTTCGAGGTGGCGGTCGGGATCGATGCCGATCTTTTTCATATCGACAGTCGCTATTACAATTGCCGGGACGGGATCTGGTATATCGGATCGAGATTCAACGGTCCGTGGACAGTTGTCGGCCATGACCGGTTGCCGCGTGGTTTGCGCAAGCACAGGTTGGAGAGAGTCCATGCCTTCCGCGATGAAGAATATCGCCATTACCGTCGGGATGAAAAAGGCTATCGCGGTCGAGCCTTCCGCCCGGAGCATGAGCGCGACAAAGAACACGGTAAGGAACATGGAAAGGACAAGGGGAACGGCAAGAACGGCAAAGGGAATGGCAAGCACAGCAATGAAAATGGTAAACATGGTAATGGGAATGGCAAGCACGGCAACGACTGAGTCGCCGCCTTCCACAGACATACCAGCCCGTCCGGAGTTTTCCGGGCGGGCTTTTTTGGTTATATAGAGAGCAATTCGCCCAATCAGCCGCCGCCGATCGGCGCTTTCATTTCATAACCGCAGGCAGGGCATTTCACTGTCGGCGTCTCCTGCCTCATCCCGGCACAGGCGCCGAGGGAAAGAAGAAAAGAGACTGCCAGCAGCACAGATGTCAGCTTTTTCATGGCACCATCCTTCTGTGAACGGGTTGGAATGGAAGCTTTTCTGAAATCTTAAGGCAAAATTTGCATTTGCCAAGGGCGGCGGACCTTTTTTTCTTTCTATTTTTTGGCGGCGAGGCGATGGCCGGACAGAATACCGTTTTTCGCTATACTTCTTTTAAGGACCGAAATAAAGAAAGGAGCGATCATGGCCGAACAGCGTGAGATGATGCAGTCGATCATTTCCGATTTACAGGCACGCGATTTTCGCGCCATTCAGGCGCAGGGGATGGAGGCGGCGGGGTTACCGGGTACCGACGGCTATTTCCAGATTTCGTCGCAGCGCTGGTTTCATCCCGAAGTTCAGGCGCGCAGCGGCGATCGGCTGTTTGTTTACGAAGTGGAGACGCCGGATAGCCTGGAGCGCCCGGAAACGCGGGAGAAGATCGGTGTGCTGGCGAATGCCGCTGCCAAGGCAAACGGAAGGTTTTTTCTAGTCGTGCCGGAAGAAGTACGCGGGAGCGCCCAGATCCTGCTGCATGAGATGCATATTGATTGGGCCGAAGTTCTGGGTATCAGTGAAGGCCGGCCAGTCTGAACGTCGTCAATTTCTGCCCAGTTCGCGCGAGCGCTCGGCCGCCTGGCTCACCGCTTCCATCAATGCCGCCCGCAATCCTCGCTCTTCCAGCGCCTTGATGCCGGCGATGGTCGTCCCTCCGGGGGAGCAGACGCGGTCGCGCAGGACGGCTGGGTGTTCCCCCTCGCGCACGAGGCGGGCGGCGCCGAGAACGGTCTGGGTGGCCAGGGCCAGGGCGGTGTCCCGCGGCAGGCCTTCTTTTACCCCACCGTCGGCAAGGGCCTCGATGATGGTGAAGACGTAAGCCGGGCCGGAGCCGGAGAGGCCGGTGACGGCATCCATTTGCGCTTCGCCGACAATCACAACCGATCCCACCGAGGCAAAGAGCCGGCTGGCCGTCGCCAAGTCGGCTGCTTCGGTGAAGCGGCCGGCGCAGAGGGCGGTCGCCCCTTCGCCAACCAGCGCCGGGGTGTTTGGCATCGCCCGCACGACCCGTGGCGAATCTGGCAGATGCGCTTCCAATACGCTGGTCGAGGTTCCGGCGAGGATGGAGAGCAGCAGTTTCTTGCGTGAAAAGGCGCCGGCGATGCCGGCGAGAACGGTGCCGGCCAGTTGTGGCTTGACGGCCAGCAAGACGAGATCGGCGGCGGCGGTCGCTTCACGGTTGTCGTCGGTGATTTGCACTTGATAGGCCCCGGCCAGCACTTCGCGCCGTGCTGCCAACGGCTCGGCGACAATGATATCCGTCGGCGAAAACTCCCCGCGTAACAATCCCCGCAGCAAAGCCTCGGCCATATTGCCGCCACCGATAAAGGCTATCTTGCCGGTCTTCTCCATGGTTCTGCCCCTTTCCGCCTCGCCCAAAGAAATTATGCGTCCCTTTTTCGCATCCCAGTAAATAGAAAAACAAGTGCAATGTCAAGCAGATGCATGTTTTTGCCGAGCGCGAGAAAAAAATTTGGAAAGAAAACGAAAAATGGGTTGACAGGAAAAAACAAAGGGAGTATAAATCCGCCCCTGTGTCGTTTTTCCTAAACAGAAAGTTTAGGAATTGTAAACAAGGCATCTGACAAAGTGTTTAGCAAAAAAGTACCGGGGAACAACGGGTGAAAATCGGCGAGAAACTGAGAAAGCTGCGTATGTCCAACTCCCTGACACAGGAGGAGCTGGCCAGTCGCGCCGATCTGACCAAGGGGTACATTTCGCAGCTGGAGAACGATGCCACCAGCCCGGCGATCAGCACCCTGCAGGACCTTCTCGATGTCCTCGGCGTCTCTCTTTCCGAATTCTTTGCCGTCATGCCGGAGCAGCAGGTTGTCTACGGCGCCGACGACCGGGTCATCGCCAGCGATGAGAATGGCCTGCGGGCGGAACTCCTCGTTCCCGGCGCCCAGAACCGCGAGATGGACCCGGCTCTGGTGACGTTGCAACCCGGCGAGCAGATGGACCCGCAACCATTTCACGAGGGGGAGGAGTTCGGTTACGTTCTTTGCGGGCGCATCGAACTGATCCTCGACGAAAAGGTGCACCCGCTACGCAAGGATGAATGTTTCTACTTTCCTTCCGATCGCCGCCACCAGGTGCGCAATCCGGGGAAAACCGAAGCAAGGATACTGTGGGTGGTGTCGCCCCCCACGTTCGTCTGTTAGTTTACCGGCCCGACGGACCGGATTTCATTGTTGAAAGGACCACACCATGAAATCTCTTGGTCAGCAGATTGTCGCCGAGTTCTACGAGTGCGACTCCGACATCCTCAACGATCCCCAAAAGATTGAGGAGATCATGTGCGAAGCGGCCCTGGCGGCCGGCGCCACCATCGTCACCAAGACGTTCCATACCTTCAGCCCGCACGGGGTTTCCGGGGCGGTGATCATCGCGGAAAGCCATCTGGCGATCCATACCTGGCCCGAATACGGCTATGCGGCGGTCAACCTGTTCACCTGCGGCGATACGGTCGTGCCCGAGGCCGCCTATCGGCATCTGAAGGCCGGCCTGCGTTCGCGCCGCGCCTCGACGATGGAGATGAAGCGCGGCCAGCTTGAGGTTGTCGGCGAGCTGACCCACAAGCCCATGGAACTGATGAAGGCGGTATAGCAAATCGGGCAGCCCTCTGCCTTCCGCCGGGAGATATAAATGGATCTCTGGTACACGGAAAAGCATTCGGAAAACGTCGGCATCACCATGAAGGCGAGCCGCACCCTTTTTTCCGGCAAGAGCGAATTCCAGCAGCTCGACATCATCGATACGCTCGAATACGGGCGCATGATGCTGCTCGACGGACTGGTGATGGTCACCGAGCGCGACGAATTCGTCTATCACGACATGATCGCCCATCCGGCGCTCTTCACCCACCCGAATGCGAAGAAGGTGCTGGTGATCGGTGGCGGCGACGGCGGCAGCATCCGCGAAATCGTCAAGCATCCGCAAGTCGAACAGGCGGTCCTCTGTGAGATCGATGGTCTGGTTATCGAGAAGTCGATCGAGCTGCTTCCTTCCATGGCCTGTGCCATCGACGGCAGCAACCCGCGCGTCACGCTGCATGTCGATGACGGTCTGGCTTACATCCGCGATCACCGCGACGAATTCGATATCATTCTGGTCGATTCGACCGACCCGATCGGTCCGGCGGTCGGACTGTTCGAGACGGACTTCTACCGCCTTGTCTTCGGCGCCCTGAAGGCCGACGGCATCATGGTGGCGCAGAGCGAATCGCCTTTCTATCATGCCGAAATCCAGAAGAAGATGTACGGCAATCTGCGCGCGGTCTTCCCGATCGTCGAGATGTACCAGGCGTTCATTCCGACCTACCCGAGCGGGCTGTGGAGTTTCGCCTTCGCCAGCAAACAGTACCACCCGGTGCGCGACTTCGACCGGCAGCGCGCCGCCGGCCGCTCTTTTCACACCAAGTATTACAACGAGGATCTGCACCTCGGCGCGTTCATGCTGCCGACCTTCGCTAAGGAAAATATTGCGCCGTAAACGCGCTTTTTGGATCAGGGCGTGATGGATCGCACCCCTACGTAATTAAGTTAGTTGGTAGGGGGCGAACCTTGTGTTCGCCCTTTGCCGTTTCACCTCTTCGATTCAATCAGGAGCTGCCCTTGGAACCGAAAACCTGGACTCCCGACGATTCCGCCGCCCTCTATGGCGTTCGCCAGTGGGGCGCCGGCTATTTCGACCTGGCCGCCAGCGGCGAGGTGACGGTCAAGGTGCGCTTCCCCTCCGGCGAGGTGGCTGTTTCGCTGATGGAGATTGTCTCCGGCATCGAGCAGCGCGGCTACGCCATGCCGGTGCTGCTGCGCATCGAAAATCTCCTCGATGCGCAGATTTGTCTGCTCAACGACACCTTCCGCACCGCCATCGCCGCCGCCGGTTACGGAGGAGAATACCGCGGCGTCTTCCCGATCAAAGTCAACCAGCAGTGCCAGGTGATCGAAGAGATCGCCCATTTCGGCGCCCGTTACGGGCACGGCCTCGAAGCGGGCAGCAAGGCCGAACTGATTCTCGCCCTCTCGACCCTGCACGATGGCGGTCTGCTCATCTGCAACGGCTACAAGGATCGGGAATTCATCGATCTCGGCCTGTGGGGGGTGAAGCTCGGCTACCGCTGTTTCTTCGTTATCGAATCGCCGAACGAATTGCCGATCATTCTGGAGCGCAGCCGCGCCCTCGGTATTCGACCATTGATCGGAGCCCGGGTAAAAGTATCGGCCCGGGTCGGCGGACTGTGGACGGAGACGAGCGGCGATCGCAGCAGCTTCGGCCTGAGCCCGACGCAGCTGATCGCCGTGGTCAACGCGTTGCGGCAAGCGGGGATGCTCGACTGTCTGCAGTTGCTGCACTGCCATCTTGGCTCCCAAATTCCCGATCTTGGCGACATTCGCGCCGGCGTGCTGGAGGCCTGCCGCTACTATGCCGATCTGATCCGTGAGGGGGCTCCCCTCGGCTATCTCGATCTGGGCGGCGGCCTCGCCGTCGATTATGTCGGCGCCCGCACGACGCATGTGCATTCGCGCAATTACACCTTGGCCGATTACTGCCGCGGCATTGTCGAGACGGTCATGACCACCTTCGACCCGCTGGGAATCGCCCATCCACATCTGGTGACCGAATCGGGCCGGGCGACCGTCGCCTATTCGTCGCTGCTTCTCTTCAACATCCTCAACGTCATGCATTTCGAGGCGGTCGCCGTTCCGGCGACGCTGCCCGCCGAAAGCCATGAACAGATCCAGCGGATTTACGCGCTGCTGAACGGGCTCGCCAAAACCGAGTCAACGACCGCCTACGAAGCGGCCCTCGCTTGTCGCGATGAAATGCGTGAGCTGTTCAGAAAGGGGCAAATCGCGCTGCGCGAACGCTCCCTGGGGGAGAACATCTTCCTCGCCATTGCCCAGCAGATCGCTGGCCGCCTGGCCGCTACGACCGAGATTCCGCCGGCGCTGCAAGGGCTAAAAGATAGCCTCGCTGATATTTATTACGGCAATTTCAGCGTCTTCCAGTCCCTCCCCGACACCTGGGCGATCGGCCAGATCTTTCCGGTCATGCCGATCCACCGGCATCAGGAAAGGCCGAGCCGCGAAGCGATCATCTCCGACCTGACCTGCGACTGCGACGGCAAGCTCGACGCCTTTATCGCCGCCGGCGGCGAGCGCAGAACGCTGCCGCTGCATCCGCTGCGCGACGGCGATGAATACATCCTCGGTGTTTTCCTCATGGGCGCCTACCAGGAGACGCTCGGCGACCTGCACAACCTCTTCGGCGATACCCACGTGGTCAGCGTCCGCATCAATGCCGACGGCGGTTTCGACGTTATGAAGGAGATCTCCGGCGATAGCATCGGCGATGTCCTCAGCTATGTCGAGTACCAGCCGCAGAGCCTGTTCGAGGCGGTGCGCAAGAATGCCGAAGAGGCGGTGCGGCAGGGGAAATTCAGCATTGCCGAGCGGCAAAGTTTCCTCGAGGAGTTCGCCGCCAGCCTGCGCGGCTATACCTATTTCGAACGGTAGCGCACGAGAAACTGCCTTTCCCAGTGGCGAATTTTTTTCGTCGCATGTTATCCTGCAAGTCCTTAAAACGAATCCGGCAAAAACGTCATGCCCGAATGTCTTTATCGGGCATCCACGACGTGGATTCCCGCCTTCGCGGGAATGACGAGGTCACAATTATTCAGCCAATTTTTCCGGGGCCTATGAGCGGACACAAGAAACTGAGCGATTTTAGCGAGCAGATCCAGCAGTGCGTCAAGTGCGGCGCCTGCCAGGCACATTGCGCCGTTTTTGCCGAGCACAAGCGCGAATCGACAGTGGCACGCGGCAAGGTGGCGCTGGCGCAGGCGCTCCTAGATAAGGAGATGCCGCTCGATGCGCGCTTTGTCGCCGACATGTCGAAATGCCTGCTCTGCGGTTCCTGCCACGACAAATGCCCGAACCTCGTCCCCACCGACGAGATCGTCATGGCCGCCCGCCGCGAGATCGCCGAACGCCAGGGGCTGACCAGCTTCGGCAAGGTGGTCGGCACCGTCCTGAAAAATCCCGCTTTGATGAAGTGGGGGGCGAAGGGGGCGAAGCGCTTCTCCAGGTTCCTCTTTAAAAAGATGCCGGAGGGGAGCGGGAGCGGTCTGCGCCTGCGCTTCCCCGCCCCGTACATCAGCCGCGACCGCCTGATCCCGCCTGTTGCCGACCGCCCCTTCCGCGATAGCCAGCCGGAGTTCATTCCCGGTGCGCCGGGGCAGCCGGTGGTCGCCTTTTTCACCGGCTGCATGGTTCACCACATGTATCCGCAAATCGGCGAGGCGCTGCTGAAGATCCTGCGCTTCCTGCAGATCGGCGTCCGTATCCCCGCCGACCAGGGGTGCTGCGGCCTCCCCGCCCTCTCCGCCGGCGACGGCGCCACTGTCGAGGAATTGGCCGAGCGCAATCTGATCGCCTTCGCGCGGCAGCCAGCGGACGCCATCGTCACCGCCTGCGCCTCCTGCAATGTCGGGATGGGGAAACATTTCGGCGGTCTCGGCGAACGGCAGGCGCAACTGGCGGCGCAGGTCACCGATATCCTCGTCTTCCTCGTCAAACAGGGGCTGGCGGTGAAGCTCGCTGCCCTGCCGAAGAAGGCCGAGCGCCGACGGGTGACCTATCACGATCCCTGCCACCTGCGCACCCAGGGAATCACCAAAGAACCACGCGCCCTGCTGCGCGCCCTGCCCGGCATCGACTTCGTCGAGATGGAAGGGGCGGATCGCTGCTGCGGTCTCGGCGGCACCTTTTCCGTCTATCATTACGCCACCAGCAAGAAGATCGGCGCCCGCAAGGCGACCGGCATCGAAAAAAGCGCCGCCGAACTCGTCGCCAGCGCCTGCCCCGGCTGCATGATGCAACTGCAGGATACCATTCACCATGCCGCTCTGCCGCAGAAGGTCATCCACGTGCTGGAGCTGATCGCCGCCGATTTGCCGGAGTAGAAAGCACGAAAGGTCTGGGGCCTTTGCAGCATGAATTCAAAATCAAAATCATGCACGCGGATTCAAATCGGATAACTTCGGATAAGGGAGGATTTAAAAAATAATATTAAAAGTTTAATCAGATTTTTATCCGATCCGATCAGATTTTATCCGCATGAGACGGTTTTTTTTGATTTTCTTTGCAGATTGAGCCGGAAAATTGTAATCTCCTTTTCATTTGGAGGATGAAATGGAGAATCGGTAAGGGGAAAGCGAGACTATCAACCGCCTGGGCCGGGATTACCGGCCGGGCGGTTTTTTGTTGCGGGGCGTGCATGCGCAGGAAGAAGCCAGATGAAATCGCTTCTTAATCTCCAGCCGGGGCGGAAGAGGACGAAGAAACTGCTGGAGCAGTACGGGGGCAGGTACCGCTATGACGAGAAAAGAAAAATTTGGCTGAAAACTTGATTTTTCCGACAGAGTCTTTATGCGTCACAATAAACAAGTCCAGGGCGATCGTCGTTTCCCATCACGCAATGCTGTTATACAATAGCTTAATCCAACTGTGGCTTCAGTCAGTCTAAATTAAATGCATATACCATTTCAGCGGACGAGGCTACAGCAGTGGTTCTCGAAAATTTCTACTTGCTTCACGGCCTCTGCTCCGTCGCCGATTTTCACCGTCTAGTCACGACAGGAGGTAAGTTATGTCAAACAATACGGTATTAATTCTGCTTGCTGTAGTAGCCAGTTGCATAGTCGTAGCCGTTATCGCGTACTATGTTGCTCGCATGATGCGAGGATCCATCAAGCTGTATATGGCACGCACAGCATTCAATCAAGGAGAAAAAATTACGGGAAGTTTCGACCTTGTTACTAAAAAACCTCTCCAAGGCAATAGACTGATTGTAAGTCTTATCGGAGTGCAGGTTACCAATTTCCATAAAGATGGTAAAACCGAAACGCGTTCTCAAGAGATTTACAGAAATGCACACCTTATTGAGGAAGCAAAGTTATACAATGCTGGACATACAGCAAAACATGAGTTCGAGCTTACTGTACCAAAGTCAGGCACTCCGGAGTTCATGAACTCGGCACTTGGCCAAATGCTCAGTGCAGCATCATTTCTCCTCAACAACAGTCAAACCCAACTGAAGTGGAAGGTCGAGGCACGACTTGATGCAAAAGGGGTAGATTTGGCGACATCAACGCCTGTATCGATCAATTTGCAGGGTTAGTTTAGAAAGACGGGAGTTCACAAGCATTTCTGCACGGCCTCGGGCCATCGCTCGGACCGTGATCGATAACCACGGCCGGCAGGTCAAGCGCGAAAAGTCGTGCGGAGATGCTCGTCAACCCGCGCCCCTCTCCATCCGGCACTCCACCGTTTCCAGCTCCAGAAAGAAGGTACTGCCGCCGCCGGGGGTATCCTCAACCCAGACCCGCCCGCCGCAGCGCCGGGCGATGCGCCGCACCGTTGCCAGGCCAACCCCCGTTCCGGGGAGCTGCTGTCCGGTTGTCCCCCGGTAAAAGGGATCGAAGATCCGTTCTTTTTCCTGCTCGGGGATGCCGGGGCCGTGATCCCGCACATGGAGGCAGGCACAGATACCCCGACAGTTGCCGCCGATCTCGATCGGCGCGGTGCGATCGGCGTAGCGCACGGCATTGCCGATCAAATTTTCCAGCGCCTGACTGAGGAGCGCGCGCGGCACCCGCAGCAACGGTAACTCGGAAACCTTTATCGTCGCCCCGCTTTCCCTAATCTGCGGCGACAGCATCTCGATGATCTCCCGTACCAGCGCCGCAGTGTCAACCGGCTCCTCCGGGTATTCCACCTCCCCCATCTGCGCCATTATCAGCAGCTCTTCCAGCATCGCCAGCATGCGTCGCCCCGTCTGCTCGATCTGTTCCACGGCCAGGTGACCGGTAGCATCCAGCCGGTCGCCATAGCGGGTGCGCAGAAGCTCGGCATAGCCGATGATCGGCGTCAATGGCGTGCGCAGATCGTGGGAAATGGAGCGGACAAAAGCATCCAGTTCCAGGTTCGCTTCTTTCAGTTCCTCCTCGGCGAGCTGTCCCTCGGTTATATCGCGGATGCTCGTCCGGATGCCGAGGTATTCCCCCTTTTCGTCGTAAATCGGCTGCCAGGAGGCGGCCATCCAGCGCACCTCGTCGTTCTTGCGTCGGATGCGAAACGGGTAATTGTTTCCTGAGGTGCGCAGGCAAAGCGCCGCCGAGAAGAACTGGGACATCTCCTCGCGGTCATCCTCATGGACGATCGGCAGGGGATAATGGGGCATTGCCCGGCTCTCGGCCGGATCGTAGCCGGTATGCCGGGTCGCCGACGGGCTGAGCCACTGTAGAATCCCGTCCGGCCGCGACCAGATCTCCCAGTCGTAGGTGTAGTCGGCAATGGCGCGGAAACGTCGCTCGCTTTCGCGCAGCGCCGCTTCCGCCCGCCGCTGGCGATAAATAGCAATAAGCAGGGCGGCCATAACGGCAACGAGGGTGGTGACCAGGACCAGGGCATAATAGGTTTCGCTGCGATTGAGGGCAAAAAAGGGTTTTGGCGTGTTGATCACTACACTGTCGGCCGGCAGGGCGCTATGCGGTATGGCGAAGCGGCGCAGCTCGCTGTCGTCGAACATGTACACGTTTGTCCCCTCTTCGACGACCGGAATGGCATCGGGAGCCTCCCCGTTCAACAACCGTAGCGCCAGCCGCGCCGCCAGTTCGCCGTGACGCCGGGAACTGACCAGGCGGCCACCGACGATCCCTTCGCCGAGAAAAAAATCCCAGGCGCTGTAGAGGGGGGCGTTCGTCGCGTCGTGCAGCGCCAGCGTGCTTTCGGGGAAGGGAATCGTGCGTCCTTCACGATCGGTTACCAGCCCATTGATGAAGACGATCGTCTCCGGTCCGACGTTGCCGAGTCGCCCGACCAGATCCTCCAGCGGCAGATCGTCCCAGTGCTCGAACCGCACCCGACCGGCAAATTCAGGAAGTATCGGGAGAAGCAGCCGATAATTCTGTCGGTCCGTTTCGTTGCGGGCACTGCCGATGACGACAATCCGGCGCGCAGCCGGATGAAAACGCAGGGCGACATCGAGGGTCGCACGGAAATCGGGATATTCCGCCACGCCGGTGATGTCGCGGACACCGGCGATCATCTGTGGCTGGAAATTGTTGACGCCGCAAAAGATGATTGGTGTGTCGGCAAAGAGATCGTTGCGATGCCGCAGGGCAAAGTTGAAGGCATCGTTATCAGAGAGGAGAAGGAGGTCGAAATGCGTGCGCTGCAGCTTGTACGTCAGGACGACATCGAGCAGTTGGGCCAGATAGGTAGGATCATGGAAACGTTTGGTATCCATGTATTCCACTTGCAGGCGCAGGTTGACTCCGGATTTGGCAAAGGCCTCCTGCATGCCAGCCATGACGCCGTCGGTCCAGATCTCGCCGAGATTATAGGAATGCAGAATCAGGACATCCGGGGGATCGGTCGTAACGACGGGGAGAGCGGGGGCGGAAAAACAAAAGAGCAAAAGGGCGAGAACCGCCAGCAGACAGCGTCTGTAAGGTATGCCCATAAATTCTTCCGGTGCGAGGTTCATTTTAGTCTATACCACACGGGCGCGGAAGGAACAGAGTGGGAGGGAATTCTCACGAACTGCAGGAGAGCATCGAACAGCCGGCCCGATGGCGCGCCCATTCGGGTCGTTTTTGCGCGAACTCCTCCTGCCCCGGCTGGTCGTCATAGGGATGGCGCAGCACCTCCAGCAGGTGGCCGACCAGCGAGTAGTCGCCGGCTTCCGCCTGGTCGATTGCCAGCTGCGCCAGATAGTTGCGCAGCACATACTTGGGATTGACCGTATGCATCCGCCGCCGCCGTTGCTCATCGGGGGTGCCATCCCGGCGTACCCGTTCCAGATAGTGGCGCAGCCAGGCGGCGATGCGCGCGCGGATTTCTCCGGTCAGCTGCTCGGGGCGGTAATAGGCATCGAGCAAGGGCGCCAGCAGTGCCTCATCGGTTGCGGTGTCACCCCCGACATTCGCCAGGGCGCGGTAAAAGATCGTCATGTCGGTTTCGGCCAGCATCAGCATCGCCTCCAGGGCGCTGAACAGCGCCGGGTCGGTTGCCGGATCGAAAGCGGTCAGACCGAGCTTCTGCGCCATCATCGTCTGCCAGCCGCGCTCATACTCTTTCCCGTAGAGATCGAGCGCCTGCTGCAGCGGCTCGACCTCGCCGATAAGCGGATAAATAGCGTTCGCCAGCTGGGCGAGGTTCCACCAGGCGACCTGCGGTTGATTGCCAAAGCGGTACCGCCGCCCTTCGGCATCGGTGGTGTTGGGGGTCCAGGTCGGATCGTAATCCTCCAGCCAGCCGTAAGGGCCATAATCGATGGTCAGGCCGAGGATCGACATGTTGTCGGTATTCATCACCCCGTGCACGAAGCCGACCCGCATCCAGTGCACAAGCAGCGCCGCCGTCCGCCGGCAGACCTCTTCGAACCAGGCGCGATAGACCGCGGGCGCCGGCTCGCCGAGATGCGGGAAATCGGTGCGGATGGTGTAATCGGCCAGTTGCCGCAGCACATCCTCTTCCTGCCGGGCGGCGAAAATTTCGAAATTACCGAAGCGGGTGAAGGAGGGAGCAACGCGGCAGACGACGGCCCCCGGTTCCGCTTTGGGATGGCCGTCGTAGAACATGTCGCGGACGACCTCCTCGCCGGTCAGCACAATGCTCAGCGCCCGCGTTGTCGGCACCCCCAGGTGGTGCATCGCTTCACTGCAGAGAAACTCACGGATCGACGAGCGCAGCACGGCCAAGCCATCCGCCCGGCGCGAATAGGGAGTCGGGCCGGCCCCTTTCAGTTGTACCGTCAGACGCTCGGCGCTTCCGCTGACAATCTCTCCCAGGTTGATCGCCCGCCCATCGCCGAGCTGCCCGGCCCAGACGCCGAACTGATGGCCGCCATAGCAGACGGCGTACGGCTCCATCCCCGGCAGCAAGCGATTGCCGGCAAAAACCTGGGCGAATTCCTCGGACTCGCAGGCCTTGGCGGACAATCCCAACAACTCTGCCACTTCCTGGGCATAGGCTACCAATTGCGGTTGCTTCACCGGCGTCGGCCAAACCCGCGAGTAACAGGCACCTATTACCTGGCGCGGCCGGTTGGTGAAATCCGGATCGGCGGGAAGTTCGCGGGCGAAGCGGTTATCGAAGGCCAAAGCTTCGAGGGAGCGGAGAGTCGGCTGGTTTTGCAGGGCAGATTTCATCGATTTTTTCCGGCCGCTTAGCGGTGAAAAGGACAATCGGAAAGGTTTACCTGACAGGTGTTTATTATCCGCCCCCTGCTGGCACAGAGGCAAGTCTGGCAAGTCAATGACCTCCCGGCAAGATTCACTAACCAGCCGAAAATGATAGATCTTTTATTGCTTTTAATTTATTCTTTAGGAAAGAGGGTCGATTTCAAATTACAAGAATTAAAACCAGGCAGTAATTATTGTCACCGACGCTCGTCGGATCGCGTCCAACGCCAGGCAGGGAGCCGTTATAAGGCCTCGGCACCCCCCCCATCGAAGGCTTAACTATGGTGTTTTCATCCTTTAATCCCACCGGTGCCCGAATGGGCATTCCTCCTGCAACTCATGTCGATCGTGCCTTCCCGGCGTAAATGATAATCGGCAGACAGGAATATATGACTGAGGCGGAAACTGCGAAGAAAGTGCCGCGGATCTGGGCCGTGGCCGGTGGCAAGGGGGGGGTCGGCAAATCGGTGATCACCGTCAGCCTGGCCGTTGCCGCCGCGCGCCGAAAACGGCGCTGCATTCTTGTCGATGCCGATCTGGGCGGGGCGAATCTGCACACCCTCCTCGGCATGCCGCCGCCGACGGCGAAACTGGCCGACGTTTTTTTGCGTCGTGTGACCGGTATCGAGGAGGTTCTGCTGCCGACGGGAATCGACAATCTTCAACTGGTCAGCGGCGCCGGCAGCCTGCTGGATATGGCAAACCCGCATCATGTCCAGAAAATGAAGCTCATTCGTCAGATCTTCGCCCTCGATGCGGATGAGGTTTTCATCGATCTGGGCGCCGGCTCCTCCTTTACAGTCCTCGATTTCTTTCTCGCCGCCCGCGAAGCCGTTGTGGTGGTGACACCGATGCCGACCTCCATCGAGAACGCCTATCATTTTCTCAAAGCTGCTTACTATCGCCGGTTTAAGCAGGCCCTCAGTCGTGTCGGGGCAACCGGACTGGCCAACCGGACGATGGAGGAAAAGATCGCCCGCGGCATCCGCTCGCCACGCGATCTGCTGGCCGAGATCGGCCACGCCGACCCGGAGGTAGCGACCGCGGTGGCGCGAGAGATCGGGCAATTCGCTCCCCGCTTCCTTGTCAATCAGGTGCGGCGGGAGGAAGAGGCCTCGTTGGGGGCACAAATGTCGGAGGCGTGTTGCGATTTTTTCGGGGTGGAGTTTAGTTGCATGGGAACTTTGCGGCACGACGACAAGGTCCATGCCGCCGTGCAGGCCCGGCGACCCGTCTTTCTTGCGTACCCGCAATCGGCCTTCGCCGCGGCCATCGATGCCTTGGCCGACCGCTTGTTCATTACGGAAGGAACTTTGTCATGAGCGATGATCCGGCCCTCCTAGCAGCTTACCGCTTTCTCGATCTTCCCACCGATGCCCAACCGCTGCAGGTCGAGCGTGCCTTCCGTCGCAAGCAGGCGCTTTACGCCGAGGGCGTTTTGGCCACCTACTGCCTGCTGGAGAACGGGACGCGGCAGGCATTGCTGGAGCGCCTGGAAGCCGCCTACCAAAAGGTTGCCGCCGCCTGCAGTAACGCCTGCCGGCCACCGGTAGCGACGGAAGACGAATTGCAGCCGGAACAGGACCCCGTCGCCCGCCCCGGCCATTTTCTGCGCGTGCGGCGGGAGGCGGCCGGTATGTCCGTGCGAGAGGTCGCCGAGCGCACGAAGATCAGCCCGATGAAAATCATCCAGATCGAGGAGGAGCGTTATACGCAGCTTCCCGCCCCCGTTTATCTGCGCGGCTTTATCGTCGCCTATTGCCGGGCGCTCGGTCTGCCGGATATCGACACTCTGGTCGGTAACTTCCTCGAACGGCAGCGGCAAGAGGTCGTCGAAGATTGAAACTTCCCCTGTTCTGATCGCCTCCCGTCACTCCGAGCAGTAACATCCGCCTCGCCGCAAATAGCCTCTGCTCCGCCCTGTTATACTTCGGTCGAGAATAATCGACGCGGGAGGAGCGATGGACGGGGCGGAATACTGGCTCACCCGGTGGCTATTTCAGCGCAGCCTCGGGCTGATGTACCTCATGGCTTTCCTGGGGGTGGTGAATCAATTCCGGCCCCTCCTCGGCGAGCATGGGCTCCTCCCCGTCCCGCGCTTCATCCGCCTGGTGCCGTTCCGCAGTTCCCCCAGCCTGTTCCATCGCTTCCCCAACGATGCCGCCTTTGCCCTTTGCGGCTGGCTTGGCGTCGTTCTCTCCCTCCTAGCGATAATCGGCATCCCGGAGCGGCTCGGGACCGTCGCCTCGATGACGGTCTGGCTTCTCCTCTATGCTCTTTACCTCTCCTTCGTCAACGTCGGGCAGGTCTTTTACGGCTTCGGCTGGGAGTCGCTCCTGCTGGAGACCGGCTTTCTGGCGATTTTCCTCGGCGGGGCAGATGTCGCGCCGCCGGTGGTCACCATCTTCCTGCTGCGCTGGGTCCTTTTCCGGGTGATGTTCGGGGCGGGGCTGATCAAGCTGCGCGGGGACTCCTGCTGGCGCGATCTCACTTGTCTCGACTACCATTTCGAGACCCAGCCGATGCCGAATCCGCTGAGCTGGTACTTTCACTGGCTTCCGGCGGGATGGCACCGGGCCGGGGTGCTGTTCAATCACCTGGCGGAGATCGCCATTCCCTTTCTCTACTTCGCCCCGCAGCCGGTCGCCGGCATGGCCGGGATGGTGACAATCCTCTTTCTCGGCTCGATCATCGTCAGCGGTAATTTCGCCTGGCTCAACTGGCTGACCCTCGTCCTCGCCTTCAGTACCCTCGACGATTCTTTCCTGCGCTGGCTGCTGCCGCTCACGCCGCCGGCGCTCTCTCCCTCTCCTCTGCTGAATGCTGCCGCCTGGGGGATGGCTTTGCTGGTGGTGGTGCTCAGCATCAAGCCGGTTCGCAACCTCTGCTCCCGGCACCAGGTCATGAATACCTCTTACAACCCGTTCCACCTGGTGAACAGCTACGGCGCTTTCGGCAGCATCACCCGTCCGCGCTACGAGATCGTCCTCGAAGGAACGGAGGACGCCGTTGCCTCGGCGGCGACGCGCTGGCTGCCTTACGAGTTCAAGGGGAAACCGGGGGATCTTCGCCGCATGCCGCCACAGATTGCCCCCTACCACCTGCGCCTCGACTGGCTGATATGGTTTGCCGCCATGCCTTCCCCCTACTATCCGGAGTGGTTCGTTCCGCTGATTGGCAAACTGTTGGCAGGCGATCGGCCGACCCTCGCCCTGCTGAAGGCGAACCCTTTTCCGGCAGCGCCGCCGCGACAGATTCGCGCCCAATATTATCTGTATCGCTTCACCACCCCGGCGGAGCGCCGCCAGAGCGGCTGCTGGTGGCATCGCGAGCTGGTGGGGACCTACTTTCCGCCGGTCTCTTTCACCGATCCAGCCTTTCGCAGGCTGCTCGCAAATTCGGGTTCGGTAGAGACGCCGGAAGTGTAAGGATGCAGGAAAGGGAAATACGGCGGGAAAAGGTCAAGCAATTTACGTCGGTACCAGCGACACCGCCCCCGTCCATGGCGCCAGACGCTGGTAGCTTTCAAAGGCCCGGATCAGATGCGATTCGAGCGGGACGGCAAGGTTCAATTCCTGGCGCAAGGCCTGCTCCAGCGCGCTCCAGCCGATAATGCCGAGGAGGCGGGCCGCTCCGCCGGCACAGGCGGCGGCGAGCGCCAACGCTTCCGGTGCCGGATAGCTTTTGGGCAGAGGTATCTCCCGACCGGGAAACGCGGCGGCGCTTTTCGTGCGTCCTCCATTCCGGCGAGCCAGCAGAACGGTCCGCCGGTCACACCCCCGCAGTACGGCGGCGGAAATGTCGCAGCCCGCCACCACCAGGCTGGGGATCCTCGCCGAGCCCCTTGTGATCAGATCGATGGTGAAAGGAGGTTCCGGCCCTTCCACATCTGCGAAAGCTGTCGTTAGCCCCTCCGTTGCCAACGCGCCGGCAAGAATCCCGCCGACCACCCCCATCCAGTGCCGGTCCGGACCGCACACCCGCACCCGCAAATCTGCCACCCGGCTTGGCCCTCGCAGTCTCTGGCGCCGTTCCCCTGCGCCGCTCGCGGATGTCGATGATCTCCGCCATTTTCGCCTTTCGGAAGTATTCGCAGCCCGATCATCCTTCCGGGAACATATACCCGCGGGGAAAAAAAGCAAATCGGCGTGCTGAGAAACCTTGACTGCGCAAAAGATGAAAAGTACGGTAATCCGTCGGGGTACCGGCGGGGCTCCGGTCTGCGGGAAAATGTTTACTTTGAATACAGCTCGACGATCAGGTGCTCCTCGAAGGCGGGATTGGTGAGTTCCTCCCGCAGCGGCAAAGATTTCACCGACCCCCGGTAATGCTCCCGATCCAGTTCCACCCAGGAGGGAATCCCCCGGCGCACGGCACCGTCCAGAGCTTCATTGATGCGGACGACATTGTAGCTCTTTGGCCGCAACTCAATCGCGTCGCCGGGACGCACCAGGTACGAAGGGGTGACGACCTTACCGCCATTGACAGAAAAATGGCCATGGTTGATGAGTTGCCGGGCCTCGGCGCGGGTGGTGCCGAAGCCAAGACGATAAACGATACTGTCAAGCCGGCGCTCCAATAGAACGAGCAATGTTTCGCCGGTTATTCCGCGGGTGCGCTCGGCATTCAGGAAAACCCGATGGAACTGCTTCTCCAGCATGCCGTAGGCCCGCTTGGCCCGCTGCTTCTCGCGCAATTGCTGGCCGTAAGCGGAAACTTTCTGCCTCCCCTTACCATGCTGCTGGCCGTGCTGGCCGGGTGGGTTGTCACGGCGGTGAATGCCGCATTTTCCCGCGGTTGCCCTCGCCCCTTTGAGGAAGAGGCATGTTCCCTCCCGGCGGCAGAGCCGGCAGGACGGTCCTGTATATCTGGCCAAGATGATTTCTCCTCTTTTCACGATTAATGACTAGATCGGTAATTATGCCAGTTTTAGAGATTTTTGCCCAGTGTCGCAGAAAAGGCCATACCTGCTCCCCCATTCCATTAATACTGGCAACTTGCCAATCGATCTTCCGGAGATAGAATCGGGAGGACCGAGGGAGGCAGCATGTGGGAGTTCAACGTCATTGTCACCATTGGCAGTGAAGGACGTTATCGGCATCTACTGCACGAACTCGCCCCCCTCGGCGATTTTCGGCGCACCGAATTTCTCGGCGTGATCGCCGGCCGGGTCGAGGATACGCAAGAATTTCTGGAGGCGCTGCGCAGCCGGCGCGAGGCGTCCGTCATCGCTTTTCAGGATCTCGGCCGGGTGATTCCCCTGGAGCGGGTCACGGTCTTCCAGGTGGATGATTTCCTCGAGGTCGCCCGCGAAGCGATTCGCCCCTGTATCGCCGGCATCGCCGGTCAGCACTTCTATGTGCGCCTGGAGCGGCGGGGGCACAAGGGGGAGATCCTCTCGCCGGAGGCGGAGCAGGCTCTCGACACCTTTATCAAGGAAGAACTGGCGCAGCGCGGCGAGACAGCCGAGGTCGATTTCGATCACCCCGATGCGGTGCTGGCAATGGAAACCCTCGGCGACCGCCTTGGCGTGGGCTTGCTCACCAAAGAAATGCGCGATCGCTATGATTTCGTGCGGATCGACTGACGCGACAATTTCCGCTTTCCCCCGCCCGAAGATCAGCCGGACTCCCGTTTTTTCCGCGGCAGCTCCGCCGTCACCAGTCGGTAGGAATCATCGATCATCGACAGCAGCTCAGCCTCAGGGATGGAGTCGTCGAGGACAACGGTGTTCCAGTGCCGTTTGTTCATATGATAGCCGGGGCGCACGGCGCGGTAGTAGGTGCGCAGGGCTTCAGTATGTTCCGGATCGCATTTGAGATTGAGTCAGGGCGGGTCGCGGTCGAGGAAGAGGAGGGCGAAGATCCTGCCGTGCAGGCGGAAGGCCGGATATTCGGGGCCGAAGGGGGCGTCCTCGGCCGCCTGCGGCAGCGATAGGCAATGCCGGCGCAGAATCTCGAGATTCATCGGTTCAGGACCTTTCTGCGGGATCGAGCGGGTGCAGCCAGACCAGAGTGGCGCCCCAGCCGCCGGCGTCCTCGCCGGCCTGCCGAAAGCCGGCGACCTCGGGGAGGCGGGGGAGGAGGACGTGGACGCTGCGCAGCAGGGTTCCTGTCCCCTTGCCGTGGATGATGCGCACCTGCAGAATCCCCCGCTTGCGGCATTCGGCCAGGTAGTCGGGGAGCAGATTCTTGAGGTCGCGCGGCTGGAAGGCATGCAGATCGAGGACGCCGTCGATCGGCAGGATCATTTCGTCGGGAATACTCTCTTCCAGTTCTTCCATGGCCAATCCGATTCTCTATCGAAAAAAAATCAAGCAGAAAGGCTTTCCGGCAGAGCGGTTAATCCTTTATACTGGTGCTCGCACCGCAACTTTTGCGCCTGCCGCAGCTATTCATTCCGAATGGGGTAAGAATACCGCATGTTGAATTTCGACGAACTGGAAAAAGGCTTTACCGAAGAAGAGGCGCTGGCCGAGGCGCGGCGCTGCCTCAAATGCAAGAATCCTCTCTGCGTCAAGGGATGCCCGATCGACAACCGCATCCCCGAGATCATCGCCGCCATCGAGCAGAAGGATTATCCGCGCGCCATCGACATCATCAACGAGAACAGCAATCTGGCCATCATCTGCGCCCGCGTCTGCCCGCACAACGATCAGTGCGAGGGATCCTGCGTCCTCAGCCGCAAGGGGGCGGGGATCAGGATCAGCAAGCTGGAACGCTTTCTCGCCGAGAAGGAGATGGAACTCACCCTCAACCGCCTGCGCGGCAAGGTGGCGGTGATCGGTTCCGGCCCGGCCGGGCTGTCGGTGGCGGCGATCCTGGCCAAGCATGAACTACCGCGTCACCATCTTCGAGGCGCAGCAGAAGGCCGGCGGCGTCCTGCGCTACGGCATCCCCGAATACCGTCTGCCGAACGAAGTGGTCGACAAGCAGATCGAGATCGTCCGCAACCTCGGCGTGCGCATCGAGACCGGGGTGGTCATCGGCGAGGATCTGACCCTCGACCAGCTCTTTGCCATGGGCTATCAGGCGATCTTCATCGGCACCGGCACCGGGTTGGCGAAGAAGCTCGGGGTCGAGGGGGAGGATCTGTCCGGGCCATGCAGGCGATCTACTTTCTCGAAACCGTCAGCCTGATTCGCGACGGCAGCCTGCCGGACCGCCCCTATCCGGTGCTGCCGGGGATCGGGTCGTGGTCGTCGGCGCCGGCAACGTCGCGGTCGATGCCGCGCGCACCGCCCTGCGCCTCGGTGCGGCGAGCGTCGATGGCGGTCGATATCGTCCCGGAGAAGGAGCGCCGCGCCAGCGACAAGGAGTACGCCGAGGCGCTTGCACGAAGGGGTGAAATTCCGCTTCGAAACCAGCGTCGTCAAGATTCACGGCGACCGGCGGGTGACCGGCGTCACCCTGCAGCAGTTCGCATCGCCAGGTCACGCGGCGCGCGAGAGCACATCGTGCCCGTCGCCGGGAGCGAGCAGATGCTCCCCTGCGACAAGGTGATCATCGCCGTCGGCCAGAAGCCGTTTGCCCGCATCGTCTCGACCACCACCGGCATCAAGACCAACGAACAGGGGCTACGTCATCACCGAGAGCGAACCCTACTACGGCATGACCACCCGCGCAGGGGTCTTTGCCGCCGGCGACGTGGTCCACGAGCCGAAGACCGTCATCCTCGCCATGCGCGAAGGGCGGCGGGTCGCCGAGGCGATCGATGCCTGGCTGCAGAGCAAGAATCTCGTTATCGGCGAGCCGGCCTTCTGAGCCGACGTTATTTCCGGACGACGAGAACCAGTCCCGCTACCGCACAGACCGCGCCGCCGATATACTTCCACATCACCCGGTCCGAATGAGCGCCTGAGAGGGTGCGGGCCAGGCGGTTGGCAAAGGCCTGACTCTCGTCATACCCCCACCAGATCAGCAGCCCGCCGGCGACCAGCAAAGCAAGACCGATCGCCAGTTTTACATTGTTGTTTGTTGCCATAGTATTCTCCTTCCGATCCATTCCAAATGACAGACACTTGCACCTTATCTCACATCTTCGGATTCGGTGCAAACCCCCGGCACCAGTCTATTGCCATAAGGGAAAATGCCAGAAAAGATACATTTCGATTGGCACGTTTTGAATTAAAGAATTTGCCAGAAATCTGTTCTCATATGGGAGGGGCATGCAGTGAAATCTTAAGTCAGGAGCGAGCCAGTTTCCGCAGAGCAATCGGGAGTCTGGCTTTTCTTTTGTGCCGTTAATCACGAAAATTTGGATTTTGTAGATCTGACGCCTTGATTTTTTCATAACTGGTCGCATCACTATGCTGGCCCTTTTTATCCCCTAGACCATCGTCCGTGTCATTGACATACCGCAAATGGATATGTACAATTGACATCATTTATGACAAAATTTTTCTTTCCATATCATAAGATGCTGATTCTTCAAAATTTTTATAAGATACAAGAAAGGACAACATAGATGACAAGAGAACGGACTTATTTAAAAACACATCCGTGGATCACCTTCCAGCTTGACCTTAGCAAAATCCCCTACTCTGTTTGGATCGCGTTAGGGGAAGCACAGTCTAAATGTGAGCACATCTCAGGTGTACCATTGCGCCCAGAAACCGCTTCAAAGTTGCACAATGTGTATTTAGCAAAGGGTGTCTTGGCATTGGCCTTGCTCGAAGTTCAAAAGATGACTGCAGGTGGCGGTGTAAGTCTTCAAGAGTAAATTATTGAAGGTAAGATTGGGGTGGCTGTTAACTGAGCCCACAAAGCATAAAATGAATTGCCCTGCAGAATTTAACAAATCCGGTTTTTCCTCAAACCACTGTAGGTTTGAAATCTTATCGTCGAATGCTTGCAACTTCTATCCCTAAGCTTTTTCGAGCAACGATTGAATTTTTGAGGTAAATAAGTACTTCTCGAGCGTTAGCTTACGTAAACGGCAGGTTTAGTATAGAAAGTTAACGGCAACGAATTAAATGTAATTCACAGAGATAGCCTAGCTCAAGCAGTTAACAAATAACGTGTAGTTGACGGTGAGTTGCACTATGGGTTTTCTGCTTGATAATTTACGATTTTAACAATTTTTGGTAAGGATTTGATACCTAACCATGACCAAGCCCAAACATAGTTAACCAAACCATACAAACAACCGGATCGATAGCTCCTTTTAATAAACAAACAAACGCAAACCAAAACACTCACTGGACAAAGTTTTTATGCTCCTTTGAAACTCTACACTTTCCCGAACAGACAAAGGAAGATTCAAAGATGACCCTACAAAAAGGAGACTTCATCCTAATCGATTACGTAGCGAAAATTAAAGAAACAAACGAAGTTTTCGACACTACAAAAGACGAAGTAGCCAAAAAAGAGCACCTTCACAAAGAAGGAGAAATTAATGAGCCTAAACTCGTCGTTGTCGGCGAAGGCTGGGTACTAAAAGCCCTAGACGATGCAATATTAAACACAGAAGTAGGCAAAGCCGAAACCGTCGAGATTTCCTCAGACAAAGCCTTCGGTCCACGTGACCCAGAAAAAATCCGCCGTGTCCCAATCAAACAACTCTACGCAAAAGAAATCAACCCAGTTGTTGGAGCCCGCATCGAATTCCAAGGCAAAATGGCAACAATCCGATCCATCGGCGCAGGCAGAGTCCTACTCGACTTCAACCCTGCATTAGCAGGCAGAACCCTCATCTACGAGCTAACCGTCACCAAAAAACTCGACGCACAAGAACAAAAAATCGGCGCATTAATCCACCGCAGAATCCCAGTGGTCGAAGAAGACAAGTTCAAAATCGCAGTTAAAGAAAAGAACTTAACCATCGACATGCCAGAAGACACCTTCTACGTTGAAGGTATCCAAATTGCAAAACGCGGCATCGCCATGGACATACAAAAGTTCCTACCCGACTTAGCTGAGACAAAGTTTGTTGAAACCTTCAAAGCTGAGCCAAAACCTGAAGCAGCCGCTCCAGCAGCAGAAGAAGCAAAACCAGCTGAAGAAGCAAAGACTGCAGCGCCATAAGTGCGCTCCTAACTTTTCTTTTTATTTCTTTAATTTTCAACGCTATACTGTCAAGAGGATTTGTTGTTAAAAAAAGTTAAATCCGCCAACCACTCATAGTATCAAGTGCGCTTCTCTTAGTCAACGCTCAAGGAGTATCTGGAGGTGAAGACCAAAAGATGGACCATACAATAATGCATTTTGAAATTCCAGCAAATGATGTAGAGAAACTGAAGGCTTTCTACGAAAAAGTCTTTGGTTGGACCATAGTTCAAGCTGTCGGGCCTATAGAGTATTGGATAATCCAGACTGTGCCCGTTGATTCTAAAGGGATGCTGTTGCGTCCTGGCGTGAATGGAGGCATGTATAAGCGGCAAGCGCCTGAAAGCAAACCAATCAACTACATCTCGGTTGAGAACATCAATGACTTCTTAGATAAAATCGTAAAATCAGGCGGAAAAATCACTCAACCTACACAAGAGGTTCCTGAAGTCGGCTGGATTGCAGCGGCAGAAGACCCAGAAGGCAACGCGTTTGCTCTTCTTCAACCAATCAAGGTTTAGTTGATGATGCCTGTTGCTCTCGCTACGGTTTCGCATGCATCGATGTTAAGGTTTAGCTTATGCAGGATTGTGTAGCGCTCAGGTCTGATTTGCGTTGACATTTGCAAGGCTTTCACGACATCCATGTCTTTAACGCCGAGTTCAGCGGCGGTTGTAGGTGCGCCTATCTGTTTGAGTGTACTCTTGATTTGCTGCCAATTTGACCCATGCAAGAAAGACGTTAAAATCGCGCCTACACCACACTGTTCACCATGCATCGCATGCTTAGAATTAATTAAATCCAAAGCGTGACTAAAGAGATGCTCTGAGCCACTGCAGGGACGACTACTGCCTGCGATACTCATCGAGACTCCACAGCTAATCAACGCTTCAAGCAACACCCGTAAACCCTCATTATCTTTTTGGGCGACCAAATCAGCGTTTGCAGTAACCAATTTGGCACTCATCAACGCTAAACTTGCAGCGTATCCCCCGTAGTATTCGCCTTTTTCTAGATATGCCAGTTTCCAGTCTTTTACTGCAGTGAATTTGGAGATTACGTCTCCGCAACCGCTTATGACAAAGCGCCATGGGGCCTGGGAGATGATTTCTATGTCAGCGATAATTGCCATGGGTGCCTGTGCGAGGACTGAGTAAGGTTTTTCTGAACCTTTTATTGATGCCAGGGGGCTGGCTATGCCGTCGTGGCTGACGGTTGTTGGGATGCTTATGAATGGGAGGTTTTGGCTGGCTGAACTTAGTTTAGCTGCATCGATTATTGTTCCGCCGCCAACGCCAAAGACAACCCGTGGTTTCTGTTCCTTGAGTTGCTTTTCTACCAAAATTAGGTCGTCGACAGTCATCGATTTAACTAAGCAGAAAATCGGGTGTTAAACCTGCTTTTTCAAGCTCAGCAGAGACCTTTTCTCCTGCTATCTTGTAGCATTGTGCGTCTGAGAGTACCAAGGCTTTTCCTTTGAGGCCTAAGCGATTTACTACTTCTGGAATGCGGTCTAAGGTGCCTTTTCCGACGATGACTTCGCGGGGCAACTGCATGTAATGGTAGTTTAGACTCAAATGGTACCACTGTGACTAAGACACTATGTTGGGTTGCTGTGTTTTAAAACGTTTGGTAACCCTCACGGTTTCTAGGACAAGAAAAGGGTTTAGTTAGTCGCTTTATGTTGAATACGGTCGTATTGTCCAACATATTTGGGTCCTATTAGAATCTCAATGCACCCTGTAGAGCGACGGGTCTATGCTTTTAAGAAGGTAGGTCTATTGGCGATTTTCTCTGCCAAAGCAGAGGCGATGCAGACGACTGCAAGCATAGAAAACAATGCCTCAGAAGTTGCATATTTTGGGTAAAAAATTATGTTATGCTTATATTTACCATTTGTAGTATCCTCTTTTCAGGAGATTACAAAACATGCCCGCCATTGAAGTCGGCAGAATATGCGTCAAACAAGCTGGCCGCGAATGTTGCACTAAATGCGTCATCATTGACGTAATGGATAAAAGCTTCGTACTAGTCACAGGACCAAAAAAAGTCACAGGCGTCAAACGCAGACGCGTCAACATAAACCACGTCATGCCCCAGTTGACAAAATCGATGTCAAACGAGGCGCATCCGACGATGAAGTTGCGCAGGCTATTGAAGCCGCAGACTTAACAGAAGAAATGACGCAGTTCTTCTAAACCCTTTTAAACTTTAATACCACGTTATTCTTTTTCTTAACTTTATCAGGAGAAAACCGTAGAGAATGCCAAGAACACTTCCGCCGTGGGAAACCAAACGCGAATTGCTAACAAAAGCAGAGGATCAAACAGACCCCAAATATGGCTGTAAACCCTCTGAACGTACAGCTAAGCAGTTCATCAAATATGGTACCATTAATTTGGATAAGCCAGCGGGTCCCACGAGCCATGAAGTGGCAGCTTGGACCAAAAAAATCTTGAAACTCGAAACCATCGGACACGGAGGTACCCTTGACCCCAAAGTCACAGGTGTCTTACCAGTTACACTGGAAGAATCCACCAAAATGGTTCAAGCACTACTCTACAGCGGCAAAGAATACGTCTGCGTCCTAAAATTACATGATGAAGTAGACGAACCCACAATAAAACGAGTGCTCACGATTTTTGAGGATGAAATCTTTCAGCGTCCACCCCTGCGATCCTCAGTCAAACGCCAATTACGTACAAGACGAATCTACTACATCGATTACATAGAGAAGGACGGACGAAACGTACTCTTCAAAGTAGGCTGCGAAGGCGGCACATACATCCGCAAATTATGCTTCGACATAGGCGAAATCCTGGGAGTCGGTGCACACATGCAAGAACTGCGACGTACCCGTGCAGGACCATTTACAGAAACCAGCGCCAAAAGCGTCAACCTACACGACGTTGCCTACTGGTTTGGTGAATATGAACGCACAAAAGACCAATCATACCTCTGCAAATTCATCGAACCCATGGAAACAGCACTTGCGCAACTGCCCAAAATCATCGTCCGCGACTCAGCGGTTGATGCACTCTGTCACGGCGCAAATCTAACCGCTCCAGGCGTCTGTCAAGTAGACAGCGGTATCGCAAAGAGCAACATAGTAGCCATATTCACCCTAAAAGGCGAAGCAATCGCTTTAGGACGCGCACAGGTCTCAACACAAGAAATCCTTGACCTACGCCATGGCGTAGTCGCAACGTTAGCGCGTGTATTGATGCCCCGTAATATTTATCCAAGGGTTTGGAAGACCGGTGGCGGCGGCGCCGATGAGCAAGAAAAGCAATAAGCATGTTGAGCACTATTTTTCAGCTCAGCCTAAATGCGACGACCGCTTCGGCATAGTAAAAACAACGCTACGCGGCCGCAAATTCGAATTTTTAACTTCTTCTATGTTTTCTCTAAGAAACGAGTTGATTTAGGCACCCGCGTATTGATTGAAGCCATGGTTCTGCCCCAAACCGGCGCAGTACTCGACATTGGCTGCGGATACGGCGCAGTCGGCATCACAGCGGCGGCCTTAAACCCCAAACTCCAGGTAGTCATGACTGACGTTAACATGCGTGCAGTACGCTTAGCCAAACAGAACATAGTAGCCAACAGAATCCCCAACGTCCAAGTACTCTACGGCCATCTCTATGAGCCAGTTGAAGCAATGTATTTTGATTGTGTACTCTCCAATCCGCCGGTGAGTGCCGGTATGGATGTAGTGAAGGCAATTATTGAGGGTGCACCCAAAGTGATGAATGCAGGTGGTAGTTTCCAGATGGTTATCCGCAGCAAAATCGGCGCAAAATCCCTGCCAGAAGCCTTCTGTGAAGCTTTTGGAGGATGCGAAGTGTTGGCGAGGGAAAGCGGGTTCCGTGTGTTAATGGGTAAGCTGAGCGTTTAGTCGCCGATAGCTTTAATCCAAAATGCCTTAGATGGGTGTGCTTTATGGATCATTGGCTGAATTATGGTGTCTGTTTGTCTGACAAGCTCTTATAAATTGGCTGCCACGACAGAATTAACAAATAGCAGCCCATTTAACGGTGAAAAAAGTGTCTGACGGAAATAAACGAGAACGCATAACCATTCGATTAACCAAACGGTACCTAGACCTACTAAATACCCTCATCGACGGGCGTTTATAATAGCCGCAACGAAGCAATCCGTGACGCTCTACGCATAATGTATGAGTATCATGGACTAAAAGTTGCGCCTGAAAAAAGCCAAATGCTAAACCCGAAGACACCCCGCGTCAACTGCTTTTAAACATTATTCCAAGCCACACAGCTAAGGGTTCTTGATTGCTGCTCTCTGTCAGTCACATACGTTTAGATAGACGCTTCTGACTGGCTTTAGTGGTGATTTTTTGTCCGACAAGGATGTAAGAACCGCAACTGCAGCGACCAAAAGCAAACATGACCCCCAACAGCTAACTCAGAGGGGTAAAGGCGTTGGATTGCGCAGTCGCACACACGCCAAAGCCACACCTGATGGCAGATACAAATGCATGGAATGCGGCTTCATCTCAAACACACTCGAAGGAGCAGATGCCCATCACTTCCGCACGCATGAACGACAACCACCCGAAACATACATGCATACATCACCTTAGGGTACCGCAAAATACAAAAGCCAACCCTGCCATAGAGAAATAACAAACTAGTGCAGTGGTATCTATGGGCAAACTAAACAAAGTCGATGAAAAAGTTGTAGCAACACTCCAGGCTGAAGGCAAAGAATTAACACTTCAAGAATTGACTGACAAAACTGGTGAGCCATCAAAAAAAGTTTTCAAGTCAATAAAGAAGCTCTTTGAGAACGAAATTGTTTCGACGCAAGCTCGCAAATACAAATTAACGATTACTGATACAAAAGCGATTAAGGCGAAGCTTGCAGCTAAGGGCGACGAAGAAGAACCCGAAACTTAAACCTAATTTTTACCTAAAATTTATTTTATCGCTAA